>NZ_STFF01000001.1:0-247336 GCF_004834005.1 Niastella caeni
ACCGGCTTTACGCCAAACGGGCTCTTATCCATCATTCTGACAGGGGTTCACAATATTGTTCTGCTGATTATGTGCGCATACTAAAGGAAAATGAAATAGCTATCAGCATGACAGAAAATGGTGATCCCTATGAAAATGCCCTGGCCGAACGGGTTAATGGAATTCTTAAAACAGAGTTTAACCTTTACAGTTCTTCCTGTGGTTTTGAACAAACCTGTGAACTGATTAAGAACAGCATAACAGCATATAATGAGCACAGGCCTCATGGTAGCTGTGATCTGTTAACTCCAGCCCAGGCTCATCTAAAACAAGGCATTTTAACTAAAAGATGGAAGCAATACCCTAAAAAAAGGGTTGATAGCAATCTGCAGTCTGAAAATGTAATTCAGGAAATACAGCCTCTTACCGCAATGTAGCAACCAGTAAAAAGAGGCGGGGCGGCTCCCTTTTTTAAGCCAGGCCCCGCCTCTTTTTACGGATTAACAAAACCAATCCTTATTTTTGAAAACTCAAACTGTAAAGCAACTTCAGGATTATCACTTGCTTGTGTATAGCTTCTTCAGGACTATCTGCCGCTTGTGTATAGTTGCTTCAGGATTTATTCTTCACCTGTATAGTTATGTTAGGACGAGACAAGTAGCCGCATTTATGACTAACTATGCCGCATCTATAACTAACATTGGAGCAATCTGACTAAACACCGGAGCAATCTTTTAAAAATGGAGCACCCTGACTAAACATTGGCGCAACCTTATAAAACTTTGGAGCAACCCTATACAACATTGACCAATAAGTGCATAACTTTCGTGTAAAGTTCTGTACTTACATGCACAAGTTACATACTTATGTTGAATAGTTATGAACTGATGCTCCATAGTGAGTCATAGATGATCTAAATAGAATTATCGATACAAAATAATACGTAATTGATCTATGTTAATGAACGAGGGTTAATACATAGTTAGCAAGGATAACTGCATAAATACGCATTGGAAGATAATAATTGGCCACTTATATACTATACGGATTTTATAAAAATATTCCAGAGTGCCTTGCGGTAATAAATAGCCCATCAATTCTTTTGCCGCATCCGTAGCAACATGGCCGGCTGCCTGTGAAAATAATAACGAACCTAAACAGACTGCTAACAGCTGAAAGAACAGGCTCGCCCCCAGGTGAGGTAGTGGCGTACGCTCACCAACTACAAGAATGCAGTGTTCCATTGTAAAATATGAATTGAAATAATTTTTCAATATTATTTTGTACTTATGGGTACAGTATATATCTTTACACCGGGAATAGAGAAAATATGGCAGGAAGACCAAAAATATATGACGAAGAAAAAGCTCTCGACAACGCTATTGAGGTGTTTTGGGAAAAGGGATATGAAAATGCTACTCCAAATGAGCTCCTGAGTGCAATGGGCATTGGTAAAGGCAGTTTTTATCTCGCTTATAAAGGAGGGAAACAGGAATTGTTTGAAAAATCAGTGAGGCGTTTTTTCAGCCTCTACCCTAAACCTTTTCTGGAAGTACTTAAAACCATCGATAACCCTACAGAAGCCATTAGATCCTATTTCTATGTGATGGCCGATCCAAAAACAGGTTTTTATAAGCGTGGATGTTATTTCGCAAATACTGTGGTGCAGGCGGAAGATAAAGCTTTAAAAAAAATAGCTGGGGAACAAATTTTGACTATTGCACATGCCTTTACGGATGCAATGAAAAAAGCAAAAAAATCAGGCCATATTAAAACAAACCTTTCACCTGAACTTTTGGAATTATATTTTATCAACTTATGGAACGGATTAAACGTTACCAGGAACATAGTAAAAGATCCGGCAAAACTGAAAGCACTAATTGACCTGAACCTTAAAATACTGGAATAAATTTTTTTTGCACAATTATGTACTTGCGGGTACAGTACTATTCACTATAAATCAAAATATCATTATGAACATAGACAGCAGTTAGTCATCAGAGACCAGGCAGTTTAACTATTTTTTTAACCATTATTGTACTCGCAGGTACATATTAAAAGATTTTTATGAAGAATATAAAATTCACTACGTTGCTTTTTGCGACAACTCTATTTGCAATCAATCAGGCACATTCACAAAAAACAAATAGTAAACAAATGGAATCCACTGCTTTGATTGCAACAACACAATACGCAACCATCGACAACAAAAAAATTGGTTACCGCAAATTCATGCCCCTGCGTTCCCGGTCGAAAACTGGTATCCAATGGTAAAGAAAACATCTACGCTTCAAATTATAGTTATGCCCGAAGCTGGCCACGCCACCCAGGACCAATATCCGGAATTAATATCAGGCTACATCAATACTTTCCTTAAGAACTAATCACTAATCAAACCTGGCAGCAGTGGTATTGCAATAATCATCATGTCAGATTTATAAAAGTTTACTACAATGAAAAAGACAATATTAATTACAGGCGCATCATCAGGTTTTGGATTAATGCTTGCAAATAATCTTCACGAAAGAGGTTTTAATGTCATCGGTACAAGCCGGGAACCTGAGAAATTCAAAGGAAAAGTTTCCTTCAAGCTTTTACGATTAGATATTGACGATGATAATTCTATAAGGTCTTTCACTGAGCAATTATTCTCACAAATCAGGCAATTAGATGTATTGGTTAACAATGCAGGCTTTATGGTAACAGGACTTGCAGAAGAAACACCGGTTGAGGTGGGTAGACGACAGTTTGAAACCAATTTTTGGGGTACGGTTAAGGTTACGAATGCCCTATTGCCTTATTTCAGAAAACAAAAGCATGGGCAGATCATCACCGTAAGTTCTATCGTTGGCTTAATCGGCCCACCCAATCTGTCTTATTATTCTGCTTCAAAACATGCAGTTGAAGGCTACTTTAAATCGTTACGTTTTGAATTAAATCAATTCAATATTAAAGTAAGTGTGGTTGAACCTGTTTGGTTTAAAACCAATATCGGTCATAATTCATATTCGGCAACCGGTAACATAGCAGACTATGATGTTTACAGAAAACAGGTTAATGCGCTAACTAAAAAAAGTTTGGAAGAAGCAGAAGCACCGGATGCGGTTGTAAATACGATCTCAAAATTGATTGATACAAAGGAACCAAAGTTTAGCAACCCCGTAGGAAAAATGACTGGTATGATTCTCTTCCTGCAAAGTTATGTACCCAAAATGTTTGAAGGATCAATATTAAAAAGCGTGAAAACAGCCAATTAAGTATGTTATTGGTGTAACGCAATTATATAAAATATTAATTAAAGAATTAAAATGAATATTACAAATAAAACCGTTCTCATCACCGGTGGTGGATCAGGAATTGGTTTCGAAATCGCAAAATTATTAAGCGCCAGAGGAAACAAAATCATAATTATTGGCAGAACTGAAAGTAAGTTAAATGCAGCAGTCAAATCATTGTCCAATACAATTGCCATACGCTGTGACATCAACAGTAAAAGCGATGTAAAAGATCTTATAGCCCAGGTATCAGAAAAGCATCCGGAATTAAGTGTGCTGATCAATAATGCCGGTCGTGCTTTTGCCTATACACATGCAGAGAGCGCAGGCGCTTTTGAAAAATCGACAGCAGAATTTGCTACCAATTATTTTTCACTGGTTCGTTTGACGGAGGGCTTTCTTTCAATTCTAAAAAAACAGCCGGAAGCGGCAATTGTTAACGTAACTTCTATCGTTGCCTTTTCTCCTACGGCAAAGTTGCCTTCTTATTCAGATAGTAAGGCTGCTGTACACTCTTATACGCTTTCACTTAGGCACACCCTGGCAAAGGACACGTCAATCAAAGTTTTTGAACTGATGCCTCCTTTGGTTAATACCGAGTTTTCCAAAGAAATAGGTGGCGAAGAAAACGGGATTCCTCCTATTGAAGTTGCACAGGGATTAATAGACGGTATTGAAAAGGACGACTTTGAAATCAAGATCGGTCAGACAGCAGATTTCAGAAAGTTTTATTTATCAGCTCCTGCTGAAGCATTTGAAATGATGAACCAGGGATAGTTTTTATTTGCTGGAGTTCAATTTGGCATTTGCCTTAAAGAACTCCAGCATTCCCTTTAAACAATTTTTATGAAAAACGATAAAATTATCACACATGTAAAACTCACAGTACGTCCTGAGTTCATAGAGGAGGTATTGCCACCGGCAGATCATATAAGGAAACATACCTTGCTTGAAGAAGGATGCGAAAGCTTCATGCTGATGAGAAAATCCAACGAGCCCAATAAGCTTATAATTATTGCGATATACGCTTCAAGGCAAGAATATGATTGGCATCTTGAGCAGGACTACATAAAAGTCTTTTTTTCTTTTCTCGAAGGAAAGCTAATGGCACCGCCCACGACGTACTATCTCGAAGAATGCCCCAACTTTCCAACCTGATCCAATATTTGTTCGATATACCCACCAGGGATCGCAACAAAAAAGCCTCGTAAACTTTCGTTTACAAGGCTTTACATTTCGTACCCGGGATGGGAGTTGAACCCACACTCCCGTTGCGGGGAACAGGATTTTAAGTCCTGCGTGTCTACCAGTTCCACCACCCGGGTAAACCTTATTCTTAAATCTACACCAAATACCTGATCCCGGTACTTCACCTTAGGATCTTTGTGAAACAAAAAATTCCATCTTTCGGATGGAATTCTTGGAGCGGAAGACGAGGCTCGAACCCGCGACCTCAACCTTGGCAAGGTTGCGCTCTACCAACTGAGCTACTTCCGCTTGTATGACTTTTTTAAAGAACGTTTTATATTTATTGTTTACAGCCGCGACCTCAATCCGCCAGCTGGCGGATTGCGCTCTACCAACTGAGCTACTTCCGCATTCAATCGCCAAAGCGTTTATACAAAGGCGATAATTATTTTGAAAAGATCTCTTTTTCCTTTTTTACTTCAGCTTATCTTTTTGTGATTCACTGCTTTCGTAATTGGGACTGCAAAAATAGGAATTGTATACTTTCAACCAAATTTTTCTCGCTAAAAATCATTTATTTATACTGCGGAGTGTATTGGGTGCTCGCAGGCACTTCCACCTTGGGCTTACCTTTATAACGTTGTGTATACAGGCTGTAGCAACCGCCCAGTACAAATGCAAGAATACAGAATACTTGCAGGTAAAACAGAAATACAGATGAATTTACCCAGTTTCTTTTAAAGTCTTTATCGCGGGGATCTTTTTCCAGATTTTCCATAACTCATTTGATTGCAGTGCAAAAATAATAGTTCAAACCAAAAATTCACCTTTTATTATCAACAATTTCTGTAAAAGTCTTTTTGCCTTTTACAAAATGGCCCCACACCACGCTTTTATGCAGATAACCATGCAGTTCGCTCTTCTTTTTTGGCGGAAAAAGTGCCTTTTTTCGCTTCACGAACAGCCAGGTCAAAAAAGCGGCATGCGCTTTCATTACCGACCGGTAATAGGTTTTTTGTCCGGCCAACAGCGATTTAAAAGCCGAAATATAATCCAGCCAAAACCGGTACGAGATCTTCCAGGTAGCTTCCCACCGCGGCATATTTTTCGCCATCATCACCAGGTTATTCCTGAAATTCAGCAACACCTTGCGGGCATTTCCCTTAGGCAAAGTACCGCCACCTACGTGATACACAACAGATTGTGGACAGGCAAATACCCGGTAGCCCGCCAATTGCAGCCGCCAGCAAAAGTCGATCTCTTCCTGGTGCGCAAAAAAGTATTCATCCAGTCCGCCCAGGGCATGATACACATTGGCCCGTACAAACATAGCCGCACCGCTGGCCCAGAAAATAGGCTCCGCCGTATCGTACTGCCCTTCGTCTTTCTCACAAACATCAAAAATGCGCCCCCGGGCAAAGGGATAGCCCAGGCAATCGAGCCAGCCACCGGCCGCACCCGCATATTCAAACAATTCTTTATTAAAGAACTGTAAGATCTTAGGCTGACAAGCCGCTATCGTTGCATCCTTTTCCAGCAGTTCCACCATGGCATCGAGCCAATTGGGCGTTACTTCCACGTCTGAATTCAACAGCACGTAATAATTCGATTGAACCTGCTTCAGGCCCTCATTGTAGCCTTGCGCAAATCCATAATTGCCTTTGTTTTGAATAATGCGCACAGTAGGCCATTGCTCCTGCAGATATTGAACCGAATCGTCGGTAGACGCATTATCAATCACCACCACTTCTTTATTATTATAGGTAGTCGCCAGCACAGACGGTAAAAACTGCTGCAGAAAATTACGTCCATTCCAGTTAAGGATTACTATAGATACGAGTGGATTCGTCATGCTGGTGTAAAAATAATTCAACCAATTAAAGGATGCAAAGGAACGGTTTTTATAAATTAGACGAATGATTCAACCGCTTTTTAACTGGAGAACCGGATTAGCCCTCATTGCCATAGCAATTGTAAGCGGTACTATTTTCTATTCGCAATACCTGGCGCGGAAAATTGCCCGCGAAGAAAGGCAAAAAGTAGAAGAATGGGTAGAAGCTACCAAATTGTTGCTGTCTGACACCACCGGGTTGAGCGATAAACTGGTAAGCATCATCATTGCCGAAAATAATACCGTACCCATTATAGTTACTGATGAAAAAGGACATATACTCGATCATGTGAACCTCGATTCGGCCAGTGTTGCCAGTGACAGTAATTATGTTCGCAGAAAATTAATTGAATTCCGCTCGCAAAACCCCACCATTGAATGGGTTGATCCGCTGAACCCGGCCGAAAAAAACCTGTACAATTACGGTCATACTTCCTTGTTAAACCAGGTACGGTATTATCCGTTGGTACAGTTATTTATTGTGAGCATGTTTATTATAATTACCATTCTCGCGCTGACCACCAGTTTTCGTTCGTCGCAAAACCAGGTTTGGGCAGGAATGGCCAAGGAAACGGCACATCAATTGGGCACGCCATTAACGTCGCTGCAGGGTTGGGTAGAAATAATGAAAGAAAATTATTCCGACGAAAAGATCGTGCAGGAGATGGAAAAAGATGTGGACCGGTTAAAGCTAGTGTCTGACAGGTTCGGGAAAATTGGCAGCACGCCGCACCTGGAGAAACATAATATTGTAGCCCAGATAGCCAGTATGGTTGAATACATTCGCAAACGCGCACCCGGTAAAGTGCAGTTTGTACTGAACTCCCGTAATATAAATGAGATCTACACCATGATCTCCCCTCCCCTGTTTGACTGGGTAATTGAAAACCTGCTGAAAAATGCCCTGGATGCCATGGAAGGAAAAGGCATGATCACCCTCCATATCTGGCAGCAGGACGCACAAACTTTTATTGATGTGACCGATACCGGCAAGGGGATCTCCAAACAGAATGTTAGCAAGGTTTTTAAACCGGGATTCACCACCAAAAAACGTGGCTGGGGCCTGGGTTTGAGCCTTTCCAAACGGATCATTGAGCAATATCATAAAGGGCAATTATTTGTGAAGCACTCTGAACCGGGAAAGGGAACTACGTTTAGGATTGTTTTGAAATAAGGAGGTTTCAGAAATTCTTTCGCAACATATCAGTAAATCAATTAAATTTGCGACCCAATTAAAGTGCCCAGGTGTTGAAACTGGTAGACAAGCCACTTTGAGGTGGTGGTGCTGGAAACGGCGTGCAAGTTCGAATCTTGTCCTGGGCACCAAAAACAAAAAGGGCTTTAAGTCGTTAGACTTGAGGCCTTTTTAGTTTATGTTAATTTCGCCTTTTATAGCTTGAATTCTTAAGTACTTGTAAAGGAATGGTTTGTATGGTTCGATTCCTGACGCCGGGGTATAGCAGAAAACCCCATGTTGTTTGCTGGCGATCACTCACCCCATAAATGATAAACCGCCATTTCTGATTTGTTATTGTTTATGACAACAAAGTCGTTTAGTTCGATCGAATCGTCAGCGCCTGGCTTAATTGTAATCCAACCTGTTTTGAATTTGTAAATGGACACTTGTCCGCCGAACCATCGCGGAAAATCAGTCAAATGTGCGTCATTTAAAAGAGTGTCAGAAAAACCACTACTTGTCAATGGAAAGATTGACTTGCCATTGTAAGCCCACCTGCTTGTCTGCTCATGAATAAAATTTGAACTATCAACAAGCGTCCAACCAGTTCAACCGGAACAGCAAAACAGCAACCACCACAGTTAGGCGTAGGGTTGCCTTGGCTTGCGCTTTCAAAATATTTCTCTGAAGCATTTCAATATTATTCTTCTGAACGTAACCGCCCTGTTGAATAAAGTACCATCCCATTACCGTTATTATTATACCGCAAACATGAATTTTTTGAAGGACTAAGAGAAGACAAATACGCCGAGTTTATTGACGAAAACCAGCGTTCAGAAAAAGATAAGATTACGTTTTACCAACAGAATACAAATATTGAAGGTTAAGCTCAAAAATTGTCATCATTTCCTCGCAGCTTAGATACTTTCTATCGTTGCCATAATTATTCCAGTTGTCAGCTAACCGATTTAAAAGAATATCTAAACACTCATTAAGTGGTTTCATAGCAAAAGTTTTGGTGTCTTGCGTTAATCTGTCAATTATCAAGGATATGTCCAGCCAGTAAGAGTCTTTACCCCTGTCACTCCCCGAATAAAAAAGCACTGCTCATTAGGCATTGCCACTAACGTTGAAGCATTGGCAATGTGGCGGCATTCATTAAACGTTCAGCCCGGAACCAATGCTGATTAAAGATACAAAAGCTCATTGTTAATTCTACTGCTTGGCGTTATTCGTCTGCCGAAACCGAAGCTAAATAGCGAACAAAAAGCTGAGTATATATTCGTCGCCCCGCCATATACGCCAATGCAATGTTAGCGGGTCGTTGTTTCATCCTGGGCTATTTGTCTTTTGGGGTTATAATTTTGTTTGGCTAATTAAAGGCATTAGTTTGTTTTGCAAATATCTTGTCCAGGATGGTGCACAGGAATTATAACATTCAATTTCAGGTGTTAGTCCTTCGTGAGTGAATGTAAGTTGTGTTTTGTTTTCTTTCTTCGAGATGTCAAAAATAATTTTGCTATTATTCCATTCATCTGATTTTTCTACAAACCCTAATGTACTGTCAGTTACAAGCCAAACTATTCTTTGATTTGGAATTAGCTCAACAATCTTTTGAGTGCATTGGTGCAAGCCACCTGCTGCATAAAAATGAAACACATCATTTAGCTTTTCGGTTTCACCTGTGAACTGTTCATTGTGATAACCTGTCCACCAATCTCTAACTTTAAGAATTGTCTGAAAGACTTCTTTTGGGGGTCGCTCTGTAGATAATACAAGTTTGAAGTTGTCTTTTTCCATAATGCTGAATTTTAAAATCTCTTTCCTTTTACGATTGTTGATGCTATTTGTCCACAATGGTGGGCATTATGGAGAAGAAGAATGGTATAAAGTTTTATCCGTGAAATTTTACCAAACCAACTAGTTTCAATTTCTTCTAACCATCCGTTTTCAGTAGTCACTTTTACAAGCTCCACAAGAGTTTGGTATCCTTTTTCAAACAGATTGCTACTTGTTGTTAAATCATATTCATTTCCTGAATCTACTTGTCCAATTGTAGTACCTTCTATATCTGTCTTGTATCCAAAAAAATGTGCTATTAAATTTGTGGTTTCTCCGATATGTCGGAAAATAAACCCTACGGATGCTGTTTTTTCGGTTAAACGAAAATGTACGTTTTCTAGGCTGATTTTGTCGAGTATCCTCAAGCAATCATTTCTGCTTTGTTCCAATTGTTGAAGCATTATTTCTTTTTTCATTTCCAATTTCCAAATTTTTAGTTAATTGTCTTTTTGTTGTTGAGTAGCTTTTCCAAATTCTTCAATTTGCTATTCCAGAATTGATCGAAGTGATTTATCCATTTTCTGATTTCTTCAAATCCTTTTTTATTGAGAGCACAATAATGTTCTCTGCCTACAATTTGAATGGAGATAAATCCTGCTGTCTGTAAAATTTTGATATGCTTTGAAACCGCTGGTCGACTCATTTCAAATTTTTCTGAAATGCTGTTTATGTTGTAGCTGTCTTTGGTAAGCATTTGTAAAATTTGTCGCCTACTTGGGTCTGCAATAACTTGAAAAACGTCAAGATTTGGTGTTGCCATTGCTTAATTGTTTAAAAGTGTTTCGTAAACAACACGATTATTTGTAACGCAGTCTTTGTACCAGTTCATCCAATTAGTAAACTCTTGCTTTAGTATAAATTGCAACGCAAGCTCACGTTTTAGGGCTAAAATATTCCGCTGAACTCTATCAAAATTATTTTTCAATTCTGGAATAGTTAAGTCGGTGCAATAAATTGGACTACCCGGTTGTTGTTTCCAGGAATTTGATAAATCGCCAATATCTACGGCATCAAAACCACTATCATTTACAAGCGAAGCAACAATTTGCTTTGATTTTTCGCTTTCGCCTGAAATGGGCAAAGCAATTCTGTTCTTTGAGCCTTTTGGAAGACCTTCTTTCAGAAGTGAACCTGCTAATATGCTGTTATATACTTTTATAACAGGTCGTTCGAGTTGGTTTGAAACCCAAATACTTTCAAATATTCCATTTTCTACTTCGCTAATCTTGCCATCTCTAATAGGGTAGTAATTTGTTGTATCAATAATTATGGTATCAGTAGCAATTCTTTTGCACAATTGCTTTGCCAAGTTTGGAATTTCAATGAATGGAATTGAAACAACCAACACATTAATATCTTCAACCACTTCAATTAAGGAAACAGCTTTTGTTCCAGTTTCTTTTTCAAGAGCATTGAGTTTTTCAATTCCACTCGCATTTGTGAATTTTATTTTGTGACCTGCTTTTGCATATTGCCTAATTAAGGTAGAGCCAATTTGACCCACACCTATTATTCCGATTTTCATAGTCAAACTATTTTTGTGTGTTAATGTGGGCAAGCATTTTTTCGGCTAACTTTAACCATCCGTCTGTCATACCAATAAATATTTCTGTATTGTGTTCCTTGAAGCCTGAATGTTTTAACTTCAATTTTGTACCTTTTCCGTATTGTTCTAATGTCCATTCACAAATGGTATTTAATGTATAAATTCCATTTCCTGAACCGCCTTTCCAACTGTATAAAAGTTTTCGATATGTTTCGATTTCGAGGACCTTACAATGAAAAACACCATCTAATTCAAGTTCAGGCATTGGCTTTGTAGTAAACTGAAATTCGTGTCCGAGTTCAAGTTTAAAATTGTTTGGCATCAGCCATAAAGCGATAAGTTCCGCTTGTGTGAGATATTCCCAAACTTCAGTGGGAGATTGCTCATAAATCCATTCGTGATTAATTTCTTTTTGCATATTATGTAACTTTTAGGTTACAAACTTATGCGTAACTTTTGGGTTACGCAAATTTTTGTCCAATTTTTTTCGAAGTCAATGGAAAGTTTTGAAAAAAGTGTCACTTTTTTACGCTTTCTATCACTATTTCTGACACATAATTGACACACTCAATGACACGCACAACCGCCGTAACAGACCGGCACACTTCAGGAACGCAGGAATTCAAATCCTCCAAAACTGCCCTAAAAAAATTCGTCAGCCCAAACCGCCGCTCAGTAAAGTAAATGCAGTTGATATTATATTCTGTTGCTCGGCTTTATTCATCCAGCCCGGACTACAGATGATAAGCGAACGGGACGATCAGTATATATTCTTCAGCCAGCATAGCAGAAAACCCCATTTTGGCTGCTGTAAAATTCGCTTCATTTTTTTAAGCCAAATAAATTTCTATTCGTTCTTTGCTTTTACCTTGTCTATCTCTTTTTAGTTTTAATGCACCAAGTTCACTGGTTCTTTTTATATGTGTGCCACCACAAGGAACTTGCCCAAAACCTTCAATTTTCCAATAGCGTATCTCGTCATCCTCGTTACTAAATGCACTTATAATTGGCTTGTCAGCTGCGATTAATTCTTTTGCCTTTTGTTCTAAAATTGGGAACATTTCTGAAATATTATTTTCCCAAATAAAATCAATTCTTGATTTCTCTGATGTAATGTTTGCACCAATTTTTTCTGGTCTGTTAAAATTTTGGTTCACAAGCTCTAAGATCACCTCTGCGGCAAAGTGAAGTTTCATAATCTTGTAGCGTTTGTCCCAGTCTATTTTTAATAGAACGGTGTCGCCAGTTTTCAAGTTGTGCCCATTGTCAATTGTATAATATATTTCTTTGCCATTTTTTTGTGCCTTGAGAATTTTGTAATCGTTGATAGTTCCATCGTCTGATTGTTGGCCGCCTGAAAAAGCATAAGCAATAGTTTCCTTAAGTGTTATGATATTTTCACTTACAGATGTTACAGTTGTTTGCAACTCGGTTTGATAAGGGTCATCCCAAAATACTTTTCTTACTGACATTTAAATTCCTTTTATGTTACGGCGCAAATACAATATAAATATTATTACCATTCAACAACCGTATCCATATTCCTGATTTTTGCTATTGGATGACAATTCGTGTTCTGCACACAGCTTCGCTTTATCAGTCACGGCATGGCAAATAATCAAAACCTTAGGAATAGGAGTAAGAGTAATGGATGGTAACCTTAACTATCTCCCGACAACGAGATTACTAAAAATCTGATGAAATTACCGAAGATGTTTTCACCCTTTATAATCGTTACAATTGAAGAATTCGGATAAGCCATTAAAAAAGCCTAAAATCACACCAGTAAGTTTATGATATTATTAAAATCTCTGATTGGTAAATCCAGCAGAATGCCTTTTTTCGTTTTGCCCCACCACTCCAGGCATAGAAGGCGAATAAGGTGCAGTTGCCCCGACGCGCACCTTGAAAATCGAAATAATTAACAGTCTGCAGCTGAAATTATTACATTCAATCCGTTTTATTATTAATGGTTTAAGCTTAAAAATAAACATCAAATCCTCCATCTCCTGGTCCGAAAACTCCATATTGTGCTACTATTCGTCTTCGAGTTTAGTAGGAGTAAATTTAATTGACTGTTTAATAAACTTAATCTTAGTTGTGTCCCATAAAACACTATCAGAGTTATAGTTTATCTTATTTCTCTTATAATCAACAATCACAGACTCTTCAAGGGTAGCTTTTCTTAGATTCCATTTCACCTTGTTTGAATCTGAGTTTAGCATATCCATTAGTTTAGCTAATCCGTTCGACTCTATAGTATCTTTTTTTAATCCAATTATTACCCACCGGAATGAAAGTTCTTGAATCAAATATTCTTTTTAACTACCTCAACGACATTTGTTTCTGAGACTTGAAATAGCTTATCGGGTTTTAATCCCATGAAAAGAGGAACATTATAATCGTAACCTGTCCCACAAACCAACCTTTTTGGTCTAATTGATAGTAATACAACTGTCCCGCAGAGTCCACTAAAAAGTGATAATTCATATAAAAAGGAACTGGCGGAGGAAGAGGGCCAGGAAGTAGCCCTTTTTCAACTGAATCCCGTTGCACGTTATAAGCATTAGAAACAAAGAAAATATTATCTGGATGTCCTTTGTCTTGAGTGCAAGAAAGAAAGAGAATTTCAATAAAAAAATAAATTGATATTCTGATGCTCATCCGTGGTCGGTCAGCCGGATATGTAGCTGATAGTAGCACTAAGATGAGGATTTATTCGTCGCCCCCTGCTGACGCAAAACTGAATGTTATGTGCATTTAGTTTGCAAATCTCGAACTAGTCAATACATTATGAAATGATTTTCCAAGTTCTTTGTCATAGTATTCAAAACTGAAGTCAAGTCCCTTACCTTTAAGTCTTCCGAAATAATGGTATGTATAGCCTGTGTCGCTCGTACTTTTTTTTATAAACTTAACTTGTTGAACTAGGAAATCAATGTTGTCAACTTTTTCAGTATAATATTTAGTGTCCAATACTGTCATTGTCGGTAGGTGGCGAATTTCATTGAAATACCATTCAGTGTCTTTGTCATGGTAGTCCTTCCAGCCTTTTGCGTCTAGTGTATCGTTCCATATAAAAGCACCAAGAAATCCTTTTTCTGTCTTACTAACAAAAAGTCTCAGGCTTGAACCATTTTCGGGGATAGATTCATTTAATGTCCCGTCCTTGTTAAAGGACGAGTCATTAAATGAAATGTTGCTTGGCACTTTAAATCTCCATCCAATATCTTTAATAAAGATTTGTCTGTTTGTGTTTGTCGTTGTTGAACATGACAATGTCAGTATGGAAAATATGATAAGTAGAGTCTTCATTAATTGCACATAACACTTAAATATATGCCGTTAACCGGTCTTGACCTAAAAAAACGGCATTGATAATCAAAGTAGTAGTATTCTCCTTTTTCATTGTTACGGCACAAATACAAAATAAAAATTCGATAATTAAGTGGGGCACATAGCCCTGTAAGTCAATTGATTTACAGGTTTTTTTTATTTCAGGCGTGTCAATTTTGTGCCCTTTTTCGGATCAGGTTGAAAAGCGTTCTGCCAACTTTTTCAGGATGAAGTAACCTGGTGCCAATGATCATGTCGAACAGTTCAACATGTTAGAGTCCTCATGTCAGCCACCATATTGCCAAACCGATGTGCATTTGCCTTGTCCATCGCCATTTATCGGTCAAAAGGTTAATTAAACTGTTATAGATAATTATTTTTTTTCACTTCTTTTTTATGCTGATATAAGTAATTTTTTTCTTTTCTTTCTCAATGTATATACCTTCCTTCTTTAAAACAGAAACCCATTCGTTAACGTCATTTTCTTTCCTTTCCATGGCAATGTTTACCTCATAATAATTGTCTGCGAGTGATGGGTTCAGTTCAACTCTATGTTTTATGATGTTCTCAATTTCACGGGCTATTTTTTTTGCGCTTATATAACCTTTAATAAATAATGAGTCACGCAAATTGATCTTGAATTGTTCAGGCTTGCCATCATCTTTTTTCATTAAAATGTCCCCACTTGTTTTTATATCTTTCAAAATAAACACGGTGGTGTCAATTTGTATCTTTTCCGTTTGCAGTCCGAAAACAGCATTTAATTGATTGATGAACAGATCGTCAAAATTGCCAAATAAGTTGGAGGATGAAAAAAGGAGATTATATCTGTTTGCCAGGTTAGTAGAATCAATATAGGCTAATGCTGCAGGAATGAGAAAGTGATACTTCGAAATTTCGCCATATGCAAGCTGGTAGAATTGCAAAACGTTTTGTGCTCTACATTCGTATTCTTTAATTTTTTCTACCGTATCAATAAATGTATTTACAAAATAGTCTTTAAGTATTCTCTTCGGCCTTTGATCATTTGTAATGCTTACTTCAGGCCTGTCGCCCAACTCACTATTAGATAATTCAAACCTGAATAGTTTGCTTGCATCCTCATTGTTTTGATATCTGGAAGCGATTTTCTTTTGCGGTATGTCAATCGACTTACCACCCAATAACAGGTCTATTTCCTTTTCGGTTAAGAAATTAGGTAGGGTCTGCGATTGAATTTTCCCGCCTTTGTCTACTATAACTGTATGTGGAATGCTTTGGTGTGGAAAAATTGCTTTCAACTGTTTGGTGCTATCAAAAACAAAATTGAAAGGATACTGGTTTTTGGTTATGAAATTTATCACTTTTGGCAAGCCTTCACTTGCCACGCAAACAACAAGCAAATCATTAGGATAAGCTTGTTTCAGTCTATTCACATGTGCCATTGCTTCTATACAAGGCATACACCAGGTTTCCCAAAATTCAAGAACTACAATCTTACCTTTTGATTGCCCCTTCAAATCATACCCTTGTAATGTATTCCCCTGAATTGATACAAGCTGTATACTTTCTATTGTTTTTTCAAATTCAGTAGTTTGACAAAAAACTTTTGAACAAACAAGCAAACACAAAAAACTAAAAAAAAATCTCATGATGATATTGTAATAATTAAAACTAAATAAAATTTGTTTTTATTCTCCGGATGTAAGGTAAATAGGTGACGCAAAGCGCTTAAATATATACCGTTAACCGGCTTTGGCTTAAAAAATCAGTATTGACAATTAAAAGTGTAGCATTCGCCTTTTAAATGTTACTTTTTTTAGTAAATGTGTGGCAAAACTATGCCTGAGCAAATGTTCACGTAGAAGAAACTTGCCATTTTATCTGAGACTTCTCAATATTTCACCTAAAGTATACAATCTGCCTATTATTGACCTGACATTATTTGTTAAATATAGAAGATGATCAGGGTATATTAATTTAAAGCAAAATGAAATCATATTTTCATAATGTGTGAGTATGCGTATAAACACCTGCTTGCAAAAATGCCGTAATTCCACGCTTGTAATCAATGTCACATCTGATCAACTTTGTGCATACAAAAGCTTTTGCAGTGGAGCAAAGCCCACTCTAATAAACGAACTGATCCCGTTCAGTTAATTCAGCGGGAGGCGTATTTCTGAAAAGCCTTACGAGTAAGACCTTAATCTATACAATCATGCCGAACAAAGTCATTAATGTCAATATCGTAATTGACACATCACGCCTCATGAACGATATTAAAAATCCAAGTAAAGATCAAAACAATCCTACAGGCATTAACCATACTTATCAGTACATGGTGGTATCTGACGGAGCCAGTATCAGCGGTCAGGGTACCGGCGACCTGAGCTTTCAGGCCAAACAGGGTGATGTAGTACGTTTTTATGCTACATCGGAGTACGACAATTTTGACCAACCTGTAATTGTTTACAGTCTCTTTAAATTTGGCGGAGATGACGTGTTCTTAAAACCAAATTTCGAATTTCAGGCGTTTCCCGGACACGACACAATAGTGCCCAGCGGCTTTAATCCGCTTTCAGTAAAAAAGGTTCAGCAGGATTTCTGGTTTGCTCAAAACACAGTAAACAAAAAGGGAACTGAAAATTATGGTTTGCGATTTGCATTGTACGATACAGACCTTAACCTTTACGGTTATTTCCAATGGGATCCTACCATTATCGCAAAATAATTAAACAAGGCGGGATATATGCAAGTGGCAGTTCCCGCCTTATTCCCTGTCACTCATCTATGTAGTTATGGAAGAAAATACTTCAAACGCTATATGGTTGCATTTCATTGTGCTTACCTCCCTGCTTACAGATCGCTTCAATACTGCAAGTTCAGACCCTTTAGCCCCTACTCCTCTATCAGCGGAATATATACAAGTGGTTAAGGTAAGCAGTACTGTGAATATTAAAGGGGATGATATTCCTGACCTAAGCACCAGTGAACTAAATATTATACCGCATGTGCTTGATATAACTGAAGATAGGGCAACTAACCTATACCTGCATGCAGCGTCGGATAGTTTCAATTATGATTCCCGTGTTATACTGTATAATGTACAGACCTACAAAGGTGATACTATTCTTGAGGGAAACGGAAATTTGCTCTTCTTCGAAGCCAAATCAACCATTACCCCGGTATCTTTCAATCCCCTGGAATGCGGATTAACGCATCGTGATTTCTGGTTTTATCATAATAAGATATTTGGAACAGGAACCGGAAACTATGGTATTTGCATTGCCATCTTTCAGGACAACGGAAACATATTTGGTTTTTTTGAATTGAAGCTTCAGCTTTTAATACGCCCTGAAGATACTTCCGGTGTTTAACGAGGCTTCACACAATCCCATTCTTTACTGCAAAAATTACCAACCCCGCGGTATTCCGCACGCCTACCTTTTCGATCAACCGTTGGCGTATGCCTTCCACACTGCGTTGACTGAGAAAAATGGTTTGACCTATTTCGGCGTTGGTTTTTTCTTCGCAAATAAGTTGCAACACCTCCAGTTCCCGCTCAGTAAAAGCAATATCCTGCCGGAAAGTAGGCTTTACATTTCCCCGGATAGTAAGTTTTCGGAGAAGGGCCTTATTGACCAGGTCGTTGAAATAATAGCCGGTTTCATGAACTGCATATATTGCCTTGTGTATCTCAGCCACATCTGCATTTTTTAGCAGGTAGCCATTGGCTCCCCGTTCCATCAGGTGGATAATAAACTTCTCATCGTCGTACATTGTCATCACAAGTATCTTTATACCCGGAAACCGCTGCCGCAATACCCCTGCTGCCTCCATGCCGTCCATCCCCGGCATTTTCAGGTCGAGCAATACCACATCTACCGGAGTTGCTGCAACACCCTGCACCAGTTCCTCTCCTGCCCCGGCTTCCAGCACCACTTTAAAATTTTCATCCCTCGCCAGGCCCACTTTCAGTCCATCCCGGATAATCGCATAATCATCTGCAATAGCAATCTTTATTTTATCCATAGTTAAGGTTTGAGGGGTATGTGCGAACGGGCCACATTCCCATTCACACCGGCAAATATAGATCAATATAGTAACCATCCGGTCGCTCAGAAAATTGCAGGTTGGCCTTAAGTAGTATCAGTCTGTTCTGAATGATCTTAAAGCCCATACTATCCTTTCTGTACCGCAATTCTTCAAACTGCTGTTGCGTTAGCCCCTCCCCGTCATGAAAAATGGTAAGCACCAGGCTGGTCGCATTAATAGTTCCACTGACCCTAAGTTTTTTCGGATGCGCGTGCCGCAGGATATTATTCACCAGTTCCTGCACGGTGCGGTAAACACTGACTGCATTTTCCCGCGGCACTGTGGTGTAACAGTTCTCCAACTCTACGGAAGCCTCGATCAGGTGTTCGTCTACTGTTTTTTGTATAAAATGCCGGATAGCCTCCATCAACCCGAATTCCTGAAGAATACTGGAATGGAGATTATGCGAGATGCCTCTGATCTTCTGAATAGCCATGTCAAGCAATTCCTGCCCCTTGTTATATAAGGCACTGTTATCTTCGTGCTCCTCGTTGAGCCGGATATTCTGGAAATGCAGTTTAGCCGAGAAGAGCAGGGCGCCCATTTCATCATGCAGTGCCTCGGCAATTCGCAACCGCTCAGATTCTTCGCTGCGCACCGCCGCCTCGATCAGCAATTCCTGTTGCTCTTCTTTCAACTGCTGGAGATGCTTATGATAGCGATATTTCCCGCGCTGAACGGAAATAAAGAACAGGAGGAAGCTGATGAACAACAATAGCATCACCGAAACGCCCACAAGCACCAGCAGTTTAATATTATTATCGGGAGGATTCATACAATGCTTTTGCCAAAAAAAGCTGGAACAGTATATACGAAACATTGTGGATGCTCCAGATATCCACTGCAAAATGAGTATAATGAACGGTCAACTCCTTATACAAGAGAAAAATAAAAAAATTTATTGCAACGTAGATGCCTAGTCCTGTCACTACCCAAAAATCGGGCTGCCGCCGGTTCATATCAAGGTCTTCTTTCACCTTATAAAAATAATACTGAAGGCAATAAAAAAGAAGCAACCCCGCCTCTAAAGCCATCAACTGACTGCTCAGGGTATTGTAATCAAATAAATGTTCATATATGGAGAAATCTATGACCACCAACAGCAGGAACAGCACTGGCACTGCCCGCTTTACTGTTTGCAGGAAAGGCTGGTGCAGTAAAATGAAAAAACGGCTGAATGCCAGCATTCTCACTATAGAATGCAGATTATAAAGCCAGTTGTTGGAATTATAAGGCTGATGTATCAACATTCGCAACTTCCAGATGCAGTCGATAAGGACATTGCAGACGAGGGCGAACCAAATATAAAAAACAACCGGTTTTAAATAAGCCGGTTGTTTTCGATGACGAACCCAAACCCCCAGTGCAACCAGGGGCGCCCATGCTTCGGACCAATCGAGCAGTTCGGAAAAGAAATCGCCCATCGGTGATTGTTTAAGAGGTTACCATAGAAACAAGTGAGCGCATTACAACATTTCCACGTCAACCATGGCAGTGGCTGGTGGAGAAGGATTGGTGTTCAACGATCCGTTGCCGGGAGTAGTTTGTGTGTCTGATAACTTAACAGCCTGAATGATGTACATTACCTGGCAGTTGTCGAACATGGAAGGCGTGAACAGCAGGTAATTGCAATCCGGATTTTGCTGCAGGTAAGCGCTCATTGCCGATCCATTAACCAGGTTAGCCGTGAGGTTAACGCAATCTACTTTAAGAACATTACCCAAAGTGGATTCGAGGATATCGGGACTATTAGGGTTCAAATACCCTGACGAGTTAAGTACATAACAACAGAGCTGCATGGCCGGGTTAGGGTTACCGTTTGATGAGAAATGGTTGTAGAAAACAAATACATCTACATTAAAATTATTTAACCAGTATTTTATTTGTTCGACGGAGTACTTTACCTGGTTAAAGTTCAGGGTTTGCGGGTTAGAGGATTGTGCCATGGTATTAATTTTTTACAAAGCTATCAGCCCCATACATTAAAGGAAAGCGTATAAACACGTATTTCGAAGAATGCGCGCTTTCACGCAAATGAATTACCACACAATTCCCGATTTGATAACCGCATATTGTTTGATGTTATAATGTAATATTATTAAATTAGCCGCATCCGGAAACAAACCAGCAAAAGCATTTAGGAAACCGACGTTCAGCACGCCATTTGACCGATGACCAGCTTATATCCTTTGCCATGCACATTCAGGATGCTTACGCGCGGATCAGCCTGCAACTTTTTACGCAATTTCGAAACGAACATATCCAGGCTCCGGCCAACGATCACGCCTTCATCTTCCCACACTTGTTTCATCAACTGATCACGATCTATCATTTCCTGCTGGGCGTTGGCAAATACGTGCAACAGTTTGGCTTCTTTGGCTGTGAGCAGAATGATGTCGGCACCAGCTACCAGTTGCTGACTTTCCCGGAAGAAAAGCAGGTTACCAATAGCAATACCGGTTGGCGTTGGGACTTCCTGTTTAATTGCTTCCGGTGGCAGATCTGGTTGAATATTTAGCGGTCCTGAACTATCCATCGTTATCCCGGATGAGGTACCCAGGGCTGGCATACTGCCTGGCTTGTGGGCAGTTCTTCCTTTTCTTATATAAAGTGCGCGGAATAGTAGACTTACCAGAATAGCCACCAGGCTACCTGCCAGCAGGCCGCTTGAAAACGGGTCCATGCCGGGTGCCCCGGATTCTGTAAACCTGATCCGGATATTGTAACAAGCTTTTTCCTGCCGGCGACCCAGGCAGGGTATTACATCGCGGGCATTGTCTTTATATATCTGAAATCCGAAGATCACTTCTGCCGATGGGGCGCAATGGATCACTTCCACGAGGTAACTGGAGGGGAGGCCGTTGGCCGCTACCACCCGGCGCACAATAGCCACCAGGGTATCGGGCACAAAGGTAAAAGGTGCCGCAAACCGGATAAGGTATTCCTTGTTCGCCCGCTCTTCCACAGGGAGGATGCGGGAGGAGGAATCGCCGGCCTGTAACAGCAATTGGTGACCGATCTGCCGGATCACCAGCTTTTCAGTCGCCTGATCTATAACAGGCAGGGCAGCCCGGCCACGGATGGCGGTCCAGGAAACGATGACTATAAGGGCGGTGCCTATTGCCAACAAGACTTTCCAGCTCATACTTAAAATTACAGTATTCCCTGCAAGCCCCCCTAGCGCCGGGCAGATTTTACATTCGTTTACATATTTTTTACCAGGTTTTTACCACTCCTGTGATCGCGCACTGTAGGTTTGTATCAACAGCCCGGGCTTCTTTGTTTCCGCTTTCATCATCACATAAATCAACATCTTATGCGGTCAATCTTATTGTTCGTTTGCGCACCCTTGTGCCTCACCGGCGCCATCGCCTGCCGGGATCGTTCAACGGCGGCTATCGCTGCTTCTACACTTGCTATTACAGCGCCGGCGCCTTCCACCCCGGTGGGAAGTGTAGTGGGTTATTCCCTTGTTATACCTGAAAGTTTTGTCAATTGGAAAGGCATGCAAGTCATAGGAGGAAATGGACATCAGGGCTATATCAAACCCCTTACAGGCAACCTGGCTTTGGATGCCAACGGCACAATTGCAGGAGGCTATTTTGAACTGGATATGAATACAATTACCCTAACAGACAAAAATGACACGAGCAGCGATAACGGACTGGTATCGCATTTGAAAGACCCTGACTTCTTTGATGTGAAGAAGTATCCCAAGGGTACGTTTCAATTAACCAAAGCCATTAAAGCCTCCAGCGATTCTTCCTATTATATTACCGGGCAACTGACCTTGCGGGCCATCACAAAGGAGATCCATTTTCCGGCCACGATTGTCAGGAATGAGGAGAATATTGTTGCCACAGCGTCGCTCACAATAGACCGTACGAAATGGGGGATCACTTACCACGCAGGCAGTATATTTGGACTTGCGAAAGACAAATTGCTGGAAGACAGGGTACCGGTGTCACTGGCTTTACGATTTCACCAGCAGCAGTAGGAAGCGGTTCAGGCAGGAACACCTGGAAAAAATATACAACCTGTTTATATTTTTGGAAGAGCAATTTGGTTCACACCAAAAAGGCAAGTCAGAAAATGGCTTGCCATTTTTTATTTCTTTTTCCGTTAACCTTATAGTAACATCAGCGAATTTCTTTATCAATAAGTGAGGTATGTTTTGTATCTCTTACAACAGCATATACTGTGAGGGAGATGAGGATACATCCCGTAACATACCAGTAAAACAGCGACTCATGGCCGATCTTCTTGAAGTATAACGCAATATATTCAGCGGTACCACCAAAGATCGCAACCGTAAGTGCGTAAGGCAATCCTACCCCCAGCGCCCTTACTTCAGCAGGAAACAGTTCTGCCTTAACAACGGCATTGATGGAAGTATATCCGCTGATGATGATCAGCGCGGCTAATATCAGGGAAAATGCACCCCACTCAGTGGTGGTTTGACTGATCGCCGTAAGAATGGGTACTGTGAATAAAGTACCCAGGATACCGAAGCCCAGCAGAAGAGGTTTACGGCCTGTCATATCACTCAACATACCGAACAGCGGTTGCATACACGCGTAGATCAGCATCAGCCAGAAGGTTAGTTGTGTAGAACGTTCTTTGCTGAGATGTACCGTATTTACCAGAAATTTCTGCATGTAGGTAGTATAGGTATAAAAAGCCAATGTTCCACCCATGGTAAGGCCAACCACAGTCAGCACTGCACGCGGATGTTCTTTTAATAACGTGATAACAGATCCACGCTTTGCATTCTTTTTCTCCACTACAATTGTCTCTTGCATATGCTGACGGATGAAAAGCGCAAATAACGAAAGTACCGCACCGATTACAAAAGGGATCCGCCAGCCCCAGTCGTGTAACTGTTCAGAGGTCAGAAATACCTTTTGCAGCAACAATTGTACACCCAGCGCAATAAGCTGACCACCTATAAGGGTAACATACTGAAAGCTGGAATAGAAACCACGTTTTCCCGCCGTAGAGATCTCACTTAGGTAAGTTGCGGAAGTACCATATTCTCCGCCCACGCTAAGCCCTTGTATTAACCGGGCCGTAAGCAGTATAATGGGAGAAAGGATACCGGCAGAAGCAAAGGAAGGAGCCAGCGCGATCATAAGACTACCTGCTGACATTAGCAGAACAGACAGCGTCATAGAAGTTTTACGTCCAGCCCGGTCTGCAATACTGCCAAATAACCATCCGCCGATGGGTCGCATAAGAAAGCCTACTGCAAAGATGGCTGCCGTATCGAGTAATTGAGCGGTGGGGTTACTTTTGGGAAAGAATACGGGTGCAAAGTATAAAGCAAAGGCTGCATAAGCGTACCAGTCGTACCATTCAACCAGGTTACCTACGGAGCCTATAAAGATCGCTTTCAACCGTTTTGCCGAATCGTATTTTTTAATATGTGTGGTGTTCATATTTTGCAGTGGTGGCTTCCAAAAGTAATTCGAAATGCTTGCTATTTTGTCTTTTCCGCATTGAAAATAATCTTGTTCCGGGCACAAAGCCCTTTCGACGTAAGTCGTAGGGAATCCTGCAACGATCCCCATTGCAACCTGCAATAGGGTAATATCAACCAGCAATGGGGAAATAACAGCTTGCAACGACGAAAATACAACCAACAACGGTCCGTTGCAGGGCTGCAACGATAAAATTGCAACAACTTCAGTTCATTGCAGCCATGGAATGGGGAAAAAGCCTGTTTAGCGAAACGATTTTTGAATATCTGGTTGGGCTTTTGAGTAAGGCCTCTGGCGTATTGCTTCCAGTAATATAAGAAAAGGGTAAAGAAAAAAGAGTGGTTGTACTTTTTCTTCCTTACCCTTCCCCAATGCCTGCTGACAACAATACACACAGGGAGAAGAGATAGAATAATTTTTTCATAGAAGAAAGTTTTTTGTTGCTAACCAAATTATGCAAAAGCAACTAAAACAGTTCCATCTATACGAAAACTATTTATAAACATAGAAAAAAACATAAACCAGGCTAAAGAGCAGCATTTAAAACCTATTCCCTTACTTTGTATTACAAACTCAATCAATGACTGCTCTCTTTCGTCAATTCATTTATAAAAAGTTCGGCATACTGCCGTTTGAAACAAACGTTGCAGGGCAGGTGAATCATGCAGAATATCATCCTTATATTAAAATACTCTTTCTAAAGAAAGACGGTCACATTACCATTGATTTCAATAAATACACATTACAGCAAGACGCATTATTTTTTATCAACGTTAATCAATGGTACGAGCTCAGCACGCCAAATAATGCATGCAATGGCGCCCTCCTGTATTATAACAGGGACTTTTATTGTGTAGAAATTCATGACAAAGAGGTTGCCTGCGATGGCATTCTATATAATAATGTATATGAAATTCCCGTCGTGTACCTGTCGAAAGAAGAATCAGGCCTGGTGGAGGGCATTCTTAATGAAATAGTGCAGGAAGTAAAAAATGATGAACCTGCCATGGAAGAAATGCTTCGTATTCTATTAAAGAAACTGATCATTAAGGCTACCCGCATATGGAAAACCGAACACGACATTGCTTCAACAGAAACCAGGCAGGATATTGAATTCCTCCGAAAGTTCAGCCAATTGGTAGAACTGCATTTTAAAACGCAGCATACAGTAGCCGATTATGCAAAAATGTTGTCTGTTTCTCCTAAACTCCTGAATAAACGTATTACGCAATACGGCAATACCGCTCCCAATGATTTAATTAAAGAAAGGATTATACTGGAAGCAAAAAGATTGTTGGCACATACGCAGCTATCTGTAAAAGAAATCGGTTACTCGCTGGGCTATGACGATCCTGCTTATTTTGTCCGGCTCTTTACTAAACAGGCCGGTCTATCTCCTGTTGAATTTAGAAAACAATACAAACCTGCCTGAAGGGAAAAAAGTACAATAAATGAAGTAATTGATGCATTGACCCGCCCTCCCCACGAACGTAGCTTTGTGTTCTAAAATTAATAACAATGAACATAAAAAATGCTTTCGTAATCCCCGTCCTCTTCGCTGGTTTATTTACTGCTGATAATAGTCTGGCCCAAACAACAAGACCACCTGCTGCTTCAAACAGACAGGAATTTATTGAAGTAGAGAAAAATGTACGAGTACATGTTACTGATCTTGGTGAAGGTGAGCCAGTGGTACTTATTCATGGCTGGCCGCTGAGCGACGCCATGTATGAGTATCAATACCAGGAACTGGTTGATAAAGGTTTCCGGGTGATTGGTATTACCCTGAGAGGCTTTGGTAAATCAGATAAACCGTATGGCAAATACAATTATGATGTATATGCCGATGACATTAAAGTAGTGCTGGATAAACTCAATATTCAAAACGCTACTCTTGGCGGGTTCTCCATGGGTGGCGCCATTTCCATTCACTACGTAGCAAAATACAACGGCGCTCACGTTTCAAAACTGGCTTTATTTGGCGCGGCTGCTCCTGTGTGGACATCACGCACTGATTATCCTTATGGCTTTTCAAAAGAAACCGTAAATGAATTGATAGCGCTGAGCAAAACCAATCGTCCGCAGTTATTGGAAAACTTCGGAAAAATATTTGCCGCTACAGAAACAGCGTTAACGCCTGGCATTGGTAACTGGTTAGGCAGTATTAATATGGAAGCTTCTCCTTATGCCGCCACGCAGAGTTTGATCGCCCTTAGAGATACGGACTTGCGTTCTGAATTAAGTAAGATCAAAGTTCCCACTGCTATCTTTCACGGCGTAAAAGACAAAATATGTGAGTTTGCTTTAGCAGAACAAATGCATAAAGGCATTGCCAATTCAACCATCATTCGTTTTGAAAACAGTGGTCACGGATTGTTTGTAGAAGAAAGAGAGAAATTCAATAGCGAGCTGATAAAATTTGCAAAACAATAAAACAACCGGAAATATTAAAAAGCCTTGTAAGTCGTTTAACTTACAAGGCTTTTTCTTTCCTATTCAATCTTACGCAACGTGCAAACAGGCTTCTGCACAATGCCTGCAAGCTTCAGCACATTCGCGACAATGATCCATGTGCGCATGTTTTTCACATTCTTCCGCACAGGCTTCGCAGATCTCGGCACATACTTTCAGCAAATGATTAGCATGTTCTGACCCTCTTGCAACAAAAGATGACGTCAACTGGCAAATAGCTGCACAATCCAGGTCCAGCCTGATGCACCTGGCAAGCATGTGCACATCCTGTTCGTTAAGGCAGGCTGTTGCACAATAATTGCATTTCCCTGCGCAAACGCCCAATGCTTCCATTAACTCAACACTAATTTCGTGTGGCATAAATGTTTATTTTGATTGATAAAATATTGTAGGCTGTAAATTTTATACCACGCCGATTGCTAACTTTTACGCTCAGGCAGTTCAATCGTCTCCTCCATTATATTTAGTTTCCGGGTATTTGGTTCTACATGATTAGCACATGATAAATAATAACAATACTTATAACAATAAAAAGCCCTGGCCAGTATCATGTGCCAGGGCTTTGAAAAAGACTCTATTGAACTCTCTAAACTTATTGTTTCAACAATTTTTTCTGCACTAACCGGTTATTGCCGGCCCACAGTTCCAACACATACATACCAGCACTTAAACCTGACGGAACAGGTAAGCTCAGCGAATTAACACCAGCGCCTAATTTTTCTGATCTGGTAAAAACAGTTTTTCCATAAAAATCAATGAGGCGTACCTGAACAACTTCCGCCTTATTTAACTGTACCTGCGCATTCAACACTTTATTGAATGGGTTGGGCTGAACTTTTGCCACAATTTCACTGCCAGGTTGAAGCGCATCGAGATCATTCCTGGTTGAAATATCATTTGTTGCAACCCGCAATGGTTGTATCGACAGCGTGCAACTGGCGAAGTCTCCGCTCATCCAAACATTGGTACTAGTAGTGTTAATTTGAGTAAGGCTAAAAGTTGTAAGGTTGACTTTATAAACATTTGAATAAGCGCCACCCATATATATATTACCAGACTGGTCCATAGCCAACGAATTGCAACCCCGGGCAGGCATCCCGGTTATTGTACCCAGGTAGGTAGCTACCCGTGTTGATGGCTCGATCCTGTATACATTCCCGGAATTAGGGACCAGGAACAATTTGCCTGAACCATTGCTGATAATATCGCCGCCTCTTTCGGCAAGCACATCAAAGGCATTGATAGCGTCGTTTACAAGCGCTCCTGACCGCGTAATAGCAGGGATATTTCCGGTAACAGTAAAACTAATCAGGTCCTGTCCATTATCTGTAAGTGAATAAATTTTTCCGTCGGTACCAACCGTCATCCGGGTGATATTATAACCTGCTGCAGTATTTGTTTCAAGCGGATAACCAGTAAACCGGTATGCGGCAACATTTGCAGGAATACCGTTTAATGCATCAACATAACAAAGATCTTTGTCGGTTGTAGTAGAGTTATTCACAAAATACAGCCTCAATGAACTTCTATCGAAAGCCATGGCTGAAACGTCCTTCAACAGCGTACCTGCTGGTAAATTAAAAGTTCCATTGCCGGTGATCTCTTTACAAGCCCCTGTAGCGCCGTTATAAATCAGGGAACCGTTTGTTCCGTTATTGAGATTTACCTGGCTGATCTTAAGGTAAGGAGAAGACGTAGAACCTGCCTGTGTATTTGGAGTAACCTGGAATACAACATTACAAGCAGCATCCCTGGTGAGCAAGGTAGTTGTTACAGGCGAAGTTAAATGAACGCTGCCGGCACCACTGTTCCCCTGCAACGTAGCAGCGTTGTTAGTAATACTGCCCGCATTGGCAGTAACCGTTACGCGAAATACAATTGTGACCGTAGCTCCGGCATCAATGCCGCCAGGTGTACCGGATGAATTAATTAACCCACCCAAACCGGCAAAGGGCATTTTACCATTTGCATCAGCCACAGCAATTCCGTTCATAAAAGTAGATCCCGGTAAATAGGATGTACCCGCCGGAATAATTTCGGTAACAAGAGCATTGGTCATCGTTGAAGAACCGTTTGTAACCGTAGTGATATATTCCAGGATATCGTCAATCCCGGCCACAGTTCCATCTCCACCAGTTGTCCAGTCGTAAACCATTTTGTCGATCGTTTGTGCATTAACGGCATTTCCAAAACCAATCAATAGTAAAAAAGAAAAAAACAGGACCCTCATAGAATAGAATTTTGCTTTCATAAAACAGGTTTATTGTTATTAAATAAGTGATTGAAAAGAGCATCCGCAACGAATATGATTCGTTGATATAATATTTTTAGCAGACCTGAAATTTACAGGAGTCGATTACTAACAGTGAAGTATAGCCAAAATTAATTCAACCAACAATATCATCAAACTAATTCTGACAGACGTGCTATTTTAGGGTATAAGTGTGTTGTTTTTGCCAATAAGTGTGCAAGAGAGGCTACAGGAGAAATAAAAATTCGGGTATAGAAAGAATAATATTAATTTTATAAACCAATCAACCCCTACCCCTCAGTACCCGATACATTTTCTTGCCCTCCTTCCCTATATTATATTATATCCAATCCAACCCTGACTTTTTCCTATTGACGGCCAAAGCTGTCTCCTGCCTTTCATTCTGTAAACTCATTTCCGGGTTCACACCGGTTTGAAAAAAATTATTTCTTTATGAGAAATATACTGCTGCTCATCAGCTTTCTTGCAATTACGGCTGGTATTCAGGCCCAATTCCCCAAAAAAATATTAGACAAAGCAAAAGAAAAAGTAAATAAAAAGGTAGATGATGCCACCGCTGGAAAGACGGAAAAGGCAGAAAAGACGGAAGAAAATAACACTGAAACTAAAGAAACAGAAGCCAATCCTGCCGCTAAAACAAATGAACCGGCATCTTTTAAAACATACAGCAAGTTCGATTTCATCCCGGGTGAAAAAGTGATCGGGTTTGAGGACTTCTCAACCGGTGCTATTGGCGATTTTCCTGCCGGCTGGAACACCGATGCTTCTGCCGAAATTGTAACCGTAGAAGGCAAACCAGGCCGCTGGCTATGGTTTACAAAACGCGGGGTTTTTACTCCGGAATTCCCCGCCCCCTTTCCTGATGATTTTACCTTTGAATTCGATCTGCTGCATGGCATACCTATTAACGGCGCTCACTTTCTCGTTATTATTTCTGAATTGTCGAATCCCGATCAGCCGCAATACTATTCCAATGCCACCAATGTATTCACCATTGAATTAAGCACGGCCAATACCACTTCCTCATCTGGTGTAACCAGGTTCAGTGGAAGAAAAAATTCGTCAACCGATATCCAAAATTCCGACGATGCACCCATGCTGAATGATAAAAACAACCCTGCACATATTTCTATCTGGCGACAGAAAGAAAGAGTAAGGGTATATGTAAATGACCAAAAGATCTGGGATATACCCAAGGCAGCATCAAAAGATGCAAAATTCAATGCCATCGTATTTTATGTTACCTATGCGGAAGAAGTGGTAAAACATTTTGTAGGCAATCTTCGCTTTGCAGTTGGTGCGCCTGATACCCGCAACAAATTACTCACGCAAAACAAATGGGTAACACATGGAATTCTGTTTGATGTGAACAGTGATAAAATAAAACCCGAATCGTATGGCACATTAAAAGAAATGGCCTCCGTTCTAAAAGAATTTCCCGAGCTGAAAGTAAAAATTGTTGGTCATACAGATGCCGATGGCAGCGATGCCGCCAATCTCGATCTCTCCAAACGCAGGTCAGCCGCGGTGAAAGCATCATTGGCCGCAGATTTTGGCATAACTGAAACCCGCATGGAAACCGATGGAAAGGGTGAAAGCGAACCGATAGATAAAAATGATAGTCTGGTAGGCAAAGCCAACAACCGGCGGGTAGAGTTTATAAAACTGTAACGTTTACTTTGGATAATTTTTACGAAGAACAGGAAACTCAGCAAGAACGTTCACGAATGAAAATAATGTTGTTTGATCCCGGCTGAAAATATACCTATTAAAACTGTTGAAGATATATTGCAAAAAGCACTGGATTTATATAGGAATGGGACAATAAAATATAGGAGCTCTAAGAGGAAACGCTACTTCCATGAACAAGAAAAATAGTATAAATTAGCGCTTTGTAAGTATCGCCGTATCCCTGAAAAATCCGACATTATGAAAAGACCTGGTATCCGTGACGCAGTAAAAAATCAAGGTTCTGAGGACATTACAAATTCAAAAGAAAAGAATTCTTCATTACGCTGGATCTTACTCATTCCTTTTATTCTCGTACTGGGTATGTTAGCCGCACTTTACAGGCAGGATCAACTTCCAAAAAGCATAGAACGTCTCGAAAAAATTAAACCAGGTAAACAGGGAGCTGTTACCGGTGGTAGCGGAAATGATGGATCAAGCGTAAAAAAGATGGTTCGGAATAACATCAGGTTATACGTAAAAGCAGAGAGCAATGACTATGAACACAGCCGCCTCGGTGGCATTTCAGATCTGGAGATCAGCGTTACCAATTCTACCGACTATACCCTCGACAAAGTACGGGTAAAAATAATGTACGTAAAAGCCAATGGTAATATCTACGAAACGAAATACGAAGATTTCCTATCTATAAAACCCAATTCGAAAACTACCCACAAGATCCCTGATACCAGGCGAGGCACCAGCGTTAAATATGAAATTTCTTCTATAAAGTCAAAAGCATTGGGGTTGGGATGAGGAATTTATCCGTATCTTAGTAACAACTGCCGCTACCACAAAAGACTATCACCTTTTCCGCTTGCGCTGCTTTTTAGCCGCTGTTTCCATAAATCATCCCTTCCAAAGTGTTTAATAAATCCATCGTCCTGTATGGTGTAATTAATAGCTTAACCCCTAAATCAATTTTATGTGGAACATCAGCTCCCTCTCTCTCGTTATTTTGCTGGTTGGTACTGTTTCTCTTTCCGGCTTTAACCGATTCCAGGATTGCAATTCCATCGATCGCAAACAACTTCGCGAGATCCTCGTTCAATTAGGCTACGAGACCAAGGACCTTGTTACTGATCCTGGTAAAGAAAAATATTCAGTCACTTTAACCCGCTCTGGTCTCGATGTACCAATTGGTGTAGAGATCAGTGGTAATAACAAGTACATCTGGTTAACAGTTAGCCTGGGAAGTGCAACGGCGGAAAATGTCACCAAGAATTTCGGACTGCTTAAACAAAATGCGAAAACACAACCCTGTCATTTTTACGTTACCGAAAGCGGGCGGTTAATGTTCGGTTTGCCATTGGAAAACAGAGGTGTGTCTAATACGTTGCTGCGCGAACGGTTAGAAACAGTGGCTACGCGCGTTGGTGAATCGGAAAGTTTATGGAAGTAATGGTTGTAATAAAAAGGGTGTCCCGCCGCAGCGGAGCACCCTCTGGTTGCGTGAAGCGGTTGGTTCCGCTTCTCTTCTCTATTGTCCCGTTTTACAATGCGTTTTTAATAACGGCTTCAGTAGCCGCTGATACATCATTAATTCAACATCGTTCTTAGCTTCACTTCATTCACGATCGTAATGTACCCTTCGTTTATTTCAATCAGCTTTTCCTGTCTGAACTCACCCAATGTTCTGATCAATGATTCCGTAGCCGTTCCGGCAATAGCCGCCAGATTATCGCGGCTGATCTTTATTGCGTCTTTATACTTCCTGCTTAATAAGATCAATGCTTCCGCCACTTTTTTGCGGAGGGAATTGTAGGCCAACCCCAACAGCAATTGCTCTTTCTCGGTTATATCATTGGCCAGCATGGTAATGAATTTTCGCGCAATCTGCCAATCGGTCTCCATTAAAAATTCAAATTCTTCTTTGGGAATAGCCGCCAGCTCAGCATATTCAACCGCTACTGCAACATCCTTATACACTGTTTCTTCCAGCAATGCCACATAGCCCAGGTATTCTCCCTCTCCATATATGCCAGTGATCAGTTCCTTCCCATCCGTATTACACTTATATGTTTTTACAATTCCTTTCTTTATATAGAATAACTGCAACGGGTGATTCCCTTCTGAATAAATAATCTGCTTCTTTTTGTACTTATTGATATTCGAGTTCTGGGTGAATAATGCCGCCAGTTTATCTGTTTGTTTATTACGAGTGTAGGCGCCGGAGCCATTTTCATAAGCAGCCTTACTTTCTATTATCTTATGGCTCTCAGTAGTATTATTTTCAACAATAAGCATTCTTTTCATTGTATAGTAAGTTTTAAAATGGTCATGGCGGTAAAAACCGATGACAACGGTATAATTAAATTCTACTACAAACTTATTCAAATTGTTTTCAGAGAATTCCAGGACTTGGAGAAAGCACAATGTACTTTTGGCCAGGATCTATTGATTAACGATCGGTTTTCAGCAGAATCAGAGTTTAAACGATACTAAAGAGGTAAGTAAATAATTCGTCCGTTAGCGTTAGTTACCAGATCAAGTCTACTGCATAACAAATATAATATTTTTTTTAAATACCCGTAATCAAAATGGCTCTCATGAGGGCTTTATTTCATAATCTCTAAGTATAAAACATTAGGACTACCAATGTGCCAATACGATGATCTCCCAACGCGTCGCTACAAATTGTGCTAATATGCCAATGAAAATACAGGCAATATATTTTCGCGAGCTTTTATTAGCACATTAGCTAATCAGCACATTCGCCTTTTCCATTGTATCGGTTAACATCTTGAACGCCGCTTTTTCTTCTATGGTAGCGTTTGCAAATTGGGCCGGACAAAGAGATATGCCTGTTGATGGGTCATACTTCAACACAATGATGCCGGTGCCAAAATAAAATTTCCAGTAAATACTATTTTGTTGCTTCTCTTTATTGCAGAATGAAATGCCTATTTCATGCCTTAACCAATCTGCAGTGGTATAAAAAAAAGAAGATTCGCATGGTGCGGCCAATACTACCTCGGGATATCCATTTTTAGTTTGCATTATCATATAGAAGTTTTTAGCAGTGATCTCCTGGTGTGAAATTCGAAGGATATCTGGAAGGAAGTTGATATGATACATCAAGATATGTTTTTATTACATGAAAACCTATGACCACCGTCATAGCTCACATAGATTGATATTAATCAAAAAAGCACTACAGGGTGCCGATGTACTGCATCATTCTACTTCTTCTTCGTATATTAGTATCAGTTCGGTCGGGTGAGGTTGCCATGAATCACCCGATATCATTTGGTATTTCAAGTATAATTTCAACTTCCGGTCCGTAGCATGACCGGATTAGTTTTTTACAGCATCAACGGGCGCACAAAACATTCTTATCCTTTGTAGTTTTTGCGCTGACAATAGATCCGGCTTTCACTAACCGGATCTATTTTTTTTACTCGCAATACAGCCGAAAGCTTTTAAGCTGTATAAGCAAATACAGCTACACGCAGCACTCGAATACAAACAGAAAGCAGTAATACAGCTGCACGCTTCAAGCTACACGCTGCACGCAAATGCAGGGTGAAAGCAAACTCTTACTTCCTACTTCTTACGTCACATTACATCATACTACCTAATTCCAAACACCTAATTCCTAATCCCCCTCTTCTTCCTATCCCCCGCCCTACTCGCCACCCACTACTTACTACCAGCCCCACTTCTCACTACTTACTACTCGCTACTTTCTTCTGTACAACCACCTACATGAAACCCATTAAAAACACCCTTACTCCAGCCGATTTCTGGAAAAAAAATCTCAAAACGGGAAAAAATTAATAACATATTTTATCCTATTTCATTATTAGCCAATCACTTGTAAAAATGGCAAGGGTATTGCCTTAGTGATATTTCGAAAAACCCTTATACTTCAACTGTCGTATCCTATTATGAAAACCGTAATCCCTAGTACCCAACCCTTTATGAAATTAGCTTTATGCGCTAAAGCCAGGGCCTTTTTTGCCCTGCTTGCCACATTATTTATGGCCATCGGCGCTTCAGCCCAATGGTCAGCCCAAACAAGCGGAACTACACAAACCCTTCGCGGCGTTCATTTTGAAGATGCCAATACCGGCTGGGCAGTCGGAAGCAATGGCACCATCCGCAAAACCACCGACGGCGGTTCTAACTGGAACGCACAAACCAGCGGCACTACCGAAAGATTGAATAGTGTTTTCTTTACCAGCACTACTACCGGATGGGTGGCAGGTAACAACGGCGCTATTCGCAAAACCACAGATGGCGGCGCCAACTGGAACGCACAAACCAGCAATACAGGTGAAGAAATAAACAGTATTTTCTTTATCGATGCCAATACCGGCTGGGCAGTTGCCGACAATGGTGATATTCAAAAAACCACCAATGGCGGCACTACCTGGACAGACCTGACAAGCGGCACTACCCAGGACCTTCGCGATGTAAAATTTATTGATGCCAATACCGGCTTCGCAGTTGGCACCAATGGTAGAATTATAAAAACTACCGATGGCGGCGCTAACTGGAGCGTTCAAACCAGCGGAACCACCAACACCCTAAATAGTGTTTACTTTCTCGATGCCAATACCGGCTGGGCTGTGGGTAACAGCGGCGTTATTCGTAAAACCACCAATGGCGGCACTAACTGGAATGCACAAACAAGTAATACTGGCGATGATATCAACAGCATTTATTTTACCAGTACAACCACCGGTTTTGTAGTGTGTGAAAATGGAACGGTGCTTAAAACTACCAATGCAGGCACTTCATGGGGATTACAAACCAGCAATACCGGCGAAGATCTGCTTGGTGTATTTTTTATAAATTCAAGTACAGGCTGGGCTATTGGCGGCAATGGCACCATTATTAAAACCACCAATGCCGGTAGCTTTACCTGGACGGAAGAAGCAAGCGGTACTACTAATAATTTAGAAGATATTTTCTTTGTGAGCGGCACTACCGGCTGGGTAGCTGGTGAAAACGGTACCATTCGCAAAACCACCAATGGCGGCCTCAGTTGGAGCGGACAAACCAGTGGAACAACAGAAGACCTGCGCGCCCTGGATTTTGCCGATGCCAATACCGGTTGGACTGTTGGAACAAACGGCACCATTCGCAAAACCACCAATGGGGGTACTAACTGGAGTGGCCAAACAAGTGGTACAGGAACTACATTGCGTGGAATAGACGTTATAAGCACTACCACCGCCTGGGTGGTTGGTTCAAATGGCACCATCCTAAAAACCACCGATGGTACCAGCTGGAGCGCACAAACCAGCGGCACTACCAGAGACCTGTACGACGTACAATTTGTTACCGCCAATACCGGCTGGGTGGTGGGTGAAAACGGCACCATTCGCAAATCAACGGATGGCGGTGCTAACTGGTCGGCACAAACCAGCGGTACTACCCAAACATTATATGGGCTTTTCTTCCTGGATGCCAACACCGGATTTGCAGTTGGCGGCAACGGCGTCATACGTAAAACAACCGATGGTGGCACTACCTGGACCTCTCAAACAAGCGGTACAACACAACGCCTGAATGAAGTATTTTTTACGTCAGCCGCCAATGGCTGGGCTGTGGGTGATAATGGCGTGATCCTGTATACAGCAGACGGCGGTTCTACCTGGACGGATCAGACCAGCAACACCAACAGCGATGTGAATGGCGTAGTGTTTGTAAACGGCACTACCGGCTGGTCGGTTGGTAACAATGGCGATATACAAACATACCTGCTTATTCCATTACCGGCGAATTTCTCTTCGTTTGAAGTGAACAACGCCGATTGCAGCACTGCCCGTTTGCAATGGCAAACAATTGGTGGCACCAACAACAACCGCTTTGAAGTACAATGGTCAACCGATGGCAACAACTGGCAAACTGTTGGTACAGTGAAGGCATCTGCATCGCAATCTTACTGGTTCACTTATGCAAGCCTGGCACAGGGCGCCAATTATTTTAAATTGTTGCAAGTGGATAATGATGGCCGGTACGCGTTTTCAAAAATGGTTGCTGTTTCAAAAACATGTGGCATAGCCAGTGAAGTAGCTGTATATCCTAACCCAACGCGGTCGTCAGTAACCGTGCAGTTAAGCAATCTTTCACTGATAGGTTCTACAGCACGCCTGGTTAACCTGCAGGGACATGTGCTTCGTCAGTTCACTATTAAGAACATCAGGGAACCATTACAACTGACCGGCTTACCTGCCGGCACCTATTTCCTGATAACTGCCAACAAACAATCGTTTAAGATCATAAAACAATAGCTTCATTATAATAATAGCAAAAAGGGTGAGCTTCTGTCAACAGAGGCTCACCCTTTTTTTGTGAGTTGTCAGCGGTGAGTGGTGAGTTGTCAGTGGCCAAACTCCTGCACCCAATACGTATTCACATTGGCAGCGCCCATTTCGGTGGGCAGGCTATCCATCATAGCCTTACAATGACTTTCACTTTGCTGCCAGGCTTCCATCAAAGTTTCTATTGATGTATACCCTTTGGCAATATTCTCCGTTACCGTATTGCCGGCATACCCCAGGGCCATAGCCCGTTGAATGGGCGACGTACCGCCTGGTGAAATGTGATTGAAATAATTGTTGGCATCCATATCGCGGGCATGGGCCAGCGCTGCTGAGGCCAGGGTATCATGCCAGATCAATGGTTTCACCGGCGGCATGTAGGTAGCGCCACAGGTACACCCTGTCTGTCTAAGCGCATTCACTGCCGCCAGCATCTCCGCTTTAATATTCCGTTCAACGGTCGTTTCCTTACGGCATGCCGGCCATAATACTATAATAATAGCCAGTTGTAACCAGCTTTTGACTGCAACGGTAGGCATCATAAAGGGAGGGTGCATTAATTAAAGCTAACAGAATAACTATTGGTGGTCCATTGCAGGCCGCCGCCATTGTTACCCCAGCTCGATGTGATCTCGTACCCAAATTGCACATCGCCAACCGTAATATTACCAAACCAACCCTGGTTCCTGATCCAGTTAGCTATGGCCCTGATATCAACCGTGGTGTTGTTGGTTTTGGACGTGCGCAGGAAAGAATACACATTATTCCCGCCGTTGTGTCCGCGGAATACATTCCAGGTGGTGCCGCCTACTGAAACATTGGTAAACACCGGTATGGGATTGCCTTGCGCATTCCAGTTGTAAGAAATAGGTTTAATGTTCCCTGAACCATTGCTGTTGCTGGTGTAATTCATCCACAGCATAATTTCATGCTGGTGGTTATTATCCCAGATATCATACGCCGACGTCCAGGCGCCACCGGAAGGTGAGGTAACGCTGATGCTGCTGGTAAGTGAATTCAGTGAACCGAGGGCCCTGTTAACATTTCGTGTACTATTTGGATACGATTTGATACCCCCGGTATTAGGATGGTTGGCCCAGATGCCCCAGTTGCTATAACTGTTGGCCCAAATAGATTGTGAACCGGCCCCGCTGCCCCAGATATTATTATACAAGGTATAACCGCCGTTACTCCAGGTACCCCACTGGGCGCTGGACGACCAGGCAGCCTGCACTTCAGGCTGTGGTGCAACGGCGTCTTTTTTACAATGTGCAAACAAAATGGCAGAACAAGCAAACGCAATCGTTAGTTTTCGATTCATGGTAATGAAATTTTTATGGTTTTAAAATAGAAAGAATGTTTACCGGTTACCGGTTGCCTGTTACCGGACGTGAATCGGCAATCGGCAATGAATTATTCAGAACTCCGACTTCAGGCTTCTGCTTGCAGCTTGCAGCGTGAAGCGTGCAGCCGTATTCCAGCTTTCGGCTTTAAGCTTACAGCTTTTAGCTGCTTTATGAAATTACCCCCCGGTACCCACAATGGGGGTAGTGGAATGTTTATAAAAAGGGGGGCGTTTGTTATATTTGGCTTTTTTTATAATTATACTGATCGCACATGGGATTGTTTGCTGCGTACTCTACTACCAGCCTGTTATTGATAGCGTTGTCGGCCTTTATTATTGGTCTTTCCAAAGCGGGGCTTAAAGGCATCGACATGCTGAACGTAACTATTATGACCATCGTTTTTGGGGGAAAGGCATCAACCGGTATTGTACTGCCGTTGTTATGCGTGGCAGATATTCTGGCGGTGAAATTTTACCACCGGCATGCTAAATGGGAGCATGTTTTTAAGTTAATGCCCTGGATGGTAATAGGCATTTTAGTGGGGGTATTTGTGGGGAAAGACCTGAACGAAGCTATTTTCAGAAAGATCATGGCCACCATTATTGTTCTTACGGTGGTGATCATATTGATAATAGAGTTCCGCAAAACGGTTATCATACCGGGCAATAAAGCATTTACAGCCAGCATGGGCCTGGTATCGGGCTTTACCACCATGCTGGGCAACCTCGCGGGCGCATTTTCAAATCTCTATTTTTTGGCCATGCGTTTGCCAAAAAATGATTTTATTGGAACCGGCGCCTGGATCTTCCTCATCATTAATTTATTCAAGCTACCCTTCCAGGTATTTTATTGGAAGAATATCACTGCCACCTCGCTGTTGACCGATCTGGCATTGGTGCCCTTCCTTATCCTCGGTTTCTGGTGTGGATTAAAGCTGGTGGCCAGAATAAAAGACGACCTGTACCGCCAGGTAGTGATCGTACTTACACTCATTGGCGCCATTTTTATCTTCTTAAAACGATAAACGCTCCCTACAGTTTCGCCACTTTTACCAATGCCTGCTTCAATTCTTCAAAAGAAGCATCCTTCGGTAAAAAACCTTCCGCGCCAATTTGCTGGGCTTTACAAATAAACGCTTTACTGTTGTGCATTGAAAAGAACAGGATCCTGATCTGAGGCCAGTTCTTTTTAAGCTCGATGGCGGCTTCAAAACCATCCATCACCGGCATATTAATATCAAGGAGGCAAATTTGTGGTGGCGAAGGTAATTTGGGTAGCTGGTCAAGAAATACCCGCCCATTTTCAGCTTCCAGTACAACTTTATATCCAAGTAAGTTAAGTCGCAAAGTCATGGCCTGTCGCAACATCGCATGATCATCCACTATAGCAATCGTAACCGGCTGTGCATTTTCCATAGCAATTATTGAAAAAAATATTTTTAAGCGAACAATACAACCCTTGCCATTTGACAATTATCAACGGCAAAAACAATGTCTGTACAATGAATAGGATTTAAGCTACAGGAGGGATTAAAATGAACCGGGTTCAGGGCAATAATTATTCAGGCCACAGCATACGCGGTATTATAAAAGCATTCGAAGGGTGCGAACAACCAACAGGCTGGTAAGAACGGCTATGGTGTTTGGGTAGCTGCTGCATTTATCAGATGTCCCTGTTAGTTACATGCGAAAATAATTTAATAATAGCAATACTAACAAATAAGGACGTGTGTAAATCGTAAAAAAGCGTTTCTTTTTTTTAATTGATAAATATTTTTATTTATTCGACCTTATCATTGAGTTGCGTTAGATCAATGGGTTATATTACTGCTGTACCATAATGTATAACCGCATTTAGGGCATCCGGTTATTATACAATGCGTTGCTAAATGCATATTTAGGCTACACAAAGGATTTTGCTTTTCCCGGGTCAAGTTGTATCTAAGGCCGTGGCCCTCTTTTCTTCACCAATCACAATTAGCCTCCCTTCAGCAACCTGACCATAATTTCAACACAGCTTTCCAGTTCGGCAGGAGTTGAAGAAGCAAATCCCAGCCGCGTGGCATTGAGTACCGGCGACAGATCGTCGTTCCTGTAGCCCGAAGCAAAATATAATTCATGTTGCAGGGCCTTTTGCGAGAGGATATTCAAATCGATGGCAGGATCAAAATGCGTCCATACAGCCATGCCGCCTACCGGTACCTGAAATTGCACATAATTGCTCAGGTTGCTTTTCAACAGGTCGCAAAACACATCGCGCCGTTGTTTATAGGTACGCAAAGCTTTGCGTAGGTACCGTTGTATGATGCCGTTCTGCAACAGTTCGGCAATGGCATTCTCCAATAAAATGTCGCCCTGCCGGTCGATAATGCGGCGTAACTGCGCCAGGTGGCGGATCACATTTTCCGATGCCACCAGGTAGCCCACCCGAAAAGCCGGTGAAATGGATTTTGTGAAAGAACCGCAATACAATACCATGCCTGCTTTATCGGCACTGGCCAGCGGCAGCAGGGGTTTGCTCAGGTAATGAAAATCGTAATCGTAATCATCTTCAAAAATGATAAACCCGTATTGCCCGGCCAGCTTAAGCAACTCAAGCCGCCGGTCGGCCCGTAAGGCTGTGGTGGTAGGGTAAAAATGATGCGAGGTTACATACACCATGCGTACCCGTTGTTTGCGGCAGATGTCTGCCAGCGCTTCAACCACAATGCCATGCTCATCAACCGGGATCTTTAATAACCTGGTACCCGCCTGCAAAAAGTTCATATTGGCGCCATTGTAGTTCAATTCCCCTACCACGGCAATGTCGCCGGGTTGCAAAAAAGCCGTGCACGAGAGGTACAGCCCCATTACGGTACCGCGGGTTATCAAAATATTCTCCGAAGTGATCTTCAACCCCCGCGTATCGTTTAAATAGGATGCCAGTACCTGCCGCAACCACAACGAACCCAATGTATCGCCATAGCCTAAACGCACATAAGGGTTGCCGGTAAGCAACTGGCTTCTGTACGCGCGGGCCAGTTCTTCCAATGGCGCCAGCCGCGAATCGGGGAAACCATCATCCAAATGGTGTTTTTGCTTCGACCAAACGGGCGGTGTAGCCAGGTGCGGCAGTGTCTCAAATTCGAACCCGGCCGTATGCGCGGGATTAATGGGTTTGGCAGAACCGTTCAATAAACTGCGCGGGTGTATTTCCGGTAAATGCTTGGCCACATAGGTGCCGCTGCCCGTGCGGCTTTCCAGCCAGCCCTGGGCCAGCAATTCATCATATGCCTGGATCACGGTTTTACGGTGCACCTGCAGCCAGTCGGCCATTTGGCGGGTGCTTGGCAACCGGTGGCTCGCCTGTAAGTTGCCATCTTTAATAAAGACCATCAATTGGTTGGCAATCTGCAAATACACAGGTTGTACGCTGTTCTTATCAATTATTATAAGGGTAGAAAGTGCTTGCATGGTAAAAATTGGACTACCGACTTTACACAAATCGGATGATAATCCCCATCCAATAAAGATACAATTTTGTAAAAAAACCAACCAATATGGCACCACAATCACACCTTATTCCCAGCAGATTGGCCAAAAGGGCCCATTATGATAAAGAAACGATCTACTCCATTTTGGATGAAGCCCTTTTTTGCACCGTCAGTTATGTGGCCGACAACAAACCTTTTTCTATGCCCACCGCTTTTGTACGGTACGAGAACAAACTGTACATCCACGGTTCTGTAGGCAGTCATTTCATTTGGGCATTGGAAAAAGGCGCACCGGTATGCATTTCGGTAACCCTGATCGATGCCCTGGTAGTTGCCAAATCGGCTTTCTCGCACTCAGTGAATTACCGGTCGGTAGTGTTGTTTTCGCAAGGAGAAAAGATAGAAGATGCCAATGTGAAATCAGCCGCGTTGGAATGGTTAACCAATAAAATAGTGCCTAATAGCTGGAGTTATTTGCGGCCCATGAAGGAAAATGAAGTGAAAAAAACAACGGTACTGGCATTTGAGATCGATGAGGCTTCTGCCAAAGTGCGCACCGGGATGCCGAATGACGAGGAAGAAGACAAACCGCTGCCTATTTGGTCGGGCATTATTCCTATTGAAACAACCCGCCGCGATCCCGTACCGGATGACCTGAGCCGTGAGATACCGTTGCCCAAACATTTATTACCAATTATCTAATCCACACTTCATCGGTGACAAGTGGTGCTAATTGAAACATTTTTTGAAGCTTGTACTGATGAATAAATCATTCGGTTTTTAAACTCACTACCGGATTTAACAACGCCGCTTTGATGGCCTGGTAGCTAACGGTTACCAGGGCGCCTGTCAAAGACAATACACCCGACAAGGTGAATACCCAGCCATCGATAGGAATGCGATAAGCAAAACCATCGAGCCAGCGCGTCATGGCCCACCAGGCAAAAGGCCAGGAAAGCACAATACCGGTTAGCACGAGGACCATAAAATCTTTTAATAGCAGAAAAGTTACGTTCGACACAGAGGCGCCGAGTACTTTGCGAATGCCTATCTCACGGGTGCGTAACTGGGTGCTGTAAGCAGAAAGTCCAAACAGGCCGAGGCAGGAAATGAAGATGACAAAAACGGCAAAGACTTTAAACACGCGGCTTAATTGATTCTCAGCTTCGTATAGCCGTTTCATTTTCTCATCGATAAACGTATAGGTGAAAGTGCTTTCTGGCGATAGTGATTTTATATTCGACTCCAGGAATTGCAGGGTTTTCGGCATTTGATGTGGTTGCACTTTCACCAGCAGGTAATTGGCCCGGTATGGATCATACTTTATTACAAGCGGCTCTACAGCGGAATGCAGGGATGCAAAATTGAAGTCTTTAATAACACCCACTATTTCGCCGGTATCCCGGTCAAGGATGAATTTTTTACCAATGGCATTTGTAAGACCATACGCTTTTACAGTTGTTTCATTCAGAATAAATTCTTTATTCTTTATGTCGGGGAACTGATTCACAAAGTTCCGCCCTTCTTTTAAAGCGATCTTTAAAGTAGGTAATAGCCTGTTATCAGCCCACATTATACGGCAGGAAGGTTGATCATCCTCCGTTTCATTTGCCGGGAAGAACGGTTGCATACTGAAGCGATCGCCCGGAAGCGTTGATACCACGCTGAAATTACTGATAGCCGGATTCTTTTTTATATTGTTGATCAGGGCGCTGAAATGCTGCCACATAGAGCCGTACATGGTGATGGCCACTACCTGTTCCTTATCAAACCCCATATTTTTATTATGGAAGAACCGCATTTGTTGGTATACGATGATGGTGCTGAAGATCATGAAGACAGACACGGCAAACTGAAAAATGATCAATCCCTTACGCACGAAGTTTAAGGAGAAACGGGTATCCTTCTTGCCCTTCATGGAATTAATGGGATTGAAATTGGCAACAAACCACGCGGGATAACAACCCGCAAGCAGTCCGCAACACAAGATCAGGAGCAACAGCAGTGCAAGGTTCGACAAAGTAAACAATTCCTCAAAGCGAATGTCTTTTTCCGTGAGCCATGCATATAATGGCAAGGCAGCTTTAATGAGTAACAATGCCACAAGGGCCGACAGCATGGTGATTAAAAACGATTCTCCCATGAACTGCCGGAGCAGTTGTTGTTTGGTTGCGCCGGCTACTTTTCGCAAACCAATTTCTTTCATTCGGTTAAACGCCAGCGCCGTAGAAATATTAATAAAATTCACAGCCGCTACCAACAGAATGAATACCGCTATGATGGAAAAAATGTATACATACCTGATGTCGCTGTTGGCAGACATCTCCTTCTCCAGCTTTGAATGCAGATGAATATCAGCAACTGGCTGCAAATGCAATTTGCGGGAAGTAAGTATCTCGTTCGGGGTTTCACCCGTTGGCTTATAAAAGCCCAGCATATAGTTGGGAAACCTTGCTTCCACCGTTGTCTTTGAGGCCTTTTCATTAAGCAACACATACGTATAAAAAGCAGACCAGGTCCTATTCTCCAAAGATCGCTGATCCTGGTACTGTTGTATAGTAGGTATTGAAAGCAGGTAATCGAATTGCAAATGCGAAGGAAATGGAAATGATCTTACAACCCCTGTTACTGTAAACGGCACTTTGTTCAGGTCTTCCTGAATGACTTTGCCCACTGGATCTTCGTCACCAAAATATTTCCGGGCCATTTTTTCAGTAAGCACAATGCTATTGGTTGCTGACAAAGCTGTTTGCGCATTACCCCGGCTAAAGGGTATATCGAATATGTTGATGGCAGCTGCATCTGCGAAAAAACCGGCTTTCTCTTCAAACTTGTTTATCGTACCCTGCGTTGTTGCATAGCTAAATACCTGGAAAGGATATGGCCGGTAGAAGCGGGCCATTTTTTCTACCTGTGGAAAATAGCGCTGCATTTCAGCTCCAGCTGGAAAAGAGATGGGCGCCCAATGGCGTTCATTTTCGCCAATATTCTCTAAAGTGACCCTGAAAATTCGATCAGATTTTGTAAAACCTTTATCGTAGTTAATTTCATTTTTTATATGTAGAATAATGAGCAACGCGCACGCAATGCCCATGGAAAGTCCTGTAATATTAATGGCGGAAAAAGTTTTATTCTTCCATAAATGGCGCCAGGCAATTTTTATATAATTCAGGAACATACAGCTAATTTAATCATTGGAGTGATCAGATTCAGCAATGACAATACCGCACATATTTACGGTATATTGATCCAACAAAATGCCGGATTATCGGCACGTGCAAATCAACCTTTTACATGTATAGGTAAATTACAGTTGTCCGGTTTTGATACAACCACTGTTCAAAAATGACGGATTTATACTTTATTTGGGATCTGCTTAACTGACGGTTCTACAGCAGCCTGAGACACAGGTACCTTATTCCTTTGCCGGTATAAAATAAACCCATAGGCAAACATGGAAATGGCCACGATGGCTATCAGCACGCTCCATTTTTTATTGCTGTTATCAAGCGAGTGCTTGCTTTCGTTGTAGGAATCGATCGTTAATAATTGATCGCCGTTTAACGTAAGACTATAGGTATATATGGTAGCCCATTGGTAATGTTTTTCGAAATAGCCCGGCACTTCTGTTTTCTTGATCTTGACCGCGTATTCATGCTTGAGGATCGACAGCTCAACCGCCGTGCCGCGGCCAGCGCCCTGCAGTCTTTTTACATTGATAGAATTAAAGCCTACGCCATCAATATGAAAATTGATGCCGGGGTATTCCAGTAAATACAATTGCATGTAACCATAGGCCTTTCTGCCAGATGGAGGTTTAATATCCGGCGGCATGCTGAGGCGTCCGCTGAGGGTGATCAGCTTGCTTCCATCGACTGACAACTCAGGCGAAATAACCGACTTGATGGTGAACCCTAACAGGAAGGAACCCGCGATCATCAGCACCACGCCTACCCCTCTGTTCTCATAGCGGGAATGCCGGGTGATGGGAAGGTCAAACCTGCGTTTTATTTTCCATTTCAGCAGTTGCTGTATAACTTCTTCGTGATTATTGATCAACGGTTCGGGCAATACCACATCTTCGTTGTTTGTTTTAATGATGATGTATTTGACCTGCTTACGTTCTGTTTCTGAAAATGCGGTAATATCGTCTTTGTTGATAATACGGGAAGAAAAGCGCCATTTTATTTTTAGCTGGTCTTCGAAAATGTCAACTGCTTTAAAGCCCTGGATGGTCACCATCAGAATGAAAAAGAAGAAAAGGGTTAAACTGGTAGCAGCAACCAGTACATCGATCTGCACATACCGGAACGCAAAGGCATGTCGAAATATAGAGAACGAAATGACCGACATCATGCCTAGCAGGATCAGGATTAAAAGCCATTGCCGGTTGTTGAATTTACCTTTTGAAATTGCCGCCATGGTTGTAATGTATATTATCCCCTTTGTATATAAGTAAGAAAGATAGAAAAAAATTGTCAAGGTGGATAAAATACATGAGGAAGCTAGTGGCTAGTAGTAAATAGCCAGTGGAGGGCTTGCTTTTCACCCCTGCCATTCCCTGCCTTTACCACTCGCCACTAGCTACTAATTACATGCTATTTTCCTACTTTACAAAACGTCTTGTTGCTAACTTTCCCTGCTGCATATATACCATCACATACACCCCGGGCGTCAATGACGAGATATTTATCCGGTTCGAAATGGGTCGAACAGTCATCACCTGCTGGCCTTTGATATCATAGATCCGTACGGGAATACCGGCCAGGTTAGACCCTTCAAAAAACTTAATTTCCTGTTGACCGGGCATGCTGGAGATTGCGTTGTCAGTTGCCGGCATATTTTGCACGCGGGCAGCACTGGTCACCGATGCACTATTGATCCTTATGGATGATACCTTATCGTTCCAGCCATCATCTACCAGGCAGCCATCGCTGGCAGTTTTGCTGAGCGTGGCGCCTGCAAAATTATCATCCCAATACAAGGTGACCGAGTAACCGGGCTGCACGGTAAGGGAAGAAATATCATCATTTAAAATACCATATGAAATGAGTTGAGAAAGTGTGTAACTGCCAACTGCCAGGGTTACCGCATAGCCTGTGTAATTGCAATCTTTGTAAAAAGTAGCCGCCGGATTATTTACACCACCACCGCCAAACACGTTGTTGATGGCCGCGGCATACGCCTCTGTGCCGGTTGTATTATCAAAATCATCATACAACCACATAAAGCCACCGTCAACGCCACAATTATTCCGCCAGGTGGTTAACTGACTTTGCACCTGGCTGGTTGTTTTCTCCTGGTCCCACAAGCCGGCGTACACCGGAATATTACCGAAATTCCAGTTACAGGGATTATTTCCCGCACCACCGGCATAGCATTGCAGGTCTACCCGGTCAACAGTGCCCGGGCGCTGGTTATTGGTATTGGCGGCTACGCTGGTCCAGAAGGAAGCAGCCGTATATGGCACCAGCGAGACCTTAAATCCCAAACCACCCAGCATTACGGCCAACGCAGTGGCCGAGCTAACATCATACGTACTTTCATCATCAAAGCCAATGGCATCAACGGCAGGAAAAGTGCATTTCAATGCCTGGAAGTTACGGTACAGGATACTGGTAGCACCTGTGCCCTGCGCATTGATCAGGTTCCTGATATTGGCAAAGGTGGAAGAACCCCAGGCGCTCAAACAAAACTCCAACCGGTTAATGGTGGTGGGCGCTGATTTCAGCGAAGCAATGTCACTTGCAAAATTGGGGTAACTGCCTGCGCCAACATATGTTCCATTTTGAACGAGCGGAAATTCGGCATTGAAATTAAAATTGCCGCCTGCATCGATGTGGATCGTCCATACCACTACACAGGTATAGCCGGAGCCTTTTAATTCACTGATGGAATAGCTGCGGTTCTTGTAGACTGGCCCGCCGGCGTATATACCTGAGTTGGCGAGTGCGCTTTGCACAATGCAGCTTAGTAAACATATATAAATAAGTTGTTTCATAGTTCATAGTTTTAAGTTCGTTAGTTCATGCCTTCGTGAGTTATTGAGTTAGTAGTTCACACTTAACTAATGAACCTACTAACTCAATAACATAATAATTAATTCTTCACAAATCGCTTCGTGATCGTTTTAGAATTATTCGTCATCACCAAAGTATATACGCCCGAATTGAGTTTGGAGACATCGATATTGTTTGTTGTTGAACGGGTACATAATACTTCTCTTCCCATTACATCTAATATTCTTATCGTTGCGCCCGATAGCGGTTGCATGGTACCGAACCGTAACTCATTCATAACCGGGTTGGGATAAATGATCAATTGTTTGTCAACTGGTAAAGTAGTTGCGGTTCTTGCGGTAGCCGCGCCGGTAGCAGTTATCCTGACCGAAGATGCTCTATCATTGAAACCGTTAGCCACCAAACAGTTGTTATCGGCCGTGAGGGTAAGTGAAGTACCACCAAAATTATCATCCCAGAATAGTTGCACCTGGTAACCGCTGCGCACTTTAACAGAAGAAAGATCGTCATTCAATACACCCAGGTTTAGCAACTGGCTCAATGTATAATCACCAACTCCCAATGCAGTGACATAGCCACCATAATTGCAATCCTTATAAACACTTACTACGCCGGTGCCATAAGCAAAGGGGAAATCAATACGCGCCTGGTTGAATTGCGATTCGAAAGTGGTAGTCCAGCCAAAGGCGGAAGTAGCCAGGGGTTTCAAGCTGACACCTGCGGCGCCGCTCCAGAAGTGAATGAATTCACCCCAGTTCATATCACGGGCATAGCTATTGCCATTTTTGGGGAAATGTTGGGCAAGCATTGTAAAGAAGCGGTTCAGCACCTGTGTGCCACCATAATTATTATAAATGGGATAGAACCAATCGCGGAACCAATGGGTGCCGGCGACGGGAAAAGTAGCGGTACTGCTTTGCATCTGGTTATACCAACGAGTGGCTTCACTGGTTTTGCCTAAGGCCAGGTACACATCATAAATAAAGATCTCGGCCCATTTGCTATCGCCCCAAATAGGAAAAGCCGGTGAACCATGTATGCCCTTGCTGGCGCCCTCAACAATATGCGCCACTTCATGGGTTACAATATCCAGGTCGCCACCGGTGCCGCTTGTCCATGGGCCCGGGCCAACATCAATTACATTACGGTTATCGTGACTGGCATCGAAATACGTGGATGGATGACCACCACTGTATTTATTGGTATGAAAGATAGCAAACAGGTGCTGATCATTGCCAAAACTGCCATATACATTCTTTGTATATCGCCACACATCGCCCACAAAAGTGTATGGCCAGGTAACAGCAGCACTGACGTCATTGTCGTAATACACCGCAAGATCATTGTCGTAAAATTTGCGATTGAGCAACTGGTTGTGTTCAAACCAATGCTCCTGCCAGGTAGCCGGCGGCGTTTGCGCGGTTACAGTTTGCACAATAATTGTAAGCAGGAGAGTGTAGATTGTTTGTTTCATAGTATGGTTTTAGTTTAAACAATAGATTACCTATGCCCCTTATTACGGGCGCAGCATATTAGCACAATACAAAAAAGTTGATCCAGTCTGTACGGGGAGTTGTACGACTTATCTTTTAAATGAAGAAGGTAGCCTTTCTATACTATCTCGTATAGGCATACTAATTTACCTTGTTTAGCAAGTACGGGCCAACAGGAAGTTACCCGGGCGGGAAATATTTTATTCACATGAGTGAGATCCTATATATTTTCAGCCTTCAGGAATAAAAGCCTTCTGCCTTCCACTTCAATACTCAACATTCGTAATTTAATATTCGACGTTCAAAACGACTTATCTTCCTTCAGGTATTCTTTCCTTACACCATCGATCAGATCTTTCTGACAAATAACGCCATTGTTGCGGGCATAGGTTTGCAGAGTAGCGTATTGAACGGCATTTAAAATACTGGCGCCACTGATCTCGTATTGTTTGGCCAGTTCTTCGAGTTTGATATCGGCATGCCGTTCCAAGTTAGCAGGCATCGATCGTTGCCATAATAACAACCGCTCCGCTGAATTGGGCATGGGAAAATGTATGAGGGAATGAAAACGCCGTAAAAAGGCTTCATCAAGATTACTCTTAAAGTTGGTAGCGAGAATAAGCAGTCCGGGATAATCTTCTACCCGCTGCAACAAATAACTTACTTCCTGGTTGGCATATTTATCATGCGCGCTTTGCATATTGGTACGCTTTCCAAAGAGCGCGTCTGCTTCGTCAAAGAACAAGATCCAGTTCTTGGTTTCCGCTTTTTTGAATACACTTTCGAGGTTCTTCTCCGTTTCACCAATATATTTACTTACCACCTGCGACAGATCAACTCTATATACATCTTTTTGAAACTGCTTACCGAGCAATGCCGCGGTAAGCGTTTTACCGGTACCGGAAGGACCATAGAACAACACGCGGTACCCCGGTTTTATCTTTCGCTTCAGGTTCTCATCTTCATTAAACTTATGATGCAGTTGCAACCAACTGCTGATCTCATTAACATAGTTTCTTGTTTGCTGGTTCAACACCACATCTTCCCAGATCATGTTGGTAGTAATGCGGCGGGCGGGGAAATCGAGCCCGAAACGCGGCACGGTTTCTTTATCAAGCAATATCTTATCTATCCAATCCTGCGCCATCACGATGCGGCCGCTCATAACCGGTTCGCCCTCTTTAACCGGTTCCAGCCATAAAATACCATGGCGATAAAAGAAATGATCTTCACTGAACAGTTGGTGTATTTGCAAACGCTGTTCAATAGCTGTTCCAGCTAAAATGAATTGAACCGTTTCGCCCGTAGGTAAAATACTGCGATGATTGCTTCCCTTCACGCCGCCAAACTCGGCAAAGTCGCCGCCATTGGGCAGGTGCTCTGCAATGATGGATTCAAAAAAACTGGGCTGCACATGCGGCACCAGGGATAATAACAACGTGATCCACTCTTCTGCAGAAATTTCAGCAGGCAGTGATTTGATGATCTCTTCCCTGATAAGCTGATCACCGAAAGTCTCAGCCAGCCATTTATCCAGTACAAGGGAATGCTGGTTAAAATGCGTTTGCATTCTATGCACTATGATCTGTCGCAGATCGTTCAGCGCGGCTTCTATTCCAAATGATGGAGCGGTATGTTTGTGGAGCGGGTAAAGCATATTGGTCAATTATTTTATTCGGCTTGGCTTTGCTGAGCCGTATCCGGACAGTCACAAGGTATGGGAACATTAAAAGGATCGAGTGCGGCGCTTAATGCATCGGAACTGGCACGGCGGGTAACTTCAATATTATCGTGTATTTGTTGCAAATGAGCATCCAATCCGCTGGCGCAGCCTGTATAGCTATAAGGCGTGCGAACGATGCCCCGGTAAGTATTAAAAGCCGCCACATGTTGCTGTTCGTGTTGCCGTAGCGTAGTATTTATAAAATTCCGTACTGCGGTATGCTCACATTCAGATAAACCGGAAGGCACTGCAGGCAGTGTTACCTGTGGGTTGGTGGTGAAAACCGAAATAACAGTACCGGTATTGGTAATGCATTCGTCGCCTGTGCAATCGGTACAATTATTAGCTTTTCTTTGTCTGCCTGGAGCCGTGAACGAATTGCTGTAATTGGCATCTGTACGTCCCTGTACGCTTACACCTGCACAATTGGCAAAGTGTTGGGTATTGTGGTGTACCCAATCACGCATAATAAAGGTGGGCGTTTCAGGTATCACTTCTTCGGTATTCTCTTCAACCGCACGGCTTACAACAGCATCTGTTTGTTCATTCTGTTGAATGACATGGGTGAGTTCGTGCGCCATCAGTTTTTTTCCTTCCTGCGATTCGGTATTGTATTGTCCTTCATTGAACACAATGTTATTGCCGATGGTATAGGCTTTGGCATTGATTGCCTTCGCCGATTCTGCAGCTTCCTTATCCGTATGTATCCGTACGTTACTGAAATCGTACCCGATTCGGGAAGAGAAAAAATGATTGTCTGTAGCAGACATAGTCTGTCCCTTGCCATTTAACGATGATACATAATTGCTGACGTTACCACCGGAAGGCGAGCTATCACCTGCCTCCTTTTTTTGCATTTTTTTATCCTCTTCTTTTTTCTCCTCTTTGCGTTGCACCTTCTTTTCTTCTTCCTCCTTCTTTTCAGGGGCGCGCATTACTTTCTTCTCTTCTTCTTTTTTCTCCTCTTTGCGCTGCACCTTCTTTTCTTCTTCCTTCTTTTCAGGGGCACGCATTACTTTCTTTTCTTCCTCCTTTCTATCCTCTTTTCGTTGCGCCTGCTTATCTTCTTTTTCGCAATCTGCGCATTTACGCTGTATGCTTTGTCCCTGTGCAGCAGTTACTGCAGGTTGAAAGAAGGCACCATGCGCAGCTTCGCCAAAGAAACTGTGCTCATGCTGGCTTTCCTTTTTGAAGAAAGACCCTTCTGTTTTGGCCGGTTTTGTTCTGCGGCGATAGCGGCGGGAAAATGATGGTTTCATAAAATCATTTTATTGTATTTAGCAATATCAAAGTCGGGGAAAAGCGTCTTTAATTTTGATAGCCTTTCTTTCAGGTCTTTTTTAACTACTGAATATTGCGGCTGTTTCCATGCAACATCAGTAAACAGGTATTGCCATCCGTATATTGCTTTCAGGTTTACCAGTTCGGTAAAATAACCAGGCAGATCGAGGCTCATCCGAAACTGTTCACCGTTCTCGTTCAACAGCCATAATTCATGATTGTCGTTACTGAATTGTATACAGGCAGCAACACCGTCTCCTCCCTGCGGATGATCGTCAAATTGTTTCAGGTCGGCACTGTCAGCAACAATTTGTTCTATAGAAATGAAATGAAGCTCCCCCATTGGATAGGATTCACTGCCTGATTGATATTCCCAATAGTGGCTATTATCATTAAGCACAAAGATCTCGTCCTGGATCTCTTTCAGAAAAGGGTATTTTTCAATAAACTCCGGAAGAACCTGTTCTTTCAGATAAAAATCTTCCGTTACCACTTTAATACCCGCATTCTCTTTCAGGTCTGAAAAAAACTTCGTGAATAGGTTATTATAGTCCATATTATTGAATTGTATAGGTAGTGCCTGCCTGTGCTTTTAAGGCTGCCACCTGGTTATTGAAATTGGCTATTTCAACAGTTCTGCCTGCATACCGGTTATTCAGTTTTGTTTCCATATCGTTGGCATCGGTGAAGGAACTTAATGCTCTAACCTGTTGTATGAATTCAGCAAAAGGACGACTTAATCCAGGCGCCAGGTTTTCCAGCCTTACCCTTCCTACCGTGGTGTCATTGATATTCGGAATGGTAGCTGCACCGGAAAAATCAGGCGGGTCGGGATTTTGGCTCCATAGCTCACCTACTGCCGTTCCATCTATACTGGTGCCCCTGTCTTTTTTCTCCCACTGATTTGATGCTGCATTCAATTGATAAGGTCCAAATTCAATGGCTATATTATTCGGATAATCGTCATTTGGCGCACCATGATAACTGATACTAATTTTATACCAGATCACTTTACCGGCTGCTACTGCACTGATAGCCTGTCTTTCCACACCATTGTAAGCAGCCGTATTAGTAGCTGGTCCCCTTGCCGGTGTCAGGTTCGAATCCAGTGCCGGGCCACCCAATTGCTCTGTCAACAGGTGCATTTTCACCCAGGCCGAACCAGTTGATAAACCTGCCTGGTTGATCCTTTGCCAGCCCGGTAATGTAGCGCCGGAGTTTGTATTGGCGCCTGAGCCACCGCTTGTTCTACCCCTCTTAATAAAGGCCACTTCAAAGCCGCTTGCTTTTACGCCATTCATGAAGGAAGGCTTCACTAACGGTGGCGGTTCTGTGCCACCTACCATGGTCATAAGTGGTGGCAGTTTAGTCGCCAGTAAAGTAAGCTTTTGGTTCAATGTTTCATTGTCCTGTGTGGCAGTCGGGCTGCCCGGGTTCGCCAGTCTGCCTTTAATGGTATCTATCTCGCCATTCAACTGCACGGCATCCTGGTAAGATTGCTGGTGAGCAGCATTGGCTGGTAAATTAATTACACTGGCCGCTGCATTCAACAGGGTCCTCACAGTTCTTGGGTTATAAGAGGCCACATAAAGTTGTGCCGAGGCGCCACTTCCCTCGAAATAGATATTGTGGTCTCCGCCAGCAGTATCTGTAAATGGTTTTCTTAATCCCAACCATCCCAACACTGCTCCTGCAGCGCTTCGACCCATTGCCATCAACCTGTCGAACAATGCCATTCCCGTATCCACTGCCCTGTTCACCAACCATGTCAATGCCTGGTCTACCATTTCGCGGGCTCGACCTATCATTTCGCCTACCCGTCTACCAATACCGTTCAAACCTACCTGGTTGGCCAGGAATCCTATTACGATCGGCATGGCTCTTGCCAGCGTGCGTTCGAGGTAGTTGGCTGCTGTGGTTACATTGCCATTGGCTATATCTACCACACCTTCCACAAAGCTGTTCACTACTTCCAGCATTTCGCGCAGGTACCGCATGAACGATTGTATAGCCCTGTACAATGCAATGGCGCTGTTGATCACGGCCATGATACCGGTTGGGTCGAGCATACTCAACAGGCGGGTAACCATCTGGTTTACGATCTGCTCCATGATCCAGTTCTTCACCGCGTCGATGATGGTATCCCACAGGTTGGTGAGCTGTTCCTGGATCTTATCCCAAATGGCGGCCATACCTCTTTCCTGTACATCTTTAATAAATGTCCAGATGCCTTCGAGGGTATTGATCATGCTTCGGATACGCGCCACTCTTTCGGGACCAATACGCGGATGGGCGGCCAGTTTTTCCCAGATCTTTTCCATGCTGATGCCTAATACTTCCAGTACCCAGGAAATGATACCACGTAAAGAAGTATCCGAGAAGGCGGGCACACCGGCATCGCGCAGCTCGCTGGTGAGCCAACCTACCAATCCACTTAACAGGTGTTGTAAAATATTATCAAAGAACTGTATGAAGCCCTGCTTGATGGCACGCAGCAGGTTCTTCAGGAAGCCTACAGGATCGCGCTTGATGAGCTGGAAAGCCTGCATGGCTTTGGTGATGATATTGTTGATGAGATCGAATGGGAAATTCATCACTATCAGGATCGCTTCCACAACGATCTTCACGATCTCTATTACAAAGTTCACCAGTCTGCCGATCGGTTCGCCAAATGTGGCGAAGATGCGCCTGAATGCTGCCGGCGGATTCATCAGGTCGTCAAGACTAAACGAATTCCACAGATCAATGAACAACTGTATAATAGCAGCCGGCGTCATGTTCAACCGGTCGACCGCTGCATTTATCTTCGCTACCGTTCGGTCTATAGCTCCACTTTCCTTCAGTTGGTTATACTGCTCGCGGCCGCCTTCCATCAGGCTCATAAATCCTTTGATGAGGTTTTCGGCCGAACGCGGCACTACTTCTTCGGTAAACGGATCTTTTTCTATGATCACTGTTACCAGTTCGTACCCACGCTGCTCTTTTGCCCAGGCGCTGAGGCGTTGCATCAGCACTTCTTTTATCAGCTTCAGAATTTCCGCTCCTACCCGAATTACAAACTCAAGCACCGTACCCACTGGCCCTGCAAACTGGTTGTAGATCTCGGTGAAGGTACCACGCGGATCCATCAGGCTTTCGATGCTCACTATGTCCCAGATGTTCCTGAACGCCTGCAACAGGTCGTCATAAGTGTTGCTGAAGATGCTGATACCTTCATCTATATAACCTACTACTTTCTGGAAGGTGCCGGTTTCCTGCATCTGATCCCGCTGTTTTCTTCCTTCTTCACCACCCAGTTCCAGCAGGGCGTTCAGGATATTGGTGCCGTTGGTTGCTACTTCCTGTTCTGTTACCGGGTCTTTACCCAGTATTACTGTCAGCAGCGGGTAAGCTGTGGTGTTTTCTTTAATGAAATCAACGATCTTCGTAAGCAGCCAGTCTTTGATCATTTTCAGCAATTCCAATGCTGCTTCTTCGGCAAAGCTTACCACATCTTCTATGAAACCGAATACTATATTGGCGCCTTCTTCCAGCACCTCCATGGGCGATGTAAGGTCATCTATGCCCAGCCTGTTCCAGAAGGTTTCAAAGCTGCTGAACAAACCGTCTACCAAACCTTCAACCCTGCTGATCTGCTCATCTATCCAGGCAGCGGCTGCATCGAGCTGGTGTTGTTCATCCAGCTTCTGGTGTATCAGGCGCCCGCCCGGCATAATATCAAAGGCTGCCTCTATAAAGTTGCGGCCGTTGCGCTCGATGTTCTCGCCGGTTATCGGGTCTTCACCCAATACTACCCGCAATGCCCTGTAACCGGGTATGTGCAGCGCTACCTCCTGCGCTTTTCGTAATGCGCAGGCTTTTGTTTCGCTCAGGCTGGTTATATCCACACAACCTAATACCGAACTGGTGCTCAGGTACGACAAGGCATCATCTACTACCGAACGCTGTACCTGTTCGCCTGACTGCGTTACTGTTGGCAATTCGAATTCCTTCCTCTGTACTGCCTGTTGCTGTATTGTTTGCTGTTGATCTTCCTCTTCCTTATTACCTTCTTCTTTCGGCTGTACAGTTGTGTTATGTATGTTGCCTGAAGACGGAGGGCCGGTTTGTAACTGACCACCGGCATCTACGCTCCAGCTACTAAGTTCTGATTTGGTTTGAATGTCATAGTCATCAGATGAACCTGCTTCTTCTTCCTGGTGGCCATCTTCTTTCCTGCTTACATTAAAGACTTCCTTACGCAGTTCACGTAGGGTCTTTGGTTTCTCCGGCGTGGCGCCCTCACCACTGCCTAACGAACCTTCCATGGTTGCGAGCGGGTTGAAGAATGCTGTCCAGTTGCTGAGCGGGTGTTCCCTTGTTTGCACCTGCCCGCCCATATTATCTTCACCGGCTGTATTACCATTTACGGTGCGCACGGTGCCGCCCGATACGCTTTCTACCAGCGCAAAATGCGAGTAGGCGTTTCTAAAGGCTATGTCGCCCGGTTTGGGTGTTGAACCCGGATTTCTTACAGCTTCCCGCTTCAACATGTTCTCGCCCAGTTTCCATTTTGGCATGGGCACACCACTTTTATTCAATGCATAGAATACGTATATGCCGCACCAGCTTGGCATGGCATCACGCAATCCTTCGGGGTCGGTGCGTTTAGGATCGCCATCGATCATCACATTACCTTTCGCTTCACGGTATTTCTTAATGTCCATTTCAGCAACGGTACCCTGTTCAGAGGTGCCACCGCTGCCGCTTACTATTTTATCTTCACCAAAGGTGGTTTTAAATATATCCAGCAGTTGTTCCCAGCCCACACGATAGCCATCGGGGCCTTCTTTGCCTGCATTTATTTTTCCTTCATGGCTTTTTGCTTTAGTGATCGCATTATCTAACTGCGATACCGGTGCGCCATAACTTCTTTGTATAACAGGTTTACGTGCTACAGATGTATTTGTAGCACCGGAAGTATTGGATTTACTGGCCCCCTGTTGTATGGTATGCGTTAATTCGTGGGCCAGCAATGTACTACCGCCGGAAGTATGTGGATTATACTTCCCGCTATTGAAATAAATATCGTTGCCATGCGTAAAGGCCTGGGCATGTATTTGCGTGCTCAGGTTTTCAGCATAGCTGCCTGTGTGAATACGAACGCCGCTGAAATCGGCATTGAAGCGGCTTTCCATAAACTGACGGGTGCCGTTGGGCAATGCACTGCCGGCTCCTTTTGAAGAAGACAGGGATTGCTCAAACTGTATGGAGCTGGCGGGTGGGCCCCGGCCGCTTCGTTGAACAACATCGGAATGATATAATGAGGTCGCTTTTCTGTTGATGTCGCTGCCGCCGCATCCGCTATCGCACACTACATCTGAACCCGAATCGTAGTCGCCGAAGGCGCTACGCTGAACAGTGGAGAATAATTTAGCCTGCAGGGCTTCGTCTTCCTTGCATTGTATGCGGCTGATGGTGGGATGCTCGATCTTTGTTTGAATGACCTCTCCTTCCTGTTCTTCTTCTTTTTTCTGCAGCTTGTCATCTTCTTTGGCAGGCGCCGGCGTACTAACCGGTTCGGGCATTCGCATTACCTGGTCGGCTACGGTATCTGCCTCTTTTTCCTGCGGATCATCAGGACTGCTCACGGAGAGTTTTGCCTGTACTACAGGATTGAAAAAGGCCCCTTGTTGTGAGGGACCAAAAAAAGAATCCTCCCCTGCCTTACGGAAAAAGGTAGTGCCGGCAGTTTGTTGCTGCCTGCTTACGCGTACCGTATTTGATTTTTCAGCAGTGGAGAACATAAGTTAAATAACGAATATCGAATGATGAATGTTGAATATCGAAATTGTATTCACTTCATTATGCGAAGTTCATTGTTAGATATTCAATATTGTTAAATCCATTCAGTCTTTAAAAGATACGGCATCCAGGGCAACTTTATTATGCTGATGGTCCAGGGCAGGTGCTGTAACAACACATCCCAGGCCTTTTGCTCTACCAGCAACCGCCATTCGTGGTTGATGAACTGTAACCGGCCTTCCCTTTGCAGGAAGGTTTCGCGCAGCCCATCGGGTGATGTATCTTTTAATATATTCCAGTGCGCTATAACCGCTAACAACAGCTCATTCACCTCCTGCTTCTCTTCTTCGGTTAACACTATATCAGTATCTACAGCACTGTCTGTTTCGAGGCCGCATACTATTTTGGCCAACCCCAGCTCAAACTCTGCCACCTGTTCTTTACCCGATGCAAGGTATTGCGCCAGGCAAACCGCTCTGTTAATATCCGAAAAATTACCGTCCTGTAAAAGTCCGAGTTTTGTAAAAAAGGGAGGAAGGAACAATGCCATGATCACCAAACCTGCATTACTGACATAGATCCCCTCCTCTAATATATTGCTCTGTACCGGGTTATTGTTATTTACCGGATGCTCCTTTTTTGCCTGCTGTTGTTCCTGCTTTTCGGGAACAGGTGTTTCCCGTTTTAGGGTCAGTTTATCCCGCATGCCTGAAACCGGCAGTTGACTGATCTGCTGTTGTATTTGTTGCCAATACCCTTTTTCAGCAAGTTCCTGCAACAGTTGCGCTCCTGCCTGGTGTACAAATTGTGCTGTATTCTTCTCCTGTATATGTTTCATTACTGCCTGCCTGAACACCTGCATTACGGCTTTTCTTTCTTCACGCGAAGCAGTTGTTAGTCCCAGTTGTATGGCTTCTGCAAATGCCCTTATCTCTTTTTCTATACCGGCATTTATAAGTAACACCAGTTTTATAAATAATGCATCAGGCACCTGGTAGATGATCCGCTGTTGTACGGCCTTTTGCTTTATTAATTCTTTAAACCTGTTTTGGGTAACTGTACTAAATGCGGCGGTTACCAGGCGTTCCATCTCTTCTACCCAGGCTGAATAAGAAGTAACCGGGCTCCACCAGGGTAAATTACCGTGCTGCAAAAAGTATATAAACACTTCTTCAAATACCTGCGGATAACTTCTCGGTTGCAGGGCAGCGTGCTTTATTGATTGTTGTATGCCGAGATCTATTCTATTGCCGATCTGTTGTTTTATTTGTTCAATAGCCCTGCTCATCCAGTTTTCCGATGCATCAAGGTCAATATGTATTTCCAGTTTGTCTATCTGGTATACCATTCCTGTTTCAGGCAATTGTTCCAGTTGCTCTTCAATGGAAGGCATCAACTGGTTATGGCACCAGTTCACCACGTTCCGCTGCAGCTCAAAGCCATCGGTGCGGCCGTTGTATTCAACATCCAATACCTGTTTACGAATGATATGTTTACCTGTTAATTGCATCAATTATATACTGTCGAATATTTTTATGATAGCCCGAATGACGGAGAGGTATTTCGGTTTTATAGATGCTTCGCCATTGGTGTTGATGCGCACATCTTCGTTCCTGAAATCCTGTCCCATTTCCTTTATCACTGCCATTTCCTGTGCTGTAAACTGGTCGCGCTGTACTGCCCATTCCGCTACATGTTCACGGATCACCTTGAACACTTCTTCCATTGGTATCCTGGCCTTGTCGAGATCATCTTTCTGTATACACATGATATACATTGCCAGTTGGGCCAGGATCCTGTACAAGCACAGTGCCAGTAACCTGAACTCTTTACCTCCTATCAATTGCTGAAGTGCATTTAACCAGGTTACCAGCAGGTTGTTGATGGTTTGTCCACCTACGGGTGTAGCAAAGAAATTGATCTGCTGATCAACCGGCATATTCATTACGCCTGCCTGTTCCATTTGCCTGAAATAGGATTCTACCTGTTTGTAGAACTGGAAGACATCTCTGAATGCAGGGAAACGGTCGGGATCATTTTCGGGTAGCTTATTAAACAATTCTATGATGGCGTTCAATGGTGAGCAGGATTTTTCGGCCTCTTTTTCCACTGTTATGGTCACCCTGTCAGTTGCGGAATCGCCACGGTTATCGGTCACCTTCAACTCAAACACATAAGTACCTGCCACCAGCGGGCCTGCAGTGGCTACTGCAGCGTTTGCCGAACCTATGGGTGTATTAGGCCCACTCACCTGGCTCCATGACCAGTTGGTAATAGTACCATCAGGATCGAATGATGCGCTGCCATTCAATGTAACACTATTTACCGGTAGTGCTATTACCTGGTCTAACCCAGCGTTGGCAACAGGCGGCACATTGGGGGGTAATTCTACAGTTATGCTTACCGTATCAGTACCGGTTAAACCACCATTATCGGTCACTGTTAGCCTGAATACGTAGGTACCCGCCATAAGACCCTGTACTTTTGTTTTTTCCAATCCCGGATTTAAAAGAGTAGGTACATTGGGACCACTTACCCATTGCCACAGGTAACTCTGTATAGGTCCTTCAGGATCTGAGGAGCCGCTTCCATCCAATTCCAATAGATTGGTTGAAAGCACATAGTTCCTGTCTGCTCCTGCATTGGCTGTGGGTGCTGTATTAGGCGGAGGCGGCGCCGGGTTCACGATCACGATCATGGTATCCCTCGCGCTATTGCCATTATTATCGGTTACAGTTAATTCAAATTCGTAGGTGCCTGCCAGTAATCCGCTAACGCTGGTTTGCGAGCTGCCTGGCGTTGCGATAGATTGTGTACCTGGCCCGCTTAACTTGGCCCACTGGTAACTGCTGATGGTATTACCTTCTGCAGCGGTACCACTTCCGGTTAAGGTTACACTATTTACAGGCAGGGTTATAACCTGGTCGGTACCGGCATTTGCTACCGGCCCTTCTGTTGGTTTGGGTGGTTCTTTTAATTCAGGCACGAGGTACTGAATGGGCGGACAATCTGAACAACAACGGTACGGCAAATAAAAATCTGCTATTACGGTACCGTTTACAATATCATCTATAGGATCGCCTACGTCAACAGTCCCCTCTGCGCCTAACACAATTCTTAAATCGTCTTCTGAATCAACGAATATTTCTTTGTTATCATAACCAGGGAACTGCACTATTAAAGTAGTAGGTAATTCAATCACCACTTGTCCGAAATTACCGGTAGCATCGGTACTGGTCCTACGGGTAGATTCTTTTACCATAACCTGGGCATTGGGAAGCGGTATGCCGGTTTCATCCAAAACCTGCCCGGTTAAATTAAACCTGCCAAAAGCCCTGCCCGAGGAAATTCTTGTTCTTTCGCTGTGGTATACGATGATGAAAGTTCCGCCCATAGGTACACCGGCTTTATGTTGTATGCCCGGATGGCTTTTTGTGAAATGTCCGAACTGCCTTAGTAAAGTAAGGTATACTACACGTTTCAGGTATTCTGTCCTCAGGGCTTTAAAGGCGCTGCATTTACAATTGAAGATCAGGGCATCGAGGTGGTCAGATAAGTCTTCAATACGTAATGCCTGCATAATAGAACTTGCTACCGAGGCTACCGTTACCGCAGTTGTACTGCCGGCCGGTGGGTTAATAAGTGCGGGCCTGTTAGTGAGTATTCTCAGATCAGTTGCTTTTTTCGCTAATAAAGAATGCAGGTGGCAGTATTCTTCTGCATCAAAAGTGTCGAGTGCCGATGGTAATTGATTCGAGAGGCGAATGATATAAATCGGCACTTCGAATAAAAGAACAAGGGACGCAAGGAACTCATTATTGCTTACATCAGCGTTGTTGTTATTGTTCAACCCTAATATTTCCAGGATCAGGTCAAGGGTAACATTACCTTCATCGCCTACCCTGTTATATAATTCTTCTATGATGGCGCCGAATGAACCGGGCTTCACCATATAACCCGGACTGCAATGCTTAAACAGCGGTACTTTCGACGGAGTGCCTGCAACAGCAGCTCTTGTGCGGCTATCCTCGGGCACATTCAACCCGTCGTAGTAATACTTCAGCTCCTTGCATAACGTACACAGCATTTCATTCTTCATTGCATCGTACATGGCCTCCAGGTCCTGGAAATGACAGAGCATGTTCATCAGGTCCATGTCGGCAATAGTGCCGGTTAAGTTGAATGAAGAAACATTTTTAGCAGTAATTCCCTTTAGTATGTTTGAGTTATCCGTGCTTAATGCTATAACATCAACGGGCAACCGGTTCTGCTTGATCTGGCTTTTCAGGTTTTGTAAAACCCGGGTATATGATTTTCCAATAATTCCTTCAATACGTAAGAAGTTATAAGGCTCAAGGTCGTAAAGTAAAGGGGTCTTTATAAAATCCTCAAAGTTATTGTACTTGTCTGCATGATACGATAAGTTACGGAAAGGTATGCCCTGCCGCGTTTTCTGGTAATTCCAGTGTTTGTATAAAGGGGTCGGTTCATTGTGCACATCGTAATAATAGGGAATAGCTTTTTGCGACAGGCCAACATCGCCAAGCGTACTGGGCGTTATGCGAATGTAGGGATCGATGCCTGCTGTTGGTGGCCCACTGCTCACCGGGGGAATAGAGAACTTTTGCCTGAGCAAGACCAGCTTTTTAAACAACATTCTCAGTTGGGCCAGTATATTTCTCTGGTCAAAAAGCGGGGAATAAATAAAGTAATGCCTGTATGTGGAAGGTGTTCCTGCAGGCAGCGGTATGGCTTCCCCTAATAATAAATGCCGGGGGAATAAACCACTGTCGGGACAACAGGCACTTAGTATATGCGTCCCTGTTTTACGGAATTCTTCATAGGCCAGCAAAAAGTCTGAAAAAAGATCGTAGTAATACTGTATATGCTGTAACTGGTTAGTTGTAATAGTGCCGTTGTTCAGGAAAGCAAAGGAAGCAGCCAGCCCGGCAAAGGGGTTGGATGGATATTCATCCAGTACAAAACCTGAAAAGCGGTCATAGGCCTGTTTTAATGCATCTTCTGTGCTCCCCAGAAAAGTATTGTTGAGTACTGCTTTATAGGCATTGAAAATATCCGCACTGGTTACAGGGTTGGTATTGGGCACATCAAAACGGCGCATTTTTATTTCAGGCAATCCGGTGAAAGTGTCCATATTCACAGAACCGGCAGCAGGGCCGATCAGTGTGGCGGCATCGTCCTTGGTAACCAGCAGCGGTTTGAAGTTTACGGTCACATGTATGCCTTTATCGTCGCAGGAGTTGGGATCGCAGTTCTTGTTCTTTTCTGCCAGCAGTTCTACAAACAACAATACTACTTTATCTTCAAGGAATGCCGGTGTTATATCAATTGCGTCAGGATCAACACCTGCCTGCTTCAGCTCCCATATGGTATCAAACTTCGGTTCCTTGGTGGCTATGTCTATAAAGCGATCGTAATACTTTTCCTTCACCGGGTCGTAGGTGTTGTACTCAGTAAACACTAAATGCGGGAAGGGCATGGTTATTAAATAACCCTCAGAGGTTACACCGCAACCTTTTGTAATGGTCACTTCGGTTTGGGCGGCATTTACCTTTACTTCAAGACCGCATACTATGCCGATACCAATTAAGTTGGTGCGTGTCATCCGGCCCTGTTCATCGAGATAGCCAAATAACTCATTCAGATCAGAAGAGGTGAGCAACTGGTCTGGTACAAACTCGGGAAAAACAGTATTGACCGGATACATATAATTCAATTTTATTTTTTTAAATAATAGTTTGGTTCAGGAATACCCTGTTTTCATCATCGCCATCCGCACAATCGTGCAGGCTTGCTTTGGGATAAATATTCTTTAATGCGGCAAACAGGGTCAACAGTTCTTTCAACAGGTTGCTCAACTGCACGGTATCAGGCGCTGGTTTGCTTAATTCGGTTAACCAGGCACACCATTTCTCTTCAAACTCCTGTAGTTGTTCTGTAGATACCCAGCATACTTTTAAGGCCAGGTGAGCAGGAATTTCTTTACGAATGGTTTGTTCGGCAAAACGGCGGAAAGCAATGCCGTTGTTGGCCAGCCCTTCTTCCCCATTCAATACAATGGTGAGGCGGAAGGAATAAGGGTCTTCTTCACCACATACATTGCAATCAGGACCGATGCAGATATTCAATAAGGGATCACCATCGGGCAGCGGGCCGCCTGGTTTATTCCGGGGCCTTAACAACAAGTGCTCTACTATAAATACTTTTTCTGCTGCAAAGGCTTTTTCTGCAAAGGTTATAATCTGGTCGCGGGCTATTTCGGCCAACGCCTGCGAAGCAAAGGTTTGCGGATGTGTTGCGAGAATATTTGCTGTATCATCCAACAGGTTCAAAAACCAGTCGGTAGTTTGTATGGTCTCGAATCTTGCCACATCGGCAATGAATTGCCGTACTATGCTGATCTCTGCTTTTGCTTTTTCTTCCGACTGCGAACGAAGCGGGTCGGTAAAGGTGTTGTTACTTATCAAATACACCTGTCCGTTATCACCGGTCAACCGCCAGCGTCTGTGCAGGAATACACCGTTGCTGTCATATTCGTCAAACAAGTCAAAATACCCGGTAAATTCAGGAATGCCCAGCAGGCGGCGTATGCGCATGGTCAATCCTGCTATGTTTTCGGGGTGGCAAACTTCGCCGGGGTCTTTATAATTAAACGAACGTGCTTTATTATAGCTCATGAAGGGATAATCCTTCAAAAAGGCTATCTTATCTTTTATCAGTTTATCATCGGCCACTTCCTTGCTTTGTGAATAGGAATAGAGCATCAGGGCATAATCATTAAACTGCTCGGCAAAACGGGCCAGTAAATGATCGAGGAAGCGGTTACGGCGGTCGAGGAAAACAGTTTCCGATTCTTCCAGTTGCTGCAGGTTTGTACTATTAAGACCGTTTATGATCTCATCCAGCCCCTTTATTTCTTTACTGGTCAGCAATCGGGAGAAGTAGCTATGTTGCACGGTAGGATCTACTGCAAACAGGTCTTTTACATGCGCCAGTTGTTCCATGTAATTCACCAGCAATTGCTCATAAAACAACAGGTAGGCTTTCAGTTGTTTAGCCTGTGCCTTTCTTTTTGCCGAGGCAGTAGCCGGCAATCCTTCATACCCCACGCCATAGGTTAACGGCAATGAATATTGCAATGGATAATAGCCGGTAAGATCATAATAGACGCCCTCAGGAACAGGCAGGTCATTTTCCGTTGCAGAAAATTTAGGCTGAGCGTTATTACCTATTACTACCTGCAAGGTATCTGCCAGTTCCAGCTTATCAGGTAAAAAAGGCAATCCGTTCTTAAATACCAGGAACCTGGAAGCTTCTGCATACAAGCGGGGCTGGTGGTTATAGCTTACCTCCAAACTCCAGGGTTCGCTTTTTACCTGGTATCCTTCATCATCGTACAAAGTGAGTGCAAAGTTTTTTACTGCCTTTACACCCGGTATATCCATCAATAGGTTAATAATATCTGAAGTGTACAATATTCTCTTCAGGTTGGTGCTTTCGAGCTGTACATCATCTACAAAGCCGTTATTCAGTTTGGGGCCTTCAAATATTTCATCTACTGTTTTTCCTGCTTCCAGCAATTGCGTGAGCGAGTAGAATTTTATATCAGGGCTAAAGTACTGATCGATCAGGTAGTAGGCCTCCGCCAGTATGGCCTCAATATCAACATGGGGTTCTACTTCCATATCTGCACAGATACCGATGTCTTCGGTTTCAACTGCCTTGATGGTGCAATAATCTTCATCGAGATTACGATGGCTGTGCAGTACCTGTTTGGTAGTGGCTATAATGTCGTTCGCCCTGCGTATTTTATCGATGTATTTGCTGATGATACCGCTGGAAGTTGCATCACTTATTGCTGCTTTCAGATCATCTATTGTTACAGCCTTACGATCGCTGTCGCTTTTAAACCAAACGGTAAGTGGCACATCATTAAATACTATTTCTGCCGGAATTAATGGGGTGGTAATATCTACACTGGGTATATATTTAACTTTAAAGGTGGCATATACAGGTTTACGTAACCGTGATGCCAGCTCATTTGGTGGAATATCTACATCATCGTCTTTGGTGCCAGATATAAAAATGTCAACTACATCAACATTTGTTACAAGGCTGCCAGGGTGTACCAGTTGCAGGAATTTCTGCCAGGTGATCTCGTCTCCTTCAAAATGTTTGCTGATGATCTCTTTTGAATCGATCATTTTCCAGGAGGGCAATCGCATTTCTATAGCGGCTGTTGTTAGCCCCGATAGTGGTGCAAAGGTGAAGTTGTATTTTATCTTTCCGCTGTTGAGGTTACCCATACCTTCCTCGTCTTCAAACTCTACCAGTACATCGTATAAACCTTTGATCGTTATTTTATGCTCGGTGGGTTCATATTGCAGCACGCTTTTTGCGCAGTTGGCATAAATATACAGGTCTTCACAGGCGCATTTCTTACAGGCCAGCCAGGCGTTCTTCACACCATTTATATCGATCAGTAATTTGCGAAAGTCGTTTACCGTCCATGGGTTGGTAGTTAAAATTTCACGGGCAGTATAAAATGCCTGCCGGTTATGGTCGGGTATTTCATTAAAGGGAACAGCCAACAGATCTTTTATATCCAGTGAGGTGCGGTAGCCAAGGTCGGTAATGGCATAACACAACAATTCCATTTGAGTAATGCCGGGGTCGTGAATGTTGTAATCTGTCCACCAGCGGCTGCCCAGTTGCTCTATGGCCTTTAATCCTTCCTGCCGCAACAGTTCGTAATTGCTACTGTTGCTTAGTTGTGGATGCTTTTGTATGGTGATGCTCTTTTGCATAATAGTCAATGGTGAATGGTCAATGATGTGTGGGTGCGGCGCCACCGTTACATTCTGCCGCTTCTTCCAATTCTTCTATAGTTATTTCATCTATTTCGTGTCTTGAGGCCTGGGCCGATACCAGTATGCTTCTGGCTGTTGAGGCTACGATCTCGTCAAGGTCATCTGTTTCAGGGCCAAGCTCAATGGGCCTGTGATACATTTCTACATCGGTTATGAAATCCACATAAGGTCTTTCCTCAATAAAATCGATCAGCACCGATTTATATACTTTACCGCCAAATGAAATATCTGCATCGCCCGTATATGCCCAGGGTGTCAGGAATTGGGTTATCTCCTGCTGCAGTTGTTTGTAGTAATAGGTAAAATCATCGTATCCTTTTAGCAGCTTCATTTTAAATTTCAGCCGCACTTCTTCAAACTGCGGGTTACGTACTTTCAGGTTTACATGACAGGATATTTTCTTTTTCAAAAACTCCTCTATCTCCAATAAGGTGTTCTGATTGGTATAGGGCCGCAGCGGGTTGGTATCATTCCTGTTTTGCAGATCGGGTATGGTTATCACTGTTACATATCCCGGTGCTACCTCATTGTATTCAGGATCGCCTGTTTCGGGGTTTTCAGTGCGTGTATGGTTCAGGCATTTGGCTTTGTATATCTGCTGGAAATTTTCCAGCACCAGGTGCTCATAATCCCAGATAGTAATAGCCCTGTTCTTATGACGAAGCCGTTCGCTTACCCGTACATAAAACTGGTTTTCCTGTTCTTTGGCACGGCCTCCAAATGAGGTATAACGCTGCTCGATCTTTTTAACCGCTGAATCCGGCACCTTCAGCTTGGTTATACTGGCTGCCGGTAACGACTTGTTGAGAAAGTCATCAGCATTGTTATTCGGCGTAAAGGTTACCAGGGCTGCCTGTGCATCAATTGACAATAATTTACAAACGGCTTCTGCATATTCGGTTACTGCGGCCTTTAACCAAATGTAACCGGTAGGCAATATGGTATTCGCTGTGGTGGCATCGGCTGGTATAACAAATGATATGATACCTGATTGCACCAACTGGCGGGTAGCATCACTGATCGTCTTTTCATCAAAATTTTTCCACTCGTTATTCGACAAATAGCTCCAGTATACATGTTTATCGGGTTTGGCAATCGTAGGATCTGCCGTTCCCTCCATTACCTGGAACAAAATATTCACTACCTGTTGTGCCTGCAGCTCTTCAATGCCTATATAGAACTCACCTATATGGCGATCCAGTGGTGTTTCACCGTGTTTGAACTGTGGCAACAGATAAACTCCTGTGGCAGATTGAAAACCCCATTGCTCTGCTTCGCCAAAAGGATAGTCATGAAAGAACTGTATGTACCTGGGCGTATCCGTTTCAGCCGTACTGCTGAACACTTCAATTTTATTGGCAGTATAACTTAAGTACAAAGATTGTATAACAGGTGTATATGGTTCAACAGGTAATGGATTGGAGGCATCCGCCATACCATTCGCTTTATTGATGAGGTAGGTGGTAAGCGCAAGCTGGTAATTCTTATGCCCAAAGCCTTCGGTTAACTGTAATGCTATATACCCTTTATTAGCATTTATATTGTACCCTTCATATTCGTCGTGGTAGTCTACAATAATATCATTACTTACAGCCGTTTCATAATAAGGGAGTGTAACCGTTGCATCTACATTGGAGGGAGCAGAAAAGATCTCTACACCCGACCCCCAGGCTTCCCAGATACCATTTCTAAGGTGTCGCATGATGGCATTAGGTAACTGTGCACCGTCGGGCTGGGTTCCATAAGCAACGGTTGAATAAGTGAAGGAAGTAACATCTTTCCATTCAATATTCAGGCGGAGGTCCGTATTCTTTTTACTGAACACTTCTTTGCTGCCAATCACCAGCCGGTTGCCGGCAACGGGTAATGGCCCGAATGGTTGAAATGGCTGCGCAGGATCGAGCGGACCAAAATCGTTGGCGAGTAATAATTGTTTAATGCCTGTCTGATCATTTACATTCACATTCCCTACTTCTACCTTTACCTCTATTTTTTTAATTTTTACATTTTTCAGGTTGTCATACTCATAGGGTGTATCGTCGGTATTTTTCAACACCATTTTCAATACAGGCACCTGTACGTTCAGGGTTCCGCCATGAACAGTTGCCACATAGTTGGTAATGGCCGGCGCATCGCCGTGCAAAGTAATGGTCAGTTCAGCGCATGGGGTGCTATCGGTCATACCACCGGATGCGATGGCTGTGACCGCTGTTGACGGAATGGCCAGCCATTCTTTTTCGGTTGTCAGGTAATAATCGAATGCTTTATTATACAGCAGGCCATTGCCACTGCCTGCGTCGAGCCGGATAATTATTTTTCTTTCTCCCTCGGTTAGGTACAGGTAATGCGAGGCTATCGTAAAACCGATGCTGGCATTGGGGGTGGCAATATCGGTCAGCTTTGCTTCTGCATATTTTTTATTTACATAAGGATGCCATTCCTTATGCGGGGTGGTTAGCGCGGCTCCCAGGCCATCATCGCTATTGGCAACAGCAGCCGCAAATAACCGGTTACTGTTTACTACTGTAGGGCTCAGCGGTGCCGCTGTAAGCGGATGATTATCTTTATTGAGAAGGGATGCATCGCCGAGGTATACCGATTTAAGCTGGGCTATTTTTGCTTTATTAAAAGTGGTGGTCCTGTCCAGTGCATACAACACTTCTTTGCCGGCGCTGTCTTTACCTGCCTTAAAAGTTGTTCCTTCTCCCAATGCATACCCGTCTGTCATTTTCGCCAGCTCAACCAGTATGTGCGCTTTATTGGGCATGGCTGCTTTTGGCAGCAGTTGTAATACTTCTTTATAATAGAAATCAAGGTGTCTTTGTGTAATAGTATTGATGTCGGCCTGGGCAAAACGAAAGAGCTTTAAAAAGGCCAGGAATAATGCATAATGTGCAGGATGCGTGTTCCAGTTCTCCAGTGTGGCCAGCAGGTTTTTGGTTGCTTCCGCAATGGCTTTGGTATAGCTTTGTGTATACTGATCGAATATTGAAGCAAACAGGTTGTGGTTGGCCGCCTGGTTGATACGGCGGAAATCATTCCACAGAATATCTCCAAAGATGCTGCTGTCGGCATTGATGGTCCCTATATAAGTGCTCCAGTCGGAAGCGCCGTTCCTCCACCAGGTTTTTGATAAACCGTTGCTGATAATTACTTCGGCTGCCTGTACGGGTGTGTTCAGCACTTTCCAGCCTGTAAAATCTCCGGGCAGTAAAAACCCTTCTGCAACTGCTGCTTTATAATAAGCCAGCAAACGCTGTAATGCCGGAGCCAGTTTGGTTTCAATAATATTCTTTAAAGTGCCTTTGAAAGCAATACGGTTCTCTTCCTCTACATCATACTCAGGCAGTTTGTGAAGGTAGCGGTCCAGGGCTTTGGATATGCTCAGCACCACGCTGAATAATTCATGCAGCTTTTGCATCACTGCATTCAGGTTACCTGCATTGTCATTGTTCTTTATAAAATCAAAACGTTCTTTTATTGGCCGGCGGTAACCGTCAATATCCTGAATGGCGATACTACCCAGTAAGGCTGATATATCGGAGGTAAAAAATGTTTGCCAGTTGCCGTTACTGGTACCGGTAGCATCGTAATAATTCAGGTATGCGGCGAACTCTCCTGCAAACACAATCCAGTCGGCATAGTCTTTTTCATTCACCTGCACATAACCTGCCTGCAACCCGGGCAATAGCCGCTCTGCCTGGCTGGTGCCGTTGTGTTGCAATGGGTTTTTATTGTCGCTACAGTTGCTCATGATTATAAGGATACCCCGTCATTAGTTGTTAAAAAATTCAATTCAGTAGCTTCGTTGCGGTAATAAGGGAATACGAAATTGAACCTGTTATTAGTGGTCCTTATCACGTATTCTATTTCTATCAGTACTTCGCCTTCCAGTTCGTTGGTGGTATTCAGCTCTATCTTCTTTGGTTCTATCCGAGGCTCGAAGTACAGGATGGCAGTCTTGATCTTATCCTTTAAGATCGTTTTGGTAGTGGTGTTCAGCGATTCGAATAACAATTCTTCCATATTGCAGCCATATTTTGGTTGCATTACCCGTTCGCCTACTGTGGTGGTGAGCAGGATCTGCAGGCTTTTTTCAATATCCTCTTTTTTTGCTGTCATTTCCACTTCACTCAATTGCGTATTGAATGTTGGAGGAAAGCTCCACCCCCTGCCTAAAAATTCATCGTTGATAAATTCCTTTGCCATAAAAATATTTTGTGTCTTAACCTATCATCACTGTCGTACAGCCCATTGTTATCGATCCGCCATGTGCAGTGCTGTCGCCCTGGCGGGCTGCAGGCATACCACCTATAAACACAGTGGAAGAACCGGCTATGATGGTGTCTGGCGGACCAGTACAGGTAAGCATATCACCTACTCTTGCTGCCGGCATACCACCTATCAATACGGTGGTGCATCCTGGCGGTAATACAGGGCCGCCTACATGGGCCACAGGACCGCTGCTCAGCGGGCATGTATGCATATCTCCTACTCTTGCTGCTGCGGGCATATAATAATGTTAGTTTATTTGTACCATTCCGCCTTTTACTTTGGTAGAACCGCCTGAGGACAGTTCAGCGCCACCGCTCCCGTTTATTTTTGCCTGGCCGCTTCCTTTGATATCTACATTCGATTGCGCTTCGGCCTTGATGCTTCCCTGCGCCTTCATATTGATGTCTTTAATACTTTCTATGGTTATGCCATCTTCATTCATGGTGAACTTATTGCCATGCTGGTCTTCGAGATGGATCTTTTTATCTTCTTCGGTTATGATCATTTTATTGCCGCCCGGTGTTTCGATCTGCAAGCTTTTCTTATCATCGTTAAACACCATTTTCATTTCGCTGCGGCTTACATAGCCTTTTTCGTGGTTATCGTCTGCTGCCTGTATGGGAGCCGGTTTGGCGCTGCTGTTCAGCATGCCCAGCACAATGGCATGACGTGGATCGTTATTGATAAAGCCTACTACTACTTCATCTTCCAGTTCGGGCCTAAAGAACATGCCCCTGTTCTCGCCCGCATCGAGGGAACTTACCCTGCACCAGATCCCTTCTTCCTCTTTATGAATTAAAGGCATTCTTACTTTTATCCGGTCTTCCCCATCGGGGTCATCCTGTAATTGCGTTACTATACCTATCTGTAACCCTTGTATAGCGGGTAACATGGCTGCGGCCTGTGGTTGCTGTACAGTATAGGTTTCTGCAAACCAGGCTGGGTCTATGCCAAATTGTATGATGGTTTGCCAGTCGCCTTTCTCCACTTCATGCCGCACACCGGTTACAAACAATTTTCCTTCGAAGCGTTCGCCTACGCCATTCAGTTGTATCAATTCGCCGGGTTTTACATCGGGTGTACCATCAATGCGAACCTTACCACGTATTTTGGCCAGCCGGTGTTTCATCATTTTAGCATTGACAAGGGCCTGCAGTTCGGGTTCTTCTATTTTACCGCCGTGGTAAAGGGTGAATGCTTCTTCACCTATTACATCAGCCAAAGTAGCTGCATCGAGGTTGCCGGCATCGGGAACCCCGGGGTCTTCCGCCTCTACGCTGTCTAACAGCTCCTGTCCTGAATAATCCCACATAGTGCCTTTTACTGCTTTGAACTGTAAGCGGGCATCTATTTCTGCATCAAGGTCGTGCACGGTAGCGCCGTATTGAACGGTCAATGCTATTTCTCCGCCAAAATCGGGCTTGCCTATTTTTATCTTACCATCATCTGTTGTACACAGTAACCCGTTGGCATCACAACGGCAGAGCATAAAATCCCAGTCGGAGGTATTGTACTGCACCAGTTGCTTGTGACTGATAGTGGTAGCTTCTACTTCTTTATCCAGCCCGTAAGCGTCGATCAGCTCTTCCATCACGTCGCTGTCTTTAGTATCTACAAAGTATTTGCTTTTACAGGTAACCGTCATTTTTACTGCTGCATCCCTGCATTCAACCAGCAGCACGCTGTTCTTTTTCCTTACCTTAATACTGTGTTTTATAACAATGCCTTTGAATATGGTTTCTGCATCGCTGCGGTAACCGCATTTGATCTCGAGTTCTTTACCGGGCTCAAATTCAGGCTTGCTGCTGATCTCAAATGATTCCTTGGATGGTTCGCCATCCAGTATGGTGATCATGGCAGAGGCTATGCGGTTCACTTCTTTATTCACCACTATTGAAAGAACCTGGTATTGTTTGGTCACTTCATTGCCATCAGATAGCAGTATGGTGTTCACCACTGATTTTGACTGCGACGACGGTATGGTCCTTTCGTTAGGCATTCTTCAGATTTCTGATTTTGAGATTTTGGGATTTATAGATTTTAAATTCCAGACTTCCGACTTCATGTCTTCGCTATGGGAGGAAAAAATATTTCCTGCCCCGGTTGAATGCTCCGGAAATTACTGAGCTTATTCGCCTTTGCTACCTGTATATAATATTTTGAATCGCCGTAAATTCGGTAACACATCAGGGGCAGTGTATCGCCTTTTTTAATAACCCTGTAATGGGTGAGGTCGGGAGAAGAGTTGTTTTCCTCAATTACCCGCAGCTCTTCGGGTTTCAGTTCGCGAATGGTTACCTTACAAACGGCCCTGATCGGTTTACCATCGGGGTTAAACAATTTGTAATTGATGTTTAACGCTGTGCAGATGCCCTTCATTAGGGAAGTACCCCATACCAGTTTAAAGAATTTTGGCTGGTGTATGTCCCCTTCATATTTCATCAAAAAGTCTTTAAACCGTTCAAGGTCTTCGGCAATATCATCGCGGGGGTTGCCATCAATAATGCCTGTATTATCGAATAAAAACTCGAACGATAGTTCTTCCGGTGGTTTCATGGTGAACCGGGGCTGGTTGCCACTGGTGCCTGATCCCTGGTTACTGCTGAATTCCATTTTGGTTTCCAGGGTATAACTTTCGGGATTGATCATGGTCACAAACTCCTCTCCCTTGTGTTCATCGCTGAAATCGGGATCGGTGTAGGAAATGATCCTTAGTTTTTCAAACTCACCTGTTGCCATGGTTATCGTTCGTTTTTGTTTTTACTGATCTCGATAAATGCTTCTATGCTTTGCGCAATAATGGCTTCCTTTTCTTCTTCGGGTTTATTGTTGCCACCCGCAGGCGCTGCTGCCGGTTGTTGTCCCTGTGAAGGCTGGTTCACCGTTACTTTGATATACAGCTCTTTTATTTCAAGGCCCATACTGGTATTATTTGGGAAGTGTGAAATAACTATAGCTCAGATCGAGGGTTTCAATAACCAGCGAGTTTTCCTGTGCGTTGAGATCGCTCACACTCCATTTTTTTGGCCAGGCCCTGTATATATGCCAGGTTTTTAATGGCTGGTGTTGTTCATTCAACAGCATAATATCTATCTCTGCCGGTTTATTACTTTTAAAATCCCGGTTCTGTAATATGCCCAGGAACCATTCGATGAGCTTTGAATCGGTGAGCAGTCCTCTTTTCAGCGACAGATCAGGATACTTGGTACGAACCGGCAGCTTATGCTCGAACCGGTTCTCACCGCCTTCCTTAAACGATTCTGTATCGTATTCAACATTCAGGCCGCCTACCGACTGAAAGCGTACGTCGTTGTCATTCCCGATATTCAGGAACTTTACACTAAAATGAAACCCTACGGGAGGATAATATCCTCCTGCTGAAGGAGAAGCCATAACTCAATGTTACAGGTTACTTGATCTGGTTCCAATTAACAGGGCTCAGAGCTTGCCCCTACGTGTAGGGGTTACAGCAAGGCGGGGCAAGCCCTGAATTCTATACTGCTTTGAAAAACTGGTATATCAGGTTACTGCGCTAAAACCGTCAGTCCTTCATGCGCGATCTCCAGCGTTTCAATAGCCACTTCATTGCCATCTGCTTTCAGATCACTGGCCTGGTATTTTACCGGGAAAGCGTTTTTGGCAGTCCAGGTCATGATGGGCGTATGGCCTTCATTTAATAAGCTGATGATAATTTCGCGGCGTTTTGATTCGTGTGTGTAGGGATCCATATCGTTGATCCATTTGAAGAAGTCTGAATCAGCAGCCATGGTGCCACGCTTGAGGGTTATGTTGCTGTACTTCAGCATACCCGGTTGTTTGATCTTACTGAATATGGGATTATTGCCTTCGCGGTATTCGATCACTTCGATCTGTACGTCTAAACCTGTTACCTCTGTAAAACCTATACGCTCTACACCCCACTTTACCGAGAAATGAAATTTAGCTATGGGATATGTCGGTGTTGCCATTTTTATTGTTTTAATGGTTTAATTTTTAAAAGGCTGGTGGTAAGTGGCTAGTGACGAGTTGGTTGGGGAATTCACAGCCCCACCTGCTACTCGCTACTTACTACTAGCTCTCTGCCATCTTATGAGAGAAGCGCAGGATGATGAACTCTGCCGGGCGTACTACTGCCATACCTATCTCTACTATCATGCGGCCTTCGAGTATATCAAGAGCGGTCATGGTTTTACCCAGGCCCACTGCTACATAAAATGCATGTTCGGGTTTGGCGCCCTGCAAAGCACCCTGCCTCCATAAAGTAGTGAGGAAATTCTCGATCATACCTTGCACCCGAACCCAGGTATTTCGGTCATTGGGTTCAAAAACAAATGGTTCGGTAGATTTCTTACACGACTCTTCTACCATGTTGAAGAACCTGCGCACGCTGATGTAACGCCATTCATTATCGTTACCTGCCAGCGTACGGGCACCCCAAACCAGTGTACCTTTGCCAGTGAAGGAACGAATGGCATTGATAGATTTTCCGGCTACAGGGTCCACATTCATATCCGACTGGTCTTCTGCAGTTATCTGGAAGGCTGGGCCGGTTACATTCAACACACTTTCATTGGCCGGAGCTTTCCATACCCCTCTTGTATTATCTACGCGTGCATAAATACCGGCTACTGCGCCGCTTGGCGGTACCTTACTCATTGTTTTTTTAATGGCGCGTACAATATTGGCTACGATCGGATGATTGGCATACAATGCGTCCTGCGCCATTTTCTTATACGTACCTGCCGCCAGTTCAATTTTTGCAACGAATTCAATCAACCCTTTGGCAATAGCATCCAGCACAGGCAAAGCGGCCATAACCGTTGCTCTGTTGGCGGTATCATCTGCGGCCCCACCCGATGGCATAACCGGAGTTCCGAAATTGGTGACCAGGGGTTCAATGCCATTAGCAACTGTATTATCTGTTATATCGTTCACACCTAACCATGAATCTGTATCGGGTTGCGGGAAATCCTGGTAACCGGTAACATAACCTGGCATACCGTCATTGAGCAGCACATTTACATCGGCATTCTTTTCATAAGCGATCAATGCCTTCACATAGTTCCTGAGACCTGTTCCAGGGTCAGAGGCTGCAGAGTTCAGGGCATTTAACAGGTCCTGGTTCAAAAACCTGTTGGCGCCGGTATACCAGGTAGGGAAAATCACGGCAATGGCCCTTACATAATTCACCAGCGTTTGGTAGGCGGCTACCGTAGTAGCTTCAGAGGCCAGCAATACAGCGCTTCGTAAGAAATTATAATGATCGGTTAAGGAAGCTGAAGGGTTCTTTAGTGTATTTACATCTGTTGTGATGCGGTTCCGGTCGGTGGTAGAATTGTTGGCGGTAATCACCAACGCATTCAGATCAGCGTCTGAAGAAACAGCAGTGGCCAGGTTAATATTTGCTGTATCATCATGGTTCCTTACATTATTACGGAACAGTTCGAAATCTACTGTTCTGGGATAGGATGTCAACAACCAGGGCGAATAAGCTGCGGCATATTTCAGGTTACTGATACCTATATTATCCCTGAAATCATCAATAACGGCATCGAGGTCATCAGCATCTCTTTCATCAAGATCCAGTACAGCAACACGGTCCATCAGTTTGGCGCATTGTGAAATGGCCGCCTGTTGTAGTGCATAAAACTCCGCTTCATCGAGGTTTACCGCATCCGGCATCACTAAGATAGTAGGCTCATCATACTTTTCAATAGCATCCAATCCGGTGTTCAGGGCAGTTGAACTGTCCAGCACACCATTGGTAAAGGTATCTTCTGAATAGAATCCAACAGATACCACATAACATTTACCCCCACCATTATCATAGAACAACCGTATGGCTTCATATAGATAGAAGACCTTGTCGATGTACGATACTTCCAGCACTGCAAAATTGTTGTTTTCATTCAGCAGTACTTCAACATCGCCAGGTTTGTACCCATAAGCCCCTCCGAACCAGGTTTCAAATTCAATAAATGAAGAAACCTCTGTAGGGATGCCTGCAATGCTTTCTCCGTTCTTTTCGGCCTTTTCTGTATATCCGATAAACGCAGGGATGGCCGTTTCTACCTGTGCAACGGATGGCGGTAACTTGGGTATTTCTTCCACATACACACCGGGTGTTTTGTAACTGGTTGCCATATTGTATGATTTAATAGATTTTAAAGATTCAGTAATTAAGATATATAGTACAGTAATAATCTTTTCCGGGTTCTTGTCGGCTTAGCATGCCCGATATATTTGGGTCGGGGTTAGGGGCGGAAGGAGGTTCATCACTTACCGGGCTGCTTAGTTCCAGATCGTACAACCCCGGTATTTCATACAGCGGTATAGGGCGATCCGACTGAAAATATTCCGGCGGGTCTGGCGGTGAAGGCATTTGCGAAAAAGTATAAGTGCTGGTTTTGTCATTGATCGCTACCACGCCCTTGCGGGGTGTTATATACTTCCAGTAGGCCAGGCGATTGGCAAAACGTATCTGGTAGCGAAGCCACTGCAGCGTGCCGCCACTCACGGTATCTTTTACTTTCCCGGCTGCATCCAGCAAGGCAAAGTCGCTGGCTGCAGGCAGGTGACTGAATATTTCAATAACGCCGAATACATTCCTGTACACTGCTGTATCATCTACAAATACATCAAACTCATCGGTATTGATCTGTACTTTATACCGGGCAGGCGGCAATTCCGACAAATCGGCCAATACATCCTGCGTGGGTTTATCACTGGTTACTGTATGTTTCGTAATTTTTATTTCACGGTCGTATTGGTCGTTGGTTATATTTAATCCAAATACTTTTATGTTGAAGGTAGTAGCCGGCGCTGTGGTACGAAACCTGTTTGTGCCTGTTATAAAAGGCAGCATATCGCCTGAAGAAACGAATTGCGAAGCGCCGCGTGAAAACCAAAAGTTGGCATTGGTTGTGTTGTTACCGCCAGCCGTACTTTGAATACATTCGTATACAGTTCCTGCTCCATTATCTGCCAGATCGCCGGGTTTGTAGGGAGTAAAATTATCATAGTCGGCAATCTTACTACTCAGGTGCAAATTGGCGCCTGCGCTGTTCTGGTGAAGGTTGGTAAAATAATACCGTTGCTTCATTTGCATCCGGTCTGCATCTATATTGGTAATGGTGGTAAATACCGGCTGGTTCAAATGGAGGTAAAACAGGAACTTCGTTTTTGTCAGCATGCTTACAAAGGGTTCGTCCTCACTGCCGGCATCGGTTTTTACTTTCACCAATACCACCAGCTTATTACCAATGGTCTTGTACAAGAGCTGGTGATTCTTCAGCACCTGCGCGGTTTCTGCCGAGGGCAGTACGCTAAAATCCCTGCATTGCAAGTTGGCATAGTACTCATTCAGCAGATCCACCATGAATAATATCTTATACTTTGTTGTCATGATGTAACAGGTTGTATTACTTTGTCGTTAATCTGTACTTCTTTAATAAACCCGCTTTCGCTGACTGTTAGATCTTCATCAATCGTTAATTGCCGTACCTTATACAATACAGAAGGAATATATTTTCCACCCAATGTGCTCCACAGGTGATTGACCTGTTCAAAATTCAATGTGCACAAGTCAACTATCAATTTTTGTATCCTGGGGTCCAATGCAGGGTGTGTTATTGGCGTGAATACATGTTGAAACTGGAAGAATTGCAGAATATAACTTAACCACAGCAGGTTATCGCTGTAAGTGGTTCTGTTAACTGCAAACAGGATGTACACGTTCAAATACAATTGCGGACTCTTATACCTGGTAGCTACATCTGTTCTTACAAAATTCTCCTGTTGCTTTGATATACGATCTTCTTCCACATTTACTAAAGAAAGAATCGCTTTATTATTAAGACCGGCCGAAGCCACTTCACCATCAAATACTCTTGATACGTTACCCAGTACAAGCCTTGGCGGTTCGGTAGCAGGTCCCATTTTAAGCACGAGGTATTTATTCAGTTCATCGGCAATGAACTGCAACGACTCATTGATCATATCAATAAAGTTTGACTGATTTTAGTTTGACATCAACAATTATAGGTAGTTCTTAAGTCAGTGGGATCGGGCTGGGGTGGGCTACGGATCGGGAGTGAAGTTACATCGTATTAAAAAACATACAATACCACTTTGTGGTAAAAATAGGTTACCTGTTGCAGGTTGCTGGTTTCAAGTTTCAGGTTGCAGGTTGCAGGGAAATACAGTTCCCGGTTGCCAGTTCCCGGTTTCCGGGAAATACAGTTACAGACAGTTTCAAATTATCGAACTCATGCGTTCAGCGTTTTGCGTTCAGCGTTCGGCCTTCAGCATTTTACGCTAATGATCATTCAATGGTAAACCCCGCGCCTGAAATTCTTTCCAGTTAAGATAATCCGGTCCCTTTCGCTGTTCCACCATCGTTATACAATCATCAACCGGACAAATAAGCTTACATAAATTACAACCCACGCACTCCTCTTCTTTAATAGTATAGGTATTGTAGGGCTTACCGTATTGTAAATTAATTGATTGATGCGAGCCATCTTCACAGGCTATATAACAAAGGCCGCAGTGGATGCATTTATTTTGATCGATATTGGCTACGATATGGTAATTGATATCCAATTCTTCCCAATGTGTAAGGTGTGGAACTGATTTGCCGATAAAATCGTTGATGGTCTTAAACCCCTTTTCATCCATCCAGTTGTTCAATCCTTCGCACATATCTTCTACGATGCGAAAGCCATGCTTCATGGCGGCGGTACATACCTGCACGGTAGTAGCGCCTAATAACATAAACTCCACGGCATCTTTCCAGGTGCTAACGCCGCCAATACCTGATACCGGCACTTTGGAGGTTGTGGGGTCCTGGCTGATAGTAGCCAGCATTTTCAGTGCAATGGGTTTTACTGCCGGTCCGCAATAACCGCCGAATACCGATTTACCGGCAACATACGGATTGGGCACATACGTATCGAGGTCAATTCCTGTTACCGATTGAATGGTATTGATCAATGACAGGGCATTGGTGCCTGCTTCTACAGAGGCCTTTCCGGTTGGCACAACCGAATGTACATTGGGCGTAAGTTTGGTAATGACGGGAATGGTTGCTTTTTCCATTACCCACTCTACCACCAACCTTGCAATTTCCGGGTCCTGCCCTACTACAGCGCCCATACCGCGTTCGGTCATCCCGTGCGGACAGCCGAAATTCAATTCAAGTCCGTGCGCACCCGTATCTTCTACCTGGGCGATCAGTTCATGCCATTTCTCACGGGTATTATCAGCCATCAGGGAAACGATCATGGCGCGGTCGGGAAATAATTTTATGCACTCTTTTATTTCACGCAGGTTCAGTTCAAGCGGCCGGTCGCTGATAAGTTCAATATTATTGAACCCCATTACTTTTGAGCCATTATAATTTACGGCCGAATAGCGGCTCGATACATTCTTAACCTGGCTTCCCAATGTTTTCCAAACCACGCCACCCCAGCCGGCTTCAAATGCCCGCAGCACATTGATCTTTTTATCGGTAGGTGGTGCACTCGCCAGCCAAAACGGGTTGGGAGATTTGATACCGAGGAAATTTGCAGATATGTCGGCCATAGATTCAATTTGAAAATTTGAAAATTAGCAAATTTGAAAATGGAAAAACCGCTCACTATTCATTAACCCAATATTCAAATTAGCACATTAAGTTCTTAATCCTTTGCTTTGTTACCATTTCCCTGTATTCAACATCAACATTCGTTATTCAGTATTCATTTTGTCTTCCCTTTCTCATTTTTCATTCTGAATTCATTCCCCTGTATTCAACTTCAACATTCAATATTCAATATTCGTTATTCAGTATCCATTTTGTATTCCTTTTCTCATTCCTCATTTTTCATTCTGAATTCATTCCCCTGTATTCAACTTCAACATTCAATATTCGTTATTCAGTATTCATTTTGTATTCCTTTTCTCATTCCTCATTTTTCATTCTGAATTCATTCCCCTGTATTCAACTTCAACATTCAATATTCGTTATTCAGTATTCATTTTGTATTCCCTTTCTCATTCCTCATTTTTCATTCTTAATTCATTCCCCTGTATTCAACTTCAACATTCAATATTCGTTATTCAGTATTCATTTTGTCTTCCCTTTCTCATTCCTCATTTTTCATTTTTGATTTTTCATTTCCCCGTATTCATTTCAATATTCAAATACTTCAGGATCGCCGCAGCTCCCACCTTCCCCGCCTGCACCGCATCTACCACTTCCTTCCCTCCGTTCACACAATCGCCGCCTGCATATACGCCGGGGATATTGGTTGCGCCATTATTTTGCACAACGATCTTTCCATGCGAATGCTGTAATTGATTACTTATAACTAAATCTTCAAAAGGAATTTGACCGGCCGCCTTAATAACCATATCCACCTGCAGGATAAAGGTTTCGCCGGTCTCTACCGGTGAACGTCGACCGCTGGCATCGGGCTCGCCCAGTTGCATCAGGTTGCATACCAGGTGGGTTGCTTTTCCATTCTCGCCAATTATGGTAGCTGGCGCGGCCAGCCAGATGATGCGACATCCATCGAGCTTGGCAATATCAAGTTCCGCTTCGGTACAAGGCATTTCTTCCTGCGTTCTGCGATATACCAGGGTAACGTCTGTTGCGCCTAATCTTTTTGCCTGTGTAGCGGCATCAATAGCCGTCATACCCATACCAATTACAACTACCTTATCACCAACCGGCACTTGTTCATAAGCACCTGCCCGGATATCATAAATAAAGCGGATGGCATCAACCACGCCATCCAATTCTTCGCCGGGAATATTCAGTTGGCGGGCCAGGCCTACACCAAAGCCCAGGTATACGGCATCATAACTATTTTTTAAATCGGCCAACGTAATATTTTTACCTAACTCCTGGTTATATTTTATATTGATGCCACCAATGGAAGTGATATAATCCACTTCGTCTTTACAGAACTGCGGCGTTACTTTATAGGCGGCAATACCATAGGTCATCAAACCACCGCCTTTACTCTCCTTCTCATAAATAGTTACATCAATGCCCGCGCGACTTAACACATGCGCACAGCTCAGTCCCGCCGGACCAGCGCCTACAATGGCCACTTTCTTTCCCGTAGCTGGCTTCCGTTCAAACAGCTTCCACTTTTTTTCCATGGCCTGTTCTGTGGAATAGCGTTGCAAACGGGCAATGGGAATAGGCGGTTCTTCGAGTAAATTATATACACAAGCCCCTTCGCATAATTTCTCAACGGGACACACTCGGGAACAGCCTGCACCCATGATGTTGGAGACAAATATGGTGTGAGCCGATCCTTTTACATTGTCGGTACTGATCTGCTTTATGAACTTGGGAATATTGATCTCGGTGGGACAACTTTTGGTACAGGGCGCATCATAACAGAACAAACAACGATTGGCTTCCACCAGCGCCGATTCCCTGCTGTCGAATGGCGGATGAATATCGCTGAAATTCTGTTCGTATTGTTCAGCCGTTAACCTATTATTCTTAATCAATTTGAAAATTTGAAAATTAGATAATTTGAAAATTCCTTTAGTCGCAGCTCTCCGTATCTAATCCCAGTTTAATACAATTTTAAAGCATGAAATTGAGGTAATTAAATAATGCAAACCCATAGTCTTGCCTGCACTCCATTTACAAATCTTCAAATTACCTCATTTTCAAATTAATTACAATTCCACCAATTTACCATATGTTTCCGGTCTTCTGTCCCTGTAAAACTGCCACACGCTTCTTACCTCTTCAATCATGTCTAAATTAAATTCAGATACCAGTAATTCGTCCTTATCTTCTGAAGCAATGGCAAATATTTGTCCGCGCGGGTCCACGAAATACGAGGAACCATAAAACTTGCCCAGATTCCAGGGTTTCTCCTGTCCTACACGATTGATACAACCCATGAAATAACCATTGGCAGCGGCATGCGCCGGTTGCTCCAGCTTCCACAGGTATTGCGATAACCCCGCCACCGTAGCAGAGGGATTGTACACGATCTCTGCACCATTCAACCCCAACACCCGTGCGCCATCAGGAAAATGCCGGTCATAACAGATATACACACCTACTTTTGCATACCGGGTTTGAAAAACAGGATAACCCAGGTTGCCCGGCTTAAAAAAGAACTTCTCCCAAAACCCGGAAGTATGGGGAATGTGGTTCTTGCGATATTTTCCCAGGTACGTACCGTCTGCATCAATCACCGCAGCCGTGTTGTATAAAACACCGGCCTGTTCTTTTTCATATACAGGTACGATCATCACCATGTTATATTTCTTAGCATACGCTGCCATGCGCTCTGTCGTTGGCCCCGGCACGGTCTCGGCAGATTCATACCAGGCCCTATCCTGGCCCGGACAGAAATAAGGCGTATTGAAGATCTCCTGCAAGCATAAAATTTGCACACCTTGTTCACCTGCTTTTTCTATATATGGAATATGTTTTTGCACCATTGCTTCTTTGATCTCTTCTATCGTGCCCTCTCCTTCCGTCTTCGGCAAACTCATTTGTATTAATCCGGATTTGATTATTCTAGCCATAATACAGTTTATAGTTTACAGTTTATTGTTTATAGTTTACAGTTTATAGTTCTTCAGTTCGAAAAGCGTTTATTGTTTTTGAACCTTCCCATTTCTAAGCAATCCCGATATAGGGAAAACCATAAACCAAAAACAATAAACCAAAACTTTTACTTATATCTTCCCTTCTACCTTATTCCTTTTTATAAACTTCCCATACCCTTTCTCCACCAGGCATTTTCCATTATCAATTGCTACCTGTCCACGTAAGATCACCGTTTTTACCTTGCCGGTTATGGGCCATCCTTCATAGGCCGAATAATCGACATTCATGTGATGGCTGTTTACAGAAAGCGCATGCGATTCATTCGGATCAAAGATCACAATATCTGCATCGCTGCCCGGCGCCAATGTTCCTTTGCGGGGAAACATCCCGAATATCTTTGCGGGGTTCGTGCACGCTACTTCTACATATTTATTCAAACTGATCTTTCCCTTATGAACACCTTCGCTGTATAATAATTCCATACGGTTCTCTATAGCCGGATGCCCATTGGGTATCTTCGAAAAGTCATCTTTGCCCATGAGCTTCTGCTCCCATTTAAACGGACAATGGTCTGTTGCCACTACCTGCACCAATCCCTGGTTGATGCCGGCCCATAAAGTTGCCTGGTCTTTTGGCTGGCGCAATGGCGGGCTCATCACCCATTTGGCGCCTTCAAAATCCTTTTCATATAAAGTGGCGTCGAGGATCAGGTATTGAATGCACGTTTCTACAAATACTTTCTGATTACGACGGGTAGCATTGCGTACTGCATTTAACGCGCCTTCGCAGGTAAGGTGAACTATATAACCAGGGCAGCCGGTATAGTACGTCATATCGGCAAATCGTTCAGAGGCCTCCGCTTCGGTTATTTCAGGCTGTGAGAGGTAATGATACAAGGGTGACAACTTCTTTTCAGCGCGGTGCTTGGCTACCAGGTAATCGATCATATCGCCGTTTGTTGCATGAACGTTTATCAAACCGCCATATTGCTTCACTTCTTCCATCAAGCCGATCATTTGCCTGTCGTCGATCATGAGCGCCCCCTTATAAGCCATAAAGGTTTTGAAGGAAGTAATGCCTTCCTGCTCTATCATCTTCTTTATTTCGGTTCGGGTATTGTCGTTAAAGTCGGTGACCGCCATATGAAAGCTGTAATCGCCCACACAATTATTATCAGACCGGGAACGCCATTCATCCAATGCCGATTGCAACGAGTTACCCTGCTTTTGCAGAATAAAATCAATGACCATGGTAGTACCGCCAAACAAAGCAGCGCGTGTGCCTGTTTCATAATTATCGCTGGAAAAAGTACCCATAAAAGGCATATCGAGGTGTACATGCGGGTCGATACCGCCCGGAAATACCAGTTTACCGGTGGCATCTATTTCCCTATCGGCCTGCATACCCAGGTTCTTACCAATAGCTTGTATGGTTTCATCCACAACAAAAATATCGGCTGTAAAGTCCGCGTCCGCAGTAATGACCCGTCCGTTTTTAATCAATAGCGACATGAAGTGTTTCTTCTTTTGCAGTGATAGAATCTGATACCAGTGGTTTATAATTACGCATCATAAGCAGGTAGGTAATTCCTGAAATTAGAAAGCCAACAAACCAGGCATAATTGTATAAATGCGAGATCCACGCCGGTACGCTGTCCTGTGCAATCACTTTAATAGTAGTCAGAAAGCCGGGAATATTAGGCACTATTCCTGCCAGCAATGCGATGATGGCGCTGTAATTAAACCCGTTCTTGAATGTATACAGTCCGTTTGCTTTATACAGGTCAGTTGTAGATAGCTGTTGCTTACGGATGAAATAATAATCAGCGATCATGATTCCGCCCACCGGCCCTAATAAACTGGAGTATGCAATTAACCACGTAAAGATGTAACCCGTAGGATCGGCAATCAGCTTCCAGGGAAAGATCAAAACGCCCAGTACGCCGGTAATATACCCCCCCTTGCGAAATGAGATCTTCGACGGCGCCAGGTTGGCAAAGTCGTTGGCCGGACTAACAATATTGGCGGCAATATTTGTAGCTAAAGTTGAAATGGCCACGGCAATCATCGCCACACTCACCAGTAATTTACTTTCAAATTTACCAGCCAACACTACCGGGTCCCAAATGGTGTTACCATATATAATGACCGTGGCGGATGTAACTACCACACCAATAAAGGCAAATAACGTCATGGAGGGCGGTAAGCCAATGGCCTGTCCTTTAATTTGTGCTCGTTGGCTTTTTGCGTACCTGGTGAAATCAGGAATATTGAGCGATAGGGTTGCCCAAAATCCAACCATTCCCGTTAGTGCCGGAAAGAAAAAGTCAAAAAACTGCGAAGTGGTCGCAAATTTAGATGGCTGTTGTAATATGGGACCTAATCCATTGGATGCGCTGATGGCCCAGAACAATAATGCCAGCGCCGCCAGCGGCAAAAAGATGGCTTTAAATACCAGCAATTTTCGAATACTTTCAACACCCAGGTAAACAATGAACATGTTGAGCGCCCAGAATGCTAAAAAGCAAATAAAAGGAACTGCCTGGGGAAATAACGAAGTTGCATCTATTTCAGGTAACCCGGAACTCCAAACTCTGATCATTTGATAGATGGCCGCACCGCCTATCCAGGTTTGAATGCCAAACCAGCCGCAAGCTACAATGGCCCGCAAAATGGCCGGAATATTAGCGCCACGAACCCCAAAGCTGGCACGGGCGAATACAGGGAAAGGAATGCCGTATTTCGCTCCAGCATGCCCGTTAAGGATCATAGGTATAAGAACAATCGTATTTCCAAGAAAAATAGTCAGGATGGCTTGCCACCAGTTCATACCACCGCCGATAAGCGAACTGGCCAGCATATAGGTGGGAATACACAGGCTCATGCTGATCCATAAGGCTGCGTAATTCCAGGTATTCCATTTACGGTTGGCTACCGGAACGGGAGCAAGGTCTTCACTATAGAGCGATTTGTTCTCCATTTTCGGGAGTCGTTTGTTTTTGGGTAGTTTGATGGTTAAATTGTTAGATGGTTAGTTGTTGAACCATATGCATTCCGGTTATTAGCTGGCTGCCTATAGTCAGAGATCATGGTAGTGGAAATCAAACCATCAATCCATCAAACAATCAAACCATCTATTCAATTTACGAATTCATCCGCAATTGCAATGGCTTCGCTGATCATAGCCAGTCCTTCATCCACTTCTTCCCTGGTAATACATAGCGGCGGGGCAATGAAAATATAGTTCCAGCGCACGAAAGTGTACATGCCGAGTTCTTTCAGTTTGGCGGCCACCTTGTTCATGATCGCCATTTCATCGGGCTTGGCATTAAATGGTGCCATAGGTTCTTTGGTAGTGCGGTTCTTGACCAGCTCAATACAACCCAGTAAACCGGTATTCCTGAAATCGCCAATACTGGGGTGTTTCTGTTTTAACAGTTCTACCTGCTGATCTATATAATGTCCCATATTGGTGGCATTCTCCAACAGGTTCTCATCTTCATAAATCTTCAATGTTTCCAGTCCGGCCGCGCAGCTAACCGGATGTGCCGAATACGTTAAGCCGAGCCACAATACACGGTCGTTAAAATATTCTGCAATGGCATCGTTCACGATCAAAGCGCCTAAAGGAAGATAGCCGGCGGTAAGTCCTTTGGCAGTGGCAATGATATCAGGCACCACGCCATGATAATCTACCCCGAACCATTTGCCAGTACGGCCAAATCCGCTCATTACCTCATCGGCAATGAGCAGGATGTTGTGTTTATCGCACAAGGCACGCACTTTTTTCAAGTAATCGGGTGGATATTTAATGCACCCCGATGAACCGCTTTCGCCTTCCATCAATATGGCGGCGATATTTTCCGGGCCTTCGAACTCAATGACCCGCTCTATGTGACTGACGCATTCGCGGCGGCAAGTTGTAATTTCCTGTCCCCATGGACAACGATAGCAATAGGGATCTTCAACGTGAATAATGTTCGGCACCTGTTGTGCATCGGAAGCCAGTTTGCGCGGATCGCCACCGGCTGTCATAGCTCCGTAGGAAGCGCCATGAAACGCACGATACCGGGCAATGACCTTGTGCCGGCCCGTATATAACCGGGCGAGTTTGATGGCATTTTCAATTGCAGAGGCCCCGCAAACGGTAAACAGGGTTTTTGTTAATCCCGGCGGTGTTACCGATGCAAGTTTCTTACCCAGCTCGCCACGTACTTTGGTTACGCAACTGGGCGTTACATAGCTTACCTGTTGCATTTGCTCCATAACGGCCTGTGTTATCCGCTGGTTACCATGACCAATGTTCACATTCATCAGGCCGGAGGAGAAATCGAGATACCGTTTGCCATCGTAATCATACAAATAAACGCCCCGGGCATATTTCACGGCAATGGGCGCGAGGCCTTTTTGCTTGCTCCACGAAAAAAGCGTGTAATCCATATTATCACGAATAATTTCCTGTGCTTCGGATATGGTGGTTTGAGTCATGGTTGAAACAATTGGCAATTATATAATAGACTAAGGGCAATCGGGCAGAATCGTGAAATACAGCCTCAAGCTGCAAGCTTCAAGCTACAAGCAAGAAAAGGCATAAAGGCAACAAGGCATAAAGGAAACAAGCAACCGTTCGTCGGTAATCAAGAATCGGAGGTTCTACCCAATTCCCAATTACAAATTACTAATTCCATTTCCTGTATTCCATTATCACATTATAAAATTATCACATTAGCACATTAACCATCAGCTCATCCAATTCACTCCCGCCTCGGGATTCCATTTCACCGTAGACTTTTTGAGCTTGGTCCAGAATTCAATAGAACTTTTTCCGGTTATATCGCCTACACCGAATTTACTTTCATTCCATCCGCCAAAAGAGAACGGTTCGCGGGGTACTGGCACGCCAACGTTAACACCGATCATTCCGGCACTGGCCCGGTCGATCACGTACCGCGCCATACCGCCATTTTGCGTAAATACCGCTGCGGCATTACCGTAAGGGTTGGCATTTTCAATAGCCAGGGCTTCATCAATCGTATTGGTACGCATGATGCTGATAACGGGACCGAAGATCTCTTCTTTCGCAACAGCCATTTCTGGTTTCACATAATCTATAACGGTAGGGCCTACATAGGTACCCTGTTCTTTACCTGGTACTGTAGCCTTCCGGCCATCAACCAGTATTTTAGCGCCCTGCGCCTCGGCTTCCGTTATATAATGTTCTATTCTTTCTTTGGATTCTTTACTGATCACCGCACCCAGGTTTTCACCGGGTACTATCTTCTTCGCTTCTTCGCAGATCTTTTGTATGATGTGATCTACATTGCCTACAGCCACCATCGCAGAGGCGGCCATACACCGCTGTCCGGCGCAACCGCTCATGGAAGCGGCGACGTTTTGTGCGGTCATGTCGGCTTTGGCGTCGGGCAATACCAGCAGGTGGTTTTTGGCGCCGCCTAAAGCAAGGCATCTCTTATAATGATGGGTAGCGCGCTGATAAACAATCTTCGCGACTTTGGTGCTGCCTACAAACGATACAGCAGCAATACCCGGATGATCGCAAATGGCATTCACAATTACACTATCGCCATGTACTACGTTGAAAACGCCATCGGGCAAACCGGCTTCTTTTAATAATTGGGCTAACCGGCCTACGCTTAACGGCACTTTCTCAGAAGGCTTTATGATCATGCAGTTACCCAGGGCAAGCGCATTGGGAATGGTCCAGTTAGGCACCATGCTGGGAAAATTGAAGGGTACTATAGAAGCTACCACACCCAACGGAACATGCTCGGTGCGACATTCCACGCCTTTGCTCACTTCCAACACTTCGCCGGTAACGAGTTGTGGCAGCGAAGTGGCAAATTCCGTGAGTTCAATGCATTTTTCTATTTCGGCTATAGCTTCGCCCATTGTCTTTCCATTTTCTTCGCTCACCAACGCCGCCAGCTCCTTCAAATGCTTTTCGAGCAAATACCTGTACCGGAATAACACCTGCACCCTTTCTTTAATAGGCATATGGCTCCAGGCGGGGAACGCAATTTTAGCTGATCGTACAGCGGCATCAAGATCTTTGGGGACCGACATAGGAACTGTAGACAGCAAGGTGCCATCGAGTGGTGATATAACGGGCAGTGTCTGGTCGGTAGATGCATCCACAAACTGTCCATTTATATAATTTTGAACAGGTGCGTACTTCATGAGCAGATATTTTAATACTACAGATTTTATAGAAACAAGGATAGTAAATTAAAAATATTTTAGTACTCAACCAAAAATTAAACAGTATTTTTATTTTTGTTGCAACTTTGCTGATATGGAAAAAAACGGTTTCCCGCTCGACGAACTGGATTTTGCGATCCTTTCCTGCCTGCAAAAGGACGGACGGATGTCTTTTACCGTTATTGCAGAAAAATTGAATGTATCAATAGGAACCATTCGTACCCGGGTGAATAAATTAATAGAAGAAGGCACCATTAATATTATTGGCCGTGTTAACCCCGATAAAGTGGGTTTCAGGGCATATGCGCATATTGCGGTTTTTGTTCGGCCGGCAACTTTTAAAGAAAAGGTGGCGCAGAAAATATGCAAACTGCCCGAGGTAAGTTTCCTGGCCATGACTTCGGGTGATTATGATCTTGAAGTAGACGTGATGTGCCGCGACAACAATCACCTGGTGGAATTCGTAAACGAAATATCAAAGATTGAAGGGGTGTATCAAACCAAAACCACTTTGTATTTTAAAGTATACAAATACGCGCAACCCGATCTGAATTTGCTGAAATAAACCTTTTCTTATTTATGCGCATGCTCATCATTGGTGCATCAGGCAGCGGAGTAACCACGCTGGGCGAGGCACTATCCAAAGAATTAGCCATCCCCTATTTTGATGCCGATTATTATTATTGGGAGAAAACCGATCCGCCGTTCCAGGTTCGCCGCGAGCCCGGTAAACGCGATCAGCAATTAGCAGAAGATCTTAATAAAGAAGCACACTGGATCGTAGGTGGTTCACTGGACAGTTGGGGCCATTTTTTGAAAGAGCAATACAACTTAATAGTGTACTTATGGCTGCCAAGGGAAATTCGCGCAACGCGTTTGGTTAATCGGGAGAAAGTGCGCTATGGGGAAGTAATATCACCATCGAGTCAGGAGTTTATTGACTGGGCGCTGTCATATGACGATAGCAACCAACCAGGCCGCAACAAAAAACGTCATGAGCAATGGCTGCAAACATTGAACTGTCCGGTGTTGCGGATTGAGGGAGCGGTTGAGGTGGCGGAAAAAGTGGAGAGAGTTATACAGAAAATTAAAGGGTAGATATTAATTGTTTTGAAACCATTGGGCCCCCTTACACTTTGCCCGAATTATGCTAACTTTAAAGAAACCGTTTTTGACTTTGATCCAATTTATTCTCAATAATAAAGACATTTCTACCAACCTGCCGCCCGGTATGGTGTTGCTGGATTTTGTGCGGTATCACCAGCATTTAACCGGCACCAAAGTCGGTTGTAATGAAGGAGACTGCGGCGCCTGTACCCTATTGGTAGGCGAATTGGTAAACAATGAATTGCAATACCGGTCCCTCACCAGTTGTTTAACGCCGCTGGGCAATGTACACGGTAAACATGTGGTAACTATTGAGGGTTTGAATATGGATGGATTAAATCCTATTCAGCAGGCCATGTATGATGAATCTGCCACCCAGTGCGGATTCTGTACGCCTGGCTTTGTAGTGTCACTGGCAGGTTTTTGTTTAAGCGACAAAACCGCCACCACGCAAAATGCCATTGCTGCTATTGATGGAAATATCTGTCGCTGTACGGGTTACAAATCTATTGAACGCGCAGCCGGCAAAGTAGCGCAGGTAATGCAGGCAAGACAATCGGCAGAGCCAACCGTTTTTGTATCGGAGAATCATATTTTGCCAGCCTGGTTTGCCGGGATCAAACAACGATTGCACCTGTTACAAACTGAACTGAATGGACAACTTCAGCCCACCTCTGCCACAGAATGGGTGGGCGGTGGTACCGATGTATATGTGCAAAAACACGATACGCTAAAGGATGCTTCTATAAAGTTTCTATTTGATGATGCCCGGCTGAAAGGCATCACGCAACAAGGAAACCGTTGCATCATTGGCGCATCGGCTACGGTAACCAACCTGAGTGAATCGCCGGTAATGCAACAATACTTTCCCCACCTGGCAAATTATATTAAGCTGGTTTCCTCTACCCCTATCCGTAATATAGCAACAGTAGGCGGCAACCTGATCAACGCCTCTCCTATTGGCGACCTCACCATTTTCCTGCTGGCATTAGATGCGACGCTGATATTCAGTAATGGCGGAGAAAGCCGGACATTGCCACTGCGGCAATTGTATAAAGGATATAAAACCCTCGATAAACAGCCAGACGAGCAACTGGAATCCATTTCATTTGAATTGCCCGGCGACAATACCGTCTTTAATTTTGAAAAAGTAAGCAAACGTACCAACCTGGATATTGCCAGTGTGAACTCAGCTATCTGCCTAACCATGCAAGGCAATAGTATTGAAGATGTTCGTATTGCGGCCGGTGGCATTGCGCCCGTTCCCAAATTGCTCGATAAAACAAATACATTTTTGAAAGGCCAACCACTTTCTGATGCAACGATCGATCAGGCAATAGCCATTGCCCAAACGGATATTTCACCCATCAGCGACGCCCGGGGAACAGCAGATTATAAACGATTGCTATTAGGCCAGTTGATCAAAGCCCATTTTTTGACAGTAACAGCAAACGCTTTGCGGTAAGTCTGGTGCTTTTCGCGATTAGGCGTTTTACAGCTTTTGGTGCTCAGATTTAATTTTAGTTATGAAGAATATCGATGCATATACACACGTGCGGGGTGAATCAATTTACCTGGATGATATTCCCCTGATACAGGGCACTTTGTTCGGCGCCTCTTTTGGTTCACCGGTAGCACATGGTACCATTACCCATCTGGATGTTAGCGAAGCAGCAGCGTTGCCTGGTGTCGTGCGCATCATCACCCATAAAGATATTACCGGCGAAAACCAGATCGGAGGCATTGTGCCTGATGAACCGTTGCTCGCCGATCATGAAGTACATTTTTGCGGCATGCCTGTAGCTTTTGTAGTGGCAGACTCTGTTGATGCAGCCCGGGCTGCGGTTAAAAAAATAAAAGTTACCATTGAATCCTTGCCAGTGATCACCGATCCGCGGGAAGCACAGGCATTGGGTGAACTGATCGTACCAGCACGAACTTTTCAATTAGGCGATACGGAAAGCAGTTGGCAACAATGCACGCATATTTTTGAAGGCCGGGCCGATACCAACGGTCAGGAACATTTGTATATAGAAACACAAGGCGCTTATGCCGTGCCACAGGAACATAACGCTATTAAGATCTATTCTTCTACCCAGGGACCAACGGCCGTACAGCGGGCTGTTTCGCGGGTATTGGGTTTACCTATGCATTTGGTAGAAGTAGAGGTAAACAGGCTGGGTGGCGGTTTTGGTGGGAAAGAAGATCAGGCGAATACCTGGGCGGCGCTTTGTGCATTGGCAGCCTACCTGGTAAAGAAACCAGTTAAATACTCGCTACATCGCATGGAAGATATGGCAATGACGGGCAAACGCCATCCTTATTCAGCCGATTTCAAGATTGGGTTGAATGATGACTTGAAGATCGTTGCTTACGAAGTAACCTTCTACCAGAACGCCGGTGCCGCGGCTGACCTGTCCCCTGCGGTACTGGAACGCACGTTGTTCCATTGCACCAACTCTTATTATATTCCGAATGTAAAAGCAACTGCTTATAGCTGCCGAACGCATTTGCCGCCGAATACCGCTTTTCGCGGCTTTGGAGGTCCGCAAGGCATGTTCATGATCGAATCAGCCATTACCAAAGCAGCCGAGGCGCTTGGCATAGACGCATCCGTAATACAGGAAAAGAACCTGTTACAAACCGGCGATGAATTTCCGTACGGACAAAAAGCGCAAAGCGAAGCGCCCGAATGCTGGCACAAAGCCATTGCATTATACGACTTTGCTAGTATGCATAAAGAAGTGGAAGCGTTTAATGCCGCTAATAAATGGTTTAAAAAAGGATTGGCCTGCATGCCTGTTTGCTTTGGTATTTCGTTCACCAAAACCCTGATGAACCAAGCAAGGTCACTGGTGCACGTGTATACCGATGGCAGCGTGGCCATTACTACCGGCGCCGTTGAAATGGGCCAGGGTGTGAACACCAAGATCTTGCAGGTAGCTGCCCAGGTATTTTCCATTCAGCCCGATAAGATCAAAATTCATACAACCAATACATTTAAAATTGCCAACACTTCGCCATCTGCAGCCAGCGCTACCGCCGACCTGAATGGTAAAGCCACCCTGATGGCTTGCACTGCCATTGCAGGAAGATTGAAGAAGATGATTGCCGAAGAACTGAACGTTGCCATGGAGGCAGTTGCATTGCAGGATGAATATGTATGGGTGAATGGGCAAAAAACCGACCGCGACTGGAAGTCGCTGGTCATGGCAGGGCATGTAAAACGAATAGGACTTTCGGAACATGCGCATTACGCTACACCCGAAATTCATTTTGATGCCACTAAAGAAAAAGGACATCCATTTGCATATCATGTTTATGGAACCGCGCTTGTTGGGGTAACGGTCGATTGTATCCGCGGAACGTATACGATGGATACAGTAAAAGTAGTGCACGATTTTGGCGCCAGCATGAACACCGCTGTTGACCTTGGACAGATCGAAGGCGGTATTGTACAGGGTATCGGCTGGATGACCATGGAAGAAGTAGTATATGATGCAAACGGACGGTTACGGTCGAATGCGCTTTCTACCTATAAAGTACCAGACATTTATGCGGTACCAAAAGAAATAGCCATCGAATTCTTACAAACGCCACACGATAACCTCGCTATCTTCCGGTCGAAGGCAGTGGGTGAACCTCCGCTAATGTATGGCATCGGTGCCTATTTTGCATTACGCAAGGCAGTACGCGCATTTAATAAGAACGGTCATTTTCCGTTTGATGCCCCTATGACACCCGAAAAAGTTTTGATGGCATTATACACAACTCAAAAGGAAGGAAGTATTCATGCACATGAAGAAACAATTAATCATTTGGCAGTTGATAAATAAAAGCCTGCAGCAACAGGTGCCGGTCATGTTGTTGTATGTGCTGCAAAGTGAAGGAAGCAGTCCGGGCCGCCAGGGTTTTTTCATGGCAGTGAATGTGAATGGAGAAACGGAAGGTTCCATTGGCGGCGGTATTATGGAACATAAATTTGTAGAGGCTGCAAAAGACAAGTTGAAAGAAAAAATAACGCTGAACTTTTCCGACTTACAGAATACCTATACAACCGACGCCCAAAACATCATCAAAAAACAATTTCACAATAAAACTGCAGCCACCAATCAAAGTGGTATGATCTGTTCGGGCGAGCAAACCATTTTATTATACCGGGTTGTTCCCGAAGACGCCAATACTATACAACGGATCATGGCCAGCCTGCAGCAAAATCTGAATGGTACACTGCAATTATCTCCGGCCGGCTTGCAATTCGCCGCAGCTGCGCCCGAAACTGATTTTTATTTTTCTATGACATCCGAAACGGAATGGCTATACCGGGAAAAAACAGGCTATAAAAATCATCTATATGTAATTGGCGCGGGGCATTGTGCATTGGCGCTTTGTCGCATGATGCAGGACATGCAATTTTATATCCATTTATACGATGACCGGTCGAACCTGAAAACAGTCGAAGAAAACGAGTATGTGCATGAGAAAAAAATAATTGATGACTATTCAGCATTAATGGAATTGATCCCCGGCGGGAATAATGAGTATGTGGTGGTGATGACGGTCGGGTACCGAACCGATGACATCGTAGTGCGAACTTTATGGAAAAAGCAATTCCGGTATTTTGGTTTGCTTGGCAGTAAAAGCAAGATCGAAAAAATGTTCAACGATTATCGGGCGGAAGGCGTGCCAGCATCTTTATTACAATCCATTCATGCGCCCATTGGCATTGCCATCAATAGTCAAACTCCTGAGGAAATAGCTATCAGTATTGCGGCGGAGATTATTGAGGTGAAGAATAATTCGCAGCCCCCATCAAGCGCCTGAAAAAATTCTTCTTACAAACAATTTCATCCGAAATAATCAGCTCATTCCCCTTGCAGTTATTATTTTTTTCCCTAACTTAAATCATTGCCTGCCTTTGTAATTCTATTTCATTACATACCTGAATTTTCTTATTAATATATGCACCTTACACCTAGAGAATCGGAAAAACTATTATTGTTCCTGGCAGGAGAGCTGGCGGAAAAGCGAAGAGCGCGTGGATTGAAACTGAACTATCCCGAAGCCATCGCCCTCATCAGCAGTCACCTGCAGGAAGCAGCCCGCGATGGAAAATCAGTTGCCGAACTCATGCAATATGGCGCCACCATTTTAAGCCGCGATGATGTAATGGAAGGCGTGCCTGAAATGATCCCTGAAATTCAAATTGAAGCTACTTTCCCCGATGGCACCAAACTGGTTACGGTGCATGATCCCATAAGATAGTTACAACCTAAATTAACAACTATGATTCCCGGAGAATACATCTTGCAACCTGATGATATTATTGCCAATGCCGGCCGCGCAACAGCCACGGTTGTGGTTGTAAATACCGGCGACCGCCCGGTACAGATCGGTTCGCATTTCCATTTTTTTGAAGTGAACCGGCAATTGCAGTTCGATCGGTCTGCAGGTTATGGCATGCGACTGAACATTCCGGCAGGAACAGCAGTTCGCTTTGAGCCCGGTGAAGAAAAAGAAGTGCAGTTGGTAGCATTGGGTGGGGCGCAAAAAGTATTCGGTTTTAACAACCTAGTGAATGATGACATTGCAGACACCAATAAACAACAGTCACTACAAAACGCATTGAACAACCAATTCAAAAACCAATCTGCATGAGCCTGCGCATCAACCGCATTAAATATGCCAACATGTATGGGCCTACCACGGGCGACAAAGTGCGTTTAGGCGATACAGAATTGATTATTGAAATTGAAAAAGACTTTACCGTATATGGCGATGAAGCCAAATTCGGTGGCGGCAAAACCATTCGCGATGGCATGGCGCAATCGGCACGCGCCGCCCGCGATGAAGGTGTGTTGGACATGGTGATCACCAGCGTCATGATCATTGACCACTGGGGTATTGTTAAAGCTGATATAGGAATTAAAGACGGTAAGATAGTTGGTATTGGCAAAGCAGGCAACCCCGATACCATGGATGGCGTGGATGCCAATATGATCATTGGCGCGGCCACAGAAGTGCATGGCGGCGCGGGTTTAATTGCTACTGCCGGCGGCATCGATACGCATATTCATTTTATATGTCCGCAACAGATAGATCATGCGTTGTTCAGTGGTATTACTACCATGATAGGCGGCGGTACTGGCCCGGCAGATGGCACCAATGCAACTACCGTAACACCGGGCGCCTGGAATATGAAAAAGATGCTTGAAGCGGCAGAAGCCTTTCCCATGAACCTCGGTTTCTTAGGTAAGGGCAATTGCGCTGCATTGCCTCCGCTTGCAGAACAGATAGCAGCCGGGGCATTGGGCTTGAAGATCCATGAAGACTGGGGCAGCACGCCTGCGGTAATTGATGCATCATTGAAAATCGCTGATCAATACGACGTACAGGTTGCCATACATACTGATACTTTAAATGAAGCCGGCTTTTTGGAAGATACCATCAACGCCATCAATGGCCGGGTGATCCACACGTATCACACAGAGGGCGCCGGCGGGGGGCATGCGCCGGATATAATCAAGGCAGCCATGTACCAGCATGTACTTCCTTCTTCTACCAACCCTACCCGGCCGTTTACAGTGAACACGATCGATGAGCACCTGGATATGCTAATGGTGTGTCATCATTTGGATAAATCCGTTCCCGAAGATGTATCTTTTGCCGATTCCCGTATTCGGCCTGAAACAATTGCCGCAGAAGATATTTTACATGACATGGGCGTGTTCAGTATGATGAGCTCCGATTCACAGGCAATGGGCCGGGTAAGTGAAGTAATTACCCGAACGTGGCAAACGGCTCATAAAATGAAGATCCAACGCGGTGCTTTACCCGAAGATGCCAATAAAGGCAATGACAACTTCCGGGTAAAAAGATATGTATGCAAATACACCATCAACCCGGCCATTACGCATGGCATTTCAACGTACGTAGGTTCTTTGGAGCCCGGCAAACTGGCCGACCTGGTTTTGTGGAAGCCTGCTTTATTCGGTGCCAAACCTGAAATGATCATCAAGGGCGGTATGATCATCGCCAGCAGAATGGGCGATCCCAATGCATCCATCCCTACTCCGCAACCTGTTATTTACCGGCACATGTTCGGCGCTTATGGTAAAGCATTGCATGCTACCTGCGCAACATTTGTTTCCAGGTTATCACTGGAGAAAAATATTGTACAGCAATATGGGTTGAAAAAAATGATCTTACCCGTCATGAATTGCCGGGGCATTTCTAAAAAAGACATGGTACATAACAATGCAACACCGGTTATTGACGTAAACCCGGAAAATTATGAAGTACGGGTTGATGGACAAGCGGTAACCTGCGAGCCAATTGCTGTAGCGCCACTGGCCCAACGATATTTCCTATTCTAAGAATTAAACCACAAATTGTGCGAATGCTGATTCAACAAAAGAAAGGTAACCTTAGCTCATTCAATCTCAACAACAGGGGTATAGACTGGTTGCAACTGGAATGGTACGAAACCAGTAAACGCATATTACGCAAGCAAACACAAGCCGGCAATGACGTTGCATTAAAATTTCTCGATAAAAATCCTGCGCTTACCCAGGGCGATGTGTTGTATGAAGACGAAACCATTATCGTAGCCATAGACATTGTGCCCTGCGAGGTATTGGTCATTAAACCAACCAATCTGTTTGAAATGGCCTCGGTTTGTTATGAGATCGGGAACAAACACCTGCCGTTGTTCTTTGAAAAGGACGAAGTGTTGGTGCCTTTTGAAATGCCGCTTTTCCGGCTATTATCATCCCAGGGTTATGCCATTAAACAGGATAGAAGAAAATTACTCTATCCGTTGAAAACAACGGTAGCGCCGCATGCGCATAGCAATAGCAGTTTATTTTCAAAGATCATGCAATTCACAAATACCGGTGTATGAACCCAGCGTTGATCCGTCTATTACAATTAAGTGATCCTGCTTTACCGGTGGGCGGCTTTTCTCATTCCGCAGGATTGGAAACTTATGTACAACTGGGTATTGTAAAAGATGCTGCCACGGCCAAAGCATTTGTTACGGGTATGTTATCACAGAACATTCATTATACCGATGCAGCCATTGGGTCGTTGGTGTATGATGCAATAGCGAGTAATCAACAGGGTGAAATAATACAGCTCGATGACCTTTGTACGGCAGTTAAGCTCCCAAAAGAAATGCGGCAGGCCAGTCAAAAGTTGGGCATGCGGCTCATAAAAATATTTCAGCCCTTGTGCAATAACGACTGGTTGAACTGGTATGCAACTGCCATACAATCAAAACAGGCATCAGGTCATTATTGTATTGCATTCGGCATTATTGCAGTTGCTTTGCAAATTGCCAAAGCAGACGCGCTCACCGGTTTTTATTACAATGCCGCCGCAGGCTTTGTAACCAATAGTGTTAAGCTGGTGCCGTTAAGCCAGCAAAGCGGACAGGAACTATTGTTCTCATTGCAACAATTGATAGCTGAATTGGTGCAAAATAATTTGCAACCTGATAGGGAATTGATCGGTTTGTGCTGCACGGGTTTTGATATCCGCAGTATGCAGCATGAGCAATTGTATTCGAGATTGTATATGTCTTAAGAAAAGAAACATGGAAAGAACTTATATAAAAATAGGTATTGCCGGTCCGGTAGGTTCCGGGAAAACAGCGTTGATAGAACGATTGACACGAAAGCTGTATCCCGGTTATAGTATTGGTGTAATCACTAATGATATCTATACCAAAGAAGATGCGGAGTTTCTTACCAGGAACAGTTCGCTGCCCGCCGGAAGAATTATTGGGGTAGAAACCGGTGGCTGCCCGCATACAGCCATTCGTGAAGATGCCAGTATGAATTTGGAAGCCGTAGAAGAAATGGCCACGCGATTCGAAGATGTGCAGATCATTTTCATTGAAAGCGGTGGCGATAATTTGTCGGCTACATTTAGTCCTGACCTTGCCGACCTGACCATTTTTGTAATTGACGTTGCAGAAGGTGATAAAATTCCCCGCAAAGGTGGTCCGGGTATTACCCGCAGCGATTTACTCGTGATCAACAAAATAGATCTCGCTCCTTACGTAGGCGCCAGTTTAGAAATTATGGAACGCGATGCCCGAAAAATGCGCAATGGCCAGCCTTTTGTTTTTACCAACCTGGTGAATGGTGATGGTTTGTGCCATGTTATCAACTGGATAAAGAAGTATGCATTGCTGGAAGAAGCAGAAGAACCAACCCTGTACCGATGAACGCCCATTTGCACATACACACTGCTATTCGTAAAGGTATCACCTACCTGAAACAAAGTTATTATACCCCACCCTTCAAAGTAGCCAACATTACAGAAGATAAACAAGCAGGGCCGCTACACCTGATGCTGATGTGCTCTTCACCCGGCGTTTTAGAGGGCGACGACTACCAGTTAAAGATCAATGTAGAAGAAAATTGTCACCTGCACCTGCATACCCAATCGTACCAGCGCTTATTTAACATGCAAAAAGGCGCGAGGCAACGCTTGGAAGTAAACTTGCAAAAAGGCTCCTCCTTTGTATTCATCCCCCACCCGGCAGTACCGCATAAGCACGCTGTTTTTTCCACCTATAATAAAATATATCTGCAAGGCAACAACCGGTTAATTTGGGGGGAACTGTTAACCTGTGGCCGAAAACTGAATGGCGAACAATTTGATTTTGTAAAGTATCATAGCATAACCGATGTATACCTGCATGGCCGGCTGGTGATCAAAGAGAATTGGCTCGTACAACCGGGCATCACGAATGTACACGCCATTGGTCAGTGGGAAGGCTATTCCCACCAGGCCAGTATGATCATTTTAGATAAGCCGGAAACCATTGCTGAGGCTTATGAAACAATCAATAATTATTTACAACAGCAAAACGACATCACTTTTGGCATCAGCGCCCTTCCTGATGCCGGCATCATTGTACGGATATTAGGACATAAAGCAGAACAATTATTCAACTGTCAGCAAAGGATTGCAGCCCTGATAACAACAAATAATAACAACCTGGTTAAGCATGCCAACTGAATTACAAATATTGATGCTAACAGCCTCCGGTATTGCCTGTTTACATACCCTTACCGGTCCTGACCATTATTTGCCATTCATTGCCCTGTCCAAAGCAAGAGGCTGGCGTTTTGGGAAAACCCTCTTCTGGACAATCATTTGCGGTTGCGGACATGTTTGGAGCTCCGTAGTATTAGGATTAGGTGGCGCTGCTTTAGGCTGGTCATTATCAAAAATAACCTGGCTGGAGCAGATCCGCGGCGGACTGGCAGGTTGGATTTTATTGCTGTTTGGCCTGGTATATGGCATCTGGGGTTGGATGCGTGCCTGGCAAAATAAAGCGCACAAGCATTTTGATACTTTTGAAGACGGATCAATATATGTTTATGAACACAAACACGGCGAGGCAGTGATGCCCAAAGAAAGGTATAAAATAACACCCTGGGTTATGTTCGTTATTTTCTTATTGGGTCCGTGTGAACCTATGATACCCTTGCTGTATTTTCCGGCTGCTAAAAGCAATTGGTGGGGAATGAGTTTACTGATTATTGTTTACACCTTTTTTACGTTGGTTACTATGGTGGTGATGGTCATATTAGGATACTATGGCGTGTCCTTCCTGAAAACCGAAAAACTGGAACGCTATGTCCATGCCATGGGAGGATTGACACTTTTTATATGTGGAGCCGGTATGGTATTTATGGGTTGGTGAAAATACGCTGCAAGCTTCAAGCTGCACGCTGCAAGCAAATACAAAGTTCCTATTATTCACGGACTATAGTACCTGTGATATATCCATACGGTTCATCGGTGGCAATAAATATATCGTTCTTATTGTCCATCCCAAATTGTTCCAGGTTGAAAAGTATATGGTGTTTATTAGGCATTTTCAGACTTATCTCATTAACGGCGGCAAACTTTGTCAGCACGGCCTCCCCCATCGCAAATAAAGTATGTTGTACCGAAAGGCTATGGTGATCGGCAAAGGTTTGCAACAAGGTAGTTCGTATGCCGTTAAATAATTCAGTGAAAAGCACATTGGAAGAATTGTACGTCCAGCTTACTTCACATTGAGTGGCAAAGATGCGATCACTGGTTTCTTTTAGCGTGGTAAAATTATCTTTAATATAGTTCTCAAAACCCGAGTCGGTGGTTTTTAGTATCAGCAGATCGTTAATACCCGAAGTAACCTCGATGCCCTTTTCATTTTGAATAATCGTGGCAGTATGTTTTTCGGCGCCGCCGCTGCAATAGGCATGCGGATGTTCAGTTCCATTAAAACGCATGCGTTGCCAGCTATGCTCTGCTATTTCAATGCGTGCCTGCGATATTGGGGGATTATTGCTTATGAAATAATTGGCCAGGTACAACCCAAAAGCTTCAATAGAGGAAACAAAATGTTCCTTCGCCAATGCATATACCGTATTCTTTTGGGTATCGGTGGGCAAAATCTTTGAGTTGTCGCCGATGGTATGTGCGGTTTCAAAATCACCTTCCAGTACTACATTCACAGATATCTGCCTGAATTCATGGTAATCGGGGTGGCGAATGATCTTCGATAAGTTAACCGAGTTTTTGCCGTAAGTATTCTTTCCCAGTTTAATTGACATAGCAGCGTATTTTGATGAATGTATACTCAATTTAAACAATTAATTGTCTATTTTTAGTAGAGAAGATTAAATATTCCTATATGTTCGACCTGGCAATCAGTGGTAAAAATATTTGTACACCCGATGGCATCACGGCAGGCACGGTCGTGGTCAATAACGGCATCATCGCCGATGTGGTGACTGGTGTGTCAACTGATGCCAGTGCCACTGCGATCGATATCGGTGAAATGGTGCTGATGCCGGGCATCATCGATCCGCATGTACACCTGAATGAACCAGGCCGCACAGCCTGGGAAGGTTTTGCTACCGGAACCCGCGCTGCTGCAGCAGGCGGTATTACCACTCTGGTAGATATGCCGTTGAATTCAAGTCCCGTTACGACTACCGCCGAAGCCTTTTTTCAAAAAGCTGCTGCCGCTGAAGGACAGTTGCAGGTGAACTGTGGTTTTTGGGGTGGCATTGTTCCTGGTAATGGATCGGAAATTGAAAAATTGATTGGTAAAGGAGTGCTTGGTTTTAAAGCATTTCTTACCCATTCAGGCATAGATGAGTTTCCCAATGTAACGGAGGCCGATCTACGCAAAGCCATGCCCATTATTGCGAAATATGATCTGCCACTGCTGGTACATTGCGAACTAATTACCAACATGCCATCACCGGTCAGTGATGAACGTTCTTATCAAAACTATCTATCCTCCCGGCCTAAAGCATGGGAAGACGAGGCCATTGCGCTGATGGTACGATTGTGTGAGGCGTTTAACTGCCGGGTGCATATTGTGCACCTGTCATCGGCCAATTCTATTGAACCGATAAAACAGGCCCGGAAAAAAGGCTTACCCATCACGGTGGAAACCGCACAGCATTATCTTTATTTTAATGCAGAAGAAATACCGGATGCACAAACAGCTTTCAAATGCGCGCCGCCTATTCGGGAAAAAGAGAACAACGAGCAACTTTGGCGGGCTTTACAGGAAAATATTATAGATTTTGTGGCGACAGATCATTCACCGGCGCCGCCCGATATAAAAGAAATAGGATCAGGGAATTTAATGAAAGCCTGGGGAGGAATTGCTTCGTTACAATTGGCATTACCCATATTATGGACGGCTGCCCGAAAACGAAATATACCGGCAATCGATATGGCAAAATGGCTTTGTGAAAAACCAGCGGCATTACCTGGCCTTCACAAAAGCAAAGGAAAGATCGCAAAAGGGTTTGATGCCGATTTTGTTGTGTGGGACCCAAATAAAAAATTTACCGTTACAGCCGAACAATTGCATCATAAGCATAAAATGACACCTTACCTGAACCAGGAATTGTATGGTGTGGTAGAACAAACCTGGCTGGGCGGACAACTAATTTTTGATCAGGGAACGTTCCCTGCTTTGAACCAAGGAAAAATAATTATACGTTGACACCCGATCACTTACAACAAGCATCCATCATCCTGCAACGGATCAATGAACTGGCTTCCATCAGTGAAATACCGGGTACAACCACACGCACTTTAGGAACTGAAGCCTTTGTTAAAGGCAGGGCGCTCGTTGCTCAATGGATGCAACAGGCAGGTTTGCAAACCCGCATCGATCATATCGGCAATGTAAGAGGAAGATTGGTCTCGCCCAATTCAGCAGGCAAAACGCTGGTCATTGCATCACACATAGATACAGTAGTTAATGCTGGCAAGTTTGATGGACCCCTTGGGGTACTCATGGGTCTTAACATCGTTGAACAACAAATTAAAGAAAGTGCACTACCTTTTCATATTGAGCTCATTGCTTTTTGTGATGAAGAAGGCTGCCGGTTTCACACTACCTACCTGGGCAGTAAAGCGGTAGCGGGCCATTTCGATAACAGCCTGCTTGGGAAACAGGATAGCACGGGTATTACATTGCAGGAAGTAATAGAAACTATGGGTGGTAATCCAACACTATTACACCAGGACGCCATACCAGTGGAGGATTGGCTGGGTTATTTTGAAATTCATATAGAACAGGGACCCGTATTATATGAAAAAGATATTCCGGTGGGTATTGTTACGGCTATTGCCGGACAAAAAAGAGTTGCCATCACGTTCAAAGGCGAAGCCGGGCACGCAGGCACCGTACCCATGAACATGCGCAGCGATGCATTGTGTGCTGCATCGGAATTCATCCTCGAAGTGGAACGATTTGCCAATGACCCGGCTCATAATGTGGTAGCAACAATAGGCACATTGAACATTCCGCACGCCGCCAGCAATGTAATACCCGGCGAAGTAAGTTGTACCCTCGATCTGCGGAGTGCCGATGAAAGGGTTTTAACTACCTGCTACAAACAGTTAGAGCAATTGGGTGCTGGCATATGCCAGCGGCGTAAAATTGTATTTGATTGGAAGGCCGTTCAGGAATCGAACCCGGTTGCCTGTGATGCCACCATGAATCAATTATTAGCGCATTCGGTTCGGCAATCTGGTTATGAAGTGATCAACCTGGTCAGTGGCGCCGGTCATGATGCAGTGGCCATCGCGCCGGTATCACCCGTAGCCATGTTATTTGTGCGCTGCTTCAAAGGCATAAGCCATAATCCACTTGAAAATGTTGAACTAAAAGATCTCGCCGCTGCGGTTAACGTATCGGCTGCATTTATACATTTGCTCAATCAAAAATATAATCCCGGATAATATGGAAATTTCAGCGCTAACAAGATCGGTCGTAAAAAAGAATCATGCAGTTATCAGCCCCGATGGGTATGTAAACAGTACCGTACCGGGTTGGGCGAACTGTACTGTCAATGTGATCATCAATGAACAAATGGGCGCACGGCTTTGTCAAACCCTGATCACTTTACAAAAAGACGGTAACCTGGCAGGCAGCACCAACCAATCACAAATATTTTTTTATGTAATAGAAGGAAAATGCAAAGCTACGATCAGTGGACAATCAAAAGTATTGACCAACGGACAGTTTGTATATGTTCCTATTCAAAAAGAATATGTGTTTGATGAGGTAACTCCCGGCACCACGATGCTCACTTTTCATAAAGTATACGAGCCTTTGCAGGAAACTCCGGTGCCGCAAACCCTGTTCGGCGATGCGGCTCACATTCCGGCAAATGAATACCTGAATGATCCTGCCCTGCGATTACAGGTGTTATTACCAGACAATTTATCCTTTGATATGGCCGTGAATATTTTTACGTACGATCCCGGTGGCCATTTGCCTTTTGTAGAAACCCATATCATGGAACATGGTTTGCTGTATTTGCAGGGACAGGGCGTGTATATGCTCGATCATCAATGGTACCCAATAAAAAAGGGGGATTCTATCTGGATGGCGCCTTATTGCCAGCAATGGTTTACAGCTATGGGTAAAGAGCCGGCTGTTTACATTTATTATAAGAACGTGAACAGATTTCCGACTGTAGTGTGAGTTGTAATTGGTGGGTTGTGAGGAGAGCCGCCGAAACTTTCTGAAGCTTAAAATTCAGTAATCCACTCACCATTGACCATTCACCATCAAAATTTACAACTATGACCATCGCCGAATTCGATCACCTGGAAATAGAAGAAAAAAGAATGCTGCTGCAACAATGCTGTGGCAGCACTGCATGGGTAAACAACATGCTAGCATCGCTACCGGCCGAAGACCTGGTCGATCTGCTGGAGATTGCCGAAGAACAATGGTACGTTTGCCATGAACAGGATTGGCGGGAAGCGTTTGCACATCATCCAAAGATCGGAGATATTGATGCATTGAAGGAAAAGTTTGCCGCAACCGCGCATCTGGCAGAAGGTGAACAATCATCGGTAAAGGAGGCGTCTCAATTAACTTTACAGCAATTGGCCGATGGAAATGAAGCATACGAGAAACGGTTCGGTTATATTTTTATCGTTTGCGCTACCGGTAAATCTGCCGATGAAATGCTGCAATTATTAAACCAACGGTTATACAACAACCCGGAGGTGGAGATACAAATAGCGATGGAAGAACAAAACAAGATCACCAAATTAAGACTCGAAAAACTATTTGGCATTTAACCCTGTAAAGACCAACATTACTCAATGAGCCAGTTAACTACGCATATATTGGATACCACCCATGGCAAACCTGCCGCCGGCGTATTGATCATATTATACCAACAACAGAATGCAGACTGGAAAGAGATCGTGCGTGGCATTACCAACAACGATGGCAGAATTACCGACTGGCTGCCAAAAGATGATCTACTGCCAACGGGCCAATACAAATTGAAGTTTGAAACGGGAGACTATTTCAGGCAGTTCATGGTCTCTTCCTTTTATCCGTTCATAGAAGTGGTATTCTCTATTACCGATACAACGCATTACCATGTGCCTTTGTTATTAAATCCGTTTGGGTACTCCACCTACCGCGGGTCATAAAAACGAACAACAATAAAAGTATCTTTCCACTGTATAACCTGTAGCAAAAAATTATAATTTACAATAAAGAAGCAATATGAAATTTTCCATACCGGAAATAGAGAGATCTGCGCTGTTAGATCAATTACAAACGGCCAATCTCAAATTCCAAAAAATATATCCTGGTGATAAACCCGACCGCCAACCTGTGCATACTGTATACGGTGGCGCCAATTTGTTTAAAGCAGACACCTGCATTAAGATGGGTGATATTGCGCTAAAGAACCTGCAAACCTATGCACCCAATTTTGTAGAACTGGCCAGGGTATTACAATTAAACGGCTACGAACATTTGCCGCGGCATCAAGACGGGATCGGGGAACTTACTAAAAAATTGGATGGGATGCCGGAAGCCCTTCGCAAACAGGAGCCCGCCTGGCTGTCGTATACGGTGTATAATAAGATCATAAAAAAACTGCAAACTGAAGCGGTAGAAGATTTTAGAATTGATTTTGAAGATGGCTTTGGCAACCGGCCCGATGATGAAGAAGATGCTACCGCTGTGCAGGCAGCCAGAGAGTTGGCCATCGGTATGAAGAACAAAACAATCTCCCCTTTTATTGGCATTCGCATAAAACCATTTACAGAAGATCTGAAACAACGGGGTGTACGCACTTTAGACATTTTCCTTTCTACCCTGCTCGAAAACACCAATAGTGTTCTGCCCAATAATTTCGTGGTCATGTTGCCGAAAGTAACCATTCCAGAACAGGTAATGACCCTGGTTCGATTGTTTGAAATAATTGAAAAGACACATCAATTATCACCGGGATCATTGAAAATGGAAACCATGGTAGAAGCCACGCAAATTATTATGGATGATGAAGGTCGCAACCCATTGCTGCGGATCATAAAAGCCAGTGAAGGCCGATGTATAGCAGCCCATTTTGGAACATACGATTATACGGCCTCTTGCGGCATTACGGCTAAGTATCAAACGATGGCACACCCGGTTTGCGATTTTGCCCATCACATGACCAAAGTAGCCCTGGCTGGCACAGGCATTTTTTTATCAGATGGCGCTACCAATGTAATGCCTATTGGACCACACCGTGGTGAACAGCTCACCTTTGAACAAATGGCTGAGAACCGCGAATCGGTGCACCAGGCCTGGCGCACGGGATTCCATCATACCATGCACTCACTCATCAATGGTTTTTACCAGGGCTGGGACCTCAATCCCGCACAATTGCCTATGCGTTATGCGGCTACCTATAATTTCTTTTTAAACAGTTATGAAGATGCCGTATTCCGGCTAAAAACATTTGTTGAACGGGCTGCTATTTCAACACTTACCAAAGACATTTTTGATGATGCAGCTACCGGACAGGGATTACTCAACTTCTTCTTAAAAGCTATGAATTGTGGCGCTATTACCGAAGACGAAGCCACCGCAACAGGGCTAACCATCGATGAAATACGCAGCCGGTCGTTTTACCGCATACTGGAAGGAAGAAGAAAAAGTTAACGTTGAATGCAGAACGCTTAACGCCGACCTCCGTAAGGACGCAGGTGATCGGCGTTAAGCGTTTCGCGTTAGCTAATAAGTTGTGGTGCTACAAAATGGGAACAAATTCTTCCCTAAACCTGAACCTGTTTTTAATTAGATGTACGCCCCTGTTTTTTTGGTTACGGACAGTATGCACTGATAACCGCATTTGACGGGCGATTTCATGACAATCGAGGCCTTTGGTATAGCTCAGCAACATCACCTCCTTACACTTCTCCGGTAAACCATTTACAATATTATAAACCTGTTGCAATACTTCGGCATGAATAGCCTCATTCATTCCATCGGTTTCAATATCATTCGATTGCTGACGAATTGTTTCCCGGATGCGCGTTTGGTACTGTACTTGTTGATTATGGTTGAGACAGGCATTCCGCGTACTAATGTATAGAAATGCTTTTACGGAATATACCGTTTTAAAATCAGACTGCTTTTGCCACAGCTTAACAAATACATCTGTTACAATATCCTGGGCAATAGCGCTATCATTTACTAACCGGCGGGCAAAAAAACAAAGAGCGGGGTTGAATAAATGAAAAACTTTTTCGAATTCGGGGATCTTCTGTTGTTTAAGGCGCTTACTTTTCTCATTCGTTAAATTGTCTGTATTCCTCATGGTCATGTAGTTTTTGAAATGTCGCAATCTTCTTTCTGGTTCGTGGCATCAGTGTAGCAGCGGATATATGGAGAGAGATACAGGTTTTCTAAAAACCGGCTGCGGCCCAATGGCTAAACAACCGGTGCGTTCTTCCATGTGATAAATCGGTCGTTGATCTATTATCAATAAAATTTTGTTTGAAACTATAATTTCTGCTGCACTATTTTGCTTCAAGCACCCTTCGGATAAAGCAAATTCCTTCCTTGCCACTTTGGTACATTTAAATAGCACTCCCTACAAGTTTTCTAACTCATACTACATAAATAAAAACACCAATAAGGCACCTTTTTACTAAGCCGGGGAAAAATAATTTTATTTATAGTAGGGGCTAGCTTAACCGTTTATACATTACACGAATAATGATAGAAGGGCAATAAACTGCTTGCCGCAACAATCCCTTTACTCACACATCATGGCTAAACATTCGCAGCCTGTATAGTTTTCGTAAATATTAAATTAGTCTATGCTATCCTGTGAAAACACCGAAAATAAACATTAAAACTTTTTTCACGTCATATAATGCAGCATTTCAACGATTAACCAATAGTGAAATTTTTTTATAAAATCAATCTTCTTTCTCCTAACTTTATTCAGGAATTGAAAACGAGATCCTGCTTTTCCAGCCCTTACAATTAAATATCCTTACTTCCTCCCCGTATCCCGTTATAACCTTTTTCAAGCAAGCCTATTTCTTTCATTACCGTTCTCGGACTCCGATCCCTGACTAAACTCAGCATTTGCATTACTGCAGCCTTCAACTTTTTCGATGTAACCATCGAACAGGGAATCCTATGCTCCATCAATAACGGGTACAAGCATCATTCTATACACTCAATGTTTTTACTGCTTTTTGAAGAACAAAAGCAGAACGATTATGAAAAAAGCAACAGTAACCTTGTTCCTGCTGGCATTTGTAATAATGCTCACTACCCCTTTTGCCGTAACACCTGATCTTAAACCAAAACCAATTTCCACGCAAGTCAATTACTATTGGTTTGATGTTACGAACACGTGGCTTGGCCGCCAAAACACGGTTGCCAACGAGATTGCGCTTACCGGTCTCGATGAAAGCACCACAAATCCTAAAACCTTACACGAAAAAGGTTGGGCCCCAGCGAATATTTCGTTTGACCAGTGGGGAACTCCTTATCCCATCACATCAATACAAGACAAATCGCTCTATTCTCACCCCTGATTCCTAAACCTTCTGGCGTATCATGTTTAATGCGTATACATTTACTTGTACCTATATGCAACGGCGTGATACGCCTTTTGTTTTTTGTTTCATCGCTTATACTCTAATCGTAACCAGGATTTTGTTTAAGGTTTGGATCAAGTTCCAGTTCGGTAAACGGAATAGGATACAACCGGTCATGCGGGTGCCAGTTACTTCCCTTCACAGCACTGAGCACCGCATCAGCGCGGTTGGTCCGCTTCAGATCGAACCAGCGATGCCCCCATTCTGCAAACAATTCAATCCGGCGTTCCTGTTCTATAGCCTGCAAACATGCATCATTACCAATGGAAGTTGAGATATCCGGTAATTGTGCCCGGGTACGTATCGTATTTATGTCGGCAACGGCTTGTGCTATTTTACCTTGCCGGGCCAGCGCTTCTGCCCGTATCAGGTATTGTTCTGCCAGCCGCAATACCACATTGTATTCGGTAGGCGCATTTCCATTGATTGACTGGTATATTTTATATTTGTAGGGATAATAATAGGTCTGTGTGCCTGATGTTACCATACCTACCCAGTGTTGCATGCGCAGGTCATCACCTTCGAATGCATTCTTTAAATTAGTAGTTAAAACATAAGTGGGGCGTATGCCCGGATTTGGCTGTATAAACATAAAACCTTCGGCGGCGTTTATTTTATCCATCACAGGCGCCCACTGAAAGATAGTTTCTTTGCTGTTTGATTTGAATACAGCGTTTAGGTCACTTTGAAGTGAAAACTGCCCGGCATTGATAACGGCAGAAGCCATTTCTTCTGCCTTGGTATTATCTGACAGGTGCAAATATACCCGGGCCAGTAGTGCTTTTGCGGCATAGGTTGTTGGCGTGGTATTTTCCTTCGCGTCTGTTAACGCATCAGCAGCAGCTACCAGGTCGGTTTCCATTTGCTTATACACCTGGTTCACCGAGGTTCTCGGTAACAACGCATTTACCTCGGCATTGGTCCCTAATACCAACGGCACATCGCCATACAAATTCACCAGGTAATAATAGCACAGCGCCCGAACAAATTTCACTTCCCCGGATAGTCGATTTTTTACTGCTGCAGTAACTCCGGTCGACTTAGATAATCCTTCTATACAAATATTGCACTGATATATATAGGCATAAGCGGCCTTCCAGAAATTGGTATTTACCGTAAGGCTCCTTGGATTAATTGCATTTATATAAAACTGGTCTTCGCTATTCATAGCAATGGTGCGCTGCAGTTCATCGGCCGATAAGGAGGGGAACAAACTCATGCCGCCATTCAGCAGAAATTTTGTGCTGCTCATTATTTTAATATAAAGGCCCGCTACGGCAGCCTGCGCCAGAGAGTCGTTTGAAAATACGGTACCTGCCGTTAGCGAATCGTCCGGCTCATCAACCTGCACCAGTTTTTTACAACCTGTAGTGGCTAATATGAATAACATCCCGGTTATCCAAAAGCATTTATTAGTATGTAACCACAAGCATTTCATACGTTTTATTTAAAAACTTAATTCAACCCCAAACGCTATTGTTCGCAATGGCGGTAACACAAACATGCTGAGTGTTTCAGGATCTGTTCCTTTATAGCCTGTAATGGTAATTAGATTCTGCGCTTGCATATATAAACGGCAGTTCTTAAGAGAAATGTTTTTTAACCATTGTGGCGGTAACCGCCAGGAAAGCTCAATGTTCTTTAACCGGCCAAAAGTAGCATCCTGGATAATACCATCTGATTGTACAAAATGGGAAATAGCTGCACTTGCGGCCCCATTGGCGCCGGTAGTGAATTGCTGAAATGGAGCGTTATCAAAACGTTGCTGCCAACGGTTCAGTAGCATCACGGGCTGATTCATCAACATGGTTCCCGGGTATTTGTTTTCATATATTGGATACAGGTAACTTTCAGCCCTTTGCCTCCTGATCTCCCAGAAGATATCCAGTTGCCAGCCTTTGTACTGTACATTGGTTTGAACCGATCCATACCAGGCAGGGGCAATATGGCCACGAATCCGGTAATCGTTCGGGAAACTGATGCGTCCGTCACCATCCTCATCTTTGAATTCAAACACGCCGGTTAGTGAATTCACTCCAGTATATGCGTATCCTCTTAACAAAGAAAGTGATTGTCCGATCTCCAGTGAGCCGGAATATGGAGATGTAGCCAAATTGGGAAATGCAATTAATTTATTCCGGGGCATGGTCAACATAACAGTCCCGTTCAAATGCCAATGCTTATTAAGCCTGTTCTTTGTTTGCACCAACATTTCCCAACCGGTATTTTGTACTACTGCCGCGGAATTTTTGGCTGCATAATTATTAAAGCCGGTTATTACCGGTAAGGCATAAGAAATCAACTGGTTGCCGGTCCGGTTCCGATAATAGGCAGCGGTGATTATCACCCTGTCTTTAAACAAACCCAATTCAATGGCAGCTTCCAGTTTGCGGCCAACCTCCCAACTGTAATTACTGTCTGCCAACTGAACGGGTGTAATACCCGCACGCCCCAGGTAGGCGCCGGTGATGTCCTGCCATTTGTCAAGGTACCGGTAATCACCTATCTGGTCGTTACCGGTAACACCATAACTTCCTCTTAGCTTGCCATAACTTATAAAAGGAATAGTATACTTAATAAAAGGCTCGTTGGAAAATATCCAGCCCAACCCCGCAGCCCAGAAGGCGCCCACCTGTTTACCCGGGCCAAACCGGCTGCTGCCATCTATCCGGCCGGTGAGGTTGATCAAATATTTGTCAGAAAGAACGCTGTTCAAACGGGCAAATACACCGCCATACCGGTATTCGGTCTTGAACTTTTTGGTTTCCTGGCTGCCGGCCTCGTGTAAATAACGTAACAATTCATCGTTCGCAAAATCAGATGCATCAATGGTAGTAACAGAATGCGTTTGAACCTGCATGGTGGTTCCTACCAACCCGCTGATCTTTCCAATTCCAATATACTGGTTATATTCCATCTGTGGTTCTAGTATCCAACTGTTAAAGTTTATCTTACCAAAATAAGAATTGCCTTCAGGATTAGGTGTTCCAAACGGATTCTGACTACTACCTGGTATTATTCCGATCTCATCTGATTGCAGTCTGTTGTATCCCATACTAGTTTTCAACACCAGGCCCTTTGTTAGGCGGTAGTTGATAGCCAGATTGCCCAACAGGTTACTGGTCTTTGACTCATAGGACCGAAGCGAAATTGCCATCGGATTGGTGAAGGACAGGTCGCCTTGCTCCCAGTTTAACTTACCGGTTGAATCGTACAACACCGGGGCATTAGGCGCCAGGTTTACCAAATTGGTGAGGTCATTTAATATCGATCTGTTTTTATCACCGGTAACTATTACTGATAACGTTGCAGTTAAATTGGAATCCCTGCTTTGGTAATGCAGGTTTACATGCCCTGATAACCTTTCATTGCTCAGGTCACCGGGGAAAACGGTTGTTTCCCGGTGATACCCTGCACCAAAATAATATTGTAACCGGTTTGATCCGCCCGATAAAGAAAGTTGTACATTATTTATAACAGCCTTGCCGCCAATAAGCATTTTCTTGAAGTCGGTATAGCGCGTAGTATCCCAGGAAAGCAGATCGGGCGCAGTACGGTCATCGAGTGCCAATCCATCATTCATCAATGCCTCCCGGCGCATTTGCACATATTGTGCAGTATTCATCATATCGGCATAGCGGGTAATTTTGCTGTAGCCATTATTGATATTAACGGTAAAAGAAGCAACACCCGGTTTTCCTTTCCTGGTAGTAATGAGCACTACACCATTAGACCCCCGGCTACCGTAAATAGCAGTAGCATCGGCATCTTTCAACACTTCTATATGATCAATATCTCCAACATTTAAAAGCGAGAAAGGGCTTCTTCCCAAATCGCCCATGGCCGTACCGGATGTAACACCCAGCAGCGGGGTGTTGTTGGGCGCATAAGGAACGCCATCAATAATAAACAAAGGATCATTAGGGGGTAACTTACCAGGCACAATACCAATGGAACTTTGCCCGCGTAATTGAACCTTGTAGGGAGAACCGGGCACTCCATTGCTTTGTGTGATCAGCAAACCTGGTACACGGCCTTGCAAGGTGCCCAATGGGTCCGACACCGGTTGGCGTGCAATATCAGAATGGCTTAATTTGGAAACAGAACCGGTGTTATACCTTCTCGACGTTTTACCATAACCGATAATCACCGTTTCATCAAGGTCTTTTACCTGCGGCTTTAACCGGATTGTTATAAATGATTGGTCTTTCACTAATTTATCAACCGACTCATAGCCTACGGAAGTAAAAGTTATAACCGAGTTAGGCTTAACGGAGATATTAAATTGTCCATCGTTTTTTGAAACGGTGCCCGACAATGAACCGCTTTCCTGCACTGATACCCTTACTAACGGTTCACCAGCTTCGTTGGTAACATGGCCGTCAATAGCCAAAAGCTCAGGCTTGCGAAAACGGGGGAAGGTAGAATCTGGCCGTACAGTGATCATATTGCCTACGATCAGGTAATTCAATCCCAGGCCTCTCAGCGCCTGTTCCATTACTTCTTCAATAGTGCCCTCAATTACATGTACGGAAACCCGGTTGGCATGTTGCAGAAATTCGGTCCTGTATGCAAAATAATATTTTTTATAACCTTCAACCTTCTTCATTACTTTTTTCAGTGGCACATTATCCACTGATATAGTAAATTTTTGAGATTGGGCATATAATGGGAAACACGCCACCAAACAGAGCACTAACAAGATTCTTGTCATGTTTTGGTCTTTGTGAAAAGCATTTACACTAATATAGCAAACTATTAACCGGCCCCTACCGGTTTCACATTACTTCTATCGCAACTACTATTAAATTTACCCCAAACCTGGTTCCCTGCTTATTGGGAAACAATGATTTTACGATCGTCTACTTCGAAATGAATACCGCCTGACAATTCAAGCGCTTCCAATACCTGCTCAATAGCTGTTTGCCGGGTTACAGATAAAGTATAATGACCATCAACCGGCTCTTTAAACACTACCTCATAATCATAATGCCGTTCCAATTGCTGCATGATCTGTTTTATCGCCACGTCATTAAAAATAAAAAGGTCCTTATGCCAGGCCATTACTTCCTGAATATCTGCATATTTAATTACGTCTAGTTGTCCATCACCGTTAACCTGCGCCTGCTGCCCGGGCGTAAGCGTAGCCATTTGGGCTTCCGGTTGGCGATCAGCAGTGGCAGGCTTCGTTTTTTGAGCAGCGTCAACAACACCTTCTGTCCGAAAATGGTTGCAGACCTTTACCTTTCCACGCAGCAGCGTTGTCTTTATAACCGGCTCATCGCCATAAGCATTTACATTAAAATGCGTACCTATCACTTCTATTCTGGCGCCTGCGCCCCTGCTGCCTGGCAAAGGATTCACGTTTACGATAAACGGCTTCCTCTCTCCTCCTGAACCAAGCGATACCGGATGTGGATTCACTTCAAAATACACTTCCCCTGTTATTTGTACCCTACGCTCCTTTTCAACAAAGGCCGTTGGGTACGTGATGCTTGAAGAAGCATTCAGCCAGGCCCTGCTGCCATCGGGCAATTCAAGGGTAATCTTTTTTGCCCGCGGGGTAATGATCGTATTATATTCCAGTTCAGGCTGGGCGTTGCCGGTTGACCATTCATACCGCACCAGGTCGCCTCGTTTATAGATAACTGATCTGTATTGCAAAGCAATATGACCATTCACGTTGCTATCCAGGTATACTATACGACCGTTTGCCAGTTTCAGTTGTATCCTGCGTTCGTCAAAAGCAACTTTTTCTTTCAATCCTTCTTTTACAGGGCTTTTAACAGATACGTTTTTTTTATCATGGCCCCTGTTCAAAATAGAATATACTGTCAACCCTGTTAATAATAAACCAATTACAATGGCCGCATACATTATAACTGTTACAAAACGGCGCTTTTTTCGATCAGGGAACATTTGTCTCACTTTACCGCCTTCTTCGTTTATTGCTTCGCTATATAATTCAACCAGGGTTCCTGTAGCATCACCGGCATCGTGCAACCGATTAAATAACAACTGGTTCTCTTCACACAGGTTACACCATGCTTGCAGTTCTTCTTTTTCCCGCTCGTTTAAAGTATTCCTACGGTACCTGACAATTAGTTCAGGAATATGTTTATAGGTAGCCACAGCGACAGGGGTTTAATACACAAATATGATTAACCGTTAGATATAACCATTTGCCATACGTTCAGTGCACTATATGTACATACATCCTTTGGTATAGTCGGGAATAACCTCTGTTATCTTTGAACTGCCGGGTCAGGAAACAGTGCCACCTTTCAGAAATATAATATTGAAGTTTAAAACCAGTGGTATTATTAAGCCAAAACGCCGTAGTAGACATATTGTACGGTATTATAATGACTTTAAATACATTCTGTCGGACAAGGTAGATTGCTTTGATCTGAAGGGATATAGAACAGTGGGCAATCTCTGATTTTTGCTATTGGCTGGGCCCTGCACGGGGAACAGGGTATGCAGGCTTATACGAAAATAACAAAATTCCTGAATGCTAAAAAAAAATATAGGACCAGCGGATAAAGGTTGGTTTTCGTTTACCGGTTACCAGTTGCCGGTTTCAGGGTATGTAAGTTTCAAGCTATTTGTTTAATGGCTGGCGAAATTAGGTGCCTGAAGCTTGAACGAGACTGCAATCAGGCGCACCTTTCACGCTTCAGTTTCCCGTTTCACGACCAATTACCGTTTCACCATTGACCACCACCCTTTTTCACCAATCAGCCCCCCACCAGCTACTTTCTACTTGCCACTTGCCTTTTCCTTAACTTGCGCAAAATTCGTACATGGCTACAGATATCAAATGCCCTAGTTGCGGACACAAGTTTGCCATTGAAGATGCTGTTTCTGAGGAATATAAAAAAGAGCTGCGCGAGCAGATGCTAAGTTTTAAAAAACAGAAGGAGGATGAATTTGCGCGGCGCGAAAAAGAACTGATCCAACAAGTCCAAAATAAAGAAGCTGAGTTTGCAAAAAAATTGCAGGAAGAAACCGTTCGGGTACAACAATCGCTCGAAGAAAACCTTCGTAAAACCATAACCGCCGACTTCGATACTAGACTGCGGTTACTACAGCAAACCAATAAAGATCAGGAAGATAAATTGATACAAGCCCGGCAAAAAGAACTGGAGTTCTTACAAAAAGAACAGAACCTGAAAAACAAAGAAGCCGAGCTGGAGCTTTCCGTACAACGCAAATTACAGGAAGAACGGGTTAAATTATCAGAAGAGTTGCGCAAATTAGAAGAGCAAAAAACAGCAACCCGGGAAAACGAATACCAGTTGCGGTTACGCGAACTGGAAAAGCAACTGGACGATCAAAAAAAACTGGCGGAAGAAATGCGGCGCAAAGCTGAACAGGGTTCCATGCAATTACAGGGTGAAGTTCAGGAACTTATCCTGGAAGAAATGCTGAAATCATCATTCCCTTTTGACCTGGTTTGTGAAGTGGGCAAAGGCGTACGCGGCGCAGATTGCATTTTGACCGTTCGCAACAACCTCGGACAGGAATGCGGGAAGATCATCTTTGAAAGTAAACGCACCAAGCACTTTGATAAGAACTGGATCGAAAAACTAAAGGCCGATATGCGAAGCACGGCTGCCGATATTGGCGTTATCGTAACCCAGGCATTGCCCGAACAGGTGACAACATTCGGCCAGTTAGACGGGATCTGGATCTGCTCGTTCAGCGATGTATCGGCCCTGGTGCATGTACTGCGGGATGGCATTTTAAAAATATTTATGGCCGCCAAAACGCAGGAAAACAAGGGCGATAAGATGCAAATGCTTTACAGCTATTTAACCAGCAACGAATTCAGCGAACAATGGAAAGCCATCCGGGAAGGTTTCCAGTCCATGAAACAATCTATACAAAAAGAACGGGATGCCATGGAAAAGCTGTGGAAGATGCGGGAAAAGCAATTGGAAAAAGTATTACTCAATGCCGCCCATATCAAGGGATCTATTGAAGGTATCGCTGGAAGCGATAATATTCAACTGGACCTTGTTGATGATACTGATCCGTTTTTGCTGGAAGATTGATCGGTACCGGGGAAATCAGATTGTAGCCAGCTGTATTGCTTGCAGCTTTTCCTACCCCCCCGTCAGCACCCAGGCCAGCGCCAGTTGGTCGAATATTCTCGCCTCTACTGTTAAGGGTACAGGGTCTTGTTTTCTGAACACGAAAGGCAACACAATGGTTTCATCGGCCTTGAAGGTAATAGGGCCAGATAACTGCATATGCTGCCTGAAATCAAGTTCCCCGTGACCATACCATTTGTAAATGGCTTCCTTGGCGCTCCACAGCACGGTGGTAAGCTCCAGGTGCATTTTGGTTAAATGGATCCAGTCGTTCAGGAACACTTTTTCATCGTGATGCAGGAATTTATGCGAAATAGCGATGATGCGGGGGGAAACCAATTCTATATCCACCCCTACCCGGCTATGGCTGCTCACAATGGCTGCGGCAAAATTGCCGCCATGCGAAATAGAAAAATGGTACTGTTCCCGCTCCAGGAAGGGTTTCCGGGTATCGGCCACCAGGATCTCTTCCAACGGAAAGTCGGCATATAATGTCGGCAGCAAAAACCGGCCCGCCAGGTGCTGCAACCGTTTATAGGGATGGGATACCCCCTTTTTCAGGGGAACTTTTTCCAGGTAAAACGCTTCCGGCTCTTCAATACGCCAGATGCCCAATTTTGTATGTTCGTTAATATTATGTTGATAAAACAATGCCACAGTAGCGTTTTAGATTTTACATTGCACCAATTTTCAGGTGCAGCAAAGTGTCTGGTAAACAACAATCAAATATAAACTAATCACATCACATGATCTTGTCGGATAAACGCATATTGGAAGAAATTGAGAAAGGCAGCATCCGCATTGAACCCTATAATCGTGAATGCCTTGGCAGTAATTCCTACGATGTGCACCTGGGTAAATACCTGGCTACGTACCGGGAGCATATCCTGGACGCCAAAAAGCACAATGAAATTGAATATTTCGAAATACCCGATGATGGGTTTGTATTATATCCCCATGTTTTTTACCTGGGCGTAACGCTGGAATATACCGAAACCCATGCCCACGTTCCGTTCCTGGAAGGCAAGTCCTCTACAGGTAGGCTGGGGATCGATATTCATGCGACCGCCGGCAAGGGCGATGTTGGTTTCTGCGGCAACTGGACGCTCGAGATCTCAGTAAAACAACCCGTAAAAGTGTATAAGGGTATGCCTATCGGACAGCTGATCTATTTTCCGGTTGAAGGGGAAATTGCCATCAAATACAATCAAAAGAAAAACGCCAAATACAGCGGCCAACCCGATAAACCGGTTGAGAGCATGATGTGGAAGAATAAATTCTAATTAGTAAATGTGAAATTGGAAAATGTGCAAATGAGGTGTCCGCCATTGAGAAGTGTATACAAAATTCAGCAACCAATTTGCACATTTTCGCATTTGCTAATTTGCAAATTAAATGGCTTCAGTTCCAAACTTCTTGTAATACGCCACCAGCCAGGCTACCACTTCATTATAACTTAATTTACCGCCTGGCTGCTCATTGGCTTTCAGGTATTCCCCGTATAATTTGTCGATGATCACTTCAACGGGGTTCCGGTATTTTTTTACAAATTCCCTTAATACCCGGTGATCGGCTTTTATCCCGGCCGGCAATTGCGCATCGAGCTGCTTTGCCGTTATAGAATCCTGTGCGTATAAGTAATACCGTGAATAGCTGTATAGGTCGAAGTACACTGAGTACCGGAATAATGCGTCCTGCGATGATTTAGCAGATAGATATCCGGCAAAATTGGCCTCATTCTCCTTGGCATATCCCAATTGGTGACCAATTTCATGACAAGTTGTAAAAGGCTGTACAAACAGCGGGACTGTCGTGTTCACCTGCGCTTCGCCGCTAAAAGGATTATAATACCCGGTATAACCCAGGTAATTGCCCAGGTAACTGTATAACGAAGGTTTTACCGATTGAAATGAATACGTGAACTTGGTTTCATTATGTGCCAACTGACCATAGGCCGATACCGCGCCATCAAATAAATTTCTTTTGCGCGCTAAGGCTTGCCGGTTCACCCTCGATGGAGAATCCAGTGCATGCAGCCGGTACACGATCGTTTGCATCAGTTGCACCAGGTCGTTCTTTGAATAGCGTTCAACCTTTAACCCTAACTGGTAGGCTACTCCGCGCCGGTTGTAATTCAGTCCCCACAACAAATTGAACGATACATACACCACCACCACTACAAAAGCAGTTTGCAACAGGGCATGTAACCAATACTTTTTATTCGTTTGTCTTTTTACAATGCGACGGGTAGTATGGTACAATTTGTATAACAGCCAAATAATCACCAATCCGTAAAAGATATCGCCCACGCTAAATGGCAGCCAGCCAAACAGGATGCGCTGCAATTTTGAAATAACAGGATAGATCCCCGAGGCATAATATTTTTCCACTGCATCGGGGAATAAAGAAAAAATTTTAATGCTTATTGCCAGACCTATTAAAACCAACCAGGCATTTTTTTTCCTCCACATAAATTGTTAATGTGCTGATGTGCTAATTGAGTTGTTGATTATTGAAATGGTCTTGTGAATTTAAGGCATTTCTTAATGCACATTAGCATATTAGCACATTATCTAATTAGCATATTTTGCTTAAATTCACAATAACAATACTACTATGAAAAGTTTAATTTTTCTTGTGGGTATACTTATAACCTGGTCTGCAAGCGCTCAGAATTACCCGTTTGCGCAGCATTTTGTACCAGGGACCATTACACTAAAAGATGCTACTCAACAAAAGGGGTTCGTCAAATGGTGGCCCTACCCAAACGAAAAACTCCGGTTTAAATTAAATGATCAACACGAAGATAAATATGCTGTTACCGATCTGCTGGGGTTTGCAACCGATAGCTTGCAGTTCAAAACCCTTACCAACCTGCAGGTATATGGAGAAGAATTTCCGATATTCAGCAGGATGTCGGTGCTGAAGCAAACATTTGCCCAGGTCGTTTATACCGGCAAGATCAATATTTATTATGTGTTGTATTATGGATACGATGCGCTACAAGGTGGTTTTGTAACATATCCGAATATTATCTTCGAGAAAACAAAAGAAGAGAAACAGGAATATGCCGCTTTTCCTGTATACATAAGAATGAAGGAAAAGAAATATGAGAAGGCAAAACAAAACCTGTATCCATTCTTTTCAGAGTATCCGGCTATTTTGGAAAAATTAAAGCAATACAGCCGGGGGAACGATATTATTACACTGGTGGAATTTATAAAAACAAATACCGACGATTAAAAATGAATAATGAATTGTTTGAATCTGTAGATAATTATATCAGCAACCTGCTGGGGCATGAAGATGAAGCGCTGATTGCCACCACCCGATCGCTCAAAGAAACAGGCATGCCTGCCATCAGTGTATCGCCTAACCAGGGTAAATTTTTACAATTGCTTGCCTTGTTGTGTAATGCCAAAAACATCCTCGAACTGGGCACGTTGGCCGGGTACAGTACCATCTGGATGGCAAGGGCATTACCGGAAGACGGACAATTGGTGACGCTTGAATCAGATCCCAAACATGCAGAAGTAGCACAAAAGAATATTGAGCGGGCCGGATTGGCATCCAGGGTACACATCAAAACAGGCAAAGCACTCGACCTATTGCCCCAATTGCATGCCGAGGGCGCCGGGCCTTTCGACATGATCTTCATTGATGCCGATAAACCGCCTTATGCCGAATATTTTCAATGGGCGCTTCGGTTATCGCGTCCCGGTACCCTCATCGTGGCCGATAATGTGATCCGCGAGGGAAAAGTACTTGATGAAAATTCAACGGAACCCGCTGTAGCCGGCGCACAACGATTTAATAAAATGCTTGGGAACAGTACGGCTGTTACCGCTACCATTCTTCAAATGGTTGGGGTGAAAGAGTATGATGGAATGGCGTTGGCAGTAGTAAAATAATTAGCCCAATGTGATAATGGGATAATGTGCTAATTTGCTAATAATATAGCGAGCAGTAAGAAGCGAGTAGCAAGTAAGAAAAACCTATAATAGGCATACGAAAACCTATAGTGAGTGCCGAATTTGAGCCGCCCCACTAGCCATTTTCCACTACCTACTGGCCTTTCACGATTCACGACATAAGCACATTAACAAACAACTACATGAATTTAGAGTTCAACCGCAACGAAGATGTTATAAAACGGGCCCTTAGCGAAATGCAACAACGTTTTGCACACGTAGCCCTTGGCGGTGGTAAAAAAGCGATTGCCAAACAGAAAGAAAAAAACAAATTAACGGCCCGCGAACGCATTAATTATTTGCTCGATCCCGATGCCCCGTTCGTTGAAATAGGCGCCTTTGCAGGATGGGACATGTATGAAGAACAAGGCGGTTGCCCGGCGGCAGGTACGGTGGCCGGTGTAGGGTATGTAAGCGGACGGCAATGTGTTATTCTGGCCAACGATCAAACCGTGAAGGCTGGCGCCTGGTTCCCCATTACCGGTAAAAAGAACCTGCGCCTGCAGGAGATTGCCATGGAAAACCACTTGCCGGTAATTTACCTCGTCGATAGCGCAGGAGTATTCTTACCCATGCAGGATGAGATCTTTCCCGATAAAGAACATTTTGGCCGCATATTTCGCAACAACGCGCGTATGAGCGCCATGGGCATTACGCAAATTGCAGCGGTGATGGGCGCCTGTGTGGCCGGCGGCGCATACCTGCCCATCATGAGCGATGAAACTTTGATGGTAGAAGGCAATGGCTCCATTTTCCTGGCCGGGCCTTACCTCGTAAAAGCAGCCATTGGTGAGAATACCGATACCGAAACCCTGGGCGGCGCAGCAACCCATAATGCTATCAGCGGTATTGCCGATTATAAATTCAAAACCGAACAGGAATGCCTCGACCAGGTAAAAAAGATCATGTCAAAACTCGGCCATACACCCAAAGCCGGCTTTGATCGCAGCACGCCCAAGGCGCCCAAAAAGAAGGCAAAAGATATCTATGGCCTTATTCCAGCCGATCCTACCCGTTCCTACGACATGCTGCAGTTGATTGAACACATTACCGACGACTCGGTATTTGAACAATTCAAACAGGATTATGGCAAAACCATTTTGTGCGGTTATGCCCGCATTGATGGTTGGGCAGTGGGCATTGTAGCCAATCAACGCACAATGGTAAAAAGCGCCAAAGGCGAAATGCAAATGGGCGGTGTCATTTATAACGACAGCGCCGATAAAGCAGCCCGCTTTATTATGAACTGCAACCAAAAGAAAATTCCCTTGCTGTTCTTACAGGATGTAACCGGCTTTATGGTAGGCTCGCGGAGTGAACATGCGGGCATTATAAAAGACGGTGCAAAAATGGTGAATGCCGTAGCCAATTCGGTAGTGCCCAAGATCACCGTCATTGTAGGCAATTCATACGGCGCCGGTAATTACGCTATGTGCGGAAAAGCATACGACCCGCGTTTTATTTATGCCTGGCCCAATGCCAGGATGGCTGTAATGGGCGGTGAACAAGCCGCCAAAACCCTGTTACAGATACAGGTAACCGCCATGAAAGCAAAAGGCAGCGAGGTATCGGCAGAAGAAGAACAAAAATTACTGAACGACATAAAAGGGCGGTACGACAAACAAACCACACCGTATTACGCCGCTGCCCGTTTATGGGTAGATGCCATTATTGATCCCGCGGAAACCCGGCAGATCATTTCAGAAAGTTTGGCCGCCGCTAATAACAATCCGGTTATTCCGCCTTTTAATACGGGTGTCATTCAGGTATAGTATCTTGCCGGCTCAAATCATTAATCTGTATTCAATTTGGCAACTTCTGCGAATAAAGAATTAGTTATTTATACCGATGGTTCATCCCGTGGAAACCCAGGTCCGGGCGGGTATGGCGCTATATTGCAATGGGGCAATAGCCGCAAAGAGTTATCGGCCGGTTACCGCCGCACCACCAATAACCGCATGGAATTGATGGCGGTGATCGCTGCGCTGGAAGCATTGAACCGCGAAGGATTAAAGATCACTATATACTCCGATAGCCAGTATGTTGTAAAAGCTGTAATGGAAGGCTGGCTGAAAAACTGGATCGCTACTGATTTCAGGGGTGGTAAAAAGAATAAAGACTTATGGACCCGCTTTTATAAGCTGATGCAAAAACACCAGCTCAAATTTGTGTGGGTGAAAGGTCATGCCGATAACCCATTCAATAATCGCTGCGATCAATTGGCCACCGCCGCCGCCGATGGCGGTAACCTCCTAATTGATTCTGGTTTTGAGAACGGGGACCTGTAAATCCCAAAATCCCGCAATCTCAAAATCCCGAAATCATACCTTACTGCGGGACCGTTGCCCTGAACACCACAGCATCATGCGATGGTTGCAATTCAAACGCGGCACCGGCGGTAGACAACAGGGCTTCTCCTTTGCGTAAGGAAATTTCACGCTGGCCATCTGTAGCTTTCACAGCGCCTTCATACACAAAGTAGATCTCGGCGGTAGCGGCTGTCAGCGAAACCGGGGAACCAGTTTTCAGCTCCAGCTTACGCAACTCAAAATCTGCAGCCGGCGTAGGAAATACCGTTTCAACAGCAACTGCCCCCGCCGTACCTTTTATAATATCAGGAATTACCGCTTCAAATTTCGTGTGGTGCATGAGCTCTGGCACATCGATATATTTATTCGTCAACCCGCCGCGCAATACGTTATCAGAATTGGCCATGATCTCCATGTTCTGTCCTTCGAGGTAAGCATGAGGAATGCCCGCATCCTGGAAGATGGCTTCGCCGGGTTGCAGTTTCACCAGGTTAAACAGGTAAATAGAAAAAATGCCGCGGTCAATTTTATTCGGCTCACAAAAGGTTTTCGCTGCCCTGGCTGCCCAGAAATCTTCCTGGCTTCTATTTAAAAAACCTTTTTCGTACAAGGGTACAATACGATCGAGTAAAGGTCGCAAATGTTCATCCACTTCAATCTGGTCCATAGTCATTACCATTTCATACAAAGCATGGTAATTTTTATTATTGAACACCGGTACTAAAAACTGCAGCTCGGGAGTTTGCATGAGGATGGATACCAATGCCTGAGGCGATTTAAACCCATGCAGCAGCCAGAAATTGCTCAGTGCCAGCATTAGTTCCGGCTTATGGTTATCGTCCTTATAATTGCGATTGGGCGCATTTAATGGTGTGCCTTTCATATTCTCTGCTGCAAAAGCCGACACCGCTGCCGCTTTGGTAGGATGCACCTGTATACTCAGCATGTCTTTTACATCCAGCACTTTCAGCAGGTACGGCAACCGGCCGAACCGCTGATGAACAGAATTTCCCAATAAGGCAACGGCATCCTGTTTTATAAAGGCATTCAACGGTTGCAGACTACCGTCAGGCAGCACAACTTCAGCGGGCACATTGTCATGAGCCCCCATCCAGTATTCGGCAAAAGGCTTCTTATCGGAATTGGAAAGGTGTAACAAGGCCGGAATAAAATCCATTCCGCCCCAGGTATAGTGTTGAACCTTACCCTGTAGTTTGAATATTTTAGTATTATTCGCCATAGAACTTCAGTAATTTGCAATGATACAAAAATGCAATGAGCTATCAGCATCATGATACAGGCAAAAAAGGAGAAGACATGGCTGTTGTTTATCTGCAGCAGCAAAACTTCACCATTTTACATCGCAACTGGCGACATGCGCGGTATGAAATTGATGTGATTGCATGTCGCGACAACGTGCTGCATATTATTGAAGTAAAGACCAGGTGCAACCTGTTGTTTGGCCATCCTGAGGAAAGTGTTTCAAAAAAGAAAATAAATCACCTGCTTCGCAGCGCAAGGGCTTTTATGTCTCAATACCCGCAATGGCGGGAAGTGCAGTTTAATATCTTATCGATTACAATGTTACCCAACCAGCCGGTAGAGTACTTTTTTATTGAGGACGTTTATTTGTAGTTCTGAGTTTTTAGTTTTTGATTTCATTTTTTATGAACCCAACTAAGAACTTCGAACCAAGAACTCAGAACTAAATAACTTACTTACTATTCGCATTCTCCATCATTCTCTCCACCAACCTGAAAGTAGCCGGACAATACTCAATGTTTTGTTTAAATACGTGCATGTAATCAATCATCTTACGGCGGGTATGGTGTGGAAAACCGGAACAATCTTTCGGCCGCACTTCATAAATGGAGCATTTATTATCCTTAAGGTTTAGGAATTGACATGGTTGACGGGTATTTACCCAATCGCCTGCCCGGTCTTTCTTCAGCCACTTCTTCTTAAAAGCCTCCTCCGTCATTTCAAGATGGGCAGAGATCCGCTTGATATCTGTATTGGTGAATGTGGGCGTCATGGTCTTGCAGCAATTGGCGCAGGCCAGGCAATCGGTTTCGGCCCATACTTCCTTATCAGCCTGTACTGCCATGTTATCGAGCCCGCGAGGCGGATTCTTCTCCAGTTTAGTCAAAAACCTTTTAAAAGCAGACCGGTTAAGGAGCATCTTTTTTTTCATTTTACCAAGACTAAGCAGCATGTCGACAGTTGATTTTAAAGTGGCCAATGATATGGAAACCTTATTTTTGAAGTACGAATATACAGCTTCAAACAACACTATGTGGGATCCGTATAAAAAAGGGTTTAAGGCATTCTTACAATTGGAAAAATCGCTTTCTGATAATTCGGTAGAAGCGTATCTGCGCGATATTGAAAAGCTCACCCAGTTCTTACAGGAGAAGAACAATGTGTTAAGTCCGGCCAATGTAACCCTGCCCGATCTGCAACAATTTATCCGCTGGGTAAGCGAGCTGGGCATGACGCCTACTTCACAAGCCCGCATTATATCAGGCATCCGCTCGTTTTATAAATATTGCCTTATTGAGAACATTGTTTCCAAAGACCCCACTACCCTGCTGGAAGCCCCCAAATTGAAACGCGCCTTACCCGATGTGCTCACCTTTGATGAAATAGAAAACATCATTGCACAAATTGACCTGAGTAAACCGGAAGGAGGTCGCAACAAGGCTATCCTGGAAACCATGTATAGTTGCGGATTGCGGGTAAGCGAGGTCGTGAACCTGAAGATATCCGCCCTTTATATGGATGTGGGCTTTATTCGTGTAACCGGTAAGGGCGATAAAGAAAGGCTGGTACCTATTGGCGATTCGGCCATTAAATATATTACGATATACAAAAGAGATATCCGCGTGCATGTACCGGTGAAAAAGGGCCATGAAGATATTTTGTTTTTAAATCGACGCGGCGCCAGGCTCACGCGGGTAATGATCTTTTTGCTGTTAAAAGACCTGGTAAAAAAAGCAGGCATTACGAAGAACATCTCACCACATACTTTTCGTCATTCCTTTGCCACGCATTTGGTTGAAGGAGGCGCCGATCTGCGAGCCGTACAGGAAATGCTGGGGCATGAAAGCATTACTACCACAGAGATATATACGCATTTAGATCGCGAGTTCTTACGCGACACTTTGCAACAATTTCATCCGGCGTTTAAAGGGTAAGCCACAAAAAAATACCGGCCTTGCGACCGGTATAGAACCATGAAATAGAAATAATCACTACCTCATTTAGAACTGAACGAACCCACATATAAGGGAAAGGGAAATTATTGTATGGCCACTTTTGCCTGGTAAATATTTCTGCCCGGCGTTGAAATGCGAATGCAATATATACCCGTGTTCCAGTCAGGCTGGGTGGGTATAGTGATCTTTTGCTCTTTTGAGGTCATCACTAACTTCTGTACAGCTACTACCCGCCCACCTATATCAAGCAATTCAAGATTATAAGTGCCGGATTTTTTTAATGATACATTGGCTTGTATCGCATTTCCCCGCGCCACCGGGTTGGGATAAATCCTTATGTCTTTCTTTGGCGTTGCAGGCACCCAATCGTTGACCCTCTTTGCAACATTTTCTTCCTCTGTAACTTTTTCCGCCTCTGTTAATTCTTCCTGATCCGGCACTTTTTCCGCCACTACGATCAGGCCCATGAACATTTCCTTTTCTGCCATCATCACTTTTATGTTCTGCCAGTTGGTCTTACTATCAACCACCAACGTTTTTGTTTCATAACCAATTACGCTGATCTCCAGTGTAACAGATTTTTTTGTTTCATCAATCAAGAGCATAAACTTACCAGTTGAATCGGTAATCACCCCTTTTGTAGTACCCTTTATCCAAACACTGGCGCCATCTATCGGCTGATTGGAATTACTATCCAAAACCAAACCATCGATTTGTTTTGGCGGTAAGGGATCGGGTACAACTACAGCTATAGCTCCCATTCTTGGTGAACAATCTGGCATCTGCACCACCGGCTTTTTTTTGATCACCGGCTTACCCTGTGCAAATGAATCGGTGAAAAGGAAAGTGGCCAGTAACAGGTTCCAGATATAAGCCCATGAAAAACGCCGTTTGTTTTCTGTAACTGTTATATCCGTATTCAACTGGTCATTCGAAAAACGGCCACATACATGTTGCCCCGCAGCTTTGGAAATATGATCCAGCATTTCTTTATCGCTCATTATACTAAAATCAATTACTGTTTTCTGACATGACCCACAAAAGCGGCCCTGTTCCTTAGGCGTCATGTTCTGCCAGTTCTCATGACAGGGGGAAGGGATCTGTATTTGTACGGCTTTAGACATAAACACTATTTTTATTAGGATGCAGATGCGTGAAAAATTCCATAACAAGCATTGCCCTCATTGTTAATGCAACAAAAATTTTTCCTGGAAAACATTTTTTGTATTAGGCGCAGAGATGCGTATCCAGTAAATACCGGCGCTCCAGTTTGCGGCAGTATGCAAATCAAGCAACTGTTCTTTTGTTTGCATTAATAAAGGCTGCACCAGCATTACCTGCCCCGCCGCATTCAAAACTTCCAACTTATAACTACCGGGTTGTTTCAAGGCAAGACTCACATTAATACTATTACCATGCATAACGGGGTTGGGAGATATTTTAACATTTTTCTTAAAGGCAGCAGGTAGCCAATCATTAATAAAGTTTTTTATGGTATCTACCTTTACTGTTTTAACCTGCCTAACACCGCCCATTATTACTCTACCCTTGGTAATGCTACTGGTAATGTACACATCCTTTAATACGACAGCGGCGGGTTGCAGGTATACCTGTATATCCTGCCAGTTGGTAAGATCATCTACTACCCGGGTTTGTGTTTCGTAGCCAATGGCACTGAATTCAAGCACAATGGAATCTTTCTGCTGAACTTTCAAAATAAACTTACCCGAGGTATCTGCCATGACGCCGCCTGTTGTTCCTGCTACACTGATACTGGCCCCAATAATCGGTTGGTTATTTGATTCATCAACCACCTTGCCTTTCATTATTATTGGTATCGCACTGTTAATTGCAGGTCTTCCGGGCACATAGGCAACTTTACCCATTTTGCGATCCTGAGGTATATTTTCTGTTACCGGCTTTTTGGGTTTAGGTTTTACCTGCGCATTGGTTTCGGTAATGAGTAAAGTGGCCAATATTACATTCCAGGCATAAGCCCAGGAAAAGCGTTTCTTCTTTCCAGTTACTACCAATTCCTTGTTCAACTGGTCGTTTGCAAACCTGCCGCAAACGTTATGGTCTGCTTTTAAAAAATAATTCATCACCTCCTGGTCGGTCATCAGGCTAAAATCCACAACCGTCTTCTGACAGGCTCCGCAAAAACGCCCTTGTTCCTGCGGGGTCATATTTTGCCAGTTTTCATGACAGGGTTCGGGTATTTGAAGTTGTATAGATTTCGGCATACAGATCGTATTTGCTATACTGGATGTAGCTACCGGAAAAATTACATACGCCCGAATTAAAAAATATTTTAACTCTCCTCCAACGCCGCCTTTTCAACCACCTGGCCATTGCAACCTATACACCGGTTATTCGTCTTATTATTAATTACATACGCCGGTTTTTTGTTAATTTTAACCGCCAGTGGCATTTTTAAAGAACATACCAACCAATGAGTTGCCCGATAAGGAATTGGTCAACCTGTTTCGCACATCCGGGAATATGGATGTGTTGGCTGTTCTTTTTCAACGTTATATGGACCTTTTATACGGGGTTTGCCTGAAATACCTGAAACAACCCGAAACGGCCAAAGACGCAGTGATGCAGATTTTTGAGGAATTAGTGGCCAAACTGCCTAAGCATGAGGTAGATAACTTCAAAAGCTGGCTGTATACCCTGGCTAAAAACTACTGCCTGATGCAGTTGCGAACGCCTAAAAACCTCAAAACAACAGAATTTAAGCCGGAGAGTATGCAATTGGAAGAAGAAGTGCATCTGAATGGCATACAGTTGAAGGAAGAAAACCTGCAAAAGCTGGAGCGTTGTTTGCAAACCTTATCATTAGAGCAGAAGAACGCCGTGGAACTGTTCTATCTGCAAAATAAATGCTATAAAGAAATTTCGGAAGCTACCGGTATTGAGTGGAATAAAGTACGCAGCTTTATCCAGAACGGCAGGCGCAATTTAAAAATATGTATGGAGAAGGGACAGGAAACAGAGGAATTGGAAATGAGAAAATAAAAAAGGGAAAGAAGAATAAAATGATCAGGCATTAGCATCATGAACGATCATAAGGAACATATTAGTCATTATTCAACGGCAGATATTCAGCGATATGTGCAGGGAAAATTATCTGCCCGGGAAATGCACGCAATGGAAAAAGCGGCGCTGGATGACCCGTTCCTGGCTGATGCCATTGAAGGAATGCAACAGGCTTTAACAGATCACCCTGAAAGTCTTGTAACCGGTCAATTTCAGCAGTTACAGCAACAATTTCAAACCCGTACAGCAGCCACCGGAAAAGTAGTATCGTTTAAGCCATTCCGGTATTGGCAGGCCGCCGCTGCTGCTTCAGTGGTGATCATAACCGGCGTTTGGATCTATACGCTTGTTACCAGGCCGAATGAAAGCAGTATGAGCCCGGTAGTGGCAAAAACGGAAGAACAAAAGCAAGCGCCCGCACCAGTGTCTACGTTACCAGATAGCGAAAAAAACATCAATTCAACACCTGCACAAGAAGTTACCGCTAATGCAACAACCGGTAAAACCAATACATTCCAGGAAAATAAAAAAGAAGTAGCGGCGGCAACCATTCCTGCTGCGGCCCCACCTGCTGAGCAAGCGCCTGCATTGGCACGCCAACAATTTGATTCATCCAAGGCAGGGGCGGAAGAGTTAAAGTTAACTGACCAACTCGCTGATAGAGCTAACGGTGTAGCTATTACAAAGCAGGAAACTGCCGAAAAACAGAAAGCTGCTGTAACGCCGGCCGCTGTTCCTGAAACATTGAGGTCCCGGAAAGAATCGGACACAAAAGCGTTCGATAAAGACCGGGAAACAGAACTGATCACAATTGCAAAAAGCGATAGCCATTATAACAAATATAAAAAATCGACAACCGTTAATAAAGAATTGTCGGGTGTTATTAAAGGCCAGGTGACTGATCTCAATAACAACCCGGTTGCCAATGCGTATATACAGATAACTAAAAACAACAATAATATTATTACGGATAAATCAGGATTTTTTAAAATACCCGTAACGGATTCCGTAGTAGATGTGGCAGTAAATGTTACCGGTTATGGTACGCAAAACTTCACACTACAAAATAATTTGGCCATGAACCAGTTGCAATTGCAACCTGCCAATGTGACCTTGAATAAGCCTGCTGCACCTGATGTAAAAGGGAAAAAAGCAGCGGCGGCTCTTAATACTTATCCCAATACCATGATATATGAGGCAGAACCGGTATTTGGGTGGGTAGCCTTCGATCAATATCTTGAAAAAAATAAAAAAATACCGGCTGGAAGTACAGGCACCACCGGTAATGTAGTAGTATCCTTCCAGGTCAATAAAAAGGGAACGCTTTCTGATTTCAAAATACAGCAATCACTGTCAAAAGCATACGATGAAGAAGCCATCCGGCTTATTTCGCAAGGCCCTTCATGGAAAGTGCTCAATGGACGCAAAGCCCGCGTAACTGTCATGGTACGTTTTTAATGATCCGTTCATCCCAACTTCCCATTGTACATACCTTTAATGTCTTACTTTCGCAAAAATTTGTTCGTCATGAGAAAGACATTACTGATAGGATGCTTGCTGGCATTTGCTTTTACCACTGAAGCGCAATTAAAAACACCTGCGCCTTCCAGTACACAAACCATTAAACAGGATTTTGGGCTGGGTTCAATTGAATTGTCATATTCCCGTCCAAATATAAAAGGCCGTAAAATATACGGCGACCTCGTGCCTTTCGGCAAAGTATGGCGTACCGGCGCCAACGCGGCCACCACCCTTACATTTGCTGATGAAGTAATTATCGGCGGTCAAAAAATTCCCGCCGGTAAATACGGTTTGTTGACCATTCCCGACAAAGGTTCCTGGACCATCATTATTTCCAAACAAACGGATGTAACCTCACCCGCTGCCTACAAACAGGAAAGTGATGTGGTGCGTGTACAGGCAAAACCTGAAAGCATTAAAAACAAGATTGAAACCTTTACCATGCAATTCGCCAATGTAAAACCAACCAGCATTGAGTTGCATATTTTGTGGGACAAAACCGATGTTATTCTGCCCATCACTGCCGATGTAGAGACCAAAGTAATGGCCAAGATCGATGAACTGATGAAACTGGAAGATAAAAAGAGCCATCCTTATTTCGGCGCTGCCATGTATTATATGGATAATGGCAAAGACCTGAACCAGGCGCTGGAATGGTTCAATAAAGCATCAGAACAAAATCCTAAAGCCTTCTGGGTGCTTCACCAAAAAGCCAATTGCCTGGCCAAACTGGGTAAAAAACAGGAAGCGGTTGAATCAGCTAACAAATCGATCGAGCTGGCCAAAGAAGCTAAAAACGATGATTATGTAGCCCTGAACCAAAAACTGTTGGCTACTTTGAAGTAGTTTAAGAAAATATTTTAAACAAAAAAGGTGTATCCGCCAGTTGGCGGATGCACCTTTTTTGTTTCCGGTTACCCCTGGGAGCCGGTTACCAGCTCCGGCGGCCAATGTCTTTGTTCTTCCCGGAAACAGGAACCGGGAACAGAAGCAATTCACCGTTGACCATGCAACCTTCCCGAATTTTAATATGCAAGTCCCAAATAAAGTCGTAAATTACGTAATCAATTACATAATTGCTTAAATAATGGACTTCTATAATAATATCGGCAAAATGGCCCTGGGGAGCAGACTGCGTCGTTTAAGTGAGCAAATAACTGAAGACGCCAGCCAGGTTTATAAGATGTACAATGTATCGTTGCAACCAAAATGGTTCCCGGTTTTTCATGCCTTATCACAGGGCCAGGATAAAACAATTACTGCTATAGCAGAGGAAATTGGCCACTCCCACCCTTCGGTAAGCACCATCATCAGGGAAATGGTTAAGCAAGGCATTGTAGTGGAGAAAAAAGATAAGCTCGATGGCCGAAAGAATGTGATTGGTCTTTCAAAAAAAGGCAAAGAAGTGGTGACCAACATGGCGCCGCAATACCTGGATGTGACCAATGCCATTGAAGAGGCCTTATCGCAAACCCGGTATGACCTGTGGAAGGCGATTGAAGAATGGGAGTTCTTATTAAAACAGAAATCTTTATTGCGCAGGGTGCAGGAGCAAAAAAAACTGCGCGAAAGCCGCGATGTACAGATCGTTGATTACAAACCGGCTTACCAGGAAGCGTTTAAGAAATTGAATGAAGAATGGATCTCAAAATATTTCAAGATGGAAGCGGCAGACCATAAGGCGCTGGACCAGCCGCAAAAAAACATTATCGCCAAAGGAGGACATATTCTGGTGGCCTTGTACAACAATGAACCAGTAGGCGTTTGTGCGCTGATGAAGATGGATGATCCGGTGTATGAATACGAATTGGCGAAGATGGCGGTATCCCCTGCCGTACAGGGTAAAAGCATCGGCTGGCTATTGGGAAAAGCTGCTATTGATAAGGCCAGGTCGCTGGGCGTTAAAAAACTCTATCTCGAAAGCAATACCATATTGCAACCGGCCATTAACCTGTATCACAAATTAGGATTTAAAAAAGTGATCGGGCATGCTACTCCGTATGAGCGGTGCAATATTCAAATGGAGCTGGTTCTTTAGTTAGTAAGTTTGCCGCGAGGTCTCAGAGGTTAATAGTTGTTGAGTTATTTGTTACCGGGTTCAGGGTTTATTTTTCATAATCCATAATTATAATTTACCTTCTCTTCCCGGGAACTGGAAACCGGTAACTGGTAGCTGGTCTTTATTTCTCAATGGCAGGTTGTTGTTTAACAGAGTTGTTTTTTCCCACAAACGCAACCTGAATAATCCCCGCGAACAACACAACGCCAACAGCGCCAATTACGTTCAACCATAAAAAAGAGATCAGATCGAGCGAGTATATGCTGATTACAATTGCTTCCGCAATAAGCGCGGCAATGAAAACCGCATGTCCGCCTACCCATTTCATATAAAAGGCAACGAGGAATATGCCCAATATGGTTCCATAGAACCAGGAGCCCAGGATATTCACGGCTTCTATTAAACTATTACCGAGGTTATAACCAAACTGAGCTACTACAATACAAAACACCCCCCAAACCAATGTATACGCTTGCGACCAGCGATATTCCTGCAATGGTGTAGCGGTAGATTTCGATAACCGTTTATGAAAATCTACCATAGTACAGGAAGCCAACGCGTGTAATGCCGCGGCAATACTGCTCCAGGAGGCCAGAAAAATAATGGCGATTATCAACCCCACTAATCCATTGGGTAAAAAATCACCAACAAAGCGGAGGAAAACATAATTGGTATCATTGCCATCACTGCCAGGAATTGTTTTTTTAACGATGTTCTTGATAGAATCGCGCACCAGCCCGGCCTGTTGCTGTTGCTGTTGCAATTGAGCGCGTAACCGGTTGATGTTGTTATGATCATGCTGTTGCAATGCCTGACCTAACGCTGCCACCGTTTTTCTTTTTTCGTCCTGTACCTTTTGATATTGTTGAGAAACAGCGGCATATTCACCGGCATTGCTACTCTGTTGTAATGTTCTTTCCTGTGCCAGGTTAAAATAAGCCGGCGCTTTATTGAATTGATAGAATGCAAAAAGAAAAATGCCTATAAGCAGGATGCTAAATTGCAAAGGAACCTTTACGAGTCCGTTCATCAATAAACCGATCCTGCTTTCCTTTTCGGTACGGGCAGTGAGGTAACGGCCAACCTGGCTTTGATCGGTGCCAAAATAACTCAACGCTAAAAAGAAACCGCCGATCACACCACTCCAGATATTGTACCGGTCTTTCCAGTCGAACCCCTTTTCTGTGAAGCCAGATGTAATTACATTCAGCTTGCCCGACTTGCCGCCAATGTGCAGCGCTTCTGTAAAACTTATTCCCTGCGGCAGCATTTTAATGGCCCACCAGGCCGCAATAAACATAGCCGCATAAATAATAATGAACTGTAATTGTTGGGTATAGGCTACCGCTTTAGCGCCACCGCTCACAGTGTAAATGATCAACAAACCACCCATAAACAAATTGGTGAAGATAATATCCCAACCCAGCATACTATGCAGTACAATGGAAGGTGCGAGAATGCTTATACCGGTGGATATGCCGCGCGACAATAAGAACAGGGATGAAGTGAGTAACCGGGTCTTTACATCGAACCGTTGCTCCAGGTATTCGTAAGCAGTGAAAACCTTTAACCGGTGAAAGATGGGCACAAACGTGATACATATCACGACCATGGCTATGGGCAATCCAAAATAGTATTGAACAAACCGCATCCCATCGCTATACGCCTGACCCGGCGCCGTTAAAAAAGTGATGGCGCTGGCTTGCGTACCCATGATGCTTAACAACACCAGCCACCAGGGCATTTGCCGGTCACTTAATAAATACCCTTCCAGGTTTTTAGACGTGCGGCTGCGATACACCCCATACACAATAATGAGTAATAGGGTGAACACCAATACTGTCCAGTCTAACCGGGAAAAGTTCATGCGAAGTATTTAGTGAAGAGATAAAATAGCACCACCAGCAACAACAAAAAACCGATCACCAGCCAGTACCAATACCGCCACTTTTTAAATACAGGTATTTGTTCGTTTTCTACCGGTGACATGCAACGTATTTAATGTATTATTTCTTTTTATTCGAAACGATCATGATCGCCATAATCGTCAGTAATAATCCCAATGCCAGTCCTAAGGTTACTTTTTTTAACAGCTTACCCAGTATAAGTCCAACACCAATAGCAATAATGAAGAACCATTCACGCTTTGTTAAAGGGCCCATCTAAAATCCTTTCTTTTTATTTAATGCAATAATATTTGCCAGCAACCGGTATGCACCGGGTACGCCGGCAGGTAACTCACGAAAGAACACCAGACCGGTATATACAAATTTTCCTTTGCCATAATTAGCAATGATCAGGCTGCCTTTCTGTTCTTTTTCATTCGGATCGGCCATTGCCAACGGTGTTTCATAAGCGGCGTCTAACTGGTCGGCAAAATAAATACCACGCTCCTGTACCCAGTTATTAAAATCTTTGGCGGTGATCTTGTTAGGATAGTTTAATACGGGATGACCGGGCAACAGGAAGTTAACGGTAGCCGTTTCATCCGTAACACGATTGCGTGAAATAGCAAATGGGTAAGGTCCTATTTTGGAAGTTACAGAACTGATAAAATTGCTGGTGTTGTATTGAACGATGAGGTTGCCGCCGTTCTTTACATAATCCATCAACACCTCGTGTTTTCCTTCCAGGTAATCATGCACGTTGTATGCCCGCACACCGGTGATCACTGCATCAAACTGCTTTAACATAAAGGGGTTGAGGTCCTTTTCTTTCAAAATGGTTACTTCGTACCCCATTTGCTGCAAGGCAATGGTCACTTTATCGCCAGCACCTTCAATATAACCGATCTTTTTGCCAACAGTCTTTATGTCTATATTCAACACTTTGATGGCATCCTGGTAAAAATAATGGATATGTGGAATATGATCGTACCGGATGTTGGTCAAATTTAAATAAGCAGGTTGTTCTTCCGTGCCATTCTTCAGTTCAACAAAGGCCTGCACAAAATCCTGCTCCTTTTCTTTTAACATGCCATTATCTATAGCAAATATGTATTGCCGTTGCATGCCCGGTTGCACCGTGAAGTTGCTATCGGTCTTTATGCTGTTATCATATGTAAGCCGCTTCGATACTTTTGCTTTATAACCGGTAAATCGTTTATTGGCGGTTACGGTAACAGCTACTTCAGCGCTTTGCTTTTCATTTTTGCGGAAGATGATGACGCTTGGTTCGGTAGTAACTATAGAAGAAGGCACTACTACCAATGGCTGGTACAATTCGCCTTTCACCGGATCGGTATGTTTGTACTGGACCGGTTTAAAAAAGGTGAACGGTTGCCCGGCGATAACCAGGTCGAAACGCGCCTGGTAAGCAGGATCGTTTTGTGGCATTCCTATCAACAACTGGTTATTAACGGTAAAGGACCCATCGTTCATCTTATGCTCCAGCCAGTAAGGTTGTGAAATGGGTTTGTTGGTAAAAACATAAAATGTTCGCTGCAGGCTTACATTCCGGTTCTTTTCCAGGTTCATAGCCATCGTTGTGTCCAGCACATCGAGGTTGATCTTGCTTAATTGAATGGGGGCGCCTAACCGGTTATTGATGGTGATATTAATTTTTATAGAGTCGCCTTCAACAGCCTGTTCATTACCGGTAGTGGCTTCCATAAATAATCCGCTGCATTGTTCAATCAGGCGTTGCACTTCTTCCATTTTCTGTTTCTTCCAATAATCATCTTTTAACGCCTGTAATGATTTATACAAATTCACCAGTGCAGGAATAGTGTTCTCAGGGTTCAACAGGGAATAGTTCTTTAGTATTTCATCTATCATTGCATCTATCGCACTCCCGCCTTCTATTTTTGCCCAACTGGTGTTTACGCCATCCATCAGGTCGCTTTGCGGCGCGTCGCCTTCCGTCAATGAAAAATATTCCAGTTGGCTGCCCCTGCTGGCCGGCACGCCAAATCCCTGGCTTTTATGCTGGCTACGGCTTTCAGCGGCTATTTCTCCATAACTTTTTCCTACTAAAGCATTGTATCCGCCTACATCAATTTTCAATTGATCGTTGCTGGTCGTATTGGTACTGCCGAAGTTATAGGTGTTCCAGAATATGCGCTTTGCTTTCCAGGGTTGTACGCCCTGTTTTAATTGTTCGGGAAAGCGGTTGGGATCGGCAGCCGCGCGAAATGCTTCATGAGCAACCACGGCTGATGCGGAGTGATGTCCATGACCGGCCCGGCTGTCTTCAGGGAACCGGGTAATAATTATATCGGGTTGAAATTTGCGAATGATCCAGACCGCGTCACTAAGCACTTTTTCTTTGCCCCACTTTTCCATGGCTTCATCGGTGCTTTTGCTGAACCCAAAATCATAAGCGCGACTGAAAAACTGTTCGGCGCCATCTGTACGGCGGGCAGCCAGTAGTTCCTGGGTGCGAATTAAACCCAGGTCAATACCCTGTTCGTCGCCAATGAGGTTTTGGCCACCGTCGCCCCGGGTCAATGATAAATAACCGGTGCGGTATAATCGTTCGCGGGCAAGCCATGCCAGTAAACGGGTATTTTCGTCATCAGGATGTGCGGCTATATATAATACCGATCCTAATACTTTAAGTTTTTTTAATTGCAGGAAGATATCGGCCGAGGTAGATGCAGCGGGCGACTGTCCTGATACAGGCAGTACATACAGCAAAGCAAGCAATATCAGTAATCGCCCGGGGTATAATTCATTCATTCGTTTAGTTTTGAGCTGAAACCGGGGACAAAATAACACAATGCGGAGGAGTGTGCCAATCCGCTGGTAAATTTTAACACCTTACGCAATATTGAATATCGAATTTTTAATTTCGAATAACGAAGTTCGGCCCTTTTCAGCAGGCTGACCTTTGTTAAGTTTTCCTTCAACATTCGAAGTTCATTATTCAATATTCGACATTCTCTACTGCCCTACCATAAATACCGCATTGCTAAACAGCAACCTCCCATTCTCCCAAAAGCTTCTGAACAGGGGATTGTCGGCCAAATAAATAACGTTACCCCTTCCCATGTCCTGAACGCCAAATAACAACCCATCTTTCAGCTTATCCTTCAATTTGGAGCCAACAAAGCCCGCCACCTGGTTGTCTTTTTTGATCACGCCTACGTTCCAGCCCATATCTTTAAAAAATTCGTAAATGGTATTGTCCTGCTTCAGGGTATAATAGGCATCATCATAACCGAACGCCAACGGGTGCGAATTATCCAATTCTACTTTATAAATAGAACCGGGATTGAAGCCGGGAATAAAATCCCGCTCACGGTTCTCATACCGGCGCAACAGACTGTAATCTTCTTTCTTCTCCTCTTTATCGCTTTTGTCATCATCGCTTTTCTTGATCTTGATCCCCCAGTCGGCCGCCGACAATTGCGCTACCCCACTTTCAAGGGCAATCAACCGGCCCCCGCTGCTCACCCAGTCTTTCAGAGCATCATTCATTGTGCGGTCTGCTAAAAAGCGGTAATTGCCATCGGGCATGATCAGTACATCCAGTTCGCGCAGGGTATTTTTAGTAAGGTCGTTCGACCAGATGATATTGATGGGATAACCGATCTGCACATCAAAAAAGTGCCAAACTTCGCCCATTCCTAATGAAGAAACGCCATCGCCTGCGAGCAAACCTATTTTGGGCGCCTGCATGCTGTGTACTTTTTCCGAACCGAAATCAAATCCTTTATCAACAAAAGAGGAAGTAACTTCAGTATACCCTATGTCTGCCTTGTCTGCAGCCTTACTGATAATATCCGCCAGTGAAGCGCCGATCGACTGGTTACTGGTACGGGTAATGATGAGGGTACCTTTATCAAAATCTTCATTGCCGATATTGAATGGTTGCTCTGCATACCGCACTTTTACTTTCTGTTGCAGAATGGAACTCAGGAATTGCACACTGTTCAATCCATTCCAACGTACAAGCCAGGCTACTGGTGACTCCTTAACCTGAGATTTTTTGGTAGTCGTGCTGGCTTCACGTTTTGTCAACCCTGTTACATAGGTATTCAGGCCGTAAGTAGTAAGGCCATATACAAAAGGCACCGACCAGGCGGTGATATCATAAGTCACAGAGTCGCTGAGGCGGGAATTCCTTTCAAAAAGCACTTTCACCAGGTTGGCATTGGGTTGATTGGCATTGATCACAACATCATTGCTATCTGTTTTAACCGTTGCCATTTTTCCGGTGAAATAATTAATGCCCGTATAATTGGCATTGCCGGCATCAGACCATTTAATGTTATTCCGGTCGAGCAATTGCTTCAGCCGGACAATCTTTTTGCCTTCATCTGCTTTTATAACATACGCTTTAAATTCGCCGGGAGGTGCAGTTCGTGCTTTGTCGTAATACTTTTTAAATTCCTGCACCACTTTATTTGAATGCTGCGCAGTAGCTTCAATGGTGCTCATACCAGTGGTGAAATGATGGTACAGCCGGTCCCACAAGGTAAGAGTATCGCCATCGTGGTTAATGACTGCCGCGCCACCACGACTATGGCCGCCTTGCTCATAGGTCATACCAATGGCGCCTTTATATAATGGATAGGTATCGCCATAACTGGGGTAGAAAAGATCGAATCGCTCTTTGGTGAAGAACAACCAGCCGTGCTGATCGAAATATTTTGCATTGTTTTTACCAATGATGGTTTGAAATTCGCGTTGCCAGCCGGTGATCACTTCATGATACGGCTCTGCAGCCGGCGCAAAGTAATAGGGACTATTATACGATTGTTCATGATAATCGACATGAACCTGCGGCAACCATTGGTTATATTTTACTATGCGTTGTTGCGTTTCAACCTGTGTTTGCCAGGCCCAGTCGCGGTTCAGGTCAAAATAATAATGATTGGGCCTGCCACCCGGCCAGGGTTCTGAATGCTCCCGCGTATAGGGTTGTGGATTGGGCTGTATGCCTACCACCGAATTGAACCAGTTTACATATCGATCGCGGCCATCAGGGTTTATACAAGGGTCGATTATAATAACTGTATGCTGCAACCATTCTTTTGCTTTTGTATTGGCAGGGTTTACCAGTTCATACAGCGTAAGCATAGCTGCTTCAGAAGAAGAGGTTTCATTACCATGCACATTATAACTCAGCCAAACGATGGCCGGCGCTTTTTCATCGGGCGCCATTTTATCTGATGTCATTCCCGCCAGCCGCAGGTTATTTTGCCTGACGGCCTCCAGGCGTTCCATGTTCCCGGGCGATGTTACATACAACAATAACAAAGGGCGGCCTTCATTGGTAGTCCCGTACTGCTCCAGCTTTACCATATTGGGTGCCGCCTCCGCTACCTGTTTACAATAGTTAACGATATTATAATGGGGTGTATACCGGGTACCCAATTTATAACCCAGAAATTGATCGGGCGATTTTACCTGCGACAATGCCAGACTCGTGATAAGCAATAATGCCAGAACTACCGGAACTTTCTTCATAATAAACAAAATGTACTGTGAAAGTAATTAAATCGCTGAAAATGAAAAAAGCACCTCACAAATGGAGATGCTTTTTATTTTCTCATGTGACCACTAAGAGTTTATAATAAACGCAAAGTAACTTTGCGCAAGTGATCGTTTTTAACCCCGCAGGGGTCACTACCTGCAAGGAATACTACTTATTGAAACGTCTGCGTGAATATATGGGTAAATAATATATTTAAACTGTGTGAATAACAGGGAAATGGCAAAAACCCGCAAAACACATGGGAATGTATATGGTAAGAAGATAGGTATACGCTCTGTACATATGCGTTCTCTCATAAGCTCATGTAGTTTGGTCCCCGTAAAACAGTTTTTGTTAGTGTTCTAAAATTAGAACTTTTACTTCAAACAGAAAAAAAACCGGAAGCTAATTTTGGTTTGTTAATTTTAGCTACTCAACTTATTCCTTAATATGAAAGTATTGTTTTTATACTCGTTCCCGTTAGTACTGCTTTTCACCGCATGTTCAGGTACGCGTTCCACCACTTCCCTGCCGGTTAACCCTTATGAATATACTATACAGAAAAAGGTAACGGGAACAAATGGCGCTGTTGTTTCTGCACATCCGCTGGCCAGCGAGATCGGTGTTGCCATTATGAAACAGGGCGGCAATGCCATAGACGCTGCTATTGCCACCCAGTTAGCGTTGGCAGTAGTGTACCCCGGTGCAGGAAATATCGGAGGTGGCGGATTTACGGTGATCCGGTTAGCGAACGGTTCAAACATTACGATCGATTACCGGGAGAAAGCGCCGGCTACTGCACACCGTGATATGTACCTTGATAAATCGGGCAATGCCCAAACTGAATTAAGTCAAAATGGTCATTTGGCAGCCGGTGTGCCCGGCACCATTGCCGGTTTATTCGATTGCATGAAGTACGCCCGCCTGCCATTTAAAAAGTTAATACAACCGGCCATTGACCTGGCCGAAAAAGGATTTGTATTAACTGCTTCAGAAGCCAAAAACTTAAACGGCAACAAAGATGAGTTTATTAAATACAATACCGTTACCCCTGTTTTTGTAAAACCCGGAGGCTGGAAAGCCGGTGATACATTGGTGCAGCAGGACCTGGCCAACACCTTAAAACGCATTCGAGATAACGGGGCGAAAGGTTTTTACGAAGGAGAAACCGCCCGGCTGATCGTTGAAGAAATGAAACGGGCCAATGGCATCATCAGTTATGATGATTTAAAAAACTATGAAGCCAAAGAGCGGGAGCCGGTAGTTTTCGGGTATAAAACATATAAAATAATCACCATGCCGTTGCCCAGCAGTGGCGGTATCTTATTACCACAAATGATGTACATGATAGAAGATCAGCCGGTGAAGCAGTATGGATTTCAATCGGCCCAGGCGGTGCAACTGATGACGGAAATAGAACGCCGCGCTTATGCCGACCGTGCTAAATACCTGGGTGATGCTGATTTTTATAAAGTGCCTGTAAAAAAACTTACCAGCAAGGCGTATGCCCTGGAAAGAATGAAAGATTACAATGCCCAAACGGCTGGCAGCAGCCAAACTACGCAGGCAGGTGTTATTACCGAAAGCGAAGAAACTACCCACTTCAATGTGTACGACAAAAACGGCAATGCCGTATCAGTGACCACTACCCTAAATGGATCTTATGGCAGCAAGACCGTCGTAGGCGGCGCCGGATTTTTATTGAATAATGAAATGGATGATTTCAGCATTAAGCCGGGCGTACCCAATATGTATGGCGCCATTGGCGCCGATGCCAATGCTATTGCGCCGGGTAAACGTATGCTTAGCTCCATGACGCCTACCATTGTTTTAAAAGACAACAAACCGTTCCTGATAGCCGGCACACCGGGCGGCACAACGATCACAACATCGGTATTTCAAACTCTTGTTAACATTATGGAATTTGAGCTGAGTACGGAAGATGCGGTGAACAAACCCAAATTCCATCATCAATGGCTGCCGGATGAGATCTTCGTGGAAGCCGAATTTCCGCAAGCGGTACGGCAACAATTGAAACAAATGGGATATAAAGTAACGCAGCGTAGTTCCATCGGCCGCACTGAAGTGATACGTATTAATGCAAATGGCGTTATTGAAGCTGTAGCCGACAATAGAGGCGATGATGCCGCGGCCAGTTATTAACTTGCATAAAATTCCAGTCATGCCAACCACATTAGGAACCGAATACCTGCAAACAGCCATCAGGCGGTTACGGTATTATAAATCGTTGGGTGAAAAAACATTTGAACAGTTAACAGATGCCGATTTTCATTTTACGCCCAATGAAGCCTCTAACAGCATAGCCGTTATTATTCAACATCTCTCGGGCAATATGCTCAGCCGCTGGACCAACTTTTTAACAGAAGACGGTGAAAAGTTGTGGCGGCAACGGGATGAAGAGTTTGAAGTGCACGATTATTCCAGGCAGCAATTGGTGGCGTTGTGGGAAAAAGGCTGGAACTGTTTTCTAAGCTCACTTACGGCTTTAACAGAAAATGACCTGTTAAAAACGATTTACATCCGGGAAGAACCGTTATTAGTAGTAGATGCCATCAACCGGCAACTGGCGCATTATCCCTATCACGTTGGACAGATCCTTTACATTGCCAAAATTATCAAAGACGCCGGATGGAAAAGCCTGTCGATCGAAAAAGGAAAATCGGAGGCGTATAATAAAAGCGATGGCATTAAAGACCCGGCGAAGAATCAATAGGCAATAGACATGGGCAAAAGCAGCCTAAAGCTATAACTGCCCTATCATCTGCAAGCAAGGCCAGAAATGTGCTGTAATAGATGCACATCAACGCCAATTTATATATTTATTTTTTGACCAATATTAAATAGCGCATAACCTACTTTGTTGTACTTTCAAACTGCTAAATCAAGTAGTGGTATGCCAAACAGTAAGGTTATTGTTGTAAAAGAAACATCTGTTAGGATCATTGAAGTAAATGAGCAGGACTATATTTCGTTAACGGATATGGTTCGAAGCATGGAAGATGGTACCGTTCTTATTGAAAAATGGCTTCGCAATAAAAACACCATTGAATTTATTGGAATTTGGGAAAAGATAAACAATCCTGAGTTTAATTCCCTCGAATTCGAGGGAATTATGCTGGAAGCGGGGATAAACCGGTTCACTTTATCGGCAAAAAAATGGGGTGAACGAACAAATGCAATAGGAATTATAGCCAAAACAGGCCGATTCAATAGCGGCGCACCTATGCCTACAAAGACATTGCCTTCGAGTTCGGCAGCTGGCTCAGCGCCGAGTTTAAACTTTATCTCATTAAAGAGTTCCAACGTCTAAAAGATGAAGAGAACAAAACCCTCCAACTGGAATGGAACCTGCAACGCACCCTGTCTAAAATAAATTACCGTATTCATACTGATGCCATTAAAGAAACTTTAATCCCTCCACAACTTACCCGCCAGCAAACCGGTGCTATTTATGCAAGCGAAGCAGACCTCTTGAACAGGGCGCTTTTTGGAAAAACAGCCGTAGAATGGCGTAAAGAAAATCCTGGTAAAGGGGGGAATATTCGGGATGAAGCTACCCTGGAGCAACTGGTTGTGCTCAGCAACCTCGAAAGTATTAATGCGGTGTTATTACGCCAGGAACTTCCACAATCGCAACGGGAGAGATCTCTCAAATAAGATCCCTGCTGGCAAACAATTCTATGAAAAAATTGAAACCCCAAACCTGACAGTTGAGAAGCTGTATTTGCCTTTGACTTTCAGCTTGCGGCTTAAAGCTTGCAGCTGTATTCGCCTTTGGTTTTCAGCTTGAAGCTTGCGGCTTGCAGCTTGCAGCTGTATTTGCCTTTAGTTTTCAGCTTGCAGCTTGCAGCTGTATTTGCCTTTGGTTTTCAGCCTGCGGCTTAAGCTTGCAGCTGTATTTGCCTTTGACTTTCAGCTTGCGGCTTAAAGCTTGCAGCTTGCAGCTGTATTCGCCTTTGGTTTTCAGCCTGCGGCTTAAGCTTGCAGCTGTATTTGCCTTTGACTTTCAGCTTGCGGCTTGCAGCTGTATTCGCCTTTGGTTTTCAGCTTGAAGCTTACAGCGTGAGGCGTATAGGGCAGCCTAAATAATTACCCACTCCCCTGCTTTGAAGGCCCGCGCCTTTTAACTATCTTTCCGCTTTCTCCCCCCAACCCATAGACCCCATTAGCCCCGTTTACCTTTTTTTGAACCATTCACCCAAATTATTCGTTAAAAACCAATGAAATAACCAACCTTCATATCCATTTTGCGTATGTACAATACAGCCACAGGCGCTTTGCGCGTTTTTATCAATGTTAAAGGCACTGAAAAGTTGCTCAAAAACAACTCATTGGTATTGATTTTGCGCAGGAAAGACAACGGTTTTATTACTTTTACATTTAATACGCCTTAACCCTGAGAAAGTTTTGGAAAATATCCCGGACCGTGCTGCTGATATTGATCGGACTGATCATATTAGCCTGGCTGGCTATACAAACCTCACTGGTCCAAAACTGGCTGGTAAAAAAGGTTACGACCAAGCTTTCCAAGAATCTCCACGCTACAGTTCGCATTCAACACGTTGATTTCGCTTTATTCAATAAAATGGTGCTGGAAGGCACACTGGTAAACGATCAGCACAACGACACCCTGCTGTATGCCGGCGCCGTAAAGGTCAACATTACCGACTGGTTTTTCCTCAAAGACCGAATCGTGCTGAGCTATATCGGTCTCGATAATGCGGTCATTCAACTAAAACGCAGCGACAGCACCTGGAACTACCGCTTCCTGGCAGAATACTTTAGCAGCCCGCAAAAAAAAGAAGTTAAAAAACAGGACGACATTGACCTGGACCTTGAAAAAATAGAGTTCCGCAACGTTAAGCTGATGCAGGTAGATGGCTGGCGCGGCGAAAACATGATGCTGCACCTGGGTTCCATGGATATAGATGCCGATGAGATCAACCTCAAAAAAAGGGTCGCCCATATAAACGACATTGAAATCGACAAACCGGTTTTCGCCATCTACAACTATGACGGTAAACGGCCCGATTCGTTACGGCCCAAACCTGACACCATCCCTATCGTCAACGATCCCAAAAATCTGCGCTGGAATCCCGGCAACTGGGACATAGCCGTTAACAAACTCACGCTGAAAAAAGGCACTTTCCATAACGATTTGCAAACAGAGCGCCAACCTTATGAGTACTTCGATGGCAACCATATTCTGTTCACCAATATCAACGCGGTATTCAGCAAGGTAGCCTTCAGGCAGGATACCATCACTGCCGGTTTAATGCTTTCAACCAAAGAACGCAGCGGACTGGTAGTTAAAAAATTAAATGCCCGCGTTACCTGGCATCCCGAAGCCATGGAATTTGCGCACCTTGATATTCAAACCAATCGCAGCCACCTGCAGAACTTTTTCGCCATGCGCTATGCCACGTTCGACGACATGAGCGATTTTGAAACCAAAGTTCGCATGGAAGGCGATTTTACGAATGCCGTATTGAACAGCGACGACATCGCCTACTTTGCACCCGAGCTGCAAGCCTGGAAAAAAGAGATCCGCATTACCGGTAAAGTAAAAGGTTCCCTCGAAAGCCTGAGCGCCCGCAAGCTGGTGATCGAGGCCGGTAAAGACACCTACCTCAACGGTAACATCCGGCTTAACAGTTTAACCAACATCGATAAAACCTATATCGACTTTGAAGCAAACGAATTCAGAACTACCTACCATGATGCCATCACCATCGTTCCCGATCTAAAAGAATTCGATCAGCCACGGCTCGATAAACTCGAATACCTCCGCTTCAAAGGCAACTTCACCGGCTTTATAAAAGACTTTGTTACCTATGGTACCATTGAAACAAAGCTGGGTGTGGTGGTGAGCGACGTAAATATGAAATTCCCGGATAACGGTCCAACCGTTTACACAGGTAGTATCGAAACCCGGTCTTTTGCCCTGGGCGAATTTGTAGATGCACCCCAGGTAGGTAAAATTAACTTCACGGGTTCGGTGAACGGCCGGGGGCTTAAAGCCAGTACGCTCAATGCCAAACTCGATGGCAACATCCGTTCGCTCGATGTAAATAATTACAACTACCAGAACATCGTGGTAAAAGGTACGGTGGCCAAACGCCTGTTCAATGGAGAAGTGATCAGCAATGATCCCAATTTAACCGCGCGCCTGAACGGATTGGTCGACTTCAGCAAAAAAGTACCCACGTTTAATTTCGAAGCGGAGATCAGCAAAGCCGACCTCAGAAATGTTAAACTAACCCGCGACAGTATTGAAGTAAAAGGAAAGTTCAGGATGAACTTCACCGGCGACAATATCGACAACTTCCTGGGTACCGCCCGCATTTATGAAGCCTCGGTACTGAAGAACAGCAAGCCGCTTTCATTCGATTCATTAAGCATTGAATCGAAAACCATGGGCACCAACAAAGTGATCACCGTTGTCAGCAATGAATTCGATGGCGCGTTGGTCGGCGAATTCTCTATCCGGGACCTGCCCGCCGCCGTAAGGTCTTTCCTGAATAAATACTACCCCAGCTACGTTAAGCCGCCAACGACGGTGCTGAAGAATGAGAATTTCAGTTTTGTGTTCACCACTAAAAGAGTGGATGAATACATGAGCTTTATTGATAAAAACTTAAGCGGATTTAATTACAGTACCGTTACCGGTCGTATCAACAGCAAGGAAAATCAGCTCGACCTGAATGCGGAGATCCCCCAGTTCAGTTATAAAAACATTTTTTTCTATAATCTTAACCTGAAAGGAAGCGGCAATTACGACACCCTGTCAATGACCAGTTCCATTGCAGATGTTTACATCAACGACAGCCTGCATTTTCCGGGCACCGACCTGCGGGTAAGATCTGCGAATGATATGTCGCTGGTACAGTTAAAAACAGCCGCCAATCAAACGCTTAACTCGGCCGACCTTTCTGCCCGCGTGCAAACCATGCCAACGGGTGTACGCATCCTGTTCAATCAATCGAACTTTGACCTGAATGGTAAAAACTGGACGGTTGAAAAGAACGGCGAGCTCGTATTAAGTAAAGAACTCGTATCTGCCGACGGCGTAAAAATTTATAACGGCCAACAGGAGATCCTGGTTACCACTCATCCTTCCGACATAGGCAATACCAATGACATCAAGGTAGAAATGAAAAAAGTGAACATTGGCGACTTTGCTCCCTATGTTGTTACCGATAACCGGTTGGAAGGTTTGCTTACCGCCACCGCCGATATTATTGATCCCTTTGGTAAACTGCAGGTAGACCTGGCAGGTGAAGCCGAAATGTTCCGGCTCGATAACGACTCCATTGGCAAACTGCAACTGAAAGCCAATTACAGCCAGCTGACCGGCAAGGTGAACTTCAATACCATTTCAGAAAACGACCAGTATAATTTTGACCTTACCGGATTATACAACCTGTCTGACACAGCCAATACTTCTCCGCTTGATATCACCGGTAATTTCAAGGATACGAAGATCAACCTGCTCGATAAATATTTGTCGGGTGTATTCACCGACCTGAACGGATACGCTACCGGGCAATTGCGCATTGTTGGCCCAACCGATAACCTGAAGTACCTGGGACGGATGCAATTGCGCGATGGTCAATTGCGGGTGATCTATACCAATGTATTGTACAAGATCCCATCAGCCGTGTTCGATTTTAAAGACGATGCCATCGACTTCGGCTCTTTTGCTTTTAAAGATGAGAAAGGCAATAGGGGGCATATTACCAAAGGCATTTTAAGACACCAGGCCTTTGATAACCTGTACTTCGACTTTGCCTTCAACACAAATAAACTACAGGTGTTGAACACGCCCAACACCAGCAAAGACCCGTTCTTCGGCACTATGTATGCCAGGGCCAATGCTACATTCAGAGGACCATTGGAAAACATGCGCCTGGATGTTCGCGGCGAGCCCGCCGATAGTTCGGAATTGTATATCCGTTCACAAACCGGTCGCGAAAGCGGCGAGGCTAATTTTGTTGTGTGGAAACAATACGGTAGCGAAATGAAGGCAGTACGCAGTGCTGATGCCAGCAACCTGTATGTAACGCTCGATGTAACGGCAAATAATTACGCCAAAATGTATGTGATCCTCGACGAGTTAACGGGCGACATCATTCAGGCTAACGGGCATGGCAACCTTAAAATGCAAACCGGCACCGATGGCAATTTCAGCATCACCGGCCGGTACGATATAGACCGCGGTAATTACAATTTCAATTTTCAATCCCTGCTGCGCAAACCCTTTAAATTGCGTGAGAACGTAGGTAATTATATTCAATGGCGGGGCGACCCATACGATGCAGATATTAAAATAGATGCAGAATACGAGGCAGATGATGTGCGCTTCAGTGACCTGGCAACAGAAGCAGTGACGAACGCCAACTCAAATGTGCGCAAATACCGGGGTAAAGTAATTGTAGTAGCCCAGCTCACTAAAAAGCTGATGAAGCCCGACATCCTGTTCCAGATAGAGCTGCCTACCAACAGCCCGTTAAAGGATGATCCGGATGCATTGGCCATTTTGCAATTGATCCAGCGCGACCAGAACGAATTGAATAAACAGGTGGCGTTCCTGATCGTATTCAACAGCTTCGGCCCCGTGTCTTCGTCCAGCAATCAAAGCGGACTTGGCTCCGGGCTTTTCAGTGGCGTGGTAGTAAACAGTATTTCCGGTGTACTGTCAGGGGCTCTCAGCAAACAGTTCTCCAGCATCTTCCAAAAACTGTTCAACGATAAAAGCATCAAGGTTAACTTCAATGCGCAACTGTACAATGGTTCTAACCTGGTCGACAATATTGACCGCAGTAAATTGAATATCGACCGCACCAACCTCAATTTCAATATTGGTAAAAGCTTTTTGAACGAACGGCTCACGTTCACGTTTGGCAGTGCGGTTGACTTTGGCCTATCGGCTCAACAGGTACAGGCGACAAAGAACCTGCAATTCCTCCCCGATATTTCGGCAGACTGGAAAATACGCCAGGATGGAAAACTGGTGCTTACCTTCTTTTACCGCGACTCGTATAATTATCTCTCCGGTGCAGGCGCCCGTCAAAACCGATCCGGCGCCAGTATCAGCTATCGCCGCGACTTTGAACGCCTGAGCGATCTGTGGCGCGCTGAAAGAAAAAAGAAATTGAAAGTTCCTGTTGTAAATGATACTTCGAAGTCTGATACAGGAAGCAATTAATTAGTTTGTGGTTAGAGCAACCACAAACAACAAACCATAAACCACAAATAAAAAATGCCAAGCTATTTAAACGTGGCATTTATAAAAAATTGATGCGGAAACCGTCGACAACTACCTTGTCAACTACCCCCTACTTCTTCAATATCTCATGTCCCAACTTGTCTCTTTTGGTAGTGAGGTATTTTTCGTTATGCGGGTTCGGTTCAACTTCAATAGGTACGGCTTCTACTATTTCCAAACCATATCCCAGCAAACCGGCGCGTTTTTTAGGATTGTTGCTCAACAACCGCAGCTTGGTAACGCCCAGGGAACGCAATATTTGAGCGCCAATGCCATAATCCCGTTTATCCATCGGGAAACCCAGGTGCAGGTTGGCTTCCACCGTATCAAAACCGCTTTCCTGCAGCTTATACGCTTTTAATTTATTAACCAATCCAATACCCCTGCCCTCCTGGTTCATATATAATATAATACCCTTTCCTTCTTTTTCAACATGTTGCATGGCAGCGTGCAGTTGCTCGCCACAATCGCACCGCATAGATCCCAGAATATCACCGGTAAAGCAGGAAGAATGCACCCGCACCAGCACCGGCTCGTCTTTCTGCCATTCGCCTTTTATGAGGGCCAGATGCTCGTTAGCCGTGCCTTTTTCGTTGAAGGCAATCAATTTAAAATTGCCCCATTTGGTTGGCATATCTACCCGTACAATTTCTTCGATCAGTGAATCCGTTTTCAGGCGGTATTCGATCAGGTCTTTTATGGAGATCAGCTTCAGATCAAACCTTTTGGCAATTTCCTGCAGTTCGGGTAATCGGGCCATGGTACCATCTTCATTCATGATCTCTACCAGTACCCCGGCAGGTTCAAAACCAGCTAACCGGGCCAGGTCATTCACCGCCTCCGTATGACCTGCGCGGCGTAAAACGCCACCCTTTTTTGCCCGCAGGGGGAAAATATGGCCTGGGCGGCCCAGGTCTTCAGGTTTGGTATTCGGGTCTAACAGCGCCTGAATGGTCTTTGCCCGGTCATGGGCAGAAATACCGGAGGTACAGCCATGCCCAAGCAGGTCGACCGACACGGTAAAAGCCGTTTCGTGCAGGGCCGTATTATTATTAACCATCAGGTCGAGTTGCAATTCCACGCAACGTTCTTCTTCCAGGGGAGCACAGATCAGCCCACGCCCGTATTTACTCATAAAATTCACTATCTCAGGGGTCACATTACGCGCTGCTGTCAAAAAATCACCCTCATTTTCACGGTCTTCGTCATCCACTACAATAACCAGTTTACCATTTTTAATGTCTTCAATGGCACTTTCAATAGAATCCAGCATGTTATGAAATTTCGGCAAAGTTAACATAAAACAGGAAAGCAAACAGCCCGTTCAAATGAACAGAAAACGGCCGCAGCAATACGCCCGTGCTTTACCATTCATTTGTAATCGATTGATTATTTGCTCTGTATGAATAGTTAAACAACAACCACTTGTATAAATTGTTTACTTGCATCAGAAACAATTATAAACACATGGAATTATCAAAATAATATACCCCATTTTTCCCTTTCCGGTTGCCTGACGTTTTGGCTTATTTTGACCTATATCAAGCAGCCTTTTCACCCTTCACATTGCCTCTATAGCAGATAGGAAAGCGAGTTTTTTACCAACTTATTCGAATAAAAATTAATACAGGAGTACCCAAGGTTTATGGGTAAAATTCAGTGTATATGTTAGCGTTAATAACCTGTGCACTGCTTTTACTACCGGAACAATACGTTTGATTTCAATTTCAGCTACATTTGCGCAACGATTAATTAACTATTCTAATAGCATGATACGTTGTGAATTGCTTTCAATATTATTATATACGATATATCTGAACAACGTATCTGCACTAAAATAAAACCCTGCCCTGGATTTGCCTGATGGATCATAGTAATTACTTATCAGTTTATTAATAACCCTAACAGGCACAGTCATGTGATGCCATTATAGGGCAATGCTTGCTCCGTTAACCGTTATCGTACCCCATGTAAATTATATTGACAAACTTAAACATCGATATATGAGAAAACTTAAAGCTTATTTACTAAGCCTATTATTGGTTTGTACCGGTGTGCTAAGCGGTTATTCGCAGGTTACAACCAGTAGTATGTCGGGCGTTGTTAAATCAAGCAAAGGAGAACCGCTGGTAGGAGCCACCGTGGTAGCACGCCACGAACCAACAGGTTCAGCTTTTACAACCATAACAAGAACAGGAGGCATTTTTGATCTCACCAACCTGCCACCCGGCGGACCATATACCGTTACAATTACATATGCAGGTTATGCTGCATATAAAAGAAGCGATATAAATATTCCATTAGGTGAAAAGTTCGACCTGCTGGGTGAACTGGCCGATAAAGAAATGACATCGGTGATCGTAACAGCCGCAGGCCGCAGAGTCGCCACCGAAAAAACCGGCGCTTCCACCAACATCAGCAACCGGTTGGTGCAAAACATGCCAAACATTGCGCGCAGTTTAACCAACTTAACCCGCGTTACGCCCCAAAGCAATGGAAACAGTTTTGCGGGTATGAACAACCGGTTCAATAATATTATGATCGATGGCTCGCTGTTCAATAACAACTTTGGCCGCAGCGGCGATGGCATGGTACCCGGTGGCGCCACATCAGCCGTATCAATTGATGCGGTAGACCAGGTACAGGTGAATATTGCGCCTTATGATGTTCGCCAGGCCGGCTTTGTGGGCAGCGGTATCAATGCGGTAACCAGAAGAGGTACCAACAACTGGTATGGAACAGCCTATGGTTATTACAGGAACCAGGAGTTCACTGGTAAAAAAGTAAAGGAAACAGATGTTCCCAACGCAAAAAGATCAACAAAGATATTCGGCGGCAGCATTGGCGGTCCTATTATTAAAGACAAGTTGTTCTTCTTTTTCAATGTAGAAAGTGAAAAAAGAACGCAACCCGGTCAAACGTATGTAGCTAAAAAAAGCGCCTCGGATACCGATCCCAATGCCACTTCCGTGCTGGCCAGCGACCTGAATACATTAAGAACATACCTTATTAATACCTACAGTTACGACCCGGGCGGTTATGAAGGCTATGATTTTGAAACTGACAATACCAAATTCCTGGGCCGTGTTGACTGGAATATTAACACTAAACACCGTTTAACACTCCGCTACACCAACTCAGAGACCAATGACGATGATATGGTGAACTCTGCCAGTGTTACTGGTGTTACCGCCAATCGTATCAACAACAGCCGTCGGGGCGGCGCTACAGGCGGTATGGCTTATGAAGGAACCAACTTCAAGAACAATGTGAAAGTATGGTCGGGGGTTATTGAACTGAACTCTACGTTCAACAACAAATGGAGCAACCAGTTCATTGCCTCTTATACCAATAATGAATTGATACGTGTTCCCAACAGCAATATGCCGTTCGCCGATATCATGCGTGATGCCAATAACGTGTATATTTCTTTCGGCACCGACCTGTTCTCTTACAAAAATGAAATACGCGATAAAGCCTTTAACGTTGCCAACAACCTTACCTATATCATGGGTAAGCATACGTTTACCGGTGGCGCCAACTTCGATGCCATGCAGTTTGCCAACTCTTTTACAAGTGCGGGCGGCCCCAGTTATTACCGGTATAATTCATTGAATGATTTTCTCAACAACACAGCACCGGCTGTATTTGCAGTAGCGTATGACCCCAGCAACCCAAAAGGAATAAAAGTGCCCGAAGCCAAATTTTCTCAATTGGGATTCTATTTGCAGGATATTTTCACCATTACCAATAAGCTTAAAGTTACTTATGGCTTGCGGATGGATATACCTATATATCCTTACGATCCACCACGCAACCCGGCACTGGAACAGGTTTATTTCAAAGACGAGAACCTGATGGACGAACGGTTTGACGTAAGCAAATGGCCCGATGCCAAACCGCTATGGTCGCCCCGGTTAGGTTTCACCTATGATGCAAAAGGCGACAAATCGCTTATAGTACGCGGTGGTACCGGCATCTTCACCGGCCGCATTCCGTTCATCTGGCTGGTGAACCAGGTGGGTGATAATGGCGTGGTCCGTGCTTTATATCAACCAACCGGCGCCGCATTGTCGGCTATCCGGTATAACAAAGACAGAACAACGTATATTCCTACGAATCCACCAGTAGTAGGTACCACCATTCCATCTGGCTCATCATACAGCGCCGCAGCCAAAGATTTCAAAATGCCACAGGTATGGCGTTCGAACCTGGCAGTTGATAAACGATTTGCCAATAATTACACCGCTACTTTCGAAGCTATATACACGAAGATGATCAACAACGTATATTTCCGCAATGCCAACCTGGGCTGGCAAACCGGGAACCTGGGCGGCGTTGCCGATAAGCGCCCTACCTACCAGACAAGACTTAATTCCAATGTTAGCCAGATGATCGTTATGGATAACACCAGCAAAGGATACAGCCTGGCATTAACAGCCCAGTTACAAAAGGCTTTCTCCAATAAATGGGAAGCTGGTATCGCATACACCTACACCCTGGCAAAAGAAGTTGCGCTCGGCAGCTCTGACCAAAGCGGCAGCGGCTGGAACACCAATAACATCATATTCAACCCCAATCAACCGGACTTAGGTTATTCCAATTATTCGGTACCACACCGCATTGTAGCGAATGTATCTTATCGCCTTGAATACCTGACTAATCGCATGGCCACTACCTTCAGCCTGTTCTATTCAGGACAACCGCAGGAACGGTACAGCTTCCGGTACGGCGGCGATATAAACGGCGATGGACAAAGCAATGATGTGATATACATTCCTAAAGACCCATCAGAAATTTCTTTTGTAGATGCATTCACAGCCAATGGCGTTACCTATACCGCCCAACAGCAGAGCGATGCCTTCTTCAAGTTTATTGAAAACGACAAATACCTGAAAGATCACAAAGGTGAGTATATGACGAAGTACGGTGCAAAGCTGCCCTGGAACCACACGGTTGATCTGCGTGTGTTACAGGATTTCATTTACAGAAGAGGCACTACCAAACATACCTTACAGTTCAGTGTAGATATAATTAACCTGTTGAACCTGTTGAACAGCGAATGGGGTTACCGGTATTCCTATAATTATGGAACCTTCCAGGATATGGGTATTTTAGGTTTACCATCCGGCTTCAGCCAGGCTGCGCCCCGATACACTTTCAACCCGACAAATCCGACAAAAGCGTATCAACCTAACTTTTCAACAACCAGCACCTGGGGTATTCAATTGGGCTTACGGTATATCTTTAATTAATAATAGTACAAAAAACAATTATATGAATCCGTCTCGCTTCTGCGGGACGGATTTTTTTATGTATGGCATATTAATATTACCCAAAAACCTTATCCCATTAACAAAAGGAGATAATAATAGCTTGCAGCATTTGGTGCATAACCTGTGTCTATTTTCACGTTAACATTTTTTTAATCTGAATCTCTTTTCAGTTACTTTTGGCACTTGTGCGTTTATATCAGTGCTAACCGGAATGTCAAAACTGCTACGATTCTTGTCTATTGCGCCTGAAAAACAAAGAGCTAACACCCAATATCATATTGCTGTAACGTATTGCTACAAATGAGATTTAATCATTTGGTAATAATGTATTTGTAATATACGTAATAACAGCCCTGTTTCTTTGCACCCGAATTAAAACCAAACAAGTCAATATGAGAAGATGCACTCTTTTGTTACTGGTAGCAGTACTATGCCTTGGAGTTGGGGTTTATGCCCAGGAAACAACTTCAGAGATCCATGGTACAGTAACAGACAATAACGGATCACCCCTGTCTGGTGCTACTATAATTGCCCTTCACACCCCATCTGGTACAAAGTATGCTACCACCACCCGTAAAGACGGTCGTTTTAACTTACCCAACCTGCGCGTTGGCGGTCCTTATACAGTTTCGGTTACCTATGTGGGTTTTAAAAAAATGGAACAGGATAATATCAACCTGTTACTGGGTCAGGAATTTAAAGCAGATTTCTCCCTCACGGGCGATGGAAAAGAACTGAAAGAAATAGTGGTGGCTGCTTCCAAACAAAACAAAGTATTCAGCACCAGCCATATTGGTAGCCAGGAGATAATCAATCGCACTCAGATTGAAAGATTACCTACCATCAACCGGTCGTTACAGGACTTTACCAAACTGGAACCTACCTCCAATGGTTTAAACATTGGCGGCCGCAGCAACCAGTACAACAACATGACCGTTGACGGCGCCAACTTCAACAACTCATTTGGTCTTTCTTCTGTATTGGGCGGACAAACCAACTCACAGCCCATCAGCATTGACGCCATTGAGCAGATCCAGGTGAACGTTTCTCCCTATGATGTAACACAAGGCGGTTTTGCAGGAACCGGTATCAACTCCGTAACCCGTAGCGGTACCAACCAGTTTAAAGGTTCTGTATACACTTATTTAAAAGGAAAAGGAACCCAGGGTTACAACGTTGCCAATACCAAAGTTGCCAAAACGCCTCTTACCTATAACTTACGTGGCTTTTCAGTTGGTGGCCCCATCATAGAAAACAAGGTATTCTTCTTTATAAGCGGCGAACAGGTTCGCCAGGAAGTACCCGCCACCAGCTTCACCGCATCTGATGCCAGCAAACCACCCGTATCTGGTAGTGTTTCAAGAGCGAACAAGGATTCGTTGGAAGCATTGATAAGCTTGTTGAAAAATTCACCTAAACTGGGCGGATACGATCCCGGCGCTTATCAGGGTTATAATTTCCTGACCAAAAGTGATAAACTGACACTTAAAATTGACTGGAACATTAACCGTAACCACACCCTTACCGTTAAATACAATTACCTGAAGTCTTATGCCGACCAGTTTGCCAGTGGCAGCCGGCCTAACAATGGTACATCAATGGTTACCAGTGGCTCAGGTGCAGCTAATAACACGGCCATGCCATTCTGGGCTGCCGGTTATGGCATCAATAATAACTTCAACATTTTTATTGCCGAGTTGAATTCGCGCTTCGGGAACTCCATGTCTAACAAACTGCAAGTAGGTTATACGGCATTAAGAGATTTCCGTTCACAGCACTCGCCTTCCGATACCATGCCTTTTGTTGACATCCTGGATGGCACCGGTAACATTTTTACTTCCTTCGGTTATGAAATGTTTACTTACAACAACAGGCTGAACACCGATGTATTCCAACTGTCAGATATCTTTAAGATGTATGCAGGAGCCCACGAATGGACCTTCGGTTTCCAGGCTTACCAGAGAAAATATGAAAATGCATTTGCACCCGGCTATCGCGGCGTATACCAGTTTAACAGCCTGAACGACTTCAGGAACAGTTTACTGAATGGAGCCGCCAATGCCAGAACTTTTTACTTACAATATTCTGCCTTACCTGGTGGGGCTTTCCCCTGGGCTGAAGCCGGTTCAACAGAAGCTGGTGTGTTTGTACAGGACAAATGGCGTTTGCACAAAAACCTGACCCTTACATTAGGTGTACGCGCAGATATGACCTTCTACAAACAATCATTCACCGATAACCCATACTTTAACGCCTTAAAGTTCAAAGACGGCAAATCGTATAACATTGGAAAAGCGCCTGGCAATGCACTGATCATCTCTCCAAGACTCGGATTTAACTGGGATGTATTGGGCAATAAAACATTACAGCTGCGTGGTGGCGCCGGTGTATTCTCTGGTCCCCCACCCTTTGTTTGGGTAAGCAACCAGGCAAGCAATAATGGTATACAGTTCGGCGCATTGCAAACCAGCAATGTACCCTTCGGTTATAAACCAGCAACGGGCGCCTCTAATACCAGTTACAGCGTAGCCCTGGTAGATGATAATTTCAAATATCCTACCGTATTGAAATCTAACCTGGCTATTGATAAAAAATTCGCCAACGACTGGACGATCACAGTGGAAGGGTCTTATTTCAAAGACCTTAATGCAGTATACTATTCTAACCTGAACCTGAACCAAGGCAACGCCTTTGAATTAAGCGGTTGGGATACCAGACCCCGTTATATTCAGGCAACAGGAAGCTCTTATGATATTTACAGAAGTAATAAATACTATTACAACAAGCCAAGCGCCAGCAACTTTACCGGCAATACCCTGGCCGATCCTTCCATAGGAACCGCCATCTTAATGAAGAACTCTAAAAAGGGATATGGCTATACGTTAACAGCCAGAATTGAAAAGAGCTTCAAAAACCTGTTTACCAGCGTAGCCTACACTTATAGCGCATCCAAGAACGTTGCCGAAGGCGGTAGCACCGCTTCTTCTTTGTGGAGCGCAAGAGCAGTTGGTAATATGGACCCCAATAGCGATAACCTCGCCTATTCTTCCTTCTATCAACCGCACCGTATTATCGCCTTTGCAAGCTACCGGTTTGAATATGCAAAATACTTTGCCACTTCATTCGGTGCCGTATTTGAGGCAGCACCTTCAGGCGCCAGCTCTTATATTTACAATGGCGACGTTAATGGCGACGGAAACACCAATGACCTGATCTACATTCCACGCGATGCTACTGAAATTACCCTGGTTCCTGTAAGCGGTACTGCCGATGTAAGAACTGCTTCACAGATCTGGGCGCAGTTAGACAACTACATTAAACAGGATAATTACCTCAGCAAACATCGTGGCGAGTATGCGCAGGCAAATGCCTGGACCTGGGCGTTCTACAAAAAGTTAGACCTGAATATCACCCAGGATATTTACTTCTATTCAAAAGGCAAAAAAGACATCAATAAACACACATTGCGTCTGACGCTTGATTTGATCAATGCAGGTAACTTCCTGAACAAATATTGGGGTTTGGTAAAAACACCTAACTTATTGAGCAACTCTTCAGGCTATCAATTACTGCGCTATGAAGGCCTTTCTGCCGATAACAAAACACCACGATATTCATTCCCTTACCAGGATGCTACCAACCAGGTTCCTTTTGCCAACAGCTATACCAACAATACCGGTATAACATCACGCTGGCAAATGCAATTTGGTATCCGCTACCTGTTTAACTAAGACAATAATTCGTGTTCTGAATAAGCCGTTCCGATCTTCGGGGCGGCTTTTTTGTTGTTTGGAGCTTTGCGGATTTTTGACAGACCGTTCGACCTTGATGCTACCTCAATGATACCTCATTGTGGCCTCTTTGGGTCCTCTTTGCTTCCTCGGATTCCGAGGAGCCAAAGAGGTGGAACAGAGGAGGAGCCGAGGAGGCAAAGAGGAGGCTGTGTTTTTCATCCCCCGTTTTCGACAGTTCGTCACACCATTTATCGAACAGCGTCCCAAAAAAAAGACGTTTTCGAGAAGAAAATGCTATTCATCACACCATTTCCCGAAGCCCGTCACATCAATAACAAAACACCATCACATTTTGGGAAAAAAGGTGGAGAAGCTGGTATACATTTGTAACATGCGTACGTGAAGATCTTTGAAAAGACGAACTTGAAGATTGTTTATTGCAGATTGTTTATTGTAAATTGGTTCTTTACTTTCAGCATTCGGCCTTAGGCCTTGTAGCGTATTTTGCTTACAGCTTGTGGCTTTAAGCTGTATTCCGCTTCCTCCATCCCCACTTCAAAAACACGGGCAGCGCTTTGGCCCAGGAACGGATATCATGTTTGCCATCGGGCAATTGCAGGTAATGCATGTTCTTTCCCTCAACCCAGCCTTTGGCCAGCAGTTCCCGCATCACGTCGATGGTATCGTCGATAGAATCGATCACGCCATTGTTATTGCGATCTTCGGTTTCATCGAGCTCGCCGCATTGAAAGAAGAATTTCAAACCAGGTTGATATTTCCCCTGCCTTATCTGCCGGTGCATCAGCCGGTCAGTGGCTTCGTTAAAATCTTTATCTTTTCTGTCTTTCGACCGCCACCACAAGGCCCCGGAAAATACCCCCACTTTAGAAAATAGATCCGGATGGTTCCACACCAGGTCAAGCGCACTTAAGCCACCCAATGAAAAACCGGCAAAGGCCATTTCATTAAACACCAGGTGACTATAACGCTCATGAATATATGGTAAAAGCTCTTCCAGGATAAACTGTCGGTACAAACCTGCTTTGGCGCCACGGCCTTTAAAATCGGGCCCACTGGTCATGCCATATTCCTGCAATCTATCTTCACCACTATGAATTCCAACACACAGCAAAGGCGTAATGGTTTCGGTTTGATGCAGGTATGCGATCATTTTATCAAAGCCCATGGCTTCAATATCCTGACCATCATTGAACAATAATAAACCGACTGGACTATTATCTCCGAGGTTACTGGCGGGACCGTAGAAATTTATCGTTATGGTACGTTGGAGCGCTTCAGATGGCAATTCTACCGTTTCTACCATTATTCCGGTACTAACTTCTGTTTGCATACCTGTCAAAATTAGTAATTCTGCTCAAGCAGTAACGTTAAAAGTACGGGAATTGTCCGATTTGTTTATTCACCAACCTTCCGATAAATTTGGTAAGAAAGTTTGTGAGAAAAGATTTGAATCACCCAAATGCGCTTGTATGAAAAAAATTGGCATTCTTTTCGGCCGCGAAAGATCATTCCCCATGGCTTTTATTGAGCGCGTCAACAGCAGGAATACACCCGGGATTACCGCAGAACCTGTTCATATAGACAAAGTAATACAAGGCGCCGCAGTTGAATATGATGTGATCATCGACCGCATTTCACAGGATGTTCCTTTTTACCGTTCCTTTCTTAAAAATGCAGCCATCTGCGGTACAGCCGTCATCAACAATCCCTTTTGGTGGAGTGCCGATGAAAAGTTCTTCAACAACTGCCTCGCCACAAAGATCGGCGTGCCGGTGCCTAAAACAGTGATCCTTCCTTCGTACGACCTGCCGGCTGATACCAGCAATGAATCATATGCCAACCTGGCCTATCCATTAGATTGGGAAAAGATCTTTGGGTACGTAGGCTTTCCGGCTTATATGAAACCCTTTGCCGGGGGCGGTTGGAAAAATGTATACAAACTTCATGATAAAGAAGAATTCTTTCATATTCATAAAGAAACCGGTCAACTGGTGATGTTGCTGCAGGAAGAAATTGTTTTTGAACAATATTACCGGTGTTATTGTATTGGCGGAAAATATGTGCACATAATGCCATACGAACCGCGTAATCCGCATCACCTGCGTTATAAATGTGATTTTACGCCCTCACCCGATCTCTTTCACCAGATGGAAGAAATTGTCATACGCATCAATCAATTCCTGGGGTACGATTTTAATACGGTTGAACTCGCCATTCGCGATGGCGTTCCTTATGCTATTGATTTCTGTAACCCGGCTCCTGATGCAGACCGCCCCAGTGTAGGCGATGATAATTTTGAATGGGTGGTTGAAACAGCAGCAACTTACGCTATTGAAAGAGCGCTTACCCATCAACCCGGGCACGATAATCTTACCTGGGGAGAATTTACCAAACGAAGCGTGAATCGTGTACCATTAGGGGAAATGAAGAATGAGAAATTAGAAACAGATACTTTTGTGGAAAGTTAACAGAGCTTGCCCCGACATGTGGGGGTTCATGAGTTAACAAGTTGACAGGCGAACATAAGAACAAACGAACTAAAACATTAGAACTCAAAACAAAGAACTCAGAACTAAGAACTCAGATGGCAAATATAAATTTAACGCATTTTACGCTTGGCATTGAAGAAGAATACATGGTGATTGACCCGGTTAGCCGTGAATTGAAAAGCCACCAGCAGCGGATTGTAACCGAAGGACAAAAAGTAATTAAAGATAAAGTGAAAGCCGAAATGCACCAGGCTGTGGTGGAAGTAGGTACTGATGTTTGCCGCAATGTTGATGAAGCCTATAAAGACGTAAGCAACCTGCGACGCACCATTTCACATATTGCCGGTGACCTTGGTTTCTGGGTAGGCGCGGCAGGTACGCATCCGTTCAGCCACTGGGAAAGCCAGTTAATTACCGACCATGTGCGGTATAAAGAGATCCTTGATGTACTGCAGGATGCTGCCCGTAGTAACCTTATTTTCGGTTTACATGTGCATGTGGGCATGGAAAGCAGGGAAATGGCCAATCACATTGCCAATTCAACAAGATATTTTTTACCGCATATTTATGCGCTCAGTACCAACTCTCCTTTTTGGGAAGGAAGGAATACCGGTTATAAATCATATCGCACGAAAGTGTTCGACAAGTTCCCCCGTACCGGTATACCCGAAACATTTGACACCATAGAAGACTATGACAATTTTATAAAGCTGCTGGTTAAGACCAACTGCATCGACAACGCCAAAAAAATATGGTGGGACCTTCGCGTGCATCCGTTTTACAACACAGTAGAATTCAGGATCTGCGATGTTCCGTTAACCGTACAGGAAACTGTTGCCATAGCGGCTTTATTCCAGGGTGTTTGCGCTAAAATATATAAGCTGCGCTTACAAAACCTCAACTTCATTCAATACTCACGGGCCCTCATCAACGAAAACAAGTGGCGGGCCAGCCGTTACGGTATCGATGGGTTACTGATTGATTTTGGAAAGGAAGAAGAGATCAACACCCGCGTACTGATCTACGAACTCCTCGATTTTGTAGATGATGTAGTAGACGAACTGGGTAGCCGCCATGCTGTTAATTTTATTACAAAACTGCTTGAAGAAGGCACCGGGGCCGATCGCCAGTTAAAGGTGTTTCAACAAACGAACAGCCTGGTGCCGGTGGTTGATTACATCCATAGCCAGTTCCTGGCGGGGGTATAGGCGTATTTGGTTTGTGGTTTATGGTTTGTGGTTGTTTTATTCGTGACGGCCGCTTTTCTTTATGACTCTTTACCTTGTTGCCTTTTCTTGCTTGCAGCTTGCAGCTTGAAGCTTGCAGCCTGTATTCTGATATATAAATATTTTCCATAACATATCCAAAGGATCAATTGTCGCTTATTGCACTTATTGTCATTATACGACAATATTTACCCACATTTGTCCGTTTATACGTCCAATCCCGTCCCTTCGCTCGCCGTAAATTCCCGAAATAAAATATCTTTGGTTAAATCTGTTCCGGTATGAAAAAAGTCCTGGTTAATGGCTGGCCTGCCTTGCTATTGCTGTTTTTAGTAGCGTCCTGTGGTAAAGAAATAAGTTCAGAAGAAGATCTGGGACAATACTATCTCAAATGCAAAATAGGCAACGTAGATAAAACATTTAATTTTTTTGCTTCAGCCGATAAAGAAGACCTGGGTGGCGGCGCTTCCAGCTATGCCATCATTGGAAAAGCGGTAGCTGATGCATCCAATTTCGAAAGCCTGGCCTTCTCCATTCAACTTTCCATTCCTTTTACGCCTGGTACATACACCGTAGCAGATCCCACCACCGATTACTTAATGATTGGTCTTTATAATCCCAACACAACCGATTCTGAAAAAATATTTGTCAGCCAGGAAAATGAATCGGATCCATTCCAGGTCACTTTTACAGAGATCACCAGCACTACTATAAGCGGTACTTTTAAAGGGAAACTGTTTCTCAATAATTCCGCCGATCCTAATGCAACTGCTGATTCTGTTGTTATTTCCAATGGGCAGTTTAAGTTGAAGGTTCAGTAAACACAAATACGCCCCTACTAATCTCCCTAATCTCAAACCGATTATGATGAAACTAATGAAGCTTTGGCTTTTAATAGTATGTAGTTTTATTTCCTTAACCGCATTGTCGCAAAAAAAAGAGGATATTACCGGCAATTGGAAAGTTATACGAGTGTTACTACCGGCAGAGCTTAAAGGTGACAAACAGGGAATCCAAAAGATGGAAAAAATAATGCTGCAAACCAGCTTTCATTTCAACAGCGATGGAAGTTGTACAGTAAACTCACCGGAAAAAGAAATGCAATTTAAAAAATGCAAGTGGACCTTTAATAATAAAGAAAAATCAATCAGTATCAATGGGGAAGTTAATGGTGAAAAAGGATTGCTGATGATAATTATTGTAAGCCTCAAAAACAACAAATGGTACTTTGAATTGGTTGAAACAACGGTAACACTTGAAGTTCAAAGAACTGGCTAGTAACCTGCCGGCAGGCAGGTAGCTAGTAGGGGTTCATTCCTTACTCCCCACTTCTGGCCATCCTCGCATATTTTCTTTCTTTTTCCCACTCGCTCCCGATAGCTATCAGGACTACTCACTACTCGCTGACCCATTAGCACATTAGCGTATTAGCATTCCCATTATCCTTCAACCCCACACCAGAAAGCTGCAATCGCAGCGATTCACTGATAAGAAAAAACAGCTTTTCCGCAGCAGCCTGATAGTTCAATCCTTCGGGTCGTATATTGGAGATACAGTTGCGCGACTCATCGGTTAAACCAGGCGTTGGATGAAATGTAAGATAAACCCCTAAGCTATCCGGCGAGCTTAGTCCTGGCCGCTCCCCGATCAGTACCGCTACCAGCTTTGAGCGCAACAAGTGGCCACATTCATCACCAATGGCAACCCGTCCTTCCTGTACTACACATACAGGAGCAACAGAGAGCCCTGCCTTCTCAAACAACGGCAATAATAATTTCAATACTGGTATAGTATGATTGTTCATCGCAGTGGCAGATAATCCATCGGCCAGCACAAGGCATATATCATATCCTGTACTGTTGAACGCCTTCAACCGCGCAATCGCTTTTTCATTCAGCCGTCTGCCGCGATCGGGGTATTGCAGGTATTCACTGCGGTTGGCAGCCTGGGTATGTAAAACAAAGGCAGCCTGCCGCAATGATCGTAGTTCATTTAACAGTAACTGCTGATCCAGTACAGCATACACCGCATCCCGGGCTTCTGCATGCGCCAGCCTGAATTTCAGTAGCGCATCTAATGGTTCGGCCGTGCCGGTCCTTCCCAAAGCAATACGGGCAGCAGTGTAAGTTTTTAACTCTGCCCAGGGATCGGGTTGTACTATCGTTTTTTGTATATCCTTCACGAGTTATTCAGTTATTCAGTTATTCAGTTATTCAGTTATTCAGTTATTCAGTTATTCAGTTATTCAGTTATTCAGTTATTCAGTTATTCAGTTATTCAGTTATTCAGTTATTCAGTTATTCAGTTATTCAGTTAAGCTCACGACTATTTATGAACTTAATAACTTACGAACTAAATAACTTATAAACTTACTAGTTGATCAATTGCAATAACCGATGTCTGTCTTCAACAGGAACCACTGCCCCCTCTTCATTCATGATCCCCTGTTTTATCAGCCATTGCTCAAACTCCGGCGCAGGCCGTAAGCCTAATACTTTACGCACATACAAAGCATCGTGAAAAGAAGTTGACTGATAATTCAACATAATATCATCAGCACCAGGTATACCCATAATGTAATTACAACCGGCCACACCTAACAAGGTAAGCAGGTTGTCCATATCGTCCTGGTCGGCTTCGGCATGATTGGTATAACAAACATCTACGCCCATGGGCAGCCCGAGTAGCTTGCCACAAAAATGATCTTCCAATGCCGCACGAATGATCTGTTTGCCATCGAATAAATACTCGGGACCAATAAATCCCACCACCGTATTCACCAGTAAAGGAGAAAATTTTCTGGCTACGGCATATGCCCTTGCTTCGCAGGTTTGCTGATCAACCCCTTCGTGCGCGTTAGCCGATAATGAGCTTCCCTGCCCGGTTTCAAAATACATCACATTCGAACCCAACGTGCCGCGTTGTAATGTCAACGCTGCGTCGTATGCTTCCTGCAACAGCGCCAGGTTTATGCCAAAACTTTTATTGGTCTTCTCAGTGCCGCCGATGGATTGAAACACGAGGTCGAGCGGCGCCTTTTGTTGAATCAGTTGTAATGAAGTGGTAACATGGCACAATACACAACTTTGTGTAGGTATGTTGAATCGCTGAATGATGGCATCGAGCATCTGCAGCAGCGTTGCTACATGATCGGGAGAATCCGTAGCCGGGTTAATGCCGATCACCGCATCACCGCTGCCATATAATAATCCGTCTACGATACTGGCGGCAATCCCCTTGGGATCGTCTGTCGGGTGATTAGGTTGCAGTCGAACCGATAACCGTCCCTTTAACCCAAGCGTATTGCGAAAGGTGGTGATCACTTCACATTTTCTGGCCACGCAGATCAGGTCCTGGTTGCGCATCAGTTTTGAAACAGCCGCAACCATTTCAGGTGTTAAACCCGGCGCTAATTTTTTCAACGTTACCGGGTCGGCTTCATCACTCAACAACCAGTCGCGAAACTGGCCGGTGGTAAAATGGGCAACCGGCGCAAATGCCTGTTCATTATGTGAATCAATGATCAGCCGGGTAACTTCATCCTGTTCATAAGGAATAACAGCTTCCTCCAGGAAATTTTTAAGTGGCACATCTGCCAGCGCCAGTTGCGCCGCCACCCGTTCTTTATAATCCGCAGCAGCTACGCCAGCCAGCGCATCGCCCGAACGAAACGGACTTGCCTTCGCCAGCAGGGTGGTTAATGTATCAAAATTATAAGTATGTTGTTGTATGGTATGGCGGTAAGGCATAAAATTCAAATAACAAGAACCAAATGACAAATTCCAAAAGACGAAAAAAGCTGTAAGCCATAAGTAGAAAGCCGAGAGCCAAAGGCCGTCGCGGCTTTAATATCTTCGAACTATGAACTAAGAACTAAAAATTAGGAACTATGAACTGGTTTCCGAAAGGCCATAAACAATATCACCAACAATCCTCCCAGCCCAAAGAAAATCGTACTCAACCAGGGATTATACCAGATAATAGCAATCAAACAAACTACTGCCAGTATCAGGGCCGTTAAGGGAAACCATGGATACAAAGGTACTTTGAAAGGGCGTTCCATGTTGGGTTGTTTACGCCGCAACACCAGTAAACTCATCATACTGATGATATACATAACCACAGCACCCAGGGCGCTTAAAGTAATTACCTCGCCGGTATTGCCGATGCATAAAGCAACGATGCCAATACCACCGCCGGCAATCAACGCAATATGAGGGGTCTGAAACCGGGTATTTACCCTGGCCAGCACTTCGGGCAAATAACCGCTTCTGGCCATGGCATATAACTGCCTGGAGTAACTGATAATGATGCCATGGAACGAAGCAACCAGGCCAAACAAACCAATTCCGGCGAAGATCTTTGTCCAGCTATTTTGTTTTCCCAATACAATGCTGATGGCCTCCGGCAACGGATAATCAATGCGGGCCAGGTTATGCCAGTTGGTAACACCACCCGTAAAGAACATTACACCCAGTGCCAGCAATACAAGGGTTACAATACCATAAATATAACCGCGGGGAATGGTGCGCTGGGGATCTTTCACTTCTTCGGCCACCATGGCCACGCCTTCTATCGCCAGGTAAAACCAGATGGCGAAAGGCAATGCGGCAAATACGCCGCTCCAGCCAAAAGGCATTGGGTCCTGTTTAAAATTTTCCCAGCGAAAGGCAGGCGCAACAATACCCATGAACAATAACAGTTCGGCAACGGCCAGCAACGTAACAATAAGGGAGAACATGGCCGATTCCCTGATGCCCAAAAAATTTATTAAAGTGAACACTACGTAACACCCAATGGCCACCGGCAACACCGGCAAGGCGGGGTGCAAAAAGTGCACATAACTACCAAGGGCAAAAGCAACGGCCGGCGGCGCCAGTAAAAATTCTACCAGGGTAGCATAACCGGCAATCAATCCTCCTAGCGGACCGAATGCTTTATATGCATAAGCAAAGGGCCCGCCGGCCTGCGGTATGGCGGCCGTTAACTCCGTAAAGCTGAAAATAAACGTAATGTAAAAGATGGTGACGAGCAGCGTTGCTATCAGAAAGCCGCCTGTTCCGGCTACGTCCCAGCCCAGGTTCCAGCCAAAATATTCTCCTGAGATCACCAATCCAACCGCCAGCGCCCACAGGTGCACGGGTTTTAATACTTTTTTTAAAGAAGGGTTGCTATGCATGCAATTTGTTTTTAATAATAGCTTTTGCTGATCGTTCAGGTCCTGTAAAGCAACCGTTGCATCTTGAATGAAACATAAATTAAGACAAACTAATTAAAAGTAAGCAAAGAGGTGAAAAAGAATTTATCATGAACGGGATCAGACAGTTATGTACTTGATCCACAAAGCCTGTACAGGCATTTAATGTGCAAAAAACGCCAACCAGACTCAATAGATATAAAAATTTGTGATTAGATTCGCTGCCGTTTACAGAGTCATATTTTGCACACTTTTACTTCTAAACTTATTACAAATGAGATTGCTTTTGTACATTTCCTTTATCGCCATTACATTAGTAAGCTTTACCGGTATGCAGCAAAAACAACGTATTGTTTTCTTTGGTGATTCCATTACACAAGCCGGCGTATCGCCTAACGGCTATATAACCGTGTTAGGCAACCTGGTAGAGCAAAAAGGATTAAAGGACCAATACGAATTAGTAGGCGCCGGTATCAGCGGCAATAAAGTGTATGATCTTTATTTAAGAATGGAAGATGATGTACTGGCAAAAAATCCCAATACCGTAGTGATCTGGGTTGGCGTAAATGACGTTTGGCATAAAAGAAATGGTACTGGTACCGATGCGCCCAAGTTTGAACAATTCTACAATGCCATTATCAAAAAACTACAGGCAAAAAATATTAAGGTTGTAATGTGCACACCTGCCGCCATTGGTGAAAAAACAGATTTCTCCAATGAACTGGATGGCGACCTGAATAAATATGCCAATATCATTCGCAGCATTGCAGTAAAAAACAATTGTCCGCTGGTTGACCTTCGCAAAGGTTTCCTGGCCTATAACCTGGCCAATAATGCAGAAAATAAAGACAGAGGGATCCTGACTTCAGACGGCGTTCACCTGAATGAGAAAGGCAACCTGTTTGTTGCCGAAGAAATGATGAAGGTGCTGGTGAAGTAATGAACGGTATGCCCTAACAATTTCCCTGTTTATTTGTTATTTATTGATAAGGCTGCAGACAATGACATCGTATAAAATGCGTTATGTTTGCAGCTTTACTTTACTATGACTAAACCAACTACCATACGGGTAGCCCTTCTTGATCTGTATGAAGGGCAGGTAAATGAGGGAATGCGATGCATAAGGGACATTCTGCACCAATATAGTAAAGCCCATGGTTTAAACCTGGTATGCAAAGAATTTGACGTACGGCTTAAATGCCAGTTGCCTGATTTACATTACGATATATATATATCTTCCGGTGGGCCCGGCTCACCGGTCGTCAGTGGCCACGAATGGGAACGCCTGTATTTTGAGTGGATCTATGAACTGGAGCAATATAACAAAAGCGCCCACGGACCTAAAAAGCATGTGTATTTCATTTGTCATTCCTTTCAACTCGCTGTGCAATATTTCAGGGTGGCCAAAGTAACCAAACGTAAGTCCACCGCTTTTGGCGTTTTTCCCGTGCATATGTTGCCTGCCGGAAAAGAAGAACCGGTTTTTGCCGGATTGCAAGATCCCTTTTATGCAGTAGACAGCCGCAATTACCAGGTTATAGAACCCGATCACCAACAACTCAATCGCACAGGTGTTGCTATCCTGGCTATAGAAAAGGAACGGCCGCACGTGCCGCTTGAGCGGGCCATTATGGGTTTCCGGTTCAATGACTATATGGTGGGCACTCAGTTTCATCCCGAAGCTGATGCGCCCGGCATGAGCCGTTACCTGCAACGCGACGATAAAAAACAAATGGTCATCAAGAACCATGGGATTGAAAAATGGCAATCCATGATCGAACAACTCAATGACCCTGATAAAATTTTATATACGTACTCGCATATTCTGCCTAACTTCCTGAATATGGCGATTGAAGCGTCACGAAAAGTAACAAGCTTGTATCGTGAAACGTGAATGTCGCTGTTACCGGTTACCGGTTCCCAGTAACCGGGCAAAAAATTTGAGACCCCGACGATCTGCAGAGTGATCGGGATTCAAGTCCTGGTAACCGGAACCCGGTAACTGGTAACTGTTAACAGGCATCCTGAAACTTCTTTGTATCTTCAGTTTCAAAACAATAGTAGCATGGTTCCCGGTTTACGGAAAGCATTTAATGAATCTTTTACCGATCAACAATACGAAGCATTTTCAAAAGACCTTAACAATAAATATCCCGGCGCCATTGAATTCAGATTATCAGAAACACCGGTATTTGCCGATAAACAGTTTGCCCAACAAATGATAGATGCCTGCGAGCACATCATTGATGTGATCACCGATCCGGCATTTAAACAAATTACCGAGGCATCCATCCCAAAAAACGAACGCGTTCCCAATGAAAGCAACCGGTGTGAAATGATCGCTTTTGATTTTGGCGTTTGTCTCAATGAGCAGCAGGAGCCTGAACCGCGGTTAATTGAAATGCAGGGCTTCCCTTCCCTGTTTGGTTTCCAGGTATATTATCCCGATCTGTACAGAAAATATTTTTCCATCCCGGATAATTACAGCCAGTACCTGAACGGCCATACCCGTGATACGTACCTGCAGTTGTTAAAAGAAGTAATTATCGGAGATGAGCCGGTTGAGCATACCATTCTGCTGGAAATAAAACCACACGAGCAAAAAACGCGGATCGATTTTTATTGCACCCAGGAATACCTGGGCATTCAACCTGTTTGCATCACCGAACTGATACAGGAAGGAAAAGACCTGTACTATATGCGCGCCGGTAAAAAAACACCCGTAAAGCGCATTTACAACCGCGTTATATTCGATGAACTGCAGGCAAAGAAAGATACATTGGGAAAATATACTGATATTACGCAGGAGCTGAACGTGCAATGGGTGCCGCATCCCAATTGGTTTTACCGCATCAGCAAGTACACGTTGCCATTCCTGCATCACCCGTACGTGCCTGCTACTTATTTCCTGAACGAAATAAAACAATTACCGGCCAACCTGGAGAATTATGTATTAAAACCGCTGTTCTCATTTGCTGGCCAGGGCGTGCTGATTGATGTAACGCCGGAAGACATTGAAAAAATATCCGACCCGCACAACTGGATCTTACAACGGAAAGTGCAATATGCCAGTATCATTGAAACGCCCGACGAACCGGCCAAAGCAGAGATCCGGATTATGTATGTCTGGAAAAACGGCTGGGACCGCCCTCAACCGGTTATCAACCTGGCCCGGTTAAGCAAAGGCAAAATGATCGGGGTAAATTTTAATAAAAATAAACAATGGGTTGGCGGCAGCGTTTGTTTTATTGAACGATAATCATTCTATTTAAAAACATATTTATGCAACACCTCGATGACGTAAAAGGCAAAGAGATCGTACCTGGATTATACGGCCGGTTTGTACATGGCGAAAATATAACGCTGTCATTCGTAGATATTAAACCAGGATCACAATTGCCCGAGCACAGCCATCCGCATGAACAAATAACCTATATCCTCGAAGGAGAACTGGAAATGGTTATTGGGGGTGAAAAAATGTTGCTCATGCCCGGCATGGTGCATGTTATTCCGGGAAATGTACCGCACAGCGCCTACGCCCGTACAGCAGTGAAGGTTTTAGATGCCTTTTCACCGGTAAGAGAGGATTACAGAATTTAACGATCCTGAGCGTAGTCGAAGGATCTGTTTTAAGGCATCGAGCGTAGTCGAGCTGCAACACCTCGACTACGCTCAGTGTTGCAGCCCATGCCTTCGACTTCGCTCAGGCCCTGTTATTCTTCCTCTTCAGTATTCTTCATCTTACCCAGTACTGCATACGCATTTTTAGTCACCACCTGCATGCCTGATAACTCAGTGGAGGTTGAACTTACGGCCACCCGCCCATTTTCACGCAGGCCCGTCTCTACATTCACCAGTTGAAAATGGTTCTTACCTGTTACCTGCACAATATATTGCTGGTTGCTATAGCGCACTACGGCATCTTCCGGCACGGTAAGCGACGGTACATTTTCAATATGGATGGATGCATTCAAAAACATGCCGGGTAACAGGTTTTTGGGCCTCGTTTTAAAATGGCAATGAATGATGCCGCTACGGTTGGCATCTACGTTGCGGGTAACCAGTATCACTTCACAATCGTATTCTTTACCAGGCTCATCAACAAAAGATACTTTCACCAACTGGTCTACCTTTATTTTAGGCATGTCTTTTTCAAAAACGGTAAGCGCGGCATGAATGTCATCGGGATTAATGAGTTCAAACAATACATCGGTAGCGTTTACAAACTTGCCAATATTTACATTCACTTTCGATACAAAGCCATTAATGGGCGAATACATGGGCACACTGCGGGAGATGTTATTCTCCGTTAACGAACCCGGATTAATATTTATCAGCCGCAGTTTTTCCGCCAATCCTTTTACCTGCACTTTCTGTGCGGCAAAATCAGCCTGCACCTGTTGAAAGGTCTTGGCGGAGCTTACCTGCTGTTCGCTCAATTCCTTTTGCCGGTCATATTCCTGTTGCAAAAAATGTAAACGGGCCTGTGCCATCAGGTAATCCTGCTGCAGTTGAACCAGTCCCTGGTCTTCAATGAGGCCTATTACCTGTCCTTTGTTCACATGCATCCCAGGCAGCAGCGTCGTATTTTTAAGATAACCACCCAGGGGAAAGCTTACCGATACAATATTCTGCGGCGGCACATCCACTACCCCATTCACTTTTAATACATCGTTCAGGTTTTGCGATTGCACGTTTCCGGTTTCAATACCGGCATTTTTAACCTGTGCATCAGTTAAGGTCGCCGCATTCTCTTCGGCTGGCGTTTCCGCTTCAATCGCTTTTTCTGAAGGGGAAGAGCAGGATGCTGATAAAAACAGAACAGCTATATATATAAACAGTTTCTTCATTTCGTGATCATTTTCCGGTTAAGTATTCCAGTTCTATAATGGTATTGTTCAGAGCATGCACCGCTTCCAGGTAACTCAATTCAATACGCACGGCATTGTTCATTTGCAACGTCCACTCCACATAACTAACATCACCTTTTTCAAAACCCAGGCGGGCATTACGGGTGATCAGCGCTGCTTGCTGCAAGCCGCTCGTTTCATAATACCGAACCTGTTCAGCGTATTTCTTATGGGCCTCGTTCAATTGCTGCCATTGATTTACCAGGTATTGACTGGTAGCGGCCACTTCCATACGGGCCGTTTCTTCCTGAACCTGGTCTGCTTTTATACGTGACTTCACCGCTTTATTAAATAAAGGCAATGCAACAGATAACTGGTAAATATGAAAGCGATCTCCTGCCCCATAGTATTGCTGATCTATGCCATCTTTTGTCTGGTACCCGATGATGGATTGGTTACTATAGCCAACTGTAAATCCGGGGGTAAGCCTTGCCTTGTCTATATTGGTTTGCGCCGCGTGTACTTTTACCTGTTGTTGTTGTGCCTGCACGGCGGGGTGACTGGTAATGGCCGTGGTATCTGTTGTCCATTCATGTTTTTTTTGCAAGGCCTGGTATTCTGGTAACAGGTTATCGCGGGTATTCAGTAACCACTGCAGTTGTTGCTGTTCAATACGCAGATCAGCTTTTACCTGTTCCTGTTGCAGCTTCAATTGTTGTATCTGGGCTTCGGCATTGCTTTTTTCCAGCATAGTGCTTTCGCCCGTCTTTAACCGCAAGGTGGCGGCGTTCAGGAAACGGCTATAAATAGAATCAAGCCGCAATAGCAGTTGTTGCCGTTCCAGCAGATCAACCATGTTATAAAAAACGGTCTTTACAGCTTTATGCAACTCCTGTTGTTTTAACGCTACCTGTTTTGTTACCGCCTGCTCCTGTGCCTGGTACAGTTCTTTTTGCCGCCGGTATACGACCGGCAGTTCAAATGATTGATTAATATAAAAACGGGTATCATTTTGAAAACTGTTTACGTTGCCATACTCTGCACCCACCTGCGTTCGTGGTAGTTCGGTGGTAGCGTTTTGCAATTGCCGCCAATAGCCAACGCCCGATTTGCTGGCTTGTAACGACAAATTATTGGAATTGGCTTGTTGTAACATTTGTTCCAGTGGCATTTTACGGGCAGCAGGTGTTTGCGAAAAAGCCGGTTGACACAACCCCAGCAAAATAATTATTCCAGCTACTTTGGTTGTACCCTTTATTGAAGGCATGCGCTTTTCGAACCACATATACAACACCGGTAATACAACCAGGGTAAGAAAAGTTGCGGTGATCAATCCGCCAATAACAACCGTAGCCAGTGGTCGTTGCACTTCGGCGCCGGGCCCATGGCTTAAGGCCATTGGTAAAAAACCAAGTGAGGCTACTGACGCGGTCATCAAAACCGGGCGCAGCCGTACACGTGTTCCTTCCATAATAATTTGTTTAATATCGTGTATACCCTGATGTTTTAAACGAATGAATTCAGCAATCAATACAATGCCGTTCAATACGGCTACGCCAAACAGGGCAATAAAACCAATGCCTGCCGAAATGCTGAATGGCATGCCCCGCATCCATAAGAACAGAATACCGCCAATAGCAGATAAGGGAATAGCGGAGAAAATCAGCAACCCGTACCTCACCTTACCAAATGCGAAATACAACATTACCAGTATCAGCAATAGGGCTACCGGTACGGCAATAGACAACCGTGCCTGTGCTTCTGTTAAATTCTGGAACTGGCCGCCATAATCGATGTAATACCCCGCTGGCAGATGCACTTGCTGCTTTATCTTTTTATCCAGTTCTTCAACAATGCTTTCAACATCCCTGCCCTGCACATTGAACCCCACAATGATCCGCCGTTTGGCATCTTCGCGCTGTATTTGATTAGGTCCTTCCTTTATGGCTACGGCAGCTACCTGGCTCAACGGTATCTGCGCGCCTTTGGGCGTAGGAATCAACAAATTCTGTACATCGGTTACATCCTGGCGTTGGTTATCCTCCAACCGCACAACCAGGTCAAACCGTCGTTCACCTTCATACACCAGGCCGGCGCTTTGCCCCGCAAAAGCGGTATTCACGACCCGGTTAATAGCTGAAATATTCAACCCGTAATGCGCAATAGCCGTTCTGTTGTAACTGACCAGTATTTGTGGTGTGCCGGTCACTGTTTCTACATACAGATCAGTTGCGCCTTTAACGCCATTTATTATAGAACCCAGTTTATTGGCGTATTGCGACAGTGTATCCAGGTCTTCGCCAAAGATCTTGCACACTACATCCTGCTTGGCCCCGCTGATCAACTCATTAAACCGCATTTGCACCGGGTACTGAAAACCGAACGTGGCATCGGGAATATCCTGCAAGGCTACCCGCATTTTTTCCGCCAGTTCATCAAAAGTGCGGGCGCTGGTCCACTCCCTTTTGTCTTTCAGTATTATCATCAAGTCGCTGGCCTCAATGGGCATAGGGTCGGTAGGTATTTCACTACTGCCGTTCTTACCTACTACTTTTTGCACTTCGGGAAAACGGCTCTTTAAAATATGGGCGGCCCTGGTTAATGTGCTCACCGATGTATGAATGTTGCTGCCCGTCAATATCCGCGTCTCTACGGCAAAATCGCCCTCTTCCAGCTCAGGAATAAATTCTCCGCCCAGTTTGGTAAAAATAAACAGACTGGCAGCCAGGAACAGTACACAGCCGCCAATAATTGTTTTAGGAAAGCGAAGCATTTGTACAAGCGCACGCTGATATGCTTTTTCCAGCCACGCCATCATGCGGTCGCTGATACTTTTTTTGTGCGATAACTTTTTGCTTAGGAACAGGGATGTCATCATCGGCACGTATGTGAACGACAGCAGGAAAGCCCCCAGTAAAGCAAAGGTTACCGTTTGCGCCATAGGCCGGAACATTTTTCCTTCAATGCCCTGTAAAGAATAAATAGGCAGGTAAACAACCAGGATAATGATCTGTCCAAAGATGGCGGCGTTCATCATCTTCGATGCACTTTGCTGCACTTCTTCATCCATGGTGCTTTGGTTAAGCCGGTTCACCGCAGCAAAATGCCGCGAATGACTTAAGCGATGCATCACAGCTTCTACAATGATCACCGCGCCATCTACGATCAATCCGAAGTCAATAGCACCCAGGCTCATCAGATTACCGCTTACGCCAAACACATTCATCAATATAATGGCGAACAGCATCGATAAGGGAATAACAGACGCCACTACAAGTCCGGCCCGCAGGTTACCCAAAAACAGCACCAGTACAAACACCACGATCAATGCGCCTTCAATCAAATTCGTTTCAACCGTACCAATGGCCTGGTTCACCATTTTTGTGCGATCGAGAAACGGTTCCAGCACCACCCCTTCCGGTAATGTTTGCTGGATCTGCTTCACTTTTTCCTTTACCCGCTTGATAACAGCCGATGAATTTTCTCCTTTCAACATCATCACCACCGCACCGGCTACTTCACCTTTATCATTATACGTTAGCGCTCCATAGCGGGTAGCGCTGCCCATATGTACAGATGCTACATCGCGCATCAGCACCGGGATACCCGTGTCTGTCATTTTCACTACGATGTTAGCAATGTCCTGCTCACTGGTTATTAATCCTTCGCTGCGGATGAACAACACGGCGGGTCCTTTTTCAATGTAAGCGCCGCCGGTGTTCTGGTTGTTTTTTTCCAGGGCACTGAATACATCGTCCATCGTAAGGTTATACGATTTAAGCCGTGACGAATTCACGCCTATTTCATATTGCTTCAACAGTCCGCCAAAGCTGGCCACATCTGCCACACCGGGCGTACCTAACAATTGCCGGCGAATGATCCAGTCCTGGATGGTACGCAATTGCATGGCATCGTATTGCTGCTCATAACCCTTTTTCGGTCGCACCACATACTGGTATATTTCGCCCAAACCTGTTGTAACAGGCCCCAGTTCGGGTTTGCCTAGTTCCTCAGGTATCTGGCTTTGCACCTGCTGCAGCCGCTCGGTTATTTGTTGCCGGGCCCAGTATACATCGATATTATCATTAAAAACAATGGTTACTACCGACAAGCCAAACCGCGAAAAACTCCTGATCTCCTTAAGGCCGGGTATATTGCTATTTACCTGCTCAATGGGGAAAGTGATCAACCGTTCTACATCGGGCGCTCCCAATGATGGCGACGTAGTGATCACCTGTACCTGGTTATCGGTGATATCTGGCACTGCATCAATGGGTAGCCGGGTTACCGAATAACCGCCCCATATTATAAGCCCCAGGATAAATAAACCGATGACCAGCTTATTCTTTATTGAAAAACGAATGATTGAATGGATCATGAAATGCTTTTTGTACAAAGTGCATGCATGCTATAAGCAACATGCATTGCATACGGTATATACCTGTATACAATCATGCATCGCCTAAGTATGCACTTTGCCTGATTGGGGACCAATACGAAATAAACATAGGGTGATGCTGATTCAACAACACTCTACTTCGTTCAATAAATTAAAACAGCTATAGTTCTAAGCGCAACGGGGAGGTTGAAAGATATCTGCTACTGAAAGTAAGGAGTGGTTATCTTCATCGGTAAGAATAAACTCATTCTTTATTTCGGTTGTGCGTACCGGCCATTCAATGAAGGCATTAGCCGGACATTCACAACAAATATTGGCATTGGTTACACAACAATCGGTATGACGGAAAGGCAATTCCTTATCGTGTTGGTAATCCTCGTCTTTCACATACTGATGAATGTAATGCTGGCTTAAAAAAGAAAGTAAAGAGATAGAAGGGTCCTGATGCCTGTGCTCTACAAAATGTTGTATCAATACCGGCATTCGCAAAAACTGGTGTAGTTCTGCGAACGACAGCATATAAATACTCACAAAGAATATGGCAACGGCCTTTTTCACTTGTCAAATGTACAAAACAGCCCCGAATATCGAATATCGAATATTAAATATCGAATGTAGAAGTAAGGTATTAATTTCGGGCATTTGGATTCAACTTCAACATTCAATATTGGACATTTAACATTCAATATTTTATGATATTACGTCGTCCTTTTCCGCTAGATACGCCTTCGCGTCACACATTCCGGTATACTTTTTATGCCGCATTATGTGTATTTCTGATCCTGGTGCTGCTACAACCCTTTGGCCTCGATGAGTTACCCTTTCTTACCCGCAGCTTTCATGCTGCCTTATATGGACTGGTCACATTTATCTCAACTACGGTAAATTCATTTCTGCTTCCCGGGCTTTTTCCGGCCGTTTACCGCGAAGAAAAATGGACGGTTGGTAAAGAATTGCTGCACATGTGCTGGCACCTTGTTCCAATTACCATAGGTAACTGGTTGTTGACCCATTGGCTTTACGGTGTACCATTATCGTTGCATACCCTGTTCACGTTTTTATGGATCACATTCGTGGTTGGTATTTTTCCGCTATGGTTAAATGTTTTATTAAAGCAACAACGCTTATTAAAGAAATACCAGGCCGGCGCCACCCGGCTCGATGAACAATTGCACCAACCTCAAAGCATCTCCCAGGAAACAACGCACTTGCCGGCTGCCATTGTATTTGAGAGCGAAAATGGAAAAGAGCAATTTACCGTGGCGGCTGCCGACATCAGGTATATCACATCTGCAGACAATTACATGCGCATTTATTTTTTACAGGAAAATAAATTGGCATCCCACCTCTTACGCAATACCCTGCGGAAAGCTGAGGGGGTACTATCCCCTTTCCCGCAATTTTTCCGGTGTCACCGGGCATACATTGTAAACCTGGCGGTAGCAGAACATGTGAGCGGAAATGCCCAGGGGTACAAACTGCATTTGAAAGATGTGGCGGAAGTGATCCCCGTTTCGCGCAATTTTAATGCTAAACTTACTGAAGTATTAACTCAACAGCAAAGCGTGAAATAAAATGCAGTTACAAGTTTCAGGGTACAGGTTCCAGGGTTTTAGTCATAAACTCAAACTATAATTCAATTTCTCCAATCCAGGCCCAGGAACCTTGCATCACGCCCCTGGCAACTGGTAACCAGTACCCGGCAACCTTCATTCTGTCCCAAATCCTTGCTATTCACCCCTTGCATTTGGAAAACGCACTGATATACAGGCATTTTTGCAATAGACAACAAAACGGTTTGTCTGTTATATTAAAACACAATCGTATGACCAGCCTGTTAAAAATTATGCTCATTCTGCACATCATCAGTGGTTTTATTTCATTAGCCTGTGGGCTGATTTCCATGCTCAACAAAAAAGGGGCGCGGCAACATCGCCTTACCGGTAAAATTTTCTTTGCGGGCATGACGGGGGTATTTATTACGGCTACGTTCATTTCCATCGCCAAAAACATTCCCTTCCTGTTCATGGTAGGCTTTTTTAGTTATTACCTGGCCTGCTCAGGATACCGGGTCTTATATCTTAAAAAAGTGCATGCGCAGCAGCAACCTGCTTTTTTAGACTGGACCATCAACATCATAGGGATAGTTTCCGGATTGGCACTGGTTGCGTTCAGCTATGTATGGTTCACTCAACGGGGCATGTGGGGAGCTGTGCCGCTTTTATTCGGTCTTACTTGTTTAATAAGTGGCTTTAAAGACATTCGTTTATTTTACAAACGGCCTGCTGAAAAACAACATTGGTTTTTCACGCATGGCAGCCGGATGGGTGGCGCTTTTTCCGCAACGGTTACCGCATTTATAGTGGTGAATGTACAAATAGGCTCGTTGACCTGGCTGTTGTGGATCCTGCCCGGTGTATTGATTGGTTTTTGGATAAGCGCCATTTTAAAACGCTATCGTAAAATTTTTCAGGGGAAGAAAACGACCGGTGTTGCTGAACCAGCCATTTGAGATTAATTCACAAAACTCCAGAAAATACCTACGCGTACCTGTAATCCGGGATAGGGATAATTGATGGTAGGTATATTATTCTTGAGGAATCCACCCTGCGGGAATTTCAGGGAGTTCAGGTTTTCACCACGTACATAAGCGGTAAAGCTTTTAATGCGGAAGTGTAAGTAGGCACTTATATCCGGCATTTTTAAACTTACGTTTTCGGCATCCTGGAAAAAGTATTGTCCTATTAACGGAGAATACTGCGGCGCTTTATACGAAGTGAAATAACGCATTTCGGCGCCAAAACTAATACGCAGGTTTTTAAAGCCCAGGGAACCGTCGTACCCCACCTGGTTGCGGGTACTAAGCAATGGCATATTTACCGGGCCGTCGCCTATACGCTGCTGTAATACCAGCCATGTTTTCCAGTTCCAGTTTCCACCGATCCGGAAGATCTTTTCAGCTGATACCTGCAATACATTGAACAAGGTAGAAGCCTGCCCTACCTGGAAGTAACTGTTATAATACGCATAATTGGTAACCAGGTAATAGCGTCCTGTTAATTTCAGCTTCAATTTGGGTTGTACAAAAGATGCAAAAAGAACAGTGGTATTTTCTTTTTTAAAATCTATAGGGCTGGCGGCTGTATCAAGGTAAAATGAACTGAGCGGGTTGAACACGAAAGAAGGCGTACGGTTCGTGTTTTGGAAACCGATCTGTAAATAACCGATCTGCCGGCTGATCAATCGTTGCAGGCTGATGTATGCGTTGTAATCTCCGGCATTGAACCCGGTCACATAAAAATTACCGAGGGCCTCAATATCCCATTTTTTATTACGGGTACGGTTACGGTATTCGCCGTGTACAAAGAAGTTATAATAATCTTTACTGGTAGAAACAACATCCACATAACCCGAATCGAACCTTCCCTGCAGGGTTTGAAAAGAAGCGCCCAGCTTCAGGAATTGTTGCGGATTCTTTGCATCAGGGAATGTATAGATCGAAAAATCATTCACCAGTTCCCGCCAATGGTCCCTGATCAAAAAAGAATCCCTGCTTTTTGTGAGTTTTGCATCGTATAAACTATCATAATACACGCTATCAGCATAAGTATCCCTGAAGCGGTAATGATAGGTGCTCAACGCAATGGTATGTTCCAGTCGCAGGCGCGGATAAAATAAAGGAATTACCGTAGTATCATTTACAACCATGGAATCTTTTTGTCCCAGGTCGTACTGCTGCCGCATTAAATAAGAAGCATTGGTATAATACGTACCGGTTGCAATACTGGTGCTGAAAAAATTACGGCCGCCCGGTTGATCGGGTCCCAGTTTGGTGGGAATATTCGAACGCTCATCATAGGCGCCACCGGCACTGTCTAAAAAGTTATTATCCTGGATGCCTCCGTTTTCTCCTGATTGCAGTTTGTTACCAACGATCACTATGAAATTCTGGTATCGCTTGTTTTTCGATTGGTACCAGGAAGTAAAGCGGTAATTATTGTGATTGGTATTCTGGTTTTGGAAAAACCCGGGCGCATTGATCAGCCGGTATTCAAAAGCCATATTCCAGTTGGGTTTTAAATTCTGGGTATGCATCAGGCGAATAAACTGCTCTGACTTTGAGCCCAGCATATAATTTATTTCGGCATAAGGCCGGGTAGTATTATAAAATCGGGCATCGCTCACCGTTAAATTATAAATATCATAGGCATGAAACCCATGGTCCCAACCTGCTTTCATTTCCGGAGTAAATAACAGGCTGCGGGAAGCGTTGCCAAAATTACCCAGGGTAATATGATACCAGGGTAAAGGTATGCGTTTGGTAAAATCGTATAATACTGAATCAAAATCCTGTAACCGGCTGGTGTCCATATAGCGGAAACGGATAGTAATAGAATCTTCCAGACCGGTACGGTGTGCAATGGAATCGCCGCCGCCCTGTCCCATGGTCATACCACTAAACCGGCCCTGCGCTTTGCGAAGCAGATCATCCTGTGCCTTGGTTGTGTTCACAAAGCCTGTGAGTAAAAACAGGGTCCCAATAAATATGTACCAGATCCTTAACAAGTATGAACGATTATTAAACAAGGCGACAAATTAATAATTATTAATCCGATACGGGTTATAAGAAAGTTAATTGTGCTGACTAAGCAAAGCCGTCAGCACGTCGACAGTGCCGGCATATTACAGTTCGGCCACCATTTGTTTGAAAATAGCGGTAAGCTTTGGTTCTGCTTCTTTGGCCGCCTGCAACACTTCTTCATGTGTTATTATATTATCTTCTTCCCGAATACCAATATCGGTAATTACGCTAACCGCAAACACAGGCAAATTCATATGCACTGCTATGATCACTTCCTGTACGGTGCTCATACCCACCGCATCACCACCCAGTCGATGGATCAGTTTGTATTCCGCCCTTGTTTCAAATGTTGGACCAGTAACGCCAAAATAAACGCCTTCCTGTACTTTTATTTGTAAAGCGGCCGCTATGGCGCGGGCTTTTTTTATGATTTCTTTTGAATAAGGCTCACTCATATCAGGGAAACGCGGTCCCAGTTCAGAAAGATTTTTACCTATCAGCGGATTTACCGTGCTAAAGCTGATATGATCGGTAATAAGCATCAGGTCGCCCACTTTAAACGCCGGGTTTACCCCGCCAGCTGCATTGGACAACAGCAAATGCCCGATACCCAGTTGCTTCATTACGCGTATAGGATAGGCCACCTGTTCGGGCGTATACCCTTCATAAAAGTGGAACCGGCCTGCCATTACCACGATCTTTTTTCCGCTTAATTCGCCAAAGATCAGTTTACCATGGTGGCCTTCTACAGTAGAGACCGGGAAATGCGGAATAGCATCGTATGGAATTTCTTTCTCTACTTTAATTTCCTGGGCAAAATTTCCTAATCCGCTTCCTAATACAATGCCCACTTCGGGTGTATGGGAATAATTGCTTTTTATAAAGGCTGTGGTTTCCTGTAATTGCTGGATGATTCCGGGCATAATGATTAATAATATTGATGGCTGATCGCTGGTTGAAAACGGGTGCAAATATAAGAGTTTCCGGGTACCGGGTGCCAGTTCCCTGGTCACACCCCGCGACTAACAATTGTTTCCCCGGTAACCGGTAACTGGTAACCGGTAACTATTCTCTCCCCCGCAATCGTTCCCGTAAATAGAGGCCGGTAACTGGTAACTAACTCAACACTTAACAGCTTTTTTCATTATTTTCGCCAAAATTTTTTACGGCATGAATCTTCACGAATACCAGGCAAAAGAATTACTGAAAAAATACAATGTACCGGTGCAGGAAGGAATACCGGTTGACAGAGCCGACGCGGCAGAAGAAGCATATAAGAATTTAAAGGTTCAATTTGGCAACAACTTCGCGGTTGTAAAAGCTCAAATTCATGCAGGTGGTCGCGGGAAGGGCAAGATCCAGGGCACTGAACAACGCGGTGTGGCAGTAGGTAAAAGTGCCGAAGAAATTAAAACAATCGCCTCTAATTTACTGGGTGGCACCCTGGTTACCATTCAAACCGGTGCTGCAGGTAAAGTGGTGAATAAAGTACTGGTTGCACAGGACGTTTATTATCCTGGTCCCAACCCGGTAAAAGAGTTCTACTTATCTATTCTGCTCGATCGTACAAAAGGACAGAATGTGATCATGTACAGCACCGAAGGCGGTATGGACATTGAAGAAGTAGCTCACAATACCCCCGACAAGATCTTCAAAGAATGGGTTCACCCCGGCGGCGGCTTACATGGCTTCCAGGCACGTAAAATTGCCTTCAACCTGGGCCTGAAAGGCGAGGCGTTCAAAAACTGCGTAAAATTCGTTACTAACTTATATAATGCATACGTTGGGTTGGATTGCGCTATGCTCGAGATCAACCCGCTGTTCAAAACAGCCGACGAAAAGATCATTGCCGTTGACTGTAAAATGGGTCTCGATGACAACGCATTGATGCGTCATCCTGAACTGGAAGCATTGCGTGATATCAGTGAAGAAGATCCTACCGAAGTAGAAGCCGGTAAATATAACCTGAACTTCGTAAAACTCGATGGTAACGTAGGTTGCATGGTAAACGGCGCCGGTTTGGCCATGGCTACCATGGACATGATCAAGCTCAGCGGTGGTGAGCCTGCCAACTTCCTCGACGTAGGTGGTACTGCCAACGCTACTACAGTAGAAGCTGGTTTCCGTATCATTTTAAAAGACCCGAAAGTAAAAGCGATCCTCATCAACATCTTTGGTGGTATCGTACGTTGCGACCGGGTTGCTCAGGGTGTTATTGATGCATACAAATCAATCGGCAACATCACCGTTCCCATCATCGTACGCTTACAAGGTACCAATGCCGAAGAAGCTAAAAAACTGATCGAAGACAGCGGCCTGAAAGTACAATCAGCCATCCTGTTAAGCGAAGCGGCGGCATTGGTAGGTAAAGCGGTAGCTTAATTCGAAAATCAGCTAAAAGATATACACTAGCCCCATTCATTGAGTGGGGCTTTTTTTCATGAATATGAGTCGTGAAAACCGCTGCAAGCTATAAGCCGTAAGCTTTAAGAAAGCAGAAAGCAAAAAAGAAGAAGGTACTCCACTTGCAGCTTATTCCTTTACCGAGTTATCACAACTTGTCACGACTTTAGTTAGGATTATCAAATTATAACATTATTACTCCGCTTACAGCTAATGGCTTGCAGCTTGAAGCTTTATTCCATTAGCACATTCTGCATTACTCCTCCCCTTTCATATACCGTTTCAGCCAGCCTATTACAAAGCTTACGCGTTTATGGGTGTTTTGAAGAAGCTGGTCGTATACCAGTGATTTTACCTTAGCAGGCTTGTCCTCCAGCGGGTATTGAGGCTTGCCTTCTTTATCAATAACTTCAAAATGATTTACCGTATAGCGGTATCTGCCGTTTATTATTTCAATGCTGAAGTGCAGGGAAACCGGAACAAAGGAAGGCGTTGATAAGCCATGTTGTTTGGCTTTTACATTGATGTACCCAATGCCTTTTACCAGCATATTGGCCGGCTTTTCAACCCGGGCCACTGAATCCCAATGCACTAAAAAAGGTTGATTAAAGAAGGACTTCGCCCTTTCCATGGAATGGGCTGTATTCTCAGCAACTACCTCACCATAATATTGAAACTGGCCAGAATTGGCGCGCGGGATCTGGCTTACCGCCGTAGATACCAACACTATATTTAACCATATTACAAGTACAGGCCGCATATTCAGTATACAAGATAACATATTGCTAGAATAGAAGAAAGCCGCTCAACACAAATATGAATTTTGATTAATTATGTTGCGGTTCTTTCCTCTATAAAAACAAATGCCCCCGCTACGGAAAGCGGGGGCAATTTTTTTTGAGAGACGGTTTCTGTTTTCAAAGGATTACTGGATCGTTTTCAAGAGGACTTTCGGATTTTTTGGTTTTTTTCAAAGGGACATGGATCCTGGTTTTTCAATTGGACGATGGACCTGTTTTTTTTTCAAAGGAACAATGGATTTTGGTTTTTACGGACATTGGACATTTGGACGGTTTTACACAGGGATACGTTCTGGTTTTTCTTTCGGACTTTGGACTTGGTTTTTCTTTTGGATTTTGGATACTTTAATATCTTTCTGTTTGACTATATAAATATCGAAATATTATCTGCTTTTATTTCATTTTCGACCCTCTTATTCGCTCATCTCCTTGGTAAACTTATTTGCATCTAGGAATATACCCTTAACCATACACGCGTTTTTATAATGCCATATCGCTAACGGGTATGGACATAAAAAAACCCGCCGATACCAGACGGGAAATATTGTTAGTTGTTACATTACAATATAACTCAGTTGCACTGGTTTCAAAAGATACAGGATTGATATTATTTCTATTTTCGGTTTTCATTGAACGTTGGATTGCGCAGCAAAAATATTTAAAAGGTTTATTTCTGCGTTGCTAATATAAATATGTAACTATTTCTTTAAATTAGAAAGCTTTTGAAACTATAACTTGAACGATATCTGCGATTAATTTAGAAAGCGCTAGGATGAAACATGTAGGCCACGTATAATCACAATAAAAGTTCTTCGTACATTTACTATTTGCGTAAAACATTCATTTACTACCGGCAACACATTACATAGTGGATATTTAAAATCGCAGTAAACAATTGCGAAACTCACCTACAATTATATCTTTGTATACTTAAGTACGAATAAGGAAAACACACGTGCCGCTGCGATTTCAACTGTTACTGTTACTGATATGTGTTTTCTATAACCGCCCCATATTAACCTCTACTCAGCCCTTAGTGTTGTTACGAGCAACACACCGTATTTTCTGTAATTCTAAAAATTAGTAATTATCTCTTGTGGATAACTGGCGTTTGGCATAGAATTTTGTCAAAATAAAAAGTTAAACATTTCGTTAACCTGATTAATCTGTAGCAAATGAAAAATCCCGTACGACTATTTTTCGGTTTCATCTTTGTAACCTATGTGATCATTTACAGCCTGATGGCCCTGTTGGCATAGCGTTGTTTTGAATCAGCTCACTTGTTCCCGATTACAAAGTTTTCTTCCCCACCCCTACGTTTATACTTCCTCCTTACTGTATATCCGGTTGTTACCGTAGAACGCATAATGTTTAACGCTTAAGGCATAACGCTTAAGGCTTTTTACCGAACTTCGGGATTCATGCGCTTCCCGCATCTCGGTGTTTGCCTTTCACGTTTTGCGTTCCGCATTTAGCGCTCGGCAGAATTCAGCCTTCCGCGTTCAGCCTTCGGCCTTCAGTGTTCCGCGTTTTACTTGTTACCTTTGTAACATGTCACCTGCTACCATTAGGACCATTCAGCCTGCCGATAACCAGTCACTTGCCATCATTATAAGAAATGCATTGGCCGAATTCGGCGCCAATAAACCGGGTACCGTTTACTACGACGCCACTACCGATGCCTTGTATGACCTGTTTCAACAACCCGGAAGTATTTACTATGTAGCGGAAGAAAATGGCCAGCTTATTGGCGGCGCAGGTATTTATCCTTCGCCCGGCTTACCACCCGCCACCTGCGAACTGGTGAAAATGTACCTGTCGCCCATTGCGCGGGGAAAAGGAATTGGAAGAACGCTGATAGAAAAAGCCCTGCAGTTTGCCAGCGAAACCGGCTACCGTCAGGTGTATCTTGAAACCATGCCCGAACTGCGCAAAGCGATGTTAGTATATGAAAAATTTGGCTTCCGGTATTTAGATGGGCCGCTGGGTAATACAGGTCACTTCGGTTGTGGAATATGGATGCTGAAAAGTTTATAGTGTATGGTTATTAGTTGATTGTCCTTTAATCAGGTATTTTATCCGATCAGTTTTGAACAACCTTTTTTTGAAGAGAGTCGGGCGCTTCAAAGCGCGAAGCAACCACAAACAACAAACAACAAACCACAAACAACAAACTTTCAACACGCTTTCACCTCATAAATCGGGCTGAACAAATACAACTTCCCCGTATCTACTTCAATACACTGGAACCGCTTGCGCAATTTCTTTCCTTTCTTAAAAATGCGGCCTTCGCCAATATCAAACAACTGCCCTTCGGGCAACTGCTCTACCATTACGAGGCCGTTATCGCGGTCGAACGTTTTCAATACCCGCATCAACCCTTCATCGGCACAACTGCTGGCCGGCAGGTCGTGCATGGATTGTTTAAGCGTTTGCTCCACCACAGGCGGAAAGATCTCTTTACCCATAAAGTCACTCAACAATAGGGCATAACAGTTCTTCCACTCCCTGCCATGGGGCGATACCCGATGCCCAAATTGAATGAACGTTACCAGGTGGGCCAGTTCATGGATCAAAGTGATGAGGAATGCATACTTATTCAAATTGCCATTTACACTGATGCGGTGATTTTTTTGCGTAGTGGCGTGGCGGTAATCGCCCAATACTGATTTTCGTTCGCGGGTGATGGTTAAATGTACTTTGTACTGGTGCAGGTATTCCAGCACACGGGGTACGGCCGCTGCGGGAATGAACTTACTGAGATATTCTAAAGGCGCCTGCTGCTTAGACATTCTTTTTTTGCTTGCTCAATTTCATCACTGCGATAACCTCAAAGGTTGTATAAAGCATGTACAGGAACATACATCCAAAAACACCTGCTTTATTTACACCTTTACCTGCTACGCTAATATAAACAAAGACAGTCAACAGACAAACCACCATTTTCGACAATACACCCCCATACACCGTACGCACAACAGCCTGCGCGTTTTTAGAGTTCAGTTGACGGGTGAACAGATAGAATGAAAGGGCAGTAGCGGCAAATAAAACCAGGTTACCGATTATTAAAACATCCACATCTGCATCCCATTGGCTTAACCGGGCACGATTGGTTATCAGCAACGCAGTAGTAGCAATAAAGATCACCATTAACGGACGAAAAGCCCTGAAAACCGAATTATTTGTCATTGTGTAAAAAATGGACCGCAAAGATAGAGGGGAAATGAGAAATGAGGAATTAAGAATGAGAAATGAAAATATAGTTGATAAGTTAACAGGTTAACAAGTTGACAAGGTTGGAACCGGATGCTCAACGCAAGTTTTAAGTTTCAGGGCTATCAGAGGTAGCATGCTGATTAACAGTCGGGATTCACAAATTCAGGGCCTTGAAACCTGTAACTTGTACCTTGTAACAAAATCGGTATTCCAATAAACCAACCTATTTTTTAGCAAAGACCCTCCCCTTCCGGTAACTTCAAGGTTATCGAATAGTGCATCAATAGGTATTAGGGCGCGTAACCAGTTCTTTGTCTCAGGCTTTCTGAAGCTCTTTTGCCTTTTTATCGGCAACCACTTCATTCACCTGGCCATTGGTAGCTGTTGTCATGTGGCATTGGCCATTGAAATTGGCGCTGGGCTCTATCTGCAGTTTTCCTGCATATAAATTCCCGCTTACATAACTTCCGCCTTTCAATTGCAACAACTCTTTTACCTTAATAGTGCCGGTTACTTTACCCATGATGTCGGCCTGCTGACCCGAAATATCTCCATCAACTGAGCCATTGGAACCAATAACTACTTTGGCCTGGCATTGAATGTTCCCCTGAAGGGTGCCATCAATACGAATATCGCCATTGCTGGAAATATCGCCTTTCAATGTGGTTCCGGCAGCAATAATGGTAGCAGCCCCTGTTCCGGGTGCAGAAACTTCGCCAGCAGTTTCGGATTTGGATTTCTGATTAAACATACGGAATGGTTGGTTTATTCATCAATATTCTCAGGCTGAGGAATAGAAAGCGTCGTAGTATCCAGTTTAACGCTGATATTCCCCTGCAAAACACTTTTTACATTGTCTAGGTACCTGTCTTTATACTGCATTGCCTGCTCCAGTGAATCGGTACGAACCTTCAGCTCCCGCAACTCACGCATGGTGTTAACATCACCATATCCGGGAATATACATACGCAGAGGAGTGAACACTATGAGCGCCACCGTTAACCCGGTGAGCAACACAAAAATGGTGCTAAGTGTAATATAAACACTCAGTCTGGATAATTTAAACGTCACAACCTCTTCGTAAGTATCGTCGTTCATCACTACCAGCCGGTACCGGTTCTGCAAGCGCTTCAGGGTAGATTGGGCATCGAATTTAGCCATAGAGAGAGTTTCAAAACGCTAAAGGTAATAAGTTATTTTAATTGATCGTCATGAGTATAAAAATTAACGTATTTACAAAATATTTTTCTTGAAAATCAGTTAATAAGATTTTAGTTTGTGGTAGAAATTCAAAGGTTTTGACGAGGATATTTGCATTAATTATTGTCTTAATAATATCGCTGCCGAAATTATTTGCGCAGCCCACGCTTTCTTTTGACCTGAAAAAGCCTCAAAAGTTCGAAAGTCGCAAACTGGCTTCCGAAAAAACCGAAGACCGGAAATTCCATGTTGTTCGCCGCTTCACCCAGAACGGTACTACCAAGTTCAACTATCATTTCAACGCGAATAAAAAACTGGAAGACGTTATAGCCCGCGCCAAAGCACAGCATAAAGACGATTATTCACGCCTGCTTTCCTTTTATAACTACAGCTTAGAGGTAACCGCAAAAGACAAAACAGAGCTCGATTCGGTTATTTACAAGGCCAATGCCGGCATCCTGCTGCACGACCTGCGCAACAGTTGGGTAGATAATATGTACATGCTGATGGGCGAAGCCTATTATTTCAAGAATGTGCTCGACTCTGCCTATTTCAGTTTCCAATACATCAATTACGCCTTTTCGCCCAAGGAAAAGGATGGGTACGATAAACCAATCGGTTCCAACGCCAATGAAGGCGGCAGTGCTTTCTCTATTTCTACCAAAGAAAATACCAACCTGCTTAAAAAAGCCTGGACCCGCCCTCCCAGCCGCAACGAATCGTTCATCTGGCAGCTCAGGACTTTCCTGGCAAAAGATGAATTGCCCGAAGCGGCCGGATTAATTGAAACCCTGAAGCATGATCCGCTGTTTCCGGAGCGGTTGAAGACCGACCTGCACGAAATGCAGGCCCTGTGGTTCTACAAACAGCAGATCTACGACAGCGCCGCTATTTACCTGGAACTGGCGCTGGATAATGCAGAAAACCGCGAAGAAAGAGCCCGGTGGGAATACCTCATCGGTCAGCTATACGAAAGAGCCGGAAAATCGGAAGACGCCGCTAAGTATTATGAAAAAACAGTCGGCCGTACGCTGAACCCGGTACTGGAGGTATATGCCCGCCTGAACGCCATTCGCCAGCATAAAGGCGACGATAAAGTGATCCAGGAGAATATTCAGGAACTGGTGCGGATGGCGCGGAAAGACCGCTACCTGGCCTACCGCGATATTATTTATTATGCCGCTGCCGAAATGGAGCTGGAACGGAACAATGTAGCCGGTGCCAAAATACTATTGCTTAGGGCAACCGCCAATCCGGGTGATGATCCTTCCGTGCGCTCCAAAGCATTTTTGTTGCTCGGCGACCTGTCATTTAAAGAAAAGAATTATGCCGATGCCAAACGGTATTACGATAGCATTACTACTATAAATCCCGATATAGCCGACCTGGCAACGTTGAATAAATTAAAATCAGCGCTTGCAAAGATCGTAGCCTGCCAAACCACCATGCACCGGGAAGATAGTTTGCAACGCGTTGCCGCCATGCCCGAAGAAGAGCGCGAAGCATATATCAAAAAACTGATAAAACAATTACGCAAACAACAGGGGTTGAAGGAAGAATCATCGGGCGATGTGTCTGGTGGCCCATTGTCGTTTAATGATAACAGCGGCCCCAGCGATATGTTTGGTAATACCACCAAAGGCGACTGGTATTTTTACAATGCCTCGCTGAAAGGAAAAGGCTTTACTGAATTTAAAGGTCAATGGGGTAATCGCCCGAACGTAGATAACTGGCAACGCATGGCTGCCATAAAACAATCGACCGTAGTGGCTGCCAACCTCGATGAGGCACAAGGCGGAAGCACAGCGCCGGCAGGCCCACTCACCTACGAAGAATTATTGAAGGCACTACCACTGACGCCAGAGCAGATAAATATTTCGAACGATTCTATAGAGAAAGCGCAGTTCGGCCTGGGCAAAGCTTACCTGGAAGGGTTGGAAGATTATGAATCTACCATCAACACCCTCGAAGCGTTCCTGACGCGTTTCCCTAATAGCAAGCACCGGCCGGAAGCTTTGTTCCTTTTGGCTTATTGCTATACTAAAACCGGTGACGCGTCAAAAGCCAATGCGGCCCAGAATGAGCTGAAGCAAAAATATCCGGGTACGAACTTCGAACAGATCGTGTCAAATCCCAATGGCGTTTCGCCCGACAGTACCAGGAAGCTGGATATGACGCGTAGGTATGACAATATTTACAACTTATTTATTGAAGGCAATTTCGAAGAAGCGCAGGCGCAGAAGAAAGTTGCCGACAGTATGTACAACAAAAATTACTGGACACCCCAGTTGCTGTACATTCAATCTGTTTATTACATCAAGCAACGGCAGGATGATTCGGCCAAAAAATCATTGCAGGAGATCACCATCCTGTTCCCGAATTCACCCATGGCCGCAAAAGCGCGTGCATTGATCGACGTTTTAAGCCGTCGCAAACAAATTGAAGATTACCTTACCAACTTACAAATTGAACGCCCGGCTGAAGACAGCACGGCCGAACCAACTGCTATAGTAACGCCGCCAACGGTAGCGCAACAACCTGTTGTTACACAACAACCAGCCGTAACACAACCGCCTGTTGTTGCGAAAACCGATCCGGTACCACAACAACCGGTCGCCAAAACCGATCAACAGCCGGCCAGTAAAGATCCCAAACCACAACAGCCACCGGTTACTGAGCCAGCAACGCAACAACCTAAGCCAGCTATTGCCAAAGTTGACAAGCCGGTTACGCCACCAGTGAAACCGGCTGTACCCCAATTGCCGCCGCCACCAGTGAAAAAAGATTCAGTGAAAGCGAAAGTAGATGCGCCAAAACCGCTTGTATTGACCAATAATGCAGAATTACCGCATTTTGTTGCTATCGTATTGGATAAAGTAGATCCCGTTTACGTGAACGAAGCACGCAATGCGTTTACCCGCTACAACCGCGAGCAATATTCGACCAGGGGCTTAACGGTTAACAACCAGGCGGTGAATGATGAATACAAACTGGTTTTGATCGGTTCCTTCCCCAATGCCAATGACGCCATTGCTTATATCGATAAAACCCGCAAGCTGGCTGCCAGCGAAATTATTCCCTGGCTTCCTGCCAATAAATACTCTTTTGCAATTATTACCGACAGCAACCTGGGAGTGCTGATGAGCACCAAAGATGTTAACGCATTTAAAAAATTCCTGTCGCAGAATTACCCCGGTAAGTTCTAATAAAGCACCATATTCTTTTTTCTCATTACCAGGACATTAAAATAACATTAGCAACCGGTCAATCGGAAAAAAGCCGAACCCGGACCTGCAAACCGGGCAGCTGGCCTAAAATAGTGGCCGGAGAAAATTATTAAGAATACTTTCGTAGTCGTCAGTAGATTTATCCGCTATAAAGCATGATTTTTGCAATTCGTAATATCCGGTCGTAAAATTCCGGTTTTACAAAACTCTCAACTATGACGCGCGCTGTTAAAATATTCTGGAAAACATTTCTCATTGGATTCCTGGTAGTTGTATTATTCCTCACCCTTATAAGCTTTGGCTTATTTGGAAAAATGCCTTCTTTAGCCCAGTTGGAGAACCCCTCCATTACCCTGGCTACCGAGGTATACGGCGATGACGGCACCATGCTGGGGAAATATTATAAAGAAAAAGGGAACCGCAGCTTTGTTCAGTATAAAGACATCTCAAAGCATGTGGTTGACGCGCTGGTAGCAACGGAAGACGAACGTTTTTACGACCACTCGGGTATTGATGGCCGCTCACTGGCCCGGGCTATTTTCTTCATGGGAAAAGAAGGTGGTGGCAGTACCATCACCCAACAGTTGGCGTTGAATATGTTCGACGAAAGAGCAGAGAACAAGATCGCCCGGTTAATACAGAAGTTAAAAGAAAATATCATTGCCGTAAAACTGGAAAGGAATTTCACCAAGCAGGAAATTCTGGCCCTGTACCTCAATACGGTTTCGTTCAGTGATAACGTATACGGCATCCGCAATGCATCGCGCACGTTCTTCTCAAAAGAACCCGACCGCCTGAATGTAGAAGAAGCAGCCGTTCTTATTGGAATGCTGAAAGCAACCGGAACGTATAACCCGCGCACCAATTACAAGGCCTCATTCGAACGCCGCAATACGGTGATCGATCAAATGGCGCGCAACAGTTACCTTACCGAAGTAGAAGGCACCGACCTGAAAAAACACCCCATCCGGCTCAATTATAAAAAGCTCAACGAGAACAACGGTATTGCACCTTACTTCCTGGATGTGATCAGGGAAGATGTGAAAAAATGGTGCAGTGAACACAAAAAACAGGATGGCGACAATTACGACATCTATGAAGATGGTTTGCATGTGTATACTACCATCAATCCGCGTATGCAGTTGTATGCCGAAGAGGCAGTAGCCAAACACCTGCCGGTACTGCAACGCGCATTGGCCAGCCAGAGAAGTTTAAAAACAGATGGCGTTTGGAAAGGACATGAAAATGTGCTGGAAAACAATATGCGCAACTCCGACCGCTGGCGGAACCTGAAAGCAGAAGGATTGAGTGACGATGAGATCAGGAAATCATTCAAGCAGAAAGTGCGCATGAAAGTATTTGCATGGAACAGCAAACGTGAGAAGGACACCATTATGACGCCGCTCGATTCCATTAAATACCATCGCGAAATGCTGCAAACCGCCTTTATGGTTACCGATCCTATGAGCGGACAGGTAAAAGCATGGGTAGGCGGCATCGACTTCAAGAACTACAAATTAGATCACGCTAACCTGAGAACAAAACGGCAGGTTGGTTCATCAATAAAACCATTTTTGTATGCGCTGGCTATAGAAGAATACGGCTTTACGCCCGAAACCATGTGCGAAGCCACGCAGCAATACTTTCCCGGTTCAGGTTATGTGCCTGCAAAGCCTAACCCCAAAGTATCAGGGGTACGTACTATGGCTACCGGTTTAGCTTATTCAATTAATGAAGTAGCAGCTTACATTATAAAACAAACCACCCCCAAGCGGTTTGCCGAGTTTTTGCACCAGATCAACATTCCAACCCCGGTAAAGCCCTACCCTTCTATTAGTTTGGGTACCTGCGATCTGTCGTTGTACGAAATGATGTGGGGTTACAGCATGTTCCCTACGGGCGGCTTTAGCATTAAACCCGTTTACATCACCCGCATTGAAGATAAGAACGGCAATGTGCTTGCCCGTTTTGATACAGACCGTAAAGAAGTGCTGAGCCAGGCTTCGGCCTATACCATGGCCCGCATGATGCAGGGACCGGTTGATTTTGGTACGGCGGCCGGTTTACGGGGTCGTTTAGGCGTTGCCGAAATGGGCGGTAAAACCGGTACTACCAACGATAATTCCGACGCGTGGTTCATTGGTTATACACCCCAATTGTTGGGCGGCGTATGGATCGGTTGCGACGATCGGTTTATACGCCTTGAAAGCGGATTAGGATATGGTGGCGCTGCGGCACGACCCATTTGGGAATATTTCTTTGCCAAAGCGTTTGCCGATAAAACACTGGGGCTCGACAAACAGGCCAAATTCGTGAGGCCCGAAAGCTTACGGAACGAGCAGTTCTACGACATGGGCAATCTTATCGATCATACGCCTCCGCCCGGTGCTGAAGGCGAAGATGTGGGCAATGGCGGCGCTGATGCCTATCTTGGCAAGCCCGACACACAAAATGTTCCAACCGAATCTAAAGAGGCGATGGAAGAACAAAAGGTGCTGAAAGAAGCTACCAACACCAGGAACCAGGTACCCAAAGACTCTATACTGCCCGACGAACAGAAGAAAAAGAAAGGTTTCTTCAGGCGGTTGTTTGGGAAGAAAGATGATTAGTTACCGGGTCCCGGTTTCCGGGCAAAAAATTCGAAGAGACCGATTACAGGGAGCGAGTTGACATTCAAAGCCTGGGAACAGGTAACCGGTAACCGTGCCATATAACCATCTAACCATATGTTTAGCCAGCATATGTAATATCTATGCAGTGGTTTTGAAATACTATGTAGCTTTTATTTCAAAACTAACTGACATGAAAAAGCTATTGCTTGTTTGTCTGGCATTTACCTGTTATATCATTTCTTATTCCCAGTTATTGGTTCCGCCCTTTGGCGGTAATAAGAAAGCCGTGGTTGGCGAACGCATCGGCATTACCGATGTAACCATCCATTACAACCGGCCTGGCGTAAAAGGCCGCGAAGGAAAGATCTGGGGCGCCCTGGTTCCCAAAGGTTTTACCGATCAGGGTTTTGGCACCAGTAAAGCCGCTCCCTGGCGGGCAGGCGCCAACGAAAATACGACCATCGAATTTTCTACGCCCGTTAGTATTGAAGGACAAACACTACCCGCCGGTAAATATGGGTTCTTCATTGCTTATGACCCCGATGAAAGCACCGTTATTTTCTCTAAAAACAACACTTCCTGGGGGAGCTTTTATTACGAACCCAAAGAAGATGCGCTGCGGGTTAAAGTAAAACCGCAACCGATTGACAAAAGCGTTGAATGGTTAACGTTTGCGTTCACCGATCAAACCGATACCAGTGCTACCTTAGCTTTACTGTGGGAGAAACTGAAAATACCATTCAAGATAGAAACAGATTACAATAACCTGCAACTGGAATCATTCCGTCGGGAGTTGCGTAGTGAAAAAGCCTTTAATCCGGGCTGGCAGAGTTATAACCAGGCGGCGCAGTTCTGTTTATTGAACAATGTCAATCTGGAAGAAGGAATGCAATGGGCAGAGAATGCCATCAGCCTGCCATTTATCGGGCAAAAGAATTTTGTAACGCTCTCAACCAAAGCCAGCTTTTTAAAGAAACTCAATAAAGAAGCAGAAGCAAATGCTCTGATGAAAGAAGCTTTGCCATTAGGTACGGTACCACAGATCCATAACTATGCCCGCCAGTTATTACAACAGAAAAGAAGCAAAGAAGCCTTCGAAGCATTCAAAGTAAACTACGATAAAAGTCCTGAAGAATTTACAACACAGGTGGGCATGGCAAGGGGCTATTCAGCAATAGGAGATTATAAAAAAGCGCTGGCATTTGCCCAGAAAGCGCTCCCCAAAGCACCGGATAGCGGCAATAAAGTGAATGTAGAAAGAATGATAAAGACGTTGCAGGAAGGGAAGGATATAAACTAGTTGACAAGGGTGATAAAGGTGAGGTTGATAGAGGTGATAAAGTTGATACAGGGAAATGCAGAGTTTTGCGTCTGCCGTTTCACGTTTCACGAAAAAAGCCACTTGAATATCAGGTGGCTTTTTTTATAAAACAGTAATCATTGTTAACTTTCTTACTCCCCCTTTAGGGGGCTGGGGGGCAACACTACTTACATCCCAACAACTCGCACAACCGCGCTTCCAAATCGGGACCGCGAAGATTTTTACCTACTATTTTTCCTTTGGGATCGATGAGGAAATTCTGCGGAATGCTTTCAATCTTATACTTGCGGGCTACTTCATTATTCCAGTATTGGAGATCGCTCACTTGCGTCCAGGCAAGATTATCGTCTTTAATAGCCTGTAACCACGACTCACGGGTTTTATCAAGCGATACGCCCAGAACGGTGAAATTTTTGTCTTTAAACTTGTTAAAGGCGGTAACTACATTCGGGTTCTCCATGCGGCATGGTTTGCACCAGCTTGCCCAGAAATCAACCAGCACATATTTCCCCCTGAACGAGTTCAATGAAACCGGTTTGCCGGTAGTATCGTTCTGGGTAAACTCAATGGCATCGCTGCCAACGGCGCCCACTTTGCTATTGGCTATCCCCTCCTGTAATATTTTACCATAAAATCCCTGTTGCCTGGCAGGGCTTAATAAGTTATACCGTCTCTCCAACGTAATTGGGTCCTGTTCCAGTTCGCGGGTAACCACCAACATGAACGGCGTTACAGGAGAGCTCTTTTTTTCTGTAACAAACTTATCGATCGCAATCACAATGGCATCATATGTTTGTTTATACAAGGCCATCAACGAATCGTTTGGCTGCGCGTTGGGTTGCGCGTTAGGCCTGCCATAGATCTGCTGGTTAAGGGCTGTTAATCGTTGAAATAACGGGTTGAAGATGTTCTGGAAAGCCATGAAATCGCTGTTGATGGCCGAACCCTTTACATCAAATTGTTGTACGTTATCGATATTGCCTTTTACGGTTATGGTCTCATTGCCCATAAACAGTACCGACTTCTTTCCAGCCACATCAAAGTTCAGTTGATGCAGGTTGGGCTCTGCTATCGATCCTTTTAATACAAAGCTGCCTTTTGTAACCAGCGCTTTTGCCAGGGTATCTGTAGGTTTGTTCAGATCAACTAATGTAACCCGGGAATTCTCCTTCAGTCCCGTGATCGTTCCGGTAATAACAAATCCCTTTTGCTGCGCCATCACCGCAACCGGTATTAAAAAAAGTCCTACTATCAGCTTCTTCATGTTACTTTTTATTGGAATGTCGGTTTTGTAAAATGCTTACCACCTGCTGCAAATTATAACCTTTTGCGTTAAGTAATACTAAATAATGAAAGAGCAGATCGGCGGCTTCGTTTAAAAACAGGCTTTCGTTGTTGTCTTTGGCTTCAATCACCAATTCCACTGCTTCTTCGCCCACTTTTTGGGCAATTTTATTGATCCCTTTATTAAAAAGCTGGCGCACATACGACTTTTCGTCTTCGCTCTTTTTACGTAACTCAATGATATCCTGTAGATAATACAAAAAGTCGTCAGAATGGTTCCGCTCACTCCAGCAGGTATCGGCGCCGGTATGACAGGTAGGGCCCAGCGGCTGTGCTTTTATGAGGAGGGTATCGTTATCGCAATCAGACAAAATTTCTTTTACCAGTAAGTGGTTTCCGCTCTCCTCGCCTTTCGTCCACAGCCTTTTTTTACTGCGGCTGAAAAAAGTAACTTTCCCTTCAGACATTGTCTTATGCAGGGCCGCTTCGTCCATAAACCCCATCATTAGTACCTTATGGGTAACAAAGTCCTGGATGATGGCAGGCACCAGGCCATCGCTGTATTTTTTGAAATCTACTTTCATTGCGTTCGATTGTTCGATTGTTTGATTGTTAAATGGCTGGTGGTTTAGTTTTCAGATGGTCGAATACTTATCGAAGGTCCGGAAATGCGGACATAGCCATCAAGCTATCGAACCATCAAACCACGACACCTGCAACTGGCTCCTAAATCCACAACCTTACACTTTATACTGGGCGTATATTAATCTGTTTTCCCTGCAAATATCCCTTTAATTCCGGAATTGCTATTTCTTTAAAATGAAATATGCTGGCGGCCAGGGCGGCATCGGCCTGCGCCTGTTCAAATACGTCTACAAAATGCTGCATGGTACCACCGCCGCCGGAGGCAATTACCGGCACAGGTAGTTGAGTGGCCAGTTCACGCGTTATATCAAGCGCAAAGCCCTGTTTGGTACCATCATGATTCATGGAAGTAAGCAGGATCTCACCAGCCCCCAGGTCAACTCCCTGCTTTGCCCAGTCGAAACAACGGGCATCGGTTTTGGTGCGGCCGCCGTTCAGGTACACATACCATTCACCGTCTTCTTCCTGCCTGGTATCAATAGCCAGCACCACACACTGACTGCCAAATTCCTTTGACAGGTCCTGGATCAACTGCGGGTTTTTAAAGGCTGCGGTATTTACTGAGATCTTGTCGGCGCCATTCTGCAACAAAGCGCTTACATCGGCTACACTGCTGATGCCACCGCCTACAGTAAACGGAATATTGATGTGGTGCGCAATGCGGTTTACCAGTTCACGCAATGTTTTCCGCTTTTCAACAGTAGCGGTTATATCTAAAAACACCAGCTCATCGGCGCCCTGTTGTGCATACAATGCACCCAGTTCAACCGGATCGCCGGCATCACGAAGATTTACAAAATTTGTCCCCTTCACCGTACGGCCATCTTTTATGTCTAAGCAAGGGATTATTCTTTTACAAAGCATCTTTTGTTTTTTATCGTGACTCATCAGTGATTTCTGATTTCGGGATTTTGAGATTTTGGGATTTGAAATCACGAAATCTCTAAATCAAAAATCCCCAAATCGCCACTTCCTAATTATTAAAAAGTTTCAAATCATCTAAAGATATTCTATTCTCATATATTGCTTTACCAACAATAGCGCCCGTACAACCGATAGCAGCCAGGCTTTCCAGGTCTTTCATATTACTTACGCCGCCACTGGCAATGAAATGAAGTGCCGGGAAGCGCTCAATAATTTTTTTATACAAGTCAGTGGAAGGACCTGCCAACAATCCATCTTTACTTACATCGGTGCAAAATACCTGCTGCACACCGTGATCAATGTATTTCTGCAGAAAATCGTAAATAGAAATGTCGGTCGTTTCGAGCCAGCCGCCTACTGTTATCTTTTCATCTTTTACATCAGCGCCCAGCAGGAATTTATCAGCACCAAATTGCAGTAACCATTTCACAAACTCCGTTTCATTCTTCACGGCCAAACTACCGATGGTTGCCAGGGCTGCACCTGAATTAAATACGATGTTTACGTCTTTTTCGGTTTTTATGCCACCGCCAAAGTCAATCACCAAAGCAGTTTTACCGGCAATGGTTTCCAGTACCTTCCAGTTCTTTACCGCGCCTGCTTTAGCCCCATCCAGGTCAACCAGGTGCAACCGCTGTAACCCGGCATCTTCAAATTGCAAGGCAACTTCCAACGGATGCTCATTGTAAATTTTCTTTTGGTCATAATCGCCCTGCGTTAGCCGCACGCATTTTCCATCAATAATATCTATAGCCGGAATGATCTGCATATGCTTTGATTGCGATAATTGTTTTTCCATTTTAATAAAATCGAAGCCCCATTTCTGCCAGGTTTTTCCCACAGCCTGCATCCCGAATTTTTTATAAATAGCGGTCGCTGTTAACCGGGCATTGCACCAGATATCCTTTTTACCATTAGCACGCGCCCAATCCATTACATGTTGCAACAAGGTAGTTCCAAATCCCCTGCCCTGCCTGTCGGTTCGGGTTGCAAACTTTCTGAACTGAATGGAATTGTTTCTATCAAACAGAGAAATTACAGAAACTAATTCCCCTTCTGCATACAAGCCCCAATGCAAGCCTGCTTCATCATCCTCCAGTTGAACAAATTCAATGCTTTCCTGCGGATACATCACTGCCTGCCGCATGGCCCACACTTCGTTTAAAGGAACCGGTTGTATTGGCATATTATAAGCTCAAAAAGTTCTTTAATATCTGTTCTCCTGCTTTAGCGCTTTTTTCGGGGTGGAATTGGGCGCCATAAAAATTATGCTTGTGCAGGGCAGCACTATACGGTTGAATATAATCGGCAGTAGCGATGGTATGTTCACCCAGCGCAGCGTAATAGCCATGTACAAAATAACAATAACTGTTCTCGGGCAACCCGTTGAACAGTTTTGTCTTTAAATTGAAGATACTATTCCAGCCGATCTGTGGTACTTTAACCCGCCCGGCCGCGCCATTTGTACCGGGTTTAAATAATTTCACCTGTTCATCAAATATGCCCAAACAGGTAGTATCATTCTCTTCACTGTACGCACACATCAACTGCATACCCAGGCAAATGCCCAGCACGGGTTGTTGCAGGTTCTTAATCACTGTATCCAGCTTATGTTCTTTCAGGTACCGCATGGCGCTGCTGGCCTCGCCTACACCGGGAAAGATCACTTTACCGGCGCTTTGAATCTGTTCGTAGTCATCGGTAACAACCGCACTCACCCCAATGCGTTCCAGCGCATACAGTACCGACTGAATATTACCCGCATTGTATTTTATAATTACCAGGTCCATTATCTATTTTTTATTGTAAACCGTGCCACGGTTTGGAACTGTGACACAGCTCCATATCAGCTTTTAATATCAGTTATAAACTTTTTTGTTGCGCCTTCCACATCAGTTGCATCTTCCAGCGCTTTTATGAACGCTGTTCCAATAATGGCGCCATTGGCAGCCTGACAAGCCTGTTGAAAAGTAGGTTTGTCTTTTATGCCAAACCCAACCAGTACCGGGTTTTTGAGATTCATCTTCTGCAGCCGTTGCAAAAAGTTGTTCACGGCATTCATATCCTTGTCTTTACCTGTGGTAGAAGATGATGAAACCGCATACAGGAAGCCAGTACTTAAGCTATCCAGTTTACGAATGCGCTCTTCAGACGTTTCGGGTGTAACCAGGAAAATAAAATTCAATCCATAGCGCTGCATAATGGGGCCATACTCTGTTTCAAATTCATACTCTGGCAGGTCGGGCAAGATGAGGCCATCTATCGGGGCATCAGCCGCATGCTGACAAAACCGTTCAAACCCGTATTGCATTACCGGGTTCATGTAACCCATTAAGATAACAGGTACATACACCTGCTGGCGAAACCCTCTTAACTGTTCAAATAAAGTAGCGATGGTCATGCCATTGGCCAGCGCTTTGGTGCTGCTTGCCTGAATCACGGGGCCATCGGCCAGCGGATCGCTGTACGGCATTCCCAATTCTATCATATCTACCCCGCTATCCTGCAACGCCTTCATTACCGGTACAGTGCTTTCCAGTTGCGGATAACCGGCCGTGCAGTATACGTTGAGAATACCGTCTTTTTTCCGTTTAAAAAGTTCATTTATCCGATTCATATAATTGCCTGTTTCAGGTTACCAGTTACCGGGTACCAGATACCGGGACTCAAATTTATTACAGGTTGAATAAAAGCGGGCTTTCCGCAATAAGAACCTGGCAAACCGGAAACCGGTAACCGGTAACGTTATTTATTTATGTTCATCGCCTTCATATACGTCGCCATATCTTTATCTCCTCTTCCACTTAAGCAAAGCACTACCACCGAATCTTTGGTGAATTTTGCTTTATCAGGTATGGGCGCTTCTCCTTTTTTTGCGTTCACCGGGTTCAGGAACTCCAGGGCGGCGAGCGCATGTGAGCTTTCCAATGCCGGTATAATGCCTTCCTGTTTTGCCAGGTTGAAAGCGGCCTGCAACGCTTCTTCATCGGTAGCGCTTAAGAAAGCGCCGCGTTGGGAGTCGAATAAATGCGCATGCAGGGGACCGATACCGGGGTAATCCAATCCGGCAGAAATACTGTGCGGCTCCACTACCTGGCCATCTTCGGTTTGCATTACAATGCTTTTGCTGCCATGCAATACACCCGGTTTCCCTAGCTGCGTGGTAGCAGCGCTGAGACCGCTGTGTATACCGTGCCCTGATGCTTCTACAGCTACCAGTTGTACAGCAGGCTCTTCCAGGAAATGATAGAAAGCGCCGGCGGCATTACTTCCACCACCCACACAGGCAATTACGTGCGTTGGTAATTCACTGCCTGTTTTTTCTTTTAACTGCCACCGTATCTCTTCGCTGATCACGCTTTGAAAACGCGCCACCATATCGGGATACGGGTGTGGCCCTACCACACTGCCAATGATATAATGCGTATCAACGGGATTATTGATCCAGTCGCGGATGGCTTCGTTGGTAGCATCCTTCAATGTTTTACTGCCACTGGTAGCCGGAATTACAGTAGCGCCGAGCATTTTCATGCGGGCTACATTCGGTGCCTGGCGCTCGATGTCCTTTTCGCCCATATACACAATACACTCTACTCCTTTCAACGCACATACCGTAGCTGTAGCCACACCATGTTGACCAGCGCCGGTTTCGGCAATGATCCGTTTCTTACCCAATCGTTCTGCCAGCAAGATCTGACCAATGGTATTATTCACTTTATGCGCACCGGTATGGCACAGGTCTTCCCGTTTCAGGTAGATTGTTGTGCCGTATTGTTTACTGAGACGTTGTGCATGATACAATGGCGTAGGCCGGCCGGCATAATCGTGTAACAGGTCCCTGAATTCTTTTTGGAATGCAGGATCGTAAATAATGTCGAGGTATTTCGATCTCAGCTCTTCCACATTCCGGTGCAGCATTTCGGGAATGAACGCACCACCGAACTTTCCATAATACCCCTGTACATTGGGTTGTTGATATTTTGTTGTTGTCGTCATTTGCATTTCTATTTAACTGCTAACGCTCTGTTCAACGTTTGCCCGCTTATACTGTTCCATGGCATTGAGCAGCGCTATTAAAATCGGATGCGGTTTTTCATAACTGGAATTCACCTGCGGAACAAAAAGCGTGGCGATATAAAAAGGATGGCTTTTCAATTCCATAATCCGCGCTTCTTTATGTTTATCACTGGCCACCATGGTAAACCCGGCTTTATGGATCTGTTCCTGGTACTCAGGGTTCAACCCGAAATTGCAATAATAGTTTTCTGTGATCGTATTGGTATTAAAAATGGAAGATACCAATGAATCTTTGTCTGTTATTTCAATGTCGAGCTGCTGGCCTTTCAGCGAACAGCTTAACGGATTTATTACCAGTTTCGATGCATAGGGATTTGTTTCCGCATGCTCCGCATCTGTTATCCCCAGCACATTCCGTGCAAACTCAATGATCATATGCTGAAAGCCTCCACAAGTGCCCAATGCAGGCACCTGGTGCGTACGCGCGTATTCAATGATCTTCAAAACACCCGACATGCTTTTGTACGGACTACCGGGTGCTATCAGTAATCCCTGGTACGAATGAATGAGGGTGTCAAATTCCGGTTCAATGCGGTCGGTTGCAACCCATTCGTACTGAAAAGCTTTTCCAAATTGTTTGGCGGCGTGATCAATTGCTTCATTGTTTGCGATATGCGTACTATTTGAAGCAACAAAATCACCCATGATCCCTAACTTTATCATAGCATAAAGGTTTAGTTTCTGTTCCTTCTCTACTCTTCTACCGGTTGTTCCGGTGTCTTCAGCAACAATTGCATAAACGTAAGATCGAGCCAACGGCCAAACTTGTAACCTACCTGTTTAAAATTGGCTACTTCTACAAATCCAAAACTCCGGTGCAACATAATGCTGGCTTCATTGGTTGCATCGATTCCTGCTATTATGGTATGCATATTCAATTGTTCTGCCGCCTGTATCAACGGTTCTATCAATTTCTTACCAATCCCTTTGCCTCGTTGGTCAGCGGCTACATACACCGAATTCTCAACAGAATATTTATATGCAGCCCAGGCGCGAAAAGGCCCGATTGAACTAAAGCCAGCCACCCTGCCATTTTCTTCTGCCACAAATACCGGAAAGCCCTGCGCTTCTTTGATACGGAACCATTGCCGCCGCATTTCCAGCGTATGCGGTTCATAATCGTACACCGCTGTTGTGTTAACAATAACGTCGTTGTATATTTCCAGCATTGCCTCCAGGTCTTTCTCTATGGCAGTGCGTATTTGAATCATAATTGATGTTTTTTACCGGCCATTCAGATTGGTGACAAATTCCTTCACTTTCGCCATGTCTTTAACACCAGGGCTTATCTCGAACTTACTATTTATATCAACCGAAAACAATGCTTTACCAACCGGCAGGGAGGCGAATTCTTTCAGCTTTTCCTCATCGCCCGGCTCAATACCGCCGCTCAGGAAAAAGGGTTTGCCAATGGTTGCATCTTTCAGCATATTCCAATTGAACTTTTTACCGGTACCGCCATAACCTGCTCCCATCGTATCGAACATAAACATATCACACATATCCATATACGACCGTACCATCCATTCAATATTATCGTTCTCACTGATCCGGAAAGCCTTTACTACCGATACATAATCGGCGATCTTTTCACAATACTTCGGAGTTTCATCTCCATGTAACTGTACCATGTGCAGCCGGCATTCGTCTACCATGTGCAACACTTCTTCAATAGAGGCGTTTACAAAAACACCCACCTTGTTAATGCTGTTCTCCTTTCGGATCTGGCTGGTGGTAAGGCCTTTGAAAACATAGCGCTGACTTTTGGGATAAAAAATAAATCCTGCAAACGTCACCCCCATGCCTCCCAATTGTTCCAGTTGTTCAGGTAGTGTCATACCGCAAACTTTTACTCGCATAGCTAGTCAGATTTTTTAAGTGTTAGGGTTGGGCCATGCAATCGCTACATTACTTTGATTCCAGTTGCGCTATGAATTTATGAAATGCCTCGCCAGGCTGGGCTTCTTTCATAAAATTTTCTCCAATTAAAAACCCACGAAAGTTATGTTGCTTGAAAAGGTTGATATTGGCCACAGAACTAATTCCGCTTTCGGCAATTTTTATTTTGTCAGAAGGAATGCGTTCTGCCATTCGCAGGCTGCGGTCAATATCTACTTCAAATGTTTTCAGGTTACGGTTGTTAATGCCTACCAGTTTCGTTTCATCGCAAATATGATCCAGTTCCTTTTCGGCATGCAACTCCAGCAATACTTCCAGTTGTAAAGAAGCGGCAAAAGATGCTAACCGTTTAACGTCAGCCGGTGTCAGGCAGGCTGCAATTAATAAGATCACATCGGCGCCCATGGCCCTGGCTTCTACGATCTGGTATTCATCGATCATAAAATCCTTGCGCAGGATAGGCACCTGGTTAACCCGCGCTTTTATAAGATCGCTGGTGCTGCCGCCAAAGAATTGTTCATCGGTCAATACAGATAAACCGGAAGCGCCAAAGCGTGCATATGCGGAAGTCACTTCTACCACGTCGGCGGCGCCATTGATAATTCCCTTGGAAGGCGATTTCCTTTTGAACTCGGCAATAATGCCGGTCCTGGATCCATCCAGCAAAAACCGGCCAAGCGATAATACCGACCTTTTAAATCCCTCCTGCTTTTCCAGTTCCTGCACAGGCGTTTGTGCCTTTCGTTCTGCAACTTCTTTTCGTTTATGCTCAATTATTTTATCTAAGATGTTCATTCTTTAAGTGATCATTTGTGAATTAAGAAACAGCTACAAGCTGTACGCTGCAAGCTGCAAGCAAATACATATTGCGTTTTACTTTATACCTCGTTGCCTTGTTGCCTTATTGTAAGGCTACCAACTTCTTCAACGCCTCATTCGCTTTTCCACTTTCCAAACTATCAACCGCTTTCCCATACGCTTCGTCATAGCTTTTAAAGTTGCCGGTGCAATGCAGGGCCATGGCCGCATTGGCCAATACCACCGCGTTCTGCGCCCAGCTACCTTCCCCTTTCAAAATTTTAGTGAATATTTTAGCTGCTTCTTCCACCGTGTTGCCGCCATAAATATCAGTAGGGTTCACCATGCGTTTTCCCAATTGCTCAGGCGTCATTATTTTTTCGCCGTTGTTGGTGATCACCTTGGTGTCGTTGGTCAATGAAATTTCATCGTACCCATCTAACCCATGAATTATGGTAAAGGCTTTATCGGTTTGCTGTAACAGGTAATTATAAATGCGCGCCATTTCGAGGTTGTATACACCTATGAGCTGAAAGGGCGGGAAAGCCGGGTTCACCATGGGACCGAGCATATTGAAAAAGGTACGCATGCCCAGGTTCTTCCTGATTGGCCCTACTGTTTTCAATGCCGGGTGGAACAATGGCGCATGTAAAAAACAAATATTGGCTTCGTCTACCTCTTTCTTTAAACGGTCGGGATCGTTCTTGAATTTATAACCCAGTTGTTCCATTACGTTGCTGGCGCCGCTGATAGAAGAAGCGCCGTAGTTACCATGCTTGGCTACTTTCTGCCCGGTACCGGCTACAATGAAGCAACTGAGCGTGGAAATGTTGAACGTATTCTTTCCATCGCCGCCGGTGCCTACGATATCAATTACCGGGAAACCATTCAGGTCTACTTTTACGCACAACTCCAGCAAAGCATCCTGAAAGCCCTGCAACTCTTCAATGGTCACACTTCGCATGAGGTAAACAGTCATAAAGGCCGTTACTTCATGTTCGTTGTAAACACCTTTACCAATGTTCATTAAAACGTCTTTTGCCTGCTCGCGGCTCAGCGTTTTATGTTCAAACAGGTATTGTAATATTTTTTTCATATTGTTTGTGATGAATCGTTATCGGAGAATGGTTCAATGGTGAATATCACATTAGGCTTTCAGCCAGTTTCTAAGAATTTCCTCTCCCCTCGGGGTCAACACACTCTCCGGATGAAATTGCACACCCTGCACATCATATTTCTTATGCTGCAAAGCCATGATGAAATTGTTGGCATCCCGGGCGGTGATCTCCAGTTCTTCCGGAAACCCTTCTTCGCTGATCACCCAGCTATGGTAACGGCCTACCTCGAACTCATCCGGTAACCCTTCGAAAAGCGAGTGGTGAGTGGTAAGTGGTGAGTGGTCGATGGTCAATGATGAATGGGTTTCTTTATTCGCAGTACTCGCTGCTTTTTTGCCAATTGCCGTTTGCCGTTTCACGTCTGCCGATTCACGATTCACGATCTTCACCGGCGTGGCCACTCCGTGATACACGGTACTTAGGTTAACCAGTTTTCCGCCAAAAGCCTGTCCAATAGCCTGGTGCCCTAAACAAACGCCCAGAATCGATTTGGAGGCGGCGTATTCTTTTATCAGCGGCAGTAATAAACCCGCTTCTTCGGGTATACCAGGACCGGGAGATAAAATGATCTTATCGTATGCCTTTATATTTTCCAAAGGGATCTGGTCGTTGCGGTAAACATCTACTTTCTGATGCAATATCTTTTCAACCAGGTGAACCAGGTTGTAGGTAAAGGAGTCGTAATTATCGAAAACTAAAATCTTCATATCTTTTTATTTCTCGCCTAAAGGCAAAGTAAATTGTTTATGCTTGATGGTTTTATTGTTACATGATTACGAACTCCGAAAATTAAGCAATCCCTACTTTCTTCGGCCTTCCAGCATTCGGGTTTCACAGCCATTAAACCATCTAACAATCGAACAATCGAATTAAATTATTTCCTGGGCAAACACGATCGCCTTTTTCAAAGCGCCCAGTTTGTTATTTACTTCCTGCAATTCACTTTCGGGTTTGCTGGCAGCAACCACTCCGGCGCCTGCCTGGTAGATCAGTTTGTTCTGCCGGCTCATGAACGTGCGGATCATGATGGCATGATTGCATTGCCCATCAAAACCCATAAACCCAATAGCGCCGCCGTAGTAGCTTCTGGCAGTAGGTTCAAACGCATCGATCAGTTCCATGGCTTTGAATTTAGGCGCACCGCTTAATGTACCGGCCGGAAATGTTTTGGCCAGCAAAGAAAACGGATTGCTACCGGTACGCACCTTACCGCTTACTTCACTCACCAGGTGTATAACGTGCGAATAATATTGCACCTCGCGGTAGTGCTCTACTTTTACTTCATCGCACAGGCGGCTCAGGTCGTTACGCGCCAGGTCAACCAACATCACATGCTCTGCATTCTCTTTGGCATCCTGCAACAGCCGCTCTGCTTCGCGTTGATCGGTTTCATCATCGCCGGTTCGTTTAAAGGTACCCGCTATGGGGTGTACCACCGCTTTACCATTTTTCATGATCAACTGGGCTTCGGGCGAAGAACCCATCAGCTTGTAATCGCCATAATCAAAGAAGAACAGGTAGGGCGAAGGGTTGATGCTGCGCAATGCGCGGTATACGGCAAATTCATCACCCGTGAAGCCTTGTTCAAAACACCGGCTCAATACGATCTGGAACACATCGCCGCGGAGGCAGCTTTGTATGCCTTTCTTCACCATGTCTGTATAATCGTTGTCGGTCATATTGGATGCTTCGGCGCCTTTTGTTTTAAAAGGATATACCGGCACATCTTTACTGCGGATCAACGATTCTACAACGGGCAGCTCGCTTTCTACACCCGGAGTGATGTTTTCGCAAATGTATAATTCGTCTTTATGATGATTGATGGCAATTACATATTGATACAGGCGATACCGCATGAGGGGAACAACCGGTTGTCCGTTGGGCGATTTGCGCTCAACATTCAGTTGAATGGTATCGAAAAACTGAACGGCATCATAGGTAGTGTAGCCGTATAAACCCTGGGCAAATTTTGTTTCTTTTGCACCCGGAGTAGCTTCAAAGCGCTGCATGAATTCCCAAAGTTTCTCAGGTACTTCGGCGCTGTTGGAAATGGCTGCTTTTTCGGGTGGCAGGCCTGGCAATTTGAATTCGATGCTTTTGGTAGAAGTGATCTCAATACCGGCAATGGCATTGATACAAATGAAAGAGTAACTGTTATCTGCTGCATGGTGGTCGGTGCTTTCGAGCAGAACTGTATCGCGAAAGCGATCGCGCACCCGCAGATAAATGCCAACCGGCGTAAATACGTCGGCCAGCAGCTTTTTACAATTGGTAGTAATGTTTATCTTTTTCATTATGTTGCCCTATCAAAAATTCAAAAAAAAAGCCCCGATGATACATCGGGGCCTGAATATGGTGTTTAATAAAACATCAACAGTAGCTTACAAGCCCCTTTTTAGGTTTGTATGCCACCACCAATGATTATTTTGTAATTGCTTTTTCATTATGTGTACAAAAGTGCTTTGCAAAAATGATTTGACCAAATTTTTTTTCTTTAACCGTAGATATTTTTATCGGGGTGCTGCCGGGTGTCGAAAATGTTTAAGATTATCAGGGAGTCCATTTCAACCCTATAATAGAGCCTGTTATATTTTGAAATTTTTATACTTCTCACTGCAGGACATTTTTTGGGGCCATTCCCATATAAGGCTGTCCCGACAGCGTTTTAATTTTATCCAAAAGTAACTCTACAAATTTGTCGGCTATTGCTTCTGACCATTCACCTTCAATGTAACTAACAATTGTTTCCAGATCTTGCAAAACCGGTTCTGTCCATTCTATTTTGACCTCCATGATGCAATCCTTTTCATTGCCTCCTCGTGAGAAATAGTTTTGCCTTCATCAGCCTGTTTGATCGATTCCTGCAACCGTGCCAATTGATCAGGGTTTAAATCATCAAGAATATCCTTCCCTCCTAACCTTTCATATTCCACCGCCGCCTCATGAAGCATTTGCAAGGATGCCTCATCCTCAAGATTATCAATATATTGGTGTAATTTTTCTTTCAATTTCTTCTTATCCATAACCAACTATTTAAATAAAAATACGAATTTTAGCGGTGAATTGCACCCAGGCCCGAATTAGTTGAAATTGATCAACCTACATTGCCAGCCTTGCAATTACTTAACCCCCGACCACTTGCCGGAACGAAGTAATTTCGAGATTTCGGGATTTGGAGATTTTGAGATTTGTCGTAAGGCTAATATCAAAAGAATCGAAATCCCTAAATCGCAAAATCAGAAATTGTTATTCCTATTCATTATGGTTATACAACACAAACAATTACAAGGGAAAGGTATGTTCTATGTAGGACAGGATGGCGCTATTCTGGCCGAAATGGTATATAGTATGGCTCCTAACAAAATGATCATCGAACATACTGAAGTAGATGATTCCCTTTCCGGAAAAGGCGTCGGCAAACAATTAGTACAAACCGCCGTTGAATATGCCCGCACCCATAACATCAAGATCGTGCCGCTCTGCCCTTTCGCCAAATCGGTATTGGATAAGATGGAAGAATGGCAGGACGTATTAGCCTAAAGGGAAAAGCTGAAGCACTAATAACAAAAAGGGAATTTCGAATGAAGCGGAAGTCCCCTTCTCCATTCAAAATTCCTTTTTTGATGCCTTCACTTCGGCATTCAATATTCAAAATTCGATATTCGATATCACCTGAGCTGCCGCTTATACAACTGTATGGCATTCTCATACCCCAGGTACAAAGCATCGCTTATCAATGCATGTCCTATTGACACTTCCAGCAAACCGGGGATGTTCTGGGAAAAATAGGCCAGGTTATTCAGATCGAGGTCGTGGCCTGCATTAATGCCCAACCCCAGTTCATTGGCCCGTTTGGCCGCCGCTACATAAGGGGCAATAGCATTTTCTTTATTGTTCGCATATTCCCGGGCGTAACCTTCGGTATATAGTTCAATGCGGTTGGTACCGGTTTCGGCTGCGCCGTTCACCATATCAACAACCGGATCAACAAAAATTGATACCCGTATGTTGGCCTTTTGAAATACCTGGATCATTTCCCGCAGGTAATCGCGGTGCTTAATGGTATCCCAACCGTGGTCAGATGTCAATTGCCCTTCGGCATCGGGCACCAGCGTTACCTGGTGGGGTTTTGTTTCAAGCACCAGGTCAACAAACTTTTGTTCGCTGCAATTGCCTTCAATATTAAACTCTGTAGAGATGATCTTTTTAATAGCCCGTACATCGCTATAACGGATATGCCGCTCATCGGGCCGGGGATGTACAGTAACGCCATCGGCGCCAAACCGCTCGGCATCTATAGCCGCTTTTACTACATCGGGATTATTGCCGCCGCGGCTATTGCGCAGCGTGGCAAATTTGTTGATGTTAACACTCAGCTTTGTCATGCCCAAAATTAAGACATAGTTACCAGTTACCGGTTACCAGTTTCCGGCTCCCGGGCTTATTACAAAACACAATTTACTGCCACGCGTTTGGCGTTAAGCATTCTGCGTTGAGCGTTATTAAGCATAAAAAAAGGAGCTGTTTTTAAACAACTCCTCCGGGGTTAGGGGTTCTTAATATGTTTATCCTTTCGAAATATGTGTACTGTATAAAACATCACCTTCCAGGTCAACAATATCGAGCGAATAAACGCCTGTTGGCAAAAATTCTACTTCGCTTATATTGGTAATGTTTATTCCTTTTACCAAAAACCAACTGAACATTTTGACGATCTTATCATCCTCATCGAACATCCGCACAATTACATGTTTGCCTTGCGCGCAGGTTACATCCAGCGTTATGGAGGTGAAGAAGGGGTTTGGGCGGACAACAACTTTAGGGATCATAATTTCTGGGTTTGAAAAGTCTGAGGTACTATTACCACCTGGTACAGTATGGTCACTTTGCAATAGTCGATTCAGCTTTTGCCTCATAGAAATAGAGTTCTTTTCCGCCTTGTGTTCTTGTGTGTTATGATTATGGCTTAATGGTATCACGAAAAATGGTTTAGAATAGAATTACTAATGGAATGCCACTTTTTAATTAGCTCATAATCAAACACATACCTAATCGTCACTTGTCCTTTCCGTCTCTTTTTGGGATAAAACTTTATTAATTTGGGAAAGTCTGATCACTTTTTTGCGCACGTCTACATGTTTTTCTTTCCTGGTGCAGGAAAACCTGTATACTCTTCTATCGCTCTTCGGTTGATCATTACTTTTCTACTCTTGTACTGCATATAATTTTACCTGCCTCATCCAACACATCGAGCTTATACAAGCCGGTATCTAATTTATTCAGGTTATTAATATTACTGATATTAACGCCTTTCTTCAGTTTCCATAAAAACAGGCTGATGATCTTTCCGGTTGCATCTATCATCCGAACTACTCCGGGCCGATCTTCAGTAGTAGTGATCTCGAGGGTAAGGGATGAAATGAAAGGGTTGGGTCGGGTTGTTATTACGTTTACAGCCATCATAAGCTTTCAATTAGGGTTTGGTATGGAATGATGCCCTCACAGGGTCATGATATTATATTCTATTAAAATGCCAAAAGCTGAGGCCTTGATATACAGAAAATTACGCATTAAAGTTGAAACATTACATTCTCATTTCAGGAAAATAGAATGGAAATTGGGAAAACACCAATCAATAGGCAATAGACAAGATGCAATTGGCAATAAATAATGCCATACCGGCAACCTTTGGAAACTCCCTTTGCTATTTTTTACACCCGGCTTCGGAGCTAGGTCGTATTTGGGTCGTATTTGGGTAACCAATATCCCGTATATATTTCGTACATGTCTCGTATATGTGTCGTATATGTCTCGTTTCTTTAATAGATACGGAACATATGCGAAAAACCAACGAAATACATTGGGGATAAACCAGAAATAATAGTTATTCAAATACGACCCGGGAGCGAAGAAAAGGCGAATGTGGCTTGCAGCTTGCGGCTTGCGGCTTGTGGCTTGCAGCTTGCGGCTTGCAGCTTGCGGATTGCAGCTTGCGGCTTGCGCCTTGCAGCTTGCAGCTTGCGCCTTGCAACTTGCAGCTTGCACCTTACAGCTTGCGGCTGCCTTCTAAAACCTCGCCACCAGCTTCAGGTTCAGCAAACGGGGCGTAAGCCGGTTCGGCATGGCAAAAACAGTGTTGGAAAAATCTTTGATCAGCATGTAAGAAATAGTGTTATCGCGATCGATCAGGTTAAACACTTCCAGCGTAGCCCAGATGTTCTCGAAATTGCGAAAAGGGCTATGGCTGCGGCGATTGCTTTTTTCGCTATCCAGCAGCAACGCGCTGAACCCTATATCAATGCGGATGTACGGTTCAATCACCAGTGCATTGCGGTATTTTACACTATTGGGAATGTTATAGGGCAAATTGCTTCCATACAGGAAGTTGAGGTATACTTTCAAATTCTTATTCGTGCTGAGGTAATCCTGCAGGAACATCCCAAAAGTGAGGAACCGGTCAGACGGGCGGCGTAACCAGCCAGCTTCTTTCAGGCTGCTGTCTTTTATTGTGCCCAGCGAATCGATCGTATAATCGTAATAGGTATCGCCTTTCAGGTTTTCGCGGGTGCGCATAAAGCCTAAGCTGATCCAGCTTTCTGCATCTTTCACCAGCTCGCCAAACAAGCGGGTTTCAAAACCGGCGGCGTAGGCTTTCGCCCGGTTCTCGCCAAAATACCGCAACCGTACATTGTCTATGTCATACGGCACCACATCCCACATATTCTTGTAGTACGCCTCGGTGGTCAATCTAAACGGACGGTTTCCGGAGCGGAAGTTATAATCGAACCCGGCGGCTACCTGCCAGCTCTTTTGCGCTTTCAGGTCTTTGTTCACAGAGCCATCGTACCGGCGTAATTCGCGATAGAATGGCGGCTGGTTATAAATACCGGCGGCGCCGCGGAAAATAATATCCCGTTTCCAGTGGGCCGGCTTCCAGGAGAAGCCTACCCGGGGCGAGATCAATAATTCGTTGTTCAGGGTATTGTAATTGTACCGAACACCGGCCTGCAGCACCAGGCCCATGGAATCGTGCACAATGATATTATCCTGGAAGTAGCCTGAGAGCCGGGTGATCTCCAGGTCGGCTTTTGAATTAAGCACTTTATTCATTACCAGGTTATCGGGAATATGTGGCAAACTGTAACCGGCCGAATCCTGGTATTCCCATTCATGCAATTTATCGTTTATGGTTTGCCGTTCTACGCTTTGTCCCCACTGCAGGTAATGACGGCCCTTATCGAGCATGCCCTTATGCGATGCATTCCATACCTGTATATTGAGTTTGTTGCGCGCATAGGTTTGATACAGCCCTGCTCCCAGCGGATTGTTGATCAACCCGAAATCTGATTTGCTTTTATCAAATTCCCGCTCGCCAAAAATGTAGGCGCCGGTAATGTCGAGGGCTTCGCGTTCATCGTTCTCAAAACGGCTCAGCATCCATTTTAACCGCAGGTTCTTTTTGGGCTGTTGCGTTAATGATAAACCCAGCATGTTGGTGCGGTACCTGTCCTCTTCCCGGCCATCAAAATAAATATCCAATCCCAGGTTGGCGCTGAAGTAAGGCGAAAACACAGAAGATGTAAGCTGGCTGTATTCTGGAATTAATGTGAACTTGGTTTGAGAGATATTACCCAGCAGTTCGATGGTGTTCTTTGCATTGATCTGGTAGGTTAACAACGCCTGCAGGTCGGCAGAAGAGGGCACATAATTACCCTGTGTTTCCTGGCTTTTGAGCAGGTTGCGGTTGCTGCGGTTACGAACGCCTATGAGGTAGCTGAACTTATTGTTTTTAGTAATGCCTTCGAGGTGCAAACCCTGTTCAAGCAAGCCAACATAAACCGAACCGCCGAATTGCCGCGGCTTTTTATACTGAATATCCAGGACCGACGACATTTTATCGCCATACTTTGCCTGGAAGCCGCCATTATAAAAACTAACATTGCGCGCCAGTTCGGGATTGATAAAACTTAAGCCTTCCTGCTGGCCACTGCGCACCAGGTATGGGCGGAATACTTCAAAGTCGTTTACATATATCAGGTTCTCATCATAGTTGCCACCCCGTACAGAATATTGGGAGGTTAATTCGTTGTTTGAACCAACAAATACTTTTATGAGGCTTTCTATTCCACCGGTGGGCGAAGGAATGTTGATGGCATTTTTTGGGTTGATGACCACCAGTCCGGCCTCGCGCCGCTGCCGCTGATCGGTAATTACCACGGGCTCCAGTTCGCGGGTACCGCGTTCCAGGCGGATCACCACATGCTCTTCTTCATTTTCGTTCAGCAGGAAATTGCGTTGCTCCGATTTATAACCGGTAAAGCTGAATACAATGGCAAAAGCTTTATCAGCAGGTACCCGAAGGCGAAAAGTTCCGGAATCGGAGGTGACGCTGCCTTTCAGCCGCCCTAAGATCACCACTGACACATTATCCAGGGGTTGCTCATTTTCACCCACCACCCGGCCTGTAACCCAGGCCGTCTTTTTTTGTGCTACCGCCTTACCGGCAATACAAACTGCGAAGATCACCAGTAAAAAAGGGACAATTTTCTTCACCCAGGTAAGTTTTAGTGCGGTCGAAATTAATTGAAATTGACATCATTGTAAACATAAAAAGGGGGATTTTATTGTTGGGGAGACAAAGGCAACGAGGCATAAAGGCATAGAGGCAACGTGGCAACGAGGCATAAAGTAAAATGCAATATGTATTACTTGCAGCTAGCAGCTTGCAGCAAACAGCATTATTTTGTATTTGCTTTGGACTTTTGACTTTAGGCTTATGCGTACTTATCACAAATCAATTGTAACCTACACATGCTGGTAAGTACTTCTGTGTATTGTGTTTACCATGCCAACCTATTCCTGGAAAATCATTCCCCCGGAGGGACGATGCCCGAATTGGCATACACTTAAAACACTGATAATTAACAATTTAATTTTTGGCACCCGATTGGAAATTACTATACCAACAACGCAATCAGCAAATAAGAAGAAAAGAGATCAGGAGCGAGACAAAACAGAGAAGGATAATGGAGAAAGAAAGCTGATTGCAGGCTTCCGCTAAAGGCGGGACAGGCTGTGGGGGCTGGGGGATTTCTTACTGTTAATAAACTTATTCAAAATAATTACTTGGAAGGCGTGTTTTGTACAGGGGCTGAATGTCTATTCAGCCCATTTTTTTTATTACATGCTGTCTTGCATTCTACATATTCAATAAAAAAACCGGAGGACATTGCGGGTACGTATACACGTTTGCAATAATCCGCCGGTTTAACGAAAACGGAACGAACTTCTATTACAAGTTAATTTCAAAAGTTTTTTGGATCCAGCCTGTGGTAAAGCCCACTACAACCAGTACAACAACTATAAGTAAAAGGATCGCCCATGCTGGTAATCCCCGGCGATGAACAGCCGTACGTTTTGTACCGTTACCATCACGATAATTGGTAACCAATTCATTTTCCCGTACCACTCTTGCTTTTATAACATATCCGGCGTACCGGCTGCTAAACGAATCTGCTTCAGCCTGGTTACGCACCATTTGTTCTGCCACAAACAATTCTCCGTTAGCCGAAGGTTGATATGCCTGTACTACTACCGGGAACTCTTTTTCGTTTATTACCATAACTCACGATTTGTTACTATATCATTTATGCAAAACCATTGCCATGAAGGCAACCCAATTATTGCCTGAAAATTAATGATCTCTGTTACTGAGGAATTATTTACTCAGCAACAGTTACATATTCTCTATCTCAATGGGGTCTTTCTTTTTCCTGGTGCACCGGGTAATAGCTTCTATAAATAGTAATTCTGTAGACTTTTTTTCTCAGGGAAGAAGGTTCGCTCCCCGGCTATAGTGGCCAGCGAACGGGTTGTCGCTCCTTCATGGAACGATATAAAGCAGTGAACAACTCCACCGTTTTTCTTCCTTCTTTCGCTGTTACCAGCGGTTCCCTGTTTTCGGCTATTGCTACAATGAAGTCCCTGTTCTGTTGACGGATATAATATTCCACGGGGTCTGAAGCATTGAATTCTGCAGTATCGGCAGCCTGCCAGGTTGCTAATTGTTGCTCGTCGCCGGGCACCGTCCAGATATCGTTTAACGGCGCTTCCAGGATCGTTGATTGTCCTGGTAAAAACATGGACCCGCCATCGGTTTGTACGCCAGCCGAAGCGCCATTAGAACCATGTATATGCACTTTACCATAAATGCCCGGTTTTTGTGCATTGCTTACAACAATGTTAGCAACTGCTCCACTCTTAAACCTGACAATGGCCACCGCGGTATCTTCTACTTCTATATACGGATGATTGATATTTTGCCAAACACCATACAACTCTTCCATTTCACTGCCCATATACCATAACAACAGGTCCAGTTGGTGCGGCGCCTGGTTTACCAGCACACCTCCTCCCTCCTGCTCCCAGTCCCCACGCCATGGATCGCTCTTGTAATATTTTTCATCGCGCCAGCCATACATCACCACTGTACCCAACATGGGCGTACCCATTTTACCATTATCAATCGCCTGCTTTATGCGCCGGCATGCGGGGTAGAACCGGCGCTGGCTCACCATGCCCAATTGTTTATTATACGTAGCGGCCGCTTCCATCATGGCATTACAATCTGCCAGTGAAACAGCCAGCGGTTTTTCTGTGAGCACATGCGCCCCGTTCTTCATAGCTATAATAGCAGCCTCCCGGTGCGCCGGGTGCGGCGTACATATAACTACCACCTGCACCTGCTCTCGTTGTATCATCTCTGCAATATCAGTATACGCTTTTACCCCAAAGCGGGCGGCTGTTGCAGTGGCCTTCTCTTCACTTCGGCTCTGCACGGCTACCAGTTCTGTTTCTGCAATATTTTTTAATGCCTGGGCATGTACCTGCGCAATTTTGCCACAACCGATTATTGCCGACCTTAACTTATTCATATGTTGCAGTTATTTTTATAATTAGCTTTTTCTTAAAGTAAGGCACATGTGTTTATTTGATTTTGGGATTTTGGGATTTTGGGATTTCTTTTAATTGAACATTTGGATTACATCCCCAAATCTCAAAATCTCTAAATCTCTAAATCCCGACATCCTTCTTCACCCTTCCCAACTTCAAAAACAAGGGAAAATAAAAATTCTTGTAATTATCATTCTGCCACAACTTCTCAATAGCCGCGGCCAGTTCATTTACCGGATTATATTGATGCGCCTTTATAAAATGCTGCACGCTCGACCAGGTATTGAAGTACCCGATCAGTTGCTGCCGGTTCCATTGAACGCTTATATGAAAATCTTTCGAGGGTAATGGTTCGTACGGAAAAGGAACGGTGGTGTAGTGATCATCGATATACCTTCTTTCCTTATCCCAATACGCGCCAACTTTGTCGCGATAAAATGTATTGATGAGTGTATTGATCGCCTCGTCTTCACACACCACCAGGCTGTAGCCCCAAATGGCTACCACGGCGCCCGGTTTTGCAATGCGCATTACTTCTTTTTCAAAGGCGTCAAACTGAAGCCAGTGATAGGCTTGCGCTACGGTAATGCAATCAAAACTGTTATTGCCGAATGGAGTTTGCTCTGCGGTGGTTACTGAATAGGTGATCTTTTCATGCGGCTGGGCTTGTTGCAATTGCTTTTCGCTGATATCCGTGGCCATTACCCGGTCAAAATAGCGCGCCAGTTCAACGGCCGCCTGCCCATTCCCAGTGGCGCAATCCCAGGCCAGCGTTCTGCTGTTTACATGCTGTACTATATACTCATATAACTCGCGCGGATAGCCCGGGCGGTATTGTGCGTATAATGATGCCTGGTTACTGAAAAGATCTTTTGCCATGCCTGCTATCTGGTTATTTTTTTCAACTGCGCAATGGTGTCTTTGGGATCTTTTGATTTGAACACCGTGTTGCCCGCCACCAGTACATGCGCACCGGCTTTAATGATATCGGGTGCATTTTGTAAGGTTACCCCGCCATCAATCTCTATTTTGGTAGCCAGTCCCTTTTCATCGATCATCCGGCGCAGGTTGGTGATCTTTTGCAGTGTTTGCTGAATAAATTTCTGTCCGCCAAAACCGGGGTTCACACTCATGATCAGCACCAGGTCAATATCATGCAACACTTCTTTCAGGGCTTCTACCGGGGTATGCGGATTCAGCGCTACGCCTGCTTGCATGCCCAACGATTTTATCTGTTCAATATTTCTATGTAAATGCGTGCAGGCTTCCAGGTGCACGGTTAAGATATCAGCGCCGGCCTTTTTAAAGTCTTCAACATATTTCTCGGGTTCCACGATCATCAGGTGCACATCACATACCTTGGTAGTGGCTTTTCGAATGAAATCAATGATCATCGGGCCGAACGTAATGTTGGGAACAAACCGTCCGTCCATAACATCCAGATGAAACCAATCGGCTTCACTCTCATTGACCATTTTACAATCTGCTTCCAGTGTAAGAAAATTGGCCGATAAAAAAGATGGTGCTACAATTGCCATGTAGTTGGTCTTAGTTTTTAGTTCTTAGTTTTTAGTTCCTGGTCCATTGATCCTGCTTCTTATTTCTTCATTCTCTCGATACCTTCCCGTGCTTCTTCAAAGTTTTTATCAATGGCTGCAGCACGTTGATAGTTCACCAGGGCCAGGTCTTTTTTTCCAAGCACTTCATAACAACGGGCCATCCAGTACCAGGCATCGGGATTGGTGTTTTGTACGGTGGCAGCCATGGTGAACACTTTTAATGCGCTGTCATATTTCTTCAGATCATGTAATACAATCCCTTTTTCAATATAGGCATCCGCAAATTTCCAGTCGCGGCTTATACATTCATTGAACATCTGCATAGCCTTATCGTATTGCTTCGTGTCTGAATAAAAACTGCCTTTCAGGTACAACACATCGTTGATAATACCTGAGGTGTCTTTGCGTATGAGGTCGTCACAAAGGGTGATCACTTTGGGATTCAGGGTAGCCGCATACAAACTTGCAAGGGCCAGCCCATTGTAATTAATAGGCTGAACTTTGTATGATTGTTCCAATGCCTCAATAGCTGCCGGGGTATCTTTTAACTGGGCTAACAATACCCCTTTTTCATACCACACTTCAAAATTGAGCGAGTCTTGTTGCGCCCATTCATTGTATTGTGAAATGGCTTTTTGGGGTTCGCCCATTTGGGTATAGGCCTCGCCTAAACGGCGATGCAGATCAGGATTGGCTGGCCATTTGGCCAGGCTTTCTTTTAACAGGCTGATCGCTTCTTCGGGCCGGTTTATCAGCATCAGGTTCGATACATATTGCAAGGCAATATGTTCCTCCGGTTTCAACTCCCAGGCCTTTTTATAATCAGCCATGGCAATTTCATGCCGGTTGTTTTGCGAAAGCAATACGGCTCTTTGTAAATACAGCTCGTGGTTTTGTGGAAATTGCTTAATGCTGTCGGTTAAACCTGCATAAAGAGGTGAGCTCAAAACTTTTTCTGCCGATTCCTTATCCTTGGTTCCGGAATTGCAACTGCATGCCCAACATAATACACCCATCAGCAATAAACCGGGTAAAGAGAACCATTTTTTCATCTGCGTTATATATTTTTCAAAGGCCGGCATGTTGAATGAATATTATAAATTACTTAAATATCCATGCCTCATCCGGGGCAAATCTAACCGATTTTTATAAAGTACTTATGACAATATTCTGACATGCAAACTATTTAACAAAAATTATCTTCATTAATGGTTATATGGATGGCCCGATGGTTAGATGGCTTAATGGTCGATTGCTCGATGGTTTGATGGTTTGATGGCTGCTGCAGCAATATTTAAATGCCTAAAATTCATTCGGAGGTCCGAACTTCGGAAATTATAACCATCAAGCAATCCAGCCATAAAACAATATATTTAGGTATGACAAAAAAATGGATGCTGCTTCCACTGCTGATTGGCATGACCGGTATTTTTATTACCGCATTTAATCACCAGCCATTGCCATCGGTTGTTCCTTCGCCACTTGCCGACACATTACTATACCCCGAAGAAAAGCATTTCAGGAACATTCAACAGTTGACGTTTGGCGGCGACAATGCCGAAGCTTATTTTAGCTACGATGGCCAATGGCTCGTTTTTCAACGCACCAGTGCAAAGGATGGCATCCCCTGCGATCAAATATTTGTTGGAAAGGTACCGGCGCCCGGCGCTCCCTTCCAATACAAAATGGTAAGCACCGGTAAAGGCCGCACCACCTGCGGCTTTTTTACAAAGGATGGCAAGCACGTCATTTATGCTTCTACCCACCTCGGCGGCGATAGCTGTCCGCCATTGCCCGACCGCTCGAAATATGGTAATAAATACATCTGGCCTTTGTACAGCAGCTACGATATTTTTATGGCCGACCTCAATGGGAAGATCGTTAAACGGCTAACCCATAGCAAAGGCTATGATGCTGAGGCCACACTTTCACCCGATGGCAAAAAAATGATCTATACCAGCGTTAAGGACGGCGATATTGACCTGTACATAATGGACCTGCAAACTGGTAAAGAAAAAAGGATCACCAACACACCGGGTTATGATGGCGGCGCCTGGTTCAGCCCCGATGGCAAAAAGATCATCTGGCGCGCTTCACGACCGCAAACACCCGAAGCATTACAATCTTACAAGGAACTATTGGCTGAAAACCTTGTAGCGCCTACGCAAATGGAAGTATTTATAGCCGATGCCGATGGCAGCAATGCGCACCAGGTTACACAATTGGGACAAGCCAATTGGGCGCCGGCGTTTATGCCCGATAGCAAACACATCATCTTCGCCTCGAACCATGAATACAAAAGAGGTTTTCCCTTTAATTTATATACCATGCCGGCAGATGGCGGTCAGTTGCAGAAGATCAGCCGCGACAAAGGGTTCGATGCATTTCCGATGTTCAGCCCCAATGGTAAGCAGATCGTTTTTTGCAGCAACCGCAACAACGGCGGAACACGCGATACGAATATCTTTATTGCCGATTGGACTGAAGAATAATGAATCTTGAATGTTGAATGATGAATGTCGAAGGCTTTTCCCAAGCCACTGAACTAAGAACTAAAAACCAAAAACTAAGAACTAAAAACTAAGAACTAAGCATTAGCTTTGCGCCAAATCTCCAATATGAATATTTTAGTTGCACTACATAACTTGCTTCGCTGGGTATTGTTAATACTGCTATTGGCTTCTATCGTAAAAAGCTTATCGGGTTTAAATGGTAAGAAAGCATTATCAGCAGGTGACAAGAAAATATGGTTGTTCACTATGATCTCGGCCCATACCCAATTCCTGGTTGGCCTGATCCTGTTGCTGTTTGGACGTTTCGGCATGTTCACGGCATCGCTGCCAGAAGGTACCAGCGTGATGAAAGATAGTTTTTACCGTTTCTTCTGGGTAGAACATACCACAATGATGCTGATTGCTATTGTACTGATAACGATCGGCAGAGGTCAGGCTAAAAAGTCAATACCCGATGCCGTTAAATACAAAAAAGCATTCTGGTTCTTTTTAATTGCGCTGATCGTAATATTAGCGGCTATTCCCTGGCCATTCCGGGAAGCTGTTAGTCGCCCATGGTTCCCGAGCCTGTAAGCGATGAATATAAAGTTTTTTTATATAAAAAATGCCACGTTGATATGTGTGGCATTTTTCTTTTTATAGGGTGTCATATTCAGTTACTGACTGCTATTATCATACGCCAATTTGTCTATCGGCACGAATAAAAACCCTCCTATCTGCTTCATTTCAATTCAATTATACCATTTACCATGACATATAACAAAATGAAATACAACACAATAATAGATATATAGCGGCGTTTTTGGAGGCAGTGCCGAACCACCTGAAGGCGGGAGCAGGACACTACAGGACATTCGTTTGAGAAAACACTATACATTTGTGCACCCAAACTTGACCCTAAAGGCCACGAATCCTCAACACTAATAACCTATCCTTAGTGGCTATGTGTAGTTCTATCGTATATATAAAAACGATATGCTTACTTGCTTGCTCCTGTTGAATAAAATTTCATAAAACTTATTGGTTCTGTATTTATTAGTTTAATATTTCGGCAGACTTTTTGAATTTCATACATAAACGTTATCATGACATTTAACACCTTGGCGAGAATCCGTACTAGCGTTTTATTTTTTTGCTTACTATTCTCCTGTTCCACCATTGTTGCCCAAAATCAAACCATCAATGCGGTGTATGCAGGTACTGCATATGAGTATGACCAGAGTTCTGATGCAGGCGAAATGGTTAGAACCGATTACGTGTTTTACTTCAGACCTAACTCTTCTTTTTGCAACGAACTGGATAAACCGGATTGGCAAAAAAAAGTGAACGGAACTTACTCTATTACAGGGAACCAACTGAAAATGAAATTCCTGAACGATGGTTCTGAAAAGATAATCCTGTTGAGCGTTACCGGCGAAACCGGTCAGTCAGGTGCTGCTACCTTTATCAAACTGAATATATCTAATACTGTACCTACCGGGTTTTACAAATATGTAAGATCAAGTGGTAAACAGGATGGTTTTTATTTTACCGACGGTAAATTCAAACGTACTACCAGCCTTACTACTGTTTCTGGTGGAAGCAACAATACCGGTGATAATGGTTCCTATACTATTAACCAAAGCCAGTTGGCGCTTAAGTACGACAATGGTCGCACAACCAATTATAGCTTTTTCACCAACGCTGATAAAAAATCAATTGTTGTTATCAATGGTGAGATCTATTATTCCGATGAAGAAGAACTGGCAAAGCATGTTGGCGAAGCAAATCCCGCAGCCGTTAAACAAAGCAATGCACTGGAAGCAGGTATGAACCTGTTGAAACAAGCCAATCAGGCCCATGGTGGTAAAAGCCTGGATGGCCTCACCACATTGAAAGCGGTGATGAACACCAACAATCTTACCCTGACCATGCAGGCTGACTATACCCGCCAGATAGTGCGCCTGGAATCGGCACTGCAAGGCAATACCATTCTGTTAGAGCAAATGGAAGGCAACAGCGGCTGGAGCTTTGATGGAACGGGTTATGCAACCCTGTCGCCACAACGGGTTGTAGAATTGAAGCGCTACCTCTATTGTGGTTTATTAGGATTAAAATCGGATGTGCTGGCAAAATCAACTGCCACTTTACAAACGCAGCAATATGAACTGTCGTCAATAATGGTGGCGGTGAACAGTATGCGCGTCGGTTATATTATCAATAACCGCAACAACCGCCTGGAAGCGCTGATCATGGTTGATCCTCTGAGCGGTACTACTACCTTTACCTATTCTGATTTCAAGAAAACAGGCAACATTTTGTTACCATATACCGAGATCATGCAGGCTGGTAAGCACGCACAAACCATCACCTATGAGAGCTATGAAGTTAACCCAACTTTCCCGGCCAATACCTGGGCGAAACCTAAGTAGGTTTGTGGTTTATGGTTTGTTGTTTGTGGTTGCTACCGCGCATTGAGCAGTGCTTACTATAGGCAGCCGCATAAAGTTTGGAAATGTTAAGTCATAATACCAAGGCCTTGAGGATTTAAACCCTCGGGCCTTTTTATTTTCCAGCTTCTTACCTCCGACTTCCTACTTCTTACTTCCCTCTCCATCAACTTGTCAACTTGTTAACCTGTCAACCTACCTACCCGCTTCTTCCCACTAGCTATTTTCCGTAACTTGCCACCCAGAACAGCCACTATGATCACATACAATCCTAAAGACTGGTTTACTTTTATATTCCGCTTTCATAAAGCCGATACCCTTCGACAACTGGCACCCCTTATTATTGGAATATGTGCCTATTGCTGGATCATTGCATACCTGGAGCTGAATGTGTTTAAGCTATCTAAAAGCAGCCATATAACAAATATAACCTCTATGCATAGCCTCCTCAGCTTCGTTATCTCGATGCTGCTGGTATTTCGTACCAACACGGCATATGATCGCTGGTGGGAAGGGCGAAAATTATGGGGTTCCCTGGTAAACAACAGCCGTAACCTGGCTATTAAACTGCACAGCATGCTGGGGGTTGAAGATGAAGTGCACAGGTCGTTCTTTAAAAAGATCATTCCCATGTATGCGTCGGTATTGTCGCATCATTTGCATGCAGAATCTACGCGCCTGGCTTTGGATGAACAGGAGCAGCCTGAATTGCGCAACCTCGATACCAACCGTCATATACCCAACCAGGTAGCCAGCCTGCTGATACAGCGGGTGAACAGGTTGTTTGAAGAAGGGAAGATCAAAGGCGAGCAGTTGATCATTCTCAATAACGAACTGCAATCATTTACCGATATCTGTGGCGCCTGTGAGCGCATCAAGAATACGCCTATCCCCTTTTCATATAGCGTGTTCCTGAAAAAATTCATCTTCTTTTATGTAATGACCCTGCCCTTCAGCTTTGTCATTAGCCTGGGCTATATTGCCATACCAGTGGTAGCTTTTATTTTTTATGTACTGGCCAGTCTTGAACTGGTGGCAGAAGAAATTGAAGACCCGTTTGGCGGCGATGAAAATGACCTGCCCATGAATAAAATGGCGCAGAACATTAAAAAGCACGTAACGGAAATACTGGGTTAACCAGTATGATTGCTTAATGATTCGATGGATAGATGGCTGAATTCTCCGACTGTTCAGTATAATGCATTTTATCGAACGATTCGCAATTCACGAGTCTCAATCATCAAGCCATTAAACAATTAAACCATTTAACCAGTTACTCATATATGTCGTGAAATAACTTTTTCAAATTATCATTGGAAGTGGTTACGGCAGGCAATTGTTTCATCTTTTCTTCAATATTCTGAATGCGGTCTTTAAAAACCGGGTGGGTGCTTAAAAAAGAAGCCGGTTCACTTCCACCACTTTCCTTTTGCAACATATTCATCAAACGAACCATGCCCTGCACATTGATGTTATTTTTTGACATCAGTTGCAGGCCGTTGTTATCGGCCTCTGTTTCGAGCGCCCGGGAGTATTCGAGTTGCTTTAATTGATTGGCGTTATTCACCACTACCGAAGTAACACCCGATTCATTGCCTACGATCAGTGCAATAAACATGCTGCGCGCCAGGTCGCGAAAGATATTACGCAAAGAATGGCGCAACGCAACATGTGAAGCTTCATGACCAAGCAGGGCAGCCAGTTCTTCCGGCGTTTTCATATTATCTAAAATAGAACTATACACAACAATATGACCGCCGGGTATGGCAAAGGCATTCATGTCGTTCGATTCCACTACAGTTATTTGAACAGGGTATCCTGTTTCATAGTGTAATTGCTTATAAAAATCATTCAGGATAGCTGTTTTACGGGCGTCCACTTTATATTGTTGTATCACCGACTGGTACATTTGCTCGCCCATGCTGACCTCCTGTTCTTTTGCAAATCCTTTCGCCATCCGTTCACCCAGCCAGGGCACCAACCACAGGTATAAGCCTACCAGTATAGCAAGAAGGATCAAGGCAATTATTCCCAATTTCATCCAAACACTGCCCAGTACGCGGGTATGCGTGTTACCAAAGGCCCGGTGATGTGAAAGGGTTTTCTTAAGCGCCTGTATAAACTGTTCGTCGCGGATGCACAGACGTTCCGTTTCTCCCCTGTTGTTTTTATATTGTAATTCGCTTTGTATGGTCTGTTGCAGAAAGCCGGTAATATCCTTTGTAAGCCAGTACACATCTTTTTCCTGGTTATTTTCATTAAGGTACCGGATGGTAATGGTAACAGCCGACAGAAAAATGGTGGCCGGATAAGAGCGGCCAGCAGCATCATAGTAAATAGCAGAAAAAGTAGTACTCATGCTGCAAATTACGAAGTAGGAGATTCAATTTCTGATTTTGAGATTTAGAGATTTTGAGATTTCATCAAGCTTTTACCCTCTAATTAATCTCAAAATCCCCAAATCCCGAAATCTCTAAATTTCTTACTCATAAATTCAATTTCTCATTTTGAGATTTAGAGATTTTGAGATTTCATCAAGCTTTTACCCTCTAATTAATCTCAAAATCCCCAAATCCCGAAATCTCTAAATTTCTTACATCTCCTACTTCGGCCTTATATTTGATTAAAGAAACTTTTTCTCCCTTAATATGAAACATATCTTTGGTATTCTGCCTGTAGTAGCCTTACTTATCTGTATCACAGCCTGTAACAGCAGCAAAAAAGTAACTATTCAACCCACAACCGAAACCCCGGCGCGGCTTTTACCGGCGTTGCCTTCTTCCCAGATCAATATACCTTTCAAGATATACATGAGGCCTTTGCTGGCTATAATGGATTCAGGGACCGCCAGGGAATTCACCAACGATAAATGGCCCAATTACACGCAATCGGGCTGTGATTTCCGTTATAAATTCCGCTTTGTGCGTTCTAATTTTGTTTTTGGCTGCGTTAATAATAAAGTCACCATTGGTTTTCGCGGCAATTACCAGATCGCGGGCAGTAAAGCAGTATGCGCATTCGATAAACAGGTATCGCCCTGGGTAAGCGGCAGTTGTGGTTTTGGTAATGAAGCCCTGCGCCGGGTTGACCTGAACATCAGTTCCAACCTTACCCTGCTTCCCAATCACCAGGTGCTTACCGCAACCAAATTAGATAAACTGAATCCGCTTGATAAATGCGAGGTCACCCTCATGCAAAACGACATGACCGGTGAAATTATGGACAGTATCAAAGCATCGATAGAAAGTTATTGCTCTTCCTTCGATAAGTTTGTTCAAACCCTGAACAACAATGAAATGCTGCGCCAGTGGCGGAGTGGAGGCAGCCGCGTTATGCCCATCAGCACCTATGGTTTTTTAAACCTCAATCCATCCATGCTGCGCGTTAGCAAATTCAATGTATTCAGGGATACATTATACTTTTCGATCGGTTATAGCGGTCAGCCTAAATTCTCGTCAGACAGCTTACGCCTGGTGACCCGCGCTGCGCTGCCACCCATCAGCAATTCTGATTACACCGCCGGCATCAGCACTTACCTGGATGCCGTTTACCAATACAGTTTCTTTAACAAGCTCATGAACGACAGTTTGGTGAATAAACCTTTTGAAGTGGAAGGAAGAACGTTCGTGATTAAGGATGTAAACATCAGCGGCACCAACGATGGTAAAATACAGGTAGATGTTTCTTTCACCGGAAACCGCAAAGGCGTACTGCACCTGAAAGGCACGCCCATTCTGGATGCCGAGAAACAGGTATTGTCAATGCCCGATATAAGCTTTGCCGTTGATACAAAAGACATGATGATCAATATTGCCAAGGCGCTGTTCCGCAAAAAGATCATGAAGCAGTTGGCCAACCAGTCGGTGCTGGACATTGCCGCCCTGATAGAAAAAAATAAGGCCGCTATTGAAGCCCGGTTAAATCAAACCGTAACACCCTGGATGAGTACCACCGGTACCTTTCAACAGTTCCGCCTGGTAGGGTTACTTCCGCAAAAAGATTACATCCAGGTGCAGGCCTATATCCGCGGTACGCTCATGATCATCGGGCAGCCGCCTGCAAGTATGCTGGCCGGAGGTAAGAAGTAAGAAGTAAGAAGTACGAAGAAAACTTTTTTCAGCAGTCCTTCTAATTCTGACATAAAATATGCAACCCGGTATTAATTTAACCTGAATCGCTGTTGAATCAGGTTAAATTAATATTGAAAACTGACAACGAACGACTACCTCGTTCTCCTTATTTCGATTACATTTGCAATCAGACTCATATAAAACCAAAAACTTTTCTTAAAACCGCAGGCAACCCGGTAACCTTTTCCACCGTAATAGCCATTGAGTTATGAAAAACAATGAATTAGCAATGTAATATCCCGCAAACCAACACCCTTGCTAGATAACTCAAACATTTCCTCATTATTGAGCGGCTGTCGCAAAAATGAACGCAGCAGTCAAAAGGAGTTGTATTACCTGCTCCGGGGATTCGCTATGAAAATCTGTTACCGGTATACTAATGCTATGGAAGAGTGCGAGGAGATTGTGAATGAAGGATTTGTAAAACTCTTCAAGAATATTCATCAATTTGATGAAACCCGGCAGGAGGATACTTTACTATCGTTGAAAGGATGGTTCAAACGAATCTTAATTAATACTTGTATTGATCATTACCGAAAATCCAATTCGTCGGTCAATGGCCACGTACTTACGCATGAATCAGAAACCATTGCAGATCAGGGAGAAAACGGTCTTGATATGTTATCTTACAAAGAAATTATTGAAGCCATCCGGTTGTTATCACCGGCATACCGGGCGGTATTCAATTTATTTGTTATTGAAGGGCTTAGCCATGAAGAAATTTCGCAAACACTGGGAATTTCAGTGGGGGCATCCAAATCCAACCTATCAAAGGCCAGGGACAACCTGAGAAAACTATTGCAGAATAAAAATCTTATTAAAGCGTATGTATCCCCTCCATGATAATGACCTAGACCGTTTAAGCCGCGAAGCTGCCGAGCACTTCGAGGTGGAGCCAGGCGCTTCTGGGTGGGAACATCTGGAAAGGCGACTTGACCAGGAGTTGCCGCAGGAGAAAAAAAAGCGGCGCTTCCTGTTCTGGCTGTTTTTGATTACCGCTACCACCGGCGGCGCTTTAATCGGCATCATGAAATACAAGCCGGTAACACCTCTGGCTAAGGACAATATCTCCCGGGTAACTACCCCGGCAGAGAAGCCATCTTCTGTGCAGCAGAATAATGAAACCAATGCTACCCCGGTTGGTTCCGAAAAAAACAATCCGGCTACCGCTACCTATTCAACACCGGTGGGGCCATCACAAACAACCGGCAATACAACTGCCAATACACAACCGGTTGCCGGCAACCAGCAGCAGCCGTCGGCTTCATTGACCGATCCCAAACCCAGTACCACCGGCAATAATCAGCCAGGTACTGCTTCTACATTGGTTACAACACCTGACAAAAACGCTATAAAGCCAGTTGTAAAAACAAGCAACAGAAAATCGAATCCGGTTGCGAATGAGCCGGGCGTTGATAAAACACCGCTCACATTAAATTATGCCACTATCACTCCGCAAACCCGGGGAAAAGATGGCCGGCAGTCAACAAAAGCATCCAAACGTAAACCGGGCCAACGCCAACGCACTACAGCAGGTAAAAACAGCCAGATTGTAAACACAGTTCCAGACAATACAACGGAGCCTGATAACAAGATCGCTACCATCGATCAAGATACAAACGGGGAACCTGCTGATAAAAATACTGATCCATCAGTTACTTCTTCAACAACGCAACCGGCAACGAATAGCATGTTGGCAGACGCGGAGAAGAACAACAATACGGTTACTCCTCCAGCAGCAGATTCTACCAAAACACTTGCGGAGCAGCCTACAAAAAAAGAAGCCGGTCGGGGAAAAGATAAAATTAAACAACCATTGGAAATTGGTTTGATGGCTGGTCCTGATTTGAGCACGGTTAAATTTGGGCCGATGTATAAAACCGGCTATATTTTTGGCTTGCAGGTAGGTTACCGGTTCTCGAACCGCTGGTCGGTGAATACCGGTGTTATATACACTAAAAAGTTTTACAAGGCCGATGGTGAGGATTTCCATTACAAAAACCAATGGAACTGGGAAATCGATAATGCAGAAGGCAATTGTTCTATGTGGGAGATCCCGGTTAACGTGCGCTATGATTTTTCATTCAATACTAAACGGCGCTGGTTTGCCAGCGCAGGCGCATCTACGTATTTGATGGATAAGGAATATTACATGATAAATTATAATGTGAATGGTAATATATATCCTTACCCTTATAATACTGATACCAACAAAAATTATTTTTTCTCTATACTGAACCTGTCGGGAGGTATGGAACGCTCACTGGGTAAACGGTTCTCGCTACAGGCAGAACCTTATTTAAAAATACCATTGCAGGGCTTGGGCACGGGTAGTATACGCATGGATAGTTATGGTATTTTATTTACGCTGAAGTATAAACCCGTATTTAATTCGAAAAAGTAAGCATCCAATAAATAGCAAACAGCTATTTTGTATTCACACTTTGAGATCAACACCTACGCTGCTCTAATATACTATTAGGGCAGTTTTTTTTGTGAATGGTCAATCGTGCACTCGTTGCCTCTATGCCTTGTTGCCTCGTTGCCTTTCAAACTGCCTCAAACCACAATTTCTTCTCATCATTCCAATCGCCATTGTAATTGATGAATAATTCTTCACCCGACTTTATAGCCCGCACGGTTTTAATAGTAATGAGGTCGCTTTCATAATCCATTTCATATTCGCAGTTCGATTTATAGGCATGATTATATATCGGCACATACCCCAGCGCCATGCAACACTGTTGCTGATCATCACCCCATTCAAAAATATAATCGTGCAATAAGGTCTGGTCTATCAGAGTACGGTCTTTCCTGCTCATTACGATCACCGGTGCAATTTCAATAACAGTACCGGCCTTCAGCTTTTCCGATGTAAATACACCCCGACCCATTTCTTTGGTTGGAGCGATGTACAGACAAGGTAGAATCATTATTATTGCTTGATTGTTTTATGGTTTAATGGTTGGGTCGTTAATCAATCAGCGTTTGCTTTTTGCGAAGATACCTTAATTAAATAGATGGTTCGATTATTGAATGGTCATATGGCTGGTTAAAAAGCAGTTCGTCTGCGATCAGCATTTCCGAACTGCAGGAAAATAACCATTAACCCATTAAGCAATCAAACCATCATATTACGGTAATTTTGACCCATGAGCATGGAAATAGAAAATGCCAGAGAGCAATTCCTGCACCTGATCCGCCAGGAAGACGTGTTACAGATGCGGGAGTTTTTGAATGACCAGAATATCAGCGAAGTGGCTGAACTGATCAATGAATTTCCGGAATATTCAAGCCAGATCATTGGCAACATGAGTATTCACCGGGCATCCAGTGTATTCAAAATACTTGACCTGCCGGCGCAGAAAGCGATCATCCAGGAATTACCACCCTTTAAAACAGCCGAACTGTTGAACGAGTTACCGGCCGACGACCGCACGTCGTTCCTGGAAGAACTGCCCAGCGAGGTGGTAAAAGAGCTCATTAAACTGCTTGATCCCGATGAACGCAGGGTAACCCTCTCGCTGCTCGGTTACCCCGAAAGCAGCGTAGGCCGGCTGATGACCCCCGATTATATTGCGGTTGGGGTTGACTGGACCGTGCAGGAAGTGCTGGACCATATTCGCGAAGTAGGCAAAGACAGTGAAACCATTGATGTGATCTATGTGGTGAACGACCGCGGTGAGTTTATTGATGATATGCGGATCAGGGAGATCATTCTTACCAACCCGCAAAAAAAAGTAGATGAAATTATTGATAACCGTTATATAACATTACACGTAAATGACGACCAGGAGGTGGCTAACCAAACCTTCAAAATGAACAACCGCATGGCCCTGCCGGTAGTGGATGATAAAAACATCCTGCTCGGCATTGTGACCATCGACGACGTGTTGTGGGTAGCCAATGAAGAATTCAGCGAAGACATTCAAAAGATCGGGGGTACCGAAGCGCTGGACGAGCCTTACCTGGAAATGCCCATCATGAAACTCTTTAAAAAGCGCGTGGTGTGGTTGATCGTATTATTTTTAGGTGAAATGTTGACCGCAACCGCCATGGGTTATTTTGAAGATGAAATTGCCAAAGCGGTAGTGCTGGCTTTGTTTGTTCCGCTCATTATTTCAAGTGGTGGGAACAGCGGTTCCCAGGCAAGTACGCTTATCATTCAGGCGATGGCAGTAGGTGAGATCACCATTACCGACTGGTGGCGGGTAATGCGGCGCGAGATCATTTCCGGTTTAATGCTGGGCACGGTATTAGGACTGATCGGCTTTATACGCGTAGCTTTATGGAACAGCATTTTTCATACCTATGGCAATCATACTGTCATGATCGGTAGTACAGTAGGCTTGTCATTAATTGGGGTTGTTTTATGGGGTACGGTTTCAGGTTCCATGCTGCCCATCATATTAAAAAAATTAGGCGCCGACCCCGCTACATCCTCTGCACCGTTTGTGGCCACCCTGGTTGATGTAACCGGTCTGGTGATCTACTTCTCGGTAGCATATGTTTTTCTGAGCGGCATACTGTTATAAATAGAGAATATTGAATATTGAACCGCAGAATGTCCAATGCTGAAGTATAAATACAAATACAAATTTCAAACTTCTGTATTTCACTTCAACATTCTACATTGAACATTCGATATTCGGTATTATCATTTACCATTTTCGGCTTAATTTCCCTCCATGAAAAAACTACTGCTCCTGCTGTTGTTACAGCCAGCCCTTACCTATAGCCAGCTTAGTCCGTTAAGTGTAGAAAAAATAATGCGCGACCCGAAATGGATAGGCACCTCTCCCACTACTCCCCAATGGACAGCCGATGGAAAATACCTGCTGTTTAACTGGAACCCACAAAAAACAGCTTCCGATTCTCTATACTATATTACGCCTGCTTCCACTGTTCCGCAAAAATCTACCTGGGCATTTCGCCAGGCGGCCATCACCGAAAACCAGGTTGAGTATAATTCGCAACGCGATCAATATGTATATGTACAGGACGGCGACATTTACCTGGTAACTATTAAAACAGGTACCAATCGTAGGGTAACACAAACAGTTGCTGTAGAAAGCAACCCGCAGTTCTCCTTCAACGATCATAAAATAGTATACATCCGCGAACAAAATGCCTGGGCCTGGGATATACAAACCGGGTTAACTACCCAGCTCACCAATTTTCAATCAACCACAACGCCAGCCAGCGCTACTGCCGCTTCCATCAAACGCAGCAACCAGCAGGAAAAGTGGCTGCAGCAGGAAGCCCTCGAAAATTCAATCGTATTACAACGACGCAAACAGAAAAAAGAATTGACCGATTCCATGCTGAAGCAATTCATCAGGGAAAAAATATTACGTGCTATTCCGCTCAACGGCAAAACCATGTCGATGCTTACGATCAGCCATAATGGGCGGTTTATTGCTTACCGGTTAATCGCCACCGCTACAGGAAAATCAACTATAGTACCCAGTTATGTAACTGAAAGTGGCTTTACCGAAGATATTGGAGCACGCACTAAGGTAGGCACTATCCAAAGCACCCAGGAATTGTTTGTTTTCGACACCCAGAAAGACACGGTACTGGCTGTTAAAACAGATTCTATTCCCGGTATTCGCGATCTGCCTGACTTTTTAAAAGATTATCCAACTGCTTATAAAGAAAAGTCCCAAACCCCTCCGCTGCGGCCGGTAAACTTCATCAATACCACCTGGGCGCCTGATAATAATTATGCAGTGGTAGAAGTGCGGGCACAGGACAATAAAGACCGCTGGCTGTTATTGCTTGATGGTGAAACGGGTCGGTTGTCATTGCTCCACAGGCAAAGAGACGAGGCCTGGATCGGTGGCCCCAGCGCCAGTGGTTTTCCCACCTTTAATTCAGGCTTTATCAATGATCAAACATTTTGGTTTCAGTCAGAAGCTACCGGTTATTCGCATTTATATACCATCAATGTAATAACAAAAGAAAAGAAAGCGCTCACCAGTGGTAATTATGAAGTATTGAATACCCAGTTGTCGAAAAGCAAAAAATATTTTTACCTGACTACCAATGAAGCGCATCCGGGTGAACAACATTTTTACCGGCTGCCCGTAACAGGCGGAAAAGCAGAACGCATTACCACGTTAACAGGTTCAAACCAGGCAAGCCTGTCACCTGACGAAAAATGGATCGCCATTTTGTATTCATATAGCAACAAACCCTGGGAACTGTACCTGCAACCAAATAGTTCTACCCCTGGCACTGCAAGCAAAACAAAACCCATACAAATTACCACGCTGGCGCAAAGCGAGGAATTTAAATCATACCCCTGGCGCGATCCGGAAGTGATCACTTTTACTGCCCGCGACAGCGCCCAGGTGTACGCCCGGCTGTTCCGCCCGGCGCAATCCCATGCCAGTAAACCGGCTGTGATCTTTGTACATGGGGCAGGTTATTTGCAAAATGCCCATAAATGGTGGAGTAGCTATTACAGAGAATATATGTTCCATAACCTGCTTGCCGATAATGGCTATACCGTGTTGGATATTGACTATCGCGGCAGCGCCGGCTATGGGCGCGATTGGCGCACAGGTATTTACCGCTATATGGGCGGGAAAGACCTGGACGATATTGAAGACGGGGCCCGCTACCTGGTGCAAAAACAAGGGGTGAACGCCCAACATATTGGATTATATGGGGGATCATATGGTGGTTTTATAACTTTAATGGCTTTATTCACAAAACCTCGTATATTTGAGGCCGGAGCCGCGTTACGGCCCGTTACCGACTGGGCCCATTACAATCATGGCTATACCTCCAATATTTTAAATGAACCTTTTAGTGACAGCATTGCGTATCATCGCAGTTCTCCCATAAACTTTGCATCAGGCTTGAATGATCATTTGCTGATTTGCCACGGAATGATCGACGTAAATGTTCATTTTCAGGATGTTGTACGTCTTACGCAGCGCCTGATCGAATTAGGCAAAGACAATTGGGAACTCTCCGTGTATCCGATGGAAGATCATGGCTTTATAGAGCCTGAAAGCTGGACGGACGAATACAAAAGAATCTTCCGGTTATTTGAAACCTGGCTAAAAAAGTAATCCATTTTTCCTTTACTGTTTATGTGAAATGCCGAACGCAAAACACTGAATGCCGAACGCTTTTCCGAATATCGGGCTATCTGAGTTCATTCGGTCGGTTCTTGTTGCGGGAAGGCGCGTTAAGCGTTAAGCGTTAAGCCTTCGGCATTAAGCGTTAAGCGTACCACTTAAATGGTATGTTAACCTTGCGTGTTTTTGCTAACGGTATGGCTTTTTTTTTGATAATATTGCGCAACCGTTTGCGATTTTCGGCATTGCAACATTAATTTATACTCAACACAACAGTGAACCTGTTGACTCAACACTTAATATTTGTAAAACTTAAACCCTGTAATTATGTGCGGAATTGTAGCATATATAGGAAATAAGCAAGCTTACCCGATCATTTTAAAAGGATTAAAAAGACTCGAATACCGTGGATACGACAGCGCCGGCGTTGCCCTTCTGAACTCCGGTCTAAATGTTTACAAGAAAAAAGGTAAAGTAGCCGACCTTGAAGAAACCCTCGTAGGAAAAGATCTGCATGCGCACATCGGCATTGGCCATACCCGCTGGGCTACCCATGGCGAACCTTGCGATCGCAATGCCCACCCGCACTTATCAGAAAATGGAAAACTGGCTATGATCCACAACGGGATCATTGAAAACTATAACCAGTTAAAAAGCGAGTTACAGAAAAAAGGTTATTCTTTCATCAGCGATACCGATACAGAAGTACTGCTGAAGTTCATTGAAGATATTCAGCAAAACAATAAGTGCAGCCTCGAAGAAGCAGTACGTGTTGCCCTGAAACGTGTGGTTGGCGCCTATGTAATTATTTTAATTGATCAGGATAACCCTGATACATTGATTGCCGCCCGCAAAGGAAGTCCGCTCGTAATTGGTATTGGCAAGAACCGCGATGAGCATTTTCTCGCATCTGACGCCTCCCCCATCATTGAATACACCAAAACAGTGGTGTATGTAAACGATTATGAACTGGCCATCATAAAACCCGATGAACTGATCTTAAAAAATCTGGGTAATGAAAAGATCACGCCGTTCGTACAACAGCTCGACCTGGAACTGGCAGCTATTGAAAAAGGCGGTTACGAACATTTCATGCTGAAAGAGATCTTTGAACAACCCAGCACCGTGTTCGATTGCTTACGCGGTCGTGTAGATGCAGCCAATGGCACCATCACCATGGCTGGTGTTGAAAACAATATTGAACAATTGAAAAATGCGCAACGCATTATCATTATTGCCTGCGGAACCAGTTGGCATGCCGGTTTGCTGGCTGAATATATTTTTGAAGAACTATGCCGTGTTCCGGTTGAAGTGGAATATGCATCGGAATTCCGCTACAGGAACCCGGTTATACATAAAGGCGATGTGATCATTGCAGTATCGCAAAGTGGTGAAACAGCCGATACGCTGGTAGCCATTGAAAAAGCAAAAGAACAAGGCGCATTAATATTTGGTATCGTGAACGTGGTAGGTTCTTCTATTGCCCGCGTATCACAGGCAGGCGCATACACCCATGCTGGTCCTGAAATTGGGGTTGCCAGTACCAAGGCCTTTACCGCCCAGTTGGCTGTATTGACCATCATTGCGCTGAAACTAGGTTATGAAAAAGGCACTATCGATAATAAACGCTTCCTGCATTTAATGAATGAGCTGGAAGCGATCCCGGAAAAAATACCAGCCACCTTGCAACAGGCAGAAGCCGTAAAACAACTGGCTTATAAATACAAAGATGCCCGTGACTTCCTGTATTTAGGTAGGGGTTACAACTTCCCCATTGCCCTGGAAGGCGCGTTAAAGCTGAAAGAAATTTCATATATTCATGCAGAAGGCTATCCCGCCGCAGAAATGAAACACGGCCCCATTGCGTTGGTCGATGAAAACCTGCCCGTGGTATTCATTGCCACCAAAGACTCTTACCATGAAAAGATCATCAGCAATATCCAGGAAATAAAAGCCCGGAAAGGGAAAGTGATAGCCGTTATCACCGAAGGTGATGATGTAATAACAAAAATGGCTGATGATGTAATTGTAGTACCCGCTGCCGATGAGCTTGTAGCACCTATGCTCAGCGTTATTCCCATGCAGTTGCTGGCCTACTTTATTGGCGTAGCAAAAGGACTGGATGTTGATAAGCCGAGAAATTTGGCCAAGTCAGTTACAGTTGAGTAAACTGAAAAAATGAGTGATAAGTTAAAATAAGAAACAGGCTGGTGGTAAGTAGCTAGTGGCGAGTAGGAACTCCACTAACTACTTACCACTGGCTACTAACTTGCTTCAATAATCACTTGTTTTTTTAATACCAACAATACACAACTCTCTACTCACCATTCATAATTATAGCCAAATGAATGAAATCAATCGCAAACCTCTCAATACGTTAGGGTACAATTTCATTCCTGCACCCTATTTACCAAAGGGGAAGGATGAATATTACCTGCGCAATAAACAGGTCAAGAACGGTATACATTACCGGCATTTATCAGCATACGAAATTGAAGTACTGGTACGTAACCGCAACACCTCCGATAACTGGAATAATCTGCTGGTATCAGATGCTTTCAATCCGGAATTGGTGCAAAACTGTAAGTTCTTTGGATTGGTGCGCATTGGAAAGCTGGAACCATATTACCTGGAATACCACAACCTGCGCCGGCCGGTAGGCTTCTATAACAGCACTGTTATCAGTTGCGACTTTGGCGACAATGTGGTAGTAGATAATGTGAACTACATTTCCCATTACATTATAGGCAATGGCGTTATACTGGTAAACTGTAATGAAATTGCCACTACCGATCATTCCAAATTCGGTAATGGAATTTTAAAAGAAGGCGAACCGGAGAACATCCGCATCTGGATGGAATTATGTAATGAAAATGCGGGGCGCAGTATCCTTGCCTTCGATGGCATATTGCCAGGCGACGCATTTTTATGGACCTATTTCCGCGATGATGAAAAACTGTTGAACCGCTTCAAGGAATTCACAGAGAAGAAATTCGATGCGCTCCGCGGTTACTACGGCACTATTGGCGATAGGACGGTAATTAAGAACTGCCGAATTATCAAGGATGTAAAAATTGGTAGTGACGCTTATTTAAAAGGAGCTAATAAAATAAAAAATGTAACCATTAATTCTTCCAGCGAAGCCAATACCCAGGTAGGTGAAGGTTGTGAGCTGGTGAATGGAATTATCGGTTATGGATGCCGGCTGTTCTATGGTGTTAAAGCCGTACGGTTTGTACTGGCATCGCACTCACAGCTTAAATATGGGGCCCGGTTGATCAACTCCTATTTGGGTGACAACTCAACTATTTCCTGTTGTGAAGTATTGAACTCGTTGATCTTCCCTTCGCACGAACAACACCATAACAACTCCTTTTTATGTGCAGCGTTGGTACAGGGACAAAGCAATATGGCGGCAGGCGCTACGGTGGGTTCTAACCATAACAGCCGCAGTCCGGATGGAGAGATTATAGCCGGTCGTGGTTTTTGGCCGGGCTTATGTGTAAGTTTAAAGCATAATTCCAAATTTGCCTGCTATTCCATTCTGGCAAAAGGCGATTACGCAACAGAGTTAAATATACCTATACCATTCTCGTTGATCAGCAACGATCTTAGTAAAGATCAGTTGGTGGTTATGCCCGGTTATTGGTTCATGTACAATATGTACGCCCTGGCCCGCAATGCCTGGAAGTATGTTGACAGAGATAAGCGCACAGATAAGACACAGACATTGGAGTTTCATTTCCTGGCGCCAGATTCGGTAAATGACATTTTACAGTCTTTGCCCTTGCTGCAAAAGTTCACCGGCAAAGCCTGGTTAAAGCAACAGGGCAATAACAAAAAAATGTCTGATGAAGAGATCATTTCTATCGGTCAGGTGTTGCTGGATACAAAGGACCCCGTTGTAAATGAGCTGGCTATTCTGGCAGACAACTTCGAAAATAGTCGCCGTCCGGTACGGGTCATTAAAGTGATGAGAAGTTATCACCTGTTCAAAGAATTGGTAATGTACTACCTCGTGCAACAATTGCTGGAGCACATCCATATCAACAATATCAAAACCCATGAGCAACTGATAGAAAGTCTGCCAGCCAAAACGGCCATCAATCAATGGATGAACGTAGGCGGTCAGTTGATACTTCGTTCAGAAATAGATAAGCTGAACAAGCAGGTCGTTGCAGGTAAAATAAAGGATTGGGAAGCAGTACATAATTTCTATGTGCAACAAGGTAAGAACTACCAGAATGAAAAGCTGGTCCATGCCATGGCTGCAGTTAAGGAGGTGTTTGACATCAATGTAAAGAAAGCCAGTCCGGGCATTATAAAAAGTTTGTTGCATCAAAGCATCGCCACCCGCGAATGGATGGTAAAGGAAATATACGAATCACGCGCGAAGGACTATCGCAATCCTTTCCGCAAGATGGTTTATGAAACTACCGAGGCCATGAACAAAGTAGTAGGCAAGCTGGAAGACAACAGTTTTATTAAGCAGGAACAAAAAGCACTGGAAGAATACAAAGCGGCTATTCAACAACTGGTTAACAAATTAAAGTTGGATAAAGCGAATTCAAAATTAAAAACAGCATAAAATTGAAAAAGGGGTTGACCACAGGTTAGCCCCTTTTTAATTGCTTGATGGTTGAATTGATTGATTGCATTGACTACTTTAAATAAACAAACCGCACTACATTCGAAGTTCCTTTAGGTGTAACAGCATACATGCTATACACTCCTGCTGGCAAAGTTGGCACTTCTACCGGCAAACGGTTCACGCCCCGTTCAATGATTGTTGTTATTACTTTTACATGCCTGCCGCTATTATCAACAATACATAACTTTACCTGGGTTTTTTCAGAAGCCCGGCAGGTAATTATCCGAGAACCGGAGAAGGTAACTGCCAATAACTGTAATGGGCCTCTATTATTTTCTACAACACTATTTCGGATCGCCGGTATAGGATCATCGTTCAATGCAAGCGGCCCCTCAACTGGTTCGCTGCTGCCCAGCGTAAAAGAATCAGGAGCTGTGCTCCAGGAAGTCACCTGATTACTTACTACTGACCCACGCGAACCGGCTGTACCGGTAAAAGCTGTATTACCGTAATTAACCCAAACTTGGTTATCGAGGCTGGCAACCTTTGATGTTGCAAGATTGGTTCCCACGCCACTGTTGGGTCCATTAAATGATAATTCAATGGATGCAGAAGCCAAAGGGCCGGCATCCGCGTGAATAGTCCAATAGCCAATTTGCGAAATTTGATTGATCCCGGAACCGTATGTGTTACTGATCTGTTTTGGATTGCTGTTGGTAAACTCCACATTGAAATGGCCGTTGGCATTTTTCAATGCAAGCCATCGCATGGAGCTTCCCTTTCCAACGGGGAATAAAAAATGAGTGGCGGCGGATAGCCCTTCTTTTCGAAGCGGTCCATCAATAAAGCTGTTGTCAGACAAACTATCAACTATGATACTACAGCCAGGAAGCAATTTCAATATATTAACAGCGGAAGTAATTATTTTTCCCTTCGTAAGGCTTAATTTATATGGTAATGACCAGGACGACATGAGTGTGGCTCCGGCTGTATTATTCATTTTTATGGCAACACTATCTTTTACAGTGCCTTTACAATCGATTTGCTGGTTAACGCTACCATTGAATACTATTTCCGGAAAAGCCGTGCCTCTTTCGCAAATTATACCCGTGGCGGATTGTATAAGGTGTCTGCTGATAACAGCTACCAGCGTGCGCGTAGAGTTACCCAGGTTTATGGTTCCTCCCTGCTGAATCAAATCACGCCCAATAAAAAGCGAATCAGAGAAGTTGAAGCTAAGAGTTACACCGGCCCCAACGTACAAGTCGCTTTTTACCTTAACTGTATTAGTGCCTGAAGCGGTATAAGTAACTGCTCCGTTCATAGCATTGGACAAAAATACCAGCTTGCCATAGGTACGACCACTCAGAGATACGGTGCTGGAGGCTGAGGGTATATCAAACTCAAATATTCCTTCTTCAGTACCGGGCGCTTTTGATAAAACCGTTATAATGGCAGCATGACTACTGGAACTGTTTTGTATATACCGGCCGCCATTATTAATTTTCAATGAATCAGCTATTTCAACGGGCAAGCCGTTGTTGGCACCTGATGCATTTTTGAATATGCCACCGTTTCCAATCACCATTCCATAAACAGCGCCGGAAACTTTAAAAGCAGGGATGGCCGTATTAGCAGCAGGCAGTATCAATTCAATATTATTGCCCGAAGCTGGCGTAATGGTTATTGATTTTACGTGTACGCTGCTATTACCTCCCGGCAAGGTAACGGTGTAACCGCCGGTTATATATACATTATCTAAAATTACATCGTCTGTAATGGTGGGGAGGATATCGCCGGCCCAGTTTTGGGCTGTTATCCATTGGCCATCTCCGGCTTCACCATCCCATCGGAGTTGAGCAAATGAGGGAACATAAACAAGAAGGGCAATAAAAAGCAGGGGCTGTAATGTCAGCAACAATTTTCTTCTACACATAACTGTAAAGTTTAAGCCACTTTACAGAGCCTTTGCATCGAAGATAAAAAATTAATTATTTCAGCCAAATAAAAAATTAAATATTTTTCGAATATCTGTTAGTGTAATACACAAAGCAATATGAATGGATACAATTTTACACCCATTCATATTGCTAAAACATTATATTATGGTATTTGGGTAAAAAAGAAAAGTGTTAATCTCCTTCCCTGCATGCTAAACAGCCTGGCGCTTTCCTGAAATTTTAGACATTTATTTCTTTCTAAAGAATAACCGCACGGGTACACCTGTAAATTTAAAATGCTGGCGTAACTGGTTTTCGAGATAATTTTTATACGGCTGCTTTACATCATCGGGGAAATTACAAAAGAAAGCAAACGATGGTACATGCGTAGGCAGTTGCGTTACATATTTAATACGAATAGGATTACCACGAACAACAGGTGGTTGATATGATGAAATGGCTTTCAACATCACCTCATTTAATTCGGAAGTAGGCACTTTACGTTGTTTGTTATCGTATACATCAAGGGCCACTTCAATTGCTTTATGTATTCGCAGTTTTTCCAACGCAGATATAAAAATGATCGGCACATCACTAAATGGCGCAATGCGTTTCTTTAATTCATTTTCATAATCCCGCGCGGTATTGGTTGCTTTCTCCATGGTATCCCATTTATTCACCAGCAATACAATTCCTTTTCCCTTGCGAACAGCCAGGCTGAAAATATTCAGGTCCTGGGCAGTGATCCCTTTTTCAGCATCTAAAAGCAGCAAACACACATCAGCTTCATCCATAGCTTTAATAGCCCGGATCACTGAATAAAACTCGAGGTCTTCGTGCACTTTTGTTTTGCGACGAATACCTGCTGTATCGATAAGGACAAACTCCTTTTGAAACAAATTGTAATGCGTATGAATGGTATCGCGGGTAGTACCGGCGATGTCGCTCACGATGGTACGTTCCTGGCCTATGAGGGCATTCAGCAAAGAAGACTTTCCTACATTCGGCTGACCAATGATCGCAAATTTTGGGAGTGCGGCTTCAGCCTCTATGGCAGCCACCTGGTCTTCGGTAATTAAAGCAGCCATTGCATCCAGCAATTCGCCGGTGCCACTGCCACTCATGGAAGAAAGGAAGAAGATATTATCAAATCCAAGACCATAGAACTCGGTCGCTTCCAACAGGCGTTCATGATTATCTACTTTATTCACTACCAGGAAAACCGGTTTGGCGGTACGGCGCAATACATCGGCCATAGTTTCATCGAGGTCGGTAATACCGGTAGCGGCATCAACCATAAATAACATGGCATTGGCCTCTTCCACGGCGATCATCACCTGCTTGCCGATCTCTTTTTCAAAAACGTCTTCGCTTTCCGGTACAAAACCACCGGTATCAATGATATTAAACGATTTACCATTCCAGTCGGCTACCCCATACTGGCGGTCGCGGGTAACGCCGCTAACGTCGTCCACTATTGCTTTACGCTGCTCAAGCAAGCGATTAAAAAAAGTGCTTTTCCCTACATTGGGTCTTCCAACAATTGCTACTGTAAAACCTGCCATAATGTTGCTCTAAAAATTATTAGTGATAGCCGTATTCTTTTAACATAAACTCATTATCGCGCCACTTAGGCCGCACCTTAACAAAGAGTTCCAGAAATACCTTTTGTCCAAGAAATTGTTCAATATCCTTTCTTGCTTCCGTACCTAACTGCCTGATCATTTTACCACCTTCACCCAGCAAAATGCCTTTCTGCGATTCACGGTTTACGATTATATCAGCAGCAATTTTCACTAAGGATGATTTTTCCTTAAACTCATTCACAATGACGGTCGTATGATAGGGTATTTCTTCCTGGTATAAATAAAATATCTTCTCCCGGATCATCTCCGCACAAAAAAAGCGGGTGGGCAAGTCGGTAAGTTCATCGCCTTCAAAGAAAGGAGGGCTCTCAGGTAGAAGTTGAAGAATAGCGTTGATCAACTCTTTCAAACCTGTTTTCTTCAGTGCCGAAATTCCGATCAGTGCTTTGCAATAGGGTTTTGAACCAAAGAAAGAGAAAACCTCTTCTTTTTTTGCAGCCGAAGCTTCATCCAGTTTATTGACAACGATGATAGCGGGTACTTTCAGGCGCAATGCTTCAAATATGCCGTTTACTTCATCGTGATTTTCATTAATATCAACGAGCAATAAGGCCACATCGGTATCTTCAAGCGCCTGCTTTACGGCCATCATCATTTTTTCCTGTAGTTTATATTTCGGCTCAATGATGCCTGGGGTATCGGAAAAGATGATCTGGTAATCAGGTTCAGTTAAAATGCCTTTAATGCGGTGGCGGGTGGTTTGCACTTTGGGGGATACAATAGCCAGCTTTTCGCCCATAAGTGCGTTCAGCAAGGTGCTTTTGCCCGCGTTGGGCCGTCCAAATATGCTTACAAAACCCGCTTTCATTGACAATAAAATATTTGCAAAGGTAGATTATTAAAATTTGTTTGGTTGCAAACATATATATCTTTATCTTTGCAACCCAATTAACGAAGAAGGTATCGCGAAAAGAAGGGAAAGAAATTGGATAGTTCATTAAGGATTAAGAATTTGTAAGCTCATTATATCGCGAAGTAGCGGTATTTCGTTGGGCTCATATCCGCCGGCTGGCGGACGCAGGTTCGATAAAAGCTCTTTAGAAAAAAAAGTAAAACATTATATCGCGAAGTAGAGCAGCGGTAGCTCGTCGGGCTCATAACCCGAAGGTCGCAGGTTCGATCCCTGCCTTCGCAACAAAGGAAAAGGCTCTGTAACAGGAGCCTTTTTTATTACTCTGATAGTATCATTATTGCGATGAGGCGCGGAAAACGTGGGCTCATATCCGCCAGCTGGCGGACGCAGGTTCGATCCCTGCCTTCGCAACAAAGGAAAAGGCTTCTGTAATGGGAGCCTTTTTTTATGTATACAGTCTACGTTTTATACTCCACGCGTTTTGATAAAATTTATATTGGCTACACATCCGATCTCCAAGACCGATTTAAATCCCATAACGAATTAGGCACTAAAGGCTGGACGATAAAATTTCGACCATGGGAAATTTTGCATACGGAAAATTTTGATTCCAAGACAAGTGCAATGATGCGAGAGAAGCAATTAAAATCTGCTCAAGGCAGAGCTTTTATTAAAGAATTGGTTCGAAGAAAGTACCCTTCCTTATAGGGCTCATATCCGCCAGCTGGCGGACGCAGGTTCGATCCCTGCCTTCGCAACAAAGGAAAAGGCTTCTGTAATGGGAGCCTTTTTTTATGTATACAGTCTACGTTTTATACTCCACGCGTTTTGATAAAATTTATATTGGCTACACATCCGATCTCCAAGACCGATTTAAATCCCATAACGAATTAGGCACTAAAGGCTGGACGATAAAATTTCGACCATGGGAAATTTTGCATACGGAAAATTTTGATTCCAAGACAAGTGCAATGATGCGAGAGAAGCAATTAAAATCTGCTCAAGGCAGAGCTTTTATTAAAGAATTGGTTCGAAGAAAGTATCCTTCCTTATAGGGCTCATATCCGCCAGCTGGCGGACGCAGGTTCGATCCCTGCCTTCGCAACAAAGGAAAAGGCTCTGTAACAGGAGCCTTTTTTATTACTCTGATAGTATCATTATTGCGATGAGGCGCGGTAAACGTGGGCTCATATCCGCCAGCTGGCGGACGC
>NZ_STFF01000001.1:247346-1926258 GCF_004834005.1 Niastella caeni
GGCGGACGCAGGTTCGATCCCTGCCTTCGCAACAAAGGAAAAGGCTCTGTAACAGGAGCCTTTTTTATTACTCTGATAGTATCATTATTGCGATGAGGCGCGGTAAACGTGGGCTCATATCCGCCAGCTGGCGGACGCAGGTTCGATCCCTGCCTTCGCAACAAAGGAAAAGGCTCTGTAACAGGAGCCTTTTTTATTACTCTGATAGTATCATTATTGCGATGAGGCGCGGTAAACGTGGGCTCATATCCGCCAGTTGGCGGACGCAGGTTCGATCCCTGCCTTCGCAACAAAAGAAGGAAATCTACATGCAACTCTGTGTGAATATGAATTACTTGCACTTTATTTTATTGAAAAAACAAGAACGGTTCATTTAAAAAGAAGAACACTTTATTGAAATAATTGAATACATTTTTCAATAAACAACCCCAGTTCATTGAAAAACCCAACTGCTTTTTTCAAGACCAAATTCTGTTTTTGAATTCCTGAAACATTTCCTTCAACAATCAATTATGTATTTTCAATACATAGAAGAAGGATTTAATAACCTTATCAATAAAAAATTATCAATATGACTATAAGCCCTTACATAAAAACAAACCCACCCCACTAAGGGGCGGGCATCATCGCCTTTTCCTTTTATACATCGAACTTCGTCAGAAATACTTTGTTCCTGTCACCTTTCTGGTTTGAAAAAGCTTGTTGTCTGATATTGAGATGTGGAGTTTCTACCGCCAACGGTATCGTATAAATGAAATTAATAATTCAGCCGTCGTTTAGCAACGGTTATCTATCATTGAAGTTACTATTTTTTTACTTCCATGTACTTTTTTAAGGACATTTATTATAGGACATATATCTTAGCGCCCCTTTTCAGGTATTTTAAAATAAGGGATTCCTATCTTAATTGCGTACATGCGAAAACGAAGACCGACAGCAAAGCGGCCCATAGCCCAGGAATTAACTGCTGCCGAAACCGAGAAGATGCTCAATAAAATTGGGAAAGTATTGAAGCATAAACGTCAGGCCAGAACAACGCTTGAAAGCTTTTCGTATGAAATTAATATCTCCAGGAGCGCCATGACCCGGTATGAAGCCGGTGGCGATATGTATTTAAGTACTTTTTTGAAATTACTACACGGGTTGGATATTAAACCTGAAGACTTCTTTAAAGATGTATAAACTATTAATATATTTTATCAGTAATATATTATCTTCCTTTTTTTGATATGCTCCCGCCCCCGCTGGCTGACTTATATTTTATCACGGGGTTTCCTTTATAATTCACATCACTGCCGCCACTGGCCTCTGCTGCCATTTCTTTGGTAACCGTTATACCGGCATCACTACCGCCACTGGCTTGTATAATGGCATATTCTGCCGTTAGATCAAAACCTTTGAATTCACTTCCCCCACTGGCATCTACTTTTACATTCACCACATTACCTTTTATGTTCACATCACTACCGCCGCTTTGATCAATGGTTAAATCAGTGACTGCTATTCTCCCGGTGAAATCGCTTCCCCCTGTCAACACCATTTTCAACTTATCACACTTCAATTCTCCCTGTATTATAATATCCGACCCACCAGAAGCCCGCAAACCCGTTAACGACTTCACCGCCACATACGCCTTTAATTTCCGGTTCTTCCAGTTCCAACTCATTATACCTGCATCTAAAAAGATCTTCAGCTCGCCATTTTCAACAACAGTTCTCATTTTATCCCGATGAGCAATTTCCGTAGCGCTTACCACCAACCCCTCTTCGGCACTCTGGGTAATATAAACATCAATACCATCAGAAACTTTAATGGACTGAAAGCTACTTACCGTGCGTTTTTCGGCATTGGCGTCATAGATCACCTTTTCCTGGCTATAAGCCATGAAGCTGATTAATAACAAGATAGAGGCCAACAGGCTTTTAAACATACATCGGGGGTTTGCTGGTGAAACGGGCAACAATGCTAATATGTTACATTATTCTTAAAAAATATTTGTTCGTATCTTTGTAGGCTCTTTCAAAAATAGAGAATTTCAGTTTCCCGGGGTGCTCTTCCGCCATTGGCGGGATGGCTGAGAAAATACCCGTAGAACCTGATCAGGGTAATGCCTGCGCAGGGAAGGTAGTTCCGTCATTTGTCTACGCTTCGCTTTCGCAGCATTTCTCTCAAACCATTTTTTGAACAAACTGATCAAGATGAAAAAAATGCTTTTGGGGATTTGCTACCTGTTATTAAGTCAATGCATCGCTGCACAGATCAGCGGCAAAGTAACAGATGCTGCATCCTCAACACCTATTGCCTCCGCAACCGTTGAACTGAGTAATGGAATGTCAACACTTACCAATGAAAACGGATCATTTGAATTCAGGAAAGTTAAACCGGGTAATTATACCGTTCATGTTACCTCGATAGGCTTTCAATCTACCTACCAGCCAATTACTTCAGGTAATACCGTAAACATTAAACTGCAACGGTTGAATCTTTTTTTACAACCGGTTGAAATAAAAGCTACCCGCGCCGATGATAAAGCGCCTTTCACTAAGAACAATCTTTCTAAAAAAGAAATTGAAAAATTAAACCTGGGCCAGGACCTACCGTTCATATTAAATCAAACGCCTTCAGTAATAGTGAACTCCGATGCAGGAAACGGTATTGGTTATACGGGCATCCGCATTAGGGGCAGCGATGCTACGCGCACCAATGTTACACTCAACGGCATTCCGTTTAATGATGCAGAATCACAAGGTACTTTCTTTGTTAACCTGCCCGATTTCACTTCCTCTGTCAATAGTATACAGGTGCAACGCGGTGTAGGTACATCATCGAATGGTGGCGCCGCTTTTGGCGCTACCATCAATTTAAGCACTAATGAAACCAATACTACTCCGTATGCCGAAGTAAATAATACTTATGGTTCATTCAACACCTGGAAACATACGGTTAAAGCGGGTAGCGGATTGATCAACGATCACTTTACCATCGATGCCCGGGTTTCCAAAGTTTCGAGCGATGGGTATATTGATCGCGCTAACAGCAAGCTGAAATCATTTTATTTATCCGGCGCTTATTTAAATAAGAACACATCTGTTCGCATGAATGTGTTCTCAGGTAATGAAAAGACCTACCAGGCCTGGAACGGTATTCCTGAAGCGAAGCTGCGCAACAATAAAACCGAGCTCGAAAAACATTATTATAACAACCTGGGCTCATTATATTTTACACAGCAGGACTCGGTAAATCTTTTTACTGCTGATCCCAGGAAGTATAATTATTTCACATACGCCAATCAAACCGATAATTACCAGCAGGACCATTACCAATTGTTCATCAATCACGACGTCAATGGCAACCTGGCTATCAATACTGCTTTCTTCTTAACACGCGGCCGAGGTTATTATGAAGATTATAAACCGGTAAGATCTTATGACGATTATGACTTGAACGATGTAGTGATCGGCTCTGATACCATTCGACATACCGACCTGGTTCAGCAACAATGGCTTGATAACTATTTCTATGGTGGGGTATTTTCTCTTCAATACAAAGAAGGAAATAATCAACTGATCGTTGGCGGTGGCTGGAACCGCTATGACGGAAAACACTATGGTAATGTGATCTGGTCGGCAATGGGTGGGGTTCCCAATGGCTATCGCTGGTATAATACAGATGCCTACAAAACAGATTTGAATGTATACACCAAATATCAATTGGAGGTGGCAGAGCATTTACAAGCATTTGTCGATCTGCAATACCGCCGCGTATCGTATTATATCGGTGGCTTTAAAAACAATCCTGCCTTATATCGACGCAACAAGTGGCATTTTTTCAATCCCAAAATAGGCCTTGCTTATTCGAAGAACGATTACCAGGTATACGCTTCTTATTCGCAGGGAAAGAAGGAACCCAACCGCGATGATTTTGAAGCAGGCAGCAACCAGCAACCGAAGCCGGAAAAGTTGCATGACTTTGAATTGGGTGCAGAAAAGAAAAATAAACTCTTCAACTGGTCTGCCACGTTGTATTACATGTTGTATAAAGATCAACTGGTACTAACCGGTAAGATCAATGATGTAGGTTCTTATACCCGCACCAATGTTCCCAACAGCTATCGCCTGGGTTTAGAATTACAAGGTGGCATTCACTTCACGAACTGGTTCAATGCCGCAGCCAATATAACGTTCAGCGAAAACAAGATCAAGGACTTTACTGAATATTACGACGATTATGATAACGGAGTTCAAAAAGCCGTACCGCATGGAAACTCAGACATTGCCTTCTCCCCTGCTATCGTTGCATCAGGCATGTTGAATTTCATTCCCGTCAATAATTTAGAGATCAGCCTGGTTTCGAAATATGCAGGCCGTCAGTACCTCGATAATACTTCTAACAAAGCACGCAGCCTTAATTCATATTACGTACAGGATGCCCGCATCAGTTATACGTTGCGGAAAGCTTTGTTTAAAGAGACTGCTTTGGTTGTGCAGGTAAATAATGTGTTCAACAAAAAGTATGAGCCTAATGGTTATACATACAGCTACCAATATGGCGGCTCGGTGATCACCGAAAACTTTTATTACCCAATGGCAGGCGCCAACTTTATGATTGGTTTGAATGTAAAGTTATAAGTGGGTGAGAATATAACTATAAACAAAAGCCCTGTTCATTGAGAACAGGGCTTTTGTTTATAATAAACTTCTAATAACTATTTCAAATACCTACGGCCTTACCCCGGCACTATCAACTCGTTGCCGCACGGGTTGCTCAGCCTGCACCCAAAGATCAACAAGCTGTCCCTGGCGTATACGTCTTACACTGCCGGTGGGCATTAAATGATCCGGCGCCTGCTTATAAACATACTGGTTGGGATCGGCGCCTGCCGGCATAATAATGCCTATGTTCAATCCGCTCGATTCCAGGATGGATTTAGCTTCTCCCAGGGTAACACCGAACAGGTCCGGCACCTCCAGCTCCTCTGTACCAGTTCCGATCCCAACTACCAGCACAATACCGCTTCCCATTGGTATTTTGGTGCCGGGCTTAATAGGCTGGCCTTTGTATTGCTGTTCCTTTACACTCCGGGCAATATCAGGTACGAACAATGTATCTTCCAGTTTCAGTTTCTGTTGCTGCATGGTGATCTGAGCAGCACGTAGACTAAGCCCGATCAGGTTGGGCATTTCTATATCAGGCGCTGCATCGCGGTTAATGGATAGATAAACGGTGCGGTTCATCTTCACCTTGGTTTCCGCATTGGGAAATTGCTTAACCACTGATAAAAGCGCCGCGGTATCGTTGAATACCGTATCCTGGATCTCTACTTCAAATCCCTGCGCTTCCAGTGTTTTTTTGGCTTCATCGTACGACATGCCGGCTACGGATGGAACCGCCAGCGTTTTATCGTGGCGGGTGATCCAGGATAAAGATTGAAAGAAAATAAAAAATAATAAAAGCAGTATGCCAATACCCAACAGGATATTAGCCCACAGTGGTCTTCCGGTAATGAATTTAAACACAGGTGATATTGATTAAATTATAAAATCAGGATACAGATCTCACTTGTGCCCCTTAAATACAGCTGCACGCTTTAAGCTACAAGCTGCAAGCAAATACAGCAGAAACCCATAAGCTAAAAGCTGTAAGCAATACAATTTCTCTTTCTGGCTCCTCGCTCATTTCCCACTGCCTGCTGGCTATTGCACTTTGCCCTTCTCTTTATGCCTTGTTGCCTCGATGCCCTGTTGCCATTTACTGCCCAAACTTCGACTGCCAGGCCAGCATACCGCCTGCCAGGTTCTTGGTATTGGAAAACCCAAGCGTTTCCAAAATAAGCGCCGCTTGTCCGCTGCGGTTACCGCTGCGGCAATACACGATCACTTCTTCATTCTTCAGGTTATCCAGTTCATCAACCTGCATCATTTGCACCTTTCCTAAAGGAACCAGCGTACCGCCGATATTAAATTCAGCGCGCTCATGTGGTTCGCGAACATCTACCAGGTTTAACTGCTCGCCCCTGTCAAGGCGTTCTTTTACTTCTTCTGGAGTTATATTTTGCATAAATGCTTATTTAAAAATTTTATTGTTCTACTGGTTCCGGAACTTCTCCGGCAGGTAGCCTAACCGGCTTATCGGCTTGCAGCCAAAGGTCAACTGATTGCCCCTGGCGAATGCGGTTTACCCGGCCGTCGGGCGACATGTGTTCAGGGCTTTGCCGGCCAACAAACGCGTTCGGGTCAATGCCGGGAATTACTGAACCTACATTCAATCCATTCGACTCAAGCAATACCTTGGCATCATTGTAATTCAATCCAACGAGGTCGGGCACACTAAAATCTTCATGGCCCAATCCACTGCCCAGTATTAATACAATCGGGCTTCCCTGTGGAACTTTTGTTCCTGCTTTAATGCGTTCGCCATTATATTGTTGCTCCAGTACCGAGTTCTTTGCAAAATCAGTACGGTATAAAGTGTCTTCCAGTTTCAACCCGTATTGATTCATTGAGATCTCTGCACTGCGAAAACTCAACCCTTCCAGGTTGGGCATTTCAATAAGGGGTGGTATCGCTTTGTTAATGGTAAGATATACCGTACGGTTCACTTTTACAAGAGCTTCGGCATCAGGAAACTGACGCAATACCGATAAAGGTTTTGCCGTATCATTATAAATTGAATCCTGTAACTCTACTTCAAATCCTTTGCTTTCCAAAATTTGCCGGGCCTCCGCAAACGATTTACCAGTTACGGCAGGAATGGTAAGGGTTTTATCATGCCTGGTAATCAAGTGAAGCGATTGCAGGAACACAACTACCAGTAAAATAACAATGCCTATTCCTGTTAGTATGTGCACCCAAAGGGGTTTCCCTGTCATGAATTTAAACAAGGTAGTATCTGTTTGTTTGTTCGTCAATTATATCGTCAATCGTGAATCGTGAAACGGCAATCATGAATCATTATCACATTAGCACATTCCCCTTCTTACTTCCGACTTCCTACTTCTTACTTCTTCTTTCCAATGCATCTTCAATCAATGCCGAATAGAAATCCTTCAACGTCCATCCCATAGCGCGTACCTGTTGGGGTACTATGCTCGCTTCACTTTGTCCCGGTACGGTATTAATTTCAAGCATATACGCTGCCTGTTTGGCTTCGTTGTATATAAAATCAATACGTACTACACCGCGACAGTTAAACAGCTCATATATTTTTTTGGCTGTGCTCCGCACTTTTTCCGCAATGGCTTCATCCACCTGCGCCGGTGTAATTTCTTCACTCATTCCCTGGTACTTGGCTTCATAGTCGAAGAAATCTTTTTTCGACTTCACCTCGGTGATCGGGAGGGTGATGATCTCTTTGGGCGATTTAAACACCCCAATCGTAAACTCCCGGCCGGCGATAAATTCTTCTACCAATACCTGGTCATCTTCTTTAAACGCTTTATCCAGGGCGCCAGCCAGGTCTGCTGCGGCATTCACCTTGCTCATTCCAATGCTCGATCCGCCGTTATTGGGCTTCACAAATACCGGTAAGGTCAACTGGCCCAGGATCTGTTCGGGGGTAACCGGGCTGTGTTTAAAAATATGTACAGATTTGGCAACATTTATGCCAGCAAAGGCCGCTACGGCCACAGTATATCTTTTATTAAATGTTAGTGCAGAAGTTGCTGAATCACAGGAGGTATAGGGCAAACCAGTGAGGTCAAAATAGCCTTGTAATTTGCCATCTTCACCGGGTGTGCCGTGTATCCCGATCAACACCGCGTCAAATGTTAATTTTTTGCCATCAATGATCAGGGAGAAGTCTTCCCGGTCAACGCTTATTTTATGGCCATTGCCGGCATCATAAAACCAGCCCTGAGGGGTAATATCAATTTTGTATACGCTATACTTGTCTGTATCGACATTCTTTTCAATAGTAAGCGCACTTTTATAGGAGATTTCAGCTTCTGTAGAGTACCCACCGGTAACAAAGGCAATATTGGGCTTCATGTAATGGTTGGAAAATTTTTTAGCAAATAAACGAAATTAAGTCGGAAAGTCAGCACCGGGGAAAGTGGTTGGGCCGTAGGCCCGGGCAGTAAGTTTTGTACCCCCAAATTCAATAAAAAAGGTGAAGGTCGTTAATCCTTCACCTCAATACGGCAGGAAATATCACCCGCCACTTACAAGTAGCACAAAGGCTACATTACTATTCTTATAGAAAGTTAGGAAATCTATTTGGCCCTATCAAAATTTTTTTGCCAAAACAAGTCCAAACGCTGGTTTCAACCAAAGTAAAGCCGTCGAACTTTACAGATTTCTTCACATTTCTAGATGTGCAGTTTTTCTTTTTTAGCCATCAGCTCTTCTACTGTTTCAACATACATTTCATCAGGCACACAGCAGTCGACCGGGCAAACGGCTGCACATTGCGGTTCTTCATGAAAACCCTGGCATTCAGTACATTTATTAGGAACGATATAATAGGTATCTACACTAACAGGTGCATTTGGCGCATCGGCATCAATTACACTTCCATCCTTTAATACAAAAGCTCCTTTTACAGTAGTGCCATCTGCAATCCTCCATTCTACCCCACCTTCATATATCGCATTATTAGGGCACTCGGGTTCGCAGGCTCCGCAGTTAATACATTCTTCCGTGATTTTTATAGCCATAACTTGCTGAATTTTATACCTGCCTGCAAGCAGTCAGGTGAATTGAATACAACTATTTTTGCACAACAAATATAAGGTGGAATGAATTTACAACAACGAATCGTTTTATTGAACCGGTTAGGTGAATATATTTTACAGAACAATGATAACTGGCAGGCAACCAAGGAAAAAGCCGGTTTGCAGAACCCCTGGTTCATCCCCGAATTTATAGATCTGGCTTCCCGGAACATCGCCCTCGCTTTTTTGCAAAAAGACAAACTTACGGCCTGGGCGAACCAATACAATATCCCCACTGACAATGCCACGCCCAAAAACATAGGCATCGTCATGGCCGGCAATATACCCCTGGTTGGTTTTCACGATTTTTTATGCGCTTTTATTACCGGGCACCGCCAAACCATCAAGCCTTCCTCAAAAGACGATGTGCTTATTAAACACCTGGTTCAACAACTATATGAGTGGGACGAAAGCACCCGGCAACTGATCACCTTTTCCGAAATGCTGAAGAACTGCGACGCCTACATAGCTACCGGCAGCAACAATTCTGCCCGGTATTTTGAATACTATTTCAGTAAGTACCCGCATATCATTCGCCGCAACCGCACTTCCGTGGCCATTTTAACGGGTGAAGAAACACCGGAAGAACTGGATGAACTGGCCGATGATGTGTATCAATATTTCGGTTTGGGCTGCCGGAACGTTACCAAATTATATGTGCCCGGGCAGTATGATTTTCTGCCCTTGCTGAACGCATTTAAAAAATACGATCACCTCATCGACCTTCATAAATACAAACACAATTATGATTATATGCTGGCCGTGCTGATCCTGAACAAACAATACTATATGACCAACCAATCTATATTATTGAATGAAAACAAAGAACTGTTCTCGCCCATCAGCCAGTTAAATTTTGAATATTATAAACCCGATGAGCGGCCAGAGAACCTGCTTGCAGGCAATGCAGATGTACAATGCATAGTTGGTAAAAATCATCTTCCTTTTGGCAAGGCGCAACAACCTTCTCTTACCGACTATGCGGACGGAGTGGACATACTGAAATTTTTACTGGAATTATGAAAAATTGGCAACGGCAACCTGTAAAAATTACATTTTAAAGCCCAATTACTTACTCATAATAATTTTTAACTTTCTGCTGGCAACCTGGTCATAATTACTTATTACTCCTTACTTTTCAGTAAATTTGAGAAGGGAAGTACGAAGACTTTAGTAAATTAATTGTTAAACCGAAATTACAGCGCTGGTTTAGTATATTTCCTGACGTTAATTTGTTGTTGTCAGGCATATAATTTGAAACAAGTATAAATCTCATAAAAAAATTTACAAAGATTATGAAGTGGAAACAAATACTGGCTATTGTACTCATTAGTGCCTCTACTACCGGAGTTACAATGTGGGGGTATAACCATTTTAGCCATAAATCTGATACATATGTTTATCAAAAAGAAGGGGATACGGGAAAGATCCCTGCGAATTACGCTGGCTTTAATGGCGTGGTGGGACAAAACGGTCCGGTTGATTTTTCCGCCGCAGCAGATGCTGCCATTCCAGCCACCGTACATATTAAAACAAAAGCTACCCGTACAGTAAGCAATAACCTTCCCCGGAATAATCCTTTCGGCGATCTTTTCCCCGACCTGGATGATTTCTTTGGCGATAGAAGCCGTTCTATACCGCAAATGGCTTCCGGTTCAGGCGCCATTATCAGCGAAGATGGGTTTATTGTTACCAATAACCACGTAGTTGACGGCGCAGATGATATTACGGTTACCCTCACCAATAAAAAATCTTTCAAGGCGAAGCTTGTCGCTTCTGACCCCAGCAGCGACCTGGCCGTTATCAAGATCGAAGCCAAAGGTTTACCATTCCTGTTATATGGTAACTCCGATGAGGTGAGAGTAGGCCAATGGGTATTGGCAGTTGGTTATCCGTTAACGCTTGAAACCACCGTTACAGCCGGTATAGTGAGTGCAAAAGGTAGAACGCTTGAAATAAACCGTCGCCAAAGCACCAATCCGGTTGAATCATTTATTCAAACCGATGCGGCGGTTAACCCCGGTAATAGCGGCGGTCCGTTGATCAATACAGAAGGTAAACTGATAGGTATTAACTCAGCCATTGCATCTCCTACAGGTGCCTATGCAGGTTATTCATTTACCATTCCGGTTAATATTGTTAAGAAGATCGTTGCCGACCTGATGAAGTTCGGAACTGTACAACGCGCTTACCTGGGTATCGATTATCCGCGCGACAATATCAGCGATGAAGAAAAGAAACAGAACGGCATTAAAGACGAAGGTGGTGTTTATGTAATGTCTGTTCGCGAAGGTGGCGCAGCTTCTGCTGCCGGTGTTAAGAAAGGCGATATGATCACCAAGATCAATGGCATTCCTGTTGTTACCGGCGCTGAACTGGTAGGTAAAATTGCTACTTACAGCCCTGGCGATAAGATCAGCATTACGTATCAGCGCGCAGGTAAGGAATACACTTCCAACATAACCTTAAGGAATTTTACCGGTACAACCGATGTGGTTAAAACTTCTGTGCTGGATAAATTAGGCGCCGACCTCGATAATGTGTCGAAGGACGATGCAAAAGAATGGAACATCAAAGGCGGTGTGTTGGTAAAATCAATAGGTTCACGTGGCCTGTTAAGCAAAGTAAGGATCCAGGATGGTTATGTGATTATCAAAGCGAATAACAAGGATGTTACCAGTGTAGATGAACTGAGAAAGGTCCTCGAAAACGCCAGCGGTTCCGTGAAAATTGAAGGTATATATCCCGGTTACGAAGGTGTTTACCCCGTCGTGATCAATTTAGATAGCGCCAATTAATAAATAGGGTAATATTAATTCCATATTAAAAGGAGCAAAGGATGTAAATCTTTTGCTCCTTTTCTTTTAGGCGTAAGGCAAAACGCGCAGAAAGCGGAAAGCAGAACGAGAAGCTCGAAATGGGGGTGCGTTATGCGTTTTGCGTTTAATGTTTAGCGTGCCAACACCAGGTACTCCCATCCCTTTAACTGGGGGGAAAAGGATGCATTTACCGTAACCGGTTGTTTGGTGAAAACGTTGGTGAATTTGCCCTGTACTTGTGCGCCCGGCAACTGCAGTGTTATTTCCTGGTCGGAAAAATTTAATACCACCAGTACTTCCTTTCCTTCATATTTCCGCACAAAAGCAAGCACCCGCTCATTATCGTTAGTAGCAAGCAATTGTGGTTTGGCTGCTTCGCCTGTCTGCAGGGCAGGGTGTTCTTTTCGCAAATGCAATAAGGTCTTATAAAAATCATGCAGCTCTGGCGTGCCGTTCCAGTTTATTTCATCCTTATCAAAAAAAGGTAAGCGCTTGCGAAGCGGTAATTCCTGGGCAGTATAAATAAGCGGAATTCCGTTCCAGGTATTGTTAAACACCGCTAGTGTGGCAGCCATATCGCCATACTTCTCATATTCAGTGCCATTCCAGGTATTTTCATCGTGGTTACTGGTAAACAGCAAGGGAGAGGTGCCGGCAGGCAGTTCGTATTGGTAATGGTCCAGGATCTCTTTTAACTGCGTCATGGTATTTTCCTTGCGGAAATACTTTTGGGTGACCGCCATCCAACGCCAGCCATATAAACAATCAAATACAGTCAGGTAAGGCACGTCCATGGTTTCGCCCAGCCAGAACAGCGGTTTTATGGCATCCAGTTCAACGCGGGCCCTGCTCCAGAAATCGAGCGGTACCAGGTGGCACATATCGCAGCGAAAGCCATCGATATCGCATTGTTTTACCCAAAAGCGCATTGCTTCTATCATGGCGGCCCGCATGCCATAGTCGTAGAAGTTCAAATCAATTACATCGTGCCAGTTATGCGTATCGTAAAATGTACCCTCTGCATCTCTTTTATAATATTCGGGGTTTGTCTGCGTCCACACATGGTCCCAACCCGTATGATTGGCCACCCAGTCGATAATGACTTTCAATCCCAGGCTATGGGCTTTTTTCACCAATGAGGTAAAATCGGCCAGGGAACCAAACTCCGGGTTGATGGCTTTATAATCTGAACAGGCATAATAACTGCCCAAGGTTCCCTGTCGTTTTTCCTTACTAATTGGCGTTATTGGCATAAACCACAAAATATCAACGCCCATATCCTTTAAACGGGGCAGGTGTTTGGCAAAAGCATTAAAAGTTCCTTCAGATGTATATTGGCGAACATTTACTTCATAAATATTGCTGTTAACACTCCACGCTACCGATGAAAATCTTCTCTGCATAAATCTCATTCCTGGTTGGTTTAATCAAAAATACGTCATTGTTCGATGGTTTGATTGTTTGATGGTTATGTTCACAATTGCAGGGAACTCCCATTCCCAGTAAACCTTATAACAATCAAGCCATTAGCCATTAAACCGTTAAACAATTCAGCCATTCAACCATCAAACAATCAACTTCCGTAACTTCGCCCTGGCATGAAAACATTTAATGTACCTATTACCTACCGTAGCCCGCTGATCACGGCCATTAAAAACAGCCGCAAACAGCAGGACAAGATGAAGAAGGATTTTACCCCTACCCTGCTTTCGCTTGACCCGTTGCACATTTACCTGGCCCGCCATTTTGGTTTTTGTTATGGGGTAGAAAATGCCATTGAGATCTCTTTCCGCACTATAGAATCGAATCCCGGCAAGCGCATATTTTTATTGAGCGAAATGATCCACAACCCGCAGGTGAATGCCGATCTGCAAAGCCGCGGCGTACAATTCCTGCAGGATAATTATGGGCATCAACTCATTCCATTCGAAGAATTAACTGCCGATGATGTGGTGATCATTCCGGCATTTGGTACAACGCTTGAAATTGAAAGCAAACTGAATGGGTTGGGTATTCCGGTTGAAAAATACAACACCACCTGCCCTTTTGTAGAAAAAGTATGGAACCGCAGCGAGCAGATTGCGCAAAAGGGATACACCATTGTAATTCATGGTAAACCGAAACACGAAGAAACCAGGGCTACCTTTTCACATGCCGCTAACAATGCGCCTTCGGTCATTGTGAACGACATGGAAGAAGCAAAAAACCTGGCGAAATATATTACCGGTGAAAAACCGGCTGATCAATTTTATACCGAGTTTGCCGGCCGGTTCTCAACCGGTTTCAACGCCGCACAACACCTGCAACGCATTGGCGTGGTGAACCAAACTACCCAACTGGCTACCGACACGCAGGCGATAGCCGAGTATCTGAAGCAAACCATTCAGCAACATTATGGTTTAACGCAGGAGAACATTGAAAGCCGTTTTGCCGATACCCGCGACACGCTTTGTTATGCTACCAACGATAACCAAACGGCGGTTACCGGTATGTTGCAAACTCCGGCTGACATTGCCATTGTGGTAGGCGGTTATAATTCAAGCAACACCACGCACCTGGCAGAGTTGTGTGAAGGGCAATTGCCCACGTACTTTATCAATTCTGCCGATAAACTACTTTCGGCAAAAGATATACTCCATTATAATTTTCATACAAAAGAAGAAAACATTTCGGTTGGTTACCTGCCCACCCGCAACCCGGCCCGCATTTTAATCACCAGCGGCGCTTCCTGCCCCGATGCGGTGGTAGAAAGCGTAATTCGCAAGCTGGCCTCGTTTTATGGGGTAGAACCCAGGCTGGACGCTTTAACCAGTCAATTGGCCGGTTAATCGTTCCTTTCGGTGCGTTTATATTTAAATAACTGTCGTATGCAGGATTTCATGACTATGAGTTGTACCCATAGTTAAACCCCTCATTGGCTGGTGGGTCTAAACAAGCGTTCCACGGTTTGGAACCGTGACACGCTTAAATCATATAGTCATGAAATGGGTGCAACTTTTATTGCTGGTGATGCTGATAGGGATGGGAACAACGGCTACGGCACAGCAACGCCTGGTAAACAACCAGGAAATGCGGCAACGAATGAGTGAGCTGCAATTGACGTTAGAACAAAAAAGAAGGCTCGCCGAATTGATACGCCGCGAGCGAATGCAATATTATTTGAACCAGAAAGCCCTGAATGAGATCTTGACGGAGAAGCAAAAGGCTATATTGCTTAACTGGCGGAGCAAACGGGATGGATTGAAATGCGACAGTATAATAAAGAAGAGATGAGTTGGGGGAGTTGACAAGTTAACAGGTTGATATGTTGAAATGCCTTGTAACTTTTCAACATATCAACTTGTAAAATAAATAACCTACACCATCTTGAATGTATCGAGGAACTTGGTGTTGAAATTACCCTTTATAAAATCTTCGTTGCGCATCAGTTGCTGATGGAAAGGAATGGTTGTTTTAACCCCTTCTATCACATACTCACTCAACGCACGGCTCATTGTATTAATAGCTTCCTCGCGGGTGCGTGCTACGGCAATGATCTTGGCGATCATTGAATCGTAGTATGGCGGAATTACATAGCCGGCATACACATGCGAATCGATACGGATACCGTGCCCGCCGGGTTGATGCAGCGTAGTGATCTTGCCCGGGCTCGGACGGAAATCGTTATACGGATCTTCGGCATTGATACGGCACTCAATAGCATGTAACTGCGGCTCGTAGTTCAATCCACTGATGGGTTCGCCACCTGCTATTTTAATTTGTTCTTTAATGAGATCGAAGTTGGTTACTTCTTCTGTTACGCAATGTTCTACCTGGATCCGGGTATTCATTTCCATGAAGTAGAAATTGCGGTGTTTGTCAACCAGGAACTCGATGGTGCCCACGCTTTCGTAACCGATGGCGGAAGCGGCTTTTATAGCGGCCTCACCCATGCGTTTACGCAGTTCGGGCGTCATGAAGGGAGAAGGTGATTCTTCTACCAGTTTCTGGTGACGGCGTTGTATTGAGCAATCTCTTTCGCTGAGGTGACAAACTTTTCCGTAGCGGTCGCCGGCTACCTGTATTTCAATGTGGCGTGGTTCTTCCACAAATTTTTCCATGTAAATGCCGTCGTTCTTGAACGAGGCGCCTGCTTCAGCTTTGGCGGTGTTATAGGCTTTTTCCATTTCTTCCTCCTGCCACACTACACGCATCCCTTTACCACCACCACCGGCCGTTGCTTTCAGAATGATGGGATAACCCACTTCTTTTGCCAGGCTTTTGGCTTCTTCCAGACTTTCCAGCAACCCTTCGCCACCGGGCACCACGGGCACGCCGGCTTTGATCATGGTTTCTTTAGCAGTCATTTTATCACCCATAGACCGGATCTGGTCGGGCGTGGGCCCAATGAATTTTATATTATGCTCGCCGCAGATCTCCGCAAAACGGGCGTTTTCGGCCATAAATCCGTACCCGGGGTGAATACCATCGGCATTGGTGATCTCTGCCGCAGCCATAATGTGCGGAATGTTGAGGTACGAATCGGAGCTTGCAGCCTTTCCTATACAAACAGCTTCATCGGCAAACCGAACGTGCAGGCTGTCTTTATCGGCTGTAGAATAAACAGCAATCGTTTTGATGCCCATTTCCTTACAGGTGCGTATCACCCGAAGGGCAATTTCTCCACGATTGGCAATTAATATTTTTTTGAACATTGAATTTAATTTGAAAATTTTTCAATTTGAAAATTTGAAAATAACCGGGTGACAGAAATGAACTTGCTGTTCATTTTCAAATTGCCACATTTTCAAATTTTCAAATTAAGCTGGTTCTACCAGAAACAAAGGTTGGTCGTATTCTACCGGCGAAGCATCTTCTACCAACACTTTTACAATACGTCCTTTTACTTCGCTTTCAATTTCATTAAAGAGTTTCATGGCTTCGATAATGCAAACTACTTTACCAGCTGTAACATCATCGCCTATTTCTACAAACGCAGGTTTACCGGGTGCGGAACTGCGATAAAAAGTACCGATCATCGGGCTCTTAATGGTTATCAAATTATCGGCAACTGCATCGGCAGTTTTTGTTTTATCGGCAGCAGGAGCAGTTACATGCGCCGCAGTTTGAGCAACTGCAGTTTGCTGTGGCATAGCAGTCATCATAGGAGTATGTACAGGAGCTGCAATGACATTTTGAGCCGGTTCTTCTTTTTGCTTGATGGTTAATTTAAATCCCTTTTCTTCTATCGTCACTTCCCCAATATTAGATTTGTTGATCATTTTGATCAACTCCTGAATTTGTTTAAAATCCATCTGTTAAAAATTTTAAGTTGTCGTTTAAGTCCTGTAGAACAGGCGGCTAAGATAAGGATTACACACTAAATATATCCAAAACCGTTTTTTTAAAATGGAGTTGGGTATTTATCAAAAAAAGAGGACAATGGATATTTGTTCCATTGTCCTGATATTACTTAAGTAAATATATTATTCTTTTACTCTTTCTACATATTCGCCAGTCTTCGTATTTATACGAATCAGTTCGCCTTCGTTAACAAACAGCGGTACGTTCACGGTAGCGCCGGTTTCAACGGTGGCAGGTTTTAAGGTACGGGTTGCCGTATCACCTTTTACACCTGGCTCGCTATAGGTTACTTTCAACACAATTTTATCGGGCAATTCTACACTCATCGGTTGTTCGGTTTCGGTATTGATGAGTACAGATACCTCTTGTGCTTCTTTCAGGAACTGCGGTGCATCTACCAGGGTTTCAGCAAGAGCGATCTGTTCAAAGGTTTCATTATCCATGAAATTGTAGCCAGTATCGTCTTTGTATAAGAACTGGTATGTTTTGCGTTCAACGCGCACCGGGTGAATGGTATCGCCGCTGTTCCAGGTCTTTTCAATACTGCGGCTATTGTCAACGCCTTTCAATTTTGCCCATACCTTGGCAGCAGCCCGGGCAGTTTTATTTTCACCAAATTCAACCACTGTATATAAACTTCCATCCAGTTTAATGATCATGCCACGGCTGATATCTGAGGTATTTGCCATAAATTATTAAAATTTCAAAAGTCAAAAAACAAGTACAATTCTAAAAAGTGGCAGCAAAATTATAGCAAAATTGTCAGGTGGCAAAATGGGCAGTTTCTGCAAAATATTGGGGAATACGGTTTCCGGGGAACGAATTAAAAAGTAAGGCATCCTGTTTATTGGTCCTGGGCAGGCTGCGTGGGGTCCTGTTTTTGGGGCTCGACTGCTTTAGGGGCCGGTTTCGCCTTTTCTACCAATTTTATAGTTCTATAACCGGTTACAATCACGGTTTGCGGTTTCGCCTTACCTGCGGTAGTTGTTTTTGCACTTACCACCGGTTTGGCATCTGACTTCTTACCCATTACAATCACCTCGTCTACTGAATTAATCAAGATAACTGGGTTGGCTCTGAGCGCCGTTTTTGCACTTATTACAGGTTTTACACTGACCGCCATTTTTGCTCTTATTACAGGTTTTGCACTGACCGCCGTTTCTGCATCCATCTTCTTACCGGTTACAATCATCACGGTTGCCGGTTTCACATTATTTGAGGTAGCAGTTTTCATGACGGTGTTGGCATCTACATTATGGCCGATCACAACAACCTCTTTTAACGGTTCTGCCTTAGCTATGGTAACCGGCTTTCCCTCAACAACCGCTACCGGTTTTGGACGACCCCATACCTTTTTTACAGGCGGCGGCGGAGGTGGCATTTTTCCATATTTGGCCTCATACTGTTTGTTTTTGTCCCAATCTGTTAATGCAACCGCTTCTACAATTTTTTTATTCCTGTTTTTTACAATTACCACACACTCGCCGTTATTGTCGGCAACAGTGATGCAATATCCCTTTTCGTTATAGCAATCCTGTAAAGGAGCAGCAGGCGGCAAAGGCATTTCTGGTCTTTCTGCCTTTTCAGGCGCCTCTGGCGCTTCTGGCGCTTCTGGCATTTCAACTTTTTCTGGTTTTTCAGGGGCTTCCGGTCTTTCCTTTATTTCCGGCAACTCCGGAGCTTCGGGCGCTTCTGGTCCTTCCAGTACCTCCCTGTCATCAATAGAAGGTACTGCGGGAGGTGCTGGCGGTTCAGGCAATGGACCATACTTCTGCTCAAATACTTCTTTTTCTTTCGGCTTGGTGAGGTCGTACTTTTCAGTCTTTCCATTCTTTAACCGGATGGTGACCTTGCCTTTATCGGTAACATCGATCGTGTTGATCTCTTTCCATCCTGGCGGTTCTTTAGGCGCTTTTGGCAAAGTATCGGTTACTGCTGCTTGCAAAGTGACCGGTTTATGCCCTTGTGTTGTGTTGCGAAATGCTAACAATACAACTACCAGCAAAGGCAGCATAAATAAGAATCGGATAAGGTGCACGCGGGCACTTTTTGTTTTGTTCATCATGGCTATTCTTCTTTTTAAGGATGAGAAATTAAAATTGGCGGCTATACTAAATGAATTGACTCCTGTAACTTTCAATAACAGGTATTGGTATTGTTTGCGGTCCAACCCTGTTTGCAGTACCTGCTGATCTGCAATAAACTCCAGGTTCTGCCGAATATCATGGCGCAGCAACCAGGCAAATGGGTTATACCAGTTCAATATGCACAACAGTTCACTCCAGATTATATCAAGCGAATGCCGTTGCTTTACGTGAATGAACTCGTGGCGAATGATCTCTTTTAATTCCTGTTCGCTGTGCTGGTGCTGGTTTACATAAATGCCCCGGCCAAATGAAAAGGGTATAACCGGTTCATCAATATGATACAGTTTTACTTTATCATCGTATAATAATACTGCCTTTGACCGCATTTTGAACAATGAATAATATTGAATGAGCAGGCGCACTATCATCAGCAACATGCCCGTAATGATAATTATTATTGTTACCAGCATCCAGTCTATTGTAAGTTCATTTTCCGCCGGCTGCGTCATTTGCGTAATGGCAGGTATGTAATTGATGAAAGCCGATTCCCGTAGTGCAGGTTGTTTCACTATTATGGTAAATACATTTACAAACGGAATTATAAAGCATACCATAGAGTATATCAGCAGGTACCAGCGGTTCCAGTTATAAAAGGTAAGCCGGCGCAGGAAGAGCTGGTAGAAAAGATAGACTATGGAGAGGCTGATCGTTAGTTTAAGGATATATTGTAGCATAATGTTTCGTTTGGGATACTTTGAACCAATTTTTGATTTTGAGATTTAGAGATTTGGTGATTTCCCTGGGTTTGAATTTTCCGAAAAATCTCAAAATCCCGAAATCCCGAAATCTATTTTTTCTTGCTTCCTCCCTTCTCAATCATCTCAATAATATCTTTCAACTCGCCCGGACTTAACTTCTTCTGCTCTACGAAAAAATTCACCAGCTCTTTGTACGAGTTATCAAAATAATCTTTTACCACGCCGTTCATGAAATGCTTTTTGTAGTCTTCCTCCGTTATAGCCGGTTTATACATATAGGTGTTGCCCACCAGCCGGCTTTCCAATAGCCCCTTTTTTTCAAGGTTCTTAACGGTAGAGGCCAGGGTGGTATACGGTGGCTGATGAGGCGAATCCATATTTTCCAAAAACAGCTTTATGTTACCCTCCCCCGTTTTCCAGATCACCTGCATGGCCTGCTCTTCCTGTGCGGTTAACTTTTCCATCTACGAAGTTTTCGTAAACCTACGAATAATTCGTAAATATTGCCAAATCTTTTTTGTTAAATGAACCAGATGACTATCTATCCTGTTCATTTACTGTTATTTTTGAACAATTAAATTTTTTAAGCGGGCTTAGCTTTGAACAGTTTTTTGGGCAAATATTTAGCACCATTCCAAACTACCCGCAAGGCTGGCAGGGGATGAAAAGCCCACCTGGCCAAACGACACAAATAATTATTATCAGATGAAAAACTGGCTATTCCTTTTTACCCTGGCATTTGTTGTAAAACTGGCATCGGCACAAACATTACCACCCGACAGTCCGGCCTATAAACGGTTCCCCACGGTTCCGCCATTTACTATTTTACAGGTCGACAGCACCACATTTTCGAAAGAAAAACTGAAGCACCAGCCTACGCTCATCATGTATTTTAGTCCGGATTGCGACCATTGCAAACACCAGTGGGCCGATATGCAGAAGCGGATGAACGACCTGAAAAAATACCAGATCGTTATGGTCACCTATCAGCCTTTTGAAGAAATGGTTGATTTTTATAAGAAGCAGAAGATTGCAGATTATCCTAATATAAAATTGGGGCGGGACACCCGATTCTTCCTGCCGCCCTTTTTCAAGATCCAAAACCTGCCCTACCAGGCTTTATACGATAAAAGCGGCAACCTGATCACTACTTTCGAGGGCAATGTGAAAATTGATAAAATGCTGACAGCTTTTGAGAAAGCTAAGTAGATGGCTTGATGGCTAATTTGTTTATTGGTTATAGTCTCTGAAATTCAGGAATTCCGACAATATTCAGCAGTCTGAAAACCGAAGTCAACAATCAAGCATTAGAACAATCAATTAGGCAAACAATAAATAAAAAAATCAATATTCTTTCTTCGCGCCCTATTTTTGCGCAAAAATTAGCTCAACACCTTAAATTTTTTCTGATGAAAGTAACTGTTGTAGGCGCCGGTGCAGTGGGTGCTACCTGCGCTGATAATATCGCCCGGGCCGAACTGGCTGAAGAACTGGTATTGTTGGATATCAAAGAAGGCCTGGCCGAAGGTAAGGCCCAGGATATGATGCAAACCGCCGCTTTATTGGGCTTTGATACCCGCATCACCGGTAGTACCAATGATTACAGCAAAACAGCCGGCAGCGACGTAGTAGTAATTACATCAGGTTTACCCCGCAAACCGGGCATGACGCGTGAAGAACTGATCGGCACCAATGCCGGTATCGTAAGAACTGTTTGTGAGAATATTCTGAAGTATTCGCCCAATGCCATCATTATTGTTATCAGTAACCCGATGGATACCATGACCTACCTGGCGTTAACCGCTACCGGTTTGCCCAAAAACAGGATCATTGGTATGGGTGGTACGCTCGATAGCGCCCGCTTTAAATATCAATTGAGCCAGCACCTGGGTTGCAGCCCTGCCGACCTAAATGCAGTGGTAGTAGGTGGACACGGCGATACCACCATGATCCCTTTGATTCGCCTGGCAACCTGGAACAGTGTGCCTGTTACTCAATACCTAAGCGAAGAAAAACAAAAACAAATAGTGGCCGATACCATGGTGGGCGGTGCTACTTTGACCAAACTGATCGGTACCAGCGCCTGGTATGCACCCGGAGCAGCCGGAGCAGCCCTGGTTGAAAGCATCGTGCGTGATCAGAAAAAATTATTTACCTGCTGCGTTTCACTGAATGGCGAATACGGTCAAAAAGACATTTGTCTTGGTGTTCCGGTTACCATCGGAAAGAACGGCTGGGAAAAGATCCTTGACTTTGGTTTGAATGCCGAAGAACAAGCCCTGTTTAACAAAAGCGCCGACGCCGTTAGAAATATGAACGACGTGCTGAAGACATTATAGTATCCCTAAGTTGTAGGAAGTAAGATGTATGAAAAACTACGATCTTACTTCCTATTTCATTTTATTTCTGATTTAGAGATTTTTGGATTTCGAGATTTGTTCATATTTACCGTAATCCCCAAATCTCAAAATCGCGAAATCAAAAAATCAACCATCCACTTCCTACCTCTGCAACTTTCCGACTCAATAGCTATTCGTTAACAACCAGCTCCCCTACTTCAACCTCCCCCGGCATTGAATTTGATGCATATTCATATACCCTCCATTCCGCCTGCAATTTCTTCAACCCATTATTGTACTTCAAAAAGTATAGTATGAAAAATATTTACTACCGTAGTTTTAGAACAGCTTGCATTACAGCCCTGTTATATATAACAGGTACGAACCTTGCCTCGGCCCAGTCTACCATTGATCACTCTAAAGCCGAATACATTCCCAATAATGTGGGGAAGATAATACCCAATGTATCTTACGCAGATCCCCGCCAAAAAACCAGGTATGTGTATGAAACTAACAATAATAACACTCGGCTTCCCGAAGCGGTAGCCCTTAATGAGCTGTATATTACGCCCAGCAATGACGGTATCGTATTACGGTGGCGCACCACCTGGGAACCCGATAATCTTAAATTGTATGAAATAGAATACAGTTCAGACGGAATTAATTTTCAACAGGTGGGCGTAGTTGCTGCCGGCAACTACCTTAACGGGAAAGCCTATGAGTTCAGGCATTACCCGGTAAATGCACGCGACCGGATGTTCTATCGCATTCGCATAACAGATAAAAACGGGCGGTACCATTATTCACAAATGTTATCCCTGGCGGCCACCAGCCCCACACAGAATTATGTATTCCCTACTGTTGTCAATGCCGGCATGGTGAGCGTGTACCTGAATGATTCATTCAAAATGTTGCAGATCGTAAACAGCCAGGGACAAATATTACAAGCCCAGATGTTGAATGGCCGAACAGGAAGAATTGACATTCCATTGAACGCTTCTGCAGAAGGCATTTGTTTTGTGCGCGTGTTAGGACAAGACAGACAAAGAGATATTGTGCAGAAAATTTTTATACGTTAGTTAGTCCTTACCATTAATCACTAAAGCGGTTCGGTCAATATTGGCCGGGCCGTTTTTTATACTTTACCAATTGCATATTACTAAAGAACTACTTACTTAACCGCTGATTCACCTTATTAACAATCTCAGCTATAGAGATCTTCTCCATACACTTAAAATGCCCGAGCGGACATTTATTGTACCCTATTTTAGAACAGGGCCGGCAGTACAATGGCCGCACCTCCATAATATCATAAGGCAGTTTGTCTTTCGGTAATTGCGGTGATAGCTTACCGTAATACGGGTACATGCCAAATTCAGGCACGGTATTTCCCCAGATAGAAATTACAGGCCTTTTAAAAGCAGAAGCAATATGCATTAACCCGGTGTCGTGCGTAATGATCAATTTGGCGCGGCGTACCAGGTCGGCTGATTCATTGATGTTGAACTTGCCGCATGAATTGTAGATCTTATGCCGGTCAATGCCGGCAATTTGTTCGCCCTGATCACGGTCTTCTTTACCTCCTAATAAAATAATAGGATGTTCAATAGCGTTGCACAATTCCTTCAGCTTATGAACAGGTAGCTTTTTGGTATTATGCGCGGCGCCGATCACCACACCGATATAACCGGCCAGGTGCCCGGCGGGAATATCACTTTCTTTTACTTTATCTGTTTCCGGAATAAAATAATCCAGTCCACGGCCATCGTTCTTCACCCCCAGCGACTGCACCGTTTCCAGGTAACGGTCTACAATATGTACATCGGGAAGAAAATTGAGTTTAATTGTGGTGAATACGAACTTCTGAATGTTAAGCTTATTGAAAGAAAATGCTTTTTTACCCAATGCTTTTTTAACCCGCATGGTACGCAGGTTGTGATGCAGGTCAATCACATAATCAAAATTCTCCTGCTGCAGGGAGGCAATCACAGCATCCAGGTCATCTTGCAGGTAATGCAGTTTATCAATATACGGATTGGCTTCCAGCACTGCCCGAAAGCTGGCTTTGGTAAGATAATGGATCTCCGCTTCCGGCAACTGCTTTTTCAGGCAACGGATAACAGGTGTTGTTAAAACAATATCCCCAATGGAACTAAATCTGATAATAAGAATTTTCATATTTTTCTATAGTCCGAACACACTACTCTTCTACGTAATTAAGGTCTTTATGAAAAGTTTCTTCTGAAAAATAAGCTGCTATCAGGGTGATGATCATTACAATGATACCAGTAACGATCCCGCTCTTCACGATGCCCCATTTCCAGGAATCATTAAACAGGTCTTTAAACATCAAATTAATCAACGGCAACGAACCCCGCACCATATTGGGAATGGTGGTGGCAGCGGTAGCACGCAAGTTGGTGCCGAACTGTTCTGCCCCCATTGTAACAAATATTGCCCAGAACCCGGTACTGAAGCCCAGCAGTGTGCAGATGAGGTACATGGCGGTATCGCTGCTGTTCAATGAGCTGAAGAAACAAACACCCATTATAATAGTGAGGCCATAAAACAAATACAGCGCTTTCTTTCGGCTTTTGAAATACTGACTGATGAAACCGATGACGATATCACCGATGGCAATGGCTGCATAGGCAAACATAATGGCCTTGCCGCTATCTATATTGTTGTTACCATACAGGGCTGTGGCAAACCGGTTGCTCAAATTCACCATCACGCCTATTACAAACCAGGTAGGCAACCCTATTAATATAGCCAGGATGTATTTTCTGAAACGGGTAGCATTGGTAAAGAACATGAAGAAATTTCCCCGTTGCACCTTTTGCGTTTTCAGCTGGTTAAACATGCCGCTTTCTGCAACGCTTATCCGCAACACCAGCAGCACCACACCCAGGCAGCCACCAATTTTATAACACAAGCGCCAGTCCTGGCTGAATTCAAAGGTGTAATAGGCAAACACTGCCCCGAATAAACCGATACCCGCCACCAGTGAAGTACCCAATCCTCGCTTTTCTTTTGGCATTAATTCACTTACCAGTGTTATACCAGCGCCCAGTTCACCAGCCAAACCTATCCCCGCTGCAAAACGGGCCCATGCATATTGATCTACCGTATTCACATAGCCGGTTAAAAAATTAGCTACCGAATACAGGAGGATCGATCCGAACAGCACACTCAACCTGCCTTTTTTATCGCCCATGATGCCCCAGATAATTCCACCCAGCAAGAGGCCGATCATCTGCCAGTTGATGATCTTGGTGCTGATGGCCACCATGGTTTTATCGGTGCCGCCCAATGCTGCGATGCTGGGTTCCCGAACTATTGTAAAAAGCAACAGGTCGTAAATATCAACGAAGTAGCCCAATGCAGCTACAATAACTGCAAGGCTAAAAACAGAAGCTTGTTTCAATTGCATTCGTTAGTTAGTTGGAGGTGGTGAAACCTTTTCTTTCTTTTTACCGGAAAACAGTTTTATCAATACGGGGGCGGTAGTTACTATAACAATGCCCAATACTATTACTTCGAGGTGTTTCTTCAGGTCAAAATCGAATTGGGTAAAGATCCATTTTTGTAAGAAATGCCCGGCAATGATCATGCTGAACACCCACGCAATACAACCCACCATGTTAAAGAATGAAAACTTCTTTCTATCCATCGCCACAATACCGGCTACAATTGGCGCAAAGGTGCGCACAATGGGTAAGAAACGCGCCATGATGATAGCGCCGCCGCCATGCTTCTCATAAAATTCATGGGCATCATACAAATACTTCTTCTTGAACAGAAAACGGTCGCGCCAGTGGAACATGGTTGGACCAATTTTTCTTCCAAACCAATAGCCTATGGCATTACCGAGGATACCGGCCACAGAGATCAGGGCGATGAGGATGAACAGATCGAGCCATTCATAGCGTATTCCGGCAATCCCGAATTTTTTAAACAGGTCATCTATCAGTGCCGTGCTGTAAATACCGGCAACAAACAGCAGGCTGTCGCCCGGTAAAAAGAAACCTACGAACAAACCCGTTTCAGCAAATACGATGAACAGCAACAGGAAGAAACCGCCATATACAATGTAGAACATTGGGTTCAGCAGGTCTTTCCAGGTGAATTTCTTATTCAGGGTAATAACATCATTATCTTTCAGGGAAGCGGTGGCAACCGTAAGCGGTTCATGGTGCGCGCTGGTAATGGTCAATGAATCGGCCGGCATTACAGTAATTGTGGTAATACCCGATTTATCAGTTTTGTATTCATTGGTTTGGCCTGCAATCGCTACAGTTATTGTTGAAAGCGGTGTTTCGTATTGATTGGTACATTGGATCCTAATCTGCTGTTGTGCCATTGCTCCGGAAACCACCCACACGCTCAACAATAAAAAAATCAGACGTTTAAACATAAAAATTTAATGAAAGAGTTTTATTTTTTAGGTTTTACACCGGTTCCCGGTACCGGGTAACCGGTAACTAATTATCAACTAATACAGGATCCGTTTGGGCCATTTCAGGTTTCAGTTCGCCTTCCCATTTACTGACCACGCTGGTGGCCAGGGCATTTCCTACTACGTTGGTCATTGTGCGGAACATATCGCAAAAATGATCAATCGGTAAGATCAATGCAACACCTTCTGGTGGAATTTTAAACATGGCGCAGGTAGCGGTTACTACTACCAGCGATGCCCGCGGCACCCCTGCAATTCCTTTGCTCGTTAGCATTAACACCAGTAACATGGTTAACTGGGTGCCCATATCCAGGTGAATACCATATGCCTGCGCAATAGCCAAACTGGCGAAGGTCATGTACATCATGCTGCCATCCAGATTGAAACTATACCCCAGCGGTAAAATGAAAGAAACTATTTTATCCTTGCAACCAAACCGTTCCAGTTCTTCGGTGAGCTTTGGAAAAACCGCTTCGCTGCTGGTGGTGCTAAAGGCAACCAGCATAGGCGAGGCGATGCGTTTTATGAGCTGCCCTATCCGCTTTCCCAGTATCAGGTAGCCTACCGTTAATAATATAACCCACAAAAGGGCGATCCCTATTAAAAAGAACATCAGGTATTTTCCATAGAACCAGAACACCTCCAATCCTTTGGTGGCAATCACCGCTGCAATAGCGCCAAACACCCCCAGGGGTGCAAAGTTCATTACATAGCCCACCATTTTTAAAATTACATGGGCAACGGCATCCAGCGCTTTAACTACAGGTTTGGCGTAGGTACCCAATGCCGACATGGCAACACCAAAAAAAATACTGAAGATAACGATCTGCAGTATTTCATTATTGGCCATGGCTTCTATGACACTTTTTGGAAATACGTGCTCCACAAATTTAGCCACAGAAAACTCGGTTGTTTTGCCAATCAGGTCTTTGGCGCCGGCCGTATCGGCATTGCTTAAATCAACCGCATGACCCGGCTGCGCCAGATTTACAATGAGCATACCCAGTAATAAACTTACCAGTGAAGCGGTGATAAACCATAACAATGCTTTGCCGCCAACCCGGCCAACGGTTTTCAGATCGCCGAGTTTGGCAATACCCACCACCAACGTACAAAAAACCAACGGCGCTATAATCATTTGAACCAGCCGCAGGAAAATAGTAGTCAATAGTTTAATATTATCACTAAACGATTGAATGGCTTTGATAGTCGCCGTTCCATGCTTTGGGCCAACTTTAATTTTATTAAGTGTCAGCTCTTTATTGGTTTCATACGCTTCGCTGGTGTTGGCAACAACCAGCCAGGTGCCGGGCGCTACTTTTGTTTGACGATAGGTAGCAGAATCTTTAACGACCTCAATGGGCTGGATAACTTCTTTCCCTGACAAAACCAGCGTGATCGTGTCTTTTCCTGTATAATCTTTTGCAGAGGAATAGGTTATTTTATGACCAGTACCCACTTGGTGCATCAGGTAACCGACAATGATACCCGCTGCCATGGCTACCAGAATATAGAGCGTGAGCCTGTTTTTCTTCATGTAGTTCGGTTAAAAAGTAATAGGGTGCAATATAATATTAAATGAATAAACCAATTTGCCCGATCATTTATCTTTTGCCTGCGATGTGTAGAGTATTTAGCATATCTTTTAGCTCGTAATTTTAAGAAAACCTTTATCTTTCCGACCTTATACATGATTACAGACAATACTATTCATTCAAAAAAATTCTAACTAACTCTTATGAGTTTATTTGTAAAAAAACCGTTGGATTCTTTATTAAATGAGGCAAAAGATACCAGTGGACACACCCTCAAAAAAACCCTGGGCAAAGGCGCTCTAATAGCATTAGGTATTGGCGCTATTATCGGCGCCGGGTTATTCTCCATTACCGGTGGTGCTGCTGCCAATCAGGCCGGACCCGCTATTACCATTTCTTTCATTGTTGCCGCACTTGGTTGTGCTTTTGCCGGTTTGTGTTATGCAGAATTTTCTTCTATGATCCCCGTTGCGGGAAGCGCCTATACTTATTCCTATGCTACCATGGGTGAATTCGTTGCCTGGATCATTGGCTGGGACCTGGTGCTGGAATATGCCGTGGGCGCCGCTACAGTAAGTATCAGTTGGAGCCGTTACCTGGTAAAGTTCCTTGCCGGATTTGATATTCATTTACCCGTTTCCATGACGGCCGGCCCCTGGGATGGCGGTTTAATAAACGCACCGGCTGTATTTGTTGTTATTTTAATGAGTTTATTGCTTGTAAAAGGAACCAAGGAAAGCGCTACTATAAATGCCATCATTGTTGCCCTGAAAGTAACTGTTGTTTTCATCTTTATTTTCCTGGGTTGGAAATATATCAACAGTGCGAACTACGAAAATTACATTCCTGAAAATACCGGCAATTTTGGTGAGTTTGGGTTCAGTGGTATCATACGTGCCGCGGCCATTGTGTTCTTTGCCTATATAGGGTTCGATGCGGTGAGTACCGCCGCCCAGGAAGCGAAGAACCCGAAAAAAGACATGCCATGGGGTATTCTGGGTTCACTGGCTATTTGTACCATTTTATACATCCTGTTTGCCCACGTTATGACCGGTGTAACCAACTACACCACATTCAAAGGTCAGGATGGTATTGCTCCTGTAGCTGTTGCTATTGATCATATGGGCACAGCCGATGCAGCGGGTGTTGTTCATCCCGATTACCCCTGGTTGAACAAGGCCATTGTATTAGCCATTCTGGCTGGTTATATGTCGGTGATCCTGGTGATGTTGATGGGTCAAAGCCGCGTTTTCTTCAGTATGAGTAAAGACGGTTTGTTACCTAAAGTGTTTTCAGAAGTGCACCCCAGGTTCCGTACACCTGCAAAAAATAATTTGCTGTTCCTGCTCTTCGTGAGCCTGTTCGCGGCATTTGTACCAGCCCGTGTGGTAGGAGAAATGACTAGCATCGGGACCCTGTTCGCATTTATTCTTGTGTGTATTGGTGTTATCATCATGCGTAAAACAATGCCTAATGCACCCCGCGCTTTCAAAACACCGCTGGTGCCATTGGTACCTATCTTAGGCGTGTTCACCTGTTTGTTCATGATGGTATTCTTACCGCTCGATACCTGGATAAGGTTGATCGTTTGGATGATCCTGGGACTTGATATCTACCTGGCATACAGCGTTAAACACAGTTTATTATCGTCGAGAAGTGCGGAAACAATACCGCAGGGTAACAAAGTGGGCGGAATGAGCGGATTGATCCTTTCCCTGTCACTGGGCATTGTTGCCTTTATTCACCACACGTTGACGCAAAAAGATGCTCAAAAGTTTATTGCTGAAGCCACCGCCGCTGGTAAAAAGTTTAAGCCGGAAGAGGTGCCAAATGATAACGGCATCTTCTACTTTTCATTAGCATTTGCCGCATTCCATGTCATATTATTCGCGGCTAAACTGGCCAAAAAGAAATAATAAAATAGCTTCCTACCTGCTTATAAAACAATCCCGCCTTAAAGGCGGGTTTTGTTTTATTGGAGTGAGTTGGCTACTTGCGCCAGTTATTTTATTTTTGCAACCCGTTTAGGAGGTAAAGGGACATAGCTAATTGAAAACGGGCAATGGTGAATAATACTGAAGGCCGCAAGCTGCACGCTACAAGCTGCAAGCAAATACAGGACCGGTAACCGGAACCAGAAACGAACAACAAACCATAAACTACAAACTAGAAACTAATATATGGGTCGGATATTTGAAGTACGTAAGCACGCGATGTTTGCCCGGTGGGACCGGATGGCCAAACAATTTACTCGTATTGGAAAGGAAATTGCCATTGCTGTTAAAGCCGGCGGCCCTGATCCCAGTACCAACCCGGCCCTGCGGCGTTGTTTTCAGAACGCCAAAAGCGTAAATATGCCCAAAGACCGCGTTGAAGCGGCCATCAAGCGGGCATCGGGTAAGGAAATGGAGAATTATGAAGAGATCCTGTACGAAGGATACGGACCGAACGGCGTTGCTATTCTGGTAGAAACTGCTACCGATAACCACGTGCGTACCGTAGCCAACGTAAAGGCCATATTTAATAAAGGCAATGGCACCCTGGGTAACAGCGGCAGCGTAAGCTTCCAGTTCAAGAAAATGGGTGTGTTTAAACTGAAACCCGAAGGCCTTAGCCAGGACGACCTGGAACTGGAACTGATCGATGCAGGCCTGGAAGAAATGGGCGAAGGAACCGGAGAGAATGACGAAACCGTTCTGGTTATCAGGGTAGCGTTCAATGATTTCGGCAATATGCAAAAAGCCCTGGAAGAAAGGAACATCACGCCTATCAGTTCAGAAGTAGAATGGATCCCCGGCACCACCGTGCAATTGGGTGAGGAGCAGGCGCAGGAAGTATTGAAACTGGTTGATAAGCTGGAGCAGGATGACGATGTGCAGAAGGTATTCCATAATCTTCAATAGACAATCTTTCGACTTCGCTCAGGAGCAATTGACAAGAATACATTCTAAAAATCCCGCTTACAGCGGGATTTTTAGTTTACCGGCTCGTAATTTTGTCTTGAAATGATCAGTACTACTTCGAAATACATTGTTCTTTTTGATGGGGTGTGCAACCTCTGCGATAGTAGTGTTCAATTCGTTTTAAAAAGAGATAAGAAAAAGAAATTCCTGTTTGGGTCGCTGCAGGGAAAAACCGGACAGGAATACCTGCGCAAATACCACCTGCCTGCAGATCAGTTTCACTCGTTTATGCTTATTGAAGGGAATGTAGTATATACGCGCTCAACAGCGATGTTACGACTGCTGAAGCACCTGGGCCGCGGCTGGCAACTGTTGTATGCGTTTATCTATGTGCCCCAGCCTATTCGTGATGGCCTGTATAAATTAATTGCGGCTAACCGGTACAGGTTGTTTGGGAAGAAAGAGAGTTGCCGGGTACCTACACAGGAAGAAAGAGATCGTTTTCTGGAATAGCGAGCTAATGTGCAAATTAGCAAATGAGAAAACGTGCAAATGGAATACACGCGTCACGCACATGTTGCACAAAATACCGCACATTCAATATTCCCCAACTTTCTCATTCCTCATTTTTCATTCTTCACTTCTCATTTCCCGTTTCCGTTTTCCTCATCTCTTTTCATCCCCTCTCTTACTTCCCTTTGAATAATCCCTTTAAACTTTTTTTCATTAAGCCACCAGGTGAGCACGGTAGCAATAGTGACCACACAAAAACTACCAATAACAATAAACAGGAGATTTTGAGGTAGCCCCAAACCCAATACCTGCGTTAAAAAAGAAAGCACCAGGATAGCAATGAAAGTCCCCAGAAGAATATACAACAGGTAGTATTTTACCTTGCCTCCCTGACGCTGTTCTTCCCAATATTTTATAAATCGTTTTTCGGTAGCTGTTAGCACAATAATTATTTTTTATAGATCAATCTCCCCTTTCATAAAGAACACACATTGGCCGGCCATCGTTACCCGCTCACCGATGTATTCGCACCATATTTCTCCCCCGCGTTTTGATAGCTGGCGGGCAAACAATGTTTTCTTGCCCAGCTTTTCCGCCCAATACGGTATCAGTTGCGAATGCGCTGAACCGGTTACCGGATCTTCATCAATCCCAACAGTAGGCGCAAAGAACCGTGATACAAAATCGGCCTTGTTACCTTTTGCGGTAAGGATAATTTTGTGCCCAAGCTTTTTCAGTAAGGTAAAATCGGGTTGACAAAGCTGCACGATGCTTTCATCGGCTACCTCTACGAGGTAATCGCGGTGTTTGTGAACACTTGTAATAGAAATGTTACCCAAAGCAGCCGCCAGTTCATTGGGCCTGGTAGTTACGGGTTCCGGTTTCCAGGCAGGAAAATCCATACTGATCTTGTCGAGGTTTCTGGTAACCACCAGTATGCCGCTCTTTGATTGAAAGCGAATGGCAGGATAACTGTAGCCCATTACATGGAATAACACATAGGCGGAAGCCAGGGTAGCATGCCCGCAAAGATTGATCTCCGATGCAGGGGTAAACCAACGGATATCATAATCGGCATCCGGTTTCGACGATGGCACAAAGAAAACAGTCTCGCTGAGGTTGTTTTCCATAGCCAGCCGTTGCATAAGGCTATCGCTGATCCATTGATCAAGGGGAATTACAGCAGCAGGGTTACCTCCGAACAAATGGTTGGTAAATGCATCAACCTGATACAAATGAAGCTTCACAGGAATTGTTTTGAAGGGGTTATTAAGTTCTTAGTTTTCAGTTTTCTGTTCTAAGTTCTATGTTCTTAGTTTTTTGGTTATTAAGTTATTGAGTCCTTTGGCTAGTAACGGTTTTTGCTTTCAGCTTTAGGCTAGTGGCTTGCAGCGTGAACTGTCTTCTACTCAGCCATCATCTCCTGTATCACATCCACAATCTGTTCCACATTGGGTTTGCTGAAATAATCGCCATCGCTGCCGTAGCTGGGCCTGTGCGCCTGACCGGTAATGGTGCGCGGCGATACATCGAGCCAGCGGTAGCCGCCTTGTTCTTCCAATACTTTATTGTACATGTAACCGCAAGCGCCACCAGGCACATCTTCATCAACAAATACAATGCGATTGGTCTTCTTCAGCGATTCCAGAATGAGGTGGTTCACATCAAATGGCAGCAGGGTTTGCACATCAATGATCTCGCAACTGATATCGGCTTTCTCCAGTATATCAGCCGCTTCATTTATAATGCGCAGCACACTTCCATACGACACAATGGTTATATCAGTTCCTTCTCTTATAACTTCAGGAACGCCCAGCGCCACTTTATAATCAACAATATTAGCAGGTAATTTTTCTTTGAGGCGGTAACCGTTCAGGCATTCTACTACAACAGCCGGATCGTTACCATGCAACAACGTATTGTACATACCGGCCGCCTGCACCATGTTGCGCGGCACACAAATATGCATACCCCGCAGCGAATGCAACATCATGCCCATGGGTGATCCGCTGTGCCAGATGCCTTCGAGGCGGTGCCCGCGTGTACGTACAATTAACGGACAACTTTGGCGTCCTTTCGTGCGCCAGTACAACGTAGAAGCATTATCGCTTAACTGTTGCAGGCCGTACAACAAATAATCGATGTACTGAATTTCGGCAATTGGGCGCAGGCCGCGAATGGCCAGTCCTAACCCCTGCCCGATGATCGTGAGCTCGCGGATAGAGGTATCGAATATGCGGTTCTCGCCATATTTATTCTGCAAACCGGCAAAGCCCTGGTTCACGTCGCCGATCTTTCCAACATCTTCACCAAAGGCCAGCACTTTCGGATTGCTGGCAAACAACTCATCGAAGTAATGGTTCAGGATCTCATATCCGTTCATCATCGGCGCATCGTTGGCAAATTGCAACGGCGTAGTGGTTATCCTCAGCGGGCTCTTCGGACTTTCGTCGTACAGATAACTTCCGTAATTCGCATACCCCTCTTTACGCAATTGCTGGTACAGGTCTTTTACCTCTGAAACCAGGTGCGAGTTGCCTGCAGCCTGGATGGTTTTGTGTAAAGCCTGAATTACATCTTTACGCAACGGTTCGCGGTTGGCAGTTAAGCCATTTTTTGCAGCCGCAATGGCGCCGGTTGTATCAACGCCCTGGTTGATCAGTGTATCGAGTAATTCCACGCATTTGTACACCAGTTGTTTAACGGGTACAATGTATTTTTCCCAGGCTTTTTGTTTGCTTTCGCGCACCATTTCTTTAGCCGCTGTTTCAATATCTTCCAGTTCTTCCTCACTGGCCAGGGTATTTTCCAGGATCCATTCCCGCATTTTTTTATTGGCATCCCATTCGCGTTCCCAGGTGAGCCGCTCGGGCGATTTGTACCGTTCGTGGCTACCTGAAGTAGAGTGGCCTTGTGGTTGTGTTACTTCTTCAACATGAAACAAAGCGGGGATATGCGTTTCGCGCATCCGTTTAATAGCCGATTCAAACACTTCGCACATACCGGCATAATCCCATGCTTTTACTTTATATATTTCAAACCCATTGGTATTATCTTTCCGCTGCATACCGCGCATAGCCTCAGAAATAGACCCTTTGATGGTTTGCAGGCGGCGGGGCACAGAAATGCCGTACCCATCATCCCATACAAAAACAGCTAAGGGTATTTGCAACACCCCGGCCGCATTCAGGGCTTCCCAGAAATGCCCTTCCGAAGTAGAAGCGTCACCGATAGTGCAAAAACATATTTCATTGCCGTTGTCGCTCAAATGATCTAAATGTTTCAGCACATCGCTGTTGCGGAACAATTTAGAGGCCAGGGCCATCCCCAGGGCGCGCGGCATTTGACCGGCAGTAGGCGCCAGCCCTGCAGCTATATTTTTACGATTCACAAGATCGAGCCACTCCCCTTGCGCATCTACGATAGGCGTGGCAAAATGAGAGTTCATTTGCCTTCCCCCACTATGCGGATCATGAGCGGTATCGGGATCGGCATACAATTGTGAAAAGAATTCTTCAACGGTGGCCTGGCCGGTGGCAAAAGCAATAGTTTGATCGCGATAATAACCCGACAGGAAATCGCCGGGCTGGAAAAATTTAGAAGCGGCGATTTGCGCTACCTCTTTGCCATCACCAAAAATGCCAAACTTGGCTTTACCGGTAAGTACTTCTTTACGACCCAGTAAACTGGCCTCCCGGCTTTCGCAAGCTAGGCGGTAATCTTTTAGTACTTCCTCCCGAAATTTATCGAAAGAAAGTTTTTCGCCGGCAAGCGATTGATTGTGAGCAGTATTTTCCATGTGACAAAAATATTAATAATCACGCCATTTTGCGGGGTTGTTAAAAAAATGTCATTAGCCCGAAAATTAATTGGCGCGTAGGCCGTTAAAAATGTAATTTTGAACATGTTAGGGTTATATATGTTATTACCTATGATATAATTAATAGCCCTTTTTCCCTCGAAAGTTAACGGGATATTGTGTAGATTAGATGATACAGAACCAAAAACCTTAAAATTTTGTACGCATGAAAAAGATGTTATTGCTGGTTTGTCTTGCAGCCTTTGCGTTCACTACGCAGGCACAAACCGCAACCGATACCAAACCAGCGGAGACTTTACAATTAAAGGAAACCGCTTATAATTTTGGAAAAATTCAGCAAGGTCGCCCGGTTACCCATAATTTTGAAATTGTAAACACAGGAAAAGAACCGATGATGCTGGAGAATGTGCAGGCTTCCTGCGGTTGCACTACCCCTGAATGGACCAAGGATGCCATACAACCCGGCGCTTCTTCCACCATTAAGGTAGGGTACAATGCAGCCAATGAAGGGCCGTTCAATAAAACAATAACCATTCAATACAATAACCAACAAACCAAAGTACTGACCATTTTAGGAACTGTTTATAAAGGGCCTACAACCTCTGCACCTGTAAATGCGTCTTTATCATTATTGAAAAATTAAAAAAAACATACACATGAAAAGATTTGTATTAGCTTTTGCGGCATTGATCATGACTGCCGGAGTATTTGCTCAAACTGCGCCTGCTGCAACTGTTAAAAAAGCTGATAGCTTTATCAAATTCAAGGAATTAGTGCACGATTTTGGAAAAATTAAACAGGGTGTGCCTGTTACATACAACTTTGCATTTTCAAATGTTACCGATAAACCTGTAGTTATTGAATCAGCTACCGCTTCCTGCGGCTGTACAACGCCTGTTAAACCCGAAGCTCCTGTAGCAAAAGGTAAAGAAGATAAGATCACTGCCGGATTCAATGCGGCGGCCGCCGGCCCTTTTAATAAAACCATTTATGTAAAAGTTGCCGGGGTAGATCAGCCCATGGAATTGAAAATTACTGGCGAAGTGCTGAATGCTGAGGAATATGCCAAGTTTGAAAAAGAAAAAGCAAACAAAAAAGGATAATCCTCACTACAAGAAAGTAAACATCAATTTATATGAATGATCCTCACGGCGTTAGCTGTGAGGATTTTTTTTTGAACCCATTGTTCTCTATGCTTGTTTTTGTTTGGTTATAATTCATTGAATTCCATTTTACAGGAAACAGATCTGTCTACAAGAACAGTATTGTATGAAAAATAGATCGTTATAAACCAAAAACATAGCACAAAGAACTTAAAACCGTAACCCTATATTTGCGAAATGCTAACACTTAGTAGTCGCGGCAAGTTGATGCCGCCATCACCTATTCGTAAACTGGTACCGTATGCAGAGGCCGCAAAAAAGAGGGGTATTAAGGTATTTCACCTGAATATCGGCCAACCCGATATTGAAACACCGGAACCTATTTTGAATGCCGTTCGCCATGCCGACTTCAAAGTGCTGGAATACAGTCATAGCGCCGGGAACGAAAGTTACCGCCGCAAGCTGGTGCAATATTATAAGAAGGCGGGTATTGAAGTAGATCATACCCAGATCATTATAACCACCGGTGGTTCAGAAGCCATTTTATTTGGCTTTTTGAGCTGCCTCGACGCGGGCGATGAGGTTATTATTCCGGAACCATTTTATGCCAACTATAATGGGTTTGCCGTTGCCGCTGGTATTAATGTAGTACCGGTTACCTCGAATATTGAGAATGGTTTTGCGTTGCCGCCCATCTCAGCCATTGAACAACACATCACGCCAAAAACGAAGGCGATCCTTATATGCAATCCTAATAATCCCACCGGTTATTTATACAGCCGGGAAGAAATGGAAACGTTGAAGCAGGTCGTCATAAAACATAACCTGTACCTGTTTTCAGATGAAGCATACCGCGAGTTTTGCTACGGTGGTGAGCATATGAGCGCTATGCAGTTGGAGGGACTGGATGAGCATGTGATATTAATGGATACTATTTCCAAACGGTACAGCGCCTGCGGCGGTCGTATTGGCGCTTTGGTAACAAAGAACAGGCAGGTATTGGATGCCGTGATGAAATTTGCGCAGGCGCGGTTAAGTCCGCCCTCCTTTGCCCAGATCCTGGGTGAAGCCGCCGTTGACCTGCCCGACAATTATTTTGATGCAACCAAGGCGGAATACATGAAACGGCGCGATGTGCTGGTAAAGCGGTTAAATGCCATGCCGGGCGTATTGTGCCCTAACCCAGGTGGCGCATTTTATGCAATGGCGCGTTTACCCATCGACGATGCCGATGTGTTTTGTCAATGGCTCCTGGAGTCATTCTCCCACAACGGGCAAACGGTGATGCTGGCGCCGGCCAGTGGATTTTATGGTACGCCGGGATTGGGCAAGAATGAAGTGCGACTGGCCTATGTATTGAATGTGGCCGACCTCAACAGTGCGATGGATTGTTTGCAACAGGCGTTGAAGGAATATCCGGGAAAGAAATAGAAAACACCAATAACAATATGCGAGGCTGTCTTTTATTAAGGCAGCCTTTTGTTTTTGTGATTCCTCATGTTGCAGCACGGTCTATACATCTTCCCAATAACGTTCCTACGATCCTGAAATACCGGTAACTGGTGATCTCACCAACCGTTTTATAGTCCGGTATAAAGCCGGTTCCCCTGCACAGATCCTGAATGGAGATCATTGCTTCCGGTTTGCTGTTACAAGCAACTACCAGTTTTCTGCGCCGCCGGGCGCCCGCTTTGCTTTCCTTAACGGTAACCATGAAATAAGGCATGGATGTTCACTTTCATCCAAATTATTTATTCGTGTTCTTTCGACGTGTAACGATGCTTTTATTTTAAAAACAATAAGGGCATTCTTTTACTTAGGCATAAAAAAACAGATCATCATAACGGTGAAACCCTGTAGTGTATGCGCAATGAGGGTGTTGCATCCGGTTCTCCGGCTTTTATCAGATCCGGTACTTCCTGCTCACTAATCCTGCAGCAACGAAAACAAACTGAAACCCGATGATGAGGAAATAAAAAGAATAATTCACATGGTGGAAAGGTTTTTGTAATTCCGCCTTTATAACTTTTTCTTCTTCCATTTTATATCCCTGCACTTTCTCGGCTTGCTTTTGTCGTTTACCCGGCATTGGTTGATTTACCTGTTTATCCATTTCATTTTCCGGTAGTTTATAATCAGGATCCAATGCCTGCATCTTTTCAACTTTTCTTTTTGCCATGGCTTCGTCTATCGTTTTGTTTGTAGCATTTTCCACCTTTGCTATCCACCTGGTTACATCTGTGGCATTGATGTTTGAGTTGGCTATTGCAATGCCTTTGATGTACTGCTGCAGTTCCGGATGGTCGCAGGTGGTGTAACTGCAACTCACTCCGTTTTTTGCTACATTCTCTACATATATTTTGGCCAGATCGCTCTTTGTTTTTTCATCAGCCTTCCAAAATCCCTTCCTAATGGCTTCCAGCATCCTGGCGCTCATGCTTTGTCTTGCAAAAGGATTATGTTCATTAAAAAATCCGGTGGTGCCTACCTGGTATCTGTCCTTCATCCATACTTCATAAAATTCCTGCCATTTTTCATTTGTTATCACCTCGGGGTATACCACCTGCCAACCGAACATATTGTCAACACTTTTCATAATTTCCCTGGCGCCTGCGTATCCTTCTTTTGTCATTGCTTCTACATAAGCGGGATTAAAGTAACGGCTGCGTAATTCCATGCCCATGAACTTTTCAATGGAAACATATTTTTCATTCCCTTTTTCCCTCAGGTCGGCTACCATCAGGGAGGGAGAAGTTTTTAAACTGTCTACATGTTTTACACCCTGGGCCAATGCACCTGCAAATCCAAAAAAATCATCATTGTCGAGGCTCATATACAATGAGGTGGTGCGGCTATGGATAACCGCGTCTGTTCCGCTTAATGCTGCTTCAAATTCTTTCTCCATACTTTCTCCCCAGATATCAGTACCGTACCCATAACTCATTTTGCGAATGTAGAGGTTGGCAATAGCACTATCATTATCCCACGAGCCGCTGGCGATCGATGCATCAGCCACTGCATTTCCGTATGTGCCCGGTGCTTCGGCAAATACCCTTATCAAACTCCTTTTACGAGCCTGCACCGTGTCCATTCCGGCCGCCACCAATTTGTTATAGATCTTATCTGAATTTATTCGAACAGGGTTATCAGGCTCAGGTGAGTAATATGCCAGTTCCACCGCTTTTGAAAATAATTCTGCCAGCATAGGAAAGTTATCCCGGTATAAACCGGTTGTGCTGAACAGCACATCTACTCTTGGCCTGCCCAATAGCGATCTTGGTATTAATTCTACACCCTCGATCTTGCCCATTTTGTCTCTTTTGATTTTTACACCCAGGTAGGCTATTGCCTGGGCTTCCTGCATCCCCTGGTGCCGTACTGTTTCGCTTCCCCAAACTTCAAGCGCTACTTTATCGGGATTCCGGTTATGCTGTTTAAAGAAATCACTGATAAACGTATTGGCCAACCTTGTTCCCATAGAGTCGGCATAAGCCATAGGAACGGTGCGGGGGTCAAATGCAAAAAAGTTAGAACCGGTTGGAATAGCAGTGGGATTGCGAATAGGATCATTGCCAACATTGGGCTCAATGTATTGTCCGTTCAAACCTTTGATAAGGCTGATTAATTCATGGGCGCCACTGTTAGCCAGATTGGTTTGATACACCAACCTGTTCCCGGGCTTATTGGTCTTTGCCATAATATCAGTAAACCTGGTAAGCTGCCTGCCTGTAGGAGAAATGCCAAAGGTATGCAGCCCGAACGGGGTTGAATGCGTACGGATATCCTCAATATAATGCTGCAGTTCTTCCACCAGTTCTTTCAATGCAGCGGGAGACAAACTTTTCAAAGGGGTGCTCGGCTTCCAGCCGTTTTTCTCCAGGTCTTTGGTAATGCCCAGTTTCGCAGAGAGTTTTTCAATATCCTGTAATACTTTTTCACTGCCGTCGGGATTTACGGCATCTACCTTTTCCCATTGAAGAATCAACTGGTTCAGGTTTTGTAACTCCGGACTAATTCCAGCTTCCCCCATTGCAGGAGTTAGATGATCTATGATAATGCCTGCACCTCTGCGCTTGGCTACGAGCCCTTCGCCTACTACGTCCATGTTATAGAGGTACATTATAGGCAGATCGCCTGCCAGTATTTCCGGGCTGTCATATTCGCTCATACCGCTTTCTTTGCCATCCAGCCATTCCTGGGTTCCGTGTGTACCTGTATGTATGATGGCGTCTGTATTATGTTGCAGCCACAGGTACTGGCAAATGTATTGATGATGCGGCGGAAGATTGGTGTTATGATACATAGCTGCAATTTCTTCAAACTTCGCCCTGCTGGCTTGTGGCATTACAACAGCATTGCCCAACCGGATGGCTGGAATTACAAAATGCAGTTCGTTATTTTTTTGAATGGTCATTATTTGGGCCGCTTCCGGTTTTCCCCATCGGTCATTTACATATTGCTGGTAAGAAACAGGCAATTCAGCCAACCATTTTTTATATTCTGAAACCGGCACAAGAATGGCGCCGCCTTCTTTAAGCATAGCCTCCAGTTCACCGGGGGCATACTTTCCTACATTGCGCCCACGTTTCATAATGAGTTTTTCAATTGACCGTTCATCGTGCAGGTTGGCTCCTGTAATGGTATACCCTTCCTTTTTAAGTGCTTGCAGGAATACAGGAATACTCCTTGTTACATTCAGGTAGCTGGCGCCTACATTGTCTTTGCCGGGGGGATAATTCCAGAATAATACCCCGATCTTCTTTTTACTATTAGGGGTGCGTTGTAAATAAACAAACCGTTTGGCCCTGCTTACGATCTTATCAGCCATAGCAGGGATCACCGTTTTCATAGACATATTGCCCTGTAATTTGTTCCCGCTGATAATATTATTTGGTGCAAGGCCACTGAATTCGGGCATCGCATACTGAAATGAGATCTCAAAACTGCTCAGTCCCTTTTTGCTGGCTCGCCATTCATCAATGGTGGGGCCATAAATATCTATTGCGTTTATGACAGGCACATTGGCTTTTTTTAACAATGGCAAAGCTTCATTGTCAAGGAATTTAAATGTGCTACTGACTACAATAGCTGCCCGGCACTTACCGGTAACAGTATCTATCAAATAATTTTTCAACACGTTGGTAGCAGGAAAGCCAAATACCATCACCGGTTGAAAACCTGCTTTTTCAAATCGGCTCATCATGGCATTTTCCACATTCAATAATTCGGCATGTACTGCATTTCTATACACCATATAAGCGACAACCGGTTTGCTTAAATCAGGCTTGCTTTCTTTTAGCCATTCGTTCCAGGAAGAAACCAGCTTGGTCATTTTTCCGCCAGTATATACCACCAGGCCTTCTTTGATCTTTGCCTTTGGCTTTTCATAGTTGATTTGATTATATCCACGGTACCGCTTCAGCAAATAGCTGATGCAATTAAGGTAATCGGTAGGGGATCCATATTCAACATAGTCATCGATCGCTTTTTCCCGCCTCAATCCTAAATCCCTCATCCTGTCTTCAGAATAACTAAGCCCCGGCTGGCCGGTTGCCAGTTTAATAAAAGGCGTATTAGCGTTGCCGATACTGCCTCCTGATTTTATTTTATTCAGGTAAGGTTCATGCTTTTTCAGGAACGCTGTTTCATGCACATGAAACACCATAATATCTGAACCGGGTATGGCGTCACCCTCCCTGGAATTGCTTTCTGTTCTCACTATTACATCTATTTTGTCAGACAATTCCGGGTACTTCTTCAGAAACAGATCGGCGCCTCTCACCACCGCTTCAGCTTTGCTGTCGGCGGTTACAAAAAGGATGGTAGTTTTGTCGCTGCCCTGCCTGCGGAAGCGATAAGAAAGAAAGGCAATAGCAGCTACGAATAAGCTTACCAGTAAAATACCCGCCAGTTTATTTTTTTTCATCGTTTGTTGGTTGATTGTCTTCAGGTACATAGATGACTGTGCCATCCTGTAATTTATAGGCTACGCCCAAACGCTCGCCATCGCCGCTACCGATGTTCTTTGTCATTCGCCTGATGGTCGTTTTTTCTCCATCCTTTACCATTATCTGCAACCCGTCTTTTCGTTCCGTAGTTATGGTTACCTTGGCCTCAGGGTCTGTGAGGCTGAGGTTGTTCAACGCCATGATAAGCGATACCATAAAACTGATGGCCAGCACGAACCCCAGGTCGAAGAGATTCGCTACCGCCGATAATGGGTCATCACCTTCGCCTGTTGCTGAAAGCAACCCCATACTTTGCCTTTGCTTTACATGTTTCATTTGAATAACTTTTTGGTTATAAACCGGTTTCTTCTTTTTCAATTGCATGTCGTATTTCTGCCAGGTCAATAGCATACCATCTTTCATAATGGCTCACCACGATCATGCATATGGCGCCAGTCATTAATCCCATTACCGTTGCGCCAATGGAGTGCGTTCCGCTTTCTGCCAGTTGTTTGAAGTTGTTATTGGCTAATGAACTCAGGGCAGAACCTAAAGGGATCAACGTACCGCAAAGGCCCAGCGTAGGCCCCAGTTTTACCCAGGTGCGTACCCGGTTGATCCGTTTTTTAAGTTGTACTTCGGTGCGATCATGGTGTTGCCAGTAAGTGGCAGCCGGCTCCTGGTCAACCTGTTTTTTCCATTCAATGATCCCCTGGTAACGCATGGCATTTTCATCAGGTGCTTTCAGGTTATTGATAGATCTAGGTTTTCCCTTTCGTTGAAAACTCTCCATTACCATATTGCCAAGCTGGTACAGTGCATAGGCCATGCCGGCTAACAATAGAATAATAACCGGCCAGATAAGAATGTTGGTTAAAACCGTAATAGCATTTTGCAATGTGTGCGACATAATTGTTGTTTATTGATTTATGTAGTTTGAATTATCAGAACCGGTACGTGTAACGGAGCCCTGTGAATCTTCCAGGCATATTATAGCCTCTTGTTTCATAATAGTTTTCATCTGTGATATTGCTTATGCGAAAGGAAACAATATGTTGTTTTGCTATCTTATAATTGGCGGTCAGGTCAAGCACTATATAACGCGGATACTTCATATATGCTCCGTTCAATACCGGGTTACTGTTGCCGAAATCCTGTGCAAAGCGTTTGCTTAGGTAACGTCCGCTTATTCTTGCTGAAAATGTTTTGAGGTTGTCGAACTCGATCCCATAACCAACATTCAGCGGGGCAACGTTTCTTATCCTGTTTTTTACATCGGGTGTGGTTCCACTTCCTTTTGTAATATCCTCGGCTTTTATGAGGCGGGTGATATTGACGAACACCCGCAATCCATAGTGGTAATTTTTCAATACCCCAAAGTCATAGCTGCCTTCTATTTCAAGTCCGCGGATATTTGCTTTATCAGCATTGGTATATGTCAGATAGCGGTCTATAATTCTCCCATCTGAATATGTTTGGCCGGTCAATTCTGTGAGGGCAATTTGACGCACCCTGTTCTCTACCCGGGTGTTGAAAAAGGTTATGTCGAACGAGTATCCTCTTTTGCTGTTGTTGTATTTGATGCCCGCATCCTGTGTTAAGTTCTGTTCGTTCTTCAGCTCAGGATTCCCGGTGGTGATACGTATTTTATTGTCTGGCAGGTACTCTTCAAAATAACCTGCAATTTCAAAAGCCTGTGCAAACCGGAAAGCTCTACCTATATTGTAATGCCCCGCCAACCCTTCCATAATATTGTATTGAATGCCAACACTGGGACTGATAAAGCGGTTGCTTTCTTTTTTCGGAGTAAGATTTTGAAACAGGGGTGTTGATATTATTCCGAAGTTGATAAAATCGTATCGCATACCCGGATTCACGATCAGTTTTTCATGCAGTAAGGTAATATGCGCCTGAACAAACGGCGCAAAGGTTTTTACATATGACCATGGTGAAGTAGGAGCTTTTGCCGTTACTGCAAAATTTTGTGCGGCGGTTCCCTGGTTCCAGGCACGGGTACGGGAAGTAGCTTCGTTATAATCGAATCCGGCAATAAATTTTATCATTTGCCCTGCAGTGAACACATCCAGCATTTGACCGCCAATCCATTTTACGATCCCTTCACTGCGTTGGTAAGTGGGTGAGGGCGTTACAACGGTCGTTCCATTGTAATTGTTAAAGGTGCTGTTTTCCTCTGCCATCATATAACCCAACAATGACAGATGGTGTTTTTTTATGCAGCCCTTTATGGATATGTCTGCAGTATTATAAATACGGTTGGCTGAACCTTGCTGTGCGTCAAGCGTTCTCAGGTCGCCTGAGCTTTCCAGACCTCTTCCCAGAAATGAAGTCCCGCTCACGTCTACGCGCCATTTGCTGTTGATCTGGTATGCGACGCGCAGGCTGTTTGTTCTATAGCTCAGTTTGGTGCCGTTCCTTTTTTGTCCGTCATACGCTGTATCAAACTCCTTTATAGCGCCGGTAGCGGGGAAGAGTTCTACCTGTTCACTGCCAAGTAATTTCCTGAACAGGTTGCCTTTGCCAAAACGGAAATCTGCATTCCTGTCGAGGAAAGTCCCGGAAAAATTGAAGTCAACTTTGGGAATAATATTTCCGCCTCCCGAATATCCCATTTCCGATGTTTGAAAAGATCCGTAACCACCATATACATTGCCGCTTACTTTACCGGTTGATCTTTTGGTGATGATGTTAATGACCCCGCCCATAGCATTGCTTCCATAGATAGCGCCGGCCGGCCCTTTCAATATTTCAATGCGTTCAATGTTGTTAGGATCGAACAAGGCCAGGTTCTGCGTTCCCGACTGGCGGCCATTGAGCAACACCGTTACTTCCGGGTTGATCCTACCCGGTTCTACCGGAGGCCTGAACCCGCGTATGGTAGCATAGGTTGCCACATTAGGTCGCTGAATAACATCCAGCGCGGCTATCTTTTTTATAACATCCCCTACATCACTGCCGGGGTTCATTACAATATCGTGGCCGGTAATGATGTCAAGCTTTTGTGGCACTTGCTTCTTCCGTAATTCCATGCGGTTAGAAGTAACCAGGATGTCCTGTAACACAGTTATTTTGGTGGTTGTATCTATTTCCTGGGCGAATACCTCAACAGATGCTGCCAATGAGGTAATTGCAATACAAACCCCGGATATTATTTTTTTCATTGATTGTGTATCGTTGATCATTGAATAGTTTTGACAGCAAGGTCATTGCTGTCCTGGGTTCAGCACAGGCAAAAGAATGCCCTGCCCAATAGATTACATTGAGTTTGCTTTCAACTGCTATCTTAGATAGGGGCGCCTGTAACGCATGCAGGGAAGGAGATGATATCATCATCCTTGCTGACAATTCGTTGCTGAAGTGAAAAAGTAAATATCAGGAAATAGAAGGAGGCCCTTTGTTGGATAAAGAGAAGGATCGAATTAGAATGACCGGCAGGTAATAATATCCATTTTTTACTATAGTGACCGGTAATGGGGATACAACCGGAACAACAGCATCGTCGTTACATGTTGAAAATTTGTAAGTGCATATCGGGCAATTGCTATCTGTATTGAAACCCACTGTTGCGGAAACTGTATCCAGTTTTTTATCAGAAGAATTACCGGTTGACTGCGTTGTTGTAGCGTTATGACAATGCCACAACTGTACCGGAGTTACAATAAACGCATATAACGCCAGCAGAATAGCAGCTACATATTGCTTGTATGTACGGGAGGCAGTCAAAATATTAATTGCACTATTGTTGCAAATATATAAATATTAGCATTCAGGGAAAATTTATTTTAAAGCTGGTTGCGGGCAGGTAACCGTTCCAGGTATATGTTGTTAAAAGGAGTCGGGTATAAATTGAATAGTAGGATTCTGACACCGAAGGATACTTCATCCTCATAATAGAGGGTGGAAATAAGATCAATAGCCAAACTGCCAGCAGTAAGCTAAAAGCTCAGGCTACAAGCATTCGGCATTTAAAAAACGGTTCATTCATCATGCCATAATAATTAACCAAGGTAGAAGCATGATGCGGGTACGGATTCAGGAAGTAAGCGTATATATTTTGAAAGGATATACAGGTTTTAAAAAGAGGGGGCCAGATAAAAATAACGCCCCCGGTTAAAATCCAATATCCTTTGAATATCCTGCACCTCTCAAAGCAAATTACATTCCAACTACATTGAAATGCTGCTCTTTCTTTTAGTTATTTTTAACAACTGTTATTTCTTTATCCACGAAGCCCCTTGTTATCGTATTATTACGAAGTCTTGGCTTACTACCCCCCTACGTTATAACGGTTATTTCATTGTAATGCTTTCCTGGTATGTTTTACTCATGGCATCGATACCTTTCTTTTTCAGTTTGCCGTAATCCTTGTCCTTTACGGTTCGGTTAAAAACATAGGTCTTGCCATTCCATCGTTGCACAGGGTATTCCATACCCGGACCGCCAATCAACAGATCGGGATAGCTCATGCTGGAAGTAGTCAGCGCTTCAGGAATGGTACCGGGGAAACCAAGATGCGGCATATAAGTACCAGCAGCATTTTTTATGTAGAGTGTAATGCTGGAACCAGCATTACCTGAGGTAAAGGTATTGCCAAAGACAACAAAGATCTCTTCTTTACCGTCTTTATTCATATCGGTAGGATATACAAAAGCGGCGAAAGGATACTCTTTACTGTCTTTATCAGCAGCGAATGGCTGGTCTTTATTACCGGACAATACAAATCCTGTTTTAGCCGCGACCTGGTTCTGCTCGGCAATCGTGAGTTTTGTTTTTACATTTTTAAAAAGCAGCATCGCGACATCAGTGAGTGAAGTAGTAGATTGTGCATATAGCATACTGCTTGCAAAAAGCAAGACCGGGGTGAGTAGAAGCGTCTTTTTCATGGCAATGCAATTAAGGGATTCATCTATTAATTTAACGAAAAATACCCTCCCCTGCTTTAACCAGGTTATTTCTTGATTTATGTTATGTATCAAAAGAAATAGCCAGGATGTGATGTCCAGGCTGTTTCCTTACTGGTCCTGCTCATTCTTCATTTGCCGGTTCCAATAATAAAGCGCATACAATGCCAGCCCAAGAAATATGATATATTCAATAGAAAGAAAGTAGTAATGGTTTTTAAAAGTCAGTGCAGCCCCTACAACACTTCCTGTTATCCATAAGATCCAACATTCCAATTTCCTTTTTGCCAGCAATAAGAAAGCAGCAATGCTTACCATCATGATGAATGAATTGATGAAAGCATCCGGCGCCGGACCTACAAAGATGGAGGGCAACAATAAATAAAGGTTTTCAGCAAAAAAGCCAAAAGCGATGGTGCCGATAATTATGCTCGCTGCCAGGATGATCCTGTTCCGAATAGAGATGGTTGTGATTATGTTTTCTCCCCTGGTGGTTTTCCAGTTACGCCACCCATAACCGGAAACAATTAAAATATAGACCTGCATGAACAGCTCTATATACAGCCTTATCTGGATGCAAACGATAAAATACAGGACCGCGTTTATTATTCCTGTAGGCCAGTTAAGGATGTTGTTGCGTGAAGCGAGGTAAGTGGACAAAAGACCAAACAAAAAAGTTACCAGCTCAAGATAGCTGACAGGAAGACCTAAAGCCGTAAAAGCGATGTTTTTAATGTCGAAGAAGTGCATCATAGGGTATAATTGTTCCCGCACAAAATACACAATACCTCTATTAAAATCAAAATAACCATCATAACTAATTAGGTTAATAGGCTATCCTGAACAGGTGTTTTCACGGTATTTTATTGAAAGGAAAAAGACAACCACTATCTTTTAATAAATTCGTATTAATAACATAACATCATGGAATCCTTATACCTGCATTTCGATACTCCCCTGGCAGATGCCAATAAATTGGCTGAGGATCTGCAATCATATCTTGCCAATACGCAACAAATAACACTTGCCAGAATAAAAGACAATGATAATGCACAGGACTTCGGAGCAACCTTAGTACTTGTTCTGGGCACGCCCGCTATTCTTGCCATTGCAAAAGGAATACAGACGTGGTTATCAAAAAGAAATAATATTACTATTACCATTAAGAACAGTCAAGGTGAGGTAGTGGCTTCTGGAATTTCTGGCAAGGATATTCCGAAAGTTTTTGAGGGAGCAGAAAAATTAATATAGCTCATGTCTTTGGATAAGGATAAAACCAGCCTGATAATACTGGGGGCGAGTCAGTTCCCGGCTTCCAACCATTTTACCCCTTCCATAGCGTTCTTCAATTCGAAGACAAGGATACTTAATTTCTTTACTGAAACTGTTGGATTACCCAATACTGCCAACAACATACTTGACCTGTTCGATGCGGATATTAACCCCAATGACATTGATGTAAAAATTGAGGCTTTCCTGAACCAGGGAGCCGCTTCTAAAGGAGACGTATTCATTTATTATTGTGGTCATGGTGGATTCGACAGCATGAATGGAGGATTTTTACTGGCCATCAGACAATCCCGGGATACTAACCTGGGCGTTTCAAGCGTAACGGCACAATCCCTGGGCAAAAGACTCGTTACTTCAGCGCACAACAGGAGATTGTTTTTAATAATTGATTGTTGTTTTGCTGCAGAAATATATAACGGCATTTTTCAGTCTCCTGTTGACGGCATGATTGAGAAAAAGATCAGCAGTAATTTTCCCGAGATCGGATTGGCATTGTTATGTTCTTCCTCAAAAGACGATCCTTCGCTGATAGTAAAAGAAAGGAACATAACGATGTTTACAGAAGGGTTGAACGCTGCGTTAACGAATGGCTCATCCACCATAAGGAAAGAATACCTGTCACTAAGAGAAGTAGGCGACCTTACCTACTCTTACATTAAACATCTTAATACTGGCGAAGCTGTAAGGCCGGAAGTACATACACTGATAATGCCGAATGGAGATATTGCTGACGCCCCACTCTTTGGCAACAGATCCTATAAACCAAGCGGCACCGACATTGCTTACAACATTGCAGCAAGAAAGGAAGCGATAGAGGATAGTATTAGAGAAAATGATGTTATGGGCATGAGAAGCTTATATATAAGCTTTATGAAAGATTTTGGTAAAGAACCAAAATACAAGGACGAAAGCGTGTTCATTCCATCAGATGCAAAAGAACTGGAAGAAACAAAACCTTCCAATAAAGAAATAGATCTATACAATGCATATCGACAGGAACGACATAAGATCTATCGTCGGGTATTAGACATTCTTGATAATATTTATCCAGGCTAACCAATATATAAAATGACAGAGTCCGTTGTCATAGAGGCTAGATCATTAATAGATAAGGTAAGCAGTGATCCCATTGCTTACTATCCTTCATTATTGCATTTTTCAAAAAAATATAATCTTGGTACCGATATACATAAGGAAGTGATCTTATTAGGTTCCATAATAAATGACCTTATTGAGACAGATCCAGATAACATTCGGACAAAGGAATACCGGGAGAACATCTACCTGAAATGGAACGACATTATTAATCGCATAAACAACCAGCATAACCTAAAAGTTCATTTCCGTAAAATTGAAGAAAGCTATACTATAAAGCAGAAATTTCTGGATCAAAAACCTGAAGAGAAAACAATATTCTTCTGTAAAGACATTTCCAGAAAAATATCAGATGATTTTTCATTAAATAATATTTCCCTTGACCTACGATTGGGTGAAATAACGGGACTGGTAGGAGAAAATGGAAACGGAAAAACCTCCTTATTAAGAATAATTGCAGGTGAATTAAAAGCTAATCGTGGTTCTTTACAATATAATTTTTCAGGCGCTCCTTGTAATAACTGGATAGAGATAAAAAGATCAATTGGCTATGTAAAACAAACATTATTACCCTGGCGTGGCGTAACAAGTGTTCGTGAACAATTAAAGTTCACCGCAGCGATGAAAGGAATTACAGGAATAAATAATGAGGCCCAGTATGATTTTATCATTTCCCGGTTAAACCTGGAAGGCCATCAGAATAAACTATGGAATGAACTTTCCGGTGGTTACAGACTCAGATTTGAGTTAGCCCGCCAATTGATCTGGCAGCCCAAATTATTGATCCTGGATGAACCCCTCGGTAATCTTGATATAAAAAGCCAGCTTACATTTCTGCAAGACCTCAGGAACCTGACCAACTCTATCAGCAATTCGATGGCGGTCATTATATCTTCTCAAAATCTTTATGAAGTAGAAAAGATCTCAGACCATGTTGTTTTTATGCGAAACGGAAGTGCTGTTTACAATGGGCATGTAGCCGATATCGGAGCAGAGAATAAATATAGGTGTTATGAAATAGATACCAGCGCCAGTATACTTGATCTCCAAAATGCTCTACGCAATCTGCAAGTAAAGGAGATCCGCAGAGAAGCATTCTACAAGCTCATCTTTACCCATGAAAACATTCAATCAGCCGACATAATGCAGGAATTGGGTAAAAGAGATATTCCAGTTCTATATTTCAGAGATATTACGCATTCAACAAGATTATTGTTTGAAAAATGAAGGAATTCGTAAAAAAAATAACGCCTGGGTTTCTCTTCAAATTAGATAACCGCCTGATAAGAAGCAAACCATTATTATGGGCAAGCCGGTTGCACTTTCTAATCTATTACGAACTCCTGTTACTGGCCTTCAATATCAGCATCAGTATTTTTCAGCCCATTGGATTTACGAATATTCCCAATACGTTATGGCTACTGATCTACGGCATAGCATCTAACCTGGTGCTTATCATTTGCTGGATCTACTACCAGGTGTTATTGGATATTATTTACTTCCAAAGTAAAAGGATCCGGTTCCTAAATTGGCGAATAGCCTCCTTGTATTCTGCCGTGTTCCTTTTTATTTCTTTTTCTGCGATCTTCCCCTATATGATCCTAAACAGGAGAATAGTCAACATATTTAATGATAATCATTTTCCTGAATATCAACGTACTTTTTCAGGCAACTATAATTATGCTAATATTGCACTGGTTGATTCCGCGGTGTACCCAACAATCGATACGGCCTCAATATCGCCAATAGATACCGCTTCTTCCATTGATACGTTCTACACCAAAAGATCACATGATTATTATCAGTTAGCCCGTATCCAGAAAAAATATGATGGTATGAACTCAGAGGAAAAGTTCAATATTCTGGTGAGCTTACGGGAAATAGATTTTGTAACATTGGAAGAACTTTCCCTGGATAATTATACTTCAACTCCCTATATCCAATATCGGCTCCCTTACTATAATCTTCTTACCATATATTATAACTACCTGATAAAGAATGACTCTTTCACAATTAAGAAATTTGATATAACAGTTTATCAGCGACAGATTAAGGCCAGGATCGGAAAGAGGGATACAATCATTGAAAGATATTATTTTCTGAGCAGGACTACAAACCAGTTTATTATTTGTGACAGAGCAGATATTTTACAAAAATTGGTGGAATATAAAATAGATGATGCTTTCAGGACTTATTCAGATGGAAAAATTACGAAGCAATCAGCTATAAACCAGGTTTTTGATAATTATGAGAAAGCTGTATCTTATTATAGGGATCGAATTGAAATTTTTCATGCTAGTTTTTTCATAGGTTCCGCATTAGCCATTGCCATCCTGGTTTGTACTGCTTTTATAAGATTATTGGGTACAAAAGCTTTTGCTATTGGCTCCATTATAGTCACCATAATTGCAGGCATTTTGTTTGCTCTCATCAATTACAGCGGTTATGGCGATAGGGAGGACGGGGACGATGTCACCCTTTCTTTATTTACAGGTTTTTGGATAATTGGGTCATTTATTTATTTATTGGGAAATAGAAAAAGTGCAACTAACATAATTTTATTGTTTGTGGGAACCTGTTCTATTGCTATCGGCAATTGGATACTGCCTATACTAGGGTACGAATTTCTTCGGGATCATTTGAACATTCCTTATAAAAATAACGATCAAACAATGTATATACAGTGTTGGTCAAGTTTGATCTTGCTATTCATCTTCGCAGGCATATTTGTTCGTAAGCTGCAAAAAATCTATTGCCAACCCGGTGAGTAAGGAACCACCCGCACAAATGGCTTCCTCCGACTTACCATCACTTTAGACCTAAAGGGAACAATTTCAGGATGCAGGAATATTACAAGCAGGATCAAAAACGGAATGCCGCCATAAATAATAGTGTCGAACCAGATGGATTTAAAAGTATCTACCCTTGCCCCGGCAGGGTTACCCGTAAGGTATCGCACGGGTACTACAGCACCTTCCTGCAAATGATAATATCCCGGTCCTTTGAACCAGATCGTATCTTTCCCGTGCATAAAATATATAACAGAATAAGGAAACCGAATTTGATCAAGCGCCGGTCCGAAGCTCCTAAAAGCGTATATACCTGCTGTCGTTTTCGATTGAAGCAACCAGATCGATTTATGTAATACTAAAGGAGTTACAAATAAACAGAACAGCGCCAAAAAGAATTTTGTGCGGGACATTACCATACAAGAAACATTAAAAAGTAATATTATCCGATAAAGTAATTATTGAGGGGGCGTTCATTCGCATATGAATATACGATGTATTGCCTGACCCGGATTATAATGTATGGTTAAAGTTGATGATCATCATAAATCATCGAAATAGTGATTTAATTTCTTAAGCCGGGAAATGACAGCGCCCTTGGTGCGGCCCAGGTGGGCTGCAATTCTACTGATTGGCGTACCATTATCATAGATCTCTTTCAGTTCATAATCCTGTTCCGGGGTCCAGGGTTTGTATGCATCCTTGTTTGTTTCCCTTCGTTGTATAACGGTATATGCCTTTTCTTTGGGCTTTACAATTTGTTTCTTTGTAGCAGGCGATTGTTTTGACCCACTCTTCTTTTCAGAAGAAAAACTATTATACTCAGGATTGGATTCTCGGGTCTTTACTTTTATTATCTGGGAAGAAGCGGGAAAGTCTTTTGGCACCAGGGCTTCAGGGATATGCAATTTGTTCCTGGTGCGGGTAATAGCAACGTATAATAAATTAATTTCCTCGTTGAGCCGGGCAACGTCGAATGCACCAGACTTATCATTCTTATGCTTTTCTTTTAAGTCTTTCAGTTTTCCTTCAGACAAAAAATCATTCACCAGGTAAACAACATCATACTCCATTCCCTTCGACCGGTGAACGGTAGAAAAGATCATTTCTGCTTTGCTTCTATCCTCATCGCCGGTATGCAGCTCTTTAAGCGATTTTATAATACCATGCACTTCATTACCATATTCCCGAACAATTTCAATCATGGTAGCCAGTTGATGGTCTTCCGTTTTTTCAACATATTCTTCCAGGTCGTCTATATCTTTCATAGAACCAACAAGCTGGTCGCGAATGCGATCATGATTACCATTATACAAACTCAATACGTCGTAGAGCGAAGCGCCGTCATCGGCATACATATAGGAGCTGATATTTCCTTCAAAGTAAATATGCTTCACCTTACTGTTATCGGTAATAAAATCAATAGCATTCAATAGCAAGCCCAAATTGGTTCGGGCAATAGTAGCTTTTACAACCTCTCTTTTACCTGTACCCTTTCCGTCAATAGCAACCGGCTTGCATTCAAATAAATGATTCTTCCAGGAAATAATTTCAGTAGCAAGATTGGCAATGTCTTGCGTAAATCGAAAACTGGAAGACAATTGCAGGGTATCGAAATCGGTTTTATCTAATGAATTCACCGCATGGCGCCAGGAATAGATCTGCTGATGCGTGTCGCCAACAATTACTTTAGTAGCTTTTTGTTTCTTGAAAACATCCAGCATGGCGGCGGAAGCATCCTGTGCTTCATCAAACAAAATATAGTCATACGGCAATGCCGGGTTCGACAATTGAAATTTCTTCAGATAAAAATCATGCGTGATCTCTATTTCTCCCCTATCCATTTTGGCCAGCAGCACCCGCGTGCCATCTTCAATGAATTTATAGAATGACTTTACAAAAGCTTTCGCATTCACATCCACCATGGTGTCGAGGTAATTAAGGTCCTGCACTTTCGCTTTATCACTGTTACAGAAATACGTAACAAATTTATTGATGTGGTTGGCGATCACGAATTCAGCATGCTTTTCACCATTTCCCCTGATGCCAAGGAGTTGACATATTTCGCTGATCTTATATCCTTGCGCCTTTACTTTATAATTATGCTGAAATACGATGTGCTTGTAGGCAAGTGAGTGAGCGGTTTCAACTTTGGTATTGGTAAGGCCGTAATCGGAAAACTTGCGGACAGCCTCCAATTTTACAGATTTATTAAACGCGAGGTACAGGATCCGCGCATTGGCAGGCCGAGAAGCAGCGTACTCGATAATAGTGGTGGTTTTACCGGAACCGGCGACTGCATTGATCCTGAGATCACCGCTGGAATTAATGATAGCGGATTGTTGATGGGTGAGTTCTTGTTTCTTCAGGGAAGTAGTGCCGTTTGCAGTCATAGTACTGAATTTGAAATAAAAAAGGCTCCGCTGCAGAAGCCTTTTACCAGGATGCGAAGATAAGCGTCTAAAGGCATCATTTTGAAGGCTATTTTTACTGCCAGGAGCCAAAATTCGGGGAGGTTTGACCCAAAATGGACCTTTCCCGCCCTTTTTCCTGTAAATAATTGTGACATAAGCCTTAATAAAATTTTCCGGAAGACTAATTTTTTATATTTTTGCACCCCATTATTTCCAGCTACGGTAAGTGGTAAGAAATAATCGGCGGGATAGCTCAGGTGGTTAGAGCGTTGGATTCATAACCCAAAGGTCTCGGGTTCAACTCCCGATCCCGCTACTCAAACAGAAAGGCTTCACGGATGTGAGGCCTTTTTTATTGGATAATGCGTTGGATTCATATCCGCCAGCTGGCGGACTCGGGTTCAACTCCCGATCCCGCTACAAAGAAAGGCTTCACGGATGTGAGGCCTTTTTTATTGGATAATTCGTTGGATTCATATCCGCCAGCTGGCGGACTCGGGTTCAACTCCCGATCCCGCTACAAGAACAGAGAGCCTTCACGAAAGTGAGGCTTTTTTGTTTTAAGGCGTTGGATACAAATCCTCCTGAAAAAAAATGCATCCGGCTTTTGGCAGGATGCATTTCCTAAAGATGATAAAGCGTTGAGATGGCTAAGTCTATGCTCAGTTTGTCCGGGTGACATCTGTCAGCCTTAGCTCGATGATATACGTGCCTTCCATTTTCAGGGTAAAGGCAAAGCGGGGATTAACCGAATACAAGCCGGGTGTAAAACCATCTATGGTTGCAAACCTGCTGGGTATGCGGTAATAGATCAGGTGGCCCCAATCGGTGGTGGGGGTTATATATTTTGCCAGTGGGAAAGGCGCTACTTCAAAGTCGCAGATCATAGCCGTATCGGTGAATTGTACCGGGGTGAATCGGGCATAGTTTTCAAAGGTTGGGCGGTCGCCACGCCTGATGATCTCGCCGGCTTTGGGATTGAAGGGTTTGCCGTTCTTGTCGGAGATCTTCAGGATGATCCGGGCGCCATCGTTAGATACTTTTGTAAAGGTGAGCTTTGGATTTTTATGTGCTGTTGCAACGCCGGTTACATCGTGAAAGGCATTGGAAACATTGTCTTCCTGCAGGAAGATATCTTCGGGAAGCGGGTCCACAATATTGATAGTGCCGAATGAAGGAAACAGTTTGGTGCCATTTACATTGGTCGCCTGCAGGTCGAAGATATATTTGCCCAGGGGAATGTTTACGGAGCCACGGTTAAAGCTGATCTGTCCGCTCACGGGATTGAACTCCATAGGAGTCACAGTTCTCTTTTCCCTTTTCTTATTCAGTTCGGCTACGGTGGTATCGGTTTTAATATCGAAAGTCATTCCGGGTTTGAACATGAGCACTTCATATTCACTGAAAAACTCTTTCGGCGCTGGATCTCCGTTTTCATGGCGCAGGTTCTGCATGTCAAAGGTGATGGGCGGGGTAGAGCCATCGATATCTATTCGCTGCGATTGCACCAGTGGCAGACCGCGCAGGCAATAGATATTCTTATCGATATAGCGCATGGTATCGCTCAAAAAACCTTCCTGTATTTTTTTACAGGCCATACCGGTTATTATAAGAACCAGCAGGAAGTAGATTATTTTTCTCATGGTGTAATATCTTGTTTGTAAGAGAATCGTGATAATGTATGTTCGCATTAAGGCAGCGGTTCGGTATTAAAGAACAACCGGTGAAAGTTGCTCATCACATGGATGGTACCGGTGTTGGTAATAATACCAGTGGTTTGGCAATCATATCCCATGTCCCTATCTTTTGCCGGGATGGTGGTTTGATCGCGCTCTGTTTCGTCGCGTGTGCCGATCACTTTGGTAAAACGGATGTAGTCCACATGATTGATGTAACTGCCGTAATCCTGTGTTCGCCTGAGGTTGATGTAAAACGATGCATTGGGAATGGGACCCAGCAGGTTTTGATAAAACTTCCCTTCCACTGTTAACTGATCGCGGCCCAGGTTGCCATTGAACATATACATCTTCAGCGAGTCCTTCACTTCCTGCAATGGAAGACTGTCGAGCGTATAAATGATATTTTCATTATTCAGCTCAATGGCCCTTCTGTTGTAGCGTGCTTTTACAAACTCATCCACACTATAGTTGGTGCAGGCAAAGAATGTAATGTCGCCATTGACCGTCTCTTTTAGTCCGGCCCTGTCTATTAAATGCACCAGGGAAGAGAATTGGGGTTTTGACTTCAGATAATCGTATGTGGTCATATCGACCTTTGGGTTGTGCGTGCCGCCATCTACTTTATAGCTGTCTTTGTTACAGGATAAAAGACTGCCGGCCATAACGAGTATAAGTAGTGATACTATAATATTTTTCATAATAAAAAGATAATTGAGTTAAACACAATGATCAGATCTTGCCCAGCCAGTAAGAAGTTTGTACCAGGAACCTGTTTTCCTTGAACAGGGAGGGGCTTACCGGCCAATAAAAACCACCTCTCGCAAAACGGCCTTCAGAAAGCCAGTCAACAAAGTTGGGATACATCCTTGTTCTGAGCAGGTCGAAAAAGATATGACCTTCCAGGTACATCTCCTTTCCACGCTCCACAATGTATTCATACATCAGGTCGTCGCGGGTATATGTATCATCAACCCGGTTGGCAGGATGGGAGCCATTGCGCTGCCGCGATTCATTGATCACCTGTATCGCCGTATTGAGGTCATTTTTATAAAGCGCTATCTCTGCCTGCAGCAATTTCATATCGGAGTAGCGAAAGATGACCATATCATTACTTAGATAGGCGTCGAGGTTTTGTGCGGGATTCCGGTATACTACATTACTGTATTTACGGCACATGGGTTCAGCACTCTTCACATAATCGAAGTTCTTACGGTAACGAACATCGAGTGTGTCAAGAGGGCGTGTCCACTGGCTGCCATTCCAATACCAGAACTGGTAATTGTTGTTGAAGTAGGAATTGGGCACCCAAAAGCGTGCGTTGTTGCCGAAGTAAGATACATATTCGGCACTGCGAAGGAATTCCAGGCCGATGTGCGCATTGGAACCTTCCTGCGTTCTGTCGTCCATGTATAGTTGGAAAATGCCTTCCGGTGAAGTGGCGGTGTTGCTGCGGCCGACAAAGGTCATGTAATAATTGGACGTATCGGTATAGGAATAACCGCCCTCGGCCAGTAGTCTGGTAAGGGTCGTATCGGCATTTTGCACATCCGCCGGGTTCGGCACATTGGAATTGAGATTGGCCATGGTGGCGCGCCACAGATACAGGTGTGTCAGCAGTGCATATACAGAACCTTTATTAGCCGTGACTGCTCTTTCCGATTTTACGTTATAACCCCAATTCAGCAGGGCTGCGGCTTCTTTACAATCTTTTTCGATCTGCTTTTGCACGTCGGTGGCTGAAGTACGCGGTAACTGGGGCGCCGTGATCGGATCTTCGTATGCTTCTGTAACGAGCGGTACATCGCCCCAAACGCGCGTCATTTGAAAATAAGTGAAAGCCCGGATAAACAGTGCCTGTCCTTTTATCCTCCTTCTAAATTCCGCGATATTGTCTATATCGGAAAGATCTTCGTCGGTCGCGTTATCTATCTTGCTGATGATAAGGTTGCTCATGGTGATGGTCTTAAAGAACATCGACCAGTCGCCCAGACTTTGCACATTGTACTTGAATGTAAAATCGCCATTTTGGATGCCTTCCAGTCCATCGCCAGTATAATCGATGGTGAAATAATTCTTGGCAACTGCATCGCCATACAAGTAATAGCGGTTGTTTTTACTGGTCAGTGTATTTCGCAGTAAGGCATAATTGCCGGCCATGGCCGATTGATAATCGCGGCCCGACTTCCAGAACACCTCATCGTAGGTCGAGTTCTTCGGTGTTTGTTCAAGGATCTTTTTGCACGCACTGCCTGTGACAATGCATACTAATAGTAGCAGAATGGTATATATTGATAATTTGTGTTCCATGCTTTTTCTATTTATGCGGTTACATTAGAATTGAACTTCGAGGCCCAGGGTGAATTTTTTAGGAATAGGATATCCTGCACCGTTGTATTCACCGTATGAATTAACAGCTTCGGCATCGGGCAGGTCATCTGACCGCTGGAATATCGCCAGATTGTCGACAACGCCAAATACCTTGAACCGGTCGATCTTGAACCTGCTCAGGAAGTTGTGGGGAAGCTCATAGCCCAGCGTAACGCTTTTGATCCTGAAGTAATCTCCTTTTTCAAGAAAGAAGGTCTGGGCTGATGTATAATAGTAGCGATAAGTGCCAAGGTCGTATTTGGCATATTGCGCATTATCACCTGATTCGCGCCATATATTGATCTTATTGAGATCGGGAATGGAGAATCGTACAAAGTTATTATACGGGTCGCCATCGGTGGAGTTGGAGAAGCGGTCGGCTTTGAACAGGTTCAGCACATCGCGGTCGAAGGTAAAAGTGCAGAATACGCCGAGAGAAAAGTTCTTCCAGGAGAAATTGTTCGTAAAGCCACCGGTGATCTTCGGATTGGGATCGCCGATAGGCATTTTATCGGGATTGAGGCCATCGTTGAATACATCGATGAGATAATCGCCATCGAGATCGGCAAACTGAAAGTCGCCCGCGCGGTACTCGCCATTGGGATTCCTGAAGCGGGTGCCTGTATAAGGATTGATGGGAACATCCTTATCTGTAGGATATACGCCAAGCGTTTTGTACAGGTAAAAGGCATTGATAGGGCTGCCAACAGAAAGGATATGTGATTTGTCGAAACGGTCCCCACTCAATACCAGGTCGCGGCCGCCATTGGGCAGGTTCATGATCTTATTCTTGTTATAGGCGATATTGAACCGGCTGAACCATTTGAGTTGGCTCTGTTGGGGCAGGAAGTTGGCTGCGAGGGTTAATTCCACACCTGCATTCCGCACACCTATCGAATTGGTTTTGGCCACATCATAGCCCGATGTAACGGGCAGTATAACCGAGAACAGGCCAAAGGAATTTTCTTTGTTGTAAAAGTCGAGCGAGCCGGAATATTTGCCATTCAACACTTCTATATCGGCGCCTATATTCCATTGCTTCGATTTCTCCCAGCTCAATCCTTTCTGGGCAGCGCCATTGTAGAAATTGGGAGTAATAGCGGTGATGGCGTTGTAGGTGCCTGCACCTCCATTGCCGTTAAAGCCACCGGCATTCACATTATACAGATTGTATTGCAGGTAATTTTCCTTGGGCAGGGAACCGGAAGTTCCCAGGCTTGCGCGAAACTTGATCATGGAAAACGTATTCGCCACGTTCTTCATCCACGACTCTTCCGTCAATATCCATGCGGCTGATACAGATGGGAAGAAGCCCCATTTGTTGTTTTCACCAAAACGGGAAGAACCGTCGGTACGTACGCTGCCCGAGAGCAGGTATTTGCCATTGAAGTCATAGGCCAGGCGCCCATAGTACGATAATAAGCCATAAGCCTGGTAGTCGGAATAGGCGCCTATTTTCAATTGCTGGAAGCCTTGTACTACCTGTATCTGGTCAGAAGCCCCGCCATAGCCCGATGCTGTTGTATTCTGATATTGAGCGTAAGTGAATTCCTGGCCACCCACTACGCTGAGATTATGTTTGCCAAAAGTATTTACGTAGCTGAGGTAATTGGACGACATGATGTTGATCTCATTGTCGGAGAAAGTATAGGAAGAATTTCCATTGCCATTCCGCAGTTCGTTGGTCGCGTTCAAATCGCGGCGCGAATTCTTATAGATATAAGAAGTGAGCGACGTAATTCTCAGGTGATTACTGATGGCATAGCTCAGGTTCAGGGTAAAGTTGAACTGGTTGGAAATGTTTTTGTCGAGGTTGTCATCGTATTGCCCCAGCAGGAATGCCTTTTTATTCGGGTCGAGGTTAAACAGGGATGATGGCATATTACTGGCGCCAAGGCTGATGGGGCTATTGCCATCGCCATTGCCGCGGGCTTTGTCGGTACGCGAGAAATTGATGATGGGATTAATCTCCAGTTTACCACCCAGTGTACGGGCGCCCAGGTTCAGGCGCATGGTATATCTTTTAAAGCCGGTAGCTTTGATGATACCTTTTTCATCGTAGTAGTTCGTGCTGAAGCGGTAACTGGCACCGCCTTCACTGGCGCCGCTAAGGCTCAGATCGGCACTCTTTACATTACCGGATTGGTAGAACATGTCCTGCCAGTCGGTATTTCCATTGAAAGCAGGATTCAGGCTGTCTGTAATAAGCGCCGGCAATCCCCTTTCCTGGTTATAATCCAGTTGTTGCTGCAGGATGGCCAGTTTGGCCCTTCTTTCCTCCACGCCGAGCGTAACGTCACGGAGTTTGGGGCGTTGCACAATACCGGCATAGCCCGATAAGATCACTTTGGGAGCACCCGTTCTGCCTTTCTTGGTGGTAATGAGAATAACGCCATTGGCGGCGCGGGAACCATAAATAGCGGCTGCCGAAGCGTCTTTCAAAACGTCGATAGACTCGATGTCATTGGGGTTTACACCACCAAGATAGTTAAGACCAGTTCCTGTTCCAGGCCCTACATAGGTTTCGGTAGGCTGGGGTACCCCGTCTACTACATATAAAGGACTGTTGAGCACATTGTTTTCATCGTAAGCCGAGCTCAGCAACGAACTTCCCCGTACACTTACAGAAGGAGAGGCGCCGGGCGCGCCGCTGAAGTTTTGTACGTTTACACCGGAAAGCCGGCCCTGCAATAGCTGGTCAAAACTGGAGGCGGGCAGGTTCGCCAGTTCCCTCCCCGAAATACTGGAAACTGCAGCGGTATTCTTCTTACGGGTCACTTTTTGATAACCAATGATCACGGTTTCCGCCAGGTTGCTGTTCGATTCAGCCAACTTAAGGGAAAGCTGCTTATCGCTGGTGATCTTTACGGTTTGAGCGGCATAGCCCACCGAAGATATTTCCAGCACGGCATTGATGGACGTTTGAATAGAAAAGAAACCCTTGTCATTGGTAGTAGTTCCCTTGTCGGTGCCCCTGATTTTTACACTGGCATTTGGGATCGGTGCATTTCCCGGGTCAGTAACGACCCCTGTGATGATTATAACCTGCTGAGCATGAGCATAGAACAACAGGCATAGCAGTACACCTGATAAAAAAATCTTTTTCATCATAGCATTAGTTTGGTTAACCCTAAAGTTAGTTTTAAGCTCAGGATAACTTTAGACTAAACTTAACCGATAGTTGACCGATTTTGCCAAACTAATTCCATTTAGCATTGAAAGTTTCTGGTAAAAACCGCCCGGCGCGGGGGGAATAACGACGTATACTTACACGTGAACAAGCTATATGAGTGGCTTGGTCGGAACTGTCTTTTACACCGGCCCTTTCACCAGAATTACATGGTATAATTCAAATTCTATGCACTTCCTATGCACTTCCTATGCAATTACCAGGCGGGCTTGTGAGCATGTCTTGTACTGAAAAAGCTTTACAGGTGAGGAGTGTCTTGTAAATATTCATTACTAAATGGCCAATCTGTTACAATTGCACAGAGATCTATGTTTTTATATTTACATTATCTTCTTCTTAGCCATTTGCAAATAAGCTATCACGTAAGGTTACTGCCGTAATTTCTTTTGATCCGGATCACGGAAACTGCTAATCATTAATCAATTATTAAAAAGCTAAACACCTTGCCAATGAAAAGTGTATTGTGCAACCTATGCACGGTTGCGAATAACCGATTGCTGCTATTCCTGTTTATAACGATTGTTTCTGCAGGCGCCTGCAGAAAAACGGGCGTGGGGCCTGAAACGCCAAGTAACAATAATCTTCCAGTGGAAAACATCCTCGCTGCAGCTGCTACAACCTACAATGTATCTAACAATTCCCAATTAAATACAGCCATGTCATCTGCCGTTTCGGGCGATAAGATCGTGATGGCCAATGGAACGTACTCTGGTTTTACGGTCACCAAAAGCGGCATTACCATCCAGGCTGCCAATAAAGGCAACGCCACTGTTTCATCGGGTATTATCCGGCTGAGTAAGGTGTCTTCGGTTACCATACAGGGATTGAGAATTACCACTCCCGGTTCAAACCAAACGGTGGATGGCGAATCCTTCCGGGTAGCAGTATGGTTTGAAGCCAGCAACAACTGTCGCCTCGCCGGCAGCACGCTTAAGCTAAGCGGGCAGGCCAGCGGCACCCAATGGGTAATGTTGAGCGGGAACAGCAACAATAACCGTATTGATCACAATGAGTTTGGGTCTAATAGCGTAAGAGGCCATTATATTTTTGTGCGTGGAAACCGTACCGGTATAACGATCCCGGCAAATCGTACCAGTTGGGCCAACGGCAACGGGCCCAACAACCCTAATATGGCCCGTAATACGCGAATTGATCATAACTACTTCCATGACATGGCAGCCGGTACGGGAGAAATAATGGTACTTGGCGGTATAGGCGTGGCCGGTGACTACCAAAATACTTCTACGGTGGTGGAAAGCAATCTTTTTGTGAACTGCGATGGCGATGCGGAGATCATTTCTATCAAAAGTTCCAACAATACGGTTCGTAACAATACCTTCCGTACTTCGGTAGGTACCATCTCCTCCCGGGCGGGTAATAGTAACACCATCTCCGGTAACCTGCTGCTACAGGCAGGAAAATCAGGTACCGGTGGCATTAAAATTTATGAAAAGAACCATAGCGTCACGGGAAATTATGTAGACAATCCCCAGGATTACGGGTTTGTGTTGGGCGCAGGAGACAGCTATGCCAGCTCTGACTTTAGCCATGCGCAGGTATTCAATGCCAGTGTGACCGGCAATATATGGATCAACATGAATAACCGGGGTGTTATCATTGGTCATGGCAGCAACGATATGCTGCCGCCAACCGGTTGCACGTTTTCTAACAATGCGCTCCGGGGCAGTGCTTCAACGCTACTCAACCTGCGACTACCCGGCAATACCGTATTCTCCAACAACAGCACCAGCGGATCCAATCCGGCGATGCCCAGTACGCCGTTGACGACATCCAATACCGGCCCGGGCAGTTATAGTTATTAATAATCCATTGTGAGGCGTACCGCTTTCGTTTACAAGGGGGTAATAGCGGTACCGCCTACGCTACAGGCAGAAGGCTTCACAGATGTGAGGCCTTTTTCTTTGGATCAAAGCCCTCCATCCAACAATCAAATGCAACTAAATACTAATAAGTAGAATTGTTATCCACAAGATTACTTTAGTAATGGTCGTTTCCTACATTTGTGATCCCTATAACTCCTATAGCTAAACTAAGCTACACCTTCTTCACTGCCAGTAACACAAAAAGCCACTGCACACTTGTTTCCTTTCCTTAACCGGATAGGCCAACCCGTTTGTCTTTTTCAGAACATGTAAAATAAACCAAGTCAATGAAATCACCACTGAAACCAATTGTCCTGTTTGTAAACCTTTTCCTCTGTGCCTGGGGATTTGCACAAACACCCGTTGCCATCAACGGCCAGCTAAAAGTAACAGGCACCAAACTAACCAACCAGAACGGCTATCCTATTCAGTTACGTGGCATGAGCTCCCACGGTATTCAATGGTACAACCAGTGTCTTACCGATGCCTCGCTCGATGCGGTGGCGAATGATTGGGGAGCAGATGTATTTCGCATTTCCATGTATGTTCAGGAAGGCGGGTATGAAACCAATCCTACTTATTTTACCAACCTGGTAAAAACACTGGTGAACAAAGTAACGGCCCGCGGTATGTATGCACTGATCGACTTTCACATGCTTACGCCCGGCGATCCCAACTACAACACCAGCCGAGCCATCACTTTCTTTACCGAGATGGCCAACACTTTTAAAAACAACAACAACATCCTGTACGAGATCTGTAATGAACCCAATGGCAACGTAAGCTGGGCAACAATTAAGAATTATGCCAACCAGGTAATCCCCGTCATCAGGGCTATTGACAATGATGCCCCCATTATCGTAGGCACCAGGGCCTGGTCTTCATTGGGGCTTTCCGAAAATGGCAGCGCACAGGAGATAGTGAGCAGTCCGCTTACCTTCCCGAACATCCTGTACACGTTTCACTTTTACGCCAAAAGCCACCAGGATTATTACCTGAACCATCTTGACTGGGCCTCAGACCGGTTGCCCATCTTCGTTACCGAATTCGGCACGCAGGAAGCTTCCGGCGACGGCGCTAACGACCTGGTCATGTCGCAACGGTATATGGACCTTATGCGCACAAAAAAGATCAGTTGGGCAAACTGGAACTTCAGTGATGATTTCAGAAGCGGCGCGGTATGGACCACCGGCACCTGCTCCGGTACTAACTGGACAACCAGCAGACTAAAAGAAGCCGGTTTATTTATTCGCAACAATATGCTTAGTCCGGCTGATGACTTCGGCGGCCCAACAAATCCTAATCCTGCAAACATTGCCCTGAACAAATCCGTTACGGTTTCTTCTATTGAAGACGGTACGCTGACAGGTCCCAACGCAGTAGATGGTAATGGTTCAACCCGCTGGGCCAGTGCAGAGGGTGTTGATCCGCAATGGATCACCGTTGACCTTGGCAACAACTATGCTATCAACCGCATCCGCATCAACTGGGAAGCTGCCTATGGAAAAAACTTCCTGGTACAGGTTTCAGGTGATAACTTCAACTGGACCACCCTGCGCGACGTGCAGAACAATACTTCATTAAGCAACGACTACACAGGCTTATCCGGTACCGGCCGTTATGTGCGCATTTACGGTACTGCCCGTGGCACTACCTATGGCTATTCCATCTACGACCTGGAGGTGTACGGTACGCTGGTTACCACTTCACCCAATATTGCTTTGAATAAAAATGTAACCGTATCTTCTGTTGAAGCATCCGGGCTCGAAGGAAATTATGCGGTGGATGGCAATACGTCTACGCGCTGGTCGGCCACCATGTATGTTGATCCGCAGTGGATCACCGTTGACCTCGGCGCTCAATACAATATCTCGCGTATTAAATTCGTATGGGAAGCAGCTTATGCAAGGGATTTCCTGGTACAGGTGTCTGCTGATAATTCCAACTGGACAACGGTAAGAAACATCACGGGAAATACATCGCTCACCAATGACTATACTGGCTTGACGTCTACAGGCAGGTATGTTCGCATGTATGGCACGGCCCGCGGTTCGGCATATGGTTATTCTATTTATGAGTTGGAGGTTTATGGATCAGCCGCCGCTCGCGCATCTACAACCAACGCGATAACTATCACAAACACCCCGGAGCAACGCATACAGGTATATCCTGTTCCGTCAAAAGATGAAATAACCATCATCTTGCCCGAAAGCACAAAAAGGACACAGGTAGTGGTAACCGATCTTAACGGAAGAACCTACTACACCGGAATAGCATCGGGCCATGTTCACAAATTGCACATCAATAAATATCCTGCCGGCATCTATGTAGTGCAGCTTATTAATGGCGATAAAAAGATCATTAAACGGATCGTGAAAAATTAGCGATAGGTTTATTGCAGTACAATTATCAAGTGGGCTGCCCCGAAACTAAGAGGCAGCCCTTTTTCATTTTATAGCGGCTATTATTTATTTCTTCCCTATACGATACATTCTCCCCGCATCCGTAACCGCATACAACATTCCATTCTTACCCACGGCAACATCCCTGAACCGCTGGTCTTCCTTTTCAAGCAACCTTTCTTCCCCTGTCACTTTGTTGTTTTTAATAACCAGGCGTATAAGATGCGGCTTTTGTAAAGCGGCAATGAATAAATTGTTTTTCCACTCCGGCATGTTGCCGCCATTGTAAAAAGTCATGCCACTTGGCGATACAACGGGGTCCCAGTAATAAACCGGTTGCTCCAGGCCCTCCTGCTTCGTAATGGCTTCACCCACTTTTCCGCCACTATATTCAATTCCGTAGGTAATCGTGGGCCAGCCATAGTTTTTTCCGGGTTGAATGAGATTCACTTCGTCACCTCCCCGTGGCCCGAATTCATTTTCCCACAAGTCGCCGGTTTCAGGGTGCCAGGCCAGGCCCTGCACATTGCGGTGTCCATAAGAATAAATTTCCGGCCTCGCATTGCTTTGACCAGCAAAAGGATTTCCGCTTGCCGGTTGTCCGTTAGTGTTTATGCGAATGATCTTGCCCAGGCCTGAATTGAGCGATTGCGCCTGTGGCCTGGTTTCGCGGTCAGATCGCTCGCCGGTGCTCACTACCAGGTTGCCTGTTTTGTCGAAAAGGATCCTGCCGCCGTAATGCAGGTTGCTATTGTACGCCGGTGTGGCGCGGTAAATAACCGTTGCATTTTCTATCCGTTGTTCATCATTTGCAAGCCTGCCTTTTGCTACACTGGTGAGCGTGCCATTTTGCGTATTTTCAGAAAACACCCAGTACACCATTCTGTTACTGGCAAAAGACGGATCGAGCGTTAATCCGAGCAAACCGCCCTGCCCCCGGCTGTTTACTTCTGGCAGACCTGTAATTGGGCTACCTGCCTTTCCTTCGGCCGTAACAATGCGCATGGTTCCACCTTTCTGTGTGATCAGGAACCGGCCGTCGGGCATTACGGCAATTCCCCAGGGTTGTTTGAGATCGGAAGTGATCACGACAGCTTCATACGGCGTTTGCGTGGTAACCCGGCCAATTCGTGTTTGGCCCGCGAAAGCTGGTTTGTACGATGCGTTGGGCGACCCGGTTTCTACGGGAGAACCCAGCGTATCGCCATCGGCCTTAACGGATTCTGCACCAGATTCCGCATTTGACCCTTTAACTGTAGTTTGACTGTCGTTACAAGCCATGGCTGTTACGGCAGCACAAAACACTAAACAAATTAACTTATACATATGGCATAAATTTTTTAGTTCCGGTCCCCGGAGTGAAGAAGCAAAGTTATTACCATCAATGTTTATGCCGCTGCCTTCCTTCCACTTATACACCCATCCAACCGGTTCATAACTATACTTAATTGCCGCCACCTTTCCCTTATATTTCACCAACACACATGCGAATATTTCATTATATTCATTCCGCAAACTAATCATTTACAGGATAAAATATAGTTCATGAAACTGTTATACTTACATCCGATCAAAACGGCTGTTGCCATTTTCCTTTTCTTTTCGATATCACTTACAGTAAGATCAACCACACTCACTGCCGGCGACCTGCTCTTTACAGGTTACTTCAGCAACGGTTCCACTACCGACGAATTTTCATTTGTGTTGTTGGTAGATATTTCAGGAACTACTGTTATTAACTTTACAGATAATGCCTGGTTATCTACCAATGTGTTTCGTGTGGGTGAACAAACCGTTACCTGGACGTATACTGGTACCCTGGTAGCAGGCCGGGAAATAAGAATTTCCGGTCCCTCGGCAGGCGCCGCCACAGCTATCCTGTTTGGAGGCTCCAGTGGCAATACTATCATAGGCGCCTGCAGCGGCGCAATGCCCAGCTTTGCCACCAGCGGCGATCAGATCATTGCTTATAGTGGTACCGTGGGATCACCAACGCTTATTGCCGGATTGCATATGAACGTTTATTCAACAGACATTGGCCAATGCAATAATACTACAGCAGCTTCCTGGGACCCTACCTGTATAACTGAAAATGCCAATTACAGCAGAATGCCATTGGGTCTTTCGGCAGGCACCAGTGCTCTGTGGATCGGAACAGAAGGCGTTGGCGCCAGCGAACAGGACAATGGCAGGTTCAATTGTACAGGCCCATTGCTCACTGTTGCGCAATTAAGAACAGCCGTAACCAACTCAGCCAACTGGACGGTCAGCAACGTTGCTCCGCCTAATATGACATTACCTACAGGCTGCGACTACATGAACCTGAACCTTACGCTTCCTTTACAACTATTAAGCTTTGAAGGAACTGAACAAGAACGCCAGGTAACCCTGAAATGGCAAACCGCGTATGAAGAGAACCACAATCATTTTGAAATTGAAAAAAGTGCCGATGCCATTCATTTTACCAAAGGTGGCCGTGTTGAGGCCCAGGGCGGATTCAGTTACCTGGTAACCAATTATCAATACCAGGACCATTTGCCACTGCAGGGCGCTAATTATTACCGGCTGAAAATGGTGGCAACGGATGGCCGGTTTGAATACAGTTCAGTAATAAAAGTAACGTACAATAATGCTGGAAGAACATTGTTCGTTTCTCCCAACCCCGCTGTTACACACGTATATGTTTCAACACGCGAGGGCAGGTTCTCGGAAGTAATCATTTCCAGTTATACCGGACAAATTGTAGCAAAACAAAAATTGATCAGTGGCTATCAAAAAATTGATGTGAGCCTTCTTGCACCAGGACAATACATCATTACCGTTGCAGGCGATGCGGAAAAAGTAACTGAAAAATTAATGATCTTCAGATAATAAGATACCACTCATAAACTTTAACTTCTGTAAACCCATCAATAACAATTGTTTCGCAAATGTGTCCAAAATTATCAACACTTCCAAAGCTGGCATTGGCTTACTATTTGTGAGCCTTTCTGATAAAATGCTACATATGAAAAAGATAATTTTTGCAGGCCTGTTGACTACAGGCTTAATGATGGGCGCATTTGCCCAGGACACCAAACAAGACAAACAAGATAATCTAAAGGAAAAAGATGTTCCCACTGCCATTCAAACCAGTTTTAAGGCTGAGTTTCCAAATGCAACAGATGTGGAATGGAAAATGAAGGAAGGGAAGTACAAAGTGGAGTTTGAAATGAACGACATCGATCATTTTGCTTCGTATGATGCTTCGGGTAAAGTGATGTCGAAAGGAATGAAGATCAGAACATCTGAACTTCCTGCTGCTGTGGCAACAAGTGTAAAAGGCGCTTATGCAGACAGATCAATTGATGAAGTTTACAGAGTGGATAAGGATGGCGCTGTATTTTACAAGGTAAAATTGAGTGGCAATCCTGACACAAAGATCATGTATTCCGCAGATGGCCAGGAGGTAAAGGATAAGAAGAATCCAGCTGGTACTGATCAGAAACAGCAGTAATTACTTTACTGTACTGTAAACTTACATTTGCTAAATTAATAGCATTGACAAATACCGGGTGCGGAAGTGCCCCGGTATTTGTCATTTATGGCGTGGTTATGTTTTCACCAATCGATTCTTAGGATTATGGTGCCAGGATGAAATATTAAATTAAATGGATAATCTATCGATCAAAAATTGATAATAATTGTGGCTTGCTCTGTGATTGAATAGTGATTGAAGGATAGCTTTATTAGCGGCAAGAAAATTAACAAGTACAGGCTTAATTTCGTTTGGCAAATAGCAGATTAAGTCCTTTCCAATCATCCCGTTTTTCACGTCTGTTGCATCAAAAGTAAATTCAAATACTTTGTGAGATGCAATATAACATGAAGCAACCCACAGATACTTTGGTAGGCTTTGAGTTAATCTTGATATTTTCTCATTTTGTTCCAAAGCAGAATGTTTTATTTGCTTCTTAAAATTTTCTGAAAAATCAATTTTTATATCCCAAACTAAATCCGCTATATTTTGATTATTGAAGAAGAAACTTAGTATCCTATCTATACCTAATACTATTACCTCAATGTCTTCATAAGAAATACGAATTTTAGGATAAATGGATACAACAATATTTGAAATAAGTGTTGATTTTTGATTAGGATCAAAAACAGTCCAAGGTGTTTTTAATTCAATTTCATTTTTAAATTCAACTCTTGCAAAAGGTCCCCATTGGTCGTCATGGGCATAAAATTTTTCGATACTATCAGACAACCAACTTATTTGTGTTTGAGGAGGAATGGGTTTGGGAGCACTTTGTTTAAAACCAGATACAGTAATTGCATGTAAACCATGATCTCCACCATTGGGGACTTTAATAACCAATATAATAGGAATGCCTATAGGAGAATATGCATTTAAAATCTTTTTCAAATAACTATTTGATACAAACCTGCCAATTGGCTCTCCACTGCTATTTCTTAAAATGTAATCAGGTTGTTTAACCTCAGATACCAACCCTGAATTAAAAATTGCCTGGCAAATTTGTAACAAATTCAACCCTTTATTAGGAAATAATCTACTTCCATCTGGAGAAACATTGTCGGCATCTTTAGTTATTTGACTTGGAGATTTTAAAATTGTATGGAAGTCTATCGCCGCTTTATTTAACATTGACCAAATTGCAGTAGTAGCACATGCAGCTAAAACGCTATCTTGTTCCTGAAAAGCTAAAGATTTTATTTTTATTTCGGTTCCATGAAAATGGATCACATACTCCCTGATACCCCAAAAATTTCTTTCATCAAATGCTTGTTTGCTAGAATATGTTTTTAGTACAGTATATCCTATTACGGTGACAGGTATAGGTTTTATAACAATAAAGCCAAGATAGCTGTTCCAAAAATTTGCAGTTACATTTGCATCTATCAGTGATGCTTTTAATTCGACTTCTGTAAATGAGCTTTTGAAAAAATGAACACGCTTGCAAATCTTCGGGTAGGGCTCAAAGCAGAGGGCGTAGTAAGATGCATAATCATGAAGAAAATCCTTGCTTACATAATTTTCTTCTATTACAATTGATTTAGCATCAATGTCAGAACTTCCGAAATAATCCTTTAGATAAATGAAATGATTTTTTGAGGAAATTACTTCTGAGGATGTGTATTCGTTCGAAAGGGCTTTAGCCAAGTTTTCTACCGAATAAGGAAGAATTTTCAAATGACAGCAGTTTTTACAGTTGAACAACCATCTTCAAGCTTTCTTGATCAACTTCTTTAAGCTTGAGAACTTCAGCTTGTTTTTGCTTAGTCTCATCAATAAGTTTGGCCACATTTTTTTCATTTAACTTAATCGCCTCCAACTTGGCATCCTTTACCAAGATTTCAGAGATTTGTATTTTGTCCATTATGTCGCCTTGTTTGTCCAAATGTAATAACTTTATAAGGGGTTGCAAAGATACCACAAATTTTATTTAATAACAAATGTTAACAACTTCGAATTGATATAACATTCCATTATCAAAGCAGCGCGATTGTTATACACCCATAGAGTACGACTTACATTTAGATGAACATAATAATTGATGATGCCTATAATGCCACTCTCCTACGGTTATTATACTCTTCTTCTCCTTATTTATTTTTCACACTCCTTCTCTCCCCGCTCTACACTTTTAATATCCTCTTCCCGGTTCTTCTTAAAGTCGAACTGTTCAAACTCACTGCCCGACGGTACATGTATCGTATAACTGTTGAGCCTGTCAATTTCAATTGTGATACTGTCTGTTTTTACATCAATGATATGCCCGCCTGCATTTTTATTTGCAGACAGGTAATGAAAGTGATAGCCTGAAATATTGGTATTATCCATGAATGAAGGCAAGCGGTAACCAATCAGGTCACCCTTCACGTTATTGAATTCAAAAAAATGTTGCAAGTGTAGCATGGAAGCCAGCGGTGTATGGTCATGTGCTTTTACCGGCGGGAAAGCCCTGGTCTTGATATAGCTGAACTTTCCACTAATATGAATGGCATAAAGGCCATTTACGTTTGTAAGTATACTATCGAGAAAATGAAGAAGCGACTCTTTGCTTATTGAATTGCCATTGGTGATCTTTTTATCGGGTTGAAAGAAATTAACCATTGCAAAGGGTGTTAAATTCCGGTCGTCCACCACAAATGTTTTGCCCGTGTATTGGGTTTGATAAACCTTTCCCTGGAATACGACAAGTTCTCCATCCAGCTTATCCGGAGCACCCAGGCCAAAATTTCCGTGTTGCTTAAGTAAACGGTAAGGATAGTTGCCGTCGTACAGCCCTCCTATCAATGCGGCGCCAACACCTACGGTGAAGAGGTTGTTATGAAGCGTGTCTTTTTTATTACTATAAGGTATCGGGGCAAATGAAGTGACGGAAAATAAAGTTGCAGCAAGAGCAGTGACCAGCAGAATAATTGTTAAGCGCATGTTGTAGCTTGATATTAAGAAGCAAATATATTACGGTGAGAGGAAATTAGTAGCTATAGAGATCTTAATCAAACAAGTGCCCTAGTTAAATCATTTTGCACAAGTGACATAGAATATTGATTTTTAGTTATTCCAACAGTTAAGTTCATTGGCAGCTTAGCTGAATTGAAAAACTTATAAAAACTTCAAACTTATTGATACTCAATATGAAATATTAAAAGAAAGCTAAATCAATAAAAGCTAAGAAAAGGCTTCACGATAATGAGCCCTTTTTGCTTATTTCCACAGTTTTATATGCTTCTAATAGTACAATTGCTACTTCTTTACGTTTTTATATAGTGGACTTCGGAATTGAGGAATTTGTAAAAAAACATTCAAAAAAGATTGTTATGCAACGGCCTTTATGCTTTCAATACATCGCTTTTGATTCAGCCTTAATACAAGAAGGTAAGCAAAAATATGAGATGTTTCAGAGGACCGACGAAGATCAGGAATCAGTTACAGGAATGACAGAAGCTATCGCTGTAGAATGGCTTATGAATAATTTCGTCTTTCGTGATCTGTTTATAAAAGAATTTTTTGAGGTTCCTAATAGAATAAAGGCTTTTTTTGGGGTAAAAGAGCCTTTTACTCGTCACCATTTCAAGCCTGGTGATATTGACTTATTATTAGTAGATCCTCAAAGACCTGAGATATCAATAGCGTTAGAATTTAAAAGAGTAAAGGCTGTTTCGGAAAGTAAAACTGTTTCGAAGGTTAATAATGCAAAAAAAATTATAGATGGAGTAAAACAAGTAAATTTTTTAAGAGAATTAGGGTTTCATCAACATTATTTAGTTATTATTCTATTGGAAGATGGTCGTCAGATGGATATGCCTAATAGCGTATTCAATTATAGTCGAGCTCCAGAAATAGAATGCATATATGAAATACCTTTCAATGAGCCTTTGCATTCAGATGTTGGAGTTATCTATATTAAAGTTAACCAGATTAGTGGTAAGCATATCAATCACAGAGGTGGACTCGGATTTTGTATCGATAAAACAGCAGGAAAAATGGAACAGCTACATGATACTACTATAAAAATTAAACAATTATTATGCATATGAAGTTTGTAAATAGCATTTTAATATTTCCAGAAATTTTATTTACAGGTCCTATATAACTACTTACTTCCAATCAACCGGAATATCACGAAATTCCACAGCATAGGGCTCTCCGGCTGAATGGCTGTAATCGTATTTAAAAAGTTTAATAGTCTTGACATCCGCCAACACACCGCTAAAGGTATAGGTACATTTTATAGGAATGCCGGTGATTAAATCAATTGAACGTAAATAATCTGATGCGCCGTTTGTAAATGATTTTAGTTTGTATTCATTCCCTTCTCCATCAATGATGGATTTGACCTGCGACATAATATACCAATTGGCAGCACTTGTAGTCAGGACTAAGGTACATGTGACGGACTGAGTCTTTGCATTTCCTGTGACTTTGACAAGTTTGAACTCGATATTATCAGAAGTTGTAACCTGGATTGGTTTCGAAGGGGTTGAAAGAGACATATTATCCGCTTTCTTTTCGGCATGCTGGGTCGTCTGAGGTCTTGAATCTTCTGGTGTTCGGCTTGTGGGATTTTGCGGCTGCGGTTTTTCGGACGCTGTCAAAGTAGTTTCCGCAACCGACTGATCCTGTAAATTTTGTGTAAAAGAATCATTATTGGGTCGGTTCTGAGTTTGAGTGTCAGTTTTTTTAGCATTCGAAGAACGTTTTGGCCACAAACCGCCAATTGCCGTTAGAACGACGATAAAAAAAAGGATATATTTAACCTTATTGTCAAAGATCGTCTTTTTACCCTCGGCGGTGTTCACTTTCTTGTCGAACGATTCTTTTTCTTTTCTTTCTTTATATCTTTTAAGGTAACCTCCTGCATCCTGAAGGGCTCTACCCTCTATTGTTAAGCGATACTCAGTGCCAGCAAGATCGTCGTCATTGCTAATTATGAGATCAACATACTTCTCCCTCGTAAGAATTTCCAAAGCAACTTCGAAATAATCTCTGTTTCTGGCGTACCGTTCTGGATTCTCTTTATATATAGTAGTCAATAAGTTCGCTTTCGATATCTTGCCTGACCGTGGAATGTACCGCAGGAATTGATCAGCGAGTGTTATCTCAGGATGAGTTGAAGGATTGATTTTAACGCTCATACGATGCAGAAGTAGATAATTAGTTTAATGGTAATGCTACAACAAATATAAAAATTCTGCATTTATTAAAAAAGTAAACAACCTTTTTACCTATTCGTCCAAAAACCCAACATTGGATTAAGATCAATATCTGAAATTGTGAAACGCAAATGAGGCCTTTTGTATGATTAAAGTGTTGGAATCTTATCTGGCATCTCCACCATTGAACGAATAAACATGACGTCCCTCAAGGTACGCAAGCATTGCCACTACAACTTCCTGCAATATTAAAAATGCTGCGCCAAATAATGTTGCATTTTGTATGTAGAAAATCAACAACGCCACACTTATAATTGTCCACACCCAATTTGCGGTTATCAGTATCCTGAGGAATAAGATGGAAGTCGTTCTTTGAAGTACGAGGCGTAAGGCCAGTAAACCATACCCCAACGTAACAGTAGCAACAATGACAATAAGGTTCACTGGCAACCCCAAAAATTCAGTTAATGCCGGATACCATAACAAACCCACTAACCCTGTCCCCACGCCTAATGAACAGTCGGCCCATAGTACCTTTTTCAGCAAGGGAATATTTCTAAGCTGATATTTCATTTAGTAACACAAGGTACGTGAGAAATACAATTATATATATATATCAACTAACCTTCGCACCGGGCAGGTGCTTGCTTCATGACTATACAATCCCTTTACCTATCCCCTCCCTTCGCTAACGGTGAGGCCTCCGCTACCCCGTCACGCTTCGCTCGCTGGATGATAGCGGCAGCTACCTTTCTACCCAATTCAAGCGCTACGTCATTGTCGCTGCGAAAATGAATGCCTGCCTGGAAGCGCGATTCAGCCGCATCGGTTGCTTTTTTACGGAAATACACTTTATCGGCAGGGAAAAAATAAGAATATAATTCACCCATCAATCCACTGAGGGCTGCGTGACCGGAAGGATAACCGGGAAATGGCGGCGTTGGTATCAGCGGCCGCCAGGTTGTATCATACTGATCGGGACGCTGGCCCCAGTAAGCATACTTGGCATCCCAACAAGCCACAAATCCATCATAGCTTCCAATAGCCGTAAAGGCATATAACCTGGCTGCCCGTGGTGGGTTCAGGTGCAAATTGTGCTCAAATATTTTCTGGTTCAGTGCATCGAACCAGAAGTTGTTGCTAGCCCAATAAAAAGCATTCGCGCGTGTGCCGAACGTTTGTTTATAGTTCTTCATTTCTTCCATGTCTTTTGCAAAATCAGGCGGCGGAGCAGGACGGAACTGGCTGCTGCTTTCGAGCACAACCGTTTTGTTGGTACCGGCCAGTGGGAACATGGGCCGCTTTCCTTTCCATACGCCAGGCCCCTGTGGCATCTTTCCATCCCAGGCAGTGGCAGGTGTAAAACCTTTGGTACGCTCAATTTCTTTCAGGGCAATTGTCTTTCCTAATTCAAAACCCGCACGCGTATCACCCGGAAATGCAACGCCCGCTGCAATGCGTGCAGCCATGAGTTGCTGTGCCATTTTATTCACCGAATCGCGCATGGCGGGAAAGTAATTACCTATGACGGTAACGGCCACCCCGGCTGCTACGGAATACTCGCAGGGATAAGAAGGACTTTCGGGCCTGGGAACGTATACCTTTATACGCTTATCGGTTGTAAAAGGGCGCGGTCGGTTGTATGCATATTTAGTGTCCCAGGCAGCTATGGTAGCATCATAAATACCAACGCCCACCAGCATATTGGCCAGGGCGCCATTATAACCGGTATCAGACATCCATAATTTATTTACCATATCTGCCCAGCGATAACCCGGCGCGCCTGCGTTCCAGTACAACAGTTGCTGCCAGCCTGCAGAATCAAGTTCCTGCTGTGCCAACAATACCTGCCCAATTTCATTTTTGTAAGCAGGCGGCGGGGGCAGGCGATGGTCTTTGCCCGATGAAATGAACCAGGTCTTCCAGTTGCCGGCACCGGGTTCCAACTGTGCCTGCAGGCTCGTACCGATTGACAGTATGGCTATAATTAGAATTAAAAGCTTGTTCATATGCTGATTGTTTACACAAGAATATTTAAATTAAACAGGCCAATATCGCGGGTGTCAATACACAACAGTTTGTGGTATACAAACTACTTAGCAGGGCTTAATTGACTATTTTCAGTTATTGGTTTACCGCAACGCCTGTTCTGTAGACAATAAGAAGAAAAGCGAACTATTTGCCGACATTTACATAATAAAAAAACCGAATGGCTATAGCATTCAATAAAAAGCGGTGGATCTTGTATCTAAGCATTGGCGCCGCCTATTTATTGTTCTTGCTCTTTATAGATCTGATCCGGCATCCCGAAACGTTTCTGAAAAGAATAGTGAACAATACCTGGCTGGTCATATACCTGGTAGTAATGAATTATATACTTTTCGAATATACCATCCCTTTTATCAGGATGCGCTGGACAAGAATGCTGGCAACCCCCTTTCTGCTGTTCGCGCATTTGATGCTGGCTTCCTTTGGCTTTCATGCCTGGCGACATATCGCCATTGCGTTGGGCTTCTATTTTTCATTGAGAACATATCCTTCCCTTGAAAAAGCAGTTGAATATCTTGTTCCCTATAGTTTTCTTTCCATGTTGTTTTTTGGCGTCATCAAGTTTACATATGATTTCAGACAATTAAAAGCAGCCACCCAGCAACTACGGATCGAAAAACAGGAAGCAGAACTGAACTTTCTGAAATCACAAACCAATCCGCATTTTTTATTCAATACCTTAAATAACATTTATTCCCTGGCAAGAGATAAAAGCGACCTGGCCCCTGAATCCATTGTACGCCTGTCGAAAATTTTGCGCTATATGCTGTACGAAGCGGGCGGGGAATACATTGCCATTGAACAGGAACTGAAGATCATCAGTGACTATATTGCGCTTGAACAATTGCGTTACGACGATTCCTTATTGGTTAATTTTAACTATAACATCGAGGACATGAAACAATCCCTGCCTCCCCTGTTGCTGATCCCCCTGGTAGAGAATGCTTTCAAGCATGGTGTTTCGGAAACAAGGAACCGGCCGTTTGTTGATATTCATTGTTCGGTTAATAACCAGCAGCTACAATTCATTGTCAAAAATTCCACCGAGGCATTTCCGTCAGAAGGCAGCGTAAAAGAGAACATTGGTCTTTCCAACCTCCGGCGCCAACTGGAATTGCTTTATAAAGATTTTAACCTGTCTGTTCAACAGGGCGAATCTGTGTTCACTGCCGCTTTACAAATTAATCTGAAAAGCCATGTCTAAGATCAAATGCATCATAATAGAAGATGAGCCATTGGCGGTAAAGGTTTTAGCTGACTTTATTTCGCAGGTGCCTTTTCTGCAGTTACAGGCAAGCTTTAAAGACGCTATCCTGGCTACCGACTTCCTGCGGCATAATACTACCGATCTGATTTTTTTAGACATCCACCTGCCGAAGTTAAAAGGAATGGCCTTTTTAAAAACGCTTACCAACCCACCTGCAGTGATCATTACGACTGCCTATCATCAATACGCAGTAGAAGGATTCGATTTGAACGTAACAGATTACCTGTTGAAGCCAATTGAGTTTGAACGGTTCCTGGTAGCCGTGAATAAGGTAAAGCCAGCCGAGAAAGAAAAACAGCCATCGAACGAAAACCGGGACACGAAAGATTTCATGTTTCTGACCATACAGAAAAAGAAAGTGAAGGTCCTGTTCGCTGACATCGTGTATATAGAAAGCCAGCGGGAGTATATAAAGATCGTGACCACCAAACAGGAATACATTTCAAAAATAAGCACTCATGAAATGGAAGAACTGCTGCCGGCCCACCTCTTCAAACGAATTCACCGGTCATTTATAGTGGCTGTAAACAAAATTGATTCCTATACAGCCGAAATGGTTGAAGTTAATGGTGTTTCTATTCCTGTTGGCAGGGGCTATAAAGATATCCTTGACAGCCTGTAGCTTTTATATTAAATACAAAAGACACCCCGTTGGAAGCGCCTTCAGTATTTATTTAAACCCCCACCCGGCCAATAAAATTCATTTATGAACCTGCAGATGTGTTATACAGCATCTAATACACATTGTTTCACCATCAACTTGCGTACCTATTACAAGAACCCGTGCCGGTAAATTGTCATTATCTTATTTACGTAATTCAACCTAAATAAAAAACGTGAAAAACACCCAACCTAAACCCTTTGCGTACCCAATCCGCTATTCACTGCGTGGGCAACCGAAATTATAATTGCATAATGATACCATATTGATTTACAAACTAAGATTACACTTACCGGTTATATTAATCTAAATCAAGTATTTTTTTACTTCAAAGAAAGTGTCAATATAATTTTGCTACCTTAAAATCAATTTTTATTTTCAAATAACAATTCGTCTAGCCCCTCTTGTAAGCTGCTAACAAAGCTTATCCTTAAAATACTCCTGAACAGACATCTTACTGGCATTTATTTTATAACACTAATCAATTCTATTTTATGGAACCATTCTTAGGCGAAATCAAAATGTGGGGCGGCAACTTCGCTCCGGTTGGCTTTGCATTCTGCAACGGACAACTGATGTCAATTGCCCAAAACACTGCTTTATTTTCCCTTCTTGGCACTACCTATGGCGGCGATGGCCGTACTACTTTTGCACTTCCCAATTTACAGGGACGCCTTCCCATGCATTGGGGCAACGGTCCCGGATTATCTCCCAAAGATCTTGGCCAGGCTGCAGGAGAAGAAACTGTTAACTTGCTAATTACACAAATACCTGCTCATAATCACTTAATGAATGCAGGTACCGGAACCCAACCGGGTACTGGCGCCAATACGCCTGCAAATAACTACAATGGCGTTTATATAGATCCCAATAGTGGCAGCGCTGTTGACACGTATAGCACTGTAAAGGATGCAGTAATGAATCCAGCTTCCATTGCTCCTACAGGGGGAAGCCAGCCGCATGACAATATGCCGCCTTATCTATGTGTAAGTTTTATTATTGCAACACAAGGAATTTTCCCGTCACGCGATTAAATAGTACAGGGCATGTGATCAGGCATGCCTGCCTGTTATGAAAATAGGTGTGATTTCGAGTACCGAAGTTTGCCAGCCTGTTTTATATCATTTGGCTTCAAAAAGGGCCAGCGTTTCGCTGTTCTATGCAGCTGCGCCGGAAGCCGCTATTACAAAACAGGTGGTTTCCTTCTGTAACGGCTATCATATTCCTATTGTTTTAGAAACAACGAAAGAACATATATACGAATGGATCCGCAACGATCAACCTGATATTGTTTTTATAACCGGGTATGGTCTGTTGCTGAATGTAAACGGACTTGGTTCTCTTAAGTACGGTGTCTTTAATGTTCATTTTGGGTCTCTTCCGAATTATAGAGGACCAAGTCCGGTTTTCTGGCAACTAAAAAATGGCGAGAAAACGATTGATGTCTGTATTCACAAACTTACCAGTAAAGCAGATGCAGGCCCGGTAGTTTGGCGGAAAAGTATTGCGAATGAAGAACACCATAATTATACCTTCATTAATCAATATTTAAGTAATGTACTTGTAGAAGGCGTGGACTTTATTTTGAACTGCTTACCCGGTGGTAAGCTTATGGAGTTTCCGCAGGATGAAACAAAAGCAAAATACTATTCCCGTCCTTTATTAAAAGATGTAATGATCAACTGGCATACCATGCAGGCAGCAGCCATCTTTAATTTATGCAAAGCCTGCAATTCCTGGAATTGGGGGGCTATCACCAGTTATAAAGGTGCTGAATTAAAAATACTGGATGCAACGATCAGTACCGGCCAACAGAACAAAGAACCTGGCACCATTATCAGCGTTGAAAAAAATTTAGTGGTTGCCTGCCTCGACGGAAGTTGTTCAATCAATTTTATGAATTTGAATGGGATCTTCTTTCCTGGCCGTTATGCGGGAAACTTTGGTATTGCTGTTGATCACCGGTTAGGTGGTTAAAATATTTCATAATCTTAACCTTTAAAAATGAATCCTCGTTACATGGATATCAAAATAGATACATCCCGAACTTACCAGTTTCATGCACTTCCAAATAAAGCATCCGGAAAGATCTTTCTTGCCGGTCTTTTGTTGTTGATCACTGCCCGCAGTTCTGCGCAAACTTTCTCTTCCCAATCTTCCGCCACTTTTCCTAATCCTACGTTCAATGCCCGAAATGTAGTGGCTGATTTTGACGACGATGGTGATGCTGACATTTTATTTCAAACAGGTGGGAACGGTACAGCTTTCTCTTATGCAAGAAGCAATGGCAATGGCACTTTTACCACTGTTGCACAGGGATCTTCCCCTTTTGCCGGACTTACCCTGCCTGATGCAACTGCTTATGGGATCTACAGAACAGCCGATTTTGACGGCGATGGTGATATTGATGTTTGGGTAGTGGCCAACAGCTCTACCGGAACTTACTTCAGAAATGATGGAAGCAGCTTTTCTTCCCAATCTTCCGCTACTTTTCCCAATCCCACGTTCAATGCCAGAAATATACATGCTGATTTTGACGGCGATGGTGATACGGATATTCTATATCAGACTGGCGGGAACGGCACCGCTTTTTCTTATGCAAGAAGCAATGGCAATGGCACGTTTACCATTGTGGCCCAGGCGTCATCACCTTTTGCAGGACTTACCCTGCCTGATGTAGCCGCTTATGGCACTTACAGAACAGCAGATTTTGACGGCGATGGCGATATTGACGTTTGGGTGCCTGCAAACAGTGCTACCGGAACTTATTTCAGGAATGATGGAAGCAGCTTTTCTTCCCAATCCTCTGCTACTTTTCCCAGTGGCCTGTTCAATGCCAGAAATGTAGAGGGCGATTTCGACACAGATGGTGATACTGACATTCTATATCAGACAGGAGGAAACGGCACCGCTTTCTCTTATGCAAGAAGCAATGGCAATGGCACCTTTACCATTGTGGCACAAGGCTCTTCGCCTTTTGCAGGCCTTACCCTGCCTGATGTAGCAGCTTTTGGCACTTACAGAACAGCGGACATTGACGGCGATACCGATATTGATCAATGGATCCCCGTCAACGCTGCAACAGGCACCTATTTTATGCAGGATGGCAACCCGCTTCCATTAGTCTGGCTGAACGTTAATGCTGTGTTTTTAAATAACCAGGTAAGTATAAGCTGGAAAACTGCCGATGAACAAAACACGTCTCATTTCAATGTAGAAAGATCCACTGATGGAGTATTGTTTAATAATATTGGACAAAAAGCCTCGTCGAACAGTGCGGGTGAACATCAGTATTCTTTCAATGATAAATTAGTACAGCCAGGTTATACTTATTATTATCGGCTAAAGCAGGTAGATATAGATGGAAGCTATAATTACTCAGCAATCCATAGAGTAAATATACCCGGTCAACGGGCGGCTGCCATGAAAGTTCGCGACAACCCCGTACGATCTGACCTGGTTGTTGCTGTTACCCTTCCCGAAGCACAGCAGATCAGATTGGTTTTGGTGAACGCTGCTGGGGTAACCGTATTGGAAAGAAGAGAGAAACCAAGCGCAGGCGAAACCTTCATTACTTTACAAAGTAGCCATTTAGCAACGGGCGCCTATTACCTGGTGCTTTATGCCGGCCGCAACAAACTACGCACTACCCTGATAAAACAATAAATTACAGCCGCATCTATTAAAAGACCGGAGAACGATATAGTGTTCCGGTCTTTGCTGTTATAAATAATGTCTTGACCGGTAAAAAGCCCTTTTGCTGCCTGCTTCGAAAGCATAACGGCCGTGAAGACAGGTCCTGTTGTTTACTATCAAACATTGGTCTGCTTTCAATTTTACCGTGGTATAATGGATGGGATCATTCAAAAGCTGTAGCAGCGGTTGTATACCGGATAAGCATGCTTCTTTATCAGCAGGCAGGCAACTATCAACCAGTTCGCCCTGATGAAAACGGATAAAGAAAAGGTTTTCCATTTTCTCTAAGATCCGGTACTTTTTTGAAAAAAATTGATACGATGTAGTGAGGAAGTGTTGAATAGTTGAATCGGACAGCAGATGAATTACTTCGTTGATGTTAAGCAAAATGCTTTCACCACCTGAGGCCGAATTTTCAACGCAATAAAGAGCTATAAAGTCAGCAGGCTTATCCAGAAAACAGCAATCGGTATGCAGCGGGAATACCTGGTTGGTTGAAGATAGCAGGGAGCCTTCATTGCCCATGTCGTGGCCTCTGTCCTTTACCACATCATAAGGAATTTGGATGCCATTTTTTTGTGACATGCTTAAAGAAGGGCCAATGCACTCATGAAGCAGTAACATAAAAGCGTTCGCATCCGTTACGTTATTTTCAACAATACAATAGCCCTTGCCGCTGGTATTGATCTGTTGCCTGATGAAAGCAATTAAATCGTCTTTTGCAGATGGATCATCAAAAGATAGAGAGTCAATTATTTTCATGGCAAGTTAGTTTTTATACATTTTTACTACCAGCACCAGCTATTCCTGCGCAAAGAACACAGGCTGCCTTATTTTATAACGCAGTTTCCTGTTTTGTTGAATAGCGGGCTCCCATTGAGGTGATTTGCGAACAACTTCTACAGCTATTTTATCAAAAGCAGGATGAAAAGGTGTGTTCACAGTTACTTCTGTTACATTACCTTCTTCGTCAATGATGGCCTCTACTACCACAATGGCTTTATCACCATTCACCAATTTGTACTGAGTGGGAAAATAAAGCTTTTTTACCAGGTACTTCTGCCAGGCTTGGGGGCCGCCGGGAAAACTGGCCTTTCTGTCTTTATTGGCAGTATCAGCCAGGCCGCCCTGTTCATCAAAATACTGCTTGTCGGCTAATGCTCCGTCCTTATAAAATTCAGTGGCGCTGACCTTACCGTTACGATGAAAATATATCCATTTACCATTCTTTTTTTCACCTGCACTGTACCGGCCCGAATAAGAGGGATTACCATTACTGAACCAGGCTACCCCTACTCCGCTGCCATCGGCATTATAAAAAGAGGAATCTGACAGATAACCGTTCTCATACCATCCATAGCAGGCGCCAATCTTTTGCCCATTGTTGTAAGTGGTTGAATCGCTCATCATACCGTTGTAATGATAACTCAACCAAAGACCATCCCGCTTGTTATGCACATAACGGCCAGAGGTTTGTAAGTTTCCGTTCGGGTGATAAAATCGAAAATGTCCGTTCCTTATTTTACAGGCACTATCTTCAAATGTACCGTCCATTTGCAGCATTTGCTCCTGGATAAAATAGTCACGGTTATGCCAGCCTGAATCTGTCTTTTCAATTGTACCGTAGAAGCGTGCAGTGGCCGGTTTGGTTTCCTTCCACTGAAAATCGTAATACTTCTCAATTTTCTGGGCAAAGGTCTTTAACGAAAAAATAAGGGGTAATAAGGCAAGGATGGGTTTCATAAAGCTAAGATATTATATCTCATGTAAAAGTTAAAACTCATGTGATCATCGTATACCGTTCATAAACGGTGGTGATGGTAACCACTTTCCAACCTGCAGAAGTATACAGTTTTTTGGAGATGACAACTTTAATAGTGTCTGAACCTTCAACAGTAACGGCTAAAGGAAATGAGAAACGTCGCGTATCAGGTAGTGGAGTCGTATCCGGATTTACCAGGATCTTATTGCTGGTATTGTCCAGTGAAAATGTTCGTACTAAACCCTGCCGAACATAATTCACAGCCAGCGACGGGTCATAACCGGGAGGTTCTATTCCATGACCAATAAATTGCTCTGGCCAGGATTCCGCGAATAGAAAATTGTTTTGAGAAACGATCCGTATTTCCAACCTGCAATGTGTAAGGTCAGGTATTTCTGTTAGTATATTATCTGTGGCAACTCCATCCATGTTTACATCAACCGCCTCACTGCTGAAAGAACTGATCGCCTTATATTTTCCATGTAACCATTCATAAACCTGCTTTGTATTATCAGGCGCTGCATCCTTCCGGCTACAACTGATGGTAAGGGGTATAATACAAATGAGGAAATAAATAACACGATTCATAATAATATTTATTAATGAATCCCTACGCCTGATCCTGCATAAAAATATACATAAACGGCCAAAGTGTTTAAACACCCCTGGCATTTTTATCAGTTATTCGCCTTCCGGATCAACAACATCTGTCTGCGCAACGCGGCCAACCTGGCCGTCTGTCAAGCGCACCTTTATACCCCGGGAATGATAAGCCGCTGACGTCAACAGGTCTTTAACAATGCCATAGGTGAGCTTACCGGTTCGCTGGTCTTTTTTAAGGATAATTGCCACTTCCTGTCCGGGGTAAATATCTTTTCTATATTGGCCCTCCATATATTTTCTGATTTCTGCTGTAAAAATATTGAAGGAAAGTTATCTTACCTAATCAAACGCCCTTCCCATACTTTGCACAATGTTTTTGGCGATACTGCCATCGAACTTATATTTACAATCACACTTAAACATGAAAATATTTTTAGAAACCGAACGCCTCATCCTGCGGGAAATCGTACCGTCTGACGTTGATGGATTTTTTGAACTGGACTCCGATCCGGAAGTTCATAGATTTTTAGGTAGTACGCCTGTTCAAACCAAAGATCAGGTTGTTGAAGCTATCCGGTTTATCAGGCAACAATATATTGACAATGGGATCGGCCGTTGGGCAGTTATTGATAAGAACACAAATAGTTTTATTGGTTGGGCCGGATTAAAGTTTATTACGGAACTAACAAATAACCATATTAACTATTATGACGTTGGGTACAGGCTTATAAGAAAATATTGGGGGAAGGGAATAGCGACGGAAGCAGCCAAGGCCTCCTTATTGTATGCTTTCGATACCCTGAATGCCAGGGAAGTATATGCGATAGCCGACTGCGACAATGCTGCCTCAAATAAGATATTGACCAAAATCGGGATGAAATGCATTGAAACATTTAACCATCAGGGAATAAAATGCAATTGGTATAAAATTGAAAGAAATGATCCTGAACGCGATGGTTTAACAAAAGCGGACAATGCAGTATCAAAACCTGACAATGCTGGCAGGTGAAAAAACACCAATGGCCGCAGGCGCTGGCATAGGCAGCATGGAACGGCATTACTCAATACGGGGTAATTTTTCCCTTACGGGCAGTTGATTCTTTATTGCCCCTTATTTTGATAGCTCTTTTTATTTTTATGCTCTTTTTTGTTATGTGTAAGATCATCTCCTTTTACATCCTGCTCTTCATTTTTCCTACTGTCAAGGTTATCTTTATTTTCAGGCCTCATATGCCTGTCTTTTTGTGTTTTAGCATCTGTTGAAGGCATGGTTGGATTCTTTTTCATACAATACTATTTTAGATCTATCAGTATCAATTCACCTGCCATGCTTACGTTGTTCCGCCATCTAAATAGCCGCCAACGCGCTTACCGCTCCAGCTTGAACCCCGCTTCCAGTTGTGGGCGTTTGGCAGCATTGGCTACCGCAAAGCCGGTTGCATACATCCAGCGGGTCATCTTTGTTAGTTTTTCTATGTTGATAGCCGTGCTTTCATCGGCGGGCGTATGATACAACGGATGTGGCAACGTGCTGAAAAATAAAGCCGGAATATTCTTTTTCGCATAAGGGTAATGATCACTGCGGAAATACCAGCTTTCAAAATGCGTGGCTTTGTCCCATTCAGTATCGAGTTTGAATTTCGGGCCTCTTGCATTTTCCAGCAAAGCAATATTCACCAGGTCAGAAGAGTTAAGGTGCGGCGGAATAATACCGAGCAATGCAGCGCTGTCGGGTGCATTCATGCCGATCATATCGCCGTTCAATACAGCCACCAGCGATTCGCGGGGAACCGTAGGATGTTCGGCATACCAGGTAGAACCGAATAAACCGCGTTCTTCCGAGCCATGCCATACAAACAAGGCGCTGCGCCTGCCGGGTTGCTGGCGGAATGCCCGGCCAATAGCCAGCAACGCAACACTCACGGTAGCATTATCATCGGCGCCATTTAATATTGAATCTTTAACGCCTTCAATAGCGCGCACGCCATCATGGTCCTGGTGACCGCTAAACAACACATATTCTTTCGACAACACAGGATCAGCGCCTTTTACTTTCGCTACAACATTCACTGATGGATAGGTAAACGATTCGGAATATATGGTTGCTTTCAGCCGCTGATCGGGTTCACGCACGAGGTTAAGCGCTTCTTTTCTGACCCAGATAATGGGAATGCCTTTCAGCTGTTGCCGGTTGGTAAACAAACTGCCTTCTATCTGGTAAGAACCTCTATTGGAATATTGCGCTGCCCGCGGCCATGCCTGTTCGGCCAGGTCGTCTGATACAAATACAATAGCTTTTACGCCTTTAGCGCCCAGCTTGCGCGCCCATGCAGCAATAACAAAGCCACTGTACCGCCAGGCAATGGATTTACGTGGGTCTGTTAATCCTTTTGGCGTGAACTGCAGCGCCACTACTTTTCCTTTTATCGTTTCTTCTGCTACGGTATCGGCATCATCTATAAATACGACCGGTGCGTCAACGGTTGCAAAGGAGGGCTCATACACCACCACATCTTTCCATAAGTTAAAGGAGCGATCGCCTATTTTTATGGTACTGCTACCGCTTACCCGCTCGCGGATCAAAGAGAAAAACTGAAAGTACGTTCCATCATCACCGGCAGGTTCCAGCCCCGCTTTGCGCGCTTCTTCTGCAATCCAGGCCGAGGCTTTTAATTCATCCAGCGTACCGGCTTCGCGGCCTCTGAAATGATCATCGGCCAAAAGGAACAGATCTCTTTTAAGATCCGATTGCCGTATGGCTTCGACAGGCGCTTTTTTCGCCTGCGCAAAAACCGGATGTGATAATAATAAAAGAAAGCATATCGTGATAAATGATGCAAATAAAGAAGAAGCACTTTTCCTCATGTATTCTTGTTTTATTGGGTAAATATAGCTTCTCTTTAAATAAAAAAAGGTGAGCCCCGTAAGGAGACCCACCTTTATTTTTATTGCTTAGTGCCGCGAATGGCTTTCTGCCTTTGGCTTACAGCTTGCAGCTTGCGGCTTACAGCTTGCAGCTTACAGCTTGCAGCTTACAGCTTGCGGCTTGCAGCTTGTAGCTTTGTATTCTGCGTGCAGCTTTAGTTCTTCATTATCTTAAACTCCACACGACGGTTCAACTGTCTGCCCTCATCAGTTTCATTTTCCGACACCGGCAGGCTTTCACCATATCCTTTCGAAACGATCCTGCTCGCAGGTATGCCTTTCGAAATTATGTATTCCACGCAAGACCTGGCACGATTGTCAGATAGTTTGAAGTTGTATTCATCACTACCCTTGCTATCGGTGTGCGCACTCAATTCAATTTCAATGGCCGGGTTCTCTTTCAACAATTTTACTACCCGGTCAAGCTCAACATTCGATTCAGGACGCAGGTCCCATTTATCGAAGTCGAAGAATACGTTATTCAACCGCACCACCTGTCCAATTTCAATGGGCACCAGGTACAGGTCTTTGTGTATTTCCTTATACCCGGCCTTCACCATGGAGTCGAGGTTCAGGTTTTCTGAAATAGCAAAGAATTTATCGGCGCTGGCGCGAATGCTATAGTTCTTATCGTAAGGCAATACAATTTTGAAAGCGCCATCTACGGGATTGGAAATACCGTTCCCTGCTTCTACCCCATCGGGCAACGTTTCGTAAATGAGCGAAGCGCTGAGCGGTTGTTTTGTTTTTGCATTATACACGTTGCCGCTCACCAATATCACCGGGTCAGGCTTTTCGCGTTCCAGCAATTTTACTCGAACAATATCGCTTTCGCCATAGGTATCTTTATTACTGGTCAGGTACGCATACTCGCCACCGGCATCTAATGTAAAAAACGCATCCCAGCCTTCGGTATTAATGGGCTCGCCCAAATTCACCGGGGTGCTCCATTTCGTCCAGGATTTATCAAGGCGTTTGGTCATCCAGATATCATTATCACCTACGCCACCGGGCCGGTTACTGCTGAAATACATGGTTACGCCATCTGCCGCGATATAGGGCGTCATTTCATCACCGGGTAAATTAATTTGTTTACCCAGGCTCTTGGGCTCCGACCAGGAGCCATCGGGTTGCGGAAAACAAACAAACAGGTCGTTATTGCCACCGCCTGGCTCCGGCGTCATATATAATACCAGCGCCTGACGGTCCTGCGTCATGGTGGCGCCCGAAACAACGCCACGGTCATATTTTTGATAATTCCTGATGCGTAATTCTTCCGGCTCGCCCCAACGGCCATCGGCCTGGCGGGTACAAAGGCTCACGCCTTTTCCAAAATATGCACCGCCATTTCCAAAAGCGCCGCGAATCAAAATGCGGTTATTGTCGGGCGAGATCCAATACACGGCATTATACTGACTTGTGTTCAACGGATATTTTAAATGGCGGGCTTCCTGCCACACACCGTTCGAATCCCGTATAGCATACCAGATGTCCTGTGAATTGGGCACTGAATTGTACTTGGTATTGGCCGGGTGATTTTCACAAATGAAAAACAGCAGGTTGCCATCTGCTGACACGGTAGGTCGTAATTCGGGAAGATCGGAATTGATGTTCTGGCCCAAATTCTCGATCTTGATAATGGTGTTGGCGGTAATGATATTATCCTTTTGGGCTATTAATTTGCCAGTATCGCTTGCATGGCTCATCTGGGCAGTTGCCTGCTGCAGGCAAAAGGCCAGGGCCAAAAAGGGTACTATTCTTTTCACACGGTTTGGATTTAATTACCTAATAACGTACAATTTAGCTATGGATTGCACGGCTGATCACAGATAAATTTTTATAAAAGGTTACCCTATTGCTTCTCAATAATAAATTGACCTGAATCAGGCATTTCACCGGTTCCGGCCCCGGGAAATTACCAACTTCCGACATATATAAATCAGAATAATATTCTAAAATAAAGATTTATTGCTGAATTTTATTCTAATTTACATTATCTTCACAGAACAAACATCACCCTTCGACTACGCTCAGGGCTTTTCATAAAAACCAACATACCAACCTTTTATGACAACCATGTCAACAGTCACACCGGTAGTACCGGCTAAAAGCAAACGCATTCATTCCATCGACCTGCTGCGGGGAACCGTTATGATCATCATGGCGCTTGACCACGTACGCGATTATTTTCATGCCGGCGCCTTCCAGTTCGATCCCACCGATCTTACCCGCACAGATGTGCCGCTGTTCTTTACCCGGTGGATCACCCACTTTTGCGCCCCCGTGTTTACCTTCCTGGCCGGCACTTCAGCATTTTTAAATGGAAGAAAGAAGACCAAAAAAGAATTGTCTGTTTTTCTTTTTACCAGGGGGCTGTGGCTGGTGATAGCCGAAATGCTGATCATTACGTTAGGCTGGACCTTCAACCCCGCCTATCCTTTTTTGATCTTACAGGTCATCTGGGCGCTGGGTGTTAGTATGATGGTGCTGTCGGTCATGATCTATCTTCCGCAAACGCTCATTCTTATAATCGGGTTAACACTAATTGCCGGTCATAACCTGCTCGATGCCATTGCGCCTGCAGGAAACGGACCCTCTTTCCTGATGGCCGCCCTGCACGACCAGCACATTTTCTTCATGAAACCAATTTCAATTATGATGGGGTATCCTGTTATTCCCTGGATTGGCATCATGCTTACCGGTTATGTGTTTGGCCAATGGTACCTGCCTACATTTGATGCCGGTAAAAGACGAAAATTATTGATCTACGCAGGGTTGGGCGCTATTGCCCTGTTTATCCTGATCAGGTTGATCGATGTATACGGCGATCCCAGGCACTGGTCGGAACAAAAGACACCGATGTTCACCGTGCTTTCATTTCTAAATACCACCAAATACCCGCCGTCTTTATTATATACCTTAATGACGTTAGGCCCGGCGCTGCTGTTCCTTGCCTTTACTGAAAAACCATTGAACCGGCTTACCGAAAAATTAGTGGTGTTAGGGCGCGTGCCTATGTTCTTTTATATTCTGCATATTTACCTGATACATGCTTTGGCGGTAATAGCAGCAGCAGTAACAGGATATACATGGAGCGACATGGTACTGACAGGTTGGGTAAGTATGAATAACCAACTGAAAGGCTATGGGTTCAGTCTTGTTTTTGTATATGTATTATGGCTCATAATTATCGTTGGCGTATACCCGCTTTGCAGGTGGTACGATAACTATAAACGGGCAAACAGTGGTAAATGGTGGTTGAGTTATATCTAAAGTAAGTAGCTAGTGGCGAGTAGCTAGTAGGGAAAACCACAACAGGCTAGCAGTTAATAGCGAGTGACGAATAAGCCCCCACTAGCTACTTACTACTAGCCACTAGCTTTCAAACAATATTTCCATATTTGCCTTATTTTTATGGAAGAACCCAACTTCCATACTAAAAGAATTTCCTCATGGCAAAGTCAACCAACAAAACAACAGAAAACAATAACAGCGTTGAAGACTTTTTAAATTCTGTAGCTGACGAAACCAAACGCAAGGATAGTTTTGAACTGATGAAGATCATGCGGCAGCAAACAGGTTTTGAGGCCAAAATGTGGGGCCCCGCTATTGTAGGCTTTGGCAGCTACCATTATAAATATGCCAGCGGGCGTGAAGGCGATGCGCCGTTGGTTGGTTTCTCGCCCCGGGCTAAAGAAATTTCCCTCTACTTTTACCAGGAATTTACCGAAAAGCAACAACTACTACAAGCTTTCGGAAAACACCGGACCGGCGTAGGCTGTGTGTACATAAAAAAACTGCAGGACATTAATATTGAAGTACTTGGTAAACTAATTACAGCTTCTGTCAGCTTCCTGCAGAAAAAATATCCTTCCTGAGTTTATGTAACCGTGACACGGTTTTGTCGTGACACGTTTTTGCCGTGACACGATTTGCCATAAATGCAGCAAAAACGAACAACTGTTTGTCCTTATAGCAGGACCTACCCCACTTAGGCAAAAGATTACTAGCCAGATGTAAGTATCCATAAATACAACTGAATTCGGCCAAATCCAAACAACTTCTCTATTTACATCCTACCCGCGGCAATCATACCCGGAAAATTTAATGGTTAAGGTAATGAGGAAGCATGCTCCCTGCTTTTCATTACCAGGGGTTACTTTATTTTCTAACCAATAACATGCGACAATGAAGAAACTGTTAGCACTGCTTTTTATGGCAAGTATGCTGTTTTCAGCATACGCTCAAACCAAACAGGTAACCGGGAAAGTTACTGATGCCAGCGGAACGCCATTGCTGGGAATATCAGTGACCATTAAAGGCACTATGTCGGGCACTACTACTGCTACCGATGGAACGTTTAAATTAACTGTTCCCGAAAATGCAGTACTTGTTATTTCAGGCGTTGGCTATGAAGCAACGGAAATGAGCGTACGAAACCGTACGGTATTTGATGTACAGTTAGGTACAGAAGTAAAATCACTGGCCGAAATAGTGGTAACCGGTACCGGGGTTGCCACAGAGAAGAAAAAACTTTCTATTGACGTTGCGAGCGTAGGCAGTAAAGACCTGGCCAAATCAGCCATTGTATCAATAGACCAGGCATTGATCGGTAAAGTAGCCGGCGCTCAAATACAATTGAATTCCGGAGAGCCCGGACAAAAAGCGAATATTATTTTACGCGGCATTAACTCCCTCGGCTCTTCAACCCCTATTATATTGGTCGATGGCGTTCAGGTAACCGATATAAACGGACTGGATGTAGCAAATGTTGAAAAAGTAGAAGTTGCCAAAGGGCCTGCCGCCGGGATGCTGTACGGAGCGCAGGGCGCCAATGGTGTAATACAAATATTCACGAAGCGAGGCAGCCGTAATAAACCGGTGAGCATTTCTTTGCTTTCAAAAGTAAGCATCGATAAAGTCATTCTTGGCGAAGATAAAACCCTCAGTGCCAAATACCATCACTTTACACAGGACGCCAACGGCAACATACTCGATCGCAATGGCGATATTTTACGGCCCGACAGTAACGGCATGTGGCCCGAACCGGCCGAAGACGATTTCAATACCGATTTTAGTTTGAAGAATAATAAAACCTATCCGGCTAATCTGCCTTTGTACAATCACCTTGAACAGGCTTATCAAACAGCCATTTCCACTACGAACTCATTGAGCATTGGCGGCGGCGGTAACAAATCAGACTACTCATTTACACTCTCGCACCTGAACCAGGAAAACGTACTGGCCAATCGCTTCCGGCGAACCAACATGTCGGCCAACCTGGGGTTTGAATTATTTAAAGGTTTTACCGCCCGCAACTCAACACAGGTAATACTGCAGGACGAAAACCTGATCAGCGGAACGTACAATGTAAGCTCCCGCATTAAATACAATATTGATCCCTTATTTGAAGGCACCAACAACAACCGGTTCGAAATGATCAACTCCTATCCGTGGATCGATTTCACTTCAAAATATCCCGGTACCAATTTAACGGTTACCCGGCCCCGGGATGAAAACCAGTTGAACGTTTTGTCGGAAGCCGACTGGCATTCCCGGTCCAGCAAGGACACCCGCATTATCAATAACAGCAACCTGAATTATAAATTTCCGCGTTTCCTGGAACTGGATTTTAAATACGGGATTGAATTATGGAATTCAGAATATAACGACCTGTACAGGAACCAGGAAAATGCACCGCAGGTAGCGCTTGGTTTCTGGGGAAATACCGCCCAGGGTTCAGTGCGTAATGATTATGCAAAATCAACCTATCAAAACGCGCTGTCAACCGTTTACTTCAGAACTGATTTCAGGAAAGATTTTAAAATAGATGTGCCGATCACTACCACTACCCAGCTTTCGTACGACTGGCGCAAGCTGGAATACAATTCTTTCTTTGCACAGGGATTAAACCTGCCGCAATACCCGCCAACGAATATCTCGGCGGCTGCACTTAAAACAAGCGGTGACGGTAGTTTTGAATACATCACCTATGGTTATCTCGTAAACCAGACCATTGATTTCGGCAGTTTGTTTGGCGTTACGGGTGGTTTCAGGTCAGATTATAATTCACAGTTCGGCGACCAGAAGAAACCATTTACGTTTGGCCGCGGAACTGTTTACTTCAGGCCTGTTGAATTACTCAATGTGAACAAGCTGACAGAATGGAAAATACGGGCCGCTTATGGCGCTGCCGGTATTCCGCCAAATGAATTTGACGGCGAATATTACCGTCGCCAAACCACCCTCGGCTCTATTCAATTAGGCGAAGGGGTTGGACTTTACCTTCCCAACATCCTCGGAAACAGAAACCTGAAAGTGCAGGAAGTACGCGAGATGGAAGTAGGTACCGATGTGATCGTTACACCGGGAACCAAAGAATGGTTTAACCGGATCAGTTTTTCATTCACCTACTGGCATAAGAACAACAAGAACAATATTCAATATGTTGATCTGCCTCCTTCCAGCGGTGCGCAACAGATCCCTGACAACCTGATAGAACTAACCGTAAAGGGCGCCGACATCACCCTCGATGCGAATATGATCACCAATAAAACGGTCGATTGGCAATTAGGGGTCCGCTTCGGCACCTTCAAAACCAAAGTTGATAAAGTAGCTAACGGCCGTGATTTTGTAAGTGGCTTATTCATCATAAGAGAAGGGGAATCGTTGGGTAATTTTTATACCCAAAATCCATTAACAAGGATAGACCAGACCCGTACAGCCGACAAAACCAGGTACATACCGGAAGCGAATGCCGCTAATTACGAAATTGTCAATGGCATTGTGGTAAATAAAACCACCAAACGGGCAATCCTCACCGATCCTACCGATCAGAGTATCTCCGGTAATGCCTATCCAAAGTTTACCATGTCGTTTATCAATAGTGTTACACTATGGCAAAAATTAAATATTTCCATGCAGTGGGATTGGTACCATGGTAATGAAATTTATAACCTCACCAAGCAATGGATGTACCGCGACAGGCTGCAAAAAGATTTTGATAAGCCAATTACTGTTAATGGAGAAACCGGCGCCTTTGTTAATTTCTACAACAGTTTATATAATAGTGTTCAACGTACCGGATGGTTTGTGGAAGATGGTTCGTTCTGGCGGATGAGAGATCTTACGCTCACTTACCAATTGGGCAGTGCACTGAATGTGCCATGGGTAAAAGGCATAGCGCTTACGGCCTCCGGCAGAAACCTGTTAACGATCACCGATTATGAAGGACTTGACCCCGAAGCAACATCGGCCCAGGACAGTCAGGGCAATCGCTCTGTAGGCGCAGGATCGAATATTGGGGCAGATTATTTTTCCATTCCTAATCTGCGCTCGTACCAGTTTGGCATTAACCTTCAGTTCTAACCAAATTCTGATTTTTATGAAACGATACCTCATATATATAATAACAATAGTTATCCTCACCGGAGCCTGTAAGAAAAGCTCCCTCCTGTTAAACGATCCCAACCTGCCAACACCTGAACTATCACTGGTAACGGAAGCAGGGCTGAAGAATTTTTCATTGGGCATTTTGCAAAAAATGATGGCTGATGTTCCGGACGAAGGGAATACCAATATTTTTCATATTGCCTTAACCAACCACAGTATTATGGGCGATGAGGCTTATGTGCCGTATGGCAATTATGGTATGCGGTGGGTAGACCAGGTACATAAGATCACGTTGCCCAGCGGAACGGTAATAACCAACCCCAATGGCCTTGATCAGAAAACCCAGCTACAGGGATTTGATTCAAGAGGAGCCGGTGAATTGAACGCGTTTCAATACGAGTGGGCTGTTAACTATTACATCATTGCGCAGGCCAACCAGTTATTAACGGCATTGGAAAATACCGCGCTCAGCCTTTCCGGTGATGCAGATAACAAGAAAAATATTTTTAAAGCCTGGGCTTTATGGTGGAAGGGATACGCGTATTCCCGCATCGGCTCCATGTACCTGGCCGGTATTATTACCAATGTAGCCGGCGAAACCAATGGCGACTTTGTTGACCATACAGCTATTATGGCGGAAGCCGATAAAATATTGAATGAATGTTTGACCACTTTGAATAACATCAGCGAATCGGCCGAATATTCAAACATCATGACGGCCATTGTTGCTTCGTTCAACGATAACAAAAATGTAGTAACACCTGCCATGTGGAAACGGCAGGTATACTCGTTACAGGCACGCAACTTAATGGCCAATAAAAAAATTGAGGAAATGACCCCTGCCAACTGGCAGCAGATCATAACGCTTACCAGCCAGGGCATTCAGGCCGGTGATAATATTTTCAGGTTTGGGATGGACCCCAGTGGCACCAACGATATATCTCAGGCCTTCTTTCATCCTTATGCCTTTATTGGAGAAGTGCAACAATTTTCATTTGTAAGCGAGCGCCTGGTACAGGAATTTAAACCCGGCGATGCCCGGTTTACAAAAGGGTTCGTTCAATTTTCGGTACCGAAAGTAAATGAAAGAGGCCGTGGCTTGCAATTTGGCACCCGGTGGAACCCGGTGTTTATTGAAGATGGCGGTTTATATGCCACCGGCGATAACAGAGGGCTGGTTCCCTGGGCATGCAGCTATGAAGAAAATCAATTGATGCGGGCGGAAGCGTTGATACGTACCGGTAGCATTCAACAGGGATTGCAGTTGGTAGATGAAGTGCGTGACTTTCAAAACTCCGGCCTGGCGCATGTTGCCAATACCGGCTTAAATGCGGCCCAGGCTTTGGAAGAATACAGAAGGGAAAGAAGAGTAGCGCTCTTTTTATGGGGCACTGCGTTTTACGATGCGCGACGCTGGGGGGTTACCAAACCGGCTTCACAAGGGGGCGGAAGAGCCAATGCCATTGTGATGATACCCGGCAATTTATTGTCGCCACCGCAAGCGGGTTCTGTTCCTACTCCCTGCTTTATGGAATATAATTACATGGATTACTGGGATGTGCCGCAAAATGAACTGGACTTCAATACGCCGGGCAATATTTCTATTCCGCTGAAGAATTAATAAGTGATTGTTTGATGGCTTGATTGTTTGATGGCGGAGATTCTAAAATTGTCTCCCACCAAGTTATTGGTGGGAGAGCTTTTTTAATATCGTTGGCTGCACAGGGACCAACGACAATTGCATGTTGGAAACTGTTTCAGAATGACCCAGGAACAGGTAGCCGCCCGGTTTTAATTTCTCAGCCAGTTTATTGATCACTGTACACTGGGTTGTTTTATCAAAATAGATGAGTACGTTGCGGCAGAAAATAACATCAAACTTACCGTACACATCATAATCCTCATCCATCAGGTTAAGGCGTTTGAATTCCGTTCTGCCTCTGAGCGCCGCGTTTATCCGGATGGTTTGTTTTGCGCGGTCTTTACTCCGTAACAAATATTTTTTCCGCAACCACATAGGAATATCGGCAATCCGCTCCTCGGTGTACACAGCTTCTGCAGCTTTCGATAACATGGTTAACGAAACGTCTGTACCGGTAATGCGGTAACTGGTACCGTTTACCATTTCTGTAAATTCATTCAACACCATGGCAAGCGTATACACTTCTTCCCCGCTTGAACAACCTGCGCTCCATACGTTTATTTCCTTATAGCCATTCCAGCCTTCACAGAGTTCGGGTAAGGCGTATTGCGTTAGAAATTCGAAATGGGAAGGCTCCCTGAAAAAGTCGGTCTTGTTGGTGGTTACCACATCAATCATGTGCAGCATCTCCTGCTCCAACCCTTCATCGCTGAATAAAAAATCGCAATATTCCTTATACGACGACATATGTAGCGCAGTGAGTCTTTTTTGCAGCCTGCACTCCAGCATTACCTTTTTCTCAGCCGGCATTTTTATGCCATAGGCATTATTTATATAAGTACTTAGCCGGTTAAAATCGCGCGTTGTCATTTTCTGCTATTTACTTTTCAAACCTCGCTCATTAATATTGCTCGTAATCGTTATCCAGCCGATCGCCTTTTTTGCCAGGTATAGCCACTTTGTGGCCATTTTGCTTTGCCATTTCGGGTTTATGATTCAACAGGTGACCGTTTATGACCGGTTGTTTTTTAAAGCCTGTGTGCAATACAGATTTATAATTCCTGTGCTCACCGATCCTGAAAAAATCTACCGCCTGCTTCAATTGTTCGGCCTGCACCATCAGCTCTTCAGAGCTGGCGGCTATTTCTTCCGATACGGCTGCATTTTGCTGTATCACATTATTTAACTGCTGCAGCGCATTGTTTATTTGTTCTGAATTTACCGTTTGTTCTTTGCCTGAGATACTTATCTCTTTAACCAGCGCAGCCGTTTTCTCAATATCCGGCGCTATCTCTTCCAGCAATTTACCCGATCTGCCAGCGATATCGATGCCTGATGAAGAAAGCCCGTTGATCTCATTGGCAGCGGCCTGACTTCTTTCAGCCAGCTTTTTTACTTCCGCAGCTACTACGGCAAATCCTTTACCCTGCTCACCGGCACGGGCCGCCTCAATGGCGGCATTCAATGCCAGCAGGTTGGTTTGCCGGGCTATTTCACCTATGATAGTGATCTTACTGGTGATTTCTTTCATCGATACTTCGGTACTGTTCACGGCTTTGTTGCTCTCTGTAATATCAATGGCCGCTTTGGCTGCTATTTTTTCCGTAGTAAAGGCATGCTCATTATTCTGCTGAATATTGGCCGCCATTTCTTCCATAGAGGAAGCCACTTCTTCGGCTGAGGCAGCCTGTTCGGTAGCACCGGAGCTCATCATTTGCGAGGCAGCGCTTAACTGCTGACTGGCCGAGGCAATGGTATCGGCGCCCGACATAATGCCGTTCACAATATCACGCAAGCGCAGCACCATGTTTTGCAGGGCGGTTTCCAGTTCTCCTTCCGGCTTTTTATTTACATCTACCGTTAAGTCGCCTTCAGAAACTTTTTTTGCAATGGCCACACTTGCCTGTAGCTTCAACGTTGTTTTATTGATCTGGTCTAACACCTTTCCTATTTCATCTTTATTGTAATCTGTTATCTGGGTGCTAAAATCGCCTATGGCCAGCTTTTGCATGGCCACATTGGCTTTTTGCACCGATTTGGAAATGGTAGAAATGATAACATACAACATGGCGATCTTAGCCAGCAGGATGATAGCGAAAATGATCAGCATATTGCGGCGGCCTTTTATATACAGCACTTTGGTATTTGCCTCAATGTTTGCCAGATCAGCCTTATTATATTGGATCATCCTGTTCAAAATGGCGGTAGCTTCTTCAACAGTGCCAATTGATTCATTGATGATAATATTGTAAGCCTCGGCATTGCTTTGCGTTGTATTTACTTCGCTGGCCAGGTGCTTCACTTTATTATAATCATCCAGGTACTGTTTCCACTTCAACTGAAAAACGTCAAAGTCTTTTTTTCCTTCCTCATCCAGGATCGGCTTTAATTCATTCATGTGCTGATCAATTTCAAGCAATGTATGATCGGCCTTTTCCCGCAATGCTTTCAATTTGCTGTTATCATGCACGATGTACATTTCCTTTTCGGTTTTGGAAATAAACTGCACATCGGCTGCCAGTTTGCCCGACAGCTCAATGCGCTTGGTATGGGTTGAAATAACCGTTTTAACCCATTCATTTAATTCATGGCTGTTATTATTGGCGAAATAAAAAATAGTTCCAGATAATACGATCATTATTACCGAAGAAATAAACAATCGCTTTTTTAAGGTTAGCGCTCTCATGGTTGAAGGTTAAAGGGTGTTATGTTTTAAGGGTATGAATTTTTAATTAACAGCGGCCAATGCGATCAATTCATCTGCTGCAAAAACTTTATCGGGATCTACGATCATGGCAAAGTCGTTGCCGGTTTTTCCCATGCCAACGATGAGATCATTATTGCAAAAAGCGCCGATAGCCGGTGCGGGTTGAATGGCGTTTTCAGGTATTTCAAGCACTTCTTTTACCGAATCTACCAGCACCCCTACCAATAAAGGTTCTTTACCAAAGCCAATACCAACCACAATAATGCAACTGTTTATGGTAAAAGGCGCATCAGCCATGCCGAACTTAATGCGTGCATCTATAACAGGCAGTATATTCCCCCGCAGGTTAATGACGCCACGCATGTACGCCGGCGACATAGGCACTTTCACAATGGGTTTTATTTCCAGTATTTCAAGCACCTTGTTTACCCGGATGGCAAACAGCTCTTTATCGAGTGTAAAGGTTAAATACGAGTCAGCTTGCTGCTGTAAGTTCATATCGTCCTGTTTTTTTATTGAAAAACTGTTCAATTACATTATTTGTATCCAGCACCAGCGCAATGTTGCCATCGCCTAAAATGGTGGCGCCCGTAACAATATCGAGGTGATTGAAGTATTGTCCCAGCGGTTTTAACACTGCCTGAAATTTGCCGGCAATAATATCAACCAGTAAACCGATCTTTTTTTCGCTATACTGCACCACCACTATTTCTTTGCCGGGCATTGAAGATGCCTGCCCCGCCAGTTCGTGTTGTAAATTGATGAACGGAATTACCTGGTCATCTATCACTATGGTATTGGAGAAGGTGTTCAGGAGTTGCACCGAAGACAATTCCTGGCAAATATCTACTGCCGACAACGGGATCACGTAATCAGCCCCATTCACTTTTACCAGCAACCCATCAATGATAGATAAGGTAATGGGCAATTGAATGGTAACGGTAGTGCCCGCGTTTTCGGTAGAATGGATGGCCACCTGGCCTTTAATATCGGCAATGCGGCGTTTAACCACATCCATGCCCACCCCACGGCCAGATGTTTCGGTAATTTGTTCAGCGGTTGAAAAGCCCGGTACAAAAACCAGTTGCAGCAATTCTTTATCGCTCAACACATCGTTCTCACCGATCAATCCCTGTTTAATGGCCTTGCTTCTGATCTTTTCTTTATTCATGCCTTTGCCATCATCCTGTATTTCCAGGTACACATGCGCACCGGCGCAATAGGCCCGCAACACAATGCGACCGTGCCGCGGTTTACCGTTCTGCTCTCTTACAGCCGGCTCTTCAATGCCATGGTCGATGCTGTTCCGCAGCAAATGCATTAAGGGATCCTGCAATCCCTCCATAATATTTTTGTCGAGTTCTGTTTCGGTTCCTTCCGTTATAAAATCTATTTCTTTGTGAAGCTCAGAAGCCAGGTCACGCACCAGCCGGTGAAAGGGCGTTACCATATTTTCAACCGGCACCAGGCACATGCTAAAAGCGTTATCGCGAATGCGGGTAGAAATTTTTTCGAGGCTTTCAGCAGCCGCTAACAGATCGGGTTGCGGATGTTCGCTGGTAAGCACGCTTAATTTGGCCTGCAGCGTGATCAGTTCGGTTACCAGGCTCATCATGGTGTCCAATCTTTCCACCGGCACCCGGATGCCTGAAATGATCGCTTTTCTTTTAGGCGCCTCACTTATTCTCTCGTGGCTATCCACGGCCTGGCCTTCACAGGCAACTATAGATCGATGATCATTACCCATGTTTGTAATGATCGTTAGAATATCAGTTGTTAAGGATTCATGAATTTGTTTATTGGCATCGCTCAACTGTTTGTTACTATTTAACAAAACAGATAAATGATCTAAAGAAGCCAGGGTAATATTGATGATGGGGGCAGTAACTTTTATCTTTTCCGCCCGCACGAATTCATAAATAGCTTCCAGGTGGTGCGTGAAATCGGCAATCACTTTGAAGCCCATCATAGCGCTGTTCCCTTTCAGGGTATGCAAACTGCGAAACACCTGCTGCACCAGCGACACGTCATCAGGATGTGTTTCCAGCAACAACAAGCCCTGTTCCATGTCGGCAATCAGCTCCAGGGCCTCACTTGTATATTTAGCTTCAAACGGGTTCATTTAACCGATCATTTGTTTAACCGTGGAAACAAGTTGTTCGCTTACCAGATCTTTCGACAGTAAAGCGGTAGCGCCGGAACGCTTCAAATAGTCGGCATCGTTAGTGTTATGCGAATCGAATAATACGATGGGAATATGATGGTAGGCGGCCTGCAGGCGAATGGAATTAATAAGGTCCAGGCCATCCATGTTAGGCATGTTCAGGTCGGTGATCACGAGGTCGATATGCTGGCCATCAAAATGCTTTAACGCATCTTTACCATCGATACCGGCCAGGGTGGTATATCCTTCCTGTTCCAGGGTAAACCGGATCATTTGCACAACAAAATCGGAGTCGTCAACTATCAGCACGGTTTTATTCATAACAATAAGATTTGGATTTTATCAGGATCAGCGGCCACCAATGGCAAAGCTGCCTCCTTAGTAAACGCGATTGAAGGCGGCGGCACATGTTATGATGCACCCAATATCAGCTGGTTACAGGTTTATATGTAGAGGAGCAATATTTAACTACTAAAGAAGCAGGTTGTATAAACGCAGATGGGCAGGCAGCAGCAGAAAGCGAACACGTTATATTTGTTTCGTAATGACCGACACAACACTAAAGATGGCCAGAATATCGTCCATCTTCCGGGTTATTTCAGGGTACTCTTCATTTTCAGCGGCAAGGATGATGCTGTTATTTTCAGCAGCAGGCCGCACTCTTCTCAGGATGCCGGTATGGTTCTTATCAACAATGTAATAATAGTAACCCGCATTGATGATTTTAGTGAACCGCAACTTTTTAATGGCAACCAGGTCAGTGCTTTTGAATTTTGGTTCCATACTATTACCGGTAACCGGTATAACACCATCAACTTCACCTATAACGGGCGCTTCAAATCGCCACGCAACCAGTACGGGTTGCTCATTGATGGCAATAATGGAACCAGGAGCGGCATTTTTAAAGATAGGCAAAGGGGCCTCATCCTGTGAAAGAAAGATACCGGTAAATAAAGAGGAGGAAGGTGGTTGAAACGAGTTATCGGAGCCGTTAGATCTTGGATCCTGGAGAACATGATCGGGCAGGTTCTCCATTTTTTCCATGTAATCGATGAGCTTATTATACAAGGTAATATCACTGGGCTTGGTACCCTTTTCCCACTTGTACAGGTTCTCTTTGGAAATACCAGTGGCAGCGGCAATAGCCGGCATTTTTAAATTCTTACGGAGCCTGAAGTCCTTCAGTCTTTTACCAATAGTAGTATCCATTGATATTGATCAATTAAGTACAAAAATTACACTTTGCTTTACACTAATTGGAAATATTTCCATTATCTTTATACAGCAAATTTAGTGTATCAAATTAACAAATAATGAAACTAAGCCCAAAAGCATTAAAGGCTATCAATAATCCGGTCACCAGACGCCGCCTTATGGATGTTTTAGGATGTACGGAATTCACCATTGCCCGGTATATTCAAAAGAACAGTGATAACCTTACCAAAGCTGCAGCCATGCAGGTAATAAGGGAAGTAACCGGGTTACCTGATGAAGAGATATTGGAAGTAGGCATAAATAAATAAAACAGGTCCAACTATTCCATTGAACCTGTTTTTTAAACACATTACACTCTCATTGGAAGTACGCAATTAAAATACACTTTACCAGAGCATTTGGTAAATGATCAAGGATTTACTATTAATTAAAACAATTAAGCAATCCTGCTGTACTAAATCGAAGTAAAAAAAAGTTGTGCCGATAGGCTTATAAGGTAGTTCGAACGGCAATTTTAAGAAGTCGTTATGAATTTTAATATCTCAAAATACCGGCCGTTACGCGGAAAATGGCTTCAATTTGCTCCCATTGCCGGTGGATTGGCGGATATTTTTCCTGGTTGAGGCTATCAGAAACCAGTTTTATGGTGTTGGGCAGATCGCCCTGGTAGATGCGTCTTATAAATCCCTGCCAGTTTTTATCAACAATGTAATAGTACTTGCCCCATTCGAGGATCCTGTAATCGATGAGGCGGATAAGCACTATGCGGCTGCCGTTGATGAACGTAGGCGCCATGCTATCTCCTGTAACTTCAATTACGCCTTCGCCTTCTCCCAGGAAGGGAGCATTTATCCGGTCAACAATAAGTTCCGGCTCATTGTCGCTAAAAATAATGGTACCAGCGGCGATGCGGCCTTCGGTTTGCGGAACAGCTATCCGTTTCCGGTTGAAGGGCAGCCTGAGGGTGGTGGGTTTTTGGTATTCGAGCAGGAGCTGTTCTTCTTCCAGTTTGTTTTCCATCTTATCGAGGTAGGACTTTAATCTGAAATATTCCTGAATATCACTGGGTTTGGTGCCTTTCTCCCATTTATACAGCGTTTCCCTGGCAATACCGGTAATGGCTGAAATGGTAGGCATTTTAATTTTCGACCTCTCTCTAAACTCTTTCAATCTTTTACCGATGTGCTGGTCCATAAGAAAATAGATTTCTGATGATACTGACAGGTATCAATAGTTGGAAATTTCGACAATAAATTTTCGCAAACTGATGGAAAGTGGAATGTTGTAAACAGAACGAAGCAACGGAATTGATCTTCCTCAAGAAAAAACTGAAAGCATGATGAATAATAGGTGAATTCCTCATTCAACGGAATACTTTCCATATCTTTAATTACTTTCCATTTAACAAATGTATTCAATAAACCATTTTCCATTACATGTGAATGCATTTTTTGATCAAGATCATATCCTACGAATATTACAATACACTCAACACTTTTATCTAACATTTAAATTTGAAAAAATGGTAAAGAGCAAATTGAACAAGCCGCCCAGGAACATTTTTATCGTGAGCTTACAAAGGGACAGTGGTATCACCAAGGCCCGGGAGAAGCGGGTTTTACAGGAGATCTTTCCTTGCCCGCTTTTGCCCGAAGAAAGCGATATTATCATTGTCGTAATTCCTTCCCCCGGTAGCACGAGGAGGCGAAAGATCATTCAAAAAGTTGGCGCACTAAAAAAAAGCAATCGCCGTTTGACAACGGTCGTGAAGCGATATATCTTAAATTAACCATTGAAAATGAAAAAATTAAGTATACCGGTCACGCCTAGCCAGAAAGTGGCCGGTATACTTTTAATATTTAATTAAAAAAATGACCTTTATCGTTAGAAGAAAAAAAACTACATTTGATTTAGTAGTGCCTCCTCACAGCCACACTTGTCCGTCCTTTTAAACGCACGCCCCGCTGGTATTTATATAGATATAGTGTACAGATCCAATGCATCACAGAACGATATGCAATAAAATAAACCTTTATCTTAAAACTATCTTATGAACCAGAAACGTTTGAGGAGTTCATTTCAGGAGACCATTTATTCCATTAAAGACTACATTGATCAGCATCCGTTGGAGATTAAAACGATCTCAACGCTCATCCACAAAACACATTCACAAATCGGGATCAATTTGCTTCACCAGGGTTTTCGTCAGTTGTACGGAACAGGCATTAAGGAATACGAGATCAGGAAACGGCTGGAAGCTGCCGCCCACCTGCTGCAGGCAGATGAATTGACCATGCAGGAGATCACGGCGAAATGCGGTTACAGTTCGCAAAGTTCGTTTGTACGGGCATTTAAAGATGTACATGGCATTACACCCGGACAATGGCGCAACCAGCATGCACCTTTGTTATTGCAGGAAGCGTGTTAATCACCACCACCCTACCATCATTATTTTAATTGTAATTACTGTTGCAGGCAGATCATGAAAAGGTTTGCCTGCACAGTATTTTAACAGGTATGCATAACAGTTAAATGAAACCAGATTAAAAACGAGATAACAAGGCAACGAGGTAGAAAGACAAAGAATAAAAAAGAGTGTGGTTTTGTATAAAAAAATTGCAAATAGCGAAAATCTACGGTTGTAAATTGCAGGTAGATAATTGATGAAGCAAGGGCAACGAAGGAAGGAGAAACTACAAGAAGAGAAAATAACCGATAGGAGCATATACCAATCAACAACAGCCTTTCTTGATCTATTATAGAAGGTTTTTAACAGTGGCTTGCTGTGCTGCCTTTTTTGTCTAATTAGGGCACCCTGCAGTGAGCAATATGAATAAGCAACGTAGGACCTGTTACCCGTTTACCCTACCTGATTTGTACACACTATTTGAGGTAGCACTATGCGTATAAAGTCGCCACAGGCAATATGTAACCAGGAAGCAACATTAACGATTAGGGAAGCCATTGAAGCCAACCCACTCAGCAGAAAAAGCATACAAGAGCTTGTACCCGGTATTTACATAGGGCGTAATCAACTACAAATATCTTTTAAGCAAATAACCGGAATGACCATTACGCATTTCAGGTTATGCAAAAGAATGGAAGCAGCCAGGAATATATTAACCACTGGTGTTACTGTAAAAGAAGCCGCCTTCACCTGTGGCTATAAAAGGCAAAGTAACTTCAGCAGGGATTATAAGAATGTATTTGGCGTACCACCGATGGAGTGTATACGCAATCAATATGAACAAGAGATGAAAGTACTATCAATAGATCTTCTGAAGAAAGTGCAATAATGGAAAACAATGCTGCAAATGCGATAAAAGAAGAGGAGTAAATTGCGTATAGATTGAAAGGGGAACACAAGAAGCAGTAAAAAGAAGTAGCTCTTATAGTTTATCCGTACATTAATAGAAATTTCACCTCTGATTATTTTATCATTATCTATTTGATGAAATTGTACACAAAAGAACTCTAGCCTTAATAATATTGATGATTACATTGTAGACTTGATTTACGATCAGGTTCAGTAGAGGACTATGCTATGGTGAGTAGAGATTTAGTTATGTAACTCAGGAATTAAACCTTGTTATTATGAAAAATGTAGCCTTATCTGGAGAATCTTCGAAACGAAATAATATTACCCAATTTGTAATTGAAAAAAGAAATACGATAATTAATTTGATAACCTATCTATTAATTTTACTATTTCTCTATACTAGCACTAGCAAATTATTAGATTTCAATAAATTTATCAATGAAATTAATATTCAGCCGTTTCCCAATTGGGTAAAGCCATACCTTATTTATACTTTAATTCCAATTGAAATAATAATTTCTATATCTCTAATATTTGATAAAACTAGAAAAACTGGATTGTGGGCTGCTTTAATACTTATGATACTATTTACTGTTTATTCCTCTCTAGTATTATTCAGATTTTTTGATAGAATTCCTTGCTCATGTGGTGGTGTAATAGAAAATTTAACTTGGACTCAGCACTTATTCTTTAATTTATTCTTTGTCGGCATATCATGCTTTGGCATTATACTCTCTAAAAAGGAAACGTTCTAAGAAATTTCAGTAACTAGATAAAAACATTTCATGCATGAAAATCTGCTGATTGTATTACCACACTTGGCAGATAAACAGGGGAAGCCGAAAACCTGTAATAAGAGTAGGCTATTAATCATTAAAAGCATTTTTTTATGAAAAAGATGAAATTATCCTTTGTAGCAGTTGCATTGATTGCAATTTGTAGCGCTTTTGCAACAAAAGCATCAAAAGTAAATTTTGACTATTATGTTTCTGGTACATCTGGCTCTAACTATGTAGTTGTTGAATTTGTGTCAAATTGTACAACAGAGACAAATTCAACTATTTGCAAAGTAAATAGCACTCAAGAACAATCAGGTGGTTTAGTGCCAATTAGCACATCTACTGCTATTGGTTGGAAACCATAAGAAATAAAATAGGGCTGAACTATTAGTTACTAAGTTAGTTATATACTTAATGAACTTTTAGATCAGCCCAATTTTTATATAAACACAAAATCACTATTTCGTAAATGTCAACTGATTTTGCGTCTGAACATTTCTAATTTCACTTATTAAGAATTCAGTATTATCTATTGAGCTAAAATATTTGTAAATTTTTCCTTCCGGATTTACTAATAGGACAGTTGGATACATACTAATTCCATAATATCTAATCAAAGGATGATCTTTTCCTTGTCCTCCAGTATATAAATTAATTGATTGCGATGATGTATAAACATTGGACTTAATACTTTTTAACCAATATTCTTTACCCAAATCAATTGATACAGAAATAAAAACAATATTTGAGTCATAAGAAAAATGTTTCTCAGCATTTTTTAAAACTTTTGAGTAAAGCTTTGCACACCCACCACAGCCAGTAAACCAGAAATCAATTAACACAATCTTTCCTTTAAAATCATCCAATTCAATAATATTGCCTGCTGTATCTGGTAGTTTAAAGTTATAAGCAAGAAATCCTGGAGTTCGTGCTCTAAGGCGACTTAATGCTACTTTACATTCAGGATTATTAATTATAAGCAATGCCCTTTCTAACGATTCATTTAATTTATTCAGATTATTCGAAGCTAAAAAAGATTGGACAATTAGTTTGTCTTTGACATCTCCTTTGTAATTAGTAATAATAGTTTTAAAATTCATTTCATGGCTTTCAAAGCCATTGCTTATTAAATTTTGAAAATTTATTTTTTCATACAAATAATAAATATAACTTTTTGATTGAGATAAAATATAGGCAGGAATATTACATTGCTCAGCCTCGTTTAAGGATTGAAATAAATTCCTTTTAAACCTATTACTGATCAAGGAATCCTTCAATTTAATTTTATCATTAAAAAAGTCCTTTAGAAAGGTAAATCTGTTACTGCTTTTACTTGAAATCAAATCAGCCTTCAATAGATCATAGTAATACTTCGATACTAGTGCTTTATTTTTATTTAAATAATTAATACCTGCTTCTATTTGTCTACTATAAGGATCTGTATATTTATATAGAGAGTCAAAAGCTTGCTTGAAATCACAGCAAGGAGCATCAAAAGAAATTGAATCAGACTTAAATCTTAATAAATATTTTTGAAATCCTTTCCCTTCAAAAATATACTCATATCCAAGATAAACGTAGTCGCTTTTAAAATCTGCCTTTTTTGTAATACTTATAATTAGGCTATCACTCGCATCCCAATACATATTTGTTGGAGTTATAGGGATATAATCGCTAAAACTTCCTTTAAAAACATCCGTTGACTTTCTTTTCTTGAAAACTGTAAGTCGCCCTCTATATGAGCCTGTCGTTATTTTAAATCGACAATATCCGTTTTCTTTAATAGGCTCTTTAAGCAATAAATCATCATTATTGTAAAATAAGTTCCCAACACTCAAGTATAATGTATCTTCCAGTTCAGGAGCGTTGTACTTAATTGTTAAATTAAATTCGTGTAGTTTGCTATTTATTTCATCCTGGCTAAAACTTGATCCAACTATCAAACTAAAAACTATCGATATTAAAAATCTTCGATTAATCATTTTAAAAATGTTGAATCTTTAATATTTATTACTCTTAAGACTATATTCACCAAAAAACACTTTTTTTAAACCATTATAAGTGCATATCCTGGTATATGTTGGTGCTTCATCCGATTTGGTGGTAACAGTTTTTATCATGTGTCATAAACAAGCCGCTTCCATGATAAATTAAATTTGTCATCCATTCATGCCTCACCTCTTGAACACTATAAGATTTATTGACTCTTCATTCCAGATTCTTCAACTCGCCCTTTTAACAAATCTTGGAGGACTTCTATAAAAAGAACTCCGTTATTAACACTTTGCAGACACCAGTCAAAGACTAGCACTAATACATTGGCGCTCCAACCTTAGCCGATGCAATTATGGATAGACGGTCAGCCACATGCACGAATTAAAATGCGAATCGCCCAAGAAACAATTAACCTTGATCTAACACTTTGCTGCCCCCTAAAATATAATCATCCTCACCACATGCACTGTCTGATTTAGCTCAACCATACACATTGATAATCAACACATGGCATAATCTTGGCATAGTACATTTAAAAGTTCTTATGATGATTATAATTCATTTGCAGATCACCGTGAACTTAGCTTGCCCATACCAATTAGCAAGATTATTACTCATTTTAGAGCTTCTTAATAGGGTTTTCTAACTTCGCACCGTTCAGGTACGCTTCACTTGGATGGCATATTTTGCTTCGGGCACATAGTTCATTACCGATCATTTTGCTCCACACCACTCAATTGTATCTCCCTATCCGGAATAGGGAAAACATATTTTTTATCGTTGGGTGATAAAGAATAAGTAACATTATTATAGATATGGTTAATAGTTACAGAAAACTGAGAATCCTGATTTAATCTGCGTAAATCTTCCCATCTTATTTGCCCTGTAAATGGCAATTCTTTTCGGCGTTCTTTAAGAACTTTCGAAAGAGCATCATTCGAATTAGCAGCAGTTAAATCTGTAAACGTACCTGTATTATATCTTTTCTTAAGTAAGGAATTTAAATCGTTCATCGCTAAAGAGGCATTACCTTGCCTAGCATAACATTCAGCCCGGATTAAATACATTTCATTAGTAGCAATTCCCCAAAAATTAAAAAAAGTGCCAGTATAACTTCCTGCATATTTTACCTGAACTCCTCCATTATTTTTATATAGCACTAATTTCCTACGATCATTATTCTCATAAGACTGATATAATAAAGAATCCACAAATTGAACTCCGAAAGCAAAGATTGATGCATCATATCCAATGCCTGCCGCATAAAAAATAATTTCGGGGTTAGCTGTACTTGCGTTTGTAGTAAATGCGGGAAATCTAAAAGTACTTGTAGTTGAAACAAGATTTGAATTATAATCAAGCAATGTATTATAAGTATTTAATACTTCATTCGCATAAACAAAGGACTTTGAATAATCGCCCATGCTTAAATATACTTTGGATAATAATGCCTTTGCCGAGGTTTGCGAAGGCCTTGTTGTATATAATTGTTGCACAGGTAGCAATTCAATTGATGTACTGAGATCGCTAATAATCTGATCATATGTTGCCTGGATTGTTGCTCGCTGATAAACAATGTTTGGATCAGATGACTGGCGTAATACTATACCTAAATCAGAGGTAGCAGTAGCCGTAACAAATGGCTTACAAAACAATTGTGCTGAAGCATAATATGAAAGAGCCCTAAAAAAAAGCGCTTGTCCTTTAATATTGTTATAATTAGTTTCGATCGATGGATCAATTTCTATATTTTGCAGCCCTTCTAATACAATATTAGCATATGATATTTTCTGATAGCTATAATCTGAAGGAGTTGAACCAGCATAAACGTCTTTTGCAAAAATATAAGAATTTCGTTCTGTGGCTGAAATGCCTGATAAACTAGCATTGGCAATGTATAAATTATCGGTTGCAATCAAACCAATTGTAGGATAATTATTATTCATTACATCAGTATTATCTAATAAGGCCTGAAAATCTTGCAAACTTTTTAATATAACTTCATTTTTTAATCGCTTTTCTTCTAGCCACTCATTTTGTTTGTTGCAACTATTGAGTATTACTATTAAAAACAGAATACTAATAGAAAAATATTTTTGAACTATCGTTAACATAAAAAATATTTATTTAAAAGTTAGCTTTACAACCAAATGAAATTGATAAAGGATTTGGTAATATGTGTACTGTATTAAAGCCACCTGCATAAGCATCTGGGTCTATATTATGGCGATTTTTTCTCCAAAGAATACCGATATTATTGGCATAAACATACAGTTGTACGCCTTCTAATGGTAGCTGCTTCCAAATAACCTTCTTGCTGAAATCATAACCCAGCCTTATATCTTGAAGACGAATATGATCAGCTTTCTCTATCAATACTTCCGAATATTGATAAAAAGTGTTTCTATTTGCATTACCAGGATAGACAAGAGAAGGAACGTTGGTTATTAATTCATCACCGGGGGTTTGCCATCTTTTTGTAAAATCACTATTAGCACTAGCAAAAATTATATCTTGATAATTCAAACTAGTTGAAGCCCTTCTAAAGTAGTAGCCTAATTTATAAACTAAATTAATTGAAATAGAAAAACCTTTGTAGCTAAAATCGTTTCTAAATGACCCCCAAATGGTAGGGCGAGCACTGCCACTATATATTAAACTATCTGGTTTAAAATTGTTAATTATACCCGCATAATCTTTGCTTATTTTTCCACTTAAATATCCTTGAGGGTCACCATTTACAGGATCCAGCCCCCCCCACTTATAACTAAATAGTGCATATAAAGGCTTACCTACTAATTTCACTAAATCACTTGTTTGAATAGATGAAGCAGTTTGATCTACATCATATTTAGTTACTTTATCGCGGAGATAACTAAATAATAAACTTGAATACCATTTAAACTGGCCGTTAACGTTTTTACTATTTATAACAACATCTACGCCCTTTGTTCTAGTACTTGCTGCATTCTTAGTAATAACCCCAAATCCAGTTTGTGGAGCAATCGGAACTGATTCTAATAAATTCAACCCGTCTTTTTGATAGAGTTCAATAGAACCATTGATTCGATCGCTTTTTATTGAATAGTCAACGCCTATATTTATGTTCTTAACCTTTTCCCAACTTAATTGCGGATTGGGAGATGTAAGATTTCTAATCATCTGAGCTCCGGTTAAACTACTGGTAGAATATGTTCCAGTTGTATAAGCGGAACCATTGTATACATTTCCGTTATATCCATATGTTGCTCTTAATTTTAAATAGGGAAGCCAACCAACATGATAAAATGATTCATTACTAATATTCCAGCCAGCCCCCATTGACCATAGTGGTGTTATTTTATCATTTGTCTTTACTCCAAAAATATTTGCCCCATCTCTTCTTCCGCTTAAGGTTAAAGTATATCTTTCATCAAAAGTATAACCCATATTTGTGTAATACGAAACGAACCTATAAAGTGTTCCATTGATATTACCATCTGGCCCGGATATTGAGTTATAAATTGTTGATGATCCACTGGGATTAGTTGGATAAGAAGTATTAAAGTTGATGTTCATATTTGATGTTCCAAATGACTCATCATACCCAATCGAATTTCTTATATAACCATCTATTTTTAATTCCTTAATTTCTGCACCAGCAATTGCAGATACATTATGTTTTTGTTTAAATGTCTGAGTATAATTTACCTGTGCTCTAAGAATATTAGAAAGCCATTCATAATTTCCTAATTCCAAAACCCCACCTTTAGGAAAATTGTATGTAAAAGCTTTAGTCGTTGTATTATACTGTGAAAATCTATTTATCAGATTTCTTGCATAATAAGTCTGTTGGCTTCTATAGTTTCTACTATTTATATTTTGCTTTTCTTTTTGATATTGAATAACTACATTTAAATAAGAAGTGATTTTATATTTCAAGCCAGTCCTAAATATTAGATTATTTACCTTTGTATTATTATCAGCAAATTTTATTTCATCTAATGGACGATATTGCCAATTTAAAAAGCCAAGCTTCCCAACACTATCTTTGTAAGCAGATCTAAAATCTCGAACAATAGCTACCGAATTCCCATCAGAATCGGCCAATTGGGCATATGGATAAAGAGATGAGTATTTGCTTGTTATACCGCTGCCTGCAACAAAAATATTTCCGTAATAATTTTGATTGTTCAGGAATGTCTTATTTTGACTATAAATGATATCCGCAGACAACTCTAAATTCTTTATTGGAGTAAACACATTTAGAGAGTTTAAAGTAATTCGTTCGTAACCATTTCTTATTAGATTATCTCTAGTCTTATCGTACCCTACGGAAAATGAATACGCGACATTGTTACCTCCACCTCTGAATCCTAAAGAATATTGTTGATTTAGCCCTTTTTGATAAACATATTTAAGAAAATCATTCCTTACGTCAATATCTTTTAGTGCATCAATTTGAGAAGAGGCTTCAGCGCTAGTAATTAAACCATTATTTTGTTTGGTCCGTATTTCTATTACTGGAGATAATGGAGGTCTGTTGGTACTATTAAGTATATCCGAATTAAAAAACCCTTTACTATAAAGAGAATCTTCAACTGTTATATAATCAGCGGCATTTAAATAATTATGATCATAAAACAAATCTGGTTTATCAACTATCGTAAAATTTGAATTGAATTCAATTTTAAGCTTCTGATTTAATTTCCCCTTTTTAGTTGTAATAACAATTACTCCATTTCCAGCTCGTGCGCCCCAAATACTAGCAGCTGCAGCATCTTTTAAGACTGTGATAGTCTCTATATCATTAGGATTGATATTTTTTAAATCACCTTCATATGGGAAATTATCAACAACAATTAATGGTTCCTTACTAATTTGATTAATGCTAGAAAGTGTACTTTCCCCTCGTACTCTAATTCCAGATGCCCTTTGTAAGGGGCTAGTGGTTGCTATAGAAGTTTGAGCATTGTTATATTGAAATAATACCCCGCTTGCAACTCCATCTATGCGACTTAAAATGTCTGTAGATACACGGCGATTTATTAATGCATTATTCAATTGAACAAATGAGCCTGTTGACCTTTCTTTTGGTATATCTTGGTACCCCGTATTCACCGTCACAACCACATCCCCTAAAGCACTCACCTTAGTTTTCAAACTTATCGCCAACTCCGTCTTCCCACTCACCTTTAACTCAAACGACTCCATTGTGATATGCGTAAAAACCAATGTGGCATTCTGATCCACAGTCGCTAATGAAAACTCTCCATTTTTATCAGTAAGTGTATTTTTCGAACTTCCTTTTATCGTTACAGTAACACCCTCAACCGGCTCCCCCTTCTCATTTACCACCCGTCCCCTAACATCAATAAACGGGGGTGCTTCGTTAATACCGAAGACATCAGCGCTTACCTTCTCCGCCTTTATTGCCACGCTCTTCCCTACTATCTTATACGACAGTGCCTGGCCTTTTAAACAGATGTCCAATGCCTGTTCAAGGGAAGCATTGGTTACTTGTATGCTAACCTTCTTATCCTTGATCGTTTCATCTTTATAAATGAAAACAAACCCGGTTTGCCTTTCTATCTGGTCAAAGACCTTGTCCAACGACGCATTGGCCAGGGAAAGGTTAATTTTCTCCTGGGCCAACCCTTTGGCTGAGACCTGTAAAGCTGCAGCAAACAGAAAAATAGCAGTTAACTTCATGATCCGCAATGTTTTTGTCAATCCCCTTTCTAGCAGTAATTGTTTCGGTTTAGTTCCCCAAACGGAACTTTTGCCAGATACAAAATCTGTCATAGTTTTGTTGTGTTAGGTTAATTAATAATACGACTCCAACGTTGAACCTAGTTAACCTCAAACTGCCGGTTGTGGTAACGACACAATCGGCATTTTTTTGCCTATCTGTGGCGGTTAACTATTTGCGGATTTGGTTATGGTTAGCAGTTTTGCTTATGGCAATTGTCGCTAGGAAGAAGGTATAATTATGATAAGGGTATTGAAAATGTGCTTTGGTCAATGACTGACTCGTCAGGTTGTTATTATGGGAACAACTTGCCTGACGTCAAACATTGACTTACTTCCAATATAATAAAACGACGATGTGGTACTCTTATGTATGGATAAGATGTTATTTCCGGATCCGGAATTGACCAGCTTAAATAAAGAAGAATAGATAGCAGAGAAAGTAAATTGAATGCCCCTGAGAACACACAGGAGAAAAATAACTGCGTAGCATGCTATGGTCATACCAATAACCAAACAGAGGCTCATAAATTGCCTTGTTGCTTTCATGTTCGTAGCGGTTTTTAACAGTTTACTATACATAGGTTGTAACGCTCAGGCCATACAACCGTTAGATGCTTTTCATATGCCTGGCAGTTGCACTAACGCTGCTCAATCATATGAAACTTTGTATCTTTAAAACAGTGCTACCGTCATATTACATATAGCATTATCCTAAAAACTTCTACGCAATCTTTTTCGGCAGCACTGTTTTCAACTAATTTTCAATACCAGGCCTTAACCAGCTTGTAAAGAAAGCCCCTACCCTGCAGTAGATAAGGGCTTTTCAGTCGGTGAAGTATCCACTATCTGGATTTCTTATAATCAGAGTTAATGAGAAAAGAACTGTTGAATAAGGTTTGATTTATGCAGCGGTTGACAATTCCAACTCCCGGCTTACATATTGTTGCACTTTCTTCATGGCTATATTTATACTGTTGTCAATCGTGTTGACTGAAACTTTCATTATATCAGCGATCTCTTTCCGCCCCAATCCCATATCCCGGTATATAAACACTTTCTTCTGCTTCTCCGGTAATTTCTGTACTGCTTTCAAGGCAATCCGGCTTATTTCCTTTACTACTACTTCGTCGTGGTAATACGCATCTTTATGAGACTGACAATAGTTTTTATACAGTGGCCTTTTCCGTACTTCCTTTTTATAATGTGTGTGGCAACTGTTCCTGGCCATTATGAACAGGTAACCTTCTGCATTTTTCAGTATACTGCTGATGCGGTCGAACTGCAGCCACAGCTTCAAAAAAACTTCCTGCGCCATATCTTCCGCCTCTTCCTTCGATCCTGTATATACATACGCATAACTGTACACTTTGTACCAGTTATGTTTGTAAATATTGCCAAAGAACTTCTCTTTTTCTGGCTCGCCCGCCTGTAGCTCTAGCGAAGGCTGGGGCGTCTGCAGTTCGTTTTTTTCTACTGTCGTATATGTACATTCGGGTTTCATGTTGCAATCCTTTTCATTCATGCTACATGCTGTATGTCACATGAACGTTATCCTTTAATAATTAACTTTTTTCCTTCTATTTTGAAATTTACTTCCAACACATTCAGGAGTTTCAACACTTCGGATAAGTTTGCAGTTCGATATATTTTTCCGCTGAATTCCTCATTGCTTATAGTACCCTCGTACACCACATCGACATCGTACCAGCGGGAGATCTGTCGCATAATAGTTTTCAAATTCTCATTCTTGAAATAGAACAGCCCATTCTTCCACGCAACTTCCTTGCTAATATTTACACCAGTCTTTACATCAATACTTTTATCTGTTGCCTCTGCCTGCTCGCCTGGCTTTATCATCACCTGTTGATCTCCCTTTTTCACTTTCACCGCACCTTTCAGCAAGGTGGTCTTCACAGCGCCTTCATCAGTGTATGAATTAACATTAAACACGGTGCCCACTACCTGCACTTCCATGCCAGCCACCGAAACTATAAATGGCTTCCGGCTGTTATGGGCAATTTCAAAATACGCTTCACCGGTAATATCAACTCTTCTTTCCTGTTCATTAAATGCTACAGGAAAACGGATTGAAGAGGAAGAGTTGAGCCAAACAGCACTACCATCAGAAAGTCTTACAGGGTACATTTGTCCCCGCGATGTTTTCAATGTATTGTATAGCGCTTTCGTTTCCAGGGTCGCATCTCTTTTATACACCAGTTGCCCATCAGCATTCATCACCTGCATGTTTCCCTGTTGCGCCAGCTTTCCTGAACCGGCACTGTCAAGGTCAATAGCTGAACCGTCTGACAGGATCAATTGTGCTTTATAGCTGCCCGGTGTTACATCATTCTTTAATTCGTTTTCAACTGGTTGAATTGTAGCAACGGGTTGTTTCGTATCTTTCTTTAACAATAACCAGGCGCCCGTACCAATCACTGCTGTTACTACTGCTGCTGCGGCCACTGTTTTCCAAATACTATGCGTGGCGCGCTTCATGGGTGTTACCAGAGCGCCGGGAAAAAGCAGGTCGGTAACGCGTCTTCTTACATCTTCCTTTGTCCCTTCTATTTCATGACGCTGGTTCAGCTTTGCCTGTAATTCCTCGTCATTCGTTAATGACGCAAAAAGCCGTTTATTTTCCGGTGATGCATTTGTCCAATTATCCAGTATTGTTTTTTCTTCTTCGGTGATCTCTCCCTGGTAGTACTTAAATATAAGGCTTCCCACTTCGAACAACTCATTGGATTGATTATAGGATTCTTCAGCCATTCATTAAGCATTTAAAAATGTGATCTGATTAAGTTTACTTGCCCTGCCTTAACCGAAAAAAATAACAATTTGGTAACCGTTATATAATAGAAACGGATGGCAGAGTCACTTTGTCCAAGAAATTTTAAAATATTTTTTTTTAAGATCTCTACAGGTCTAAACCAGCCAGGGCCAGGCAAAAGAATACATAGCCTTCCTGCGAAAATGCATGCTTCAAATGTTTGATGGCCAAAGACCTTTGTGTAGTTACCGCGCTCTCGGATATTTGTAGAACGGATGCGATCTCCTTCGTCTTTAAGCCCTTAAAATAGGTAAGAATGAAAATCTCGCGGCACCGGTTGGGCAGTTTCTGCACCTCTTTGTAGATCTTATTGATGAGGTCTGATTCGATGATAAGATGATCTGACTGCTTTTTTTCTTCCTCGCTGAGCAGGTGCGTTTCATATTCCCTTTTCACTTCGTTCAACCGTTGTCTGTACCGTAAATAATCAAGACACTGGTTACGGATAGTGATATATAAAAAGGCCTTTATATTGTTGGCTGTTTGAAAGTTGTCTTTTAAACTCCAGAATTTACGAAAGACGGTGATCACAATGTCCTGCGCCTCTTCGCGATTGCTAACCAGGCGCTCGGCGAAGTATTGCAATTGCGTATAATATTCGTTAAATAAATAATCGAATACCCGGCTGTCGTTGCTCTTTAAGCCGTCAATAATTTGAGTCTCAGTAAATTGGCTAGATTTCATTGATTACTCCTGTGGCATTCATAGGGGAATTGAACGTATAATTTAATTTACTGAAAGACAATGCAATCAATTGCAATGGAATGCTTTGCATTCATTGTAAAAGCCGCGGTATTTTGCGGCGGATGCGCTAGGTTAATGATTATTTGAGTGCGAGAATAAGGCGGATAGGTTATATGGATAACAGACACCCATACGGCACGAATTTAAGGGGAAAAAACGGCTTATCCAATGGAGCCCGAAAACAAGAATTTCCACATTTTCAACATCGACTGGATATTAAGTTACAAAAAAACAGCTTTCTTTATAATTAATGTTACGAATTTAATTTTTTCCCTTACCTATTATTTTCATACGTTATATCTTAGAAAACAAAGGATTTATGAAAAGATCTGCATAAAAATTCATGCCGTACTACTAACGTCTCCTTGGATAGTGTAATACAATCCAATAATTATAATAAGATTCCCTTCTTTGCCAAATTAGCCAATTCCGCTTAAAACGCCTGCTTGTCTTGATCTGACCACTCTATAAGTATGTTTAATCAAAAAAAGCCATCCCGCTTTCGCGGAACAGCTTCTTTTTAGGGTACCGATACCTGCCGTTAGGTGATCATTACCTCACCCGCATAAGAACTGTCGTAAACAGTTACTCCATCGGCTGAAATGAAAGCCACCCAGGCATGTACCTTTTGTCCGCTGAAACCGGGCATTTCAAGAGAACCTGTGCCTGTACTGCGGTCTGGTCCCTGTATTGTAAATACACTTACTTTATGTGTTTCACAATGCGCAACCAGGATCGCCTTGTCTGTAGGCTTGTTCAGGTTCGAAGCATACCCATAGTTCCATTTGAACGTAATGGTCTCTGCCACAGTTGACGCAACTGAAGCTCGAAGTAGCCCGTCGCGTTCGCCACGACTTACCATTACCTGGGTGTAATCGATCCTGTAATCAGGCGAGTTGCCGGTGACAGCAGTTTTTAATATCTGCTTCACTGCAGCGTTGTAACCTGACATTTTAATTGCCTTTTCGCGGAAACTAATCTTCACCACCGATTTGATGGATCGTACAAAGTCAACCACCAGAGACAATTTGGATCTGTGTTCTTCCTGACGTGGGGTGGTAGGTTGATTGCTACGTGTTCCGATACTGCGGATGTAGTCTACACCATTCCATTTACCACCCACTAATTTGCCGACTTTTCCTTTAAAGGCGCCGTGCATGCCTTCTTCAATTCGTGCCATAAAACTTGTTTTTAAAATGTGAATGAATAATTGTTAATGCACATAGCGCATGTTCATAACCGGTATTTGTTCAATTGCCTTGTGCGATACAAATGTAAGGTCAATAAAATATAAAAAACAACAGTGATGAATATCCCACAGCCGTAAACGGTACGATTGAGCCGAAATGGTTCATAATAGCCGAAATTGTACAAAACAGCCGTTTTTGGTCAAAAGCAGCATGTGAAAACGTTCACCTGTTGCTTACCTATGGCTTACCATTCCCTTACCTCCCGCTTACCTGTTGGTTATATTTCCCTTATACATACCTTACTATTCCTTTACCTTTTCTTTACCTCACAGGTAGAAAAAGGTAAGTCAGGTATAAAGGAGGTATAAAGAACAAGTAAGACGGGTAGTACAAAAAGGTTAAGAATAAGTAAAAGCAACCTAATGGTATATAATGCAAAATCCTTCACAGATAACTGTGAAGGATCTCTAATTTCATGATTACTTATTTCCTACATCTGCCCTACGCCATTCTCGGCCATTCGCCGCATCTTCCTGATCATTCGGCCCGCACGGCGTTCCTGTATATGCCTGGGTATAAAGTCAGGGTCCTTTTCATCATGGCACCCGCCACCTCTTTGCTTGATCTTAGCGCGTGGCACTATCACTTTTTTCTTTTTATATCCACGGTTCCTGACCGTTTTCTTATTTCTTAACTTCATAGCAATCGTTTTTAATTATTAGTTGTAATAAATTTCGTGCATTGCCAGCAAACCTAACACGTACTGCTCTACCCGCTTTTCAGAAACGCCTGTGTACTTAATGAACTCAGTGATGAGCAGCCCACGGCCAGGCGCCTTGCCTTCCTTTTGACGAATTGCGGTAACCAGCCAACTGGCTTCAACAGGCTTTATGCCCAGGAGGTAAATAATATCTTTCTTATAAAAAACCTTCTTTCTTAAAATCCCTTCATACTTTAGAATATTGTCGAAAAGCGCATCGGGCGGCGCCGTGAAAGCGCCTTCTGAAACGAAATACATCTCTAATATAGCAAACTCCAGCGGGTTCTCCTTCGGCGTCTTTCCCTTCCTTTTTGATGAACCAGCCATATAGTTTAATGTTTAATTGTAAAGTCAATATCGCCAGTGGCGTTTGGGTAAACAACTGATGTAAATCAGGAATTATGCCTTCGCGTTGGCATATACATATCTTTTTTTCTTATTTTTATGCTACCCATCATTCTTGAAAAAACCATCGGTTAATGGCACTGACATTGGTTGCAGCGTTTTTATCCTTCCAGTAGCTGACAGAATCTGATGGGCTATCTCACTCTGCTCACCATGGCCGGTCAATAACCAGCCCTCCCTTCAAAACTATAGACATATGTACCTGGCAACGCCTTACCAGCGTGCCTCTTGTTCGTTAATCAAAACCTTGGGGAATTTCATGATGCACATTGTACCAAACCGTGTTACCGGGTTGCGCCCGTTAACATCCTTCGCCTGTATGGCCTTTTTCACTGTATTGATCGCCGGGGCCTGTAAAAAAAAGGACGAAAAAGGGGTAACAGAAAGACTGATGAATAAATGGAGCCTCGTTCAAATGTTGGATACCGTCTATGCTTCCGGCGCCGCTCCTGTACCTGGCCAATACTCCGGTAAAAGCGGTGATTATATGGACTTCCGGAAAGATGGCAAGCGGTATTCCTTCATCGACAACAACTACGACACGGCCAATTACACCTATTCTGAGCAAAATCTCAAAGTGAACGTGAGTGGCCGCAAATACAACATCCTCATCTTAACCGATAATACCATGGTCCTGCACGAACCTAAATATGCCACCTCTAGTACCGATTATGTTGCTTACAAGATCACGTTGAAAAGGTGAATGGTCAATGGTGAAGAACCGCTTTAAGCTGTAAGCCGTAAGCTACAAGCTGCAAGCAAATACAGCTTCCGCGCAGTGTTTTGTCTTTTGCCTTTCGCTTGCGGCTTGAAGCGTGAAGCTTGTAGCGGTATTTCATTAGCACATTATCATTGAATCTGATAACTAATACTAAACTGCTTACCTGCCTTCGACGCGTCTTCCCAGGAACGCCGGTATAAAAATCGGATGGAACCATTCTGCACCTGGGTTTGCGGGTTCAGTTCAAATACGTCCATGCCGCCTGCCCCTATGCCGGCATCGGCCTGCGTTCTGTATTGATGCGACACACTGAAATGATTATTGGGCAGCACCTCCCAATTGTATCCTGTGCCCGGACTGGCGGGCAATTTTATCACTACATGATCATCCATTTTCAATTGCAACTTCCTGCCATTATCGGCTTCACTTAATTGATACTCCTGCATACAATGCATATTTAAAAAACTAAACAATACTATCAGCACAAATACTACTTCGGCAGGCCATATATGCTGCTTCGCCATACGCCGTTTATGGGTATTTTGCCTCTCCATAATATAGCCTGCCAAAATAGTTTTGCCCCGTGACACGGTTTCCCTTCAACTTAGGTTGGTACCGTGGCACGGATTGAATGAAACTTACGACCGCTTACCATGCATACATCTCAATGATCTGGTCATTCTCGATCAACACATTTACAAAGGTTTGCTTTTCCAAAGCATGTGTAGTAAGTATATTAAAGGCAACGATCGAAGAATCTGAGCCACTATACAATTTCTTCCAGCCCAGATCGGTGAGGTTTACCCATGCATTGCGCGTTTGGGCAATGGTCCATACACCAACCACTTTCTTATTGGTATGCCACACCCCGGCGCCATAGGCTTCTTCTGCCTGTCCTTTTTCAAACTCTTTAATAGAGTCGAATGGTGTAGCAAGGGCGCTGCCGCCCGATTTACCGTTCTCTCCTTTTGAAACCGGTAATAAAGGTTGTGCATCCGGAATAATGGTGTCGCTTACTGATGCTGAAACTGATGCTGCTGACGGCAGTTCAGTTGGTATGTTCTTCTTGGACATGTTATAATTTTTTGGGTGATTATTACAAACTGATGAACTCATGAACCTGCATTTATGCATACACTTCTGTAATGATGCCATCTACAATATGGGCAGAAACATTACGTCCGGCTGTTTTTGCAGTTGCCAGGTCATTCAACAGGAGGTAGAAATTGGCATCGTTAGAGGGAGAGATCCTTTTCCAACCTTCGTTACCCAGGTAAGCATATGCATTGCGGTCGCTCTTGTTGTTCCACAAACCTCTTACGCTGATATTGTTCAACCAGGCTGTATCAACAAGCGCATCAACACCCTGCATGGCGCTATCGATACCACACTCGCCGTAGCCGATGCGGAAATAACCACTTTCGCCCCAGCCTGCGCCCCAACTGTTCTTACAGATCCAGAACTGTTGCGCATCGTTATACCCTACGCAGCATACGCAGTGGCCGCCACGGAATTGTGCATTGGCCGATTTACGATACACACCACTGTTATAAGCGAAGAAATCGGAGTATACAGAGAAACAGGCGATCATTGGGCCATTGGTGCTCAACCACTCTTTAATAGCGGCAATGTTCGTTTTGTTTGAGTAGGTTTGAACCTTGGTTACACGATTTTGCCAATCGGCGCAACGTCCGGTACAGTTTTGATCGCCGGGCGTATACGGATAACAGGCTTCATCTGTAACACCGGTAGTTTTATAATTTTCAAGGGCTCTTTCAGGCCACCAGCCGTTACCGCAGTTACGGCTTTCAGCTCTTGCCAAACAATAAAAGAGGTGAGCTTCGGAATGGTCAACCGCATAAGCGGCATTGTTCTTAATGATCTTGATCCTGCTTTCTACAGCAGCAATGGTACCAAAGGCTACGCAGGAACCGCAACTACCCTGGTCTTTAATGGGTGTTAAGAAGTTGAGGCCGCCTTTGTTGCGCCAGTCGAATGATGCCGGAGCGCCAAACTCATTGCCATAAGCGCTTTTACGTACATTAAAATTAAGCAGGTTGGCCTGGGCCATAGCTTCCTGTTCAGAAAAGCTTGGCTCGCCCGGACCGGGGGTATAACCCAGGCGTTTGCTCTGCTCTTCTTCTGAGAGTTCAAAGATCATGTTAGTTCCAGCATTCCAGGTGCTGTCATTTTGCAGCAGGTTGCTGCGGAGCGCATTCAGTTCTTCTGACTTGTTCATAAGCGCATGATTTAAATGGTTAAAGAAAAAATAATTACAAGTGCATTCAGGCCGATATTTTCACATCGATCGGGTATTGCTTATTGTAAGGCGTACAGATAAATGTGCTTTGTTGAAAAAAACAAAGCATACAGGATCCTTAACCGTATTGTTTCAAACTGTGCCTACTGCCAGAGCTGCTGCTGAAAAACTTAATTTGGTTGAGAAGAAAAGTTTAGAAGGGATATACGGAACTGTTAGAAAATTCTGCCTAAGCTACATTAAATAAATTTAATAATCAATACCTCAAAGTGGTTATATCATTCATTAATGATCACTTATTGTACATTATTGTACAACACGACTTACTTGTTGCCAGTATAAAAATTGAACCGCTTATCTGGCAACACATAGCGTACATGCGACCCTAACAATTGAAGTACACCATATTATCCACATTATTAATGAATTATATTCTTTTTATATACCAAAAAACAATAATAAACGTTATTAATAATAACACTCCCTGCTTTTTATACAATGCATTGAAAACCAGGCGAGCGTTCACTCTATAAAACCAGTACCTCATGAATTACCAACAACTCGTATCGGTATGCTCTTACACCGGCATCGTAATTTTACTAGTTGCGTGCCATACTACGCACCACACTACGGTATATACTAATGGTCAACCACCCCCACAAACCAAGGTCATTGTAGTTAAGGAACCGCCTCGTGTTGTTGAAAAGGTGGTGATCGTTAAAGAACAACAACCCGTTCAAACTGAGCGTGTAGTTGTAGTAAACAATACGCAAACCACTTATAAGAATACCCGCACCACTACCCCTGCTACAACCCAAAATAATAATAACCCTACTCCGCCTCCGGCGCAGCGGCCAACATACCCTTACAAATCAAAAGAGCAGAAAGAGCGTGAAGAGAAAGAACGTCTTGAAAAGGAACGATTGGAAAAAGAACGCATTGAAAAAGAAAAGAAAGATAAAGAGGACAAGGAACGACTGGAGAAAGAAAGAAAAGAATGGGGTCAAAATATGCGCAAGGATAAAATCATTCCGGGCGGCGGCGTGAAAGAGCGCGAAGAAAAAGAAAAGAAGGAGCGTGAAGAGAAAGAGCGTTTTGAGAAAGAAAAGAAAGATAAAGAAGACAAAGAGCGGGCTGATAAGGAGAAGAAAGATAAAGAGGATAAAGACCGCGCTGACAAGGAAAAGAAAGACAGGGAAAATAAAGAACGCGTAGCCAAAGAGCAGAAAGATAAAGAGGACAAAGAGCGTGCTGACAAAGAGAAGAAAGATAAAGAGGACAAAGACCGCGCTGACAAGGAAAAGAAAGACAGGGAAGATAAAGAGCGTGCTGACAAAGAGAAGAAAGATAAAGAGGATAAAGAGCGTGCTGATAAAGAGAAGAAAGATAAAGAGGATAAAGATCGCGCTGACAAGGAAAAGAAAGACAGGGAAGATAAAGAACGCGTAGCAAAAGAGCAGAAAGATAAAGAGGATAAAGAGCGTGCTGACAAAGAGAAGAAAGATAAAGAGGATAAAGACCGCGCTGACAAGGAAAAGAAAGACAGGGAAGATAAAGAACGCGTAGCAAAAGAACAGAAAGACAAAGAGGAAAAAGACCGTGCTGATAAAGAAAAGAAGGATCGTGAAGAAAAAGAACGCGTAGCCAAAGAGCACAAAGACAAAGAGGACAAAGAGCGCGCAGAGAAAGAAAAAAAGGATCATGAAGAGAAAGAACGCGTAGCCAAAGAGCAGAAAGATAAAGAGGACAAAGAGCGCGCTGATAAAGAAAAAAAGGATCGTGAAGAAAAAGAACGCGTAGCCAAAGAGCAGAAAGATAAAGAGGACAAAGAGCGCGCTGATAAAGAAAAAAAGGATCATGAAGAAAAAGAGCGCATAGCTAAAGAGCAAAAAGAGAAGGAAGAAAAAGAACGCGCCGAGAAAGAGCAAAAGGACCGTGAAGAAAAAGAGCGGGTAGCTAAAGAGCAAAAAGACAAAGAAGAAAAAGAGCGCATCGCCAAAGAGCACAAAGAGAAGGAAGAAAAAGAGCGCGCCGAGAAAGAACAAAAAGATCGTGAAGAGAAGGAAAGAATAGCTAAAGAGCATAAGGAAAAAGAAGAGAAAGAACGCGTAGCTAAAGAGCAAAAAGAGAAGGAAGAAAAAGAACGCGCCTCCAGGGAACAAAAAGACAAAGAAGAGAAAGAAAAAAAGGACAGCGAAGAAAAGAGCAAAGGGGAGAAAGAAGGCGGTGAAGAAAAAGAAAAGAAAGGAAAGAAGGATTAATAACAACCAAAGACCCCGGCAGACAATGTTCCGTCGGGGTCTTTGCTTTATTGTTCAGGAGCAATGATCTGCATGATGCTCCGCTTCAATGCCGGATCGGGTTCCAGCATCTGGTATAAGATCTTGATGGATTCTTTCTCTGAATTAACGAGGTCGTGGAGGGTGACCTTATCTAATAACTGGTCTAACGTATACTGGATCATTTGCCATAAAGAACGGGCCGAACAATCTACCGAGTTGGTACATAACTTCATGGTACCAGTATGCGAACCGCAGAAGGTGCTGTTAAACATAGGACCACCCAATGCCTTCAACGCATCATTGATCACGATTTCCTTCGCAGGCTTGGCCAGTACGTAACCACCTTTATAGCCGGGCGTACTGTTTATAAATCCTTTCATTCGTAAAATACGGGTCAGCTTGGCAACATACGTGCCGGTAAGCCCTTCCGCTTCACTTAACTGCGGAATGCTCATACCATTGGTATCCTTGCACGCCGCAAGTCGTATCAATATCCGCAGACCGTATTCTTCCTGTGCAGTTATTTTCATTAGTTCTTATTTAAAGCTAGTGGCGAGTGGCGAGTAGCTAGTGGGTTTATTCTCATAACCCGCTACTTTCTGTAACTTCCTGTATTCCCCTACTCGCTTCTAACTACTTACTACTTGCCGTCTACATAAATCCCAATTCCAATTGTGCCGCTTCCGACATCATGCTTTTATCCCAGGCCGGGGTCCAGGTTACTGCTACATGCACGTCGTTCACCCCTTCTATTAAGCGTACCTTCTGATCAACTTCTACCGGTAACGATTGGGCTGCCGGGCAACCGGGCGCCGTTAACGTCATCACGATCTGAACATTATTGATCGGCAGCACATTTATTTCATATATCAAACCCAACTCCCAAATACTTACCGGTAATTCAGGATCGAAAATGGTTTGTAATACCTCAATTACTTTTTGTTTCAGTGCTTCGTTCTCCATGCTGCATCGAATTTTTGATTTTATAGGCAAGCGCAAAATTCTTCATCTGCTTTACCATCGCCAGCAACCCGTTTGAGCGGGTTTGCGCCAGGTGGGTCGTCATGCCTATCTTTTGAATAAATCCCAGGCTCGCTTGTATAATTTCATCCGGCGTATGTCCCGACAGTACCCTGATCAGCATACTGATCAATCCCTTCACGATCACCGCATCGCTATCGGCTTTAAAATATACTTTTCCATTCTCACTATCTGCTACCAGCCATACGGTGCTCTGACATCCGCGCACCTTATTCTCATCCAGCTTGTGCTTGTCTTCCAATACAGGCAGCTTCTTTCCCAGGTCGATGATATATTCGTATTTATCGTCCCACGAATCGAACAGCGAAAACTCTTCCACTATTTCGTTCTCTGTTTCCTGTATTGTTTTATGATCGCTCATTATTATAATAACATTTTTATAGCCTTCTGCAATCCTACGATCAGTTGATCTACTTCTTCCTTCGTATTGTACATGGCAAAAGAAGCACGGATGGTTCCGGGTATCCCAAAGCAATGCATCAATGGTTGCGCGCAATGGTGGCCGGTTCTTACCGCAATACCGCGGTTATCGAGCAAAATGCCAATATCCTGCGGGTGTATTTTGTCTATCACGAAGGAAACCACGCTCACTTTGGTGGCGGCAGTGCCAATGATGCGTACACCTGGTAACTGTACCAACTGTTCCGTTGCATAGGCCAGTAATTCAATTTCATGATTCCGCACCTTTTCTTTGCCGATCCTGGTCACAAAATCCAACGCCGCTTTTAACACCACGGCATCGCCGATATTCGGGGTACCGGCTTCAAATTTATACGGCAGATCATTGAAGGTGGTCTTTTCAAGCGTTACTTCTTTGATCATTTCTCCCCCACCCTGAAATGGCGGCATGGCTTCCAGCAAATGCTTCTTTCCATACAATACGCCAATACCGGTTGGGCCGTATACTTTGTGCGAGGAGAAAGCAAAAAAATCGCAATCCATCGCCTGTACATCAATATCCAGGTGAACGGTTGACTGAGCGCCATCCACCATCACCAAAGCGCCGGCCTGGTGCGCCAGTTGAATGATGGCTGATACCGGGTTCACAGTTCCCAATGCATTTGACACATGCACTACAGAAACCAGTTTTGTTTTTGAGCTCAGCAGCTTTTTATATTCATCCAGCAACAACTCCCCGTCTTGCTGAGGAATTACTTTTAGCACCGCGCCTTTTTCTTCACATAACATTTGCCAGGGAACGATGTTGGAGTGGTGCTCCATTTCTGTAATAATGATCTCGTCCCCTGCATTTATATTTTTACGTCCCCAGCTATAGGCTACCAGGTTAATACCTTCGGTAGTGCCCCGGGTAAAGATGATCTCTTCTCTTGAGGAAGCATTGATAAAACGTTGGGCTGCATCGCGACTGGCTTCAAAAGCAGCGGTTGCTTCTTCGGCCAGCGTATGGATACCCCGATGCACGTTTGCGTTATAGTTGGTATAATAATCAACCAGTGCATCTATCACCACCTGCGGCTTCTGCGTAGTAGCGGCATTATCAAAATAAACCAATGGCTGTCCCTTCACTTGCCGGTTCAGCGCCGGGAACTGTTTGCGTATGGCAAATACGTCCAGCTCCTTTGTTATGGTGTTGCTCTGTATCATGCAAATTCAAATTCCAAACGTTCTGAAATCAGTTTATCAACATACTCGCGGATGGGAGTGAGTTTAATTTGCTCCAGGATATCAACGGCAAAGCCATGCAACAACAAAGAGCGGGCAATGCTTTCTGAAATACCTCTCGAGCGCAGGTAAAACAAACTTTCTTCATCGAGCTGGCCAATGGTACAACCGTGCGAACATTTTACATCATCTGCAAAGATCTCCAACTGCGGTTTGGTGTTTACACTGGCGCCTTCTGACAGCAATACATTTTTATTGCTCTGGTACGCATTGGTTTTCTGCGCATCCTGCCGTACAAATATTTTTCCATTGAACACACCGGTACTTTGATCGTCGAGCATGCCTTTGTACAGCTCATTGCTTTCGCAATTGGGTTTTGCATGATCTACAACGGTATGGTTATCGATGTGGCTTTGGCCTTGTTGTAAATAGATACCGTACAAATGTGCTTCGCAATATTGTTCGTCGAGCACAATGTTCAGGTTATTGCGAACCAGGCCCGAATTCAGTGAAACCGTTACGGTATGTGTAGAGCTTTTTCCAATTTGCTGAATGTGCGTAGTAGCTACCTGGCTGGCATGCGATGCATCGGTTTGTATTTTATAATACTCGGTGATGGCATCTTTCTCCACCACGATCTCTATAACGCGGTTGGTAAAGCTTTCCTGTGTGCCCAGGGTATTGAAGGTTTCTACAAACTTCACCTGTGCGTTCTCGCCAACATATACGAGTGTACGCGGCTGCGCCAGTACATTGGCCTGGCGGGCATCGGTAATGTTGTAAATGTAAATGGGATGTTCAACGATCTGGCCTTTCTTCACGTGCACAAATAACCCATCCTGCACAAATGCCGTACTCAGGGCATTGATGCCGTCTTTTAAATAATTGCTGCTATGGCCCAGGTGCTTTGAAACAATATCCTTGTATTCGTTCCTGGCTGCTTCCTGCAAGAACTGCACTGTTAATCCTTTTGATCGGATCACAGATAGCTCAGCGGAATAGCGGCCATTTATGTAGAATAATTCGTTGGCCTGCTCATAACCCGGTAAACGAATGGCTGCCAGGTCTGCTGCACTTACTGCAGACTGGTTTGCCTGGTACTGGTATTCTTTATTGAAGAAGCTACCGATACGGGTATACTTCCACTCTTCGTGGCGGGTGGTGGGAATGCCCATATTATTTAACGCCTCAAATGCCTTTTGACGAATAACGCCCAGTCCATTCAGGTCGTTTACAGAAGGTAGTTGGTTAAAACGTTCCTTAATATATTCTAAATTATTCATTTTAATTTATCGCATTTCAGTTTCCAAATTCCGCCCGGTTACCAGTTTCGGGTTACCGGGGTCTTGAGCTCTCGGATCTCTAACTATTAATCGAACACCCTGCATTGGGGGCCTGGTAACCGGTAACCGGCGACCGGTAACAATTACGCTTCTACTTTATTCTCATCCCTGATAAAGTCGTATCCTTTCTCTTCCAACTCAAACGCCAGTTCTTTAGGTCCTGATTTTACAATTCGTCCGTTATACAATACATGCACATAATCAGGTACGATATAATCGAGCAGGCGTTGATAGTGGGTAACCACCAGCACCGCGTTATCCTTGTTGCGTAATTTATTTACGCCATTGGCTACGATACGGATGGCATCGATATCCAGACCAGAGTCTGTTTCGTCGAGGATAGCCAGTTTGGGTTGCAACATGGCCATCTGAAATACTTCGTTCCTTTTCTTTTCACCGCCTGAAAAACCTTCGTTCAGTGAACGGCTCAGTAATGACTGGTCGATGTTAACCATCGCCATTTTCTCTTTCATAAGCTTCAGGAATGCTACTGCATCCAGTGCTTCTTCGCCACGGTACTTACGTACTTCATTCACCGCAGTTTTTATAAAGTTGGTGGTGCTTAAACCTGGAATTTCTACCGGGTATTGAAAAGCGAGGAACAACCCTTCGCCGGCTCTTTCTTCGGGCGACAGTTCCAGCAGGTCTTTTCCGGCAAACTCAACTGTACCTTCTGTTACTTCATAATGTTCACGGCCGGCCAATACCGACGCCAGGGTGCTTTTACCAGATCCATTCGGTCCCATGATGGCATGCACTTCACCTGGTTTAATTTCGAGGTTAATACCTTTCAAAATTTTCTTCTCGTCAATATTTGCATGCAGGTTCTTAATTGATAACATAGTTGTTGATATATTTATCTTAATCGTAAATTTTATTCGTGAATGGTCAAAGGTGAATTATGAAACGGCAAACGTGAATGGATTTCATTTTCAAATTTTCAAATTTGCACATTTTCAAATTAACCAACACTGCCTTCAAGACTAATCGCCAATAATTTCTGCGCCTCTACCGCAAACTCCATCGGCAGCTGGTTCATAACTTCTTTGGCAAAGCCGTTAATGATGAGGGCAACGGCTGTTTCGGTATCAATACCGCGCTGGTTGCAATAGAAGATCTGGTCTTCACCGATCTTTGAAGTAGTAGCTTCATGCTCTACTACGCCTGTATTGTTTTTCACTTCAATGTAAGGGAAGGTATGTGCGCCGCATTTGTCGCCCAGCAACAAAGAATCGCACTGGGAGAAGTTACGGGCATTGGCGGCGTTCTTACCAACATGCACCAGTCCACGATAACTATTGTTACTTACACCGGCCGAAATACCTTTTGATACAATGCGGCTGCGGGTATTTTTACCCAGGTGCATCATCTTGGTGCCGGTATCGGCCTGTTGATGGTTATTGGTTACCGCAACGGAGTAAAACTCCCCTACTGAATAATCGCCTTTCAGAATTACGCTGGGGTATTTCCAGGTAATGGATGAACCGGTTTCTACCTGCGTCCAGCTTATTTTTGAATGGGCTCCCTGGCAAATGCCGCGTTTGGTTACGAAGTTGTAAATACCACCCACGCCGTCTTTATCGCCGGGATACCAGTTTTGAACGGTTGAATATTTGATCTCTGCATTTTCCATGGCGATCAGCTCTACCACGGCAGCGTGTAACTGATTTTCATCGCGAATGGGCGCTGTACAACCTTCGAGGTAGCTAACGTAGCTGCCTTCATCGGCGATGAGCAGTGTACGCTCAAACTGACCGGTACCTTCCGCATTGATACGGAAGTAGGTTGATAATTCCATGGGGCAACGAACGCCTTTTGGAATGTAGCAGAAAGAACCATCGCTGAAAACGGCTGAATTCAATGCCGAGAAATAGTTATCGGTGATAGGCACTACTGATCCTATATATTTCTTTACCAGTTCAGGATGTTCCTGAATGGCTTCGCTGATGGAGCAGAAGATGATGCCCAGCTCAGCCAGTTGCTCCTTGAAAGTGGTGCCGATTGAAACGCTGTCGATCACTGCGTCGATGGCCACACCGGAAAGGCGTTTTTGCTCGTCGAGCGAAATACCCAGCCTTTCGAATGTTTTGCGTAACTCAGGATCAATTTCGTCGAGGCTGTTTACTTTCTTTTTTTGTTTGGGAGCAGAATAATATATAATGTCCTGATAATTAATTTTATCGTACTTAATATTGGCCCAGGTAGGCTCTTCCATCTTAAGCCAGTGTTTATAAGCTTTTAGCCGCCATTCCAACATCCACTCCGGTTCGTTCTTTTTGGCAGAAATAAAACGGATCGTGTCTTCATTTAATCCGGGAGGCGCTTCATCCGCTTCAATTTCAGTTACAAAACCATATTTGTAATCACTGAGAACCGTTTTCTCAATTGCACTAAGCTCATTATTCATATCAAAATCTTTTGAATTGACCTGTTTTCGATTTAGGAGTCACAAAGGTACAATAATCTATACTAAAAAGTATAAACAGTGTTATATCATTTCTTCTTATAAAGGGATAAATTATTTTTATCACGACGTTTTGACTGATTATCAACGTGTTTGAAGTAGATCAGCAGGTGGTTTTCCTGCTTCTGTGATAAATGTGTTCAGCGGGTGGTAATGGCCGGGTATCTGGTTGCGCCGCAAAGGTAGGGGAAAAGGAAGTTATCCCCAACCCTAAAGAGGAGCCTTTAAAAGCTAAAAAAGGCAGGACTGCCTTTTCCGGCTGCCCTACCCTTTGTTTTATAATATAAATAATGCCTTCTATTGCTTAATCAGGCTGATCTGTTTGTTCAGGGAACCGCCCCGTATATGAAGATAATACATGCCTTTTGCTAACTGACTCATATCTATTGTCAATGAGGTGCTACCTGCGGCCAGGTCCCAATGCTGCACTTGCACCAGTTTACCTATGTTATCGATAAGGCGGGCCTGCACCTTTGTGGCCTTATCGAGGGTGATGGTGAGGCTGGCTTCGCTATAAACCGGGTTGGGGTAACATACCACCTGGTTGCCTGTTTTACCAACCGGTAACAGCACAACCCGGCTATAGGTGCTCTTGCCATCCAGATCTTTCTGTTTAAGGCGGTAATAAAGGACAGGTGCGCTTAACAAATGAACATCCCGATCGGTAAAGGCATATTGATGCACGCCATCGCTATTGGCAGCGGGCACGGTACCTGCAGTTGTATAGTAACGGCCATCGGTACTTCTTTCTACAATAAATTCCCGGGTATTTATTTCGTTATCGGTTTTCCAGGTCAACAGGGCGTTGTTGTTGTTGATGCGGCCATTGAATTCGGTTAGGCGAAGGGGGAGAATGGTCAGCGGGCCGAGGCTCTTTACATAAACACTGCCATTCATATAGGAGACTACAGGAGAATTAACGGCATCAAAAGCAAGGGAAACGCCCACATAAAGCTTGCCGGCAATCATGCCGGGTGTTCCCACAGCCACCCAATTGGCGCCATCAAATTTTTTCACAGCAATATCAGTCCTGTCCGGATAGGAATAAGCTACATAAAGAACATCATTTCCATCCACCGCCAACACCACATTACCATTCGGGCCAACATCCACCGGTCCCATATCAATCCAGTTGCTCCCATCAAACTTTTTAACTTTAACTTCTGAATCAGAATACGCCCCATAAAGCGTACCGTTGCCATCGAATGCCAAACAAGTACGGTAGGTTGTACTGGCGAAAATACCGGGCGTGCCTACATCGACCCAGGCGCTGCCGTCATACTTTTTAACCATGGCCATATCGCCGTTCCCTGCATCGGAGTATGTTACATAAGGAGTGCCGCTGGCATCCAGCACTAAAGAAATATAATTAACGGCTCCTGCCGAAAAACCAGCCTGCCCAACATACACCCAATTACTGCCATCAAATTTTTGAACGTTGATCTTAGTCGACACCAAATCTTTATAAGCTATATACGGCGTGCCGCCCGCGTCAATTGCTATGGCAGTATTATCTATTCCGGAAGCAAAAAAACCGGGCGTTCCCACATTTACCCAATTACTGCCGTCAAATTTTTTGACTATAACGCCATCATTATTATCACCATAAAATACATACGGAATGTTATTGGGCCCCATAGCAATGGCGGGCTCACCTGCCCCATTAAGTGAAAGTGCTCCCTGGCCTACGGGCGCCCAACTGCTGCCATCGTATTTTTGTACCGTTGCATTCCATTTATTATATAGATCCGAATACACCACATAAGGCACGCCGTTGCTATTTGTTACCATCCTGGCAGCACGGACGCCGCCTGCTGAAACGCCCTGGCCGCCTAAGGTTGTCCATGTACTGCCTGTTAACTTTTTTACTATAGCTTTATTGACAACTGCAGATTGAGTGAATATAACATAAGGGATACCTGCTGCATCGAGCGCCATTCGCTGCCGGTTTTCCGCTCCTACGGAGATATCAGATGCGGCATCAATCCAGTTACTGCCATCAAATTTTTTCACCATGGTTTTACTACTGTTTCCCGCATCGCCATAAACAAGGTATGAGGTACCGCTGCCATCAATTTTTAATCCAACATTTTGTGCTGCGCCCACTGAAAAACCAGGTGTTCCTACATCGATCCAATTGGCCCCATCAAATTTTTTTACTGCTATTTTGTTTCCGTTAGCACCGTCTGTGAAAGCGACATAAGGCGTGCCGGCGGCATCCATTGCAATGGAAGTATAACTTACGCTTCCGGCCGAAAACCCTGCTGTACCTACAGGTAACCAACCGGTTGCCGTAAACCTTAATACAGAAATTGCGCCACCATTGCTGTTATCCCTGAAGGCTACGTATGGCAATCCATTGGCATCTAATACCATGGAAACAGCAGCAACACTCCCGGATGTAATTCCTGTAGAAGGTCCCCGGTCAAACCATGTGTTACCAAAACTAGCCTTCACCATTAGTTTACCACCAATGTTAAGATCAGTGTAGGCAACAAATAACGTATTGTAGACCCCTTCTGCCATAGCAATATTAACAGCTGTACTGGCCGACAAGCCTCCTGTTCCCTGTTCAACCCAGCTACCGAACACAAAAACTTTAACGGTTGCCCTGCCGATATTAGCAGCATCCTGGTATACAACTGTCGGAAGGCCGTCAGCACTGATCAAAATTGAAAAATCAGCATTCGAGAATAAAGAAATGCCCGGGTTGCCCACTTCTTCCCAGGTACTGCCGTTAAACTTTCTCACATGCCCGGTACCGGTATATTCGTCCCTATAGGTTACATAAGGATGTCCACTGGCGTCAATGGCAATTGATGTACTGGTACATTGGTTCAAAGAAGGCTCATTAAAATCATCGGGCCCCAATGGCTGCCAGGTTTGGCTTTTGGCTGAAGAAAATAAAAGAACAGAAGTTACAAGAACTAAAAAAGAATAAAGAACGCGCATACAAGTTTTGGTTGGGTTTTTGAGCTCCTGATTTAATTTTCAAGGATTACGGGCGCGAAATTACCTCCAAAACATATATTATCTATTTTAAATAAATAGACGTGCAGTTTAAGCAATAGACGTGTTATTTCAGGCAATAAGTGTGTACGGGACAAATACAGAAGTACCGAAACCTGGAACTGAAAACTGAAAATTGAAAACTATGAACTAAGAACTAACTCCCTCAACACCTGCCACACATTCTCCGCAACGATCTTATGTCCTTCGGGATTGGGATGAATGCCATCGGGCAGGTTCAGGGATGAAACACCGCCCACCCGTTCGAGCAGGAAGGGAATGAGCACCAGGTTGTTCCTGGCCGCCAGTTGCTGAAACGTTACGCGGAATGCCGTAGCATAGGTACGGCCCATATTCGGCGGCACCTGCATACCAGCAAGGATGATCCTGGCGTCAGGATATTTTTCTCTTACGCGGTCAATAATAGCCTGCAGGTTACGGGAGGTTTCTGCAATGGGAATGCCACGCAGTCCGTCATTACCGCCCAACTCCAGAATAAATATGTTTACGGGTTGACGCAGAATCCAGTCGATCCGGCTTTTGCCACCGGCTGTTGTTTCACCGCTTAACCCGGCATTGACCACTTTATATGGTAATTGCAACGAATCTATTTTTTCCTGCACCAGGGCGGGAAACGCTTCCGACGGATCTACGCCGTATCCGGCCGTTAGACTGTTGCCATAAAACACAATTGTTTTTGCTTTTTCCTTTTCCGGCGTTGACGGCACCTGTTCCCGCTTTTGCTTCGCTGCCTCATTTGTTTTATCTGAATTGCTCCCGCAACCGGTCAGCAATCCTATCAACAGCACACTGACCACCATAAATTTTCCACCCATATAAAAATTACTGCTAAACTGTTTCATCGGCGCCTCCGTTTAAAAATTTCCTCGTATATTTTAATTACCGACCAGACCTGTGTGGTGTTCGCTTTCCTCTTCAAAATAACATTAATTTAAGCAACTTTATTACCACATAACTGTAATTAAAAGTTTAATTTATTAGCTGGTAGTAAGTGGCGAGTCGCGAGTAGGTATTCCATCCTGCCCCCTGATAAAACGCTAATTATTCAGAACAGCAGGCAAGCAGAAAATAGGGAGTTACGAATAGAACTCCCACTAGCTACTTGCTACTAGCCACCAGCTTTAAAATATGATTAAATGCTCAACGTAAAAAATGTAAGTAAAACCTACCAGGGCGCCGGGCAAACCCTGACGGTGCTCAATGATGTGAATTTTACGGTAGAAGCGGGTTCTACCGTTTCTATTGTGGGGCCTTCGGGAAGCGGCAAAACCACGCTGTTGGGTTTATGCGCCGGGCTCGACCGCGCCAGCCTGGGTTCGGTTGAACTGAATAACATCCGGCTCGACCAACTGAGCGAAGATGAGCGGGCACAGGTACGCAACCGGTATGTGGGTTTTATATTTCAGAACTTTCAGTTGTTGCCCACCCTTACCGCACTGGAAAATGTGATGGTGCCGCTGGAATTGCGCGGCGAAAAGAATGTGCGGGCTAGAAGCATCAGCCTGCTCGATAAAGTGGGATTGCATAACCGCTTGCATCACTACCCTGCCCAGTTATCGGGCGGTGAACAGCAACGGGTATCGCTGGCCCGGGCTTTTGCCAATAATCCCCGCATTTTATTTGCCGATGAACCAACCGGCAACCTCGATGTTGAAACCAGCGATAAAGTGATCAAATTATTATTCGACCTGAACCAGGAAGCCGGTACTACTTTAATTATTGTAACGCATAACCTGGAACTGGCTTCGCAAACGAAAAGAATTATAAGGATAAAAGGCGGGCATATAGTTGCTGACGAAAATAATTAATGGTTTGATTGCCTGATCGCTGATACTAACCATCAAACAATTAAGCCATCTGAACAGAAAGCATGCAGGAATGGATATAGCAAGATTTAAATATAAAAGAAAACTTCGCTTTGGCTGGTTATTGAAGATGGCCTGGCGCGATAGCCGCCGTAACCGGTCGCGCTTGTTCTTATTTATCTCATCTATTGTGTTGGGCATTGCGGCACTGGTAGCCATTTTTTCGCTGGGCGATAATGTGCGTAGTGATATTGAATCGCAGGCAAAAACACTGGTGGGCGCCGACCTGGTTATTGAAAGCAATAAAAGAGTAAGCTCCCGCATTAAACCCCTGCTCGACTCGCTCGGCGATCAGCGCTCCGTAGAACGCACCTTCGCCTCCATGATCTATTTTACCAAAAACGACGGCACCCGGTTAGTGCAGGTACGGGCGCTCGATGGCGATTACCCCTATTACGGCAATATAGAAACTACGCCGGCCCGGGCAGCCAGGTCTTTTCGCAAAGCCCGGCAGGCGTTGGTAGATAAAACCTTAATGCTGCAGTACAATGCACAGGTAGGCGATTCCATTCAAATTGGCGATGTAACGTTTGCCATTGCCGGGGTAATCACTAAAGCACCGGGCAGAACCGGAATTTCCACTACGGTGGCGCCGCCGGTTTATATTCCGCTCCACTACCTCGACTCAACCGGTCTTATTCAAAAAGGGAGCCGCATTGCTACAACCTATTACTATAAATACAACCAGCCCGCTGTTATTGAAAGCATTATTTCGGATATAGAGCCCCGTTTAGAAAAAGAGGGACTTGATTATGATACCGTAGAAGAAAGAAAAAGAAATACCGGGCGGGCTTTTGAAGACTTCAACCAGTTCTTAACCCTCATCAGCTTTATTGCCCTGCTGTTGGGTTGCATTGGCGTGGCCAGTGCCATTCATATTTACATGCGCGAGAAGATCGCGTCTATAGCCATTCTGCGTTGTCTGGGCGTGAACTCGTCGCAGGCGTTCTTAATTTATTTAATACAGATCGTTACTATTGGTTTGATCGGCTCCATACTCGGCGCTGTACTGGGCATTGTGATTCAACAACAATTACCGGCGGTATTTAAAGACTTTTTACCGGTACAGGTAACTACCACTATTTCCTGGAAGGCTATTACACAAGGTATTATTTCAGGCGTTGTAATATCCTTACTATTTGCCTTGCTGCCGCTGGTGAACGTGAGAAATATTTCGCCGCTGTACACTCTTCGCCTGGCAGTAGAACAGATCAGGTTCCGCGATCCGCTTAAATGGCTCGTGTACGCCGCCATCTTATTCTTTGTAGCCGGTTTTACCTGGTGGCAGATCCATAACTGGCGACAGGCCATCATTTTTACACTCAGTATACTCGGCGCATTCCTGGTATTGTCGCTGGTTGCCCTGCTATTGCGCTGGCTGGTACGCCGCTTCTTCCCAAATTCATGGAATTACCTGTGGCGGCAGGGGTTTGCCAACCTGTACCGGCCCAATAATCAAACCCTTATTTTAATTGTGACCATTGGGTTGGGCGCTGCCTTTATCGGTACGTTGTATTTTATCCAGGACATCCTCATCAGCCGGGTAACGTTATCGGGTAGCGGCAATCAACCCAACATGGTGCTATTCGATATTCAGAACAGCCAGAAAGACAGCGTTGCCGTGCTGACCAAACAATATAAGCTGCCCGTAATGCAACAGGTGCCCATTGTTACCATGCGGGTAGAAGAGATCAATCACCAAACATCGGCGCAAGTAAAATCAGATACCAGTACGGGCTATCGTACCGAAGCCTATGAATGGGAATTCCGCGTTACCTACCGCGACACGCTAACCAGTTCTGAAAAATTAACCGCCGGTAAATTGTACGGCCCGGTAAGATCATCAGATGATGTGATCTACATTTCCATGGAGGACAGGTATGCCAAACGCATTCATGTTAATATCGGCGATCATATCATTTTTAACGTGCAGGGCACCCTGATCCCCACCGTGGTGGGCAGTCTCAGACAGGTTGACTGGCAACGGGTGCAAACCAATTTCAGGGTGGTGTTCCCAACCGGGGTATTGGAAGAAGCGCCGCAATTCCATGTATTGGTCACCCGCGTACCATCGCCTGAAGTATCGGCCCGTTTTCAGCAGGCCATTGTTCGAAAATACCCGAACGTATCGGTCATTGACCTCAACTTAATTCTTACGGTGCTGGATGAAGTGTTGGATAAGATCGGCTTCGTGATCCGGTTTATGGCCGGGTTCAGTATTATCACCGGTTTAATAGTATTGATCGCTTCGGTGCTCATCAGCAAATTCCAGCGCATACAGGAAAGTATTCTGTTGCGTACGCTGGGCGCCAGCCGAAAACAAATACTCTTTATTACGGCGTTTGAATATTTCTTCCTGGGCGCACTGGCAGCAGCCACCGGCATCCTGTTATCCATGGGAGCCAGTTGGGCATTGGCCAAATACAGCTTCAATGCGCCATTTACGCCACATTGGTTGCCCATTCTGATCTTATTCGCGGCCATTTCGTTATTAACGGTGATCATTGGTTTATTTAACAGCCGGAGCGTATTGAATAAACCACCTTTGGAGGTGTTGCGAAAAGAGGTTTAACTAACAAGGTTTCAGTTATTGTTTGCAGTTTGTGGTTTGTTGTTTGTGGTTTGTTGTTTGTGGTTTGTTGTTTGTTGTTTGTGCTTTGTTGTTTGTTGTTTGCGGTTTGCGGTTTGCGGTTTGCGGTTCCTTAATTCCCGGGCTCACGCAATCGCTCAAAATTCATTTTGTCTTAGGCGTTTTGCGTTCAGCATTTAGCGTTCTGCGTTCAGCCTTCAGCGTTTTGCGTTCTGCATTCAGCGTAATCGCCACACCAATCTTATACCTCCCGGTAAAGCGGGCAGAACACTTTTTCCGTCAGAGGTGTTATCAGATGAATTAGTTGTTCCTCTGTTTGCACCGAACGTAAAGGGCGGATCGTAGCGGCTGTTAGGTTCATTATACAGGTATTCATTTTTAAAATGAACCCCTACTCCCAGGTATAATTCAATAAAGAACCGGTCACTGCGGAACAGTTTTTCTTTTACCCCAGCCATCATGTTTACCCCCATCACCTGTTTCCGGTACCGGAAAGTTTTAAACTCCTCATAAGAAGCTACGCCATTCACCACATCTTTTTCAAGCCAGTCCCTCACGCGGTACGTCACCTGTTTATAATGAAACTGCAGGTCAACAAATACATCTTTGTATTTGCCGGGATAGATCCGCACGCCGGGACGCAGCAAAACGCCGGTAGCCTGCCGGTTCCTTGGAAAATAGGCCGAATACAAAATGGCGCCTGCATCCATTGTTGCAGCCCAGATCTCGTTGAACCGGTACTCAGCACCAAACGTTATATTCCCATCCATAAAATCAATTAAACCCAAAGGATTATGCCGCAGATACAGTGTACCGGTATCCCGTTGCATAACCGGCACTTTTTTATATAGTTCCCTATATCGGGCATTTTTATACCGGGCATTTTTAAATTGGCCAATGCCATTCACTGCTACCAGCAGCAAAAGCAGGCAATACAAACTGCAACGAAGCATTATTTAATTTTTGTAATGAGGGTAGGATTCATACAATTGGTGATATCATACAAGGTCAGTCCATCCTGCACCTGGCAGATAAGCGTATTGTTGTAAGGAATAACATCCAGGTACCAGCCATCGGTAAACTTCTTACTTAACTGTGGCGTGAAAGCGTTTTTGATATTAAAGACAAACAATCCATTCCGGTCGCATACATACAGTGCCGTATCCGCATATCCCAATCCGTATGGTTCACTTACGGGGTAGGTTGCTTTCTGAACAGGGTTGGTTATGTTCTTAATATCATAGGCCGCCAGAATACTTTGTGTGCCACCGCAGGTACTATTGGTTCTCAGCGTAGCATAGGCTACTGTATCTTTAGCCACCACCGGATCGCAACGACGTAACACCTCGGGCGAAATAGCCGTACTTAATTTTTGAGGATGTTCAGGATCGTCAACGGAAAATATATGCACAACGCTTGTTGAACCGATGAACAGCTTGTCTTTAAACGGATAAATGGTCTCAATTTCAAAACCAACGGGGACCGTATTTTTCAATACAGGATTTGCCAGATCTGAAATATTGAACACTTTCAGGTTCGATTTATCAACGGTATACAGATAGTTGCCCTGAATGGCAAACCGGGCTGTTGATCCCCCGCTGCCAGTGGTGTTGGCGCCCGATGATGATGATTTAGCACATTGAACAGCTGCTACCAGCACTACTGATAACAGTATATAAAATAATAGTTTGTTCATACTGGTAATTTTTAGCGTCTGCAGGCAGGTGATTTAACAGTTTGTAATTCCCAGGCCACTACGATGCCTTTTGAAGGGTCGGGACAAACAAAATACCCAGGTTCCGTAGGATATTCCTGGTTCACATATGGAAAGGCATTTTCCATTCTTTTTACTACTGTTGGGTTGTTTATATTGCCGATATCGATCACCACCAGGTCGTTTACATTATTGGCGTAGAGATAGCGCCCTTTCACCGCGAACTCAGTATTGTAGGGGATATTTAAAAAAGCGATCTTTTGAGGATGTGCCCGGTCGGTATTATCTATAATGTGAATGCCTTTATTGAGGTCGTTCTGAAAAATGTAATTTCCGTAAGCATAAATTTTTCCGGATCTATCGGTTGAGCGGACACTGCTGATGGAGATGTTATTCTTTTCTGTAGCAGCCATATACACCGGTACATAAGCCTTACCGTTCTCAGTTAAACCTCTATCATCAGGATCACAACCATACAGGCAAAAACAAAGCCCTATGCCTGAAGCAGTTAGTAATGGTAGTTTCATGAGTTTAATTTGAAGGAAGGTAGACACCGGCTTTTTAATGGCCGTTGCAGGTTTCTGTTCCTTTACTTTCTGTTTAAGAATTCCTTAACGTTTATAAGTTTCCCAACGTAAGAAGTAAGAAGCTGGAAGCCCCTGAATTTCGTAACTCTTACTTCCGACTTCCTACCTCCTACTTCTTACTGTCTACTTCTCCCTTATCCAACCTGTCAACTTATTAACTTATCAACTCATCAACATACCTCTTACTTCTTTTCCTTATCTTAGCGCCCGTCTTTGCTAACTACCTCTCCTACAAACAAAAGAAAACCTTCCCTCCAATACTATATCCTTTTGTGAAGAAGCCGCAGAACCTTTCCTGATCCTATCAACCCCTAACCCGTATGTATGCGCCAGACCAGCAAGCCGTCTGTCTTTTTTTTATTGTTGCTACCATTACTCTATGCTTTGCCGGCATTTACCCAGGTGGTACCTGGCATCAGGGCCAATGGACAAGTGGTAAACCATGGAGATACCGTACGAATATGTGAAGGCAATAACCTCATTTACCAAAGTTCGGCTCAGGGTTCAATGAACATCTCCTGGCAGTTTACCGGTGGCAGCATAACAACTGCAACAGGGCTGGGCCCATTCATCGTGAATTATCCAACAGCGGGTTTCTATACTACCAATCAACTGATAACCGGCGGCAATATGGCCGATTCCATGTTTATTGTAGTACATGTTTCAAACAGCAGACCCACAGCCGGGTTTAATTTCACCCCCAATAACGTTTGTGGAAATATCAATATTCAGTTCACCAATAATTCCAGCGGTGCGGGCTTATCCTACTACTGGAATTTTGGCGATGGCAGTACCAGCACATTGGCCAACCCTACCCATCAATTCTTACAGGCCATTGGCATGCCGGGTACTATTACCTATCCCGTAAAGCTGGTTGTAACCAACCTCTTTGGTTGTAAAGATTCAATAACCCAAACAGTTACGGTTAATAAAGTTCCTGATGCGGAAGTGGGCAATGCCGATCTGTCAATTACATATGGTACGTTCAATGGCATCCCCACCTTTAAGCGCTGCTCCAATATACCTTCCTATATTTTCAGTTTCATAAACCAGTCTACTACTACAGCTATCAATTCCAGCTACACCATCTCCTGGGGCGATGGTACGCCCGATACCACCTTCACTACCTGGTCAACAGGTTCCATCATAAAACACCTGTTTCCGTTAGGCAGCAGCACCATGACGGTGAGCGTAACCGGCGCCGACGGTTGCGTAGGAATAAAAAAATATATTGTGTTCCTGGGTTCTACCCCGGCAGGCGGATTAGCGAGCCTTGGTAACACAGATGTTTGCGCATCCGACTCCCTGCGGTTTGCCATCAATAATATTTCAGCCAATCCGCCAGGTACGTTATACACTTTCCTTATTAATGATGGTTCGGCAGCGCAGGTGTTTCAGCATCCGCCGCCCTCTATAGCCGCGCATTTCTTTTCGCAAGGCTCCTGCTCTTTTGCTAGCAGCAGCGGTAATAATATTTTCAACAACGCCTTTGGCGCTTATCTCACTATCGAAAACCCCTGCGGTACAACCAGTCCATCGGTAGTGCCTATTTATGTTTCGGGTAAACCACGCGCCAGCATACATGTGTCTCCTTCCGAAACCGTATGCACCAACACAAACGTAGCCATCATCAGCACCTCGGCATACGGTTCAGTGATCACGCCCACCGGCGGCACCGGTTCTACCTGTACCAATTCGGGTAAACAGGTTTGGACCATTTCACCGGCTACTGGTTATACGATCACGTCGGGCATCACCGGTTCATTAAACGGAAGTTCATCGAATGGTTTGTTATGGACCAATGGTTCCAATTTCCTGAATGTAAATTTCAATACAACCGGCACCTACACGGTGAAGCTGTATGTTTTTAATGACAAGTGTGGTTTGGATAGTACAGTAAAAGTGATCTGCGTTCGCAATGCGCCCGATGCCCAATTCACTATGAGCAGCAAAAGCAGCTGCGGCGCCGGCAGCGCAGTATTCACCAATGCCTCCCCTAGTAATGGATGCCAGGGCGATAAATACACCTGGAAAGTAACGTACAGCGATCCGCTGGGATGCAGTACCGGTCAACCCCCCGCCTGGCAGTTTATAAACGGTTCAACCCTGAACACTCCTTCACCAGAAATACAGTTCAATGTACCCGGACGGTATGTTATTCAACTTACGGTAACCGCCATAGATGCCGGGCTCGCCTGTCCGGAATCGTTTAAAGAAGACACCTTTTATGTGAAGGGATTGCCCAAGGCGGCCATCAACCCCATCAATGCAGTATGCATCAGCAATGGCCTTACGCCATCGGCAACCGCAAGCACCTGCTACTCCCCTGGTCCCGTGGGTTATCAATGGACATTCACCAACGGAACGCCGGCTTCTTCCAATTTACTTAACCCAGGAACAATTCAATATGCCAGCATAGGAACACACGCGGTTCAATTGAAAGTGATTGACAGCAGTTGCAATACAAGTGCGATCGTGAATACAACCGTTACCATTACCGACAAGCCTGTGGCCAATGCGGGCAATGATACCGCAATTTGCGGCCGCACAACCATTGCCATCGGTTCGCCTGGTGTAAATGGCGTAACGTATCAATGGTCACCCGCCACGGGGCTCAGCAATGCCGCCAGCGCCAACCCGTTGTTAACCCTCGATTATACCGGGGCTGCCGCCGATACCACGTATGGTTTTAAATTAACGGCCTCAATTGGCGCCAATTGCGCCAGTGAAGATTCTATTTATATCACAATAAAACGCCGGCCGGTAGTAACCATAACTACCACCGCCGCTACTATATGTATTGGCAATAGCACCAGGCTGGAAGCTGGTGGCGCCACGGTATACACCTGGTGGCCAACAGCTTCCCTGAGTAGTATTGCGACAGATACAATGCTGGCAACGCCAACTGCAACAACCAGGTATTACGTTGCCGGTTCTTTGGCCAACGGATGCGCTGATACAGCCAATGTGCCAATCATTGTTAACCCCGACGCCAAAGCGCAGTTCACCGCAACCGGCACCACCAAATGTGCACCGGTAAATCTGGATTCCGTTATAAAAACAATTCCATTCCCGCAAGGCAATAGCCTGTATACCTGGTATGCCAATGGAGCACAAATTGGCTCCAATACGACCGGCGCCTTTCCCAGTTACCCTATTTCCGGTCAGGCACAAACCGTGGTGATAAAACTGGTTACCGCCAGCACTTACGGTTGTAAAGCCGACAGTATGAACATGACCTTCCATACCGTTCCGGGTGTTACGGCTGGTTTTACAAAAAACCAGGCAAAAGGCTGCGGCCCCCTGACGGTAACGTTTACCAATACCTCCAGCCAGTTGAATGGCATACAATTCTTCTGGAGCTTTGGGAACGGCACTACCAGTAACGTTACTTCGCCATCTCCTGTTACTTTTAATAACAATCCTGCATTTCGCGATACCACTTATTATATTACCCTGAAGGCTTTTAACGGTTGCGATACCTCGTACCATCGCGACAGTGTATTGGTATATGCCGATGCCAAGGCCCGGTTTACGGTAGATACCACAAAAGGTTGTTCGCCTTTTGATGTAACCATCACCAATAAATCGGCCGGTAACAATTTCGCCTACTATTGGGATTTCGGCGATGGGTTTAAAGATACCACTACCAGCAACAACACCTTCGTACATATTTATCGCACCGGGGTGATCTCTACATTCGATCTTCGTTTGATCGCCGAGAACCAATGCCGGCGCGACACACAAACCATCAGCCTGCTGGTATTGCCCAATAACATTGATGCACAGGTGTCGGTGAATGGCAATCAACTGGAAGGTTGCGCCCCGCATACCACTATTTTTAATAACAGCAGTACCGGAGCATCGCAGCTTACCTGGAATTTTGGCGATGGATCACCATTGGCCAAAACCCCGAACGTACAAAATACCGTGAGCCATACTTACACCAATGGCGGAATATATACGGTAACCATTAAACTGGAGAACGAGTGTACCGATACGGTGATCTACCGCCAGGTCACCGTTCACAACAAACCCATTGCCGGGTTCAATCTTAAAAACGACATCATTTGCGCCGGCAACAATGTGTTTACCACCAGCACCGCACAAAATGCTACCGGTTATGACTGGCTGTGGGGCGACGGACAAACCTCCCCGTCATCAACTAATACACACACCTACGCGGCAGCGAGCACTTACACCATTCGCCAGGTAGCCAAAAAATTGAACAATTCAGGCATGGTGTGTACCGATACCGCTTCGCGTGTATTGGTGGTAAACAATAAGATCCCGCCGCAAATAAGCATCCGACCCGGCAAAGCATGCATTCCCTATACCATGCAAACGACCGCTACCGGTGCCGCCAATGCGAAACGCATTGAATGGACCTTTTACGACAGCGCCCAAACGCCCAATACGTTCAAAGGCACCGGCACTTCCGCCGCTCATATTTATAATAAACCAGGCACGTATTGGGTAAAGCTGGTAGTGCATACCACAGATGAATGTGCAGACAGCACTACGTATTCTTTTGAGGTGCATAATACACCCGTAGTGCAATACACGCCCGCCAATAACAGCACCTGCAATCACGATACCACCATTTCGTTCAAAGCCAATATCAGGTATACCGGCACAGATGAGGTGCACCTGAAATGGTTTATCAACAACGACCTGGAGGGGATGGACAGTCCGTTCAATTACCGTTTCCTTGCACCGGTGCAAAGCACTACGCCTGCCGTATTTACCATTCGGGTACTGGCCGAAAATGAAGCAGGGTGCGGTGATACAACTGCCGGCGGCACATTGGTAATTCAGCCGTTGCCGAACCCGGCCATTGCGCTATCACCATCGAGCATATTGCAGCAACCCGATTACACCTTTACGTTTTGGGACGAGATGCCCACCAACCCCAATAAGATTTATACATGGGATATGGGTGACCGTACCCGCCAGCAACGTTCGGGGCAAAAGATCACCTATCAATATGCCGATACCGGCTTGTACAAGGTGCAGGTATTGGTACAGGATTATGGAACCGGTTGCAGTGGGTACGATACCGTGCAGGTACGCATCCTGTATATACCCGGCTATTTGTATGTGCCCAGCGCTATTTGTCCGGGTTGCAGCAACCACTCCTTACGGCAGTTCCTGCCCATGGGTAAAGGCTTGTCGCACTACCGGCTGCGCATTTTCAATTCGTGGGGGCAAAAAGTTTTTGAAACGTCCCGGCTCGATAACAATGGATCGCCGAGTGAACCCTGGGATGGCCGGTACAACGGACAACCTTTGCAACAGGACAGCTATGGCTGGCAGATAGAAGCGCGGTATATAAACGGTACCGAATGGAAGGGAATGCAATATCCCGGCAGCGATAAACCGGTAAAGGCAGGGTTTATTACGATTGTGAAATAATGAATATCGAATGTTGAATATTGAATGTTGAAGTGAAAGGAAATGAGAAATGAAGAATGAAAAATGAGAAACAGAGGAATGAGGAAGTAAGTTGGAAAGTTGACAAGTTGAAATGCACAGGCAAATTGAAAAAGAATGAGGCCAGGAAGAATATTATGAGCCAGGAAAGCAAAGAACCAGAAACCACAAACCAGAAACTGAAATTTAGAACTCAAATGTTCAAATATCTACTAACAGCCATCATAACCATATTGGTAATTCGCCCGTTACAGGCGCAAGACCCGGTATTCTCTCAACCGTTTCTGTCACCCATTTACCTCAACCCGGCGGCTACGGGAGCAGGCGATTACGATCTTCGGTTCAGCGCCATCTATCGCCGGCAATGGTGGAGCATTCCTTCGCAGATCTCTTACAGCGCCATATCGGTTGATAAATTCATGCCCTCCCTGCACGGTGGCTTCGGCCTGTTGGGCACGCATTCCACAGAAGGCTACCTGAAAAAGACCGGTATCTATGGTTCCTACGCCTATACTATTTGTTCGGGCACATTATCAGCCGCTGAAAACGGCGATGTTCCCCGCTGGTTTGCCAGCGGTGGTTTACAGTTTGGATTTGTACAACGCCGCATCGATTACAGCAAGCTGGTGTTTGCCGACCAATTAGATGTGGATGGCGTAATCCCCGGCAGCGTTTCATCTGCCGATCGTGCAGTGAACAGTGGCAAATGGTATCCTGATTTTTCAGCCGGCCTGTTCTTCAATTATAACTTCAACGACAATAACCGGTTATTACTGGGCGGTAGCGCGCATCATATTAACCGGCCCGATGAATCGCTTACCAATACAGCCGATTCCTTTCGCAGCCAGTTGCCCGTTCGCTGGACGGGGAATGCCATGTATACTTATACCAATCCCGAACAAACCTGGTCGTATAGCATAGCGGGCATTGTGTATACGCAGGCCTCGCACAATTCATTTCAGGTGGGAACCGAAGTAACCCAAAACCAATACGACATCAGCCTGGGGGTATGGTACCGCGGCGGCATTAACTTCCGCAATTACGATGCGTTTACGGTTACGCTTTCTATAAACCTGGCAGGCAGGGGCGATGGTTATAAGGTGCGGGCCGGTGTAGGCCACGACGCGCCAACAGGCCAGAACCGGTACTCCTATACCACCGGCAGCACTGAATTGGGGGTTGTTTGGGACCAAAGTACGTACGACCAGGAATCGGGCAATGCCTGCAAACCGCGGATCAATAGTAAGAGCGCCTGCCCTATTCCATAAGGCTGGGCAAGTAGTGATGTTCCTGTTTCTCATTTTTAATTCTTCGTTTCCCGTTGTCTTCCCACCCGGCGACCCCTTTTTCTGACTCGTGAAACGTCAAACGTGAATGCTTTTAGCTTTCGGCTGTACTCGCGTGCAGCGCGAAGCCAGTATTTGTATTTGCTTAGCTTTCAGCTTATGGCTTTGAGCTGTATTCTACAACGGATCGTGGTCCTTGCACTTAAACTTATAGTCGTTAAAAAGCGGAAGCGGTTCTTTTACAAAAAGTTTGTTGGGAGTTTTCGCCTGGGGAGCAGTCTTCTTTTTATCGCTTTCGGCATGGGTGGTTTCTTTAATCACTTCTTCGTTCTTATAAACCAATCGAAGCGATGGCGATTCATTGATGGCGGATAATTGACTTACTTTTTTAGTACTGTTATTTTTCATGAGCAGTGCATTTAGTGAGTTTATCAGGGCCTTACATAGTAAAAAAAACAGGCCACCCTCTTTTTATCGGGTTCTCACTAAAATGCACTCAGTCTGTTGACGTTTTTCCTCAAATAATAAAAACTATTTGTGGGCAACCGTTAGTCGGGTATTATTTCCACCAGCTTTTGTTCGTGAATAGTTATTGGATCGCCCAGGGTGATCAGGCCATTTCCCTGGTGAAGTACATTCTGGCCAAAAAAGATCTTATTGTTTTTGAGGCGGTATGTGCTAAGCGTTTTAAGCGGCTCTCTTGCTTTTTCGGCAGTTTGTTGATCGATGGTGGTCATTACGCAACGGGCACAAGGTTTCACCCCCAAAAAAGTAATGCCGTTGATCTCAAAATGTTTCATGGAATCTTCCAGGAAAGGCGTTCCGCCGGTAAATACAATATTGGGGCGAAACCGGTTCATGGGCAATGAGGTCGCTAACCGGCTGTTCAGATCATCGAGCGACGCTTGCCCGATCAGGAGCAAGGGATACCCATCAGTAAAGCTGGTCACCTCCTTATTATGTGCATACCGACCATCAACATAACGACGGGTACTGTTGGGCATGTAAACCAGTTTGCACAACCTGCCTAATTGCTGGCTGAACCAGGCATCGGCTTCATCGCTCACCCTCTGAGCGCGGCAATGGTTGCTCCATACGGTAACCATAAAGGTGTCGGTAGTTGCAGGTAGAAAAGGCACCAGCAGTTCAGCGCCTGGCGCTTTACTATTTCTGATCAACAACCCCTGTTCGGTAACCTGCACTTTTAGTAAAGCCATGGCATTCACTTCGCGCTGCGACATAAACTGGTTATGCTCGTCTACCAGCATCCATCTTCTATCGTGCTCAAAACCACGTTCGGTAAGGGTAACGCTGTTCAGTGCAATGCCGCCCAATGATTTAATGGGATAGATATATAATTCACTAACTGAAAGCATACGCTAAGGTAAAGTGGTGAATTGTATTTTAAACGTCCTGCAAATAAAAAAGCCATTCCGGTTTATCGGAATGGCCCTCCCGGCATTTTTTGTCGGGACAGATATTTTGATGGAACATACCCCGGCTAGGCGATACCAACCGAAAGTGCCCATGAATATTCTGTAGATTTCATGAATACCTCCTTTTCTTTGGTGAACAGTAAATATACGCAAAAAACGACAAGCCATAAAAAGGCCAAAAAACATTTACATCTACATACATGTTTTTGCCGCTGATCTTTACGTAGTTGGCCTTAATTCCCAGAGAAAAAATTTCTGGTATTAACTTTGCATTATCAGAAACCCTGATATCATGATAATATCGGAATAAGCGTAATGCACATACTTACGGGCAGGGAATAATTTAATAATATCATGCTATCATTATTACGCAACACCGGCAGCGCACCTGTTGGTTAAAGGTCTGAATTTCTATTGCAGTAATTTTACGCAAACTCTTATTATGATTATTTCGCCTTCGGCAAAGAACATTTGCAACACTTGTGGTGTGCGATATGGTACCTCTATTATTCCTTCTATTTGTGATATCTGTGCCGACGACCGGCAATACCTGGGTTTTACCGGACAAATATGGACAAGCTACAATGAACTGGCCGCCAAAAGCAGTATTCGATTTTCCCGCTTACAGTCTACCATATACGATTTAAGAATAACACCGGCCTTTGCCATTGCACAAAAGGCGCACCTGGTTTTATCTTCTGCCGGCAATGTGCTGTGGGATTGTTTACCTTTTATCGACGATCAAACCATTGCCTTTATCAGGTCGTTGGGCGGCATCAGCGCCATTGCAATTTCACACCCGCATTATTACAGTTTAATGCAGGACTGGGCTACAGCGTTTGACTGTCCGATTTATTTACACGCCAGCGATAAGGAGTGGATCAAAGATCCGGGGGGATATATTGAGCTGTGGACGGGCAGCGAAAAAAAGCTTTGGGATAATATAAGTATTGTACATGTGGGCGGGCATTTTCCCGGAAGCACCATACTTCATTTGCCCGATCATGGAAGAGCAGGTTGTTTGCTCACCGGCGACAGTATTTATGTTGCCCCCAGCCGCAAGCATATGGCCTTCATGTATAGTTATCCGAACCTTATTCCTTTACCTAAAAAAGATCTTGAATTTATATATGAACGCGTACGACCGCTTCAATTCGATGCTATGTATGGCGCATTCGAATGGATGAATATGGCTGAAGGCGCCCGCGCCGTTTTCGAAAAATCGATCAGCCGTTACCTTTCTATATATTAACTGCTAAAAGTTTTACTGATTGATGACAATCAAATTTTTCGCTTTTTTTCGCTTACGGAATTAGGATAATTACTTAGCACAAATTAGAGAAAACACTTAAGTCATTTTTTAATATATTTTTGTAAACTTGCATCCCGCCGTTAGCTGCTTTTTAGGATGGGCAGGTAACGCGTTTTTTAGGTTCCACGACTGCCCTGATTATAGCAACCTCCGTATTGAAACTGGATAATTATTCCTGTACCATCAGCAATTTATTGATAGTCACCAACCTTATCTTTATAAACTTTTCGGTTTATATACCGGAGTTTCATGGAGATATGTTGCCAATAGATGGTTCGCGATAATAGATGATTATAAATTGAAACCCGATGAAGAAGAAATTTTTGGAAAAGGATGATTGGCTCACAGCTTTTAATCAGGGGAATAGTAGTGCTTTTCGAGTGATTTTCGAGAACTACAACCGACTGCTTTTTACTTGCGCAATACAATTGGTTAAGGACAAAGAACAGGCCGAAGATATTGTTTCAGAAGCCTTTACAAAACTATGGCAACGTCACGATGTTTTTCAGACCGAAGATCATATAAAAGCTTTTTTATTTGTTACCACGCGGAACGCCAGTTTGAATTACCTGAGGCATATACAAAGAAAAACTGCCTCCCAAAGTGAATTGTCGTACCTGCAAAAAGATAAAGACGATCAGGATGTTATAACGGATATGATAGAAGGCGAACTTTTAAGGAAGATCTACCCGCTGATCGAAACCCTTCCTCACAAATGCAAAACCATTTTTAAACTGATCTATTTTGAAGATGCCAGCACCGATGAGGTAGCGGAAAAACTGAATATTACGCCCCGGAATGTTTTAAATCAGAAAAGCCGCGCCATTCAATTGCTGAAAAAGAAATTATTGGTAGCTGTGTTTATAATCTTCTGTTTACAGGACTCAATTGACTGTAAGCCGAAAGTAAAAACGCCCGATCCTAAACAGTCAGTTTTTCCAAATTGCATTGAATACCAAGCACCTTTATTTATTTTTTGATTTTTTTTTGTCAAAAACGGCCTTTAGTTGTTTTTATATAAATAGATTTTGCAGGGCCTGAGAGTTTTGGATGACTTTCAAGTTTTAAATACCACAACTATGCAGGAAAAGGTAAATAGAATAACAAGTCTGATAGAAAAGTTCCTGGAAGAGAAGTTAAGTGTGGAAGAAGAAAGGGAACTTAAAGAATGGTTGGCAGAAGCCGGGCATAATGACTCGTTTTTTCAGCAGATTACCAATAAAGAGGTTTTACGCGAAAAAATGAAAATTTATGCAAGCACTGACAGCGAAGCTATCTGGCAAAAAACGCTGCAAAAAATTGACAGCGCTGCAGTTGATGGTGCTAAATTGGTAAGCCTGTATCCCGAAAAGAAAGTATTCAGAATACCATTTGGCAAAATTGCGGCGGCAGCATCTATTATTCTCCTTATTTCGGCTGGAACCTGGTATTATTTCGGCCAGTCCACTGAAAATAAAACTGCAAAAACAGATACGAACGAAACCGGTATCAAACACCACATCGTTCCCGGTAGCAATAAAGCTACTTTGACCCTGCACGACGGATCAACTATTGCACTCAACAGCGTGCAAAATGAAAGTCAGATCGATCAGGGGCATACACAAATAACCAAGATTGACGGACGGTTGATATATAACAAGAAGCTGGATTCAGATAGATCTCAGTCTGAACAAGACCTGTATAACATAGTTACTACCCCCAGAGGAGGGGAATACCAGATCACTTTACCTGACGGAAGTAAAGTATGGTTGAATGCGGCTTCATCATTGCGTTTTCCTATAGCCTTCGCCGGGAACGAGCGAATTGTTGAGCTCACCGGCGAAGCTTATTTTGAAGTGAACCATCAGGATCAGCCAGCTACAAAAGACGTGGCCGCACAAAAAGGAAAAGTAGCCAAAACACCCTTCATCGTTAAAATAAATACGCCTGCCGGCAGCAAAAATGAAGTAGAAGTGCTGGGAACGCATTTTAACGTGATGGCCTATACTGAAGAAGGAACAATCAAAACAACTTTAATAGAAGGCAAAGTAAAAGTAACCTCCGGAAATAACTTTCAAACCATTAAGCCAGGCGAACAGGCAAGGCTGAAAGAAGGAAATATTTCCATTCAAAACGTTGATGCTGAGGATGTAATTGGATGGACAACCGGATTCATACCGGTAGGCGGACCTGATATTGAATATACAATGCGCCAGATAGAACGTTGGTATGATGTAAATATCGTATACGAGGGAAAGAAACCTGAAGGTTCATTTGAAGGTAAGCTTCCCCGTGCAGCCAGCATTGAAAATATTATAAAATTGCTGAATGCCAATAACATAAAGGCGCGGCTAAACGAAAAAGACCGAACAATTATAGTAACATCATAGCTATCAACTAATTATTGTAGTACGAGCAACCCCACCTCTAAAGTCTACAACGTTATTTCCGTTAATCATTAAACCACATCTAACGCTGTTTCTTCCATGGAACATTATAAGCAGCGTTGAGCCAAAAGAGCTACCCTGCGACCATGAGCTTTTCCCGCTCATGGTTCGCAGTAAGGTGGCTTAATTTTTTTTTAATATATCTTCAATGCGAAAGTGTAATTTTATTGACCGAATGTTAACGTGGTTGCCTTTGCTTTGAAAATGTGTGTTTAGTCAACTTTTTTCCATACATGCGGGATTACAGTTGACTATTTTTATTTTTACACAAACTAAAGGTCTCAAATTAAGGCTACTGCTTAGTGTTCGCATTTGGAGGTTCTGATTATGAAACTTATAACTGCTTTTCTAATCATTGCTTGTTTGCTGTTGAGTGTAACTGCACTTGCACAGCAAATAACATTCTTCAAAAAGAATGCAACCATTAGCGATATACGCAAAGCGCTGGAGAAGCAGGCAGGCTATACCATATTCAACTCAAATTCCATATCTACCCAGCTAAAGCCTGTTACTATAAATATCAGGAACGGAACCGTTGAAGAACTACTTAATGAATACTTTAGATATCAATCCTGCACCTATACCATTATTGACAAGGTGATAACCGTGATCCCCAGAGGAAAACCAGTAACATCGGCTACCAAACTGGCCGACATCAAAGGCAAGATCTTAAATGAAAAAGGTGAACCGGTACCAGGCGCTACCATTACAGTAAAAGGCACTAACCAACAAACCAGTACCAACGAAAATGGCGAATTCAGGCTGAAAGCGGTAAATGAGATCGACCTCAACATTGTTGTAACCAGTATTAATTACGAAACCGAAGAAGTTAGCTACCAGGGCGAACCGGAATTGAAAGTTCACCTGAAACAGCATATCAGTGAATTGGGGAAAGTACAGGTATTTTCAACCGGTTACCAGAAAATTTCAAAAGATAAATCGCCAGGCTCATTTGTAAAGATCGATAATGAATTAGTAAACCGCCGGGTATCTACCAATATAATTGATCGTCTGGAAGGCATTACAAGCGGGTTGATATTTAATAAGAATGTAAATCCCAGCTTAAACCAGTCCTCTTTATCCATAAGAGGCAGAAGTACCATTTTTGCCAATCCCAACCCATTAATTATAGTTGACAATTTTCCCTATACCGGTGATATCAATAATATTAATCCCAATGACGTAGAGAGCATTACCGTATTAAAAGATGCGGATGCCGCATCCATTTGGGGCGCCTATTCAGGTAATGGGGTGATAGTAATTACTACCAAAAAAGGTAAATACAACCAACCGCTTAAATTGGCTATCAATAGTAATGTAACGGTAGGTCAAAAACCAGACTTGTATTATACGCCGGTAATGAATTCTTCCGATTATGTTGATGTAGAGGAGGAATTGTTTAATAGAGGTTTTTATAAATCTTTTGAAGCAAACCCGCTTCGCCCCGATCTATCGCCGGTAGTGGAAATACTGATCCAACAAAGAGACGGGAAAATTACATATGACGAAAAGGAGGAGCAGTTAAATGAACTCAGGACCAAGGATAAGCGAAAAGACCTTGAAAAATACTTTTACCGACCCAGTGTAAACCAGCAATATGCGTTAAGCGCCAGCGGCGGCAGCAGCAACAATAACTATTACTTTTCGCTTGGTTACGATAAGAACCTGGATAATCTCGTAAGAAACCAGTATAACCGCATTACATTAACGGCAAATAACTCTTTCTCCTGGTTGAAAAAGAAACTGGAACTGAACACCGGAATTATATTTACTGAATCTAATTTAAAAAATAATAATACCCAGTTGCCAAATCTTATATACCCTTATCTTGATTTGGTAGATGAGAATGGCTATGCGCTAACTGCACCTGCAGATATACGACAAGCCTTTAAAGACTCGATCGAGAAATCAATGCCACAAACACTACTCGACTGGAATTACAAACCCTATAATGAACTGAAGTACAGCGATAATACCATAAAGACCACCGATTACCGCGTTAACGCAGATGCGAAATATTCATTTACCAAATGGCTCGATGCTACGGTGCAGTATCAATACAATAAGGGATTTATTGAACAGGAAGATTATAAAAGCCAGCAAACCTATTTTACCCGAAACCTCATTAACCAGTTTACAGAAGTTGATTCGAGCAACCGGGTTATTCATCATGTTCCCCTGGGCGGCATTTTAGACCAGGGCGCCAGCCGGTACGAGGCGCACAACATCAGGACCCAAATAAATTACAATCATGGCTGGTATAATCGTAATCATAGCAAATATCACCAGATCATCGCTATGGCCGGTGCAGAGGTAAGAGGCATAAAAACATTGAATGAAATTCACCGCACTTATGGGTATAACAAAGACCAGCCAACCAATAGTCCGGTCGATTATGACAATACCTATCCAATGTACTATGCCCCTTTCGCCTATAAAAAAATTGATTACATTAATAGAAACAGGACCACATCAGATCGGTACATTTCTTATTACCTGAATGCAAAATATATTTTTCAAAGAAAGTATATCCTGTCTGCCAGCACCCGTAAAGACGAATCGAACCTTTTTGGCGTAAGTGCTAACCAGAAAGGCGTACCCTTATGGTCAGTAGGCGCAAGCTGGGAAATGAGCCAGGAAAACTTTTACCATATAGGCTGGCTGCCCTTCCTGAGATTGCGTATTACAAATGGATATAAAGGCAATGTTGACAAGTCGGTATCTGCTTATACTACCGCGCGCACAGATGATCGAAATATCTGGGGACAGTTGACAGGTTCTATTATCAATCCGCCTAATCCTTCTTTGCGCTGGGAAAAAAATCACATGATCAACTTTGGGGTCGATTTTGCTACAAAAAATAACACCTTCGAAGGCAGCATGGAATATTATCTCCGCAAAGGAACCGACCTCATTGGTAATAGTCCATTAGACCCTACCACCGGTGTTACGATGTTCAGGGGTAATACGGCCGATATGAAAGGGCAAGGTGTAGACCTTATACTTAGGTCAAAAAATATCAATAAACAGTTTAAATGGTTCAGCACGCTACTGTTCAGTTATACTTCAGATAAAGTAACCAGTTATAAAGTGCAACAAAGCGCCATCTGGTATTATTGTGATCCACGATTTATCAGCCCTGTAGCCGGTAAACCGCTTTATTCCATATACAGCTTTAAATGGATGGGGCTCGATCCACAAACCGGTGAAGCACAAGGTTATTATAATAAGCAGATAAGTAAAGATTATGGATCGATCTTTAACTCAAAAGACCTCTCCGATTTAATTTACAGGGGGCCTGCCAATCCTACTTTTTTTGGCAGCCTGCGAAATAATTTCAGTTATAAACAACTTGATCTCTCCTTTACCATTACCTGGAAAATGGGTTATTATTTCAGAAGAAGTTCCATTAATTATTTTAACCTGTTTTATGGCTCATCGGAAGGCCATTCAGATTACGCATTACGTTGGCAACAACCGGGTGATGAAGAATTTACATCAGTTCCTGCTTTACGACCTGTTACCGATGCTACCAGTAGCAGCTTTTACGCGTATTCAGATGTGCTGATTGAAAAAGGCGATCATCTCAGGTTACAGGACATTCAGTTAAGCTACCAGCTTAACAAAAATGAGATTAAATGGCTGCCGATGAACCAGTTTCGCATATATGTATATGCCAATAACCTGGGTATCCTCTGGAAAGCGAATGATAAAGGCATTGATCCGGATTATATTTCCGGCATTCCTACCCCCAGAACAATAGCAGCAGGATTAAGGATTGATTTTTAAACCAAATTCCTTTTCCCATGAACAAAAAAAATATTATCCTGAGTGTTACTATAATTTGTTGGAGCCTTATTAGCTGCAATAAAAAAGAATTTTTGGATGAAAGACCGGATTCTGATGTATTTGTGCCCACTACCCTGGAGGATTTCCAGACCCTGCTCGACAATTATGAGAAAATGAGCGTAACACCGGCTTTAGGAGAGTTGTCGGCAGATAATTATTATCTTGTTCCTTCCTTCTGGGAGTTACTCAGTACCAAAGAAAAAAATGCTTATATCTGGACCCCGGACACTTATAACGGTGAAGGCAAAATAGCAGACTGGAACTCTCCTTATGAACAAATATTATATACCAATGTGGTGCTGGATGGCTTGAAAAAAGTAACCATATCGCCAGGCAACCGGCAACAATGGGAGCATCTCAAAGGCGCAGCGCTGTTTATCAGGGCTTATGCTTTTTATAACCTGGCCCAGGTATTTGCCCTGCCCTACGATGCAGCTACAGCCAATACTGATTTAGGCATTCCGCTAAAACTTACTCCCAATGTAGATGAACCGATTAAAAGGTCAACCCTGGAGCAGACCTATTTACAGATCCTGAATGATCTGAAGGAAGCTACGGAGCTTTTGCCAGATTCAGTATCTGATGGCAATAGAAACCGGCCGAGCAAACCGGCAGCCTATGCCCAACTGGCCCGGGTTTATTTAAGTATGCGTCAGTATGCAAATGCCGGCCTCTATGCAGATAGCAGTCTGCAATACTATAGCACGCTTATTAATTATAATACGAGAGACGTAAATGCCCCAAGGCCTTTTGACCGGAATAACCCGGAAACAATGTATCAAAGCAGGTTAATTGAAAACAATGTATTAAAAGGAGGGACAACTATAAAAGATATAATAGTGGATACAGCATTGTATAGATCATATGCAACAAACGACTTGAGACGTGTACTTTTCTTTTCAACCAGTTCTGGCAATCCCACTATTAAAGGAAGTTATAATGGAACGATCTTCGTATTTACCGGACTGGCTACCGATGAAATGTACCTGGTACGGGCAGAATGCCGCGCGCGGACAGAAAATATTGCCGGCGCCATGAATGATCTTAATCACTTATTGCAGCAACGGTGGAAGACCAATACTTATGTTCCCTATACTGCACAAACCGCCAACGAGGCATTGAATATTATTCTTCAGGAAAGAAGAAAGGAAATGCCTTTTCGGGGCGTACGATGGACTGATATCCGGCGCCTGAACCTGGAAAGCGCAGGCATTATACCCCGAAGAAAAATCAACAACCAGGTGTATACCTTACCGGTGAATAGCCCATTGTATGCGCTACCAATTCCTCCTGATGTAACATTATAACCCAGATAGAGCTAAACGAGAGATAACGTACGTTATATTAAAATAAAAGCCGGCCATTTAAATAAATGACCGGCAGTATAGGAATAATTTTTACTAATAATTGGTCCGGGCAAAATATCGGAAACATTTTAATCCCAAATCAATTATGCAGAGCACTGGTAACTGTTACTGGGGAATATAATACCCTTCATGGCAGGGTGCATATACATTAGGCTGCCAGGGATCCGGTCTCCAAAAGGTACATACCCCTGCGGTAATATAGCAATCAAAATCTTCACCATACAAGCCAACAGCTACGTAACCGGAGCCAGTATAAATGTATTGCTGTGAGTTTTCACAGGTATCACATGGCTTGGTTGCAAAGGCGCCCCCAACGGCAGCTAGTATTGCTATAGCAATAAATGCCAGTTTAATTTTGTTCATACTTGTCCTTTTTTAATGGTTAATTTTTCATGCCTACTCTTTTATTCAGGTTTTCGGCTTCCCCTTACCTGTAACATAGGTGCACACTTATTCCGGAATAAGTGACGCAGCAAAAAACAGGAAAAAATTATTCGCATTTGAACTGTGCCATTTATACTTCTACAGCATGTACTGGTTCACTTTTTTTCAAAATGATCCCCGCCAGTGAAATCCCTACAAAAAACAGATTAAAGAAAAGGTGTTGAGGCCAGGTGAGTTTTCTTATTACTCCACCACAGGAACAGGGAATAAACTTGAATGCATGTAACAATATTGCTACTGTATAAATTGTAAACGCCAGCATCAGCAACAATGATGCGTACAATGCCGGTACTCTGGTTTTCTCGAAGATCAATCCAACGGCTATCAATACTTCAAGGATCGGAACACTCCACACGATCCATGGAGTAAGCCAGTTGGGGAACGGTTGGTTATTCATATCGCCAATAAAAAGTTTAAATGCAAGCCATTTACTTACGCTTGCATACAAAAAAAGTAATATCAATAAGGAAGATATTATTTCAATAATTATCTTTCTTTTCATAAATATGAAAGGGTTGTTAGGGGGCATCAGTTATTGACGAATGGAAGCATCCCAAAATTCACTAATTCCTGCTATACGTTAGATGTAGATTAGAATAAGGCATTCAGGGGGGATAAGGCAGATTTGGTAGAATTGAGGGCGATGGTAGAACTAAAGTTATATACTAATAGACTATGTTCAAAAATTTATATCAGTTATTTTTAGCTTATTTAAGTAACTAAAAAATGTTTAACAATTTATGCAAAAAATCATCCCTCTTAAAACTAATTGATTGAAAATTTATTGCACTATTGAATAACTGGTTTAGCGAAGCATACTTATTACATTTTTTTATAGTTCGTTTGATCATGATTAATGGGACACTAAAATTTTACAATAACCTATAAACGATCTATTACATATTTTTTAAATAAGAAAACGACAAAACCACCTGCTAATGCAGTTTAGCGACAAAACAGTATACCACCTGCTCTAATCATAGCCGCCAATTACTCAAAAAAACCGGTCATTTTAAAAACAACCGGATCCTTTCAATGAAATTTCACCATATGTAACCAGAATATAAAGTTGCGCTTATACCAGGCAAGAACCGATATTTTAAACTGCAGGTTCCGGATCGAAGATTGGAGATCTGAGGAGAGATAAAAACTCCTGGGAAATCTCCCGGTTGTATAAAGTACCTGCAATTACTATACAAAGTAACAAGTGTTGTTACTATTCAACTAACAATTTAAGATAGCAGCTTTTGATTATACGAGTATTCGCGTACAATTCAATACAAGTTTTCGGTTATACATTTTATACATAATAGCAAAGCAGTCTTTGTGCGGCAGGCAGGGCTATTATTTTATAATAGGTGCATACTGTCCCTTACGGTAGGGTAAATATTCTTTTGGACTGGCAACTGAATCGGGTTGATAATACGTACATACATTTTGAGAATCGTAACAATTATAATCAAAACCAAAATTACCTGCAGGCTTATATGCATCATTTACCGGAATATATTGAGTGGGATCACCGGGTACCATACAAAAGCGGGTTGCAAACGCACCGGCAATAGCAGCAGTAATGGCAATAGAATTTAATATAATTTTAATTCTTTTCATATCTAGGTGTTTAATGGTTAATGGTGGCCACGGCATCACCGGAAGCCATATTATGCATACTGACTCGCATGATTACGATTATATAAATACCCCATGTATTCAACACATGCGTATTATAAATAACCTGCCAACAATAAACCTTAATTTTTGCAAAAAGCTGTACCAGTTGGAGAGCCACAAATAGTCAGAAACGGCAGATTACTCATATGTTATGAATACAATCAGGCCGAACAACTGCTTTGAGTTATGAAAAACAGAAGCACTTTCAAATAATACTTTGGTTCAGTTACCGGAGTATAAGGAATCTTGATATATAATTCAACTTACGGTATAGGTGCTACTGTTTTCGTAATAGTTCTTACCAGGGAATCCGGTTAAAAGTAAAAAGAAATAAAATTGATTCAAAAAAAATCAATGAACAATACCCATCCCCAATTATATTATCCGTTATATATTCATATCTAACAGGACTTCATAGAATAATATAAATAACAATTTTCCATATAATACTTAAAATAACACTTTAAGTATAAAAACAAATAATAATTAAATCCATTTTATATACTCCAGGTTATATAGGGGCATTCGACCTCGCTTCTTCATATGATCTTTACATGCATTATATTATATACGGTAAGCGTAACCGTTAAAAAGCAATTGCAGCAATGGGAATTGATTATATTACGCTTTCATCCTCATCGTTTTTATGTAACTGTTTTATTATAGCATTCATCACCGGAAAACGGATAAACCGGCTTCTTGTCACCCATACTATAATACCTAATATAAAATAAAAACCAGCTACAATTAAAAAACCCGAATATGGTTTTCCTATCAGGTCACTCAACGCCCAGGCACCGGCAATGCTTCCAAAAACAATAACAAATAAAAATAACAGCACAACAACTGTAACCGCTATCAGGTTACTTATGATCAACGATGTTTTCTCGGCGAGGTGCAGCTTGGCTAGTTCAACTCTGGTATTTATATACTCCTTTACGTGATCGGTTAATCCTTCCAACTTTTCGAATGTATCGTTCATATTTTACCGTATTATAGTAATTACCGGTTATGCAAAATCTTCGCGCTGCTGCTCCATATCATCTTTCACCGCATTCATCTTTTCTTTCATTTCATTGAACTTGTTTTTAATGGCGTCTGACATTTTTTTGCCTTCTTCATTAATTTTTTTCCGTGTTTCTGATCCTTTATCCGGAGCAAACAAAATACCTAATGCTGCACCAACAGCAGCACCTACAACAAGGGCGGTGATGACTTTACCACTGTTCATAAAGATTAATTTTTGTTTAAAATAAAATGATTGATTAAACCTGTTCCTCTACAAAGTTAACGGCATGCAGCTTACGTTTACATGATTATTATCATTTTACCCGTACCTGATTTACCCATTTATTAAAATTCGTAGAAGCAGATAAATTGCAAAACTGATTATATTACAATACGTTATGTTTTCATGAGGGCAATACCTGTACGCTGGCACAGATTTTTAAAATCATATAAGACGCACATCATCAATTATGAAATCAAAAGAAATGCCTCAGTCCGAAAGAATAAAGCGTAAAGGTACCAATACCCCGCCAATACCTCAGTCAATTTCCGAAAATGGTTCGCATACGGTAGCCAATACCAGCTTCGAACAAATACATAATTTTATTGCATTCAGTTCAACTAATACTGCAGCAGATATTAAAGAGATCGAATTCCGGTATCAACAACTCATACAGGGATTACCAGTAGCCGTTTATACCTGTGATGCCAATGGATATATTTTAACGTATAATCAGGCAGCTGCCGAGCTTTGGGGACGTGAGCCGGAAATTGGGAAAGATGCCTGGTGCGGTTCCTGGAAAACTTATACAACAGAAGGTGCTCCACTACCACCTGACCAATGCCCGATGGCTATTGCCCTAAAGGAAGGAAAAGAAGTGTACGACAGGGAGATCATTGTTGAACGTCCGGATGGCATAAAACGTACTATTATGCCGCATCCCAAACCCTTCTTTAATGCCGCTGGCAAAGTGATTGGCGCAGTAAACATGCTGGTTGATATTACAGATCGAAAAAACATTGAGGAAAGGAACGGGCATTTTGCAGCCATCATTCAATCATCTGATGATGCCATTATTAGTAAAACACTCGATGGTGTTATCACAAGCTGGAACAATAGTGCAGAAAGGATCTTTGGTTATACCGCCCAGGAAATGATCGGGGCCCAGATTACCAGGATCATACCTTCTGACAGGTTAGATGAAGAAACCAGCATATTGAAACGGTTAGAGAAAGGAGAACGGATCGATCACTTTGAAACCAAACGCGTTACCAAAGACGGACGGTTGCTGGACATATCTTTAAGTATTTCACCGGTTAAGAACAGCAAGGGAATTGTAATTGGCGCATCAAAGATCGCACGGGATATTACCGCTCAAAAGAAAGCCGAGCAACGCCTACGGGAAAGTGAAGAACGGATACGCGAAAGCGAAGAACGGTTGCGCCTGGCCGTGGAAATATCCGAACTGGGAACGTGGGACCTGGACCTGACAACAGGATTAACAACCACTTCTCCCGAGCACCGGAAAATTCTGGGTTATTCAAAAAAAGATCAATGGAGCAGAATGCTTTTTATGGAAATGCTTCACCCGGCCGACCGGCCCTGGGTAGAAAAAGCATTTCAAACAGCTTTAATAACAGGGAACATTTCCTATGAAGCCCGCATCATTCGAAAAAATAATTCAGAGCGGTGGATACGCGTGAACGGAACTACTATGTACGATAAAAAACACGTACCGGTTCGAATGCTGGGTACTGTACTTGATATAACCGAACAGAAAAAAGCTAAAGAAGAATTGGAAAAAATGGTCCTGGCGCGTACCAGTGAATTACAAACATCCAACGCTGAGCTCGAAAAATCGAACCATGAACTGGAACAATTTGCCTATATCGCCAGTCATGACCTGCAGGAACCATTACGTAAAATTCAAACCTTTGCCGATTTGGTTAAAGAACATCTTCATGATAGTGAGATCACTGAAAAATACTTTAATAAAATATATTCTTCCGCCAAACGGATGTCGAAGCTCATCAATGATGTGTTAAACTATTCCCGACTTACCAAAACAGGTGAACAATTTGTAAATACCGATCTGAATAAAGTATTAAAAGAGGTTCTCTCTGACTTTGAATTACTCATTGAACAAAAGCAGGCAGTTGTTACGCATACAGATTTGCCAACTATTAAAGGCATGCCATTACAATTACACCAGCTATTTTCAAACCTGATCAGTAACTCTTTAAAGTTTTCAGAAAGCAAACCTGAAATTTCTATAACGGCTCAAATACTTTCGCCGGAAGAAGTACAGGACTATGCACATTTAAAAATGGACACAGCGTATGTGCAACTGGTTTTTAAAGATAATGGTATTGGCTTTGAACAACAGTATGCTGAGCAGATCTTCATCATTTTCCAAAGATTGAACAACATGAGATCCTATAGCGGTACTGGTATTGGCCTGGCTTTGTGTAAAAAAATAGTTGATCATCACGATGGAAATATTACAGCGAAAAGCGAACCCGGACAAGGGGCCACATTTACCATTTTATTGCCCCTCACTCGCTAAATAAAAAAACTGTCAGGCCAATATCGTCTTTGACCTGACAGATCGTATATTACTTAATAGCCATCGTTCTGTTTTAATTTATTATTGATGACCAGTTGTTTTCTGGGAATTGGGAAAAGCGTCCATTTAGTATCGTTTGACGGCTGATGATCCCACCAACTGGCGGTAACAAATTTTCCAAAGCGGATCATATCTGATCGGCGTTTGCCTTCAAAAACAAACTCCCGCCCTCTTTCAGCCAGCAATTCATCCAGGGTTAAAGTACTGGTAGTATACTCTTCCCCAGGCCAGTCGCTGGCGGAAAAAGCCCGCTTTTTACATTGATTAATGAGATCAACAGCAACCGGTGTGGCCGCGCCGTTATTCTTACGCATCAAGGCTTCTGCTTTGAAGAAATAAATTTCCGTTAACCGGTAAACGACGAAATCGTTACCCAGGTAATTGGGGTCAGTTACTGTTCCAGGCCGGTATTTGTTAAATCGCGCGCCGCTGTTCTCTTCGCCCCTGGTCATCCCGCCTTCACCTGTTTCTCCCTCGCTGTTCCTGCGGATATTGTTAACAAATACCAGTGGCTTATTAACGTACTCTTCTGACCCCAACACAATGGAATCGGCCACGCTTGTACGTAAAGCAGGATGCTTATATTGAAGACCGAATAAAAACCATTCTTTTTTTCTCAGGTCATTTTCCTTATACGCATTATATGCATTGGGAGTAGTCACCCATGCGTTATTGCCATCCCGGTCAGTATTATAGATCTGTCGTGAACGATAATGCCAGAAAGTCCCATTATAAGAAGGTGCATCACCGCTGGCCCTGTAATCATACGCAATTTGGAACAGGTTTTCTTTCGACAAGTGATTAGTTACACTAAATGCATCCAAAATGGAACCATCGAGTGCGATCTTCCCGTTCAAACCGCCCATATCACCCAAAATGATGTTATCGCAGGCAGCTATGCAATCGTCCCAGCGAGCGGCCCCAGACCAAACTGCAGCATTGATATACAATTCGGCCAGCATAGCATAAGCGGCAGGTTTGCTTACTCTCCCCACCATAGCTGCAGATAACGGTTGCAAAGCATTCAGGTTATCTTTTAATTCCTTTTCTACAAAAGCAAATACTTCTGCCCGTGGCACCGTTGGCGGATCTGTTGGCTGCCCGCCTTTGGCTGTTGTTACAATAGGAATGTTTCCGTACAGGTCCATCAGTTTCAAATAATGCCATGCTCTGATAACCTTTATCTCAGCTATCAAAGCTGCTTTTTCCGCTTCAGCTATTCCTAATTTTGAAAAATCTACTTTTTCAAAATCATCGAGTGTATTGTTGCAAAAACCAATTCCCAGGTATAACAATTCCCAGGGCTCTTCAATAGCCCGGTCGGTAACCGTCCATTGATGATAATGCTGCCTTATCCATTGCGCGCCGTCATAACCATGCCGCCCTTTTTGCGGCCATGCCTGTTGGTCGGCCGTTAGTTCCTGCAACCGCCAGTACCCATGCCGGTCTTGTATGGTAGCCCAGGCCCTGGCGTGCGTAAACGGACGCAACACAGCCGTCATAACTTCAAACTTGTTATTATAAAAATTATTTGCAGGTATTTGACTGTATAAGGTTTCATCGAGTTTGGTACAGGAACCTGCCACCAGTAACAAAGCCAATACTGTATATAAGAATATCTTTTTCATCTGATTTTTTTTAAATTTTAAGAAGATGAAATGCCGGAAGGACCTTCATCGTTTCAAAGGGCAGCTACTAGAAGCCCACCCGTAAACCTGCGGCCAGCGATTTTGTTCTTGGATAAAAACCACGATTATCGATGCCGGTGGTAAATCCGGTATCTTCCAATTCAGGATCAAGTCCGTTGTACCGCGTAAAGGTGATGAGGTTTCTACCGGTTACATACAAGTATAAATTCCGTATGTAGCTTGTTTTCAATTTAACCGTATAGCCCAGGGTTACATTATCCAGTTTAATAAACCCACCAGGCTCCAGGTAGTAATTGGAATATTGAGGCGATTCATTCAACTGCGCATGTTTTGAAAGCACCGTACGCAGCATGTTATTGGGCGACCAGTTAATATTTCCGAAATACATTTCTTTTGTATTCAACAGATCATAGCCCAGTTTACCCCGGAAGAAAAGGGTGAGATCGAAATTCTTATATTTGAATTGATTGGTTAGCGAAACCATATACTTTGGTATGCCGTTTCCAATCACCACTCTGTCATCATCGCTCATAGCACCAGCGCCGGCTTTTGCACCATCTTTCTTATAAAAGATCCATTTCCCCTGGTCGTCAAAACCTGCAAACCGGTACCCCCAGAAGTCACCAATGGGGCCGCCTTCAAATACCCGAATGGCATTGCCCAGGTTGCCCGGAGAAGGAAGCCCGCCGAATTCCAGCCGGTCTACCTTATAAAACTGATTGGAAAGGGATGACATTTTATTTTTCTGGTAATTCCATGTAGCGTCCACATTCCAGCTAAAATTATTATTCCGTATTGGAACAGCGCTAAGCGTCAGTTCTATTCCCTTGTTTGAAATACTGCCTACATTGGTGTACAAGGTGGTGAGGATATAAGGAGGTTGCGGCGCATTATAACTGTATAACAGGTCTTCTGTTTTTCGGCTGTATAGGTCAATCGCTCCACCCAGGCGGTTATTCAACAACGCGAAATCGATCCCTACGTTCAATTCCTTCTTTTTCTCCCAGCGCAAGTCGGGGTTAGGGTTCCTCGATGGGCCAAAAGTTTGCATCCATACGCCATTCTGTATATAATTACCACCGGTACTTAAGGTAACCAGCGATTGGTAATTGGGAATACCCTGGTTACCAGTAACCCCGTAGCCTATACGCAACTTGAGGTTATCGATCTGGCGTATGTCTTTCATAAACGATTCGTCGCTGATCACCCAACCTGCTGATACGGCCGGAAAATTTCCCCATTTATTATTGGCACCGAACCGCGATGAGCCTTCCCGACGAAGTATGAACTGTGCCAGGTACTTGCCACGGAATGCATAATTCAATCTGCCGAAAAAAGCAATGAGGGTATTATCTTCTTTAAAACTACTAATGCCGGGAGCGGGTAACAGCGTGTTTCTTATAGCCGTACCATTTCCCATATTCCAGTCCTGAAAAACATCTGTTAAAAACCCATTGTTACTTACACTAAAGGTTTCAACCGAATTATACTGGTAGCTATAACCGCCTATCAAGCCCATGACATGATCAACGGCTACTGCTCTACTGTATTCAGCTATAGTTTCAAACGTGCGGCTCATATCTTGTTGGTTGCCTTTATAAGCATACCCACCGCCGTTATAGCTCTGCATAGATGAACGGGAAGCCTTGAGCCGGTATTGGCGGTCGTTCCAGCCATCGCGTACCATAGCGCCGAATGCAGAAACTTTCAATCCCTTTATGATCTCCAATGTAAGCCGGGCGTCACCGGAAAATGTTTGCTGCTCTCTTTCAGACAATTCCTGGTGTAAGCGGGCAATTGGATTATAATTGTTAAAGGCATTGGTTTCTAAATAGGTGCCATCCTGATTAAAAACGGGCGCAGTGGGATTTCGCTGAACGGCTTGCTCAAAGTCGCCGGAGCTGCCACCCAGTAAATCTGCTTTATTAAAATTGGCAGCCAGGTTAACCTGAAGCGTTAGTTTATCCTGTAACCCGCGTTGATTAATATTCAATCTACCGCCATATTCTCTCTTTGTATTCCTGATCGCAATGCCATTTGCATCGCGAAAATATAACGACGCGCGATAGTTGGATTTCGCGGTTCCACCCGAAGCAGAAAAATTATGGTACTGACTGATATTTTGTTTATCAATCAACATGGCATAAATGTCAGTGCGATCGTTCAGGTCTACTGCTTTGGGCATTTCAATGTACTCTTCCGGACTAAGGATCTCCGGCTTTTTATCAATTAATTCCCGTTGTACATACGTATTATACTCATAGCGTGGATCACCAGCCTTTCCTTTTTTAGTAGTGATGATTATAACACCCCCGTTTGCGCGGGTACCATAAATAGCCGCCGCAGAACCATCTTTCAGTACATCGAACGATTCAATATCATCCATCTGTAACAGATCGAGATTGCCACCGGGAATTCCATCAATAACAATCAGCGGAGCAATGGAACCGGTTAAAGAAGTTACTCCCCGCAATTGAATGGAAACACCTGAATTGGGGTTGTTACCATTGGTGCGGGTAAGGCTTAAACCGGCCACCTTTCCCTGTATCAGGTCAAGCGGGGAACGCACACCACCCTGGTTAAAATCTTCCGACTTTACAGTAGCTACGGCTGCGGTTACCTCTTTCCGTTTTTGCGTTCCATAGCCCACTACCACTACACCTTCTAAAGAACTTGACGACAATTGCATGGTAACATCCAGGGTTGTTCCTGAACCAACAGGCAACTCCTGGCGGGCAAATCCAACAGCAGAAAAAACCAATACAGAAGAAGCTGATGGCACTTCAATACGATACAGTCCATTTAGATCGGACTGAGTTCCCTTTGTGGTTCCTTTAATTTGCACCGAAACATTAGGCAAGGGTTGATTTTCGGCCCCGGTTATTTTTCCGGATACCACTTTCGATTGCGAAAGCGCAGATAGCGACATAAACAGCAAGCTCATAAGAGCGCCCATCTTACATAGTAACTTTTTCTTTTCCATATGTGACAGTTTTAGTTGTACTACAACGATTTTGCTAAACATGCCAAAATAATCCTGCTTAGCAAACAGGATTGCACTACAAATACTTCAAATACTGAATTGGCCAATAAAGGCTAAACCAGGTAAATTAACAGTTTTAAAATGCTGTTGGTCGTTCTACTGCTGGGGGTTGTTAAACGGTAAATAGTAACCGTAGATAATATATTAAACCATACCAATACAAAAACCTGATATATAAACGAAGTTCTATTTTACAATTTGCACAATGTTCTATTAAGTAGACCCTCTCACGATCAATTTTGCTGCAAGTTCTACCGCTGCTTTTTCAATTTTATTTTCCCCATTTTCGCATTGATCCATTAATAATGCCACTGCTTTTTTAGCAATTGCTTCAACAGGTTGTTGAATGCTTGTGATACCGGGCGGATATATCCGGAAAATGTCGTGGTCGTCAAAACTAATAACGGCAATATCCTGAGGGATAGACATTTTTAACCGGTTGATACTTTCAAGCCCCAGGATAGCCAGGTAATTGGTCGCAAAAAACAATGCATCCAGGTGCGGGTTGTTTTCCAATAGTGTGGCAATAAGTTCCACCGCCTCATCGCGTTGATGGGTATATGGAATTTTCAGAATATTGTCTTTATTCAGCCGAATGCCTTCCTTGGAAAGCGCTCCAATATATCCGTCGAGCCGCTGTTCCATTTGCATGATATCGAGGTCTACCGTAACAAACCCTATTTCACGATAGCCCTGTGAAAATAAATGCGACATCCCCTGCTCTACAGCGTCTGTATTATTCACCAATACATGCGAAGCTTCTACAGCAGGTAAATACCGGTCAATTAAAACAACCGGACGTTGCAATTGAACCAACTGCTGAATATCCTCTTCCATATGCGGCGCCGGCGTTATCAGGTAGCCATCTACCTGCCGTTGCGAAAGCATACTGATCAATTCTTTTCCTTTCGATGCATTGTTCTCTGTGCTGCAATACACAACCCGGTACCCATATTGTTCGGCTTCCTCTTCAATCGTTTTTGCCAGTGTAGCAAAAAAAATATTGCCGATATTTTCTACAATCAATCCCAGGGTTTTTGATTTACCGGTTCGCAAACTAATGGCGAGTTGATTGGGATAATAACCTGCATTGCGGGCAACTTCCAGCACACGCTTTTCAACGGTTTCGCTGATGCGCATTTTGCGGGCTTTACCGTTCAATACAAATGAAACGGTAGACGATGCCACGCCTGCCATTTGTGCAATATCCTTTATAGATACCTTCTTCATACGGTTATAGTCTTACCGGGCAGATGCCGGGGATACAGAAAACGGAAATGCAGCCGGTGTTGTTCCTCTGGTATAGGAAGGCACTTTTTTTACATCATAAAGCAGTGTGCCGCCTTTCTGTAATTGGCTGTGATTGATCCAGTTCTTCGTATGCGCAACTCCGTTTACTGAAATGTTATGAATATAGAAATTGTTTTTGTCTGTAGCGGGCGCCTGAATAACGAGCTTATGGCCGTTTTCAAACGTAAGGGTCATTTTACGGAACAACGGCGTTCCGAAAACGTATTGGGTTGTACCTGGACAAACCGGGTAAAAACCCATGGCAGAAAAAATATACCAGGCCGAGGTTTGCCCATTGTCTTCATCGCCACAATATCCATCAGGTGTGGCATGATATAATTTATCCATTACCTGGCGTATCCAGTATTGTGTTTTCCAGGGTTCGCCTGCGTAATTATATAAATAGATCATGTGCTGGATGGGCTGGTTGCCATGTGCATACTGCCCCATATTCATGATCTGCATTTCGCGAATTTCATGAATAACACCGCCATAATAACTTTCATCGAACACAGGTGGCAGCGCAAATACCGAATCAAGCATTTTAGAAAACATTTTCGAACCGCCCATCAGGCTGGCCAATCCCTGCACATCATGAAAAACACTCCAGGTATAATGCCAGCTATTGCCTTCGGTAAAAGCATCGCCCCATTTGAATGGATTGAATGGCGATTGAAATTTACCATCCTTATTTTTTCCGCGCATCAGGCGGGTGGTACTATCATAGAGATTGCGGTAATTCATGCAACGACGGCCAAAGCGGTCAATTTCTTCTTTTGGCCGGTTTAATGATTTGGCCAGTTGAAAAATCGTAAAATCGTCATATGCATATTCCAAAGTACGGGCCGCATTCTCATTGATCTTTACATCATAAGGCACATACCCCAGCTCGTTATAATACCGGACGCCTTTTCTTCCCACTGAAGTTAGCGGACCTTCATTCTCTGTATTTTTTAAAATAGCCTCATACAAGGTATTGATGTCGTACCCGCGTATGCCCTTGATATAAGAATCGGCAATAAGCGAGGCGGAGTTTGAGCCAATCATGCAATCGCGATGGCCCGGGCTTGCCCATTCGGGTAACCAACCGCTTTCTTTATAAGTATTCACCAACCCCTGCATGATCTGGCTGTTCAGGGTGGGGTACATTAAAGTAAAAAACGGGAATACAGCCCTGAATGTATCCCAAAAACCATTGTCGGTAAACATATAACCGGGTAACACCTGCCCGTTGTACGGACTATAATGCACCACTTCATTGGTTTTGTTGTATTCAAAAAATTTACGTGGGAACAACAGCACCCGGTATAAGCATGAATAAAACGTTTGTAATTGGTCGGGCGTACCACCTTCTGCAACTAACCTGCCTAATTCACGATTCCAGATCTGGCGGCCTTTGTTACAGGTATTATCAAATGAATCATTTCCCAGCTCACGTTGCGCGTTCAATTCGGCCTGTTCAAAACTGATGAACGAAGAGGCTGTTCTTACATGCACCTTTTCTCCTTTCGCTGATTTAAACCCGATGATAGCACCCGTATGATTCGACTGGTATTCGAGGGTATCTTTTGCAAGTGTTTTATCGTGCCAGGTATGCGCTACTGTAAAATCCTTATCGAAATAAACAATAAAATAGTTTTTGAAATTGGCAGGCACTCCCCCGCTGTTGGCTGAGGTATAACCAATAATTTTTCTTTCGGCGGGAATGATCCTTATATAAGAGCCTTTATCAAAGGCATCTACCACTATAAATGAACTATCGCTTGCAGGGAAGGTAAACCGTAGCTGGGCTGCTCTTTCGGTTGGGGTAATTTCAGCAGTTACATCAGCATCTGCCAGGTAAACACTATAATAGTATGGAGTTGATCTTTCTGTTTTATGAGAGAACCAGCTTGCACGGCTATCCTGGTCGAAATGCATTTTTTTGGTAACAGGCATAATACTGAATTGCCCGTAATCATTGATCCAGGGAGAGGGTTGATGGGTTTGTTTGAAACCTCTTATTTTATCGGCATTGTACTGATACGTCCAGCCGCTACCCATGGTATTGGTTTGCGGTACCCAGCAATTCATTCCCCAGGGCAATGCTATAGCTGGATACGTATTTCCGTTAGAAAGCCCGGGCTTTGAATCGGTACCCATTAAAGGGTTCACATAATCTACGGGCTCAATGGCCTTTTGAACAACCTGTGCCTGGGAAAACACGCAGCAAAAAGTTATTGCGAGGAAAATAATTGCTCTCATGTAATCAGCTAGTTTATTGTACCCAAAGAGTGTCAGCAATAGGTAATTTTGTAACAATGTTACACTTCTAAAACGATTTTGCAAAATTAAAAAAAGCTAGCCTACATATATTTTTTTCTGAAATCTCTAATTCTTCACGCATCGAAATCCTGTATGCTCCAATCCTGTATCGGGTGAAGTTTTCATCCGCGCCGATACGCGGTAACTGGCGCAATAGGAAGCATGACATAAAAAAGAACCGCCCCGCACTACTCGTTTGGGAACAGTGGGTTCTTCCGGATCATAGCTGGCAGCAGGGCCTGCCGGGTTAATTAATTTTTTGGAGCCTGCCTGGTTATAATAATCCGGGCGATACCAATCAGCACACCACTCCCACACATTGCCGGCCATATCATACAAACCATATGAATTGGCGGCAAAAGACTTTACCGGTGCTACACGGTCGTATCCGTCACCCTTCGTATTGCGATCAGGGAAATGTCCTTGCCAGATATTAGCTTTCGGTTGGCCTTTATCGACAGATTCATTCCCCCAGGTATATGGTTGATTGGTTAGTCCCGACCTTGCCGCCCATTCCCACTCCGCTTCTGTAGGCAGCCGCTTGCCGGCCCATTTGGCATAAGCCATCGCATCATCCCACGACACTTGAACAACGGGAGAGTTTTCCTTTCCTTTTATGCTGCTGCCTGGCCCTTGCGGATGTTTCCAACTGGCGCCTTTTACCCATTGCCACCACTGGCTTACATCATTCAATTGAATAGGTTTGGCAGGCGGAGTAAATACGAGTGAAGCTGCTACCAGCAAGCTATCAGCCGGCCTGGGCGTACCAGATGGTAATTGCTTTTTTAATTCTTCCCAATCGGGCGCGCGCTCAGCCGTTGTTATATAACCTGTTGCTTTTACAAATTTCATGAACATGGCATTCGTCACTTCAGTTGCATCCATCCAAAAACCATCTACATGAACAGCATGTTGCGGGTACTCGTCTGGCCTGCCCTCCTTATCAGCAGCGCCCATTAAAAATTCACCACCAGGTATTTTAACCATGCCTTCCCTGGAGCTGTTACCGTTTGCAACTATAGAATCTGTTGAAGCATTCACCGCAAAACGCGATGGCAAATTAGCCGTACACGACATCACGGTATCACCTGCCGGAATTGCCTCTTTTGCTGCCGTTTTACCACTTAACTGTTTGCAGCCAACGATCGTTACCATAATTACCCCGGCGCAAAGCCAGGCTGGCCTGTTCATAATTTTAATTGTCATAATCATTCACTGAACTTGTTATTGAGCGCGCCAGAAGGTTTTGCAAACAGGGGAAAGTCTGGGCTCTCCCGGTGTTGTTGCTGCATTATTCTTAGAATCGATAGTACTATATAAGTATTTTTATCAGCAACATTATTTTTTTCGGAAACATCTTTTTGCAGATCGTACAATTCAATAGGGCCATTGGGATCACTGGCGGCATTTAATCTTATTCCTTTCCATTTTCCCATCCGTACAGCCTGTTTCCCTCCCTGCTCATGAAATTCCCAATATAACCATGGATGTTCAGGCGCCTTTTTTTGTGAGAACAAAACCGGGACTATTGAAATGCCATCAATGTTGTTGGGTTGCGGCTGTTGGGCGAGTTCGGCAAAAGTGGGCAGAAAATCCCAGAATGCGCCGATATAATCGGACGTGCTGCCGGCTTTTACTTTGCCAGGCCACCACGCAATCATCGGTTCACGAATACCGCCTTCATACAGATCTCTTTTAATACCACGCAAAGAACCGTTACTATTAAAATAAGAAGGATCGTTACCGCCTTCTTTATGCGGACCATTATCACTGGAAAAAATCACCAGTGTATTTTTGTCAATCCCATACTCCTTTAATTTTTGAAGAACCTGCCCTACATACGCATCTAACCTGCTTACCATGGCAGCATAAGCGGCACGCGGATATGCTTGCGGTGCATAACCTTTGCCATTCCAGGGTTCTACCGGTACTGGTTGCTCATTAAAAAGTTTCTTGTATTTTTCAAACAAGCTATCGTTTGGCACCTGCAATGCAGCATGTGGCAAGGTATAAGAGAGATATAAAAAGAACGGGTTAGTTTTTTGTTGTTCAATAAACTTCAGTGCTTTTTGTTGTATCAATTCAGCTGCATAATCTGTTGGACGACCGGGCGTATTAGCGGCGAAGTCAATACGCGTATCGTTCTCCCATAAATGATCGGGATAATAGTTATGTGCTTTCGATTGGCAATTGTATCCATAAAAAACATCGAACCCCTGCTTAACCGGATCGCCGGATGACGCTACCGGCCCCAACCCCCACTTGCCAAAATCACCGGTTGTATATCCGCCCTTTTTTAATACCTCGGCTATAGTAATTGCAGAATCCGGTATAGGCCATTGGCCTTCGGGCTCTACCCCTTTATTCCCACGAATGGGCGTATGCCCGGTATGCTGCCCGGTAAGCAATGATGAACGGGACGGTGCGCATACCGACGTACCTGCATAAAACTGTGTAAACCGCATTCCCTGTTTTGCCATGGCATCGAGATTAGGCGTTTGGATCAATTGTTGTCCATAACAACCCAGATCGCCATAACCCAAATCATCGGCCAGGATAAAAATAATATTTGGACGTACTGCTTTTGCCTGCTGGCCCAAACTATGGCCAGGTTGAAGCAGGTTAAACGTACAGATCAAGGCAACTGCGATAAAAGGTTTGCTTATTTGCATGGGTATTTGATTAACAAATCCTGTTACTCCACTAAATTAGTGGATTTTACAATATTGATCACATGTATAAAAAGAATACTATCATATTTATCACAAGACTGGTACATAACACACACATTACTGAATAAAAATATCCAAATGCTTCAAAATAACCGCTGGAATACTTTATTTTGAAAAAAAATCACGGGATGGACCAAATCATTGAAAAAATCTCACAAACAGTCCGCTTTTTAGAAGAGAAGGGTTTTACCGGTGCTTCCACCGCTATTGTTTTAGGGACCGGGCTGGGATCATTTATTGATCGGGTTGAGGTGGTTCAGCAAATTTCTTATAATGAGATCCCGCATTTCCCCACATCTACCGTTGAATTTCACAAGGGCAAGCTGATACTGGCTACTGTAGAAAATAGAAAAATTTTGATCATGTAAGGCCGGTTTCATTACTATGAAGGCTACAGCATGCAGCAAATTACTTTTCCGGTACGGGTATTTAAAGAACTGGGAGTAACCAGCTTATTGTTAAGTAATGCAGCCGGTGGTATGAATCCTGAATACAAAAAGGGCGACCTGGTGTTGCTCACTGACCATATAAACCTTCAACCTGAAAATCCTTTACGGGGAGTGAACGAACCGAAGCTCGGTCCACGGTTCCCGGATATGAGCCAACCTTATGATGTTCGCCTGAACAAACTCTTCATTAAAACGGCGCTGGACCTATCGGTGCCGCTCAAACAAGGTATTTATGTGGCGGTACCAGGGCCTAACCTCGAAACAAGGGCTGAATACCGCTTTCTTCGGGTGATCGGTGCAGATATGGTAGGCATGAGCACCGTGCCTGAAGTCATTGTAGCCAATCAAATCGGGCTGCACTGTGCTGCTGTTAGTGTAATCACCGATGAATGCGACCCCGATAACCTGCAGCCGGTTAATATTGAAGAAATTATTGCAGTAGCCGGTAAAGCCGATCAAAAATTGAGCGCCGTGTTTAAAGGAGTAATTGAACAATTGTAATCCAATGTCGTCAGGTAAGCGTGTTTCGGCTACGCTCAACGCTTCATATGCCCATTCGACTTCGCTTGGGGCCTTCCTCTCTAATGCAGAAATAACGCTTAAGAAGTAATCAACGATTGCAAAAAGCTGCAAAGATCTGAAAACCGGGAAGGCTTGGTAACGAATGATACGGCGCCTAATTCTTTGGTTTTGGCAATATCGCCCGGGTTTGAACTGGTTGAGTAAATAATAACCGGGATATTTTTTAGCGTATCCGTTTGCTTTATCTCTTTTAGAAATTGTAAGCCACCCATCCGGGGCATATTAAGATCAACAAAAATATAGTCGGGTAAAGTTGCTGCCGCCGAAAGCACATCCAGCGCCTCATAACCATTGGTAGCAGTTAACAAGGTAAGATCTTCATCAACTTTCGCCAAAGCCGATTTGAATATTTCATGATCATCCATGTCATCATCTACAAGAAACAGCAGTTGATTTTGGAGCATTCATTCAATTTACAGATAATGAGAAACAACTATCCTATTCAAGGTAATATTTTTTTTCAGAAAACCGGGTAGTCTTTTTAACAGCGGTTCCCTGCCAAATACATTTTCTATTATCTTCGGCGCTATAACTACAGGTTATGCTCAAAAATTATCCTAAAACGTTCCTCTTGCTTTGCAGCGTATTCATGGTATGCGCATGCTCAAATCGGATGACACTAAACAAACTTCAGGACCAGATCAGCTCCAGGCTGGCAGAACAACCCGGTGATTTTGCCGTTGCCTTTAAAGACCTGACCACAGGAGATACATTACTGATCAATGACCAGGCTTTTTTTCATGCAGCGAGCACCATGAAAACACCGGTTATGATTGAAGTATACAAACAGGCAGCGGCTGGCACTTTTACTCTGAACGACTCCTTTGTTCTAAAGAATGAATTTAAAAGTATTGTTGACAGCAGCGTTTTTAGTTTAAATGCCAATGATGATAGTGAAAAGGAGCTCTACCGGCATTTAGGTGAAAAAAGAACTTTGTACAACCTGGTATACGATATGATCATCAAGAGCAGCAACCTGGCAACCAATATGGTTATTGAGTTGGTAAACGCACGGAATGTTACCCAAACCATGCGTCAACTGGGTGCTAAACGTATACAGGTATTACGGGGTGTAGAAGATTCAAAGGCTTATGAAAAAGGATTCAATAATGTTACCACTGCCCATGACCTGATGGTGATCTTTGAGAAAATGGCCAAGGGCGAAATTGTTGACAGCGCTTCCTCGCAGGCTATGATCAATATTCTATTAAATCAGCAATTTAAAGAGATCATCCCGGCCCGGTTACCCAGGGACGTAAAGGTAGCCCATAAAACAGGCAATATTTCCCACGTTCAACACGATTCGGGTATCGTGTTCTTACCCAATGGAAGAAAATATGTGTTAGTGCTATTATCTAAAAATCTGCAAAAAGAAGAACAGGCAATTAAGGCAATGGCAGACGTATCGGAAATGATCTATAACTATGTGAGCAATCCCGATAAGTGACCGCAATGATCGAAATTTAATGAGAATGTGTATGGGAATGTGGCTCTAACTTTTCATTCTCATTGGCACAGTGAATGGTTTGCGACTCCAGTTCAATAGTGCTGTGATGTATATTATGGTGAATCAACTCGTGCTTGAGGTGTTGTATCACTTTCAGCTTTTCATCAAACGGTATGCAGTCTTCGATAATGATATGCGCTGTTAATGCATTTTCTGTTGTGCTTAATGGCCAGATATGAATATGATGCACATTCACAATGTGCTTCACCGATAATATAACCTTGGTTACTTCATCCAGTTCAATGCCTGCCGGCACCCCATCAACCGACATTTTAAAACTATCTGTCAGCAACGACCAGGTGCTAATGAGTATAATGATCATTATCGCCAACCCAATAGCAGGGTCAAGCCAATACCAATTGGTATAGGAAATTACAACACCTCCAATCACAACGCCTACCGATACCATGGCATCGGCCAGCAAATGCCAGTACGCTCCTTTAATATTGAGATCGGTGTCTTTGTTCTTGAAGAAAAGAAAGGCGGAAATACTGTTCACAACAATACCTATGGCAGCTACCCAGGCAATACCTGTACCCTGCACAACCGGTGGCCTTTGCAAACGAAGTACTGATTCGTACCCAAGCGTACCGATGGCAACCAGTAATAATAATGCATTGAAAAGAGCCGCTAATACAGTTGTTTTTTTATACCCGTAAGTAAACCGCAACGTAGCCTGCCGGTGCGCAAGTTTGAAAGCAATATAGGAAAGCAGCAAACTGGCTACATCTGCCAGGTTATGGCCGGCATCGCTCAACAACGACATTGACTTATACGACAATCCCGCCACTACTTCCACCAGCACAAACAAGATATTCAAGCCAATACCTATCTGGAATGCCTTTAGACTTGCTTCATTGAACGATACGGCATGTGAGTGAGCATGTGCATGTGAATGATCGTGCGCCATATTACAGGAGTTTGGATCAGTAAGACCTGCAAATTAGCAAATTTGTTTATCATGAGGCGTTAACCAACGGTTAGGACCGACATCAGCGGTTTTTAATTAGGTTGCAGGAGTAAAGGAGCATATAAAAAGCAGGTGGTAGAAACCACCTGCGAGTCACATGAGAAAAATTCTATTACCGCAACTGTTTTTATTTTTAATCCAGGGATGAGTTGCGATATGCTATAGAATGAAATCCCCGGAGTTCGTTTACGTGAAACGTGAATCGTGAATAACTGCCCAATTTCAGAACAGCTCACCATTTCCAATGATGTTTATTTGCCGTTTCACGTTGCCGTTATCGTACTGCTTTGGAATAATGCAAAGGACGTTTATGCAAAATTTCCATCAGCAGTTCAAACAGGTCGTTATCCCTGTAATTGTACCGGAATTCTGTTTCTTTTACGTGCAGATAAAGTGTACCGCTGTTTAATCCACGGAATTTTATTAACCGCGATTTCAGCATGCCCCAGAACATATCGATTTCATCGATGTGGGATTTACCACGCGTTATACCGGGAATCGATTCATTAATACGGTATAACCGGATGCTGTTAAAATCGGCAATGCCATTGTAAACATGCAGGCGATGTTGCTCAATGAGCTCTCTCCCACCCTCTGTTTTTCCTTTTAACCAATCATACATCCACTCTGCATCGATATTTGCAATTTTATCGGTGTGAATGGCATCATCGTTTTTAAAGATCCCATAAAACGATTTTTTTGAAACTGCCCCGTTTGTGGCAGCGATCCCATTTTCCGATGCATGGTAAGAAACCGTTCCATTAGTGAAATGAAATGGATTTCTTTCCTCGCAAAACTTTGCAATGTGTGTACGGATTAGCTTAAAGTACGCATTAACCGTAATCCGACTAATTCCTGTAATGTTGGCGATCTGTGTGGCTGTCAGATCTTCCGAGAATAATTTAATAAGTTCCCGAACTTTCCGCTCAGAAAGATGGGCCCCCTTAAGGTATCTGTTTTTCATGGCTGCTTAGGTGGTTTGAAGTACGTAACTCTACGTAAATAAGACAAATTTTATTATACGCCGCGTGTTAAAATATTATAAACGGCAGAAGTATAGGATGTACGATACAGCCTACTTATCTTGTAGAATATAACGAAGAAATAAAATTATCTTGAAGAGTATAAAACGATCATAATTAAGAAAATAATAAGTTCTTAAGCAGAGCCGTCACTTTTTCACCATTTGGCAACATAGCTTGTTCTAAATACATATTCATGGGTACAGCCGGCACATTTAATGCCCCCAATACTTCAACCGGCGCATCAAGCCATTGAAAACAAGCGCGTGATATTCTTGCGGCCAATGCTTCGGCAAATGAATTGTTTTGCTGCTCCTCGGTTAATACCAGGCACCTGCCATGCTTTTTTACCCTTTCAAAAATGAGGTTTTCATCAAGCGGGTATAGTGTACGTAAGTCTATGACATCTACCTGCCCGGGAAAGTTTTTGGCAGCGGAACGCGCCCAATACACGCCCATTCCATACGTAACAATACAGCACGATTCGCCAGCATTGATCTTTTCTTTATCAGCTTCAATAACCAACCCGGCTTTGCCTAAGGGCAATACATAATCCCGGGATGGTTCAATTGTTTTTGCATCTTCCGTACCAGGCACTTTACTCCAGTATAACCCCTTATGTTCCAGCATTATTACCGGGTTGGGATCAAGAAAGGCCGCTTTCATCAACCCTTTCATATCCGCTGCGTTGGAGGGGTACACTACTTTAATGCCTTTAATGCTTAATAAGGTAGTTTCTACGCTCCCGCTATGATAAGGCCCGCCACCGCCATATGCGCCAATAGGAACGCGTATTACTGTTTGAACAGGGAACTTACCACAACTCAGGTAGCACGATTTTGAGATCTCTGTTACGAGCTGATTAAACCCGGGATAGATATAATCGGCAAACTGTACTTCAACTATTGGTTTCACCCCTACCGCACTCATTCCCACAGTTGAGCCTATAATGTATGCTTCCTGGATAGCAGTATTAAACACACGCACATCGCTGAATTTTTCGGCCAGGGTAGCCGCCTCGCGAAAAACGCCCCCAAGGCGCCGGCCTACATCCTGCCCATACAACATGGCTTCAGGAAATTCTTCCATGATCTCCCTGATGGCGAACAGCGCCGCATCGACCATTATTATTTTTTCAGCGCCGGCGGGCTGGCGTTGTCCCTTCTCCTCAGTAATTGGTGTTGGTACAAAAATATGATCTGTTACAGTGGCAGGGTCGGGTTCCGGCGATTGTACGGCTTGTTGAAATTGCCGGCTTACTTCTTCCCATGCCTCTTTTTCTATGCTTAATAATTGCTGTTCATTGATGCCATGGTGTAATAACCGTTGGCGCAGCTTCGGGCCAGGATCATTCACTGCATGTTTCTCCAAATCCTGTTGGGTGCGGTAAAACTCTTTGCGCACGCCACTGGTATGATGCCCCAGCAAAGGCACTTTTGCCTGCACCAGGTAAGGTGTTCTTTGTTGCCTTACGTATTGCACTACGCGATGCATGGTTTCGAAACTTTCTTCAAAATTACTTCCGTCGATCCGTACCCGATCTAAGCCCGGAAAACCGGCAGCATAGTCATAAGCATCCATCACGCGTACCTCTTCTGCACTGGCGCTAATGCCCCAGCTATTGTCCTGTACCAGGTATATTACCGGCAGCCTTTTTAATATGGCAAATTGCAATGCTTCACTTACCTCGCCTTCCGTTACACTGGCATCGCCCAGCGAGCAGATCACTACAGGCATTTCGCCATTGGGCCCTTTTATTAATTTATCGGAATTTATTTGTTCAAGGTATTGTAGCCCCTGTGCAATGCCGGTGGTGGGTATTACCTGCATACCGGTTGCGCTGCTTTGGTGTATGATGCCAGGTTTATCGTTGCCCCGATAGTTTGGGTGAGAATAATATTCGCGGCCCCCGGTAAAGATATCATCGCGCTTGGCCAGTAACTGCAGCATTAACTGATAGGGAGAAAAACCCAATCCCAGCAAGATGCTTTCATCGCGATAATACGGGCTAATATAATCGCAGGGCAATAATTGAAAGGCGGTTGCCAGTTGAATGGCTTCATGCCCGCGAGAGGTGGAATGAACGTATTTACAAACGGCACGATTGGCTTCATAGGTTTCGGCCATGGCTTTGGCAGTGCACATAAGCCGGTAGGCTTTCAATAAAATATCGGTATGCATCATAGATATCCGACAAAAATAATAATAACAAATGTTAGTTTGGGAAAAAAGAAGTACGAAGTCGGAATTACGAGGTCGGAAAATTTCCGAATTTGAAAAATGCCTGTAAATTTCAGTTCCCTCAATTTCAAAAAGCTCAGATGTGGCTTCAGATTTCTGACTTCGGATTTCCGGAATAAAAAAGCCCTTCCCGAAGAATCGGGAAAGGCTATTTCCTTGTAATGATGATCTATTTGTTATTTGATCTCTAAACTTAATAAGCTGTCGTCTTCGATAAAGGCTTCCAGCTCGTCACCAACCACACATTCGCCTACACCAGCCGGTGTGCCGGTAAACACGAGGTCGCCAATATTCACTGAAAAGTAATTGGAGATATACGCAACTACTTTATCAAAGTTATTGATCATTAAACCCGAGTTACCCTGCTGCACCAATTCTTTATTTTTATACAAACAGAAGTTGATGTCTTTTTTGTTCTTGATATTCGGTAATGGTATCCACTTGCCAATCACTGCAGAATTATCCCAGGCTTTTGCTTTTTCCCATGGCAACCCTTTTTCTTTCAATTCAGTTTGAATATCACGGGCAGTAAAGTCTATGCCAACTGTTACTGCATCATAATACTTACTGGCAAACCTATCCTGAATGTATTTACCATTCTTTGATATACGCAATACCAGTTCACATTCATAATGTAATTCATTAGTGAACTCGGGGTAATAAAAAGGGGTATGAGCCTGTAGTAAAGCACTTTTAGGTTTCATAAAAACGATAGGTTCATCTGAAACCTCGTTACCCAGTTCTTTTGCGTGAGCCACATAATTACGGCCTACACAGAAAATTTTCATACTCAACAAAGGGTTTAATTGAGATAATTGTTTTCAAGTTTCATGCGCCTGGAAAAGCCGGGGGTACGTGGGCATAGAGATATTGAATATCAAATTATTACTCACCACAAATATTGGCATTGCGAAAATAAAGATTCAAATTAACAAATCATAGTGTAAACTCCAATTTATTCGCTTCATTCATAGTTCGTTCGATGCCAATGGTGATAAAATTTTCTATCACTTCTACACACTTTTCAACCTTTCGTTTTACTAAGGGCGATTCCTCGGACGTCCAGCGGTCAAGTACAAAGTCCGCCTGCCCTCCCTTGGGGAAATTGTTACCGATACCAAATCGTAATCGGGGGTATTTATCGGTAAGAAGGGTCTCCTCTATGCTCCGCAATCCGTTATGACCGGCACAGCTACCCGAAGGTCGAAGCCGTATCCGGGAAAGCGGTAGTGCAATATCGTCTACTATTACCAATAATTGTTCCAAAGCGACGGATTCTTTTTCCATCCAATACTTTACTGCCTTGCCGCTCAGGTTCATATAGGTCGTGGGCTTGACTAATGTCAACTTTTTGCCCTTCCATTTCAATTCACAAACTTGTGCCAGTCTTCCCACCCCAAAAAAGCCACCATGCTTTTGAGCAAAAGCATCCACTACATCAAAACCTATGTTGTGACGCGTGTATTCGTATTCACTTCCAATATTACCTAATCCTATCAACAGAAACTTCATAATGGCAATAATTGAACAACGGGTGTGGTGTGGGGGTAAGCAGAGGCAGAAAAAGGCCCTTAACGATCAACAGCCTAATGAATAATCAGTCAAGCCGGATAAATGGATCAATTGTGGTCAAATGAGTCAATTCAGTCGGGTGGTCAGATTACTAAAAAGGGTCAAATCAGTCAATGATTCCTTTTTCTCAGTTCCTCATGTGACTCACCTGACCTTTTTTATTTTGACGATAAAGCCCAGCTTATAGCTGGGCTTATATGCATTGATCTATTTTACTTTTTTGCAGCGGGTGCTTTGGCAGCAGGTGCCGCAGCAGGCGCTTTAGCAGCAGCCGCCGCAGGAGCAGCAGCTTCTTCCTGTTTCAACTGACGCGTCATTACTACAGAAGCAATGGGAATACGCTGTGAGTTCAGGATCTCGTAATTCGCTTCCTTCACATCTTCTACACGAATGTTGCCATTCAGTTGCAGGTTAGTGATATCAACCTCGATATTCTCTTTCAGGTGCTGGGGAAGTGTTTTAATTTTTAAAGCCTTCACTTTTGTAATGAGGCGACCACCATCTTTTACCCCTACAGAGGTACCAGTAAATTTAATAGGAATAGTAGCAATTACTGATTTGTCCTGAACCAGTTCCAGGAAGTCAAGGTGCGACAGTTCATCAGTTACCTTGTTGAACTGAATATCCTTTAAAATACATTTGTAGCTTTTACCATCTACTTTAATGTCAGCTAACTGGAAATCAGGAGTATATACGATGGATTTGAAAGCCAGCACAGGAGCTGCAAAGTTAATTTCCTGTGTACCGCCGTAAATTACACCAGGCACCAGTCCCTGAGAGCGAAGTTCCCGGGCGGCTTTTTTCCCGGTTCCGGTCCTCAGTTGTCCTTCGATTGTAATTGTTTTCATTGTTTATTTTAATTTAGAATTTCCGTGAATCGGCTGTCGTGAACCGGCAATGGTTCCTCAAACTTCAGCTTTTCTGCCTTCAAATTATGCCTTCGCCTTTCCTCAGCACATTAGCACATTATCAAATCAGCACATTCTGCTATGAATTCCGTCGCTGGCTATGAATAAATAAACCAGTGATACTTCTGTTCTCATATGCATTGCGAATGGCTACTGCAAACAGTTCGGCAACGCTTATGATCTTCACTTTCGATAGCTTTTGCTTCATGGGTATCGTATCACACACTACCAGTTCTTCCAACACGCTGTTCTCAATATTTGAGTATGCATTTCCGCTCAAAACCGGGTGTGTACACAATGCACGAACGCTACGAGCTCCTTTTTCCTTCAACAACCCGGCCGCTTTTGCCAGGGTTCCCCCGGTGTCGCAAATGTCATCTATCAACACCACATCCTTGTCGGTAACGTCCCCAATAACTACCATGCTGGCAATTTCATTGGCCCGTTTCCGGTGCTTATCGCAGATCACCATTTCAGCATTAAAATAGGATGCAATTTCGCGAATACGGTTGGCGCTTCCCACGTCGGGGGCCGCAAAGGTAAGGTTTTCCAACTGAAGTTGCTGGATGTAAGGAATAAAAATAGCGGAGCTATCGAGGTGGTCAACAGGTATATCAAAATACCCCTGGATCTGCGGAGCGTGCAGGTCCATGGTTATCACACGATCGGCGCCGGCAGCCACCAACATATTGGCAACCAGCTTAGAACCAATGGCCACGCGTGGCTTGTCTTTTCTATCCTGCCGCGCGTAGCCATAATATGGTATCACAGCCACCACTTTGTAGGCCGAAGCCCGCCGGGCGGCATCGATCATTAATAATAATTCTAAAAGATTCTCCGCCGGGGCAAAAGTGCTTTGCACAAGAAAAACCATATCGCCCCGGATACTTTCCTGAAATACAGGCTGAATTTCGCCATCACTAAATTTAGAGATGGTTATTTTTCCAAGGACAGCTCCAAATTTTTGAGCTATTTTTTCGGCCAGGTATTGTGAACCTGTGCCTGAAAAGATCTTGACTGACATTTGCATACCGCAGTAAAATGTGCGGCGAAGATAACGCGAAGCTTGGTATTTGCCCGATAACCGATGTACAAAATTTATTTCATCTTCTTGCAGAAAATAGCTTTCAATGGTTACTGATCAATCGGTGCATCCCCAATAAACGTGTTACTTGGTTACAGTCAGCAGCATTCGTGACCCGCCGGGCGCCATGGAAGCCGTTTTATGGCTTGTTTGGCCCTCTTTGGCTATCGCCTTTTTGGGATAAAATGCATAAAAAACTGCGGAACAAATAAAAATTGAGAAGAAAAGGGCAACAAAGTACATGCCTATGCAAAAAAGGAATGGTTGGTAACCTCCTATTGCGGCTAGAGTAGTTTTTCTGTTCATGGGGATTAGATTAAATAGTTTTTAAATAGATCTGGATTTTATACTGAAATAACGTACAAACTAGTACTTAAAGTACATTTTGTGGTTATAGTATTTGTCCGAAAAGTACTAGAAATATTTGAACTATGCAAGAGATAAAATTTTCAATAAAAAAATGGGCTAAGGACGACCGGCCCCGGGAAAAGCTACTTGGGAAAAATCCATCTACTTTAAGCGATTCAGAACTGCTGTCGATCCTCATCGGGAACGGTCATCGGGAAAAGAATGCTGTTGAACTGGCAAAAGAGGTCCTCCGACTGGGAAAGAACAACCTAAATGAACTTGGTAAAGTTACCATCCAGCAAATGATGCGCATAAAAGGGATTGGTAAAGTAAAAGCCATAACCATCGTTGCGGCCCTTGAACTGGGGCGCCGCCGGCAGGCTGCCCTTTCATTAGATAAGCCCATTGTTAAAAGCAGCCGGGAAATAGCCCATTACCTGCAGGCCCTGTTTCGCGACCTGCCTCATGAGGTGTTTGCCGTGGCCTATTTGAACCAGGCCAACCGCATAAATCATTTAGAAATAATAAGCAAAGGCGGTATTACGGCAACCGTAGCCGATCCCCGGGTCATTTTAAAGAAAGCCATACTGGAAGAGGCCGTGAGCCTGATCCTTTGCCATAACCACCCTTCGGGCAATTTACAACCCAGCCGGGCCGATCAGGAATTGACCCGAAAACTAAAGGAGGCCGCAAAATTGTTCGACATTTCCCTATTCGACCATATTATAGTTAGTGAGAACGGGTATTTCAGCTTTGCCGATGCGGGAATGTTGTAGTTTGTTGTTTGTTGTTTATGGTTTGTTGTTAATCTCAATTCTGAAATTGCTGGCAATTCTTATAACCCCTGCAATTGCAGGCTTTCAACTCTTTGAAGCAACCACAAACTACAAACCACAAACCATAAACAAACTAAGCCTGAGCGGTTGGCCCGCCAAAATTCATCGGAATTTGTACTTCCTCCAGGTCCTGGATCTTACCATTGGCGGCTTCAAAACGCTGAATATTTTCGGTTAAAGCCTTCATGAAGCGCTTGGCATGCTGCGGTGTTAATATAATACGTGATTTTACCTTGCTTTTTGGCGTACCGGGCATTACGTTCACAAAATCAATTACAAACTCGGCATGGGAATGCGTAATGATGGCAAGATTGGCGTACTCCCCTTCTGCTACTTCTTCAGAAATTTCAATATTTAACTGGTTTTGCTGCTGATTTTGTTCTTCCATCATTAAAAGTTTAAGGCCCAAATGTAAGAAACCGGCCGAAATCGGTTGTACTGAATTTTATTTTCCTGCCCGGATGCCCTAAAATACCCGTGCCACGGTTTTGAACCGTGGCACGGGTTGATACTACTATGATACCTACTAAAAGAGAGATATTAAAATTTATCCCAGAACAATTTGGTTTCCACTTTATCATTACCCATGATAGCGGCTGCAGCGGTATAATTGGTACCATTCAACTGCTGCTCGTTGCCCGGATAAGGGAACCGGTTGGGGAACCCTGAAACGGCATTCAGCGCCAGCGTCAATACCGGGTAATCCAGCCTTCTCAATTCAACCCAGCCATCAAATGGACGGTTGTACAAAGCGATCCATTTTTGAAAACCTATTTTTTGCTTATAGTTACCGGTAGCGGTAGCATAGGCTACATCCGACTGAGCGAGGTAGGTAGCTGCATCTGTAGCCGTTCCACCCCAATATACGATTGAAGCGGTAATAGCATTGTTATAATGCTCTTCTGCAGTACCAGCTACATTGTAGCCACGTTCTTTGGCTTCTGCCCGTATAAACTCGGCTTCAACATAATCGGCTAATAAATTAGCTGCATCGGGAGCAATAACCCTTGAACTCGGTTTACTAAAATCGGCAAAGGTGTTTACTTTACCTACAATTCCACCGGCATAATCGCCTGCATTGTTAGTACCGAAATACAACGACTTGCGGGGATCGTTTAAAGAAATCAACGGGTCCATCAGGTCTTTTGCTGCCAGATAATCTGAACGGCCTCCCAATACGATATCTGTATACAACGGATTTGTGTTCGGACTGGCGGTCAGGTATTTCAGTTGGGCATTATCTGCTGCTGCAGAAATAGCTTTTGAATCTGCGGCTTCAATAGCTGCTTTAGCCGCTGCATTATCTGCATCTGCTAAAACAATACCCATTTTCAATTGCAGCGTATTGGCAAATTTGATCCATTTGGCAACGTTGCCTGCATAGATCAGGTCATCGGTTGAAGCAAAACCACCACTTGATGCATTTAATTTACTGATGTCATCTGCCAGTCTTTTTAACAGATCAGTATAAACTGTTTTCGCATCATCGTATGCAGGAAACAGGTTATTGGGGTCCAATGCATCTTTATAAGGAATGTTACCAAACGTATTTACCAGAATATTGTAAGCATACACCTGCATGATATCGATCATGGCCAGTTGATTTTGCTTAACACCGGCATCCAGCGCAGCATCGGCAGTAATAACCCGAGAAGCTTCTTTCAGGTCATTCAATACATCGCGGTACATTCTCGTCCACCATGCCTGAGGAATAGCCCTGGTAGTAAAATCATATTGCGCTTCATCCTGGTAAACAGCCATAGCCCAGTGCTTTACCGTAAACCTGAATACGTTTATGTTTACGCTGGCATTGGCCAGGCCATCAGAAATATTTTTTATCGCATTTGAAAACAGGGTAGCGCCCGGAACGGCAGCGGGCTTCTTTGTTTCATTATTGAACCGGGAGATATCTTTTGTACATGCCGCTAATAGTATAACCGGCAGTGCTATATAAACGAGTTTTCTCATGATTTTCATTTTTAGAATTTCAACCTAAGATTCATACCAATTGAACGGGTAGTGGGATAAGCACCACTTTGCATGCCCAACAAATTACCGGCCGACAGGTTTTCTTCAGGATCAGCATAAGGCAGATTTTTATGGATGATCCACAAATTCCTACCGAACAAAGAAATGTCGATACCTTTTATAGCTTTAATTTTTGAATAAACGCTGGAAGGCAATGCATAAGAAATGTTGGCTTCTCTCAGCTTGATATAGCTTGCGTCGTATGCATAGTTAGCTTGCGGATTAGAGGGTGAATTGGCGTCTATCACCACACGTTTAGTATTTACTTTGCCGTCTTTGTCTACACCATCGAGTATCACACCACCGCCATCAGCGAGGCTGTTCCTTACAGGATTGCCCAGGTCGTTAATACCGGCAGACTCTTTCAACACACCGGTATATTGTGCGTAGAACAGGTCGAGCGACCAAACATCACCACCTTTACGCATGTCGACCAAAAAGCCGAGGGTGAAATCTTTGTATTTAAATGTATTGTATATACCGCCGATCCAATCGGGGTTTACGTTACCGATGATATTAGATGTGGTAGACGTTACTGTATAATATCCATTATCACCAACCAGGCGTTTTCCATCTTTCATTGCCCATGTTTTACCCTGGATAGTGCCATAAGGCTGGCCGATAGAAGCGTTTATACTAACACCGCCCTGAAACGAACCGATCTGCAGATTTTTACTGTCATTATACAACGACAATACTTTGTTGCGGTTACGTGTCCAGTTTACATTCACAGTCCACGAAAAGTTTTGAGTGCGAACGGGCGTACCATACACCGTTAATTCAATACCCTTATTTTCGATCTCACCTGCATTTACGTATTTGCTGATATAACCAGTGGCAGCAGAAACAGATACAGGAATGATCTGATCGATCGTGTTGGTAACATAGTAGGTCGCATCAAACCCTAAGCGGTTTTTCACAAATGCCATTTCCAAACCAATTTCACGGCTCTTTGTTTGCTCAGGCTTTAAATTGGTATTGTTCTTTGTATCGGGCAAAGAGAATAAGATCGTACTTCCGAACGGATTGGGCTTATCATAAACATCTTTTACGCTACCCCAGGGGGCGCTGTTACCTACCGTTGCATAGTTCACGCGAATTTTACCTGACGACAACCAGGGCACTGTTGGCAAATGATGCGAGAACAGCCAGCTTCCTGAAACCGCGTAATAGTTATAAGCGTTTACATCAACAGGTAAGGTTGAAGATCTGTCTCTGCGGAAAGTAGCGTCCAGTGACAGGTAATCCTGATAGCTCAGTGTAATGCCACCAAAATAACCGTCTACAGCAATAGGCTGATAGGTTTCGGTTGGTGCAGGCACTGTTCCTTTTGAATTGGCGATGCTGTACAAACCAGGAACAATGAGGCCACCTGATGTAGTTGCCAATGTAGAACGTGTAGTGGTTCTGCGCAAGTTGGTACCCAGCAGGGCTTTCAGGTTAAAGTCTTTGGTCAGTTGCTTATCAAAATTGGCCATCAGGTCGTAGTTAAGCTCGGTGAAAGTGCGGTCGAAGCGGGTATATGAAGCTACACCATTGCTTCCCACAGCCACCCGCTCTTCCTGCAGTTCGGTATAATTATCAACTGAAATACGGCCTAAAAAGCTTAACCAGTCGGTTGCTTTAAAATCGAGTGTTGTATAACCGAAAACACGTTGGCGGGTATCAGTTTCATAATTCTCGTATGCTGTCCAGTAGTAGTTATCGGTATAAATAGGAACAAGACCGCTGGCCTGAGAAGGATCTTTCCAGTTCCAGGTAACGTTCTTACGGTTTCTGAAATAAGCTTCTTTTTGCTCTTTAATATCAACGTTGGTTTGATACCATTGTCTGAAATTCTGGTTTACGTTAAGGCCGCTGTACCCTGTTCCATAACGGCCCTTGCCATCGATCTTGGAATAGTTTACTGATGCGGTAGCCGTTAATCTCGGAGTGATGTTATAGCTGGCACCGAAGTTGACAATATTCTTAATGAGTTTGCTGTTGGGCAATACACCACGCTCATCGTTCCTGGTGTATCCTAATTTAAATGAACCTTTATCGGTAGCGCCATCCAACATTATATTCGTATTGTTCGACAGGGATGTTTCATAATATGTGGAAGGATCGTTTTCCGCTGCTACCCAGGGGCGGGCTTTTTTATAATTAGGCGAAGCCGGATCAAATGCATCCCAATGATAAACCATTAAATTGGGATCGAACTTTGCACCATAAGATGCATCTTCCGAGGTGGGCACTACCAGGTCTCTATTTCCGTCACCATCTACATCAAAGTAGAAGAATCCATCTTTCTGATAGGGATCAGAATACCCGGCGCCATATTGCTTCTGGTATCCGGGAAAGGTTTTCTTGTCTATTGAATTAACAGTAAGGCCTGTGTTAACTGTTAAACCCAATCCTCTTTTAGCCTTTTTGGTGGTGATCATGATAACGCCATTCGCAGCTCTTGAACCATATAAGGCAGTAGCGGCAGCCCCTTTCAATACGTTGATATTTTCAATATCATCAGGGTTTATATCAGAAGCTGCATTACCGTAATCGTAACCACCTCTACCGGTTTGTTGCGTGCTTCTGTTATTAATGGTGTTATCAACCGGTACTCCATCAACAACAAATAAAGCCTGGTTGCTACCGGAAATAGATTTCATACCGCGGATCACAATGTTGGTTGAGCTACCCATACCGTTACCCTGTTGAATTTGCAATCCGGAAACTTTTCCAGACAGCGCGCTGAAGGCATTGCCCGACCGTAAACGGCTTACATCTTCTCCGTTCACAGTTTGCGCGGCATAAGGCAGGGTATTTTTCGCTCTTTTAATACCCAACGCGGTTACTACCACTTCGCTCATTGCGTCCATTGTATTCAACGAAACAGTAAGCGTTCCTGAACTGTTGGCTTTTAATTCTGTTTGCTCAAAGCCCACGGCGGAAATAATAAATGTGGAATTTTGCGGAGCGTTGATCGAGAAGTTGCCGTTTGCATCGGCGGCAACGGCATTGGTGGTGCCTTTGATCTTAATTGTTGCAAAGGGAATAGGGTCTCCCTTCGAATCCTTGACCTGGCCGGTCACAGTTTTGGCTTGTTGACCGAGGGCCATAGCAGTGCATAGCACTAACACTGCTAGCAGTGATAGCATTTTTCTCATGTGACTTGTAAGTTTTAAAATTTGAGTTCTAAATGTATTGAAAATCCTGATTCAGGATAAAAAAAAGTTAAAATAGGGGAACGGACGGCTAAATCAATATTTGAGGTAGACAAACCGGATATGCGAAAAGCTGCAACTCTTTTTATCATGAAAATGTAGATAAGTTCTATGATAATCAGCAGAAATTGTATTCAGGAAGTTGCAAAGCATTATTAAAAGGAAAGTAATATATTATTTTTTCATACAAATTATTATTTTCCACATTCGTTTACTAATGGAAGAAAATAGTCACACCCTGCGTTATTGCCGAAACGCTAAACCTTTAGCTATATAAAATAAAAAAAGGTTGTTCAAGTGTTTGAACAACCTTTTTTGAAATATATTAGATTATACTAATCTACCTTACCCCCACATACACCACTTTTTCAGTGATCGTTCGTGTAGGTGTTGGCATAGGATAACCGTATGATAACATGAAAGTTTTAGTAGCCGGATTATATGTATTATTATATGCCGGACGGGTAGGATCAAGGTAGTTTCCTACCAGGGCTGTAGAACCACTTGCGCCAGGGCCGGGAGTAATAGTTACAGTATTGTCGGCATTAACAGTAATGTTTATAGGTGTGGCATCGCCTAAATCGCCCAATGCTTTGGTAACCGTATTGGCGTTATAGGTTTTCACTTTTTGACTTTCAAAACCAAATGCCCTTGGTACCGTAGGGTGCACAAAAAATCCGGCAGCATCATATAAACCATCATACTGATTTTTGGTGGCAACCGCTACCACAGCCGTGCTTAAATTACCGCTGATGGTGTACGACGATTTATCAATACTATTAATAACAAATCCAATCGCCCAGTCATGACCGATAAAATCGGCAGGTACCATTTTTATCTGCAGGTAACCTACATTCGATCCTTTCGGAATGGTAACAACACCATTATTAACAAGCGAAAACATAGAAGGGGTGGGCACATCATAGGCTGTTCCATTACCTGTATTGTAATCAGTGACCAATGAAGGCCTCAACCCTACTGTTACGTTTATATCTTCCCCGGCTGCGCCGTTGGTTGCCAGGGTAACCGGTACCAGGTTAACCACAGTATCCTTGGTGCTGTTGGCAAAGGCCAAAGTAACAAAGCGGGTGAGGTTATTGGCCGATACTTTCAGCTCAATCACGCTCGGTTGCCCGTCAATAGGCCGGTTCGATTGTATTTCATGATCTTCGTACGCATTATCCTTCAAACAGCCGGTCATGCCCAGGGAAAGCAGGGACATAACAAAAATTGATTTTATATATAGTTTCATATTAATCGTATTTGTTTTTCACGTTTATGGTTGCCAGAATATTTTTGAAGTAAACTGGTTGATGGTTCCCTGTGCTCTTACATTGCTGCCATTGGCCGTATATTCACTTTGAGGATATAGCAACCTAACAGGTAACGTATTTGAAATACGCGACGGGTTTACTGAAATATATCCGTTATCGGGAATCATGTTCAGTCTTCTCAAATCACTCCATGATTCAGTAGGGTCAACACCACCCAGCGCGATATATTTTTGAAAAGCAATGAACTTCACCTGATCAGATACGGAAGAACCGGCATTCGCCCATATTGCGATATCAGCAGTGGTGAGGTATTCATGCGCCCAGTCAGCAGCATCTTCAACACCCAGCCAAACAAAAGATTCAGTTACGGCAGCTTCATAAGCAGTTTGCACATCACCGGGCATCCATCCACGTGCTATGGCTTCTGCTTCCAGGAACATGCTCTCATATGCAGGAAATATCCAGGCATCCTGGGTTGCACTACCGGCGAGGCCGGGCCCTATTCTTGAGCTTGCTGCACCGCCAGGGTTTCCTTCTACAAGCCCATACGTGGCGCCAACGAAAGATGTACCAACGGGATTGAAGAACCGCTCGATCCGTGCATCATCATAGTGCCCAAGCAGATCTACAAAATAAGCGTTTGCCCGGGTGCTGGTACTGGCATCGGCGCCGGTGGGTGTGTTACCAAAGTTGGCATAGAAAGGAGACTGCTTGGCATTCTCGTTTACAAAACCGGGATTTACATCAATGTCTTCCCCGGCATGTAATACTCCGCCATTGCTGATAATTTTAGCGATCTCGGGAGCTGGGTTAAAGCCTGCCATCTGTGACTGATGGATCAATAAGCGCAATTTTAAAGTATTGGCAAACTTTATCCATTGTGTAGCATCGCCATGATTTACTATATCAACAGCTTCAAAATTATCAGAAGGAGTAGCATGCAGGAATGTAATAGCAGAATCGAGGCTCTTTTGCAAAGCATTGTATACATCCTGTCCTTTATCGTATGCAGGCTGGCGATAGATCAAAGTTTGGAAAGCCTGTGAATACGGGATATTTCCAAAAATGTCTACGAGGTCCTGAAACAGGCGGGCCGAAAGGACCATTGCACTACCGGCCAACACGGAATCCTGCACAGCCAACGCTTTTACTTTGGTCAGGTACAGGTCGTACAACGCGTCGTAATGGTTCTGCCATAAGTTATCACCAAAAGTAAAATCAATGCTGTAAGAGGTTTCATCCTGCAAAATGGCAAAGTCGCCGGGTTGTGCAAAATAACCCATCCAGCAATTCAGGAAGCGTAAATTGTTAGTAGCCATCCGGTTTCCAACATAAACCGCGGCTTGCGGAAAAAGCAGATCGGCTCTTATATTTTTATCAGTAGATCTGTTTGGATCATCATTAACATCTAAAAAGCCTTTTTTGCAACTGGTGCCAGCAATGATCACCAGCAACGCCGCCACACAAATTATCGATTTATTTATATTCACGAATTTCATCTGGTATGCATTTAATATGATTAGAATTGTACTGTGATGGCTCCACCAAATAAACGGGAAGCAGGAGACTGGAATGAGCTGCTTATACCAAACGTGTTGTTGGTAGAAGAATAGTTAAACTCAGGATCGCCCCATTGGTTTGATTTTGGCACAATAAGAAGCAGGTTCTTCCCGATAGCGCTCACAGTTAACCGTTGAATGATCTTACCACCACCGATCCATTTAAGCGGAATGTTATAAGAGATATTCACCTCTCTTAACCGCCATGCAGCAGCGCTTGCAAAATAGTTGGTACCAATTTGCGCATTGGTAGAAGCACCGGTCCAGAAACCATAGTTACCATCCTGTACCTGAATATTGGTATTCTGTACATACTTTCCACTGGCATCTTTATAAACTGAATTAGGGAATACAAACCGTTGACGGCCATATTCTGCACTACGTTCAGAAATACCGGCAAAATCCATATCAGATCCCATACCGGCATAGAAATAATGACCGCCTTTGTAATCCCAGGTCATGCTGGCAGAAAAGCCACCAATTGTATAAGAAGGAGTAAAACCTAATACCCAAAGAGGTAATGATCTTCCTCTGATCACCATTTCACCTGATTGTGTAGGATTACCGGTTTTTGAATCCACGATCACTTTTCCGGTTTCAGGGTCTCTTTCATAATCGGTTAATTGAAAACCGAAAGCAGGTTTACCTACTACAGCAATATTATTTGCAGTTGGTGAGCTGGCTGAGTTTTGAGTAAAACCAGAGTTACCACCAATCACCACAGGCGCATCGTTTAAAGTGCGGGTTACTTCATTATCGTTGTAAGTAACATTCATCCTGAATTCAATACGTCCCTGACCAATCCTTACCAATGGCGTCAGATTCAGGTCAAACTCTACCCCTTTGTTTTTAAAATCGGCAGCATTGGCCAGACTTAAAGGATAGCCGGTAGCTGCAGATTGGGTAACAGCCAGGATCTGATCGGTATTATTCTGATTGAAATAGTTGGCTTCTACATTGATGCGGTTACGCAAAAAGCCTAATTCAATACCAACTTCTGTTGTTTTCACAAACTCTGGTTTCAGATCAGGGCTTGGGAAAATATTATCAGCAGTGAATCCGGATACGGTACCAAAAGGGAAACCGCCTGCTTGCGAGAACGTAGCTTCGAGCGCATAAGCTCCCAGGTTTACGTTACCCGATTTTGATAAGGCACCTCTTATTTTTGCAAATGAGATTATTTTACTATTCTGAATGAAAGGTAAAGCGTCTGAAAGGATCACCGCGGCATTGGCGCCAGGATAAAAGAAAGAACGGTTTTCTTTTGACAAACGGCTGTCCCAGTCATTTCTTCCGGTAAACTCAATATTTGCCCATCCTTTATAACTAAAACCTACAGTTCCATAAGCAGATAACAACCTGGATTCTATAACAAAGTTATTTCCGCCATCAACCGTTGTTGAACTACCGGTATATTTAGGAACAAATGCATCACCGCTGCGTATGGCCACATTATATAAATAAGGTATTACCAGGTTATTACCGCCTATAGCCACATTTTTTGCGCGGTTCTGGCGTACCATACCACCAGCCAGGTAGCGAACATTGAAATCTTTATTGATCTTTTTATCACCACTCAGGTAGTAATCGAGGTTTATCCTTGAAGAGAAAGACTGTTCGTCATATACATTACCGGGCCGTGGAGTATATTGGGTAGCGTTACGATTTTCATCGGCCCATTTGCTTACTTCTACCGGCGCTGTGGTATTTTTAAAATTATTAAAGCCCAGGTTGGTGCTCACCCTTGCAGTGGCTTTCAACCAGTCGGTGATTGTAAAATTCACATCCAAATTACCGATCAGGTCATCTGCACGGCCTTTTTGGCGAACGTTTCCGATAACCCAATATGGGTTAACCGCAAACTCATTGTAATAATTTGAGAACTGTGCAAACTTATCGTTCCTCCAGTCTTTATAAGATAATAAAGGAATGTTGCTGGGGGTTTGCATTACCAGGAAAAAGATACTACCATTGTAGGCAGGGAACAAATTGGCAAAACCTGCTTCGTTAACTACATCGTAGTTCTGTAAAATATAGTTCAAGCCATAGTTCACTGAAAGCCGGCCATAAGTTTTTGCCGCATTGAAACGGAAGCTGGTCCTGCGGTTCTCATCATGAGGCATTAAACCCTGGATCTTGGCATCCTGTATACTTGCATAAAAATCTTCACCGGAAACCGATACGGTATTCTGCCAGGTTAAACCGGTGTTCCAGAATTTTACTTTGTCTTTATAATGCAGATCTGAATAAGGACCAGACTGAATAGTACCGTCTTCCAGCTCTACACCTATATCTTTAGTAGTACCATCGAACCGGGGCCCGAATTGCTGGTTTTCGTATGGCACATACAGGTAGTTACCATAATCATCAACTTCTTCACCGGCACCAGCGCCAAATGAGCGTTGCATTTTAGGGAAATAAGCTACGCGGGCAGCCTGTAAAGCTGAGCTGAATGTAACGTTCAGCTTTTTACCCGATCCCTTTTTAGTTGTAACGACAATTACGCCGTTCACCGCATCGGGGCCATACAACTGGGCAGAAGCCGCACTTTTCAGTACCGTTAATTCCTGGATGTCATCAGGCGGAATAGAGCTCAGGAACCCCAGCGGTGTTGGCGCTCCGTCTACAAGCAGCATAGGTTGGTTGTTACCGGTAAGCGAGCGAATACCGCGAATGTTTATCTTGGCATTTTCAAACACCCCGCTATTAACGGTAGTTACCGATACACCTGATACTTTACCATTTAATGCTTGTTGAACGTTCACCGATTTAGCCTGGTTAAGTGTTTTACTGGTTACCGTAGTAGCCGCATATCCTAATTCTTTGGCCTGCCTTTTAATACCCAATGAAGTTGTCACCACTACAGTAGACAATTCGTTGGAGATCCTTGTAAGGGAGATATTAAATACATTCCCTGCACCGGCTGTGCTTACTTCCTGCGTCTCCAATCCAGATGCACTGATCTCCAGCACAGCATTAGGCGGAACACTTAATTTAAAATTACCGGCTTCATCAGCAGCGGTCCCAACTTTTGATTTTTTGATTTTGATGGAAGCGAAGGGAACCGGGTCTCCTTTATCATCTGTAACCCGACCCGAGATATGGCGATCTTGCGCGAACGCCACAACCGATAGCGCTAATGCTATCAGTAGTGATAGAATTTTTCTCATGAGACTTGTAGATTTTTTTAATTGATGTGTGTAATCCCGAAAACGAAACGTTTAACAAAAAAGTTAAATCTTGTGCAAATAAAGTAAATTTTACTAACCGGTAGACAAACCGAATTCTACAAATGCTGCAAGCAGGCACCACACAATATTTTTCATTTCTAGAAAACTTCAATACTATTTCAATCACGCTGAAACGTACGCCTGCACTGGCTTACAAGCAGCCACTACACTGGGTTTCAAAGCTTTTATTTTAAACTAAAGATTATGAGTTGTTAATAATTTTTTCCTATCATGACAATTTAGGTATTTCAGAATTACACAAGCGGCAAATTTATATAATCATAAATCACCGTATGATGTATAACCGAATACACCGTAACCTTTAATAAAATTTTAATTCGCTTAACAATTGTTAAACAAACACCAGGCAGCATTGTTACCGCTTTGTAAAAATAATCTGCAGTTTGAAATCAGCTTTGTTATACGCCTCAATTGCATCTTCCATTGCCTCAACTGCAGGTTTAGATGGATAAACAGTTTGTGCAAACGATAAAGAGAAGAGGCAATTAAACTTTTTTGAATGCTGCTTCACCTGACGGGGCATTAACCGGTAGTTAACATTGATAACATACCGCAGGGCTTTATTAAATAATGCGGGGATAGAAAAATTATACAAAACCGTGTTTTCCCAGGCATAGATCCTGCTGTTATACCCATCCGTTTCAATATATTGAATGCGGGCATTGAAGAAAAATGGTTTGAAAGCAGGCTTCACATGCACATCGGTATAAAACATAAAACCGGTTTCATTTTGCTGTTTATTACTGGCATACCAAACCGTTTCAACCCGGCTGCGTAATTCAACTACCCTATTAAGCCGGTAACTGATGTGCGTACGCCAGTTTAACCGGGTAACCGGTGCTAGCGGCTGAATAGCCCTACTTGTATCAGCCATATTCTGCCATTTTGTTTCATGCCTGAACCGGGTATATATCTCTACATACTTATTAGGAGTAAAATCTATCTGTACCAGGTATTCATGTCCGCCCGATGGCGCATTCACCTGGTGTTTCAGCCAGGGAAAACTGAAAATATCTGCATATACATCCAACTTCCAACGTGGGACCGGCCGAATGGATAAGCCGGCATAGCAGCCATTTTCATTTACCGGCAAACTGTTTTCAGTAAATGCATTGCTGAAAAGGGATTGGTACTGACTGCTGATATTACGATAAACAATAGCCAGATCTACTTTCGGATCAAGGCTGGCCAGCAGTCCATGCACCATAGCCCTGTTAAACAATTTATCAACGGCTACCTCGCCATATACATGCATATTGCGGAACGTATAGCCATAATCGAAACTATAATTACTCCAGCGTTGACCATTGATGGCGAACAGATCATAGGCCGCACCAGCCGGTTGTAAGGGTTTCGAAAAACTATACTGCACTGCATTTATGCCAAGATGCGATCTGTTATTGGCCAGCTTCAAAGCGCCACCGGCTGTAACACATTGCACATTATTACGGTCATTGAGCTCGGCCAGGGTTCTGTTATACCCGCTGGTTATTATAGAAGAAATATATTCCTGCCCATTCAGCAAACTATCTATCACCAGGTTGGTATTCAATTTACGGAACGAACCAAAGATCGTACACTGGATGCGTTTCTTTTGCAACGTAATGCCAACGCCCCGGTGAAAATTATATTCACCGGCGGAATTATACGGTTGTAACGCCGGCCCCTGCCGTTTTATAAATAATGCATTCGCGCTTTTCTTAAATGCCATTCCCTGCCATTGTATCAATCCCTGACCAAAGCCAACGGTGAAATCACCAATAGCCAGCGATTGAATAATACCCAACTTGCGGGCAAAGAAATGGAAGGAATAAAAATCAAACCCGTTCTTTTGCGCGCCTTTAAAAAATTGTTCGCCCGCATCTTTATCGCCGGTTATTCCATATTGTAACAGGCCTTTAAAATTGTATTTATAACGGAATAAAATAGCTGCTGCATTACCCAGGTAGGCGTTGGTGGTTTTACTGTATTCGCTGGAATTGTTTACCCTTCTGGCAAACCGCCATAGCATCGTTTGCTCGCCATGGCCAAAACGTTCACCCAAACGCTCCACTATATTTTTTGGATTGCTAACCGTAACAAAGGGCAGTAGTTGCTTAATGACAGGTATATCCCAGGCCGGCACAGCCTGTAATTCGTTCACATCTAACAAAGGCCCCAGCATTTTACGGTAAAGCAGGAAATTGCTGATCTGCAGGTCATTCAATAAACGCAGCCCTTTCAAATCGTTCTCAGTTGCTTCATTCAGGTTCAATGGATGCTTTTGCCAATACTCCAACTGTTGCCAGTGGGTATCATCTTCTGTAAGGCCTTCCTGCCGTTCGGCCTGGCTTTCGAGTTGTTGTTCATTAACCGGCGCCGTTTGCCTTTCCTGTGCTGAAACAGCTATTCCCTGCAGGGTTAACCATATGGCAAACGGCCATTTCACGGTTCGGCTTTTTGTTTTCCATAAAACAATAATAACAACCCGGGCGAAAGCCCCAGTTGAGGATGGTAACGCACACTTACATCGGCGCGGCAGTTTTTCCATTGCCAGCCCATTCCCACATATGGCGATGAAGTAGCCGTAGTAATACCAGCCCGTACAAAAAACCTTTCGGGTACAATTATATATTGTAATCCCGCCTGCACATTTACAGGCTGGTCTTCTTCTTTTGTAATTTCCGCGCTCAGGAATAATTGCTTCGACACTTCATAGCCAGCGCCAAACTGGTAAACGGAAGCCAGCTTTTCGGTTGAATGATTGCGAAAATGGCCGCCCACCGGGTTAGCTATATGAATACCGGTGATGAGGGTTTCACTTATCTGCCACTGGCTGCCCACTTCAAAACCCACCGCCGCATCATTGCCATAGCCCGCTATATGCATCAAATTATAATTACACTGAATGCCCAGGCTAACACGCCCCAAATTCTTTCCATAAGCAACTGCCACCTGGCTTTCGTTAAAATCGCCGAACCCCGCATATTGCAATGCAACACCTACCCCACCCCGGTTCACCGGCATGGCCGCGGTAGCCATGTACATGGAAAGCTCCTTCAACCCATACTTTTGTTCGGTGTAAAAACCAGCACTGGTGCGGGAAAGGCTGCCCAGGGCAGCCTGGTTGGCAAGAAAGGAAAACGATTGGGTAAAATGATGACTATATGCGCCCAGGCCGGTGTATAATGTACCCGGCGAGTAACGAATTGACTGGCCAACAGCCAGGCAGGGGATAAGATAGAATGGCAATAACAGTTTTCTCACAACAGCAAGCTTTCAGAAATTAAGCCATTAAACATATTCAAAATACATAATATAAAAAATTTTTTATTCTCCTTTAGGGCAACTTACCGCAGCCCTTTACCTTTGCGCCATGAAAATTTTAGATGGGCAGCTTGTATCACAGGCTACAAAGGATGAATTGAAGATTAAAGTGGCTCAACTGGTAGCCGAAGGAAAAAAAGTGCCACACCTGGCCGCCATCCTGGTAGGAACCAATGGCGCCAGTGAAACTTACGTAGGCTCAAAAGTAAGAACCTGTGAAGAGATCGGGTTTCGCTCTACTCTCGTGCGCCTCGAAGATACCATCAGCGAATACAAACTGCTGGAAACCATTGAACAACTGAACAATGACATGGATGTTGACGGCATTCTGGTTCAATTGCCTTTGCCCAAGCACATTTCAGATGAAAAAGTGATCAACGCCATTCATCCTTCAAAAGACGTAGACGGATTTCACCCCGTGAGCGTAGGCAAAATGGTGCAGTCGCTTCCCACTTTTATACCAGCTACTCCGCACGGCATTATGCTAATGCTGGAACATTATAAGATCAATACCAAGGGTATGCATGCGGTAGTGATCGGTCGCAGTAATATCGTTGGCCGTCCCATGAGCATCCTGCTCAGTGCCAATACCAATCCTGGTAATTGTACCGTTACAATTTGCCATTCAGCCACCAAGAACTTAAAGGAACTGTGCCTGCAGGCCGACATCATAGTAGCTGCCTTAGGCCGGCCGGAGTTTGTTACCGCCGACATGGTTAAAGATGGCGCAATTGTAATTGACGTAGGCATTACCCGCGTAGCCGATGCTACCAAAAAACGTGGCTATGCGTTAAAAGGGGATGTACAATTTGATACCGTTTCGCCCAAATGCTCCTGGATCACTCCTGTACCAGGTGGCGTTGGCCCCATGACCATTGCCGCGCTGATGAAGAACACGTATAATGCTTGTCTCACAAAACACTAATGTTTCATTGTTTGTAGGTTGTAGCATTAGAGAGTGTAGGACATAATTAGCAAATTCGAAAATGTGCCAATTCGCGCATTCGGTAAGCCTGCCTGAAACCGGTTTGCACGAAATTCAGGCATTTTCGAATTTTCACATTTGCCCGGTTTTTATTACGAATTTTGTATTGATGACAAAAGCTTCTATAGATACGATTCAATATCCCGTTATGGAATCCTTCTACACTTTGCAGGGAGAAGGGTATCACCAGGGAAAAGCCGCTTATTTCATTCGCCTGGGCGGATGTGATGTAGGCTGTGTGTGGTGCGATGTAAAAGAAAGCTGGGATGCATCAAAACATCCTACACAAACAATTGAAGAAATAGTAGCTGGCGCCAGTGCTGAGCCCGGCCGAATGGTGGTGATCACCGGCGGTGAACCGTTGATGCATAACCTCGATGAACTCACCAACGCCTTGCACGAAGCCGGCTTTCAAACCAATATAGAAACATCCGGCGCCTGGCCGGTAAGCGGTTCCTGGGACTGGATCTGCCTTTCTCCCAAAAAATTCAAAGCCCCCCTGCCCGAAATATTACCCCTGGCCAACGAATTGAAAGTGGTGGTATATAACAAAAGCGATTTTGAATGGGCTGAAAAATATGCCGCGCTTGTTTCGCCTGCCTGTAAATTATTCCTGCAACCCGAATGGAGTAAATCGGCTACTGTAACGCCGCTTATTATCGACTACATCAAGAATAATCCCCGGTGGGAATTTTCCTTGCAATTGCACAAGTATATACATGTGCCGTAATATATGGCTGGATGGTTGATGGTTCAATGGTTGAGATGCCTGCATTTCGGATAGCTCGCAAATAATGCGAAATTCCCGAATTTCGGAATGCGCAGCCATCAAACAATCTAACAATCACGCCATCTTGTTAATAATCAGGTTTTTCTTTAAAGCTTTGCACTTTTTTTATCTTTAGTTACCGAAATTGGTCTGGTTTTGAGGGAAGTTGACAAGTTGATAAGGTTGATAACGTTGATAAAGGAAAAGGCGAGGAAGGAAGAAGAAATAGGAGGCAAGAAATAGGAAGTAAGGAATTTGCCTCCCGACTTCATCCGCCGAAGCCTTGGCGAAGGCGGATTCACGTTTGCCGTTTCACGTTTCACGGTTGCCGATTCACGAAAAATCTTCAGATGATTAAAAAGCTTATTACAATATCCATTATTGCCGGACTGGTTTGTTCTGCTCAGGCGCAATACGACCCTGGTAAAGTAAATAAAAAAGCAAAAGCCCTGTTCGAAAAAGCATATGGCATTGCCATGAACGGCCTCTATAATGAAAGCATAAAGACGTTGCAGGATGCCATTAAAATAGAACCGCAGTACCTGGAAGCATTTTTATCGATCGCGGGCCTTTACTTCGAACTAAAAAATTACCAGGGCGCTATTGAGAACTATGAAAAAGCAAAGGCGATAGACAGCGTCTGGTTTAAAGATTATAACCTTCCCTACTCTATTAACCTGGCAGGCAAAGGAGAATTTCAAAAAGCCTTAATGGCCATTGATGACTTTTTATCATTGCCTAACCTGAACCCCCAAAGCCTCAAAGCGGCTAATTACCGTCGTAAGACCTACCAGTTTGCGATTGATTACAGCAATCAACACCCGAACGGCAATTACCGTTTTGAACCGCAGAACATGGGTGACAGCATCAACAGCACTCACCTCGAATATTTCCCCACGCTTACCATCGATGATAAAGAATTCATTTTTACCCGCAGGGTCAACGGCAATGAAGATTTTTATGAATCAAAATTCGAAAACGGCCATTGGACAAAAGCCAAACCGTTACCCGGAGATATCAACAGCAATCAAAACGAAGGCGCACAGAATATTTCGCAGGATGGGCAATGGCTTATTTTCACCGGCTGTAATTTCCCCTATGGGCATGGAAGCTGCGACTTGTATATTTCTTACCTGACACCCGAAGGATGGAGCAAACCCGAAAACCTGGGGAACAGGATCAATACCGAAGCCTGGGAATCGGCGCCGAGCCTGTCGCCCGATAAACGCGATCTGTATTTCGCCAGCAGTCGCTTCGGCGGGTATGGCGGCCAGGACCTGTATGTATGTCACCTGTTGCCCAACGGGCGATTTAGCGATCCCGAAAACCTGGGCCCTGAAATAAATACTATCGGCGATGAGAGTGCGCCGTTTATTCATGCCGACAATCAAACCTTGTATTTTACCTCTGGCGGACATTTAGGCTATGGCGGCAGCGATCTTTTTATGGCTAAAAAACAGGGCAAAGGATGGAGCAAACCCGTTAACCTGGGTTTTCCCATCAATACCATAGAAAATGAAGGCAGCCTGGTAATAGCAGCCGATGGTAAAACGGCTTATTATACCAGTGACAGAAACGATAGCAGAGGCGGGCTCGATCTGTATTCATTTACATTGCGTGAAGATGTTCGCCCCGCCCGAACGTTGTGGGTAAAAGGAAAAGTGTTTGACAAGAAAACACAAAAAGGACTTCCCTCCGCCGTTGAACTAACAGATTTGAGTACCCTTAATGTAATAAGCCGGGTTCAAACCGATGCAACGGGCAATTATTTGGTCACATTACCGGTGGGAAAAGATTATGCGTTCAATGTAAAAAGAAGAGGATACCTTTTCTTCTCCGAGAATTTCCCATTGAGCCAGAAAGCGCCTGATTCTACCTACAATATCGACATCCCATTACAACCTATTGAAACCAATGCCAGTGTTGTGCTGAAAAATATTTTCTTCGACCTGGGCAAGTTCGATCTGAAACCTGAATCAACTATTGAGCTGGATAATATTTACCAGTTATTGAAAGAAAACCCAACGCTTAAGATCCAGATCAGCGGCCATACCGACAATATTGGTAAAGCTACCGACAATATGACTTTGTCGAATAACCGGGCGCAGGCAGTGGTAAAATACCTGGTGAGCAAAGGGGTTGAAGCACCACGCCTCACTTTTAAAGGTTACGGCGCCACCCAGCCTGTTGCAGATAATAGTACTGAAGAAGGGAGAGCGCAGAACCGGAGAACGGAATTGCAGGTGATAAGTCAGTAATTCATAATTGACAGGTTATTGAGAATATAACCATCCTAAATAGTCGCCGGTTACCAGTTACCGGTTGCCAGGAAATACAGCCGTTCCGACTAAGTCAGGACGGCTGTATTTTTTAATTGTATTGCCCGGAAACTGGTACCCCGTAACCGGTAACAGTTCCTTAATACCACGAAAGCATGTATCTTAGATAAAGTATCAATGGACCATTAACCATGACGACGATAACCAACGATCTGCTTTACCAGTTGGCTTTAACGCAGGTGCCACAAATTGGCTGCGTTCATGCCAAACTGTTGATACAACATTTTCATTCTGCTGAAGCTATTTTTAAAGCCAGGCCCACTGAGCTCGAAAAAATAGAAGGCATTGGAACGGTGCGCGCCCGGTGCATTAAAACATTTAACGCGTTTGCCCAGGCTGAAAAAGAGATCGCCTTCCTGGAGAAATTCAGGATAAAACCACTTTTTCTTAACCAGCCCGAATACCCGCAACGGTTGTTGCATTGTTACGATTCGCCCACCCTCCTTTTTTACCGCGGAAATGCCAACCTCAATGCAGCCCGCATAATCGCAGTTATTGGCACCCGCAGTAATTCAACGTATGGCAAACAGGTTACAGAAAATTTAATAAAAGAGCTTGCCTCCTACAACATTCTTGTGGTAAGCGGACTGGCACTGGGCATTGACGCCATAGCTCACAGAGCTGCCGTGAAAAATAATCTGTCAACGGTAGGTGTGCTGGCGCATGGGCTCGAATCACTTTATCCGTCGGAACATACCAACCTGGCGAAAGAAATGATACAGCACGATGGCGGATTGCTAACGGAATATTATAGCGATATCACCGCCGAAAAACATCATTTTCCTATTCGCAACCGGATTGTAGCCGGCATGTGCGACGCTGTGGTAGTAATTGAAACGGGGATAAAAGGCGGCAGCATGATCACCGCAGACCTGGCCAATGGTTATAACCGCGACGTGTTTGCATTTCCCGGAAAGGTAACCGATGCCAAAAGCGCAGGCTGCAACGCCCTTATTAAAAACAATAAAGCCATTTTGCTTACCCAGGCGCAGGAATTGGCAGAAATGCTGGGCTGGAGCATGCCCGCCACTAAAAACAACCAGCCGCAAAAAGAACTCTTTGTTAATTTAAATGCAGAAGAAAAGACCATCGTTGATATTTTAACCGAAAAGCAATCGGTGCACATCGATGAATTGAACCTCCGGTGCGGTCTCAGCACCAGTTCCATGGCGGCGGCCATCCTCAATCTCGAACTTCAGAACATTGTACTGGCTTTGCCGGGTAAAATGTACCAGTTGGTATCGACCTGACCGTTTTATTAAACCAGGGGTTGTAATGGGTTATTTTACAAGCGAATAAACAGTTTACTACCCAAACACTACCTAATACAATTATAAGCAGTTGATAATTAATTATTATAGCGTTTGCAGACTACCTATTTACTACCTTTTTACTACCCAAACACTACCTAAACACAACCCAAACACTACCCATTTACTACCCCTGCACTACTCTTTCACCGTTCCTCCTTCGTATTTGGGCTACCCCTTTACTACCCACGGGGGTATAAAACAGGTAGCGAAGCACTGGAGAAAGAACGAAGCAGGAACGGTGGCATATCGGTTGACGGGATAATAGTAACTGGCAATAACCATATATTCCATTTCTCGCATGTGTTAACCCCGAATTCACACCAAACCATCAATTATTCCCTGCAAACCATTGACTTCTGTACACTGCCAACTCCCCGCTTTTTCTTACCTTTGACGTCCCTGTCAAATTGGCTCGCTATCAAAGTGTAGCATTCTTTTTGACCGGAGGTAACTTTGAAATCTTTAAAAAATAATTAACCGCTATATCATGTTAGGTTTTCTTTCAAAAATGTTCGGGGGAAGCAAGTCCGAAAAGGATGTTAAGCTGATTCTGCCGGTAGTTGAACAGATCAACAAACACTTTGCTGCCTACCAATCTCTGACTAACGATCAATTGCGCAATAAAACCCAGGAATTCAAAACCCGTATCAAAGCGCATCTCGAAAAAATCGATGCAGATATCGCCAATCTGAATAAACAAGCTGAAGAACTGCCTTTTAGCGATATTGTAGGGAAAGATGCCCTTTATCAGCAGGTAGACGCCCTTTTAAAAGACCGCGATAAACAAATTGAGGAGGTGCTGAAAGAAATTCAGCCCGAAGCCTTCGCTGTGGTGAAAGAAACGGCCCGCCGCTTTAAAGAAAATACTGAACTGACGGCTACTGCTACCGACCTCGATCGCGACCTGAGCGTTAAAAGAGATTACGTTACCATACAAGGCAATCAATCTATTTTCAAAAATTCCTGGACTGCCGGTGGTAACCTCATCACCTGGAACATGGTGCACTACAATGTGCAGCTTATAGGTGGTACCGTATTGCACCAGGGTAAAATTTCTGAAATGGCCACCGGTGAAGGTAAAACCCTCGTTTCTACCCTGCCGGCTTACCTGAACGCATTGGCCGGCGAAGGCGTGCATATTGTTACCGTGAACGATTACCTGGCCAAACGTGACTCTGAGTGGAACGGAACGATTTTCGAATGGCTGGGGTTGACGGTTGATTGCATCGACAAACACCAACCCAACAGCGCCGAAAGAAGAAAAGCTTACCAGGCCGATATTACCTACGGAACCAACAACGAATTTGGTTTCGATTACCTGCGCGATAACATGGTGCATACGCCTGAAGAAATGGTGCAACGCAAACACCACTTTGCCATGGTAGATGAGGTGGATAGCGTATTGATCGACGATGCGCGTACACCGTTGATCATTTCGGGCCCGGTGCCCCGTGGCGAAGATCAGCAATACCATATTTTACGCGAGCGCGTTCGTAACCTGTTTGAAATGCAGAAACAGGTGGTGAATAAGAACCTGAACGACGCGAAGAAATTATTTGAAAGCGGCGATGACGATCCTAAAACAGGGGGGTTATCGCTGATGCGCGCTTATCGCGGATTGCCCAAACACAGCGCCCTCATTAAATTCACAAGCGAACCAGGAATAAAAGTAAAACTGCAAAAGGCAGAAAACTATTACCTGGCCGATCAGCAAAAACAAATGCCCGTAGTTGATGAAGAACTGTTCTTCCACATTGATGAAAAGAACAACTCCGTTGACTTAACCGATAAAGGTATTCAGGCCATCACCAGGTCGGGTGAAGATCCTGAATTCTTTGTACTGCCCGATATTGGCGTACACCTGGCAGAAATTGATAAAAGCGAAATAGCCGCTGAAGAAAAATTACAACGCAAGGAAGCTATCCTAAACGAATACACTGTTAAAGCCGATCGTATTCATACCGTACAACAATTGCTGAAAGCCTATACGTTGTTCGATAAGGATGTTGAATACGTAGTAATGGATGGGCAGGTAAAGATCGTGGATGAACAAACCGGTCGTATCCTGGATGGCCGCCGCTACAGCGATGGTTTACACCAGGCCATTGAAGCAAAAGAAAACGTAAAGATCGAAGCGGCTACCCAAACGTACGCCACCATCACTTTACAGAACTACTTCCGTATGTATCATAAACTGGCAGGTATGACGGGTACCGCGGTAACCGAAGCCGGTGAGTTCTGGGATATATACAAACTAGATGTAGTAACCGTTCCTACGAACGTTGCCGCCATTCGTAAAGACCAGGAAGACCTGGTATACAAAACCAAGCGCGAAAAATACAAAGCAGTAATTGACGAAATAGAAAATCTGCGCAATGCAGGCCGGCCTGTACTGGTAGGTACAACTTCTGTTGAAGTGAGTGAGTTGCTGAGCAAGATGATGAGTGGTAAAAAAATTCCGCACAACGTATTAAACGCCAAACAGCACGCCCGTGAAGCGCAGGTAGTAGCAGAAGCCGGTTTGGCAGGCGCCGTTACCATTGCCACCAACATGGCCGGTCGTGGTACCGACATTAAGCTAGGACCCGGCGTAAAAGAAGCTGGTGGTTTGGCCATCATTGGTACGGAGCGTCACGAAAGCCGTCGCGTTGACCGCCAGTTACGCGGTCGTGCCGGTCGCCAGGGCGACCCCGGTACTTCCCAGTTCTATGTATCACTGGAAGATGACCTGATGCGTTTATTTGGTAGTGAGCGTATTGCCAGCATCATGGACCGTTTTGGATACAAAGAAGGCGAAGTGATCCAGCACAGCATGATCACAAAGAGCATTGAACGCGCACAAAAGAAAGTTGAAGAAAACAACTTCGGCATACGTAAACGCCTGCTCGAATACGACGACGTAATGAACAAACAACGTAATGTGGTTTACAAGAAACGTAACCACGCGCTGTTTGGCGAACGTCTCGCGCTTGACCTGGATAACGCATTCTATATTGTTGCAGAAGGACTGGTGAATTCGTTCCAGGAACAAAATGATTACGAAGGCTTCAAGCTGGCTGCCATCGTAAACTTCGGAATAGATAGCGCAATTGCGCCTGAAGAATTTGAAAAAGGAAAAGCCAATGATCTGGCTGAGAAATTATACCAGGAAGCCATCAACCGCTACCAGCATAAAACGGCTGAACTGCAAAGACAGGCTGTTCCGGTATTCCAGAATATCCGCACTACACAGGGAAGCCATATTGAGAACGTGGTGGTGCCATTTACCGATAACAAAAAGGGCTTACAGGTACTGGCCAGTTTGAACAAGACGCTTGAGACGCAAGGCCGCGAGCTGATCAGCGCCCTGGAAAGACAAATTACCCTGGCGGTTATTGATGAAGCATGGAAAGAGCATTTGCGTGCCATGGACGACCTGAAGCAAAGTGTGCAAACCGCTTACCTTGAGCAAAAAGATCCGCTGGTAATTTATAAGATCACCGCGTATGATCAGTTCAAGCAAATGGACAGCGATGTAAACAAAGACATCATCAGTTTCTTATGCCATGCCGCTATACCTGTAGAACAACAAGGCAATGGCCAGATACGGGAAGGTCGTGAACAAAAGACCGATATGAGCCGCATGCGCGCCAATAAAGAAGAGATCGATGCCCGTGGTGATGATTATGCCGCCAATGAACAGGACCAATACAATGACCCGGTAAAATCAGAACCGGTTCGTGTAGGCCCCAAGGTTGGACGTAATGACCCTTGTCCTTGTGGCAGCGGTAAGAAATTCAAGCAATGCCATGGCAAGGATGTGGTTTAATAGTTTGTGGTTTGTGGTTTGTTGTTTGTGGTTTGTTGTTTATGGTTTGTGATTAGGTTGAAGTTCGGGGACCACTGATTGAATTCATAGTTCTATAAATTTTTAAAGCATCTGCTGTTTGGCGGGTGCTTTTTTTATCCTTACCCATGTTAAAAAATCATTAGAACAGGTAGTTTTTCTAACGGAACAGCTTAAAACAATTGCTATCAAATAGTTATTTGCATTCAGCCAAAATCAAATTTTTTTTTTAGCTGCCAATTCAAGATAATATTTCATCATATCAGTATCGTAAGACTACTACTTAGTGGTAATTTTCCTTTTACGGCAACTCAATTTCTGCCAAAACTATGTATATTAGATTTTCAAATGCATAGCGGTGTATCCGCATACCTGCAACAATATAATCACGTATTACCTGAAGACTCCGGAGCATCTTATTGCCACGATAAGAACTTGCCTGATCGCCCTGAAAAAAGATATGAATTTTAGTGAGTAGCATTCGTATCAAAAGCTTAAAAAAACTGACATATGGAGTCGCCTTCGATTTTAAAACACTTACGTGACATCATTCTTTTACCTTTTACCGTTACATTCATTGTTCCGTATTTATTATACGACAGTAAAGATGTGGTGATACCGCATACCGTAACGCTTAAATTAATCGGCTGGCTAATAGCCGTGGCCGGTTCTGCATTGTTTGTGTATACTGTTTTCCTTTTTAAAATGCTGGGACAGGGAACGCTGGCGCCCTGGCAGCCTACCCAAAAACTGATAGTGGAAGGGCCTTACCGGTATTGCCGCAATCCCATGATCTCCGGGGTATTTTTTATGATAGTTGGGGAAGGACTTATGCTTTATTCAACCAACATTCTTGCATGGGCTGTAGCCTTTTTTATTATCAACACCCTGTATTTCATATTTGTTGAAGAACGCAGCATGATGCAACGCTTCGGCAGCGATTACCTGAAGTACAAGAAGCATGTTCCTCGTTGGATTCCAAGATTTACACCGTTCAGATTGTTGAATAGCTAATAAGCTAGTGGCTAGTAGTAAGTGGCTAGTAGGGGAATTTCATAACTCGCTACTTTTCGCAATTCCCTGTCTTTCCTACTCGCTACTAGCTACTCGCTTCTTACTTCTTGCCTAATTCAAAAGTCAAATCCTTAATCTCAACCTTCCTAAAATCAATCGGCTGCCCCTCGCTTTGCAGGGCAATGAATCCTGACGATAATATTTTGCCATCCTGTTTGATCTTCGGATCGAAGTTATTAACCACTTCGCCGCCGATCTGCGGTTTGGAATAGCGCAATACCGTATCGCCATTAATGATATGGGTGATCGATGAATCGCCCAGCACGATCAGCTCGGCACGAACCCACTGATCGGCGTCGTATGTTTTGGAAGTAGAATTTATACAGTGACGGGAATCGAGCTGGCCATTATATACAATATGGGTGCCGGGCGAACACATATTGCCGGTAGTACGCGGCTTGCCATCACCTAAACCAGCCAGCAACTGGAATTCAATAGAAATTGGCCAGTTCTGTTCTTTAGGCATAGTGCGGGGGTCCTGCGAATGGAACATGATACCGCTATTGAGCAACGTATAAGACGGTGCATCTTCTTTCCAATTACCGGTAAACCGGTATTCAACCACCAGGTGGTAGTAAGAAAAAGGCGTTTTATAATACAGGTGTCCGAACTGATCGTTATAAGCGCCGTACTGATCGTACCGCACTTTGATCATGCTATCTTCTACCCGGAAGGTATTCCCGAAATTTTCACCCACCTCATGGTGATGGATCTTTACTATCCAGTCGTTGATATCGCGGCCATTAAACAGCGATACCCAGCCGTTCTTACCAGAAGATACGGTACGTGCACTTTGGCAGGCAGCAATCGAAAAAGCAATAAAACAAAAAACGCAGTAACGAACGAATAATCCTGTTTGCATAGCGTATAGTGTTTCTAATACGGAATGAAGTTACAGGAAAGTCGGGAAATACGGTTATAAGCAGAAAGCTATAAGCCAAAAGCTGAAAGCCGAAAGCAAATACAAAATACTGCTGCAAGCTGCAAGCAAATACAGATTACGATTTACTTTATGCCTTTTGCCTCGTTGCCTTTATGCCTCTCTTATTATTGTCTATTGATCTTCGCCGTCGGCACTATATTCTTAACCGGCTTGAGGGATCTCAAATAAGCAAAAACAGCTCTCAGATCTTCATCACTCGCTTTTCTATATTCCTGCCAGGGCATAGGCGGCAACAGCGGACGGGTATTATCAAGCCCTTTGTATTTTCCTTCCCTGATAGCTTTAAAAAATTGCTGCTCGGTCCAGCTACCAATACCGGTTGAGTCAGGCGTAAGATTGGCAGAGTAAGAAATGCCCCAGGGACCTACATAATTTGTAAGCATCTGGTTAAACAAGATCCAGTTTCTGGCAGTTCCGGTATCAAACTTCGCCACTGGCATTTCAGCAGGGTGGCCAGACAACGTTCTCTCCTCATCGAAAATGGGCCCTTGCGGTCCAAACTTCTTGGGTGTATGACAGTCGTTACAACCCATGATATTTACCAGGTAGGCGCCTCGTTTTACCAGGCTGTCGGGCGAAATGGCTTCCGTATTTGTTGTAGCTGCCGTTTTTTCCTCTGCTGCGGGTTGATTACAAAAAACGAGTATTACAGCGGCCAATACAGTAACAGTTATCAGTACAGGAATTTTTTTCATAATGTGAAGCGTTTTGGTTACTAACAAATAGTGTGCGTGTAACCTGAAATTTACTTCATTATAATCCTGTATTGTATGACTTAAGAAAAAACATAATGTTTTTTGATCTTTATCAACTCAACCTCATAAAAAAAGATGTGCCACGTTCCAGCACAAAGGAAACGTGGCACAAATTATTGTGTAAACTTTATACATTCTACAACTTACTTCAACTCATATTTATACTTATATCTCTCATACAGTTGCTTTTGTTTGTTCTCCAGGCTTACTTCGCGCCCCTGAATGTAAGCATGAATAATAATGCTGGTGCGCATGTCGAGCAGGTCGCCTTCACTCACTACAATGTTCGCATCCTTTCCTGCTTCCAGCGAACCTGTTTTATCATCAACACCTAAAATTTTGGCCGAATTCAACGTTATGGCTTGCAAAGCTTGTTCTTTGGTTAAACCATACGCTGCGGCTGTGCCCGCATTAAAAGGAAGGTTACGGTAACGGCTTTCGCCATGTTCATCGTTCATTGCGAATAACACACCGGCTTTCTGCAGCATGGCAGGTGTTTTAAAAGGCTGATCAACGTCATCATCTTCGGTAGCTGGCAATGCGTGTTCATCACCCAGTACCACCGCGATATTGTAAAGCTTCAACAGGTCAGCAATTTGAAAACATTCACTGGCGCCAACGAGCACTACATCAAAGCCAAATTCTTTTACAAAATCAATTGCGATCAGCATTTGTTTAACCTGGTCGGCATGCACAAACAGTTTCTGTGTTTTATTAAACAATCCTTTCAATGCTTCATACTTCAGGTTGGTTTCCTTATGCGTGGTTTCCTGCAGGTAAGCCTTTGCCTGGCGGAACAGGGTTTTTATTTCATCGATCTTGTTCAATGCTTCTTTAGTGGGATCGGGCTGCGCTTGCTGTGTGCCTGTAAGTATCGCAAAGCGGTTGGGCCGGCTGATAAAGGAGGGCATGTTCAGGTGAATGGCATTATCCATTTTATAGGCAGCATCTTCCCAGTTCCATGCATCCAGTTGCACCACTGAAGAAGAACCGCTGATAGTGCCACCCTGCGGCGTAATACCTGCCAATAAAATTCCGTTTGCTTTCAGCGTGTTGATGATCTTTGAATCGGTATTATAGGCCACAATAGCGCGGATGCTGTTATTGTATTCACCCAGTTCCTGGAAGTCGTTTGAGCCTCTTACGCCGTTGGCAATCTCTTTCAAACCAAGGTCGGTTACCGGTAAGATCATGCCGGGATACACCTGTTTTCCTTTAACATCAACCACTTTGGCATCGGCAGGCACAGTGATGTTGGTTCCTACCTGCACGATCTTGCCATTATTAATTTCAATGGTACCGTTCTCAATAACCTGCCCGTTTCCTACATGTATGGTACCGTTAGTGAGAAATAGCTTGCCGGCATACCCTTTCGCCGGGTATACATCTTCCTGCGCCTGTATGGCCGCCCAGCATACGAGGCAGTAAATGATTATAATTAATTGTTTCATTGCTTAATTGCTTGTTTGGTTATTTGCCAATTGCAAATGTCTATTGCTAATTGGTATCATTTCCATCTATATCAACAGTGATCAGGCCATCGTGGTGGTCATGATCGCCACAGCTCAGCACAACCTGGAAACTGGGGGTTGCCGGCTGAACCGCACCACCGCTTTTTTTCTCACCCAGCATCTTTTGCACCAGGCGATTTCTTTCTGCAGCGATCTTTTTGCGCAGTTCCAGGTCGCGGGCACGGTCGAAATAAATAATACCATCAACGATCGTTTGCTCAGCCTTTGCATAAATGCTCAACGGATGATCGTTCCATATTACCACATCGGCATCTTTACCCGCTTTCAAGCTGCCTACTTTATCATCTACATGCAGCGCTTTGGCCGGGTTCAACGTAACCATTTTAAATGCTTCTTCTTCCAACATGCCGCCATATTTTACGCTCTTCGCCGCTTCCTGGTTCAGGCGACGCGCCATTTCCGCATCATCTGAGTTGATACACACATTCAACCCTACGCGTTGCATCAGCGTAGCGTTATGCGGAATGGCATCCTGCACTTCTGTTTTATAAGCCCACCAATCGCTAAAGGTAGAAGCGTTAGCGCCATGGGCTTTCATTTTGTCGGCTACTTTATAGCCTTCGAGAATATGCGTGAACGTATTTACTGTGAAATTGAATTTCTCAGCCACGCGCATGGTAGCGGTGATTTCGCTTTGTACATACGAGTGGCAGGTAATGAAGCGCTTTTTATTCATGATCTCTACCAACGCTTCCAACTCCAGGTTGCGACGCACAGGAGCTACAGGAGTGGGAGCAGTGCCTTTCTTTTTAGTAGCATTAGCAGCAGCCTCCCCTTCTTTACAACCTTTCTCATATTCGCAGGCACGGGTAAAGGCATCCATCAACACTTCTTCTACTCCCATTCGCGTATCGGGAAAACGATTGTTACTCTGTGAGGGCGTACGTTTCACATTCTCACCCAACGCAAACTTTATAAAGGGATCAGCGCCTTTAAATTTCAGTTCTTCGTCATTTACCCCCCAACGCAGTTTTATCAATTGGGTTTGTCCGCCGATGGTATTGGCCGAACCATGCAGAATGTGAGAAGAGGTAACGCCACCGCTCAACTGACGATAGATATTGACGTCTTCGGGGTTGAGGTTATCAGCGATGCGCACTTCAGAGGTTACCGATTGCGCGCCTTCATTGATAGAGAAAGCGGCAATGTGCGAGTGCTCATCAATAATGCCGGGCGTAACAAACTTGCCGGTTGCATCAATCACTTTTGCAGTGGCATCTGACAAGTTCTTTCCGATCTGTACTATTTTGCCATTCTTTATCAGCACATCGGTATTCTCCAGTATGCCCTCTTTTTCATTGGTCCAAACGGTACCATTTTTAATAAGAATGGTTTGGGCCTGGGGCAGCGAATCAAATCCATAGCCATCGAATGGATAAACTATTTTACCTAATTGCGTTTGTGGTTTTTTCTTGCTGGTATCAGGCGCCGGGGTGCCTGCTTTTGAAAAACTGGCAGTCCACAATACGTTATTACCTTCCGCATCAACGCCATTACCATTCCACACATCGCCATTTACCGTTCCGCCTAAGCGAATGGCTGCTGTGCCTGGTCTTTTCACTGTTGCAAAGCTGATGTTCACCAGTTTGCCATCATAACTGAATTTTGTTTTGATAGTATCTTTTAAAAAGATGCTGGCGTCGGTATTGCTTTTTACATCCAGTGTATAACTGTTGTTTCCATTGGCCGACTTTACCTGTAAAGTGTATTGTCCGGCAATGGGCGTCCAGTTCTCTTCTTTTACATTGTATTTATCGCCCTGGATCCAGTTTTGCAGGATCACTGTTTTTTCTTTAAACACTTCACCGGTGGTTATAATAAAACTGGCCACTTTACCGGCATCAAGGCTTCCTACTTTATCGTAAACACCCAATACGGTAGCCGGCGTTTTGGTAAGCGCTTCCAGCGCTTTGGTTTCGCTTAACCCAAATTCAATGGCCTTGCGCAAATTGGTTAGAAATTGCTTGGCATCTTTTAATTCAGTTGCAGTAAAACAAAAAGGAATATTCGCTTTTTCAAAAGCTGCAGGGTTACCAGGCGCCAGTTCCCAATGTTTCATATCGCCCAGGGAAACAAAACGCGCTTCATTGGGATCTTCCACATCCATTGCCTGCGGAAAGTTCAATGATAAAATATAAGTAGCCTTTGTAGCAGCCACGTCTTTTATGCGTTGGTATTCGTTGCCGCCACCCTTAATGATATATTGAACGCCGAACTCATCGCCAATGCGATCGGCACGCAGGTCATTCCATTTATCACCCGCATCAAAAATTTGCGGTAAAGATTGGATCTCGTTCCATGATTTCAACGACAGGTTCACACCTTCAGTAGCCGGATTGCTCTTATACCATTGCGCATCGAGGTAAGTCTGGCGCAGTAAGGCAACAGCCCCCATCATCGATGTGGGATAGCTTTGAGAAGAAGTTCCTTTACTAAATGAATAATGCGCGGAGGCTTTCTCTTTCAGCATCACCAGGTTTTCTTTTTCACTTGCCAGGCTTACCAGCGCGCCGGTACCACGGGCAATGCCATCTTTGTGGTGGGTTAATACGGTGCCAAAACCAATATCGCGCAACAGTTTTGCTTTTGCGTTATCAGTGTTGAACAATTTGGCGGCATCCGTTTCGCTTTTGATAGCCTGGTTCCAGCCAAAAACGCCTTTGATGTTAGACGTGAGTTGTGCCGGGCCCCGGTAATCGTACCCAATACTTGCTCTTTGCGCAACCGATACACCGTAATCGCTGTAAATATCAATAAACGAAGGGTAAATGAATTTACCGCTGCAATCGATCACCACCGCATCTTTGGGAATGGTTATGGAACTACCCACTGCCACTATTTTTCCCTCCCGAATGACCAGGGTGGCGTTCGTGAGCGTGGTTTGAGCATCTTTTACAATGGTAGCATTGGTGAATGCAAAACATTTTACCTGGGGATCAGCAACGCCATTTACAGGAAACGTAACCTGTGCGTTGATCACAGTTTGCATCATAAATAGCAGGCCCAACAGGAAAACGAACTTTCCTGGAGGAAAGAAACAGTACTTTCTCATGTGCTTTTTAGTTTTTATTAAATACCGGAACAAAGGCCGAATTTAGTTAAATGAACTAATTTCGGCAGGTTAAAAAGTTTTTAACCGGTTAATACGCTCCATGAACATCGCTCAATACATAGATCACACCTTGCTAAAACCCGCAACTACCATACATGAACTAAAAAAAATATGTGAGGAGGCCATTCAATACAATTTTTTTGCGGTTTGTGTGCCGCCGCCGTTGGTGAAAAATGCCCGGTCGGTATTAGCTAATAGTTCGGTAAAAACGGCCACTGTTATTGGATTTCCGTTTGGGTATTCCGTTGCCCGCGCCAAGGTGGCCGAAGCGCAACAGGCCATACAGGATGGCGCCGATGAGCTGGATGTGGTGATCAACCTTATAGCCCTTAAGAACAAAGCCTGGCAGTACCTTGAACTGGAAATGGAGTCGATCGTTGAAATAGCGCATGCCCAGAACAGGCTCGTAAAAGTGATCATTGAAAGCGGTATACTTACCAACGAAGAAATACTACAATGTTGTGAATTGTATGCAAAAACCGGGGTCGATTTTTTGAAAACCTCAACCGGTTATGCCGAAAAAGGCGCTACTATTGAAGCGGTGCAACTGATGCGGGCCAACCTGCCGTCTACTATTAAAATAAAAGCCTCCGGAGGCATTCGCACCTACGAACAGGCCGAACAATATATTCAGGCCGGAGCCAACAGGCTGGGATGCAGCGCGAGTGTGGCTATTGTGACGAGGGGTGGTTCAAATGGTTCTGCTGGGTATTAAAAGAAGCTCATTTCCAATAAGTAACTGTTGCAGGTTACAGGTCTTAAGTTACAAGGAAAGCCAAACCCTGAAACCTGGAACCTGCCTGCCGGCAGGCAGGCTTGTAACCTGAAACTACCGGGTACTTGCAACTGGCAACCCGTTGAATTATCTTTGGCGAAGATTTTGCAGAATAATCTGTAGAAGCTGCATGAAATCGATCATTATTCCAGACCAGCTCAATTTTATGCAGTCTTTAAAAAATATATTTCGCATGAAATACATTATCAGTTGTGCCTTATTAATCCTGTCCCACACTTTGTTTGCCCAAACAGATAGCAATTCCATAGTGGTTCATAAAGACCCCCGGATCGATATGCTGATCAAAAAGCAGATCCAGATCAATGAGCTTACCACACGCGACGCCCGCAGCCGTGTGCAGGGGTTCAGAATACTGGTGTTGAACACCAACGACCGCAATAAAGCCAACAGCGCAAAGGTTAAAATATACCAGGAGTTTCCCGAGTTAAAAGCCTACCTCGAGTGGAAATCGCCCTACATGAAAGTGAAAGTAGGCGATTTCAAAACCCGCGATGAAGCAGAGCCCTACATGTCTGCCATTCAGCGTTTCTTTCCTACCGGCGTATATATCGTTCGCGACATCATTGAAGTAAACCCAGATAAGTCGGGAACGTTGTAGGGTGGTTTTTACCACATTCCAACTATCTTTGCTGGCTATGAGCACTTTACAACAGAAGATCCAAAGCCTGGCAAAAACATACTCAGCCGAGTTTATTGATATTCGCCATCATTTACACGCGCATCCAGAACTGAGTTATCAGGAATTTGAAACTTCCCGTTTCGTTCAAAACAAACTTACTGAATTTGGTATCCCCTTTTCGGTAATGGCTCAAACCGGTGTGGTGGGTTTGATAAAAGGAAAAAATCCTGAGAAGAAAGTGATCGCCCTGCGGGCCGATATGGATGCCCTCCCCATTACCGAACAAAATAATATTCCCTATAAATCAAAGAATGAAGGCGTAATGCATGCCTGCGGGCACGATGTGCACACCACCTGCCTGCTGGGCGCCGCAAAAATTTTACAGGAATTAAAAAATGAATGGGAAGGTACTGTAAAGCTCATTTTTCAACCGGGGGAAGAAAGAAATCCCGGTGGCGCCAGTATCCTGATCAAAGAAGGTGTGCTCGAAAATCCCAAGCCGCAAGCGATCTATGGATTGCATGTGCATCCGCAACTGGAAATAGGTAAACTGAGTTTTCGCGGTGGTCAGGTTATGGCCAGCGCCGATGAAATTTATATTACCATCAAAGGCAAAGGCGGTCATGCGGCAGCACCGCATTTAATAGTTGACCCCATTCTCATTGCCTCACATCTCATTGTTAGCCTGCAACAGATCATCAGCCGTAACAGGAACCCATTGGCTCCTTCTGTGTTGTCTATCTGCTCTATCCAGGGCGGACATACTACCAATGTGATCCCAGGCGAAGTAAAATTGATGGGCACTTTCCGGGCGCTGGATGAGGAGTGGCGTTTTAAAGCGCATGACCTCATCCGTAAACTGGCTACCGAACTGGTGCATAGCATGGGTGCTGAAATTGATCTGCATATTGACGTAGGCTATCCTACCTTATACAATAATGAAAAGTTGAACGCCACTGCCCGCTCGCTGGCAGAGCAATATATGGGTAAAGAAAAAGTAGAGACCACTGAAGTACGGATGGGTGCGGAAGACTTTGGGTATTACACCCGGCTTATACCCGGTTGCTTTTACCGGTTAGGTGTAATGAATGAAGCCAAAGGCATTACTTCCGGTGTGCATACACCCACATTCAACATCGATGAAAGCGCTATTGAAACCGGTATGGGCGTGATGGCCTGGCTGGGCGGTAGTACCGAGTTTTAAAGCTGTACCTGTTGCCCTTTCAGCCCTTTTCCTTACGTTGAACTAGGTCAAAAAAACCGATCAACAACACCATCACAAACCAAATCGCATTAAATAGTTGTGCTTTTTGAACAAATGACGGGATCTTTTCAAAATTGGGCAGGAACGATATCGCCGGATACATATAAGGGTAGTAATACAGGTGTTCCCACGAATGAATAGTTAAACCTGTTATCAGCAAGGCTAACCCTATGCCAACCGGTACAATAAAATTGCGAAAGCGCAGACTTAACCAATATTGAATGGAAGTAATGGCCAGTACTGAAAAATAAATCTTTACGCTTATCAAAAACATTCGCTTCCACGGAACAGCGTGATCAAAAAATGTATACTGTTTATGCACCAGGTTGGCAGCACAGGATGCAATAACGATGGATGCATTAAACAGGATCAAACAAAACAGGATAAGTGAATGAATAACAACAAACCTCGAAAAGAAGATGTCGGCCAGGGTTCGGGGCAACGTGTACACCTGCTTCCAGGTATTATTCCTGTATTCTATTTGTACCACCAGGCTTATTACCAGTATAACATACATAGGTAGTATAAAAACGGTAGCAACCTGCCAGTTTTCGTTAATAATTTGTTGCCAGGGATTATCTTTATAAACGCGAACAAAACGATCGGGTCGGGCTACCAGACTTATAAAATTTATCCCAGGAACAAAAGCTGCACCTACAACCGTTAACCAGAAAGCCATCGTTCGTTTGCTTTTCAGGAACTCTGCTTTTGTATTGAGTAAAAATGAGGCGACCATAATTATTGAGCAGTAATTTGAATAAATAAATTTTCGAGGTCATTTTGCGCAACAGCCAGCTGATATACTTCCACATCCTGCTGCACCAGCAGTTTATTCAACAATGCCGATCGCTCCCTGCTTTCATAATCAACCACCAGCCGGCTTCCATGTACATGTTTTAAAGGAAAATGGTCCTTTATTGCCAGTTGCGCCTTTGTTATATCATTCACTTCTATTTCAACGACCGATTGTTGCGATTGCAATTGCTGCAATTGTTGCAGACTGCCCTGGAATAATAATTTTCCTTTATGAATGATACCAACATGTGTAGCCATTTTCTCCACTTCGCTTAACAGGTGGCTCGAAACAAGGATCGTTTTCCCAAATTCACGATTCAGTTGTTTGATCAATTCCCTGGTTTCAATAATGCCATTGGGATCTAAGCCATTCGTTGGTTCATCAAGTATCAGTACATCAGGGTCGTGCAACAAAGCAATGGCAATGGCCAGCCGCTGTTTCATGCCCAGTGAATAGTTTTTTGCTTTTTTATTCGCCGCTTGCTGCAACCCAACCAGTTTAAGCACTTCGTTAATCCTGTTTTTATCACACTGATACGTTAACCGGAAAATTTCCAGGTTTTCTTTACCGGTCAAATGCAGGTATAAGGAAGGCTGTTCAATCAGTGAACCAATGCGACGTAATATGTGAAGCCGGTGCCGTTGAAAATGCTGCCCGAATAGCGTTAAATCACCATCCTGCTTTTTTAATAACCCAAGCAATAACCGCAAGGTGGTGGTTTTGCCGGCGCCATTAGGACCTAAGAAACCATAGATGCTACCGGTGGGTACCTGCAGATTCAGATCATCCAATATTTTTTGACCGGTTTGAAAAGCAAAATGCAGGTGCTGTGTTTCAATAATTGTATGCATATGGGTATTAGTTAACGATCATATCGAACCGCGAATAATATATAGAAAGCACGTCAGTATGGTCAACAGTAGTAGCTTTCTTTGCCTTTACGTTCTGATTTTTCATGACCATACTGTTTTTTCCTGCGGTTACTTTCATCCGCCCATTGCCAGCAATGACTGTCAGCAATAGAATTGATAATGCCAGCACCACGAGTTGCATACAAATTATTTTAAGGCTTTGAGATTATTACTTGAAAGGGTAATAGTCGAATTGCTATCCAGGTCCATGGCCATTTTCCTGATCGTTGCTTTTTTATAGTCAATACTTGAATTTGACAGGTGAACGATCAGGTCATTCACGATAGCACCATTGCTCAATTCAACTTTTGATACATCACTGAAAATGTTCAACTCTTTATAATATACCGCATCCTGGTTTCGATCGTCCATTTTAAAATCGGAATATCTTTCCAGCTTAATTTTATAAGAAGGCGCATGTACAGAATCCCGGGCCCCGGTTAACTTAAAGCTGCTATAATTTGCATTGATCTGCATAGTAGCAGGCAGGTATAAACTCACCAACTGAAAATTTCGCACTCCATGGTCCAGTTGATCGCTGTTCAGGGTTGTATCGCCGTGAATGATCAGCATATCGTTTACAATTCGGTATGTAACCTGGGCGCCTTTAAAGTTTTGCAATTCCAGCCTGGCAGTGTCGGAAGTTATTATTTTACAATTACCCAGGCCGTTTAGAGAAACAAGGCGCAGGGGTGGTAATGTATGCTTATCTGATGGAAAATACTCCTCTCTATTAAATTTCACATACTCCCCATTCTTGTATCTGGCATATACCATCAGTTGAATGGCCGTTGTTAATATTAAGATCGAAAGAAAAATGCCTAATAATACTTTATTGCTTGTTTTCATAATGCTAAGTTCTGAGTTTTTAGTTCTGAGTTCTTAGTTCTGTATATGCCTGCAGCCTATGGCTTTCGGCTGTTTTCTCAGGCAAAATGTTGTTTCTTAAATTTATCGAACCGGGGCTTTAATTCATCCGGTTCCATTCCCAATAAATACATGGTGCGAAAAACCTGCGGCAGGTCTTTTTCAACGAAATCATTTTTCCGGTATTGCTGTGCGTTTTTCAATGCCGTAGGTGAAACGAAATATCCGATGCCTCGCTGGTTATGAATAATTTCCTGTTGTTGCAGAAATTCATAGGTGCGCATAACGGTATTAGGATTCACTTCCAACTGCACCGCCAGTTCCCGTACGGATGGAATACGTTCTTCAACCTTCCATTCTTTCAACAGGATCTTCTCGCACACATAATCGGCAATTTGTAAGTATATAGCTTGCGATTCGCGGAATTGCATAATTTATAATTTAATCGTTAAACTTCTTTTTCTTTCAACCTGAGGTATGTAACAACCCAAAACATCGGCGCAAAAGAATATTTAATAAGAAAAAGCAATATCGTACTTATCCATTCGGGCAGGTGTACACTTAAAGACTCATTTGAAACAAAAACCCGGTAAACGGTAAATGGTTTAAAGAAACCACCTGGCGGCATAAACGAACCAAGGACCTTATGAACAAAAAACATCAGGAACAAAAACACAACCAGTCCCGAAACAAGGGTCTTTATATACTGGAACCGGACAAAATATACCGACCCCATCAGGAAAATTGACTGTATGCTTAAATAAGCCAGCAGGAAATAAACTAAAATATTATCACCATCTTTCCATGAAACAAATACATTGGCTATTTTCTCTGCAGGGTAAGGTATCCTATGCTCCTGTTCCGCTATTGTTTTGGCTATACTGTTCGCCAAATTCACCATAGGGAAATCAACAATGTAAAAAATAACAGTATAGCAGATAAAATACAGGACAACCCCAAACAAGATGGCTGTCAATAATTTCTCCAGTACAGATACCGGTATCAACAAAAATTGAATGCCTTTTGGGCCATCTGACAATTCATTAAAAATTATGCTGGCATACAAACAGCCGGTTAAGAATAAGCCTACATAATAAGTGATCGCCTGTATATCTCTAGAGATCGGGTGATCGCCATTAACCAACATCAGAAATGAATACCACAAAATCAATAAGCCGCCAATAGCGCCCAATGAAAGCAGGTATCTTTTCTTATTCTCATTCCAGTGTTTGCCTATATATAATGACCAGCGTTTAAGATCAAAAACGGAATTCATAGCAATAGTTTAAGCGTTAAAAACAGATTTAATGGCATTGCCATTAAGAACAATGGCCTTGTACAATAATTCAAGATCCAGTTTGCTTTCATCACCCAGTGTATTACGGGTAATGACCGCACTACCCCGTAAGGAAGGTTCGCGGAACAAAGCCTGTTTTATTTCATCATTATCAAATGAAATATGAAAACTCAATTTGCGCGTAATGTCATCAACCGTTTGGTCGAATAAAATGCGGCCTTCATCAATAATGGTAACGCGATCGATGAGGCTTTCCAGGTCTTTTACCTGGTGGGTGCTTATCACTATGCATTTGTTTTCATCGAGGCAACCGGCAATTACCTTGCGGAACTGGCTTTTACTCATAATGTCCAGTCCGTTGGTAGGTTCATCCATTAATAACACAGAGGTATTACAGGCCAGGCCAAAACTGATCAACACTTTCTTTTTCTGCCCATAACTCATTTTTTGCAATGTGTTGGAGCGGGGAATATCAAATTCGGTGATGAACCGGTTAAACTGATCGTCATTGAATTTGGGGTAAAAAGGGGCAGTATGTTTTACCAGTTGTTCAATGGGCACATCGGGCAGGTAAAATTCTTCAGGCACCATAAAGATGTCCTGTAAAAAAGCAGGCTGCCGTTTAGCAGGGTTAAAGCCGAGCACACTGACATTGCCTTCTTTGGGAAACAGCAACCCGGCCATGTTTTTAAGGAGGGTCGATTTGCCGGTCCCGTTCTTACCAAGCAATCCGTAAATGTGACCGGCTTCCAGTTTCAGGCTAAGGCCGGTGAATATCTTTTTCTTCCGATACCCAAAATGCAGGTTTTGGATCTGTATCATGTTTGGCGTTTTAGTGTACTAGTTTAATAGTACACGCAAACATAATAGCTTTTTCCGGATTTGCAAATGCTTTGGTAAAAAATTGTGATGAACGGGAAGGAAGCTGCAAGCCGCAAGCTATTAGCGGCAAGCAAGTATAAACCCAAATAGCTAATGCCTAAGGCTTTACCAATAAGAACGGAGATTGAAGCAATACGCATGGCGCACGTAAAAAAACCCCGGCTGTGTATTAACAGCCAGGGTTTATAGTTGTCAGGTACTCTTACGTCAATTCAATATTCTGTATCAATCCCAGATCATGCGACCCTTCAAATGTATTGATGGCAATAACGGTGACGCCATAAACATTATTGAATTATTTCAATTGCTCCAATAGTTGGCGTATTTGATCTGTTCCTGCCATAAAAATCATAGGTAGCATATCCGGTTGCTGCGGCATTAATGGCAGGGCTTCCTGACTGAGGCTCTAAATTTCCGGGAGCCAGGGAGAGCAATGGGTTCACGTTGTTCATACTGTTATCTACACCGCCATAAATTTCCAAATAAGCGGCCAGCCATTGGGCAAAGGGCTTATCATTATAAAATTTAGGTCTCCATACAAACGTAGGTATGGCGCCGGAACTCCAGTAAACATTGTTTTTAAACACCAATGGCCCTTCCGTAGGTTTGGTATATTCCCGATCGGTGCTGGTTAAAATTCGCGGCCTTGCTGCTGGTTGAATAAAAATGTTATTTACAAACTCCACACCCTTATTAGGCGTGTAACTGATACCGCCTTCGGTGCTGATAAGCATACCGCTATGAATACGCTGCCCAGACAGGTAACAGGTATTGTGATAAAATCGGGCATTGTAACTGGAACTGGCTGCTAAAGCAGCGCCTGACACATTACTGATGAGGTTATTTACCACCAATCCGTCGTATGATTCGTAAGGCCCGTCTACCAAACGGTTCTCGTCAGTTTGTTGACCCAGCATGATGGCATTGTATCCTGTTCCGGGTGTACCAAAACCGGTGTTGCTGATCCTGTTTACCGCAAAGATGGGATTACGGGCATTTCCCTTGGCGTACATGGCTACATCGGGTAAATCATGGAGGTAGTTACCGATCACCCGCACATTGTCTGCGCCGGTAATATCAATACCTTGTGAATTTCTGCCAGGTATTACAACAGAAGAGTCTGCATAAATTTCGCAATTTAAAACCGCTGCAAAATTTGCGGTACGAACGATCTTAATGATATCTGGCACAGCGCAACACAATGTGCAGCTATCGATTTGTACATGGGGCATGTCGATTTTTACTGCATTTGCATCGGCGCCACCTCCGGCTATTGACATGATCTTAAGGCCTTTGATGCGCCAATACGCAGATGCGCACACTGAGCCAGCAGGCGCATATTCATCACAACCACTATTATAAAAATAAATGGTGGCTACAGAGGTTCCCCTGGGATTGCCTTGTAAGGTAACCGCTTCGCCAGGTGCAGCCGTAAGCGTAACCCATGCACTGTCTGTTCCAAACCCTCTGTTTATAACAGCGCCCTGGTAGGTGCCGGCGCGCATGATGATTGTACCGCCAGGCTTTACCAGCGTAATGGCTTTGGTAAGTGTTTTCAGCGGCGCATCGATGGTTCCGGTAGCGGCATCATTGCCATTGGTGGCAACGTAAATTGATGCAGCAGTTCCTGCACCTTTTACTTCTTCCACATCATAAATATTACCGGGATTGGAGTTGGTGGTGTTCACTCTTGCGATGTTGCCGGGAGAATTGGAAAAACCGGAATCGGGCGTTACCTGTTCGTTATTACTAACTTTTTTACAGGAAAACAGGAGCATGCATGGTATTGCAAAAACCATGGCTGAACGAATAAGGCTTTTTTTCATAGAGAATAAAAATTAATACTTGTTTAAATAGTAGGCACAAACGTAAATCTAATTTTGACAATGAACGAACGGAATGGCCACTATAGTTTGTCACGATGGGTGCTTAGATTAGAGTAGAAGAAAAACATGTGTTATTATAACAATTCAATTACTAAGTTCCTTCATGCTTTTGAATGTTGCTGTCACACACTGCTTGTTTTCACTTATTCGTTTCGTGAATTTAATTGTGTACCTGGCAGTTTTGATTGTCCGTTTGCTGGTTTTGATGAATAGCCAAACGACTTTGATAAACCGCGTTGCGGGTTTTATTCCCTGCCTGCCAACTTGAGCAGAACACTTGCAGATTTTCATACTAAACTGGCAAATTGGTTATCTATTCCCATCAACCGGGTAATTAAAAACCGGTGAACTGGTTGCCAAAAACGATAAACAAACAAGTAAAACCTTCAAACCATGTAGCAAAGTCGTAAAGCAGTTAACCAAAGACGAAAAACTGATAGCCCGGCCCGTGAAACAAACAGGCAAAAATGAGCAACCTGTGAGCTAAGTTGCTATGCAAACAGGTAAACCCTGAAAGCAGATAATAAAACTCGTTAACCCAACAGTCAAAACCACGCAACTGATGAGCTAAGTTGATGGAAGAATTGGACAGACTCGTAACAGGCGCTCAATTCCCGAAAGGAAAAGAGCATACCTTCAGGGAATTGTCTTTTCCTGAAAGATTTTCTGAGTTCCTTCCAGGAATTCGGGATTGCTGAAAGGCTTTGAGATTTCCTGAAAGGAAATAGGAATTCCTTCCGGGTTTTGAAGATTCCTGGAAGCTTTTATGTTTTCCTGGAACCATTTGTGATTTCCTGAAAGCTTTTATGAATTCCTGGAAGGATTGGCGGTTTCCTGAAAAGTTTTCTCTTTACCCATAAAGAAACCCGGAATCCTTCAAATAATCACCTTTTTCTTACCGAATTTAACCGGAAAATGAGGGGGTTTATTGAAAACCAAACACATACAACAATTCCACCATACATTCTGCCTATGGCCTCCTACTTTATACTTTCTACCTTATCCACCCGTTTTACCGTAAATTGCGCGCCAATCGTTTGTAAATAATTTCTATGAATCGCCCCATGTTCTCATTTTTTTCAAACCCTAAGAATTAAAATGATCTCATGGTAAACCACAGTCCAATCGGCCAAGCCGGTAACTGGTGAAAAATTAAATAATAACTGATGAAACGTCTATGCCAAAATTTTCATTATAACATTTTAATGCAATGAAAATTTTGGCATTGTAAGTTCCATCTGGCTAAACGAAAAATTATCAATTTCAGATGAAAAAAGAACTGCGTAAGGAATCCGCATTAGAGTACCATGCCAAAGGAAGACCTGGCAAGATCGAAGTGATCCCAACCAAAGAAGCAAAAACGCAACGCGACCTATCACTCGCCTACTCTCCCGGTGTTGCCGAACCTTGTTTGGAAATTCATGCAAATCCGGAATCTGTTTATAAATATACTGCCAAAGGAAACCTGGTTGCCGTTATCAGTAACGGTACCGCCGTATTAGGATTAGGCGATATTGGCCCTGAAGCCGGCAAACCCGTTATGGAAGGGAAAGGCGTATTGTTCAAAATATTTGCCGACATCGACGTTTTTGATATCGAGATCAATGAAAAAGATCCTGAGAAATTTGTTCAGATAGTAAAAGCGCTGGAACCCACTTTTGGTGGCATCAACCTCGAAGATATTAAAGCGCCTGAATGCTTTTATATTGAGCAGCACCTGAAAGCGCAAATGAAAATACCGGTGATGCACGATGATCAGCATGGTACAGCCATCATCAGCGCTGCCGCCCTGTTGAACGCCCTGGAAATACAAAAGAAAAAGATCGAAAAATGCAAGTTCGTAGTGAACGGCGCCGGCGCTGCTGCCATTGCCTGTATAAAATTATATGAAGCACTGGGCGCTATCCGCGAAAACATCCTGGTCTTTGATAGTAAAGGCCTCATTCATGAAAGCCGTACCGACCTCGATGAACTGAAAAAAGAATTTATTTCGAAAGGCAAAAATGTTACGCTGGAACAATCGCTCGATGGCGCAGATGTATTCATCGGGCTCAGCAAAGGTAATGTGCTTTCGCAGGAAATGGTAAAGAGCATGGCGAAGAACCCAATCGTACTGGCCATGGCGAACCCCGATCCGGAGATCACTTATGAAGATTGTACTGCCGCCCGTAAAGATGTGATTATGGGCACCGGCCGCAGCGATTATCCTAACCAGGTGAACAACGTACTGGGCTTTCCCTTTATCTTCCGCGGCGCCCTCGATGTTCGCGCCACGCAGATCAACGAAGCTATGAAGCTGGCCGCCGTTAGAGCGCTGGCCGAACTGGCTAAAAGCCCCGTGCCCGATATTGTGAACATTGCCTACAACGAAAAGAACTTATCGTTCGGCCCCAACTATATCATTCCCAAACCGCTCGATCCGCGGTTGTTGAGCACCGTTGCCCCGGCCGTTGCCAAAGCAGCTATTGAAAGTGGTGTTGCTCAAACCAAGATCACCGACTGGGAAACATATGCCATTGAACTGAACAAACGCCTGGGCCTCGATAATCAACTGATGCGTGTACTGGGCGCCAAAGCCCGCCGCAACCCTAAACGCCTGGTGTTTGCCGAAGCCGACAACGTTAAAATATTGAAGTCGGCCCAAATTGCTGCTGAAGAACGCATCTGTTACCCCATTTTGTTGGGTGATGAGAGAAAAATAAGGGAGTTGGCGCTGGAGAACAAGATCGATCTCGATGATATGGCCATCATTGACCCGCGCGATGATGAGTATGAAGAAAAACGCAAACAATACGGCGAGCTGTTCTTCAAAAAACGCCAGCGCAAAGGGGTGAATCAGTATGAGGCCTGCAAGATGATGAAAGAACGCACCTATTTCGGTTGCATGATGGTTGAGAATGGCGATGCCGATGCAGTGATCTCGGGTTTAACGCGCAATTATGCTGAAGCCATTCGCCCGGCATTGCAGATAATCGGTATGGAAGAAGGCGTGAAAAAGATCGCCGGTATGTATATGTTGCTTACAAAAAGAGGTCCCCTGTTCCTGGCCGATACCACAGTGAACTTCAATCCTACTGCCGAAGAACTGGCAGATATCACTTTACTGGCTGCCAAGGAAGTACGCAGCTTTAATCTTGTTCCGCGTATTGCCATGCTGAGCTATTCCAACTTCGGCAGCAGCGATTCACCGGAAGCTAGACTGGTAGCCCAGGCGAAAGACATCGTTAAACAAAAAGATCCCACAATTATTATAGATGGTGAAATGCAGGCAAGCATTGCTTTCAACCAGGAAATTCTACGTGATAACTACCCGTTCAGTGAGCTGGTGGGCGAGGAAGTGAACACGCTTATCTTCCCAAACCTGGCTTCGGGTAATATTGCCTACAACCTGATGCAGGCAATTGGCGGCGCCGATGCAGTAGGTCCTATTTTGCTGGGCCTGAAGAAACCGGTGCACGTGCTGCAGTTGGGCAGTTCGGTTCGCAGCATTTACAATATGGCGCTTATTGCCGTTATTGACGCCCAGTTAAAATGTGGTAACGCTACCCAGGACTCTGCCAAGAAGCCGGCCTGGTGGAAGAAAAAATAGTTATAGTTTGGGGTTTATGGTTTGTAGTTTGTTGTTGCTTCGCGGTTTGAGCAGGTCCTTTATTATCGAGCGCGCTATATAATTTGCAGCTCATCATAAATACCGGTTTCTGAATGCCCGGTTTTCGGGAAATGGTAACAAAAATCGAACACTTTGAACTGAAGATAACTACAAACAACAAACCACAAACAACAAACAGCCAGCCGACTTGCCATTTCCGGGTTAAACCGTATTTTTACACTATTGCTTATATCTCATGACTTTATTTACCGAGTTTGGCCGTTACCTGCTGATGATCAAAGGAATGTTTTCGAAACCTGAAAACTGGAAGATGTATTGGAAAGAACTTATGCACCAATGCAATGAAATTGGTTTCGGCTCATTAGGTATTGTAGTCATCATTTCTGTGTTTATGGGGGCGGTATCTGCGTTACAAACTGCGTACCAGTTGGTTAGCCCCGTTATTCCCCTTTCGGCCATTGCCACCATTGTTAGAGATACGGTTATCCTGGAGTTTGCCCCTACCCTGGTGTGTATTGTGCTTGCAGGTGTAGTAGGGAGTAAAATTGCCAGTGAGCTGGGCAACATGCGGGTAAGCGAACAAATTGACGCCCTTGAAATTATGGGCATCAATACCAAAGCGTATCTGGTATTGCCAAAAATTCTGGCAGCCCTTATCATGATACCCCTGCTGGTGATATTTTCAGCCGCATTAGGTATTTATGGGGGCCGGTTGGCTGTGACCACTTCAGGTATAGTGGCGGCCAATATGTATGATAAAGGCTTATTGGAGAACTTTCAACCGTATAATGTATTTTTTGCGCTGGTAAAAGCTTATACATTCTCTTTCATAATTTCCAGTATCCCTGCTTATTATGGCTATCATGTTCAGGGAGGGGCCCTTGAGATCGGCCGTTCCAGCACCAAGTCGGTGGTAGTAAGCTGTGTGAGCATCCTGTTTGCCGATTATGTACTGGCCGCATTATTGTTACAGTAACGGTTGAACAACAACAGGCTAACCCAAACAGAGGGAATACGACAGGGAATACAACTATAATAAGTTATACGTGTTAAAGTGCCGGTAGCCGGGTACGTGCGGCAGGGACCTATAGCATGAATTCATACAACCATGATCGAAGTAAAAAACATAAGGAAAGGATTTGGTGAGAAAACCGTACTGAACGGTGTAACTGTTACTATGCAGCCTGGTAAATGCAACCTCATTATCGGCGCCAGTGGTAGCGGTAAAACGGTTTTTATGAAATGCATGGTAGGTTTGCTGGTGCCCGACCAGGGTGAGATCTGCTACGATGACAAAGACTTCAATAAGCTGGTTGAGGAAGAAAAGAAAGAGATCCGTCAGCAGATCGGGATGCTGTTCCAGGGCTCGGCTTTATTCGACAGCCTGACGGTTGAACAAAATATTATGTTCCCGCTGAACATGTTCACAACCGACAATTATTCGCAGAAATTAAAACGGGTGAACGAAGTACTGGATCGGGTGAACCTGAAAGACGTTAATAAGAAATTTCCTGCCGAACTGAGCGGGGGGATGAAAAAACGGGTGGGCATTGCACGCGCCATCGTGTTAAATCCTAAATATCTTTTTGTTGATGAGCCCAACTCGGGGCTCGACCCGCAAACCTCGCTGGTAATTGATAAACTGGTTAAAGAAATTACGACTGAATATAACATCACAACGGTGGTGAATACCCACGATATGAACAGCGTAATGGAAATCGGCGATCATATTATTTTTATGCATCAGGGTAAAAAAGAATGGGAAGGCAACAATAAAGAGATCATTTTTAACAAGAATGAGCGCCTGAACGAATTCATTTTTGCATCTGAGTTTTTAAAAGACGCCAAGGATATGAGAATGTTGGAACAAACCGGTAAAATAGACGAGAATAGGAATATGGATGATTTGACCAAGTAAGCCCCCCAGCCCCTGAAGGGGGAGTAGTAACCGGTTACTGGTTACCAGTTACCGGTTCGCATCTCGCGAAATTCAGGTTTCAGGTTACACGCTTGCCGATTGCCGTTTCACGATTCATCATTGACCATTCACCATTCACGACAACCGTTTCACGTCTGCCGTTTGCCGTTTCACGCCTCCGCAATCGTTCCCGTAATTAACCTTTGTATACCGCTTGCCTGTCGCCAATTGTCTATTGCCAATTGACGATTCTCCCCTATTTTTGCACACCCGATAAATTTCGGGAAACTAAATTTCCGCTGATGAGTATTTTAGTAAACAAACAATCAAAGATCCTGGTGCAGGGCTTTACCGGTACAGAAGGTACCTTTCATGCTACACAAATGATAGAATATGGTACCAATGTAGTGGGTGGCGTTACACCAAACAAAGGTGGCACATTGCATTTGGACAGGCCGGTATTTAATACCGTAGCGGAAGCAGTAAAGGAAACCGGGGCCAATGTGTCGATCATATTTGTACCACCGGCTTTTGCATCCGATGCTATTATGGAAGCTGCCAATGCCGGCATTGAGCTGGTAGTGTGTATCACTGAAGGTATTCCCGTACAGGATATGGTGAAAGCCAAATTGTACCTGCAGAGCACTAAAACACGCCTCATTGGGCCTAACTGCCCGGGCGTTATTACGGCCGGTGAATGCAAAGTAGGTATCATGCCTGGCTTTGTATTCAAAAAAGGTAAAATAGGTATCGTATCAAAATCAGGTACCCTCACTTACGAAGCGAGTGACCAGGTAGCTAAAGCCGGATTGGGTGTTTCTACAGCCGTTGGTATCGGTGGCGACCCCATCATTGGCACTACTACCCGCGAAGCCCTGGAAATGTTCATGAACGATCCTGAAACCGAAGGCGTGGTAATGATCGGTGAAATTGGCGGTGGAATGGAAGCTGAAGCTGCCCGTTGGTATAAAGAAAATGGCAAAAAACCCGTAGTTGGTTTCATTGCCGGTCAAACTGCTCCTCCCGGACGCAGAATGGGTCACGCTGGCGCTATTGTTGGCGGCGCAGAAGATACGGCTGCTGCTAAAATGAAGATCATGCAGGAATGCGGTATCCATGTAGTATCGAGCCCCGCTGATATTGGCGTAACTATGGCCAAGATCATTAAGAAGTAATCTTTCCCGCTATTATATAGTAAAACCTTGCAGATTAGTCCCGCGATAAAAGCCGGACGAAAACTGCAAGGTTTTTTTATTATTGAAACGCAGAACGCAGAACGCGAGCCTTTAGCATTAAGCGTTAAGCGTTAAGCCTTCAGCCTTATTTGTAATTCCTGATGAATTCGGCCAGTTCTTCCTTGCTTTTGCTGAAGGAGAATGCATTGTAAACTACAAAGTAGTTCTTCGGGTCGATCGTTTTGCCATACATATACTTGGCTATCTCCAGCTTACTGCTTTCAAACGAAAACATCGAAACCAACTGCTTCGCCTGAGCGGAAGTAAAATAATTCTGATCTACGATCGGTCTGGCAATGGCCATGCGCGAATCGTCGAAGCTTTCGCGGGCTATCGTTTCCTTAAACGCATTAAAGGTTTCATCGGCTATTGGTTTGGGTATTACATTTGTGTTCCTGGGTGGCCATGGATTAGGTGTATTGTTGTTTCCATTGTTGTTATTACCATTGTTGTCATTGTCATTCCAGCCTCCGTTATCATATCCGTTATCGGTTATCTGCTGTTCATCCATTAACGCCCGGCCAAAGCGGTTGATAATAATATCCACATAAAATCTTGGCTTCACATACACATTCTTGTTATAGATCGTTATTCGCCTGTTGCCGAAAGCTCTGCCTTTATCGATATACACTTTTACCAGGTGATTACCTGCCGGAAGATCGCGAAGGATAAGCGCATTGTTACACTCAGGATATGGCCGGCCATCTACTTCAATCAGCACGTCCTGGCGGCTTAAATTGGTAATGGTTAATATGCCATCATTGTGACCGGCATGCGCAGTAAGGGCAAGAACAATTAAAAGAAGGAACTGAATACACGTCTTTTTCATACTGGATGTTTGTGCAGATTAAGGGTTAGGTATCAATTTTATAAAGAACGAAATTTGGGGCACTTACGTTGCATAAACGGTTCACGACCGACCTATATTTAATATTACCATATAATAATGCGGCACTTCGTTTGCCGTCATGGGATTGATTGTGAAGTACTTTAACAATTTGCAATATGCATTTTATTAGCATCTTGCATCGGTATTAGGAAGTAAGAGGTAAGAAGAACCTACTTCAGTTTTTCACTAACTTGTAACAAAACCAGGTGGAATGAATATTAAGAGAATTTTATCAGTGGTATGTGCAACCTTAATTGCATTAGCCACCAATGGCCAACAGAAGATGAAAACCTATGACAAAGAATGGAAACAGATTGACAGTCTTATTCAAAAAAGCGGCCTCACCGAATCGGCCCTTACTGCGGTGAAAAATATTTATTCGCTTGCAAAAAAAGAAGGGAATGATGCCCAGATGATCAAGGCCCTGTTATACCAGGCAGGATTGCAGCAGGAGAAACAAGAGGACGCTGTTAAAAAAAGTATTCAACAGTTAGAAGGAGAAATAGCTGCTTCCAAAGAGCCGGTACGGGCCGTTCTGCAAAGCATAACCGCTCAAAAATACTGGGTGTGGTTTCAACAGCACCGCTGGCAGTTGTACCACCGTACGCAAACCGTGAACTTTAAAAAGGATGACCTGGCCACCTGGAGCACAGATGATTTTCATAAAAAGATCAGCGAGTTGTACCTGGCCTCCATTAGTAACGAAAAGTTATTACAGCAAACAAAGCTCGAAGCCTTTGACCCGGTGATCATAAAAGGTAATGTGCGCCACCTGCGCCCTACCCTGTTCGACCTGCTGGCACACCGCGGGTTGGATTATTTTAAAAATAATGAAAGCACTATTACCAAGCCGGTAAATGCATTCGAGATAGATGATGCAGCGGCCTTTAATGAGGCTAAAAAATTCATGAACCATGCTTTCACTACCCGCGATAGCCTTTCCCTGCAGTTCAAAGCCCTGCAATTGTATCAGCGCTTATTACAGTTACATGCCGCAGATACTAAACCCGATGCTTTCATAGATGTTGATGTTGAAAGATTGCAGTATGTTTATAACAATGCAACAATGGAGAACAAAGATGCATTGTATATAAAAGCGCTGGAACAGATCGGCGCTCAATACGGCTTAATTCCTGCCGCTACGCAAGCCTGGTATTTAATGGCGCAATGGCACGTTAACCAGGCCCGTGAATATGACCCCCTGAAAGGCGATACTAACCGGTACGATTACCTTAAGGCAAAAAGCATTTGTGATAAAGTGATTGCCCGGGCAGACAGCAGCGAAGGAAAATTAAACTGCACCAACCTCATGCAGGAAATAGTACGTAAGGAGATGAACCTGCAAACCGAAAAGGTAAATGTGCCCGGCCAGCCTTTTCGTACCCTTATCAGTTGGCGCAATTTTACCAAAATGAATTTCCGCGTGGTTAAGCTGGATGCCAAAACACGCGAATCCCTTGGCACCGAAACCTGGGACGATGACTATTGGAAAAAATTAGTACAATTACCAACCATTAAAACGTTCAGCCAGGAATTGCCCGATACAAAAGACTATCAAAAACATACTACAGAAATAAAAATAGATGCCTTACCAATTGGTGAATACGCAATAATAGCCAGTGTAAACGATAAATTCATATTAGCTGATAACCAACTGGCAGTGCAATACTTTTATGTATCCAACATTGCATACATCAATAAAGGCCCCGATTATTTTGTAGTACATCGCGAAACCGGGCAACCATTAGCTAATGCAAAAGTTCAGGTATGGTATCGCTCCTATGATCATAACAAACGCAAGTATACCGCCACCAAAGGCCAAAGCGGCGTTACCAATGAGAACGGATACATAAAAGTTATTCCGGACCAGAACAATAATGAACGTAATTATAAATTGGAAATCACCAGCGGCGATGATCATTTGATGTTGGAGGATTATAGTTACAATTACACCTATCCCCAATTTGAGAATGTATTTAAAGATTCGAAGATCGCTTTCTTATTCACCGACCGGTCTATTTACCGGCCTGGTCAAATAGTGTACTTTAAAGGCATATTGATTAGCAGAAATGCTAAAAACGGGGAATCGGTCATTCTGCCCAATTTTGCCACCAGCCTGTCTATCTCAGATCCCAATGGCCAACCCATAGATACCATACAGGTTACCACCAATGAATACGGCGCTTATTCAGGCAAACTGACCTTACCTACCAATGTGTTGAATGGAGTTTTTAACATCACCGATGTTATGGCGGCCAACGGTATTTCGTTTTCAGTAGAAGAATACAAGCGGCCTAAATTCCTGGTAGAGATCAGCAAACCAACCGGCACTTACCGGTTAAACGAAAACATTACCGTGAACGGTATTGCCAAAGCCTATGCAGGCAATGCCATTGATGGGGCAAAAGTGAAATACCGCGTAGTACGTAAGACCATAATGCCTTTATGGTTTTATGGCGGGTTCAGAAAAATGATCTGGCCGCCCTATGGCCGCGAAGAAGTGGAGATTGCCCATGGCGAAGTAAGCACCGATGCCAAAGGCGAATTTAAGATCTCCTTTAAGGCGCAGCCTGATAACAGCATTGCGAAAAAAGACCAGCCTACTTTCTATTATGAAGTATCGGCCGATGTTACCGATATAGCCGGTGAAACCAGAAGCGCCAACACCCAGGTAGCCGTTGCGTACCAGGCGTTGAAGCTAAAGCTGGATGTGCCTGAAAAAATACATGCCGATAGCCTGAATAAGGTCAGGTTATCGAGCACCAACCTGAACGAGTTGTTTGAAAAAACAACAGTTACGGTCTCCGTACATAAATTGAAAATGCCCGATCGCCTGTTCAGGGAACGCTATTGGCCACAGCCCGATACCTTTGTGTTATCGCAGCAGGAATTCTATGCCGCCTTCCCATACGATGTATATAAAAATGAGAATGATCCGTCAAAGTGGGCTAAAGAGCAAAAGGTTGCGGAAAAAACAGACACTACCTCAGGCAGCAAGCCATCCACTATCGGCCTCCCGATAACTATCGGGACACCATTGGCGCCCGGCTGGTATACCATTGAGGCTACTACTAAAGATAAATATGGCGAAGAAGTAAAAGATGTGCGGTATGTACAGGTGTACAACCAGTCAATTGTAAGCCCGCTGGCCACTGGTGGTATCGAAAGCAACAATACTACCCTGGAACCGGGCGACAAGGCCAGCTACCAGGTAAGCACAACTGTAGATAACGCTTTTGTGATTCACGACCTGATGAAAAAAGATGATTTCAACGAGAGAAGCTTTTTCACCCTGAATAAGAACAGCCGTTCTTTTGAACGGACCATTACAGAAAAAGATCGCGGTGGTTTTGGCATACAAACAGTCTTCGTAAAACATAACCGGGTATATACCGATAACCTTACATTCTCGGTTCCATATACCAACAAAGAGCTGACAATTGCCTACGAAACCTTTCGCGATAAAACCCTGCCCGGCAGTGAAGAAAAATGGAAAGTGAAAATAAGCGGCTATAAAGGTGATAAAGTAGCGGCAGAAATGCTCACCGCCATGTACGATGCCTCGCTGGACCAATTTAAGCCACACAGTTGGCAGAAGCCTGATCTTTGGGATATTTATTACCCGAATAAAAAATGGGATATTAATTACAATTTCAGCCTGGTTCAGTCATTGGAAAAAAATAATGAAATTCAGGCATATGCCCCCATTGACAAGACCTACGATCAACTGGGGATCGCTCTTTTTGACATAAGCATAGGATCTGGCTTCCGTAGCGATAGAATGCTGGCGAAAAGCGCAGCGCCAGGCGATGTACCGGCAATGGCTGCGGCTGAGAATGTAATAGCGAATCAGAAAAATGAAGCAGTGGGGGGGTACAAAGACCTCTCTGCTAATGGAGTTGTCCAGGATTCGAACGCAGCACTGGATGAAGCAACCACTCAGGGTAAAAAACCTGAGGCTCCTGAAGCAGCCGTTCAGCTCCGCAAAAACTTCAATGAAACGGCTTTCTTCTTCCCCGATCTGCATACCGATGCCAATGGCAATATTGAGTTCTCCTTTACCATGCCCGAAGCAGTTACCCAATGGAAATGGATGAGCCTGGCGCATACCAAAGACCTGTCATTCGGTTACAATGAAAAAACCATTGTTACCCAAAAAGACCTGATGGTACAACCCAATGCACCACGCTTTTTACGGGAAGGTGACCGCATGAATTTCAGCGGCAAAATTGCCAACCTTACCGATAAAGAAATAACCGGCCAGGTACAATTGGTGTTGATAGATGCCACCACTAACCAATCGATTGATGGTTGGTTTAAAAATGTAATTCCCAACCAATACTTTACAGTACCGGCCCAACAAAGCGTTCCGGTTACCTTCAGTATTGAAATTCCTTATCAGTATAATAAACCAGTTACATACAGGCTCATTGCCAAAGCGGCCAACATCAGCGATGGTGAAGAAGCCATGCTGCCGGTGGTGAGCAATCGCATGTTGGTAACAGAAAGCCTGCCTTTGCCTGTTCGCGGCAACACCACAAAGAACTTCACATTTGAAAAACTGGTAAAAAGCGGCAGCAGCGAAACACTGAACCATCATGCACTTACAGTTGAATACACCAGCAACCCGGCCTGGTATGCAGTACAGGCATTGCCTTACTTAATGGAATATCCTTACGATTGTGCCGAGCAGGTGTTTAACCGGTATTATGCCAATGCACTGGCCAGCACTATTGCCAATGCTTCGCCCAGGATCAAACAAATATTTGAACGTTGGAAAACGGCTGATACCGCAGCCCTGTTAAGCAACCTGCAAAAGAATGAAGAACTGAAATCAGTGCTGTTGCAGGAAACGCCCTGGGTATTGCAAGCCAAAAACGAAGCGCAACAAAAAAAGAACATCGCGCTGTTGTTCGACCTGGTTCGCATGAGCAGTGAATTGAACAAATCAATTACCAAATTAAAAGAACTGCAAAGCACCAATGGTGGTTTTGTTTGGTTCAAGGGTGGACCAGACGATCGCTACATCACACAATATATTTTAACCGGCATTGGTCATTTGAAAAAACTGAAAGCCATACCGGCAGGCGACGAAACACTGGATGCCGCTATTAAAAAGGCCATCCCTTACCTCGATGAGCGGATTAAAGAAGATTATGAAAACATGCTGAAATACAGCAAGAAGACACCAAACGATGAGTATGTAAGCCCATTGCACATACAGTATTTGTACATGCGTAGCTTCTTCCCTGAATACGGGGTACCGGGTAGTGTGTTTAAAGCGTATAATTATTACCGCTCACAGGCGCAGAAAAGCTGGGTAAAACAAAGCAGGTACATGCAGGGGATGATCGCGTTATCCCTGTTCCGTACCGGCGATGTGCAAACCGCCCGCAACATCGTAAAATCAATAAAAGAAAACGCCCTCACCAATGAAGAAATGGGCATGTACTGGAAAGAATTCACTGGCGGTTATTATTGGTACCAGTCGCCCATTGAGTCGCACTCATTACTGATGGAAACTTTTTCAGAAGTAACGAAAGATGTTGCGGCTGTGAACGACCTGAAAGTATGGTTGCTGAAACAAAAGCAAACCCAGAACTGGCGGACCACCAAAGCAACGGCCGATGCCTGCTATGCATTGTTGTTGCAAGGCACCGACTTGTTGACCAATACGCCTGATATTACCATTGCGCTCGGTAGCACTACTGTAAGCAGTAAAGATCAAAAACAGGAAGCCGGCACCGGTTACTTCAAAAAAGTGTTTGATGAAAAGCAGGTAAAACCGGAGATGGGCAACATTAAGGTTACTGTTAGTAATTCCTCCTCCCCTAACGGGGGGGCCAACCAGGCCTCGGCTTCATGGGGCGCCGTATACTGGCAATATTTTGAAAACCTCAACAAGATCACCAGCGCGGCCACGCCATTACAATTAACGAAGAAGTTATTTGTAGAAAAGAATACCGATCGCGGCCCCGTATTACAACCCGTGAATGAAGGCGATGCAATGAAAGTAGGCGACAAGGTAAAAGTGCGCATTGAACTGCGTGTTGACCGCACCATGGAATATGTGCACATGAAAGATATGCGGGCTGCCTGCATGGAACCGGTGAATGTGATCAGTGAATACAAATGGCAGGGTGGACTGGGTTATTACGAATCAACCAAAGATGCCAGCACCAATTTCTTCTTTGGTCAGCTTCCAAAAGGCACTTACGTATTCGAATATCCTTTGTTCGTTACCCATACCGGTACGTTCAGCAATGGCATTACTACCATTCAATGTATGTACGCCCCTGAATTTACCAGCCATAGTGAAGGCATTAATGTGAAGGTGGAGTAATGAAAGTTGTTTAATCTATAGCTAAGGAGGATCACCCGTAAAAAGGTGGTTCTCCTTTTTATTTGGGAACCGTTATTCCCTGCAACCAGCAACCTGTAACCTGTATTTCTGGTAACTTGTAACCTGAAACCTGTAACAGCCACGCTATTCAAAGACGTTGCAGCCAAACCCTTAGTTTCTTTTCATAAAATTCCTCCATTACATTTGCACCATGCACGTTGACTTTCTACTAATCGGACAAGGTATCTGCGGAACATTCCTGAGCTGGTCTTTACAAAAAGCGGGGTATTCTTTTTTGGTGATCGATGACAATCGCCCGGATGCAGCTTCCAAAGTTGCTGCCGGCATTATAAACCCGGTTACCGGCAGACGCATTGTAAAAACCTGGATGATAGATGAAGTGATGCCTTTTGCCTGGCAGCAATACACCGAACTGGGAAAGCAATTACAGATCACGGCCATTGAACAAAAAGACATCATTGATTTCTTTCCCACCCCGCAAATGAAGCTGGCCTATGAAAAACGATATGCAGAGGACACACAATATCTTTCTTTACAAAACGATCCCGGCGCCTGGAGTAATTTCTTTAATTATGATTTCGGGTATGGCGCCATTACCCCTTGCTACCTGGTAAACTTACCGGAGCTCTTGCCGGCATATCGTCGTTTATTGTTGAGCGGTAACAACCTGCTGGAAGAAAAATTCAATAGCACGCAATTGCAAGTTCAACCAGATAAAGTACAGTATAAAGACATCACGGCGCAACGCATTATTTTTTGCGATGGCATTGCTTCCTTTAACAGTCCCTGGTTTGCCAACCTGCCTTTTGCACCCAACAAGGGTGAAGTATTGCTGGTAGAAGCGAAGGATATGCCTACGCAACATATCTTTAAAAAAGGCATCAACTGGGTGCCCTGGCGTGAGAATATCTTCTGGGTAGGTTCTTCGTATGAATGGGACTTTGCCAGCGATCAGCCTACGGCTGCCTTCCGGGATAGAATGCTGGCCACGCTACAGCACTGGATAAAAGTGCCTATCCGGTTACTGGAACATACAGCGGCTGTACGTCCGGCTACCATTGAACGGCGGCCTTTTATTGGCTTCCATCCTATGCATCCGGCCATCGGTATTTTCAATGGTATGGGTACCAAAGGCTGCTCTTTAGCGCCTTTTTTTGCACCCCAACTAGTACAACATATTCAGCATCAGTTGCCACTGCAACCCGAAGCCGATATACAGCGATTTAAGCGCGTATTATCGAAATAACATATTTTTGCTTCGCCTCGCCGAAGCCCTGGCGCAAGGCGGTAGTGAAGGATCGAAAACGCTTTTATTCAATACAATTGTCAAATTAATTGCCTGTGACGCAGTACGAAAAGGATTTGTATATTATACCAGCCAGGTTCCGGAAAATGGAGAATCTGCACATTCTGTTCTGGCTGATAAAAGATATTTGCTGGTGCATGATCTTTAAGGCATTGGGTATAGCCATGATCTTTCCTACGTTGGCCATTGCAATTTTTATTTCCTGGCGTACCCGGCATATCATGGCCGAGCTCACCCATAATATTGCCATTACCTTATGGATAAGCGCCAACTCCATGTGGATGATCTCCGAGTTTTTCGGTGTAGATGAGCAGGTAAAACCGTACTGCCTTATTCCTTTTTCACTGGGGCTGTTAGTGCTTTTCTATTACTACCTTATATACTCTCCTTTACATAAAAAGAAAGAAGCGGCTACACAGTCGCCTGTCACAGAACAGGTACCGGTAAATAAAGAATCCTGACTATCAGGAACGCTTAAACGGAATATGACCGCGCGATACTTTCCAGATGTAACCATCAATAATGTAGTGCGTAATTTGCGGTAGCGCCAGCAATGGCACCAGTAAGGCCAGCACTTCCTTTGGCGGCTGAAAAGAGAAGGTATAGAAAATACTAAAGGCGCTTTTATGTTCTTTCCAGATCCACGCGTCCCAAAAGCCTTCTTCCACATAAGCCATCACGATCATACTTAGCAGGAACAGCACAATGCCGTACCGGGTGAAGAACCGGGAGATCAGTTTGCCGTAGTTACTACTAGTTCCTGCTTCCGTTTTCTTTTTGCCATACACCCATATCAACGCCATATACGGCACGCCATGCGATACTACATTGAGCAGGGTAAACGCCATATCGCCGTTGTAATAAACAATGCCAAAATACCACGATAAAAAAGTGCCGGCCATCACCAGGTTCCGCGGAACATTCACCTGCTTTTCCTTCACGATAAACACTACTTCTTTCACCAGGTAGGCGGCAATTACCAATAGATATAATATCGTTGCAATTACCAGTAACCACTCAGCCCGGAAATAAACAAAATCACCTTCCACAAACCAGTTAAAATTCCGTGGTGCATTCAAATGCCAATATAATATCGGGAAAACAGTAGCCATATAAATGGCGGTTTGATCAACCCTATAATACCATTTATTAAATAGCTCTTTGCGCGAATAAATACGCATGAACCCATATTGCTGACGAACAAAATGAAAAACAGCGAGGTAAGCCAACACCCGCCAGAAGACCATATCATCAATGGAATACAATATTACCGCCACCACAAAACCCACTACCGGAATACCGATCAAAATATTCTTCTGTTGTTGAAAGGTATCCCTGTCAAAATAAGTACGGTACAAGGTGCTGTACACATGCGCCACATCAATACAAACAATCAAAACGATCCACCAGAAAACAGGAATGCCCTCCCCTGCCCTGAACAGACCGGGCAATAAGAATACAACCAGCAATGAAACAAACGGCGGCGACAGAATAAACAGCCCGTCGAGTTTCATTGAATAGATCCACGGTTGCAATTTCTTCATGGTGATTAGCTTTAGCAGGCTTGTCACGGTTTCTCGCTACAGCGGCACTTCGCCAGGTAACCGCGGCACGCCTACAATGATTTTATAACTGCATCAGCAGCCTGTATGCCCTGGTAAAACCCTTCTTCAAAAATGGAAATCCCGGCCAGATCAGTATGCGCAAAAAATACCTTGTTGTTGATGGGTTGCCCAATGTCATTACGTACCGTACTATGAACAAAATTCACCGTTGGCTGTATCATGGCATGTCCCCACAACATAACATCAATATGTTGAACCGCATCCTGAATATTGCTGTGCGCTCTCTGCAGATCGTGCAGGATCAATTGCGTCCAATCAGTATGTTTCAGAGAAAGCGCGTGCTTACGTTCAGCGGCGGCATTACTTTTGGTTAACGGCAGGTAATAAGTAAGTACTTTGTCGGGCACGTGTTGCTGCAGCAACTGGTGTGTGGCTTCCACATAGCCCAACGATTCGCTATCGTACAGAACATTATCCCAGCACAATCCTTCTCCCTGCCGTTCCGCTAATTCTTTCACGGTTATATTGGCCACCATCCAGGGCGAGTAAGAAAAATGCCGATGGAGCATTGATTGCCGTTCGTTGTTCTTTATTAATCGTTGCGCTACAAATTGCGGTGCTGCTATAATACATTTCCGGGCGGTGATCTTTTTTAATCGTTTGGCAGGTACATCCAGGTACACCACATCAACACCGGTGCTTGTTTCTTCAACACCTGTTACCAGGCTATTCACTTTAACGTTTTCTGAATATCCTTTTTGTAATTGCTGCGCCAGCCAGGCATTGCCTTGCGGCCAGGTGATCACATCCTGGTGTTCGGCATTGGCCGCTTTGCCTTTGCGACCGGCAAAATAATGGATACCAGCCCAGGCCGATGCTTCATCGTACCGCGTGCCAAAATCATCGCGCGTACAATAATTACAATACCAGTGCAGGTAGTTGGAAGTATACCCATTCTGCAGCAACCATGCCTTCATGGTTATCTGGTCCAGTTGCACATATTGCGTATCCTTTGACGAATTATTGACCGGAATGGCAAATGCATCTTTTCCATCGGTACCTTTTGCATACCGGAACGTTTCCATTTGTTCCAGGAACCGTTTTATCTGTTCTTGCTCTTCATTGGGCACGCCTATATGCGGCACCAACCCGGCCTGCCAAACGCCATTTATGTATAGCCGTTCTTCCGGCGCAAAGCAAAGGTGATATTCGTTATATTCAGGTAATCCTGCAGCATTATAACCGGTAATTACATTACACTCCTGTAGAAAAGACAGGTATTCGGTAAGATCATTATTGGGAACCGGAATGTAATGTGCGCCCCAGGGATAGTGGCAGATTTTGTTTTGTCCGCTGGCCGCATTACCCCCAACCTGTTTTTCCAGGTCGAACAATACAAAATTATTGATGCCCTTCTTTCGCAGCCACCGCGCAGCCGATAAGCCGCTGATACCGCCGCCTGCAATTACGACATCCGTTGAACCGGCATGTTCCGGTGTATCGTTCAACACGCCATCCCGAAGTAAATGCCCAACAGCCGCAGCGGCGCCAACGATCTCACCCGGTATTTGCTTTGCTGATCGTACAGCACAGCCCGGCAGCAACAAACCCGTTCCGGCCAGTGTAGACAAACTTTGTATAAAGCGGCGACGATGCATATTATTCAAGGTAAGCGTTCCATTCCTCTTCAAAATAATTTACCAATACCTGGTTGTTCAATTTGTTTACGGCCAGCGGTTGTTTTGTGCGCATATCCTGCGGGAAGACAAACATTTGCTGTGCAATGTCGGAACTCAGGAATTTTAATCCGGGCAACCAGGATACAGGTACGGTGTACGAAGGACGTTTAAATGCCAGGATGTATCCCCACTCACCAAATGAAGGCACCAGGTTATGATAAGGTGCCGTATGAAAGCCAACAGAACGGATGGTTTCATCGATACACCAGAATGATTTAGGCGCCACGTAAGGCGAGGTAGATTGTATAACCGCTACGCCGGAATCGGCTAATGCCTTTTGTAAGAGCCGATAAAACGTATTGGAGTATAATTTACCTATAGAAAAATTAGAGGGATCTGGAAAATCAATTACAATAAAATCGTATTTAGTTGAATTGTTTTTTAAAAACATAAAGGCATCTTCATTCAACACTTTTACTTTGGCATTTTTCAATGAACCCTGATTCAGTTCCATCAAGATGCTGTTCGATGAAAACAATTGCGTCATTTTTTCATCCAGGTCAACCAACGTGACCGAAGTAACAGAAGGGTACTTTAGTATTTCGCGAACAGCCAGCCCATCGCCACCGCCTAACACCAGCACCTGGCGGGGTTGTTGTAAAGCCTGTAACCCGGGATGGATGAGCGCTTCATGGTAACGGTATTCATCGGCCGAACTGAATTGCAGGTTACCATTCAGGAACAACCGCAACTCCCGTTTATTTTTTGTGAGCACAATTCGTTGATAGGGCGAAGACGTAGCGAAAATAACATGGTCGTTATAGGTAAGCGTTTCAGAATAATTTAAAATGCGCTCCGAAAAAACAAACGCCACCAGTTGTGTTATCAGTATTAAAATGGCAGTCGCTTTAACAGCACTGATCCGGCGGATCTCTTTTCCAAATTGCATGGCGAGGAAAAAGCCAACCAGTACGTTTAGTATCCCAAAAAACAAAGAAGTCCGGATCAATCCCAGGTGAGGCACAAGGAGCAATGGGAAGATGAGCGCTGCCAGTAAAGCGCCAATGTAATCAAAAGTAAACACCCGCGATACCAGTTCTTTGAATTCTACCTTGTCTTTCAGGATCCGCATCAGCAATGGTATTTCTAACCCAACCAGTGTACCGGTAAAAAATACCAGCGCATATAATATAAGCCTGAAAGAGGAGGCAACCGGAAATAAAATAAATAACAATGGTGCACTGAATCCACCGATCATTCCCACCATTAACTCAATTTGAATAAACCAGCGCAACAGGTTCCGGGTAAAATAGCGGGAAAGAAAAGCGCCCACTCCCATGGAGAAAAGGTAAACGCCAATGATGGTGGAAAACTGGGTAACAGAGTCGCCTAACAGGTAACTCGCCAGCGTACCCGCTACCAGTTCATAGATCAGTCCACAGGTAGCAATCACAAACACCGCCAGTAACAACAACAATTGCATAATGTAGTAGAATGATTAATGAACAGCGGAGGCAATAATGATAGCAATCGAAAGCATAAAGAATCCGGCGACAATAGCCAACGCCATGTTCTGCTTTTCCACTACTTCTTTCCATAAGTTATGCCGGGGTGTTAACATTTCGACGATCCAGAACGCAATCACCAAAATGGCGATCCCTAAAAAGCTGTACAAAATAGAGTTTACTATTGGGTGCATTACAATTGGTTTTGATGATGAATAGTAATTTGATTATTTATGATAGCCAGGCCCGCCAGCATTCCACTGTTGCTGGCTGTTGAATGTAAATATCCGGTAGCCCGAATAGTTGGCATACATCATGCCGCCTGCCATCAACAGGGCCCAGATAAAAAACCAGCTTAATTTTTTGTACTCTTTAAACATAATGCTTAATTATTGGTGATAAAAAGGACTGTTTTGCCAGCGCCTTCCTTCTCTGATAACTGCAAGGACCAATACGGCCAATAACGGCAGCAAAGCGAATAAAACGAAAATAAAGAAGTTGCGCCACATGGGTACGTCATAGGTTGCCTTCAATGAAAAGGTTTCAATGTTACCCGGTCCTTTTGACGGGTCGATCCGCAGAAAATAGTTGCCGGCCGGTATGGCATTCATCAAAACATCTCCACTGCTGCTACCCTCGGTCCAATACTCTCCGCCATCATAGCCGCTATACATCTCCACGCCATTTTCCACAGCATATTCGTTTCCGTTATCTGCATTGACCAGAGTAATTGCCGTTTCGAACCAACTATTATTTATTGGCGCAGAGATATGAAACTCCAAATTTGCCCGCCATTTATCCAGTTTAAATGGGGGCGTTACAATAGGCGGTATCTCCGGGGTACCTGGCAACACGAACATATTTTCATAAACTACCTGCTCCCGGTTATATGTTATGGAGAACAGGAATAACAACAAAAAAACAAGCAATATTCCCGCCCCGCCCCGTAAAAGCAGACTTAAACCCACCATCCCAGGTGCAGGCTGAACAGCACCCACGCCCACTTTGAATGGCAGGCTAATGTCTTTTCCAAATGCCGCATACAATTCACTCCTTGAAATATGCTTTCCCTGAAACCAGCACAAGCCGCTGTCATGTAATTCGCGCGCCCAGATTTCAGGTGGCGCAATCCATTCTTTGCAATTCGGTTTTTTATTATCAAATACATTCCCGGGAAATTCGCCGCGGCTATCTACAACAGAATACCGGTATTGATTATACAGCTTGAAAACTTTACCATCATAGTCAAACTGCATTGTTTTGTTGTTTGTGATTACAGGCGCATGCCCTGTTTCCTGCAGAAAAATCCAATGGCCGTTGAATTCAGATAAATACGCATAGCCCTGGATGGGATTAAACAAGGTATATTCGCGCCATTTGTACGACTCATCGTCTTCCTTTTCCATAAACCCAACTACCTGGTATTGAATTCCCCTGATAACACCTGTTGCATGCAATGGAATGGCTGGCGATTTATTTAATCCTATTCTGCGTTTAAACTTCCTTTCCCCGTTTTCAAACGTATAAGAAGCGCCACAGCTGGTACAGGTATATGAATTGGCAAGGGGCCACGAATACAACCTGGTAACTTCATTACAGGTAGAACAGGAAAGTTCTTTAGTTACCGTACCTATAACCAGGCTGCGTGCATTTTTAAATGCAAAATCAGGGAATGGAACATAGTGAATGCGAAAGGTTATATAGCTTCCCTTATTATTTTCAATAAGTGCAAGCCGGCCTCCCCTCTGGGCAGCTACTTCCAACCTGGTGAATTTGCCATCATCGTCGAATAGCCAGGTTTCGCCTTCCACTTCCATGTATTCACAGGTAGTTTTTCGTTCGAGGGTATACTGTTTGCCGGCAATTAATTCCGCCGTTTCTGATCCGTAATCCAGCGCCGCAACCCGGGAAAAAGCGATATTTCTTTCCAACGTGGTCTTTTCATACACAGCAAACTGGCCGCAGTTCTCAACAAGCATCATTATTCCACCATCATCAAAATACATGGTCCAGTTGTTGGTAAACCCATCAGCAAAAACACACCGCAGCCGGCCAATGATCTCAAATTTTTTACCGCTCCATTCGCCTTGTGTACCTATTTGAATGGGCGTAACCTCATCTTTTGCAATCAGCAGGTTGACCCGTTGTGCCAAATGGCCATCCGCCGGTTTTTTAACCGGGGCAAAACAATGCGAACAGACAATTACATTGGTATCAGCACATCTGTACGTCAACGGCAGGTTGCAATCAGGACAAGTATGTATGCCAGTTATACTCATGGTAGCATCAGCGTTTTATTTGTTGGCAGGATATAACTTCGGCGCCAAAGAATTGAATGATCTCTTCAAATATTTGTTGTCCGGTTTTGTCGTTATTACGCTGGTAGTTGGATAAATAGATATCCATATTTATGCGTTCGTATTCAGGCCAGCTATGCAATGAAATATGCGATTCGCTGAGGCAAATTACGGCGGTGTAACCGGCCGGATCAAAATCATGGTACACTTCGCCTAATTTATTCAACCCATACTTATTAATTTGAATATTCAACAACTGCTGTACAAACGAAGATCTTTCAAGCAATTCTTTCCTGGAAGAGGAAAATTCGGCAATGATGTGTAAACCAGGTCGGTAATTCATATTGGGTTAGTTCCGGTTGATAAAACTATATAGAAATTAGTAGGCGGCAAAACCAAAATATTACATCAACCAGAAAATGCAGTGAACGGCGATGGATCCTGTTCAAAAAAAAATGTCGAATGCGCTCCTTTAAATCAGGATACATTCGACATACAAAACACAATACTCAATATTAGGCAACAAGTAAAATAGTGCGCTAGGCAGCCAGTTTATTTATATTCAATAATCCAATCGGGTCCTGACGAAGTAAAGAACTCATTGCAACATACAGCTCCGGCATTTCGTGGCGCATACGAATGGGATTCTCAAAAAATACTTCCACGCTCACCGCCCAAAATTCGTGGTAGTTAGTGCCTGCATAATCGCCGAGTAAATTCTTTGAGCCGGTTTGCATGCTCTCGAAAATTGGCCGGGCAACTTTTGAGAAGTTCTTGAATTCTTTTTTAAAGTGCTTGTCTTCCTCTGTCTGGGAAATGAAGTTTACATAAGCCAGCGCATGGCCCATTTCATGCAATCCCATATTGCAATTGGGCGTGAGTCCTTTCAATCCTTTAATAAAATTATCCCACGACAAATAAATGCCGCTGTGATCAACGTGCCCCTGAAACGGACGTGAATAAAATCCGTAATGATAATCGTCCTTCAGTACGTAGATATCCTTAAAATAATTGAACAGGTACTTTTCAAGGCCGAAAGTCAATTGCACCGCAACGGCACTGATAAGGATGGGCATTTCGGCGCCTTCTTCCACTTCGATATAATGGAATTTTTTGGCTTTCTTAAACAAATACGTCCTGAACAGGAACCTGTGCTGATCCTCGACAGGCAGCCTGTTATAGTGTTTCAGGTGTTGTGCAACAATAGTGTGGTAAACAGTTTCCTGACCAAGAAATAGCTTATACTGCCTTTTTTCATACAAGTAATTGTACCACTTGATAACAGGACCCTGCAAAACGATGATGCCGAAGACCACCAGAAAAATGATCAAAATCTCCATAAGGCTCTATTTTTCTTTCGTAAATGACGTGGACCGGGATCAGATCAACAGAGATGGTTTTCAAATAGAGATGGATCAGTACGGCTTTCAGGGATTCTGGGGAATGGCAATTAAAGGGTGGTGATCATTAGAGGGTAAATCCGGGTACAAAGTATAAAGAAAATTTTAAAAAAGGAAGCCCCAGGGGGAAATTTATATATCTGTCAGCACTAGGCGTATACTTCCTGCACAGGCTGCAGCAGTAAACCGGGTTTTAACAGATCCTGATTCAACAATTTACATATAGCTTCATATAATTCAGGAAGTTGCATTTTAAACGCTTCCGGCCTTTCGAAAAAGTTCTCTACACAAACCGCCCAAAACTCCTGGTAGTTGGTAGCCGCATAACTTCCCAGCATATTCATTTCCCCGGCTTTCATGCGGTTAAATACCTGCCGCCCGGTTATCGTAAACCGCATAAACCGGATCTGAAACGCTTCATCTTCCCCATCATGCACCGTAAAATTTACGTACGCCAGGGCGTGAGCCATCTCATGTAATGCAACATTATCGCCATCGGAATAGTTCGCGTAAGACCTTAAAAAATTATTCCACGAAAGATAAATACCATCGTCACTTACATGGCCCTGGAACGGCACATTAAATAACCCGAAATGGTAATCCCGTTTCATTATATAGATCTTGTCAAAATGGTCCATGAGGTAATGCTGCAGGCCAAATGTGAGTTGTATTGCAGCGGCACTGATCAAAAGCGACATGTGCTCTTCTTCCAGCATTTCTACAAACTCAAATTTTTTGGTACTCTTGAAAATGAGGGCCCTTTTCAGGAAGCGTTCCCGCTGTGCTGCATCTAAATTGCGGTAGTAAGGAATATACTGTTGTAAAATGGCATCGTATGATTGCTTTTTTCGGTCATACAATTCTTTCACCTTTTGGGCCCGATAAAAGTTGCGAATGTAATGCGCCAGCGAAAGACCGCCTATAACCACTACAACCAGTAAAAAGAAAATTCCGGAATCCATTATATGATATTGGTAATTGAGCTCCTTATTTTGTTACCAGTCTGCGCAACTTCTTCCCTAAAAACCTGTTATCCATTGCAAAACAATAACATCCAGGGCAGAAAAATAAATAAAATTACCTAACAAAATGCTAAACGCTGAATGCTTAACGCCTAACGCATGGTGTCAAATTCAGATTTCCACTTTCCCCGCTCAACCGGTTCCGGGCGGGCGTTTTGCCGGCCCCTGCCTGCCGGCAGGTTCCGCGTTTTGCGTTTTGCGTTCTGCATTCAGCGTTTTAGAAATAAAAAAAACCAAAATTCTGCCAGATTTTGAAAATCAAGCTCCTGGAAATCGATCCATTACCTTCCAGGCATATGAAAGCATACCCGTTTTGAATTACCTTTGCCACCCGCTAAAGAGCGGGAAATACCCAATCACAAATAACAAATCAAAAAAAAATCCAAAATACCGGATCGCAATTAACAAAAACCGCGTATTGGGTTCCTGGTTCTAAAATTTTTGGATCTTGGAATTTTAGATTTTTTTAGATCTTGGGGTTTGGTTCTTGGGATTTCAATTTGGTTCTTGAAATTTGTTTTTTTTGAGATTTATAAAATATTATAGGATGTACAGAACTCATACCTGTGGAGAATTAAGGATCGCCCAAACCGGGCAACAGGTTACACTGGCCGGCTGGGTACAAACCATTAGAAAGTTTGGCAGCATTACTTTTATTGACCTGAGAGACCGTTATGGCATTACCCAGTTGCTATTGGGTGAAGAACTGAATAATCAGCTCGACCAGCAACCGCTGGGTCGTGAGTTTGTATTACAGGCTACAGGTGTTGTTTCTGAACGCAGTAATAAAAATCCCAATTTGCCAACCGGTGATATTGAAATTAAAATAGCATCGTTTACAATTCTTAATAAATCAGTAACACCGCCCTTCACCATCCAGGACGATACCGATGGCGGCGACGACCTGCGCATGAAATTCCGCTACCTCGATCTGCGCCGGAACCTGGTGAAAAAGAACCTCGAGCTGCGGTATGCCGTTAACCGGGCTGCCCGCAATTACCTGCACGAGAATAATTTCATGGATATCGAAACACCCTTCCTGATAAAATCTACTCCCGAAGGGGCGCGTGACTTTGTGGTGCCATCCCGTATGAACCCCGGTCAGTTTTATGCTTTACCGCAGTCACCGCAAACCTTCAAGCAATTATTGATGGTGAGCGGCTACGACCGGTATTACCAGGTGGTGAAATGTTTTCGCGATGAAGACCTGCGTGCCGACCGCCAGCCGGAATTCACCCAGATCGATTGCGAAATGAGCTTTGTTGAACAGGAAGATATTTTGAACATGTTTGAAGGCATGATCAAACATATTTTCAAGGCTGTGAAGGGCATTGAAGTTACCGAGAAAGTGCAACGCATGACCTGGGAAGACGCCATGTGGCAGTATGGAAACGACAAACCCGACATTCGCTTCGGCATGCAGTTGCTCAATATAAAATCGGCCTTCAACAAAGATGGCAAATTGCCTGCAGCCGGCGAACTGATAGCCGGAAATGATTTTAAAGTGTTTAACGAGGCTGAAACCGTGCTGGCCATTGCCGTACCCGGCTGTGCAGAGTATACCCGCAAACAAACCGACGAGCTCACGGAGTGGGTAAAACGCCCCCAGATCGGTATGCAGGGCCTGGTATTCATTAAATGTAATGCCGACGGTACTTATAAAAGCAGCGTAGATAAATTTTTTACAGAAGATAAACTGAAAGCCATTGCCGATGCCGCTAGCGCCAAAGCAGGCGACCTGGTGCTGATACTGGCCGGTGCAGAAGAAAGGACCCGCAAAGCCACGAGCGAATTGCGGTTGGAAATGGGCGAACGCCTGGGCCTGCGCAAAAAAGAAGAATTTAAATTATTGTGGGTGCTCGACTTCCCGCTGTTCGAATACAGTGAAGAAGATAATCGCTGGGTAGCGCGTCACCATCCATTCACCTCACCCAAGCCCGATCATATAGACATTATGATCAAAAACAGCCCGGTGATTGACAATGCGGCTGAGTATTTAAAACATCCGTATGCTAACATTAAGGCCAATGCGTACGACATGGTGTTGAATGGTAATGAAATTGGCGGCGGTTCTATTCGTATTTTCCAGCGCGACCTGCAGGAAAAAATGTTCGCCGCCCTGGGCATGAGCCAGGAAGAAGCCATGCACAAATTTGGCTTTTTGCTGGGTGCTTTTGAATACGGTGCGCCGCCGCATGGTGGTATTGCCTACGGGTTCGACCGCTTATGCGCTATTTTGGGCGGCAGCGAAAGCATTCGCGACTTTATTGCCTTCCCCAAAAACAACAGTGGGCGCGACGTAATGCTCGATGCCCCCAGCGCCATCGATCAAAAGCAGTTCGATGAATTACAGATCAAACTGAATTTGCAATAGAATATTTTTTGAACTACTTTAAAGTCCCTCTATCCGGGGGACTTTTTTTTTATGAAAGGACTCACCACTTTTTGGAAAATATTCAGGGCCGTTTGCATTGTGCAACTGGTACTGGTGGCATTTCTGGGCGTACAGGCATTCGCGATGTTATTTTATAAAAGTAATATCCTGGTACGCTGCATAGATCTTGCTGCCTATACCCTGGTGTTCCTGTTTGTTTATCACGGGTTATCAATACTGAACTATAATTACCCCGATGTTCCCCTGAGTCCCAGGCAAAAGCGCGTATTCAATATACTATACCTGATCAACTTTATATTGATCGCTTATTTATTTGCCCAGGTAGTGAATACCTGGTGGATGGTGCACATTGTATTTGACTCTGAAATTCAGAAAAACAATAACTGGGTTATGGCAACCGCGGTTTTGTTGCTTTCATGGTTTATTTTCCTCATACATCTTGCTTTTTTGGCGGGTATGTTCAGGCTACGGCGGTTCATTCATCAAAATACCGTTGGCAGTTGGTACGAACAATTTGACCAGAAGCCATAATACCCGTACCAGTAAGATCATTGGCATTCTTAAAGGAGAACGTTCGGTAAGAAATGGTTTGATGGCTTTATTGTTTGATGGTTGGGATTACCGATTTATGAACAGTTTCATTAAGACATCTCGCAATCCCGAATAAAATTCCTCCTTTTAATCGAAGCGAAGGCAGCCATCTGCCAATTCAGCAATCATTCAAATTTCACTAACTTGAGGCTGTATTATTTCTTCCCATAATTATGGAAGCAACACCACTTGCAGAACGGTTACGCCCCAATACGTTGAATGAACTGGCGGGTCAGGAGCACCTCACCGGTAAAGGAAGCATTTTGCGAACAGCTATTGAACAGGAAAAAGTGCCTTCGATGATCTTATGGGGACCACCCGGCACCGGAAAAACTACCATTGCCAATATCATAGCCCAAACGTTACAGGTTCCATTCTACACGCTCAGCGCTATTAGCTCGGGCGTAAAAGAAGTTCGTGAAGTAATTGCAGAGGCGAAAGAAAAAGAACGGGCCATTTTATTCATCGACGAAATACACCGCTTTAATAAAGGACAACAGGACGCGCTGTTAGGCGCCGTTGAAAAGGGGATTGTTACGCTCATTGGCGCTACTACAGAGAATCCTTCTTTTGAAGTAAACAGCGCGTTGCTCAGTCGCTGCCAGGTATATGTATTAAAGCCATTGCAGGAAGAAAGTCTGGTAAAATTATTACAACATGCCATTGCCAAAGATCCGCTGCTGCAAAAAAAACATATTGAGCTAAAGGAAACAGCGGCCCTCATCACCATTTCAGGCGGCGACGCCCGCAAATTATTGAACCTGCTGGAACTCGTGGTTGATGCACTGGGCGAAACAGCCGTAGTGACCGACGATGCTGTTATGGAAATTGCCCAGCAACGGATTGCGCTGTATGATAAAAGCGGCGAGCAACACTATGATATCATCTCTGCATTCATTAAAAGTATGCGCGGCAGCGATCCCAACGGTGCCGTATACTGGCTGGCAAGAATGATAGAAGGCGGCGAAGATGTAAAATTTATTGCCCGCCGCATGTTGATACTGGCCAGTGAAGATATAGGCAATGCCAACCCTACGGCATTGGTACTGGCCAATGCAACTTTTGAAGCAGTAGATAAAATAGGATATCCTGAAGCAAGAATTATTTTATCGCAATGCGCCGTTTACCTGGCAACCTCGCCCAAAAGCAATGCTTCGTATGTGGCCATTAATGATGCTATAGCTGCAGTGCGCGAACACGGCGACCTTCCCGTACCATTGCACATTCGCAATGCACCCACCAGCCTGATGAAAAAGCTCGATTACGGCAAAGGATATAAATACTCGCACGATTATGAGGGCAATTTTTCGAACCAGGAATATTTGCCGCCACCACTTACCGGCCGCAAGTTTTATTCACCAGGTAAAAATGCCCGCGAAGAAGAATTAAGAAAATACCTGAAGAACCTTTGGAAAGATAAGTACGGATATTAATAGTGATAGCAACATGCTACACGCTAATATGTACTACTTACCAACTTTTACTAACAACATACTATTGATACAAGTGAACGATATAACCTTTACATATAAATCATTTAGCGAACTCACACCTTATGAGTTGTATGCTATTTTACAATTGCGCAGTGAAGTATTTGTTGTTGAACAAAATTGTGTTTTTCAGGATGCAGATAATAAAGACCAGGTGTCATTGCATGTAATGGCCTGGAAAAACGATTTATTAGCGGGATATACACGCCTGGTACCAGCAGGAGTTGCATACGAAGAACCATCAATTGGTCGTGTTGTTACATCGCCGAAAGTTAGGCAAACAGGCATCGGAAAACTACTAATGCAATACTCCATTCGTACAACATACAATGTGTGGGGGAAAACTACGATAACTATTGGAGCGCAATTTTACCTCCGTAATTTCTACACTTCACTGGGATTTAAACAATGCAGCGACATTTATCTTGAAGATGGTATTCAACACATTAAGATGTTTCTACCAGATAACAGTTGAAAACAGTAGACTAAAACACTTATTTGAATATTTTTTTAAATGCTGCACACAAAAAAAGAACAATTCTGCGTTTATTGTATGTGTGACTGGCGTTTACTATTTTAGCGCCGGATTTCTCTGACCGTCTGAAAACTAAATCTGATATTCTCATGAAACAAATTTTACACTCTGTATGGAGGTGTAGCTTGCTCTTACTGGTTGGTGCAGGCACTTGCATTTCTTCTTTTGGCCAGTACACCGAAAGTTCCTCCGTTATCGAAGTAGGCATTTCTGTTGGCCCCTCCAACTTCCTTGGCGACCTGGGTGGTAACGCCGGACGAGGCACCAAGTTTATCAAAGACAACAACTTTCCGATGACCAAATTTATTTTTGGCGCATACCTTACTTATCAGCCGAATGAATGGCTGGGTTTCAGATTAGCGCTCAACAGAGGTACATTGGGAGGTGATGATGCTATCATCAAAGGTAAAGGTGGTTTGGAAGAAGCCCGCAAATACCGCAACTCAAACTTCCGCTCGCGGATAACCGAAGGAATGGTGCTGGCAGAATTTTATCCAACCGTTTTCCTGGAAAACGATCCTTCTGATGTTTTTGGAAGACTCAGACCTTATTTGGTAGGCGGTGTTGGTTTTTTCCATTTTAATCCGCAAGGCACTGATCCGCTGACTAAAGAGTGGGTTGATCTGAAACCTTTGCACACCGAAGGACAAGGTTTTGCAGAATATCCTGGCCGTAAAGAATATAAATTAACACAATTGAACATTCCTTTAGGCTTTGGTGCAAAATATTTCCTCAGCGAAAGTGTTAACGTATCCCTGGAAATTCTTCACAGAACTACGTTTACTGATTATATTGATGACGTAAGTACTACTTATATTGACCCTGCTACTTTCTATGCTCATTTACCGCTGGCACAGGCACAACTGGCTGCAAGAATGGCTAATAAGAGTGGAAACTATGGCGCTACTACTCCATATGCAGTTGGTTCAAAAAGAGGAACCGCAACCAATAATGACGCATATTTCTCTATGAACGTAAAATTAGGTTTCAGATTAGGCAGAGGAAACAGTTATGGCAGCTCAACCCGTTGTCCGGTTAGATTCTAAATAGTTACAATTTCCGTATTCAAGATATCGTTGATCCGTACCCTTTTGAAAACTTTTTGGCCTCTAACGAGGTAGCAATTTCGAACCCATGATCACTAGCGAAACCGTAGGAAAGTATTGTCGTACCCTTAAAATCTCTGTGCTGTTAACAATAGCATTATTGTTGACAGGCGCACATACCTCCATCGGTTGTCCATTACCAGTACCTACTTATTCTACTGATACAATCCTGGTACAAAAACAAATTACCAGTAAAAAGCACAGGATCAAGTTGTATCCGAACGCTGAGCACGATGTGCTGTTCTTTAGTGTGCGTGGATCTGAGGGGAAAGTATACCAGCTATTTTTATTTGACGTTGCAGGACATCTGATCAGGCAAGCGAATATTAAAAGCAAGCAAACCACTGTTATCGACAACATTGAAAAAGGCAGTTACCTGTTCGAAGTATTCAGTGATGATGAACGGATCGAGAATGGGCAGGTGATCATAAGATAAATCCGTTGCCGGAAACGGCAACGACAACAAAGCTCTTTGCAACCACAACTTATAAACCAATAAGCTGCAGGGAAATTAGTAAAATCCATATATCCGGTTGAGTCAAAACCTGATCCGTTCCCTATTTTTAAGTACCCTGAAACACAAAGATTTTATTAATCACTCCCTGCGCTTGCTTATTGGCTTAAAAATTCTTCTGGTTAATTCCAGTATCCTCAGTAGCCGGCGATGAACAATTGCCGGCTACTTGTTTTTATGCCCATAGCTAAACACGCAACGCCTAACACCCGGCTCGCGCTTATGCCACATCTACAATAATTACAGGAACTTTATTCTGCCTTTTGCATTCAGCGTTCAGCCTTTAGCATTCTGCCTTCACCTTTCTGCATTAAAAAAGGGCAGGCATTTACGCCAACCCTTTTTGCGATAATTATTTTGTTCCTGTATCAATAGCCATCGTTTTGCTGAATACCTTTATTTACCAATACTTCATCATAAGGAATGGGAAATACAATATTCCTGGTTGCTGGCGATACCACAACACTCTTAACGATCACACTGTTGGCATCCTGCGCCTGCGGTTTGGTAAACGTTCTTTTCAACCGGTACAGGTCCCAGAACCGATAACCTTCAAAAGCCAGCTCTTTCTGCCGCTCGGTTAAAATAGATTCCAGCACGGCAGCACCGGTTGTTGTATAGCCTGCAAAGGAAGGATCTCTTTTTTGAGCTACCATATTCACATACTTCAATGCATTTGTTTCATCACTCGTATTATAGCAGGCTTCAGCTAGGATCAGCAACACATCTGCATAGCGAACAACCTTTACATCGTCATAAGAGATCGTGTTGATGGGATACTTAGTTACATAATAAGCAGTCCCTAATTGTCCGGTCCTTGTTGAAGGGTTGTACAGGCCTCTGCGTACATCAGTGGCCGCATAAGAGTCGTACAACGCTTTTGTAGCCAGAATATCCCCGTAACTGCCTGTAGGCTTCGGAACATATAAATTTGCCAGGGTGCCGTCAGAAACGCTGTTATTGGCGTCTGAGGTCACTTCAAACATGGTCTCCACTTTATCCTGACGCGGAGCCGTACCAGCCCAATAACCAACCAGTGCGGTGCTGGCAATTAATGAGTAACCGCCGTTATTCACCACATCCAGCGCTGCTGTTTTTGCCGCAGCCCAGTTACCCATATGCTGGTATACCCGCGCCAGCAATGCTTCTATAACATATTTTGTTACAAAAGAAGTATTCACAGCACGGGTAGCACCGGTTGAAAGGAAGGTCATGGTTGAACCAAGGTCATACTTTGCCAGTGAATACGCCCTATTCAGATCAGAAAGGATCTGGGCATACACTTTTGAAATAGTATCGCGGGCAGGTTTTATGCTTTGATTAAACTCCAGCACAATTGGAACACCTGGCTTGTTTTCATTACCAACGTAGGGTAAAGCAAAATTCCTTACCAGGTCAAAATAGATCATCCCGCGCAGTGCATACGCTTCTGCATATAGCTGGCTGATATTATCGTTGCTGATGGCCAGGTTCGAATTGATGATGAGGTTGGTATTTTTTATAGCCGCATAACTGTTTTGCCAGATGGCGCTTGGATAACCATTGGTTTTATCCATGTCGTAGTTGTTAAAACCAGTGTACCTTCCCGAGTTCTGCGTTGATAAAAACGCATTATCCGACATCAGATCGCCTTTGATAGCAAACGTTCTTCCATAGAAATCGGTAGCGCGAAGTGAAGAATACATGCCTACTACAGCCGTATACATACTTGCCTCATTGGTCACTGCGCTGGTTGCCGGAACGGCAGTATAAGGCGTTTGGTCGAGAAAAGATTTTTTACATGAAGTACCTGCTATTGCCAGCGTACCTAAAGCCAACAGGTATATTTTATAATTGATGGATAACATCCGATTTTTCATTACAACTGATTTTAATGATTCAAAAATTAAAAGCCGATATTAACGCCAACGGTATACGACCTGGAAGGTCTTACCGCTTGCTGGTTAATGCCCAAAATCCCCTGTTCTGGATCATTTAAAAGTTGATCGTCATACGTTTTTGTCCATAAATTGGTGCCTCTTGCATATACACTTAAAGAAGAAAGATGCAGTTTGTCCAATATGGTTTTGCTATTGAGCCTGTAGCCCATTTGCACATTTCTTAACCGGATATAATCTCCTTTGAAAAGCAACCTGTCGGAACCTGATGAAGTATTTAACACGCCGAAAGTGTATTTCGGCACATTGGTAACGTCGCCTTTCTTTTGCCACCTGTTCATGTTAATGGCATATTTACCACGGGTAGCATAACTGCCATCCATGAAGTACTGCATATAAGCCTCCATGATATAGTTACCATAGTTATAATAAAAATCAAATGACAGGGAAATATTCTTATAGGTTAATGTATTGCCAAGCGAACCGAAGTACTTGGGATCGGCATTTTTACCTACAAAAAATAAGCCTGCCTCCGCTCTGCTTTTTGTTGTAGTGGTTTTTGAACTGTCTTTATACCACATCGCCGCGCCATCTTCCGGATCTACGCCAGCCCAGCCGCGGTTAAAGTAGGAATACAATGATTTACCCTCGCTCAGGTAAAAGAGGCTGTTTTGCGGGCTGGGTTGATTTCCTGCTGGAAGGCTGGTTACTTTATTCGTATTGTGTGTGATGTTGAAATTGATCTCCCAGGCAAAGTCTTTTGTTTGAACAGGCATGGCATTTACGGTTAGCTCATACCCTTTATTTTCCATATCGCCTATGTTATTGATAAAGTTAAGGAAGCCGGTTGTACGGGAAATTTGCTGCCCCAACAGCGCATCATCTGTAATACGTTTGTAATAATCAAAAGATATATTCAACCTGTTTCGCAGAAAGCTTATATCCACACCAAGATCTAACTGCTTATTCTTTTCCCAGGTAAGCTCGCTGTTACCGATGTTATCAAAACGACCACCGGCTACACCATTGTAATTATAACCATAACCATAGGTCTGGCGCCACGCATAGTTTGGAATTTCAGCATTCCCATTGTTACCATAGCTCGCCCGTAATTTTAAATTGGAAACAACAGACAGCAACGGTTGAAAGAAATCTTCATTGCTCGCATTCCACGAAGCACCTACGGATGCAAAACTTCCCCATCGGTTGTTTAAACTGAACCTCGAAGAGGCATCCCTTCTGTAACTACCGTATAAATTATACTTATCATCTAAGCTAATATTCACGTTTGAATAATATCCTTCGAACGAATAATCTTCCCCAACGGCTTTACCATTTGTAGATGTAGCCCCATTGGTTGAATAATACAGATCGGCATTAGGAGGGAAACCGGTAACATCGCCTATCTGCCTGTAATAACTATTCTTAATAGACTCATGGCCTACTTTAAGATCTGCATACAACTTCTTATCCTTCCAGATGTCATAGTGATAATCCAACTGGTTGATCCAGTCCCACAAAAAGTTACGGGAGTATAACGAGATCCCTTCACCGGAAGCACCGGCAGCATCGCCATGGAATGGATTATTAAACTGGTATTCTTCATTGGTAGCATATTGAAGTCCCAGGGTACTGGTGAATTTAAGTCCCGTAATGATCTTATATTCCAATGACTGGTTTACCAAGCCCTGTACGGCCTTTAGCCATCTTTTATCGTTTTTGGCAATAAACAATGGATTATAATGGGAAGGAAACCCCGAAACGGTGGGGCTGATATTATACGTTCCGTTTGCGTTAAACGGGTTTTGTGTGGGACGTAATGTCAATGCTGCATAGGTTGGGTTGCCAAAATAACCACCACCACCGGTAGTACCGCTTGATGCCAATGCAGAATTTTGCCTAACATTACCAATGGTTATTTTGGTGCTTAGCGTTAGTTTATCTGTAACGGCATAGGAAATTTTCAAATTACCGGTATATCTTTTAAGATCGGTACCAATAGTAGTGCCCTGTTGTTTGAAATAGCCGCCCGATAAGAAATATTTCAATTTGCCCTCACCACCGGTAGCACTTACATTATATTGCTGCTGGGTACCTGTTCTTTGTATCAGGTTCAGCCAATCGGTATCAACGCCGCTGGTATCTCCATAATCGTGCAGTTGCTTATCAATTTCCTGCGAAGTAAGCTTTCCTTCATTTACCAAACTTTCGCGCAATAACATTAACCAGTCAGATGCACGCAATGGTTTGCCTGCATCGGGCAATGGAATAACCTTGTTATTACCTGATTCTGCATCGAATCTGAATTGGGCTTTGCCTTGTTTACCACTTTTGGTAGTGATAATAATAACGCCGTTAGACCCACGCGATCCGTAGATGGAAGTAGCAGCCGCATCTTTTAATACAGTAATACTTTCAATATCATTCGCATTTATAGTTGCCAATACGTTTGTACTGGGGTTGATACTAAATGAACCGGTACCGCTGGTACCAACACCATTACCATTCGACAGGTCACCGGAATTGATCTGAACGCCGTCAACTACATACAGCGGTTGTGATCCGCCATAGGAAAATGAACCGATACCCCTGATACGCACCCCCTGGTTAGCACCGGGCTGACCAGTAGAAGCAGTAGACTGCAAACCGGCCGCAGCTCCCTGCAACATCTGATCTACCGATACCAGGGGTCTGTTCTCCAGTTTATCGCCACCTACTTTTACTATGGCAGCTGTAGTGGTTGCTTTTTTCTGCGTACCATAACCTACCACTACTACTTCGGAAAGGTTCTTATCTGAAGCTTCCATAGTTACATTGATAACCCCTTTGTTACCAATAGAAAAACTGGTAGGCTGCATGCCAACGGCTGAAAAAATAATTGTTTTTGACTGCGGAGAGATGGTTATTGAATAGGTACCATCATTCAACGTAGAAGTGCCCGCATTGGTTTCTTTGATAATTACAGAGGCATTAGGAATGGGATTACCACTGCCGTCGATTACTTTACCGGTAATGTTTCTTTGCTGAGCCCGTAATTGCATGCACAGCAACATCACGAATCCCAGCATTAGCTGAAATTTTCTCATTGTAACATTAGTTTGGTTTACAAAAAAAAAAATCGCATATGGCAAGTAGCAACCATGCACTTATCATATGAATACAATCTCTCAATAAATGGAAATGGGATCAGCCTAAGGGATAAAGACTGAAGAAAGAAATAACCTGCAGGGAATTCGCCTTTCGGGGCTCAAGATAAGATAAATAAATGGTAATTTATTTGCATCCTTCAAAAGTCTTTCCGAAACCGTTTGCACAAATGAACAGTATGTTAATAAAAGTCACATTAACACCAATAATAATACAAAGCCAGGGCTAAAATGAAGCCTGTGAGCTAGCCTGTTATGGGGTGAGAATCAACCGCAGAAAGGTATCAGTGAAGGCGGTAAGTATTATTGTAGAAAAATTGTAGCGGCATCCTGCCAGTTATTGATCCGGTCGTAACCGGTAATATCTTTATTATGAGCAGCCGTAAAAAGGTGTTTTTTACCATTAAAATACTGCAGGTGACGTACATGATCGTCTATCATGTGATCGCCGTACACCATGCGCTTTTCACCACAAAGCACCAATTGCTTCCAGGAAAAGAATGGGAAATGTTCCAGTAACCAGTCCAGCTTATCTTTTAATGAATTGGGAAATTCAGTGGCAGCCGATACAATGAAGATCTCGTATCGTTTATTCATCTCTTTTAATACGTCTATACTATCTTTCATTACGGGCAGGTCCCTGAAAAAACCCGGTTCATGCAACCGCTCACGCACCAGGGAATGATGTTGCTCGGGAAAACCCAAAAGCCACGATCCTTTCATCTTACTAAAGTCAACTGGTAACTCATAAGCTTTTTCATACCAGGTAATCATGGCGCCCATAGGATCAGCTATTACCTCATCCATATCTATTATTACTCTTTCCATTGTCAACTTATTTTAATTCTTCTTTTAAAAACTTCGCTGTATGGCTTGCTTTCACTTTCAGCAGGTCTTCAGGGGTTCCTTCAAACAATATTTGCCCGCCGCCGTCGCCACCTTCCGGACCAAGGTCAATAATATGATCGGCTACTTTAATCACATCCATATTATGTTCTATCACTAACACCGTATTGCCCCGATCAACCAGCTTATTGAGCACATCGAGCAAATGCTGAATATCTTCAAAATGCAAACCGGTAGTAGGCTCGTCTAAAATGTAAAATGTTTTACCTGTATCTTTTTTCGATAATTCGGTAGCCAGTTTTACGCGTTGCGCTTCTCCCCCACTTAAAGTAACCGCGCTCTGCCCCAACGTAATGTACCCCAACCCAACTTCCTGCAGCACTTTTATCTTCCGGTATAAGTACGGCACGTTCTGGAAGAACTCAACCGCATCATCAACCGTCATATCCAGCACGTCACTGATGCTTTTACCTTTATACCTGATCTCGAGTGTTTCGCGGTTATACCGTTTACCCTGGCATTTTTCGCAGTGCACATATACATCGGGTAAAAAGTTCATTTCTATTACCCGCATACCACCGCCTTCACACACATCGCAACGGCCATTCTTTACATTGAAAGAAAAACGGCCGGCATTATACCCACGGATCTTGGCTTCAGGCACCGCCGCATACAATGTTCTTATATCGGTAAAGAAGCCACAATAGGTAGCGGGGTTACTGCGCGGTGTGCGGCCAATGGGCGACTGATCAATTTCAATCACCTTATCAATATGCTCAAGCCCTTTGATACTTTTATATTCAAGCGGCGTCATTCTTGAATTAAAGGCATGCTTGCTTAAGATGGGATACAGCGTTTCAATGATAAGGGTTGATTTACCGCTGCCACTCACACCGGTTGCCACAATAAATTTACCAAGCGGGAATTTTGCAGTTACCTTTTGCAGGTTATTGCCATTGGCGCCAATTAATTCCAGTACTTTTCCATTCCCTTTTCTTCTTTCTTTGGGAACAGCAATTTCCCGGATCCCATTCAGGTAGGCCGATGTAAGCGTATCTAACTTCAGTAACGCACCAGGTTCACCCTGTGCAACTACCCTTCCGCCATGAAAACCGGCTTTCGGACCAATATCAACCAGGTGATCTGCGGCCAGCATAATGTCTTTATCATGCTCTACCACCAGCACACTGTTCCCGATATTGCGCAGGTTTTTCAATGCTTCAATTAACCGGTGATTATCGCGTTGATGTAAACCGATGCTCGGTTCATCGAGGATGTAAGTAATGCCTTGTAATTGTGAACCGATCTGTGTAGCCAACCGTATGCGTTGCGATTCGCCACCGCTAAGCGTACGGGACGAGCGGTTGAGGGTAAGATAAGTTAACCCCACATCGAGCAGGAACTGTAACCGTTCACGAATTTCCTTCAACACATCTTTTGCAATGGTATTCTGTTTAGTAGATAATCTTTTTTCAATGCCTTTAAACCACAGGATCAGTTTATCGAGGTTCAGCTCACTCAGCTCTGAAATATTTTTTTCATCTACTTTGAACCAGAGGCTTTCTTTTTTAAGCCGGGCCCCGTTACAGGTAGTACAGGTTTTTAATTCCATGAACTGTTCTGTCCACTGACGCACCGAATCACTTGAGCTGGCGGCAAACCATCTTTTTAATTGTGGTACCACCCCTTCAAACTCTTCGGTGTAGATGTTCGCTTCGGGACCAATGGAATCAAAATCCAGATGTTCTTCCTGCGATCCGGCTTCATTACCATATAAGATCAGGTTCAGTGCTTTCTTCGGCATGTCTTTCATTGGTACATCCAAACTGAACTTGTGCTTTTTTGCCAGTCGTTGAGCCTGGTTAAATACATAATTATCTCTTTCTTCACCCAATGGCGCTATACCACCTTCATTAATGCTTAACGAAGGATCAGGTATAACAGCCTCCATGCTTATCTGGTACACATTGCCGAGCCCTTTACAGGTAGGGCAAGCACCATACGGGCTATTAAAAGAAAAACTGTTAGGTGAGGGTTCTTCGTAACTGATACCGGTTTCCTCACACATCAACTGCCGGGAATATTGCACAAGAGTCTCTGCCGCTACCGCTGCTTTACCGTTTTTTGCATTAGCAGGTGCAGCATCATGCACTAACAAAAACATCAGTTCCTTCCCCATTTGTAAGGTCTTCTGCACACTTTGACTTAACCGCACTTTCATATCATCAGTTACAGCCATGCGGTCAATAACCACTTCTATGTCGTGGATCTTGTAGCGGTCGACCTGCATTTTGGGAACAAGGTCTTTTACCTCGCCATCGACGCGTACTTTGAGATAACCTTTTTTGCGAATATCTTCAAACAGTTCGCGATAATGCCCTTTGCGCCCACGCACCAATGGCGCCAGTAATGTTATTTTCTTTGCTTTAAATTTTTTGTAGATATTATCAACGATCTCTTCTTCGCTGAACTTGACCATTTTTTTCCCCGTATTGTAACTATATGCCTCCCCAACGCGGGCAAACAAAAGCCGCAGGAAATCGTATACTTCTGTAATAGTGCCCACAGTGGAACGCGGGTTCTTGTTAGTCGTTTTTTGTTCAATGGATATCACTGGCGACAAACCAGTGATCTTATCTACATCAGGTCGTTCCATATCGCCAATAAACTGCCGGGCATAAGCGCCAAAGCTTTCCATATAACGGCGTTGACCCTCCGCATATATTGTATCGAAAGCAAGTGACGATTTACCACTGCCACTGATGCCTGTTATTACAACCAGTTTATTTTTAGGGATACTGATATCGATATTCTTAAGATTGTGAACCCGTGCACCAAAAACATGTATTGCCTCATCTGATTCAATGCCGGTTATTTGTTCGTTTTTTGTTTGTGCCGGCTTTTTAACTTTCACATCTGCCATAAGTGGTACGCCTTTTAAATTGTGTGGGAAATTACACCAACCCGATCAATTTTACTAAAAAATTTGTCAAAGATAACAACAAAATATCAGTAGGAAAGTTGATAATCCTTTAAGATATTTGCGCCTCATTTTCAATAATATACCGTTTAAAATTGCAATGTGGTATACAATTTGAAAGCTCTGGACTGTCATTACTGTGTCTTTACTAAAACAATATAATATGAGATCGTTCCAAAAAACCCTGACAAGTATCGTCGCTGTAGCTATTATTCTCGCTGGTTGTAAAAGCATGAACAAAACGCAAAAAGGAGCAATTATCGGAACTGCAGGCGGTGGCGCCGTAGGTGCCGTTATAGGTAAAGCAGCTGGTAATACAGCATTAGGTGCTATCATTGGTGCTACTGTAGGTGGCGTTACCGGCGCCGTTATTGGCCGCAAAATGGACAAACAGGCAAAAGAAATTGAAAACAAAGTACCTGGCGCAAAAGTTGAGCGTGTAGGAGAAGGCATTGTTGTTGAGTTCAGTGATAAAATATTATTCGGGTTCGATCGCTCTGATCTTTCAGGAACAGCTGAAAATAACCTGGGCAAACTGGTTGAAATTTTAAAACAATATCCCGATACTGATATTGAAATACAAGGTCACACAGATAACAAAGGAGCAGATGACTACAATATGAAACTTTCTGAAAGAAGAGCTTCTGCTGTTGCCAACTTTTTACGTGGCAGAGGTGTTGCCCCCAGCCGTGTAAGAATTAAAGGTTATGGAGAATCTGCACCTGTTGCCAGCAATGATACAGAAGCCGGCCGTTCACAAAACCGCCGGGTTGACTTCCTGATCACTGCCAATGAAAAAATGAAAGAAGAAGCCAAGAAAGAAGCAGCCAAACAATAACTGGCATTCAATCACACATACCATCATTAATCAAATTTTTGTAAACCTTCAACACTATTAGTTATGAAAAACAAAGCCCTGTTGCTCGCACTCGCAACTACTGTATTTGCACTCAGTTCCCAGGCTCAAACTACGTTTGGTGTACGGGCAGGTGTAAACTTTCAGAACATCAATGGAGAAGATGTTGATGGCGAAGACCTCGATTACAAACTAAAAACGGGTATTAATGTCGGCGTAAATGCAGAGATACCTGTTGCACCCGATTTTTACGTACAACCCGGTGTTTTGTTCTCTACAAAGGGAGCAAAAAGTAAAGTCGATGATGACAGTAAGATCAAATTGTCGTACATCGAAGTACCTATCAATTTCCTGTATAAACCTACACTGGGTACGGGCAAATTGCTGCTGGGAATCGGGCCCTATGTTGCGTTTGCAGTAGGCGGCAAAGTTTCAGATGCTAACGGTGATGATGAGGATATAGAATTTGAAAATGAAATTACGCTTACCCAATTTGGCTCAGGTACACCCTATGCAAGAAGATTGGATGTAGGCGGTAACCTTCTGTTTGGTTATGAATTCAGCAATAAATTCTCTGCCCAGTTAAACGCACAATTAGGCATGGTAAAGATCAATCCTGAGATCACCGGACCTGGGGTTGACGATGATTCAAAGGTCAAAAACACCGGCTTTGGTATTTCATTAGGATACCGCTTTTAAATGTTTGCGCAGCAGTGATATTGTTGTTGATGCGCTTCAGCAAACAGGCACATCGTAAAACCTACATATTAAAGGTTGCCTCCATACGGGGGCAGCCTTTTTTTATTGTACAGCTTACGTAAAAACACTTATGCAATTTTAATAGGGTTACTACGTTTATTAGCAAGCTTTCAGCTAAGTGTATCTTATTTAAAAATCCATGTTCTTATCTCTTCATTCACAAAAACCACAACGCTTAATTATGAAATCAAAAGTTCTGTTGCTTGCATTAGCAACCACTGCCCTTGCGTTAACTTCAAAAGCCCAGGTATCCTTCGGTCTCAGAGCCGGGGTTAATCTTCAAAACGTCAATGGTAAATTTCCTACTGGTGATGATCTTAAAAATGATCTGAAAGCAGGGTTTCACGCTGGTGTAAATGTTGAAGTGCCCATTGCTCCGCAATTTTATATTCAACCGGGTGTATTGTTCAGCAGTAAAGGCGCTAAAGGCGAAAACGATTTCTCCAAAAAAGAAATAAAATTAAGCCTGTCATATGTTGAAGTTCCCATTAACCTTTTGTTTAAACCAGCGTTAGGACCCGGCAAATTGTTACTTGGTTTTGGACCCTATGTTGCTTATGCAATAGGTGGCAGTGCAAAAACCGGAGATAAAGACACCGATATCGAATTCGAAAAAGACGTTACTTCCGCACAATATAGTACCGGATATGTTTCCGGAACTTACTATTACAAACGTTTAGATGTTGGCGGTAATTTATTGTTTGGTTATGAGTTCGCCAAAAAGATCTCCTTACAATTGAATGCCCAGTTAGGTATGGCAAAGATCAATGCTGAGCTCAATGATTACAGTGACGACAAAGGAAAAGCAAAAAATACCGGCTTCGGTCTTTCTGTTGGCTACCGGTTCTAATGCAACGAAATAATTTGGTTATATAATAACCATTGCAACTTCTTAAAATGTATATATAAAAAAGTCTTCCCCTATTGGGAGGACTTTTTTTATTGCATGCATGTTCTTGTTACACGGACATTAAAAAAAAGAAATTTGACAATTTAATTCCGGTTATTATCTTTGCGTCAGTTCTTTACACATCGCTTATCAAGAAAGGCTGAGGGAAATGGCCCGATGAAGCCTTGACAACCTGCACGCTGGTTTGAAAAATAACCGCTGTAAGGTGCCAACTCCATCCCGCGGAAGGCGGGACAGATAAGTCAGATAAAAGCTTCTACAATACTGAAATTCAACATATTGAAAGCTCTTCTGACTTACGGAAGAGCTTTTTTGTTTTAGATACTACCTACTACCGAAGCATTTGCGCTGGAGCGCGAAGGTTGAAGCAGAAAGGTATACAAGACCAAAGTATCTAAATCCAGATCGAGCATAGCGAGATCTGATAAAGTCTCCTCCAGTAAGAACTCCTCTTGATAAGTGCTGCCGCAAACAACTGTCTAAACAAATCAATCACGCCTGCAGCTACACAACTTAAATGATGGATACGCTGCAGCAAAAAAATGTTTATCATGCAAGCGACAACACAACTCATTCACAGCATTCCTGTTGATCCATTGACCGGCGCGGTATCAGTGCCTATTTATCAAACATCCACCTTTGTTCAGGAGGCGCCTGGCGTTAACAAAGGATTCGATTACGCAAGAACAAACAACCCTACAAGAGCTACGTTGGAAAACCTCATTGCGCAGTTGGAAAAAGGCCAGGTGGGTATTGCCTTTTCAAGCGGATTGGCGGCTATTGACGCCATTGCCAAATTATTACGGCCCGGCGATGAAATTGTAGCCGTAGATGATATTTACGGTGGTGCATACCGGTTATTCACCCAGGTATATCAGCAATTTGGTGTTACCATTAACTTTGTAGATACTTCAGATCCTGAAAAAGTGTTTAACGCCATTACGCCCAAAACAAAGCTCATCTGGCTCGAAACACCTACCAACCCTACTTTAAAGATCTCTGATATTGAGGCCATCGCCCAAATCGCAAAAGCCAACCGGTGTTTACTTTGCGTGGATAACACTTTTGCTTCACCGGCGTTACAACAACCTCTTTCGCTGGGAGCTGATATTGTAGTGCATTCCGCCACCAAATACCTGGGCGGTCACAGCGACCTGATAGCCGGACTGGTTGTAACCCGGGAAAAAGAGTTGGGAGAGAAAATTAAATTCTATCAAAACGCCTGTGGCGCTATCCTCGCTCCTTTCGATAGCTGGTTGGTGATCCGCGGTATTGAAACCTTACACCTGCGCGTACAACAACATTGCCGCAGTGCACAGGAAGTAGCCGAGTTCCTGCAACAACACCCTGCTGTTGATAAAGTATATTACCCCGGGTTGAAAGATCATCCCAACCATGCCATTGCCAAAAAACAAAGCAAAGGCTTCGGGGGTATCGTTTCTTTCACGCTTAAACAGGATAATATCGCTGCCGCCAACACTTTTGTAACCAGTACTCACCTGTTTAAACTGGCTGAGAGTTTAGGCGGTATAAAAAGCCTGGTAAGCCATCCGGCCAGCATGACGCATAAAACCATTCCGGCCGACAAACGCCGTGCAGCCGGGGTAACAGATAGCCTTATTCGCTTAAGTATTGGTCTGGAAGATGCCAGTGACCTGTTACAAGACCTGCACCAGGCGCTTGAGAAAAGTAATACTATAATTAATATAACAGCACACGACGCTGTGCCTTGTTAAGCAAAAGGGAAAGTATAGCCATTTAATAAGATTTTCTAAACAAAAAATTATGTCAGAACAAATTGTAAAGGAATCCGTAAAAACCTATAAAGACATTGACCGTAGAATTTTGAAACCCATTCCCAACCCTACTGATCAGGCTTACGAGATCAAGATCAAAATACCTGAGTTTACTTTCCTGGGCGTAAAAGAACAACCTGATTTTGCAGTTATTTATTGCACCTTCTATCCCGGCAAAAAAATAATTGAACTTAAATCACTGAAACAATACGTTTTCCAGCTACGGAATATCGTAGTATCGTATGAAAGATTGATCAACATAATTTATGATGATCTGTGTGCAGTGTATGAACCTTCCCGGTTACGACTGGTGATGATCTGCAACCCCAGAGGTGGCATCAGTTCAAAATTGACCATAGATTCTGACTGGAAAATACGCGGCGGCAAAGAACAGTTCAACGACTGGCAGATTGTTGAAGATGAATGGTCGGTGGAAATGTAAACAAGAGAAAGCATCAACTACATATTATAAAGTAAAAATTGCAAATTGATCAACTTATGGACGCACACAAGTCATTAACAATCGGTTTATTTGGATTCGGCGTAGTAGGCGAAGGTTTGTATAAAGTATTACAACAAACCCCTTCGCTGAAAGCCACTATAAAAAAGGTCTGTATAAAGAACCCTGAAAAAAAACGCAATGCGCCCGATGCATTGTTCACTACCAACAAAGATGAACTGCTTAACGATCCAGAGATCAATGTGATCGTGGAAGTGATCAATGAATCGGAACCCGCCTTTGAAATAGTTTCTACCGCATTAAAGAATGGTAAAGACGTGGTAAGCGCCAGCAAGAAAATGATCGCTGAGCATTTGCCCGAATTACTCGGCTTGCAAAAATTAACCGAGCGTTCTTTCCTGTATGAAGCCGCTGCCTGCGCTTCTATACCTGTAATTCGCAACCTCGAAGAATATTACGACAACGACCTGTTACACTCCATCAAAGCCATTGTTAACGGCTCAACCAACTTCATTCTTACCAAAATGTTTGAAGACAAGCTGGACTTTCAACAAGCCCTGTTACTGGCGCAGCAATTGGGATTTGCTGAAACCGATCCTACGCTGGATGTGGAAGGTTTTGATGCAGCCAATAAATGGAACTTTTTGCTCACGCATGCTTATGGTATTGTAATACCACCCGATGCCCTTGTATTTAATGGTATCCAAAGCATTCATCAAAGCGATGCATTGGTTGCTACTGAAAAACATTACGATATTAAACTGGTGGCCCAGGCTAAGAAACTGGAGAACGGCAAAGTGGCCGCTTTTGTATTGCCACAGTTTATTAAACATGAAGATCACCTGGCTTTTGTAAAGAATGAATACAATGGCGTTGTAATTGAAAGCGGGTTTGCCGATAAACAATTCTTCTATGGCAAAGGCGCCGGCAGTTTCCCCACCGCTTCCGCCGTACTAAGCGACCTTTCGGCCCTGCGTTATCAATATAAATACGAATACAAGAAATTATATCATCATAAACCCAACGAGCTTACCAACGACTTTTATGTGCGCGTGTACGTAAGCTTCGACGATTGGAAATACATTCCCAAAGAGAAATTTGAATGGATTGAAGAGTGGCATGCCGAAACAGATCGCAAATACCTGGTAGGTGTACTGCACTTTAATGAACTGGCGCAAAACAACTGGTGGCGCGATAATAAAACATCACTCATCCTGGCGCCTGAGGCGGTTATTGAAGATGTAGAAGTGCGCAAGTTAAAAAAGAAGAGCCTGGAACTGGCTGGTATTGTCTAATAAGCAAGGAGAGAATATATAATATGCAAGGAGTGCCACACTTTGAAAGCGTGGCACTCCTTTTCTATATAAATTTCAAAATTAATTAAGCGTTAGGCGTGTTACTTTGTTCATCAGCAGGTGGCGCAGGCACTGGTTCATAAACCAACGTTTCATCCTGTTTTTTCTTCTTAAAGAATTTTATAAGACCAGCAATCAATGCTCCAATTCCCAAAATAATAACCTTCAGAAATTTACCAAGAAAAGCAAAGGCGCCAACCTTGGCCAAAACCTTACCGGCAACCAGTGCGCCAATTCCCCAGGCAGCCACTTTATCAATTTTCGGATCAAAATCTGAATACTTGTTTCCGTCTGTAAATTCGGCGATGTGCAATACTTTATTGATATCCTTTTTTACCATCTCCAGTTCGCTCATGCTGGCCACGGCATTCATAGAAAGAATTCCTTTACGGCCCAGGATGCGAATGTCGTAGTTCAATGTTTGATGATCTTCAGTACCAAATTGTATGCGCTTCGCCCAGTGCAATACTTTATTCGTTTTATCATAGAACGGCTTCTGTGCCCAACCCACAATATGAATGGAAGGATAGCCTTGTTTTAAGCGCTCGGCATTGGCGTCTTTTTCTTCCTTTTGCATTTCCGTCAACATCTCATCGTAATTGATCTTATCAGCATCCTCATCTTTCACATACCCCATCGGGTTATACTTGATGATGAATGCGTATGAGCTGTCGGCATATGGACCGCCTGCTTCGGGGAACAACATCCCCATGATATTCTCCTGAGGTGGGTTACCCCACAGATCCGTCAGAACAAAATTACTTTGTTCGGCATTCAGGTATTTGAATCCCTGCGGCACGTTCAATTGAGCAATACCATTGGAAAATTTTACTACGCCGGTCTGGTACTTCATGGCCTTGTTTACCGAGTCCATCATTTTAATCTGCTGAACCAGTTGGGCTGTCAGGGAATCTTCATCGTTTGCACGAACCATTCCACCTGTCACCAGGAGGGCGATAAATAGGAAAAATGCTTTTTGCATAGTAGGGTTGGCTTTAGTATTGCACAAAAAAGCACCTTTCCTCCATAAATGGAAATGTTATTATAACATTTTTTTCAACCATTTTTCGACTTGTATACTAATGAAAGCGAAATGGTTATAAATGATGGAATTAATACCTGTCAAGCAAGGTAGCCTTCAAAGCGTCATAATCGGGGGCTATAAGACTGCTTTGCTTTGCTAATTTAAGCTGTTCTTTTATAGCATCAGGTACAGGAACGGTTTCGCCAATAACCGGTTCCACCACATCATAAAATTTCACCGGGTGGGCCGTTTCAAGGAACATGCCCTTTGCGTTGGTGTGTTGCCGTAAATAGCGCTCCAGGGCCAGGTAGCCTACTGCTCCATGTGGATCGGGCAGGTAATTGTATTGTTGGTATACTTCTTTCAACACCGACCTTGTTTCATCATCGGAAATGCTGTACCCCGTTAATACGTTCCTCAAATCGCCCAGTTTGTGATGGAACAATTCCAGTATCCTCACAAAATTGCTGGGATTACCCACGTCCATTGCATTGGAAATAGTGGCGATCGCCTTTTTTGGTTGGTACTCACCACTAGCCAAAAACGAAGGCACAACTGCATTTGCATTGCAGGCTGCAATAAAATGCTTTACCGGCAAACCGGAAATATGCGCCAGCAATCCGGCACAGATATTTCCAAAGTTGCCGCTGGGCACTGAGATTACCGGCGGATTCTTTTTATCGGCCCATTGCTTCCAGGCTAAAACATAATAGAATTGCTGGGGCAGCCAACGGGCTACATTGATTGAATTGGCCGATGTCAGGAAGATCTTTTTGGTCAGTTCTTCATCCACAAACGCCTGCTTCACCATTTGCTGGCAATCATCAAAAGTTCCGGTCACTTCCAGCGCGTGAATATTTTTTCCTAAAGTGGTCAACTGCTTTTCCTGTACCGAACTCACTTTACCTGATGGATACAGAATAACCACTTCTACCCCGGGAACATCATAAAAACCATGCGCTACGGCGCCGCCGGTATCGCCGGAAGTAGCTACCAGCACAACTACTTTCTCCCTGCGTTCCTTTGCAAAATAGCCCAGACAGCGGCTCATAAAGCGGGCGCCTACATCTTTAAACGCCAGGGTAGGTCCATGAAAAAGCTCCAGTGAGAAAATGTGCTCATTCACGGGCACCAGGGGTATGCTAAAGTTGATGGTTTCTTTTACGATATTCCGTAAAGCATCATCCGGTATGGTTCCGGCAACATATGGTTGTATGAGGCGAAAGGCTATTTCTTCGTTACTGTACTGCTCAATGTTATCGAAAAAAGCCTGCTCATGTACTGGAATAGTATGCGGGAAATACAACCCCTTATCAGGCGCTTGTCCTTTTATGGTAGCTTCCTTAAAATCTACATCGGGGGATTGTTTATTTAAACTATAATATTTCATAAATCGTGAATGGTCAATGGTCAATGGTGAGTGGGCTTTCGCCAGTTCAGCCATCTGCCATTACTTTTTACATCAAAAAATTTCAGGTTTGCCGTTTCACAGCCAGCCCCGACTTGTTGGGATTTGCCGTTTCACGACTATTGTACATCAACTACTTTAGCTCCGCTGTAATTGATCATAGTAACATAGGTTTTAAACTCTATTCCCAGCCTTGTATAAACGTCTATCATTACCTCTTCAACTCCCTTGGCCACGTATTCTTCTTTACTAAGCATAAAAATAGAAGGGCCAGAACCGGAGATACCGCCACCTAATGCACCGGCATCTTTGCTCTTCTTTTTCACATCATCAAAACCGGGTATCAGGATGCTTCGCACAGGTTCAATGATCACATCTTCCAGCGAGCGGCCGATCAATCCATAATCGTTCTTCATAAAGCCTGCTACCAAACCGGCTATATTACCCCATTGCTTGATCGCAGCTTTCAATTGTACCTCTTTGCGCAGGATCTGCCGGGCATCGGATGTGCGCACTTCAATCTGGGGATGCACTACTGTTACATACAATGGCGGCGCTGTTAACTGCACAATATCCAGAGGGAAAATAGACCGGATAAGCGTAATGCCGCCGTAGATACAGGGTGCTATATTGTCGGCATGCTTTACACCAGACGCTACTTTTTCGCCATTCATGGCAAAACGCACCAGGTCTTCTTTTGAGAACGGGTTACCCAGCAAATGATTGGCAGCCACTACAGCGCCGGCCGAACTGGCCGCACTGGACCCCAGGCCACTACCGGGTTTTATGCGTTTATCGATGAATACTTCAAAGCCCACTTTCTCTTTCCATTCATCCATTAAAGCCAGCAGGGAGGCGCCGGCCACGTTTTTCTCCGGTTCTACCGGTAATTGATAACCGTCTGCATGCTGTATTACAATGCCTGGTTCTTCGCGTAACCGAACGGTCATTACATCCTGAGGTTGCTGCAACGCCATTCCCAATACATCAAATCCGCAAACCAAATTAGCCACTGTTGCCGGTGCAAAAACCTGAACGCCCTTGCCCCCGGGGGTGTTTACATCATTTGCCATTTAAATTCTTTTGACTTGTTTGAACCATATAACCTTTCTGTATTCTGGTTGAGCTTTCCCCCATCCAGTTGCCCCAAACTTCGCGAACCTCATTATCACATTATCTCATTATTAGTGTGCCGCGCGAATAATATCCGCAAACACGCCCGAAGCTGTTACTTCAGCACCAGCGCCGGCTCCTTTAACAACCAATGGTTGATCGGGATAGCGGTTGGTATAGAACAACACCACGTTGTCTTTACCATACAGGTGATAAAAATCAGACTGCGAATCCACATGCTGCAATCCTACAGCTGCTTTGCCACCTTCAAACTTTGCAACAAATTTCAGTTTCTTTCCTGACTCAGCCGCTTTCTGGTAAATTTCTTTAAAATGCTTTTCCTGCTTCTCCATTTCTTTATAAAAATCATCCACACTGCCTACCATACACGAAGCCGGCATAAAGGTATTATTAGTGATATCTTCCATATCCAGTCGCTCACCGGCTTCCCGCGCCAGGATCATGATCTTACGCATTACATCGGTACCGCTCAGGTCTAACCGGGGATCTGGTTCAGTATAGCCTTCATCCTGGGCCTGCTTCACCACCTGGGCAAAGCTCCGGGTGCCATCGTAATTATTGAATACAAAATTCAGGGTGCCACTAAGCACGGCTTCAATGCGGGTAACCACATCACCACTGCGCATCAGGTCATTTAAAGTGCCAATAACCGGTAAGCCTGCGCCCACGTTGGTTTCAAACAGGAAGAAGGCGTTATATTCACGGGCCAGGTCTTTCAATTTTTTATAATATGCAAAGGCGGAAGAACAGGCCACTTTATTACAGGCTACCACCGAAATGCTCTTTGCAAGCAGTTGGTCATACACCTGTGCTACCAATTCGTTGGCAGTAACATCTACAAAAACCGAATTACGCAGGTTTTTTGAACGAATGGTTTCAACAAAATTTCCCAGGTCCATGGTCTCCCCTTTTTGCAGGTGGTCGCGCCAGTTATCCAGGTCAATGCCTTCATCGCTGAAAACCATTTTCTTGCTGTTGGCCATACCTACTATGCGTACCTGCAGTCGCATATTTTGTTGCAAATACTGTTGCTGCTGTTTTAACTGGGCCAGCAACTTGCCGCCCACATTGCCGGTACCGGCAACAAATAAGTTGATCTGTTTATAGGTAGTTTCAAAGAAGTCTTCGTGTAATACGTTAATAGCTTTTTTAACATCAGTTGCTGCGATCACGGCTGAAATATTTCTTTCTGAAGAACCTTGTGCAATAGCGCGTACATTCACCCCGTTGCGCCCGATAGCGCCAAACATTTTACCGCTGATGCCGGGGTGGCTTTTCATGTTATCACCCACCAGGGCAACAATGGCCAATCCTTTTTCTATTCGCAATGGCTCAACGCGACCTGTTTCTATTTCGTGGGCGAATGTTTTGTCAACAGCCAGCTTGGCCTTTTCGGCAAGGGCTTCATCAATACCCACACAAATGGAATGTTCTGAAGAGCCCTGAGTGATCAGGATCACATTTATGAAATCGTTGGCCAGCGATTCAAATAACCGGCGTGAAAAACCCGGGATGCCAACCATACCGCTTCCTTCCAGGCTGAGCAAAGCAATTTTACTGATGCTGGAAATACCACGGATGTTATTGCCATTTTTATGTACATCGTTCTCGATAAGGGTACCATGATCTTCAGGAGCAAATGTATTTTTGATCCATACCGGAATATTCTTGCTCATTACCGGTTGAATGGTAGGCGGGTAAATTACCTTGGCGCCAAAGTGCGATAATTCCATAGCTTCCTGGTAGGAAATGTGAGGTAATATCCTGGCGTTGGGCACCAGCCGCGGATCTGCCGTCATCATGCCACTCACATCGGTCCATATTTCCAATGATTGCGCACTTACTGCACCGGCAATGATAGCAGCAGTATAATCACTACCACCTCTGCCTAAAGTAGTGGTATTGCCTTTGTCATCAGCGGCTACAAAACCTGGCACTATAAATAATTTGGCAGCGGCGGCCGAAAAGAAATCGTTACAGAGGGAATTGGTAAGGGAGAAGTCTACCGAAGCACTTCCATAATGCGAATCGGTACGAATCAGTTCACGAGAGTCGACCCAGATATTTTCAATGCCCAGGGCATTTAAACGGGCGGCAATAATTTTAGAGGAAAGCAATTCGCCGAAACTTACAATTCGGTCTTTGGTGCGGGCGCTTAGTTCACCCAATAAGAACACGCCGTTGCAAATATCTTCAATTTCATTACAGCGTTGTTTTACCCAGCTTAGTACACTGCTTTGCTGGGTTACTGGTATCAGCGCTTTTACGGCTTCCAGATGGCGCTGCTCAACCTTCTGCAACAGCTCTTTATAGCTTTCATCGCCGGCTGCTGCCAATCCGCCGCTTTGCAATAATACATCTGTTACTCCGCCTAAAGCCGATACTACAACAATCGTTTTACTTTGTGGCATGCGTACTAAAGCCTGTTGAACAATGCTGCTGACCTTATTCATATTCTCGGCATTTGCTACAGAAGTACCGCCGAACTTTAAAACCTGCATAACCTGAAATTAAATGATTTGAAATTAGTTGTATAGCCTGATATGTTATTTTGATCTTACTTTTCTCTTCCTGAGAGAACAAGGTAGGCAAAAACCCCAATTGGTAATATGGAAATGTACAACCCTTAACGGGTTGTTGTAATAGTGGTAGTCGTAGCTGTGGAAGCTACCGTGCTGGAGGAAAGAATTATATGTTGAAAAAGTACCACTGTTTGAATTATATAACCAAAGATAACACGAAAAGTCTATAACATTTGTTAGTTTTTCATTTTTTTTGCCCGGCACCATTTTTACACCATGTCTGTAACCCAGTAGCAACAAGGGTTTTGCGCCTTAATTGAAAACAAATCGGCTGAACGTATTTATATTTAATTTTTTCAACGTACTTTCATTGCCCGATTTTCTGTTGCTGCTTGCTATATTTTTGCATTAATGCCATAAATTGAAAATACACATGGACCACCAGTCATCAAGAGGACTGCAGCAATTTAAAAATTACGTAGGCATAAAATTTCAGCTCTACAATAGCCTGTTTACCTCTCTCCCATTTCATCGTATCGAAAAAACCGGTATTCTGCTTTCGCTATTATTAAATAATTGTGAAGAAGGCTACAAGAAGAAGCAGAGCCCTGTTCAGATCATTGATGAATTTTTTGAAAAGCATACTTCCTACACCAGGGAGCAGGATAAGCTCGACCTGTTGTTCCGCTTTATTCAATACGTTGAACGGCAGGTAGTTTTGTTCGACGCCCTGGAAGACGCCTCTTTTAAAGAGATCAACGACCTGAATGGCATCGGTACGCTTAAATACCTGGCCACCGACGTTATACAGGAAGGCAAACAGGAAGAACTGGCTAAAAAGCTGGAAGACTTCTCCATTCGCCTGGTGTTAACCGCTCACCCTACCCAGTTCTACCCCGGACCTGTATTAGGTATTATTCATGATCTGTCGAAAGCACTGGCAGAAAATAATACCAACCAGATAAATATGTACCTGCAGCAGTTGGGTAAAACGCCTTTCTTCAAGAAGCAAAAACCCACACCATACGACGAGGCTATCAGCCTTATCTGGTACCTGGAAAATGTATTTTACAATGCAGCGGGCCGCATCCTTACCTTTTTGAACAACCAGTTCCCGCAAATGATACCAGATACCAATCCGGTGATCACTATGGGCTTCTGGCCTGGCGGCGACCGCGATGGTAATCCCAATGTTACAGTTGATACCACACTGAAAGTAGCCGATGCCCTGCGCGGCAGCATTATAAAATGTTATTACCTCGAAGTTCGCCGGTTAAAACGCCGCCTTACTTTCAAAGGGGTTGATACCATTCTGGCCGATCTTGAAAAACAGTTGTACGAAAACATCTTCATCCCCGGCCAACGGACCATCTTAAGCAAACAGGGCATCCTGGATGCTTTACAGAAAATAAGAGAGATCCTGATCTACCAGCACAATGGACTATTCCAACACCTGGTTGACAGCCTTATCAATAAAGTACATGTTTTTGGTTTGCATTTTGCCTCGCTCGATGTTCGGCAGGATAGCAGCGTGCACAACAAAGTACTGGAAGCAATAGCTGAAAAATCAGATATCCTTCCCCGTAACTATGCTGAATTATCTGCGGAAGAAAAGAAGAAGTTGTTATCAAATGCAAGCGGTGATATTGGTGGACATGTATTTGAAGACAGTCTTGAAAAAGACACCCTGCTTACCATTAAAGCCATTAAGGAAATACAACAGTATAATGGCGTTGAAGGTTGCAGCCGGTATATCATCAGTCAGTGCAACAGCGCTTTGAACCTGCTGGAAGTATATGGCTTGTTTAAACTGAGCGGCTGGAAAAATAATGACCTGAGCATTGACATTGTGCCTTTGTTCGAAACCATCGACGATCTGCAGGAAGCGGCCGATATAATGCAGGAGCTGTATACAAATGAAACCTATCGTAAACACCTGCAAAAACGCAGCAACCGCCAAACCATCATGCTTGGTTTTTCTGATGGCACTAAAGATGGTGGCTACCTGATGGCCAACTGGAGCATTTATAAAGCCAAAGAAAAGCTCACCAGCATTTCGGCTAAATATGGCATCGATGTGGTGTTTTTCGATGGTCGTGGCGGTCCACCGGCACGTGGCGGTGGTAAAACGCATAAGTTCTATGCTTCTATGGGTCGCAATATCTCCAATAAAGAAATACAGTTAACCATCCAGGGACAAACTGTTAGTTCCAACTTCGGCACCATCGATTCTGCTCAATTCAATATTGAACAGTTATTGAATGCCGGTATTTCGAACGATGTGTTTGCCGATAAAGACAAAACACTTACCAAAGAAGAAGAAGAAATTGTAGGCGAACTGGCCGTTGAAGGATTGAAGGCCTACAATGAATTAAAAAATAATCCCGACTTTTTAAATTACCTGGCGCATGTTAGTCCGCTGAAATTTTACAGCGAAACCAATATCGGCAGCCGGCCGGCCAAACGTGGCTCCTCATCGAAGCTGTCGTTAAAAGACCTGCGGGCCATTCCTTTTGTAGGCGCCTGGAGCCAGTTAAAACAAAACGTAACCGGTTATTATGGCGTAGGCACTGCCCTGCAGGCGTTGGAGAAAAAAGGCAAACTGAACGATATCAAGAAGGTGTACCGTCATTCGCTTTTCTTCAAAACGCTGATCGATAACTGCGAAATGGCTATGAAAAAATGTTTCTTCCCGTTAACGGAGTACCTGTCACAGGATCCCCGCTACGGTGAGATCTGGAACATGATCTACAAAGAATACGAACTAACACAACGGTATATTTTCCTTATATCGGGCAAGAACGAATTGATGGCTGATTACCCGGTTGAACAGTTATCGGTAACCATGCGCGAGCGGATCGTATTACCGCTTACGACCATTCAGCAATTTGCGATAGCGCGTATTCGCCTAATGGAGGAACAAATGGCGCAAACGCAGCATAAAGAGATCTTCGAGAAGCTGGTGATCCGCAGTTCATTTGGGATTATTAATGCGGGAAGAAATTCGGCTTAGTGAGTGGTGAGTAGTGAGAAGTAAGTGGGGCTCGCGAATTTTCAGAATTCTTTATTTTCGTGAGCTTCACATCATTTATCGCTCACTGTTCAAGAAAACGGGTAACCACATTTATGAGGTAAAAATTAAGCGGCTCCATTCACTATTCACCAAAAACAAACGCACCCGGCGAAACGGATGCGTTTTCTGATAACTAAAACAACGGTAATGAAAAAAAGCATTAAATACTATTTCATTAAATTACCGCACAACGTTTAGTTAGTTTTGGTCATAATTGAAATATAAAACACTACAGCTTATAAATTTGTTTGGCTATCGGCAAACAATATCCGCAAATCAATGACACACGTTTTTCTCACCCTATTGTATCCTTTGCAGGACCGTTTTTAAATATGACCAGCTAAAAAATTTCTTCTTTCTTTTTAAACAATGGTTTACCCTACATCAACACAGCAATAGCGCCAACACCAATAAGGGAAGGATGCTGCCAGAACGAATGTAAGACCGATTATATGGCAGGTAAAAAGGAAGGCCCCCATCTCTCCATAACCACTTATTTAAAACATTAAATAAAATACTATATATCCAAAACCTTCAATTACCACATCATACATCGTACCATTTCACAAAAATCTATACTTATAATAGTCAAAAATACCAATTTTTAGCCGCATCAGGCAAATTACACGTCACATAAAACAAAATATAATGTAAATATTTTATTGGTTGTACCGCCGTTTCATCGCTCCACATTCAATAAAAAAAGGATATTTCCTGGCAGGAAATATCCTCTATCGGATTTAAATACTTTAAGCCAGTTGGTTTAGGTTACGGACCGCAATTGCCTCTCGGCACAACTAGTTTTATAAAAATTGACGGTTGGTACTGCCATCCCGATAGTTATCGGAAACCAACCGTCAATCAGGTTCTCTATATCAACTAAAATCAACGATATACATTAGAACGGCGGATTAAAAATGCCAGGTAGCGCCCAACAGGAAAGTACCTGTGCTTTTAACCCCTGTGTTCGGGTTCTTCGCAAAAATGGCATCTTTCGAATTGTCTAACCTGAACTCAGGAATGATGGTCAGATTATCAATACGGATGTTGCCCGATAAAGTAGCTGCAAACACGCTGGTGCCAATACCTGAAGCAACTGCCAGGCCGGATAACGCATTTTTATCATCGAAATATTCTCCACGCAGCGTAACGCCGAATACTTTGGAAGGATCAATATTCAGGTACACGGCAGATCCCCACCAGGTGTCGCCACTGCTTTTACCATTAAGCTTAACCGATTGCACTGTACCGTTATAGCCTATGCTAAACTTGTCGCTTACTGTACCGGTAATTACGAGGTCGGCCTGGTTAATGGTGTTTTCGGCCATGTCTTTACCACCCTGGTAATTGAGGTAGCCTTTCAGCTTGCCGCTACTGTTAGCAGCACTAATCTGCCCGATTATCATTTTCTTGGCAAAGCTGGCGGTTACATTATCCGTAGGATTTGCCACGCCCAGCATGAAACCAAAATTGCCGGCGGTAAGTTCTGCCTTCAAACCAGTATGGAAGAAGGGACCGAACGAGAACATGTACGACATGCTGTAGTTACGGTTCAAATACGCATCAACCAGTTCATAGCCCACATGCGTAGCCCATTTACCCATGGTAAACTTTAATTTTTCGGAAGCGGCTACTGAAATGTATGCCTGCTTTATAGCTGTTCCCAGGCCAGTGCCTTTTTCATTATATGAAAATTCTTCTGCCCTTCTGCCAAAACCCAGATCCAATACACCGGTTACTTTACCTGTGGTATATTCTGCTTTTACAGAAGCCATACCTAACTCAAAAGAGTTTTGAGAGTTCGTAAAACTGGTGTAATTATTTATGTAGCCAGAATCTTTGGCATTATGGAAATTATAACGGTAGTATGCGTCAACAGAACCTGAAATGGTTAACGGACTTTTTTTCGTAGAGTCTTGTGCTTCAACATAGGAACCCAGGGCCACGGTGAAGATGGCCAATGAAGAAATTTTTCTTAACATTGCAGTTAGATTTTTTAAGTGTTAATGAAAAGGGTACGGTGGTAGAGTTGAACTTGTGTCAGAAGTTCAACTCTTATTAAAGCTGTACCTTTTTCTTTTAATTATAACTCTGCTTCTTTTTCAACGAGTTTTCCATTCTCTCCTTTAACAAGCAAAGTTCCTTGCATGTATTTTTCGTTGTGTTGAGATTCATCCAGACCGAGTTCTTCTTCTTCAGCAGTTACACGTAAAGGAAGAATGAAGCTGATGAATTTGAATATGAGGTATGAAACGATGAAGCTATAGGCTACAACTATGGCCATTGCTTTTAACTGTGTAAAGAAGAAACTTGCATTGCCATAGAACCAACCGTCGTTACCAGCGCTGTTCACTGTTTTGGTAGCAAAGAAACCAGTCATCAACATACCTACCATACCACCTAAACCGTGACAGGGGAATACATCGAGCGTATCGTCTAAAGTTGATTTTTGTTTGTAGTACACAGCAATGTTAGAGATAATAGCAGCTACCACGCCAATGAATATACTTTGAGGAATAGCTACGAAACCGGCAGCAGGCGTAATAGCAACCAAACCTACTACGGCACCGATACAAAAACCTAATACAGAAGGTTTTTTACCGCGCAATACATCAAAGAACATCCATGACAAACCAGCAGCAGCAGCGGCTGTGTTAGTGGTTGCAAATGCAGAAACTGATAATGCAGTAGCGCCTACGGCAGAACCGGCGTTAAAACCGAACCAGCCGAACCACAGCAAACCAGTACCGATCAATACATAAGGAATATTGGCAGGGGGAATTTCTTTATTCTGAATATGCGATTGTCTGCGTTTCAATACCAAAGCACCAGCCAGGGCAGCACAACCTGCAGAAATATGTACAACGGTACCACCGGCAAAATCCAGAACACCCCATTTAAACAGGAAACCTTCCGGATGCCAGCTCCAGTGTGCCAATGGCGCATATACCAACAGGCTGAAAAGGACGATAAACAGCGTATAAGCAGTAAAACGAATACGTTCTGCTACGGCACCTACTACCAGACCTGGAGTGATGATCGCAAACATTAATTGGAACAAAGCAAATAATGTGAGGGGAATGGTGGGGGCCAGGCTCCAGGGAGCACCGGAAGCTACATCTTTGAAGAAAAGGAACGTACCTGGATTTCCGATAATTCCAAGTCCACCAACATCTTCTCCAAAACACAAGCTAAAACCCACTAAGACCCATAATACACTTACAATACCGGCAGCTACCACGCTTTTCATCATGGTAGAAAGCACGTTTTTACGGTGCACCATGCCACCGTAGAAGAAAGCCAGACCAGGGGTCATTAAAAATACAAGCGCTGTTGCCACTATTATCCAGCCAATGTCAGCCGCGCTATACTTCCCACCATCATTGAACAGGGGAAGCGAAGGAATAAAGAGAGACGCTACGGCAACTATTGCCAGAATTAGAAAGGGGGCCACTTGTTTTAGGGAAACCTTTTTCATACCGTTGTGTTTTAGTTATAGATATTATTATTTTTTTGCATTTAATAATATTATATCGAAAATATCATTTTTTTGACAAATAACATTGAACAAATCATAAATATTATTATTTACTATATGTATCTTATTTATCTTTTATATTTGCCGTAACCCCTTGTCAGACCTAACTTTAAACAAACTTCTGTTTTGAAAATAAAAATGCCATCCTTTTTGGATGGCTTCAAAAAATGGGTATGGTTTTATCCTAAATTGTTAAAAGTATCAGAATAAAAATATTTTTTCAGCACGAATACTCAAAAATATTGCCCAACAGTAAAAATAATATCACATTAAATATTTTGATATTCATTCAATAAAAAAGCCACCCTCGAACTTGTCGGGATGGCTTCAAAATAGTGAGTTTTTATCTAAATCGCTAAAACTGTATTCTGGTCTTTACTTTCTAAAAAAGACACGCCTTCATTCAGAAACTCGTCTACCTTACGGGCAGCTTCCCGGCCTTCGCTGATGGCCCAAACCACCAGACTTTGACCACGACGCATATCCCCGGCGACAAATACCTTGTTAATACTTGTTTTGTACTCTTTTTCAGTAGCCCGCACATTACCCCGGCTGTCTAGATCAACACCCAGCTCATTTAACAGGCCTTCGTGTTGCGGATGCACAAAGCCCATGGCCAGTAATGCCAGCTCGCAGGGAAGTTCACGCTCTGAACCAGCTTTTTCAACAAACTGGGCAGGTTTGCCGTCTTCGGTCACTTTCCACTCCAGGTCAACTACCTTCAGCGCTTTCAGGTTACCCTTTTTATCGCCGATGAACTCTTTGGTGGCAATAGCCCAGTGACGGTTAGCGCCCTCTTCATGTGAAGTAGACGTTTTTAAGATCATGGGGAAGGTGGGCCAGGGCATAAACTCAGTACGGCCGGCAGGCGGCTTGGGCAACAGCTCAAACTGGGTTACCGATTTGGCTTTATGCCGGTTGCTGGTACCTACGCAGTCGCTACCGGTATCACCACCACCAATTACTACTACGTTCTTGTTGGTAGCTAATAAATTCTCGCTGAAAATATTGCTTTCGATATTGGCATTGGCCAACGGATCGATACCGGCATTGCGCTTGTTCTGTTGTTTCAGGAACTGCATGGCATAATATACACCTTTCAGTTCGCGGCCCGGGATCTTCAGATCGCGGGGAACAGTTGAACCACCCGCCAGTACAATAGCATGGAATTCGCGCAACAGGTCGTTGATGCGAACATTCTCGCCCACATTGGCATGACAACGGAAAGTAATGCCTTCTTCTTCCATCAGCTTGATCCTTCTGTCAATTACCCATTTTTCCAGCTTGAAGTCTGGTATACCATACCGTAATAAACCGCCCGGTTTATCATCGCGCTCAAATACGGTTACAGAATGACCAGCATAGTTCAACTGCGCCGCGGCAGCTAAACCAGCCGGACCAGAACCTACAACCGCTACTTTTTTACCAGTGCGTACGTTTGGTTTGCGTGGTTTTACAAATCCTTTATCGAAAGCTATTTCTATAATATGCTTTTCAATTTCTTCAATTGCAATGGCCGGTTGGTTAATGCCCAGTACACAGGCGCTTTCGCATGGTGCCGGACAAATACGGCCGGTAAACTCAGGAAAGTTGTTGGTAGAGGCCAGAATTTCATAAGCCTCCTGCCAGCTCTTGCGGTATACCGCATCGTTGAACTCAGGTATTACATTACCCAGCGGGCATCCGCTATGGCAAAAAGGAACACCACAATTCATACAACGAGCCGATTGCTGGTTCAGCTTTTCATCGCTGTACCGCTCAATGAATTCATTGTAATTTTTTAACCTCTCCTCTACTGGTTTTTTACCCGGCAATTCCCTGGTAAATTCTAAAAAACCCGTTGGTTTACCCATATTGTTTTAGTTCTATAAATTCTAAGTAATAAATATTTAAGTCCTGGTTACTTCTTTGGCGATGAATATCGAATGTCGAATACTGAATGATGAAGAGAATACAACTTCCATTCATCATTCAATATTTATTTATTCTTCTTCGCGCTTTGCTTAACCCTGCTCTTTTCCTGCAATGCTTTCTTATAATCTTTCGGGAACACTTTAATGAAGTTCTTCAATTGGTTCTCGAAATCATCCAACACAAAACGGGCTACGGCACTACCGGTATACGCGTAATGGCGGGTGATCATATCATTCAGCGCCTGTGCATCTTCTGCATCCAGCGGATCGAGGTCAACCATTTCTTTATTGCACATCAAAGCAAACTGTCCTTTCACATCATATACATAAGCGATACCACCGCTCATACCTGCGGCAAAGTTGCGGCCGGTAGCACCAAGGATCACCACGCGGCCACCGGTCATGTATTCACAACCGTGATCGCCTGTTCCTTCAACAACCACATCGGCGCCTGAGTTACGAACAGCGAAACGTTCGCCGGCTTTACCTCTTATATATGCTTCACCGCTGGTTGCGCCATAGAAGGCAGTGTTACCAATGAGGATGTTCTCTTCAGGTACAAAGCTCGATTGCTTTGGCGGATAAACGATCAGCTTGGCTCCGCTCAATCCTTTACCAAAATAGTCGTTGGCATCACCTTCCAGTTCAAGTGTTACACCTTTCGTATTGAAAGCGCCAAAGCTTTGTCCGGCCGTACCATTGAAGTTGAAATGAATGGTATCGTCAGGTAATCCTTCCGCTTTATATTTCTTCGAGATCTCATTCGATAAAATAGTACCGATAGTTCTGTCGGTATTCTTAACCGGGAACGAAGCAGCAATACGCTCCTGTTTTTCTAGCGCCGGTTTTGCAGCGGCCAGCAGTTTCCAGTCAAGCACATCGGCCATACCATGATCCTGTTCTTCCATTTTGTACAGGCCGGTGTAAGCAGCAGCTGGTTCTTTGTACAATATTGGCGACAGATCGAGTTTGCTGGTTTTCCAGTGTGTAATGCCTTCGCGTACTTCGAGGCAGTCAACCTGGCCCACCATTTCATTAATGGTGCGGAAGCCCAGTTCAGCCATGATCTCGCGCAGGTCCTGCACCATGAACTTGAAGAAGTTCACCACATGATCGGCATTACCGCTGAAGCGCTTGCGCAGTTCAGGGTCCTGCGTGGCCACACCTACAGGGCAGGTGTTCAGGTGACATTTACGCATCATGATACAACCTTCAACAACGAGGGCGGCGGTCGCAACACCCCACTCTTCTGCACCTAACAGGGTGGCGATAGCGATATCGCGGCCTGTTTTCATTTGTCCGTCGGCCTGTACAACCACACGGCTGCGTAATTTATTTTTTACCAGTGTTTGATGAGTTTCGGCAAGGCCTAACTCCCATGGTAAACCGGCATGTTTAATAGAACTGATGGGCGAAGCGCCTGTACCGCCATCCATACCTGCGATCAATATTACATCGGCTTTGGCTTTTGCCACACCGGCTGCAATTGTACCTACACCGGCTTTTGATACCAGTTTCACATTGATGCGGGCGGCGCGGTTTGAATTCTTCAGATCGAAGATCAGCTGCGCCAGGTCCTCGATAGAATAGATATCGTGGTGCGGCGGCGGAGAGATCAAACCTACACCAGGTGTAGAGTGACGGGTTTTACCGATCCACTCATCAACCTTGTGACCAGGTAACTGACCGCCTTCACCTGGTTTTGCACCCTGTGCCATTTTAATTTGCAGCTCTTCAGCTTCGGTAAGATAATAGCTGGTTACACCGAAGCGGGCGCTGGCCACCTGTTTAATGGCGCTACGCATACTGTCACCGTTAGGCAACGGCGTGTACCGAACTTCATCTTCACCACCTTCACCGGTATTGCTCTTGGCGCCTATTCGGTTCATGGCAATGGCCAGTGTGGTGTGCGCTTCCCATGATATAGAACCAAAGCTCATGGCGCCGGTAGCAAAGCGTTTCAAAATGCTTTCAGCCGGTTCCACTTCATCGATGGAGATCGCGGGCCTGTTCACTTTGAACTGGAACATGCTACGCAATGTGGCCGCTTTCTCACTTTGGTCATTTACTGCTTTGGTATATTTCTTAAATGTATTGTAATCGTTCATCCGGGTTGCATACTGCAACAGGTGAATGGTAGTTGGGTTGAACAGGTGAAACTCCCCTTTACGTTTCCATTGGTAAACACCACCAACAGGTAAACGATCAACAGGGATGTCTTTGCGGCTGAAGGCGAACCAATGCTTGGCAAGCGCTTCTTTAGCCAGTTCATCCAGGCCGATACCTTCGATACGGCTAACGGCGCCGGTGAAGCATTTGTCAACCAGCTCTTTATTTAAACCAAGTATTTCGAAGATCTGGGCGCCCTGGTATGATTGCAGGGTGGAGATCCCCATCTTGGAGAACACTTTCAACAAACCATCGCAAACGGCTTTAATATAGTTCTTGCGCAATTGATCCCAGTCGAGCTCAGTTTGCAGCGTGTTGTTCACTTTCATGTTGCGGATGGTAGCCAATGCCAGGTATGGATTGATGGCGGTAGCTCCAAAGCCTAACAAACAAGCAAAGTGATGTACTTCCCAAACGTCGCCGGCCTCTACAACAATACCAACCTTACCCCGTAAACCTTTACGAATAAGATAGTGGTGCACTGCAGCAGTAGCTAACAAAGAAGGAATTGCAGCGTGATCGGAATCTACCGCACGGTCGCAAAGGATCAACACTTCAAATCCATCATGCACCGCATCTTCTGCATAGCGGCAAAGCCTGTCGAGCCCTTTTTTCAATGAACCGGGTTTGCCATCGGCCCTGAAATAAGTTTGCAGGGTTTTGGCCTGGAAGATACCCGTATCGATACTACGCAGCTTTTCCAGTTCGGTGCTGGTAAGTATGGGATGCTTCAATGCCACGGTATGGCAATGCTTGGGATCTTCTAATAATAAGTTATCGTTGTTGCCCACAAAGGTTGCCAAACTCATTACCATTCGCTCGCGAATAGGATCGATGGGCGGGTTGGTTACCTGTGCGAATAATTGTTTAAAGTAAGAAGTGATGTGTTGTGGCTGATCGCTCAATACGGCCAGTGGCGTATCGGTACCCATAGAACCGATCGGTTCTTTGCCATCAACAGCCATAGGCGTTACAATGTCATCGATATCTTCAGTTGAATAACCGAAAGCTTTCTGGTATTTCAGAATAGATGAATCAGACAGGTGAGTGAACGCAACACGGGGTTCATCCAGCTCTTCCAAACGGATCTTGTATTGATTCAACCAATCGCCATAAGGCTTGCGGTTGCAGATATCGTTTTTCAGTTCTTCATCACTGATGATGCGGCCCTGCTCCATATCAACCACAAACATTTTACCGGGTTGCAAACGGCCTTTTTCCACTACGATGGCAGGATCAACCGGTAATGCACCAGTTTCAGAAGCCATGATCACACGATCATCGTTGGTAACGCAATATCTTGACGGACGTAAACCATTTCTATCGAGGGTAGCGCCGATAATTTTTCCATCAGTGAAAGAAATAGAAGCGGGACCATCCCAGGGTTCCATGATAGAAGCATGGTATTCGTAGAATGCTTTCTTCACGGGGTCCATTTGGTCGTTGCCATCCCATGCTTCAGGGATCAACATCATCATTACATGAGGCAATGAACGACCGGTTAATGCCAACAGCTCGATCATGTTATCCAGGCAGGCAGAATCACTCTGGCCTTCAGTAACGATCGGCAGCAAGGTTTCCATTTCCTGCGTGGTGAAGAACGGCGAGGTAAAACCATGCTCACTGGTCTTTAACCAGTTGAGGTTACCTTGCAGTGTATTGATCTCGCCGTTGTGTGCAATGAAGCGGAAAGGCTGAGCCAGTTTCCAGCTTGGGAAGGTGTTGGTTGCAAAGCGGGAGTGAACCAAACCAAATGCAGAAACCATTCTTTTGTTACCCAGGTCGGTAAAATAATTACGCACCTGGTTACTGGTTAACTGCCCTTTATATACAACGGTTTTGTAAGAAAGCGATGCAATGTAAAATCCGATCGCATCTTTCTTCACCGTATTGTTGATAGTGTGGCTGGCGTAGTTGCGAAGCACAAATAATTTGCGCTCGAAATCATCGGGGTTATTGATGTGATCGGGACAAGCGATGAACACATGCTCCATTTCAGGTTCAACACTCAATGCCGAAGGACCGATACCATCCGGATTAACGGGTACCTTTCGGTAAACAAGTACTTCCAATCCTAATTTTTCAGCAGCGCGATTGAAGATATCGCGGCACTCTTCACGCAAACGGATCTCGCGGGGGAAGAAAATTACCCCAACTCCGTAGCGACCGAAAGCTGGCAGATGAACGCCCAGCTTGATGCACTCGTCAAAGAAAAATTCGTGTGGAGTTTGAATCATAATACCGGCGCCGTCGCCCGTATTATTCTCACAACCGCAGGCCCCTCGATGTTCCATATTTTCCAATACGGTTAAAGCATCGCTGATGTTTTGGTGGCTTTTGTGTCCTTTAATGCTGGCTACGAATCCAATGCCGCAGGCATCACGCTCAAATGAAGGATGGTATAAACCCAGGTTACTTGCCATGGAAATGCATAGTTTTTTGAAAAATATTCAATAAATAGTCAAATTCTCAATAAATCGTTTAATAACATAGCAAGCAAGCGATTGAAATTACGAAAAAAAACCTGCATTTACTGGTGTTTCATGCAATTTTTTTTACAAAATAGCGATATGTATTTAGTCGCTCCGTAAGCACGATATGCTTGCAATAATTGCTTAATAAAAAGCCAATTGGCGCTTCTTTTTTCTCCCCTGCTTTTTGATTTCTGCGAAGATATTTCAATATCCTTTTTCCCCCACAAAATCAACCGCTTTAACTGTAACTAAGACAAATACAAAATAGGATTGTTCGCTTAGGAGAATAGACTGTCTTTTACCAGGGTTCGCTGCATATTTCATAACAACCATGCCGGGCATGCCAGGATGACAAGGACGGCCTGGGGCGCCATAAATCCGTAGGATCCCCGACGGTTCAAAAGCAAACAGTTGTGAGCAAGAATCAGCGGGAAATTTATCGTTAATTGATTTTAACATTTCCCATAGCATTTGTTTTTCACGCTAATTATTGCAGCACCATATAGCGCACTAAACATACCTGCTATTCATAATGTTTTTAGTAGCTGGTTGCGCTTTATAATAATACACTTGTTAAATGGTTTGTATAACTTAAACTAACGATGATCAATGTTCTAAGCATTTAATGTTATTCGTGTGTTATGACCTGTTATATGTTGATAAGTTTTTCCAAACACATTTGTATGCAACCCTGTAACGACGTAACTTTGCAGCGCCAATCCAATATATTTGATAGCGACCGCACCAAAATTACTCTGCGAATAGTTCTAACCATTGAAGCCATAGTTATCTTTTTTCTTTCAGGTTCTCTATAGCCATATAATCAATAACATTTGCCATATCATGCTTTGCCATAACGCTTTGCCGTAAGGCTTATCAGTTTGAATTTATTATGAATATCCTTCCCGATTCTGTCGGGACATGTATTCCATTATCCGTGGAAAACCGTTTCGCGCACTATATCCAATATCAGTTCATTGTACAGCTCTGTTATGTTTCAATATCCGTAGAAAGACCGTTTCATTGTACAAATCCAATATCAACCGTGTGCCCTTTTTGACACAGTTTTTCAATATCCATGGTAAAACCGTTGATGTAATCCAATATCGGCACTGTGCGCTTTTAACCTTAGTGTTCAATATCCGTGAGAAGACCAACTCAGGCACAAAAATCCGATAGCAACCGTGTGCCCTTTTACAATGTTTGCTTCAATATCCGTGAGAAGACCATTCACTTAAAATCCAGTATCAGCCCTGTGCGCTATTTAATCCTGTTTATCCAATACCTGAGAAAAACCATAACGTGTATAAATCCAATATCACAAGCCCTTGCACTTTTAAACCTATTAGTTTCACATCGATTCATACATGTTTCGATCCGCCCTTAGTAAACATTGGTGGTTCAGTATTTATGTAAAGACCATTACCGTTTAGCTAGTATTGCGACTCTTCGCTGTATCGCAGTATCCTTAAAAAGATCACCCGTCAGATTTTATGACATAAGCCTCCCTTCGGGGAGGTTTTTTATTTAGGGAATGGTGATTAAAAATGAGAAACAGAGAAATGAGAAAGTAAAAAATACTGAATATTGAATGTCGAATATCGAATGTTGAAGTGAATACCCCTGAAAATAAAAAAAGCCACGCCTCACGGCATGGCTACCACTTAAACAGATAACATATGTTATTATACCAAATACCCAAACAGCGTGTCATTCTTATTTAACGCTGTATAGTTTATGTTATAACGTTGCAGGTTTTGCAACAGTATATCGTAGTCTTCTTTATTCTTTAATTCAATCCCAACCAATGCCGGTCCTGATTCTTTGTTGTGCTTTTGCATATATTCAAACCGCGTAATGTCATCATTCGGTCCCAGCACATGATTCACAAACTCTTTCAGGGCGCCCGGTCTTTGTGCAAACCTGATCAGGAAATAATGTTTCAATCCTTCGTACTGCAGGCTTCTTTCTTTTATCTCCTGCATACGATCAATGTCATTGTTGCTGCCACTTACAATGCAAACAACAGTTTTACCTTTTATTACATCGGCATAATCATCCAGTGCGGCAATGGATAAAGCACCGGCAGGTTCTACCACTATAGCATCTTCATTGTATAGCTTCAAAATAGTAGAACAGGCTTTTCCTTCCGGAACCAGGTGCATATCATCCAGCACTTCTTTACATATAGAGAAGGTGATATCCCCAACTCTTTTTACAGCAGCACCATCTACAAATCGATCAATTTCTTTTAGGGTAACCGGCTCGCCTGCTTTCAATGCTTCAAACATGGAAGGCGCGCCTTCCGGTTCCAGCCCTATTATTTTTGTTTTGGGTGAGTACGTCTTTAAGTACGATCCTACCCCGGCGCTTAAACCGCCGCCCCCTACCGGCACAAACAGGTAATCTATATCTGTTTGCTCTTCCAGTATTTCAACAGCAACAGTTCCCTGTCCTTCAATGATCCGATAATCGTCAAACGGAGGAATGAAGGTCATACCGTTTTCTTCAGTATACTTCTTCGCGGCAATGGCACAATCATCAAACGTATCGCCTATCAGTTGGATCCCGATGTTCTCTTCACCAAACATTTTGGTTTGATTCACCTTTTGATTAGGCGTAATGATGGGCATGAAAACCACCCCTTTTACATTCAGTCTTTTACATGAATAGGCAAATCCTTGTGCATGATTTCCCGCACTGGCACATACCACCCCTTGCTGTAATTGCTCAGCAGGCAAACTGCTCATCATGTTATACGCACCCCGCAGCTTGTACGACCGCACCACCTGCAAATCTTCCCGCTTCAGGTATACATTGCACTGGTATTTCTTCGACAGGTTGTGGTTTAACATCAGCGGTGTTTTGTGCACCACTTTTTTTAACCGCAATGCTGCTTTATGAAATTCCAGCTCAGGCCTTGTATATGTGAATGTGCCCATATATGTTTTTATTAAAAAAAATTAGCCACCGTTGTTTTAGTTATCAAAAAACGCTGAACGCTTATCGTAGAACGCTTATCGCGAACATTGAAAACGCAAATGCTTTTTGTGAACGGTGGCTAATATTTTATCGCTTACAGCTCAATGCCTAACGAAAAATTCAATTTGAACCCGGCGTTAAGCGTAGTGCGTTCAGCGTTATACTTTTATTAAGCGGTAACTTCGGCTGGTTTTTGATTCTCAGGACGAAGACTGCGAACTGTTTTACCAGCTTGCCACATTTCGCTATCACGCAATTCCTTCAGTTCAGCTTCCAGCTTCTCACGATAATCAGCCTGGCTGTTGCTGTCGATAGAACGTTGAGATTCTTTACCGGTTGCAACGCTCTCATATAATTCGGTGAATACAGGTAATGTTGCATCGCGGAATTTCTTCCACCAGTCTAATGCGCCGCGTTGTGCAGTTGTGCTACAGTTGGCATACATCCAGTCCATACCATTTTCTGCAACCAGTGGCATCAGAGATTGCGTCAGCTCTTCAACTGTTTCGTTGAAAGCTTCAGAAGGCGTGTGACCTTTACTGCGTAATACCTGGTATTGTGCGGCAAAGATACCTTGAATACAACCCATCAATGTACCTCTTTCGCCAGTCAGATCGCTGTATACTTCTTTTTTGAAATCAGTTTCGAACAGGTAACCGCTACCTACGGCAATACCTAAGGCAATTACTCTTTCTTTTGCTTTACCGGTAGCATCCTGGAAAATAGCATAGCTACTGTTCAGGCCACGGCCTTGCAGGAACATACGGCGCAAAGAAGTACCAGAACCTTTAGGAGCTACCAGAAATACATCTACATCTTTGGGAGGTACGATGCCGGTTTGCTCGTTGAAGGTAATACCGAAGCCATGTGAAAAATATAATGCTTTACCAGCAGTCAGGTGTTTTTTAACAGTAGGCCACAATTGAATTTGTGCAGCATCGCTCAACAGGTAGCAAATAATGGTACCACGTTGTAATGCTTCTTCAATTTCGAATAAAGTTTCGCCGGGTACAAAACCATCCTTCACCGCTTTATCCCAGGTTTTTGAATTTTTACGTTGACCAACGATTACATTGATACCGTTGTCTTTCTGGTTCAGCGCCTGACCCGGTCCCTGTACACCGTAGCCGATCACCGCTACCGTTTCATTTTTCAATACCTGTTGCGCCTTGGCAAGTGGGAACTCTTCACGAGTTACTACATTTTCTTCCACCCCGCCGAAATTTAATTTTGCCATTGTGAGATGTTTATTGTTATTGGTTTTTTGTTTTGGTCCGGTGAATATTCACCTTTATCGTTGTTTTTATTGTGCGCTTTGCGTTAAGCGTTCCGCGTTTACATGGTAAACACTTCGTCGCCTTTACCTAAATATTCATTTTCTATTACGTCTTCACTGGGTTCTTTCTTTTCAAACTCTTTCAGTTTGCTGTGAAAACCGCTGCTGGCCTTAATAATAGCTACCCGGGCGCTGCGTACAAATTCAATCAATCCGTATGGTTCCAGTACAGCTATCAGTTTGTTCGTTTCTTCCCGCTGACCGGTTGTTTCAAAAACAGTGTAATCCTTTCTGATCACTACTGCGCGGGCGCCGTACTCACGTAATAAGCGTTCTACTTTTACTTTTTCCGCAATTTCATCGGTAGGCACTTTATACAAAGCCAGCTCCTGCCAGATGATCTCTTCGGCAGTATTGTAATATGCTTTCAATACTTCCACTTGCTTTTCTATCTGGCGCACCAGTTTCTTCACCACTTCTTCCAGTTCATTGATGACGATGGTAAAGCGGTGAATGCCTTCTACTTCACTGGGAGAAGTATTTAAACTCTCAATATTGATCTTACGGCGCGAAAACATGATAGCGATCCGGTTCAGTAACCCGATCTGATTTTCTGTATATACCGTAACGGTGAATTCCTGTTTCATAATTTAACTTATTTCAACCGTGCCAAGGTTCCGAACCGTGACACGGTTTCAAATGATTGACAATTTGTTAATTTTCTTTAATGGCCACTACGCGCAATCTTTTATAATCAGCATACCATTTTTGATTCCTGAAGTGGGTGTGCCGCAATGTTTCCTGCACTTCATCCAGTATTGCATCTTTTGCTGCATCTTCAACACCTTCGAGATAAGCGCCGCAAAACATGTGCACCCAATCCTTGATCCCCTGTTGTGTGTCTTTCAACTCGGTCTCCCGATTATAATGCGTAGCATATGTAACCCTGAATCCCTGCTTTTCGAGTAACCCGGTGTACTCACTCAATGAAGGGTAGTACCAAACTTCCCTGGTAGCATTTTGCGTGTACCCGTGATTGGTTAAAGCTATTTTCAACGCATGAACGATCTTCTCAACATTTCCCTTTCCACCCATTTCCAACACCAGTCGGCCACCCGGCTTCAGGTTGTTGTACATGCTTTGAATAGCCTGCTCTTTATCGGTTACCCAATGCAGCACGGCATTGGAGAACAGCGCATCGAATGGTTCATTAAAGTTAAAATCGGTTACAGAGGCCAGCCTGAAAGGAAGGTGCGGATATTCGTTCCTTGCTTTTGCGATCATGTCAATAGAACTATCCATGCCAGTTACCATAGCCCCTGAGGCAGCTATCAGGTTGGTCAAATGACCGGTACCACAGCCTATATCCAGAATGCGCTCCCCTTCCTGCGGGGTAAGCAACTGCACCAGGTATTCGCCGTACTTAAAAACAAAATCATGCTTTTTGTCGTACAGGGAAGAATTCCAGGTGATATTTTCTGTGATGGCCATTCGATGTTACCTTTTATTATTTTAAACGTATTTCTGCTACGCTGCAACCCTGCGGTACCATGGGGAATACATTGTTTTCCTTTCCGGTCATTACTTCCAGCAGGTAAGCGCCCTTTGTATTCAGCATTTCAGTAAGCGCCTTTTTCAGGTCATCCCTTTTTGAAATACTTTGTCCGGGAATTTTATATGCTTTTGCCAATTGTACAAAATCAGGGCTCTCTATATTAACAAACGAGTAGCGCTTGTCGTGGAAGAGCTGTTGCCATTGGCGCACCATGCCGAGGAATTGGTTGTTCAGGATCAGGATCTTTACATCGATGTCTGATTGCATGATGGTACCCAGTTCCTGAAGCGTCATTTGAAAGCCTCCGTCGCCAATAATGGCCACGGTTGTTCTTTCGGGAGCGCCTACTTTAGCGCCTATGGCTGCGGGTAAGGCAAATCCCATGGTTCCCAAACCACCGGAGGTAATATTACTTTTCGACTGCGTGAACTTCGCATAACGACAAGCTACCATCTGGTGCTGTCCTACGTCGGTTACAATGATCGCATCGCCGCCAGTTAATTCGTTCAGGGTTTTTATTACTTCACCCATGGTCAATTGTTCTGTGGTAGGATTCAGTTCAGGGGTGATACAGGTTTCTTCTTCCTGTTTCATCATATCCCTGAACTTTTGCAACCATTGCGGGTATACTTTCTGCTCAACCTGTGCGGTCAATAAAGGCAGGGTTTCTTTACAGTCGCCCCAAACCGGTACGGTTGTTTTTACGTTCTTATCAACTTCAGCCGGATCAATATCCAGGTGGATCACTTTCGCCTGCTTTGCATATTTATCCAGGCGGCCGGTAACGCGGTCGTCGAACCGCATACCGATTGCGATCAATACATCACATTCATTGGTCAGTACGTTCGGGCCATAATTACCGTGCATTCCCAACATACCTACATTCAGCGGATGATCTGAAGGTATAGCACTTAATCCCATGATGGTCCATGCAGTGGGAATACCTGCTTTCTCTATAAATTTTAAAAATTCTTTTTCAGCTTTACCCAGTATTACACCCTGACCAAAGATCACAAAAGGCCTTTCAGCTTCGTTGATCAGCTTGGCAGCTTCTGTTATATACTCTTTACGTACAATAGGAGCTGGCCGGTAGCTGCGTACATGATCACATTTTGTATATCCTTCGTAATCGAATTTTTGCAACTGGGCATTCTTGGTAATATCAATTAACACCGGGCCGGGGCGTCCGCTGCGGGCAATGTAAAAGGCTTTTGCCAGCACGGCAGGAATTTCGGTAGCGTCTGTTACCTGGTAATTCCATTTGGTAACCGGGGTAGTGATATTGATCACATCTGTTTCCTGGAAAGCGTCTGTACCCAACAAATGAGCAAACACTTGTCCGGTGATGCACACCACCGGCGTACTATCGATCATGGCATCTGCCAAACCTGTCACCAGGTTGGTTGCACCAGGACCACTGGTTGCAAACACAACACCAACATCTCCAGATGACCGCGCATAACCCTGAGCGGCATGTATAGCGCCCTGTTCATGGCGTACCAGTATATGATGTAACTTTTCCTGGTAATCATACAGTGCATCATAGATAGGCATGATAGCGCCACCCGGATACCCAAATATGGTATTGACACCTTCTGCCAGAAATGCTTCCAACACTGCGACCGAGCCACTGACATTTGTTATAGCTGGCTTCTTATCCGTCTTTTCTTTGGCAGGCGCCTTTTCGATTGTACTCATAAACTTTTTTTTGTGATTCAATTGTCGGTTTAGTTCCTGTTCTTAATGTTATCCCGATCGACGGCATCGTTTATTCCGCTTCATCGGTTACGCATCCTTCAGAAGCATCTTTTACCTGCTTCGCATATTTATATAGAATTCCTTTTTTCACTTTTAACGCCGGTTGTTTCCAGGCCGCTTTGCGTTTTGCCAGCTCCCCGGGACTTATTTTCAAATTGATGATATTCTTCACCGCATCCAGTTCAATGATGTCATTGTCCTGCACCAAACCGATCACTCCACCATCAAATGCTTCAGGCGTAACGTGCCCCACCACGAAACCATGGGTACCACCGCTGAAACGGCCGTCGGTGATAAGCGCAACACTTTTTCCTAAACCCGCACCAATAAGTGCAGAAGTAGGTTTCAGCATTTCAGGCATCCCGGGCGCGCCTTTGGGCCCAACATAACGGATCACTACTACATCACCGGGTTGTACTCTTTTGCTCTGGATGCCGGCAATCAGCTCAAATTCGCCATCGAATACGCGGGCAGGTCCTTCAAAGCGCTCACCTTCTTTACCGGTGATCTTGGCCACACTGCCTTTTTCGGCCAGGTTACCATACAGGATCTGTAAGTGCCCGCTGGCTTTTATCGGTTGTTCGAGGGGGAGAATAATTTTCTGGGTATCAAAATTCAGATCAGGTACTGAAGCCAGGTTTTCCGCCAGTGTTTTACCGGTTACGGTCAAACAATCCCCATGCAACAATCCTTTTTGTAACAGGTATTTCATTACAGAAGGCAATCCACCATGTTCGTGCAGGTCCTGCATCAAATATTTCCCACTGGGCTTGAAGTCGGCCAGCATCGGCACCTTGTTGCTGATCTGTTGAAAATCGTCTTGCGTTAAAGGCACATCCACGCTTTTCGCAATGGCGATCATGTGCAGCACCGCATTGGTACTTCCACCCAATACCATAATTGTTGTTATGGCATTTTCGAAGGCTTTGCGGGTCATGATATCGCGCGGCTTGATATCTTTTTCCATCAGGTTACGGATAGCCTTACCCGCATCCAGACATTCTTTTTTCTTTTCGTCGCTCAGCGCAGGGTTAGAAGAAGAGTACGGCAAACTCATACCCAATGCTTCAATAGCTGAAGCCATGGTATTGGCGGTATACATACCACCGCAAGCGCCCGCACCCGGGCAGGAGTTCATTACAACGCCCTTGAAATCGGCATCGCTTAACTGGCCGGCAATCTTTTGACCCAACGCTTCGAATGCAGAAACAATATTCAGATCCTGGCCCTTGTAATGACCTGGTGCAATGGTTCCACCATACACCATAATAGCAGGGCGGTTCAACCGTCCCATGGCCATTACTGAACCCGGCATATTTTTATCGCAACCAGGTATGGCAATCAACGAATCGTAATACTGAGCGCCACAAACGGCTTCAATAGAATCGGCAATGATGTCGCGGCTTACCAGCGAGTAACGCATACCGTCTGTTCCGTTCGACATACCATCGCTTACGCCAATAGTATTAAAGATCAAACCTACCAGGTCATTGCTCCATACACCATCTTTCACAATTTTGGCCAGGTCGTTCAGGTGCATGTTACAGGTGTTGCCATCGTAGCCCATGCTAACAATGCCTACCTGTGCTTTCTTCAGATCTTCGTCGGTTAAACCAATGCCATACAACATGGCCTGAGCGGCAGGTTGTGTTACATCCTGCGTCAGCGTCTTTGAATATTTGTTTATTTCAGCCATTTATTTACTTTATGCGTTCAGCTTTTATTTTTTCGTATAACCCGTACTTCAGTTTGTCGTTTGTGGTTCTTCCGGTTTCAACTCGCTGCTTTTCGTTCACTCATACTTTCAATCAATCAATTCGCCTTTTACTGCTTCTGTAACCCGGTTCTTATAAGCCAGTTGTATACGGCGGCCAAGGGTATTTTCCCACTTAGCCGGGAATACCGTGTCATCGAGCGATTGCCAGCCGATCACTTCAGCGGCTGTGCCACAAAAGAATACGGCGTCGGCCTGTTTTAACTCATCGGTAGTGAATAAGCGCTCTTCAACAGGTATATTCAGTTCGGTACATATTTCTATTACAGTTGCCCGTGTTATGCCGGGTAAAATATTTCCGGTGGCCGGTGTATACAGTTTGCCGTTCTTTTCATAAAATACGTTAGCGCCGGGCCCTTCCGCTACATATCCGTTCATATCGGTCAACAGCGCTTCGTCGAAGCCTTTTGCTTTTGCTTCCTGGCTGGCCAGGATAGAATTTACATAATGGCCGCTTGCTTTGGCTTCAATCCGAAACCCTTTGGGGTTAGGGCGTTGAAAAGAAGAGGTCATTACCCGCAGTAATTTCTCCCCTAAAAACAAACCCATTTCCCAGGCTGCGATCAGGAGGTATGATTCGGTATTGGGGTTGAAGCTCATATTGGCCGGCGCGTACACTACCGGTCTGATGTAAGCGTTCCGGAGGTTGTTCCGGCTTAATACTTCGTAGGTAGCTTCTATCAGTTCATCCGTATCCCAGTTGTAGGGCATATTCAGGGCAGTAGCTGAATTCCGCAACCGGTCATAATGCTCGGTAGCCTTGAATATTTTGGTTTCGCCGCTGGCGGTTTGGTACGATCTGATACCTTCAAATACGGCATAGCCGTAGTGCAGCGACTGACTGTAAAAGTCAGTAGTTGCCTCTGCCGCTTTTACAAAAGCGCCATTGAGGTAAATGATCGTATTGTTATGATAGTAGGCCATTAGTTATTATTTAGAATAAGGTTTATTGATCTGGTTTTCCGTTTCTTTTATCCGTGTCACGGGCCTAAAACAAAAAAACCCGCCTCGTTGGAGGCGGGTCGTTTATATTGATCTTTTGTATACGTTAAACTCCACCTCCGTGCGTTGCAGGAATAACCACCACCACAATAATAATTATTGCAGTTACCACAGAGATGATGTTATTAATGCTGCTTTTTTGCATAAGAGGACTTCGTGTGTCACAAATATACACCCGCCGGTTGATAAAAAGAGCTTAGTTAAAAAAAATTGTTTTTCTGATCCTGGCTACAAAACCAATTTCTGATTTTGATATTTTGTGATTTAGGGATTTGTAATTTCTTTTATTGAGCATTTCGGCAAATCTCAAAATCCCGAAATCCCTAAATCTGTATTTAACACCACTTCAGGTAGTTAACAAGCTAAATTATAGTTGACTTTCTCAATTCAATGTTAGCCTGATTCACCCCACCCGGTATTCTATTCGCCACATAATCACTCACCAGTTCGCCGATGGTTGACGTGAAATAAAAATTGATCGGGTCAATATCTTTTGTTACAAAACCATTCACCAGCGTCCACTCAACACCCAGGCGTACAGCCTCCGCTTCCTTGGCCAGTCCAAAATGATCGAGCAACATGGCTGCTGACAAAATACATCCCAGCGGGTTGGCAATGTCTTTGCCGGCTGCCTGCGGGTACGAACCATGAATAGGTTCAAACAGCGCCACGCCGGCACCAACCGATGCCGATGGTAACAATCCCAACGAACCACTGATCACACTCGCTTCATCACTGATAATATCGCCAAACATATTTTCTGTGAGTATCACATCAAACTGTTTCGGATTAATGATGATCTGCATAGCGGCATTGTCAACAAACAGGAAATCAACTTTCACCTCGGCATATTGCGATGCTATTTCCTGCACCACTTTACGCCACAGGCGCGATGTTTCCAGCACATTGGCCTTATCAACCAATGTTAGCTTCTTACGACGTTGCCGGGCATACTGAAAAGCGAGATGTGCAATGCGTTCAATTTCTGCACGCGTATATACGCAATCGTCAGCAGCACGGGTGCCATCTTCGCTCAGTTCCTTCTTCCCAAAATAAATACCGCCGGTAAGTTCTCTAAAGATTATAAAATCAACTCCTTCTAATTGCTGTACTTTCAAAGGAGATAAATGTTGCAAAGAGGGGTACGTGATTACAGGACGAATGTTGGCAAACAATTGTAAGCTTTTCCGCAATTTCAGCAAGCCCTGCTCGGGGCGAACCTTTGCGGAAGGATCGTTATCGTATTTTGGATGGCCGATGGCGCCAAATAATATGGCATCGCTGTTAAGGCAGGCTTCAATGGTTTCATCGGGTAACGGGTTGCCGGTTTTGTCAATGGCATCTGCGCCCATTAAACAATACCGGTAACTGAACTCATGACCAAATTGCTCGGCAACGGCATTCAATACCTTCACCGCCTGCCGGGTAACTTCAGGCCCTATGCCATCACCTTCTATTACAACAATATTCTTTTCCATAAAATGTAGTTTCAAAACACGGACTAACCAGTCCCCGCTTTTCACTCATACTCTCAATGCCACAACAGTACAGCACTATTGTATTGAAAAGCACGCTCCGTATGGGCGTAATTTCCATTCAATGACTGCACCTGCCGGCGCGTTAACTTTTCTTTTATTGGTAATTGTTGATTTTGTGTGGGAGCATGGCGGGTCGGATGTCCCGAACGGAGACATTCCATTTTATCACAGTTATTTGACCCTTCTTTCATTCTTTCTTTTCTTTTTTTCATTTTTCATCCCTTTAGGAGTGGGATGAGTAGTTTTGAGAAAAAGCGTGGTGCAGACGCACCACGCGTAACAAAAACTACATGATTATGAGAAAATACTGCTCACTAAACTGTGGCGGCCTGGTACTGGTTAGCCAATACCTTCAGATCCTCATCTTCCACTTCTTTCTTTCTATCTGCTACTTTCAGGAACTGCTCGTACAACACGTCAATGTCATTGCGTGTGAACATAAAACCCAGCTTGTGAAAGCGATGGGCCAACGCGCTGCGGCCGCTGCGCGCTGTTAATACAATTTTACTTCCATCAGCCCCAACCTGTTCGGGGTTAATGATCTCGTAGGTTTGTGCATCTTTCAGGAATCCATCCTGGTGAATACCCGATGAATGTGAAAACGCATTGGCGCCTACAATAGCTTTATTTGGTTGAACCGGCATCCGCATAGTATCGGAAACCAGTCTGCTCAATGGGTTCAGTTGTTGTGTTTTGATATCGGTATAAAAACCGAGGGTTTGGTGTTGTTGTATCACCATCACCACTTCTTCCAGCGAGGTGTTACCCGCTCTTTCTCCCAATCCGTTAATCGTACACTCGATCTGGCGGGCACCGTTCATAGCGCCGGCAATAGAGTTGGCGGTAGCCAGGCCCAGGTCGTTATGACAATGGCAGCTAAGCACTGCTTTGTCTACATTCGGTACATTGTTGATCAGGTAAGCGATCTTCTCGCCATATTGATGCGGCAGGCAATAACCTGTCGTATCGGGTATATTTACCGTTGTAGCACCGGCAGCAATCACTGCTTCTACTACTCTGGCCAGATATTCATTATCGGTACGGCCGGCGTCTTCAGCATAAAACTCAACATCATCCGTAAAGTTCCGCGCCCATTTTACACACTGGATAGCCCGTTGTAAAATGTCTTCGCGGGTTGAATTGAACTTTGATTTAATATGGTAATCAGATGTTCCGATACCAGTGTGGATCCGGGGTCTTTTAGCTGTTTTCAGCGCCTCGGCAGCTACCTCAATATCTTTCTGCACCGCCCGGCTTAATCCGCAGATCACAGCATTTTTTATGACTGAACCTATTTCACTCACGCTTTTAAAATCACCGGGTGATGAGATGGGAAAACCAGCTTCAATAATGTCTACACCCAGTTCTTCCAGGGCCAAAGCAATTTCTATCTTCTCCTTAGTATTTAATTTACAGCCTGGCACCTGCTCGCCGTCGCGCAATGTTGTGTCGAAAATATAGACTTTGTTCTTTGGCATAGGTATTCTCTCTATAAAGTAGGATATTATTTAAAAAAGCAGGCTGTTCGATTTTTTGTTGCTTGCTATAAATGAGAAAAACAACCTGCTGCTCCGAAATTATTCCTGTTTATTTAACTGTTAAAACCAAATTTGTACCTAATTTACACTATTTAAATAGTGCCAACCCGGCTAAAACCCTTGTTGGTAAAGGATTTTAACGATTTTTGATTACGATGCCCAACCGTTCTACAGATGCCTTGTTCCAGTTGATCAAATCGCTGGAAAAGTCGGAGAAGCGCAATTTTAAGCTGTATGTTCAACGTAATTCTTCAAGTGAAAACCTGAAGATCGTACAGCTATTTGACGCATTGGACAAGATGGAAACTTACGACGAAAATTTACTACTGAGTAAGTCCAAAGACCTGAAAAAGCAGCAACTTTCGAACATAAAGGCCCATTTATACAAGCAGATCCTCAGCAGTTTGCGGCTCATAAAGAACGAAAACAACATTGATATTCAGCTACATGAGATGATGGACCATGCCCGCATCCTGTACAACAAGGGGCTGTACCTCCAAAGCCTCAAGATGCTCGACCGCATGAAGGAACTGGCCCGGGCCAATAACCAGGTCACCTACTTATTACAGGTACTATTTTTCGAGAAAAAGATTGAGGCTCTGCACATTACGCGCAGTATGACCGACCGCGCCGAACAGCTCACCCTCGATGTGGATGAAACCAACCGCCGCCTGGTGATGGTGAGCAAACTCAGCAATTTATCGTTGTTGCTGTATAGCTGGTACATCAAGAACGGCCATGCCCGCGACGAGAACGATGAAAAGGAGATCCAGCAGTTCTTCGACCAGCATTACCCGCCCGGGGCCGATGAGGCCAAGGGTTTTTACGAACGCCTGTACCGGTACCAGAGCTATTGCTGGTACGCCTTCATTCGCCAGGACTTCCTGCTCTATTACCGCTATACCCAAAAATGGGTAGAACTGTTTGAAAAAGAGCCATTTATGATAGAAGTGGAGACAGCACATTACATTAAGGGCATGCATAACCTCATGGGCGCCCACTTCGACCTGCAGAACTATACCAAGCTGAAAGAGGCCCTGGAAACCTTTGAGGCCTTCTCCCAAAGCGACCTGGTGATCAACAACCACAATAACCGCATTCAAACCTTTGTTTACCTGAACGTAAGCAAGATCAACAAGCACTTTATGGAAGGCACCTTTACAGAAGGGTTGCAACTGGTGCCTTACATTGAAGAAAAGCTTAAGGAATACGAGATCTACCTCGACCGTCACCGCATCCTGGTTTTCTATTATAAAATTGCCTCCCTGTATTTCGGCAGCGGGCATTACGAGCAGGCCATCGATTACCTAAATAAGATCATAAACTGGAAGGTTGACCTGCGAACCGACCTGCAGTGCTACAGCCGCCTGCTGCACCTGATAGCGCATTATGAGCTGGGCAATTTTCAGTTGCTGGAATACCTGTTCAAATCGGTATACCGATTTATGGCGAAGATGGGCAACCTCAGCGTGGTGGAAGAAGAGATCTTCCGGTTCCTGCGCCGTACGTTCCATTTATCACCACGCCAGTTGAAACCCGAATTTGCCAAACTGCTTGAACAATTAAAACAACTACAGGCCAACCGGTTTGAGACCCGCGCTTTTGCCTACCTCGATATTATTAGCTGGCTGGAAAGCAAAATGGATAATATTCCGGCTACGGAAATTGTGATTCGACAGAAATTTTTGAGCAGGATGAAACGGAAAGCGGTAGAAGATTAGTTACCCGTTACCGGTTTCCTGTTACCAGTTACAGGTTTCAGGTTACAGGGCTTCTATTGCCGATTCACGATTCTACTCAAGCCCCTTAATGCGCTTGAGCTCGTCACTGTTTCCCTGGACCGGTTTGCGCGATTTTAATTTTTGGTTGCCGAACTTGTAGGTGAGATCAACGGAAAACACCCTCGTATCGCCCCGGTTAGTGAATTCCACATTTAAATTCTCGATCCGGTTATTTCCGTTCTTTCTGTAAGTATAAAAGACGTCTCGCACTGCCAGTTTTAAAATGAGGTTTTTATTCAACCAGCTCTTTTTATAACCGGCATCCATTCTGTAACGCGCATAATTTCTTTTAATACCGTCAATAGAGGGGGAACGGTATATACCCGTTAGCACAACGGAATTATTATTGGCAAATGAAAAGTCGTTTGTGAGGTTACCGCTTGCATTTATCAGCGCATTTTTAAAATCCCGGGTGCGGTAAAAAGAAGAATACTCTTCGTAAAACACATCCAGGTTACCCGAAACATGCCACCAATCGGTCAATTCTTTGTCAAGTGAAATGCTGGTACCGTAACTGATGTATCGCTTGAAATTGTTGATGGTTTCTTTTGAGATCTTCGTTATATCATCTAAGTAAGTTAAATAAGTAAAATAGTCTTTGGTATTACTATAATTCAATGATACCAGCAGTTCATCATTTAATGAATATCCCACTTCAAAGGTATTGGTAAGCTCAGGCTGTAAAAAAGAATTTCCCTGATAAAAAGAATAGGGCGAATTGTAATAAATAAACGGGTTTAGATCTTCATAGGAAGGCCGGTTAATTCTTTTTCCGTATGAAAAGTTCAGGGTTTCGGATTCATTCAGCTTTTTACTTACAAACAAGGAAGGAAATAACTTCAGGTAATCATTGCTATTGATTATGTTCCCGGTCAATAAATTGCCTTTGTTATGGGTATGCTCGCCGCGTAACCCGATCTGAAGTTCGTAATCTTTTATTTTCCTGGTCACATTCAGGTAAGCAGCTGTAATATATTCATCAAAAATAAAGTGATTGGTTTTACCCGGGTCTTCCTGCCAAACGGCGCCATTCTTTGTATCAAAACGAATATCGCTGTCGGTTCGCACCCAACTGGCTTTAACCCCGGCCCCAATGGTCATATTTCTTTTATTCACGGGATGGGTATAATCCAGCTTAACACTTCCAATTTTTATTAATACCTCACTATTATTTCTGAGCATTTCCAGGTCACGCATCGGCAGGCCGTCCTGATTCAGGTACGTATTATTATACAAGCCGGCGTTATTCCAGGTAAACCGCGAATAATCGAGATTGGTAGAAAGCGTTTTACCCAATGTATCGATCCTGAAGTCGTGGTTCAGGTTCCAACTCATATTGTTATAGTCGGAATTGGTTAAGTTATCTACCAGCAGCGAAGAATCCTTCTTCGCTTTGACAAAATCAGTATTAAAATCTTCTTTAAACCGGCTGTCTGAAATATTGCCGGTCATGGAAAAGCCGATCACATTTCTTTTTCCCGCCTGAAAGTCTATACCCACCAGGTAGTTGTGCGAAGTACTGGTAGTCTTGGATTTTCCCGATTCATCAAAATCAACACTATCAATAATCCGTTTACTGGTATAGCCACTGAATCCTGTACTGCGGTTTATATAGTAATTACCAAAAAGGTTGAACTGGTTCTCCTTGTAATTAAAGCTTCCTCCCCCATTGTATTTCGGGTATACGCCAAATCCCGACGACGCATTAACAGTACCGTTAAACCCTTTCACCCGTATTTTTTTTGTGACGATATTAATGATGCCTGCATTCCCCGCCGCATCATATTTCGATGAAGGATTAGCAATGATCTCAATGCGGGCTACCGAATTGGCAGGCAAGCTTTGCAGGATGTTGGCAATATCAGAGGAGGAAAGCGTACTTGGCCGTCCGTCGATCATAATGGTTACCCCTTTCCTCCCTTTCAGGGAAATAATATTATCATTAACTGTAACACCGGGGGAGGTTTGCAATACATCCATTACTGACCCGCCGGCAGCAACCGCACTGCTTTCTACGTTTAAAACCAATTTATCGATACGCCTTTCAATAAATGGCTTTTTAGATGATACGGTGATTTCTCCAAGCGTAGTTACCTTACTGTTAAGAAAGAGCGTATCAAGGTCAACATCGCCGGCAGTAATTCTTATTGTCTGTTGCAACTCCTTATGCACAATATCAGAGGCTGCCAGCTTGTATGTTCCGGTATCAACCCGGTCAAAAATAAATTTACCGGCAGAATCGGTTATTGCGTTCCGGGGTTTTATAGCCGGTGTTCCCCGGAAAAGGGTAATAGTTACAGATGGAAGCGGTTTTCGCATGGTTCCATCATAAACAACGCCCCGAACCTGGTGTTTCTTCGCCTCTTGCGAAAACACTAAACAGGTTATCGCCAGGCAAGCAATAATTAGTACGATTTTTTTTAATATAACGCCCCGTTTATTCAATCGCCCACAAGAAATTCTTAAAAGCATGTTTTGCCTTTTTATTAAAGAAAAGCAAGGTACAGTTCTTACGGTATTGTTCAATCGATCAGTTCAATACTTCTTTTATTTAACAGCAACGACAGCATATACAAGGCAACTTCTGCGGGCAACTCTTTAAAAACCTGTTCGGTGAGCAACGATACTTTATACGTACTGCCTTCATTCAATTTGTTTACCAGGTCAACGATCTCCTGGTGAAAGTTTAATTCTATTTTCGATCCGCGGGCATAAAGCTGTACTTTCTGAACTTCTGAAATGATCTTATATAAAATTTTAAAAGGATGTACAGCCCTGATCTCTTTATCGGCCAGAAACGCATAATCATTTTCATCAAAGTTATGCTCTTCCGAAAGCGACAACGGCAGCGTACTCCATCCCTGGTTACTGAACAGAGAGAACATATATTCTTCGTACACTACATTCAGGAATTCCGGAAATGTTTTCGTAGAAAGATGTTCATCTATTTTAAGCACAGCATCAATATCGGCATAGCCCTTCAGATCATTAAGCGTCTTTTCAGGAACGGTAACGGTTGTATCTTCCATATCCAGGTATTGAATGCGGAACGACTCCAGCAGGTTATTCAATACATGAGTCCGAACATGGTTATCGAACCACAAGGTTACCCCGATTGAAAACTCATCGGAATGACCGATATGAAACTGGTCCCAGGGCATGAAATAGATATCACCTTTTCCAAACGGGAATTTGTTGGCATGTGGCAATAATTCTTCAACAGGAACGTCTTTTTTATTTCTGCCGGCCAATAGTTCGTTAAACTGTTGCTCTTTCCAGGTGTACATTATTTTGCCACCGGGCCCCACATGAAAATGTATTACATTGGCGCCTCTATGGTCCTGGTGTATTCCGAGCGGAGTAAGTCCATAATTACCTACAAATATGGTTGAATGTAAGCCGTTCAGCGGAATCCCAACTTTCTCCAATAACGGCGCAGCGTATATTGATAATCGCTGAGCCAGTTCATTACAAAACTTTTCGCCCGAATTAATGATCATGCCTATTTTTTTACCGGGAAAAAGGCGTTCCCCCCAGCTCTCCACTTCTTCATTCAACTGCGGCGGTTGCGGGAAGATGGTATTTTCCAGTTCCTCACCACTCACCCGTACGCCGTCAACATATACCCTGAACCCATATTGATCAGTTTTAGCCCGGCAAACTTCCCTGATCACTTTTCCCACCATTTCTTTTATTTCGTTGCACTCAGTGCCAGACATAGCATCTTTAATAACCGTGGTGTTTGTAAAATGATTGGTCTTTTCCAGGAACAGGTCCCACCAGGTATTGTTAATGGTTATTGCGGGTTCGTTTATTTTAGCTGAAACAATTTCAGAACTTGAAGCATTCATGTTAAAAGCATTTGACAATTAAAAATCAGCACCCAACCTGTGGGTGCCTTTCATCAGGCGATTATTTGTATTCCCCGTTTGTTGTACAGGAGGGAGAGAAAATACAGTCCGGCTTCTTCTGGCCATTCTTTGGCCAGCCCGGCAACCAGGTCGTTTGTCACAAAGCTTTCACCTGAATTTAATTGATCAATAATGTTTATCAATTCAGGATGATAGTTTATTTCGATCTTTGAAGCCCGGCAGTATACGAACAGTTTACTATTATCGGTATTGATCTTGTAATGAAATACGAAGGGAGGCACGCGCTGTATTACCGCCCCTTGTAAATGCTCAAATTCATTCTCATTGTAATTTACTTCCTGCTCAAGCGATAATGGCCGGGCACGCCATCCGCCATTGCTGTAAAGGGCGCGCATATACTCATTATAGGTGTGCTTGAAAAACTGTTCAACTGTCAAATTCTGAATATTCTCATCATATTTGATCAGGGCTTCTATTTCCTTAAACCCCTGCAGGCTATTAAGGTCTTTCTCAGGTTTTGTAATTGTTTTATCCTCCTGGTCGATATACTGCAGCTGAATAGAATTAATGAGCTTGTTCATCATTTTCTTCCGCGTTATATTATTAAACCACAACGTAACGCCGATGGAAAGCTCATCTGAATAGCCAATATGGAATTTATTCCAGGGCATATAGAAAATATCACCTTTCTTAAAAGGGAATTCAGTAGCGTGTGGCAACATCTTCTCTACATCCATAAAATTCTGATGCCCGCCCAGCTTTTTGAATTCCTCCACTTCCCAGTTATACATTACTTTACCACCCGGCCCCAGGTGAAAGTGTATCACATTCTCTCCTTTATGGTCCTGGTGAATGCCGAGCGGTGTATACCCGTAATTACCAATAAAAATGGTTATACAGGTACCGTTAACGGGAATGCCTATTTTTTCCAGTAGCGGGCTGGCATACCGTCCAATGGTTTCTGCCATCAATGGCGAAAACTTTTCACCATAGTTCAGGATGATGCCAAATTTCATTTCCGGGAAAACCCGTTCGGCCCAGGTTGTAAGCGTTTCCCCCGGTAAAGGAGGAAACGGGTAGATATTCTTTTTAAGGTATTCTTCATCTGTGTTTTTGGTTCCCAGGTAGAACCTGAAATCGTAGTCGCCGGCTTGCCTGTTACATATTTCTCTTACAGCGTCAAGCGTCATCGTCGTCAAGTCGGCACAATCGTTGTCTGATAATACATCAGGAATAACAATCGTTTCGGTAAAATTTTTACACTTCAGCAGAAACTCGTCCCACCAGGCAGCAGTTATTTTTTGGTCAGCAGATTCGCCAACCTCGTTTTTTGTTAACATAAGAAAAGGTTTATAAAGGCTTCAGGATGCCTGAAGCTGATCATCAATATCTTTAATGAGGTTTTTTAAAAGTTCAACAATGTATCCACTACGTTCCTTGTAGCCCGAGTAATTGATCGTGATGCTGCCATTGGTTACTGTAACACCCAATTCGCCATTGGTTTCAGGTGTATTGTTTATTGCATTCCATTTCTTTTCTACAGCGTCTTCTATATAGGCGGGGCCAAGTCGTTGGGAAGTTAACTGATATATCGTATCGGTAAAGATGGGATCAAATAAGTGTATGTAATGGAGCGTATAAACAGGGTTGCCATTCGAATCCATCATGAGTAAATCGAAAATACGAGTATGCGTTCCGGTACCATTATTATAAACATTACGGTCACTTTCGCGCATAACTTCCCTGGTAGCATGAGTTTTTGGGATCATAGCTAAGGTTTATCGGTTGATGCCAGAAAATAGCAGATTGACCTGAGGCCAATCTGCATAATCACGGTTTAGTTCACTGACTTTTCTTTTTCTTTCTCTTTTTCTTTTTCTTTACCTACAGCAGAAACGCCACCAACTAATTTTTCCTGCTCCAATGGAGAGATTACTTTTGCACCTAAGAATGCTTTGGGGTCAACCTTTTTTACATCTTTCTCTTGATTCATAAAACAAGATTTTGTAGATTAATGAAATTGATTAAATGATAATTAAATTTAGGATATTGCTATTTAATAACTATAACAGATATTCGAATATATTTTATCAACATATCAACCTTTTCCTAAATGCAATTATACCCAAACACCTTTCCCTTCTTCAAGCAGCTAGATGCCAAAGACTGCGGCCCCACCTGCATCAGGATGATCACCAAATTCTATGGAAAGGACTATTCACTATCATACATACGCGAACTTTGCAACATTGGAAAGGAAGGGGTTTCGGTTCTGGGAATCAACAATGCTGCAGAACAACTGGGGTTTAATTCCGTTGCCTTAAAGGCTTCCTTTGCCGTTCTGGAGAAACAAATACAATTGCCGTGCATTGCCCACTGGAAACAAAACCACTTTGTGGTAATATATAAGATCACTAAAAAACATGTTTACATTGCCGATCCCGAACAGGGTAAACAAAAGCTGAGCCGGCAGGAGTTTTTGAACTATTGGGTAAGCGGGAAGGAACATGGTGAAGATTTTGGAGTTCTCATTGTACTGGAACCAACTACGGTTTTTTATGAAAAAGATAATGAAACACTCAAGACCGATCAAACCAAAACCGGCATTCGGTATTTATCAACGCACTTTAAACAACATCGAAAACCGCTCCTGAATCTGGCTGTAGGGCTGCTCGTAAGCACCATATTACAATTAACATTCCCGCTCCTTACACAAAGCATTGTAGATACCGGTATTGGCAACCGGGATATCAGTTTTGTTTACCTGATACTCATTGGACAAATAGCGATCTTCATCGGCGAAACAATTATTTCACTGGTGCAGAGCTGGACTTTATTATATGTAGGCACCCGGGTGAACACATCTATCATATCCGACTTCCTCAAAAAGCTAATGCGTAAACCGCTTCGCTTTTTCGACACCCGCATATCGGGCGACTTACTTCAGCGCATTGACGATCACAAGCGGATAGAAGATTTTCTCACCAATGGAACGTTCAGATTCATTCTATCAATATTTACCTTCCTGGTTTTTACTGCCCTGCTGATCTACTATAGCCTGATGATCTTCGCCGTTTTTGTGGCCGGCGGTATATTATTCCTGGGTTGGATCTCTTATTTCCAGCGAAAAAGAAAACAGCTCGATTATAAGCGATTTGCCGAATTAGCCAGCAACAAATCGAAACTGGTAGAGATCATCAACGGAATGCATGACATTAAATTACAGAATGCCGAACGGCATAAACGATGGGAGTGGCAAGCCATACAGGCCCGGTTGTTCAGGGTGAACGTCAAATACCTTACGCTTGAACAATTTCAGCGGGTGGGCGCCCAGTCTATTAATACCCTTAAAAATATTGCCACAACGTTTATCTGTTCGGGCCTTGTGATTAGTAATAAAATGACGTTGGGCGAAATGCTGGCGGTTCAGTTTATTGTAGGCGAATTAAATGTTCCCTTGTTTAATTTACTGGCATTTTTAAACGCCTACCAGGATGCCCGCATAAGTATAGAACGCATAGGTGAAATCCATTCGGGCGATCCTGAACAAAGCGCAACCGGTAATCATATTTCTGCCGATGAGTATTTCGTCAATGATGCTGTTATTATCAAAAACCTAGGTTTTAAATACGAAGGCACTCACTATTATAACGTACTGAATAATATTTCCATCACCATACCCAAAGGCAAGGTTACGGCAATTGTAGGGTTAAGCGGCAGCGGCAAAACAACTTTACTGAAGCTGCTCCTAAAATTTTATGAACCTTCCAATGGCTCTATATTAATAGGTAGCCTTAACCTGAACACGATCAATGAAGACTTTTGGCGTAGCAAGTGCGGGGTGGTATTACAGGATGGCTATATTTTTACCGATACGATTGCCAAAAATATTACCCTGGGCTTTGATGACATTGATAAAAGAAGATTGCTGCATGCGGTTACGGTAGCGAACATAAAGGAATTTATTGAAACACTGCCCTTACGTTATAATACAAAGATAGGCGCCGATGGAATGGGATTAAGCCAGGGACAAAAGCAACGGATACTTATTGCCAGGGCCGTTTACAAAAACCCTGAATATATTTTTTTCGACGAAGCCACGAATGCGCTCGATGCAAACAATGAACGTACAATTATTGAAAATTTGCAGAACTTTTTCAGGAATAAAACTGTGGTAATAGTTGCTCACCGCCTCAGCACTGTTAAAAATGCCGACCAGATACTGGTCATGGAAGGCGGCAGGATCATCGAAGCAGGTAATCATAATGAACTGATCTCGATAAAAGGGTCCTATTTTAATTTGGTAAAGAACCAGCTTGAGCTTGGCGTATAAATCTTCAGCTATTAAACGCATTCAATACAATGGAAAAAGAAATCGATATAGAAATAAGGGATAATTTCACCAACGATGCGCTAGACAAAACACCCACCTGGTTAATGAAATGGGGAGTAATCGCCATTTCGATTGGAATAACAGCCTTGCTTGGTCTGGCTGCCATCATTCCATATAATCAAACCACCAGCTTTCCCGTAACTGTTGGTAATGACCAGGCAACCTACATTGTTTCAAACGCCAGCGGCCGGGTGTTGGTGAATAATTTAACAGGAGCACAAAAAGTAAATAAAGGGGATACATTATTAGTTATATCAACTCCGGAACAACCGGATACTTATACTATTTCTTCAATTACCGGTTTTCCGGTCTATTCAAACAAGCAGGTATACAATGCCACACAGGTTGAAACCGGTGATACGTTGATGAAAATTATACCCATCATCAACCCGTTGGGTAAGATTATGGCAGCGGGGTATATTAATGAACAACTGCCCCGAAACCTGTTACATTCCGAACAGGTTTCCATCAGATTAGCAGAAGCAACAGGAAATAGGGTTGCTGTAAAAGGCAGGTTACAATATGCCTCGGCAATACCGGAAGCAGGCAAGGGCTATATGGTTATAATTACACCAGACAGCAACAGCCTGAAGGAGTTGGCTAAGCAGGTACCGCTTTACCATGGAATGAAAGCGGAGGCCAGTGTTATCCTGAAACAAAGAAGCATTCTGCAATGGATATTTGATTAACTTTTAATACTTCGTCAACTCCGGCTGCACTTCATCGATATACGCTAAAATGCCACCTTTGAGATTATACAGGTTGGTGAACCCAAATTTATCTTCCAACTCCCGGATGGCTTTGGCGCTTCGGCCGCCCACTTTACAATGCACGATCACGGGTTGGTCTTTATTGATCTTACCGGCCTGTTCGGTAACGGTAGCGAGTGGAATGAGTTCTGCGCCGATGTTTACAATATCGTATTCATATGGTTCGCGTACATCGATGAGTTGGAAGGGTTCGCCTTTTACCTGGAGCTCATACAATGCAGCGGGTGTTATTTCCTTTACCGGTTTTTCTACTGCTTTAACACCGCAGAATTGTTCATAATCGATCAGCTGCGTAATAGTGGGGTTCCTGCCATTCAGCGGATTGTCGTCACGACGGGAGATATTAAATGTACGGCTCTCAAAACCCAGTGCATCAAAAATATAAAAGCGCCCCGCAAGCGGCTCCCCTACCCCGGCGATCACCTTTATAACTTCCAGCGCCTGCAAACTGCCAATGATGCCGGGCAATACGCCTAATACGCCGCCCTCGGCGCAACTGGGCACTAAGCCCGGTGGCGGTGGGGTTGGGTATAGGTCGCGGTAGTTTGGTCCCAGGTCGCCGTTTGCATTGCGATAATTGAAAACCGAGACCTGTCCTTCAAATTGAAAGATGGAAGCGTACACATTGGTTTTACCCAACAATACACAGGCATCGTTCACCAGGTAACGGGTGGGAAAATTATCTGTGCCATCGGCCACCACATCGTAATCTTTAATAATGTTCAATGCATTTTGCGAAGTAAGCTGGGTGTTGTATAGCACAAATTCTATATGCGGATTCAATGCCTGCAAGCGTTGCCTGGCCGCTTCTACTTTGGGTTTGCCAATTTCATTTACACCGAATAATACCTGGCGTTGCAGGTTGCTGTCGTCAACAACGTCAAAGTCCACAATACCAATGGTGCCAATGCCGGCTGCAGCCAGGTACAACAAGACGGGACTTCCTAATCCGCCGGAGCCCACCACCAGCACTTTGGCAGCTTTTAATTTTTGTTGTGCCGCCAATCCAAACTCGGGTATGATGATATGCCGGTTGTATCTGGAAAGTTCCTCCTTTGAGAATGTTACATCAGTGCTCATAATAGAACTTTTAAAAGTATAGGTTAAAGTTTGTGGTTTGTGGTTTGTGGTTCTTTAATACCGGACCTCGCTACTGCACTCTATGCCTTTTTGTCTCGTTGCCTTTTCATTAGCACATTATCACATTGACCATTAGCTTCCGCCTGCTATCGCCGGCACAATACTTATTACCGAACCGGAGGTTACCTCCGTAGCGCCCTGCTGCAGATTGCGAATGTCGTCATTTCCTACAAAGATATTTACAAATGAACGGATCTGCCCTTTATCATCCAGCAGGTGCTTTTTCAGCCCGGGAAAATTAACCGTCAGTTCGTCTACTGTTTTTGCAATGGTATCGGCGTGAATTTCCAGCTTTGCCGTGTTATTGGTGAATTTGCGGAGCGGTGTGGGAATGATAATTATTGCCATATTTAATCCATTTACTAGTGAAAAATTGTGGTTTGTTGTACTTATGCCTTCCATTGAGCAGTTTATGGTTTATGGTTTGTGGTTTGTGGTTTGTGGTTTATGGTTTGTGGTTTGTGGTTTGTGGTTGTTTTTTTCCAGGCTCGCGACCACAACCAGGAATCGATTGCCTTACACTTTTTCATTTTTCATTCTTCATTCCTATTTCTCATTTCCCTGCCTTCATTTCAACATTCAATATTCGACATTCGATATTCAAAATGGGATTTCGTGGTTGATCCTTGAAATTTGATCGTTTCTATTCTTTTGCCTTACACTTTTTCATTTTTCATTCTTCATTCCTATTTCTCATTTCCCTGCCTTCATTTCAACATTCAATATTCGACATTCGATATTCGATATTCAAAAGGTGATCAAATGGTTGTTCTCTTCTTCAAACTGCCAATCGTCATTTAATCGCCAGGAGCGGATGGGCCCGGGTACCTTATCGTTCACCGAAATAATGAGGTACGAAAAGAAAGGCTGCGCGGCCGCGCGGTCGTGCTCAGATGGCACAGCCGGGTGATTGGGATGCGAATGGTACACACCCAGCAATTCAATTTGTTTCTCTTCGGCATATTTTTCGGCGTCCAGGTAATCTTTCGGTGCAATTTCAAAACGCCGGCGCCTGTCGCCTTCTTTTACATTCTTCACTACACGCGCTTCGGTAATGAACCGGCGGCCATTATTGTCTTCGTGACCAAAGACAAAACCGCAACATTCGTCAGGGAAAGCCTCAACGGCATCCTCGATGATTATTTTTTGTACTTGAGGTTCCAATACGATCATGTTATAATAGATTTTTGATGATGTCTTTGTATTTATCGGCATTGTCGGGCAGGATGGTCACCACAATGCCCTGATCTAATTTTTCCGCCACCCGTAATGCGCCTACCAGGTTGGCGGCGGAAGAAGGACTCAATAGTAGGTTTTCATAATGATAAGCGGCTTTGATCATTTCCCAGGCTTCTTCCGTTCCTACTTCCAGGCTATCATCAGCCAGGGAGCTGTCGTAAATGCCGGGCACGATGGCCGTTTCCAAATGCTTCCATCCTTCCAACCCATGTAAGGGATTATCGGGTTGCAGCGAAGTACAGTGAATGGCCGGGTTCAATGCCTTCAATCGACGAACAGTTCCTGTAAACGTTCCGGTAGTGCCGAGGCCGGCTATAAAATGCGTGATGCCGGGCAGGGCATCGAATATTTCCAATGCAGTTGAGTTATAATGCGCTTTCCAGTTGTTATCGTTCTTATATTGATCGGCATAAAAATATTTATCAGGCGATTTGTCGGCCAGTTCTTTGGCCACCTGTTGCGCGCCATCGGTACCTTCAAAGCGCGAGGTAAAAATGATATCCGCACCCAGCGATTGCAGGATCTCCTTTCTTTCCGGTGATGCATTCTCTGGCAAACACAAAGTAACAGGAACCTGTAACCGGTGACCGATGGTTGCATAGGCGATGCCCGTGTTACCACTGGTAGCATCCAGCAGCGCCTTTTGTTGGGTTAATGAACCGTTTTCGATGGCTGCTTTGAAAATGGCGTACCCCGCCCTTGCTTTTACACTGCCCGCCAACTGCTGCCATTCCTTTTTGGCATAAATGGTTACGCCCGGTTTGTTAAATAAGCGGCTGATGCGATGCAAGGGCGTTCGGCCTATTTGTGTTCCGAGCAACTGTACGTTCTTCAACAATTGCTCGTCGCTGGTTGATGTAATTACGGTTGACATAGAAAAAGGTATTAAATAAAAAAAGCCCCCCGATACGTCGGGGAGCTTCAGTTATGTGTATGTATAATGTTTACATAATTCTAAGCATGGCTATCCTCCACCATAATAACCACCTTTTGCTTACAACAGCAACAACAATTGGTGTATGTGTAAAAATTGGCCATCAGGTAGATTGATATCTAAATATACGGAGAAATTATGGAAATGGGGGGGAAGTTTTTCCTGCCGCGTTCCCCGCTGCCCTGCATCCGGCTGATCACTGGTTTTTGTTCGGGTCTTGTTCGCTCCAACGCCTGGGCACGGTCGGCATTTCTTCGGAAGTTGTTCGGAAAACACCCTATGAAACCCAGTACCGCTCCGAAGAGAACCCGAACATTTACCGAACAAAAATGAGTGTAGGCCCAATGCACTCCCGAAAAAAAACCGAAGAAAACGGCCATTGTAAGACAGTTGCAATACCACCGCATACCCTGACAAACCACATTACGTTGTTGTCTTATACAAAAATGTAAAGCCTTATTAGTATAATTGCTAAAACTGTAAAGTTCTCTTCAGTTTAACTCTCCCAAGTGTAAAGTGATTTTAGTTCGAGACAACGATGATTTTTACTACAAATCCTCCCGCTTATTTCCTGACCTCCTCCCGGACTTGTCCCGCACTTCTCCTGCTTTTCACTGGAGAAAGCGGGAAAAACCAGGAGAATGGCGGGAGAAGGTGTTGATCAGTCTGCCACCAGGTCAGGAGCAGGTTGGGAAGGCAACAGGGAAAAGTACAATCATGTACTCAATGCAGTTAATATCTGTATCATACATGCTATTGCGTTATAGAAAACATTTAGCATGCCGTTTGGAGTGAGAATCAAAATTGCAGAAGATCGTTGATTCGTGAGTGTTCTATATCGATATAGAAATCGCTTACCCTAAGGTTTCCACTCCAGCACCTGTACCGGCTGCGGTGGTATGGCCTTGGTGGTTTCGGCATCGCCCTGCTCTACGCGTTCTACAAACAAATGCAACACGCTCTTCTTCTTCCAAAGCTCCTTATCATAACTGGGTTCCCATAAACCAACAGGCGTAGTAGTAAGGTCTTTCACCTGCCATTTTCCCTGCGTTATATTATTACTAATGGCCACGCTCACCTGCCCGCCTTGTTCAATATCGCGGTAAATGAGGATGCCCTGCACCGCACCCTTTTTATTCGCCACAACTATTTGCGGACGGGATATAGGAATGCGTTTGGTGCCTGCGCCCGATAAAGAAAATGGCGTAATGCGGTTGGAGATCTGTTGTGCTTTCCATTGTTGCCCGTTGTGATATACCAGTCGGTACTGGGGTATGGTTGATGCTGAATCGCGCCAATACGTAGCAATGTACGGATGGCCGGCATCATCGGTGCTCATGGACGTGGAGTTGATGAGCTCGCTGTTTTGCGGAATGCGGCAGGCATATTCTGCCGTAGCAGCCGTTATAGGTAATGTATATTTTTCGCCGGTGCTTTTCTCCCAGGTACGTCCGCCATCTTTTGACCGGGCATACCCCATATCGTGGTTAGAAGCTACATCGGGACTTTCGCGCCAAACCCACGAAATATGTAAAGTACCTGCTTTATCAATAGTCATTTGCCAGTAAGCATTGCGCTGGCCTTCCCCGTTGATCCAGCCGTCCTGCAGTTGCGTCCACTTTTTTGTTTTAGTATCATAATGGTTCAGCATCAGGTTGCCATTGCCGCTGCCGCCATCGCGGTACAGGAACAGGAGGTTACCATTGGGCAGCCGGTAAAATTCAGGGTAAGTTACTTTTCCTTCTTTATTACCCGTCATGGGCATTTTATCTGTCAACTGTAAAGAACCGGGGCTTACACTACGGGCATATCGCAATGCATTGTTATGATGGTCCCACGACACATGCAAATAGCCTTCGCCGTCAGTCATAATGCTGATGGTGTTGTGCGCGTCGGTGGCTTTTCCGCTATAGGGCGTTGTTTGCAACGTCCATTTGGTGGAACCGATGGTCCTTTTACCAATGACCAGCCGTTGCGCCGAATCGTAATACGCTATGTATTGGGTATTGTTAAAACTGGTGAGGGAGTTATGGCGGAAAATGACGGCATTGACTGAATTGGCGGCCCAGCCTTTGCCGGCTGTTGATAGCCTAACCCCTGTTTGTGCAATAGTTGTTCCGCTAATAACAAGAAGAATTACGGCGAGCATTTTGGTCATCTTACTCCCTTCCTTTTACATCAACAATATTCACCAGCGTACCAATGCCATCGATGCTGATGGTAACCCGGTCGTTTGGTTGTAAGGTGAAATCGGCTGGCGGCACCAGGCAGGTACCGGTCATTAAAAAACAGCCTGTAGGGAAGTCGCATTCGCGATACAAATAAGAAACCAGTTCCGGCAATAACCGCTTCATGCGGCTGATGGTTGTACTGCCTTCATACATCTTTTTGTCACTGCGATGAATGGTCATATAAATTCCCGTCTCAGCGGAAATCGGGTGTTCGGTAACATATAAACAAGGTCCCAGCCCGGCGCTTTTCTCGTATACTTTGGCTTGCGGCAAATACAAGGGGTTCTCTCCTTCAATACTTCTTGAACTCATATCGTTGCCGATGGTATACCCCTGAATAACGCCTGCCGCGTTAATGTATAAGGCCAGTTCAGGCTCGGGCACATTCCAGGTAGAATCTTTGCGGATGTACACGGTTTGCCCGTGACCAGCTACCCGATGCGGCAATGCCTTGAAGAATAACTCCGGGCGCTCTGCTTCATATACGCGTTGATAGCAATCTGCCCCACCGGTATCTTTTGATTCTTCCATACGGGCATCGCGGCTTCGCAAATATGTAACACCGGCAGCCCACACTTCCTGCGAACCAATGGGCGGCAGTACATATTCCCGATTCCATTCTTCCGCCTGCTCCACGGTTAATTTCTTTCCACTCAAATATGCCGACAGCAAAAATGCGTATAAATTATCGCGGTTGATCAATGTATCCCAGTCGTGCGGCAATACATAATATTCCTCTTTAAACTGTAATACGGTCCCTTTGCTTGTTTTATATAGCTTCATGGTATGGCAGGCATTTTATTCCCGACACTAAAATACTGAATATAGAAAGATGAAGCACACCTTTCTTAATTGTGCATTTTACCTTTCAACACCTGCTCAAAAATACCTGTGAGCCCATCATAAAATTTTTCCAATGTATATTTCTGCATAAAACGCTCACGGGCGCTGTAGCCCATTTGTATCCTTGCCGTTTTATCAAGCAATAATTGTTTCAGTCTCTCAGACAGTTCTTGTGAACTGCCGGGGGATACCAGCAACCCGTTCACGCCATCCTGTAAAATATCGGGAATGCCGCCTACGCTGGTGGCCACTACCGGGATACCGAATTGCATGGCTTCCAATATAGAAAGCGGAACACATTCAGTAAAAGACGGCAGCACAAAAATGTCTGCCAATTCCAGTTCTTCAAACTTATCGGGGCCAAACTTCGGACCAATTACGTCAACCAAATGCGCAATACCGGCAGCAGCACAAAAAGCCTTTGCCTGTTCAATAGGATAATCTACCGGCGCTCCCACTACCCTTGCATGAAACCGGCAACCCTGCTGATGCAACTCAGCAAGGCTGTGCAGAAATATTTCGATCCCTTTACTTTTTACCAGGTTAGAAAGGTACAATATGCGGGGGGCGCCATTGTTTCGCTTTATAATGCGTGTGCTCACGACCTCAATACCATTTGGCAGCACATACGGATCGGGCTTATACACCGTACGGATATCCGCCGTTAGCTTTTCAGAAAGGCAGATGGCCGCTACACCTGTGAATGTTTTCCGCAACAACCATCTTTTATGGCGGCTATTATTCGCCATTTCCTCAATACCTCTTTTATGCAGATGGAAAACGATGCAACGGCAGAAGCGCTTGATCAAACTCGTGATCAGCGCATCCCGGTAAAATATTTTTCCGGTAGGCACGATCGTGAAATATACCAGGGAGGGTTTGAAGGTGATGAGAATGCGGAAGAGCCTGAAAAGAAAGCCCACCATGTGCAACATCTTCAGCGGCGTTATTTTACCAATATCATCCAGGGTTTGGCCAAAATGCAAGGGCAATGTTTTTACCTCATACTTTGATTGCCAGCCGGGATTATCAACCGTGTACTGGTTCATTACGGTTACACCGTGAATGGGGGGCGGAAGCTGAACTATGAATAGGATCCGTGGTTTCATCATTCGGATAGTTTGTTTTTTCATCAGGATATGGATCACCTGTAAAACAGGGAACAAATTAATGTAGCGAGCGAGATGCCCAGGAAATTACTGGTCAGGTCCAATAAAGAAACGGACCTTCCGGGTACAAAGGATTGTAGTGCTTCAAAAAAACAGGAGGATAATAAAATAGCCAGCCAGAATAAAAACTTATAGCGGCCTTTGCAAAAAACAATATAAAGAAATGCAGTGATCGCGAAATAATACCCGCCATGAAAAACCATATCGAGCCACCAATGATAATTGGCGCCAAAGAAATGTTCGGGATGAAAATTGGGCCACTCACAAAATACACCGGTGAGAGTAAGTAAAACAACAAACAAGGCCGTTTTACCCGCACCCTCTAACCGGTATCTAGTCGCTTTCGTCACATTTGTGTTAGAATGCATTTTCTTCGCCTTTTATAGTGTTAAATACCGTCAGGAAAATAATTTTAAGGTCCAGCCACATGCTCCAGTTCTCCATATACCACAGGTCGTACTCCACCCGCTTCTTCATTTGATCGAGCGTTTTTGTTTCACCCCTGAAACCATTCACCTGCGCCCAGCCGGTAATGCCTGGCTTCAGGAACTGACGGATCATATATTCATCGATGATCTTTGAATAATCGGCCGTGTGCTTTAACATGTGCGGCCGTGGGCCTACGATGCTCATATCGCCCATTAATACATTTATAAATTGCGGAAATTCATCGAGGCTCGTCCTGCGTAAGAATTGTCCCAGTTTAGTAATGCGCGCATCATTGCGGGTAGCCTGCAATACATTCGCATTGTCGTTCACCGTCATGCTTCTGAATTTCCAACACCAGAAGCTTTTATTGTCCTGCCCGCTTCGTTGCTGGCGGAAAAAGACAGGCCCTTTTGATTCCAGTTTTATAAGCAACCCAATAATTGGGATCAACCAGGAAAGAATGAACACGAGCACCAATGCGCTCACCACAATATCAAATAATCGTTTTTTGATCTTATTGCCCAGGTCATCTAACGGCTCCCGGCGCAGGGAAAGAACGGGAATTTCATTTAGATAGTCGATATACACCTGTCGTTTTACCAGGGCGCCAATGTCGGGTACTATCCTGAAGCGGATACAATTCTGGTCGGCATTCTTGATAAGCCGGTAGATACCCGGGTTCTGCTCCGGCACAATGGTAGAATATATTTCGGTAGCGCCATACCGTTTGCAAACATCCAGCGCGCCATTGATATTACCTAAAATAGGATAACGCGATAGTTCATGAATATTCTCCAACTCCTCACAATAACCCACCACCTCTTTATTTACGCCATCTTCTTCCAGGTAATCAACCAGTTTCCTCGACAGGTCGTTATACCCCAGCACGATCACTTTATTATGAAAGAAATCTTTCTTTTTAAAATAATGATATACGGCCAGGTACAAAAAGCGGTTACAGACCAGCAGCAATGGAATACCTACTATTATGGTAGCAATAAATAACCGGGAAATGATAAAGAAATGCGAGAAGAACAGAAAGCCGCAGATCATGAGCAGAAAATACAAAAAGGCACGGGTCGATCGTCCGGCAAACAATTCGAAGGAAAATATATTCCGCTCATGGTATACATTTCCCGATAAGGACACCACCAGCCAGGCAACGTTTAAATAAACACCAAAATAGGTGTACTCAACATACGCCTCTATCAACATTTCGCGTTGAAAGAAGAACCGCGCAATAAAAAACACTATGTTGATGGCCATCAGGTCCATGGCCAGTAAGGTCAATTGTAAATGGCGTAAGAATCTGTTATTCATAACTCACAGGTTTGTCGTGAATGGGGAATGGTCAATGGTGAATCGAAAAACGGTTACACGCTGCAAACTGCCCGCAGAATACAAGGCTATAAGCCGTAAGCAAATGCAGGTGCAGTATTTCTTGATCTTTTGGCTTTAGGCTTTAAGCTTTCCATCACTGCCTTTCAATTGGCACAATAGCTAATTAGCACATTGCCTTATTCCCATTATGCCTTTATGCCTCGTTGCCTATTAAAAATCTTCTTGAAGAATAAATAAATAAACAACGAATTGGTAATCACATAGCGGCGGAACAATCGGCGCGGCTCCTGCATTAAACGGAACAACCACTCCAGCCCCAGATGCTGTAACCACGCCGGCGCTCTTTTTTGCATGCCCACCATTACCGGTAAAGCACCGCCTACCCCGATCATTACGGCATTGATGCGCCCTTTCATAGAGGCCATCCATCTTTCCTGCTTGGGACAACCGAGTATTACCAGCACCACGGCAGCGCCCGAGCTATTGATCTTATCTACCAACTTGTCTTCTTCTTCTTTGGTAGCCGGCCTGAACGGCGGACTGTACATACCGGCAACAGGCAGATCGGGAAATGCATATCGCAGATAATTCTCTGTTTTCTCCAGCAACGCAGGCGTACCGCCATAGAAAAAGGCCGGCAACTTCTTCAACATCATTTGTTGCAATAGATCGGGTAACAGGTCCATACCGGCTACACGATCCTGCCTGATGCCATACACATAGCGCAACACCCAGGTGAGCGGTTTGCCATCGGGTGTTACCACCGTAGCGTCGTTGATGATACTATTGAACGTTTTGTCCTTGTACGCTTCAATAAACATGTGCACATTGGCCACACATACGTTGGCAGACTCCTTATGATGCGCCAGCGTTACAATGTGATTGACGAATGAAGAATAATTACCCGTAGTAATGCCAAAATTGATGATGCTTTTCCTTTCCATACCAATAAGTATTTTAGGGATGAAGATTTTACAGTTTGCCGTAGTATTTGGATTGAACCAGTTTAAGATGGGTTTGCAGGTCTACGTCATTATCGAACCTGCTTCGTACTTTTCGGGCGGGCACGCCTGCATAAATGGAATAGGGCTCCACGTCTTTTGTTACCAGCGAACCGGCGCCGATAATGCTTCCCTCACCGATCTTAATACCGCCCATAACAGTAGCACCATAACCGATCCATACATCGTCTTCGATGATGGTAATCATGCCCAGCCCCTTCCATTTATATGCAGGATCGCGGATCTGTGCTGCCAGGCGCATTGGTACACCTGGCTGTTGATAGTGATGGTCGTATCTACCTATAATGGCCACCCGGTTGCCGAACATGACGTTATCGCCAATGATCACATCTGCTTCAATAAAGGAATCCCTGCCAATATAGAAATTACGGCCGATCACTACTTTTTGCCTACCCCAAATACGTACCCGTAATCCGGCATGAAATCCTTTTGCTATGCTATACCTTCTGTACAGCACTTTACGAAGCAAAAGATCTCGTATTTGCCTGATTACATTTACAATCGACATATTGATTAGTTTCCGGGTTGTTGACGAATCGGTGCTGGCAGAAGCAGTTATTTATGCGTGGTTAATAGACATCATTACTTCATGCATGCCGGCACAAACCTGGCCGCGTGAAAACTTTTTGGCAATCTGCCGGTTGTTCTCCGACATGGTTTTGCGCAATGCATGATTTTCGTATAAGGTATTAATGGCTTTTGCTACACTTTCGGGCGATTCTCCATCTACCCATAACACATTATCAGGCGAGGACAAATGGTCCCTGGCCGCCCTGATGCGGGTAGTGATGACCGGTAAACCAGCGGCTACCGATTTAAACAGGGCCATCGGGAACCCTTCGTTGAAATAAGTAGGGAATGCGAGCATGTCGGCATTGGCATAAAAATGATCGCATTCATGATCGGGTATAAATCCCGGGAAACGCGTAAACTTCGTAATCTCCAATGCTTCCGTTCTCTTCTTCAGCTTTTCCAGGTCGGGGCCATCGCCCACAAATACAAACTGGCAATCATCTTTACACGTAAGCATGGGTATACTTTCCAACAAACTAAAAACGCCTTTCTCCCGTACTATGCGGCCAACAAACAACACTTTGAACTTTTGTTCATCCAGCGCATACTTTTCCCTGAATTCAACAGATGCCACCGACCTGCCGGGGTCAACGATATTGGCAGTAATAAATATTTTCCGGGCAAGCGCTTCGTCATATTGCCGCACCATTTCTTTTTCTTCATTCGATAAAAAGAACCAGGCATCTACATGCTTTCTCAAAAATGGTATCATCAGCTTCCGGTAAAAAAATGAGGCCTGCTGCAGCACAGATACATCGGAACCGTGGGTCTTTATAACAATTTTTACGCGGCGTAAATAAAAAAGCTTTATGATCAAAACTGTAATAAAATCACGGGTTGTACCTACCGGTTCAAACCGGGAGTTCAGGTATAAGATATCCGGTGAAAAAGCATACAACTCTTTCACGATGTTCAGGGCCTTCGCTATTACACCCCATAGCTTTTTTATTTTGCCGGCCGAACTATCATTACGACCGTATGGTACCGGTTTGCAGGTGTACCCCAGATCGGTAAAACCATCGATCTCGTCGTGCGATAAAAGAACGTGATGTTTTGGCGGAACTCCCACCAATATCCGCTGAGCCATTAATTGTAGAATTGAGAGGTTATTAAATGCACTTTGCGTTCCCAGGTATTTCCCTTGGCATAATTGTATGCGTTAACAGAGCATTTCTTTCTTAATTCAACATCTTTATACAACCTGGTTATTGCTTTGGCTATATCAAGTGCCGTGTTCTCTTTTGTTGAAGGCTTTATTTTAATGCCACATTCGTTACTTACTGCCAGGGCGGAACCATGAATATCCAATGTGATCACCGGCAACCCGAACGCCATGGCTTCGTTTAACTGGGCCGGGCAGGAATCACGCAACGAGCAGAAAATAAAAACATCTGCCTGTTCATAGTGGTGCACCACTTCATTAAACGGAATTTGTCCTAATATCCGCAACCGCTTTGTGTCTAATCCATATTGCTCTATCCATCCCGGCAGGAATTGGTATTGCTCTCCCCCACCCACTATGGTGAACGTATAGTCTACGTCTTCGGGCACCAGTGACAACGCATGCAGAATAAGGTTCAACCCTTTTCGAGGCAACATGCGCCCTACCCATAGCAGGTTCAGTTGCCTGCCTGGCTTTCGTTCTATGAACTCCATATGCTGCATAGATAACGGGATCGCATTATCCAGGATCAGGTGAACATTACCAGCTTCTGCTGACCGTATCTTTTGCACTATGTTGGCGGTATCCTGGTTGGTTACAAGAATATGATCTGAACGGGTAACCGTATTCTTTAAGTTGTTGCTGAATTTTATGCTCAGCTTTGAGATCAGGCTCCGTATTCTTTCAATTCTCCAGGCCGGTCCAAAATAATCTTTGAATGCAGGCAATGCTTCCTGTCCGCCACCCACCGGACCAAATATGATCCGGGTATTTTTTAGCTTCCATAAAAAAGTGCCTTGCTGAAAACTGCCGAACGTAACATGATGCGCTACGTCAAACCGCAATTTCTTATGCAACTGTACTGCGATACCGGCTGCTTTCTTCCGCCATAAATAGTAATGTAAGTAGATGGTTTTGGAAGAAGTGTTCAACAACATTTTATCGAGGTTCAATGCCAGCTCTACAAAAACGATATGCAGATTGGGCAACCCCAGTTTTTGCAGTTCCGCTTCTGTAGCCTCCCGGTCTTCTACATTGGTCAAACACCACACCTCATATCCCTGCAGGGCCAGGTTGAGCGCCCAACTCCATCCGTTACCCGGCTCACTTCCTTTAATAGGCGAGCAGGCATATGCACTTAATAAAACCTTCTTCATAAAAGATTGCTGTTTGCTTGCTGAAGTATTTTATGCCACTTCTACCGCTTGCAGCCGTGTTTTGATTTGTACAGCCGGGTTACCAGCCACGACTGCATTAGCAGGCATACTTTTGGTCACCACCGAGCCACAGCCAATGGTAACGTGATCACCGATTGTTATTTCTCCTATAATGCACGCATTACAGCCTACCTCTACGTAATTGCCGATCACCGGCGACACCGAGATGGCCCCGGTTGGCAGCTGTTTATTACCGATAGTAGTGCAATGCCGTAGCGTACAATAATTCCCTATTACAACCTGGCTGTTCAATACCAGCCCCTGCCCGTGATAGATCCTTAGTCCGCGGCCAATTTTGGTATTCCATGGAATTTCAATACAAAAGAACCATTCAACGAGGATCTTGTAAAAAATGCGATAGGGATACCCCAGGTAATAATAAATTTTACGGGTAGTGCAGAAATTGGCGATCCTGAATAATAACAGGATCACGCGACCTTTCGCACTGGTGCTATTGGCGGCCCAGTCCTGGAAGATAAATTCAATAAAATTCATAATGATTAAAGGTTATGGTGAAGGGAGATCGACAATGGATGTCGATGATTTCTTTCAAATGGGCAATCAAAAAACGTGAAACGGCAAACGTGAATGTTGCATCCACCTTCGCCCAGGCTTCGGTGCACAAGTCGTGAATCGGCAATCGTGAATCGGCTAGTAGTAAGTAGCTAGTGGGGCTCAAATTCAGTTACCAGCTACCTGATACCAGTTACCGGTCTCAAATCAAAAGCAGGCTGATTATCTGCCGGCATGCTGAAACTTAGGTCCTGGCAATGGGGAACCGGCAACCGGTACCCTTAAGATGCGTACGCATGTAACAAAATCTCGGTATTCCTGCTCCACAACTCTTCTACCTGGTGGTGATTGATGTTTTGTGCTAAAGTTTTATAATGGTCGTTTCGTAAGGCGAACCGGATACCTGCCGCCAGCTTTTCCGGATCACTGGGTGGCACCAGCAAACCATTCACATCGTGTTTTATAAACTCGGGGAAAGAACCCACATCCGTAGCTATTACCGGTGTCTTTAACCCAAAGGCGGTCATCAATACCCCGCTTTGCGTAGCGTCTTTATACGGACAAACAATAAATTTCGCTTCCTGTATCAATGTGGCCAGCTCATCGTTGGGAATATGCTTTTCAATCAGTGTAATGTTATTCTTATACGTGCTCAACATACCATCGTTAATAGCAAACCCCGGAAACCGTTTGCCGGCTATGATCAATTTCTCCTGCGGAAATTCCCTAAACACTTCTGGCATGGCCTGCAACAGATCATCAATTCCCTTGTATGGCGATAACCGGCCAAAGAATAAAATGTGTTTCTTTTTCTCTTGTTCAGCCGTTACCAGTTTTTGTAAATAACCATATGGGCTCATCTTCAGCACCATTTTGGTTTGCTTTCGTTTTTTATAATGCTGCTCGAATTGCTTCTTCGCAAAATGCGAGTAGAACAGGTAATTCTTCTTAACCGGCATGTTAAAAAAGAAAGTACGCGGCAGACTTATCTTCCAGCTATCTTCTCCGCTATGCGGAACCGGATCGTGGATGGTGATGCAGACGTTCTTGAATGCTTTTAAATAGAGCAACATGCCAATGGCCCGAAGACTAAAAGTTTCAAAATGGATAATATCGGGCCTGAATTGCCTGATGTATTTCCACACGTTGAATGAAACCTGTAATGTGCTATAGGAAAATCCTGTTTTATGCGGATGGATGACAAAATGCACACTGGCGGCGCCGTTAAAATAAGGTTTCAAATTCTGGTAACTTTCCCTGGTAAGTATTTCTTCCGGCTTTACCAGCGTTTTCCCTTCGGGAAACTGATCGATCTCCAGGATCGTCATATTCCTGCCATGCGGCGTTAACTCGATCAACACATGCAACTGCACGTGCTTTTTAAGTACATTGATCAACTCAATAGACACATCCAAAAAAGCTACCTGCATGTAATAAACAACTGTCATGGTATAATAGTTTCAAGTTACAGGGTACAGGTTTCAGGGGACCGGCTTCAAGGCACTTCGGGCATCATTCAATCTGTTGCCGGTAACAATGGCAACAATGATCACTATCAACAACCAATAACCGGTAAATAATACGATTGGTGAAAATTTAAATGATAATAAGATGTATATAACAACCAGTAACCCGGTCAGCAAATAGAATTTTAACACATGCCCTATCGTTACCATGCCCTTACGAACCAATAGCACGTCCTGGCAAATATGAAATATCAGGAAAGAAAAAAAGATGGCCAGGTTTACCGTAGTAAGACTTTTTACAAACATAAAGCCGGCAAAACAAAATACTACGTTCAGCACCAGGCTGGTTACATTGATCCACATATCGGCCCGTTCCATATTCATAGCCACCAGCACGTTGGCCTGTAACAGCGCTGTCGGGAAGATCAGGATCGTTAAAAACATTTCTTTTGTAAAAGCGCCGGTAGCATTATAGGCGCTTCCGAAAGCCCAGGGGATCAAAGTGTCGGCAAAAGAGTAAATGAAGGTGTAGGCAAACAACCCGAACAATAAATAATAATTGAACACCTTGCTATAATAGTTCCTGAAATCGTGAAAGGTGCCGGTCTTGAATTGTTGTACCAATGCGGGAAATACCGACATGGATACAATCAATGGTAAGATCTGTGCAATGGCAAACACCCGGAAAGAGATCTCAAAATGCGCAACATCCGCCAATGGCAACGTCTTTGAAATAATGATATTGGAAATGCGCCAATATGCAATAGAAACACTGCCGATGATAATAAACGGCCAGTTGGCAAACACGATCTTTTTAACTTCACTCCAGGCCAGCGGGTAATTCCATAAGGAACGCAGGCTGATGGTCTTCGACGAACCAAAGCCCAGGAAAAAATTCAGTGTTATAAACCGTACCGCTATCATTGAAATACACAGAGTCATAATAGAGAACGGAAAAAGGAACAGCAGGCAACCGATAGCGAACCTGAGGATAGAATCTATGATTAGAATGATAAAAGTTTTGTTCTGGTTGAACTCGGCTATGTTCAACGATTTGATGGCGTAGATGATATTATCGAAAATAATGTTCACGCCCAGCAATACGATCAGGTATTGCAACACCGGGTCGTGGTACAACAGGAAGGCGGTGATTACACTACATACATAAAAAAAGCAACCGCTGTACAATTGTATTTTAATAAACCGGCTTACCAACTCCTGCCTGTCGGTAATATCAACCAGCTCGCGGGTAAACCATTGCCCTAAACCCAGCGTTGAAAAGGCAGCCAGGAATTGATAAATAGTATTGGCAATAAGAAAGAAGGCAAATTCACCCGTGGTGTACTTGCGCGCTATTATCACAAAAAACAAACTGAGCAAAATACTTTGCAGGCCGTTGGCCGCAATGCCCCAGAAGCTGTTTTTTATTAACCTTGACTTAAACAAGTTCATTGTTTGCTGCATCAGGTTGCTCTTCATCAACAATTTTTGAACGATTTGATAAATAGATCAGGAATGTTGACAGGCATATCAGCACAATCAGATTCCTTCTATCGGTTATAGAGTACAGCGATATAAAGGATACCAGCCAGCAGATGATGGGCGCTATAAAGAGCAGGACCCGGCCATCTGCCTGTTTTTTTACCCAGGCCCGTATGGCGCCAATGGCAGGACCCACAATAAGAATGAATGCCACTATAAATGCCGGCCCACCGAACTCCGTTAGTATTTTCAAATATCCATTCTCAGGCTGATCAAGGAAAATGATCTCATCTTCCAGTACCAGGTATTGGTCCTGCGCATACCGCGAAACATAATCTTTATAATTTCCAATGCCAATACCTAAAAAAGGATGCGCCCGGTAAATATCATACGCCTCCTGCCAAATGGTAGCCCTGAAATCGAAGGAGTTATTAAAATCATCCTTGCGGTTAAACATGATCAGTGATTTGGAAAAGAAAGCGATCACCAACCCACCGGCCAAACACCCAACAATGATGTACTTTTTATATTGCATGCCGGCGAACAATAACAGGAACAGCACACCAGCGCTTAATCCCAGGAATGCCGATCGTCCGCCGGTTAAGAAAATAGCTACGGCCACCGACAAAAAAAGCAACAGGTTCTTAAACCCGGGCCGTTGAATATTTTTGTTGTTTATCAGGAACAAAAAGCTCAGCATAGCCAGGAACTGGGCATATTTCTGCGAATCGTGAAAGAAACTGGGATAGCGAATACCGTTGCTGTCTAATGTATTCTGGTTTAATTCCGAATAGAACCGCAGGTTGAGCCCCACCACCAACTGTGCCGCCAGGAATACCATGGAAAACAGGCAGGCAAACTGTAATCCATTCACCATTTTGTTTATGAACTTCTGATCATGCACACACTCTACCATCAACAGGCGCGCATAAATAAAAACCGGAAAGACCGTTAAAATGGTTAATAAGGAATTGGTGATGAAGGATGAGGTAAGGCTGCCAAGCAGTAATAAGAGTATCAACGTACAAAAACCACCAAAATAAAACCGGTTCGGTTTATAAATACTCATGAAATCCTTATACTGCATTAACAGCATAACATAGGAAAACCCGTCGAACAGGGACAGGCTTCCCCATTGATAAGGCGTAATTTTCAGATCTATCAGCGGCAGGGCGAACAACATATACAAAAGATAGGTTCGCCTGGGTTGCCTGCTGAACAACACACAAACTACAAATACCAGAATAGCTGCGGCGGTTAAAACCACCATCAGTGATTGCATATAATATGATTTGGAAAGTTCTGTAAGAACTCACTATCAGCTTATCAAATGTTCAAATTGTACTTTACCTGACTTTTCAATTTCTATTACATCACTCTCTACCATTTCTTTTACGAGCATAGAAAGATCATACTTTGGTTCCCAGGCCAGTTTGGTTTTCGCTTTGGTAGCATCACCTATTAATAATTCCACTTCAGTAGGCCGGAAGTAATTGGGATCCACAGCCACCACCTGTTTACCTAATTCCAATTGATAGTTGTCGTTGGTACAGGCAGCCACAAAACCGCGTTCATGCAAGCCTTCACCGGTAAATTCCAGCAAAATGCCCAACTCTGCAAAAGCCATTCTTACAAATTCCCGCACTTCGGTGGTGATGCCGGTCGCAATCACAAAATCTTCCGGTGTTTCCTGTTGCAGTATCTTCCACATCGCTTCTACATAATCCTTTGCATGGCCCCAGTCGCGTTGCGCGTTCAGGTTACCCAGGAACAAACAATCCTGTAAGCCAAGTGCTATGGCGGCGGCAGCGCGGGTTATTTTACGCGTAACAAAGGTTTCACCGCGTAATGGACTTTCATGGTTGAACAAAATACCATTGCAGGCGAACATGCCATACGCTTCCCGGTAATTCACCGTGATCCAATAAGCGTACAGTTTTGCTACTGCATACGGACTGCGCGGATAAAAAGGTGTTGTTTCTTTCTGCGGAACTTCCTGCACCAATCCGTACAACTCAGACGTAGAAGCCTGGTAAATACGGGTTTTCTTTTCCAGCCCCAGGATCCTGATCGCCTCCAGTAATCGCAAAGTGCCAATGCCATCGGCGTTGGCCGTGTACTCAGGTGTATCAAAACTTACTTTCACATGGCTCATAGCGGCCAGGTTATAAATTTCATCTGGCTGCGTTTCCTGAATGATGCGGATCAGATTGGTGCTGTCGGTCATATCGCCATAATGCAACCGAAAGCGAACATTCTTTTCATGCGGGTCCTGGTACAAATGATCTATACGATGGGTATTGATGAGCGACGACCGCCGCTTTATGCCATGTACCATATATCCTTTCTCTAATAATAATTCCGCCAGGTACGCACCGTCCTGGCCGTTGATTCCGGTTATGAGCGCTGTTTTCATTTGAGAATAGTTATTTTTTTTTCAGATGGGACCTGCCGGCAGCAGGCCTGCCATCAGGCCATTGTTTTTTCGGGAGTTGTTATGTAATCTTCATATACCTGCCGCAAGCCTTCTTTCAGGGATATTTTATGACGCCAGCCCAATGCATGCAGTTTGCTTACATCAAGTATCTTTCGGGGGGTGCCATCGGGCTTGGTAGCATCCAGTACGATGCGCCCTTTGTAGCCCACCAGGTTTTTGATCAGTTCGGCCAATTGTATGATACTGATATCTTCGCCAACACCAACGTTAACCGGTGCTTTGTCATTATAATGCTCCATTAAATGCAGGCAGGCATCGGCCAGATCATCTGCATGCATAAATTCACGCAACGGCGATCCGGTTCCCCATATCACTACCTGCGGTTCCTCCCGCTCTTTAGCTTCATGGAATTTTCTTATCAATGCAGGCAGCACATGACTGCTTTGCAGGTCGTAATTATCGTTGAAGCCATACAAATTGGTTGGCATTACTGAAATAAAATTGCAACCATACTGATCGCGATACGCCTGGCAAAGTTTAATACCTGCAATCTTGGCAATGGCATACGGTTCGTTGGAAGGTTCCAACAGGCCAGATAATAAATATTCTTCTTTTAATGGCTGGGGCGCCAGTTTGGGATAAATACAGGAAGAACCGAGGAACAGCAGTTTCTTCACCCCGCTTCTGTGTGCCTGGTGAATAATGTTGCTTTCAATCATCAGGTTATCATATAGAAAATCGGCCCGCCAGGTATTGTTGGCTACAATGCCTCCTACTTTAGCGGCTGCCAGGAATACATAATCAGGTTGTTCGGTTTCAAAAAATTCGGTTACAGCTAACTGATCGCGCAGGTCCAGTTCTCGGGAACTACGGGTGATCAGGTTATTGTACCCTGCCCCTTTCAATTTCCTGGTAATTGCACTGCCAACCATTCCCCGATGACCGGCGACAAAGATCTTATCTGAAGAGCGCATTATAAAAATAGTTATTGGTGTATGAAGTTGTGATTGGTATTATCTCTACGTTGCCCTTTTCTACTTCTGCGGTCATGGCATAACCCAGGGAAGGCAGATGTACTTTCACCGTTCTGCTTCTCACTTCAATTACATCGCCTTCATGCGCCATAAGCGGACCGCTGGAGATTCTCACCCGGTCGTGCATGTTAACGTTTATCTTTTCCAACTTAACGTCATGGTATTCATTGAGGAATTGTTTAACCGCATCAATTTCTTCTTCGCGGATAACAGCCGGCTGACCGAGCCAGTATACAAAATTCAGGATGCCATCGGTTTGTTTTATTGCCAGGTGTTCCTGCGGAGTGGTGTGTACAAAAACATAGGACGTAAATAAAGGCTCATACACCAACTTCTTTCTATCGGCCCATTGACGTACTACCTTGTTTAGCGGACAATAGTTCTCTATATGCTTTTTACCCAGCAGATCAGCTACCTTTTTTTCCCAACGGGGCCGTGTATACACAGCGTACCATTTCTTGTTTGTGTCCATATCCTTCATTTAAGTTTGTGTTAAGAACAGGCTCCGCCCAACTCAGTTACAGACACCTGTAACTGGCAATCAATTTCTAATCTATGTCAGGGCTGTCGTGAGGTGTTTGCGGACTATCTGGTTTTACAGTAGGTGAGCCTTCACCAATTTTCGGTGACCCACCTTTAATCCGTCACTTTATACAGGTTTAAACGATGTCTTTTGTTTTCTTTTCTCTTTATAGGCATAGCCATCTCCATACCCATAGCCATAACCATAATGGTGCTTGCCAAATCCACGCGGGCGAATCCCATTAAATACAATAGCCATGTTCTTCAATATATTCACCTTGCTGTTCTTGTCGATCTGTTCTACCAGCACTTTTGGCGTATGCCGATGCCTGATGATATATAAAGTAGCATCGCAATATGGAGAGATAATATATGCGTCGGTTACAGGCGCAACAGGCGCCGAGTCAATGATAATATAATCAAAAATGCCGTCGAGGTAATTCAGTAAGTCTGGCAACCGGTTGCTCATTAACAACTCTGTTGGGTTGGCCGACAATGGTCCCGCGGGAACAAAGAATAAATTCTCGTTTACTTCTGTTCGCCTAATAATTTCTTCAGGTTCCCTGGTTCCCAATAAATAACTCGAAATACCAACATCAGCACTGATCTTCAGGTATTCACTGATGGCCGGACTATGCAGGTCCATTTCAAGCAGCACTACTTTTTTACCGGTGAGGGCCATGCTTAACGCCAGGTTGGTGGCAATAAAGCTCTTTCCTTCCCCGGAGATACCGGAAGTTACCAGCACCTTTTTATTCGTAGTATTCACACCGAGGTAGTTGAGCGCAACCCGCAGTTTACGGAACTGCTCTGCCACAAACGTGCGGTTGTTGGCGCCGATCACGATCGGGTTCTTTGATTTATCGACGGATATTTCTGCAATGATCGGATGATTTGTCAGTCGCTCAATATCCTGGCGGTACATGATCTTCCGGTTGAATAATTCTTTCAGGGTTATCCAAACCACACCAACAGTCAGGGCAATTATAATAGCGATGGCAAAAACAACAGGCGTTTTAGGACTCACCGGCACTACTGTTGATGAGGCCCTATCCACCACGCGGCTATCAGAAACGTTCGCCGCATAGGACAGCGCTGTTTCCTCTTTCTTTTGCAGCAGGAAAGCATAAATGCTTTGCATGGTGCTTTGCTGACGGCTTATCTCAATGAGATCACGTTCCTTTTTAGGAATGGTTTGTAATACGGAGGTATAACCACTGTTTGTTGAAGCCAGGTTAGTTCTGCTTGCCTGTAAACTTCTTCGCTGGTTTTGAATATTCTCCAGGATACCTGGTTTTATGCGGTTGATCTGATCAGTTACCGAGGAAAGCAACGGATTATTTTCAGCGGTAGTTCCTTTCTTCTTTTCATATTCCAGGTCCAACTCGTATAATTTATCCAGCAGGTTCGATAACACCGGATCGGTTACGCCCAGGGTAGAAGGCGCAATGCTACTGTTGTTATCTTTTTGTTTTACATAATGCTCTACCTGGTCAAGTACGGCCAGCTTCATATCTATTTCACTCAACTTCTGGTCATTGGCGCTTACATTCTCCAGGAACAATTTACCTTGCTCGCTCACGTCTACTGCTTCCTGGGATGATTTATATTTTTCAATCTTATTTTCTATCCCGCTCAGGTCACGCGCTACGTGGTTCAACCTGTCTTCAACAAAGCGCAGCGTATTTGCGGCAAGGGTATTTTTATCTTTCAACATTGCCACGTTATAGGCCGACAGCAATTCATTTAATATATCCTCGCCACGTTCAGGCACTTCATCGCGAATGGTAAGATTCAAAATAGAAGATAGTTTACTGGCCGAGGCAATCACCAGGCGGTCCTGAATATCTGCAATTACTTTTTTAGGTTCCAGCAAGGTGAAATACAATTGACCTTCGGGCACATAAGCGGTATCGCTCAATCGGTTATTGGGTTCAAATTGTAACGTACCATATGGCGTTTGTACCCATTCTTTTAACGGGAAGCTATCTACACCAATAATTACTTTCTGTTCGGCTTTGCTATAAGTAAAAGGTATTTTCTTTACTTCTCTCAGGCTATCCGGGCTTTTTGCCTTAATAGTGATCGGAGAAATTGTATAGGCTGGCAATCCGCCCGGCGCAACACCTCTTTTCGCTAACCAGGCAGAAGCTTTATTTGTGTTTTCGGAGATCCATTTATTTTTCGGCAGCCAGGAATCAAGTTCCCGTTCTTCATAAACGGGTGCATACAATTGCAAATTGTTAACCACTTCCTTTACCAGTGAGCGTGATTGCAGCACCTCCATTTCATTCTCCAATATCTTTTTGGTAGATATCAGGTTAAGCGATTCAAGTCCTTTGGAATCTTCCACGCCTTTTTTCTCATCTTTAATTAACAGGCGGGCAGTAGATTCGTATTTAGGAATTGCATACCGCATAAACAAGCAGGCTGCTCCTACTGCCAGTAACAACAGAAATACAAACCATGGCCAGTAAGAAGCATAACGGTTCCACAACTGGTTTAAACTGGTTTCCTTACTCTCCATCTCCAATCCGTTTTTGTGTGTCACTTGCATAAAAAAAATTTTATCTTGTTAAACGATCTACTACAATTACGCCCAGCGATAAAGCACTAAGAACGATAGGTAACCACTGATTACTACGACTTGTACTGGCTACTTTTGCTTTATTCGGTTCCACATACACAACATCATTCGTCTTCAAATAATAATATGGTGAATTAAAAAGCTCGGTTGAATTCAGGTTCAGGCGATGTGTTACTTTTTTACCATCTTCATCCCTTATCACCAATACATTATCACGTTGCGCATAGATGGTAAGGTCTCCGGCCAGTCCAATAGCTTCCAGCAGGGATATCCTTTCACTGGGCACGGTAACCACTGTGGGATGCGCCACTTCACCTAAAACCGTTACTTTAAAATTGAGGAAGCGAATAGTTATGATGGGATCTACCAACAGCTTTTTATCAACCAGCGATTTGGTCAATTTATCTTTCAATTCATCCTTTGATAAGCCGGCAGCTTTTACAGCTCCTAAAAAAGGGAATTGAATATTGCCTTCTCCATCTACCAGGTAACCAGTGGCTGAAGTGGTAGTGGCGGTGTTATTGTTTGCAGGTGTATTATTAGGTTGATTGAATATAGCTGATGCTTCAGGATTCAAACTGCTAACCGAAATGCTTAACAGGTCATTATTTTGTATAACCAGTTTTGGGATAGCCGGTGATTCAAAAGAACCGGTCTTCTGACCTGAAAAATAAACTGCCTTCTGGGTATTCACGCATGATGATATGCTCACCAGCATTATTACCAAAATACTATAAAATTGTAAAGCCCGCCACTTATGTGGCCATGCCATTGTTCTCCTATAACCCATATATGAATTTTAATTTTGCCCGACAAGCATACTACGCTACAGGATACAGATCCAATTCAATCAGGAGTAAAACCAAAGACAAGAGGTATTTATATAGCAAGCATAGGATCGTTAAGGTCTCGGTCTTATATCAAAAAGCTTGCACATTATCCGGTATATGGGATTTAATTTTTCAGTGCCAGCTACCTATTCTATTCGTTTAGGAATGATTATCAGTATACAAACAAAATTTATTTAATATACACGTTCAATTCCTGTAAGCGTTGGTTTTAATTTGTTGTTAACAGAATACAGATACCGTTCGCCTTTTAATTTTTTTACCTCGCTTACATAATTCTTTATATCCTGCTCTTTTTCTTTCTGGCATATCAGCAGTACATCTGTAGTATCAACCACAATGTAATTTTGCAATCCCTGCAAAACAACCAGCTTTTCATCTGACGCATGCACCACACATTGTGCTGTATCTATTACCACCACCCCATTGCCGGCCACTGCATTGTTACGCACATCCTTTCCCATATTTTCCCAGGCGCTGTTCCATGTTCCCAGATCACTCCACCTGAACGATGCAGGTATTATATATACATTCTTCGCCTTTTCCATAACCCCAACATCAATTGATACATTTTCACATACTGCGTATATATCGGCGATCATTAATCTCTCAAAACTTGTTCCAAGCCAACTTTCTTTTTCTTTAAACAATTGATACAGATTGCCCAGGTGCTTTTCAATTGAATGAATGATCGAACGTGCCTTCCACACAAAAATTCCTGAGTTCCACAAATATTCCCCACTGCTCACAAATTTTGTGGCTCGTTGTGCATCTGGTTTCTCAGTAAATGTTATTACTTTATGGATGCCGGGTTGAAAAACGGCTTTATCAAATTGTATATATCCATACCCAGTATTGGCATACGAAGGAGTGATACCTATTGTTAGTAGGGCATCGTGTATATCCACAAATTGCAAAGCCTGTGTACAAACTTCTTCAAAATCGGGTTGATCGAGGATGAGGTGATCGGCCGGCGCCACAATAATAGAAGCATTCCAGTCTCTTTGTAGAATTTTAAAAGAAGCGTAAGCAATACATGGCCCGGTATTCTTTCTTTCCGGTTCGGTCAATATATTTTCTTTGGGTATTAAGGGTAATTGCTTATCTACAATACCGGCATAATCTGTAGAAGTAACTACATAAATATTCTCTATAGGCGCTATCCTTTCAAAACGCCTGAACGTTTGCTGGATCAGGGTTTCACCTGTACCCAGTATATCAAGAAACTGTTTGGGATAATCTGTTCTGCTAACCGGCCAAAAACGGGAGCCGATCCCCCCTGCCATAATTACCACATAAGTAGATCGTTGCATACCTTTCATTTTGTTTCAGAAATAAAATACCCTAACAAACACTAGTTCTGTTTGTGAAATGTGAATAGCAATCGTTAATTGTTGAAATGGAATAGCTAAACCCTTTGAAGCATTATACTATATACGCCACTGTTCAATTAGCATTTAAAATTCGCCCTTCATTCAGATAATTAATTGGTTAAGGGATCTTATTTCCTGAAATCACAAATATCAAATCACAAGATCCAAATTTGAGATCCGTTTAGGAAGTTTGGTTCTTGGAATATGTTTATTTGGAATTTTGCATGGAACCCCAGTCTTTAATGCAAATTACAAGCCCGGATAATTATCGTGTGTGCGGTGTGGTTTATATTAAGAAATTGCCGAAAGTTTGGGTAATAAAATACTCAAACCATATTTATTTTTGATACAACGATCAAAAAGAATGGGAAAGAAAAGGATTACCCAATATTATTAATGTTTGTTATGTTTATGTTACTGCCAGTATTAAAGGTAAAATACACAGTAAAAATTACTATGGCTATTCAAAAAGGCAGATGGCTGTGGCGTTCTGGATGGGTTTGCCGTCTTTAACTCTGAGCAGCATAAACATGATGATGCTTTTGCCATTTTTAAGCTGTCCAATATCGAACGTAATTTTTGTAGTAGAGAAGTTGGTCATATTCGCATCTATATCGTCTAACATCTCGTAGGTGTAATGGTATCCCGTCCAGGGACTTTTAAAAGGATTGTTGCTATCTTCTGAACCCGATTTATTGCCAAACTCCAATTCCATTCCATTATAGATCGGTTCATTCAATACTACATTGAACTTAAGCGAATCCAATGCTTTTAACCGGCCGGTACCACGAAAAGTGAGTGTATTCTTCTTTCGCTTTATCACCAGCGTTTCATCGCCTGTTTTTACCAGCTCCTGTTTCTTATCTGTATCATCCATGGCGATATACTCATTATACTCTGCCTTTGTTAATCCAAACTTGGCATAGATAATAGCGGAATCGGTAACAGTGGCCATTGAATCCCGGATCCAGGCGGCGTTCTTCTGGGCAGCTTTCATTATTTTGGAGGTAAGCTCTAACTGGCGGGGATTTACCGTTGACTTAATGCTCATAAGTTCCACCTTATGTTCGCCCGGCTTCAGCCATAGCCTGATGTCTTCCCCAAACTCCTGCCCTTCGGCAGACTGACCATAACCTTGACCAATAAAAGACGCCAGGGAAACCAGGGACACCAGGATGGATTTCATATATATTATTATAATGTACCGCCCCAAGATAAAATATGTTTTTCGAATATAAAAGAACAGGATGGCGGTTGCCGGTTTTCATTAGCACATTTGCAAATTATCACATTGACTACTGACATACTGTTGTCACCACCCATACTTTTCTTTGTAATAATAAAAAACAACTATTATGGCTACTGATATCATTGATCCCCCAACAACAAGCCCCATTACCTATTTAATGAAGAACTATGCGAATTACAATCTTTGGGCTAATACAACATTGATAAGCTGGTTAAAAACCAAACCGGCCGCCAGCCTGGAAAAGGAAATGCCCTCCAGCTTTGCCGGCATTAAGCTTACCCTGCTTCACATTTGGCAAACCGAACGCTACTGGTTGTCTATTCTCAAAAAAGAAAAGCCTGTAACCCAAAGTGAATTTAATGGTAGCGTATATGACGTTTTTGACGTTTTATTGAAAACGTCGGGCGAGCTGGCTGACTATATTAATAAGATGACAGATGAAAATGTGCAGGACAAAACCCTCATTGAAAGCCAATGGTTCCGGTGCAACTTCAGGAATTTCGAATACATCATGCATTATGCCAACCATAGCACGTACCATCGCGGGCAGGTAGTAACTATTGGGCGGAACCTTGGATTTACAGATGCACCTATGACCGACTATAACTTCTACAATATAGATGGTAAGGAATACTGATCAATAGCGGGTAGTCGCGATAGCTATCGGGAGCTAGTGGCAGGTGGGAGGAAGGCAGCCACTTACCACTAGCCATTACAGGCAGGGTTGCAATCGTTACCGGCAACGATTGCATAAATTATTGTTAAAGCCTCTTTCTAACTATTTTGTACAAGTGCTACATTTAATTAGAGAACTACTTTTTTTTAAACGATTAAATTGCCTTCAAGTATGAAAAAACACATTGGCGCTATGGCGCTCGTGATCCTTTTTGCCAGTTGCCTAAAGGTAACTGAACAACCAGCCACTGATTCCTCCTCTTCTTCCAACCCTGCCACCAGATCTGAAAGCGACGGTTTCACCAACGTAGCAGCCGTTAACACCACCGTAACTACTGAATCTGCATTAAAAACTGCTATTGCCAATGCCAAGGCAGGTGATATTATAACTGTTAGTGGTACTATCAGATTAACCAGCACCCTGCAGTTGCTGAATAGCGGCACCTCCAGTTCAAAGATCAATTTTACCGGCGGCACGCTCGATTGCTCGGGCATTTCATCGGGCTGGGGTGTAAAATGTAATGGCAGTTACTGGAACATTACCAATATGACCATTAAAAATGCACCGGATTGCGGATTGGTATTCCAGTCTGGCGGTTACAATTATGTGTCTAATATAACAGCAACCGGTAATGATGATTCCGGTATCCAGATCTACAACGGTTCGCATCACAACAATGTTGTAAACTGCAAATCAAATGAAAACTACGATGCTGCCAATGGCGGAGAAAACGCCGATGGTTTTGCGTGCAAATTATCTGGCGGCGCCGGCAACAAGTTCACCAGCTGCACAGCCAATCACAACTCCGATGATGGCTGGGACCTGTATGGACAACCTTATTCTGTTACTATTACAGGTTGCGTAGCTACCAACCATGGCTATGGAAGTAATGGCGATGGGAATGGTTTCAAACTGGGCAGCGCCGGTCAAAACGTACCGCACACTGTAACCAATTGCACAGCCAACAATAACAAAGCATGGGGCTACGATGGTAATGGAAATACCGGTCACATAACAATCACCGGAAGCGGCGGCTCTGGTAATGGATCAGGATTAATGACACGGATCTATTGATCAACCGTCGGCTATAAAGGATATATTCAAAAAAATAAACCCCGGGACGGCGGGGTTTATTTTTTGTTGCAGGTTACAAGTTTCACGTTACAGGTTGGGATTCCCGATTTTTTTTTCCTTGCAACCTGAAACCTGCAACTTATAACTTGAATTTTGTGTTAGCAATTGTGCCTTATTGTGCCCCTGCCTCTTTTAATAATGCAACGATCTCCTGCGCTCCGGCCCTCTTTGCATGATCTAATGCCGTTTCACCATTCTCATCTTTGATTGTAGGATCAGCATTTGCAGTTATCAATACTTTCACCACCTCGGTATGCCGGTTGCGGCAGGCCGCCATTAAAGCTGTGGACTTGTAAGTTGTTTGGGCATTCACCAACGCGCCATTATCTATTAACAATTTGGCAAGATCGGCATAGCCCTTAATAGCAAGTATCATCAGTATGGTTTCCTGGTCCTGCATACTGAAATTCACATCGGCTTTGCTGGCTATCAGCAAACGGGCTTCCTCTATATGATTATTCAGGCAGGCGTATACCAATGGCGTTAATTTTTCCTTGCTAACTGCATTCACCGTAGCATTATGTTGCAATAATAAGGATAGAATAGGTTGATACCCATACGTGGCGCTGTACATCAACGGTGTTACGCTGTCGATATTTACGGCATTTACATCAGCCTTATTGTCGATCAGGATGCGCGCAACATCTGTATGTCCTTTTGTAGCAACTATTGATAAAGGCGTTTCACCAAACTTATTCTTGTCTTCGGTATGAGCGCCATTTTTGATCAGCAGACGCACAATGTCTTTTTCACCCAGGATAGCAGCCTGGAACAAGGGTGTACGGCCTTCCGTATCTTTCTTATTCACGTCAATGCCTTGCTTCAGCAAATGATCAACACTGGCAATGTCGTTTTTGGTTATGGCGTCAAACAGGTCATTATCAAAATGACTGCAACCAAAAAATAAGAGACAAATAAAAGCAATTATGGATGTGATTATTTTCATTATACGTACGTTGTACATCACCCCAGTAATCTACAAAACAATTCCTATTCGAACAATCGGAATTGCCAACAACGATCAGGAAAAACCAGCGCTTAAAACAATTAATCTCCGTTAAAATAGTATAAATTTGGTTTAGCATCTTTTTGTAACTTCCAATATATCTCCCTGTAAAAGCTATACCCTCACAAAGATCTACCCGAAGTACCTGGTGAACGGGTCATATAGAAGGTTCCTGCAGTATTGATTTCAGTATTATGCCATTATGAGGTATTGGTTTTAACTAATATCAAAACAACGCCATGAAACAGTATATCAACATCACCACATGCTTCTTTGCAGCCTTTCTTTTTTTTACCTGCAGCACTGGTTGCCACAACTATTATGAATCGCTGTTAATAGCGCCATCAGACAAACAGGCTATGAAAAAGATCGATAGCCTGAGGTTTGCATACAGGTCTTTTATTTTACGCAACGTAAATGAAGCGTATTTCATGAAAAACCTTCAGATCAAAGCCGATCATACCGCAATGACCTGTACTTTAGATACACTACCGCCCGAACACAAGCTGCATCTCCGGAACGGTATACGCAACAACAGAAGGTATAAAAGATCTGACCCAACCCATCGGAGTGTTTTAAACGAAGTGCACTTTTTCATTGAGCGCGATAATGCTGCAAAACCTGGACCCTATACGCTTGCACTCAACCAGGTATACAGGATTGAAGTAATACAAAAAGACAGGGAACGCACTACCGGCAGCTATGCAATAGGTGCCATTGGTTATACGCTTGGCGCCATGGCCCTGGTTGCCGCCATTGTAGTTGCCACAAAAAGTTCCTGTCCTTTTGTAAGTGCTTATGATGGCAACCAGTTCACGCTACAGGGCGAAACATATGGCGGGGCTATTTACCCACAACTGGCCCGACACGATTACCTGCCGTTAAAAATGGCGCCAACTCCCAATGGCAACTTACAACTGAAAATAAGTAACGAATTGCAGGAACGGCAGTATACCGATATCGCTAATCTGCTGGTGATCACCCATAACAAACACTCAAGGATCCTGGCAGATGAAACAGGCCATCTATACAGCATTGAAAAACCCCAATTACCAGTCAAGGCATTGTTGAACAATAAACCAATAAATACAATTGCATTGAAGCAACATAACGACCAGGTTTTGCAATTTATGGATGACACTACATTCACCAACGGGCAAAATGAATTGGAGTTGCAGTTCAATAAGCAGGCAGGCATAGGCAATGCAAAGCTGGTACTCTCACTCAAGAACTCGTATTGGCTCGACTACTTATACGGCGAACTGGCCAAAGGCTTTGGCCGGTATTATTCCATTTATATGAAACAACAAAACAAGAAAACGCCCGATGAGTTATTACAATGGGTAAAAGCACAACGAATACCATTGCACATTTCAATTAAAACCAATTCGGGCTGGAAAGACATTACCCATCTTACCACCATTGGTCCGGTAGCTACCCGCGAAATTGTAGTGCCGTTGCCTGATATCACACCAACAGAAACATCGCTGACCGTAAAACTTTCCAGCGGGTTTATGTTCTGGGAAATTGATTACGCAGCCATCGATTATACACCCAATGACCAATTTACTACGAACGAGTACACGCCAGTTAGCGCAATTGATGAATTAAACAGGAACGTACTGCCGGTGCTGCAAAAAGAAGATGGACTGTATTGTGAACAACCAGTTCCAGGTAATGTAGCCACGTTAACATACAACTATATCCCGGTGCAGGACACCACGCAAATGCAAACTTTTATTCTGCATACAAAAGGATATTACACCCATGTTCGGCATTTCAAGGGTGGCATCAATAAACCATTCTTACAACAGTTTAAGCAACCAGACGCCTTTACTGCATTCAGCAGGCAACGCTATAACCAGATCAACCGTGCGCAACTGGTAGCTTTCTCCAAACAATAAAACCCCTGTTATGCAAACAATCACTGTTGATAAAACCATCACAACCATAACAGCAGGCGCCGGGTATAATTTAAAAAACAAAGTAAGCAATGGAGCGCCAGGTATGGTGAAACGGTTATTGATCAACTGGGCCATAAAATGTAATATCTTCTGGCTGGCCATATTATGGTTGCGGCGCCCAGGTACCATATGGAAAGTTTATCGCAAGATGATCAAAACCAGGAACGCCATCTGGGATGGCAATATGACTAAAATATACAAAGTTGACGGCCGGTATCATTACAGTCTTTACGCACCGGGCTGGCCCTCGAAAGCCTACAATAATGTAATTAAAAGAGAACTGCTCCGGCATACGCATCCCGATCTCTCTGCAGAAAAGCCTTCCTTTATCTTTCTCGCCATTACCCGTAAATGTCCCATGCGCTGCGAGCATTGCTTTGAATGGGATAACTTGAACCAGAAAGAATCGTTTACCAAAGAAGATCTGCTGCAAACGGTGAAACTATACCAGCAACAGGAAGTACTACAGATCCACTTCAGTGGCGGTGAACCGATGGTACGCATTAAAGACCTGCTCGACATCATTGCTTTTACCAGTAAAAAAAGCGAATGCTGGGTGCTTACCTCCGGCTTTAACATGACAGCTCAAAATGCCCGGCTGCTGAAACAAGCCGGGTGCCGCGGTGTGGTGGTAAGCATCGATCACTACATACCTGAATTGCACAACCTGTTCAGAGGGCACGCCCATTCTTTTAGCATGGCCGTACAAGCCGTAGACGTGGCTAAACGCGCAGGCCTGGTTACCGCATTAAGCGTATGCGGTACCAGGCAATTTATTACCCAGGGAAGCCTGTTACCATATATGGATTTTGCGCGGCAACTCGGTGTTCAATTTGTGCAGGTATTGGAACCGGTACAAATTGGCCATTACGAAAACCAGCAGGTGCTGCTGGAAGAAACCCATATACAGCAATTGGAACAGTTATTCCTGCAGGTAAATCACGCGCCGGAATACAGGAAATATCCCACCTTACTGTATCATGGATTTCATCAACGGCGAATAGGTTGCTTCTCTGGCAGTCGTAGTGTGTATATCGATTCAGCCGGCGATGTGCATGCCTGTCCGTTTTGCCATACCAGATCATTCAACATCATCGATCATATCCGCAGCGGGCAACATGCATTACCACAGAAAGAAAATCAATGCCCGCGTTTTGGAAGAATAGCGTAACTATCTGACCACCGCTATCGCTTATCCATGAACCCGTTACCTGGAAAGCAGGGATGCAGTAACCGGCCGGGTTGTCATTGGTATAATTGAAAATCGGTCTTTCATTTGGATAATTCCAGTATTTGATGCGATTACCTGAGGCGCCGCTTTTATTCAGCAGGGTAACGTATGCCCAGATGCTCGAATACTGTGCAATCTGCGCGATGGTCATTACGTACTTACCTGCATATATAATAGACTTTAACTTATTTTATAAAGAAACTACCCGTTTGCCTGATATCACTTGAAGACGCCCCCACCATCACACTGAACTCTCCGGGCTCTAACACAAACTTCATTTCACGGTTATATAATTTCAACTCGTCGCGGGGAATGGAAAAAGACAGGGTTTTGGTTTCGCCGGGTTGCAGGTGCACCCGTTCAAAACCTTTCAACAGTTTTTCATACGTAGTCACCGAGCTCAATACATCGCGAATGTATAGCTGCACTACTTCATCGCCGGCCAGCTTGCCGGTGTTGGTGATATCAACCGTTACGGCAATTGGCTCGTTGGCTGTTTTGCCGGTATTTATTTTCAAATTGCTATATTCAAAGCTGGTGTAGCTTAATCCAAAACCAAAAGGATACAACAAGCCTTTGATCCTGGCATGCTCGCCTTCATCTGATTGTGCATTGGGTTTGGAAGGGAAGTTCAAAGGAATTTGTCCAACCGATTTGGGAAAGGTCAGCGTGAGCTTGCCACCGGGGTTGTAATCGCCAAACAACACATCAGCAATGGCAGTACCTCCTTTTCCGCCGGGGTAACCTGCATAAATAATACCATCCATATACTTGTCGATCCAGTTAATGGTCATGGGTTGTGAACCGATCAACACCACCACTACCGGTTTGCCGGTTGCCCTGATGGCTTTAACCAGGTTGAGCTGGTAACCGGGCAGGTCAAGGCTGGTGCGGCTTTTGCTCTCGCCACCTGTTTTGGTATTTCCGCCTAGAACGACAATGGCGAGCTGCGCCTGCTTTGCAACCTGAACAGCAGAGTCGAGCATAGCCTGCTCCGCAGCATCCATCGGTTCGGGCAATATTTCACTTTCGGGCCAGCGTTTGTCAACCAGGTCAACGCCTTTGGCATATAACACTTTATCAGCACCCAGCTTTGCCTGTATGCCCTGCAGCACATTTACGCTGGGCGTATGCGATGGACCGTAATGCGTATGTGCATAATCGTCGTTGGTGGCATTGGGACCTACCACCGCTACTTTCTCTAATCCTTTTGACAGCGGTAAAATATTATTCGCATTTTTCAGCAACACGAGGCTTTCACGTGATGCCTGTAAAGCCACCTGCTGGCTGGCCTCGTTATTGACCAGCTTTCTTGTTTCGGCGGCACTTTCTATATAAGGATGATCGAACAGGCCAAGCCTGAACTTCACCTTCAATACATCGCCTACGCGACGATTGAGGGTATCTATAGGTATACGACCTTCTTTCACCAGTTGTCGCAGGCAAATGATAATGCTATCGGGCGGACGGAATGTAGTGCGTACATTCATACCAGCCATAAAGGCCTGGTAAACGGCTTCTTTTAAATTAGCGGCCACATGGTGTTTGCTGCTCAGGTATTCGAGGGCTTCGCTGTCGCTGACCACATAGCCGGTAAAACCCATTTCAATCCGCAGCCTTTGTATCAACCAGTAATTACTGCCCGAAACAGGAATACCATCGTAATCGTTATAAGAGCTCATCACACCCATGATGCCGGCTTCCCTGATCACCTTTTTGAAAGGATACAACAGGATGTTTTCTACTTCCCGTGGCGCTACCTGCGGATCTGTGCGGGCCTGTCCTTCCCGCGCTCCTTTATTGGCGCTGTACACCGCAAAATGCTTGGCGGTAGACGCCACCTTTCCATTATGCTGAATGCCTTTCGCCATGGCAACACCCAAAGCGGCAACAAGGAAAGGATCTTCGCCAAACGTTTCTTCGAGGCGACCCCAGCGTTGGTCACGCGCCACATCGAGAATGGGCGCATACACGTTGGTGTAACCCAGGGCACGGGCTTCGCGGCCGGTTATTAATCCTTCCTGATACACCAGGTCTTTGTTCCAGGTCATACCCATATTGAGCTGTGTAGGAAAACCGGTTGCCTCATAGGCTTCAATACCACGAATGCCTTCATTGGTAAAATCAACCGGGATACCGAGCCGGGTTTGTTCAATAAAAAAACGTTGGGTCTCATTCATTGCCCAAACATGCTTTTCCATATCCGTTGCCAGGTCCAACGTCACCGTCTTGTTAGAACCAATATATCCGTTCAGGTGCTCGTCGATATTGGCAATGCCGTCTTTCCAGATGGCGTTTTTCCATTCAGGTGTTGGCAGGGAATCTTTCAGCACCCGGCGCCAGCCATACAGCGTAGCCATCTGGCAGGTCTTTTCTTCCACTGTCATTTTCGACAACAGATCGGCTGTTCGGGCATTTACTGGTTTGGAGGGATCTTCATAAATATCTTTTTTCCCGTTCTTATTCAGGTCTATCCATCCATTCTTGTAAATGGAGGCAAGTGGTTTAAATGATACAATGCCGATAAGAACCAGGCAGGCAATAAACGTTTGTTTTCCAGCTTTCATAATATGACGATGTGGGAAAACAAATATATGTACAAAGCACCCGCACAAGCATATTATGTTACGCTAACGTTTGCGTATGCAAGTAACCAGTAATAAAATGCAAATAGAACTTATAATTTATTTAACCAATGTTACCGTTCCCCGGGCCACCTTTACATCCTCCCCTTCCAACTGGTATTTACACATCCAAACAAACACGCTGGCGCCCTGGGTATTGGGTCCGTTGCGGCCATCCCAACCCTTTTTCGGATCAGTAGAATAATACAGTCGCTGTCCCCACCGGTTGTAAATGGAAAACTCGTATGCTTTTATATTGCCCAATAATGTTGGCTTGAACACATCATTCTTCCCATCGCCATTAGGCGTAAAACCTGATGGCACATACAAGCCCATAAGGCAATCCTTAGGTTGAATAAGTACGGTATCGATGCCTGTACAGTTATGTACATCTGTTACCTGCAACCAATACATACCGGTCGGGCTCACTGTTATAACGGGAGAAATAGCGCCATTGCTCCATAAGTATTTATTGAATGACCGGAAAGGTTTTACATCCAATTTTACATAAGAGCAGATAATGGTATCGGCAGGAAGAAATTTTGACGGCGAAGCTAATAAGCGGTTAATCTCTAATGTATCGCTGTCAATGCAACGATTATTATCGGTAACCCTTACATAGTACTTGCCCAGACCGGTCACGGTTATGGAAGAAGCGGTTTCGCCATTCTGCCATAAATAAGAAGCGAAATTACCGGCCTGCAAAGTGCGCGTACTGCCTTCACAAAGCGTATTATTATTTCCCAACTCAACATCCGGATTATTAAATACATTTATCCTGATGGTATCTCCCGATTTACATCCTTCGTTTGTTGTTGCAATTACAGCATAATTTCCTGTGGCGCCAACTGCAAGCGTTTGGGCGCTGGTTCCGCCGCTCCATTGATATTGAGCAAAACCTGCACCGGCATCCAATACCACGTTATTACCCATACAGATACCCGTATCACGGCCCAGGTTCACAGGCAACGAATGATATACCGAAATATTTATAGTGTCATACGCAAAACAGCCTGGTGTTTTTTCAGCCATTATCGTGTAGGTAGTATCGGTGAGCGGATTAACTATAGCCACCTGTGTATTGGCGCCACTGATATTATAAGCAGGGCCCCAGCTATAATTTATAAACCCGGCAGGCGCCTGCAGGCGCAGCGTATCATTATTACATTTTGTTCTATCGGGCCCAACATAAAAAGGAATAGGAGGCGCCTGTGTAACATAGATCGTATCGCTCAATATATTGCTGCACGAATCAGTTACTTCCACCCAATATTTCCCCGGCTGGATTACCTGTAGCAATGAGTCGGTGCTGCCATCCTGCCATTTGTAAGTAAAGAATTTCGGACCGGCACGCAGGGTAGTTGTATTCTGCGGACAGATCTGCTGATCAGGGCCAAGGTTCAACGGCGGCGTTTTGCTTGCGGCAATAACCACAATAGAGTCCTGCACCGGGGTACAGCTTAAAGGATTGGTTGCATAGATCACATACCTGCCAAAAGCCGGAAAGCGAACAGTGACCGAAGTACCGGTTTGCGAAAGCGTTTGTACGTTTGACGGGATCGTCCATTGAGTAGGTTGCCCGCAGGACTTGTTCTTATGCGTTACATACGTATAGGTATTGGTCAAATTACAGATAGACCGCTGACCGCTTAGCTTCAAATAGCTGCACGAATCAACGTAATCAGGACATTTAAAACGCATTTCCGGAAAGAAGGGCTCCCAGGGAATGTTGATGCCTGAAACGGTGAAAGCAGCATTCCTGTCAATCGTCCATTGAGTAGGTTGAACTGTAACAGGTATGGCAGGCGATACAAACTGCTGCCTGGTAAACCAGCAATTGGTGGTCGTATTGCTACCGGATGAATCTATTACTTTCAGTGACATCAACCAACCGAGACCATTTGCATTTAATGCGCTTCCTATTTCATCGCCGCCTAATGCATAACCGTCTTTAGGCGCTGATGCGTTAAAATAAAACCTCGGCGCGCCGGCGCCGCCATGTGTTTCTACCCATTCCGCTTTATAGGTAGAATCAAATTTCACCATTCGGTTACCATAAGAGATATAAGGTTGCAGACTTAACGAGTGCGTACCGGAAGAAAGCAGGTAAAATGTTTTACCGGAGCGAACGAGATGGCTGCCACTTGAATTGTAAGGCCCGACAAGAGAATTGGGCGCATATGATTCGCCAACCGCCTTTGCCAATAGTACCTGACCCGACGTATCGATGCGCATCAAACCTCCCAATGAAGGCGTATTAACCAGGTTGGTGCCAACGCCAAGATTAATGATCAGGGTTGAATCGACACTTATTATTTCCCGCAGGTTCATGGTACCGGAAGATTGCTCATACTTTTTCGTCCATACAGTTTGGCCATTATTGTAATCCATCTTGGTAAGCAATCCGTCATAATGATAAGAGTCTGACCCAATAGTACCACCTATGTACAGGAAGTTATCCTTTATGGCTATATCCTGAAATATGCCGTTTACATTTTGAAAATAGGCAATCTCTTTTTGCCAGATGATCCCTCCTGCACTGTTTAACCTGATCACTGCCCATTGAGCGCCGCCATAGGGAATGCCAGTCACCACTACGCCGCCATCGGGCATCGCTTCCATGCCGCGACTGAATAAAGCAGTGCCGTTTGCATCCATCAACATTTCGGCCCATAGCAGATTTCCGTTTGCATCAATTTTGGCAATAAACCGTTTATAGTCAACTTCACCCATTAGAAAAAACCCGCCACCAGCCGCCTCCTTTACCATATTAATTACCGATGAGTACATCGTATTGGAGGGCATTTTCCGGCTCCATTCAACGCAACCTTCCTGCTTTGTTCTGATCAACATAGCCTGTTGCATTTCGTTATAATACCAGTAATAGTACCGGAAGCCCGCCATTAAATAGCCACCGCCATTTACAGCAATCAGGCCGGTTATATCATGGGTACGCTCCCCATAACCGTATAGCCTTCTTGAATTATCTGCAGCGGTGGGGAAAGTGCCGGGATAGAAATAATAAGCAACAGCCGTATCGGTACAGGTGCCATTATAAGCAACCAGTTTCACCGTGGTAAGCCCTGGCGCAAATCCCGTAGTAACGGGCGTGTTCATGGGATACTGGTAAGGTTCAAAAATCAGGCGATAATCGGTGGCATTGATGCTGGCGCTGGAAAAACTGACGCCGGTAGGAACTGTAATAACGGAGTCATTGCCCGGTACAAGCACCGCTTTTACACCACATGGATTGGTGTTTTGTCCGTAAATAGCAACTGTAAAAACCAGGAAAAAATATAGAATGCAGGCAATTATTTTTCTACACATAACAAGGGATAGCAGGCTTTGGGTTTTTGGTTATGTAAAAATATACAATGAGGACAGATTATACAAAAGACCGCAATTAACCACCCATACATCAATGTTAAAAAATATTCACCCCTCAAAGCCCTGGTACAACAAATTGATATTTAAAATAATAAAAGTCCCCCATCGCTGCTTTTGACATATTGGTACATGCTAGATTATACTATTCTCTAAGGGTAAACGTTTATTATATGGATCACCGCTGCTATTGTTAACTTAAAAGCCAACGTCGCATCATGAAAAATTTATTCTACCCAGGTGAAAGTTGATCATTCACCAAGCCGCCCACCTAAAACTAGTCTTCATTTTAGCTTTTATCACAACCCGTGTAAGTTGATCTTATTCGCCTGTAAGTAAACTTACATCCAATTCGCATGCTCTGTCATTAGCCCCCTGATGAAAATGGCGCGGCTGGGACTGTTGGAAAGAATTACGGAGCTGGATATTAGTGTTAACCTGAGAAGCCAGACAAACCCTCAAACTGCCAACTTCGTTATTTCACCAACCATGTTGCCGCAACAGGCAGCTAAATTTAAATATGTGGCAGAGTCAACCATCCGCAATGTGCCCGAAGCACAACGGTACGGTATAACTATATGGGGGGTGAGCGACGCAGATTCGTGGTTACGCAACCGGTTGCCGTTTCACACGAAAGATTATCCGCTGTATGGGATGAGAACTATAACAAGAAAGAAGCATACACAGAATTCAATGCCGGCTTACAATTGAAATAATTATAGCAGATGGTGTACATACGGTAGGGGTTAAATATAGCCGGCCTTTGAGGGAGTTGACAACATTAAAGGCAGCTATAATCAGGGGTGTACCAGATTTGGTACACCCTCTTTTTTTATGGCACCTGATGATGAAGTTGGGGGTATTCCGGAGCTTACCTGCATTCCTTTCGGCTTACAACTTACAGCTTTTGGTTTACAATCACTTATTATTTCAAGAGGCATAATTTCAAATTAATTATTGTTTTACGATAATTAATTATACATTTACAGCATAAAATTAAATTCTGCAATGAATTCTGTTAAGGTCGTTTCCAAAATATTGTACTATATCGCCCGGGTTTTATCCTTTTTTTACTTTGTCTGCGTTGCGCTTTCGCTGCTGGCATTAACCACTACCTGGGGATTGCACATCAGGGAAGGCGGAAAATATTTTTCAGTAAACTATCCTTTTACAAATACGCATTTTTTAAATGGCGACTATAATATTATCTATATCATCTTTTTCTTTTTGCTGCCAATAAGTTTGTATGGGTTGTTCTTCTTATTACTTGGTAACGTGTTTAAAGTGTTTTTTCAACCACGGCTGTTCACCAGTTATGGCGTACAAAAATTGCGTTTGTTTTATCTGGCCAATTGCATCATTCCTGGCCTGATGGTGTTAGTCACCAGTTTCTTTGCGGAGTTCGAATCAGAAGCGATGGTGCTGGTGGTGTTGCATTTCACATTGGGTGTGTTTGCTTACTTTTTAGCCGCCATTTTCAAACAGGGAGTAAAATTGCAAAACGAACAAGACCTATACATATAGCCATGCCAATAGTAGTAAATATAGATGTAATGCTGGCAAAGCGAAAAATGCAAAGCAAGGAATTGGCTGAAACACTCGGCATTACACAAGCGAATTTATCCATCTTAAAAACGGGAAAAGCAAAAGGCATCCGCTTTGATACATTAGAGGCGATCTGCAAAGCGCTGGATTGCCAACCGGGCGACATCCTGGAGTTTGTGCCCGACAAAGAATAAATCACGTACATAAAAACTGGTCTTAAAAAAACGCCATTAAATGGCGAAGGGAAAGCTATTGCCTGAAAAAAAGAAAACATCATGAACACATTACAAATTAAAAATCTTTCTAAAACCTACGCCAACGGTGTAAAGGCGCTCGATAACCTTTCGCTGGAAATTGGCAATGGGATGTTTGGCTTGTTAGGGCCGAATGGAGCGGGCAAATCAACCCTGATGAAAACGATTGCCGGCTTGCAGTCGGCCGATCATGGCGAAATCATTTTCAATGGAGAAAATATTTTGCAGAACCCGCTGTTCATCAAAAAACAATTAGGTTACCTGCCGCAGGATTTTGGCGTGTACCCAAAACTTTCTGCCTTTCAATTGCTGGAACATCTTGCCGTGTTGAAAGGCGTACCTAAAAACGAAAGAAAGGAACAGATTCTCGCGCTGTTGCAAAAAGTAAATCTATACGAGCACCGCAACAGTGAAGTGCATAGTTTTTCCGGTGGTATGCGCCAGCGCTTTGGCATTGCACAGGTATTACTGGGCAATCCGCAGATCATTATTGTAGATGAACCCACTGCCGGTCTTGACCCCGAAGAAAGAAACCGCTTTAATAACCTGTTGAGCGAAATAGGAGAACAGTTAATTGTTATCCTCTCCACCCATTTGGTGGAAGATGTGCGGAGCCTTTGTTCACAAATGGCTATTATCAATAAAGGTTGTTTAATTGCCAGTGGCGCGCCTGCGCAATTCATCGAACAATTAGCCGGAACCATCTGGAGCAAAACCATTGATAAAAAAGACTGGCAACGGTATGCAGACAATTACCGCATCATTACTTCGCAGTTAAATGCCGGCCGGTTGAACATCCATGTTCATGCAACTACCCAACCAGGTAACGGTTTTACAGCAGTAGTTCCCGCGCTTGAAGATGTTTATTTCACTCAACTTGTAAATGCGCCACAACATGTTTAAAGAATACTTTTTTTCAGAATCCCGGTTTTACTTCCGCAAATGGTGGTTCTATGGCCTGTTGTTAGCCTTTTTGTCATTGGGATTATTAACCAGCCAGGTGGCTAATTTTTCATTCCCGGGTCTTTATGTCAACTCGCCCTGGGTGTTAATGTATATCATAGGGCTTTTATCACTCCTTAATATTTTCATCATTACCATTCTCGCTGCACAAATCTTATTCAGGGAGAAAGACAGCCAGTTCGACGCCATTCTATATGCAACGCCCATGTGTAAAAGCCATTTCCTATTCAGTCGCTTTACACTCATTGTAGTTGTTACGTTGTTATGCTTTCTACTCTTACTTTCCGGACTAATGATGGGCCACCTGTTACGTGGAAATGATCCAGAAAAGTATACGTCCTTTCACCTGCTGAATTACCTGCATCCGTTTGTGGTATTGGTGTTGCCGAATGCATTCCTTTGCGCAGCGATTGTTTGTACAGTGGCCTGGCTAACCCGGAACAAGCTCATTATGTATTTGTCAGGATTAGCTATTTATATTTTCTACATGGTGGGATCTTTGTTTTCCAACTCACCGTTATTTGCCGGCGCCTCCCCACCCTCATCAACAGCAATGGCACTGGCCGCTAAATTAGATCCTTTTGGTTTGGCTGCCTTTTTAGAACAAACACAGTATTGGCCAGTGCAGCTTCGTAATACACAATTGATTGAAGGGAAAGGCAATTTCTTATTCAATCGCTTATGGGTAATTATTTTTTCCCTGATTGTACTTTTTATTAGCTACAGCAGTTATCGTTTCAGGGAAGGGAAAAAAGAAAAAGCAAAAAAGAAGGTTATAGCAAACGAGAAAAGCACAATAGCCATTGACTACAAACCAGTAGCCAGCAGTTATTCAAACACCGCCTATAGCCTTACAACCTTTTTGAGTTTTGTAAAACTGGATATCCGTTTCATAGTAAAAAGCATCTCATTTATCCTGATGCTCATTTTATGGGCTTTCTTTTTAGGTATGGAAATATACAGCGACATTGATGGCGGCATCCGATTACCGCAGCGATATGCCACCTCGGGCTTAATGGTAAAAAACATCATTGGTACTTTTCCATTCTTTAGTATAGTGGTATTATTATTTTATAGTGTGGAAATGCTTTGGCGCAGCCGCCAGGTTAAAGTAGCGCCAATGGAACGAACCACACCGGTTAGCGAAGCCATTATCCTTGGCGCCAAGTGGACAGCTTTGGCTATAGTACCGATCTTATTAATTGTTTTCTGCATCCTGATCGGTATAGCCTTTCAATTGTTATATCACTATCCGTTTATAGACTTTGGCGCATACGCTTCTTTATTTTTTGTATTGGGCGTACCGGCATTATTGTATGCAAGTATCATCGTGAGCATACAGGCAATGGTAAGAAAAAAGTATGCAGGACTGGTAGTAGCCGCATTATTCCTGTTGATCACCAATTCACCTGTAGGAAGTAAGCTGGGACTGGCTCATCCCCTGTTTCGCTTTGCCAGATCATTTGTGGGGTATTATTCAGATATGAATGGGTATGGCGCTTACCTGCAGGCATTTGGCATAAAGATGTTGTATTGGCTGGCATTTACAATTATAGTGGGTATGGTGGCAGCCAGGTTGTGGGGAAATACCCGAAAAACTTCATGGATCAAAAGCAAGAAGCTGTTAAAACCTGTTGGCAAATTTGTATTTGGGTCCTGTGTTGTGTTGATGTTTATCACCGGAACAATTATCTACAATAAAACAACAATAACAACTGATGAAGATGAACTGAACTGGCAGGCGCAATACGAGCAGTGGTATAGGAAATACCAGCACATTGCTCAGCCCACGATCAGCCGTGTTCATACCAGGATAGATTTATATCCAGAGAACAATAATTATATGGTTACGGGTGAGTATACCCTGGTAAATAAGAACCCGCAACCATTGGATAGCTTGTTATTGTATTGCAACCCGGATGTTGTTTTGCAGGATGTAAAAATTGAAAAGGCCACACTGGTGAAGAAGGACAGTGTATTTGGACATTACAGTTTTCGGTTGGCAACATCCCTGCACCCCGGAGATTCCATTACAATGCAGTTTGCGATGCATTACCGTTGGTCGCCGTTTAACCGGCATGCCGCCTTCAACGCCATTGTAGAAAATGGCGCCTTTATGCGTATTAGTCGTTATTACCCGGTATTCGGTTATCAGCCAGGCAATGAAATTGAAAACGGAACAGAGCGCAAAATAAGACAGTTAGCGGCAGCTACGCCTTTAAAAAAGCTGGAAGAAAAAGACAGCGCAGCCTACAATTATGGCTTTATACAATTCGACGCGGTCATTTCAACCAGTGGCAATCAAACGGCCATTGGTACCGGCGAGCTGAAGCGAAGCTGGAAAGAAAAAGGCAGGAACTACGTTCACTACCAATCGCCTGTTGCCATACCATTCCGCTTTGCCGTTTCATCTGCGGAATATGCCGTTAAAAAAGCCACCCAAAACGGCATTGCCATTGAAGTGTATTATCATCCTGGTCACCATGAGAATGTTGATCATTTAATAGAAGAAGCCAAAAACACAATTGTTTATTGTGAGAAGAATTTTGGCAAATACCCTTTTAAGACCATACGCTTTGCGGAGATCTCCAGGTTTACGGAAGGCTTTAATGCTACGGCCTACCCTGCTGTCATTTTTATGAATGAGGGCGTAACCTTTCATGCAGACTTAAGAAAAGAGAAACTGCGGGATGTGATCAATGAACTGGCAGCACATGAACTGGCGCATGAATGGTGGGGAACGGCACAGATAGCGCCGGAAGAGCGGGAAGGTTCAGTTATGCTTACCGAAACCCTGGCCATGTACACAGAACTGATGCTCTATAAAAATACACACGGCATAGAAGCGATGAAAGAAGTAGTGCATATGCATAAAGACCTTTACGAAAAAGGGAAGCCATTCGGCACTGAAGAACCATTGTACAAAGTAAAGCCAGGCAATATTTACCTTTCCTACAATAAAGGGCTTGTAGCCATGCACCAGTTATACGAGTTGATAGGCGAAGAAAAACTTAACCTGGCATTGAAGAACTTTATTACAAAGTATGCTTACCCTAACCATCCACCCACTACCATTGATCTGATAAATGAGTTTTTATTGGTAAGCGACCCGGCGGTGCATAGGAAAATCAAGGGGGTGTTTATGTGATGAGGGAAAAGTTTTTATTTTATTAATTTACAGTATGTTCCTATTCAAAGTAGAAGAAAGATTTATGCTGACAGGACGTGAACTTATTTTAGTATCCGGTCTTGGTGATCAAAAAGCGCACTAATACTTTTTAACTGCGTTAACGACAAGTGGCAGGCAAGAGATATCAAATGTAACAAACGTTGTTTCGATCGGATTTGTATAAAAGAAAGTCTTTTTTGGAGAAGTTGCACAAATGCTGTTGGGGTTAATTTTGATTTCAGTAGAATGATTATCACTGCCTGGTAACTATGGTGATTTCTAACATTGTTTGACCTAATTAAGAAAAAATGAATTTTGTTTTTCGATTTATTGTATTTGTATGTCCGGTCTTTTGTTTCGGACAATCTGTAAAAAATTTTGAAAGGCTGGCAGACAGGGTGAATGTTCATTTTCAAGATGGCACACTAAGTATTCAACCACTAACCGAAAATGCTGTCAGGGTAAAATTCTACAAGCAGGTATCAGATTCTCTTGAAGAACTGGTATTCATTCCGAGGTCAGATGAAACAAAATACCAGCTAACGGAAACGGCATCTGCCATTAAGATAAAGACGAAGGACATTATTATAACAGTTGACAGGAAAAACGGCCACCTCACCTATGCCGATAAGCAAGGCAAAGTGTTTCTTGCAGAAAAAGCCGGCACTCGGAAACTCATACCCGGTACGGTCTCAGGTGAGCCTTGTTATCAGGCGGAACAGAGTTTTGTGTCACCCGATGGGGAATACATTTATGGGCTGGGACAGTTCCAGGATGGGCATTTCAACCTGAAAGGGATTACACGCCGCCTTACCCAGGTAAACACCCAGATCTCTATTCCGTTCATTTATTCCAGTAAAGGTTATGGATTGCTTTGGCATCAATACGGACTAACAGATTTTAATCCTGCGGATAATTTTGTTAGTCTCACAAAACAAGCAGCTTCCCCAGATAGCAGCAACATGATAGAAGTAACTACTGATGCGGGAACGCAAAGGGTACAGCAAAGTCAGTCTGCATATAAAGGAACTTTTTCAGTAACAGAGCCGGGAGAATATGTTATCATGCTCGATTTGGGCGGCATGGGTAACCGTCATTTTGTGATTGTAGATGGCAAACCCTGCATTGACCAAACAAACCTGTGGTTGCCGCCAACCGTAAGCGCTAAAGTATTTTTGAAAGCAGGAACACACTCGATACAGGTCATTTGTAAATCTGACAATGAACCTACCATCTCCTGGAAGAAAATTGATAACCTCACTGGTTTCCGTTCACCTAATGCCAAATTAGTAGATTATGTGGTTTTTTACGGAACCGGGGCAGACAGTGTAATCAGCACCTACCGGAAGTTATCGGGCCAGGTGCCGATGCTGCCGCTTTGGGCCTATGGGTTCTGGCAATGCCGCGAACGTTATACCTCTGGTGATCATCTGGTGCGAACTGTAAAGGAATTCCGGAAAAGACAACTTCCCATGGATGTGATTGTGCAGGATTGGCAATATTGGGGCAAGTATGGCTGGGGCGTACCAAAGTTTGATGAAACCAATTATCCTGAACCTGCAAAATTCATTAGGGAGCTTCATTCCCTGAATGCTCATTTCAATATATCGGTATGGGAGAATATTGATAAGGCCTCTTCGACTGGCAAGGAGTATGTAGCCGGCGACCTTTACATCCCCGGTAGCAGTTGGATTGACATGTTAAATCCCAGGGCTCGTATTAAACATTGGAATACGATGAACCAGAACCTGTTTTCCCAAGGCGTAGATTCGTGGTGGATGGATGCCGTTGAACCGGAGAACGACGCTTTAAAAGGTAAAAAGACTTTTTTGGGATGGGGAGATTTTTACCGGCTTACATACCCTTTGTTTGTAAGTAAAGCGATATATGATGGGCAACGTAGTACAACTGCTGATAAAAGAGTGTGTATTTTAACCCGTTCGGCCTTTCCGGGTCAGCAGCGATATGGGATCATCAACTGGTCGGGCGACATTGGGAGTGACTGGGATGCCTACAAACGGCAGATTGTGGCCGGGTTGAACTACACGATCACCGGCTTTCCTTATTGGACAACCGATATCGGCGGTTTTTTCCGCCCCGAAAAAACGCAATACACCGATACCAGTTACCACGACCTGTTAACCCGCTGGTTTCAGTGGGGAGCACTTAATCCTGTATTCAGGATTCACGGTTATAAAACTGAGACAGAGCCCTGGAAGTTCGGAGAAGCAGTTGAAAGCAATATGAGAAAGGCCATGAATTTGCGTTATCGGTTACTACCCTACATATACTCCGAAGCCTGGCAGGTTTCAAAGAAGGGTTCTACAATTATGAGGCCACTGGTGATGGACTTTAATGATGATACAGCCGCACTCAATCAGTCATTTGAATTTATGTTTGGTAAATCATTGCTGGTAGCCCCAATCACGGCACCTGATGTTTCCCAGTGGAATGTATACCTTCCAAAATCAAATGGGTGGTTCGACTTCTGGACCGGCAAACGTTACCCCGGCGGCCAGACGGTAAAAGCCACTGTACTTAAAGACAGAAGCCCGTTATTTGTGAGGGCTGGTTCAATAATTCCATTAGGCAAGCCTGTTCAGTTCTCGGGCCAGTTGCCGGCCGATACAGTGGAAATTCGTATATACAAAGGAACTGATGGTACATTTGACCTGTATGAAGACGAGGGAGATAATTACAATTACGAAAAAGGAAACTATACAGTAATACCTTTTGCATGGAATGATAAAAGCCAAACACTCACCATATCAAAAAGACAGGGGAGTTATCCCGGTTCCATAGATAACCGGGTTTTCCAGATAGTTCTTGTAAGTGAATCGAATGGAACCGGTATAGAAAGCAGCAAAATAAAAAAACAGATCAGCTATATTGGAAATAAAGTTATGATTCGTTTGAAATAAAGCATTCAATTATCGCTACAATAAGCCCCTTCAAATCCAATGATATGAAGGGGCTTTTTTCGCTAAGTAACTTAAAAATAATAATTTGGTTTGCAAAAATGGTTTCCTGCTAAAAGTAGCGGATAATAGCCGTAATTGCTGATGAGCAAGTAATTTTCACTATGCGTTCCCGATCCCAATAGATTTGATATCTGACAGGAAGATTTAATATTTTTACGATTCAACGGGAAAACATGATAAACTGGTGGGCCATTGTAATGTTACTGGCGCCTGTGCAGGGTATTTTATTGAGTGTAGCTCTGCTTATCCAGGCAAAAAAGAGAGAGGTTTCCAATATCTTTCTGGCATTAATGCTGTTTATAATTTCACTGGAGCTACTTACTGCCTTAAGTATTCAAATGCATTACATGCCATTTCCTTTCTGGCTGCTGGAATCCTACCTGGTTTTACCTCCATCGGTGCTGCTATTTATTCAAGCCAATGCCAACCCCAATTTTCAGCTTAACAGGAAACAATTGTTGCTGTACGTTCCGGCTTTAATTGAAATAGTGGTAGAAACAACAAACTATATCCGTTACCGTATGACGGGTAAATTTACTGCACTGCTTGAGATAAAAGCATGGTTCATCATTACTGAACTTTTACCCATACTATGTATGGTAATCGTATTGTTTATTTATGTGCGCAAGTTAAGTGTCATCACCAAACAAACCCGTTCGATCTAAAAAGTAAGCTTCCCTCCAACCAGGTTATTCCGGCTATGGAACAATTTTACCGGCAATCGTTTGACGAATATATTTTAATACCTGGCCTCACCATTCCCAGTGGAATGGCATTTGCTTCAGGCTATACAACTGCCCATGGAAAAACGAGGATATTTAACACATTTGGTCCGTTTGCACTGCAACAATTTACAGCTGCCGAAGCCATCAATATGGGCTATGCGGATGAAAAACATTTGCGGGAACTGACCATTCATGAATTTGGCCATTCATTTACAAACCCGGTATTGGATAAAATACCCCGCCAACAGATCGCTGAAACAAAATCATTATACGATACCATAAAAACGGCGATGGAAAATCAGGGGTACAACACCTGGAAAAGTTGTCTGTATGAACATTTTGTAAGGGCAGGGGAGATCATCATTGCCCTCAACCTGGGAAAGAAAGAAGATGCTGAAAAATTAAAGGTGTATTACATGCAGGATCGGCAATTTATTTATCTGCCGGTAATCCTGGCTAGACTGGAACAGTATAAAAACAACCTCAATATAACATACCAGGATGCGGTCAACGCCACGATGGAAAAACTAAAAGCACTTGTTAACAGCAAACCGATTTATTAAGCGATACCTGTGTGAAGTGGGCCATAATTGGTTGCTAATTGTAGCAATAAGAGAATGGTTAACTTTCACATGGTGCGGTTTTAATTAGGGTGGAATCTGGAGCAATATATACTCTTTTTTGAAAAGTTTGATTTCATTAATTTTGGATCATGGCCATCAAAGTGGTATCTCAAATTCCAGGTTTAGATATTGAAGACCTGAAATTGAAAGGGTTTAAAGTTCACGAACTGCCTGCATCCGTAAATGTCCCTGTTTCATCTGGCAGGCGTGATTTTTATAAAATGGGCCTGGTAAACGGCGATATGACAATTTCTTATGGTGATAAGATACTAGAAATAAATGATACAGTTCTATTTTTCGTAAACCCCAATGTACCTCATTCTGTAGTCCGGCGTTCTAAAAAGACAAATGGCTACGCCTGTCTCTTTACCGAAGTTTTTATGACCAGCAGAGAACGAACGGAGGTATTGAAAAGATCTCCATTATTCCAGATTGGCGATACGCCAGTTATTCCGCTCAATAGCGAACAGGCCGCGTTTATGACAGGCATTTTTAAGAAAATGCTGGCCGTACACAATGGCAACTATACTTACAAGGGAGAACTGATCAAGAGCTGTATAGAACTGATCATTCACGAAGCATTGAGGATACAGCCTTCGCACAACGCTCCACAATTCAAAAATGCAGCTACCCGGATCTCTCATTTGTTTATAGATCTGCTGGAAAGGCAATTCCCGATAGAGCGTGCCGATGAACCTCTCCAACTGAGAACTGCGCATGACTTTGCTTCAAATCTTTCTGTACATATAAACTACCTTAACCGCTCGGTAAAGGAAGTTACCGGCAAGCCTACTTCTGTACACATTGCAGAGCGTATAACCGCCGAAGCGAAAGCCTTATTGCAGCATACTGACTGGAGCGTGGCAGACATCGCCTACGCGCTCGGCTTCGAATATCCCACCTACTTCAATAACTATTTCAAGCGGGTGACTGGTACTACCCCCCAATCGCTCAGAAAGAAATAGGTTTGAAAATCATACTTATTGGTTTGATTGTCATTAGCTGTATGTGCTGATTTGCCGGAACTTTGCAGTATAATTTTAATAATTACTGTATGAAAATTTTAGTCACAGGTGCTACCGGAAAGGTCGGCAGCAGATTTGTTCCACGCCTATTGGCAAACGGTTATCAGGTCCGCATCCTTGCGCGTGATGCAGCTAAAGCATCGGTATTTACTGAGTTGGGTGCTGAAGTTGTTACGGGTGATTTAAATGACGCAACAACTTTGCCACCTGCCGTTAAGGATATCGATGCGGTTATACACATAGCAGCATTCTTCCGGAGCTTTACTGATAACGAAGGTATTATAAAGACAAATCATGCAGGAACCGTAGCGCTTGCAAGTGCATCGGTTGCAGCAGGCGTAAAAAGATTTGTTTTCACGAGTACAAGCAACGTATATGGATCAGAGAACTACCGTCCTGCAAAGGAGGATGATTTACTCAATATAAATGATCCCAGAGCGTACTCGAATAGCAAAATCGCTGCAGAGAAAGAACTTATGTCTTTCTATAAAAACAAAGGCCTGGATGTACGCATATTGCGCTTAGGTTTTGTATACGGCGATAGAGATCCGCATATAGAAGAAATAATACCTGTTTTGAAAAAGTGGAAACGAAACCGGGCATATAGAATGCACATGGTCCATCATTTAGATGTTGCTCAGGCTTTACTTATACTGCTTCGTACCGACGGGCTAAATGGTGAAATTTTCAATCTGGCAGATGATGCGCCGATCAGTTTGTATGAATTGGTCGATTCTTTTGGAATGATAGCCGATACTTTTGACTCAACGGAAGCGTCATTGGGTAATCCATTTGAAGGGATAATGGATATCTCAAAGCTCAGGAATAAGACGGGATTCAGGCCGCTTGTGCCAAGTTATTATGTGGCATGTGATCTGGATATATTGTAAAAGTAAGGTAGCACACGTTCCTTTCAGTCAGATGCCTGCCTGCTGAATAGCTTTTTACTCTCCATTATGCCCTAAAATCGCTAAAAATCGTAAAAATCGGTCGAACCGGACAAATTTTCAGACTATTAAATAGTCAAACTTAAATTGATCCTTCAAATAATGAAGTTCATCAGGAAAAGTCACGCGATTTATTATACATCTCTATGTAAAATCTACTTTTGAATCATGATTCTCACTAAAGGATACTATGTAAAACATATTCTTATTTTTTTCTTCGCCACATTGCTTTATGCTTTGTGTCAAATGCTTTTCAGTAACATGCTGATGAAGGAAGAATTGTGGAATCGTTTTCATATCCAGTTTTCTGCTCATTACCTGGTAGTTCTTACTATGTGTATAGCAGATTATGTATTATTACTTTTCCTGAACAGATATTTGCCCTATTCTAAAAGTATATTCTACCGTATCCTTGCAGGTGTTTTGGGGCAAATTGTAATTTGCCTTATTCTATTAGCATTATTCAATTATTTCATATACAAAATACTTCTAATTCCAGAAGAAGGGTTGCCATCTTTCTCTGTTAAATTTGCATTTGGAATGGTAACCAATATGCCCATTCTCCTGATTTTTGAATTGATCTATTATTTCCGGTCTGAACAAAAGGCAATAGCCGATTCAGAAAAAGCAAAACGTGAAGCATTATTATTCCAGCATGAAACATTAAGATCGCAGATCAACCCGCATTTTCTATTTAATTCATTGAATGTATTGTCTTCATTAATTTATATGAATCCGGAGAATGCTAATAAGTTTACGAAAGCACTCTCAAAAACCTACCGGTATGTGCTTTCTCTTAGCCGCCAACCGATAGTTTCCGTTGCAGAAGAACTGGAAGCATTGAACTCATATATATTTTTGATGAAGATGCGATTTGAAAACTCTTTTACTTTTACGGTAAACAAAATAGCTGATCCGGAAAAGAATAGTATTATTCCGCTGACCCTGCAATTATTATTGGAGAACGCGTTCAAGCACAATGTAGCAACTGAGGACAGGTTATTGGAAATAGAAATTACGATTGGTAGAGAATATTTGACAGTAGAAAACAATATCCAGCTATCGAACGATGTGGAAAAAGGCGGGATCGGTCTGAAATATCTTGCGAAGCAGTATACATTATATGCCAAAGAGCTTATTGTTGAGCATACGAACCACCTGTTTATTGTAAAAGTACCATATATTGAATCATGAAGTATCTGATAGTAGAAGATGAGCGGTTTGCATACGAGGAATTAAAACGTATGATGACGGACTTACGTCCCGGCTATTCGCTGGTGAAACGAACTAATACCGTTATTGATACTATCGGATTTCTGAAAACATCTGTAGTCGATTTAATCCTTATGGATATCCGTCTTGCTGATGGCACCTGCTTCGAGATCTTCAACCACGTGGAAGTTACTACACCTGTTATATTTACAACTGCTTACGATGAACATGCGATCAAAGCCTTTAAGCTGAACAGTATTGATTATTTGTTAAAACCCTTCGATGAAAAGGAATTAGAAAAAGCATTAAGTAAATATGAAAACTTCTTTCATAGTAATACCCATAAAGCAAATGCTAAGCTTATTGAGCAGATATTACCCGTCAAAACGAGAAACCGCTTCCTGATATCAAAGGGGGAAAATTATCATTATATAGAAACGGTTGATATAGCTCATTTTTATAGCGAAGAAAAAGTAGTGTTCCTGCACACCTTCCATAACAAAAGGTACATCATCAATTATACGTTAGACCAGCTGGAACAACAGTTGGATAATCATTTGTTTTTCCGCGTATCGCGTAACTGTATCGGAAATGTGAAAGCCATCAAAAATGTAGCTAAATACTTTAACAGCCGGTTAAAACTTTCCTTTTCACCAGAATGCCCACATGAAGTGGTGGTAAGCCGCATACGTGTACCCGATTTCCTGAAATGGATGGACGGAATATCTTAAAGCCTGCTGCAAAAATTCCATTCTCTCCCTGCTGCATTTTATCCAGCCGATCCTTAAGTCTGTAGTTTATAACTTTCAGTTTTACACTGTTCATATTTCCTTTGTACAAACAATAAAAAAAGAAAATGAATTTTTGTAAAACGAATAAGAAACTATTCTTTTCCGCATTTCTGATTGTTGTTAGCTTAAGTGTAAACGCCCAGGTTGTATTTAAAACTGAATATTTGGGACAATCAGGCTATCGCGTATCGGATGGCGAAACGAACGAAAGAGTGGGAAACAGTAAAGGTTCGGCAATGGTTTACCAGGGGGGTGTAAATATTCCGCTGTCTGTAAAGCTTAATGATAATAACCGGCCAACAAGATGGTCATTAAATATGGGTGGCGCCTATGTAAAACTCAACAATAAAGATTTTACCGATCCTTTAGTGATTGATGAGATCCTGAATTTTGGCGTAAGCCTGAATCACCTGAGACCATTGAATGATAAATGGTCGATGATGGCTTTTGTTGGTGGTGGAATTTACATGCCGGGTACGAACTTCTCCAAAATGGGTATTGAAAATATATTAGGTAGTGCTGGTGTTATATTTATCCGGCACCTAAGACCCAATCTTGACCTCGGTGGTGGACTAGCAATAAATAACTCCTTTGGTATCCCAATGCTATTTCCTGCAGTTTATCTGAACTGGAAAACACACGGTAAATACACCGTTAAGGTATCCATGATCAGAGGATTGGAAGTGTCTGCAGGATATGATGTCAACAAAAACCTGGGGTTATATCTCATTGCCGAAATGAATGGACAAGCTGCATTGCTGGAGCAGGATGGAAAGAAAAAGATCTTCTCGCATGCCTATTTGGTAACAGGATTTCGTCCGGAAATAAAGCTGGGGAATAAATTATCTATCCCCGTTACCGTGGGGCTTAACGCCTGGCGACCTGCAGGAATAACAGACAGAAAGCTTAAAAGCATGTTCCAGAAGAATAAAGAATATTATTTCCAGGCATCACTTTATGCATCGATGGGTTTAAAAATGGGCTTTTAATTGGTGACGATGAAAAAGATGATACAAACCATTGCGTACAGGATCTTGTATGCGCTTTGCTATGCCGTAAGTATGATTCCGATGTCATTGCTCTATGTAATAGCGTCTTGTGCATTTTTCTTTACCTATTATATTTTTGGATACAGGAAAACAGTTGTCATACAAAACATGGCGCGTTCCTTTCCCGATAAGCGATATGCAGAAATTCATTGTATGGTGAAGAAGTTCTACAGCTGCTTTGCCGACTATTTTGCCGAGATCACAAAAAGCATATCTACCCCGGCAGTTGTTCTCGAAAAGAAGATCATATTTGAAAACCTGGAACTGGTTAACAGGCACGTGAGGGCCGGACGAAATGTAATTGCCTGCCTGGGGCATTGCGGTAACTGGGAGATGTTGAATTTTATGCCTTACAAACTTCCCCACGATATGTATGCCATTTACAAGCCCTTGCGGTCGGGGGTAATGAACAGGCTGATGATAAAACTTCGATCGCGTTTTGGCATGCAGCTGATACCTGATATGTCAGTAGTGCGTCATATGCTGAATAAAAAATCAACACCTGGCGTTTACTTGTTTCTGGCTGATCAATGCCCACGTATACAAGACGTGAAATACAAATTTGAGTTGCTGAACCAGGAGTCATACATCTTTTCAGGTATGGAGAAGCTGGCCCGAATAAGCGGATCGGCTGTCATTTACCTGCATATTACAAAGCTATCGAAAGGAAATTACAATATAACCTGCGTACCAGTATGCTCCGACGCAGCCTCTACGAATGAAGGCGAAATAACAAAAATCTATGTTGATTTACTCACAGAAAATGTCAAAGAAGAACCATATGGCTGGCTATGGACTCACAAACGGTGGAAACGGTAAAACAATGATCTATTTAATCTCAATCATATCAATAGTAGTAGCATTAATATTAATTGTTTGCACAATCTTCTTTTATGTTTTCCTGAAAGCATTTCATGAAGAAGACTAATTATATTGGTGCTGCTTTATACCGTAATTACCAATAAAACAGCCAAAGGTCAGCGAGGCGCTATTGTAGCCATGATCAAAGGTACCCAGGCAGACAAGGTTATTGAGGTATTACAGCGAATCAGCAAGCGATTGAGGCAAAGAGTGCAGGAAGTAACCCTGGATATGGCGGCTGGTATGCACCTGATCGTCAAACGCTGTTTCCCTTACGCACACCGGGTGGTAGACCGTTTCCATGTGCAACAACTGGCCTCTGAAGCAGTGCAGGAAATACGTATCAAGCATCGCTGGCAGGCTATTGATGAAGAAAATGAACAGATTGGGCTGGCTAAAAAGCAGGGAATTACCTATGTCCCACAGCTATTACCCAATGGCGACTCTCCCAAACAATTACTGGCACGCAGCCGCTACCTGCTTTTTAAGCACAAAGAACATTGGACATATTCTCAAAAACAGCGGGCTGAACTAATGTTTGAGCGCTATCCGGCAATCAGGATCGCTTATGATCTATCAATAAACCTCACGGGTATTTTTAACCATTGCAAGTGCAAAGAAGAGGCATTTAAAAAATTGGCTTTATGGTATAATGAAGTAGAAGCTGCAGGCATTGACTCTTTTAGATCCGTTGCCAGATCAATAGAAACGCACTATTTGACTATACTCAACTACTTCAACAACATAAGCACCAACGCTTCGGCTGAAGCTTTTAATGCCAAAATCAAGGCTTTCAGAGCCTCGGCAAGGGGTGTTCGAGATATTAATTTCTTCTTATTCAGACTCCAGAAAATCTATGCCTAAACAAATCAATCCCCCAATTTTTTCACTTGATCCAAAATTCCTCGCCTGAACAGCATTCCAGAAGATGATAAAAATAAACAAGGCAGCATTTCTGCTGCCTTGTCCAATTTAGTCGGGAGGACAGGATTCGAACCTGCGACCCCGTGGTCCCAAACCACGTATTCTACCGGGCTGAACTACCTCCCGAAACCGCGCTATTCCCTCTCAAAACCAAGGAAATATCGCTTTCCGTATTAATAGGGTTGCAAAAGTAAACATTCTACACTTTCCTTCCAAATTAAAGAAGGAATAGCGGACAAATTCCTATAAAACAATAATCTATGGCACCACAGTGATTTTTTTACCTGTTGTAATATCCGGTACCGGCAATAACACCCGGTACACAACCGGGGCATCAATCGTATATAAACCTGTTTGCAGCCTTAATGAATAATAACCGGTATCAATAGAAGCAGGTATGGTGAATTCTATCCCCTGTTCTGTAATAGTGTTTATTTTAACAGGATCATTTACCCGTGTTCTTCTGTTTCCCAGGAAAATGATCTAAAATAACCTGAGCCGTATTTGCGCTACCCAGCGATGAATGTAACTTTTATGCCTACCTGTTCGTAGAGGAAAACATAACAGAAATGAATTATGAAAAGAAAAATTTTTAGCATCCTCAAATGGACATTTTTGATACTCTTAGGCATATTTTTTTTCAAGGCTTGTATTCCTTCAAAACAGGATATCCAATCTATTAAACCAAGGCAATCAACTAAATATTGGAATCTAAAAACAGGTTCTAAAATTGCATACACTTTTATTGAAGGGAAGGGAAATAAAAAACCTTACCCTGTTATTTACTTACATGGAGGACCGGGTGGATATGTGCATTCAAAAGTTATAGAAGTTCTTGGGCAACTTTCGGAAGATGGATTTGATATTTATTTATATGACCAAATTGGGTGCGGTCTATCTGACAGGCTCAAAAACGTAAATGAATATACGGCAACTCGTCATCAAAAAGACCTTGAGGCTATTGTAGAGCTTTTAAAAGCAGAAAAAGTAATTTTAGTAGGACAATCCTGGGGAAGTGCTTTAGCAACTCTATTTACAGCGGACAATCTTAACAAAGTTGATAAAATAATACTTACCTGTCCGGGTGCCGTAAAACCAGTGCGTGATTCTGTGGAAAAATTGAAGGCCCCGGATAGTTTAAATCTCAAAGATCCATTAGATGTCAACAGCAGTGCGATTTCATTTGCATTGAAACCAAGATATATTGCAATTCGTGTTTGGGCATTTTTGGGAAAGAAAATAGCTACCGACGAAGAGGCTGATAGTTATCTCAACAAGATGGCAGCCGGTTTTACTAAAGGACTTGTTTACGACCCCTCAAAGACATTGCCTGAAGAAGGTGGTGGCGGCGGTTACTGCAACATTAAAACACCAACAAGTTATAGCAGGCTTGCAGACCCAAGACCCAAACTTATTAATAACAATATTCCTGTTTTGATAATAAAAGGTCAGTACGATAATATTCCCTGGGGCAACACAAATGAGTATAAAAACATCTTTAAAAACAGTCAATTAAAAATAATTGAGAAGGCAGGACACGATGTTTATATTGAAAAGCCTGACGAATACTTACAAACAATGAAATTATTTTTGAACATAAGTTCATGATAATAACAATAGCCAGGAGGAGATAATTTGCATTTGTTCGCTTTGGCAGGCAAGCTTGCCTCGCTTCCGGAAATCAGAAATGCCCCGCCAGTTGGCGGGGCATTTCTGTTACTTTGTTTGCGGAGAGGGAGGGATTCGAACCCTCGGTACAAGTTTAAGCTCGTACAACGGTTTAGCAAACCGGCCCTTTCGGCCACTCAGGCACCTCTCCGTTTCTGACGGGACGGCAAAATTAAGTGGAATTTCCCAATTAAAATCAATTGAATAGCGAAAAAATTCAGAAGTTTTTGACCGGCAGCCCCAGGCTGGATTGCCCCGGGTAGGCATTGAGTTTTCCAGAAGTCGCGCGGGAAACCTTATTATTCATTCAAACCCTGCTAACCGAAACGACCATTATACGCAGGCAGCCCCAATACCCCACCCTGGCTTAATTGTACTTTCACCTCTTCAAAATAAAAATCCTGCCCCGGCTTAATCGCAAGCCCCGCCCTATAGTACTTTCCCCTTCCCCAAAACAAAAATCCCTCCCGGCTAGCCGGAAGGGACCTCCTTCTATGGTATATCAGTATATTTACTACATAGCAGCGAGCTGAACCTTCTGCTGCAATTCCATTACGCTCTCGCGAAATGTACTGTCAGTATCCATCAGATCCTTTACCGTTTGGCAGGAGTGGATCACCGTGGTATGGTCACGGCCACCGAAATGCTCGCCGATGGTTTTTAATGAGTTTTTGGTAAACGCTTTAGCCAGGTACATAGTAATTTGTCTGGCCTGCACGATTTCTCGTTTGCGGGTTTTCTGAAGCAGTTTATCGTAAGGAACATCGAAGTATTCACATACCATTTTTTGTATGGTTTCGATGGTGATTTCCTTGCTGCTAGTTTTCACGAAATTACGGAGGACTCTTTTTGCCAAGTCTAGGTCTATTTCCCGCTTGTTAAGCGAAGATTGTGCCAATAATGAAATCAGCGCCCCTTCTAGCTCCCGTACATTGCTATTGATATTATAAGCCAAATACTTAATTACTTCTTTCGGCATTTCCAACCCGTCATTTTTCATCTTCCGCTCCAGGATCTCGATGCGGGTTTCATAGTCTGGCACCTGCAGGTCGGCACTTAACCCCCAACGGAACCGGCTCAACAACCTTTCCTGCACCCCTTCCAGGTCTTTGGGTGGTTTATCTGACGTTAATATCAACTGCTTGCCGCTTTGATGCAAATGATTAAAGATGGCAAAGAAAGCATCCTGCGACTTCTCAGCCCTGTTAAAGAACTGTACATCGTCAATGATCAATACATCTATTAATTGATAGAAATGTATGAAGTCGTTGATAGCATTGTTACGGCTATGGTCCTGGAACTGGTTAATGAATTTTTCAGAGCTTACATACAACACCACTTTGTTTGGATGCAGCCTTTTTGTTTCATTACCTATACTTTGGGCCAGGTGGGTTTTACCCAAACCAACACTACCATATATTACTAATGGATTGAATGAACTGGCGCCTGGTTTTTCGGCTACGGTTTTTCCGGCCCTCCGCGCCACACGATTGCTGTCGCCTTCAATAAAGTTCTCAAATGTATAAATGGGATTGAGCTGCGGATCAATCTGCATTTTTTTCAAACCCGGGATCACGAACGGATTCTTGACCGGATTATTTATAATGAGTGGAAAATCCATCTCATTACTTGAAAACGTTTTGTAGCCGTGTGTAGGAACATCCATAGTTAGCGGTTTGTTATTATGATTACCACTATCAACCATTATCCGATATTCTAGTCTGGCGTCCTTACCAAGTACTCGTCTTAATGTTTTTGCCAACAGATTAACATAATGCTCTTCCAAATATTCATAAAAGAATTGACTCGGAACTTGAATGATAAGTATATTGTCTCTTAGCTCAACTGGTTTAATAGGTTCAAACCATGTTTTGAAATGTTGCCACTCAACAATATCCTTTATTATTTCCAAACAATTACTCCAAACTTTTTCGGACGTCTTAGCCATTATACAAGAAGCAGTTTTATTATGTTGAGTTAAGTTCGTATTCATAATCATCATTGCGCACTCGTGTCTACTTCACAGGACAGTTGGGGAATCTCAAAAAGTTAAAAAGGGCGACGAATATCAAAATTTTTATTCGAAAAAAAAATTTTTTATTCACTAGTTTTTGACAATTCTACACTCTGTCTATTTATTAATTTATTTTATTTTTTACTGTCAAAATAATTCCCATCAATAATCTTCCTATGCAATTATTATGCGCAGACTTTAGTTACTGTTCCAACCTGTGAGAACCGGGTAATGCAAGCAATGAAGCGCAAAAAGCAGCAGATCTTATGTTCAACATTTCATCTCCTATGCTACCTGCTTTTGCGTCACTACTATTCTTAGCAGCGCTCATCTTTTTATTATATGCCCGGGAAAATTGGTTGTGCGGGCGTGCCGACCGTGAAGCACCTGGTTTACATTGAACGGATTTTATTGTGGTTTTGCAGGGAATGCGGATGAAGAAAGACAACAACGCAGTAGTATCAAAAAATGCTTTCTTCATATTATTTATTGGATGCTCTTGAAGGTACAAATTATTTGAAATGGAGGAAATATAAATCAGGTTTTTTTTATTTCTTGATCAAAATAATAAAACAATTAACAACATAGTATTAGTTGAAAAAAAGTTATAGATTAATTTTTTACCGCATTAGCCTTAAAATACACCTATATTGGTTAACACTTGTAAGCATAACATTAAACGGCCCAAGGTATTCAGGTATTTTATATAAAACAATAACACATACTGGTATAATTTAAAACGCTGCAAATACAAGTCTGTTCATTTATAAATCTTTACAACCAATACTTATAGATCATGGTAAAAAAACATGTCATTACACATTACAAACCGCTAAACAAATACACTGCTTTAGCACCCTTATATAATAATAAAGAACGTATCTTTTACCTTACTTTTACTTCCTGCCAATCGTGGAACACTTTTGTGATTTAGAACTTGTTACCTTTGCACTGTTCAATAATTTTTTAGGTTAACTACCTAACAATATGCAACAACGAATCACTTTAAAATTGCTTCCTTCCGAAGCAGCCGTAGCATCCATCGTACAACAATACGCTGCACAAACGATTGGAGTTCCCACATCCGCTATTACCGGCTATCACGTTATTAAACAATCTATTGACGCCAGAGGCAGGCAAACCTGGATCATGATGACCATCCTCGCCTTTGTAAATGAGCCATACCACGAGCGAACCATTAAGAAACTGCTATTGCAGAATGTGTCTAAAGCTACCCGCCAGGTGATCATTGTTGGCGCAGGCCCTGCCGGCTTGTTTGCTGCTTTAAAGTTGATAGAACAAGGTATTAAACCCATATTGCTGGAAAGAGGTAAGGATGTTCGCTCCCGTCGCAGAGATCTTGCAGTATTAAATAAACAAGGTATTGTAAATAGTGAAAGCAATTATTGCTTTGGTGAAGGTGGCGCCGGTACATATAGCGATGGTAAATTATATACCCGTAGTACCAAACGCGGCGATGTGGAACGGATATTAAATATACTGGTTCAATTTGGCGCCCATGAAAAGATCCTGTACGAAGCACATCCGCATATTGGCACCAATAAATTGCCTGAGATCATTACAGCTATCAGAGAACAGATTATATCATGCGGCGGAGAGTTTTTATTTGAACAAAAAGTAACCGATCTCTTAATACAGAACGATACTATTCATGGCGTTAAAACAGCCAGTGGTAATATTTTCAATGCAGATGCGGTGATCCTGGCAACCGGCCACTCTGCCAGAGATATTTTTGAACTTCTGTATAATAAAAATATCCTTATAGAAGCAAAACCCTTTGCGCTGGGAGTTCGTGTAGAGCATCCGCAAAGCATAATTGATAGCATACAATATCATTGTAGCACCCGCAACGAATTGCTGCCGCCTGCTTCTTATAGCCTGGTGCAACAGGTACACGAACGAGGCGTATTCTCGTTCTGTATGTGCCCAGGCGGAATTATCGCACCTGCATCTACCAGTGAGGGTGAACTTGTTGTGAACGGATGGTCGCCTTCCAAACGCAATAACCCGTTTGCTAATTCCGGAATCGTTTCCGCCGTTGAGTTGAAGGATATAATGAATTTTCAGAAAGCCCCCTCTTCTTTATCCCGCATAAAGGAAATGGGGCCTTTATGCGGGATGTATTTTCAACAAGCTGTTGAACGAAAAGCCTTTCAGTATGGCGGTGGGAAGTTTGTAGCGCCGGCTCAACGGATGGCTGATTTTACCCAGAAGAAACAATCCTCTTCCCTACCCGATTGCTCTTATTTACCAGGCATTGCATCTGCGCCGTTGAATGAAGTGCTGCCGCCTTTTATTTATTCATCACTGCAACAGGCCTTTATAGAGTTTGGCAAGAAAATGAAGGGCTATTTTACCAATGAAGCTGTACTCGTGGCCACTGAATCAAGAACATCATCTCCTGTTCGTATCCCCCGCGATGCAACAACGCAACATCCACAGATCAAAAAATTATTTCCCTGTGGCGAAGGCGCCGGTTACGCCGGTGGTATTGTTAGTGCTGCTATGGATGGAGAACGGGTTGCAATAAACGCCGAACGCATAATGCTTAACGCTTAACACACCTTCCTGCGATGGATGCTGACCGAATAAACTCAGATAGCCCGATATTCGGGTAAGCGTTCTGCGCTACGTGTACGGCGTCTTATATAGTGTGATTTCAACATTTGTTAATTGGGGAATGTTTTCTCAAACTGGGGAAATATCAATATTGAGGTCCAATGTCGAATGTCGAAGTATTTTCACTTCAACATTCGATATTCAATATTCGTTATTCATCTGTTTCCTTGTCCTGCTTAGCCATTAACAATTTCTTCTCTATTAGTTGGTTCTTTTTAAACGCCTCCATTTCTTCCTGCAGATCTCTTTTCACTTTTTTCTTTTCAGGTGATTGCACTCCCTTGTTCAAATTCGGACAACCGGCATCTACCCAACTGGTATACCAGAAGTCTGCCACCAGATTCGCTGAACTAATGAGCTGCTGATTAATGGTGTTGCCCAATCGCTCACTATATGCTTTTGCAAATGAAGATGTATAATTCTTATACTCCCTGCCATTCCGCATTTGCACCCGGTATTTTTCAGTGTCGCTAAATGACTTAGTGACTGCCTTTTCCTGTGCAAATACGTCTTTTAATAATTTATTCGACTGCCGGATAGCCCGCCAGATGTCTCTTTCAGGATGCTTCAGGTAACGCGCCTTGTGCCGGCTGCGCAAATCGTATTCCTTTAATTCAATCTCCGGCACCATCGTTTCCCATAAACTGTGCAAACCTTTCTGTCCGCTCAATTGTCCATCGTAATTTTCAGTAACATGCAATGGCACATGTGCATCACTAATATAATGGCCCAGGTCGGTTGCATAAAAAAGAATACTGTCTTTATTGCCACTGCGGAAAGCGGCCGTCAGCCGTTCTTTCATGGTAACTACATAATAAGGTAAATACCCGCATTGCGCTAAACTGTCCTTCCCATATTTCTTTACAGCTTCCGCCCAGCGCAAAGGCATTTTCCATGCTGCGCTATCGCCATACAATTCCAGGTCAATATAATGTTTAGGCGCCTCGGTTTTGTCTTTATTCCTTCGCTGGTCGGGCCGTACCGAATTCTTTACCACCTCATTCATATTACGATGGAAAAAATACCGCATCGCCGGCGGTAATTCATATATGGCCAGTTGATGAATGGTACGGTGCACCAGGAAACCCCAACTGCTACAAACAATGCCTGCCACTATTAATACACTACCCGTTACTATCAATCTTTTCATACGGATTAATTTGGGCGAAGTTGCATAAATAAAATGCGCGCCTGTAATAAATCTGTTTTTTTTGCTACTAATTAACTGTTTCGTTACCTTTTGCATGGCCACCGAAGCCTTAGCGAAGGTGACAAAGCACTTGTTTCAGCACACAACTTCAACCTGTTAGAGCTTGCCTCGAAATACCGGGGGCTATGCAATGTATGTTTGTTGCACTAACAAGCGACCTTACAGGTTTTAGATATGTATATTATCAAAAAGCTTGCATGCAATGAACAGACTGGAAGTTAAACATCTAAAAAAATATTATACTTCGCAGAAAGCGGTAGATGATATTAGTTTCTCCCTGGCGCCCGGCAGTATCTTTGGTTTATTAGGTCCCAATGGAGCCGGCAAAACTACTCTCTTAAGAATGATCACCGGTATTTTGTTCCCCGATGAAGGAGAGATCATATTCGATGGGAAAAAATTTGATCCTGATACTGACATCGCCTATATAGGTTATATGCCCGAAGAAAAAGGGTTATATAAAAAAATGCAGATCGGCGACCAGGCCATTTACCTGGCGCAGTTAAAAGGACTGAGCAAGGCAGCCGCCCTGGAAAGCGTAAAACACTGGTTCGTTAAATTTGAAATGCAAAGCTGGTGGAACAAGAAAGTGGAAGACCTGAGCAAAGGCATGCAGCAAAAACTTCAGTTCGTTACTACTGTACTGAACGATCCCAAACTCATAATTCTTGACGAACCTTTCAGCGGCCTCGACCCTGTTAATACCAACCTCATCAAGGATGAAATTTATAAGCTCGCCCAAAATGGCAGCAGCATAATTTTCAGTACCCACCGCATGGAGCAGGTGGAAGAAATTTGCGACCACATCATCCTCGTCAATAAAGGGCAAAAGATACTCGATGGAACGGTAAACGGCGTTAAACAACAATTCAAGGAAAACATGTTTGCCATCGGTCTTGAGAGCATACCGGAAAACATCAGCACACCGGCTTTTGAAGTTATTAGTAATAACAGGGACCATCAACTGTTATTGAAGATCCATGAAGGATATAAACCCAATGATGTGCTGCATTATTTTCTGCAACAACAGGTTGGCATTAATTCCTTTCATGAAATACTCCCTTCGCTGAGCGAAATATTTATAAAACTGGTAGAAGGCACGCCGCTTACCCGGCAATTTCAAACTGTAACTGCTTAATACGATATTGGAATGAATAAGATATTACTTGTCATACAACGTGAATACCTGGTACGGGTTAAGAAAAAATCTTTTCTGTTTACGACCATCGGCGTACCCATCATCATCATTGGGTTTTATGCTGTCATGATTGCAGTTGGCGTGAGCGGCGGGCCTGAAACAAATAAAATTGCCGTGATCGATGAGGCCAATTTGTTTAATGGTAATATTGATAAGGCAAAAGACGATGGCTCGGAATATGTTTTCATTAGCAATCAATCACCCGACTCGCTTAAAGTAAAGTATAAAAAACTGGGCTATGATTATTTTTTATACATCCCGCCCATAGAAGATTTTACCAAAAATGTCAGCAACATTCAATTGTTCAGCAAGTCGCCGGTTGCGATGAAGCAAAAAAGAAAAATTGAAAAAACGATCAATAGTATTATAGAACAAAAAAGACTGCAATCGGCCAATATTTCACGTGAGCAGTACCGTTCCATCAAATCAGATGTATCTATAGACAATAAAATTGTAGATGGTAAGGAAGAAAAGAAAGGGGTAGCTGCTGTTGCAACCATTGTATCATTCGTCTGCGGTATTCTTATTTACATGCTCATGTTGATCTATGGAACCATGGTAATGCGAGGGGTTATGGAAGAAAAATTAAACCGCATTGCGGAAGTAATGGTAAGCTCCGTAAAACCATTTCAATTGATGTTGGGCAAGATCATTGGCATTGGCGCCGTAGGGCTAACCCAATTTGCCATTTGGATTGTTCTGATCGTTGGCTTGCAGTTCATCCTGTCAATCTTTATTCCTTCATTTGATTTGAGCACGCTCCCCCAGACCGGTCAGGGCGCCGGCGCTATGGCAGAAAACGTAAGCAAAATGGACGCTTTCCGCATCGGATTTCATTCAGTTCCCTGGGGCCTGATCATCTTCAGTTTCATCTTTTATTTTATTGGCGGCTATTTGTTGTATGCCTCTTTATTTGCAGCCATTGGCAGCGTAGTGAGTGAAGATCAGAATGAAGCGCAGGCAATGGTATTTCCGGTAATGATGCCGATCGTTCTGGGCTTTGTAATTATGACGAAAGCCATTACCGAGCCCAATACTCCACTCGCAATTTTTGGCAGCATATTTCCGCTTACGTCGCCTGTTGTCATGATGGGACGTCTCATGTACAACGTGCCCATAAGCCAGGTGATCATTTCCATGCTGTTGCTGGTGTTAAACTTTATATTCTTTGCCTGGTTATCCGGAAAAATTTACCGCACCGGCATTTTAATGTATGGGAAGAAAGTTACCTGGAAAGAGATGATCAGGTGGACGGTGAGAAAGAGTTAGTAAGTTCCTGAGTTATTTAGTTATTGAGTTCTTCAGTTACTGGAATTCAAGAACTCAATAACATATGAACTGAATAACTCACGAACTTTGCAGCTATGCTTTACTTCATAGCTATAGTAACACCTGAAACCATCAACCAGCAGGTACTGGAATGGAAAAATTATATGCTGCAGCAGTTCAACTGTAAAGTGGCTTTGAAATCACCCGCGCATATAACCCTTATTCCACCTTTTCAAATGCCCGATAGCGCACAACAGGAAATGAAGGATCACCTGCAGTCGTTTGCTGCCGGCAAAGAAAGCTTTTCTATTCAATTAAAAAATTTTGCCGCGTTTAAGCCCCGGGTCATTTATGTAAACGTGCTGCCCAATGACCCCTTAAAAGAATTGAGAACCCAATTGGAAACAACCCTGCTGAAAAGCAGGCGCTTCCCTGTAAAAAAAGAAGATCGACCTTTTCATCCCCACGTTACCATTGCCAACCGCGATCTTACCAAGGAAGATTTTCCGCAAGCCTGGCAACATTTTCAATCAATAGCTTACGAAGCAACTTTTACCGCCGATGCCATTTCACTGTTGCGGCATAACGGTAAAATTTGGGAAATAGTCGCAAGCTTCCCTATTCTTAGTTCATATAGTTCTGAAGTTCATTAGTTATTGAGTTCCTTAATTATCCAGTCTGAACACACCTAATGAACTTACTAACTTAAGAACTCACAAACTTTTTGTGTGTTAAAAAAATCTTCTCTTTTAAAAAATCTTCCCGCCCCGTGCAACAATTTACGAAAAGCATCGTATTTTTATACGAAAGGCATCGTAATTAACTATTATTAAAATTAACAACCATGAAATTGCAATCACCATTTACCCGCTGGGGTACCTTGTCCATCCTTGCGCTGGCGGGCATTATCACCCTGCTGGCTTTTGAGGGCGGTCCGCTCCAACACCGCGTTATGGCTAACCAGGGAGCCGATACTTTACCGCAAAAAAGAAATAAAGTAACCCGCGATGATGCCAACCGCCGCGACCTGGATAAAGAATTACAAAACCTGGACAATGCCAGGGAAAACCTCGACAAGTTGAAAGAAAAGGACTGGAACGAAATAGAGCGCAAAGTGGAAGAGTCGATCCGCAAGATAGATCTCGAAAAAATTCAACAACAGGTTGAGAACGCCGTTCGCAATATTGATTATGAAAAGATCAATCGACAGGTGCAGGAAGCATTGCAAAAGATCGACTTCGACAAAATTCAACGTGACATCGACAAATCATTGGCTGATGTAAAAAACATTGATAGAGAAGAGATCAAGCGCGAAATAGAAAAAGCAAAACAACAGGTGAAAGAAGCCCTGGAAAAAGAAGATTGGAAAGAAGAAATGAAAGAAGCGCAAAAACATAGTAAGGAAGAAGTGAAGAAAGAACTGGAAAACGCCAAAAAGGAAATGGCGCGGGTAAAGGAAGACCTAAAACTCCAGAAATTAGATCTTAAGAAAGAACTGGATAAAGCCAGAGCAGACATCGATAAATCAAAAGCAGCATTGAAAGACTACCAGGAAATGATCTATGCTATGGAGAAAGATGGCTTACTGAACACTAAAGAAGATTACTCCATTCTATACAAAAACGGCGAACTGTTCATCAACGATAAAAAACAATCGCCCGAAGTTGCCGATAAATACAAAAAGTATATTAAGCCTAAGACGATAGCCATAAAAAAAGAAGATGGTGAAATGAAGATCAACTAATTCAACGTTTCGGATACACATTTTGATTAGTACCAGTTGCCAGCTACCAGGTACCGGGGCGCAATCCAATAGCAGTCTGATTATTGGCGGGCATTCTGCGCTAAGGTCCCGGCAACCGGAAACTGGCAACCGGTAACCAATTCACCATTGATCATTCACCATAGAACCCAATTAAACGAAAAGACCGTCCGGTAAACCTGGACGGTCTTTTATTAATGATTCTTTTATATTTTCATCATCCTTCCATCATGCGCAGGAAAGGATGAAATACATCGCTTTCATCATCATCAAGCTTTATATTCGTAATATCGAAATTCATTTTGAGGGAAACGCCTTCTTTAATGATGATCCCTTCGCGGCGGGTAGTTTTATATCCTTTCTTCTCCAATATTATTATCACCTCACCTGCCGGCATTTGGGGAACTTTGAAGTTTCCCGCCGCATCGGTGGTAACTTCTTTTTTCTCCTGGCCTTTTGGCGTGGAAATAGAAATGGTTACCCCCTGTACAGGCTTTTTCGTTGAAGCATCCGCTACACATCCTTGTATAACAGGCTCTGTCGATTTACGATTACCGTTATCGCCATTCGCTTTGGTTAACAAAGAAAGAGGCAATAACACTGCAAGCAACAGGTAAGTTTTTTTACCTCTCATAAAATTAGTGTTTAAAAGGTGGGTTTTCATCGAGACCAAATCTAAAGACATTATGCACGTACATAATGTTGCATTCCCTGCCTGAAGGTAATTAAAATATAAAGAATTTACCCAGTTAAGTCAGCTTTTGCCCCGGAATTATTTATTAAGATTCACCCAGATCGATCTCCGTATTATCGCCGATATTCAAACTGCGGCTTTCCCCTTTTACTTCGGTATCGCTACCAATGAGAGAATTAGTTAATACAATATCATAGAGATCTGCAAATGAGCCAATAATAGAATCTTTAATTATTGAATAATTGATAGTGGTTTGTTCGCCAATGGTAACGTTGGGACCCACAATGGAATTCTTGATATCACAGCCTTCCGCAACGCTAACGGGCGGAATGATGATCGTATTCTCAAAATTGTGATCGGGAGAAATGATGCCGCCAAACTTTTTTAGCAAAGTAGCGTTCGATTCCAGCAGGGTATCCTTCTTACCGCAATCGAACCAGTTCTGCACCTTAAATGGCTGAAAGCGGGCGCCATGCTGTATCATACATTCCAGGGCATCGGTTATACTGAATTCGCCCCGGCTCATAACCTGGTTGCGTATATTGCTTTCAAGGCAGTTGAATAAGAAGGAAGTTTCTTTGATGCGATAGATACCTACCAGGGCCATATTCGACTTGGGGATCTGTGGTTTTTCCACCACCCGGTTAATATACCCGTCTTCGCCCATTTCTACCACGCCAAAGTCCCGGGGATCATCAACCCGCTTTACACCGAGGGCCGAGCAGGGCATATCCAACAATTCTTTAATGTCATACTCACAAATGGTATCGCCCAGTACAATGAAGATCTCATCGTCGCCCACAATGTCTTTGGTAAGTTGAATAGCATGGCCAATACCGTGGCGTTCGCCCTGGGTTACAAACCAGGCTTTCAGCTCGGGGTATTTTTCTTTTACGTAGTCCTGAATTTTATCACCGAGATATCCTACTATAAAAACAAATTCATTTATACCGCCTTCGCGAAGCTGGTCAACAATAATACTAAGGATTGTTTTGCCGGCCAGGGGTATAAGTGCCTTTGGTTGCGTATACGTATGCGGTCGCAGTTTAGTACCTGCACCAGCTACGGGAATGATTGCTTTCATTTGAAAAATATTTGTTCTTCAGCCATCCCCGTCCGCCAGCTGGCGGAGGGAAACATCCAGGCTTTGTTTAATGCTACTGCCACTTTCTTTTTTACAAGCCCTCTGAAGCACTGGTTGTTTCTTGAAAAACAAGTGGTTTGTTTTTTCAAAGCCGTGAAAATAGTAAAAAATATTTTACCAGCGTTTGTTAGTTATAAAAAGGCATAAAGGCACAGAGGCATCGAGGCAACGAGGAATACAGGATAACATGCCCTATTTACTGCTGGTTGCCTTGCAGCCCCCTTGTTGCCTTTTTGCCTTGTTGCCTCGTTGCCTTGCCTTATATTTGCGCCATGCAAAAAGATACGCTTGTTTTTGACCTTCTGAGAAAAGAACTTGAACGTCAAAGAAATGGAATAGAACTCATTGCTTCCGAAAATTTTACTTCCTACCAAACCATGCAGGCCATGGGCACTGTACCCACCAATAAATATGCGGAAGGGTATCCCGGCAAACGCTATTATGGTGGTTGTGAAGTAGTGGATGAAATTGAGACACTGGCCATAGACCGCCTGAAAAAGATCTTCAATGCCAGTTGGGCCAACGTGCAACCCCATGCAGGCGCCCAGGCGAATGTTGCGGTATTTTTAGCGTGCCTGAAACCAGGCGATAAGATCCTGGGACTCGATCTGAGCATGGGTGGTCACCTTACCCATGGCAGCCCTGCCAACTTCAGTGGTAAAAACTACCAGGCATTGCATTATGGGGTTAATAAAGAAACCGGTTTGGTTGATTATGATCAACTGGAAGCCACTGCCAAAAAGGAAAAGCCCAAAATGATCATTTGCGGCGCATCTGCCTATAGCCGTGACTGGGATTATAAACGCATCCGGGCCGTAGCTGATGAAATCGGCGCCCTGGTGATGGCCGATATCGCCCACCCTGCCGGCTTAATTGCTAAAGGTTTGCTGAACGATCCGTTCGATCATTGTCATATAGTAACTTCTACTACACATAAAACATTGCGCGGTCCCCGCGGCGGTATCATCATGCTGCGCCATGATTTCGATAACCCGCTGGGCATTAAAGACCCGAAAGGGAATATCCGCCCAATGAGCGCGCTACTCGACCTGGCCGTTTTCCCCGGTATGCAGGGTGGACCGCTGGAGCATGTGATTGCCGCTAAAGCTGTAGCTTTTGGCGAGATCCTTACCGATGAGTTCAAAACATACGGTGAGCAGATCATTAAAAATGCCCAGGCCATGGCTGCTTCGTTTGTTAAACGCGGCTATAACCTCATTAGCAATGGTACCGATAACCATTTAATGTTGATTGACCTGCGTAACAAGAACATTACCGGTAAAAAAGCCCAGGAAACCCTCGATAAAGCACACATTACCCTCAACAAGAATGCCGTGCCTTTCGACGATAAGAGCCCATTTGTTACCAGTGGTATCCGCGTAGGGGTTCCTGCCGTTACTACCAGGGGCATGAATGAAGGACACATGGAAACAGTGGTAAGCCTGATCGATAAAATATTAATGGATACTGATAATGAAGCCACCATCACTGCTGTGAAGCATGATGTGCATGCCTTCATGAAACAGTTTCCGCTGTACCCGGAACTGGGGTAAGAGTATCAATGATGAATAGCACTTATGAAGAACTTAGTGCTATTATGTTACAGGTTACCAGTTACCGGGGAATACAATTTTCGCCGGCTTACTGCAGTAAGGCCCCGGCAACCGGCTACTGGTAACCGGTAACAATGCTTAATTCGAAGACCATAAGTTACATTGTCAAAATCATTGGCTACTACGACTAACAAATAATTAACCCATGATCCAACGTCTACAATCAGTTTGGTTATTGCTGGCCGCCGCTGCCGCATTTTGCAGTTTGAAATTCTCCTTTTACAGCGGTAATATGATCGCGGAAAATCAAAGCAAAACGTTTGCTTCGTTAACGGCCCAAAGCAATTTGCTGTTGCTGATCTTAACAGCAGGTGTAGGCATTGCATCGCTCATCGCTATCTTTTTGTTCAAGAACAGAAAGATGCAATTACGCATCGTTTTATTAACACTGCTGGTATCCATCATCAACCTGGTCATCTTCTTTACAGAAACAAAAAAGTTTGTAGCTAACGAAGGCGCATTCGATCTCACCGCCATATTCGCCATCTTCATTCCCGTTTTATTGTTCTTCGCTATCAGGGGTATTCGCAGAGATGAGAAGCTGGTGAAGAGTTTAGATAGGTTGAGATAGTTGCCGGTTACCAGGCACCGGTTGCCAGTTACAGGTTACATGTTTCAGGTTTCAGGGATCTTACTTCAAACCTCATGACTGCCTTTTTGCCTTTTCACGACTAACGAACTTAATAACTTAATAACTCAATAACTGAATAACTACTGCCTATTTCCCCAACTCCAGTTCATAAGCAATATACTTCCTCCCATCCTTCAACCGGGTAGTGATCACTTTTACGCGGATCGTTACCGTACCATTACTATATATAGTATGCTTCGCTTCTTTAAAATCGTACCTCGCCGTGGCATGGTAGTTATTCTCTAACAGCCAGCCGGCAATCTGTTGATATTCTTCCTTATTATAAGTACGGTACGTGATCAACCTGCTCGATAAGTTCCTGACTTTTGCTTCCATCAGCACAAAAGAGCGCACTACGGCATTGCCATCATCCTGCTTGTCGAACCAGGAATACTGGTATAAAGAACTGGTAGAATCAATATCTTTTTCCATTAACAAATACCCATCTTTCTTCAGGGTGGTATCAATGTGGTTAGGCGTCCAATGGAGCATATTGATGAGCGTGGGTACCGCCACCGATTGAGGAAAAGCACTAAAACCAGTGATTATCAACAACAAAGAAATTATGATTTTATACATTAGTTTGCTATAATTTTTGCAAAGTAATGCTTCTAATGCTTTTATAGTGTTAAAAGACAGTTGCCCCCCTATCAGTGAAAATCGGTTAAACCCGCTCGTAAAACTCCCAACGCACTCACAATCACAATTTAATCTCGCAAATGATTTTGAAATTTAACTATTTTTATTACCTTCGATTTCGCGTTCATCCCATCCCGTAGAAAATATAAAGAGATTTATACGTACAAACCATCTGATTGGTTTTCCCCCCTGACGCTGTAGCCATTTCCAATATCATTAGAATTTCCTACCTGTTGCATTTTCCCTGTTTGAAACATCTTGTTTTAATCCATATCCTATTTGAATCCCACCGGTTTAGGTATTTGATTATTCCCTGTTCCATTATCTGTCTAAAGCCCTAATGGTCCAACATCGTTGGTACTAACCGTTACCCGTATGTTCATCAAACATCGGAATAGCAATGTATTTTATTTTCTGAACCTAATAAATGTATGTATGAAAAAGTTTTACCTCTCAATCATGGCCTTAGTGGGCTTGGCCAGCACTACAAAAGCTCAAAACCCTGCTATATGTCCAACTGCAGTTGAAGCAAAATATTACACTGTTCCCGTAACACCTGCTTATTGCAAACTGTTCATTGGCGGCGGGCCTGCCGCAACGCCTGCCGATACTCCAGTAGTATCATTAATAGAACCCAGCGTGTTGGGTGGTCAGCCAATTCCCGATTTAAATGGTAACAATTTTACTAAGCTGTCTAATACCGGCGGAGCAACAGTTGCTTACAATTGCCAAACTATCGATCATATTGAAATAGATTTTAACGTTGGTGGTGTGCACTACACTTGTTCTTATCCCGTTGCTGCAGGTGGTGCGCTGCCCATCAAATTGTCTGCTTTCACGGGTCGCCTGGCTACCGAAACAGAAGCAACTCTTAGCTGGACTTCATCAATAGAAGAAAACAGCTTCCAATACGAAGTACAAAGAAGCGCTGATGGTAAGAATTTCGTAACGGTTGGTACCGTAAAAGCTGCGGGTACTTCTCTGGAATCTATTAAATATGCATTTAATGATCCGCTCCCTGGCGCAGGCGCTTATTTCTATCGTCTTAACATGATCGATATAGATGGTAAAAAAGAACTGTCGAAAGTAGTATACGTAAACAGCAAAAAAGGTGCAGGCATTGTTACTAAAGTGTTCCCGAATCCATTCAACAGCGAAATTCAACTGATCGGCGCTACTTCTGCTGATCTGAATACGCAAGGTAATGTTAGAGTGTTCAACACCAGCGGTCAACAGATCAACTTCCGCATAGTTGGTGCTAATGCAATCACTATCGATCCATCTGCACCTAAAGGCATGTATTTCCTGAAATTCAGAAACAGTACCAATACTTCTGAGCAGATCTTTAAACTGGTTAAACAATAAGTGGCGCAAGATTTGTAATGAGTAGAATCAGGGAGTCATTACACGACTAATAAATACCAAGTACAAACGTTTTTTTGTTACTATAGAGTAGCATTATTCCATGAAAAAAATCCCTCCGGTTGAACCGGGGGGATTTTTTATTTTTTAGGTCGTTAGTTATTGAGTTTTTTAGTTTAAAATTCACAGGTTAACTTACTATCTCATGAACTCAATAACTAATTAACTCACTTTTCCGTTTCAATATTCGACATTCACTATTCAATATTTACAGAAACTGTCCCGTATAACTCTCCTTCACTTTCTTCAACCCTTCCGGTACACCGGCATATACGATCTGGCCGCCGCCAACGCCGGCCTCCGGGCCCAGGTCAATGATCCAGTCGGCACTTTTAATAACGTCGGTATTATGCTCTATCACTAAAATGGAATGCCCCTGCTCAATGAGCGCATTGAAAGAGGTCAACAGCTTTTTTATATCGTGAAAATGCAAACCGGTAGTAGGCTCATCGAAGATGAATAAAATATGCCCCTGCCCCCTACCCTTGCCCAGGAAAGAAGCCAGCTTTACGCGTTGCGCTTCACCGCCCGACAGCGTATCTGACGACTGACCGAGCTTTACATATCCTAACCCCACATCGCTCAGGGGTTTTATTTTACTGATGATGTCTTTTTCATCTTTAAAGAATTCCAGCGCTTCATCCACACTCATCTCCAGCACCTCATACACGTTCCTTTCTTTATAGGTTACTTCCAGTACTTCTTCTTTAAACTTCTTACCGCCGCATACCTCACACGTAAGGTGCACATCGGCCAGGAATTGCATTTCAACAATCTGTTCGCCTTCTCCTTTACAGGTATCGCAGCGGCCACCATCAACATTAAACGAAAAATGCTTGGGTTGAAAACCGCGCATTTTGCTCAGCGGTTGTTTGGCATACAGGTCGCGCACTTCATCCCATGCCTTGATATACGTTACGGGGTTGCTGCGTGATGATTTACCGATCGGGTTCTGGTCTACCATTTCTATCTGCGATATATACTCAATATCGCCGGTAACAGCTTTGTGCATACCGGTCTTTTCAACCGGTTCACCCTTCAGTTTTTTAAGCGCCGGGTACAGGATCTGTTTAACAAGGGTGGTTTTACCGCTGCCGCTCACGCCGCTTACCACGCACAGGAGGTTCAGCGGAAATGTAACGTCAACGTTTTTAAGATTGTTCTGCCGGGCGCCTTCTACACTTACCGACCGGTTCCATCTGCGAACGGTGCGGGGCGCTTCAATTTTCAGATCGCCGCGCAGGTACTTTCCGGTAAGGCTGTTTTCGCTTTTAATAATACCATTATAATCGCCCTGGGCAACCACTTCCCCGCCGAGGTGCGAAGCCAGCGGTCCCATGTCGATGATATAATCGGCCTGCCGCATCATCATTTCATCATGTTCCACCACTACTACGGTATTGCCCAGGTCGCGCAGTTCTTTTAACACCTTAATCAGTCGCTCGGTATCGCGCGAATGCAAACCGATAGACGGTTCATCGAGTATATATAAAGAATTGGTTAAATTACTGCCCAGCGAGCGGGTTAACTGAATACGTTGACTTTCGCCACCGCTTAATGAATTGGCCAGGCGGTTGAGGGTAAGATAACCCAACCCAACATCGATCAGCGTTTTCAACCGGTGGTTTATTTCAATTAAAATACGTTTGCCTACCTGTTTATCGTATTCACTTAACTGCAGGTTGGCGAACCATTGGGTAAGGTCGCTTACCGGCATTTCGCACAGCTCACCAATATGTTTATCGCCCACCTTAACGTACAACGCTTCTTTACGTAAGCGATACCCATTACAATCGGTACATTGTGTTCTACCCCGGTAGCGCGACAGCAACACACGGTACTGCACTTTATACAGGTTTTGTTCTACTTCCTTAAAGAAGTCGTTGATACCGTTCACAAATTCATTGCCTTCCCACAGTATTTTATATTGTGTTTTGGAAAGGTCCATGATGGCTTTATGAACGGGGAAATCGAATTTGCGGGCGCCCCGGATGAACTGGTCTTTCCACAAGCCCAGTTTTTCGCCTTTCCAGGGGGCAACAGCGCCTTCATATACGCTTAACCGCTTGTCGGGAATTACCAGGTCTTCATCAATACCCAGCACCTGGCTGAACCCTTCGCAGGTTGGGCAGGCGCCAAACGGGTTATTAAAGGAAAATAAATTAGGTACGGGTTCTTCAAACTGCATCCCGTCGAGTTCGAAGCGGTTGCTGAAATGCAGTTTGGTGGCACCATTTATTTCCAACATCAATTCACCTTCCCCCTCATAAAAAGCGGTGCCGATGGAATCGGCCATTCGATGCCGGTCGTCTTCATCAAATGCTTTGGCCACGAGCCGGTCGACCAGTACATAAATATCACCGGTTAGTTTAGGTACAGCGCCGGTTTTTTGGCTGGCCGAATCGATCAGCTCTTCTATGCGCAAAATTTCACCATTATATAACCGTGAAAAGCCTTTTTGCATCAGGATATTCAGCTCTTCCAGCGGTTTGCGGTTTTTGTGTTGTTTGAATGGGATCAGCACAAGCACTTTATCGCCGGAGGGCCGGTTAGCGATGGCCTCAATAACATCGTTTATATCGTCCTTTTTTACCTCCCGGCCCGAAACAGGCGAAATGGTTTTGCCGGTACGGGCGAACAATAACCGTAAGTAATCGTAAATCTCCGTCATGCTACCCACAGTAGAGCGTGGGGTACGGGTGATCACCTTTTGTTCGATAGCTATGGCGGGGCATAACCCTTTTATATAATCCACATCGGGTTTTACCATCCGGGCCATAAACTGGCGCGCATAGGCGCTAAGGCTTTCCGCATAACGGCGCTGGCCTTCGGCAAATAAAGTATCTATGGTAAGAGAAGATTTTCCCGACCCCGACACGCCAGTGACCACAATAAGTTTATTACGGGGTATTTCTACCGATATATCTTTTAAGTTATGAACCCTTGCGCCTTTTATATATATGTTTTCAGCCTTTTTAGGCATAGTGCTTGCTAACGTATTAGCCTTTGTTGATACTGCCATAATATTAGAAATACAAATTTATTGTATAACAGACCTAATAGTAAATAGTTTCTTTAGCGGTTATTGGGTAAAAAAATCTAAATATTGCTTAAAGTTTGCTTTTTTCGAAAAAGTCTCTATCTTTAGTTAGTAATTTGTACAACGAAAACGAAAACTAAACACACCGCCTATCGCCGGACACTTCTACTCAGAAAAACCATTCAAAAAATAAAAATCCATTTAATAAATATCCTATCACCTTCAAAACCCGTAGAAGTTTATGAGTTCACTACGTAAAAAGACCGATCATGAGTTAATCCAGGATTTCCAGGATGGAGACTTGTATGCTCTTGAAACACTCATCCTCCGCCACAAGGAGAAAATGTACACATCAATTTTATTTCTTGTTAAGGACAAATATCTGGCAGAAGATATTTTCCAGGATGTGCTCATCAAGATCATTGACACCATTCGTGGAGGCCGGTACACCGAGGAAGGAAAGTTCCTTCCCTGGGCAATGCGTATTGCTCACAACTTGTGTGTTGATCACTTCCGTAAGGTAAAACGTACCCCTGCAATTAAAACCAGCGACGACAGGGATATATTCGAAGTGATTAATTTCACAGAAGACGGTGCTGATCAAAAAATGATGAAACGTCAGTCTTACGACCGCGTTCGTCAGATGCTTGATCTGTTACCAGATGATCAGCGCGAAGTGATTATTTTACGTCATTACGCCGATCTGAGCTTTAAAGAGATCGCGGCTTTGACGAACTGCAGCATCAACACTGCATTAGGCAGAATGCGTTATGGCCTGATTAACCTGCGCAAAATGATGTTACAAAAAAAGATCGCTTTGTAGTATTTTTACTTTAGTACGGGTACTTACAGAAAATTTAACAGCTTTCTGAAAAAGGGAACGGAATAAGCTAGTTAGATTTGCAGAAGAAGATTTGAGAAAGTAAAAAATATTGTCATTCTGGCCCTCCATCCGGGCCCATTTTCCTGAATTGCTTGCTTGCCGGAAGGCTGGAACAGAATGACGCCTAATTAAACACCTTGCTCAGGCTGAGCAAGGTGTTTTCTTTTTTATTAGGGTTGATTATAATGACCATTTGCTGAATTCAATATTCCGTTTGGCGAATTCGAGGATCAATTTTCCAAATTCTTTATCCAGTTTATCGTTTTCTATTTCAAATTTGCAGAATTGAACAATCAGTTTTTCGAATTTGATGCGCAGTTTGTTGAATTCGAGAACCAAATTTTCGTTTCTATTACACATTTGGTGAATTCCACAACCAATTGTCATTTTGCATGGCGTTTTTACTAATGTTGCCCCCTAAACAACCAAATGTGTTAACGAATACAACTAATTGACTGCTAAAATTGGTAAACTGATAGTCAAACTTTACAAACAGGGGTATAGCATTCTTCTAACAGACCATCCAGGTTGTGAAATTGGATGAAGATTTCTTGCGAAGGATTAGCAAATCTGACAAATGAAAGGATCCATTTTGAAAAAGAAGTAATGAATTCGCTATAAGGGCTGATAAAAACTAATAAAACTTCCTAAAATACAACAATCCCAAAGTAACACTTTGGGATTGTTTATTGATAATAGTCGTTAAACAAGCGTATAACGCACTATTTGGAGGCCGTTTGCGTGCCTTTCTTATAGGCATCAATGCCACATTCCAACCATTGCGCAAATTCCTTTGCACTCGGCGTATAACCCTTTGTTTTGGTCAGTATTTTTTCATCCGGACTTATAATGGCATATTGCGGCTGGGCAACGGCATCAAAATTTTCAGATTGGAAAGTTGCCCACTTGTCTCCCACTGTAATGATCTTTTTCTGAACACCTGATTTAGTGGTGTATTCTACCTGCTGTGTTGCCGGCAGGGCTCTTCTTTCATCAACATAAAGAGAAACTATAATAAACTTATCCTTGATCAGCTCTCCTACTTTTTCATCGGTCCATACATTTTCTTCCATCCTGCGGCAATTCACGCAAGCCCAGCCGGTAAAATCTATCAAAACCGGTTTGTTTTCTTTTTTTGCCAGTTGTAAAGCTTCTTCGTAATCATTTCGCAAGGGTTCAATACCCTTCTCGCAATTAACCGGATTCTTGTACAAGCTATAGCAAAGCGGTGGTGGAAACCCACTTATCAGTCGAAGGTTGGCACTGTGGGTATTGGTAAGGCCGGGTACAAAATACAAGGTAGCAACAGTAAAAAATACAATGAAAGCAATTCTTGTTTTACTGAATTTCTTTACCGGACTATCATGAGGAAACCTGATTTTGCCTAAAAGGTATAGAACTATCAAAATGCCAACAGCTACCCATATTCCCATAAATACTTCTCTCTTTAAAAAACCCCACTGCTTCACCAGATCAGCGTTTGATAAAAATTTCACTGCCATAGCTAATTCCAAAAAGCCCAGCACCACTTTCACACTGGTTAACCAGCCACCTGATTTTGGCAATGATTGCAGCCAGCCTGGAAACATGGCAAATAAAGCAAATGGTAATGCTAACGCCAAACCAAAACCAGCCAGACCTACAGTTAAAGGCCATGCACCTTCAGCAGCAGTTCCCGCTAATAAAGAACCCAGAATAGGACCAGTACACGAAAAAGAAACAATGGCTAATGTCAATGCCATAAAAAAGATACCACCGAGGCTGCTCATGCCTGACCGGGAATCAATTTTGTTAGCCAGGCCACTGGGTAAGCCAATTTCAAAATATCCGAAAAATGAAATAGCAAAGAACACAAAAATGAGAAAGAAGAATATATTCAGCCATACATTGGTTGAAATATTATTGAGAATCTCCGGATTTACACCACTAATAAGGTGAAATGGAATACTAAGCAAAATGTAGATCAGGAAAATAAAGAGCCCATATATCGTCGCATTGGCAATACCCTTTTTTTTATGCTGTGACTTTTTAGTAAAAAACGAAACAGTTAATGGGATCAGGGGAAATACGCAGGGGGTAAATAAAGCAATAAAACCACCCAGCATGCCCAGTAAAAATATACTGAACAACCCCTTGCCGCCTGTATCATCATCTCCACAGGAACTAACAGGATTTTTCAGATCGAAAGATTCCACCTTTACCTTTGAAGTAGTTGCCACCCCGCCTTCCAGGGGTACAGAAAAAGCATACGCGTTTAATGGATAGAACTCATCTCCTTTACCATAGGTAAATCGAAAAGTACCTAGTAATACGGCAGGTATTGAACCTTTGAATGTAATGGTTGCTGTAAATGATGCCGGTCCTTCATAAACTTTAAAGGAAGCATTATCAAAAACAGGGTTTTTGAATGCTTTACCTTCGCCTGTTTCCTTAAATGGTTTGTTGATTTCAATGGAAGAGTCGGCTAATTCAATCTCTACGGAGGGTACATCACTTATTGATTCATTGGCGCCATATAATTGCCAATTATTATTTCCAGCAGTGGTGAAAGTTAATTCGTATACTTTATCCTGAATTTTTTTACTGGATACTTCCCATTTATAAGCAGTTGAGTCCTGGCCCTTAACCGTGGAGTTCATTAGAATTAGTACTAATAAACTCCCTAAAAAATATTTCATATTAATGAATACTGGGTTGATTTTAAAAAACAAACGAGTTCTTTCAATAAGAACCCGTTTCTATAACTTAATAATTTGCATGAAGCAATGCTTTATCCGCCGATAGCAATTGAGAATGTTGTTTCGGCTGGTGGCAAACATTTTTCATCATTGCAAACCATATATTCTACTTTGCCGGCCAAATTTGTTTTACCGCCTTTGATCTTTACTTTTTGAATAAATTCAACTTTGTTTTCATAATAACGTACCTCACCACCCCATACTTCTTCGTTCTTCTTGATCAGCTTTCCGTTCTCTTTTACGGTTCCTTCAAATGCCAGCAACGGATTTTTAGTGAATGTAAATGATGTAGGAATAGGACCATCTACGCCTACACTTTGAGAATAAATATGCCAGTTGCTATTAACGGTTGCGGTCAACACAACTTCATACGTTTTGTCGGCAATCTTCTTTGACGAAAATGCCCATTTAACTTCTTTGTTCGACTGCGCCAACGACACAGCACTGATCATGGTTACCAAAAGTGAGAGCAGAGTTACCTTCATGTTGTAGTTTTTGTTACTTATATAAGACAGTTACCTGTCTCAAAAGTCTTAGAAAAAAACTTAATAATTACCTAAATATTGATCAACGCAGCTTTTTCAGTAACAACGGCCTTTGCATTAATGATCAACGATTTTAATACAATACGGCCATCTGTATTGCCTAATGCGTCTGATGTAGCCCTTTCCGGATGCGGCATCATCCCAAACACATTGCGTGTTTCATTACATATTCCGGCGATATTGCGAATAGCGCCATTTGGATTTGCTTGCGCAGTAATGTCGCCATTTTCGTTGCAATAACGATATATTACCTGGTTGTTAGCTTCCAGTTTATTAAGCGTTGCTTCATCGGCATGGTATCTTCCTTCCCCATGCGCAATGGGTATTTTTAACGCTTTGTCGGAACCCACGCCTTTCAAGTATACGTTCTTACAAATAAACTGTTGATTGGCATTACGTAATAAAACGCCTGGTAACAAATGTGACTCACATAATACTTGAAAACCGTTACAAATTCCCAGAACTTTACCGCCCTGCTGGGCAAATTCGATCACACTTTGCATCAATGGGCTGAACCGGGCAATAGCTCCGCAACGCAGATAATCGCCATACGAAAAACCTCCGGGCAATACGATACAATCCTCAGTTTTAAACATGCTGAGGTCTTTTTCTTTATGCCATAACATGATTACTTCCTGATTCAGATCATTTTGCAGGGAATCCTGCATATCACGGTCGCAATTAGAGCCGGGAAAAACTACAACACCAAATTTCATAGCGGGTATTTAAGTGAAGAGCAAAGATAGCATGTTTCCCGATACCCCCCAGCCTCCTACTATTGGCAAAGAGTTTTTAAAATCAGCTATAAGCCGTAAGCGATAAGCTGTTAGCAAATACAATTTCCGTTTTGCCTTTCGCTTACAGCTTATGGCTTGCAGTTTACAGCCTTCAATGTTCAGGCTTGTATATCTTGTTAATTATCAACAAATTAGAATTAAACTCAATTCAGCCAATAATTCAAATAAATGGCAAAACCGAAAAGGATCCAGTGAATGATCACAGACAGGCGGCTGGAGTTCATATAAAAATAAGCGGCGGCATGAAAGGCGGTGATGGGAACCGAACACAACATCCAACTGAGGTAAAACCCACGATTATTACTGCCGGCATCGGCCATTATGATAAGCATGGCCATAATTAAATACAATAACAACAGGCTCCAGCTTTTTCGAACATGAATGTACATTTTGTTCAGGTTGGCCTGTACAAAATACCCTCCGATCATAAAGGGCACCACCAACAAAATAATGCTGATGGTGATATATAATGAAGTAGGGATCGCCGGCAAGCCGATACTGAAAGTGGGCTTTATTTTATTCCAGTCCCATTGATTGCCCAGGTATAACACCAACGCCAGAAAATAATACGGCATGGTAATACCCAGCATATTGATGGCCCATTCGCGCAGGCGGAAAGGCCGCATAATAAACAGGGCCAGTAATATTAACGCAACAAATACAATAGCCGGCCGGTATATTAAAGTAACTATTCCTATCTGTACCCCGATACTAAAAATGGCAGGCGCCGGTTTTTGAATATTGGGCAGGGTGGTCATGCGGTAAAAGATCCAGATCAAAAAAGTATTGGCTAATAGCGGCGCCGAAAAATAATTCCACTCCACAAACAGCGAGGTGGTTAACAGGTGCGCCATGGCCGGCAGGTAATTGGGCCGGGGTAATAACTTTTGGTCGTTGCAAATGCGGTTGAATAACAGGGCCTGGCTGTACAACAACATAAAAGTGAGCAATACATACAGCACGGGCGCCATATGCAGCGGTTTTAAAAACCCAATCAGCCAGGTGTATAAAAAATGATCTTCCGGTTGTTGTATTGGACCGGCAGGGTGCAGAAAACGATTAAATTTCAGAATTAAACCATATACCAGTAATATGATGATATTACTGGAGGTTTTTTGCTTGAATATTCCTGTCACTCAAACAGTAATTTAAAATTCAATTTTGGCGAACGTAAGATAATTTCTGTACTGACAGGGAACAATCAATGAGCCGGCGCTGATCTGCTTGCCTAATCTGGGCATAAATTCCACCCCTCTCTCCAGGTTTTTCAATGTTGGATGGCGGGTGATCTTTCCTTCAGCGTCAATGCTATGATCGTTCAGTAAAAGAGTTCTGCGCTCGTATTTATTAAATAAAAAGTGCAATTCTCCTCCTGTGTTCATCAATGTATGTGAAATCAACGCATCTGTTTCGTCATCAAACAGCTCCTTGGCGATCACATTACTCCATTGCAATTTTTCATCTTTATCAAATGACAGCACCATGATATTTTCGGCATGGTACCGCGTGGCTGCAGAACCTCCATACCGGTTCCAGGGCGACCGCCAGGGACTATAATAGGGCGACCAGTAACTATAATCGAGTGGCGACGACCAGGGGTTGTTCCAATACAGATAATCCCATCTATTAAACGTACCGCCGCGCGATGTAGTATACATCGATTCAGCAGTAAGTATATAACCGCCATCGCGTTTTATTATAATATCGCTGATAAAATAATCATTAAAAGCTATCCGCAGATTGGCATCGGGCCCTTTTGCCTGCTTACGCAGGTCTTCGGTAAAGGCCACCAGGGTCTCCTTGAGAATGGAATCTGCTCCCTTATCCCAGATCACGGTATACAACCCTTCTACATTGCCCCGTTTTTGCTTATAATACAATGCCGAGAATAAATAACGCCTGTTAGTATTATCGATTTTGACCTTTACCTCATCAAGCACGCGTTCGTCTTTACTATTACCATTCAGATCGCGAACGGTAAATTTTTCTTCGCTTCTTTTTTTAGTGATCAATTGCAGGTTGCTGATATAATCGCTCCCGTTCTTTCGAACGAATTTGCCAAACACCATATCGCCTTCATTATCCAGCAGGAAGTCGGTAAAATAATCGTTCCGTTCTTCCATGGCCATGGTCATATGATGCTTATGCTGTAATTGCATTTCGGCATTGAAGAGCAGGGTGGTGAACAGGAAGTTTTTGGGATTGCGGTTATTGATCTTGAACACCATGATCTTTTGCTTGTCGTCGCTGTAGATGGTGGTGTATAATTTATTACTGGCCGCCCAGCCTATGCGGGTAGTGTCCAGTTCAATGGGATCGGCAAGGCGTTTGGCATTGGCATCGAGCTTAACGCCCATGCAATACACAATACTTCTGCGCTGGAACTGGTAGATCATCCAGACGTGATTGGCATATGGCACAAAATCAACATTGATCCAGCGATCGTCCATATAATCGACCTTTACCCGGTCGAGGAGCTTCATTTCGCTGTTATAAACGCTGATGGCGTTTTCGTTGCGGTTATTTTTAAATACGAGAACATTACTGCCTATTTTACCTATAATTTCAAAATCTGTACGACGGCTATCTTCCCGTTCCGGTTCAGAATAGGAGATTCTCTGGGCGGTGCTGATAAAAGGGAAAGCGGCCTGCAACAATACGACCAGAAGCAATTGGTGCAGGATTTTTTTGCATAATTTCATCATGGTGCTGCAATGCATGTTATATGCCAAATTACTGATTGTTAAACGGCTGCCCAAACTTTCGGTATAAATTTAAGCATTCATTTTTTTAAGCCTCCCGGCAACCAGAAACGCATAAAATTCGTCGGGGTAACGAATGGAAACATAAAACCGTGGAGAATTAATAATTTTACGTATACCTTTGTACCAGGCGCCCCGGATTAACCCGGGGTGTTATTATTTTTTAAAACCCTTTGATAACGGGATAAGCGACACTACCGTGGGCAAACAAATTAATAAAGTTACCGCTGCCTCCTTACTTATTGCGTTAGGAATTATTTATGGCGATATAGGAACATCCCCATTGTATGTACTAAATGCAATTACCAGCGGCCGGACGATCGATGAAAGTTTAATTCTGGGCTCTCTGTCCTGCATAATCTGGACACTCACCCTGCAAACAACCCTGAAATATGTGGTGCTTACTTTAAAAGCCGATAACCGCGGTGAGGGGGGAATTTTTTCGTTATATGCACTGGTTCGCCGGCAAAAAAGATGGCTGGTAATACCCGCCATGCTGGGGGGTGCGGCCCTGTTGGCCGATGGAATGATCACCCCGCCCATTTCGGTAACCTCCTCCATCGAGGGTTTGCGAAATATTCAGGGACTGGGCCGTATTGAAGATTCTACCATTGTATACATTGTTCTCGCCATTATAAGCGTACTTTTTTTTCTGCAGCAGTTCGGCACCGCATCCATAGGTAAAATGTTTGGCCCCATCATGATGTGCTGGTTCTGCATGCTGGCCATATTGGGGGCTACGCACCTGTTAGATGACATGCACATTTTTAAGGCGTTCAACCCGTACCACGCCATAGACCTGTTAACACACTACCCCAAAGGTTTCTGGCTACTGGGCGCCGTATTCCTTTGTACAACGGGGGCCGAAGCCCTGTACTCCGACCTGGGCCATTGCGGCCGGGAGAATATCCGGTACTCGTGGATCTTTGTTAAATCGTGCCTGATCCTGAACTACCTGGGCCAGGGCGCTTTCCTGCTCGCCAATTATTCTGGCAAACAGATCACCGCCGATATGATCAGCGCCGGGTTCAACCCGTTTTACAAGATCATGCCAGACTGGTTTGTGATCCCGGGCATTTTGATTGCCACCGCAGCGGCCATTATTGCAAGCCAGGCCCTCATCAGCGGGTCGTTTACGCTTATCAGTGAAGCCATGCGCCTGAACCTGTGGCCCAAATTGAAGATCAATTACCCCACCGAAGAACGGGGCCAGTTATATATTCCCGGCATCAACATGTTGTTATTCGTGGGTTGCGTAGGTATTGTGTTGTATTTTAAAAAATCATCACAGATGGAAGCAGCTTACGGGTTGGCGATTACCATTTGTATGATTGCCACCACCATGCTGTTTGCCAACTTCCTGGTAAGCCGCCGGGCCAAACCATTATGGATCTACCTGTTCCTGATCGTTTATTTGACCATAGAACTATCGTTCCTGTTTGCCAACCTCGAAAAATTCCCGCACGGCGGTTATGTTACCCTGTTGGTAGGCGGTGGGTTGTTCTTTGTGATGTACATCTGGTACCGCAGCCGCAAGATCAAGAACCGGTATGTGGAGTTTGTACGGCTCGAACATTATATACCGCAAATACAGGAATTAAGCAACGACAAAACCGTACCCAAGTACGCTACCCACCTGGTATACCTTACCAGCGCCAATAACCCCAAGGAAATTGAGCATAAGATCATTTATTCTATCCTCAATAAAAAGCCCAAGCGGGCCGATATTTACTGGTTTGTGCATGTTGACACGCTCGACGACCCGTATACCTGCGAGTACACGGTGGAGCACATTATTCCCAACGACATCATCCGGGTTGAGTTCAGGTTAGGTTTCAGGATGGAGCCGAAGATCAACCTTATGTTCCGCAAAGTGGTGGCCGACCTGGTAGCCAATAAAGAAGTGAATATTACCAGCCGGTACGAAAGCCTTGAACGGAATAATGTGGTGGGCGACTTCCAGTTTATTGTAATGGAAAAATACCTGAGCCAGGATATTGAGCTCCCCTTCTTCGAAAAAATGATCATGCGACTGTATTTTATGGTAAAAGAATACAGTTTGTCGGAAGAACGCGGGTTTGGCCTGGATGTGAGCAACGTGACCATCGAAAAATTCCCACTCATTGTTGCTCCGGTACCTAATCTTAATTTGAAAAGGGTTTTTGATAGCGAAGAAAGTTTGTAGCTGTCTGTTTCTTGTTTATGGTTTTTGGTTTCTTGTTCTTAATTTCGGAAAGCTGCCCAATAGCAGGCCTCACGCATAAAAAACCATAAACTATAAACAACAAACCATAAACTGCTTGCCTACTTTCGTTTACTATATCATCAGCAGCCTTCTGGTATTAAGCATTATTGCTTATTTGATACAGGACCGGTTTATTTTCAAGCCCGAAAAGCTGCCGCCCGATTTTCAATTCCGGTACGACGCCCCCTTCAATGAATTAAATTTCGATGTGTCGCCCGGCGTACGCATCAATGGATTGCATTTTTACCGCCCGGAACCCAAAGGATTGATCCTGTATTTTCATGGCAATACCCGCAGCATCAAAGGCTGGGCTAAGTATGCCCGTGATTTTTACCGCTACGATTATGATGTAGTGCTGGTCGACTACCGGGGATTTGGCAAAAGCACCGGCAAGCGCAGTGAAAAAGACATGCTGAACGATATGCAATTCGTTTATAATGTTCTGACCGGAAAATACCCCGAACACCACATTATTGTGTACGGACGAAGCATCGGCAGCGGGTTTGCCGCCAAGATAGCCTCAGATAACAAACCCCGTTATCTCATCCTGGATTCGCCATATTATAATTTTCGTATAGTGGTGAAACGGTTTCTGCCCATACTGCCGGTACAATGGGTTTTGCGGTACCACCTGCGCACCGATAAATGGATCCGCCATGTAAACTGCCATACGTATATCATTCATGGCACCAAAGACCGGCTGATCCCTATCAGGCACAGTGAAAAATTACAGCGCATCAACCCCAACAAGATCACGCTTATTCGTATTGTGGGCGGCCGGCATAACAACCTGCCCGACTTTCCGGAATATCACAATTTTGTAAGAGACATTCTCAAATATTAAATCAGTTTGTTGTTTGTAGTTTGTAGTTTGTGGTTGCCTTGCCAGCGCAGGCAGCCGGCCAATTCTCTCACTTCCCGAATCAAAGAACTACAAACCACAAACCATAAACCACAAACAACTATCTTGCATTCGCTATGAAAAAGATCGTCTTCCGCTGGTTAAAGGTTTTTATACTTATATATTGTCTTATCGGTATCGCCATATATTACGGACAGGATAAAATATTATTCCATCCGCAACCAGTGACGGCTCAATCGCAATACAGCTTTCCTTCCCCGTTTAAAGAAGTGAATATTCCCTATTCGAAAAAGTCGAACATCAATATCATTCAATTTGCGGCCAATCAACCGCAGCCCAAAGGCGTGGTGTTGTATTTTCATGGCAATAAGCAAAACATTGCCCGATATGCCAAAGCGGCGCCGGATTTTATTAACCGGGGTTATGAGGTGTGGATGATAGATTATCCCGGCTTTGGTAAAAGCACCGGCGAGTTTACTGAACAACAATTGTACGATTGGGCGCTGGTGTTTTATAAACTGGCGCAGGCCCGTTATTCGAAAGATAGCATTATTATATATGGCAAATCGATGGGAACCGGCATTGCTGCGCAACTGGCAACCAGGCGCGATTGCAAAGCCCTGATACTTGAAGCGCCTTATTATAGTTTTCCTTCGATTATCGGAAGCTGGTTGCCGGTGTACCCCGTCAATAACATGATCCGGTTTAAATTACCTACCTGGCAATATGTACAGGAGGTAACCAATCCCATTATTATATTTCATGGCACCAGCGATAATACCATTCCTTATCGCAATTCGAAAAAGCTGATACCGTATCTAAAACCTACGGATGAATTTATAACTATTGAAGGCGCAAAGCATAATGACATTGCCACGTTCCCAATTTATAAGCAGAAACTTGATTCGTTGTTGAAATGAAAAATTAAAAAGTCAAAGGCCCTTCATAATCGCAAACCTGTATTCACTTTCTCATTCCTCATTTTAAATTTTTAATTTCTTATTTCGCCTAAATAGGCACTACGTTCAGATCCTTATTCAACTTTATCTTATCCGGAATGGCCGCAATGATCTCTTCTTTTAGGGCTTCAATAAGGCGTTTCTTAACAAAATCCCGGTGCACTACAATACTCACTTCCCGCATGGGAGCCGGTTTTTTAAAATGCCTGATCAGTTGAAGCTGGCGGGCCGTCATATCGAGCGTGGTAAGTTCGGGCAGAATGGTAATGCCATCATTCAGTTCCACCATACGGCGAAGCGTTTCAATACTACCCGCTTCATACTCGAAATGCGTTCCCATTTCACTGGCCCGGCGCAATTCGCACAGGTTAACAATTTGCGAGCGGAAGCAATGCCCTTCTTCCATCAGCCATAACTTCTCCGGATCAATGTCCTGCGCCAATACATATGTTTTTTTATACGCTGCATTCTTGCGCGAAACATAGGCCAGCAGTTCTTCATAAAACAACACATGCTCTTTAATGCCATTTTCCTGCAACGGCGTTACCAGAATGCCTACATCTATGCGCCCTTCCCGCAGCCGGGTAATGATGTACTCCGTCATCAACTCCTGCACCACGAGTTTAATACCCGGGTATTTTTTATAAAAGCTTTGTATGAAGAGGGGCAATAAATAAGGCGCCAGGGTGGGTATAATACCAATGCGTAATTCGCCGGTAAGAATGCCTTTTTTGGTTTGGACCAGTTCGTTGATCACATTCTTTTCCGATAAAATACGACGCGATTGCTCAATGATCTCCACGCCTATTTCGGTGGGCACTACGGGTTGCTTACTGCGATCGAAGATCTTCACTCCCAGTTCCTCTTCCAGCTTTTGCACCTGCATACTTAAAGTAGGCTGGGTAACAAAACAATGCTCGGCGGCGGTAGCAAAATGCCGATAGGTATCTACGGCAACTACATATTCCAATTGTACAAAAGTCATGATAGATTTTATCTATTGTTCTATAATATATATCAATTTGCTTTATCCCCGAAATTATTGAAGTTTTGCTAAGTAATCTAATCTTCTTCATTAAAGCAGACAACAACGTAGAGATCTCTATATAGATAGTCACAGGAGTAAATTATAAGTCTTAGGTTAAAGTACGCCACACGATCCTTAGGAAGGACGGGTGGTTTTTTTTTCGTGAATGGTGAATGGCCAATGTTCAATGGTAAAGGTCCAACTTCAGCAGGGAAACTATGAAACTAAAAACCCCGAACCATCGGGGCAATTTGTGAATAATGAATCCGCCTTCGCGCTTCGGTGAAAAAGTCGTGCTATAACTGTATTTGCTTAAGCGTGTAGCTTGCCTTCCTCCCCTTTAGGGGCCGGGGGTGTACTAATCTCCTCCTCCACAACCACCGCATCCGCCACCACAACCTCCTCCTCCTCCTCCACTGCAACCACCACCACCGCCGCTGCAACTGCTGCATGAACCAGTTACGTTTGCTGCTTTTGTATGATCGATTACAGGGTACACACTAAAAATACCTGCCAGCACTATGCCATCGGAAAACCAGTTAATGGCATCGTTTCCATCCATGGCAAACTCACCAACTAACTTATCTCCGTACAGTGAACCCACGTCCTGTTGAAGCCTTGCCAGGACCTCCACCTTTTTAAAAATGATTGCTTTACGGGAAACCATTTTAGTTAGCGCCATGGAAGCAAGCACCAGCAATACCATTTCCCAGAAAAGATATCCTACATCTTTGCCATTGGCCAATCCCTGGAACAACCGGGCAATACCTACGGCATATGGGACCATCAATAAATGGTATCTTTTAAAGAAAGGCTCTTTGTGATAAGCCAGCAGGTACAACTTTTGTAACACCGGATGCATGTTGCTCTCATCATTATACCAGTTACAGGCGATCATGTCATAAGTAACACTGCTGCTTTCTTCATTTAAAAAACCTGCTATCAACGGGTTCTGTTCATTATCCGGCCTGTAGTAGCGGTTTCTATACACTATAAACTGTTTATCGGAAGTAAGACCTAATAAATTTCTACGTACCAGGTCTACGATCGCAGTCTGAACAGCCCGGTGCTTTCCATAAAGGAACTGAGCCAATTGATAAACAGTAGCGTCTGTGGGAAAATGGGTAGTAACAAGTTGATGTAATGCCCGGCCTTTTTCATTTTGAAGAATAACATAACAAATGATGCAGGTTATTGCCAGGAGCGGGAAGAAAACTAAAAACTGAGGGCCATCGAGCGAAAAAGGAAATAGATCTTTGTGCAGGTAAGCACTAACGGTAAGCGTGAACAATAACAACATTAAAATAAGAGCGATCACTTCATTTCTTATACTCCAGGTGGGTTCGGGAATTAACTCATACTCCGGAGGCGGTGGCCAAATGTCATTGGGCGGAGGTGATTCAAAAACGGATTGGTATAAAGTAAGCGTAGCTGCATACCAATCAAGGTGCTTGTGATCTTCTTCATCCCCTCCCCGGGATGGATAATGATGGATGTCTTTGCCAAGTGTGTTTTTACACAGATCGATCCAGTACGATTTAGTGTAAGTGAGGTGTAAGTGCCAGGCTTCATCTACAGCCTGTGAGGGGGAAGCGCCATTTGGAGAGATACAACATAAGAAGATGAATTTCCGGTATTCCTCAACAACCCGTTCAGTAAAGGTGGGCGACCATTTTTGCTTTGCAGATAATTTGCTGGAGAAGGTAATTTCTGCATTCGGGTCATCGAGGGGAAATTGTTGAATTGCACTCCAAAGGCCACTGTGTTCTTCAATTTTCATAATTCTGTCTTTGGTTACACAAAGTTATAACGGAGTTATGCAAACGTGCAAGCAACTATGTATTACCAAATTGTTAAGGAGCGTGGAACGTGTGAAACGTGAACACGGCTGCAAGCAGCAAGCCGAAGGCTGAAATACAAGTAAGCTTCATTTTAATCTGTTTTCGCTCTGGGCTTTTGCCTTCTGTAGTCCATTATCACATTAGCAAATTAGCACATTAATCTCCTCCTCCCCCACAGCCGCCACAGCCACTACCATCACTACCGCAACTGATGTTGCTGTAGCTACAACTGGTTACACCACCACAACTGTCAGCGCCTGTGCTGTTGTCGCCACCCGACTTGTTATCCCGGTTCCTCCAACCAGACACAAAAGGGCTGCGTGCAAGTGTTGCTGCCGGGAAAATGGCAAACATCGATGCCAGCATAAGCCCCGGCGGTAGCCAGTCTAACACGGTTTGTCCGTTGCGGGCATAATCATTTACCACTTCATCGCTGTGCAGTGTTCTATCTCCTTTATTATCCTGCAGCAGGTTTTTCACTCTATCAAAACACACCTTATCCGTTGAAAAATTATACTCCATAATCAGTGCGCCGATTATCAGGACTGCTATTTCCAGCAACAGGAAAAGAACAGGCCTGTCGTTATAAATGCCCTGCGTTACCCGTGCCAATCCTATAAATAAAACAATAAGTATAACCAGGTATTTCCTGAAGAATGATTCTTTTTGATCCCCCACCCAAAACAGTTGCGAGATTGCAGGATGTTCAAAATCTGTTTGCTTATACCAATCGTTTGCAATTACATCATATTCTACCGTGCTATTATCAGCCTTGCTCAATAAACCGGGAACAAGCGGGTTGTCTTCTTTTTCCGGCGCCTGATATCGTTGCCTCAGCGCAACTATTTTTCCATTATCGTTTACTTGTACCAGGTCACGCCGATAGAGATCTACCAGGCAGGTCTCTACAGCCCGGTCCTTGCCATACACCGCATAAGTAAGTTGGTAAATAGAAAGATCTCCGGGCGACCAGGCATCCACCACCTTTTTCAGGTACGCCAGTTTATTTTTCTGCAACAGGTAGTGTGCTATAAAAGCAGCCACTATGAGGAAGATGTAAAAAAGCAGGAACTGTTTTCCATTTATCGAAAACGGCGACGCTTCTCCGGTAAAAAAGTAATTGATGGCAAAAGGCAACAACAAAATCAACACTACAATCGCTGCCACTTGGTTATCTATGCGATATGGCTGTGCGGCAATTGTAATAGACTGTTTACTGGGTTGTGGCCAAATGTCAGCCGGTGGCCGGGTGCCGAAAACCGATTCATATAGTTGCAGGGTCTCTGCATACCAGTTTGAATGCTTATGGTTTTCCTTGTCGCCACCTGTTGAGGGATAATGATGAATATCCTTACCCAGGGTATTTTTACAGAAAGCATTCCAGTACGATTGGGTATAGGTAAGGTGCAGGTGCCAGGCTTCGTCTACCGCCTGTGAGGGAGATGCGCCTTTCGGAGAGATACAACATAAAAAAATAAACTTACGGTATTCTTCAATAACCCGTTCGGTAAAAGCAGGTGACCATTTCTGTTTGTCGGCCAGTTTTTTTGAGAACGTGATCGTGGCGTTTGGTTCGTCAAACGCAAACTGTTGAATGTTGTTCCAAAGTGGCTGGTGTTCGGGCAGATTCATTTGAATAGGATGGTTATTGTTGTGAATGGGGAATGGGGAAAGCTTCAAGCTGCACGCTGCAAGCTAAAAGCAAAAACAGCTTTGATCTCCGGATAACTTGTCAACCTATCAACTTGTCAACTTACTCCCTTTAGGGGCTGGGGGTTTACTCCTCCAAACTAACTTTCGTTTTCCCTACCTTCAACTTATACCCAACTCCCACTTTCAATGCGTAATTTTCTTTTTCATGGCTCACGGGAAAACCAAAACAAACCGGGTAATCATATTCCTTAACGATGTTATGAATGATCTCATACACGTTTTGCCCAAATGGCCGCTCGGTATCCTTTGTGTCACTAAAGCCGCCGATGATCAGTCCGGCCAGTTTATCCAGTTTACCGCTTCTTTTCAACTGCAGCATCATGCGGTCGATATTGTACAGGTACTCCCCAATATCTTCCAGGAAAAGGATCCTGCCTTTTGTTTTTATATCTGAAGGCGAACCTACCAAATGCGCCAATAACGCCAGGTTACCGCCTACCAGTTCGCCAATCGCTTCTCCTTTCTGATTAAACTCATGGCCCGCACATTCGTACTTTATATGTTTTCCTGTGAGCACATTCTTCAATGACTTCACAAATTCGTTGTTATAGCCGCCATCATTAAACGCACCGGCCATGGGCGCATGTAGGGTGGCGATACTATAATTGGAATAGATATGCGAATGCAGCACCGTTATATCACTAAACCCTATCACCCATTTGGGCTGCTTTTTAAATTTCTTAAAGCTGATGTGATCTATAATGCGGCTTAATCCATATCCGCCGCGGGCACATAGTACGGCATGTACTTCATCATCGTCGAGTATTTGTTGAAAATTGATCAGTCGTTCTTCATCGGTACCGGAAAAGTAAGTGGTGGAATGGCTGCCAACGGTAGTGCCCACCTTCACTTTATATCCCCATTGTTGTAATACATCAATGCATGTTTGCGCTTTTTCTATTGCCATAAACCCCGAAGGACATACCAATGCGATTGTGTTACCTGGCTGTAAATAGGGAGGAATTTTTACCATTATCTATTTATTTGTAAAGCCAAACGGCTAAATGTTACAATGAATATCCAAATTTAAGCAAACCTTTCTACCATCAAATTTCCCGCAACGTTGCTTCGGTGGTCGAAACGGTTAACCGATGAACGACCCCACATTTTAACGCATAATTATTTCGTTGATGCCCAACGGGAAAATCAAAACAAACGGGGTAATTATACTCTTTTACTTTATCAAGCACAATATCCTGTAACGTACGGCCAAATTCTTCACCAACATCATCGGGTTTTATCTTAAAACCGCCGACGATCAACCCGGCCAGTTTTTCCAGTTTACCGGTGCGCTTCAGGTTCCAGAACATACGATCGATGCTGTACAAATATTCCCCGGTATCTTCTACAAATAATATTTTATTGGTGGTGCGAAGGTCCGACTTTGTGCCGGCCAGGGTTTCAATCAGTTTCAGGTTACCACCAATAAGCGTGCCTTCCGCCCTGCCGGGTTTATTTTGTAAATGCACCGGCGCCGTATATTTCATTTTTTGCCCTGTTAACGCCTGTTTTATGGAGAGAATTGTTTCAATCTGGATGGGTTCCGCTTTATTCCAGTCGTCGGGAAAGCTATTGCACATTTTTGAATGGATAGAAGCAATGCCGTAATTCCGGTTCAGGTGGCAGTGCAATACCGTAACATCGCTAAAGCCGATGATCCATTTAGGCTGTGCGGCCAGTTTGGTGAAATTTAATTTATCAATAATACGTACGAAGCCGTAACCGCCACGGGCACACATAATGGCTTTTACTTTGGGATCATCGATCATTTGTTGAAAATCGCGCGCCCGTTCCTCATCGGTTCCACCAAACGTAAAATCTTTTTTGCCCACTGTATCGCCCACCTTAATGTTAAACCCCCACTCCACCATTTGTATCATGGCCGGCTGAATTTCTTCCAGGGTAATGGAACCGGCCGGGCAGGTTATGCCAACCGTATCGCCAGGTTTAAGATAGCGGGGTAGAATGGGCGCAGCCGGATCTTTTTCATCACTAACCAATGCAGACCAACCAGGAACAGGCAATCCGGCTACCAGGAATGAGGATAAAAAGTGCTTACGGTTCATGTAACGAATATATATTTTAAATATACCGGAAATCTATATCAGCCAATCTTGTCAAAATACTAATTTTATCTTCATGTATTTTCGCTTTATACAGGCAATTTTTCTGTGTATAGTGCTGATTGGCTGGGTGGCTTATCAAATATTAATACGCAAAAAACCCGTAGCCCAGATCAATGACGATGTCATGATGATTGCATTTTTTATAGCCGTGTGGACCGGTATCGTATTATGGCTGGTTTATTAACTCCCCTGAATTATCAATTCTTAAGAAATATGCCCCCAACCACCTGAAAACTGGAACCCGGTAACCTGCATATCGCGAGGTTCAACCCAAAACTGGAAACCGGAACCCGGAGCCCGGGAACTGGCGCCCGGTAACCAATTTTATCCCTTCCCCCCGAATAGTTATTTTTGCAATCCACCCTTCGCCAGCACCCGCTGCATAGCGATATGCTGTACAAGCGAGCGTGGCAAGGAACGATGATTAGCATTACTAAAGACGATCAAACAAAATGAGCAATTTTAAGCGCTATTTAGTCACAGCGGCCCTGCCGTACGCCAATGGTCCCGTGCATATCGGTCACCTGGCAGGCTGCTATTTACCGGCTGATATTTACGTGCGTTACCAACGGGCGCAGAAAAGAGATATTAAATTTATTGGTGGCAGCGATGAACATGGGGTGCCCATTACCATCCGTGCCATGAAAGAAGGCGTGAGCCCGCAACAAATTGTAGATAAATACCATGCCCTGATCAGGGAAAGCTTTGATCAGATGGGTATTTCTTTCGATATCTATTCCCGCACTTCCAACAAAGTACACCATGAAACGGCCGCCGCCTTTTTCAAAAAGCTGTACGACGATGGGCTGTTCGAGGAAAAAGAGACCGAACAGTATTATGATGAAAAAACCAATACGTTCCTCGCCGACCGGTACATTACCGGTACCTGTCCCGTTTGCGCCAACCCCAATGCTTACGGCGATCAGTGCGAGAAATGCGGTTCTTCATTAAGTCCTGAACAATTGATCAACCCGCGCAGCACCCTCAGCGATGCCGTGCCTGTAAAACGGAAAACCAAACACTGGTATTTTCCGCTGCAGAATTATGAGGACTGGCTGAAGGACTGGATCCTGGAAGGTCATAAAGAATGGAAGAACAACGTATATGGACAGTGCAAAAGCTGGCTCGATAGCGGATTGCAAAGCCGCGCCATGACGCGCGACAGCAGTTGGGGCGTGAAAGTGCCGTTGCCCGATACCGAAGGCAAAGTGCTGTACGTTTGGTTCGATGCCCCCATCGGTTATATTTCTGCAACGAAAGAATTAACTGAAGACTGGGCCGATTACTGGTGTAAGGAAGACACCAAGCTGGTGCATTTCATTGGGAAAGACAATATTGTTTTTCACTGTATCATTTTCCCGGCGATGTTGAAAGCGCATGGCGAATTCATACTGCCTGATAACGTGCCGGCCAATGAGTTTTTAAATATTGAAGGCGATAAAGTATCAACCAGCCGCAACTGGGCGGTATGGGTGCATGAATACATAAAAGATTTTCCGGGTTGTGAAGACGTGTTGCGGTATGTGCTGTGCAGCAACGCACCCGAAAGCAAAGACAATGATTTTACCTGGAAAGATTTTCAGGACCGCAATAACAGCGAACTGGTTTCCATCTTCGGCAACTTTGTGAACCGCGCCTTCGTGCTTATGCACAAATTATGCGGTGGTAAAGTACCGCCATTACATGCAGATGTACTGGACGAAGTTGACAAGAACCTGTTGGCCGAATTTGAAATTGCCAAAGGAAAAGTGGAAGAGAGCCTGGAGAATTTCAAATTCCGCGATGCGCTGTTTGAGGTTATTGACCTGGCAAGAAAGGGCAACAAATACATGCAGGAAAAAGAACCCTGGATCGTTGCCAAGCGCCTGACAGAAGACCCTGACGCACAAAAACTGATCGATAACTGTCTGCACATTTGTTTGCAGTTGACCGCCAACCTGGCAATATTGATCAATCCTTTCCTGCCCTCCACTTCTAAAAAAATGCTGCACCTGATGAAGGTGGTAGATAAATTATTGGATTGGGACAATGCCGGTAAAACAAAATTGCTAAGTGTTGGTTATAGTTTACGGGCGCCGGAATTATTATTCAGGAAAATAGAAAACGAAGAGATAGAAGCGCAGGTAGCCAAATTAAAAGCTGGTTTAATTAAACCAGTTGAAACAGTGAAGCCTGAGGCAGAAACAAAGAAGGGCGAAACCGCAGCAGCCGATGCTGGCGCTGAACCCAAAACAGTGAAAGAACAGATCCAGTACGATGATTTTGCCAAGCTCGATCTTCGGGTAGGCACCATTGTGGCTGCGGAGAAAGTGCCCAAGGCCGATAAGCTGTTAAAGTTGCAGGTTGACCTGGGTTTTGAAACCCGTACGATTGTTTCGGGTATTGCAGCACATTTTAAACCCGAGGACATCACCGGTAAACAGGTGGTGGTGGTAGCCAACCTGGCGCCCCGTAAAATGCGCGGCATTGAAAGCAACGGCATGATATTAATGGCGGAAGACAAAACAGGTAAACTGCATTTTGTGAATCCCGTCGATGCAATTGATAACGGTTCATCTGTTAGTTAAATAGATTATTCACCATTGTGCCCCACTTGTTTTGCGCAATGGCAAATCAAGTGGGGTTCATTTTTTAATACTAGTATATGAAACTCGGCTTCATTGGATTAGGCAATTTAGGTACGCCCATCGCAGAGAACATTTTAACAAGCGGGCATGAAGTATTTGTATACAATCGCACCGCTTCCAAAACAAAACCATTAACCGACAAAGGCGCAACGGCCTGTGCAACGGTAAAGGAATTAACAGCAGCCTGTACTGTTATTATCACCATGGTGTCGGACGATAAAGCTTTAAAAAGTATCTGCGAGGGTGAAGATGGCCTTATAAAAAATATGCAGCCGGGCAGCGTTCATATTTCCATGAGCACCATACTGCCGCTTACCGCCGAAGAACTTTCCAACCAGCATACACAAAACGGTTCTCACTACCTGGCGGCGCCGGTATTTGGCCGGCCTGAAGCGGCCCGTGCCCGTAAGCTGAACTTTGTGATGTCGGGCGGCGGAGCACATCGCCCCCAATTTGAACAGTTATTGAAAGATGCAGGCGGCGCCGGCGTATGGGATTTTGGCGATGTCGTTACTGCTGCCAACACCATCAAACTCTGCGGCAATTTTATGATAGCATCTGCCCTGGAAGCCATTGGTGAAAGCGTGGCACTGGCCGAAAAAAGTAACATCGATAAACAGAAAATGTGGTCGTTCTTTACGCAAACTATTTTCAACTCGCCTATTTATATCAACTACGGAAACATCATTGTTAACCGCCTGTTTGAACCGGCCGGATTCAGCATGCAGTTGGGATTAAAAGACGTGAACCTTGTATTATCACAGGCAGCACACGTACAGCATAAAATGCCGTTGGCCAATTTGCTGCAAAACCATATGCAACAGCTCATAGAAAAAAAGGGCCCGGAGGTGGATTGGAGTACGGTTTCGCAGGCAGCTGAAATCAATTGACAATTGGCAATGGACAATAGGCAAAGAATAATTTCGAATTTGCCAATTGCTTATTGCCCATTAAATGTTATTTATATCCTCAAGGAATCAATACAACTATAACATCCATTACATTCGTGTGCGTAGGTCCCGTAATAACATGCCCGCCCGCCTGGTGAAAGAAGTTCCAGGAATCGTTTTGTGAAAGATATTTTTCGGCATGTAACCCGTGTTTAGCAGCCAGCTGCAACACACCCGCATCCACAACCGCACCGGCGGCATTGGTAGGGCCATCGGTGCCATCGGTGCCGGCGCTGAGCAGCACCGGCATACCTTCACCGCCAGGAAAAGCCTTTTGCAAAGCAATTAACGCAGCCAGCGCAAACTCCTGGTTTCGGCCGCCTTTGCCCGGGTTCCTGATGGTTACCGTTGTTTCACCGCCTAATAATAAACAAGCCGGTCTCGGTCCCTGGTAATCTATTACCTGTTCCACCAGTTCCTGCGCTTTATCCTTCGCCTCCCCTTTCAACGCATCGGTAATAATAACGGGCTCGTAATGTAGCGACCGCGCCATGTCAGCCGCCGCATCCAGCGCCACGCGATTGGTACCTATGAGGTAATTGTAACTTTTTGTAAAAATGGGATCACCGGGCTTTGGCGTTTCTGCAACCTGCTTATTCAACCCCAACTGCAACCAGCGAATGATACTTACCGGTAGTTTATCTAACAACTGGTATTTGCGAACAATTTCCCAGGCATCGGCAAACGTAGAACGGTCGGCCACGGTAGGCCCGCTGGCAATACTATCGAGCGGATCGCCTATTACATCACTTAAAATAAAGTTGACAACCGTTGCAGGCCAGGCGGTGCGCATCAACTGCCCGCCTTTAATGCCGGCCGACAAATGTTTGCGCACGGTATTCATTTCTTCAATGGTGGCGCCGCATTGCAATAACCGGTTAAAGACTGATTGCAGTTCAGTTAATAATACCCCGGGCACACAATCTACCATCAGCGCGGATGCGCCGCCACTGATCAATGCAATCACTACATCCTTTTCATTTGCTTGTTTCAGCAATTTGAGAATTTCCCGGCCCGCCTGCAAACTGTTATCATCCGGCACCGGATGGCCGGCTTCTATGCAACGAATTCTTTTCAGCGAAAATACATGCTCGTACTTGGTAACTATAACGCCCTCGTCGATCCGGTCTCCCAAAATAATTTCCGCTTCCCGGGCCATGGCGGCACTGGCCTTACCGGCGCCTATAATAAATACCTTATTTATATCGGGCTGTTTAAAAAGCTGTTCGCCCAGGTGCAGTTGATTTTGCTGCCATCGCATATGCCTGGGCAGCAGGTACTGCGGTTGTACCGCCCGCACCCCTGCCGTAAATATTTTAAGCGCATCCTTCCGCATGGTTTATAGCAAGTTTTAACGGAAAGCCAGGAACTTAGGCTGGCTCCGGTTCCGGCCCAATTTCTTATTAACCTGCTAAATTATAAAAAGCACTTGGCAGGTGACGATTTTTAGTTATCTTTGAAAATAGTTGTTTAGCTAACTATTTTTTTATGACTAAACGAATCATTAAAAAAGTAGCTGTACTGGGTAGTGGTGTTATGGGTTCTCGCATAGCTTGTCATTTTGCCGGCATTGGCGTACAAGTGTTGTTACTTGACATGGTGCCTAAAGATGCTGTCGAAAGCGAAAACAAAACAGCCCGTAATAAACTGGTTAACGATGCCCTCCAGGCTGCTTTGAAAAGCAATCCTTCTCCTGTTTACACGAAAGACGTGGTGAAAAAGATCACCACGGGCAATTTTACCGATAATATAAGTAGTATTACCGGGTGTGACTGGATCATTGAGGTAGTCGTTGAACGACTCGATATAAAACAACAAATCTTTGCAGAAGTAGAAAAGTACCGAACCCCAGGTACGCTCATCACGTCCAACACGTCAGGTATTCCTATTCACCTGATGGCCGAAGGCAGAAGTGATGATTTTAAAAAACATTTCTGCGGTACTCACTTTTTTAACCCGCCCCGTTATTTACGGTTATTAGAGATCATTCCAACACCACATACAGATGCTGGTGTAGTTGATTTCTTAATGCAGTATGGCGATCTGTACCTGGGCAAAACTACCGTGTTGTGTAAAGACACACCGGCATTTATTGCCAACCGTATTGGCGTATATGGCATTATGGCCATCTTTGGGCTGGTTGAAAAAATGGGATTAACCGTTGATGAAATTGATGCATTAACAGGTCCCGTTATAGGGCGGCCTAAATCAGCTACGTTCAGAACGGCTGATGTAGTGGGCATTGACACGTTGGTGAAAGTGGCGAAAGGCGTGTATGAGAACTGCCCCAACGATGAGCACCGCGATACCTTTATAATACCAGCCTGGCTCGAAAAAATGGTGACCAGCAATATGCTGGGCGATAAAACCGGGCAAGGCTTTTTTGTAAAGAAGAAAGGAGAAAAAGGAGAGAAGGAAATTTATTCCCTCGACCTTACAACGTTTGAATACAAATCGCGGTCTAAAGCAAAATTCGCTACGGTAGAAGCGGCCAGGCCGATCGATGATCTTAAAACAAGATTAAAGGCATTATGTGCCGGTACCGATAAAGCGGGTGATTTCTATCGTCATTTTCATTACGGACTGTTTTCGTATATCTCACACCGTATTCCCGAGATCTCTGACGAGATCTATCGAGTAGATGACGCCATGATGGCCGGCTTTGGCTGGGAGATCGGCGCTTTTGAAAGCTGGGATGTATTGGGTATTGAAAGTACTGTGAAGAAAATGAAGGAAGCCGGTTATTCAGTAGCTGGCTGGGTAAATGAAATGCTGGAAGCCGGTGTAAAGGCTTTTTATAAAGTAGAGAATGGAAAGCGGCTGTATTATGATGTGGCCTCAAAATCGTATAAATCGTTGCCCGGTGGCGATGCATTTATCGTAATGAAAAATTTTGAGAACCAGACCGTATGGAAAAACAGCGCCTGCCGGCTCTACCATTTGGGCGATGATGTTTTAGGCCTTGAATGGTATACCAAAATGGGTAGCATCGGCGGTGAAGTGCTGGAAGGATTTCAGCAATCAATTGCCAAAGCAGAAGCGAAATATAAAGGAGTTGTAATTGCCAACGACAGCGCTAATTTCAGCGCGGGCGCCAATGTAGGCATGATTTTTATGCTTGCCATTGAACAGGAATATGATGAGCTGGATATGGCCGTTCGAATGTTCCAGAACACCATGATGCGGGCCCGGTATTCATCCGTTCCTGTGGTGGTTGCACCGCATGCGCTGGCCCTCGGCGGCGCTTGTGAGTTGAGTTTACACTCCGATAAAGTTTGTGCTGCCGCGGAAACCTATATTGGTTTGGTTGAGTTGGGTGTTGGATTGATACCCGGTGGTGGCGGTACTAAAGAATTTGTGTTACGGGCCGCAGATGAAATGCATGAAGATGAACCGGATACCATTACACTAAAGAACCGTTTTCTTACCATAGCCACGGCCAAAGTTGCTACTTCAGCGCATGAAGGGTTCGACCTGGGCATTTTACGCAAAGGAAAAGATGAAGTAGTGCTGAACCAGGGCCGCCGGATCGCAGAAGGCAAGAAGAGTGTGATTGAACTTTTTGAAAGCGGTTATGTTACACCTGTACAACGAAACGACATCAAGGTGTTGGGACGTTCAGCATTGGGCGCTTTATATGCCGGCATCAATGGCATGTGGCGCGCGCAGTATGCGACCGATCATGATGCAGTAGTAGCCAAAAAGCTGGCTTACGTTATGTGCGGCGGCGACCTGAGCGAACCCACTTTGGTATCTGAACAATATTTACTCGATCTGGAAAGGGAAGCCTTCTTATCGCTCTGTGGCGAGAAGAAAACCCTGGAAAGAATTCAAAGTGTTTTGAAAGGCGGAAAGCCTATCCGCAATTGATAATAGGCGTCACATGAGAAAACACACAGGCGTTCCCATACCTCGGGGCGCCTTTTTTATTAAATTACGTTGTGAAAGCTTCAAGACAAAAGCTCCAAGCTGCAAGCAATACAGAGGGTTTGCAATATAGAGCCAGACCAAACCGCGGTCAGCAACCACAAACAACAAACCATAAACTACAAACCGGCAATGGGTGAAGTCGAATTACATACTATTACCAATCAACTCATCATTCATTCTGTATTCTTCTTTTACGGAGATGCAGCCACTAATGATCTGTCCTGGCAAATAGCCGACGACATCAGCCAGCACTGGAATGAACCTAAAGCAAAGATCAAAATTGGCAGCGCCCTGTTCAATGTGCAGTTCGACATTGATGGTATATATGAACCCGACCTCGACCCCGAAAAAGTATGGTACAATGATAACCCCCGGTTCAATTTTTTTCGCATTGAAGAATTCGCCAACGGCAATATTTCTTTCGTAGATGGCATTGGCTGCAATACCGGTTATTTTAAACTGGATAATCTTTTACAAACTTCCACTACGGCCGCCCATGAATACGGTCATACCCTGGGGCTTGTTCATCCAATGAACCTCGATATAAGGGGCAAAGACACCCCTGGCATAATGTATCCGCGCGGCACCATTGTAGATCCACCGTTTCAATACGACCCCAATGCAGAAGCCGGTAAAGCCGGCGGTACCTTAAATCCCGTTCATCGAAAGGTGCTTATAAATGATATTGAAGAATTAAAGCTTCATAAGTTGTTGTTTACGAATGGAAGAGCGGTAGTAGGTGATTTTTCCAGCCTATATCATTCGAAGCATACCCCGCCAGTGAGTTAAACGGTTTATTGTTTCTGGTTTATTGTTTTTGGTTTTCCAGGGCGGGCAGCCCGCCAATATTCGGTCCTTCCGAATGAAAAAACAAGAAACCATAAACTTTCCTCCCTTGGTAATATTTGGCTTGTACCAACGACATACTTGTTGTACTTTATATTAAACAGGTATTATGGCTATTCTTACCGTAAATAATCTCTATAAAAATTACGGCCTTATAAAGGCATTAAAGGGGGTATCGTTTTCGGTGCCGCCCGGATCGGTTTTTGGCATCCTGGGCCCTAACGGCAGTGGCAAAACGACCTTGTTAGGTATTATCCTCGATGTATTAAAGGCCTCCGCAGGTTCCTATAAATTGTTCGATGAAGAGCCTACACACCTACACCGGCAACAGATAGGTACGTTACTGGAAACACCTAACTTCTACCACTACCTGAATGGCGTACAGAATTTAAAGATCGCGGCAGCGATCAAACAACGGGGTGCGGGCGATATTGATAACGTGCTGGAAATGGTTAACCTGGAACAGCGCAAGTTTTCAAAATTCAGTACCTATTCATTAGGCATGAAACAACGGCTGGCCATTGCCAGCAGCCTGCTGGGAGATCCTGATGTGCTGGTTTTTGATGAACCAACCAATGGACTGGACCCCGTGGGCATTGCAGAAACCAGGGAACTGATCAAAAAGCTGAGCAAGTCGGGCAAAACCATTATCATGGCCAGCCACCTGCTCGATGAGGTAGAGAAAGTTTGTACCCATGTAGCGATCCTGCAAAAAGGCACGCTGATCACTCACGGACATGTTGATGAAATACTGGTAACAGATGAAGTTGTAGAAACGGCCGCCACCGACATGCATCAATTGTACGCAATACTGCAGCAATACCCAGGCTCCAAAAAGGTTTATGCACACGAACAACATATCGAGTTGTCATTCACCGCAGGCACCGCATCACTCGAAGCGTTGAACCGGTATTGCTTTGATAACGGCGTAACCCTTCGTCACCTGCGGCTTCGCAAAAAGAGCCTGGAAACCAAATTTTTTGAACTTACCCAAACAACTAAATAGTATGGGCCAATTGCTATCTATAGAATGGATGAAGCTGAAGAACTATCGCGCTTTCTGGATACTGCTATGCCTTTATATTGCCACCATCTTTGGCGCCAATTATATTATATATAGAATACAGCAGGTAATATATGCTGAAAGGCAGGCAAAAGGTATTGCCACCATGGTATTGGGCGATCCACCCTACTCCTTTCCTACGGTATGGCAGGCCACGGCGCATGTGAGCAGTTTCCTGTTATTTATTCCCGGCCTCATACTCATCATTGCCATAACCAATGAATACAGCTTCAAGACCCACCGCCAGAATGTTATTGATGGCTGGACCCGCCAGCAGTTCATTGCTTCCAAAATAATAATAGCTACGTTATTCGCCGTATTATCAACGGTAGTTGTTGCCATTACGGCCGTGATATTCGGTTATATGCAAGGCGATGCCGCATTCAGCTTCGAAGGTTTTTCGTATATAGGCTACTTTTTCCTGCAGGCCATGAGCTATATTATGGTTGCGTTGCTGATGGGCGTTTTGTTTAAAAGAGGCGGACTGGCCATTGGCGTTTTCTTTTCTTATGCACTGGTGCTGGAGCAGATCATTGTGCTGATCCTAAACAGATATGCTAACTTTTCTGGTCGCTATATGCCGCTGGAAACAACTGATATGCTTATCCCATTTCCTCATATTCAGCGGGTGATGAACAAGCTAACCGCTAGCCCCCCGAATTATACCGCCATTTTTATTCTGGCATTGGTTTACCTGGCTGCGTATTTATTTATTGTGGTAAGAAAATTCCAGACAGATGACCTGTAGTTTATTTTTTGAGAAGATCGTCCAGCGCCGCATCCAGGGTGGGAAATAAAAACTGGAAACCGCCGCTTACGATCTTTTCACTGCTAACAGTGGCGCTTTTCAGTATTTCAATGCTTACTTCACCCAATATCAACTTCAGTAAAAAAGAGGGAATATATACAGGAATAAAAAAACGGCCTTTCATTTTTTTAGCCAGCGTAAGCATAAAGTTTTTATTGGTCACCGGTTGAGGGGCCACCGTGTTATAGATGCCGCTTTTCCTTTCGTTTTCTATATAAATTATAAATAACCGGCACAGGTCATCAATATGGATCCAACTGGTAACCTGGTCACCGCTTCCAAAAAACGGCGCAATACCTGCCCGTACGGGCTTTTGAAATTCCGCTAAAGCGCCACCGTCGTTGCTTAACACAATGCCACTACGAAAAATGACCAGGCGTTTATTCAATGCGGTTACGGGCTTAATGGCATCTTCCCATTTTACGCAGGTTTGGCCCAGAAAACCTTCATCGGCCGGATCGCCTTCATAAAAAGCGGGTTGTTTGGCGCTACGTTTATTATCATCGCCATACCAGCCAATGCCCGACATACTGATCACCGCCTGTACTTTGTTTTCATTTTCCTGTAAGGCCTTTACCAGCAGCGCACCACTTTGCACCCGGCTATCAACCAGTTCTGCTTTACGCTTTTTCGTCCACCGTTTATCAGCCACGCCGGCGCCGGCCAGGTTAATAATATAATCGGCTTTTTGCAACGCTTCTATATCGATAGTCTGCTTAGCCGGGTCCCACGCGGCATACGACACTGCGTCTGTGCCTGTCCGGGGATGGCGGCTTAAAATAATTACCTGGTGTTGCTTTGCGGTGAGGGCTCTGCTCAGGGCTTTGCCGATGGTGCCAGTACCGCCGGTGATAAGAATAGTAGCCATAATACAAAGTTAGGATTATTGTCGGTTACCAGTTACCAGTTTCAGATTACCGGATGGCAGTTACAGGTTACAAGTTACCGGTTACAAGTTTCAGGGATTTTGCCTTTTTCATTTCTCTGTTCCTCATTCCTCATCTTAACTTTCTTTAAAAAAAATCCCCCCGATTAGTCGGGGGGACTACAACTAAAAACAACAATCGCTGTGTTTAAACAATCGATTTAGACCCGGTGCCCTTGCTCAGTAAACCTTTACTCTAAAAAAAGGAACAAGTAGCACACTGGGTGGGACAGATACAAAACAACATTTATTAATCAGGTTTTTGCCCATCTAAAAACGTGTTCAATGTAGAGATCTGGGCATTATTATTTTCGTCGGTTTTCACTTCGTACTTGCTGTAGAAGTTTTCTACGCTAGAGATCGTGTTATACAGTTCCAAATTGCGGCGGATGTATGCCGGCACAGTTTCAAACTCGTTGTTAGGGTCTGCTCCATTAATATTGAACGAAAGATTGCGCAATTTCTGTATTCGTTCAGCAGCTCGGCGTTTTTGTTCTTCTGCTTCGTCTAGCATAGCCAGGTCCTCAACAGAAATGTTGCCGTTACTAACAGGGGGTTGAGAATGGTAGGCCCCAGGCACATCCGCCGCTGGAATATCATCTTTGAATACCAGGTGCAGATCATTGGAATCATCTTCCTGGATTGGTGCACTGGCATTCCGGTTTGGATCTTTCACAGGGGTGTGTTCAGATTTGGATTCATCTGCTTTTGGTTCTGCATAAATATTGGATGGCTTGGCCAAGTATCCTCCGGACGCTGCAGACGTCGAAGAACTATTTTGAGTCTTTTGAGGCTGTTGTTGCTGTTGCTTAATTGTTGAGGTATTTACCTGCTCAACGGGGTCGGATGGTTGCGAAAGTACCCATTCAATTTTTTCCGGGGCGCCATTTTTATCCACGCCATTGTCCACAGTAGTTTTACCAGTTTCCTCTCTCGTAAAAAGCTCTAACGGCGTGGAAGCTGTGGTCGCTTCCGTATCAATCAATTTAGGCGCCAGCTCAGGTTTGATAACCGGCTCCACCTTTTCTTCTTTTTTCTCGGCAACAGGTTGTTCCCTTTTTGCGGGCTTTTCCGGTTGTTGTTCTAAAGAAAGAATGATCTTGTCGTCCTTTTTAGGCTCCGCTTTTTTAGCAGCTTTCTTAAAAGGGTCTTTATGTTCAAAGCCGGTGGCAATAAGGGTAATACCCAGTTTATCGCCCAGCGAGTTGTCGTATCCCATACCCAGTATTACGTCGGTACCTTCTCCGGCCTGGTTTAACAGGTAGTTCTGAATGACCTCTACTTCATCCATTGTGAACTCATGATCGCCTTCAGCAGAATTAATATTAATTAAGATCCATTTAGCGCCACGGATATCATTATCGTTCAATAATGGTGAGCTCAATGCTTCTTCGATGGTACGCAACGCCCTGTCTTCCCCGTTGCAAGCTCCGCTACCCAAAATAGCTACGCCACCATTGCGCATTACGGTACATACATCCGCAAAGTCAACGTTGATCTGACCGGTGCTGTTAATTACATCGGTAATACATTTGGCGGCTGTTGCCAAAACGTTATCGGCTTTGGCAAAAGCTTCTTTCATTTTCAAATTACCAAACTGATGACGCAGCTTGTCATTACTGATCACCAGCAACGTATCAACAGATTGTTTCAGTTCTTTTATACCAAATTCAGCCTGCAACTGCCGCTTTTTACCCTCGTATGAAAATGGCGTAGTTACAATACCAACAGTAAGTATGTCAAGCTCTTTACATATTTTAGCAATAATGGGAGCGCCACCCGTTCCGGTTCCGCCACCCATACCCGCAGTAATAAACGCCATCTTGGTATTTACTTCCAAAATGCGCTTGATCTCTTCAAAGCTTTCTACTGTGGCCTGCTTGCCTATCTCGGGGTTGGCACCTGCACCCAGTCCTTGCGTAAGATGAGGTCCTAACTGCACTTTATTCGGCACATTGCTTTGGGATATAGCCTGTGCATCGGTGTTACAAATAATAAAATTTACACCCTCGATGTTCTGGCCAAACATGTGGTTAACCGCATTGCTGCCTCCGCCACCTACACCAATGACTTTGATGATAGATGATTTTTCCTTTGGTAAATCAAAATGAATCATAGCTTACTGTTTAACAGCCCCACCAGCCTACCCTCACTCGCTGTTGAGACCAGATTAAGAATAACGGGTTAGTTTAACAATTTTGCATGCCAACGGTTCGTGTTGTGTAGGCAAACTTTCCGTTGTCATGCCGGTACTTTTCATATTCCCCGGATTTTCTTTTCAATAGGTTGAATGTACGTGGTCTGTTATTAAAGTCTGTTACTTGTATTTTACTTGTGCCTTGAGTCCTTGGCTTTTCTTGTGCCTTGGACCTTGTGCCTTGTGCCTTGGACCTTGGACCTTGTGCCTTGTGCCTTGGGCCTTGGACCTTGTGCCTTGGACCTTGTGCCTTGGGCCTTGGACCTTGTGCCTTGGACCTTGTGCCTTGGGCCTTGGACCTTGGGCCTTGGACCTTGTGCCTTTACAAAGCGTGGTCTTCTTCTTCCTTGAACAATTCAATGATACCATCTTTGAACTTGCCCCAGAAGTCTTTTATTCCTTTCCGGTTCCTTACTTTTTGCGCCTGTGATTCTTCATCATCCATCACTTCTTCTTCAACCAGCTCTGCCTTGCGCAGGTTTTCAGGTATTTCCAATTTTCTGAACTGGTTCTCGAATTGTTTGCGATGATTTTCATAATCGCTGTAGCCTTTCAAAATAAGACCAATACAAGTTGAATAGGTTGGGCGGGCTAATTCTTCAATATGTCCTGCTGCCAGGTGTTCGGTCGGAAAGCCGATGCGGGCATTCAGGCCGGTTACATATTCTGTTAACTGGATGAGGTGTTTTAATTGTGAACCACCGCCGGTCAATACCACGCCACCGTTCAGCATGCGGTTATCTAAACCAACCTGCTTTAAGTGATAGGTAACGAAATCCATGATCTCGCTCATACGGGCCTGTATGATGTTGGCCAGGTTCTTTACACTGATCTCTTTGGCAGGCATTCCACGCAAACCAGGAATGGTAATGAACGCATTGCTGCGGGCTTCGTTGGCCAGCGCGCTACCAAACTGCACTTTCATTTGCTCGGCTTGTGTTTTCAAAACTCCCAAACCGGTTTTAATATCGTTGGTAATGTTCTCACCACCAAACGGTATAACCGCCGTGTGTTTTAAAATACCTTCATAGAAAACAGCCAGGTCGGTAGTACCACCACCAATATCAACGATGGCTACACCTGCTTCCAGGTCTTCAGTTCCCATAACGGCTGAAGCAGAGGCCAGCGGTTGCAACACCAGGTCCTTTGTTTTCAATCCACTTTTCTCTACAGCGCGGGTAATGTTGCGAATGGCATTTCTATCACCGGTGATGATGTGGAAATTAGCACCAATTTTCACGCCACCATAGCCAATTGGGTTAGGAATATTTTGAAAATTATCAACTGTAAACTCCTGGGGTATCACATCGATGATCTGATCACCGGCAGGAATGTACGTTTTGTACTGATCTGCTATCAACTGATCGATCTCCCGTTGCGAGATCTCATCATCGGTTTGATGACGCACAATGTCACCGCGGGTTTGCAGGCTTTTTATATGATGACCTGCAATACCTACGTATACTTCAGAGATCTCCAATCCGGGATTTGATGCGTAACAATTTTCAAGTGCCATGGTAATGGCCTTGATCGTTTCATCGATATTAAGCACTTGCCCGTGCTTAACACCGTTGGAGTTTGCCCGGCCAAAGCCAAGGATCTCCAACTTGCCGAATTCGTTCTTTCGGCCGGCAATCGCGGCAATCTTTGTCGTACCGATATCCAGTCCGACAATAATGGGTTGTTGTTCGTGTTGCATACTTATCCTGTTTTTAGTTGTTGTAAATGGGGTATCGTGAAACGGCAATCGGCAAAGGCTGTCCTAATTTTTCATCTGAATTACTATTCGAACATCGATTTTTCAATCTCTGATTTCCTACTTCCTGCCTCTGACTTCTTACTTCGTTTACCTATTTCACCCTTTTATCAATTATTCTTATTTACTTTCTTTATGTGCCACTTTTCACCCCAATCACTTGTCGCGCGTATCGTACGTTCAGCGTTTGGTACACATCCATTCCTGTTTTGCTCAACACCTGTTGATAAAACAACAGCAACCGTTTAAACTTCTTCTCATAATCGGTACCGTCTCCAAACTGAATGATATGGTTGCCTACCACGGGTATCATTTCAAATGTGCGATCTGCCTGGATGTCTATTTGCGAAACCTGCGCCATCCAAAATTCATCATGCATCAGGTAGTCGCTTATATTAATTATATCCCGAACCAACACACTATCTGCTCCTTTCAGTTTATCTCTTTCCGAAGGAAAGCCGGTAAAAACCGGTAAGCGGGCTGAAAATTTATCCGACAACGGTAATCTTTCGCCACTGCTGTCAATGTAAAAGCTATTGCCTGTAACGGTGAATAACCTGGCCACGGGCACGCGTTCTTCTATGCGCACCTGCAATACCCGGCTATTATCAAAGAACAACTCTGCATCCTTTACCCACACATTATTCTTCAACTGGTTCTCCATTCTGCGCAGGTCAAAACTTTTTACTGACCGGCCCTGGACACCCCCCTGCACGATCAGCAGCGCCGCTATATCTTTTTTATCGAGGAACCATTGGTCAGCTTTTCCTTTGATGCTGATGGCATATCCTTTACAGCTCTTATTGTTCTGTACGTTCATTGCCGCTACCAGCAATACCATAGTGCCGGCTGCTACACACAGCCAGAAAGACACTACAATTAATTTCCTGATAGAGCGTTTCTTTTTCATCTGAACATTTTAATTGTCGGTTGGCCAGATGGATCTTACCATGACAAAATTTTCATTGCCTTAAATGTCATAATGAAAATTTTTCATGGACGATTCATTTCTTTATTTCGATTCAATGATCGCTTTGATCGGCTGCACCAGCGTATCAATATCACCGGCGCCGGCTGTGATCAATAACCAACCATTCCCAGTTTTAGTTGCCTTGCTCCGCACCTCTTTTATATATGCCAACAATTCCTCTTTATTCAACACCTGCCTGTTCTTATTCTGCATCTTGTTTAGTATCGTATTGCTTGTTACTCCTTCTATTGGTAACTCTCTCGCCGGATAAATGGGCAACAGCACTACTTCATCGGCCATATCCAATACTTCTGCAAATTCAGTGGCCAGGTCCCTCGTGCGGGTGAACAGATGCGGTTGAAACACCACCGTACACTTCATGTTGCCAAACAATCCTTTTGCACCGGTTATTAAAGCCCGCAATTCTTCCGGGTGATGCGCGTAATCGTCAACAAATGTTACTTCGGGTGTTTTGATCACATATTCAAATCGCCGTCTTACTCCCCTGAATGCTTCTACTGCCGCTTTAATTTTTTCATCAGCAATTCCCAGGCGATGTGCAATGGCAATTGCTGCTATTACGTTTTCTATGTTATGTAAGCCTCCCATATTCAACACCACATTCAACAACCGCCAATCTTTCACCTGCACATCAAATTCATAAGTACCATGATGCATTTGAATATTACAGGCATATATATCGGCTTCGGTATTTTTCAAATGATAAGTGAAATGGTTCGGCGCTTTCAATTCCTTTCCTCTCGGCAAACCATGCTTGCTTATCAATAAACCACCGGGCTTTATTTTTCCGGCAAATTCAATGAACGCTTCTTCCATGGTAGCGGGTGTTCCGTAAATGTCCAGGTGATCGGGGTCCATGGCGCTGATCACCGCTACATCCGGCGTCAACCGTAAAAAACTGCGATCGTATTCATCAGCTTCCACTACACAGGTATCGCGTTCATGGCTCCAGTAATTGCTGTTATAGTTTACGGCAATTCCGCCCAGGAAAGCATTACAACCATATTCACTATGCCGCAGGATATGCGCCACCATGGTAGTAATGGTTGTTTTACCATGGGTTCCTGCTACACAGATATTAAAAGAACTTCTGGTTATGGCGCCCAGCACTTCACTTCGTTTCAACAACGGATAGTTGTTTTGCTGGTAGTACAACAACTCGGTATGTTCCTTCGGCACTGCCGGCGTATACACTATTAATTGTGCATCTTTTGGCGCCAGATCCAGGTTATCTTCATAGTGTACCGGAATGCCTTCACTGGTCAGTTGCTTTGTAAGCAGGGTTTCGGTTTTGTCGTACCCACTTACTTCTTTTCCGTGAAACTTGAAATAGCGGGCCAGCGCACTCATTCCTATCCCACCAATGCCTATGAAATAAACTTTCTTTATGTCTTTTATGTCAACCATGTTTTGTGAATCGTTAATCGTGAATAGGTAGTCTGCAGTGATTTCTGATTTCGAGATTTTTCGATTTTGTGATTTGAAATACAAATACCGACTAAAATGAAATCCCGAAATCGCTAATTCAAAAATCTCCAAATCACCACTTCTTACCTCTTACTTCCTACCTCCTACTTCAGCCCTATATTATCCTCAATATTTCTCTCGCAACAACCTCATCTGCATTTGTGATTGCCAGCTTCGCTATATTCTCTTTAAGCATGTTCTGTTGTTGTTCATCATGAGCCAGGGCAATTACCGTTGGCACCAGTTTCTCTTTCGCTTCGCTGTCCTTTATCATTAACCCGGCTTGTTTGTTCACCAGGTTTTGCGCATTGGCCGTTTGGTGATCTTCTGCTGCAAATGGAAAGGGTACAAACACCACTGGTTTCTTCGCCACACATAATTCAGCCACCGACATGGCGCCAGCTCTTGAGATCACTACATCTGCGGCGGAATATGCATACTCCATTTGGGTTATAAAACTATTGGCCCAGATGTTCTTATTCTCCACGGCCAGTGCACTGGCTTTCTCTGCATATGGTTTACCGGTTTGCCATATCAACTGCACATTATTCTTAGCAAATGCAGAGATGCTGGCATCGATAGCTTCGTTAATTCCTTTTGCACCCAGGCTGCCGCCGGTAACAAACACCGTCTTCTTTGCCGGGTCCAATTCAAAGAACTCAATACCGGCGTTTCTGCTAATGGTATTGTTCACAATATTCTGCCTTACCGGGTTGCCGGTGATCATGATCTTTTCTGCCGGAAAAAACTTTTCCATGCCATCGGTAGCTACGAATATTTTACTGGCATTTTTACCCAGCATAATGTTCGCCTTACCGGCAAATGAATTGGCTTCATGAATGAAAGTGGCAATTCCCTGGGTCTGCGCATAACGCAATACCGGAAAACTGGAATAGCCACCCACACCAATGACCGCATTGGGTTGAAATGATTTAATAATGCTTCGTACCTGCCAGAAACTTTTTATCAGTTTGAATGGCAGTCCGATATTCTTAATCAAAGAACTTCTGTTAAACCCTGCTATATCCAGCCCTTTAATATTGTATCCCGCTTGCGGCACTTTTTCCATTTCCATTTTTCCTTTGGCGCCAACAAATAAGATCTCGATGTTGGGTTGCAGCTTACGCAAGGCATGTGCAATAGCCACAGCCGGAAAAATGTGTCCGCCTGTTCCTCCTCCTGCTATGATTATCCGGCCGCCCCTAACCCCTCCGGTGGAGGGACGCTGGTTGCCTAATACTTTATTTTGCGACTCGCTCATGTGCGTTGTTTAATTTTCTTTATTCCCCTCGTCAAGCAAAGGCTTCAATGCTCTGAGTTTTGCCGCCTTCTCTTCAGTAGTTTCTACCTTTTCCTTCTTCCTGGTCGCTTTCTCCTTTTTAACCTTTACCGGCGTTTCCTCTTCTTCCTCCACCTCCTCTTCTCCTTCTACGGCCTTTGCATCTGCAGCTTTCTTTTTCACTTTGGCTTCCTTCGCTTTTGCATTGTCAGCATCTACCGGCGCTTCCAACTGTTCAACATTTCTCGCTACACTCAGAATGATGCCAATGGCTAAGCAGGTGAACAAAAATGAACTTCCGCCCATACTTACTAGCGGTAAGGTCACCCCTGTTACCGGGAACAAATTCACGGTTACCGCCATATTGATCAGTGCCTGTATCACCAGGGTAAAGCTTAACCCCAACGCCAGAAATGCCCCAAAAGCATAAGGGCATTTTTTGAATATTCGTATACTTCGTAACAGGAACAGCAGGTATACAAATAAAATAAAACCGCCTCCTATCAGTCCATATTCTTCAATGATGATCGCAAAAATGAAATCCGAATATGGATGCGGTAAAAAGTTGCGTGTTTGACTATTACCTGGTCCTAGTCCCAGCAAGCCGCCTTTTGCAATGGCGATCTTTGACTGGTTTATCTGGTAATTCTCATCTTTATCTACCTGCTTGCTGTCATAAATAAAGTTCTGCACGCGGCTTATCCAGGTAGGCACCCGACCTACTTGTATAAAGAATGGCAGTTCGCTACATTTCTCTTCCTTTTTATCATAGAATGCCACGGCTATCATCACCAGTATGGCAACCGGTATGGCAGCAACGCCCATCGTCAGCAACAGGTGTTTGGTGCTTGCCCTGCCTATAAATAATAACAACATGCTGGTAGCGGCTACCAGCAATGCAGTTGACAGGTTGGCCGGTGCTATCAATATACAGATGATGGCCACCGGCATTATGACCGGGATAAACCCTTTTTTAAAATCCTTGATCACTTCCTGCTTCTTGCTTAACAAGCGGCTCAGGAACATGAACAACGCCAGTTTAGCCAGGTCGGAAGTTTGAAATGTTAGATTAATGATAGGTAGCCGAATCCACCGGCTACCTTCATTTAATTTTAACCCAAAGAATAATGTGTATATCAATAAGGGGATCGACAGCATAAATAAAATGCGCGCCACCCTTGAATACAAAGTATAATTTACCCGGTGCGAAAAATAAATAATAGCTAACCCCACAGCAGTAAATATTACCTGTTTGAACAGGTATACCTCTGTGTTGCCGCGGTTATACTTGTAAGCTAATAACCCGGTTGAACTATATACCGCCAGCATCGACACCAATGCCAACAAGACCACAATGGCCCAGATAACTTTATCGCCCCGGGTTTTGCTCAGCAGGCCGCTTTGCGCCTGCCCGCCCGCAGGCAGGTTTGGCTCCTTTAACGATATGTCGTTTGCGCCTGTCATTTATCTATTAACTGAAATATCTTTACCAGTGTTCTTATAATTCCCTTACCGCCTTCTTAAACTGATCACCCCGATCTTCATAATTCTTGAACAGGTCGAAGCTCGCACAGGCCGGACTTAACAAAACGGTGTCGCCCGGACTGGCAAAATGAAACGCAGCTTTTACTGCTTCATCGGCACTGCTGGTGTTTACCATCAGTTGCACATCGCTTTTAAAAGCCTCATGGATCTTACGGTTATCGGTACCCAAACACACAATCGCTTTTACTTTCTCCCGAACCAGGTCTGTAAGGATAGAGTAATCATTTCCTTTATCTACGCCACCCAAAATCAAGATCGTAGGCCGATCCATACTTTCCAGGGCAAACCACGTGCTGTTCACGTTGGTAGACTTGCTATCATTGATGAACTCAACCCCGCGTATGGTGCTCACTGGCTCCATTCTGTGTGCCAGCGATTCGAACGTTTGAACGGCTACGCGGATCTTCTCTTTGCGAATCCCCACCGTTACGCCACCTAAACTTGCTGCCATCGTGTTGTTCTGGTTATGTTTGCCCTTTAATGTAAAATCGTTCACATTCATCTGCATTCTCTCATCGTCAACTGCTACAGTCATCTGTCCGTTCCTGATAAAACCGCCCTGGGGTAATTCTTTGCTCATACTGAATGGTAATGGGTTAGATTTGATGGAATATTTCTCTAAATATTGCATGGTTACCGGATCATCGGCACAGTAAATAAAATAGTCCTGCTCCGTTTGATTCTCTGTTATCCGAAACTTACTGTGTATGTAATTTTCGAACCGGTAATCATAGCGATCTAAATGGTCTTCTGAGATATTGGTGAGTATAGCTACATCCGGCCTGAACGTATGGATATCATCCAACTGAAAACTGCTGATCTCTGCCACGTACCATTCTTTTGGATCTTCAGCAATTTGCTTTGCGAATGAATACCCGATGTTGCCTACGAGCGCACAATCCAAACCACCTGTTTTACAAATGTGGTACATCAATGACGTCGTAGTGGTCTTTCCGTTACTGCCGGTAATGCCAATGATCTTACTGTTGCCTTTGTAGCGGTATGCAAATTCTATTTCACTGATCACCGGTATCCCTTTCTTCCTGATCTTCTTTACGAGTTCGTTCTTTTCAGGAATGCCCGGGCTTTTCATCACTTCATCCGCATTCAGGATCTTCTCTTCGGTATGTTGATTTGCTTCCCACACTATGCCATGCTTGTTCAGTTCTTCCTGGTACTTCTCCTTAACCGGTCCACCGTCTGATACAAATACATCATACCCTTTTTGCACGCCAAGGATGGCAGTGCCAACGCCGCTTTCGCCGGCTCCAAGTATAACCAAACGCTTACTCATGTAATTACTAACTCCATTTATGCCGCGCCTTCGGCGCGGTTCCTTATATTGTTACCATTCGGGTAATTCGGATTAAAGGGGGTTCTTCGATAGTTTGAATTCTTACTGTCCTACCACACTCTACCTACTACTATGATTGGTTTTCCTTAAGTGGAAATTCAGAGTGATGGTTTTTCAGTAATCTGGTCACTATATTTTTAAGGTACCGGCTAACCGGTCTCGCTACTATTATCTTATTTTCAGGGTTACGATCGCAAACACGATGCACAGAATGGTCACGATCCAGAATCTCGTAACGATCTTCGATTCATGATAGCCCAGTTTCTGATAGTGGTGGTGCAGCGGGCTCATCAGGAAGATCCGTTTACCTTCACCATATTTCCGTTTCGTGTATTTGAAATAAGTTACCTGCAGGATCACGCTTAAGTTCTCAACCAGGAACACACCGCAGAAAATAGGTATCAGCAATTCTTTTCTAACAATAATGGCCAGCGCCGCAATGATACCGCCTAGTGTTAAACTACCTGTATCACCCATAAACACCTGCGCCGGATATGCATTATACCACAGGAACCCTACGCACGCCCCGATAAGCGCTCCAATGAATATAGACAACTCACCCAGGTTGGGGATGTACATGATGTTCAGATATTCGGCAAACCGAAGGTTACCGCTGGCATAGGCAAAGATGCCCAAACACGCACCGATGATCGCACTGGTACCCGTGGCCAACCCATCTATACCATCGGTTATATTGGCGCCATTCGATACAGCGGTTACTATAATGATCACTATGATCACATACAATATCCAGGTCAAAGAGCGTAAGCCAGCCGGCAATAACTTTGAATAGTTAAACTCGTGCGACTTTACAAACGGAATGGTTGTAATGGGCTCATCGGCTATTACAAATACCTTTTCTTTATTGTCCAGTGGCACATGACGGAAATTCGTTGTATCAGCCGGCAACGTATCGCCGGTATATTCGCGCCACACTTTTGTATTGTTGTTAAACAACAGCGTCATCGCTACCACAAAACCCAATACCACCTGTCCTAATATCTTAAACCAGCCGGCCAAACCGTCTTTATCTCCTTTCTTATAAGCGATCCCTTGTTGCTGTGCCAGCTTTTTGGCCCGCAGTTTCAGGTAATCGTCAATAAAACCGATCAGTCCCAACCATACAGTTGCAAAGAGCATGAGCCGGATATATGCTTTGCTTAAGTCGGCCAGCAATAAGGTGGGCACCAGAATGGCCAGGATGATGATAAAACCACCCATGGTTGGTGTTCCTTTTTTTTGTTGTTCGCCGGCTAACCCCAGATCACGAACGGTTTCACCTACCTGCTTTCTTCGCAGGTAATTGATGAACTGCTTTCCAAACACAGCAGATATCACCAGTGACAGGATCACTGCCAGCAATACCCGGGATGTAATAAACTGAAACAGTAAATTACCCGGCATCTTAACCCCCAATTCCTTTAACCAATCAATTAAATGGTACAACATGTTGGTTTATTTTAGGTGTATACGACCTCATCTCATTTTTCATACAGCTCGAACATTTCCCGCATCACCTGCTTATCGTCGAAAGGATGCTTTACTCCTTTTACTTCCTGATATTTTTCATGGCCTTTTCCGGCAATCAACACAATGTCACCGGGCTTTGCCATGCTTACAGCCAGTTTAATGGCTTCTTTACGATCGGGTACCGAAACATATTTTCTTTTGGCGGCTGTGTTAAGCCCCGTTTCCATATCGGCCAGTATCTGCAATGGGTCTTCACTGCGTGGATTATCTGATGTGAACACCACTTTATCACTGTGCTCACAGGTCACTTCCGCCATCACCGGCCGCTTTGTTTTATCGCGATCGCCGCCACACCCTACCACCGTAACGATCTGCTCATGTCCTTCGCGCAACTTTTTAATTGTTGCCAGCACATTCAACAAGGCATCTGGCGTATGGGCATAATCTACAATGCCAATTATTTTCTGGTTGGGCGAAATGATATAATCGAACCGGCCTTCTGCTCCGGTAATTTCACTCAGGCACCGCAATACTTCCAGTTTATCTTCACCCAGGCAAATCGCTGCACCGTATACAGCCAGCAGGTTGTAGGCATTGAATTCGCCAATGAGCCTGAAATGCACTTCCTGCTCGTTGATGGTCATTACCAAACCCGTCAGCCTGTTCTCCAGTATCTTTCCTTTGAACTCCGCCATTGTACGCAAGCTGTACAGGTATTTGCGTGCATGTGTATTTTGCAACATCACCTGTCCGCGCTTGTCATCTGCATTCGAAATAGCAAACGCATCGGAAGGCAGCGAATCAAAAAACAGCTTCTTTACCCGGATGTACTCATCAAATGTTTTGTGATAATCCAGGTGATCGTGAGTGATGTTGCTGAACAGGCCGCCTGCATATTTCAACCCGGTTATGCGATGCTGGTGTATGGCGTGCGAACTGGTTTCCATGAATACATGGGTACAGCCGCTGTTCACCATTTGTTGCAGCAAGGCATTCAGGTTAATGGCATCAGGCGTTGTGTGCGTAGCCGGTACTATTTCATTTCCAATATGATTTTGCACCGTGCTCAACAATCCACACTTATATCCCAATGATGTAAAGAGCTTGAATAATAAGGTAGCAATAGTGGTTTTACCATTGGTACCTGTTACACCGATCAGTTGTACTTTCTCTGACGGCTGCCCGTAAAAGTTATGTGCCATATAACCCGCGGCAGCGGCACTGTTCTCAACCTGCACGTAGGTCACTCCTTCTTTAAGGTGGGCCGGCATTGTTTCACAGATCACTGCTGTGGCGCCTTGCTCTACAACCTGGTCAATAAAGCGATGACCATCTGCCGCAGAACCTTTTACTGCAATGAATACCGACCCGGCACTTACTTTTCGTGAATCCAACTGCAGGTCTCGCACTGGTATCCTGGTATTACCATGTACAGAGCGAATGCTTACTTTATATAATATATCCTGCAGCGTCACGTTATATATTTACTAATTCAATTCTAAAACCACCGTTTGATGATTGCTCACATAAGAACCCGCTTCAATACTTTGACTGGTCACTTTTCCTCTTCCCCGGAACACCACTTTCATTTGCCTGTTCTCCAACAGGAACAATGCATCTTTTAAACCCATGCCGCGCATCTCGGGCATTATATTTTTTGTTACTTTTCTGTTGTTTATCACCGGTTGATGATTCACCGCATACACGTGGCCCCATTCATCTGCCTTTGCCGAATCGCGGTATTTCATTTTCATTTTCTCCAATACTTCTTTAATATCTTCCGTTGCGCCGGCATATAAATAATAGCTGCTGTCTTTTTTCAGCACCAACTGCTTCAATCCTCTGCTTTGATCCGCATTCAGCGCGTATAATTTATCAGCGATCTCTTTAAATACCGGTCCTGCTATTTTGGCACCATAATAAACTGGCGCAAAGGGTTTGTTACGGATCACTACAATACAACTGTATTGCGGGTGGTCGGCCGGAAAATAACCGGCAAACGACGACTGGTAAATATGATCTTTATATCCTCTGTCACCGTTGGCCATTAAGGCAGTACCGGTTTTACCTGCTACCGTATAAGGCGCTCCTTTAAACAATTCCGTTCCGGTTCCTTCGGTGCAAACACCTTCCAAACATTCGCGTAACAGTTTTAATGTTTTGGCGCTGCAAACTGATTCTTCCACTACCTGTGGCTGATTCTGTTGAATGGCCACTCCATTTTCCTGCACAGCATTTACCAGGTAAGGTTTCATCATCTTACCACCATTGGCAATTGCATTGTACAACATCAATGTTTGCAAAGGGCTTACCATTACTTCATACCCAAAACTCATCCACGGCAGAGAGGTTGCGCTCCATGATCTTGATTTGGGTGTTTTTATAACAGGCTTTGTTTCGCCCAACAGATCAATACCTGTTGTTTGATCAAATCGCAGCTTCTTAATGTGATTTATAAAACGGGTCGGATTCTTGGCATAGTAGGTCATGGTTAACTTGGCCATGCCAACATTCGAGCTGTGTTCAAACGCCTGCTTCACCGTTGCATCTGTACCATGATCTTCTGTATCGTATACGGTCCTCCCATTCACATTCCAGCTTCCGCCCTCCAGGTTTACATGTTGCTGCAAAGTTACTAACTGATCTTCGAGCAGCGACAACATCGTAGCCAACTTAAAAGTAGAACCTGGTTCAGAGGCCTGAATGGCATAATTGAAACTCTCCCAATAACTGCCATCGCTTCTCCGGCTAAGGTTGGCAATGGCTTTTATTTTTCCGGTAGTTACTTCCATCACAATACAAGTGCCATATTCACATTCGTTTGCAGTTAATACATTCAGTAATGCGTTTTCTGCAATGTCCTGAATGTTTACATCCAGGGTTGTGATGATGTCCTTTCCGTTTTGCGGCTCAATTTCCGATCCGTCTACAGGCACAAATACGCCGGCCGCAATTTTTCGCATCAGGCGTTTCCCACTTTCTCCCCGCAATTGATCGTCATATGTCTTCTCCAAACCCACGTTCATACTGCGCATGTTACCGCCGCTGTCAATGTATTCGCGTGATAACCCGATGGTCCTGTTCGCCAGCAAACCAAACGGATTCAAACGTTTATCTTTTACTTCTGCAATAAAACCGCTTTTGTCTTTTCCCAACCGCACCAATGGCAAACTACGCAACTGTTTATATTGCTGAAACGTAATGTTCTTTTTTAACAAATAATACCGGTTCTTCTTTTGATAACCGTTTTTTAATTCGCGACGCCAGGAGGCTTTGCTTTTGTCGGGGAACATAGCAGCCAGTCCAATACACAACGAATCGAGGTTATTTTCAAACCGTGCTCCATTCTTCTGCCGCAAACCATCTGCCGCGAAATCAATATAAATATCAAAATAGGGTGTTGAAGTGCTGAGCATGCGTCCATCTTCGCTGTAAATGGTCCCGCGCTGCGCATCTATCTCCACGAATTTTTGTTGTTGATCTTTTGCCTGTTCACGCCAATAAGCTCCCTGCACCTGTTGAATATAAACGGCACGACCCAGTATCACCACACTGAACACTACTATGCCCAAAAAGCACAGGTACACGCGCCATAATATGTCCTTTTTTACTTCCACTTTTATTAACAGTAGTAAGTGGTGAGTGGCTAGTGGGAAGAACCCCGAAATTTTTGGCTTTCCTACTTGCTTATCTACTCCTCACTCGGCTATTCTCATATTTCAACTTGTTAACCCCAACTACATCGTCAAGCTTAGTCAATTTTTCAACTTGATCAATCCAGCTTATCATCTCTTATTTTTACTTTCCCTATTCCTCGTTTCTTTCCCTACTTGCTATTAACTACTTGCTACTCGCGGTATCTACCAGCACCGCCGGTGGTACTACCAGCTCTTTCAATCCCAGTGGCTGTACTGCTTTGGCCAGCTCACTTTGCTTGCTGCGGAACATCACTTCACTCTTCAACGTTTTGTATTCGTATTGTAACTCTTTCAGCTCGCGGTTCACTTTGTTAATGCTGCGAACCGTATTATCGGCATAGTGACCATTATAGATATAAATGACCGCAAGCGCCGACAGGAACAGGAAGAAAGGAATATTCTTCACAATCCACCTGTACCCAAACAACCTTTTGCGTTGTTTTTTCCTGCGTGATATTTCTTTTTCTTCACTCATTTTTTAATCGAATAGCGGTCAGACAGGTACTATCCGCCTAACCGCTATGAAAGCTTAATTCACGAGGTGTTCTTCAGTAGAACATTGCAATTTTTAATACCCTTTTATTATGAGAATAAGAACTCTGTTGGTGAATGGTCAATGGCGAGTGAGTGAATTGATTTCCTAAATTCCAGCCTCCCTCTTTTCTTCAACTTCTTCATTTTTCATCTTTTCCTACTTCTTATCTCTTACTTCAACCTTTAACTTTTCTCATTTTTTAACTCTTCATTTTTCATTTCCCGCTTTCCCTTCAACATCCAATATTCAACATTCAATATTCAACATTCAATATTCAATATTCGATATTCGATATTCAACATGCGTCTTTCCTTCCGCATTCCTGTTCTTCATTTCATTTCTAATTTCCTTCTACTTTCTCCGCTACTCTCAACCTGGCACTTCGCGCACGCGGGTTCCGTTTCATTTCAGCTTCGGTTGGAACGATTGGCTTTTTTGTTACTGCTTTGAGGGGTGGTGTTATGGTCTGCCGACCAAACGGGTCAACATCCACAGCTTCTTCTTCAAAATGTCCTTTGCGAAAAAAATTCTTTACAATCCGGTCTTCCAGGGAATGAAAAGTAATGATGGCTACACGGCCGGCGGGTTTTAACAGGGGGGGAACCTGTTGGAGCATTTCTTTCAATGCGCCTAGTTCATCATTCACTTCAATGCGTAAAGCCTGAAATACCTGGGCAAAGTACTTGTTAGGATTTCCTTTCACCACGGAGTGGAGCGCCTGCTTGAAATTGGAGATGGTTTTAAGCGATGCGGTTTTTCGAACCTGAACAATGGTTTTGGCCAGTGTTTTTGAATTGGTGACCTCGCCATACTGTTCAAACAACTTATGCAGTTGTTGTTCACTGTAGGTGTTTACCACTTCAAAAGCGGTCAATTCCTGCCGCTGGTCCATTCGCATATCCAGGTCACCTTCAAACCGGGTACTAAACCCACGGTCGGCGGTATCGAATTGATGGCTGCTAACGCCCAGGTCGGCCATAATACCATCTACCTGGGTTATTTTATGCAACCGGCAAAACCGCTGCAGGTGCCTGAAATTGTGCTGAACAAAAATGATACGATCATCATCGGGCACATTTTTTCGGGCATCTGCATCCTGGTCAAAAACAACCAGCCGCCCTTCAGCATCTAACTGTTTTAAAATTTCCAGGGAATGGCCGCCGCCACCAAAGGTACAATCAACATACACCCCGTTAGGGCGAATGCTCAATCCGTCGATCACTTCCTGCAATAAAACCGGTACATGGTAAACAGGCTCACTCATAACATTACATTACAATTGTGTAGTATTTTGACCACCCATTACCCGCTCTGCCAGATCGCTGTACTTTTCCGGTGTAAAAGACTCAAAGAACTGTTGGTACTTACCTTTATCCCAGATTTCAATTTTATTTATAACAGAAACCAGTACTATATCTTTTTCCAGCCCGGCGTGGGCTTTTAAATTAGGTGGTATCAACATCCGCCCGGCTGAATCCAACTCACCTAGTGTTGCACCCATGGTAAAATATCTCAGGAACTCCCGGTTTTCGGCTTTGTATTCACTAACTTTACTCAATTCGGCTAATATGGGATCCCAATTTTTTTTAGGATATAAAGTCAAACACTTTTCAAAACCACGAGCTATGACAAACTGGTCACCTGCATCCTCCGGTAACTGCTTTTTAATGCCTGCCGGTAGGAGAAATCGTCCCTTTGCATCAAGGGTTGCCTCGTATTCTCCAAGAAAAACTATCATTTACAATGAGTTGCACCTGTTTGTCTAATACTTACACAAAATAACACTTTTTCCCACTTTCTTTCCCGAATTGTGAAAAATTATTTTTTCCACAAGGATTTTTATTTGTATACTCGTGAGCTACAAGGCATTCCATCAATTTTTGGCCTGTCGAACAGCGAATTAATGTGCATAAGCATGTGGATTAATGTGCATAATGGTGCATAAACTGTGAATTAAGCCTCTTTGGGAGATTTAGCTGCTATTTTCTGAAGAGTTGCCTACTATTTTCGCCAATCGATCACTGTATTTGCCAGAAAAAATCACCCAAACACCCCTCAATAGGTGGTGGTAAAAAATGTCAATTCCATCCTTTATTTCCAATATGGTGGTAAAAAATGTCAATTTTATAGGGCTTTCCCTGGTTGGTGGGAAAAAAGGGGAAAGGGCAGATGTGCTAATGAATACAGCGGGTAGGAAGTAGCGAGTAGGAAATGCAAGAATTATATGAGGATAGCCGCATGTGGTGCATGACAAATAAAAATCCTACTAGCTATTCACCACTAGCTGCCAGCTGATTCCCGATTCACCATTCACCATTGACCTACATAATTTTCAAATTATAAATCGCTACCATTATGCCTGCAGGTTACTCCGGCACGCCCCTTATCAAAAAATTGGGCATTATGCCTTCCATGAAAGTGCTGCTGATCAATGCACCGGCAGATTATTTCAACTGGCTGCATACCGATATCCGCTCCCAACTGGCCGCACCGGCCGATGTTCCCGATCTCGTTCATGCATTTGTTACCTCCACTGCCGCATTCGTGGCCGTGTTTAAAAAACTGATCCCGGTTTACAAAGCCAACCCCACTGTTATTATCTGGTTTAGCTGGTACAAGAAAAGCGCCGGTTTCGCTACCGATATCACGGAAGACACCATCCGCAATTATGCCTTACAACACGACCTGGTTGATATAAAAGTATGCGCCGTCTCTGACCAATGGAGCGGATTGAAATTGGTGGTAAGAAAAGAGAAGCGAGTAGTGAGTGGTAAGTAGTGAGTAGGAAAATGCAAGGAAATAATATGAGGATAGCCGCCTGTGTCGCGTGACAAATAAAAATACAACCAGATACTAGCTGATTCACCTTTCACCATCCGAATCGCTTTGGCTCTACTTCCATTAGGTTATCGTTTGGTTGTGGTCGAGAAGCAAGCCCTTCAAACCTTCAGCTAATACAATAAAAAAAGCCTCCCGGAGGGGAGGCTGCACTAATCAAATACCATTAACCATTAAACCTTATCCTATGCCACCAAGTTACGAAATAATTGAATACGCGTCAATATTTTGTTGGAATAAATTAAAAACTAAATCCATATCAATTTCTCTCTAATCATCTTAATCTTTCTCTGTTTTTTTTAGTCAGTTTCACCACCCACAGGTCATTTAAAGCTGTAGTAAAATTCCGTTTTCTGACCCGCCACTGCCTGTATTTGCAGCTTTCCAATGGCCACTTCCCCGCCCCGCATTTACACATTGCACTTTTACGCCTATCCCCTACCTTTGCCCCTCATCAAAACAGCGGCAGTTAGCCGCATGCCCGATGCACCCAAAAGATCTATCAGTTCACGATTTTACCTATGAGCTGCCGGAACATAAAATTGCCCGGTACCCTCTCGCCGAAAGAGATAGCTCGCGCCTCCTCATCTATAAAGACGGCGCTATTTCTGAATCTGTTTACCGCGATATTCATCAGCAGCTAACGCCCGGCTCCCTCCTGCTTTTCAATAATACCAGGGTGGTAGAAGCCCGCCTGTTATTCCAGAAGCCAACCGGTGCGGTAGTTGAAATTTTTTGCCTGGAACCGCCCCCGCAATATGCCGACATGACCACTGCCATGACCCAAAAAGGGCATGTTACCTGGATCTGCCTCATCGGTGGCGCTTCGAAATGGAAACCGGGTCAAATACTGGAAAAACGGATGGAGTGGAACGGACAGGAAATCACCCTGTATGCCCGGTACCTGGGCAAGGAAAAAGACAGCTTTTCCATTGAACTGTCATGGACGCCCGATTCGCTCACCTTTGCTGAAGTATTACATGTTGCAGGTAATATTCCGCTTCCGCCTTATATAAAACGTACAGTAGAACAAACAGATAACGAACGGTATCAAACCATTTATGCCAATACGGAAGGCTCGGTGGCCGCTCCTACTGCCGGTTTGCATTTTACCGATACCCTTTTTGAACAGCTGAACCGGAAGCAGATCCGCCGGGAATATGTGACCCTGCACGTTGGCGCCGGCACATTCAAACCGGTGAAAAGCGATACCATGAGCGGGCACCCGATGCATGCCGAGTTCATCGATGTTTCTACCCATGCCATTGAATGCATTCTGCAATACCTCAATAAACCGATCACGGTGGTGGGCACCACCTCATTGCGAACAGTGGAAAGCCTGTATTGGTTGGGGGTAAAAATTGCCCGCCAACCCAATTTGCCTTTGGAAGACCTGGTGGTTCACCAGTGGGACCCGTATGAATTGAATGGAATGCCGGTTACGGCAAAAACAGCCCTGGAAAGCTTGCTGCAGTACCTGCATGCCCGGCAACTGAACCGCATCATTACCAAAACCTCTTTGTTGATCGCCCCGGGATATACCTTTCAAATTCCCAGGGCGTTGGTAACGAATTTTCACCAGCCGCAGTCGACGCTGTTATTATTAGTGGCCGCATTTGTTGGGCCCAACTGGCGAAAAATTTATTCGTATGCGTTAGAACAGGATTTTCGATTCCTTAGTTATGGTGATGGTTGTCTGCTGTTTCGGCCGTAGCTTTTTCTTTTAACAATGGAATTTCCAGGGTAAATGCCGATCCTTTGCCCAGCACACTATCTACCTTGATCTTTCCGTCGTGGGCATCAACTACGGTTTTCACATAGCTTAACCCAAGGCCGAACCCTTTTACATTATGGATATTACCGGTATGCGCGCGATAAAATTTCTCGAAAATGCGGCGCACCGTTTCTTTGCTCATTCCAATACCATTATCTTCTATTCGTATGCCGATGGCTTTATTGGTATTATAAGTAGCTATTTTTATTAACAGGTTCTCTTTTGAATATTTAACCGCATTGTCAACCAGGTTCGAGATCAGGTTGCGGAAGTGTACAGGATCGGCTTCCACATAATCGAAGCGGGCATCGAGGCTCAGTTCAGCGCGGGCGCCTTTTTCTTCCAGTTGCAACTTGTAATTATCCATGATCTCATGAATGAGATTATGTACATGTAACGGCAACCGGTTCAACGTAATTTCCTGACGGTCCATAACAGCAGCCTGCAGAATGGTTTCCACATGCTTGTTCATACGCTTGTTCTCTTCCTTAATAATACTGCTGAAGTAGTTCATTTTCTCGCGGTCCTGGGCTACTTTTTCATTACGCAGGGCGTCAACTGCCAGCGAAATGGTGGCCAGGGGCGTTTTGAACTCATGCGTCATATTATTAATGAAGTCGTTCTTTATCTCACTCAGCTTCTTCTGGCGCAACAATGCATTTACCGTAATATAAAAAGCCGTGATAATCATAAGGGTGAAGAAGATGGCGCCCACGATCATCGAGCGCATTTCACTCAACACGATCTTTTTAATGTTGGGCACAACCACGGTCATGGTTTCTTCGGGAACCAGGTTTTCGAGGTCGCTGCCGCTGGGGGGTTGAAACAGATAATACAACACCAGGTTGCGGTCGCTGGCGGTATCCTCAACCTGTTTCAGAAATTCCCGCGATTTTATTTCGTAAGAAAGCAGATTTACATTGGAAGTAATGGCAAACTCAAACTTTACATTTTTCAGGTCCTGCGCCGCAAAGGCTTTACGTAATTTTTCCGCAACTTCCTGTTCGGTAAATTTTTGTGCAATGGTAGGCGGCTTCATCAGTTCCATTTTGAACTGTTCTGAAGGCCAGCTAAAATCGGGATGGGTACGATAGCTTTTGAGGGAAGGCAGCGAGCCTTTCTGCTCCATCAATACCATGCCCACATCATTGATACCACGAATGAGTTTGTATTTAAACTCTTCATGTTTATCAACCAGCATGGTACGAAGCCAACTGTACTGAACGTAAATAGTTCCTATCAGCGATAAGCTGATCAACACAATAATAACAGGAAAAATTTTCCTTAACTGCAAATTATATGGTTTTAATAACGCCGCTGTTGTCATTATCTACGGTTATCCTTTACAACTTTACTCTTCTCCTATTAATGGGAAAGTACAACATCCCATAGCAGATAATTTTAACCGGCAAATTTAATAAACGAATTTAGTAACCCCCTATGGCACAGATTTAGTACCCTATAGTTTAACTTAGATTTACCAAGTTAGTCACGCAATTTAGCAGGACTAACTTAGGAAAGTTTTATTGAATCGCTAATTTTTTTGAACAATCATTTTGGATAGTCGTTTTAAGTGCTAATTTAGAATATGGTAAATCCAGGACCAGGTACATTACTTATTGCTGAACCTTTTTTAAAGGACCCTAATTTCAGCCGCACAGTGGTTTTCTTATGCGATCACCAGGATGAAGGCAGCTTCGGTTTTGTGATAAACCGGGTTTTCGGCCACACCCTGAACGAGCTGATGAACGACCTGGACGAACTGAAATTACCCGTTTTTTACGGCGGGCCGGTTCAAATGGACACCATACACTTTTTGCACCAATATCCCGACTTAATTCCAGGCAGTTACGAAGTGCTGGACGGTATTTATTGGGGTGGTGATTTTGAAACAGCTATTACCCTCATTAAGGCCGGATCGATAGACACCACAAAGATCCGATTTTTTATAGGCTATTCGGGCTGGGGCAGCGGCCAGTTGAATGATGAATTAAAAGAGAAATCATGGCTTACCGCCCAGGCTACCCGAAAGCTCGTCTTTCACCGCAAGGCCGATGAAATATGGAAAGAATCGCTCAGGCACCTCGGCGGCGATTATGAAATGATGGCCAATTTCCCTGTAGACCCACAATTGAATTAGGTGAATGGTGTATAGGTTCCTCTATTTTCAGAATTCCCACATAATTCTACCTCATAAACTGGCAAAAGGCCATAATCGTAAGTCTGCGACAGAAGATTATTTAAAAAAAAAGCCTGCCCGCATTACCGGGCAAGCCATGATATTCATGAGGCCTGGCATTGACCATTCACCAGTGACGCTGATCAATGCAAGGGAAACTTTACACCAATGCCTGCTCCCCAGTTATTTAGATTATCAATACCACTGACCTTATAAGGCATATAATTATAAGCGCCGAACACATGAATTCCAGCCGGGCCCTCCTTCCTGAACGGAATAAACAACCCTACTTCCGGCCGCGCCGCAAATTTGAAATCAGATCTTGAATTTTCAAACTCGCCCAGGTATTGATCAAATGCGATCATGTTACCACCAACGCCAATCCCAATATACGGTTGTACTGTTTTACCGGGCATAAAGCGATATTGGAACTGGGCCAGCAAGGGAATGGTTTGAATAGAATTCGTTATCACGGCCGACACGTCTCCCCCTTCTTCTAACTTATACACGTCGCGGGGAAATTTTTGATAGAAATCCTGGAACCCCGTCCCCAACCCCACCGAGATCTTGTCGGTAATATTATACATTACGTTGGCCGTCCACCCGCGGAAGGAAGCGTTATCAACCGCATCCGACTTGAAACTTCCACCAGGTATGCCAATAGAATAATTTACATCGAGTTGCAATTCCCTTTCCTGAGCCTTTGCATTAAACGGCAGGGTTGACAAAAACATCAAACTGATTATCAATAGCCTATCCGTAATCCTCTGCGTTTTCATATCTGTAAGCTTTTATATTCTTGATTGAAAATAGAAATCACGATACTTTAAAATAACTGCTTTGATCAAAGAGCGCCTGCACCCCTTTTGCAGCGGTTGAAACACTAAAAACGCCCGAACCCCTGATAAGGCCATTCCATACATTGCTTATTCTGTTGGTTTGCTTGGCGTCCCTCAAATTGAAAATGTCGATCGACAGCGCTCCTTCGGTAATGGAATAAGTGCCGAAATAATATGAAGGGAAGTAGTAGCCATACCCGCCGTATCCCCAGTAATAGGGGTCCCAGTAGGAACCATAATATGGGTCCCAGTACCCGCCATAATCAAATACCCCGGTGCTGGTATTATAAATACGGCTGATGGTGATACCGAGGTCGGGATTTTGGTCCTTGCCCACCAGCGTATAACCGCGTTGCACAAGGTGGTCTTTAACCGCGTTGATATAGGCGGCATCTACATCGGTGCGCACTTTTCCTTCCAATTTGTTGTTGCTGATCACCGCTACCGAATCGGCAATACTGAACGTTCGAAACGAAGAAAAACTAACCGAATCGGAGTGTTTGGTAATATAAATTAGCCCTTCATCACCTTCCAGGTTTTTGACAGGGTCTTTCCTGCAACTGGTCAATGCCAGTATGCCTGTTGCTAATAGCACGGGAATAACTATGTTCTTCATACTTGACTGATTTTAACATTCTGGATATAAGATGGAAACAACACCTTTTCCTGAATGTTTTGCAATTACCGTTCCTTAACAGGTTACTAACATGATACAAAAACATTGAATATGACGGGGTAAAATCAACGGATCGCTTCCGAAGTCATTCCTCGTTTCATGTTCGTTCCTGCTCCATTCTTTGACTACCCAAACACTACCTATTTACTACCCTACCCATTTACTACCCCTTTGCCTGGGAATGGGTAGTTTAGGTACGACCCAGATACGAATCTGGAACGATGCAGGGGTAGTACAGAAGTGTTAAAGGTCAATGCCGCGTTGGAACATTAAGGGAAAACCGGCATCTGGCAACCAGCGCCCCGGAAACAGGAAACTGGTAACCGGCCCCCTCGTTGCCTTTATGCCTTGTTGCCTCGTTGCCTTTCCTTTATTTTTGCCCTATTAAAGGAACTGTCGACATATTAGCCAATCCCATTGAGTACCTGAAGGGTGTGGGGCCGCAACGGGCCGACCTGCTCAAAAAAGAGCTGAACATATTCACCTTTAAAGACCTGCTCGAACTGGTTCCCAACCGCCACATCGATAAAACCAAAGTGAACCTGGTGCGCGACATTACCCCCCAAACCGACTTCATTCAAATTGCCGGGGTGCTCAAAAGCAGCGGCCTTATGGGTGAAAAAAGAGGCAAACGGCTGGTGGCGGAAATAAAAGACGCCACCGGTACGCTGGAACTGGTTTGGTTTCAGGGCATTACCTACATTCAGAAAATGCTCACCGTAGGCCAAACCTACCTGGTTTACGGAAAAGTAACGTTCTTCCAGGGACAACCCCAGATCACGCACCCCGAAATGGAGGTCTACAACCGTGAAAATAAAGAAGGCAAAAGCACCCTGGAGCCCGTTTACCCCAGCACAGAAAAGCTAAAAAGCCGGGGAATGGGGGGAAGACAGATAGGGCATTTTACAGAAACTTTGATTAAATTGTTACAGGAAAATAACATTCCTGAAATACTACCGGAATCAGTATTGCAACCCTTGCAACTGATGCCTCGCTTCAAGGCCTTTGTGAACGTGCATTTTCCATCAGACCCCGAAACATCGCAGCAGGCAATAAACCGGTTGAAATTTGAAGAATTTTTCATTGCACAGATACGCATGGGACTGTTGCGGCAGCAACGGCACCGCTATTCAAAAGGAGTAGTGTTTAGCCAGGTAGGCGAAATATTCAACCGCTTTTATGAGCAATACCTGCCTTTTGAGTTAACAGGCGCCCAAAAAAGAGTAATAAAAGAAATAAGACGCGATACGGGCACCGGCAAACAAATGAACCGGCTGTTGCAGGGAGATGTAGGAAGCGGTAAAACCATTGTAGCCCTGCTGGTATTACTACTGGCCATCGATAACGGCTACCAGGGTTGCCTGATGGCGCCCACCGAAATTTTGACCCAGCAGCACTTTAACAGCATCACCAACCTGTTAAAAGACCTGCCGGTAAACGTGCGCATGCTTACCGGTTCAACGAAAATCCGTGAACGAAAAGAAATATTACAGCAGTTGGAAGAAGGTACCATCCATTTTTTAATTGGCACCCACGCCCTGCTGGAAGATCCGGTTAAATTTAAAAACCTGGGACTGGCCATCGTTGATGAACAGCACCGGTTTGGCGTAGCGCAACGGGCCCGGTTATGGAAGAAAGCGACCGTGCCACCACACATACTGGTGATGACCGCCACCCCCATTCCGCGCACCCTGGCCATGACGGCGTATGGCGACCTCGACACCAGCATAATAGACGAACTGCCACCCAACCGTAAACCTATTTTAACCGTACATCGATATGAAACGGTTCGCAGCCAGGTAATGGATTTTATTAAGGCAGAAATTACGAAAGGACGACAGGCATATATCATATTTCCGCTCATTGAAGAATCAGAAAAACTGGATTACGAAAACCTGATGAAGGGGTATGAAAACGTGCAGGCCTATTTTCCAGAACCAAAGTACTGGATCAGTATGGTGCACGGCCGGCAAACCAACGAGGTGCGTACTACCAATATGCAACGTTTTAAAACCGGCGATACGCAGATCATGGTTGGTACAACGGTAATTGAAGTGGGGGTTGATGTTCCCAATGCTAGTGTAATGGTCATAGAGAGTGCCGAGAAATTTGGCCTTTCACAATTACACCAGTTACGAGGTCGGGTGGGAAGAGGAAGTGAAAAAAGTTTTTGTATCTTATTATCTGGTTCAAAACTGAACAATGAAGCCCGGGAACGGTTAAAGATCATGTGTGCTACGAATGACGGTTTTAAGATAGCAGAGAAAGATCTTGAACTGCGAGGCCCCGGCGATATTGAGGGCACCCGGCAAAGCGGCGCATTGAATTTTAAACTGGCCAGCATCGTTCAGGATAGAAAGTGGCTCGAAATTGCCCGCGAAATGGCTGAACGTTTGCTGGACGATGATCCCGACCTGGCTTCGGCAACAAATTTGCAGCTTAAAAATTACCTGCAGGCACTACAAGGCAAAACCGCCTGGAGCAAGATTTCGTAGGTAATTAAAGCACCATAAACCAACACTGCTTCTTATGCAGTTTATAATTTGCCTTTTCAGTGTAAATTGTAAACTACAAACTGCTTACTTGATACTTGAATTAAGGTCTGTTAAAAAGTAGTAACTGATACTTTGTATTTAATTCCATCTCCTGCTATTTAGATCGTATGCTGCAAGGGCTTAATATGTATTAAAAAATATTATCCGGGCAGGTAAGAATAGAAAAAGAATAAACGTTATATTATAATAATTTGAAAACTGACAGGCATTGGGCAGAATTAGTTTAATAGCACTTGTTCTTACCATTATAGCCCTTGGAACGTTCGCCCAGGGGAACCCATCTACCTTTGAGTTTACCGAGAACAAAGGCCAATGGGAAAGCAAAATAAAATTCAAGGGAGAATTGCCGGCCGGTGATTTCTACCTGCACCCGAATGGTTTTACGGTCGTTCAGCATAATACCAGCGATCTGGAACGGTTCTTCCACCGCCAACATGGTTCTGTTGGGGAGAATACTTCTTCTTCTACCCAGGCCAATGCCCGGCAAGGAAAAAGCAAATATCAACCGCAAAAACCGGGCAACGATCCCAATAATGATTTACCTGCATTCACCATTCGCTCCCACGCTTATCAGGTTCAGTTTGTAGGCGCTGCCGCCAATGCCGAAATTGTGCCCGACAAAGCATTATCTACTTACAGCAATTATTTAATTGGCAACGATCCTACCAAATGGGCAACAAATGTAAAGATCTACCAGGCGGTGCTGTATAAGAACGTTTATCCCAACATCGATGTACGTTACTATTCAGAGAACGGGCAATTAAAATACGACCTCATTGTAAATCCGGGCGGCAATGTGAGTAACATCCAAATGCGGTACGAAGGAGCCGATAAGCTATTGATAAAAAATAAAGAACTCATCATAAAAACATCTGTTGGCGATGTAAAGGAACTCTACCCCTACTCTTACCAATTCGACCAGATAAAGGGCAAACAGGAAACTACCTGTTCGTATGAGCTGGCTGATAGTAAGACGGTGCGGTTTAAAGTAGGCAACTATTCAAAAACGAGCACGCTCATTATTGACCCTACGCTTATTTTCTCGTCCTTTACCGGCAGTAGAGCAGGTCAATATGGTTTTACGGCCACTCCAGGTCCTGACGGGTCGCTGTACTCGGGGGGTATTGTATTCGGTAACGGTTTCCCGGTTTCACCCGGCGCTTATCAAACCTCTTACCAGGGCGGTTCGGCCAATGGCGGTGTAGACATGGGCATATTTAGGTTCAGTCCCGATGGGTCGCAACGCATGTATGCCACCTACCTGGGTGCAGAAGGAAATGATTACCCGCATAGTCTTATCAGTGATGCGCAGGGCAACCTGGTGATTATGGGCAGAACCTATTCATCAAGATATCCGGGTACGCTGATAGGCCCCGGTGGCGGCGCCGATATAGCCGTTACCAAATTAAATGCAGCCGGCACCGCCATCATCGGTTCGCTTCGCATTGGCGGCACCGGCGTAGATGGCGTGAACGTGAGCGACCTGCAGGAAGGCGGCTCTATTAATTTGTCTTCTACCCTGCGCTTTTATGGCGATGATTCGCGCAGCGAAGTTACTCTTGACAATAACGGCAATGTGTTTGTAGCAGCTCAATCGCGCTCAACTGATTTCAGAACTACCAGTGGCGTGTTTCAAGCCGGCCCGGGCGGCGGGCAAGACGGCCTGATCCTCAAAATAGATCCTAACTGTACAAGTGTTACCTGGAGCAGTTATTTAGGCGGTTCCGGCGATGATGGCGCTTTTGTAATAGCCGTTAACCCCAGCAACAACGATATTTACGTAGGCGGCGCTACCGCCAGCCCTAATTTCCCCGGCGATAAAACCGGCGTTTATCAAAGCACCAACCAGGGCGGAACAACGGATGGCTTCGTGGCCCAGATCTCGAACGATGGTTCTTCCATCATCCGTAGTTCGTATATGGGTACCGGTTCTTTCGATGCTGTGTATGGCATCAAGTTCGACCGGCTTTCCATTCCCTATATTATGGGTGTTACCGAAGGCTCCTGGCCTATTATCAATGCAGCCTATAATGGCGGCAATTCGCGGCAGTTTGTTTGTAAGCTGCGACCCGATCTCTCTGGCTTTGCGTATTCAACCACGTTTGGTAATGGTGCTGCCCGGCCGAATATTTCTCCCGTTGCCTTCCTGGTTGACCGCTGCGAGAATGTATACATTTCCGGTTGGGGCGGCTGGATCTCCACCAATGGGCGCGACCCCTTCAACATGTCGGGCGTAGCCGGAATGCCAACCACACCAGATGCATTAAAAACAGTTACCGATAACCACGATTTTTATTTTATAGTTATTAAGAAAGATGCTGCGTCCCTGTTATACGGCAGCTTCTTTGGCCAAAGCGGCGGAGAGGGAGAACACGTGGATGGCGGAACCAGCCGCTTCGATGCCCAGGGTGTAATTTACCAGGCCATTTGCGCCAACTGTTTCGGGAGTTCGGTAGGCAACATTTCGGTGCCCTACCCTATTACGCCCGGCGTATGGGGACCAGTAAACGGAACAGGCACTTCGAACTGTAACCTGGCCGCAGCCAAGATCGCGTTCAACTTTGCCGGGGTAGCCTCCGGACCCAGGCCTTATTTCAACGGAGTGGTAGATTCCCTGGGTTGTGTGCCCTTCACCGTTACCCTGAAAGACACGATACTGAATGCCAAAAGTTACGAATGGTCGTTTGGCGATGGTACGCCCGATGTAATTACCTCGGCCCTGGAAGTAACGCATACATTTTCAGCTATAGGTTCGTACCGGGTTCGCCTGATCGCTATCGATTCAACTACCTGTAACATTCGGGATACAGCTTATGTAACCATTCAAGTGCGCGACGATAAAGCCAACCTGGCCTTTTTAACCGCCAAATTGCCGCCTTGCCAATCGCTGTTATACCAGTTTGATAACACCACTACCTTCCCGCCCACCAAACCCTTTAAAGCCAGCAGCTTTACCTGGGATTTTGGCGATGGTACCCGGGTAACGCCTGCTCCGATATCAATACAACATTCCTATGCAGCGGCTGGAACCTATAAAACCAGGCTTATTCTCAACGATACGGCGTATTGTAACTCGCCCGACTCCGTTGAAAAAGAATTGCGGGTATCGCCATTGGTTGATGCGCGGTTTGAAACACCGCCTTCGGGTTGCGCGCCTTATACTGCTATTTTCAACAATACGTCACTGGCAGGCCAGCAGTTCTTCTGGGACTTTGGCGATGGCACTACTTCTACCGAAGTAAACCCGGTGCACGTGTACAACAATATTGGCAACTATCGTGTTTCACTGGTAGCTATTGACAGCAGCACCTGTAATATCATTGACTCAACTTTCATGGATATTGGCGTGCATCCGCTGCCAACGGCCAATTTCAGCTTTGCGCCTATTCCGCCACAAACCAACAAACCAACCGTGTTCACCAATTTATCGAGCGGCGGAACCCGGTATGTATGGTTGTTCGGCGATGGCGATTCAACCGTTAAAACAACGATGGATACCGTAGGCCATCAATACAATGAAACAGGCACGTTCAATGCCTGCCTCGTTACATTTAATGAGTTTGGCTGTAGCGATACCCTGTGCAGCCCGGTGGAAGCGATCGTTGATCCCCTGCTGGATGTGCCCAATGCCTTTACACCAGGCCGCTTTGGCAGGAACAGCTTTATTAATGTAAATGGCTTTGGGATTGCGAAAATGACCTGGCGTATTTACAACCGGTGGGGACAAATGGTGTTTGAAACCAATAATAGAAAGATAGGCTGGGATGGCACTTTCAAAGGCCAGCCTCAACCGATGGATGTATATGCATATACCCTGGATGTTGAATTTTCTGACGGAAGAAAGCTTAGGAAGACGGGGGATATTACGTTGATCAGATAGTTCCCGGTTACCGGCTACCGTTTACCGGGCAATACAGGCATCAGTAAACAAGAAACAGAAGGAAGTAGGAAAAGTAATGAAAAATGAAGAAGTTGAAAGGCAGAAGTGAGGGTGGGAATTAGGAAACCCACTCACCATTCACCTTTGGCAAATAATACGTTAAAGCTTCATAAAAGCTTTGAAGTACTACAACAAATTGTAATTTTAGACAGGTGGTTTATGAAGAAAATTATATCTAAACAAACAGTGTGGCCTCCTGTGACCCGGGTAACAATAAACCGATTATTAACAAAGGTGCTGCTGCCGGTATCCTGCGTATTATGCTTTTGCATGCCCGCAGCAGCGCAGGACCTGCATTTTTCGCAATGGTTTAATTCCCCGCTCACAACCAATCCGGCCAATACGGGCTTTATTCCCGATGCCGATTACCGGTTGGGTGTTAATTACCGCAACCAGTGGTCAACGATCATGAGTGTACCGTACAAAACAATGAGTATCTGGGGCGATGCACAGGTTTTTCGCGATCGTATTGAAAGCGGCTGGCTGGGGTTAGGCGGCGTTATCTTACGCGATGTTGCCGGTTCAGGCAGTTTAACTTCTACCAAAATATATGGTTCGGCAGCCTATCATCAAATGCTGGGCATAGCGCATTTATTGTCGTTCGGCTTTAATGTAGGCTGGGCCAATAAGCGCATCAATACTACCGATCTTAAATTTCCCGACCAGTTCGATGGCAAGTTCTTCGATAGCAACCTGCCTACCAGCGTAGTGCTCGATCAACCCAATGTAAATTACTTCGATGTGCAGGTGGGCGTGAACTATGCCTACTTCCCTACCGATAGATTATATTTGAACGGCGGTATCTCGGTTATGCACCTTAACCAGCCGCGTGAATCTTTCTTTACAAGCGATGCCTCAGACTACGATTCCCGCGTTCCGCGCCGGTATAATGCATTTGTGAACGCCAGTGTAAAACTGAATGAACAGATCATTGTGAACCCTATGGCTTATTACAGCACTACAGCCAAAACCAGTGAACTGGTTGCCGGCGGTAATGTTCAGTACAATTTGTCGGGCGATGGAGAATCGCAATTGTTCGGCGGCCTGTACTATCGCCCCGGAGATGCTGTTATTCCTATGATCGGCTTTGAATGGAAGACCATCAAGCTAATGTTTACGTATGATGCCACCACTTCATCCCTGAACCGGTATAATCATTCCCGCGGTGCTTTTGAATTTGCCTTGTTACGTCACGGGTTCTATAATGAATATAATGGGGATAGAAGGCAGTCTATGTGTCCATCGTTCAAATATTAAGATTGGCAGCGGCTTCCGTTTTCAGTATCATTGCAACCTTCCTATAAATTACACTTTGAAAACACGAATTTTGGTTAAGAAAAGTCTGATCGCTGTAGCCCTGTGCATTACAGGCGTTACACAATTGGCCGCCCAGGGCCCTTCTACATTTGAATTCGTTGAGAATAAAGGACAGTGGGATAACCAGGTACGATTCAAAGGCGATTTGCCTACCGGTAACTTTTACCTGCATAAAAACGGTTTCACCGTTGTTCAACATAATACCACCGACCTGAAGCAGGTTTATGATAACCATAGCGAGTCATTGAATAACCTCAAAGGGCAGCTTACCGGCAAAGGCATACAGGCAAAGAACAATACCACTCCGCGTAGGCTGGATTCTACATATACCTTACGATCGCATGCTTACAAAGTGCAATTCATTGGCGCTGCCGCCAACCCCGAAATGGTCCCCGACAAAGTAATGCCCGGCATCAGCAATTATCTCATTGGTAAAGATCCTTCCAAATGGCGAAGCAAAGTAATAAGCTGCCAGGCGATCCTGTATAAAAATATTTATCCCAATATCGATGTACGGTATTACTCTGAGAGCGGCCGTTTGAAGTACGATATTATTGTGAACCCCGGCGGCGATGTGAACAATATCGTAATGCAATACGACGGGGCCGATAAACTATCAATAAAGAACCGCGAACTGGTTATTAAAACAAGTGTGGGCGAGGTACGTGAATTGTACCCTTATACCTACCAGTTCGACAATGTGCATGGCAAACAGGAAACATCCTGTTCTTATAAACTGGAAGGAAAGAATACGGTGCGGTTCAAAACAGGCGCCTATTCAAAAACCAGCACGCTGGTGATCGATCCTTCCATTGTATTCTCTTCCTTTACCGGAAGTACGGCTAACGAATTTGGTTTTACGGCCACACCCGGGCCCGACGGATCATTATTTTCAGGCAGTATTGTATACGGTGCCGGATTCCCTACCTCGCCCGGGGCGTATAAAACAACGTTTACCCTCGGCGGCGCAAGGGGTTGTGATATCGGCATTTTTAAATTCAGTCCCAATGGCGCCAACCGCATTTATGCCACTTACATTGGCGGTAGTGCCGATGATTATCCACACAGTTTGTACAGCGATGCACAAGGTAACCTGGTGGTCCTGGGCAGAACCTATTCTACCGACTATCCCGGCACCCTGGTGGGCTCAGGCGGTGGTTGCGATATGGTTGTAACCAAATTAAACGCCGCCGGTTCGGCATTAATTGGCTCTTTACGTCTTGGCGGCCCGGGTAACGACGGGGTGAATATTGAAGACCAGATGGAGAGCAACGACCATAAGACCAACTCGCTGCTCACGCATTATGGCGACGATTCGCACAGTGAAGTGATCCTGGACGATGCCGGTTACATTTATGTAGCCGGACAAACGCAATCAGATTTTCCGATGATCGGGAATGGTTTTGAAAAAAACAGGAAAGGCTCCCAGGATGGCGTTGTACTTAAAATAGCGCCCGATTGCAACAGCGTCATCTGGAGCACCTTTTTAGGCGGAGCGGGCGACGATGCTGCGTTTGTATTGGCATTACGGCCAAACACAAACGAGATCTATGTGGCCGGCGCTACTTCCAGCAGTGATTTTCCGGGTACCGTGGCGGGCTTCAGGAACGGGGTTATCAATGATACCCTGGTTGGTGGTATAGATGGCTATGTGTCTATCATTTCAAACGACGGCACTACACTGCAACGAAGCACTTATCTGGGCACCCAACAGGAGGACCTGATATTTGGCATTCAATTCGACCGGAACTATTTTCCCTATGTATTGGGCTCAACCCGGGGCACCTGGCCGGTGATCAATGCCGCCTATAGTAATGCCGGTTCCAGGCAGTTTATAACCAAATTGAGACCTGATCTTACAGGCATAGAATATTCAACCATATTCGGAAACGGCGCCAAGCCGAACATTTCACCGGTAGCGTTCCTGGTAGACCGTTGCGAGAATGTATATGTTTCCGGCTGGGGTGGCTGGATGACGCCAGACAATGATCCGTATGACATGGGTGGCGTGCGGAATATGCCTGTTACACCAGATGCATTAAAAACGGTGACAGACGACCGGGACTTTTATTTCATTGTTCTGGAAAGAAATGCGGCTTCGTTGTTATATGGCAGTTACTTTGGGCAGGATGGCGGTTTAGGCGAGCATGTGGATGGCGGCACCAGCCGCTTCGATGCACAGGGTGCTATCTATCAGGCCATCTGCGCCAACTGTTATGGAAGCCCTGCCAATTTGCCCATTACAAGAAACTATCCTACAACTCCGGGAGCCTGGTCCTCAGTAAATGGAACAGGGAACAATGGATGCAACCTGGGCGCGGTTAAAATACTCTTTAATTTTTCGGGCGTAGGCTCAGGCCCCAAAGCTTATTTTAACGGCATGTTCGATACAGTGGGCTGCGTTCCATTCGAGCTTACGTTCAGGGATACCGTGCTTGATGCCAGAAGCTATGAATGGAATTTCGGCGATGGTTCACCAGAAGTAAATACCACCAATTTTAATGTTACCCACACCTACAATAGAGTGGGCATTTTCCAGGTTCGCCTGATCGCTGTTGACTCTTCTACCTGTAATATCCGCGACACTGCTTATTTAAATATTCATGTGCGTGACGATAAGGCGAACCTTGCTTTCGACGTCACGAAATTACTGCCCTGTGAGTCGCTGAATTATGAATTTGAAAATACCACTACCTTCCCGCCCGGTAAGCCATTTAAAGCCAGCAGTTTTACCTGGGACTTTGGGGATGGTACCCGCATAACACCCGGCAACTTAACGGCCCAACATTCCTATGCGTCGCCCGGCACGTATATAGCGAAACTTATTTTGCATGATACGGCGTATTGTAATTCACCAGACTCCATAAGCCAGGAATTACGCGTATCGCCATTGGTTGATGCGCGGTTTGAAACCCCACCCCAGGGCTGCGCACCCTATACCGCGGTGTTCAACAATACTTCCCTGGCAGGGCAACAGTTCTTCTGGAACTTTGGGGATGGCACAACGTCAACCGAAGTAAACCCCACCCATGAATATGTGAACGTGAACACCTATCATGTAACCCTGGTTGTTATTGACAGCAACACCTGTAATATAATTGATTCCACTTCAATGGATATAACCGTATATCCGTTACCCATAGCCGACTTCTCGGTTTCTCCTGTACCACCGAACGTAAACCAACCTGCCATTTTTACCAATTTGTCAACCGGCGCAATAGAGTATCGCTGGTTCTTTGGCGATGGCGATTCTGTTATAAAGAAAACAGCCGACACGGTACACCATCAGTATAATGCTACCGGCACCTTTGAGGCCTGCCTGGTTGCATATTCGGAGAATGGTTGTAGCGATACCGCCTGCAAACCCGTGCAGGCATTGATCAATCCCCTGCTCGACGTACCCAACGCCTTTACGCCAGGACGCTTTGGCCGCAACAGCTTTGTAACCGTAGCCGGTTTTGGCATTGCCAAAATGAACTGGAAAATTTATAACCGTTGGGGAAAACTGGTGTTTGAAACCCAGGACCGCCGCATAGGTTGGGATGGCACGTATAAAGGCCAGCCGCAACCCATGGATGTGTATGCCTATACGTTAGACGTAGAGTTTTTTGACGGGAAGACGTTACGTAAAACAGGCGATATTACCCTGATAAGATAATTACAGGTTACCAGTTTCAGGTTACAGGGGTTTGTATTCCTTGTAACTTGCAACCTGCAACTTGTAACATGCCATTCACCATTGACCATTCATCTTAACGATGTTGTTCATAAGTATTAGCGGCAACCACCCCATGCAACATTGTTATTTCCTCCTGCGTAAGCATTGGCGTTTCCAACGTTCTTACGGCCTCTTCCAACTGTTGCAGGGTGCTAAGGCCGGCCACGGCTGCTGTAACCGCCGGATGTTGTAACGCATACCGCATGGCCGTTTGCGCTGCATTGCGTTTATTATTTGAGATGGCATGAATAGCGGCAGCCGCTTGTTCAACCTGTTGTGGAGCATAATTCAGATAAGCTTTCATTGGTTTATTAACCAATAGGCCTTGTGCCACGGCCCCTCTTGCCAATACGCCGAGGTTATTTTCCTGCAGTAACGACAGGCAGGTTTCTTCGGGCCGGCGGTCTAATAAGCTATACTGCATCATTACGCTCACGATATTCGAGCGTTTAATATATTCACGGATTACATTGGGACGAATAGACGAAATGCCATAATGCCTGATCTTACCCTGTTGCTTCAACTGTTCAAACGCTTCAATGGTTTCATCGATGGGATCGTCGATGGTACCGCCATGCAATTGATACAGGTCGATATAATCGGTTTGCAGGCGCTGCAAGCTGCCTTCTACCTGAGAAAGGATGTATGCTTTACGTGGATTCCAGTTCCACCCACTGCCATCAGCCCGCCATTGGTTGCCCACCTTGGAAGCGATGTATACTTTATTGCGGTTTGGTTTAAGCGCTTTGCCTACTGAGATTTCATTCATCCCTTTCGCATACAAGTCGGCAGTATCAAAGAAATTAATCCCGAGGTCAATAGCCCGGTGTAAGATGGTTTCATTAACGGCATCATCATCGCCGAGCGACATACAACCAAAGCCTATGCGGCTGATAAGCAGATCTGATTTTCCTAAAGGCGCATATTCCATGGCCTAAAGTTCGTACAAAAGCATATAAAAAAACCCCGACGGTGTCGTCGGGGTCATCTTATTTAACGTAGTACTATATTACCATCTGAAGTCGAAATAAATGGTACCAGACAACTGTTCGTTCGCGCTTTTCAGGCTTTTGGAAGCCACTTCTTTTTCACCGGGTTTGGTACCTAGGCCGCTGATCTGATGCATGAACCCGATGTTACCATTATCAGGGAATGGCTCTTTGCTGAACTCGTTCAACAGGGCAGCGCCTTGTTTCAATGGGCTGAACATTTGCAGGAACATGTTTTGCTGATCGGTATAGAAAGTAAAGTTACCCATGTTTGTCTGGAACTGGATCCAGTAGATATCGGCATGCCAGCCTTTGAACTCAGCATTGTTGCGGTTGGCTTTCTCCCATACACCCAATTGCTGACCTTTCAGGCGGTTTTTCCAAACCTGGAAGGGACCACGGCCCATCCACTTCATGCCTACGATCTTCTCTTCGGGATATTTGAAAGTAATACCTACATATTCACCGGGAGATTTCATTGAATATTGGTACTCCATCTTAGGCAGGTCGCCTGTGTGGAACGTCCATTTTACCGAAAGGGAGTTCTCTCCTTTGTAGATAGCCTCCACGGTGTGGGTGTTATCTTTTACCAGGTGTTTAAAGTCGGCCAGGGAATAACCATTATTGATACCTGCCAGGAACGGACCGTTGAAAGGCAGATCACGTTTACCTACGTATACCTTGGTTATATTGCCGCTCTTTTTGTCGAAAATATAGTTAATACCATCGCATACCAGCGACAGGAAGGCGTCATCTTCAGTAAGCATGATGGTGGAAATGGAAGCTACTTCAGGGCTGGTTTTAACAACATCTTCCGGTTTGCGGATGGGGAAAGTCCAGGTGAAGATCTCTTTGTCATTTCTATCCACTGCAGTGAGCACCAGGGCATCTGCATGGATAAAAGGATTCTGGAAATTGAACTTCAACTGACCTTTTTCGCCAGGACCTGTATAAGGTGAAGCTACCGTTCCTTCTTCAATGATCAATGGATCCAGTGTTTTCTGGGTTGCTTTAGGAAACAGTGCGAGCTTATAGGTGAATTTTAATCTGCTCAGGTTGGTATACAGGAATTTGTTTTCAACATTCAGCGTACCATTAAAGGAAGAACTGATGCTGCTGATATCAAAACTCATGGGCGCCCATATTTCCTTAATAGTGTAATAGCTTGCCCATTTTTCTTTCGATTTGGGATCGAATCCGCTTACAGATTCAATGCCATTTTCATCTTTGTAAGAAGTCAAGAAGCTACCAGAAAATTTAGACGACTTGCTTGCTTCTGCCCAGAACTCTTCTAAACCGGCCGCGCGACCGCCATTATATATACCGTTGCCTATTTCTGTAGGTATAAATGCCTCTGTACCGTACAGGATCGAATTGGCAACTGAATTGAAATCGGAATTCTTTTTATCACCGCTTTTATTCACGGGGTGCATAACGTAGCGGTTTTGCACATCATAAGTAGCAAATTCTTTATCCAGTTCTTTATTGCTTGCATGTTCAACACCGGTTGACCAGCACACAACGGAAGGATGGTTCAAACCACTGAACACAACATCTTTTATCATCTTCTTTGGATCGGGACCGGTCAACTCGCTGATAACGAACAAGCCGATTGAATCACAAAGGTCGAAGTAATGAGGATCTACCGGATAGTAAGACAACCGAACGGCATTCATGTTCAGGTCCTTCATGGTGTTGATATCAGCCAGGTAAGCTTCTTCAGATGTACGGGCATTACCCAGATCTGCGCTCTTCCGGTTGATACCTTTGAAGATGACCTTTACGCCATTAACATAGATACCGTCAGGCTTTGATTCAACAGTTCTGAATCCGAATTTTTTAGTAAAAGTGTATAATACTTGATGAGATGCGTCTTTTAAGGTTAATACTGCAGTGTATAGGTGCGGGTTCTCCGGGTTCCATGTTCTGATCATGGAAAACTCCTTTTTAACTTCCGCATTGTCTGCGGCTGTTACCGGTACAGGATCAGCCAACGGTTTTCCGTTTGGATCCAATACCTGGAACTCGATGGATTGACCGGATTGTATATTCTTGCTAAACACCTGCATGGTGAAATTACCAGATGCTTTAGCGTCAATAGTTACCCGTTCTATATAAGAATCGAATACTCTATTGTTAGCGACCGTGCCGGCATAATTATTACCAAGCCCCTGCTGTCCCAGCGAGCCAGGCAGCGGTATCTTGGTCTTAAAATTATTATTAGCACGATCATTGGAACCATATAGACCCCACAAACTGGAGTGGTCTTTATCAGTCCCTAAATGTTGGGGAGTTGCACTTCCCTGTGCAAGCGCCTGGGCTAAAATCCCATGCATGATTAAAAAATGCAGGATAGTCTTTTTCATTTCAGGTGTATGGATAAGTAGCTACTAAATAAGATATCAGACCTAACCGTATAAAAACTACTGACCAGATCTATATAACCAGCCGGCAAGTAAGAATACCTCAACGGTTATTCTTCTCTGCGGTTTTTGGTGGCGGGGTTATACGTGCTTCTTGCAGGAGTAATGTGGTTTGCGGTACGGCTTCTTTGAATAGGATTGGTACTTTCCCTTTCAACAAAAGCCACGCACACATTGCTTTACAGGAAACATCTTTAGGTAGTCTTTACGAACGGTGCAATATAATACTAAATTTTGTTTTGTCTAAGCGTTTTAAAGCCTTTCAATGTTCTTATATTTTACTGATCGTATTACTAACAAATGTTGCTTTGTCTTGCCTTTCTTAGCCCTTCAATATCAACTCTATCTCTTCCAGTTCTGCCTTATTGAACTGCGTGTTGCCCAGGCAGGCAAGGTTATTGTCTAACTGTTCTGTTGAACTTACGCCTATCAAAACAGTGGTTACTCTTTTATCTTTCAACAACCAGCTCAGGGCCATTTGCGCCAGCGTTTGATCACGTCGTTTGGCAACCTCATTCAGTTGCTGTATTTTCTGCACCTTCTCAGGTGTAATATCATTGGCCTTTAAAAAACCATGCGCCTTCGATGCTCTTGAATTATCGGGTATGCCTTTCAGATAGCGGTCTGTTAACAACCCCTGAGCCAACGGTGAAAACGGAATACAACCTACACCATATTCTTCCAGCACATCTAACAACCCGTTCTCAACCCACCTTTCAAACATCGAATATTTTGGTTGATGTATGAGGCAAGGTGTTCCCGCCTTTTTCAAGATCTCCAGCGCTTTTTTTGCTTCGGGCGCTTTGTAATTCGATATGCCGGCATACAGTGCTTTTCCGCTTTTCACAATGTCATGTAAGGCCATCATAGTTTCTTCCAGCGGCGTATCAGGATCAGGCCGATGCGAATAAAAAATATCAACATAACTTATTCGCATCCTTTTTAAACTTTGATCGAGGCTCGCCATCAGATATTTCCTCGATCCCCAATTGCCGTATGGTCCCGGCCACATTACATAACCTGCCTTGGTTGAAATGATCAGCTCATCGCGCAGGTTACCGGAAAAATCCTTCTTCAACATGGCCCCGAAGTTCTCTTCAGCCGAACCGGGCGGCGGCCCGTAATTATTGGCCAGGTCGAAGTGCGTGATCCCCTTATCGAAAGCATGTCGTACGATCCGACGTGCGATCTTGAAATCGTCTACACCTCCGAAATTATGCCACAACCCTAACGATAAAGCAGGCAATAATAAACCGCTATTGCCGCAACGATTATACGTCATGGAGTCATAACGGGCCGAAGACGGGGTATATGCCATCTTAAGTTATTGATTAATGCAATTTGAAAAGTTGAAAAGTACTTGATCCTGAAGCCTCATTAGCATTGATTTCTCTGCACATAACCGGTGTGTTCAATGCGTAATATATATAACGCTTATTACTACTAATTAAGTACGTATAGATATAGAATAATACTTAGTTGCCGGGATTTGACAGTATGCCTCCATACAAGATCACGCCCTGGTTTAATGGTTGAATCTATACATATTGTTAAACGCTACATCCCTTATTTAATTATGTAGTTCAACAAACTAACAACTGTTCTTTCTACAATTTATAACAGGCGCAGCAAGCATTTGGCGAGATAACTGATTGCACAACAAGGAATAAGCCACTTACAAAGGAAGGACTTACGAGCCGGGGAGATTGGACCGTAAAATTTGCAGAAAGCTGCAAAAAAATCCAGGTTGCAGACAGGCTGACAACCTGGAAAAAGGAAAAGGCATGGATAGCAATCGTTTTTCAACAAAGGGTTTGCCAAAACACAGCGGAATAAAAATTATATCCCGTATTGCCGGCAATTCCTGTGAACCAGGCGGCTAAAGTACCTTTTGAACTATAATGTGAGGGTAGTGAAATGTTATTTTCAGGGTATTGAAATGTTAACATGCGCAAATAGGTATTGGATAATAAAAAAAATAATATTATAATTGTTTTTTATAAATGCCTCATTTTAAAAAATTCAATAACCTGATAGATGAACTATTTAGTTTATGTGTTGGCAATGATTGTAATATTTGGCAGCAGTTGTCATCGCAAAGTTGTAGTAGTAAAGTCAACACCCAAAACACACCGGCTTCCGCCCGGACAAGCTAAAAAAATTACCGGATCGAAATCAGCCAAAGCATATGCACCGGGGCAGCAAAAGAAACACTAAACACAGGATTCTTTATATACAAAAGGTCGTCGAACAGGCGGCCTTTATTTTACCCCCTAGCCCCTAAAGGGGGAATTTTTAAACTTCAGAACTCGTTATAAAATACAGCTCCCACTACTTTAAAAAATGAAAGGATTTTTTTTTGTCGCTAACTGGCGGACTGTGGGGTATTGCTCCCCCTTCAGGGGGTTGGGGGGTTTGCAGTATACTCCGATGGCAGCACCCCAAATTCCTTCTTGAAAGTACGCGCAAAGTATTTGGGATTGTTAAAGCCCACTTCATAGGCAATTTCTGAAATGGTATACTGGCTTTTTTCCAGCAACTGGACGGCCCTTTTCAGGCGAATGGTCTTAATAAAATCCAACGGCGATTTACCGGTCAATGCCAATAGCTTTTTATACAGGGCCACACGGCTCATATGCAATGCGCGACTCAGGTCTTCAACCGAAAACTCAGGTTCGGAAATATGCTGTTCTACCGTTTCTATCGATTGCCGGATGAATTGCTCATCTACTGAAGTAATGCTTATTTCGGAAGGGTTTACCTCTACCTGTTTTTGAAATAACTTTCGCATGGATTCCTGCTGCGCCAGCAGGTTCCTGATGCGCGATTGCAGCATTTCAAAACTAAACGGCTTGGTCACATAATCGTTGGCGCCTACCTGGAATGCTTCGAGCTTGGGTTCTGCCGCTGACCGCGCCGTTAACAGGATAACAGGGATATGTGATGTATTTTTATCATGCTTTATGGTGCGGCACAGTTTCATGCCATCCATTACCGGCATCATAACATCACTCACGATCAGGTCGGGTTGAACCTGTTTTGTTTTTTCCCAGCCTTCCGCGCCATTCACAGCCTCATACACGGTGTAATTCCGGCGCAGGTTATCTTTCAGGTAGAACCGGATGTCTTCATTATCATCCACAATAAGTATAACCGGTTTCTTACGGCCGCCTTTTCCGGAAAGTTCCGTTTGCTCTTCGGTAGCGGGCGTTACTACTTCCTCACTGACAGCCACAACCGGTTCTGTTGCTGGTGCTGCAACCGGCAACAACACAGTAAAACAAGTTCCCTTACCGGGTTCGCTTGCCACCGAAATAATTCCCTGGTGCAGCCGCACAAACTCTTTGGAAATGGCCAACCCGATACCACTGCCCTGGTTCAGGATGCTGCCGGGTACATCGTGCTGGAAGAACCGTTCGAATATTTTGTCCTGGTCTTCTGCCGGAATACCGATACCACTATCCTTTACCTGGATGGAAACATATTGCGTATTTTGGCTGTCGCCACTACCCTGTTGCAATCCGACCATTACCTCTATGTAACCATGCTCAGGCGTAAACTTAAATGCATTGGAAAGCAGGTTGAATAATATGCGTTCGAGCTTGTCGGAATCAAAAGAGATCTGCAACGACGGTATGTGTGTAGTAAAATTAAAAGTGATGTGCCGGGCGCCAGCCATATCGGTAAAAGAAAAAGCGACCTCTTTTACAAATGATACAACATCGCCCAATGATGGGTACAGCCGCAGTTCCCGCATTTCGAGCTTTCTGAAATCGAGCAGTTGGTTCACCAACGCCAGTAACCGCCGTGCATTGCGATAAATTAACTGGTACTGTTTTTTCTGTTCCGGTTCATTGGAATGTTTCAGCATCTTCTCTACCGGCGCCATGATCAATGATAAAGGCGTTCTGAACTCATGACTTACGTTGGTAAAGAATTTCAGTTTCAACAGGTCAAGTTCATGTACGCGTTCCGCTTCCCTTTTCTGTTGCGCCAGTTGAAAACGCATGTGCGCGCGTTGAATGGTCAACCGGCGGGCGGCAAATAAAATGGCGGCCACCAACAATGCATAGATAATAAAAGCCGGAATGGTTTTCCAGAAGGGCGGCAGAATGGTAACAACCAAAGCTGTGCCTTCTTCATTCCATACCCCATCGCCATTACTGGCCTTCACCCTGAAGGTGTATTTACCGGGATCCAGGTTCGTATACGTTACAGTGCGATGCGTTCCATCAGTTGTTAGCCAGTCATTATTAAATCCTTCCAGTTTGTACGCGTATTGATTTTTTTCAGGGTTCGAATAATTGAGCGCGGCAAATTCCAGCGAGAAAATATTCTCGTGATACTTCAGCGTAATTTCTTTTATTTCTGAAATAGCCGTTGTCAAGAGTACCCGGTTATTGATCACTTCGCCGGGTTGCGGACTTTTATCAAACACCCGCAGATCGGTAAGCACTACATCAGGTACAATGGTATTGTGGGCAATCGCTTCCGGATTGATGATATTGAACCCATTGGCGCCGCCAAATATCAATTCACCCCGCTTTGTTTTTAGCGCTGCATTTTCATTGAACTCGCGGCCCTGTAATCCATCGCGCTCATCATAATTCCTGAACTGCACCACCATGTCGCCTTTTGGTCTTATTTGTATCCAGGCCCTGGAAAGGCCATTGGTGGTGCCTAACCATAAGGCATGACCGTTATCCTCCATCAGCGTGAGGATATTATTTTCCGACAACCCATCTGCCTGGTTAAAATGACGGAAGGAGTTGCTGGCCCTATCAAAATAATTCAATCCATCGCGCGTAGCTACCCACATCTGACCCCTGGCGTCTTTCAGCAAAGCCGTTATGTTACTGTTACTCAGGCTACGGGGATCTTTTGAATCATGCGCATAATACGTAAACCCGCCTGTTTGTTTATTCATTACACTAATGCCTGACTCGGTACCTATCCACAAATTGCCTTCCTGGTCTTCGGCCAATGCAGCAATGTAATTTGAATTCAACCCACGCGGGCTTTTGCGGTAATGATAGAATTTTTTTGAATTAGGGTCAAAGCGGTTCAACCCACCGCTCAGGGTGCCGATCCATAATTGTTGTTGCGCATCTTCATAAATTTCCCAGATGCTGTTATCAGAAATGCTGGTGGTATCGGCCGGATCATTTTTATAGTGAATAAAGTTTTTCCCGTCGTAGCAATCCAGTCCGCCATAATACGACCCGATCCATAGTTTTTTATTATGGTCAATGCATAAACTTACAATTACATCATTGCTGATGCTGTTTACATTGCCCGGGTTGTGTTTATACGTGCGAAAACCGCCGGTGGTGCGATCGTAATAAATAAGCCCGCCTCCATTGGTGCCGATCCACAGGTTGCCTTTATCATCTTCTACAAAACGATTCACATCATCAAAAGGCAAACTATGTTTATCAGTTAACAAGTGCCGGTAAACCGGAAACTTGATGATGTTCTCGTGGTAATAGCTAATGCCCTTTTTATATGTACCGAGCCAGATGATACCGGTATTATCGCGATAAATAGCATTGATGCTGTTCTGGCTAATGCTCTTTATATCTTCCGGTTTATTCTCCAGGTACCAGATTGACCCCGCTTTTTTACTCAGCAGGTTAACGCCACCATGGTCGGTGATGATCCAGATCATACCGTTATTATCCTGTTGAATGCCGGTGACCAGGTTGTTGTTTAACCGGGTGGTTGCTGCTTCGCGCTGATAATGTATAAGGCTGTTATTTTTGTTGCTGTAACAAAAAACTCCCTGCGGATAACCATAGGTATATACCCACAGATCGCTTTCTGCATCGGCAAATAACCGGTATCGCAGGTCGTCACGCGGTTTAAATAAACCGGTTTTACTATAGATCATTTTTGCCGAGGCCGTATTATATGCTTCCAGCAGGCCATCGCTGTAAATGACCCACACATTTCCCGCTTTATCTTCCGCTAAATCGGCAATATCGGGCGTATTCTTTCCTGGCTGGCGTGCGAACCGGTTCACCGTATGTGCCGCCGGGTTATACCGGCTGAGCCCATATCCTGTTTGGGCAAACCAGAAACAACCTTGTTTATCTTTTACAATATCGGTAACAGGCGCGGCAGGCAACAACAATTGCCGGCACCAGGCAAGGGTATTATTGCTGGCTTTTTCTGAAACGGGGTCAAAAATGCTTTGGCCATTCCGGGTGTCGATCCAGAATTTATTATGCGGCCCTTCCTGGATCTTTACGACCAGGTCGTCATTGATAGAGGTGGAATCGTTCTCTTTATGGCGGAAGACTTTAAAGGTATACCCATCATACCGGTTCAACCCCGAAGCGGTGCCAAACCACATAAAACCTTTAGCGTCTTTTATAATGGTGGTAACCTGGTTATGTGACAAACCGTCGGAAACGTCGAGGTGAGAAAAAGGATATTGCGCGGGTTGTGCATATGCAAATACAGGAAAAAGGATTACTAAGCAGGCAATTATTGTTATCAGCAAGCGGTTAGTCATTGTAAAAAGGCAGTCGCAGTCCTAATGATAATAGGTAATTTTAAACAATAAATTTACACAAAAAAGGCAGTCACCGGGTACCAGTTTCCGGTTTCCGGGGCTATAATTCGAAAACTCGGCATAACAGCATACTTCCCTGAGCCGCGGCTGTCACCTGGTAACAGGCACCTGGTAACTATCTTACCTGTCCATTTCCCTGTAACAACCATTTTTCAGTAACCAGCTTTTCCAATGCAAAAGGGCCGCGGGCATGTAACTTCTGGGTTGAAATACCGATCTCGGCGCCTAAGCCCATTTCTTCGCCATCGGTAAAACGGGTAGAGGCATTGGTATATACCGTGGCCGCATCTACTTCCTGTAAAAAGCGGGCGCAGTGTTTTTTATTGTTGGAAACAATGGCTTCAGAGTGTTTGGTTGAATGTTCGCGAATATGTTCCAGGGCCTCATCAATATTCTTTACCACTTTTACAGCACACTTCAGGCTCAGGAATTCGCGGTTGAAGTCTTCCGGTGTTGCTTTCTGCAAGTGCGGATAGCCTTTTAATAATTTATGGGCTTTGGCATCGGCAAACACTTCTACCTGGTGCTCGCTGAACATTGGCTGCAACTGTTTCAGAAATGCAGCCGCCACCGGTTCATCAACCAGTATTGTATCCATAGCATTGCACACAGAAGGACGCGATACTTTGGCGTTCACCACAATATTCACTGCTTTTTTTATCGCCGCTTCTTTTTCTACATACACGTGACAAACGCCCGCTCCTGTTTCAATCACCGGCACCAGGCTGTTCTTTCTTACAAATTGTATCAGCGAATCTGATCCGCGCGGAATCAGCACATCAACGTATTTGGTTGCAGTAAACAATTCCTGCACGGTTTCGCGATCTGCTGGCAACAGGGTTACACAATCCGGATCGATATCGTTTGCCCTCAATACTTTTTTAATGAGGCGAACAGCCACCTGGTTGGTGTTATCGGCTTCGCTGCTTCCTTTCAATACACAACCATTTTGGCTGCGCAAGCAAAGCGCGGCAATATCAAAGGTTACATTTGGTCTTGATTCATAGATAGCGCCCACTACGCCCAATGGCACGGAGACCTTTTCCAGCAACAACCCATTATCGAGGCGGCGCTTTTCCAGCGTTTTACCGGAAGGGTTAGGTAACCTGCTGATCTTACGAATACTGTTGGCAATGCCGGCAATGCGTTGTTTGTTTAACAACAGCCTGTCGACCCGCGGATTATTGGGGTCTTGTTTCTCTACATCCAGTTGATTGGCTTTCAGGATCGCCGCACTGTTCTTTTCCAATGCATCTGCCAGTTGCAATAAGGTTGCTTTGAGTTGTTTATCTGATGCCTGCCGCAGGTTGATAGCGGCTTTCCAGGTTTTAACTATTAATGGTTGTATCGAGCTCATGTTATTCAGGCCTTTTTAGAAAATTACAATATCATCAGCATGCGCTGCCAGTACATTCTTTTGCGAAATGCCGTCGCGGATAGCAGCCGTATCCAGCTTTACTTTGGCAACGCCAATGATGTTCTCTTCCTCATCTTTAATTTGCACTACTTCACCCGCAGCAAATTTTCCCTGCACATTGGTAACGCCTACGGTGAGCAAACTCCGGCGCTGACGCAACGCTTTCACCGCGCCCTTGTCGACCGAAATAGTGCCCAGCGTTATAGAACCACTGGCCAGCCATTTTTGACGGGTCTTTAAATTAGACGCCTGCGATACAAAGGTAGTTCCGTTTTCGCCAGCCAGCGCATCGGCAAAAGGCGCTTTTCCATTCAGTCCGCAAATGATCACCTGTATCCCCAGCGAAGTGGCCAGCCGGGTAAAGGTGAGTTTGGAGGTCATGCCGCCCAAACCCAGACTGCTTTTACCGGTTTGCACATAGCCCATCACTTTGCCATCGATTTTTTCAACGCGGGGAATGATGTTCTTTGCATCATCCATAAATCCGCCAACGGAGGTGCAGATAATGAGCGTTTCTGCATCAAAGCCTACGGCAATGAGGGTCGCCAGTTCATCGTTATCGGAGAACTTCAGCTCCACATTGCTCACCAGGTCATTTTCATTTACAATGGGCAAAATGCCGTTCTGCCAAAAAGCCTCAAAAGTTTCTTTTAACTGAACGAACTGAAAACGGTTGCTGAAGTGATGCCGTTCGCACAAAGCCTGTGCAACGGGTATGTCGTATTTGGAAAAATGTTTCTGGTATAATTGTATCAGTAAGGGGTTGCCCACTGCTGCGGCCGCCTTGCGTTCGGTGATGCTGCCTTTATAATTTTGAATAAATACTTTTCCACTCCCCACGGCGCCACTGGATACCAGCACCACGCGATGACTGGAAAACAATTCGGCAATGCCAGCCGCAACTTTTTTAATAATGGAATGACTAATAACGCCTTCTTCATTGGTTATGACCGCTGTGCCAAGCTTAATTACAATAACCGGTTTTTGCATGCGGCAAAATTAAGGCAACGAGGCATAAAGGCAACGAGGCAACAAGGAAAATGCAGCAAAGCATTACGCTTTAAGCCATAAGCCTTAAGCTGTATTTGCTTACTGCCTGCAGCTTGCAGCTTATAGCTGTATTCAGCATCTTCGGGTAATAAATTCTACACAAAACGCAGAAAACAAAATGAATATCAATATTTTACAACAGGCACATCCTTTTAGATAGTATAGGCAAAACAGGATATATGAAAAAGTATTATGGATTTATCTTCCTGCTGATGACGATATTTTATGGTAGTTGCGCGGCCATTGAAACCATCTTTAAAGCGGGTATGTGGTGGGGGATCATTTTAGTAGTGGGGGTGATTGCCCTGATATTCTTTGTGGTTAGTAAATTGTTTGGGAGAAAGTAAAACCATTGTTACAGGTTACAGGTTGCCAATTACAGGGAAAATCATCTGCCCGGCATGCATGCTGCACTGAGGACCCTGGAACCTGAACCCTGGAACCTGAAACTAATTCCTAAACTCCTGCGAGATCATTAATCCGTACTTTCCGCCATCTACGATGCCGATACCCAGACGGCCAAATTCGGGTCGAAGAATATTGGCGCGGTGACCCGGCGAATGCATCAATCCACTATGTGCAATATCGAGCGTAGGCGCCAGGGCAATATTCTCTCCCGCATTGGTAAACTTCACCCCATCATTATGCATGCGATCGAACGGCCCTTTGCCATCGGGCGAAACATGCGAAAAGTATCCCTGCCTGAACATATCTGTCGAATGCTTGCGGGCAACAAATGTCAACTCCGGATCGGCTTTCAGTATGTTCAACCCCGCTTTTATGCGCTCGGCATTTACCCAGCTTAACATGCGCGCTTCCAGATCGGCCCGCGGCGGTACCACCGTCACCTTAAAAGGAAGTATCACCGTTTCATTTGAACCTGGCTTTACGGTCAACCGGTTCATGGTCCTCTCCACTTCATCAAATATCAGCGATAATTTTGTTTCTATCCATTCGGCAGGCACCGACAACATTACCACAAACTTGCTTTCGCGTGTTTTTTGGGAAATATTATTGCTGATCGGTAATGCCAGTATCAAAGCCGCCCCGATCACCGCATGGGCAACGCCATTAACAAAACCGGGAAGAATACCAAGGAACCTATTATCCCAGCGACCATGGGCATCTACGGGTATGTTGTGCAATGTTCTATTGATAAGCAAATTTGTTAACACCCGCATAAGCACATAGGTGACTATAAATGCAAGGGGCAACGCCCAGGAGCCAAGGTAGGGTATGTATTTGTTGATAAAAACAGTAGGGTATGGATACAATAAAAAAGTTGCTGCAATGCTGACAATCAGTCCCAGCAAATAAAGCAATTCCAGGATAAAACCTTTTTGCCAGCCATCCCAAACGCCGTATGCCACTATTAAAAGTATCAAGATGTCAATCCAGTTCATACCTGCCTTTGCATTTACCAGTAAAAAACCATGCTACCAGAACGAATTGTATTTTCTCGGGTTCTCAGGTAAGATTCACATCGGGCGGGATAGTATTGTTGCTAAAATTCTACACTTTTTGTTGGGAGAGCGTATAAAATGATAAAGGCCCGGATAGAAATCCAGGCCTGTTAAAAATCCAATATCCTATGAAAAACCGATATACTAACGGTGTTCGTGCTTCGTAAATTGTTTTGCGGAGAAAAATATTTTTTCCAGGTAGCAATTTTCGCCTCTTTCAATCTGAAAATGTGTTGTTTATACCTATTAATTTAAATCTCAAAAGCCTACCTGATGTGTGGAAAAATAGCTTTTTCGGGATACCTGCTAAAACGAGGTATTTTACTTCATTATGCCTGAATCAACAACACGTCCTACATATTTATTATCCTGTAAAATCCAGGTCACTTCATATTTACCCATGGCTTCGCTATTCACCATATAGATATACATTCTATGCTTATCTGCCGACAGGTAAACTGCATTGTGAGTACGTACAGTTCCGGAGCCATCTACGTATGTAAAATCAGGATGGAACAAGTCAGCATACGCAGTTGGTGGAATGGCCACGGTATCTTTGTTATTAACAATAACAACAACCGAAGATATGGTTGTTGTAGGTACGGTACCATAATCGCCGTAATAAGGCTTACCATCTATCTTAACTAAATACTTTTTTTCGTAGTAATAGAACAGCTTGTGTTTGGAAGCTTCGAATGTGCCGCTGGTAATAATTACTTTCACATTGGGGGCTTCAAATGTTATTGAACGCAGGTTGTAATCTGTAGCCGGTAATTTTTCGAGTGGTTTTTTCCCGATACGTTCGTCGATGCCGCCTATGGTAAAAGTGGCCAGGTCATCGCGGATCTCGCCTTTGGGATATTTTGCAAAGCTCTCTCTTTTGTTACGTAGATCGGGCAGGACTTCGTCCTGCGCCTGAACGGCAATACTCAGCATCAGCAAACACAGGCCAAAAAAAGATCGCATAGAATGAAGTTGTATGGTTGACAAATTTGCAATTTGATCAGGGCGAAAATAAAGACAAATATTGTTTTTTGAGCCAAAGGTTTGTTAACATGGTGAATGGTCAATGGTGAAAGGCAGGTTGCCAGTTACCAGTCGCCGGGTTATGGGCCGTAAATTCATAACTCAAAATAATATATAAGCCTTCCTGCCTGGCAACTGGAAACCGGTAACTGGTAACTAAAGCAACATAAGTACTATTTAGCTTCTTCCAAAACAGGCTTTAATTTGTCAGGAAATGCAGCACCTCCCTGCAGGTTAAACACAGAGAAACTATCAACGGCGTGCGCTTCTGCGGCATGCGCAAAATATTCAGGCCGGTTACTACCCCATTGCACCGAACAATTCCGAAGCCGGATGTTCTGTGCCTGGTCGATATAAAAAGCAGAAGTACGTCCCTTTACAAAGCCTTCCACATTCGCCGGGCGACGGTCGTATAAACCACCGGGGAAGTTGGTGCTCTTATTGATCATTACATCTACATTATCGAAACTGATATTGGCAATTTTATCGGGCGATTCGCCACTTACATAAATGCCGTTCTCGCTGCTGCATTTAATATTGCTGAAAGAAATATTAAATACCATGCCTACCCTGCCTTCGGTGGCGTCTTTGGGAAACCGCCAGTTGGCATCTTTGTGCGTGATCCTTGCCCGGCGATAAGCAGTTACATAAATAGGTTCTGCTTTCCCCCACCATACATCGGAGAACAAATGACTTTCGATGATCATATTTGAAAAGATCACGTCATGTACCACGCCTTCATCACGATTTTGAATACCCAAACCGCGGTTGCTGTTCCTGATGATGCAATTATTAAAGACCACGTGCCGGATCGTATCCATATTTTCGGAACCGATCTTGATGGCACAGCTTCTCGACGTTATGCTACAGTTACTTACTGTGATGTTCTCACAATTGCCCAAATCTTCGTACTCGCGGCGATTCTTTAAACAGATGCCATCATCTCCGCTTTCAATGTAACAATCGCTGATGCGTACGTTCCTGCTATGGTCAACATCGATGCCATCGCCGTTGCGCACCTTCAGTGAATTCAATATGGTAATACCGGAGATCACCACATCATCGCACCCCACCAGGTGAACGGTCCAGTAGGCAGCGTTACCGATATGCACATCTTTTATTCGGATATTCTTGCCGTTTATGATGGTGAGCACATGCGGACGAGGGTCGAGCACAAAGAATGGCTTTAAAACATAGGAATCGTCCAGCTCCTTTCCCATAAAAGAGACGCCATTGCCGTCAATTTCGCCCAGGCCACTGATCGATACATTCTGAATATTCTCGCCGCCGATCCAGACGGTGCCTTCACCGGGATTTTGCCGGAAAGCACTATTAGAGTAGACATTTTCATTGGGATTGGCGAGCACCTTCGCGCCGGCTTCCACATGCAGGTCGATCCCTGATTTCAGGTTAAACGGACTGGCCATGAAAACGTAGCCTGTGGGAAACAACACCCGACCACTGCCGTTCTTTGAGCAGGCATCGATCGCTTTTTGAATAGCCGGGGCATCATTTGTTTTTCCATCGCCTTTGGCGCCAAATGTCATTACATTATAGATCCGTTGTGCCGAACCGGTTACTGTCATTAACAATGCCATACCGGCAACTATCAATTTTTGTATCATTCCTGAATTGTTTAATTGTTGATTATTTTATAAGGGTTAATCCTGATGGACGCGCTTTAACCGCAGTGCCCCATGCAGAAGGTTGTGACTGTAAATAAATATCAAGCACGCCGCCTTTCATGATATTGGCATAAGGAACAAAGCTCTTTTGATAGGTTTTACCATTCAACCGAACCTGTTGAATGTAGGCATCGCCGGCCGATCTCTTATGACATACAATTTGCAGTTTTTTATTACCTGCCAGTTGCAAGGTTACCTTATCAAAGATGGGCGAACAAAGGAGATGCTCACCCGAAACCGGATCAACGGGATACAACCCGATGGCGGCAAATATGTACCAGGCGCTCATTTGGCCGGCATCGTCATTACCGCTTAATCCGCCGGGGCCGTCGCTGTATTCTTCACTTAAAATATTACGCACCACCTGTTGTGTTTTCCAGGGCGAGGCCGTGTAGTTGTACATAAAGGGGATCTGGTGACCGGGTTCATTCCCATGCCAGTATTCATTTTTGGCAAACAATGTATCCAGCGAATTCTCCAATGCTTTGGCGCCACCCATCAGGCTGGCCAGGCCGGCTACGTCCTGCGGCACATAAAAAGTATATTGGCGTGGGGTTCCTTCCGTTATATAGGGTTCGCGTTTGTCGGGGTTAAACGGTTCATACCAACGGCCATCGCTGTATTTTCCCCGTACCAGGCCCACGGTGGTATCAAATATATTTTTATAATTAAAGGCGCGCTTGTGCAACACCGTATAATCTGCTGTTTTGTTCAAGCCTTTGGCCACAATTGCCAGGGCATAATCATCATACGCATATTCAAGGGTGCGGCTTACCTGTTCTTTTTTATGGAAAGCTTCAGGCACACTGTCTTCCATGGGAATGTAACCATATTGCAGATACGATTGCAGGGCACGACGGCCTTTTCCGTTTACATAATCGTTGTTATTGGGACTATCGAATGCATTCTGGCGCATCAGGCGGTAAGCAGCTTCTATATCATAATTCCGAATGCCCTTTGCCCAGGACGAGGCAATGAAAGCCGTTACATGATCGCCTATCATAGCGGCAGTGAAGCTGTTCCAGCAAGGGAAAATTGGCAGCCAGCCGCCCTGCTCCCCTTTCAGGATCATGGAAGACACAAACTGGTTTACGCGCGCCGGTTGCAGGATCTGTAATAAGGGCAATTGAGCGCGGTAAATATCCCACATCGAAAAATCATCGTAGTACTGCCCATCGGCTAACTTCTTTAAAGGCCAGCCACCGGCAAATGAGGGATATACACCATCCACATCACTAAACAGGCGTGGGTGCTGCAATGCATGGTACATGGCTGTATAAAAGATGCGCTTGTCTTTTTCACTATTGCCCTGCACCTGAACTTGTGAAAGAGCTTCCTCCCAGCTTTGTTTGGCGCTTTCCCAAACCGGGTTAAAATTCCAGGTAGTTATTTCTGCCCGCAGGTTCCTTTTGGCTTCGTTAACACTGCTGAAAGAAGTACCGATGCGGATACGCAGTTGTTCCCCCTTCTTAAAATTAAAACCGGCAAACACACCGATGTTCTTTTGATTGCCGATGCTGTCGGCAGAGAACACGGCCGCTTCGCTGAACGAGCCCGTGCGTACAGGTACTTTTTCAAATTGTATAAAGAAATAACCGCTGAAACCGGCCTTGTTGCCCCAGCCCTGGTAAATACGATGTACCGGGTTATAGCCCCACACTTCGCCTTTGGCAGCATCAATATGAAGGGCGCCTTCGCCGCGGTCGCTGTTAGGCATAACCAGCAGGTATAAACTATCATCCTGTTGCAGGGTGAACTGCATCATACCGCAACGGGCGGTGGAAGTTATTTCTGTAACGCAATGGTAAGCGGGCAACTCCACTTTATAATACGCCGGAGTAGCGATCTCCTGTTGATGCGAAAACGGCGTGGCGAAGTTGGTGGTTCGCAGGGCGCCGGTTACCGGCATAATGGTCACACTGCCGTAATCCTGCATACAGGAACCGCTGATCCAGTGCGTACCGCGAAAACCATTGATCAGGCTGTCTTTATAAAAATAAGGTGGAATGCATTTCGTTTCGGAGGTTCTTGTTTGCGGTGTCCATTGCGTCATGCCGAATGGCAGGCCAACAGCCGGAATGGTATTGGCATTTTTTTCGGAGCCCGCTTCACTGTGTTTTTGTGCGGCGGTGGTTGTTGAGGGGGCGGTTCCTGCCAGCGGCTGCACGTATTGTACCAGGTCCTGGCTGTTTACACGAATGAAACTGCCCGTTAAAATGGTAATAATAGCGTATGGTAAAAACTTTTTCATTTCGAGAGTATGTTCTTTTACATTTTCTGGATCAACACCGGTTAGGCATTGCAAGAAAAAAAAACTCCAGGCTAGAAAGCCCGGAGGTCAGTATTTACTGCTACATGATTATGAAAAAAAAATTATTAGCATTTAAAAAGGGTCTAGGGATCACTGGATTTTAAAAGCGGTATATCTGACATGTTAAAAATACCGGGCCCCAGAGAGCAGGCCCGGCGCTCTAGTCATCGCCTTTCCTAAAACTAAGGTTTATGTATTCGGGCCATTTGCCCTGTAACTTGAACATGAGCATTTAAGGATTTTGGATTAAACGGGGCTTTCATTAATAACCTGGGTTTTGGGTCAATTTGTTATTAGTTGCTAAAGCTCTTGTAGGTATCGGGAAGATCCGGCGGTACGAATCGGAATTGGTTTTAAATCCATACGTACTTTCATATTTACCAAACCGGATCATATCATTCCGTCGCCAGCATTCCCAGGTGAATTCACGGCCTCTTTCGGCATACAGATCATCCAGGGTAACTGCGGTCCACGCCGGGGAAGTAGTACGATTGTTACGCACCATATTTACCAATGATAAAGCAGTTTGGCCGTTGGTGGCATTACCGCCGCGCAGGATCGCTTCCGCTTTCATCAAAAGCACATCTGAATAACGTAACAGGGGCGCATCATTATTCTGGTTACGGGAAGCAGAATTTGCATCAGGAAAGAATTTAACATTCCGGATTCCCATATTCCAGGCTATTTCGTCGTTACCCAGGTCCATGGAAGCAACACTCTGGCGCAGTCTAATGACAGAGTCGATGTATAAATCATAAATATAGCTGGTGCTTCCATCAGATCCGGTGTAAAACTGATCATATCCTTTTTTGGTAGTTGCCACTTTAATAGGATTGCCATCTGGCCAATATTGGGTACCAACCAGCCATTGATCTTTTCGGATATCGTTAGCATCTGTAAAATATGCATTATAGAAGCCGGAAAGTGTAGCGCGGGGGCCGCTGGGTTTGGTATTTACCAAACCACTTCCGCTGGTTTGGTTCATTATGATACTGCTCAAAGTATGACTCCCGGGCGTAGCGCCTGAATAACGATATTTAATACCCAGGTTCCTGTTCAGGTCATAACGTCCATGGAAAAGGTACCCGTTGCTGGTGGTAGGGTCAAAAGGTATGGCAAATATATTCTCCTTGAAAGAAGGACCATTATTCGGATAAAACATGGTTAAATAAGTGCCGCGTGCTTCAATGGCGAACTTTCCGGAAGCAATAATATCGTCGCAAGCCGCAATACACTCGTTGTATTTAGTAGTACCGGCATATACCGGTGCATTGAGGTATAGTTTAGCCAGCAACCCCTGGGCCATCCATCTTGTAACTTTTCCATAAGTAGCGCTACCCGTAGCTGTTTTCAGTAAAGGAAGAGCTGCTTTCAATTCAGATTCCACAAAATTGAATACCTGCGCACGGTCGGCTTTGGCCTGTACACCCGGGCTGGGGTAAATGGTATCTAAAGGTACATTGCCAAACATGTCGAGCAACTCCCAATAGGCCCATGCTCTCAGTGTTTTGATCTCTGCCATGGCGGCATTCTTAGTATCGCCTTCAGGAGCCGTTCTGAATGTATAAATGGTTTGATTACAAAGCCCTATTATGCTATATACATCAGACCAGGCCGTGCCTATCCAGCCATGATCTTTTGTCCAGGTATGCCGGTGCAGGTCAATATATCCGGAGCCATCATACCAGTTACCTCCGTATGCAGGCAGAATAGCTTCATCGGAGGTAAGCTCCTGCGTAAACCAGAAAGTAAGCGGATAATGCCCGCGCAAATTGGTATAAATGGTACCGATAACAGACTGGTATTGCTCATCAGTTTGAGGAAATTGGTCTGCTGTTATCATAGAATTGGGAGTAACCGAAATCTTATGACAGGCAGTAACCGAAGCTGCTACTGTCAGGATCATCGTATATAATCGCAAATGCTTTTTCATAATTCTTGTTTTTATCGTTAGAAACCAACTGAAACGCCTAACAAAATAGTTCTGGTCTTGGGATAGAAATTATTATAATCAATACCCAGCGACGCACCACCCTGATTGATCTCAGGATCTACACCCTTATACTTCGTAATTACAAATGCGTTATTTATAGTTGTATATAACCGCAGTGATTTAATATAAGGGCTGTTTGGTTTAATGTGATAACCGAGTGTAGCATTATCCAACCGGATGTAAGTACCATCTTCCACAAAGCGGGATGAATAGTTATTATTCTTGGCATCGCTCTTAGCATCATTCATTGCATCAGGCGAAATGTTTGTTACACCTGCTGTTGTCACATAAAACAGATCGGCACGGGTAGCATTGAAAATTTTATTACCGGCTACACCACGTATAAACAGATTAAGATCAAAGTTTTTATACCGGAAATTATTTATCCAGCCAAACATCAATTTTGGATGCGGGCTACCCAACGGGTGATAATCGGTTCTTTGAATCGGGTTATCTGTTTCAACACCTTTCCCTGTTATAAACAAAGATTTACCAGTAGCATCTTTTCCTGCATATTTAAAGGAATAGAACTGACCTAAAGGACCTCCTACAATGAACATCTGCAAAGTACTACCTGTAGTTCCCGGGCCATCCAGTTGAGTATAGGTACTGGAATCGGCATTCACGCCGAATCTATCTGGACCTTTTAAATTCAGGATCTCGTTCTTATTGCTGGCCATGTTCAAACTGGTATTCCAGCCGAAATCTTTTGTGTTTACGGCATTTACATTCACACTGAACTCAATTCCGCGGTTCCTGAGCTTACCCACATTCATATTTACAAAACCACTGGGGTCTACCGTATTGGGAACGGCGAAACCGAAGATCATACCGGTGGTCAATTTTTCATACACGTCAATAGAACCAGAGATCCTTCCCTTCAGGAAGCCATAATCAAGGCCTATATTTTTGGTGGACGTTACTTCCCATTTCAAATCGGGGTTGTTGCCCTGTACAGGACTGAATGAAGAGGCAAAAGGACCACCGTTGTAATAGGTACCGGATTTACTGTATAATGCCTGCGCAGTATAAGCTCCTAAACCAAAGGCATTACCGGTCTCCCCATAACTGGCCCTTAATTTCAGGTCACTGATCACTGCTACTTCCCGCAGAAAATCTTCCTGGGAAATACGCCAGGCTACACCCACAGAGGGGAAATAACCCCATTCATTATTTTTTCCAAACACAGAACTACCATCTCTTCTGACAGAAGCCTGCAACAAATACTTTTCGTTATAATCGTAATTAACCCTGGCGAAATCAGAGATAAAATTGGTTTCCTGGTATACTGTACCGCCGAAATCCACAGCAAAGCCATTTACTGTTTGATAGTTACCTAAACCCATGTTATAATAGGTGGTATAATCAGAGATAAAATTGGTTTGGCTGTTTTGCAAACCATCACCGCTGGTATTCTTTTGCCAGCTATAACCCACTACCGCTTTGATATTATGCAGCCCCAGATGTTTAGCCCAGGTTAAATAAGACTCCAGCGTTTTAGAGGTGCTTTGGTAATAAGCCCTGTAAGCCAAACCGCTGGAATAGAAATTACGAAGCGAGCGACCGCCACCTGGGTCTCCGTTGGTATAAAAATTACTACTATTATAATATTGTGAATAATACTTGCCGTAATATTCACCATGCAGCCAGGTACCTCTTTGATAAGCCAGGTTCGAATTAAAGGTAAAACCAAAGGGCAGTTTGGCTTCTATAGTAAATGCACCCTGTAATGATCCGTATTTGGTATCATCCTTGGCATTTTTAATAATAGAAACCGGGTTAAAATAGCCGGTATTGTTCAGGTTCTCAAAAAAAGTACCATTGCTGTTATATACCGGAGAAGTGGGATTGTATTTCACAGCCTGTTGAAAAACCATGTTCTGGAAAGGCACGTTCGATGCTTTACTGTTGCTGCTCATCACATTCAACCCAAAGATCAAATGATCGTTCAAAGCACGATGCTCGGCAGAAACACGGGCAATCACTCTTTCCAAACTACTTTGCATAATAATACCATCCTTCTTCAGGTAGTTCAGGCTGGCGCTGTAGGTACTTTTATCGGTACCGCCGCTAAATGAAATGTTATGATTATGAGAATAAGCCTTATCTTTTTGAATGGCTTTCATCCAATCGGTACTGGCGCCCTTATCATCATTGGGGCTTATTGATGCGCTATTTTTGCGAACATATTCTCTTAATTGTGTGGTATCCATCAGGTCTAAACCGTTTGAAACCGCTTCCATACCCACATAACCATTGTAAGTAGCCTGTAAGCCGCCTTTCTTGCCTCTTTTGGTGGTAACCATAATTACCCCGTTACTGGCTTTATTACCATAAATAGCGGTAGCCGAAGCATCCTTCAGCACATCGATAGAAGCAATATCATCCGGTGCAACGGAATTGATATCGCCGCCAGGAATACCATCTATCACATAGAAAGGGCCCTGCGGGCTGTTAATAGTTGAAGCACCGCGCATAATCACTGCCGCAGGCCGGTTAGGGTCACCGCTTGCTGTAATGTTTAACCCCGGCACTTTACCCTGTAGTAATTGGCCTACATCGCCGATAGCTCCTCTATTGAGGTCATCGGGCTTTACAGAAGTGATAGCGCTCGCCAGGGTTTTGCGCGAACCTTTACCATAACCAACTACCACTACATCGGTCATAACAGTGGCCGATGAGCGCATAAATACATCGAAGCTTGTTTTGCTTCCAACTAAAACTTCCTGGTCTTCGAGTGAAATTCCACTAAATACCAATACATCACCTGTTTGGGCAGGGATGTTGAACGAACCATTTCCCTTAGTAATAGTAACAAGCGTTTTCCCTTTTACAGAAACCGAAACCCCAGCCATTGGGCGACCCGATGAGTCTTTTACTGTTCCGGTAATTTCCTGGGATTGTGCCAGCGTGTAGAGTGGCAATAAGAAAAGCAGCAGCAATAGGCGTTTACCCGCGCCTTTCGGGAGCGACCGACAGAGCAATCTCATAACAAAAGTTTTAGGTTAAAGTGTTAAATCCTTCTGGTTTTTTAAAATCAAAATAAATGAACTCGTTGGATTATATGCATGTTCTAAAAAAACACAACTTACCTGATCATTGCGTTTTCATTGCATAAATACACGGGTTGATACATAAACATAAACTACAGGTAATTACGTAGCTTAGGTTCTCATTTTATATAAAACAAGGAAAGGATAAAGTTTCGAGCAAGCTTTTACGTTACTAAAATTTTATGGTAGATGGTAGATATTTAGCCACCAGGTCTTCATAATAAGGTCGTAGCTGCTTCCAGTCTGGTGGTGTGGGACATTTTGAATACAAGTCGTATGGGTTGAATAATTTAACCCATTTCAACATTTCACGATCGTGATCATCTAACAGGTGGTCATAGGAGCCTTCGCGATGCCAGGCATAAAATGAATGGTACCTTAACATATATAGGCCGGGCTCAGGCAAATAATCTTTCAGCATCTGGTATACATACTCATCGTGCCCCCATGACATGCTCACATTGCGTAATCCACAATTGGGTGCATACACCCCGTATTTAGTACTATAAACGGGATCACTATAGTCTGCATTGTGTTTGAAAAACTCAGGATAAACAATTTTATCGGAATAAGCGCATCCTACCGGGAAAGTATCACCCACCACAGCCCATTGCGGTTCGCCAAATAAACACAGCACTTTACCCATATCATGCATCAGGCCGGTCAACACCATCCAATCAGGATGTCTGTCTGCACGAATTGCTTCTGATGCCTGTAATAAATGTTGAAACTGGTCGAGGTCGGTATCAGGATCAGAATCATCAACTAACTGGTTCAGGAAATTAAAAGCATCCCAAACCGTCATTTCTTTACGGTTGAATTGTAAGAAGTCCTTTCTTTTTTGTTGTACAAACTCGTAGGTCTGGTGTGTATGATTTAAACGATAGAACTCACGTACCGTGTCCCGGGAGGGTTCATCATAATTACGGTATTCTTCTTTCGATTTTTCCTTGGCGATGGTATCGGGATCTGGATAGCGTTGCAGTACATCTTCTTCCCATTCATCTAAACTTACCAGGGGGTTAATTTCCTTCTCAGTGAACTTTCCGGGAGCTGCCATTGCAATCGATTTTAATTAAGGTCTGGTTGTTAAATAAGACTGTTTGGTTGGATTTCCTGAACTAAGTTCTAAAAATTTGCTAAAGATTGTTAGCCATGAATTAACTTTATTTACGAAAACGGTTGCGCTAAAATGCAGCAATTTGCAAGATGAAATAGTCTGTATTACAAACATTTAAGTATTTAAATAAACCTATGAGCAAGGTAAACATAAAGGTTTTAGCAGACCAATTGCAACTGTCCGTTTCAACCATTTCAAAGGCGTTAAGGGATAGTTATGAGATCAGTGACGAGACAAAAAAGAAGGTAATGGAACTCGCTACCCAGTTGAATTACATTCCAAACCCTTATGCCAGCAGCCTTCGCAAAAAGAAAAGCAAGACCATAGCAGTGGTATTGCCTGAAGTAGCCGATAACTTTTTCTCCCTGGCTATCAATGGTATACAATCTATTGCAGAAACAAAAGGGTATCACGTACTTATTTATTTATCCCACGAAAGTTTCGCCAACGAAAAAACTATACTTGAAGATTGTCAAAGCGGCCGGGTCGATGGTGTATTAATTTCTATTTCCAGCGAAACCAATTCGGCAGACCATATCAATAAATTACCAGCCAATAATATTCCGGTTGTGTTTTTCGACCGGGAACAGGAAGGCATTGAAACCGCCCGGGTAACTACCAATGATTTTGACTGCGGTCTTATGGCTACCAATCATTTGTTGGAAAAAGGCGTACGCAAACCCGCCTTTCTTTCCATTTCCCAAAGCCTGCCTATTTGTTTAAACAGGTTGGAAGGTTTTAAGGCAGCGGTTAGGGAAGCCGGTATACCCGAAGAAGACATGCAGATCATTTACTGTACTGATAATGATAGCATGTACAGTCAAATAAAAAAAATACTGCAAAGCGAACACCGGCCAGACGGACTGATCGCTTCGGTTGAAAAAATTGTTACCCCTGTATACCTCGCCTGCCATGAGTTGAATATCAACATCCCCAAAGATGTTAAAGTGATTGCTTTTGCAACGCTCGATACAGCGCCTATTTTAAATCCCCCGCTTACCACCATTACCCAACCTGCGTTCGAGATCGGTAAAGCCGCCGCCACCCTGCTTTTCAAAGGAATTGAGAAAAGTACTTTTGATCTGAAGAAAGAAAGTATGGTGATACCTTCTGTGTTGATCGAGAGAGAGTCTACTTTATAAGAAGAAAGCTACAAGCTTCTAGCCGCAAGCTACAAGCAAAATGCAGCTTTATCTGTATTGCTTGCAGCGTGTAGCTTGTGGCTTACAGCTGTATTCGCAACCGTATTCGTTACTTTTTTTGGTTATTAGCCGGGAAGTGTAATAATAATGAAATGAAAGAAATATATTGTGGTTTACTAAATAATCACACTCTCAACAACGATTGCACATGCGCTTACATTTCGCCGACTACCTGATCATTCTTGTATATTTCATTTTCGTTATAGGTGTTGGATTCCTCATTAAAAAGAAAATTAAATCAAGTAATGATTTCTTAACCAGCAGCCGTAGCATTCCCCTTTGGATCACCAGCCTTGCTTTTATTTCTGCCAACCTCGGCGCACAGGAAGTAATTGGCATGGTTGCCTCGGGCGCCAAGTACGGCATTATGACTGTACACTTCTATTGGGTGGGCGCCATCTTCGCCATGGTATTCCTTGGCGTTTTTATGATGCCGTTCTATTATGGAAGCCGCGCCCGCAGTGTTCCCGAATACCTCTCCTTGCGGTTCGATGAAAAAACAAGAGGCCTGAACGCTATTTCCTTTGCGGTTATGACGGTTTTTTCGTCGGGCATTTCTTTATATGCATTGGCAAAACTCATGGAAACGATCCTGCATTGGGATTTTGATATTTCCATTTGGGTATCTGCCGGCATTGTAATGGTGTATACATTCCTCGGCGGTTTAACCAGCGCCGTATATAATGAAGTATTGCAGTTCTTTTTAATTGTACTCGGCTTGTCGCCATTGGTAATAATTGCGTTGCAAAATGCAGGCGGCTGGGAAAATATAAAAGTAGTATTGCAACCCGAAATGACGCATGCCTGGAAGTACATGGGCAATGCCGATTCAAACCCCATGGGCCTGCACTTTATGTCGCTGATCTTCGGATTGGGTTTTGTAATGTCTTTCGGTTATTGGTGCACCGACTTTTTAGTGGTGCAAAGAGCCATGATAGCCCGAAATATGGGCGATGCGCAACGGACGCCTATTATTGCGGCCATTCCTAAAATGCTTATGCCGCTGATAGTGGTTTTGCCGGGCATTATTGCTATTGCTTTAATGCAGCCCGCACTGGCATCAAAAGGGTACCAGATCCCCACCACGGCTAGCGGTGAGCTGGATTATACCATGACGTTACCTTCGCTCATTGCCCACTACTACCCTACCGGTATTTTGGGCGTAGGCATCACCGCGCTGATCGCTTCGTTTATGAGTGGGATGGCCGGTAACGTAACCGCATTTAATTCGGTATTCACATTTGATATCTACCAATCGTATTTTGTTAAGAACAAAAGCGACCGGCATTACCTGTTGGTAGGTAAAGGCATTACGGTGGTGGGCATACTCATTTCCATTGCCACTGCTTACATTGCCAAGAGCTTTAACAACATCAACGACTTTCTGCAACTGGTATTTGGTTTTGTAAACGGTCCGCTGTTTGCCACATTTTTACTGGGCATGTTCTGGAAACGAACTACCGGCCATGGCGCTTTCTGGGGGCTGGTTGCAGGCACTGCCGCCGCCGCCGTTACGCATGGTGTAACCGTTGCTGAAGGAAAAGGGGGCTGGATAATGCCCTGGTACGAGATCAAAAGCGGCATGGGCCAGGCGTTTATCGTAGCATCTGTTTCCTGGATCTTTAATTTCTTTACTACGATCCTGGTTAGCCTGGTTACCAAACCAAAACCCGATGAAGAATTAAAAGGGTTGGTTTATTCGTTAACAGAAAAACCAAAGTACCATCAGCAAAAGTGGTATTTGAAAGTAGTGCCGCTGGGTTTATTACTGTTGGCGATCACAATCTTATTGAACATTATTTTCTTTTAACAAACAAATGCTTCCATGTATAAAAAATTAAACGACCTGCAATTTGTCATTGGACTGTTCTTTACCATAGTATCTGTGATCTTATTGCTCAATGTAGTGTTGGGCAGCGATGCGGAAAGCAAATTGAACGTATATACCGGCGCCGTGTTCCTGGTGTTTGGTCTTGCCATGATGCTGATCAGGAAAGGCAGCAAGGCATAAAGGCAGCAAGGCAACGAGGGAAGAAGTAAGGAGTAGGAAGTTGGAAGTAAGAAGTGTTCGAAACTCCAAAGCTCAAGGCAGGTTATAAATACAAAGAACTTACGATTTATTTCAATAAAAAAGAGGGGTGGAAACCCCTCTACACTCTGTGTTACATGAACATGTAATGAGAACATTGATCGCTATTCCTTAATAAATTTCTTCGTTACGCTTTTTGAATTGTTGCTCACTTTAATAAAATATACTCCACTGGGTACCTCGCTTAGTGTAAGCACATATTGCTTACCCGACACCGGGAAAGATCTCAATACACGACCTGCTATATCAGATAATGTTACCGTAGCTCCATTTTCAAACTCACTGGCCAGCTTTACAATAAGTTGTGTTACTATCGGATTAGGATAAATGATCACTTCATTGGATGGCATATCCAGGGCCGAAATGGTTGTAGCAGGTTCTGTTGCTATTCTTGTTCCCTGTGAAGCGGATGCAGTAACAGGCACTAACATCCATTGCTGATTATCTGTTCCGTTGTATGTCCATTGGTGAACATTAGCGCCATCGGCCGTTGAAATGCCGCTCACATCAACCGATTTACCACTATGCACGGGCGTTATACGGTAATAACCTTCACTGGTTGGGGTAAAATTGAACCGCTGGTTATCACCGCCGGTTGATTGCCAGATCTGAATGTTAGCGCCATCGGCTGTTGAAATACCAGCTACATCAAGATATTTTCCGCTTGAAAGACCCACAATCGAATATTTACCATTCCCCGTGTGGGTTACCGTCCATTTCTGACACGGGCAATCGTTCCATGTAAATTGTTGAACATTGGAGCCATTGGCAGTACCGTTGTTATATACGTCCAGCACTTTGGCGCTGTGCTTTGCAACGATCTTATATATTCCATTGGGGATAGGCTGTGGTGAACCTGCGGTTAAACTTACATTATCAAAATGAGTGCTGTCTATGGCGCCCGATGAACTGCCTGAACTTGCAGCCAGCCCGATAAAATAACTGGAAGCCATTGTAAAAGTTGTTGTTCCGATCTGGAACCAGGCTGCGCCATCTAATGATTGATAAGCGGTGAATGTATTTCCCGACCGTTGGAGGCGAAACCAAACCGGAGTCCACGTAAACTGGTTGCCTTCATTCCAGCCCATCGAGGCGCCGGTAGCTGTTCTTTTACCGAATTTTGAATAACGCCAGCCTGCATCACCCAATGTTACTGCTACTGCAGATGCATTTGAATTTAATGATTCGCGTATCAGCAATCCGGTTTTGCTGAGCGTTCCGCTTATGGTGTAGATGCGTGCTGTAATAGTAACATCACCGTTGACATTTGTATAAGCATAGCTGTAAGAATCCGCTGTACCGCCAATACCGGTGCCTGAGCCACTAACAATAAAAGTACTGTCGCCTACATTGGCAAAACCGGCGTTACCGGCGGCGCTTACCGTGCCAATATCCTGCCGCAACCAGCCGGCCGGCAATGATGTAGTGGTAACAGGGGTGGCGCTTACCTGCGTTGAATTGGCGCTTGTGCCCGACTGGTTCTTTGACTGCACTACATAATAATACGTGGTTCCGGCTGAAATATTGGCATCCGTGTATTCGGTATACGTGTTCTTCGTCCAACCGGCAATGGTTGTATAAGGACCGCCGCTTGCAGTGGCGCGCAGCACATTATACCCCTGACAGGTTACACCGCTCGACGCCCATTTTAAAAAAACGCGTTGCATACCTGGTGTGGCAGTCAATGCGGTGGGAACGGGAGGAATAGGCGAAGGTGGATATGCCGAGGCATTGGCATCGAGTGTAAATGTAAGTGTTCCGTATCCCAGATGATCTATGTCACCGGTTTCAGGGCGCACCACCTGGGCCGCCGCTTTTACATTAGGTGCAGTTAATCCTTTACGAACAACATAGTGATTATACAGCAGCTCAAAAATGGGTTTATTATCCAACCGTCCATGCCCGTTTAATGAAGGATAAAACAAATTCCATCCATCGCAGTTCACATAAGGTTTATACGGCACCCATTTCCATAAATTATATGCTGCATTATACTCAGCGCCTGCCAGCAGGCGGTTATTACTGTAACTATAAATATCAACCCCCTGGTTGTATGCTACCTGGCAGGCATAGGACAGAAACCCTAATCCCAGCATGGCATGCGGCTGATCGCGGCCACTCTCCTGCCACTGCCCCATGCCATTAGGATGAATATAAGAAACTGCGTTCATGATGCTTCCGTTACCCGCGCCCGACTTATAATAGTTCACACCTTCGTTGAATTTGGCAGTATCATCGAGCAAAACGCCTATGGCTATTATGGCGCCTACATTACACGCATCCCAGTTGGCAAAGTAATGAGTGGCGCAGGTGTTGTTATGATCTGTGAGAAAGTTGTGACACACGGGATACAGGTAATTGTTCATCATGTTCTTAAACCTGGTAAAATCGGCAGCGGCCCAACCGGGATAAATGCGCATTACTTCAGCAGCCAGCGCAAAATCCATAACGGCAATACCCATTAAACCTGGAATATCGGTGCCACTTGGCACCTGGTTTACAGCGGCACTCCAGCCGTTCAGGTTTCGCAAGGCACAGGCAGCATAAGTAGTATCGCCTGAAATGTACCAGCGTATGGCGTTGAGGTAGGCTGCATGCGCATCGGCATCGGCTCGTTGACGGTTCGCTCCCATATTGTCGCGGGGAGCTGCAGAATACGTGTTTTGTGCTTTTGAATCGGTGATCAGCAGGTTCCAGTCTTCGATCCAAGGACTGGCACTGGCAGCTACCTTTGATTTCATCCGGTCAAGATCAGCCTGCGTATGCAAACCACCGGGATGGACAAAGGTTTGTGCTGTGGCAAAATTTTCAATGGCAAATAAAACAATTAGCAGGGCTAATAATTTGTGAAAACGGCAATCGTGCATCTGTTTAATTTTTAGGTCATCGTTGTGGATTATAAAAAATGTCCTCACACTACAAACCGAAGCACACTAATGCTATTCATTTTTCCAGGCTATTCTAAAATTTCAGGTGATCATTCAAGAGAATAGAGTAAAGTGCCAAATCCCAGTTGATCGAACCCGCCACTGTTTGGTCCGTAATCACCGCCACCACCCTCGGGTTGTGCTTTTTGCACGCCTAAAGCGGTGTAAGTGGTATTCAACTGCGGCACCTTTTTAATCTTTGCATAGTGATTGTAGATCATTGCCCACATGGGTCTCATCGTTCCTCTTCCACCTGAACCTATTTCAGGTAGTAAAGTGGTTTTCACTCCACAGCCGTTCCAGGGGTCGCCTTCGTGCCAGCTATACTGATAATAAGGCACACTTAAATTGGCCACATTGTATCTTGCCACATACTCGCTTGCTTTTAAAACAATATTGTTCCTGAAACCCCATAGATCATCTCCCTGGTTCCAGGCAAGCTGACAAATAGTAGTTAATAATGCTAACGATAATGTACAGTGGCCCTGATCTCTTCCGCTTTCCTGCATTTCGGCCATTGTGGAATCAGCGCCTGGAAATACATGAAAAATGGTTTTATAATTATTGCCATTGCCCAGCCCGCGTTGATAATAGTTGATCACATAATTGTAGATGCTGCGGTTATCGGTTAAAATGCCAATGGCCATAGCACTCGCCATGTTACACAGGTCCCAGTTAGACCATGCATGTTCCGGATGACAACCAAAATGACCCGATAAAAAACTATAATTAATGGGGTACCACACATTGAGCATCCATTGCTTGAACTTTGTAAAATCAGCTGCCTGCCATCCAGGGAAGTCTCTCAGCAATTCACCGGCTACGGCAAATGCATACCCGTAGATCCCTGCACCAAGCGCCACATTTGAATTGCCGCTCAACTTTGTACAGGTATTTGCCCAGGCATTCAGAATAGTTACTGCCGTGCGTGCGTAAATAGTATCCGTGGAGATCTTCCATCTCAGCGCCAATTGATAAGCGGCGTGCGCATCGTTCATGGCGCGCGAATAATTATCAGGGTCCGGCTCCTCGGCACTGTTGCCGCCGCGTACAAGCTTTACTGTTGGATTGGCTACATAACTCGTTTGTGCATGGGAATTGGCAACCAACTTTTGCCAGCCGCTAAACCACGGTTCTGCCTGTGCGCTCACCTTTTGCCTGATGCGGGTAAAATCTGCCTGTGTATTCAAACCGCCTTCATGCTTCATAGGGGTAGTCGGCGATAAAGTATCTATATATTTCACAACAACGTTATCATCATCAGTGCTTCCTCCACTATCGCCGTTCTTTTTGCAGCAGACTGCGCAAAACAGGCAGGCCATGATTATAACGGGCAGACAGATACGTTTTAAATGGTTCATACTTTATTTAAAATTGATGAACAATATTTTTCAAAGGATTGAATATAGCCCCGTCAATTCTGAGAAAAGCGGGGCTATATAAATCTGTTTAACAATAATATGCTTAGTTCTTAACCAGTTTTATCCAGTCAACTCTTATATAGCAACCGGGGTTTGCCGTTCCATTACCCCATGCCAGGTTTGCCAAAAATCCTATTGAAACAACCTGTGATGAAGAGACCGTAAAATTGAGCGTTTTGGTTTCAGTAACATTCGGCGTTGTGGCGCCTACATTTGATGGGTTCGCCAACGCTACCGATGCCAAAGCAGAAGACAAATTGGCCAGGGTTGGAATGCCGCTGCTACCAGTTGCCACTGCCAGGTGAACGGTAGAATTTTGCTGAACTTCTGAATAATACTTAACCGATAATGTATAACTGCCGGCAGGTAAAGGCATGGAAGTTGTTTGATAGATGATGCCATCAGTAATGGGGGTATTACTCCATGTTTCCCAACAAATGGTTCCGGCAAGTCCTCCGGAAGGCGCATCTTTGGAATACCCGCCTACACCGCTTTTATTCTTTGTTGCGGTATTGGTGACCCATGGGGCAGCCAGGGTTCCCCACCTGTTCGAAACCAATGCGGTACTGGTAGTAAAGCCACCGCCTTTTGTAGTATCCCCGGTATTGCTTAAAAAGTAAGGCGTAATATTACCGGGTGCATTGGGATTTATTATTGCAGGTGTTGCGGTAAGGGTCAACCCACCAATGGTGAGCGTTACATTGCCTGAGGAAAATCCGGCAGGAGCAATAGCTTTGATCAGCGTATCATTATAAAAAGGAACGTTGGTAGCCGTTGTTCCACTGACTTTTATTACCGCTTTGGTAGCATCTGTTCCAAAACGGAGGCCTTTTAAGTAAAGCGTATCGCCGGGAAATGCAACATTGGTTTGTGCATTTTTCGATGCAACGGAATTGATCACCGGCGCAGCTATCACTGTATACGTTCCAACTGAATCCAATTTTGTTGTCCATACCTGAAGGCTTACTTTGCCCGATACCGCATTCGCCGGTACCTGCACTACTATTTGATTGCCATTAGAGCTAACAATACTGGTTGCCTGTATGCCGCCAAACCAAACTTTTACCGCTCCTGTGAGTGTATCAAAATCACTCCCGGTTATGGTAATATTGGTAGTAGGGTAACCAGATGCCGGGCTTAAACCAGTGGGTTTTGGTGCAGGGTGCGTAAACTCCCTGAATTGCGGCCCCTTTTCGCAACCCGCTATTATAAAGATGGCTATTGCTGTTATGAAGCCAACTGAACAGATCAATTTATTTGTCATAAGCTTTTTTTAAATGAATGGTAAATCCCGGATCACGTGCTCATCAATAGCCGGGATTCTGAAGCAGTTTTGGATTATATGTCATCTGTGTTACAGGAATGGGGAACAGATAATGCTTTTTAGCGATCGTATGATTTGCTTTGCTGTCTATTACAATACATTTCAAATTGCCAGCTGCCGTTTGTACTGTTTCTTCGCCAAACACATACGATGAAGCCTTATACTTTGCAGCAATAACACTGTCGGCCCCGGTAGATGAAGCAGTTTTGAAATCAGTGGTATAACCTGCGCCGCCTACTACCATTCCCAGGCGGGAAGGATTCAGGGCAGCTTCCAGGATACCCCAGCGCTTCAGATCGTCGAAACGTTTACCCTCCCGGTACAGTTCCACTCCTCTCTCCCTTCTTATTTCTTCTTTCATATTCAGGCCATTTGCTGTTGCCAATGCATTGGTAAGCTTTGCCACTCCTGCACGGTCTCTGAGCAAGTTGATAGAAGCATCCAACTGGGCGTCGGAGATGGAACCGTTCAGTTCCACCAACGCTTCAGCATATGTCAAAAACACTTCGGCCAAACGGATAATGGGAAAGTTAGCCGACTCGGTATTATCGGTCCTGCGGGTGCCATAACCATATACGGCAAATTTGGCATTTCCATAGCCGCTGGCGCCAAGGCTGCCATAGTCTAATGATACATTGGTGGGAGCAGCTCCATTGCCGAACAGGTAACTGATCAACCGCAGGTCCCTGTTCTTAAACTCGTCGCCGGCTTTATGATAGCCCTGAAACTGAGTCGACTTATCTATAGGCAAACCATCTTTACAAACAGCCAGATCTACAAATTTGCGGCTGGGATATAATTGCCAGGTTGTCCATGTAATATTCCTATTGGCTTTTTTAAGCGTATAGTCATAGACAGTATATAAAATAAACTCGTTATTGGTAGTTTTATCAAAGCCACCGGGATTGCTTCCTGCATCTTCCAGGTTGAACAGGTACCACGAACTGGCGTTTGCCATACTGGTTACTGCATTCTTGTTCCAGATCGAATAGCCACCGTTCTTCATAACATCTTCGCACATAGCTACGGCATCAGCCAAATACTTATTTATATTGGCAGCATCATATCCGGCTTTTCCTGCGCCTACCGATGTGCCATCACCATCAGGGTCCTGGCCAACATATCTTTCCCATGTTGCTTCATACAGGTCAACCTGGGCTTTAACGGCTTCGGCCGCCCATTTACTTACCCTGCCTTTGTCGGCAGCAGGTATCGTTTGCTCAGAAGGCAGTTTTGCAATGGCCACATCAAGGTCAGCTAAAATTTGCTTTACTACTTCGTAGCGACTGTTACGCGGCACATATAGTTCAGGAGAATTCACGTCCAATACGGTGGTTACAACAGGCACGCCACCGTACGTTTTTAGCAGGTTGAAATAGTTGAAGGCCCTGAAGAAGTACGCCTCACCCATATACTGGCTGATATCGCCCGTGCCGGTATATGCTTCTCCTTTTGAGATCAGGATATTGCAACTGCGAATGCCTGCATAATTCCAGTTTGCACTGGTGCTGGTAGCAATGGTGCCGTGGCCGAGATCGTAGCCATTACCATTAGCATTGGCCGACAGATCGGAATTATTATCCATGGTACCAAAATCCCAGCCGGGTAACTGACCATAAAAGTTAGTTGCGTACGCCTTAAAATCACCGGGCTGCTTAAAGTAAACCGCATCGGTAAACATCGCCGTTGGCTCCAGGTCAATAAAATTCTTTTTACATGAGACGGCGCACAGGGATAAACTGCCAAATATAATATAGTTAAGTACTTTTTTCATGTTCGAATAATTTCAGTTTTTTAAAATCCAACGTTTACGCCAAACGACCAGGTCCTGGCAAAAGGATAACCTGCGTTTTGAGAAGTTTCACCCATTTCAGGATCAAATCCATCTTTGATATGCGCCAGTTCCCACAAATCGTTTCCTGAGAAATAGAATCTCACTTTTTCGAGCTTTGCTTTCTTAATTAAAGATTGCGGCAGGCTATAGCCTACGATCAAAGTTTTCAAACGAACATACCGGTTATTCTGTAACATGAAATCGTTGTTGGCATAGTTCCATCTTGCACGGTTTGGATTCACCGTTAAGCGGGGGAAAATAGCATCGGTATTCTCTGCTGTCCAGGTTTGCCCCAGGAACTTGGGGTTCTGGTTGGTAAAGAGGGCATTGAATGGATAGGCCATATAACCATTGCGCATCATCAATTGCTTTAACTGACCCTGGAAAAATGCGTTCAAATCAAAACCTTTCCAGGAACCGCCCAGATTTATACCGAATGTGTAATGCGGCGTTCCATCACCTGCATATACCAACGAACTCTTTTGGTTGCCGGTGCCTGTAATACTGCCGGAGCCTGCTACATCCACCTTCTTTGTATCGCCAGGACGCAGGGCTACAGCCAGATTGTTTTGCGGATAGGCAGCCAGGTCGCCGCTGGAGCCATATGCTGCATAATAAGCGTCCACTTCTTTCTGATCGGCGAAATAACCATCTGTTTTATAAACAAACCAGGGTTGAAAAGGCAGTCCGTTTACGATACCATTTCTTCCGGCACCGTAGCCATCGGCACCCTGAACACCGGTAACCCTGGTTTTTGTATTGCTCATGTTAATTGCAATATTGTACGACCAGTCTTTCTTCGTTTCATTCCACTTCAGAATTACTTCCCATCCTTTGGTATTGAAATGGCCGCTATTGGTTGGGGGCGCACTGCCACCCAACACAGAAGGATAGTTTACGTTGATCAACATTCCGATGTTATCCTTGGTAAAATATTCTACTGTGGAAGACAGCCGGTTGTTAAAGAAACCCAATTCAAGCGCTACGTTCTTTTGCTCTACTCTTTCCCACGTTCTGGAATAGCTGATCAAACCATTGTTAAGCAAGGAAGAAGAATTCTGCAAAGCTGCAGGCGATCCCAGTACCGTTGTACCCATTCTTACCAATGATAAGTAGTCAAATTCGCCAAGCCCTGCAGCCTGGTTACCCGAACTACCATAGCTTGCTCTTAATTTACCGTAATTAAGTATAGAAGTAATGTTGCTTAAGAAGTCTTCGTTCGTAAATACCCATCCTGCAGAAATGCCACCATATTTCTGGAACTTATGGCCGGCTGCAAAGCGGGAACTTCCATCGATCCTTCCCTGCAATTCTACAAGGTATTTGTCGTCATAACCATAATTCAACCTGGCCAAATAAGCGTAGTTGCCCGTTTGTGAACTAAATCCATCGTTGGTTTGTGTAGCGGTTGAAGCCAGACTGATATTTTGCACGCCCAGGTCGGTAAAACCAATACGGTTAGCCGAAACCCAGTTGTAATTGAATTTTTGCGCATCGATACCGGCAACTGCCGAGAAATTATGTAACCCTTTGAAAGTTTTGTTATATCGCATCACCAACTGATAATACTGAATGGCGCTAGTCCATGCTCTTGTAAAATAGCTGGTTTTGGTAGTGTCAAGAGCCCCGGCCCATCCGGTTTGCCGGCCATACCAATTGTACACAGGTACGGCTAAGAGATACCTTTCCTGGTTAAAGCGTTCATTCTGCAAGGAAGCAAGTCCTTCTATTGACAGGTCTTTATACACCTGGAAAATGGCTTTCACATCAATTCTTCCGGTCAACGAATTTTGATTATCACGGCCGCCATCGCTGGTTCGGGCCGCGGCGTTCCTGTTGGCGCCGCCATCAACCCCATTAAATGTGGCAAACCACTGTCCCGAAGGGTTCTTGGCAGGGAAAAACGGCATATCATAACCGTACAACGTATTATCCAAACCGGCAGATGGCGTGCTGGTTTTAGCATCAACCAGGCTGATAGCGGTTTCCAGTTTCAGTTTTTCAGATAATTTAATATCGTAGTTGAAGCGGGCATTATATTGTTTTTGCCCATCGTAGGCCGTTGCCAGGTTGCCCTTGTTATCAGCAAACCCAAGTGATATGCGGTATGAAGATTTTTCGTTGCCGCCCGAAACGCTTACATTATTTTGATGCGAATACCGGGTGGCAAACATTTCTTTAATGCGGTTGGCATTATAAATAAAATAGTCAACACCGGGCCAGGTAGAGAAACGCCAAACGCCCTCATAACCCTCCTGCATCTTCAACATATTATCCTTGCTTCCCCATACCCACCAGTTAGGATTTGTTTCTTCCTTATTGGCCTCAATCCACATAGTGGCATATTGCTGCATGCTCGGAGAATAGCCCGTAATACCATTTGTGTTGAATCGGAAGTTGCTTGTAAAATCGTATTTGGTTTTTCCTTTTCCCCGTTTGGTGGTAACCAGTATTACCCCATTGGCGGCAGCGCTTCCGTAAATGGTTGCCGATGCGTCTTTCAATACGGAGATGCTTTCGATATCATCGGCATTCATATTTAAAAATGAAAATGAGTTCAGGGCAGGTACCCCGTCAATGATGATCAGGGGAGCGCTTCCGTTCACAGAGCTCAGGCCGCGTATTACCAGGTTAAGCCCTTCATTACCCGGCCTTGGAGAAGAACGGGTAACTACCAAACCCGGTGTAACACCCTGCAAAGCCAGCGCCACATTGGTTACCGCACGGCTTTCGAAAGTTTTACCTGAAACTATTTCTACGGCGCCGGTAAGCGTGGTCTTCTTCTGCTTTCCATAGCCTACCACCACCACTTCTCCCATATCACCGAGCGCAGTCAATTTGATTGTACGAATATTCTCCGACGCCGGTATTTCCATTTCCAGGAATCCGGTGTAGCTCACCATCAGTGTAGTTACACCGACAGGTACACTCAAAGAAAAAATTCCCTTTTCATCGGTTGTCCCTCCCATATTTGTTCCTTTAACAACAATACTGGCGCCAGCGATCGGCTCACCGGAGGCTGCATTCACCACCTTACCGGCTACGGTTTTTTGTTGGGCCATTAACTGCACTTGCAGCAGCAGGGCTAATAAAAGCGAAGTGGCAAATGCCATCGCCCTGATTCCGGCTCTCCGTTTGGTTAAATTTTTGGTTTTGCGCATAAGCAGTTTTTAAATGATAAATGAATCTCTATTATTACGACGTCTTGGTTACCAATGATTCGTTTGTTGTTAGTTAGTTCAGCAGGTAAAATGCCGCCACACGCATATCAGCGAAATGAGGCTTTCGTTTTGGCTGAAAACAATTAATTATTTATAAGATTTCTCTGTGCCAGTAAGGGCTTTTGCTTAATCGATTAACTAATTCCTGTAAAAAAAAGTGGGATCCACTTATCAGTTGCAGATATGCAAAGGAGATGAGGCATAACAATCGTTTTTAGTTTTGAATTAAAATTTGCTGAAAAGGGAACAGACATTATGGCAATTTATCGGCATTAATAAAGATTGTCTGTTTGCATCTTTATTAATCAAAAATATCATACATCATGAAAAATGAGGCGGGGGGCATAGACCAAAAAAAGGGGGTAGTTAGGCATTTTGGTAACCAAAAAGAGGGAGTAATCGCCCCTTTTTGCTAATATGAAATACATATAAAGAAGAAGGCTGCTTACAATATTAAAAAGCTAATAGCAAATGAATACTTGTTTAATTGACACTTTGTCACACAGAGGTGAGATCAAGGCAACGAGGCAATGAGGCATAAAACCGGAGATACCCGAAACCCAAAAGCCCGAGACGGGTTATAATAATAAATACAAAAAACCGGCTGTTCAGTTACTGGCAGCCGGGTTTTTAATTTCAGTTGGTTAATACACGTATTCTGGTGGTTCTATACCATTTGTTCTTAAATACAAAACGGCCTGCCCGCGGTGATGCGTGATGTGATCGATGGTTGCATGCACGCCATTTTTTGACTGATCGTTAAGCGGTTGTTGCCTGAGCGTTTTCTGAAGCGTATCATAGGCCCAGGTGAGATACGCTACAATTTCCTGCTTATTATTTTTAGTTGGTGGCGGGTCCCAACCGGTTTTGTTGCCCGTTACATAATTATCCTGCCACCATTGGATGCCATAGGCTATATGATGCATTAATTCGCCAAAATTCCAGCCGGCCCCGGCCGGTTTAAAATGATACCCTTTTTCAGGCATGGCCCCGGCCACCTGCAAGGTGTAATTCTTTGAATTTTCAACGGTTGACAATAATTGTTCTTTCATGATGCTGTATTTTCAGCAAAGCTATACAGCGGCTTTCCCGAACACTTAAGGAATCCTGCTATTTTCAGGAACCTTAATTCCAGATCCCGTTCATCTCCGTAAGCACAATCGGTATGTCATCGGTAATTACAATCGTGTGCTCGTGTTGCGCCATAAAACCGCCCCTGTTACCAACCATCGTCCAGCCATCCTGCAGGGTGGTGGCAAGAGTAGAGCTGGTAGAAATGAATGTTTCAATGGCAACTACCGAGTTCTTCCTGAATCGCGTATTATTAGAACGGTCACGGTAATTTGCAATCTCCGAAGGCTCTTCATGGAGGCTTCTGCCAACACCGTGGCCGGTCAGGTTCCTGATCACCTTATAGCCCCGCTTTTTCGATTCGGTTTCTATCAGGTGGCCAATGTCTGCGATGCGCACACCGCCTTTTATATGGTTGATGGCTTTTTGAAGAATGGCCCTGGATGCATCGATCAGTTGTTGGTGGTGATGAATGTCATTACCCAATACAAACGAGCCGCCATTGTCTGACCAAAATCCATCCAGCTCTGCCGAAACATCTATATTAATAAGGTCGCCTTCTTTAAGGATGGTTTTATGAGAAGGAATGCCGTGGCAAAATTCGTTGTTGACGCTAATGCAGGTCCAGCCGGGGAATCCATAGGTTAAATAAGGAGCCGACTTTGCACCAAACGCGTTCAGGACCTTTGCGCCATATTCATCCAGTTGTTTTGTGGTCATGCCCGGCGCCGCATATTGGGTCATTTCTTTCAGGGTAAGGGCAACAGCTTCGCTGGCTTTTTTCATGCCGGCCAGTTCAGATTCTTTAGTTATAGACATGGTTGCGATGTAGTTTTTGCATAAAGGTAAGTATAGAAATGCATGAGAAAGCATCATGGTGCTTTCTCATGCATTGAAAATTCATATTCTGTTATTGTTGAGAAATGTATACAGCAAAAGTAACCGGCATGTTAAGGCAGTACAATACCGTAAACAGCGTATTCTACATTGTTATGATCAGGACATTCCTGTTATGTATAATAAGTAGCGGGATATTTCCTAACTAAGTAAGAAAGAGGCACATAGAATCAGAATTCATTCATTTTAGCTGTTGCCTTACAGTTATATTTATTGCCAAAACCCGAGGAGATCAAATCATCTGTATCACATGAAAGTAGTATTCTGATGAAAAAGCAGGGCGGAATGGCTTACCCCAGAGCGGGTGAGGATGAGCTTTATGATCTGAAAGTGCAGGAACCCGGTTTAGGCATTGGGGATACCGAATGATGAGCAAAGAACAAAATAAAGAATTTTTGGAAATTTCAAGCACAATGCGAAACATTCAAATTGAATTAGGAACTTTTCTACGAGTAGAACATGCTAAACATACACATAATGGATTTGACTTTTGTTTATGAGCTAATCCGTGAAAAACCCCATCAGCCTGAAAAAAATTATGAGCTATAATATCAAAATAATTAGCATCCCCCTGATTGTATCTTCGAAATACAGAATAAGCTACGTGATCCGCTAATTGGATTATTCTGGATGCCTTTGAATTAACAAAAAAAGGTGTATCCGCAAGATGTCTTATACTACCCCATTGAGTGCCAATTTTTCGAAAATTATTTGCCAACCCTTGCAAAGTAGTTTCATGGGAACTCTCATCCAAAATCAATAACCCTTTTTGTCTATCCCCTTCCGCATTTATTTTTGATAAATATGTATCAAATCTTTGGCATAAATCTTCGAATGCCAAATTAAGACAATCATTACCTAAAAAAGATTGCTTATGTATAGCACACGCAAAAGCATAAGTTGAATTGGAAGAAGTTGCTAAAACCTTAAGAACAGCCTTAATAATTCCTTGTGCTTCTTCTCGGCTTAGCTTATCCCAGGGAGGTGTTCGACGAGAAAATATTTCTGAAGCATGAAATTCAATATCTCCGTAATTTCTTGGATCAACGCTTTGAGCGATTTTATCCAATTCATTTGAAAGATAAAAACCCTGTGTCTCATAAATTGAGAGCCCACCTAATACTATATATTCTTCATTGGAGTTAAGAACCGATCCAGAATCATCCAAATACAGAAGATGCATAAAATAAAAATGCAGCCGAGTGATTTGCATCAACGAACCGCGTGGGCAGCCCTCTCAACCGCGATATAAAATTAATAGAAATTAATATATATTAAAAGTAAATTTTTCTCATTGCCCTCCCAAGTTAATGATCTCCCTTTTTCACCCTTATAAAATAAATTGATAATAATCAAGTTAGCCTATCTTAGATTGTTAGATCAATCCTCCTCCAATTAAGTGTCAAATCGTTACGATAAGGGTAAAATGCTTTACGCTGGCAGGGACAGAAATGAATTACTAATCAGAACCCACTGCATGCTGATGCCGGTAGGCCGCCGGCGGGCAATCATATTTCTGTTTGAAGGCAGCCGTAAAATGTTCAACGCTGTTAAAACCTGATGAAAAAGCAATATCTGCAACAGGCTGCATGGTGTTGCGCAATAACAACTCTGCATTTTTTAACCGAAGCGTCAACAGGAATTGATGCGGTGATTCGGAAGTGAACGTTTTAAAAAGCCGACTGAAATGGAATGGACTTACATAGCAATAAGCAGCTATCTGCATCAGCGATATATCATCGGTAAAATGATTGGAGAGATAGTCTTTCGCCCTTTCAATGGTGACCAGGTGATTTTGCTTTAACCGGGAATTGATGCGATGGTCGGGTTTGTAATCAGTAATATTCCCCAACACCTTTTCAATCACCTCCATTACCAGGTTATCAATTTGCAGCTTCCCGCCAGAGCGGGTGAGGATGAGCTTTATGATCTGAAAGTGCAGGAACTCGGTTTCGGCATTGGTTTTTATCAGCGTTGAATGCCAGTCGTTATCCTGGAAAAATGGAATGCCACTGTAATGCGCCAACATCTCCTGTAAGAAATCCTCTTTAAATTCAAAGATGGTGCATTCATCGGGAATAGCGTGGGTATGGGTCACCGTGCGTTCGTAACCTGGTTTAGTAACCAGTACGCAACCACTATATGAATCGAGTGACTGTCGAAATACATTAAACAGGAAATTGCCTTTGCGCACAAAACTGATCGAAAAAGCGGTGCAGTATTCCGGTTTAGACGTACGACAATCGGTGCACCGGCATTTGAAATCCATTATGCGGTAGAAATCTGACTCATACAAGGTATGTATGTCGGCATCCATGTATTAAAAGTACGAATTTCCGGGTATGGCCCGGAATGGATGAGATTGATCAGATTCCGCCCATGAAACTGGTTCAATTGTTGGTTCAGGGTTTATCATTAAGAAGGGAAATCCTTTCCTAGGTGTTAAGGTGACTATTTGAGTAAATTCTAGCGCTGAACAAGTTTAAATACCTTGCCTGTAGTACCCTGGAGGCCAGGCATGGAAGAAACGGCAAGATATATTTCACCATCATCATCCTGTCCGAGGCCTCTTAAATAATAACCCACATCATCGGGATTACCAATAAGAGTAACTTCTTCATAAGTCCAGGGAGCAGGTTCTTCGCTCCATTGCGGGGTTGCAATAAATAGTTCTCCATTGGCGGTTGAAGGCGATTGTGAAAAGGTGCCGAAAACATATTTACCATTCCAGCCATTAATTTTATTGCCACGATAAACATAACCGCCGATAATGGTAGTTGCTTTACCACCCAGCGGGTTTTGCCAGTTATTGATCTCTATTACCGGATCAAGTAACCGCTTTCCCCTGTCATCAATTGCAGGGCAGGTTGATAAAACCTTCGAACTGTCAGTTGTATTGAAGCAATGGTTCCCTTCCCGTACATTCCAGCCATAATTTGCGCCTTTTCTTACAATATTTATTTCTTCCCACAAAACCTGACCGGCATCAGAAGTAATTAGCTGGTGCTCACCTCCCATATCAAACGACATGCGGTAGGGATTGCGAAACCCAAATGCAAAGATCTCATCTTTGCCTGGTTTATTTACAAACGGATTTGTGGATGGTACGACATAAGGTGACCCTGAGTCAACATCAATACATAAGATCTTACCTAAAAAATTAGCTTCAATATTCTGCGCATTGCCACCGCCATTAACCAGGTACCAGTCATTAACATGCCCCGGCCCAACATCATTAGCTCCGCCCCCATCCCCTATAGAGATATACAGGTAGTTGTCGGATCCAAAAGCCAGCGACCCGCCGTTGTGATTGAATTGTGGGTCATCGAATTCCAGGATCACCTTTTCAGAGTTCGGGTCTGCCCTGAAAACGTCGGGCACAACCCTGAATTCCGAAATACGGCTTAAGTTATTCCAGGAAGCGCCGGGAACCGGGCCACCGGGGCGAGGTGGTAGCTGATAATAGGCAAAAACGCGGCCATTAGTTTTAAATTCTGGATGAAAAGCAATCCCCAGCAGTCCCCGTTCATCATAATTTGGATTAAGTGCTACCAACTTACTGCTTATATCCAAAAAAGGCGTAGGCCGCTTATATCCATTTCTATCAATGAGCCATACTTTTCCGATCTGGTCAATCACATAACGCCGTTCGCTATGGTGCGTAGAAAGAACCTGTATCGGCGATACAAATCCTTCAGCCAGCAATTCCATATCAATGCCGGTTATTTGGGAACCATTCGATTTCTTACAACTTTGCAAGAGTATGCCGAGCAAACCTATTGTACCCAGTAAGGTAAAGCCAGCAATCAAAAAACGGGCAATGTTTGGTTGAATAGTCTTCATAACGCATTATTTAAGTAACGTAAAATAAATGAGACAAACTAAACCCATGCGCTGTCATATACAGTGCATAAAACTTTCAACAGTGAGACCCATGTAGGATATTGCCCACAACCCCGAAGTTTTTTAAAGGTTATTACATTTTAAGTGGTAATTCAACAGAATTAGCTTCATTGGAACATCAGGAAGAATAACAAAAGAGATAGTCCAGGGGTTACTAAGCATTTAAGGTAATTATGAGCAAAGGTTGTTCCGATCTTATAATAAGGTACGTAAATTCAATATAAAAAAAAAGGGTTTAAAAAGAAGTTGATTGACATCAAATGTTTGACATTGCTATATAAGATGATTTATTCGTAACTTATGTATTAAGTTCAAAAAGTACACCGTCCAATTTTGAATATCCATCCGGTTAGAGTCGAGAGATCCGATCGTTTTGAGATCGGATTTTTCTTTAGTAGGCATTATACAAAATGAAAAAAAGAAGTTAAAATATGATAGGTATTATGTTTTTTGGCCGTTATAAATAAATATTTTAATTTTTACTAACGATTTAAAGTATCCGCATTTAAGGTTTAAATATTTTATTGGTTTCAATGCCCGGATTGTAGCGATCCCCCCCTGTAAAGCTGGAATTTAATAATACATTTTAACCGCTGTAAAAGCCATTAAACGTTAAACCTATATGAAAAAGTCACCAGTAAGTTTTTCTTCATTATTGAACCTGCCTCGCATAAACAAAACGCTCCCCGACGGATTTTTCAAAAATCAAAAGATAACAAAACAAGCTGCATCGCTATCGCAACCTGTTGTACCACCAAGCGAAGCAATGATCAACTACCTCAATCGCATTGGGCATGAGTATCCGTTTTGTGTAAATAATAAGCAGAAAACGCATGATCCACTATAAAACCATTAGGGCCATCAATTGAATTAAAAGCGTGGCAGGGAAATTGAATAAGTAGATGAAGTAAAAACTAATTTATGAAAAACATCTTTTTCGCATTAGTAATCGTCTTGGCAGCCTTTAGTGCCTGCAATCCACCACAATCCACCACTGGTAACTCGTCTGACAGTACAGCCACTAACAATAGTACACGCGATACCACCAATAGTACGAGTGATACCAGCGTATCAACACAAAGAGACACAAGTATGAATAAATAGCATTCTTTGTGCACATTACGAACAAGTATGTAAGTAAGTTTGGTATTCCTGCAGCCAGCTAAAGTTTGTGAGAACAGGTTGGGTAAAAACGGTCGCATTGTATCAAAAAAAAGTCCCCCGATGTATCGAGGGACCTTTTTTACTTTTTCAATTAATTACGCTACTTTAATGGTTTTTAAAACCTGTTTTGCTTTTTCATTTTTAGGAAGCGTTACATATAGTATCCCATTTTCATAACGCGCATTTATACTGTTTGCATCAATAGCGTCATTCAAATGGAAGTTTCGGCTGAATGAGTGTTTCCGGTATTCCTGCCGTACCCATCCTTCTTCTTTGTTCATTTCCTTATTTTCATTCTTTTCTTCAAAAGAAACCGTAAGTATATCACCAGATACATTCAACTGAAAATCTTCCTTCCGTAAACCAGGGGCAACCAGTTCCATTTCATAAGTGGCGTCTGTTTCCCGCAGGTTTACAGGCACCTTAGCACGCTCTATTTCACCGGCATTCAGTCCCCAAAAAGAATCATCGAAAAAACGGGATAAATTATTCTGGAAGATCTGATCAACTACACTTCCAAAAGTTGCCGGTTGACGACTATTTTCTCTTTTCATGATGTTTGCCATAAATTCCTCCTTTTTATAAGTTTGTTAAGAAATAATTTCATAGTAAACAATTAAACAAAATCATAAATAGGAATACAATTCTATTATACCCTTTTCAAGTCATATGCCAGCGCTATTCCGACTTAATTTTTGTCATTTTTTATGCAAAAAATGCAGAAACGCACAAAGATAAATTTGAAAATTTGACAGTACCCCATAGAAGAAGTAATACCCCCTGCCTGCTTGGTATTTTTATTGTTTATAAAAGTATAACCAATAATAAACCCAGACTATGCAAACCAGATTTTATATTATTTGCCATATTAAAACATCAGCCGGGCCTGAGAGCTATGGGCGCTTTGAAATAGGTAATGACCGTGAGACAGCCGCAAAGTTATTCGAAAAACTGAAAGGAGACAAAGAAGTGAACGAACAAAATATGCTGTATATAGAACTGATGGAAACGTCGAATGGACTTCCCATCAATATTAACATCTTGAGTTGTACACTCGATCAATTAACGGAAAATTGCCGCATTGTTACCAAAGAGATCTTTACCCAACATAATCTTGGCAAAGCACTGTTTTGAGTAATCCTTAGGCTGAACAAGTTTGTACTTGCCGGTAGTACCTAGTGGACAAAAGTACTCCATTAGGTGTTGCAGGCGTACCAGCGTTTAATATCCTCGCCATTGTGGATCGTCCCATTCAAGGGATCACTTTTTCTGAGTTCATATCAACGCTTGAAATGTCGGGGGGCCAATGCCTGCTCGCCACTTTTTGCCCACGTACATTTTAAATCCGCATTCATTGTGCTTAATGCATCCAGGATCAATTGTACATCTTCCTCATCATCATCAATGACAAAAAAATGCTTTTTCATAATGACCGTTTAATTAAAAAAAATGACTTTTCCCCCTATTTTTATATCAACCCGCGACAATGGGCTGATTCCTTAACAAAGAGCATTTGTTTCACAGGCTATACTTACATGCAGGCATGTCAACTCATTTTTTTCCGGCATCAGTAATTGATATATAAGCCACACGTGTAGTGGAGTCAATGCAGAACCAGCCAAACTAATTCAAGGGTCAATAAATTAAATTGAAAACTGATAAGCCGGAGAAGTGTATGAACAACGGTGTATTGAATATTTCCGTGTGTAACTAAAATTATGCAGATTATTACAAACAAAAAAATAAACCACCGGTTTTAATGTGCCGATATATTTCCCCATTTTTATTACTGTATTCACTGATGGGTGGTTTCAGGAACAGCCTGTTTGAGGTATTGGCCTCCTGGATATTTCAAGGTTTACGCCCGAAGGCAATGAAATGAAAGATGAATGGAACGAAAGTTGTGCGAAATAGCTAGGGGTGTACCTGAAGCCGCTGAAAATATTCTGGTAAATGGAAAATGTATAATTTTGTTGCGAGAACAACATATGAGGCCTGAAAGCAATCCACCCGATACATTGCCGGAATTATCAAATCCTGGAACATAAACTATCCGTTCGGCACTAAAAATTATCTCCTCTGTTTTTGGAGTTTAAACAATTGCCCTAGATTACCAGGCAGATAAGAACCTCCACCGACCCATGTCTTCTGAAGGTATAATCCCCCCTTTGTATAAATCTATTACAGGCAAATTATTGAACGGCTGATACTGAACCTGGGTTCTGACAAAGCACCCTGCTCGTCTATAATTAAAAAATTGTGTATGCGCTCGATGTGGAATGGTTCGCTCGGCTTCGGACTCGTTAATATTCCGGTTCGAATGTACCTGGCGACGGAAGAAAGCAGAATTTCCTTTGTACAACTAGACAAAAAGGATCATGCCAGAGTTAGGTATAAGAAAGTAAACGAAGTCACAGGCAAAGAATTGCAGCAGGAAGACATTGTACGTGGCTACCCAATGAATAACACGTACGTAATAGTTGATGATGCAGATTTGCAAAAAGCAGCGCCAGAAAAAGTTGATCACATTGACATTGTACAATTCGTTAATGAAAATGAAATAAACGCTTTGTATTATGAAAATCATTATTTTTTAGAACCAGACAAAGTGGGTGCCAAAGCATATATCCTTATACGTGATGCTTTGACATTAGAGGGAAAAGCGGCAATAGGCAGATTGGTTTTCCATGGTAAGGAATGGCTTTGTCTTATCAAACCCCTAAGAAAAGTGCTGGCTCTTCACAAGCTTCGCTTTTCTGATGAAATCAGAAGTGAAGCAGGGTTGGTAATTCCTGATGCAGCGATAAAGAATGATGAACTTAAGATGGCGAGCCTGTTAATTGCACAGCTTTCCAGGCCGTTCAAGGCTGAAGAGTATACAGATACTTACTCAGCAAAGGTGCTCGAAGTAATTGAAGCGAAAGCCAGGGGGAAATCAAAAGGCAAACAACTCAAAATTGTGCACACCGCTACAACTGACGACCTGATGGAAAAACTAAAAGCATCTCTTCATGTAAAACGCAAAAAAGCATCATAATGGTATTGAGGCTTTGATGACATATTTCCTCATAATAACTATTTCAAACTGCAGATTCTTTAGGAATAATTGAAATAGTGCCATCCAGTTCAAGTACAGCATATTTTATTTGATCAAGGCGTTCAAGGCCGTGTATATTACGGGCTGCTTCCAGAACGTCTTCTTCACTTACCCTTGACTTGCGCGACCTGTTCTGTAACAGCTTGCCATCTGCTACTACAATAAGCGGAGAACCTTCTGTTATTTTTTCAAACCCTTTCCATTTATGCTTGATCATGGAGAAAAGCAGATCAACGCCTATCAAAGTGGTAATAAGAATGAGGGAGGTGGTAATGGAATAATCTTCTCCCACAAGCGCCTGCTGGGTCACTTCACTGATAATCAGCAGCAGAACGAGTTCAAAAGGAGTAGTTTGCGCTAACGTTCGCTTTCCGCTAAGCCTGAAGACAAGCATCAGGAACAAGTATATTATTATTCCCCTAATTACCGGATTCATTATGGATAAATTTGGTGACTAATTGTAAAAGGCGTTTCATTTACTTTAATAATTGCCGTTATACTACCGGTTCTTTTGGCCATCAGATGACAATGTATATTGGCCGTACGTAAAGCATGGAAATAATAAGTGGTTACATCATTAACGGTCCTGTTACTATGAGGCAAAGGGGTAATGGAATGCAGGTCGATATACTGCATATATTGCTGGGGTATTTCCAGTGTAATACTGTCTTTTGCATTCTGAATATTAAATGTCATTTCTGCTTCACTTTCATACCGCAGAAAACGTTCATACTTTACACTGTTACCATTTTTGATTAGTGTCTTGTAGCTTAATGGTCCGGAACCAAAAACACCTGCAAGTGCCAGGATCAGCGCGGAATACAGGATCCCCCAACCAATTTTCTGAATAATCCAACCCCTTTTATGTTGTTCCAGGCTTTCGTCCAGTTGAAGTTTGTGCCGAACAGTTTCAACTGATTGTTTATTTTCAGTCATGTATATATAGATATTAAAAATTTGATTCAATTTGCTTGCCAGGCCAATTATAGAGAATGGTGTCTTCAGTTTTCGGTGGTTGTCATTTTTGCTGCGAATTCAACAATAACATTCACTGGCATAATATTTTTACAACTAATAGAAAGATAAAATTATGGCAGACAATCCAATGAAGAAAAAAGCAGATGCCAAACGCATCAGTCAACAAGACCACGAGCAAGCGTATCAGAGAAGCAAGGCGAAAAAAGCAACTGGTAAAAAATCTGCCAGGAAAAAAACAGCCAAAAAGAAAACAGTTTGAAAAAGCAGGTAATATCCATTAGTTTATTTCTTTCGAGTGAAAATCTATTAATTCTCCTTTGAGCCAATAACAGATCCTTTAGAAATTTTATGGGAAAATGAACAAAATGTTTACGTAGTTCGATAAACCACCTTTGCCTTTATTCAATACCGTTCCCGGTGATAGCATCCGATGCTGCATGTTGCAGGACGGAACATTTGATCACCTAAAAAAAATAAAATGAAAAAGTTTGCAAAACCTTTCATTGCGGTAGTATTATGCTGTAGCCTGACCATTGCCACGCCGCTGCTGGCACAAAATGAAACCAACACTTCGGCTGCGCAGACCGCCGATCGGAATGAAGATGACAACACCGGAAAATGGGGGCTTGCAGGATTACTTGGATTGATTGGGCTGGCTGGATTGCGAAGAAGGGATGATGATAACAGAACAAGGGTAAGCAGGAATCCATAGTACGAACCCAATACAGTAACCTGGCTGCTAAGCAGCCAGGTTAACTGCGTTCATGTATTAAGGTATGGCAGACGCTAGGATATAACTAGCGATCATAAAAACGTATGCAATAGTTTAAGAACTATTCAATGTAAAGGCATTTGCAGAGGCTGGAGCATCGGTAGCATTAGCAGAAATGATAAAGATATAGCATAAGCGGTGAAGGATGATGCAAAAATGGTATTGCCGTGTTTGTATGCAATACACATTGCGCCTTCAAAGGTTTTGCTATACATTTCTTTAAACTCACCTCAGTTATTTTTTTCGATGGCGTTTTTACATTATCTTTAATACTCCTGCAATTGATGCTCCTGAATTGGTAAATGGCTCCTCTGATTAGTAAGCTGTAATTTTTTTCAATCATCTTATAATTACTTATTACGCGTACTGTATAAGTGTTCTCTTATTTTTTAATTCCTGCAATCATTAAACCTAACATATGCTCGCAGAAGCAAAAGCGTTTAAAATACCCCATTATCCTTCCCGCAAAATCGCCAGTTACCAAACACTGAGAAGAAGGTTTTTAAGAACGCGCGACTTTTATGATCATCCCAGTTCAGTGGAATGGGACGCCATTTTATATCGTGATGCGCATGAACCGGAACGCCTGGTTTTTTACAAAAGAGATGCACGCCTGGTTATTTACCCCAGTGACCTCGTTGCCATCTATGGAAAATCAGCCCGTACAGCCCGCCGGTACCTGCAGTATATTCGCGAAGAAATAGGTTTACCAAAGGGAGCTCCTGTTACAATCAAAGATTTTTGTGCTCAATCTCATCTTGATTATGAAACCATCCATACGTTCATAATGGAAAGTTAACAACGTTATTCACTTTCAATATGCATGCTATATGAGTTACCAGGAGTTTTGTAGAGTAATATACACCGAAATGGAACCCGACCACCCATGGTACACATTCTATCAAACCAGGGATTGGTACGACATGCCCACCAACATAAGGGATAACGACTGGAGCTATACTGACACTGAAGCCGTTCAGCGTAAGAAATACCGGGAAAGGCCTGGTCGATTTAGTATCTATCCCAAAGACGTTGAATATATGTATGACTGTACTCCGGAAGCAGCCCGTAGCCTGCTGAATGATGTGCGGGAGTCAATTGGCCTATCTGTAAGCGGTCCTGTGACTTACTATGATCTTCAGACGTATACTGAACTCGACCTGCAAACGATACTGGATTTTATTATGGAGAGTTGAATGAAAGACCTGTACCAGGGTAACCAGGCATAAAAAAACGTGGCCCCGATAAATCGGGACCACGTGAGCAAGGATATTGCTATCCTTTGTTGCAATAGGTATCATCATCCCATCACAATGCCACTCAGCAATTACTTACTGAATAAATCGTGATAAAATGGGTGAAAATACCGACTTTTCGCCCCGTCCGATGGCAATTACGCGAAACGAATATTTCACGCCAGACTGAAGGCCCCTGAACGTATATGAGGGCTCCGTAATAGTTCTGGCTATCCATATACTTTCGTTGGTAACCACACCGGTAGTATACTCATAGACATACGCTTTTGCACCCGGTACCCTTTTGATACGAACGGTAGCCTGCTCAGGAGCGTCTGTCCGTACTTCCAAATCACCAATTGGCCTTAGGTCATCGGCTTCTCCCCGATTCTTTGTCAACTTAAAGCCACTGCTTAACAATATTTCCCTGTTGCCATTAGCAACTGAGTTTACATACTCTGCCAGTTGCGTTAACACAGCGCGCAAAACCGTTCGCTTGTTATCCTTAATAGCAACCAGTTTCTGGTCCCGGCCAGATGCATCATACAATGATTGCTGGTATTCCTGGGTAGCCTGCTTTAACACGGCCACGGTAGGATTGGGATTCGGGAAATATGTATTATCTGTCATATTATCTATGACTACATAGCTTTCATTTACCAGGTCGCCATCCCGGCCTCTGTTAAATGAAGTGTTTACTTTGTTACTCATAAAATTATTTTTTAAACATTAATAAATTAAAATACCTGCTACCTGCCTGCCGGCAGGCAGGCTAAAACAAAGCTTCAACTTGTTGGCCAACAAAGCTGATCAATAACTGCTTCCTGAATGTTTAAACGCAACCGATGAGGATCCTTTGTACTGAACCGAAAATCGTTTCTAAATACACCACGGTACGTTCATTCATTTTAGTTGCCGTTATCTGACACAAATGTAGAGGGCACTTTCGAAACCCCTGGCCATTTTGGCCATTGTGGCCATTATGGCCATATTATCCACTTTTGGCGGTGTTTTCGTTGTCTGACAATCTTGACGTAATTGCCAATACCTTTAATTCGATTGACATTAGAAGAAAATTAATTGCCGAAACACGTAAGTTGAATTGCGAGGCTTATAGTTTGAATTACAATAAGCATAGTTTGAAATGCAGTGAGGCTTGTTCGACTACAATCCTGTTTAGCCATTTACAAAATAGCTTTTGCATTTGATTAAAGGCTCCTTGTATTGCAGATGATCTGTCTTGTTATTGAAATTACAGGCCTTGTAGTGCAAAACACACCCATTGCATCGCAAACAATATGCCTTGTACATTGAACAATGCATTTTGTTTTCGATCTATAAGCCCTGCAATCCGGCTTATATGCCTTGCATTCCGAACAATGACCATTGCATTCCAGCTTTTTCATTTAGCCAACCGACATATATGATATTGCAATGGGAATAGATAGATCGTACAACAAACAAGCTATTATGTTTTGCGAACCAGGCAGGCCATCATTCAAACCAAAGGCCTTGCATGATGATTAATATATATAGAAATTAAGAAGTCAGACGCTGTAATCAAACAATAGCTATCGTAAACAAACCCTACAGCATTGCCACGCAACTTACAGGTATTGCAATTCAACTCCGCGGTTATAATTACAAACTATCAGCTTTCCCTGATCAACTTCAACCCCCAATAGATGAGCAAGATCAATAAATTTAACAGCTAAACGGATTTTAAAAAAACTATCTTATTTTAGTATAGGTAAGGCCGCTAGTTAGTAGCGGCCTTTGCTATTTATAATAATCATTAAATTTTTACAAATGGACTACAAAGAACTTATTAAGCCACTTGAAACCGCATTCCTTGATATGGGTTACAAAAAGCACGTGATAATCATTGGATCGTACAAACCCAGGACATATGGCCTCCTTACATTTAGCGGGAACGCTCATTAAAAAATTAAGCATGCACCACGAACAATTACTAAAGATATTATACGCTCCAATGGAAGAATTGGGTTATAAAAATCTTGACAAATATACATGGGTGTTGCCATTCGATGAATTCAGCATTGTTTCAAACATCGTGCGTCGTGAGGAACCTCGTTTCGATATTTTAATGGTCGTGGTATTTGACCTGTTAGAAAAAGAGTTTCCCCTGGAAAAATGCAGACAAGAGAAGTTATTAATTGAAACCACGCTGTACGATCTCTTATTATCATTAGGAGAACCGGAGAAAAACCTGAATAAATTGTTTTATAATAATTTTTATAAAGGGGCTGAGTTTGAATTGGAAAATAACATTCCCGCCATTATGGACCTTTTTAAAACGAAAATAATTCCCTTCTTTGAAAATTGGAATGACTATCTCTGGCTTATAGAGAATTTTGAAAAAAGAATATTCAAGAAACCATTTTATGTAATTGGACCGGATGTTTTTTTAAATTTCTTTTATGAGCAATTAGTATTTAAACAATGGATTAAAGAGAATTGTTGAACCGGTCAACGCACTTCACCGGCTTAATGCCCACCTCCTTCAACCGGCTAACAATAAACGCCCCCACATCCCTACCCTGCTGCTGTCCATTTTCAATGGCATCGCGGTAATGAATGCCGCCATATAGCCGGGAAATGGCTGCTTCCGCTGCCGCTTGCCTGAATGATGTGAAGGACCGGGCGGGAATTTCAAACAGCTCCTCCGAATTATCGATATAAGAAAATTTATCACCGAACAAATAAGTAAGCACTTCTGCCGAAGCAGTGGATACTACACTGTGCCCGCTGGTATACTCAGGGAAGGGCGGCGTTTGCAGTAATGGCTGCCATTTTATATTGATGTAGCGGTTGATGTACGTTTCGGGCCGTATACGGTTACTGCGGTATTTTTCATCCCAGCAACTAATAAAAGCATCCATGATGGTAATGCCTACCAATGTTTGCACCGTGATGGTAGCGGTAAAATCCAGTTGCGCCTTTTGCGCGGCAATGGCGGCAATGTTCATCCAATGCCCGCCCGGACTGATCTTTTTAAACCCGATAGACATATGGCCCGATGTTGCCACCACAAATGGATTGCAATCCCAGAACGATGCAATGTTCAACTGCTCGGGCGTGGCTTTTACAGAAGCATCATACACTTCTTTGGCCAATTTGTAAAAATGGCTGTTGCTGTCTTTACTAAACGCAACCGGCGGCAATGGCGGAAACTGGTTACACGAATCCATCACAAATGGCCGAACGGTTTTCCAGTTGGGTTCAACCGCTTCCATATAGGCCGGCGGCGTAGGATACCAATACCCTTCGCCCTTTACCGGGGTATAGCGTAATTGCGCACTTAACCTGCCATACCGGTCTGTTTTGGAATAATCCACAATACGTGCCGCCAGGTATTTGGCTACCGCTATCGAGCTGTCAATGACCGCTGCGGGTACTTTCAATTTTTGCTGTTCGGCAATAAACTGTTCTTCTTCTTCCTGCAGCCGGTAACCCGAAGGCAGCATAAGCCGGCCGGTTTCTAAAATACAGTATACCGCCGCTATGCGATGATCGTAATTAGTAGTCTTAGTTGTTATAACCGGTTGTTTGTATTGCTTCAGCAACCCGCCCAGGTTGCTTAGCCTGGCATCGTTTTGCGATACGATCTCATAGGCGCCCAACATGCAATAAGCATAATACCGCGCAGCAGCCGGCGGGTTCACCACATCATGCATCATTACTTTCGATAAAGAAAAAACCGCTGGCTGCAGATAACGGGTGAAGGCGGTGGCCTCATTCTTTTTTATTACCGGCTTTTTGCTTACCCTCGTTTGGGCTGAAGCTGCCAGTTGCAGCAAGAGCAATGCCATCAATAGCAGAGTCTTCAACAAGGCATAGGAAAATATACCGACGTCCCGCAAGGCGGGACGCCGGCTTTTTGACATATCAAACAAACGAACTGCGAATTCTGTCATACTACTGTACTTTATAAAATTGCATTGCTTCATTGCAAATGCCCGCTATTATATACCGGGTATTATTGGTCTTCAATGCAACAGCGGCCTTTACATCGCCTTTAATACCAAGCCCCGATTCGGGTTGAGAAACATAATTAAAATTCCCCTTTCCATCGCCGGCAAGCAAACAACCATAGCTGGCATTGATACAACCGATCTTTAACCGGTTATCGGAATGATTGCCCAGCAACAACAGGTCTTTTTTTCCATCGCCGTTATAATCATCTGAAAGGATGTTGGTAACAACAGAGAATTGCGCCTGCATAGGTAATTCAGCCGGTATAAATTTTCCATTGCGGTTTAAAAAAGTAAGGGTACGGGTTTCTGTCACCGTCAGGCGGTTTGCCTTTTCCAATTCCTCCTTTGAAAAAATATCTTTGATGGTTACCTGCGAATAAGCGGCGTATGACGTGAACTTTTTTCGCATGGGATAGATCTGTTCATTCAATTCATCGCGGCTTACAAACGGGTAACTGGCGCCCTGGATGTAATAATTAAAGAAGGGATCGATAGACCCATTGTTATCAAAATCGGCATAATACAATTCACCGGGCTCTTTTTCCGATACCCGTAAACAGGAATTCATTCCCAGGTTGCCGGCAACGATATCATCGTTCCCATCCTGGTCAAGATCGGTTAGGTGCAGCGTAAACCAGAAGCCATTGGGTGCTTTATCGAAATACGCGGTTGTTTTATCAACAAAACCATTGGCTGTATTCATAAAAACACTCACTGGCATAAACTCTCCACATAGCACCAGGTCTTTGCGGCCATCTTTGTCCAGGTCGGCCCATTGCGCATCGGTTACCATCCCTATCTGGGCAAAAGGAATGGTGGTTGTTGTAAAATGCCCTTTGCCATCATTTGTCAATAAGTAAGAAGTTGGTGTTAACGGATACCGGCCCGGAATTACGCGGCCGCCGATGAACAGGTCCATATCCCCATCGCCATCATAATCACAGGGCCGAACACACGATTTGCTGTTGGCGCTAAGGCCGGGCAGCATTCCGGTTGATAATTTAAACTGGCCTTTGCCATCGTTCAGATACAATTCGTCTTGCAAAGCACGGGTACCGGGCTCATATAGCGCATAACCGCCTTTGGCAACATACAGGTCCTGGTCGCCATCCCCATCTGCATCAACAAATGCGGCAGCCGCAATGGAGGAGGTAGTTTCATCCCCGATATACTGATCGGGTTCAACATAAAATTGTCCTTTCGTATTCTGAATGTAAATTTTGCCGGGTTTGTTCTTATCACCGCTCACAAACAAATCTTCCCGCCCGTCTTTGTTCACATCGCCTTTGGTTATAACAGGCCCGGTTTTGGAATACATGAACAACATCAGTAACTGGCGTTTAAAATCGTTTTCACTGAGGTCGGTATGCGTATAGGTAAATAACTTATCAGCGGGTGTAAGGATGGTTTTTGCAGCATATACCGGCTTTTCTTCTATAACAGGATCATGTTGCTCGTAATTTATATTTAACTGCTTATTGGTTTCTACGTTTGTAAGCACCTGCGCCCGTTGATCGGGCCAAACGATCTTTACCGAATCGATCATTTTTGCACTGTCAACACCAAAGTGCAGGCGGGTTGGAACACAGGACAAATAGCCGCGCGCCGGATTCACTTCTGCGTATTGCACCGTTCCATGATCGTACAACCATACTTTGGCGCCAATCGCAAATCCGTTTGGTTTTTTATAATGCAGGTTGAGGGAAAGATAGCCGGCCTTCGTGCTCTCTCTTGCGGTGTTCTTATACACAAACGCATTTTCATTTATGTTATTGATCACCAGGTCCAGATCCCCATCGTTATCCAGGTCTGCGTATACCGCTCCTGATGAGATGGCCGGCTTGTCCATTCCCCAGGGTTTCTGCTGGTTGGTAAAGGTGCAATTACGATTGTTCTTATAAATGTAATTGGGCAGCGCGGTGGAAGGCATGGCGCGTATGAGGTCCATCAGCAGCACGGGCTCGCGGTCCATGGCCTTTTTTACTTTGTAATCGCCCCAATAGCGCAAAAAATCCTTATTGGTATAATCGCGTAAGTAACCGTTGGTAACAAACAGGTCTTTATAGCCGTCGTTGTCATAATCGGCCAGCAGCGGGCACCAGCTCCAGTCGGTATTGGATACGCCGGCCAGTTGACCGATCTCGCTAAAGGTGGCCTCCCCTTTTCCGCCGGGGACGGGCGTAATACCGTTATTCAAATGCAGCATATTACGCATATACTGCGGGTTTAATCCCTGGTTTACCATCAGGGCAAAGGATTCATAGTTTTCCTGTAACTGTAATAATTTCTGCCGCCTGTTATCTTCGGGCAGCATATCGAGCGTTATAATATCGGGCAATGCATCGTTATTGAAATCGGCAATATCAACGCCCATTGAAAACTGCGACAGGTACCGCAGGCTTTTGTCGGCTTCATTGGTGAAAGTGCCGTTGCCATTGTTGATGTACAGGTAATCGGGTTCGTTGTAATCATTGGTAACATATACATCCTGCCAGCCATCTTTATTAATATCGGCAATGGCTATGCCTAAACCAAACGTCAACGGGTTTTGCCGGAGGCCGGCTTTTTTAGACACATCAACAAAATGGTTGTTCTGGTTTTCATATAGTTTATTACCGGCCAGTTCATCTACTTCATCGCGATAACGGGCCAGCTCCATGTTATCAATTTTTTTGGTGCTGTGGTTCAGCAAAAAAAGATCGAGGTCGCCATCATTGTCATAATCAAAAAAGGCGGCCTGCGTTCCATAGCTTTTATCATTCACTCCATAAGCGGCCGCTTCTTCCTTAAATGTAGCATTGCCCTGGTTGATGAACAATTGGTTCCTGCGGGCATCGTCGCTTACTTTTCCGGAATAACATACATAAATATCCAGCCAGCCATCGCCGTTTACATCGGCCATGGTTACACCGGTCTTCCAGCTACCAGGCCGGCCGGCCAGTTCTTTCCCCGCATCTTTGGTAATATCTTTAAACTGCAGGTTACCTGTGTTCTGAAATAATTTGTTTTCGCCCATGTTCGATACCAGGAAGATGTCTTCCAGGCCATCGTTATTGATATCGCCTACGGCTACGCCGCCACCGTTGTAGAAATATTCGTAAGCCAGCACATTCAGGTTCTCTGTTTCGCTGATGCGATTTATAAATTGCAGGTTGGTTTGTTTAGGAGTTAACAGTTCGAATAATGGCCCTTGTGCAAAGCTTGTTAGAACGGAAGTATAAATAAGAATTATAGCTATAATGAGAGGTCGTATCATCATTTGTAACAGTTTGTAGTTTATGGTTTGTGGTTTGTGGTTATTTCCAGTCGAGATTGCCGGATAAAATCGCACCTGCAAAAATTTCAACCTATACAATTTGATCGGCAACTTCAACATTCAGTAACCACAAACCAAAAACAACAAACCATAAACTTATTATTTATCCCACCACATCTTAGAGCTCCAGGTATCACCGCCGGTGAGGCTGCTTACACCTGTTTTATAGTTGGCCGGGTTGGCGGTTGGTTCTGTTGTCGGATATAATTGTCTTCTTGGAATAACACCGCCTGAAAAATTACCGGCATACACAACCGGTGTCAATACGGGATAGCCCGAGCGCTTCCAGTTGTTCCATGCTTCTACAAAATTCATCAGGATGCCGGTAGTAGCCCAGTATTGTTCATTGATCATCTTTAATGATGCAGCCGTGGAAGTTACATTCAACGGATTGGCGGCGGCATATGCATTAGCAACTGTAGCGCTGATAGCGGCACTGCTGCCAAAGGCTGCTAAAGATTGCAATGCGGCTGATACAGCATTTGCATAATGCACGGAAGCCGTAGTGGCGCCCACATTCCAGCCTCTTACTTTTGCTTCTGCCAGTAACAGTTCCGACTCAGCATAAGTTAACACAAATTGCGGACTGTTCAGATCGGTGTAAATAGCTGCCCGGGGACGTGAATACAGGCCAATGGGGTCTGCATCGTTACCGGAGCCTGAGGCGCCGGGATAGCCGGGCGCGTTACTGATATCTGTTGCACCGCCATTGAGGTCCCAGCCATTGGGCAATCCACGCTGGTTGGCAAATGTATTATCGCCAGTCTTGTTGTCGGGATTCATAGCGGCAGCGAGACCGGGAGACGGTAATTCAGCTATAACAGATACGCGTGGATCAGCGGTTGATTTCAGAAAATCCATCAACGTTTTGCTCCATTTTACCTGGTAAAAATCAGCCGCAGTGCCCAAAGAACGGGAGTTTTCGCTGCGATACCCATTGGTATTATCGCCTTTTACATAAGCATCTTCTGAAACGGATGAAAGCGTACCACCGGCCGCTGCTTTTTCAGCATATTGCTGTGCTTTAGCGGCATCAGCTTTTACTAACCGCATGGCAATACGCAGCATCAATGAATAACCGAACTTTTTCCATTTGGCCACATCACCGGCATAAGGGAACAGGTCGGCAATGGGTTTTGCTTTTGATGCATCAAAGGCTGTCAATGCCCCATCCAGGTCGCTCAACATAGCGGAATACACATCCTGTTGTTTATCATATACCGGGTAATTCACATTCGAAGCCCCCTGCAAAGCCTGGGAATAAGGGATATCGCCATACAGGTCGGTAATATAGTGTGCGCACAGTACTTTCATTATGGTAGCAGCACTTACTACATTTACCTTATCGGCATTCCCGCTGTAATTTTTTATAAGTTCCGCGGCCAGTCGCGCGCCCTTATAACCAAGATCGAAGCCACGGCCCGCGTAGTCGTTGGTGTTACCCGATGGAACATATTTATCCATATTGCTATAATAATTGGCGGCCCCTGAGGTCGTGGAAGCAAAGATCTGCACCCATCCGCTCTGGAATAAGATGGCGCCGTTATACCCGGTAATACCATCGAGATAATTTCGCTGGCTGCCCGATAAAAAGTACTCTGAGTTATAATTAGCGGGGGAGGTTTGGGTAGGATCAGTATTTATTTCTTCAAAGTCTTTAGTACATCCCGTTAACCCCAATACCGCCAAACCTGTATATAAAAATATTCTTTTCATTTCGGAAATTTTATTGTTTAAATAATAGCTCGTCAACTGGGTCTACTATTTTTTAAATTTTAAATTCAGGTTAACGCCATAGGTGCGTGTAGAAGGCAGGCTGGTTCCTTCAATACCATAATATCTTACGTTAGAACCGAACTGTGATTCCGGATCGATGTTATCGCTATTCTTCATGATGATCCACAGATTGCGGGCAACAAAAGAAATTTGCGCAGATCTGAAGATCACTGATTTGCTTACTATTGAGGCTGGTATGGTATAGCCTAATTGCACCTGCCGAAGTTTAATAAAATCTCCATCCAGCACGTGTGTTCCGGTAACCTGTTGTGCTAATGCCCTGTAATAACCCTGGGCATCGGCTTTTACAGTATTGGTAGCGCCTGTTGAAGTTACCCCTTTGGTAATACCATCACGACCTTCGAGCGTCATTTTATTCAACCCGCGGAGGATGGAATAATAACTGGTGGCACTGAGTATTTTGTTACCAAAATTGTAATCGATTAGGAAAGAGAAGGTAAGGCCTTTGAAATTAAATTCATTATTTAAACCACCATACAGGGTTGGCAACACACTACCCCAGCCTATCAGGCTATCGCCTCTTACGGGATATCCTGATCCGTCAACCACTATTTCGCCTTTTGAATCGCGCTTGTAATCGTATCCCATGATCTGCGGGCCGGCCAAGCCTTCTACATAAGCAGTAATGGCATTGCCCAGGGTTCCCCGGTTTTGGCCCAGGTTTACGTTGTTACCATTCGCGTCTGTTCTAAGCACTTTATTCTTAACATGCGTAAGATTAAAAGTGGCGGTCCAGCTAAGATCTTTGCTTTTAATTGGCGAGCCGCTGATCATCAACTCCAGTCCTTTGTTCTGGGTTTGACCGTTTGCAATGTAACCGCTGGTATAACCGGTGGCAATGCTAAAGGTGGCGGGCATGATCTCATCCCTTGTTTTCTTGGTGAAATAAGCGATGTCAACATTCAGCCGGTTGCCCAGCAGTCTCAGTTCTGTGCCTATTTCAAACTCCGATACGGTAAATGGTTTTAACAAACCACTGGGCAGTGAGGTACTGAACTGGCCAATAGGTATTCCACTGAAATTATTACCGAGTGAATAATACACCTGGGTTTGATACGCCGCTGTAAGCTCATTGCTGGTAACGGCATAAGAGGCCCTCAGTTTACCGAAATCCAGGTTATTAATATTCGTTAATTCAGAAAAGATCAAACTGGCTGAAACTGATGGAACGAAGATGCTGTTGTTGTCAACCGGCAGCGTTGAATACGCATCGTACCGGCCGGTTGTACCGATGGTTAGGAAGTTCTTATAAGCCAGGTCGAGGGTATAGTAAGCAGAATTTACCTGTGATTTATAAAAACTATAATCCCGGTTAAAATTCTGTACGTTATTAAAACTGTACTGGTAAGGCAGTATGAACGGGCCACCGCCGATCTTTATTCTTTCTTCCTGGTTCTTACGCAGGTTGGCGCCAATGGCCGCATCGAAACTCAGATCTTCTGTTATTTTATGTGAAGCACCGATCAATCCATCTACGTTCAATTCAAAACGTTCTGTGGAGGCCAGGTCATCCAGGCCACCGGCCCTGTTTTGAGAATACGCCGTTCCCCAGGGCGTTACTTTAAACAGCCGGTCGTGCGCCACATCATATCCAACGCGTCCCATGGCATACATCCATTTTGTGAAATTGTACCGAAGGGCAGTAGAAGAGATAAACCGTTTACGGCCCAGGTTATTTACATACTGGTTCACAACAAACCAGGGATTGGAAACATATTCATCATCACTGAACTGGATCTCATACCCGTTTGCAGGATTATAGCCCGGCTTCAGGATATTCTGATCAATATTGGTAGCGAGGAACAGCCCGTTATTGGGGTTCATGGGACCATCGCTCAACTGCGGCCGGTTCGTTGATTTTTCATCAATATAATTGGCCATGATCTTCACAGACAATTTATCGGTGATGTTTTGATCAATATTTAAATTAATGGTCTTTCTATCGAGGCCGCTGTTACGTACGATAGATTCGTTATTCAGGTTCGACAACGATAACCGGAACGAACCACTTTCTCCGCCCTTCGAAACGGCGATCGTGTTAGTAAAAGAAGGACCGGTACGATAGAAATTCTTTATGTTGTCTCTCTGTGCAGAGTAAGCATAGGATTTGCCATCAAACTGAATAACCTGCGAGCCATCCAGTTTGGCGCCCCAACTCATTCTACCAGATTGTTGTGCTGCAGCAACGGTAGTAGGTTTTGCGCCGCCAATGCCTTGTCCGTATTCATACTGAAAATCGGTTAGATCCATTGCTTTATCAACCATGAAATTCATGTTGTAGTCTACAGAAAAATCACCGCGTTTGCCCGATTTGGTCGTAATAAGAATGACACCGTTTGAAGCTCTTGAACCGTACAGGGCCGATGCTGCCTGGCCTTTCAATACGGTCATGGTTTCAATGTCATCGGGGTTGATGTTACCGATACCGTCGCCGTTATCTGAACCACCCCATTCGCCCGAGCTACCTCTCTGGGTATTATCCATCGGCACGCCGTTAATAACAAAAAGCGGCGAGCCCGGGTTGTTCATGCTTGGCAAACCGCGTAATAATAATTTAACTGTACCACCGGGACCGCCATTGGTTCCGGATACTTTTAAACCGGCCACCCGGCCGCTTAATGAATTGGCTACATTGGTTTCCCTTGCCTGGTTCAACTGATCACCCACAACGGTTGACACAGAGTAACCCACTTTTCGGGCTTCCTTTGAAATGCCTAAAGCGGTTACTACTACCTCACCCAGTTGCTGACCATTTCCTTCTTCCAATGTGAACGCCACATTGTCCTGACTGGCATCTACATCGATGGTTCGTGAGCCGTACCCTATGGAAGATGCTTCGAGTTGAATTTTACCGGTTGGTACCTGTAATCTAAAAACACCGGCCATGTCGGTAACAGTCTCAATGTTTTTACCTTTTACTTTAATTGTTACTGAGGGAATCCCAGTACCGGCTTTGTCTTTAACAGACCCTGATATTTGTCGTGTTTGGGCCAGTACTGCCGAATGCAGCAAAATAAATGCAATTAGCAGGCGAACATGTCTCATTAGCAATTGATTTTATAATGATTAAATAACTCCCAATAGAAGATGTTAACAAAATGACATAGCATAGACAGGCAGTCTTTTTACTGACCGCAATCATTTTGAAAAACTCCCTATTAGTGTTAAGGCCCTTTCAATTAAGGGTTCGGTGAAGTGTTATGTTTTAGTTCTGGTTATACTAAACAATGACATGGTATATTCTTACCAAAGTATTTTAGATACATATGGCTGCATCTTTATAGTGTATGCAAATACCATTTTGTAATAAAGAATTAACAATTTCTTTTTTATTAGGCAAACATTTTCAATAATATGATGCAAGCATTAAAAAAAAATATAAAAGATAATTACAGTCAAGCTGAATGTTGACACCTAATATTGATATTGTTGCCGTTAGGGGTTGAAGAAAAGCACCAAAAATCAAATTCCAAAAACAAAAGAATACCAGGAGCCAAATTCCAGGTACCAGTGTTCCATAGTATGCTTTGGGATTTGAATTTTTTATTTGGGTTGTGATTTGATATTTGTTTAAGCTATGGCAACTGCAACCAGGCTAAAGTGAAGCGATAATATAGATTACTACTAATAAGGTGTATCACATTATCAGGGCTTTGGGTTGCTGCCAGGTATCCTTTGGGTTCGGAATGTGTAGTATCCATTGTAAAAGGGCCCGTCCAGGCGCCGCCTTCCAGATGCCGCATTACATTATCAGTAAGCAGTTTTTTTATTGGCCAGGTCTTTCCTTCATCAAATGAGAGGGCGGCATACATGCCATACCCCTTATACTTTGTACCATCGGGTTTAGTGAAGTCCATTCCTTCTATGCCGGATTTACCGGCACTGTGGGTGAATGATACCAATAATAACGGTCCTTCATTCAGGCGGCGTAAAACAAGCCGTTGTCCGCTGCTTATCGGCGGAAATACAGACGGAGCATATTGCCAGGTGGCGCCGCCATCGTTCGAAATACTCATGGGCATCCTTTCGCCCAAACTATCTGACTTGATATTATCATTACGGCCCAGCGCCAGATACCGGCCATCTTTTAGTTGCACTACACTGGCATGGATACCCGCAATTAACCCGCCTACACTGCCATTATTATAAATTGGTGTAATGGGTAATGAATAAGGGGTTGTCCAATGCATGCCCTTGTCTTTGCTAATATGTATAGCTGTTCCGCCGCGCGGACCGGGATCAGCATCACACAGTTGAACCAGCCAGCCTTCGCGCGTGATTATAGAACCGGCAATCACCTGGTGTCGTTTGGTATGTTCGGGTGCTATCAATACAGGTTTCGACCAGGTAGAACCGTTATTGGTGCTGGTGCGCATGATCATCGCCAGGTTCTGCCAGTCGCCCGCAGCTTCCAAACCATTGATATGATATAATATTCCTTTTTGATCGTATATAAGTGAAGTGCCGGTAACATTCCTGTCGGGCACACTGAAAAACATAGATGCCGTATCCCATGCTTTTTTACCAGCGCGTAACCGGCTGGCCAATATAACCATCTCACGCCCCGATTCGGCATTGGTGCTAAACCAGGCAACCAGCAGATCGCCATTGGGGCACCAGGTAATAGCCGGACAATGATTGTGTGCATAAAATGGCGTACCCGAACTGCTGTCGGGTTTTCTTACATATACTATGGGTGCATCAAACAGTGGTTGCGTTACTTTCTTCCATATATATTTTTGTTGCGATACCTGCACACTATTTGCGGGAGCCGGTTCTGCAATGGTTGCTTTAGTACCCGGCATGACGCCCTGCACCACTCTGAATCCGGTGAGCCAGTGTTTGTCTTCCGGCAACATACCCTGCCGGTTAGCCGAGCGTAAGAAGCGTACCGGTGTATTATGGCTGCCGCCTCTTGTTACGCGGCTTAATCCTGATTGCCTGCCCACCGGATCTTTCTGAGTGCCGGCAGTATAAGCCCCATACCAGTCATGGCACCACTCTTCAACATTGCCATGCATATCGTACAAGCCCCAGGAATTGGGAGCGGTTTGGGCTACGCGTAAGGAAACCGGTACGGGAGTTCTGTTGGTATGTTGTAGTTTCTGATAACTGGCCGGCAACTCATCGCCGGTGCTATAATCGGTAGTGGTTCCTGCGCGGCAGGCATATTCCCATTCCGCTTCTGTTGGCAATCGATATGGTTTTCCTTCCCTGCGGGATAACCAGGCACAAAAAGCCACCGCTTCTTCATAATTAACAAAGGTCACCGCTTCATCATCCTGCAATGAAAAACCATTTTTTCCGCGCAGCTTACTATGCGCCGGATCAAACGCTTCATATTGTTTGTTGGTGATCTCTGTGGCCGACATTTTGAAACCATTGGTAATGGTAACTGCATGCACAGGGCTTTCATCCGCATCTTCCTTTCCCCGGTTCGATCCCCTATTAAATGTTCCTGCCGGAACATCAACCAACCGTATACCAATTGAATTGGTTTGTTGGGCAATACTTTTCAATCCGGTTTGTACAAGGAGAAGAAATATAACAGACCACCGGCAATACATATTTGAAGTGATATTTATAAGTTACTGTATCGTTGTAAAATAATAAAAAGCGAGTAGTAAGTGGCGAGTAGCGAGTAGGAAAGCAAATAAAAAATAGCGAGCGATGAGTAAAACGTCCCACTAGCTACTTACCACTAGCTCTATGCACTTTCTACCTCTAACAGCTACAATCACATAGATATCCTAGTTATTAACAGGAATTTCCTGCGAAGATACATTCCACCCTTCTACACTAATAGCAGGTGTTATGGCTCCATCATATTCAACAATGATCTTCTTCTCGCCGCCCGGTACTACGGAGAAATAATTGTCGCTATAAAAAACGGGCAATACCCGGTCTTTCTTTTTAGCATCCAGCAAAGTGACCCGGTTAAAAAAAGCAACGGGATTGTTCGCTGCATTGGCCAGGGTCACTTCAATTTTTCCTTTGCCCATTGGCGTTGCTTTTACTTTTAAAGTAGCCGGCGCCATAGATTGCAACCCGGAATAATTTCCTGTTGCATCGGGCCACCAGTAAAAGTTATCACTGATCACCTGTTTCTTTTCATTTAACAATTGCAAGGAAAGGAATACGCCTTTGTCCTTTGCCAGTTTGTTCATTAATTCTTTTACCGACAGAATGCGTTTTGCAGAGGAGGGTTCTACATAAGTAAATACCTGCGTTACAAAACTATCTTTCCCCGACAGTTCGTAAAAGCGTACCGCCAGCATCATATTTCGCTTTTCTTCAAAACTGTTGTTCACGATCGTTACCATGCCATCTGTTGGGTTACACATTACATGCAGCGGTTCGCTGCCATTACGCAAACCAAATAAACAGGCATTGGGATCGAGGTAATAATCATACATCTGTCCACGCAAAGCCGTCCAGGGATTTTGTGTTTTCCAGATAATAAAACCGGTATACCATTCCCACATCCGGTTACTGAATCCTTCTGCCAGCGCGCGATACTGATCGTAGTTTACCAACTGTGCCTTTTTGGTGAAGTCAGGTACATCTTTAGCGGCGCCATACGGGTCGATGTACTGGTTGTAGCCGATGTATTTATGATAATCCCAAACAGAATCTACTTTGTTAGAAGGATACTGAGGTACCTGCATATTCTCCATAGGCATGAACCGCTTTAAAGAAGCGTAATCCCCTACGCCCACCGATCCTACTTCAGAGTTGAAAGGAAAAGTTCTATGCTCCCAGAAAGTAACCGGGTTTTGAATCCCATACGGTCCATCGCCATTACCGCCCAATGCATTGTACGACATTTCATCGCTGTTTGAATAATCAACAAACCAACGCGTGCCATCCAATGCCGGTAAAATAGAATCTCTCATAGGAACGAGAATATCTTCGGGCGGGGTAATTTCATTACCGCCACACCAGATGGCGAGTGATGGATGATTGCGCACCAGTTTCACCTGGTCGGCAACAGACTGCAGGAACAACGAATGATCATTGGGATAATTTCTGCGCGTCCATTGATCTTCCGATTTCATGGGATCTACCCATCGGCCATTGCAATCGCCCGACATCCAGAAATCCTGCATCACCAGCATACCATACCGATCGCAGGCGTTAAAAAATTCTGGCCGCTCTATCAGCGCGCCACCCCATACCCGGATGAGGTTTAGGTTCATATCGCGATGATAACGTACCTCCGCATCAAAGCGTTGATCTGTAAAACGAAGCATGGCATCGGAGATGATCCAGTTGCCGCCTTTGATGAATATCTTTTGTCCGTTTACTGATACCTGTTTGCTACGCGTAATGGCATTCCATTCGGTTTGAATTTCCCGAACACCAACTGTCACTTTTTCTTCATCAGCAACAGTTTGTCCATCTTCCAGGAATTGAAACCGGGTGGCATATAAATTTTGCGGGCCATAACCACTGGGCCACCACAATTTTGGGTTGTTGAATTGGAACGCGGGCAACGCCACTTCTTTCACGGCGCCTGGTTCCAGAGACACAGCTTGCTTCACAATTTGTCCATCTATTTCATATTGTAAAACGCCATCTTTCTTTGTGGAAGTTGGGTTTTCCAGTTCGGCGCTCGCCACAATTTGTACCGGCAGTTGTGTTCCTTCGGGCTTACGCACACCTGGCACTTGTGTTACCACATGCGGGTTCTTTATATTCACCGCCCCCGTTCTTTCGATATATACTTTATCCCAAATGCCGGTATTACGATCACGCATAGGTTGAATCCAGTCCCACCCCGCTACATACTGATGCGATACGTTACGGGCAATGGTACCATCGCCGCCTTGCCCGCCATTGGGGTTACCAACCGGGTCAATAGGATATACAATAACAGCCAACCGGTTGGGGCCACTGCTATTCAGCAACCGGGTAATATTATAGTTCTGCCGCAGGAACATTCCGTGATGACGGGCGTTGTTCACTTTCTTTCCATTCAAAAATATATCGCAACTGTAGTTAACGCCTCTGAACTGCAACCACACCTGTTCATTGCCCTGGGGGGCTTTTTCTGTAAACTCTTTTACAAACCAATAGGTATAATGGTCGCGACCGGTTCTATAAATGTCAGGGATCTTTTCATTGTTCATTCCATAGAAAGGATCGGGCACTTTTTTATTATCCAGCAAAGTGGTCAACACGGTGCCGGGTACTGTTGCTGGCATCCATCCTTTCACCGACCAGGATGTTGCAGAAACTTTTTCGCCATTTACTTTCACCGAACCAATAGGTGCACATACCCAACCGCTGTTCAATTCGTAGCGGTTCTGGGCTGATGCTATGTTAACTGTTAATATGAGTAGCCAGGTTAGTTTTTTAATACTTTTCATTTTTTATGATTCACTTTTATTAGTAAGGAACTGAAGCAGGACGTAGGAAGAAATTGCTGATTTTGGGATTTCGTGATTTTGGGATTTGCCCAGGTTTGAATTTTTCGAATAAATCTCAAAATCAATAAATCGCGCAATCTCAAAATATCCTACTTCTTACTTCCTACTTCTCACTTCGGCTTTTATAGTAGCAACAATCTTTTTATCAATTGAATTACCACCGGCAAATATGTTATAAGGACCCGGATATAATTTCCAGCTACGTGTAGCGAGATCCCATTTTTGTAAATCGGTAGCCGGAATACTTATCTGCACTTCCGCTTCGCCCCCGGCTTTTACATGCACGCGTTTAAAGGCCTTCAATTCTTTCAATGGCATCCTGTCTATTGGCGGATATTCAACATACACCTGCACTACTTCGTCACCATCCATACTGCCGGTGTTCTTTACTTTTATAGAAAAGGAAATGCTGTCTTTAGCTGTGCGAATATTAACCGGCATTTTCTGCCACTCGTAGGCAAAAGAAGTATAGCTTAATCCATAACCAAACGGATATTGTACTTTACCGTTAAAGTAGCGGTAGGTCCTTCCCTTCATGGCGTAACTGTCGTAGGCGGGTACATCGGCAAATGACTGGTAAAACGTAACCGGTAACCGGCCCGCCGGCGACACGCGACCGAACAATATATCGGCCAGTGCATTACCTCCCTGCTCACCGGGATACCAGGCCAGGATGATGGCATCTGCATAGGGTTCAATAGCAGAAATATCTACCGCGCTACCAGCAGTAATCACGGCAATAATGGGTTTCTTATTCGACTTGCGTAGTTCTTTCATGAAAGCAATGTGCGCGGCAGGCAAACTCATGTCGGGTTTGTCGCCACCCTGTGCTGCGAGGAAAGCATCACCCTCTTCCCCTTCATATACCGGGGTTAAACCAATTACCGCCACGGTAATATCTGCATTGCCTGCGGCCCAGATGCCACCAAAATGAACGGTGTCGGTGTAATCGCTACCCAGGTCGTATTCAACCCGTGTACCGGCATCCACGGCATTGGTGATGCCTTCTAAAAAACTTACGGCGCGGTTGCTTACACCATGATAGTTGCCCAGCAACGCATCCATAGAAGCGGAGTTGCTGCCAATCACCATGATCTGTGGAAATTTCTTTTTATCGATCGGTAATAACTGGTTGTCGTTCTTCAACAGCACCATGCTTTGCTGCGCCATTGTTCTCGCTAAAGAAGCATGCCAGGCATTGGAAACACTGTCGGCGCCATAATTTGAAAATGGAGTAGCGTTTGCGGCATCATAAAAACCCAGCTTGAATTGTGTTCGCAAAATGCCGGCAAGGGCGCTGTCTACATCTTTTTCGGTCAGCAGTTTTTGCTCGATCGCCTTCATTACATCTTTCTGCAAAATGCTGCTGCAATCGAGGTTCACACCGGCTTTGATGGCAGCCGCAGCTACCTCCACACCGGAAGGCATTACCTTGTGCCGCATAAAAATATCATCCAGCGCGCCGCAATCCGTTACTACGTGCCCTTTGAATTTCCATTCATTCCGCAAAATGTTTTGCAATAAAATATTGCCTGTGCAACAGGGCTGATCATTCAACCGGTTATAACCGCACATTACCGATTCAACGCCGGCATCTACCAATGCTTTGAAGGCGTATAGATAGGTTTCACGCAGGTCTTTTTCATCAACCACGGCATTAAAAGTATGCCGGCCTTTTTCCGGGCCACTGTGCACAGCAAAGTGTTTGGCGCAGGCAGACGTTTTTAAATATTTGTTGTCATTGCCTTGCAAGCCTTTTATAAAAGCCGTACCCATTCGGGCTGTTAAGAATGGATCTTCGCCATAGGTTTCCTGTCCGCGGCCCCACCGTGGATCGCGAAAAATATTGATATTGGGCGACCAGAAGGTAAGTCCCATATATTGCAACCGGTTCCCCTGTGCAATAGACAAATTGTATTTGGCGCGGGCTTCTGTAGAGATCACATTGGCAGACTGGTATAACAAGTCATCATTAAAGGTGGCGGCCATCCCAATCGCTTGTGGGAATACCGTTGCCACCCCGGCCCTGGCTACGCCATGCAAAGCTTCATTCCACCAGTTATAAGCAGGTATGCCCAGCCGTTGTACTTCTTTACTGCGATAACCCAGTAAAGAAATTTTTTCAGGCAACGTCAACTGATGCAGCAGGTCGTTCACCCGCGCTTCTATGGGTTGCTGGGAGTTGCGGAATGCAGGTGTGCCGGTTTGCCCATGGGCAGCTATGGCAACACAAATACTTAGTGAGAACAGAATACATTTCATGATAGCAATTATAAGTAGTAAGTTGTTAATAAATGTTCAGGAAGCTGTAAGCTATAAGCGGTAAGCCGTAAGCAGAAAGCCCAAGACCTATCTGTATTTACTTACAGCTTAAAGCTTAAGGCTTAAGGCTTGACTCCTACTTCTCCTTAAGCTCCGTCAACACCGGTGTAGTAACAGTAGATATAACCGGCTTTACCCCTTCATTCAATTGCTCAAATACCACAATGTCATTCACCCCTTTTTTAAGCCAGCAACCGGGTAAATACAAGGTTTGTTGCGGCCCTACCTGCCAGTATCGTCCCAGGTTATGGCCATTTACAAACACAATTCCTTTACCCCATTGGCGCATGTCTAAAAAAACATCACCGGTTTTTGTTACGGTGAAAGTACCACTGTAAATAGCTGCCCTGCCTGCTTTCTGTTTACCCGTTCTTACAACAGGCGCTTGTGTAAATGGCAGTTGATACATATTCCAGCCGCCGGTGATCTCCATATCGTTGATCAGCACCGGTGAAATAATGCCTTTGGTATTATGCACGATCTCACTTCCATAATTAATGCGGCCCATGTTTTCTACCAGGATCTCCAGCATACTGTTAAAAGGAAGATCCACTGTAGCGGTATATTGTTTGTTCACACGATTCAACACCGCCACTTTCCTGCCATCAACATATACCACCGCATAATCGCGTAAGCCTTTTAACTGCAGGGTGCCTTGAACCGGCTGTGTAAACCGTTTGCTGTACAAAACATATCCATGTCCCTGGTTCAACGATTCAAATGATAAAGGTGTATCCGCCACTACCGGTTGTAATGTCTTTTTCAGTTCAAACAGGTCCATTGACTTATTTAGCTGAATGGGCGGCAGTGTCATCACCGGAATTTTCGCCGGAATTTCAGGCACGGGATACTTTACGTATTTTTTCATCAGTTCCCGAACCGCCAGGTACTTGGGCGATGCCCAACCTGCTTCGGTAATGGGCGCATCGTAATCATAACTTGTGAGGTCGGGCTGAATGTCGTGCTCGTTATTGTAATTGGCGCCGGAGGTAAAACCAAAATTGGTACCGCCATGCACCATGTAAAAATTAAAGTTGATCTCGTTCTTTAAGTACTTTTCTACCTGCTGTGTTACCTGTTGAACCGGGATGTTGGGAAACGGTTCCGCCCAATGGTGTAACCAACCGGGATAATATTCCGCCACCATGTAAGGGCCTTCATTGTTATGGTATTTGTTTACCGCTTTCTTCAGGTTCTCAACATTGTCTTCGCCATTGGCAGCAGGCAATACACCGGGTAAAGAACCACCTTCGAACAACCAGGTCCCATCTGATGTAAAGAACGGGCCGGTGAACCCGGCATTGATCAACTGTTGCTGGATGGCCTCATTGTACCTGCGGTGTTCTGCCAGGGGAATATCCTTACGTTGCGACACATAGGAACCAAACTCATTTTCAACCTGTACCATAACAACCGGACCGCCTTTGCCCGCCAGGTAAGGCTTTACCTGTTCGGCCAGTTTGTTAATGTATACTTTGCAGGAATCTAAAAATGGCTGATTATAGGAACGGATCACAAGGCTCGTATCTTTCAATAACCACCAGGGATATCCTCCAAACTCCCATTCGGCACAGGCATAGGGGCCGGGGCGCAGGATCACAAATAAATTCTCTTCTTTGGCGATGCGCAGGAACTCAGCCAGGTTGTGACTACCGGTACTGAAATCCCACACACCCGGTGAAGGATTGTGGTAATTCCAAAACACATACGTTGCCACGGTGTTCAACCCCATGGCCTTTATCATCTTTAACCGGTGCCGCCAGTAAGGCGCCGGAATACGGGCATAATGCATTTCACCCGCGTGTATTTGTACAGGTTTGTTATCGTACAGGAATTGTCCGCCTTTCACTTCAAATGAATGTGCCGTTTGCGCTTTTGAAGTTCCGGCTATTAACACAATATATAATAAGCATTGAATAAACCATTTCCCGTTGTTAGCCGGGCCACGATGCCAAAAAGATCTCATACTATCTTACTACAATTGGGTTTATAATTTTTATTAATAGAGCGCTACGTTAGAAATTACCGGACAGGCTTTGGAAGCGGTTATATTAATGCGCACTTTACCAGCTTTTACCGGAGCCAGTTTCAAAATGCGTTTATAGCCTATTGTTGTACCGGCCGCTACCTGTTGCCAGGCATCGTTATTCCAAACTTCTACCGTAAATGATTTTACGCGTTGTCCCAGTTTAATATATTCCTGCAGCATAACATATTTTATCGTTTGCACTTTGCCGGTGTTTATTTCCAGGGAAGCGGTTGTAACATCATCGTCTGTTGCCCAATAGCTATCGGCGTTATTATCTAACACATTGCCTGGTGCATAAGCACCCGCTTTACCGCGATAATTGGTGGCTGTTGCCGATGCGCCTGCCGCTTTATTTTTACCCAGTTCGCGGTTCAGGATGGAGCGAAACCCATACAGGGACTTTATATCTTTTTCGTGAAAAAGACCGCGCTGATCAGGCGGTATATTCAACAACAATACGGAGCCACGACCTACAGAGGTGAGATAGATATCAAAAAGCTGCTCCGGCGTTTTTACCAGTGAATCTTCTTTTTTGTGATAAAACCAACCCGGCCTTATAGATACATCCACTTCAGCGGGGATCCAGGCAGTACCGTCTTCAGCGCCTGTATTTAATAAGTCTTCAATGCCAGCTTTTCCGGCATACAATGTATCGGGCGATATGGTATTCCAGTTTGTTTCACCGGCTACGCCCCTTTCATTGCCCACCCAACGTACACCCGGACCGGCATCACTAAAGAAAATTACATTGGGTTGCATTTGGCGCACCAGGGCCAGTGTATTTGGCCAATCATAATAGGTCCTTCCATCTATCTTGCGTTTTTCATTCGCACCACCATAATAGCCATCACCACCATTAGCCCCATCGAACCACATTTCTACAACGGGGCCGTAATTGGTGAACAATTCTTTCAACTGGTTACGATAATAGGTAATGTACTCGGGCTTGCCGTAATCGGCGCGGTTCCGGTCCCACGGCGAAAGATATACGCCAAACTTCAATCCGTATTTCTTGCAGGCATCGGATGCTTCTTTTACAATATCACCTTTGCCATTTTTGTACGGACTATTTTTTATTGAATGCCCAGTGTATTTGGTAGGCCACAAACAAAACCCATCGTGGTGTTTGCAGGTAAGGATCATTTGTTTAAAACCGGTTTCTTTCAAAACGCGCGCCCATTGCATGGCATCGGTACCGGCGGGGTTAAACAAGCTTGGACTTTCGCTGCCTACGCCCCATTCGCGATCAGTAAAGGTATTGATCGTAAAATGTACAAACGCATTGGTCTCCATCTGGTGCCAGGCCAATTGGGCCGCTGTGGGAACCGGGCCAACAGGCGCCGGCGGATCAACCGGGTGTGGCAAAAAACCAATAGAAACAAGCGCTCCCATGGCTATTAAAATAAATCCTGTACTAAGTTTCATACTCACTATCGATTAATTTGTTCCAATAAAATGCAAAGTTTATACTTAAGGCTGAATGCTTAAAGCTTAACGCTAAAACCGCGCATACGTATTTGCGTTTAACGTTTTGCCTTGTACCTTGTGCCTTGTGCCTTGTACCTTGTACCTTGTGCCTTGTACCTTGTACCTTTTGCCTTGTACCTTGTGCCTTGTACCTTGTACCTTGTACCTTGTGCCTTGTACCTTGTACCTTGTGCCTTGTACCTTGTACCTTGTGCCTTGTACCTTGTACCTTAATCCCCCGCAACCACAAATTCAAATGCCAGCGCCGGGTAGCTGCTTTGTGCTTTTTGCACAGCGGCCGGTATCGTCACTTTCACTTTATCGCCGGTAACTACATATTTAACAGTAGCGCCGGTTGACAACAATTTCATTTTTGCGCCTTTGGCAGGTGTATTCACCGACCATTCAATGGTTGCAGGTATCGGGGCATTCTCTTCCAGCAAAGCCAATGCATACACCGACCTGGTATTTTTTGATTGCGTGAAATATACGTTGCCGCTTTGGTAACCCTGTATTGGGCGGGTATTGTAAATAGCCGCACCATTCACTTTCAGCCAGGTCCCAATTTCTGAGAGGCGTTGAACAACCGGTTCAGTCAAAGTGCCTTCCGGCGTTGGCCCTACACCCAACAGCAGGCTACCGCCTTTGGCTACCACTTCAATTAATTGATGAATAACTTTTGAAGAAGATTTTAATTTATCGTTGGGCACATAACCCCAGTTATCGCCAAGGGTAATGCAACTTTCCCAGGGATGATCGAGTTGTTTTTCGGGAACGCGTTGCTCGGGCGTTTGGTAATTTTCATACGGGCCATGCACCGTTCTGTCTACGATCAACAAACCCGGTTGTGCTTTGCGGGCCATAGTTGCAATGGCGGGCATATCAATATCCTGGCTCCAGGCGGGAATTGCCGCACCCCAGGCTCGTACTTCATCGGTTACTGTTTCCAATGGGCGCACCCAGCCGCCATCCAGCCACAGAATGTCCATTGAGCCGTAATCATGCATCAGCTCACTGATCTGGTTATACGTGTATTCCTTGAATTTATTCCAGCGCCAGGGATGCTTGCGAATGTCATAATTATTATTCCGATCGGGCGTAGCATACATCGGCCACCAGTAATACGGGCAATGCCAGTCGGGTTTTGAAAAATATGCACCGATCATCAACCCCTGTTTGCGAAATGCATCAAACACATGTTTGGCCACATTGGCTTTTGGGTTACCGGCAAAAGGGCCATTGGTGATCTTGAAATCTGTTTCTTTTGTATCGAACATACAAAAGCCGTCATGGTGCTTGGTAGTAAACACCAGGTAACGCATGCCGGCATCTTTTGCAGCCTTTGCCCATTGGTCGGGGTTAAACTGAACAGGGTTAAAATCTTTTTTCAAACCCCAGTACCATTTTTTAAAATCATCGTAATTACTGGTGCTGTCGCGGGTAATCCAATCTTCTGAACACAATGCCCAGGATTCTATCATACCGGGCACTGCATACAATCCCCAATGGATGATCATCCCAAATTTCTGATCGCGCCAGTTCTCCAGCTTTTCTTTTACGGCTGGTTCGGCAGGCCATTCATATTTGGTTGATTGCGGATGGACCTGTTGTTCCTGCGCCTGCGCCGAGGGCACACTTACTAACAAAAACAACGAAAGAACAAGACAAAGTGAATACTTGTTGAGTTGCTGAAAACTGCAATGGACGGCCTGTGAAACTAAACGTTTTGCAGACCGTGAACGGAAAGAACGGCTGATGATCATGATTCCAAAGCTGATTTTATTATTAATAATCTGCAACCATATCGTTAGACGGCAGCGCTATTTATAAAGATGGCAGCACAAAAAATAAAAGCCCCTTCGACTCCGCTCAGGGCAAGCCTGACTCCGCTCAGGGCAAGCCTGACTCCGCTCAGGGCAAGCCTGACTCCGCTCAGGGCAAGCCTGACTCCGCTCAGGGCAAGCCTGACTTCGCTCAGGGCAAGCCTGCTCAGGGCCTAAACCTCATACTAAACGACATTGGATATTGAATTAATGAATGGAGGCCAAAACTAAGTACTGATAAAGAATTTTCAACGATACATCCCGGATTTTAAAAAGTCCTAAACCTTAGAATTTATTTAACATCCCAAAAGATTTTACCAGTACGCACGTCCTTATCTTTTACGGTTGCGTAGTTAGTATTATATGATGTTTCACTGGAAGGGTATACCAGCCGGGAAGGCGGCCATTCGTAGCCGGGTAAAGTAGAAGGATAAAACTGTAATACCGGGTATTTCGTTCTGCGATATTCAGCCCAGCTTTGCACCGATTGTAAAAAACCAAAGTGCACCCATTTTTGTACCCAGATCTTCGCCAGCCTTTCGTTGATGGTTCCCGCATATTTCATTTGATCACTTTGTAAAAAAGTATCTACAACGTTGGCAGCCGGTTGCGCCAAAGGTGTGCGGAGCGTAGTACTCAGGCTATTTAAATAATAATAGAAACTAACCGATTGCCTGACGGCTGTTTCGTATGCAGCCCTGGCATCGCCCCCACCCCATCGCTCCCAGGCTTCGGCTTTCAAAAAATTCACTTCCGATGAGGTGATCACTATGCCTGGTAACTTACTATTAAATAAAAAGGTGGCAGAATCAAGAATGGCGTAACGGCCCAGGTTTACCTGTTGCTGCTCAGCATTGGCACTTACCGGCAATCCGTTATAATCGGCATTGGGAATGAACTGATCGCCTTCCGTACGTCCATATTTATCAAAGCATACTGGTATACGGGGATCATTACTGGGTTTCATAACCTTATTCAATAAATGATCAGGCGCCGAATAATTGAACACTTCTGAAAGGGCATTGTGCAGGTCTTCGGCATAAGTGGTCAACGGTTGCAATAAAACATCTGTTGTCACAGGCGTATAATTCGAGGCGCCATCGATCAGGGGGTACAATGACGGATTATTAATTATGTTCAACACCTCAGTTTTGACCTTCTCCTCATTCACAAAAGATAAACGCATCAGCAACCGCAACCTGATAGAATTGGCATACCGTTGCCATTTGTCAAACTGACCATTCAGCAAAATATCCTGCTTACTGAACAAAGCATGTGCTGCAGTGGGTAGTTGGGTGGTTGAAAAATAAAGCGCCGCATTTTTCAATCCTTCCAGAATGGCATCATACACTTCAACCGCATTATCAAACTTTGGCATCACAATACTGCCAGAGGTATTAACGCTGCCGGCTTCACTAAAAGGAATATCACCCCACAAATCAACGATCTGCGAAGCCTGATCAAGCATTACTACATTGGCGGCCATCAAAAATACTTCTGCATTGGCTTTTCGCTGGTCATCAGTTATTGACTCATACAACGACTCAATCAACCGGTAATGGGCCATAATGCCGCTATTGCCATTGGCGGCAATACCGGGACGAAAAAAATCATTCCACCGGTCTTGCGTATAACCGGCATTTTGCTGGTAAGCAGTAGTCGTATTTAAATACCCGATAGATTGGGTATAGATACCGGTGTGCATCACTACAAACGTTCGGATGTTCCAATAAGATGGACGCACACGATTGTTGTTCAGCATTTCGGTAAAGAATTTTTCAATAGAAGGTTGCACCGTTTGGTCAGGATCATAGTACAGATCGGCCAGCTTTTTACGGCAGCCGCCTGTTACTACCGATAACAGCATCGCAAATGAAATAATATATATAAACCGTTTGGTCATTTTGTAGCAGTCATTCATGAGCCAGGTTTATCGCCCATCGCGAATGGTGACCTTATTCAATTAAAAATCCATATTTACAGAAAAGCCAAAACTCCGCGTAGCAGCCATAGATCCTTCATCAACACTTTGCCTTATCCAGTTGGAACCAATGGTTGCTTCGGGGTCGAGGTTCTTCAGCGTACGGTAGAAGTAAAACAGGTTTCTACCGATCAGCGAAACACGGATACTATTAAAATGCAACTTGCCGGTTAGTTTGGCCGGCAAGGTATATCCAAATACAACTTCGCGCAATTTAATGTAACTGTTATCAACAACGGCACTTTCATTTACCGCCGAAGCGCCCCAGATATAAGTATTCATATAATAGTAGGCCGCATCAATGATCTGGGTGTTCTCTTTACCTGCGACCGTAACACCCGGCAAAATCACCCCATCGTGGTAAACTTTGCCTCCATTGGGGGCTTGCGCCTGGTGATCGGGCAGTAAGATCTTTTCGCCAACATTATTTATATAATAGGGCAATCCACCATGTTCGGCATCGCGGTACCTGAGCGTACTTTCATACATGCCCGCGCCTGTATTATATTTCAATGGCGGTGATACCAGTTTGCCACCTAGCCGGTAATCGATCGCACAATCCAGCGAAAACTTTTTCCAGTTCAGGGTATTGAACCAACCACCGGTTACGCGAGGCATTACATTGCCTACTTTTTCATACCGGTTATTATCTATCACATACAATCCATTCGATCCAATCACATAATTCCCTTCATCATCTTTCAACCGCGGATAGATATAGATGTTGCCCACCGTTTCGCCTTCTTCGGCAACAATCCGTAAGGCATTTTGCTCTGCTTCATAAAATACAATATTCTTTACTCCGGAAGACAGCTTGCTCACCTTTGATCGTGACATGGAAAAATTCAACTGGCTTGCCCATTTAAACTTTTTGCTTCTTAGCGGATAAGCATGTATTCCTACTTCCAACCCGTTGCTTTCCAACTCGCCGGCATTTACCAGTTTGGTCATAGCACCGGAACTGGCAGGAATACTCAATTGTATAATCTGATCAACCGTACGGCTATTGAACCACGTAACATCGAACCCTACCCTGTTCCTGAACAACATCGTTTCTAACCCAACTTCGAGTTCGTATTTATTTTCGGGACGAATGTTATTGTTGCCGGCATTCATTTGGGCATTCAATGACGCTACCGGTCCATTAAGTGTAGGAAGTGTCGATTGTGTATAGGTAACAGGAGATGTATAGGCAGGCGGCGCATTGCCAACAATACCAAAGGAAGTGCGCAATTTACCGAACGACAACCAGGCTGGTCTATTCATAACCTGACTAAAAATAAATCCGGTGTTTATAGAAGGATAGAAATATTTGTTTTTGCCGGGTGGTAAAGTAGAAGAATATTCCTCGCGGGCAGTTCCTTCCAAAAACAAATAATTTTTGTACGACAGGTTAAAAAAGCCAAGGAAAGCATATTTAAGAATAGCGCTTCTGTCGGTTACGGTCTTAACGGGATGATAAGAATTTTCGAGGCTGAACCAGTTTGCTTCCATGAGGCCATCGGTTGTTTCGGAAGACTGATCGTTGTAATTTTCCTTGCGTGACTGAAAGCCACCGGTTACAGACAAATTCCAATTGTGGTTAAGTTTTTTTGACCAGGTTACCAATCCATCGCCATATAAAATGGAATATCGGCCATTGGCTATCCTATATTGCCCCGTGCTTGCATTATTGGAATTATAAATCGTCGGGTATTCGCTGAACTGGCGGGTTTCTGTTTTGAGATTGGTAAAATCATTTCCCAGCCGGGCCCTGAATTTGAGGTTCTTGTGCATTTCATAGTTCAGGGTAATACTATTCAGGAAACGGTCCTGGTATTCATCTTCACTATTTCTTAATTGCATCCATAGAAAGTCAAGCATTTCGTTCTTTACATTATAACGAAGCGCTTCCGAGGGATTCCGCTGCGATTGATTCCAGGGAACCCATTTGTATCCTTCACTGGTTTTGTATTTATTAAATACCACCGACAAATCTTCTGCCCGGCTATAAAAACCTGCATAAGCAGCAATGATCCTTGCCAACTGGTAAGGCCGGTTGTGCACTTTGCTGGTAAAATAGTTAGCTATTACATCAACATTCAATTTATCGGTAACCTTTACATTGCTGTTGAAATGGATGGTATTCCGTTGCAGGTCGCCACCCTGTTGAATGCCTTTATAATCGTTGCGGGTATAAGATAACCGGTAAGAGAATTTATCGGTTTGGTTAGTCACCGACGCATTTACTATTGAATTAAAGCCGGTGCGGTACAACTGTTTGTAGTTATTTTCATGCGAAGCATAAGGGCGCATTTCTCCATCCCACCAGGGCACCATTTCGTTATTGAATTTAGGCCCGAATTGCGCATAAGCGGTAAAGTTGGGCCGAAGGCGATCGTTTGTGCCGTCGCCATCCAGATCAACCGGAATCCAGCCTTCTTCCGTGGCGCCCTCCGACAGGTTGGTGGCCCTGTCGGCACCCGGGCCATATAAAGTCTGGTATTTAGGCAAATAGGCCGCTTTCTCAATAGTATTGGTATAATTTACAGATACCCCTAACCGCTTTTTAGGTGTGCCTTTCTTAGTGGTGATCACCACTACGCCGGCTGCAGCTTCTGAGCCATACAACGCAGTTGCACTGGCGCCTTTTAAAATGGTGAGGTTATCAATATCTACGGGATTGATGTCGAGAATGCCATTGCCGCGAATGCGGGGATCGACCCAGTAACCTCCATTGTTGAGGCCGGTAATCCCTTTTTCATTGGCATTGCGAATGATGATGCCATCTACTACGTACAATGGCTGGGCATTAAAATTAAGGGAGTTCACGCCGCGAATTTGTACCTGTACTGCACTGGTAGCGCCACCGGGCGCCGTATTGATCAACACGCCTGGTGAACGGCCATATAACGCAGATGCGAAATTGGTGTTAGCGGCAGAGGTAAGGTCTTCGGCTTTAACCGTGCTTAACGAATAGCCTAATGAACGGGAATATTTATTTACGCCCAACGCGGTTACCACCACTTCATTCATCATGCGTTCAATAACAGCCAACTGGGTATTAAGGTAGATGATGGCGTTGTTATTATTCAGCAGTATTTCTTTCTTTTCATAACCCACACTGGTTAACTCCAACACTTCTCCCCTGGAACCTTCCATGTCAAATTCGCCATCGGCATTAGTGGTTGTGCCGCGATTGGTGCCTTTCACCCAAACACTAACATTGGCCAGGGGTTTTCCTTCACTGTTAGTTACCCTGCCCTTTACCAATTGAATTTTTCTTTCATTAACTGGCGTTGCAGGCTTCACTTTATTAAACGAATTATTGTCGGGCACCGGGGCGGCAACAATGACAAACGTTTTGTCATTTATCTTTTTAAACTTCAAACCGGTAAATTGAAGCAGCTCTTCCAGGATCTGCTCCGTTGGCCGGTTTTTATCAGCCACCGGTTTTACCATTATTTCGCCATAAGATTTGTCGGAAAAAAGGAAGTAGATACCTTTTGATTGATTGAGTTGTTTCAGGATGGAAAAAAGGGATTGACGGGCAATAGTAGTGTCTTTTGCCGGGGCAGTCGAAACGTCATGTAAAGATTGCCGGGGAGCTTTTTTCCGGTTTAAAGTAACAGCATCCTGTGCCCAGGCGCTGTAGATGAAAAGCAATGCAACCGTGAAAAAATACCCCCGAAAGAATCTTTCCGAGCCTTTTTTCCTCATACGCAGATTTTAAAACATAAACCTGCCTGAACTTTATTTTTTTCTGATCAGAATCTCTTTTTCCGATTTTACTACATCATATTCAGATAAGGCTTCCAATGCTTGTAAAAAAATATCAAGGTTATCATTGGACATGATGCCAGAGATCGTTGAAGAGGCTACTGCTTCATCAGCCAGGGTAACTTTAATTCCGTAAAATTCGGTTACCAGAGAAGCGACCTCTTTCATAGGAGTGTTTTCAAAATTAAACTTGTGGTCTGTCCATGCCAGCACCTGTGCATTATTTATGTCTTTCTTTTGAACGCCTTTGCCATTGAACTCAACGTATTCGCCTGGCTTCATGCTTACATCCTGTCTATCGCTTGTTATAATAACGCTTCCTTCTTTTAACAACACATTGCTTTTGTTATTACGGTTAATAACATTGAATTGGGTCCCTGTAACTACCACATCAAAATGACCGGTGTGTACAATGAACCTGGTTTTAAGTGTTGTTTTTTTTACGTGGAAAAAGGCTTCGCCTTTAACCCAAACTTCGCGATCAGTCCCTTCTTTCCATTTCTTGTAGTCAAGGGTCGTATTGGCATTGAGCATTACCTCAGATCCGTCGGGTAAAACTTCCTGCCGGGTCTCCCCATAGGCGGTTTGTATTGCGAGCTGGCCGTTTGTGCGGGTATATTGCCAAACGCTTACTGAAGTTAAGAAAATTATTGCAGCCGCAGCCCACCATTTTATAGTACGCGACCTCATGGAAACAACTTTGCCGGCAGGCTGGTTTTCTGCAGAAAGAGTAGCATTGGTTAACCTGGCCTCGGCCTGCATTAATCGTTGTGCATCAACCAGTTGCTCCTTTATGGTGATAGTTTGAAGTAATTGAACGGCCTCGTCAGCCAGTTTTCGTTCTATAGCATTATGGGCCAAACGGTTATCCCATTTTATAATAGCATGTGGATCGGTTTTATAGTACCATGCCAAAAAGCTCTCATCACTAAGTAGTTCTTCAATAGTATTGATCAATAAATCCATATTGTAGGTTTCGCTTCTAAAATTAGTACTGCAAAATCAATTTTTGTAATCATATTTTTGCGCTTTTTTGTGGATTTCGAATAAAACATATCCTAAATTCACATCTGTTTCCGTTTCATACTCACAAAACTAGCGTAGCTGATAATAAATTGATATCCAACCAACCTGATATTATTTTATGGGAGGCCTATCAAAAGGGCGACCACGATTCGTTTGCTTTACTGTTTCGGCGCTATTATGAGCCGCTGGTTCAATATGGTAGTAAGCTCACCAGCAATAATGACGTTCTGGAGGATTGTATTCAGGAATTATTCACCGAATTATGGCAGAACAAGAGTCAGACCCAGGTACAATCGGTAAAAGCTTATTTATTTAAGTCGCTCAAATACAAGCTGTACCGTGCCCACCAGCGGAAAACGGCAACTGTTTTTAATGAAAATCACATCGATGTCTTATTTGAATTAAGCCACGAAACCCTGCTGGTAAGCCGGGAACTGGATGCTGAAAAAACCGCCCGGGTGCTGCAGGCCCTTGGCCAATTGTCGAACCGGCAAAAAGAGATCATTTACCTGAAATTCTACCAGGAGCTGAATTATGAGGAAGTAAGTGAAATTATGAATATTAATTACCAGGCGGCCCGCAACCTGTTGTACCAATCTATTAAATCACTGAAAAAGCTGCTTACCACGCTGACGTTTATCTGGTTCCTGTTTTTTTGAGCAATTATGGGACCCCGGCTATTTCTTTTTCGTTAGCTTTTCTTTTAGCACGCCCCAAACACTTCGTCTTTCATAGGTTCTTTTGTACCAGTCAATATCGTTCTGTAAATGTTCAATATCATTCAATAACTTATTAATGAGCTGGCGGTGGCCTTCTGTATGTTGAGCGCTTTGCTCCAATTGCTGTTCCAGGTTCGAGATCACCGTTGTTCTATGATTGATCGCTTTTTTTAATTCCTCCATTTCCAGCCGCTGCTCTTCAATGGCTTTTTGCTTGCTCTCAATTTCCTGTTCAAGATACCGGGTGATCTGTTCCAGCCTTTCACTGATCTGCTTATATGATGGATCGGTTATGGCATGACCGTTAGTTCCCCTTTTTGCCCCGTCGTTCCTTTCCTTCAAACCATTTACAGAAATACTCATAGTTATTTTATTTATACTTATTTTATTATTCTTTTTATACCCGTTGATACAAGCTGCGGTATAACGAACAGGTAGCATCTACATTAAATTCTTCATTACAAAGCCAGCCCGAATACTCGCCCATTACGCGCAACATAGCCGGATTATTATAAAATTGAAAGATCTTCAAAATAGCTTCCTTCGCATTGGTAAACATATCGCCATTCAATCCTTTTTTCACAATATCCCTGTTGCCGATGCAATCTTTTAACAGCACCGTTTTTCTAAGCGACAATGCTTCCAGCACAGAGAATGACAAACCTTCGTATTGCGAGGTAGATAAATACAAATTGGAACTATTGATCAGTTTCAGCACTTCGGGCTGCGTAAGCCAGCCAGTGATGGTAATATTGGGGGAAGTAAGCAGGTGTCTTTCTTCTCCATCCCCCACCCATACAAACTCAAACTGATCAAAGTCCTTGAAATAGGTTGCAATGGCGTTAAATAATGCCGGGTTCTTCTGTTGCACGATCCTGGCACAGGTTATTATGCGAAACTTTGCTGATGCAGCAGGCGTTTCATTAGAACTGTGGCGGGAAACATTTACAGCAATTCCGTTATTAATGTTCATTGCTTTGATGCCTAATTTACGATAAGCATCCCGCTCAGACAGAGAACTGCAAACGACTTTTCCGCCAAAAGAAGAACCCAGTTTTTCAAACAACTTATATAATATGTTTATGGCATTGATATTACTTAATAAGAACGGCGCGCCATTGGGCGTATAAATCACATTCGTGATATTCATCATACGGCAGGCTAACCGGCCCAGGAAACCACTTTTTGAAGAATGTAAATGAACGGCATCTACCATTTGCTGCGCTTTCAAATTGCGCAATAACCGACAAAGCTCAACAAGTGCTGCGGTATCCTTTACCAGGCTGATACTCCGTTGCGCCGAGCGCCACCTTATAAACTGCACATTATCTTCCGGAAAGTATTTTATTATGTCTGTTGATCGCATCACATACTCCCGCTCTCCATGGATGATGATGTGATAATCATCCCGCAAATTTTGCACGATCGATTGAACAAACGCCGCTATACCAGAAGCAAAAGGCTCTACTACATGTACGATCTTCATATATGTTCAATAAAATCAATAAAAATTAGTACAGTATAATTTGCTCATGGTTATTGTTTAAACTACTATTAGTACGGCTACTTTTCAGGCAACCGTTGGGTGCATAAAAACATTTTTACAATGTATGCTACCTACCATGCATGTATGCATATATGTATAGCTATAACATGGAAGCTACTACAGACCGGGCTAAAAGGCTTTACAAAGCAATGGACGGAAGGGAGGGTAACAATGTCATCAAATTGGCTGATGTAATGGACAGCCATGCAGCTAGCTGCTATTTTTGTGCCTATTGTTCATAAAACTTCCTTTAAAAAGGCAGCTATCGAAAAAAAATGGCAGTAACGTCTTTATATTTAGGCAGTTATTATTTTTATTAAGATATACATTTATTTGATTAAACATCAATAATGCCTTATTGGGGACGTTTTTTTCCCCAATTTAAAAGAAAGCATTTTTGCCTTAAGCCACCACAACTGTTTAATGAAATAATACCATAATTAATCATAGTTTAAACAATATATGCCCCACTCCGGTTACCATACCCGGCGCAGGAATCGTAACCAGTTACCATGCATAATATTCTCGATATCTGCAGGTGCATATCCCCGTTGGGATAATAATACCGGCACCTTTTGCAGATCGGCAATGGTTTCGAGGTCGTAAGGAGATTGTTCTTTACCAAAAGCGCCATCCAGATCGGTACCAATGCCAACATGCAGTGTATTACCCGCCAGTTGACAGATATGATCCAGGTGATCGATCATTTTTTCGAGATTGCATTGCATTCCTTCGGGCGTTGATTGCTGCCGCACCCAGCCTGGCACCATCATCCACGCATCGAGCGCACCGCCGATCACAGCCCCCCGTTCTATCAACACTTTTATCATGTCATCACTGAACTGGCGATTATGATCAACCAGGGCACGGCAATTATTATGACTGGCCCATACCGGTCCGTTGAAGATGCGCATGGCATCCCAGAAGGCATCATCACATAAATGCGTTGCATCAAGGATCATATTGAGTCGCGCCATTTCTTTCAATAGTTCTTTACCGGCAGCCTGTAAGCCACCTGTGGCATCGGTGCCATTGGCATAACGCCCGGGGCCATAATGTGCCGGCCCAACCGCACGGAGCCCATACCCATAGGCAGTTTCAAGGTGTTTCAGGGTAATGAGTGAATCGGCGCCTTCGAGGCTCAGGATATAACCGATAGGTTTATTATCGTTGGGTTCGCCATTTAACCATAAGGAAAGATGAGCTTCAAGCGCTGCTTTATTTTTTATCATTACCATTTCACCGGCGTCTTCCATGGCTTTGTACCAGGCCAGTTGCGCCTGCGTTTGCGCCCATGCCTGTTCGGGTGAATGCCAGCCCGGTAACAAATTGTCCGGTGCTACATAACGGCCGATTTGGGTGGCAACGACAAGACCAATATTTCCCTGCCGTAATTCAGGTAAAGCTACTGTGCCCTTCGCCCTGTCGGGCTTATCTGTTAAACCTGCCTCGCGCTTACGAATGTGCATGACTGATTGCCGCAGATCGCGGTTCCATTCCATGGCATTCATACTTAAATCAAGATGTGCGTCTATGGTGAACATGGGTTAGTTCTTGGTTCTTAGTTTTTGGTTTTTGGTTTTTAGTTCTGGAGTTTTAGCTCCTTTTTTCGTTTGTTACCAGTTACTCCCGGTTATGATTGAATCTTGCAACTGTATTTCACTTCAACATTGAACATTCGATATTCGATATTCAACTGTTTCCTGCCTTTCCTTCTTCACTCCTCTGTTTCTCATTTTTCATTCCTCATTTCACTATCGTATAATCCTTCCCGATGATCCCGTTTGCATAAACTGCTCCACTTCTGATTTCGTGATAATAGCCCAGTCGCCATGAATGCTTTGCTTTAAGGCGCCACAGGCCGTAGCAAATTCAATGATCGATTGCGGTTCATACGCATTCATAATACCATACAACATACCGCCGGTAAAAGCATCGCCACTTCCGATCTGGTCGGTTATAAAAGGCAGTTGACATCCAGCAGAAAAATAATATTTTCCGTGATGCATTAAAGCACCTGTATAAATATGCACAGGCCCTTCTGTTTTACGAAAACTCATGGCCAGTGTTTTCAAACCTGGTATTTGCTTTTGTAATTTTTCAGCACATTGTTTAAACCGGGTTTCCAGGGGCGCATCCGTATCGGTGGTGATGCCATAATATAGAGCCACTGAATCCAGATCGGCCACAACGATGTCGCTATGCTGTAACAGCGCCGGCATAATGGATGCGGCTTTTTTGCCATACTTCCATAACGTACTCCTGTAGTTGAAATCAGCCGAAATGATCAAACCGTTTTGCTTTGCCACTGCCAACGCCTCCCCACACACGTCGGCGGCGCTTTGTGAAACAGCAGCGGCCACGCCCGACCAATGAAAATACTGTGTACCATGCAATGCTTTTTTCCAATCGATCATCCCCGGTTGAAGCTCTGCATATGAGGAACCAGCCCGATCGTAAATAACCCGCGTACCGCGAATATGGTTACCTGGTTCGCTAAAGTATAACCCCAGCTTTTCACCGCCATACAATATATGGTTGGTTGCTACGCCATGGCCTTGCAACTGTTGTATACCAGACAACGCAAGATCATTATCCGGAACCCGGGTAATATACCGGGTAGTCACACCTAAGCGTGACAACAACACACAAGTATTGGCTTCCGCGCCTGCATACCACACTTTGTATTCCTGTGTTTGTAAAAAACGTTGCGACCCGGCACTGTGCAAACGCATTAAAAATTCTCCAAATGCGGTTAACTGAACCGGGCCATTTACGGATGACATCATCATTAAGTGCTTTTAACAATTATAACCCAAAAACTTAATGTGATAAAGTTTAATTGGTGAATCGTGCGTGGTGGGTCAATATAACTCAAACATTGCTTCAATCTCTACGGGTATATTATCAGGGAGGGAACCGAAACCTACTGCGCTGCGAACGCCAATCCCATTTTCCTCACCCCAAACCGCAGCAAACAATTCACTACAGCCATTTATAATGTAAGGATGCCGTTCAAAGTCAGGTGTGCAATTGACCATTCCCAGCACTTTGATGACCCGTTTTATTTTATCGAGGCAGCCAATGTGTGTTTTGATTGTTGCCAGCATGGTTAAGCCCACCTGGCGTGCGGCCAGCTTTCCCTCCTCAATACTCAACTCGCTTCCTATACGGCCAATGATCAACGTTTTATCTTCCCGCACCGGTCCATGGCCTGATAAATAAAGATATTTTCCATCGATCAGAAAAGGTTTGTACACTCCCAGGGGTGTAGGAGCAGGCGGTAATCTCAGTCCCAGTTTGTTGAATCTTTCTTCTGCGTTCATGTTCTTTGGTTTGATATTTATTTTTATCCTATTATCGAGCTCAAAAGTAGTACCCCGGCCAGCCCGGTTACAGCTACAATGGTCTCCATCACCGACCAGGTTTTTATAGTGTCTTTTATGCTTAGATTAAAATACTCTTTAAACATCCAAAAGCCGGCATCGTTTACATGCGAGAACAATAAACTGCCCGCGCCTATTGATAATACCATCAGGTTAGCGTCAACAGTTGATTTAGCCAATAAAGGCGCAATCAGGCCTGCCGTGGTCAATCCTGCTACGGTGGCCGATCCCACACAAATACGTATAATACCTGCCATACACCAGCCCAGGATCAGTGGGTGTACCGGCCAGGTTTGTAATGCCGATGCAATTTGCTGACTTACGCCGCTATCAGTTAACACCTGTTTCAATGCACCGGAGCCGGCAATGATCAGCAGGATCATACCAACATCCTTAACTGCATCTCCATAGATCGTCATCACCGATTTCATAGTTTTACCATTGGCAATTCCCAATGTAAAAGCCGCTATTAAAACAGATACCAACATAATCAGCCCCGGTTCGCTGATTAATGTCAAAACGCCTTTATATGATCCGTTTGCGCTAAAGAAATAATTTAAAACAGTTGTGGCTGTGAGCAGGAACACCGGTAATAATGAAGTAAGAAAACTATTGGCAGTGCCGGGCAATTGTGTTTTGTTCATCGCCTGAGGCCTGAACATTTCCAAAGGTTCTGCTGAAATATTTTTAATAGTTTTTGAAAACAGCGGACCAGCAATGATAATGGCAGGAATTGCAATTATCAATCCGTATAATAAGGTAACCCCCATATTGGCGTTGAATTGCAATACCAATGACGCGGGCGAAGGATGTGGCGGTAAAAAACCATGTGTAACGGATAGCGCTGCCAGCATAGGCAAACCGATGTATACGGCTGGTAATTTATATTGATATACAACAGAAAAAATTAATGGCACCATCAATACAAAACCTACTCCATAAAACAAGGGTATGCCTATAATAAAGCCGGTGATCATTAATGCCCATTGCAGGTAGCGGGCGCCAAATGCATTCATCAACACCGTTGCTATCTTTTGCGCAGCCCCACTTTCCGCCACCAGTTTACCCAGCATAGCGCCCAGGCAAATGATGCTTACCAGTGAACCAAGCGTATCTCCTATTCCACGCTGAACAGCCGTCATAATTTTTTCAGCCGGTAATTGTAGTAACAAACCAGCCAATACCGATATAACCAGAAAAGCCAGGAAAGCATTCAGTTTACCCCACGTTATCAGCAGGATCAATATTATAATACAGATCAAAACGATTATGATAGACATAACTTAATTAATATTGAATGCCGAACGGCGAATACAAATGCCCTAATCTCAAAATTTTTGATTTACACTTCAACATTGGAAATTGAACACCTGCCTGCCGGCAGGCAGGTTCAATATTCAATATTATTCAATGATCACTTCATCGATCAACAACAGCGCATTACCGCCCGCGCCATACTCCCCTGCAGGAATAACGCCTTTGTTGACTCCTATGACTTTTATATATCTTGCCTGTACCGGTTTTACGGGTACATCCAGTTTATTAATTCCATTCATGGGGAAAGAGTTCTGCCGGTGTAATTCTGTAAAATGTTCTCCATCCGTTGATGCCAGCAGTTGTAGTGAAACAGGCGCCCACATACGCTGCCAATGATAGTTCAGTACATTCAGCCCCAGGCGATGAATAGTTTGCACAGATCCTAAATCAATCACCGCATGCAGGTCGCTGCCGCCAAAACCTATCCATTGCCCATCGTTATACCGGTTACTGCCAAACAACCCATTTACCAGGGCCGCAGCGCCGGGGTTGAACCGGTCGATCGGTTTATTTTTTATCACTGCCTGTGCGCCTACAGCCTTATGTATACGAAGATATTGATGGAATAATCTGCCAACCGGTTGTTTACGTTTATCAAATAGCAACGCCTTAATCGTAGATGTATTTTTTATATTTATTGTTCCGGTGTATAACGCGCTCTGCAAAGTGGGCACACTGTTATCAGTTGTATACCTGATCTCACCACCGGGTAAAGCACTTTGCAACGTTACCTGCACCGTATTATTTTGTGCAGGCGTTGCGGTATAAGATATTTCATCAAAAAGATTGGAATAATTAACTCCTTCCTGCTGCTGCAATAATTTTTGATGGCGTAACCGGCTCAGGAAATTATCGTAATTACGCAATGCCACCGGCGTCCATGCCAACTCTGCGAGCGCTAGGGCGCGGGGAAAGATCATGTAAGTTGCCTTTGCTGTACTGGTATAATACTCACTCCATGCCTGTCCTTCAACACCCGCCAGGTAGGTAGCGTTCATACTATCGGTACTACTCGCGAGCGGTTCATATCCATACACTTTTTGCAATGGCGTAAATCCACCTGCCGCCAATGGTTCTTCGGCGTATAACGATTGGTAATAATCAAAATAACAATGACTTTCAGGCGTCATAATTACCCGGTGGTGTTGTGCAATGGCAGCTTTACCACCTTCTTCTCCCCGCCAGCTCATTACCGTAGCATTAGGCGCTAAACCACCTTCCAAAATTTCATCCCAGCCAATGATCTGCCGTCCTTTACTGTTCAGGTATTTCTCCATGCGCTGAATGAAATAACTCTGCAAGGCATGTTCATCCTGCAAGCCCAATGCCTGTTTCCGTTGCTGGCATTTTGTACATGCTTTCCATCTTGTTTTAGGGCATTCATCGCCGCCAATGTGAATGTATATAGAAGGGAAAAGCGCCATCACCTCATCCAACACATTCTGCAAAAAAGAAAATGTGCTGTCATTACCGGCGCAATACACATCATCGAACACGCCCCAAAATGTAGCGGTTTTATAAGGCCCGCCCGTACAGCCTAATGCCGGATAAGCCGCGAGTGCCGCCGTGGCATGACCGGGCATTTCTATTTCGGGAATAATAGAGATCTGCCTGTCTGCGGCATATTGTACTACTTCTTTTATTTGTTCCTGGGTATAGTAACCGCCATACCGCTTGCCATCGAAGCGGTGTGGTAATTCTTTTTTATGCCCGATCAGAGTTTCATTGCGCCAGGCTGCCACCGATTGCAGTTTCGGGTATTTTTTTATTTCTATGCGCCAGCCCTGGTCATCGGTTAAATGCCAATGAAAGGTGTTGAATTTGTATAAGGCCAACAGGTTGATATACTTTTTGATAAAAGAAACCGGGAACAGATGCCGGCTCACATCGAGCGCCATGCTCCTGTATTCAAACCGCGGGTAATCATCGATGGTACAACCCGGCACTTTAATCTTAGTTTTTCCTGCACTCCATAATTGCCGCAAAGTTTGCAGCCCATATAAAACACCACCCGCATCATGGCCGATACAACGAATGGCTTTTTCATCAATAAGCAGCCGGTATCCTTCTTTATTGGGTATCTCCGTTGAATCAATTTCAATTGAAATAAAGTTATTGACTGGGGTGGTAGTAGTTACCATTAATCGCTTTCCCCCTGCGGCTATTACATAATCATTTAATAGTGCAGTTATTTTTTGTAACGCCTTATTGCCAGCAATAATTTTTGTTGCCGGATTGATATAGAAGCTGGCCGCCGATTGTTTTATTGCTACCGGTAAAGGGATCAGGGCAGGCAATGTATTATTCGCAGCCTGCGCCACAACGGCAAAAGGCATTAAAAAAAATATTACAAAACCCGCCAGGTATTTACTGCTGCTCTTCATAATCTACTGCTGCCACAATTTTTTATCTCCTTCCAATTCAATTCCACTGTATACGGCTACCGCCTTGTATTCGTATTGTTGTCCCTTTTTTAAGCCGCTGATGGTAGTTTTAAAAATGCCATTGTTATCAATGGGTACTGTAACCGACATCGTCCAGGGACCAGTATATAGATCTTCGATCTGACCATGGTACGGCCGGTAATAAAATCTTGCTTTCATAGGCTTTGCCGGTTTAAAATTGTGCACTTTACCTGATAATACCAGTGCCGTTCCGGATGAGCGGGCGTCTAACGTTTCCACCTGTACGGGTTCAATAGCCGGCTGTACGTTTTCCACCTTAATTACTACCGGATTTGGCCATTTATGATCGTCGTAAATTCGTTGCGTGCGAAAAACAGATACCACCAACCCGGTATCTGTTTGATGAAAGGAAGGAGTTACATTCTTTCCGGGTTTATATTCCTGCAGAATTCCGTTCTGGCCCAGCACACTGATTCTGGTATTGCCAGTTGACTTCACGGAGTGTAACACAAAACTCTTTTGGTCACCTTCTACCCAACCTGGTAAACCGGTAACAATGGCATACACGGTTTGCTTGTTGTTCGTTGCGGTGAACCAGATATTTTTTTCCCGGCTGATTACCCAGGGCTGCACACTGTCTACTGCTTCTTTATTAATAAAATACCAGGCTGCCAGTTCACGCAACCTGTCTTCCTGTTCACTTGCCATGGCGCCATTTGGTTTGGGACCGGTATTCAACAAAAGAGATCCGCCTTTGCTTCTTGCTTCTATCAGCAGTTCAATCAAAGCCGTGCCTGATTTGTATCTATCGTTGGTTGGTTGAAATTGCCAGGCCGTACCGATGGTGATACAGGAAAGCCAGGGTTTTTGAATAGTTACACCCGGCAACATTTGTTCGGTTGTTTTTAAAGCGCCTCTTGTAATTAAAATATCGGGTTGCAGCTTCCAACAGGTTGCTTTCACTACTTCCTTCGGGTCTCCATCAATAAACAACAGATCTATCTTTCCGTAATTGGTCATCAATTCCTCGCATTGTTTGCGGGTGAATTCATCAAATGCTGTTTTCACCGCATCGCTCATTACTACATTATCCCTGCTGATAAGCATATTGTGGGTATGCAGAAAATGAAAATCTTCGGGAGAAAAATAAAATCCTACCTGCAGCCCTGCCTTGCGGGTAGCATCTACAAAATCTTTCAGCAGGTCTTTGTGATAAGGCGTGTTCATTATGTTGAAACCGGTCGTCTTCGTATCCCACATACAAAAACCTGAGTGGTGTTTTGTAGTGAACATAATGTATTTCATTCCGGCCAGTTTCGCCAGGGTAGCAATCTCTTCCGGATCAAAACGGGCCGGGTTGAAAGTTTTTGGCAGCTCGTTGAAGTAGCGGTTTACATAATCTTCTGATGCGCCAACCAGGGAATGACTGATCACAATGCCTAATTGGGCATCTACATTAAAATGAATAAACAATCCTGCAGGTGCGTTTCGCAACCATTCTTCCCTTTCCGGTTTATTAAGATTATACTCACTGGCCTCGCCATCCTTCACTACATCGTGCTGCCCTTTAGATGTGAACCATTGTACCATGTAAATAAAAACAATCAACCATCTTTTTCCATTCATACCATCAGTTTCTTTAGAGTTTTAAAAAGAGGGCATGGACATGCCCTCCTGTTACACTTAAAACCTACTTGTAATGTGTACGAGAACTTATTTTAATCGTGAAACGGCAGACGGCAAACGTGAAATACTTGAACCGGCGGCATTTCCGACTGGTTTATTTGCCGTTTGCCGTTTCACGTTTTACTTATCCCACCAGATACGGGTTAAAAATTCATCGGAGCCCTGCCGGCTCACGGCAGCCTTATACGATTCAGCATTCAGGTTTTGTTCTGATAACGGATACAATCCACGCCTGAAAAATTTTCCGCCGGTTGCATTGCCCGGGTAGTTATTCGGAACCAATGCAGGATAACCGGTACGGCGGAAAGTAGCAAACACTTCCTGGCCATCCGGAAAAATACTTACCCAAAACTGTGTATATATCTGTTGCATTTGCTGATCGAATGTACCACCTGTATTAAGAGAATTATTTGCAACGTAGTTATTGATATCTGTTGTAGCTATTTCACCGGCGCTACCGGCAATAATTGCCCACTGACGCATGGCGGCTTCAATGCCGTTGCGGTACAACGAACTGGCTGTTGCCCCGGTATACCAACCTCTTAAGGCCGCTTCGGCCAGCAGAAAATAGGACTCGGCTGCAGTATATAACAGCAACGGTGAACCCATCAGTAAAACAGTTTTCGGGTTGGGTTCTGAATAGGTTACAAAATTGGATGGTTTGATATTAATAAATGTGGCCGGCATTCCCTTCTGAATGGCCGTATCGGTACTGGGCGCCCCATTCACCCAAACCACTGAAAAAACCGGTAAGCGCGGATCTTTGGTTGATTTGAGATAATTAATAAATACATCCTGGTACTTGCCTCCTTCTGTATTGGTAGATCCATTCTGGGCAATATAATCGCTGTTCCATAAATTAAATACCAGCGGATTTTTATTAATATCCTGGCCGGTACCGATGTAAGCAATTTTAGCGATATCGCCATCCTGCATAATAACACCACCTGCAATTGCTTTTGTTACCCAGGTTCTTGCCAGGGCAGCGTCTACTTTTGTCATACGCATGCCCAGCCTTAGCATTAAAGAATAAGCGAATTTTTTCCATTTATCAATATTGCCGCCATACATCAGGTCCGATGTTCCAAAAGTAGTTTTTGAAGCATCGAAAATTTGCACAGCCGATTCAAGTTCAGCAAGCAGGTTAGCATAAATGTCTTTTTGCGGGTCATAGGCAGGTTTGTACAAGGTTGAATCGTATCCCAGCCCGGCCTGAAAATAGGGTATGTCGCCATACAGGTCGGTAAGCCGGCTAAAACAGTACACCCGCCATATTTTCGCTGCGGCGAGCATATTTACTTTGCCTGCATCATCCTTTACCGCCTTGATCACAATTCCAATTTCATTAATCTCATTCGGGTAAGCGCGGCTGAAAGCGGCAGCAGTTTGAGAACTTTGGTTGGTAACATACTTCGACCCAAAACCGGCCACATCATTATAGCTGGTAGTGTATTGCATATGCCCCAAAAACAAAGGGAGCATATTGGAAGCACCATCATATTGCGCTTTGGTAAATACAAACTGAGGTACTACCGTTGAAACGGCATTCGGGTTGGTATTGATTTCTTCAAAATTCTTATCGCACGATTGCAGGATAAATACACCAAACATTATAACCAGGCAGGCCGTATATGTTTTTATGAGTTTTGTCATCGTTCGTCAATTTTTTAAGAATTATAATTTGATACCCAGGTTCAGGCCATATGATCTTGTACGCGGCAAGCCAATAGATTCAAATCCCTGGGCATTGCTGTTGGTAAAACTTTGTTCAGGATCAAAATTGTCGGTTTGCCTGTAAAGGATGGCCAGGTTACGGGCAACGAAAGAAAGACTGGCCGCCTGAATTTTCAGGATCTTTATTTTACTTACCGGGATGTTATACGATAAGATCACCTGCCTGAGCTTTACAAAACTGCCATCATGTAAAAACAATTCAGAATAGGTTTTGTAGTTGTCATAGTATGGCCGCAGATTGGCAACCGATACGGTTCTTGAATACGGATTGCCGGCCTGGTCAACCCCCTTTAGCTCAAGTCCGTTTTCACGGCCCGGCAGCGTACTCTTCAATTTACCCATACGGGTAGCATATAATTCGAAGATGGAGAAAACTTTATTGCCGAATTTACCATCGAGCAAAAAGCTGAACGAAAAGTCTTTATACCTGAATTCATTGGTAAGGCCCATGGTAAGCGGCGCCACACTGTTGCCTAATTCCTGCAACGGGCTTACAACCGGCAATCCTGTGGTAGCATTAAAAACCGTATTGCCATCATCATCTTTTACCATTCGGGTACCTACGAGTGTACCAAAAGGTTTTCCTTCGATATGGTTAAGGAAACACCAGTTACCAACAGTGTTGGCTATCTGGATGCTTTTTAGCCCGGGGGCCAATTGAATTACTTCACTGTTATTATAGGCTACATTATAGCTAACGTTCCAGCTAAATTTACCTGCAACCGGTTTACCCGTCAATAACACCTCGATACCCTTGTTACCTAATTCACCTACATTCAGAATTACATTGTTATAACCCGAGGTAGAAGAAATAGCGGTGTTTACAATGTCGTTGGTTGTTTTACGGTTGTAAAAAGTAAAATCAAGGCCCAGCCGGTTTTTCAGCATTTGCAGTTCAATACCGGCTTCGTAGGTAGTTGAAGTATATGGCTTCAGGTTGGGATTTGAGATATTATTACTGGTTACATTCAATAATGCCGGCCCCGAACTGGGCACATTGCTGTAGGTAAGATTGATAGCGTATGGATCGGGCGCTCCGCCGCCCACCTTCGCCCATGAGCCTCTTAGTTTGGCAAAGTTAAAAAAGGAAGGGAGGTTAACTGCATCAGACAGTATAAAGGTTCCGCCTACACTCGGGTAAAAAATATGGTTATTTTTAGCACTGAGGGTCGAGAACCAGTCTTCGCGCCCGGTTAACGTAATAAAAAACAGGTTTTTGTAATCGAAGTCAACTGAACCAAATACCGAATTCGTGGTAATTCGACCGTTATAGGGGGTAGTAGATGCTGTTGACAAATTAGAAAAACTGTAGTAATAAGGTATGGTAAAATTTCTGCCGCTCAGGTTAAGCTGATCATTATTGAATTTGCGGCTATTTGCACCTACCATTGCCGAAACGCCGATTATGCCGGCCAGGGAAGTTTTGTAGGAGGCAGTAATCATGGCATTGGTTTCAGACACATCCGACTTTAAACCTGCATACTCGCCATTCGGCGTATACAGCGTGCCGGTAGGCATTACGTGCATGTAATTATAGTTATAAAAATCCCGGCTTATCGAGCCTTTGAATACCAGGTTTTTTACCAGCTCATACGAAATATCGGCCTGCCCTATAAACCGGTTCTTCCGGTCCTTTTCCTGCCATTTATTACGCACAAAATACCCATTCGAGGCTATGGCTACATCGTTCCATATCGTTTCGTTGCCGTTTGCATCATAACCGGGATCGAGCCAGCGCACATCGGCCGTATTGGCGATTTCAAGAGGCGTCCAGTTCGGATTTCCCAGGGCATCGCCGGCCATTGTGCGATTATTCCCTTCTTCAAGATTATATTGAGCTATTGCTTCAATACTCAGTTTATCGCTTAGTTTACTGTTAACAGAAAGGTTAAAGGTTTTGCGCTTATACGTAGTATTTGGTAAAATACCTTTACTGTTCAGATCGGCAGCGGAGAACCGGAAGTTAAATTTATCGGTACCGCCGGTAAACGCTATGGTATTGGTAAAAGTGGTTCCTGTTTGATAAAAATTCTGCAGGTTCTTTTTTTGTGCTTCATAAGGATGCGTTTTGCCATCAACACCAACATAATCTTTCGAGCCATCAATTTTTGAACCCCACGAAAATCTGCCGCTGGCCTGTGAAGCAGCAAGGGTTGTTGGCTTTACCCCCTGAGCGCCCTGGCCATATTCGTACTGGAAATCGGGAATAACAGCAACGTTCTCCATGGTATAGGTTGAATTATATTCTACACCAATTCCCCGTTGCGTTCTTCCTTTTTTCGTAGTAATAAGAATAACCCCATTCGCCGCCCGCGAGCCGTACAAGGCAGCGGCTGTACCGCCCTTTAACACACTTATTGATTCAATATCATCAGGGTTTATACCGGCTATGCCATCGCCACGGTCAACATTGAAAGTAATACCATTTACAGTAGGCGCACCACCCGGTACCGAATTATCGATCGGCATTCCGTTAATTACATACAGCGGCTGGTTATCGCCATTCAAAGAACCATTACCCCTTATTGTAACCCGGCTTGAGCCGCCGGGCCCCGTTGATAAACCGGCAGCATTAACGCCCGCAATTTTACCCGTAAGCGCATTGGCAATATTATTTTCACGAGCCTGGGTAAACTCACTTCCCTTTACTTCGGTAACGGCATAGGCAACCGCTTTCCGCTCTTTTTTCACCCCCAATGCCGTAACCACTACATTATCCAACACATCGCTGTTACCAGCTTTTAATAAAATGGTTATGGAAGCTTGTCCGGGTTCAATCGTGATCTGCTTTTTTTCAAAGCCTATGGAACTAACAGTAAGTTGAAAAGGTTTGGAACCGATACCGGCGGGAATGTTCAATACGAAATTCCCCCTGAGATCGGTGGTGGTGGATGACTCGCTTCCATTGGAAGCCAGGCTCACCGTGACGTTGGGAATGCCTGCCTGGTCGGCTTCATTTTTTACAACGCCCCTCAATTGGGCAGACTGTGCCAGGCCGGAGAGAGAGAATAACAATTGAAAAAATAGCAGCAAGCTGCCCGAAGCAATTAGTTTGACTCGTTTCATAAGCGTTTTGTGTTGAGTAGAAATGTTATGGTTACTTGCAAAATCTGCCTCAATTTAATAACAAAAAAGAAATAACTGCAAAATATTTGCAATTAAAATAATAATAGTTGCAAATAGTTAGCGTGTTCACATTACATACACTTTGCTGCCTGATGTAAGGATTAACTCAATAATAATTGATTTTCAATCAATAACGCGGATGTCAATAAATTGATCTGATGTTGCGGAATTTAGGGCCAAACTTTGCAAAATATTTGCAAAGTTTGTATTATTGCAAAGATTGCAGAAATAGAAAGTTTAAAATCTTTCTGTTTTAATTAAATGGTCTAAAAAATAAAATGCGGCAACCCTTAGAAGAAGCCATTTTATTTCGAGGTAAATATTGAATTTTGTCTATTGGAGCGAGGAACGACCCGATCCATTAATGTTTGAATAGTTTATGGCAAATAATAACTCAAATACTCCTTCGCCAATTGCTTTGCAAAAGAAGGAAAGAAAGAAGCTGATCACCAAACAGGTGAACATCCATACCCGTTTAATGTTTACCGACCTGGTTAAACTGATAGATGTTTCGGAAGATACCATCCGGCGCGATGTAAATGAACTGGCCGAAGAGGGACATGTGATAAGGATCAAAGGCGGCGTAATGTCGGCTGCTTATCATATTGGCCATGAATCACAAACCTATTCCCAACAAAATAAAGAGATCATTGCCGATAAAACCCTTCAGTTATTGAAAGAGGATATGATCGTACTGATCGGCGGTGGCACCACCATCAGAGAGTTCATTAAAAAAATCCCCTCTACTTTACGCGCTACTTTCATTACAGTCAATGTGCTTACCGCGGTTGAACTGCTCGATAAGCCGATGATCAAAACCATTATGATCGGCGGACAAATTTCTACCTACAGCCAAATGACCGTAAGCGGCGAAGTTTTTCAATACCTCAGTAATATTAAAGCCGATCTGTGCATCCTGGGCATCAATGCCATCGATTCAAACAGCGGGCTTACCGATTCTGACTGGGAAACCATCCAGGTTAAAAAAGCCATGATCAACGCTGCGGAAAAGGTAGCGGTACTTACCATTTCTGAAAAACTCAATTCGGTAATGCAAATGAAAATTGCCGATGTAAATGAAATCAATTATTTGATTACGGAACTGCCGCCCGACAGTCATGAATTGCAGGCTTACAAAGCAAAAAATCTCACCCTTTTATAATTGTAAAATGACGTTGGTCTGTTATTGCCAACTTCTTGCTGTGGGTATATTTAGGGGCTGCTGTTTAAGTCAAAAGGGGTCAGGTTGAAAAGTTGGGGAACTGTAGTGACATAGCTGCAAGTTATTATGATATCTTAATTTCTGTGGATTGGGAGTTTACTATTTCTATCAATTTAACTAAACCTGGGCGAATTGATATAATTCTTTATAAGTGGCGAAATATTCCCTTCCAATGCGTATTTATGCAATTATCCTTGCTAACTCTGAATTAACCCTCGTTCATTAAGAATGATCAATGACGTATTATTTTGCATCGATTCCTGACTATTTTGTATCAATTCTTTTAAATAGATCATCCATGACCAACTTTGGAGCATCAGTACGTAATATTTCAACATAAGTATATAACATGTGCATGTAAGTAATGACTTTACATGATTAATTATTTACTAATGCTCCATAGTTATGAAGTTATTAGTAAATGTTGTAAAGGCTTTTCCATATTTAATTATAATTGCTCCAAAGATTAGTGAGAGTGGTGCAAAGTTTAGTCAGGTTGGTCCAAATTTAGCTACCGATGAGTCATAGTAAGTTACTAATGCGGCATAATGTCTCGTCCTAAAATAGCTACATTAGAGGTGTGACAAAGTTATAAAGATGTTATTTAGTTGACAACCTTGCCCGGAATGTTTCCCAACTTTGTCAAACATTGACAACTTTGCGCGGAATAAACAAGAGAAGTCACCTTATTGTTTGAAGTTAATGCTCTCCCATAATTTGATTTGATCCCCTAATTAAGCCGGTACATTATATTTCATCCCAATATAACAACGGGCTTTTACGATTTTATAATCCCGAATAAAAAGTTCGCATCCAGCAAAACAAAAAGTGGATAACTATTTACGACCAGTTGCAATTGGCAAATGAAATGGGAATATCATTTTAGCGTATATTGCACACTGTTAATACATTAGTGTAGGCATTACACTTTTTTATCAGGATACAACAGTTGTTAGGATTTTTTTCCCAAACCGTAAGGCCGGATCTCATACAACATCCGGCTTTACAATCTCTCCCTTAATCAAAAACCGCAGCATTTATTTATTGTACAGCTATGTTGTTGTATTAAAATCCCCCTTTAAATGCTCCCAACTACTCTACACCGTTATTGGTAATGGCTTTTTATTATCCATTCATACCCAGCGCCTCCTATAATAAAAAAAGTTAACCTAAAAAGTAGCGTTCTTATGAAAAAACTTTTCAGGGAAGAAAGAGTTTATGAATAAGGTGGTTGTGACGGATTAAAGAAATTAAAAATCAGAAATAACAAATGAGAAAGTGCTCTCCGAACTTTTTCATTCCTCATTTTTAATTTTTCATTCTTCATTTCCATTCTCCGGTTCTTCTTCCACGTTTAACGTAGACTTTCCAATCAGGGCAACGGCGTCCTCTTTCGGTAATTCCTGAACGTCGCGCAATCTTCTCTCAATCGCTCTCGTACGCACCCCTGCCTGTTCTATTACATTACTGGCCTCCTGCAATTTCTTCTGCGTTTTCTCCAGTATACCGCCGAAGTTGCCGAACTCCGTTTTTACCGCACCCAGCAATTGCCATACTTCGCCCGACCTTTTTTCAATGGCCAGCGTTCTGAAACCCATTTGCAAACTATTGAGTAAAGCCGACAAAGTAGTAGGCCCCGTGATGATGATCTTATGTTCGCGTTGAATGGATTCAAACAATCCGGGTGTGCGCAACACTTCTGCATACAAACTTTCGAAGGGCAAAAACAAAATGGCGAAGTCTGTTGTATTAGGCGGATCAACATATTTACTGCTGATATCCAGGGCACATTTACGAATGCCTTTTACAAAGCTCTTTCTGATCTCTTCTATCAGCTCGGGCATGGCCTTGTCATATGCATCCATCAACAGTTCAAAATCTTCTTTGGGGAATTTTGAATCGATGGGCAGCCACACCGATTTATCTTTATCACCCCGGCCCGGGAGCTTTATGGCAAACTCCACCAGGGCATTGGACCCTTCTTTGGTTTTTACATTCCGTCCATATTGATCAATAGTTAAGATCTGCTCCAGGATATTCTCCAACTGGTACTCGCCCAACACGCCTCTTGCTTTTACATTGGTGAGCACTCTTTTTAGATCGCCTACCCCGGTTGCCAGTTGTTGCATATCGCCCAGTCCTTTGTGCACTGCTTCCAACCGCTCGCTTACCAGTTTAAACGATTCGCCCAGGCGGGCCTCCAGTGTTTTCTGCAATTTTTCATCAACCGTTGCGCGCATTTCATCGAGCTTGCGTTCATTGCCGGTTTGCATGTCGGCCATCTTTTTTTCCAGCGTTTCGCGCATTTGATCGAGCCGGGCGGAGGTAGCTGTATTTTGCTCGGTCTGTTTATCCAATAAGGCGAAGAAATTATCTTTTTGAACCGTATTGGCATTGGTCATGGTTTGGTTAATGAGCTCACCAAAATTTTTAAGCGAGGCCGCCAGTTCGGCGCGGATGCGTTGGGTATTGTCGCCATTCTCCTGCCGGTTGGTCACCATTTCCTGTTTTACGGCCGCTTCTACCCGCGCAATTTCGGTTAACACATTTTCCATTTTATATTTCATAGCCATGTAGTCGGTATTGTTTTTACCCGCCATGGCTTTCCAGGCAACAACCAGGGTAATGATGCTTACCAACAACAAAATGGTCAGCAGCACTATTAAAATAGTTTCCATGTTAATGGTATTGATGTGTCAATTTAAGGAAATGAGCAGACAATAAAAAGCCCCGATATGAATATCGGGGCTGTTACTCTCAACACTTAATATGTAACTTATTTTACATCCCAGAAAACTTTTGTCGTTACATTATCGCTTGATTTTACTGCTGCATAATTGGTTGTATTAAACGAACTTTCCGTTGAAGGATATAGGAAGCGGGTAGGCGGATTAGGTGATAATACCGAAGACCCGTCGGTTGGGAAAGTTAACGCAGGCAACTTGGTTCTGCGATATTCAGCCCATGCCTGATGTGCCTGTATTACACCGAAATCAATCCACTTTTGTGTAGCGATCTTGGCCAGGTTGTTGGTCCCGTAAGCCACAATGGGATTAGCCAGGTACAAAGCAATGGTTGCATCAGAAGGCATAGCATCTTTTGCACCGGTATAGCTACTGGCGTTATTGATACTTACATAAAATTGTATAGATTGTTTAACACCGGCATCATACGCAGTTTTTGCGGTTCCACCACCCCATCTTTCATACACTTCTGCTTTCAGGAAACTTACTTCTGCCGCGGTAAAAATAATACCGGGGAACAGGTTATTTTCAGTGAACGTGGTTGAATCCCAACGAGAGAAATAGTTAGCCGTTGTAGAATCGCTCACACGGGTTGCATTCCATGTATTGGGAACGCCATGGTATTCACCATTTTTATTGGCAGTAAAGTAAATGGGTAACCGTGGATCATTGGCAGGCCACATGATGTCATCAACCATTTTACCGGGCGCGAACGGATTCACCCCAAAACCATTTCTGATATCATTCAATGAAACCAGCGAACTGGTGGTGCTTGATGGTTGAATTTTTATGCTTTCGCTGGCCGCATCGATCAACGGATACTTTGTTGTATTACCCAGGATAGTTTGTACCAGCGATTTAGCTGTTGTTTCATCCTTATAAGAAATACGCATAGCCAGGCGTAAAATCAGCGAATTACAATACTTTCTCCACATGGTAACGGAACCTTTGTTCACATAATCATATGAAGTAAACTGGTTCAAATAAAACGCATCCGGAGTTGCGGTAGACAGGTAATCGGAGATACGTTTCAACTCAGTTAAAATATTGGTGTAAATGTCGTCCCCTTTATCATATGAAGGCAGAACAACAATACCCTGTGCATTCAATTGACCGGCTGTTGAGAAAGGTATATCGCCATACATATCCACCATTTGCGCGGTTTGATCGTACAGGAAAATTCTGGCCGTTTCAAGGAATAGCAGATTACCGGTCTTTTCTGCATCAGTAGGGAGTTGGTTATAAAGCTTCTCAATTTCACGGTACCGGGCAAGAGTAGTTGTATAATAATAATCCCATCTATCCTTAGTATAGTTCACCGGCTGCTCATAAATCTTATTCCCCTGGGTATAGCCTGCGGTTTGGCTGTAAGTGCCTACTACAGGGATCTGCAATGTGAAAAGGCCCCAATATCTGGGTAATACTCTTTCATTAAACAATAAACCAGCATATAAACTGGGTATAGTAGCCGACACAGACCTATCGGGGTTGTAATAGCTATCTGTAAACTCCGATTTCTTACAACCCGTAACCAGTACGCCTGCTGCTATTATTAAAAGCGGGATTGATATAATAAGTTTTTTCATAATTGTCAATGTTTGATTGATGTGTTAGAATGAAACCCTGATGCTGCCACCAATTGAACGGGTAGCGGCATTACCTTGTCCGGAAGTAGTACCATTAGAAAGCCAGTTGGTACCCACACCTTCTTCAGGATCGAGGTAAGGCAGCGTTTTCTTGATATAAAACAGGTTTCTACCATACACAGTAAAGGTCAGGTTTTGCGCTTTTATAAAGCCGGCCACTTTTTTGGGCAGGTTGTACGATAAAGTAACTTCACGCATTTTGATGAAGTCATTATCAAACACCGCATCGGCATAGCTGATATTGGAACCGGAACCAGGCCATGATCCCCAGCCAAAAGTGCTCAGATAATAGTTGGGCGCATCAACAATAGTGGCATTTTCTTTACCATCGGCTGTTACACCTTTCAGGATCATACCATCATTGTATACTTTTTCACCACCGGGGCCTGCAGAAGTACCTTTGGCAACCTGAATATTCTTTCCGCCGGCAGTGTAATAAGATAAACCACCATGGTCAGCATCACGTCCGGCTAAAGAGTTCTTGTATAATCCTGAACCAGTACCATACAATAATGCCTGTGAAACAACCTGACCGCCAAAACGGAAATCAACCACTACATTCAGATTGAAATTCTTGTAGGTAAAACTGTTGATAAAGCCACCTGTTGCTTTTGGCTGCAGGTTTCCAAGTCTTGCCTGATTATCGAAATCGATCTCATATAAGCCATCGGCGTTAATAACATAATTGCCTTTATCGTCTACTTTTCTTTTATAGCCTAACAACTCACCAGCCGCCTCACCAGGCTTGGATACCACTAACAGGGAGTTGTTATCCAGGCTCATTGAAACCAGTTGTTCCAAACCAGCCTTCAGGGCAACAACCTTGTTGCGATTAAAGGCAATGTTCAACCTTGTATCCCATATGAGGTCTTTGGTTTTAACGGGCGTGCCATACAATCCAAGCTCCACGCCATAATTGCGCATATCACCCACGTTCACCGCTACACTACCTGACCCAATGGTAGCCGGTGTGGTCAAATACATGATCTGGTCAACTATCTTATCATTATAATAAGTAAGATCAAATCCCAGGCGGTTGTTCAGGAATCTGTTTTCCCAACCAAACTCCATTTCTGTCTTTTGCTCGTTCTTCAGTTCTTTATTTCCATATTGAGAGGTTGCAGGATATAGAACCGGAACACCTTGAACATTCGTGGCAGAATATACTACATTACCAAAATAGGCCGGAGGCGGGTTACCTACAATACCCCAGGCAGCACGAAGTTTGCTATAATTAACGAATTCAGGTAACTGGAACGCATTGCTCAATTCAAAAGCGCCACTCACACCAGGATAATAAAAAGTATTAAATCCGGGGGCCAGCGAGGAGGTTACTTCTCTTCTCAATGTTCCTTCTAAAAACAAAAAGTTCTTATACTCCAGGTTAAGGATACCAAATAAACCGTCTTTTACCAGTCTTGAAGAAGAAGCAGATCCGTTTGCATTGTTTTTGGAAGCGGCTAAGCTGAACCAGTTTTCCTGGGCCAAACCACCATTTGTAGAGGCACTGTTTCTACGTACTTCCTCCTTACGGGCCTGGTAACCAACCGAAGCAGTGATATTCAGATCGGGAATAACTTTACCTCCATACGATAATAACGCATCCCCGTAAACGGTAACAAACTGATTGGTGTTTGTTCCATAAACGCCTGTTGCGCCAAATGATATTGGCTGTGTAGTACGTTCCTTGTTCTCAGCAAAATAACCGGTATAATCAGTTCCATAACGACCGCGGAAATTCAACCCTTTGGCAATATTATAATTAACAGTTGCAGAGGTGATGAAGCGATTAGTAGTTTCATCGAAACTATTGGCTAACTGATTCCACAAAAAGTCGAGGAAGTCCTTAGCGCGAATGTTGTATGCCAATCTTTCAGTAGCATCCAAATTCGAGTTCCAGTCAACCCATTTATATCCTTTGGTAGTTTTATATTTATCGAAATACACGTCCATATTATCAACAGGACTGAAGAAACCGCCAAAGTTGTTGGTAACGTAGTAGATCTGGCGTGGCCTGTTGTGCACTTTTTCGTTGGTATAGTTGGCGATCAGGTCTACTGATAACTTTGGAGTAACCTTATACGTGAGGTTGAGGTTGAAGGTGTTCTTCTCCTGTTTACCACCGATCTGAATACCCTTATAATCGTTACGGGTATAAGAGAAACGGTAATTCATTTTGTCAGAAGAATTGTTGATCGCTATATTGGCGATTTCGCTCTGACCGGTTCTGTAAAACTTTTTCCAGGGGTTTCCGTGTGATTGATACGTACGCATCTGGCCATCCCACCAGTACACCTGGCTGCCGTCTACTTTCGGACCAAACTGGCCATACGCTCTGAAAATGGGGCGTTTTACGGATTGACCGTTTACTGTCTGCGTGATCCAGCCCTGGTCATCAGAACCAAAGGCAGACATGTTGGTAGCGCGGTCGTAACCCGGCCCGTACTCAGTTTGAAGATCTGGAAGCAAAGCCGCATTTTCTACATTGGCGCTCAGGTTAACATCAACACCCAGGCCTTTGCGGCCTTTACCATTTTTAGTGGTAATAACAATAACCCCAAAGTTGGCATCAGAACCATACAGGGCAGAAGCAGCAGCACCTTTTAAGATGTTCAGGCTTTCAATATTCTCTGGGTTGATATCCAGCAAACCATTACCATTCAGGCGTTGGTTGCCGCTCCAGTATCCTTCACTGTTAGCGTCGCCATTACGAATGATAACACCATCCACTACTAACAGCGGCTGACCCTGTCCACCAATTGAGTTAATACCCCTGATCTGGATACTTACGGCACTGGTAGCACCACCGGGGTTGGTATTAATGGTAACACCAGGCGCTTTACCATACAATGCTGAAGCAAAGTTGGTAGGAGCTGATTGAATGATGTCTTTAGCTAATACCTGGGTGGTTGCATACCCCAACTTACGTTGTTCTTTTTTAATACCCATCGCAGTAACCACAACGCCTTCGAGGCTGGTAATTTCACTGGCAAGTAAAACAGTAAATGTAGTTTGATCGCCTACAGTAACCTGTTTCGAGTCAAAACCAATGGAAGAAAATACCAGAACCGGTTTAGCAGTTGAAACCGGGATCCTGAACGAACCGTTCATGTCGGTAATAGTATTAGTGGTAGTTCCTTTTTCAGAAACAGATACGCCGGGCAATACGTTGCCGGCACTATCTTTTACCACCCCTGTGATCATCTTTTTTTCCTGCGCTGTACCTGTTAGGCTCCAGATACCCGCAAGTACGATCAGAAGTAATCGAATGGTTGCTTTCGTCATAGCAGTTTGTTTGATTGTCAAAAAAAAAGTTTGGAATCTTTATGTAGCAGATATTGGAATATGGCTTTATTCCGATTTCTCTCAACTTTCAATAGGGTGTAGGTAATGGTTAAAGGATAAGAGGTCAGATATATACGTCAGGTTTATTTTCATAGATGAGGCTTTTTAGATCTTCTTTTTCATAGTTCTCCATCACAAGGGCGGCAGCACCGGTCAATTCTGCTGTATATCCCAGAGCAGATACTTCTATTTCCGTATTCACCGATAATCGCGGAATGCAATGTTCATTCAATGCCTGTTGCATGGGCGCCTGCCATATTTTTCCGGCCGATGATCCACGCCCGCTCAGGATCACTAATTCGGGGTTCAATAAATGGATCAGGATGGCAACGCCTCTTCCAATGTTGTAGCCCGCTTCAGATAAGATCTCCACTGCAAACTTGTCGCCCTTGCCTGCCGCCGCTACTATTATCTGAAATGCTTTTTCGGGATGATCGGCAGAAAGTTCTCTCTCCTTTAACATCGACAGCTTTCCACTCTTCAGTCCTTTGTTAGCTTTTTCGATCACCACCAACAGGGAGGTTTCTGTTTCCAGACAACCGCTCTTACCACAACTGCATAATTTGTTGTTGAGAAAAAGCGGTATATGGCTGAACTCACCGGCAAATCCATCGTGCCCTCTGAACAATTCGCCTTCCAGGATCATTCCTAACCCTACTCCCCAGCCTGCATTGATCACCAGCGCATTCTTCTTATACCGGGCAGCGCCGAATTTTAATTCAGCCAAAGCAATCAGGCGCGAGTCATTATCAATGAACACGGGTAGCTTTACTTTAGCTGAAATGTATTGAGTTATTGTATATCCCTCGGTTTCCAGAAAGGTGTAATTGATCCCTTTTACTGCATTCACAAAACCAGGCATCCCAATACCTACTCCTGCTATCTTGCTTTTCGGAATTCCTGAACGGAAGATTATATCATTAATTTTTTCAGCAAGTGCAGCGGGGGCATTCGGATTCTTTGTCAGCGGAAGTTCAAACAGTTCAATGTCGCTCACGTTCCGGTTCTGCATATCAAGTATGGCTATTTGTGTAACCAACTGATCCATGGCAACCGACACCACATACATTACATCCTGTTTTAATGAATACATCACCGGCCGTCGTCCACCCGTTGAAGCTGCATAACCTGTTTCCGTTACCATCCCCTCTTCCATTAGCTTACCCAATATTTTGGTCGTAAGCGGAATACTTTTATGGATCTTGTCGCTCAAATCGGCGCAGGAAAGCATATTGCCAAAATAAAGATGTTTGATAATCCTCCTTTTATACAATAAGTTCTTTTCCATTGTGCAACAGTAGCAGTAAGTTTTCTCAAATTTAACGGTAAGTTAAAATATCTTTTTAATTTATTTATAAAAGTTTTTAATTTTTTTCGTTACTGCTCATACCTTATTGAATATCAAATTATATTTTTCTGCAAATTGTCTTGCTTTTTTGGGGATTGTTGCCAGGATTTAACGGTAAGAGGGGATTGTTGGAGTGTTTATTACATAATAGGCAGGGGTCGCCTAAAAAGTCTTACTCGTTGGATGGATGGAATAGGTTGCCTTTTTACCAGGCAAAAAAGAGGGAAATATTGCCGATTTCCTGTTTACCTGTTCCTTTTACCATGGGGGTTGCAGTGGTTTGCGTAAAGGAGATGCAAACGCTGCCAAAAGAAGCAACTACGCCATACTCCACTTTTACTGCAATGCGATTTCGTACCCGGGCTTTCATTTCCGGTTCGTCACTGGTAGTACTTGGTTCGGGAATTGGTTCCTTATGGCCATTGAAAATACCGCCATCGATCAATGCATTGGTGAGCATCCATTCAACCGCGGGTCGAATAATTCCATAGATCTGGTGGCGCGGCTTACTCCCCTTCCTGGCCGTAAACTGCGACAGGTAGCCGTTGAAATAGGGTTCCATTTTACCAAAACGGATGAGCGAATACACCGCCGCGCCATTCAGCGCGGTTCCTGCAGATGCCTGCGAACCGCCAATAAACTCTACAACGTTATTAATATGTACCAGCTCTTTTTCCGCAGCTACACTCACGTTTAGCAACGGGTCGGTCTTTAACTGGTAATCCCAACCGCCGGGTTGTATATAGCCCACCAGCCGGTGCGCATACTCCTGGGCTTCCCTGGCAAGTGATGGCGGTCCCATTACGCCCATCATCCATTTTGTTTGCCAGTTGTATTTTTTTATGGGGTTGGAAGAAAATAAGGAGTGTGTTGCAAACAGGGCGCCTGCATATGGATAATCATTTCTGTCTGGAATCTTTTTAAGAATATTTTTAGGCGAGATTATTACCTGCATCAAGCCCCAGCCGTAAGTATTTATGCTGCTGTCGCCGGCCTTTGGTATAAGGCGGTTGAGAAAAAAATGAGATGGCTTGTCCTTTATAAAGAAGTAATCGAACCGGGTGCCATTGGTATAGCCACGATCGGTTCTTCTTCCCGGGCTATTAATATTATCATTGTCTTCATAACCCCGCAGCATATGGCGGTACGTTTTACGCTGCTGCGCCCGTACTGCTCCTGATATACAAATTCCCAGCAATAACCCGAAAATGAATTGCCTGCATTTCATAATTACAGATTAGCCTGTCATTCAAAAAGAGATCGCCGGTAAATCAATCACCCGATCTTTTTTGGGTTGCAAGAGGTAAACGCGTAATTGGCCGCCTGCAATACAGTTTCCGTGCAATTTTTTGCGATTATGAAACATCCGGTTGGCTGTACTCCATATTAATACCAACGCGCAATGCCTTTAAACCGGCCACACCCTGCAATTCTTCCAGGTCAAGGAATTCCAGGTCATCCAATAAGATCTGCTGCTCCTGCAGGTATTGAATATGCGAGATGTATTCATCTGCATCGCGGCGGTTAAAATACACCAGGGCTATCTTGCCCGGCTGGGTTAATCTTTCATTAGTATCAGCTACATGTACTTTATCGATCCGTTTTTTTATCACCTGGTACCGGATGTTGTACCCGCCTTCGGCATCAAAGCGACGTTCATCGTTGCGGAAACTAATATCTATCGTACTGCTGTGAATGAATATAAGTTGAGTGGTTTGCAATGGCTTCAACAAATTGGGCAGCATTTCATGGGTGATCTTTGCTATCGCTGCCATAGAAGAGATCTGCCAAAGCCGCAAATTCTTTAAGTATAAAATATCGAATGGCTTTTGAGGCGCAATAGACTGCCCGATGTAAATATCATACTCAACGCCATCGGTCCTGAAGCGTTCAAAATAGCAGGGGTACGATTGCTGCAACTCATCTTTCATCAGGTCGAGGTAATTGTTCACCGCCGCATTCACCATTTGCATCGACTCTTCCAGTTGCCGCCTGTTCGTCCATGCAATGCCTTTTGTTTCTTCTATGGCGGCAAAATATTTTTCAACGATGCCGGCTGATCCCGGATGAGTTAACTTGAAATGCTTTAAGAAAGAAACCGCTTCTTTTTCCAAAAAGTCGGTCAGCTTCACTTCGCCGTGCGGCGTCAATGACTCATCGAGGGTATTCTTCCATTTGCGGCATTTATAGATCATTTCATCGGTCAAGGCAAGGCTATAATGCTTTTTGACCGATTGTAAAGTTTCGAGCAGAATGGAGAACTGGTGTTGCAGATCGCTGAGCTGGGCCTTATTGCGTTCAATCGTTGAGTTGCGGATGTCAATTGCGCCGTACAGCGGATACACACTGTGGAACCCGATCGTTTCAATTTTGCCCTTTCCATAATTTTCAATGTCCTGCAGGTAATGCCACGCCGCTTCATTGAATTTCCATTGCACGGCCGGTTGTAATGAAGTGAATTTTTCTTTTATAACTCCATCGATGGCGGCATTAAAATCATCTATGGTGATCTGCACCAGTTGCGCCAGTACGGGGTAGGCAGGCTCCAGCATGGCCAGCACTTTCTCATCTAAAATACCAGCCTCGCGGGAATATATTTCCAAAATGCCGGCCAGTTTATTATTTGAGTGAAGCGGCAACACCATGAACGATTGAATGCCTGCTCTGGTACAGCCCGTCAAAAAAGGATATAATTTGGCTTCTTTGGGAGAGATCGTTTTGTAAATCAGCGGCCGCGGATTGCGGATGTATTCTTCAGCAAATGCCTGGTAAGCGTTTCTTGCCGTGCCATCTTCACAATTCTCGCACATCATCACACTTTTCAGATCGTGTATTTGGGGCAATACCAGCTTATCATTAATACGAAATATGGGCGTTACATTAAAATCAATGGCATTACTTTGCACCAATGTTTTCAGCGACTTGGTCACATCTTTATAGCATTCATCTTCACTATTCCGGTTGTGCGTTACAATGGTATTCTTGATTGTTTCTACCGCAATTTTCGCTGTCTCATCGGTTATGGTAACTACCGACATGCCCCTGAACCTGAACATGCTTATCGGCAACATCTTTTCCAGCTTGTCAAAACTATGTTCTTCGTCAAACTTATCGGGGCCGGCAAGCAGGTTTATATCGGGCAATGGTTTGGTAGCCGTTACTTCAATAAATCGCGTATCGATATTTATTTTAAGATGTCGACGCAGTTCCGTTGCTTCATCAACAAACGTATGAATGATCTCATTTTTATGAAAAGGAGAGAAATTATACATCCTTTCCAGGATGAAAGTATAGGCAATGCGCTGGTTACGCTGACGCATCATTTTTTCATCACTATTCTGCACCTCCCTTCTGATCTTACGGTCTCTGTCATCGATCATTAAATTATTAAACGCAGTAGTGCCATATACAAAGAGCGGCCGCATGGGCAAACCTATCGCCCAGGGCAATTTGGTCTCATCTTCTGTAACATTCGACATGCTTACAAATATCAGCTCCAGTATATCGCGGTATTTCTCCAGGTTTTCGATAGGAATATCGTCACCTTCTAATTCCGGAAACTCTGCCAGTTTCTCCAGGATAAATGCGGTGAGTTTATCTTTTAATGAGGAGTCGTTTTTAAGGCTCTTTTTTAAGAAGTTAATAAACGGGCGTAATGATAAAGCCGTATCTAACTGAGGCAGCACAAATTTCTCATTAATATTGATCATCATTGTTTGCATACACAGAGCCTTTTATATCATGAAACGTGAAAAGTGAAACGGGTGTTTACGTTTCACGAATAAGATGCCACAACTGAAAATCAGCAGGAATGTCACTTTCTGCTTTGTTAATCCCGGCAAAAATATCATAGAAATTAGCCTCGGTTAAAACCTGAATCCCATTATAACATATGGAAACCAGCCTTCATTAGAGTAACCGGCCTTTACCTGGATAACTGCCATTTGAGCAGGTGCAAAATATAATCCACCCCCAACACCCTGGTGCCAGGTACTGGAAGATTCGTTCTTTTCCCAAACCCGGCCTACATCATAGAAGCCGGTTATTCCAACCTGACCAGGGAGAATATAATTCACAAAGTTACCCAGCTTTATACGAAATTCAAGATTGTTGTACAGCATATGCTCCCCGGCAAAACGGTACTGGCGAAATCCCAATAAGTTTTCATGACCGCCTAAAAATGCCGATTGATAAAAAGCTGATTTACCGACTGTAACAGCGCCGCCTAGCCGTTCCGCAATTACCACCATCGATTTTTTGCTCAGATTTTTATACAAAGCTATTTCGGAGGTCACCTGCATATATGATTTTGAATCGTTATTCAACCCGCCATATGCCTGCGCCTGCACATTAACAAAATGCCCTGCCGTGGGCAATATGATGTTATTACGTTTGTCGCGCAACCAGCCAATTATTACACCCGCATGTATCTTATCCCTATGCACAGTATTACTATCGTAAGAATGGATCAATGATTCATTGTTGATGAACCGCCCTTTGTTTTCAACACTGTCAGAATGGTAATATTGAATAGCCGGACCGGCACTGAGCGTAGTGCCCTGGCCAACATGCCAGCGAAGGGAAGGATTGGCATGGTACAAATTGTACCGGGTGCGATAATATCTCCTGAAATCACCCACCTTTATGTATTCAGTTTCATTTCCCCGGCCAAAAAAGTTACGGGTATTATTAGGCGCAAAGATGTCGGCCTGTACGGTAATATCGGCTTTGCCCACAGTTTGCAACCATTCGCCTTTATACCGGATACGGAATGCGCTGGTTGAAAAAGAATGCGCCAAACTTATTTGTTGCACACTGGCATAAGGCACTTTTCTAAAACCCTGTTTAATTATCTTAACGCCGCCGCCCAATAGAAAACCATCATCCAGGTTAAACCCGGCAGTGATCAGCGGGCGGGCAATACCGTATGCATTGGTAGGCACAAACGCAGTATTGGCCGAATCGTTCGACAAATGTTTTTTCAACCGGTTTGTTTCGCCGGTAAACATGGCGCCGGTTTCTTTTTCATACACACACACTTTTCTGCCGGCTTGTTGCACATTGTATACTTTGGCGCCATCGCCGCCAACAATGCGCAGTTTTATTTTTTTATTGGTATTGTTGAGCACCACACTATCATTGCCCTTACCAATAAAGAATCGTATTTCTTTGGTTTCTGAAGCAACAAACGTGCGGGCAAATAGTTGTTCTTCGCGGTTACCTTTTTTTGATAGTTTATGAATAACAACCAACAGGCCGCCATTGTTGCCATCGGTTATTTCAACCACTTCATTTTTGTCTGAAACCTGTATATCTACAATATGGTTCAGGAAGTAATAGTAATTCTCCATGGCCTTTGCGATGTTGCCCCGGCGCAATTTCATTTTCTGTAACAACTCATCATGGCGCATCATATATACTTCACGCGGTAAGCGGGCCAGTGCAGTTTCCAGTACATCATCGGTGAGCAACGCCACAAAATCATTGGTCAATTGCATCCAGCGATCATGATCGAGTTGAACTAAAAACCGCGCATTGAGTTTGCGGCCATTAAAGAAAAAGTAATTACCCCGTTTTATATCACTATCAAAACCTGTTAAAAAGGCTGCGATCCATTTGCGGGATGCAATGGTAGGAAAAAATCCTTCATTCCTGTACAAGGCCTGGTCACGGTCGCGGGGAACAGCTACATACTTTCTTCCGTTGCCTTTCTTTTCATCTACCCAGCGCCATTGGTCTTCATGCCGGTCCCAATCGCCTATGAACAGATCCAGTAAACGGGCCCTGAAAAAACCAACGGTATCAAGCGTATTGTCATTGTCTTCATTCAATCGCTCCAGCATTTTGAAGGTGTTGTCTGATTCACCATAGGGCTCCCGCTCTTCCAGCAAACACATGGTATTGGCAAATTCTTTTTCATATTCGCCCAGGTTTTTATCAGGCGCTACATACCCAATGACCGGGGTGGCATGCGGCACCTTTATAACATCTGAAAATACCGGTACTATCAACGGTGCATAAGGATGTTGGGAACTCATGGCATCGCGCACCCAATCGGCGGCAAATGTTTCGCGGAATGCTTCGGGCAATAATATTTCGGGATATTTTTCAATACCACGCAAAACCCATTCTTTGCCCTGGGCATCTTTCATGCGCAAAGAACGGGTTTGGTGCCCACCCCCACGTTGCAAGGGAATCAATCCTCTTTCCGACAGTTTGATCACCGGCAGTTTTACCGGCGCCCCCCACTCTTTTCGAAAATTCTCTCCAAACAACCTGCGGTGCATTTTACTTACACTATCATAAGCGGGATGCGCCTTTACAACAGCGCTATCTGTTTGCGCGGTTGCAACCTGTGCAGTTAATGCAATAAGAAAGACAATGTGTAAATATTTATTTGGCATAGGCTTCCAAGGTTTATTTTCCCGACCAGGTAGTTTTTAAAATATTTCCGGAATGCAGATCTCCGCCTTCGTTGGATATATACAGATTGCTGTTTTTATCAAAAGCTATTCCTTCCGGTTGAATGTACAGGGCAGGATTTAATTTATAAGCGGCTGTCACTTTCCAGTTGCTGTCGGCAATTACCAACAATTTGTTAATCGACGATACGAGGTACCATTCTTTGGTACGGGGATTTTGGGCAAGGGCAGAAGGACGAAAGTTTATTTTTTTATCGCCGGTCAGCGATTCAATTTCCTTTACATCAACGGAAAAAGTATTATTCTGGGTGATCTTTCCGTCGTCTGACAACTGCAAGATATACCCTTTTGCCATTTTACTGCTCTTTTCATCTTCACATTGTTTACATATGACATAGATCAGCTTGCTTGCTTCATCGGCATACATCCCTTCGTATTCTCCTTTGGGCAGCAGGTCTTTCCATTCTGCCACATTGCCGGTTTCTTCCTGCTGATGAATATCAGCAAACGGGAAGGTGAACAGGATGCCATTGCTACGCAGCATGATCACATAGTTATTACAGATCTGCACATCTTCATAATCGCCATGCTTACCGAATTTGAAATTGGAAGATCGTTTATCGCCGGGTTTTAAATAATACAGCTTGCCACTTTCATCCTCCTGGGCATAAACGGTATCGCTATTGCCATGGTTAAAAGCAATGCCGGAGATCTCCTCCAGGCTCGGCGGCATAACGATCTTCTGTGGTTCGTTTATATTATATCCCGGCGGACCTTCAAATTTCCGTTTCTGCGAGCAGGCAGTTGGTAACATAGCCATGCCCAATACAATCCATAAAGCCGCTCTTAATTTAATAATATCCATAAACGTTATTTAAACACGCCCTCTTCGCCTTGCGCCACCGCTAAAGCTATGGCGTCACGCGGTTGCGAAGCTCCGGTGAAGCAAGGTCGGCTAATAAGTGATAAATCGATTCCTGCGAGCACAACACCGTTCCATTTTTTTGTTTCGGTATATTGTTGAGCTGCTGATCTATTTCAACAGCCTGCCCGTTATCCTGCAATTGCAGATGCAATATTTCCAGTACCTGTTTTTTGATGGCTTCATCATATACGGGAAAACAAACTTCAATTCGCCGGTATATATTCCGGTTCATCCAGTCGGCCGAGCCCATGTACAATTCCTGCTGACCATTGTTATGAAAAACAAAGATCCTTCCATGCTCCAGGTACCGGTCAACAATACGGGTAATGGAAATATTTTCGCTCAGGCCTTCCACCCCCGGTTTCAAACAACAAATACTTCGTACGATCATGCGGATCTTCACCCCTGCCCCCGACGCTTCATATAATTTGTTGATCAAAACCTTTTCTTCGAGGTTGTTCATTTTAATAATAATACCCGCTTCCAATCCCCGGCGTGCATTGCTTATTTCCCGGTCAATCATTTGCAGGAACCGTTCGTGCAGGTTGAATTGCGCTACCAGAATTTGGTTGAAAGCAATAAGGCCGGGATTGCCTGCCTTTTTACGATGCCCAAGAAATATGAACAGCAATTCCATTTCACGCAGTATATCCGGATGGGCAGTGAAAAGGATATGATCGGTATAAAAGCGGGCCGTGCTTTCATTCATATTGCCGGTAGCCAGCAACCCTACATACGAGATGCGTTTATTTTTTTTCCGTTTTACCAGGGCAATTTTGGCATGTACTTTCAGCGAAAGGTCGCTGTAAATTATTTTTACGCCTGCTTCTTTCATCTTTTTCGCCCACCGGATATTATTGGCTTCATCGAACCGGGCTTTCAATTCAACCAGCACCGAAACCTTTTTTCCGTTCTTTGCCGCACTTACAAGGGCGTTACCAATTCTTGAATCACTTGCAATCCGATACAGCGTAACATATATTTCTGTTACATCAGGATTTACCGCCGCTTCATTAAAAAAACGAAGTACCATGTCATACGAATGGTACGGCGGATGCAGCATGATGTCTTTCTTTTCTACTTCTTCAAACAATGACAAAGAGCCATCGCCGGCTTTCACCTTAATGGCGGGCCATTTTTGATAACTCATTGCAGCATCTTTCACAGGGAAGGAACCCAGGTCTTTCAGGTTGTGATAACACCCACCTTGTATTACAATGGCATTTTGCAGTTTCAAGGCCATTATCAATAATTGCAGATGCGCTTCTTCAATGCCGGGTTCGTGCAGCAAACGCGTTGCCAAACCAAAATCGCGTTTGGTGAGTTGTTCTTCAATTTTCCGCGCCAGGTCGCCCTCATAATCGTCTTCTACTTCCAGTTCGGCATCACGGGTTATTTTAAAACTATAACATCCTTTGATGACGGTATGTTTGAAAATTGCCGGCAAATTGTGTTTTATAATATCATCCAGGAAAACCACGAACTGTTCATTACCCCGTTGAACGGTATAAAACCGCGGCAGGTTATCGGATGGAATATTGATAATGACCAGTTCTTCAAAACCGTGTTCCCGTTCAATGACGGTAAGCAGGTATAGGGTATTATTCTCAGGAAAGAATTTAGTGCCGGAGATCGACAGGTATACCGGTTGCAGGAACGCCATCACCTGGGTGTAAAAATATTCCGACACCTCTTCTTTTATCGCCGCCGGTATATGTTCATTATATAATAAATGAATATTCTTTTCTTTCAGTAACGGCAAAAGCTCTTTGGTGAAGATGGCGCCGAACCGCTCCTGCTGCTGATTGATAATTTCGGTGATCTGCGGTACTACATCTGTTTTTGTAAATTCCTTTTTTTGGTCAGCCTCTTTTGACTGACGTATTTTTTGCAAGGCCATTACGGCCGGCATACGAACGCGGTAAAACTCATCGAGGTTGGAAGAATAGATAGATAAAAACCTGATGCGCTCCAGCAAAGGTACACTGTTATTGCCCGCTTCTTCCAAAACCCGTCCATTAAACGAAAGCCAGCTTAGGTCTCTATCAAAAAATTCTGATTGCATGCTGCTACTAATTTCAAATAGTTACTATGGCTGCAATAGAGAATGCGATCACGGATACGATCAATCCATACATGAACACATTGTATGAAATGCGCAGACGTTGGTATTTTGATCCAAGCACCACGCCTTGTGAATACACGTCTTTGATAAGGCTGCGGTAGAGAAAGTCGCGATCGTCCATCATCTGCAACATACCCGACGTATAATCATCCATGCTCATTTTAAAGAAATTCCCAAAGAATAACAGGTTCACCTTTTTTTCGTTAATGTCGGTTTGGGTAAAAGTGCCCCGGGGAATATTAGGCCGGGTAGCCAGTATAGAAAACACAATGGTTACCAGGCTAATACTCAACAAACACATGGCCGGTATGGTGTACTGTGGAAATTGCTCCAGGTTCTTTAACAGCACACTTAACAATACAGAGATGATGATGGAGTTCACCGAGATCATAATATGCGCCTTGCTATCGGCCATGTCGCTCAACCGCTGGTGATTAGCGGAAGTTATCCGGAACATGGTTTCAATCCCCCTTTCGGGCCGGTTGTTCTTCCGTTTGCCCTTTTCATCCACCTCTTCCGGGATCAGCGGCTTTATTTTAGGCTTGGCCGGTTGCTGCGGCTCTAAGGCAGGCATAACCGGTAGCGGATTTTTTAATTCAGGGTATTTATCAGCCTGTTTTTCCTTTAGCTTCTCCAGGTGTTTCGCTTTTGTATCGCTTAGCAACAACCGACAATAATCGGTATGGTACTGATGCGATTCGAGCAGGCGGATGGTTTTATTACGCCATTCATCCTTGCTGAGGTCTATATTATGTAATGCAATAAATTCCTTACGCAATGATTTACTGAACTCACCGAACCGGGAAGTGCCCAAATGGAACAGATCGGCATCGGCTACTATTTTTTCCAGCATTGTTTCCGGATTTTGCGGTAACCGGGTAGCGCGAATACATTGGGCTACAGTTTGAATGGCAGGTTCATCAACGCCTTTTCTGCTCAAAAAAACCGAGGCTTCTTCCGCGCCTTTTTCTTCATGCCGGGCCGGATCGGTATAATAACCTATATCATGAAACCAGGCTGCGGTTACGACAATAAAATAATCCTGGTCGCTCAACCGGTAATGATTGGCAATTTCAATAGCCGCATTCACTACATGTTCGGTGTGTACCAGGTTATGATAAATTAATTTATCATTTGCATGGGTATGAAAGTATGAGGTTACGTATTGCTTTATTTCATCCAATAACGTATAATAATTCATATAAGGAATTCTTTTACTGTCTACAAGTATATAACAAATATAATCAGGTAAAATTATTTGTACGCCTATTGAAAATTATGTCTGTATAACCCAAAGTTATGTTCATTTATCAAAGTGTGGCTACAAAATAATCGGCTGGCAGGCCTAAACCGAAGAAAGGCGTACCGCAGTATTGAACCACAGCACGCCTGGTATCTATTTTATGTATATGTCGTCCGTGAAGGAGTGGCAAAAATTGGCCGGAAGCCTGCCTGCCGGCAGGCAGGCATACAACTATCATCCGTTTTTTACATCCATTCTGAGACTGTACTTCATCTTTCCGCGACTTCCGGCCTTCATCAACAGCCTATTTAAAGCTACAAGCTGCAAGCTGTAAGCTTAAGGAAAACCGCCTTACAACGAGCGGATTTGCTTACGGCTTATCGCTTTGGGCTTACGGCTAATTCTTTTACAAACAAGGGCTTCAGTGTGAACCAGGCCAATGCTGGAAAAAAGTGCATGGGCACGGTGAGGCCGGGAAATAATTCCGGTGTTTCAATTTCGAGTGGTAATTTGACGGCAAAAGGCCCCAGAATACTCGCAAACGTTAGAATAACGAACACGAAATTGAAAATGATCTCTCCGGGTTTGGGCAACCATTTTGTTAACAGACCAAAGCCGATAGATGCCAGCAAGCCGGCCAACGTAGTAGTGATCACGATGTTTACCGGCTTTGCAATGGTTGCAAAATCGGCTCCCAGCGAATTGGTATAGATCCGTTGATATATAAGTGCCGCCACCCCGGCTAACACACCCGATACCAAACCCAGTAGTAATAATTTTTTAAACATACTTATTGGTTTATTAGCCTTTTGTAACCGGAACAGCTATGTCAATTTTTATCTGCTCTGCTACTTCGCCACCAGGTTTGCCGATCTTGAAATCGGAACGGTTTACCGTAAAGCTGCCATTGAATGTAGCGCCGGCGCCCGCTTTTTTAAAGGTGAAGGGTATAGTATACTCTTTGGTTACACCTTTCATTTGCAGATCGCCAGTTACCTGGTAGGCGTTTCCGGCCTTTACGATCTTTTTGGATGTGTACTTTATTACCGGGAATTTGGCAGCATCGAACCAATCTGCGCCTTTGGCGTGTTTGTTCTGCAACCCGTTACCGGTGTTGATAGAGGCCACATCAATGGTTACATCAAATTTGGCGGCAGCCAGATTTTGTTCATCAAAAGCAATGGTGCCTTTAAAGGTTTTAAAAATTCCGGATGCTTCATTGCTCGAAAACTTGATACTGTATTTATCGGTTATCGCCCAGTTTTGAGCTACGGTGAAAGCAAACACTGCTGTAATGCCCAGCAGTGTTGCCATAGAAAAGATCAGCTTCTTCATAATCAAATCTTATTAGTCTTTTGCAAATTCAGTGCTTGCCTGTAAAGTAACGCCATCGCCCAACATAGCAGCGGGCATACCGGTAGCGATACCAAAATCAGAGCGTTTTACAATACCTGAGATGTTGAAACCAGCCATTGTTTTTTTGCTCATTGGGTTTTCAACAGTTCCGTTGAATACTACATCCAATACTACTGGTTTGGTAACACCGTGTAATGTAAGATTACCGGTTAATTTGTATTTTTTGTCCCCTACTTTTTTAAAAGAAGTGCTTTTGAATGTGAGTGTAGGAAATTTTTCTGCATCAAAGAAGTCAGGACTTTTCAGGTGACCATCTCTTTGTTCGTTGTCGGTATCGATGCTCTTTACATCGGCTGTTAATTCAATAACCGCATCTGAAAAATCAGGTTTTGATGCAGTGATCTTTGCGTCAGTGATCTTGAATGAACCGCTTGTTTCAGAGATGTTCATGTGGGTTACATTAAACCCTAATCTTGAGTGCGCTTTGTCAACGGACCAGGTTTGTGCGAATGTTGCTGCTGCTGATGACATCAATAATGCTGCGATGATAGTTGCTTTTTTCATGTTTTCTTTTTGATTGAGTATATAATTAACGGGAAAAACTGTACTGTTAACTTTTCCAAACAGATTTTGTTCGAAAAAATTCATAAATAAAAATAATATGTGCAATCGTTTACGGTAAACCGTTTAGGGGGGAGCAAATATATATCTTTATACGATCTTATTTGCAATCTCCGTCGGTAGAACAAACTTCTCCCTGAATGGTTGTGAATTTATTGTTCTCTTTCTTCCATTCAGAAAAGGAGGTATTCAACGCCTGCAAAAAAACTTCAGATGACTGGGCGCCGGACACCGCGTATTTCCGATCGATCACAAAAAACGGCACACCACGTACACCTATAGCTTCTGCCTCTGCTATGTCCTGCTTCACTTCCTGCGCATAGGCATTGCTTTCCAGCACCTGTTTTACTGTTGCGCCATCCAGACCAATATCTATGCCTAATTGAATGAGGGTATCACGGTCAGCTATGTTCTTACCTTCGGTAAAATAGGCTTTAAACAAACTTTCTTCGGCGGCATCGCCTTTACCCTGTTTGTTTGCCAGGTGCGAGAAACGGTGCGCATCAAATGAATTAGCCACAACTGCTTTATCAAAATTGTATTGCAACCCTTCTGCTGCGGCCATGCCGGTTACCTGAGCATTCAGTTCTTTGGCTTTCTCAACAGAAAAGCCTTTACGTTCTGCAAGGTATTGGTGTATACTTTTACCTGGTTCATATTGCATAGCAGGATCGAGCTGAAAGCTTTTCCATTCTACTTCAATTTCATCCCTGAACGACAATTGCTGCAAGGCATTTTCAAACCGCCGTTTGCCAATATAGCAAAACGGGCACATCACATCTGACCAGATTTCTACTTTCATAATAATTTTTTCTTTAATTCTTAAGCGCCCAACAATTTCGGCAGGTATTCTTTCAGGTCAACCGGTTTTCTATTTAATAAATTCTCCAGCGAACGATCATCCGTATCAAGCTCACCGGCGCTGATAGCTTCTGCAATACTGGCATACATAGGGATGTACGCTTCGGGCACCCCTGCCTGTTTCATTCCTTCTTTCAATGCATCCAAAGGCACGGGAATGTAGCTAACCGTTTTTCCTATGGTCTTGCTTATTACACCGGCGATTTCGGGAAATGTATACGACTGATTGCCTGCGATCTCATATATTTTGTTGATATGCGCTGCGGGAGATGTGGCTACATTGGCGATTGCTTCAGCCATATCGGTCCTGGCCGCAAAATTCACTTTTGCATTGCCCGCTGCATAAAACCATTGGCCCGATTCCAGGGCGCCACCAAATAACATCGGCAGCACTTCAGCATAAAACGTATTCCGGAAAAAGGTAAACGAAATGCCAGACTGCTTCAACAAAGTTTCGGTGTGGTAATGATCGATAGCCGGTAAGAATTTCAGCGAATCAGAAGCCTTTAACACGCTGGTGTAAAGGATATGCTGTACGCCACTTGCTTTGGCCGCGTTCACCACATTCTGGTGCTGGCCTACCCGGTCTTCTAATGAACCGGAAGAAATAAATACCAGGGTGCTAATGCCCTGGAAAGCTGTTTTCAGGGAAGCGGCATCATGATAATCGCCCTTTCGGAGTGCGATGCTTTTAGCGGCCAGGTTGGCTGCTTTTTGCTCATCCCGTACCAGGGCTGTTACCTGGTTAGCGGGTACTTTCTTCAAAAGGTAATCGATGGTGGCTGTTCCCAGGTGTCCGGTAGCTGCTGTAACCAATATCATATATTCACTTTTTTGCGCTCAGCTAATTCCCCTTCAACTGATTCATTATTTGTTCTTTATGAAGTTTTCCGGGCGAATTTTGCGATGAACTTGTGTTAGTTATTTTTTTGCTTTAACTTGCATCCTATTAGTTTCCTACTCTCTTTTGGAGAGTCAAAGCTAAGAAGTAAGTTAATACCAACAAAGAAGTTACTTTACTGTTAGCCAGTTACCTGAAGGTAAGTAATGTTGGTTATCAATGTTTAGACATGAAAAATAATAACGAAAATAATTCCGGGCACCCCAACTGTTCCATCCGCCACATACTCGATCGCTTCGGCGACAAGTGGAGTATATTAATCATTTCTATCCTGGGACATGTGGGTAAGCAACGGTTTAATGAATTGAACCAGCAGATCGGTGATATTTCACAGAAAATGCTCACGGTTACATTGCGTTCACTGGAAGCCGATGGATTGGTGTCACGTAAGTTGTATCCTGAAATTCCGCCTCGTGTAGAGTATGAGTTAACCGATTTGGGCAGAAGTTTGTTGCCGCATATTGAGCAGCTTGCTCAATGGGCTGCTCAAAATATGGATTGTATTTTGAAGAACAGGGCGAAGTATGCGCAGAAAAAAGTGAGTTAGAGTTTGTGGTTTATGGTTTGTGGTTGTGGCCGCGCATTGATACACCCTGCCAGTTTGTTACAGGTTGCACGTTTCAAGGCCTTTATTCGCGATTGCCGCTCACGTTTACAGTTTCAGTTGCCGGTTCTGTGTTCGTGCTGAAGGCAAACCAATGAATCCAGAAACTTATTGACTCGTCAACTTATCAACCCTTCTTTATTTCTCCGCCTTCCACATTCAACACTGGAGATTCGATATTCACTATTTCCTCTTTGTCAACCGGCGGTCTGCGGTGCCAGTAAGATGCCAGAATAGATCCGGTAATATTCATCAACGGGCCGAAGATCGCAGGTGCTAAACCCAAAGTAGCGGCTTTTCCCATTTCCCGCGCGAGACCCGATGCCAATCCACCATTTTGCATTCCCACTTCAATAGCGATCGTACGCGCATCCCGTTCTCCCAGTCTGAATAGTCTTCCTATCCAATAGCCAAATAAATAACCCGTGGTATTATGAATAAGCGCGCAGATAATTAATGCAGGTCCGATTATGATCAGGTTGTCACGTCCCGCGGCAACAATGATCACAATAATGAAAGCAATACCAAACATGGAGATCAGCGGCATAATTTTATCGAGCCAATTTACTTTTCCTTTAAAGAACCGGTTGAACAACAAACCCGCGCCAATTGGCACCACCACAATTTTTATAATATCCCACATCATGGCTCCTGCATCTACCGTAATGAATTGTCCACCCAGCACTTTCATCCATAAGGGTGTTAAAAACGGTGATAACAGGGTGGCAACGGCTGTTAGCGTAACCGACAACGCCAGGTTGGCATTGGCCAGGTACGACATAACGTTGGAGGCCATTCCACAAGGCATACTGCCGATCAATACCACGCCGGCAGCTATTTCGGGGGGAAAGTTAAAAATGCGGGCCAGTGTATAACCGGCTAATGGCATAAAGGTGAAATGTCCGAACAAACCGATCAATACCGCTTTGGGCATTTTGATAACGTTCGCAAAATCTTTAATGCCCATTTCGGTACCCATACCAAACATGATGATCTGCAGCAGCGGCGTAAAAAGCGTAGCGAGTTTAACGCCACCCCAGCTTACAAAATATTGAGGGTAATAAAGTGCGGTGGTTACGGCAGCAAAGATCAGCCCCGTAAAAGAAAACCCTTTCAGGGAAGCATATCCTCTGCAACCAATCGACAGACTTATAAAAAAAGCGATCAACCAGGGACCTGCAAACACTACATCAATAAGAATGGTAAAGACGATAAAAGCGATAAGGCAGGCAACAGCTATTGGCAGGGCAATCTTATATCGGTTCATTTTTTTTATAGTCTATAGTGATTGGGATACTTTGGTAAATTATGGATTTAAGCTCACGCTTTTCCTTCATCTTTCATGATTCTATTTGCCTTTACCTACTCACTACTAACTACTCGCTTGCCATTATCACATTATCAAATTAGCAAATTAGCACATTAGCACATTAGTTTACCATGTTCTATTCTTCATATACTCATCCAACTGGGCGCGGGTCATCGGGATCTCATTCGGGTTCTTCTGCAACCAATCCAGGAAGTCCTGTTTTATTTTATCGGTCCACTGGCTATCGATCTGCCCCGGCGTATACCGCCCGGCCTTCAACATGCTGATACCAAATTTATCTTTTAAAATAATAAACTCGGCCGTCACGATCACATTTTCCGCGAGGTGGGCGGGAATAAATATCACAGCGCCTTTTTTGGCGATCACCAGGTCGCCGGGCATTACTATTGCCCGCCCGATGCGAATAGGCGTATTCAACCCCATCAACACCTCGTTCTTCAAATAAGAGGGGTGCCAATCACGCACATATGCATTAAATCCTTTTATCTCTGTCAGGCCTTCCAGGTCGCGGGCGGCAGCGTCAAAAACGACACCATTGCCCGATTTGCTGTAAATGGCATTTCCAAGATTGCTCCCGATCAATGTTCCGTCTGCAATTTTCCCAAAGCCATCCGCCACATACACATCCCCCTTAGTTAGCATATCAATAGGCCAGGAATTGGTATTCCCTATACGGCCTTCTTTCTTGCCTCGTTCTTTAATATTCTTCTCAACATCCGGACGTGAGGGCATAAAACAGGCCGTCAACGCCCGGCCTACTACCGGCGTATCGTTGTGCACCATTTTCCAGTTGCCTTCATACTGGCTGGTATATCCTTCGTTGCTCAGGATCGTCCAGGCATCTTCAATAGCAATATTGCGCGCCCGTCGCACCAGGTCGTCCGGAATTTTCGGACGCCCATCTGCAAACCGCTCCCCTTTCCATTCGGAGGTGAGGAAGACCAGTTCATCCCGCGGAATTGTTTGTGCCTGCACTGGCGCCGCAACCTGGCACAGCAGGAGAATAATTGTTATTATAATAATGCGTTTCATGATCAGGTATTATAGTATTTTCATTAACCGCCCGTTTTGGCTGGCACTATGGGCGTGGCCAAACCATCGAGGTCATATACAATTTTTCCACCTTTAATGGTCATTTCGCATTCCAGCTTTTGGGAGGCTTCTACTTTATATCCCGTATAGTCGAAAAAACCGAATTTACCGTTGCGCAAGCCAAAAATAGCAATGTCGGCAATAGCGCCTTCAGATAAATGGCCTAATTCTTCATGCTTTATTTCCCGCGCGGGGTTCCAGGTGGCGGCTTGTATTACATTTTGCAGACTCATGCCTATGCTCATCATTTTTGACATTACATTGAGCATGTCTTTCATGGAAGCATTCATACTATTGGCATGTATATCGGTACTGATGGAGTTGGGATAGAAGCCGCTTTTCACTGCCGGTATGGCTTGCGAAAAAGAAAAGCTGATGGAACCATAGCCCAGGTCAAATGCAATCCCTTTTTTTTGCGCTTCCACTACAAAGGGTTTTACTTTTTTGGTATTTACATCAACCACAGGTTCCCGGTCGCGCAACTGGCCAAAACAATGCGTGAAAATATCGCCCGGCCGTAAATGTTTGGTGAAGAGTTCTTCAATAGATAACGGCGGAACACTGCTTCCAAAATCTATCATTACGGGAATATTTGCCAGATTACCCGCTTTCACCGCTTCATCAACCGGCGTCCACTCGTTGCCTATAAAATGCGCCACCTTAATGCCTGCAATATGATCGCGGTACCGTTTGGCGGTCATGCCGGCGAGCTTGCCATCCATATCTTTCGTTTCCTGCTCGTATGCGCCACCCCGCATGCCCTCGCCAACGATATTTAAAAATGCCAGTACCCTTGTTTGCGAAAGATCGATCACCTGTTTTTTAAATTGGGAGAAATTGCGCCAGCCTGCGCTGCCGGCATCTACAACGGTGGTAACGCCTGTGCGGAAAGTAAAAACATCGGGAATAACGGCCAGCGGGCCATTGCTGTAGGTGCGGTCGGGATCGCTTCCATAAAAAACATGTACATGGGCATCGATCAACCCTGGTGTTACATATAACCCTTTGGCGTTTATTACCTGGGTAGCTTTTGATTCATCAATATTTTTTGCGACCCGAACAATTTTTCCATTACTAACGGCAATGTCCATTACCTCATCAATGTTATTTTTGGCATCAATAACATGTCCGCCTTTTATTACAAGCGTATAGGACTGTGCTGTTGATGCCTGACATAAATTTATTAAGAGGAAGAATAGGATACATGTTCTACGCATAAATAATTCGTATTGGAGAATTCAGAAGTAGGAAGTAAGAAGTAGGAAAATGCAAAAGTTCTCTATCCTACGCAATTTTCTTTATGGCCTTCTCCTTTCTCTGTTTTTCATTTCTCTGTTTCTCAATTTTAAAAAGCCCAGAGCTCCTGCCTGCCTGGTACATCAGGCAGGAGGCATCCGGGTGCTTCACTCATCTGCCTTTCCTGAATAGTTTTATGCCCCCACGGCCTTCATTAATTCCTCTTTAATTCGACCAGCTACAATTGTTGACTGTCCAGGTTTAAGCATCCATACGGTAACGGTTATGCTGTTTTCCTTCACACCGCCAATTTCGATAGAAGGATTGCCACTGCGTAATTTTTCCTGCAGCGCTTTGCCAGTTAAATTTACCTTAGCTGCATCCCATGCAATATGTAAGGTAGGGGTTACATTACCAAGTGTTGGGACGGTGATACTTGTAGTTACACCGCTTACAGTTTTGGCTGCAGCATCAATTTGCGCAGTGGCAGATTCCCATGCTTTCCATTCTTTGTTGTGATCTTGTTGAATATATTTTTCAAGGGCTACATACATGCCCAGTATTTCTTCTTTATTTACTTTGAAACCCCGGCCAATATTAAAACCACGCGGCGGCATGTGCTGACGGGCGGCTGCAATGATCTCTTTCTTTCCCATTAACAAACCGGCGCTTTGCGGGCCACGCATTGCTTTACCGCCGGAGATCACCACGAAACTGAAGCCCATATCATTGAACTTCCACAAATTTGAAACCGGCGGTACATCGGCGGCAATATCAATAGCCGTTGGAATATTATGTTTGCGACCGAGGGCTACCCATTCTTCGTGTTGTATCTTGCCTTTGTCGGCCTCGATATTTAAAAAGTGCAGCAGCGCTGTTTTCTCATTGATCGCCTGTTCCACTTCTGCAGCGGTTTCAACATAAATTATTTTACAACCGGTATTTTTTAAAGCATGATTGTATACGATGTCATGCGCTTTTTGAATGATCACTTCCGACTTCATACCGGTGCCTTCCAAATGAGGCAACTGCTCTATTTTACGTTGGTCCATCCCGGTTAAGATGCCGGCCAATCCCAACGTCATACCAGAAAAAGCACCAGAGGTTACCACAGCCGCTTCGGAATGAACAAGCGCCGCAATTTTTTCACCAACTTTATCCTGCAGTTCATCTAACATACAAAACTCCGTAGCCCCATGCTGAATAGCATCTACAACATAGTCGTGCATAAGCGAACCCGTCATAGCGGTAAAAGTACCCGCTGCATTGATAAAGGTGCGAACGCCTAATTCTTTAAAAAGATTTCTTTTTTCAGCGGGAGGAACTGGTGCGGCATTGGCAGTGGCCCAGGGAACAAGGGCAGCGCTGCCGGCCATGGGAAATAGAGAAAAAAATTTGAGCAATTCTCTCCTTTGCATACAGTTAGTTTGTTGTTTGTGGTTTGTTGTTTGCGGTTTGTGGTTCTTTATTTGCGATATAGCTTATAATAGCAAACAGCTCTCTTCCCGAATTATATGGGTTTACCCGTTTGTTTTATTTTCAAAGCACGGAACAATAACAAACTATAAACCACAAACCATAAACCGTTCAAATGTGACTTGTTTGGTTGGATCACTACCTGCTCATGATTGGATCACTTCCTGCCATACAGGATACTAGGAAACGGATTGCCTGGTTGGGAAACCAAATGTTTTAATAACCGCAGAGACGCAGAGATAAGAGAATAAAAGCTGCGACCCCACGGCAATAATCGAACCTTAACCAAAAGATGTTTGTGGTTTGAGGTTTGTTGTTTGTGGTTCTTTAATTCAAGCCTGCCTTGAAGCTAAGCACACCCTGATTTTCGGAGTTTTCACGCCAGGTTTACTTTTCAAAGCGCGGAAAACAACAAACCATAAACAACAAACTACAAACTTATACGTAGGCGATGCAGTCCATTTCTACCAGAGAGTCGCCCGGTACACCGCCTTTGGCAACAGCCACGGTTGTACGAACCGGGGGCTTATTTCCAAATCGCCCTTTGTACACTTCATTCATAGCCTTATAATCTTTGATATCGTCGAGATATACATTCACCTTCAATACTTTTTCCATGGAAGAACCGGCTTTCAGCAATTCTTTTTCCAGTTCTTTCAGCACATGATCGGTATGGGCTTTTATATCGCCCTCAAAGTGGGCGCCTTTACCGGCGATGAATACCATTCCGTTGAATTTGGTAGCGCCGGAAAACAAGGGCACATCCTGGTCATCTACAACATTAAAGACTTCTTTTTCGGTTGATTTTGGTGAGGTGGGAGCAGCGGTTTCGGCTTTTGCAAATAATCCTAAACCTACTGTGCCGGCCACTGATGCAAATAATTTTTTCAAAGCATTCCTGCGTTGGTTAGTCATGTGCGAAATTTTCTTTTAAGTGTTAGTGATTTAACAAAAGCTCCCATTTAGAATCCCCGCACTAATTTAAACCCATTCTCGAAATTTGCAAAAATTAATTGCAAATTATTTGCATTAAATAGTAATAAATTGAACTATAAGCTGGATAAAGGAGATTAAGTAGAGTATTTTAGACACAAAACATGCAAATTTTGCAATTATCAGCAAACTTATTGAGTTGAAGCACATACCTATCTTGTCATGATCAGCCTGATAGTGGCGGCGACCATTTAAGCTTTAAATGGCCCAAATTAATTTTTGAATGATCGCCTGTTCATTAAAAGAAGCCATTTAATAAGCCTGGTTATCATTTAATCTCTTAAAATCGACCTTTTGATTTTTTGACTGTTTGGTTTAACGAGCTTTGTTATCTATCAGGGTTTACCTGTTTGCATAGCAACTTAGCTTACAGGTTGCTCATCTTTGCCTGTTTGTTTAACGTATTTTGCCATCCGTTATCAGGGTTTGCCTGTTTGCATAGCAACTTAGCCCACAGGTTGCTCATCTTTGCCTGTTTGTTTAACGGGCTGGGTTATCAGTTTTTCGTCTTTGATAACCAACTTTACGAATTTGCTACATGGTTTGCAGGTTTTACTTGTTTGTTTATCGGATTTAACCACACGTTGAACGGTTTTGATCGCCACACACTCAGCTAAAGGGGTTTTCCTGCAGGTTTGTGTGTTAAACCTGCAGGCGGACAGCTAAAGTTGCCTAGCAAACATCAAAATCCGCAAAGTTGAATGATAAACTCATTCAGTTGAGAGATAAACCCGTGCAGCCGACAGGTAAAACTGATATGCGGATATCTCAGGTTGCCATGCGATTTAACCAAACCGGCATATCAGATGGAAAAAGCAGCTAACTATATGCCATTACCTGCTCGTAAAAAGATCGTAATTGAATTGCAGATAAGATCTCGGCGAAAGTTTGTTCTACCCCGTAAGAAGATATACCCACTCAGGATGGAGCAGGACAATGCAACAAGGGCAATTAATTAACATTGATCGCGATTGCAGGTACTGAAAACAGTGTGCACTAAACGATTGCCAATTAACACCATTCCATAATTAATTGCCATGCGAAAATTTGCTTTACGTCAACGCAAAGTGATCCTCTTTGCGGTCCTTTCCTTTCTATTCCTCCATTCTTTTACAGTTACCCATGCGCAAACCCTGGCTTTTCCCGGCGCTACCGGGTTCGGGCGTTTTGCCAAAGGCGCGCGGGGTGTTGCAACACCAACCGTGTATGTAGTTACCAATTTGTACGACAGCGGTCCGGGTTCGTTTCGCGAAGCAGTAAGCACGCCTGGCCGGATTGTCGTTTTTGCCGTTGGAGGTATTATTAATCTGGCTTCTGATGTAGTGGTAGCTGCCAATGTTACCATTGCCGGACAAACCGCACCGGGCGACGGTATTGTACTGTTCAATAAAAGGGTGACGTTTACCGGCGCTAACAATACTATTTGTCGCTTTTTGCGTATCAGACTGGGAGCTGCCGGCAACTCGGGCAAAGATGCATCGGGCCTGGCCAATGGCGCTAACATGATCTTCGATCACATGTCGTTTAGCTGGGGCATGGATGAAGTGTTTTCCATTAACTGGGATAACAAAGGCACAGCGCCGGATAGCATTACCGTACAAAACTCCATCATCGCGCAGGGATTGCACCGCGAAAACCATTCGGCCGGTGGGTTGATCCAAACGCCTGATGGCGGAAAAGTAAGTTTGATCAGAAACCTGTACATCAGCAATAAAACGCGTAATCCCAAAGTAAAAGGGGTGAATGAATTTGTAAACAACGTGGTGTACGATTGGGGCAATGGCAACCGCCTTGGCGATAACCTGAATTACGGCTGGTCGGCCGATGCATATATTATGGGAGGCTCGGCCGGTGTTTCTGAAGTAAATATTATCAACAACTATTTCATGGGTGGGCCACTTACGCCGCCTAATAAAACAACCCCTTTCTCCCGCGGAACAGGCACTTTCTTTTTATATGGCGCGGGTAATTATTTCGATAACAACCAGAATGGCATACAGGATGGTGCGCTGGTGCCTTACGATACCCTCGGTTATCCCGGCATTGCCGCCGATGGATTTAAAACCCAACCTTTCCCCTATCCACAAGCGAACCCGGCCTTCACTGCCGAACAGGCATATAGCTGGGTCATTGATAGTGTGGGTGCAAGTTATCCCCGTCGCGACCAGGTCGATTCTTTATTAGCAGAAGAAGTTCGGTCGCGCGGCACCAAAGGCTATTATGTGTACCGCGAATCTGATCTGCCATTTACCAATGGCGGGGTTGGAACCGTTTTTAATGCCCCTGCTCCACTCGATTCCGACAGCGATGGTATGCCCGATAGTTGGGAAGATGCGCATGGATTGAATAAGAACAATACGCAGGATGCGGTAGCATACAATATCACTCATTCGCAATACCTGAATATTGAAGTATACATCAATACCTTGTTAGAAACACCGCCTGCTACTTTCATCAGGCCGCCTTCGAATGTTACATTAACAGCTTCCACCTTCGAATTACCGGCGCCTTACTGCAAGATCGTTGTGCAATGGACCGACAATGCTTCCAATGAAGATCATTTTGTTTTGGAACGGTCTGCCAATGGTGTAACATATACTGATATTACACATCCTGCAACGAACGCTACTTCCTACAGCGACAGCACAGGTTTGTTGCCCAATTCAACATATTATTATCGCCTCAAAGCGGTGAACAGCAGCGGCGCTTCCTCCTACAGCGCACCTGTTTCGGTAAAAACGCCACCATTGCCTTCGGCTCCGTCAGCAGCTACGGCTCCGGTGCCGGCCAACGGCAACCAGTATGTTGAATTAGCTGGTGGCGTCACCACTTTAAAATGGTCGGGCAGCAGCAATACAGTAACGTATGCGATCTGGTTCGGCACCGATACCAGCAACCTGGTTAAAAAAGCAGAAATAGCTTATACACCCAATGCATCGTACAGTGTCACCGGTTTAACTGATTTTGTAAATTACTACTGGCGTATCGATGCCATCAACGCCAAAGGAACTACCCAGGGTGAACTCTGGCAATTCAGGACCAGCAAAAATTTCCCCGCCGGGTTGGCAGGCCATTGGAGCTTTGATGAGACCGAAGGCCGGCAGGCTACCGATTCTTCCACTTACCAGGACCATGGGGTTTTAGGTCTTGATGACGACAATCAAAACATCCGGGTAACCGGTAAAATCAACAACGCGCTTGATTTTTCTACTGCCAGCCAGGATATGTATGTAGTGAATGTGCCGCACCAGGACCATTTGTATTTAGACAAAAGTTCGTTTTCTCTTTCGTTCTGGATGAAAGCCGATCTTTCATTACTGCCTGCTGACAATAACACCAGCGCCTACCTGCTATGCAAAGGTTCTATCACCCGCAACGGTACTACCGGCGCTACCGGCAAACGCTTCGACATCGAGTTTAAGAATAAACAATTACGCTTTGCCATTGATGATGACAACGATGCCAATGGTGGTGGTAAAGATGAATTGCAGGCAGATGGCACGCCTTTCTTTACGGGTAACTGGGTGCATGTTACAACTATCAGGGATACAGCTACCAAAAAGTTGCGTTTGTACATGAATGGCGCATTGGTTAAAGAAACCGCCATCGCAAAAGCCAATGCCGGCATCGGAGAAGCCAGCGACCTCATCATCGGTAACATCGGCGAACTGGAGTTTTTGTCTTCCGCCAACAAACCAGCGCCTTACAAAGGCATGCTCGATGAATTGAAAATATACAACTACGCTCTCAGCGCTGAGGAAGTGCTTGGGTTGTACCATACCAGTCCGTTGCCTTTACAACCATACAATCCATCCCTGGCGAATGGCGCAATGCTGGAAGGCTATGGCGACAGTGTGCGGATCAACTGGAAAGGCGGATTGAAAACCAACAGGTATAAATTATACTCCGGCACCGATTCCAGCAACCTGTCGTATGTTTCAGATATAGCATTAAATGCACCAACATATACCTTCACCAATCTTACTGCCAAAACAAATTATTACTGGCGGGTTGACGCGGAAGGCGATGCAGGCACTACTACAGGTGCTACCTGGTGGTTCAGGGCTGTTTCACCCAAAGGCATGAGCGGCCATTGGAAATTTGATGAAGCCAGTGGTACCGTTGTTGCCGATAACAGCAACTACCATCATAACGGAAACATCGTGAATATGCCGCAAGTGACATTTACGACAGGCAAATTTGGCAATGGGCTGCAATACCTTAACCCGGTGGCAGCAAGCGCCGTGCATGTGCCGCATGCCGAACACCTGCTGTTTGATGCCAATTCGTTCTCTATTTCATTATGGGTAAAACTCACCAATGGTTCAAGCAATTATAATTCCTCCGGTGGCAAAGATTGTTACCTGATCCATAAAGGACAGTTCACCGATCCGGGTGGCAAATGGTACGGCATTCAGTTGAAAGATAGTATCCTTACTTTCGCTATCGATGATGCTTCTACAAAAACTAACCTGGATATTAGTTTGAAGAAAGCATCGGCCTTCCATATCTTCAATAACAACTTCAGCAACATTATTGTCATAAAAGATACCGCTGCCAAACAGATCAGGGTCTATATTAATGGGGTGCAGGCAGGTTCAAAAACCTATACCACCATTGGCACCATCGGCAAAGCGGTTCCATTGCTCATTGGTAATTCCTTAGAGAATAAACCCTTCCATGATGTAATGGATGATGTACGCTTGTATAACTATGCATTATCGCCAGCAGAAATAGCTTCCCTGCTCAATGGCAATCCATTAATAGCAGCAGTAACCGATCCGCAACCTGCAAATGGCGATACCACTGTACCATACGGTACCATTAATTTGGGCTGGAAAGGCAAAGGACAAACTTATAATGTATATGCAGGCACTACACCCGATAGCCTGGAACAATTAATTACCCGCATCACCACTACGTCATTTGCGTTAACAGATGCAAACAGGCCCGGCAACTATTACTGGCGGGTTGATGCAGTGCGCGATGGCGAAGCAGCCACCGGACCTACCTGGTGGTTCAGGATTATAGATACCGTTCCACCGGTAGCCATCACCAAAAACATTTCTGTTACCTTATCAAATGGCACGGCAACCATCACTGCCAGTGACGTGAACAATGGTTCATGGGATACATTCGGCATTCAACAAATGCAGGTTTCACCATCCACTTTCAACTGTACGAACATTGGCGGCAATGAAGTACAATTAAGCGTCATTGATTCCAATAACAACAGCGCCACAGCAAAAGCAATCGTTACGGTAATAGGTGTTATACCGGCGCCAGCCATTACGGTAAGCCGTACCAATCCTGTTTATACCGGCGGCGATGCCAATACCATTTACTTAGGTTATGGCGCGCAGCAATTAAAGTTAACCGCCGCCAATGCAATGCCTGCTCAATACACCTGGAGCCCGGCCAATGCATTAAGCGATTCAACCATTGCCAACCCGCTATTTACGCCAACACAGGCTGGCGAATATACCTATACGGCAAAAGCAACAAATCAATATGGCTGTACTGCTACTGCTTCCGTTAACCTGCATGTGGAAGATGTACGATGCGGCGGCCGGGATCAAAAAGTAATGGCATGTTATCATGGATTTGGTCTTTGTGTAAGCAAACTGGCCGTACCCATTCTCTTATATCTTGGCGCAGAACTGGGTGCTTGTGAAACAAACAATGCACGCATAGTCGCCGATCAACCGCAGGCGATCATTGATGCGCAGCAAAAGTTCATGGTGTATCCAACACCGGCCAGCAATCAATGCAGCATTGCGTTTACCCTGAACAAACCAGGCAAATACCGGGTTGAATTGTATAATACCCAGGGCCGCTTAATAAAAGTGGTAGGCCAGGGCGAAACAAACACCAACCAATTGCTTACGTATCCCATGAACACCAGTCAACTCAGCACCGGTGTATATTTTATAAAACTGGTTACAGCTACTGATGTACAGGTTAAGCAACTGATCATTCAGCGATAGTACACACTGCAGGCTTTACATTTATTAATACACATAAAAAAGGTGACCGAAAAATCGGTCACCTTTGGCTTTTCATATAATAAGTTCAGCTTGTGGTTGATGAAGTAGCCATATTTAATAAACATGGCTACAGGTAAGGATTACGATCATGTAATAAAAGTTTCCAAATTACCAGATTAAAAAGCTGACCTTAACCAGTACAAATTGAAAATGCTACTATATATCGAGTGTCTCATAGGTTTATCTACACCAACGTATTAGTCTTACCAGGAGCATACGATGCCCTGACAAAATCGGTATCTCTCAATTAAAATATTAAAAAATGTATGAGCAGGTAAGGTACTTGCCGCAATAATACTTGCAGCTGCATACATGTAACAGGATATACGAATTAGGGCGTGGGGGTTACTTACTAACTGATCAAAAGAAAATGAACGTTTGGGAACCTTGGTAGTGTATTCTGAATGGTTGAAACGATACGGAAGGAAAAGCAGGTTTAATAAAAAACGATCAATGTAGACAGAGTGAATTGGGTGGCCAAAAGTAAAATAATTAATTGAATAAAAAATTTTTTAAAAGTATTACTTAAAAAAAATTAGTGTTTTTCTACAAGCTTTTTAGATAAAACATGCGTTTAGACAAGCATTTGGCAGAATAAATAACCCTGATCAATTTGTGTAGAAAAGCGACAATTGTGCAATATGACGACAATCAGGTATTGAAACAAATAAAAACGGTGAGTCGTCCGCCACCTACGGAGCAACCCACCTTTGACCTGTAGAAAAAGAGCATTGTTAATGAAGCAGCTAGATCACCTCGTTTTATTTATTATTACCTGTGTTGTTATTATCAGATGAGAGCTTTTTCTCAAGAATTGTAATATATTGTTGTGCGTCTTTGTTTTCCGGATCTATCGCCAGGATCTTCTTTAAATTTTCAGTTGCTGTTTTATAGTCTTTTACCTGGTTGGTTTCATAAGCTGCCAGATACCCATACGCTTCTATCAACCATTTCTTATTGGTTTTATTGGCTGGGTCTTTCTCAAGCATCGTGATCAATTGGTTATACCAGGGAATGGCCGCTCCTTTTTCCATCGTAGAATCCATCAATGAATTGGTGCGGGCGCGCCAGTAATAACCAAAAGCCTGGTCGGGATATTTCTGAATGTATGTTCCAAAAACGGTATCGGCCTGTACGTATGCTTCGGCCTTGAAATTAGCGATACCCCAATTGAACAGATCGATATTGGAGGCTTTAGGATTGTCCTGGTAATACATGCCCAACCATTGCGCCTGGTTCAAATAATCTTTCTTGTCTTTATACAATTCAGCCAGCTTCTTATAAAAATGGAATCTCTCCGGATGGTCTTTCGCCTTATTTACCGTTTTCAAATAATAAGTAATGGCAGAATCTTCTTTCCCTTGCGCCGTTGCATACAGATCGGCCATGGTCTCAAAATCTTTTACCACCATGTTGCTATCCACCTCTTTTGAAAAATACTGAACCATATTGGTCATGGCACTGGCGGTGTCTTTTGCTCCCAGGTAGCTATATGCCATTAATTTGTACAAGCGTGGCATTGAATCACCGCTATGCTGGGTCAGTAAATGTTTTGCTTTGGCGATGGCTGCATCGTATTGCTTATTCAGGTATAAGAGGTCGGTATACAACACATCATTGTCTTTATTCAAATCACTTTTTGCAACGAATTGTTGAAAATATTGCAACGCCTTTTGCGGATCGGTGAAATAATAGTGGTAATACAGTTCGTAAAAAACAGGCGCATAATTGCTATCCGCCTGTTGTGCCTGGGTAAAATACTTCAGGTACATTTCCGGGTTCTTCTGAGATACAAAGATCTTTCCCATGCGATACAGGGCAACTGCATACTGATTGTCTTTCTCCAGCGCACCAGTATATGCTTTATATGCTTCTGATCCATTACCCAATTTGCGATGGGCATCGCCCAGCAAGGCATACAAAGCAGGGTTCTTTTTGTCGCGGTCAATGGCCCTATCGAGCAGTTGCACCGCATAATTTGCATCACCTGCTTTTGCAGTTATATGCGCTTCGGCAACGGCTGATAATATGTCGGGATTTTTTTCCCTTGTTTTATCCAGGGCCTGGTTAAAATAAAAACGGGCGCTATCCTTGTTGCCTTTACTCAATAACAAATTGCCATAAGCAACCTGGTAAAAAGGTTCGCTTTTTACGTTTGCCGGGCTTTGCGCCATTAAATTCTGTAAAGGAGCAGGCTTATCAGACAAAAGGAATGACTTTGACAGCAGGTACCAACTTTCGGCATTGGCGGGATCGGTCTTTACAATATTTTGCAGCGCCGCTTGAGCGCTATTATACCGTTCGTAGTAAATGAATTTTTTTGCATCGGGAACCGTTTGAGCCAGGGCGGCCAGCGAAATCAATGGGCACAGTACCAGTATTAATCCTTTTTTCATCAGCATTACGTTTAAGCGCTTTTTTGAACTTGATGTCAAACTTATTCTACAGGCCTTAGGCTTAACTTAATGCTATATTAGAAGTAGATTAGAAGTAGGCTTTTATCCCGGAGAGAACCGTCCCTGCCGCCGTTTTTCACTGAAAAATTTCGAAATTGTAACTTCGTAGGCAATGCAGCGGATATTGCTGTTTGCACAACGCGTTTAAATGCACTTATAGGTTATGGAAGAAACGAGCATCCTGATCATTGAAGATGAACAAAAGATAGCCGATACATTAAAAGTAGGGCTCACTGAGAACGGTTATCATGTTGAAGTGGCCTATGATGGAACAATAGGCGAACGGTTATTTTTTGCACACGATTTTAACCTGGTTATCCTTGATATAAACCTGCCGGGCATTAATGGGTATGAACTTGCCAAAATCATCAGGGCCCATAACACGCATATTCCCATCATCATGCTTACTTCATTAAGCACCCTCAACGATAAGATAGAAGGGTACGATGCCGGTACCGATGATTACATGGTTAAACCATTTGAGTTCAGGGAATTGCTGGTTAAAATACGCGTACTGCTGAAACGCACCATGAACCTCCACATCCCGGTTGGCAATTTATTAAAAGCCGCAGACCTTTGCATGAACCTCGACAGCAAAGAAGTAAAGCGCGGTAGCGACACCATTAATTTAACTGCCAAAGAATTTCAATTGCTGGAATACCTGTTGAGGAATAAGAATAAGGTAGTATCAAGAGCAGCCATTGCTGTAAATGTGTGGGATATTGATTTTGATACCAACACCAATATCATCGATGTATATATAAGCTATCTCCGCAATAAAATTGATAAACCTTATGCTCAGAAATTGATCCAGACACATGTTGGCATGGGATATATCTTAAAGGAAAACGAACGCTGATGCCTGTTAAACTGCGCATAACATTATTATTCTGTATCATTGTTTTTGTGATTTTAGCCATGGTATGCGCAACCGTTTTTTATTTTTCGTATACCGAGCGTACACAAAACATTCGTACCCGGTTAACCAACCGGGCCATCACCCTGGCGCGTTTTTTGGGCCAGAAGCAGGTATTTGATCAGGATCTTATTCGAAAAATTGACTCCAATACAACTCTCTCCTTAAAAGATAAAACGTTTCAAGCCTACGATTATCTCAACAATAAAATTTATAGCTATAGCGATGCGCCGGCTGATACCCTGAAAGTTGACTCCGTTATCCTGGACGATGCGCGTGTTAAAGGAACTATTTTTTTCAGGATCGGCAAGAAAGAAGCGGTAGCTTATCATTATGTGAACCCCAATAACCGCATTGTAGTCATTACCGCAGCTTATGACGAAGATGGGAAAGATAAACTCAGGCAGTTATCTAATATCTTATGGTTCAGTTTTCTGTCGGGCATCCTGATCACCTTTGCCGGGGGGTACTTTTTTTCTGACCGGTTAATGCGGCCGATCAGAAAAATAGCCGATGACATCAATGAAATTTCTGCACACAAACTGGCGGGGCGCATCAGCACCGGCGAGGTAAAGGACGAATGGCATTACCTGTCGGAAACCCTTAACCGGTTATTGAACCGGCTGCAGGACAGTTTCGAAACCCAGCGCCGTTTTGTGTCCAATGCATCCCATGAATTGTCGACACCCTTAACAGCTATTTCAAGCCAGTTGGAAGTATCCCTGCAGAAAAGCAGGGAAGCACAACAATACCGCAGTGTTATGGAATCGGTTTACCAGGATGTACGCCATCTGAGCAAACTTACCCAAACGCTGCTGGAGTTTGCGCAGGCATCGGGAGACCCCGGCGGATTAAATATTTTGCCCGTACGCATTGATGAAATTTTGATGAGCCTGCCTGCTGAAATGAAAAAAACACACCCCGATTACCTCGTTGTTTTGTCGTTCGACGATATGCCTGCAGAAGAGCAAAAGTTAATTGTATTCGGTAATGCCGAATTGTTGTTTACCGCCATTAAAAATATTGTTTCCAATGCCTGCAAGTATTCTGACAACCACAAAGCCATTATTAAGCTGAAAGCAGAAGCAGAAAAAATAACAATTGCCATTATCGATAGCGGCATGGGCATCCCCGAACCGGAATTAAAATATATTTTTCAACCATTTTACCGGGTCAACAGCACGTCGCAACAAACCGGTTTTGGGCTTGGCTTATCCTTAGCCAACCGCATCATTAAACTGCACAAAGGGAATATCTCTGTTACCTCTACGCCTGGGCAGGGCACTGAATTTATTGTCACGTTGCCAACGGCAAAATTCTAATACGGTTCTAACCCGATGTTAATTACACAATCACAGGCAATAAATAAATTGCATAGGAAAGAATTGGCGCAATGAAAATAAAACGCTCAGTATACATATTTCTGCTCGCGTTTGTTATAATGCTTGTTGTTGTAAGTGGTTGCCTATTCAAACAAACCGTTGACTATAAATGGGAAAACAGGGAACTGATACTACAAAACGATTCATTGAGAGGAGTGGTTATTGAACTTACCCGAAAGCTCGATACTACTAAAACGGCCGCCACCGGAATTATCCTTAAGACCGCGAATTAAAAATGATCAACGGCCTCATGATTACAACTATTCTTGTTCCTACAGACTATAGCGAGGCGTCCTTTAATGCGTTGGAAACAGCCATTATTATTGCTAAAAGAAATAACGCGTCTATACATTTATTGCATATTAATGATACGGCTTTAGCCGGGGAAGATTCATATGCGATAAAGAACGCCACCCAAATTGCCCATGCCATTGCTGACAATATTAAACAACGGCATGGTGTTGAAACCCGGGTATTATTCACAGATGGGTTTGTTGGGCCTACCATTGTAAAAGGGGCGCTTGAAATAAAACCCGAATTGATCGTTATGGGCGCTTATGGCGCCTCCGGTCACCGGGACCTTTTTATAGGCTCCAACTCATATTATACAATTAAACATGCATCTTGTCCGGTGCTGATTGTACCGGAAGGAAAAAGATGGCAGCGCTTTAACCAGGTACTTTTTCCATTTCGGCCCACCCTCGGCGTTTTTAAAAAGTATCAATTCATTAATGACCTGGTATTGCAAATAGATCCTGATTGCAACTTCGAATTATTCGGTATTTCCATCGACAGAAAAGAACACGATGTTAAGCAGGCAACCGAAATTGTAAATGAATTAAAAAACATGTCGAACGGGGCTGTAACCTATACAATAAGCTATAGTTATGGCAGAAATATTTCAGAAGAAGTGCTGGAGAAAGCAGATAAAACAAAAACAGACCTTATTGTTATTTGTTCTACTGTTGATGTTGCCAACAAACCTTTCTTTATTGGCCCGTTTTCACAACGGATCATCAGCCATGCCAGAACGCCGGTTTTGAGCGTGTTCAGAACGGCTGAAAATTAAAGGGCGTCATTTAGCATTTCTATCTTGAAAAAATTTGCTGGCAATAAAGGAAAGCGGCAAACCGATGGCCACTATCAGAATCAATGTGGCAATGATCGCCTTTTCAAGGTTAAAAGTAATTGCCGGGATCTTCGTCAACGGCAGCACCAGCATATTCATGACAACATAAATAAAAATGCAATATACAACGGCGGTAATAACCCTGTTTTTTGACATGAGCTTTACGTTGGGATGCAACCAAAAGAATAGTGCGGTGAAACTATAAGCAATGAAATAATGGAAAAGCAGGCCGAGTAATGGCATCAGCCAAACACCTTCAAAAGCAGCCTTGCCAAAAGCCCCGCTAGCAATAAACCGCAGTACCCTCACAGGCGCGATCCCCCGCGCAAGATATGCATGCGTACAGGCAGCCGTTATATCAAGGGTACCTACCAATAATCCTACCCAGGCTATGGTTTTAAGAATCGGCTTTGAATAATATTGCTTCTGGGCTCTTGCAGTTTGAATGGTTGTCATGCCGGCAGCATTTGTTTGAGGGCTGAAATTATTGAATGGCTGCATTGAAGTTTAAATTATTCTCCCAAATACTGTTATCTACGCATGAATAGCCTATTGCTCATTGCCTATTGCCTATTGCATATTGCCTTACCCTTCCAACGCGGCCACCACTCCTTCTTTATAACTTCTACCAATAGGAATTTGTTTTCCGTTTATTTCAACATCGGTAGCGGAAAAGGCATCGATCTTATTTTTAGCCACCAGGAAGGAACGATGGATGCGCAGGAAGCCGTTCTTAGCCAGCATTTCTTCAATTTGCTGCAATTGATATTTGGTAAGAATAGATTTATCTTTTGTGGTGATACGGATATATTCTTTCAGGCTCTCAATAAAAAGGATCTCATCGATGTATATTTTCACCCGTTTCTTGCTCACATTAAAAAATAACGCTGCTCTTTCTGTAACCGCGGCCGGCCCTATAGGTAATGCCTCTACCGGATCCCGCTCCTTCAATTTACTTACTGCCATTACGAAGCGGTTGAACTCAATAGGCTTCAACAGGTAATCCACTACATTCAATTCATATCCTTCCAGCGCATATTCCTGGTAGGCAGAGGTAATAATCACCTGGGGTGGTTTTATGAGGGCTTTAATAAAATCCAGTCCTTTTAATTTAGGCAGGTGAATATCCAGGAACACCAGGTCTATCTTTTCCTTTTGCAACAGGTCCATGGCATACAAGGCGTCGGTGCAAATACCCTTTAATTGCAAAAAGGGGACCTGCAGAATATAATCTCTTATCACTTCAGCCGCCAGCGGCTCATCTTCAACAATTATACAATTATACCTGTGCATAGCTCGTAAGGTTTATATAAAGTCGTACTGAAAATAAATGTGGTTCGTTCTGCAGTTGCAGATCATATTCCTTATACATAAGTTCGAGTTGCCTGCGCACATTGCCCAACCCGATATTATCCCGTATTTCCTCCGCGGTATGGTTTTCTTTGGTGTTCTCTATATTAAAGGTAAGCCGCCCTTGCTGTAGTTGCACATGAATGCGGATAAAAGAATCGAACCGGCTTTCGCTGGCGCCATGTTTGAATGCATTTTCAACAAGCGGCAATAAAAGCAAAGGCGCTATTTTGCCGGAGCTTTCATCTATCTCCCGCTGAAAGTGAATGGTCAACCGGTCATACCGGATCTTTTCCAGCGCTATATAATCGTCAAGGATCCTGAGTTCATCTTCAATGGTGATCAGGTTACTTTTTGATTCATATAAAATAAACCGCAGCAGTTTCGACAATCGCATTACCACCTCTGCCGTATGCTCCGATTGCTTACGGGCAAGCGCATAGATATTATTCAGCGTATTAAATAAAAAATGCGGATTGGTTTGGTGGCGAAGGAATTTCAGCTCAGCCCCGAGCTTTTCTTTAATGAGGTTCTTTTCCCGCTCCCTGGCAACCAGTTGTATCCGCAGTAATTTCATGGTAATGGCTACTCCCGATACAAACCCGATATCCATAACAGCCAGCAACACACTCAGCACATGAAATAAGGGCCGTTCCTTAAGTACACCACCATAGATTACCGGATTTATATAATACACGAAAACAATCCGGTGCAGTATAATAATAATTATAAAGGCGGCCATCACCTGTAAAATGATCCAGGACAGCCTGACATTCCCCTTTATAATTTCTTTGATGACAACATATAAAATAAAATAGGTGAATAACAGCTTGGGTAATACGGCGGCAATAGCGGCTTTAAACGCCATCCAGAATTGCACATCTTCGGGAATATTTTTCAGGGCGGGACCAACCCAAACAAATTCCAGTACGGTGTCTTGCAGTAAATACACCAGCCAGAAGGCACTATGCAATAGCACTCTTTTCATAGTACCATAAAAATCGGAAAAACCGGTTGATTTTAATAAAAACCCTACGAATGGCAGGTTGCGACCTATGAATGACGGGAATTAGTTCAGAGTTCTTAAGTTTTTGAGTTATTTAGTTAACTCATGAACTTACGAACTGAATAACTTACGAACTGAATAACTCACAAACTTGTTAACATCCCTGTAGTAACCAATAAACAATTACAAATATTAAAATAGTCCCCAGGCAGCCACCGCCCCATCTCCAGGCGGCATATCCTGCTATCAATGATCTTAGCCAATCACGCATAAATAAAGATTATAACAACAGATATTTAAAAATCATGCCATGGGTGTGCCAATATTCTTGCATAATCAGCCATCATCATTGAATTAGCTAAACAACTATTGCCATACATTAGGATATGAAAAAATCAAATATCAGCCGCCGTTCCTTTATTGAACAACTATCATTGGGTACAGCTTCTATATTTATGGCTGGTCCGCTTGGGTTATATGGAAATGAACCCCGGCCCGATCGTATCCTTGGTGTTGCGCTCGTTGGACTTGGCCGATATAGCACCCGGCAATTGGGCCCGGCGTTGAAAGAAACAAAATGGTGCAAGCTAACCGGGGTAGTTACCGGTTCAAAAGAAAAAGGCGAACAATGGGCTAAGGATTATGGATTTCCTGCGCAGCATATTTATAGTTATGATACCATGGCCCGGATGGCCGATAACAAAGACATCGATATTGTATATGTGGTTACGCCAAATGGGTTGCATGCCGAACATGCCATAGCAGCAGCCAAAGCCGGCAAACATGTTATTTGCGAAAAGCCAATGGCCAATACGGTAGAAGAATGTGATCAGATCATTGCGGCCTGCAAAGCGGCCAAAGTAAAATTATCAATGGGGTACAGGTTGCATTTCGATCCCTATCATAAAGAACTCATGCGCCTGGCAAAAGAAAAAGATTTTGGCGCTTTTACCAGCATGACCGGCGACCGTGGTTTTGTTATGCAAAACAAAGTATGGCGGGCCGATAAAAAACTGGCGGGCGGCGGGCCGTTGATGGACCTGGGTATTTATGTAATTCACGGCGCTTGCATGGCGGCCAATTGCGTGGCGCCTGTTGTAGTTACCGCTCAATTTCTCCCTAAAACAAAACCCGACATGTTCACCGACGTAGAAGAAGGCATTAGCTGGACGATGGAATTTGCGAATGGCGGCGCCTGCACAGCAAAAACAAGTTACCAGCACAGCGCCGATAAATTCCGCGCAGAAGGGCCCAAAGGTTGGATCGATTTTAAAGAACATGCTTTTACTTACCGGGGAATGGTGGTAGAAACCAGTCGCGGACCGATAAACTATAAACCGCCCAACCAGCAGGCATTGCAAATGGATGATTTTGCCAATTGTATTCTAACTAACCGGCAATCAGTAGTATCGGGCGAACTGGGCCGTCGCGACCTGGTGATCATTGAAGCGATTTACAAAGCTGCCGCCACCGGAAAACGGGTTGAGGTGAAAGCATAAGAAAAGAGTGTTCTTTATAAGATCCTGGAAAATAAACAGCAGGCTACCTACTCTTCCCAAAATGGACTATCTTAGTATTGAATTTAAACCAACCAGGTAGTCCACTATGCTTCCATGGAAGACGATCATACAGATGCAAAAAGATTGTGATACGCCCGTCTATTTGCAAATAGCCAATTCCGTTATACACGAAATGCGCAAAGGCCGGGTTGGGCCCGGGTTAAAACTGCCCGGCACCCGCCAGATGGCCGAAATACTGGAAGTACATCGCAAAACGATCGTCAGAGCGTATGAAGAACTGGACGCACAGGGCTGGATAGAAATGCACCCTTCCAAAGGCACTTTTACCAGTAAGGAATTACCTGAGATCAATGGGCGGCATTTTACAAAAAATCACAATCAAAACGCTTTTCCAAAAACAACAGGTTACCATGTTAAGGTAAATACCGGCATTCGTACGCCCGTATTGCCTTTGCGGCATATTATGGGTTTTCACGATGGGCCCGATATGCGATTGATCCCCTCCGATGAATTGGGCAGGGCTTACAAAAGTGTTTTGTCGAGAAATACCTACCTGAAATTTATGTCGTACGTTGAAACGCCGGGCGTACAAAAGTTCAGGGCTACGTTATCAGAATACCTCAATGCCAGCAGGGGCCTGCAAACTACTTTTGAAAATATTATTGTTACACGAGGTAGTCAGATGGCGTTGTACTTATTGTCGATTGTTTTATTTGCAAAAGGCGATACCATTATAGTAGGAGATACAAATTATTATTATGCCGATCATGTTTTTCTGCTGGCGGGCATGAAACTGGCGCGGATTAAAGTAGATGAATACGGCATTGATGTAGATGCCATTGAAAAGCTTTGCCGCAAAAAGAAGATCAAAGCGTTGTATATAACATCGCATCACCATTACCCTACCACCGTAACTCTTTCGGCGGCACGCCGCATCAAACTACTATCACTGGCCGAAAAATATGGTTTTATCATTATTGAAGATGACTACGATTACGACTTTCATTATTTAAGTAGTCCCATGTTACCCCTGGTGAGTGCCGATACCAAAGGCATGGTTGTATATATTGGTACGCTCAGCAAAACCATTGCGCCGGCCATACGTACGGGGTATATTATTGCGCCGGAAAATCTTATCCTGGAATTGATGCGGGTCCGGCAACTGATCGACACACAAGGCGACCCTATTATGGAATTAGCGTTGATTGAAATGTTTGAAGAAGGTCATATTAAAAGACACATGAAAAAAGCGTTGCTGGCTTATCATAAACGCAGGGATTTTTTATGTGGTTTATTGAATGAAAAACTGGGCGACATTATCGATTTTAAAACACCGGATGGCGGCCTGGCCATTTGGGCGAAATTTCATAAATCCATTCCGTTACCCCCACTCACAGAAAAATTAAAAGCGAAAGGCCTCATTCTCTCGAATGGTTTGATCCATAACACTTCATCTGTTTCAATGAATGCCACCCGTATGGGATTCGGGTGGATGAATGAAGAAGAAGCAGCACAGGCCGTTGATTTACTGGCCCAAACCATCCGCTCAAAATAAAAAGAGCCGTTTCTCGTTAATAGTGCCGATTTATACAATTTCATGTTGATTGATCTTATCAACTTTGTCCTGACGTGATGGTTGGGATAACATACAGTTCATTTACTGTTGCTCCATTAAACCGGACTACCTGGAATATAAAAACCGGACACCTTAATAGTCCAAATACCTTTTACCTTTACGTCCGATTATTTAAAGTTTAAAAGTTTTAGCCATGAAAAAGTTGTTTATCATGTTCTCAGCCCTGTTGCTTAGTTTCAGTTTAATTGCCCGTGATCCTGGTCCGGGTGAAATTGACGAAAAACTGATCAAAACGTTCACCACCAGTTTTCCGAAAGCTGAGCGGGTTCATTGGTATGAATTACCTAAAGCCTGGGTGGTAAATTTTGTCGCAGAAGGCGTTCGTTCGCGTATTGTGTACCTGAAAGACGGTAGAATAACCGAATTTACCCGGTATTATACTGAGGCGAACCTTCCTTTCCTCATCCGTTCGAAAATCAAAAACACTTATCCAAAGAAAAATATCTTTGGCGTTGTTGAAGTTACTTTGATCTCAGAAACCGGCGCCTCCAGAGTGGAGTATTTTGTAAAGCTGGAAGATGAAAAAAGCTGGATGACCGTTAAATCGGATAACGAAGGCAATTTGAACATAGAAGAAAAATATAAAAAGGCGCAGTAAGAAAAGCTGAATTCAGTAACCAGGTCCTGAAAAGCTGAAGGGTTGAAAATTATTCTTTCAACCCTTCAGCATTATATTTTATAACAAACCTTTTTTTCCTACATACGCTCCGTTTCTAAAACAAATCATACGTCGGGTATCCTGACACTTTACTCAAACCTGCTTCTATAGCGCTTTTCATCGTCCAGCCGCAACCATCGTTGGAAGGGTTATTGTTAACGATCACTGAATAACTTAAACCATTTCCCAACTCTACAAGGAAAGACCTGGTTCCGTCAAAACAACCATTATGATTTTGCAGGCTGCCTGATACGATCCAGCCGCATCCGTAACCATTATTCAAAGCCGTACCGGTAACCATGGTAGTGTGCGTAGGCGTTGTAAGCACATCGCTGGGAATGGAAGCACCGTCTACCCGGTTCAGGAATTTTAAGAGATCGATCGGGCGGGCAACCCAACCGCCAAAACCGGCCCACAATTGCAGGTTCATTTTATCCATCGGCACATAGGTAGCTTCACCGGCCTTTGCATTTCCTGATGCAGCACCTACATACATAGTATTTCCAATACCGCATTTGGTTAACACGCTGCTACGGATATAATTTTCGTATGATTGTCCGCTTACCTGTTCAATGATCCGCGCCAGAATGAAGAAGTTGGTGTTGGAATAAATATACTTGTCAGAAGTATCGGTTGTAATGAGGTCTGATGCATTGAGCAGTACATTCATAGCATCATCAGCCGTTTTATTCTGGTCCCAGAAAACTGATTCACCATTACAGCTACGCAAACCCGAAGTATGCGTTAACAACTGGCGAACGGTTATCTTGTTTAACTTTTCTTTTCCGGCAGGGGTAGCATACTTTGAACCCAGGATGCTGTTGGGACCAAACACCGGTTTATCCAATGAGATTTTATGCTGGTCCATCAACGTCATTACACCTACTGAAGTCACCGGTTTTGATATGCTCATGATACGTAGCGGTTGATCGGGCGACATCTCTTCGCCGCTGGCCGCATCAGCATAACCATACCCTTTCGCAAATACCAGTCTTCCATTTTTACAAATAGCGATCGATAAGCCTTTTACACTTTGGCTGCTCATGTATTGATTAACAGCCTCATCAATGGCAGCAATGTCAGACCCTTTCATATTGGTGTTGGTCCAAATGGCATTGTACTCACAACTATTGCCCGATGAATATGCATTTACATATGTAGGTTTATATCCCTGGTAGTACATGTTGTCAAACACATACTGGTAATTGCCATTGCTGACGCCATGCCTTGCTGCCCATAACGGACTTGCTATTTTTTCCCAAATAGCAGCATACAGGTTAGTGCCATTTTTTGTATAGCCGCTTACCGTTTTCAACGCATACCCCTGCTTGGTATAATCGTTAAACGCCTGCTGGTATTGGCTTGCGGTAAGATTATGCCGCGCTACATACGCATTGCCGGCGCTCTTCTCCCATATGCCTGCAAAATATTCTATGTTGTTCACCACATACCCTGATACATGTAACAACCGGTATCCCTGCTTAGAGAAATCGTCAAATGCTTTCTGGTATTGGGCCGCTGTTAAATTGTGCCGGGCAGCCCATGCAGCTCCGGAAGTTTTTTGCCAGATGGCGGCAAACTTGGCCTGGCTGCCTACGCCATACCCCGATACATGTGTAAGCCGGAATCCTTTTTTTGTAAAATCATCAAAGGCTGCCTGATAATCCTGGCTCGATAAACCATGGCGCGCAGCCCATTCCGGACCAGCCTTCTTCTCCCATAAAGCAATATATCGCTCTTGTCCGCTGCAAGTGTAACCACTCACCGTAGAAAGCCTGTAACCATCCTTTACGTAATCATCGAACGCAGCCTGGTATTGTGCAGGACTTAAATTATGCCGCGATACCCATGCCTGCGAAAATGTAATTTGCAAAGACAAAAAGAAACTAAAAAGAACGAGTAAACCTGTTTGCAAAAATGATTTCATTGTAAGCCTTTTAAAGTGTTTTAATAATTTGATACAAAAAGATCCCTGTAGGCCATTGTACAATAGCCGGTAATCCTTTTATTAAAAATGTTTGATTGCTAATAATCGGCGAACCTTACTGATGCGGAAAGATCAGTTGCTCTGATCTGAATTCATAAAGCGGAGTAACTATCGATGCTGCAAAATCGAATGCAAATGTACTTGCTCATTACAGCGAAATCAATACCACAATAGTGGTAAGTTTAAATTCTTTGACGAAAATCAAGTTGAGGCTTGTTCAAACAGTAAGTGTTACACTAAGTGGGTATACCGTAAGGCTTTTACTTTTTTGAAAAATAGGGTACATGGTCCCGGCTAACTGTTTCCTTCTGCTGCCAGTAAGCAAGAGTAACCACATGACCATTAGATGTTTTTATTGATCTTCCAAAAATAGCATTGGTGGGATTGAATGTAACATCGGTAACACCTATGGTATAGGTAGCAGGCGGCGGTGTTGCAACTTCAACAGTTGCGTCGGTAGTGGTAGCCGAAGTTGCTGCAGGTGAAGCCTTCGGTGGTGGGGAAGCTACTACCACTACGGTATATTTATTGAACTCCAGTAATGGTTTTAAAAAATCAACCCGTTGTTGCGACGCATTCTTTTCTACTATGGCGCATTTAACACCATCCAGTTCTTCAAACTCATGATTTTTATTGATTGCCATAACGAATGAATAAATTCCAAAATACAAATTACCAGTTCCATATAAAGGCAGGTTGCGAATTCCAGCCCTATCAAAATCCAAAACTCAACGAATGAATGTAATCATATACATACCCTGCCAGTCCTGTAACTATAATACCCACAATACAAATGACCATGGCTAATTTGGCATAAGCAGGTATGATTAACCGTTCAATAGGCTGTTCATTGGCATCCATGAAGATCGCCTTCACAATTCGCAGGTAATAATAAAAAGAGATGATCATGTTCAATGCCGCAATGGTGATCAACACATAATTACCTTTTCCTGCGCCCGACATTAACAGGAAGAACTTCCCAAAGAACCCTGCAGTGGGCGGAACACCTGCCAGTGAAAACAATGCGATCGTAAGCACCCAGGATAATACCGGGTTGGTTTTATAAAAACCTTTATAATCGCTCACCTGTTCCCTGCCCGTTACAGCGCTTACCAATGCCACTACACCGAAAGCCGCCAGGTTGGAGAAAACATAAATAAGTACAAAATAAACAACCGATGCTGTTGCCAGCTGCGAGCTTCCGGTTATCCCAACTAAAATAAAACCGATCTGCGCAATGGAAGAAAAGGCCAAAAATCGTTTAATATTATTCTGCCTTATCGCAAACAGATTGCCGATCAAAATGGTTAGCACCGATAATACAAATAACATGTTGTACCAGGTTGCGGCCATTGGTTTAAACACCGTGTATAAAACAGAAACAAATGCAAACAACACCGAACCTTTTGAGATCACCGATAACCAGGAGGTAACCGCTACCGGTGCGCCTTCATATACATCGGCCGTCCATAAATGAAAAGGCACAACAGATATTTTAAAGGCAAAACCAGACAATAGTAACACAAAAGCAAATACCTGTAAAGATCCACCGGTAATATGACCAGCCATTTCACTGAACGTGAGCGTACCGGTTGCGCCATATACCAGCGAAATACCAAACAACAATAATCCCGATGCAAATGCCGATGACATTATAAACTTCATAGCTGCCTCTGAAGATCTCCTTTTACCCAGATCGAAGTTGGCCATCGCAGCCAGCGGAATACTTGATAATTCCAATCCTATATAAAACATCAGGAGGTTACCGGCTGAGATCATAAAGAACATGCCCAACAGCGTGCACAACAACAAAATGTAAAACTCCGGAACGTGATCATGCTTTTTTAGCCAGTCGGCTGATTGCAGAGACACGATCAGCGTACCCAGGCTCAAAATATTTTTTTCCAGTACGATCAAGGGATTGGTGAGAAACATTTCATTAAATAACATGCCTTGCTGATTGCCCACAAATCCTGCAGCCAGGTTCAGCAGCAGCAATCCGTTGGCGAGGTTCAGTATTTTTTCGTTAGAAATGTCTGTTCCAATTTTCAACAGTAACAGGATAAAGATGATCACCGTAATGATCAGTTCCTGTTTCATGAGTATAATAAAGTCGATCAACATAGTTTATTGCATATTGTCTACTGTCTCGTTGCCTTGCTGCCTCGTTGCCTTTATGCCCCGGCTTTCCTTTCACGTATCACGATTGCCATTCCCTATTGCTTAATAAGTTCCGTAAGCCAGAAAGGCGCAATACCAATAGCCAGTATTCCAATTATTAAAATAGCAGCCGCTGCCTTCTCATTCCAGCCGGCATCAGTCAGGGTATTACCCAATGATGACCCACTATCCGTTACTTGCAAAGGCCCCATGATCACTTTACCCATGGCTCTTAAGATGTATACGGCCGTTACTACAATAGACGCACAGGCTAGTATAGTTGCAATGCGGTACAAGGCTTCTGCATTTTGCCAAGCGCCCATGAAGACCGTTACTTCTGCCACAAAACCACTTAACCCTGGCAATCCCAACGAACACAGACCGGCTATTACAAATACTGTAGCAATGAACGGCATCACTTTCAATAAGCCACCCAATTGAGCTACCTGCCGCGTATGCGTTCTATCGTACAACATGCCAATGGCGGCAAAGAAAAGAGCCGTCATCAATCCATGCGATACCATTTGCATTACCGCTCCCATAATAGCCGTTTTGGTTAACATGCCTATGCCCAATAACACAAACCCGCAATGGCTAACAGAAGAATAAGCATTGATGTATTTCAAATCGGTTTGCATCATGGTAGCGAAAGCACCGTAAATGATGGCAATGGTGGCGAGCATGATGATGATCCATGAATAAGCTTGTGCTGCTTCAGGCATTAATAACGTTGCCACCCGCAAACATCCGTAACCACCCAGCTTCATGGATATGCCTGCCAAAAACATCGATGCAGCGGTAGGCGCCGATGAGTGTCCATCAGGCACCCAGGTGTGAAATGGAAATAAAGCGGTAAAAACACCAAAACCAACAAAGGCAAAGGGGAAGAAGATCTTTTGCACCTCTACCGGTATATGCAATTGCGCGATCTGTAACAGATCAAATGTATGTTCGCCTGCGACAGTTTGAGTATTGAAATAAATGCCGGCCAAAGCAACAAAAACCAATGCGCTGCCGCCCATCAACATCAGGGCCAGTTTCATAGCGCTGTATTCTTTTCGTCCGCTGCCCCAGATACCAATGAGCAGGAATTTGGGAATAACCGCCACTTCCAGGAAAAAGAAAAGTGTGAATAGATCGAGCGATATAAAAAAGCCATAGGCGCCCATGCTTAAGAGCGTCAGCAGAAAGAAAAATTCTTTATTCAGCTTTTCCATCGACCACGAAACCAATATTCCTGCAATGGTCACAAAGGCGGTCAACAGGATCATGGCAATGGAAATACCATCGGCGCCAATATGGTAATGAATGTTGAGCGGCGTAAACCAAACATAATCTTCTTCAAACAACATAAGCGCCTGATCGCCGGCGGCACGTTGTTGCCAATAAGCAACAAGCAGTATAAAAGCATAGATCAATTGCACAACCGCGCCACTTAACGCTACCACGCGTACCTGCCGCAAGCCATTACACAATAACAGTGCTATGGCTGTGATAAGTGGTAGTATTATGAGTATCGATAACGACATATTTATGTTTACTGGTTTATTTTTATGTTGCTTACTAATGCTTCCCTTTATACCTCTTGCCTCGTTGCCTTTATGCCTTTAATAAATAGATAAACACCCCCGCCAAGGCTACAATTCCCCCAAAAAAATATATGGCATAAGATTGCACACTGCCCGACTGTAATGCTTTTATCTGCTCTGAAATACGGGTAGTTGTTAACCCCAGCCAATTCATACATCCATCAACAATATACTTGTCTATCCAGGCGGCGGGTTTTGCTATGCCGTTAAATATGATCTTTTTAGTGACGAACAGGTACAGTTCATCAAAATAGAATTTCTGCCTGGCCGCCCGGTACAACCCACCCCATGCAGCCGCGAGTTTTTGCGGTCGCTGATTTTCTTTATAATAAAGTATGTACGCCAGCATAATACCGGCAATGGCCATGGCAACAGGTGCAATGGAGAAACTTATTGGAATGGCAATTTCTTCTCCCTGCCCGTTGAATGATACATAATGTGAGAAAGGAATAAACCCAACCATTATCGCCGCCACCGCTAAGAATATTAATGGCAGTTTCATACTAACAGTACCTTCGCCATGTTCATTACTACTATGACCATGTGCAGGCGGTTTGTTCCAGAAAATACAGAAATACAAGCGGAACATATAAAAGGCGGTAATGCCGGATGTGATTAATGCTATGTAATAAATGAAACGATTATTTTCCCAGGCCGTCATCAAAATTTCTTCCTTACTAAAAAAACCGGCCAAAGGTGGTATGCCGGCTATGGCCATACAAGCAATCAAAAATGTAATATGCGTCAATGGCATGAACTTTCGCACACCACCCATATTGCTCATTTCGTTGGTATGAATAAAATGGATAACCGCACCTGCGCCCAGGAACAACAATGATTTAAAGAAAGCATGGGTAAACAAATGAAAGAGCGATGCACTGTAACCGCTATTGGTAGCTGTTCCAAACGCAGGCACACCCAATACAAACAGCATGTAGCCTATCTGTGAAATAGTAGAATAAGCCAGCACCCGTTTGATGTCCGTTTGTGTGCAGGCAATAATGGCGGCGAGAAAAGCTGAGACAGCGCCTATCCATGTAATTATCTGCAATACAGACAAATCAATTAAATACACCGGATATAATCGGGCTACCAGGTACACACCGGCCACCACCATGGTAGCTGCATGGATCAATGCCGATACCGGTGTAGGCCCTTCCATGGCATCGGGCAACCAGATATGCAGCGGGAACATGGCCGACTTGCCCGCGCCGCCAATAAATACCAGAGTTAGCGCCCAACTCAGCACGGGGAAACCCAGGAAAGTAGTCCCGGCAATTTGCGACCATGGCGTCGAATTTGTATCTGTTAATCTTTGTATCAATGTACCAAAATCGAGCGTGCCGCTATAAAATGCGAGAATCAATATCCCGATCAAAAATCCCAGATCAGCAAAACGGGTAACAATAAATGCTTTTTTAGCTGCCGCCACAGCAGTCGGTCTATCGTAATAAAAACCGATGAGTAAGAAAGAAGATACACCTACCAGTTCCCAAAAAATATAGATCTGCAATATATTGGTAGAAAGTACCAAACCAAGCATCGAAAATGTAAACAATGCAAGAAAGGCATAATAGATGGCGAACCGGTTTTCACCTTTCATGTAACCAAGACTAAACACATGCACCATCAGGGAAACAAAAGTTACCACAACCAGCATCATTACCGAAGCGGGATCGAGCAGGATGCCCATATCGATAGACAAGCCGGGCGAGAATTGCAACCAGGTATATTGTAATGCTGTGACCGGCTGGTACACGCCGTTTATTTTTCCGCTTATAAAAAAATAATTATACGCGGTGTAGCATGCCAGCACAGTTACGACCACTAAGATCAGCGTACCCAATATGCCCGCCGACCTGGCAAAATGTTTCTGCCCAAACAGGCCTAAGATCACGAAGCCTGCCAGTGGCAGTAATGGTATGAGTGCTATATAAGTAGAGTAATCCATATGGTAAATGGTCAATATTCTACATTCAATATTTCATTTCCTGTGTTTCTTCCACATCAATCGATCTGTGGTTTCTGTACAGATTAATGATTATCGCAATAGCCACGGCTGCTTCAGCAGCGGCAACAGTTATAATAAACAGGGAAAAGAAAACGCCATTCAGCTTATCAGGGTACAGGTATTTGTTGAAAGCAACGAAGTTGATGTTCACGCTGTTTAGGATCAGCTCAATAGACATGAGCATGGTGATCAGGTTGCGCCGGGTGAACAGTCCGTACATGCCAATGAAAAACAGGGCAGTGCTAACAAACAGGATATGTGTTAATGGAATGCTGCTCATGTTGTTTTTTCCTCCACCTGCAGGTCTTTTGATTCAGTGATTAATTTACCTGATCCATTTGTGCCAATGGGTGGTATATGCTTTTGCACAGTTTTCCCTTTGGGAACTGTTTTCATGGCAATGACAATACAACCGATCATTGCTGCCAGCAACAACATACTTACTACTTCAAAAGGCAACACAAAACCATATTGCCTGGTGTCGAGCATTTGCTCGCCAATGGCCGACACAGGTACCGTAAATGGTTTTGCCGGAATCGCTGGTGTAAAACCATATTCATAGATAATGCGATACGAAAAAGCAAAGCCAAACAGCACGGCCAGTAAAGAAAAAAGAATGCGTTTCAATGGAGGCTTTGGCATTTCACTGCCCGATTGCTGCGTTAGAAAAATAGAGAAGATGATCAGTACTACTACACCGCCTACATATACTATAATTTGAACGGCCGCCACAAATTCTACCTGCATCCAGAAATACCAGGCTGCCACGCCAACCAGGCTAAACAACAACCAGATGGCGGAACGGAATATCTTTTGGGTAGTTACTGCCAAAACAGCCGTTCCCAGCACAAAGGCTGAAATAAGATAGAATATGATTTGAGATGCAGTCATAAATTTCAAAACTCAAATTTCAAGATCCAGGGAAAAAATCCAAATCACAAAACCCAGGCTCCAAATGAAAACCACAAACACCTGTTGGTTACCGGATCCCGGCTTTGGAGTTTGTCGCTCTGTGTTCTGCCTTTGCTTGCAGCTTGTAGCTGTATTTCACTTTCTCTGTTCTTTATTTATCATTCCTAATTCTTAATCTCTCTGCCTTTCCTTCAACTTCGCCATTGAATATTCAACATTCGATACCTGCCTGCCGGCAGGCAGGTTCAATATTCATTCTACCCCTGCCCTTAGCTTCGATCCCGGTTGATTTAATTTTTTCAACAACTTATTTCTATCGTACACACTATGTTCAAAAGTTTGCGCCATTTTTATGGCACTGGTCGGGCAAGCCTCTACACATAAATTACACATGGTACATAGCTCAAGGTGATACACAAATGTGTCCAGCGCCTTTTTCTTCTTGCCTTCGGGCGTAGTATCAAATTTTGTAATGATCTTGATGGTCGCATTCGGGCAAGCCAGTTCACAAGCCGTGCATCCTGTGCAGGCATGTTCGTTATTGTCATCGTGCGACATCACCACTTCACCCCGGAAGCGTTCGGGCAATTTCATTTGCGCCCGGTTATCGGGATACTGCTGTGTAATGATCTCTTTGGGCCGGATAAAATAATGGCCCGTTGTTTTCATTCCCTTCAGCAGGGATGATACTGCCCGATACACATCCGAGATATATTCTTTTATAAACATGTTATAGTTTTTACAGGCATCAGAAATGCCAGCCCATAATTGCGATCAACGTTATCAGCAACAGGTTGAACATGCTGATGGGCAACAAATATTTCCATTCAAGGCTCAGCAATTGATCAACCCGCAGCCGGGGGAAAGTCCACCGGAACCACATGATCAAAAAGATCAGGAAAAATGTTTTACCCAGGAACCATACCGAAGAGGGGATATAATCCATAATATGATTAAAGCCCTCCCAATGACCGATGTGCAATGGCATCCACCCACCTAAAAATAAAGTGGCGCCAATAGCGCATACAATAAATATGTTGATGTATTCAGCCAGGAAAAACAGCGCGAACTTCATTCCCGAATACTCTGTATGAAAACCCGCTGTTAATTCCGATTCTGCTTCAGCGAGGTCGAATGGAGCGCGATTGGTTTCTGCCGTTACAGCAATAATAAAAATCACAAAAGCGATGACAGCAGGAATATGGCCACGAAATAGCCACCAACCGGTTTGTTGCGAGGCAATGATATCCGAGATCTGTAAACTACCTGCAAGTACTACAATAGAAATGATCGATAATCCGGCCGACAGTTCATAACTGACTATCTGTGCGCCGCTGCGCATGGCGCCCAGCAAAGAGTATTTGTTATTACTGGCCCAGCCAGCCATCAAAATGCCGATCACAGAAACAGATGAAACCGCCGACACATACAGCACGCCAATATTAATATCCCAAATTTGAAAGCCTTTGGCAAATGCAATAGGTGCAAGTATCAACATTGCCGCGATCATCACTATAAAAGGGGCGAGATTAAAAAGGAATTTATCAGCGCCATTGGGAGTGAGCCCTTCTTTCATCATCAGCTTCAGGGTATCGGCAGCAGTTTGTAACATACCTCTGGGCCCTACCCTGTTTGGCCCTAACCTGATCTGCATGCGGGCCGCTACTTTACGTTCCATCAGCACCAATACCAAACCCAGTACAGCAAATAACCCGATCGCCAATAGCATGACAATGGTGCATTCCAGTATCAATGCCATGGTTGGGTTGAACGTGCTGTACAACCATTGTTGAATTGAGTTTGTTATGTGTTCCAGGCTGAACATCGTTAATAAGAGTTAAATTCGTTCTTCCCCATTTTCATTTCTCATTTTTCATTCTTCATTTCTTATTTCTCATTTCACACTCATCTATCTATATCCGGTATCACTAAATCCAACGTTCCCATTATCGCCATCAAATCACCTATTTTACTGCCTCTGCTGATATGGTCCAAGGCCGACAAATTCGAAAAACCCGGTGATCTGAATTTTATCCGGTACGGCGTAGTGCCGCCTTCACTAACTATGTACACACCCAGTTCGCCGCGGGCAGTTTCTACCCGGGAATAAAACTCGCCCTTGGGCAATTTCAAGACGGCTTTTGTTTTTGCCTGAAATTCGCCGTCGGGAATATTATCGATCAATTGCTCAACGATCCGAATTGATTGCCTCATTTCTTTTATCCTTACCAGGTAACGGGCATAACTATCGCCGCCTGTTTCAATGATCTCATCAAACGACACTTTATCATACACTTCATACGGATATAGTTTCCTGATATCGCATGGCACACCACTTCCCCTGCCAACCGGCCCGGTACAACCAAAGGAGATAGCATCTTCTTTTGTTAATACGCCAACCCCTTTGGTGCGGTTTTGAAAAATAATATTGCCGGTCACCAGGTCATCGTATTCATCAATCTTATTATTGAAAAGCTGAATGAAATCCTTCACTCGTTTTTGAAAATTCGGATGTATATCATACATCACCCCGCCCGGCACCATATAGTTCATGGTTAAACGGGCACCGCAGGTTTCTTCCATTATATCGTTAATGGTTTCCCGTTCGCGAAAGGCATAAAAAAACGGCGTAAAAGCGCCGAGGTCCATTGCCATTGCTCCCCACCACAATTCATGTGAGGCAATGCGGGTCAATTCATCCATCAGCACGCGGATCACCCGGGCACGCGGTGGTATTTCCAGTTGCAACCCTTTTTCAACACAAAGCGCGCAGGCATGGTTGTTAATATGGGCCGACAAATAATCCATGCGGCTGGTAACATAAATGAATTGCCGGTAGCTGAGGCTTTCGCACATTTTTTCAATGCTGCGATGTATATAACCTAAATGCGGTTCAATTTTTTGAATGGTTTCTCCCTGCAGTGTGATCACCAGGTGCAACACACCATGCGTTGCCGGGTGTTGCGGACCTACATTAATTACCAGCTCACCGCCATCGGCAGCGCCCCCTAAATCCCCCCCGGCGGAGAGAATTGTATGACCAGAATTAATTATTTGCGTTTCTCTATACAAATTCCAATGTTTACAACTTTATCATATTTACGGGGTCATCAAAATCTTTTCGCAACGGGTGCCCCTCAAAATCGTCGGCCAAAACCAATCGCCGCAGATCGGGGTGATGCAGGAACCGCACACCAAACAGATCAAACACTTCCCGCTCATGAAATTCAGCCGTTCTCCAAAGATCCGATACGGTTTCTATTTCAGGGTTGTTACGGTCGAGCTTTACTTTCACAACAATGGTGTGCCGGAAAACAGTAGACGAAAAATGATACACCATTGTTAATACCCCTCCTCCGCCAGCTGGCGGCGAGTTGGAGGGGGCCTGCGTTTTTCCCGCAGCCGTCTGCGCCCAATCGATACAAGTGAGGCAAAACAAATAATCCATGTTCAGCAAATCATTCCGTAACCATTGCGCAAAAGGTTTCCATTCAGTCGCTTCAACCTGTACGTTCAACCATTCGCCGGTTTCATCAAAAACAGCGTTCGGCTGAAAATTTGTTATATGTTCTTTTAATTCTTCTTTCGTCATGACAATTGCTTTTCTGCCCGTATTTGTTCACGGGTCAATCCGCTCTTTATTTTTTGTTGTAAAGTGATCAATGCATGCAATAAAGCTTCCGGCCGGGGCGGGCAACCGGGAATGTACACATCAACCGGTATCACATGATCAGCGCCTTTTACAACTGAATACGTATTATAGAAGAAGGGACCGCCGCTGATGGCACATGCGCCCATGGCGATCACATATTTTGGATCGGCCATTTGATCGTACAGGCGTTTAAGCACCGGGGCCATTTTATTTACAATGGTGCCGGCGATGATGATCACATCGGCCTGCCGGGGTGTAGCCCGGGCCACTTCAAAACCAAAGCGGGAGAAATCGTATTTCGAAGAAGCTACCGACATCATTTCAATACCGCAGCAACTGGTAGCAAAGGTGAGCGGCCATAAAGAGTTGGAGCGCGCCCAATTAATGATATCATTAAATGAGCTTACGATGACGCCACCCCCGGGCAGGTCATGCACCTGTCCGGGGAATTGCTCGTTCCCCTGGGATGCGGTTTCTATCTCATTATTTATGTTGTTCTCCATATTGATAACCAGTCTTATTCTCTCCGCCAGCGGAGAGTTAGAGGGGGCCTACATCCATTTTAATGCGCCTTTCTTGTGTGCGTATAAAAAACCGGTAAATAATATAAAAAAGAAAATGGCGATCTCAACAAGCGCCATTAGTCCAACCTTTTTAACAACAACAGCCCAGGGATACACGAAGATCAGTTCCACATCAAAGATCAGGAACAACAGGGCAAACAGGTAATAGCCAACATTAAACTGATTCCATGGAGAGCCTTCAGAAGGAATGCCACATTCATAGGGTTCACCTTTTTGCGCATTCACCGATCCCCTTACCAAAAATTTTGATACGAGTATGCCGCCGGCCGAGAATAGAATGGCAGCGATGGTTAATACAAGGAGCGAGACTGGTCCCATATGGCGAATTTGAAATTATTTGGAATCGGCTGCTGATTCTAAATTTAGCATTTTTATTTCAATTGCAACATTTTATGCCGGATTTATGGGGAGGCCTAACGGTTTCAAATTCTATGGGCGGTGAGAAATTGCATAATTCATTAACAAAAGTGGCAACTTACTGGAAATATAAAGCATGCACTGGTTTTGGAACGGCCAGAACTGGTAAGAAGAAAATTCTCTACATATAGAAAATGGACAAATTTGTTTTATTCTCTTTCGCCATTACATGATAAGGGTTTAAAACATCATAACTTCAAATCTCTCACAACAATAATACTAATATAATTAGTACATACCACCCGCCTCCCCGCTTCTTGACAATAATCAAGTTCACCTCACGCTCACGGCAATCCCATTATATAAGGTGTGGTAATTTTTTCGCAAAAAAACTTTTTTTTAAAAAATCCCACAACCTTGTCACGTTTCGAAGCTCCATTTTGTTTTATTAACACAAAACGATTTAAAACATAAAATAAATACAAAATGGAACAGAGAATTGCATTTACCGACGTAACAAAAGGTTTATTCGATGGATTGTTTAAAACAGAAATGTACCTTAAAAAATCAGGGATAGATCCTAAACTGCAGGAACTGATCAAATACCGCGTTTCGCAAATAAACGGCTGTGCTTATTGTTTAGACATGCATCATAAAGAGGCCATTGCCCTGGGCGAAACCGAACAGCGCCTGTATTCCCTGACAGCCTGGAAAGAATGTCCTTATTACAGTGACAAAGAAAGAGCCGTACTGGCCTATGCAGAGGCTGTAACCAATTTACATCAACACGGCATTACAGATGCATTATTTGAAACGCTTACCCAATACTTTTCAAAAGCAGAGATAGCCGATCTTACCATGGCCATTGCCAATATCAATAGCTGGAACCGGCTCAATATTTCATTCAGAACGGTACCCGGTAATTATAAAGTGGGACAATTTAACTAATCACTTAATAACACCTCATTTACAAAACCACCCAGAAAATAGTAAATGGCTATCCTCATCCTGGATAGCCATTTTACGCAAAAACCGAAATCGATCAGCCGTGGATTACAATGAGCTTTTTTAAGTAGCTTCATATAAAATAAATTGCCATGACAACGAATCAGATTGCCAACCGCCTGGTTGAACTTTGCCGCAAAGGCGAATTTGAAACAGCCCAGAAAGAGCTATTTGCCGAAGATGTTATTAGCATAGAACCGTATGCTACAGATGCATTCAAAAAAGAAACAAAAGGACTTCCTGCGATCATTGAAAAGGGAGAAAAGTTTCAGCGCATGGTAGACACGATGCACAAACTGGAAGTATCGGATCCTATGGTAGCCGATAATTCATTTGCCTGCACCATGCACATGGATGTTACCATGAAGGACAAGCAACACTGGGATATGACCGAACTTTGCGCCTACCAGGTAAAAGATGGGAAGATCGTGTCGGAACAGTTTTATGTTTAATTTGAAAGAAGACCTGTCAGGCCATTATTCGGATGGTAATCACCCGATATTCAGACCTGACAGGTTTTTATTTAATAGTATAATATAAGATCACCACGCCCGAACTGAATGCTTCTATCTTATACAATTCCAGGTCAAGCATACCGGGCAACTCTTTAAATACCGGTTTACCACAACCGATCACCACAGGATGCACCCACATCCGGAACTCATCAACCAAACCGAGCTTTGTTAACGCCGCTACTATTTTCCCGCTTCCATATATGATCATATCCTTTCCCCGCCGGTGCTTCAATTCAGCTACCTCTTCGCCAATATCCCTTTTGGCCAGCCTGGCATTATTCCAGGTAACGGTTGACATGGTTTTGGAAAAAACCACTTTAGGATAACTGTTCAACATAGAGGCAAAATCCAGGTCTTCCCGTGGCCGGATCGCATTAACCGGGTTCGAGTTCCAGTATTGCGCCATGCCTCTGTAGGTAATGCCACCGAGTAAAATAGTATCTGCCTTGCTGAGTTGTTCTGCCGTTGCCCGCGCCATCTCTTCATTCCAACTCTTAAAATGCCAGTCCAGTTCACAATGCTCACCGGCCATAAAACCATCCAGCGTCACATTCATGGATACAATTACTTTTCGCATTTTGCACTGTTTATCGTTGATACAAATTTACCGACGGTTATTAGGTTTGACAGAGTGTGAAAATGACTTCCTGGCGGGTTGTTCGCGACTTTATAGTTTCTTACCTTTATTTGAAAGAAGGCAACGAACCAGCAAGGCATAAAGGCAACAAGGGAAAAAGGCATAAACTAATTCTGCTCAATCCTCATGGCGAAGACATGAACAGTAAATTGTCTTTGTATTTGCTTGCAGCGTGCAGCTTGAAAGCTAATTTATAACGACAAATTGCTAAATAACCATGAAACATGTTAGCATTCTCATTCCTCATGATGCGGTAATGGCAAGCATTGTAGACCCGCGGATCATCTTCACCGGCGTAAATGACTTTCTTGAATCAGCCGGCAAACCTCCGGCATTTAAAGTGCAACTCGTAGGGCTCACCAAAGAAGTGCAATTGCACAACGGCACCTTTACGGTTCATGCCGATGTATTGATCGGGGATGTTAAGAAAACCGACCTGATCATGGTGCCTGCCATTGGCGGTAACCTGAAATCAGCGATCAAAAAGAACGAAGGCTTTTTTCCCTGGATCGTGGACCAATATAACCAGGGAGCAGAAGTCGCCAGCTTATGCATCGGCGCCTTTTTGCTGGCCTCTACCGGACTTCTAAATGGAAAAGAATGCTCAAGCCATTGGCTAACGGCCAATGAATTTCGCGAAATGTTCCCGGCAGTAACGCTGGTTGATGGCAGGATCGTGACTGAGCAACAGGGTTTATATTCAAGCGGCGGCGCTTCCTCCTACTGGAATCTGCTGTTACACCTGGTTGAAAAACATGCCGGCCGGGAAATGGCCATCATGGCCGCTAAAATATATGCCCTGGAAATTGACCGTAAAACGCAATCGCCATTCATCATGTTCAATGGGCAAAAAAAGCACGAAGACGAACCTATTAAACAGGCGCAGGAATTTATTGAGAAGAATGTTACGGAGCGCATTTCAGTAGAAGAGCTGGCCATAAAATATGCCATTGGCAAACGGCATTTTATCCGCCGCTTTAAAAAAGCCACCAATAATACACCCATCGAATATATACAACGGGTAAAAATTGAAGCTGCAAAAAAACAATTAGAGAACAGCCGTAAAAATGTGAACGAGGTAATGTATGACGTAGGTTACTCCGACGTAAAAGCATTCAGAACCGTGTTTAGGAAAATTACCGGTCTTTCCCCCATTGAATACCGCAATAAATACAATAAGGAAGCGGTAACCGTTTAATTTACCTGCCGGTGGCTTTTAATATAAAATCCACAATAGGTGCAGGATTGGCCAGGCTGTGCGGATGATGATTTACACCCGGTTTGTGAATGACCTGGATCTTTCCGCCCAGGGCCAGCACCTTTTGTTCGAAGATGGCCGTGTTTTCATTCACCGGAACCACATCGTCAGCATCGCCCACTACATGCAGCATGGGGTAACCACCTTTAACGATCTGTGCTACTTTATCAATGGGATTGCCTTTGAAGGTAATGGTTGCTGAATCAGTGGTATAGCCATAATCTTTCTTAAATGTCGACCAATCGGCAGCGCTGCCTTTACTACTTCCTTTACCACCGGGCCAGCTTTTTACATCCAATACCGGAGCATCAACATAAACACAAGCCACTTTGCCCGCGTTTTGTGCAGCCCAGCTATACACGTATACGCCACCTCTGCTAAAGCCTTCCATGCAGGCCTTTTTCGACAAGCCTGCTTTTTGCAGAAAGGAATAAAATTTATTCCACGCGGCAACCGCTTCTGCATTGCCAAACAATTCGGCCACATCGCAATACACCAAATGAAAACCGCGGTCTAACAATGCAATATCGGTTTGGGGTTCTACGCCCCAAAAACGGGCACGCCAGATCCAGGGTTTTCCTTCCGCTGCGCGGCGGGGTTTTACTATTTTGGCTTTTCTGCCATTAAAAGAAAAATCGGCGCAATCGTATCCATAAAAAGAAGAAACAGTAAAAGGCGCTTTTATCCTTTTAAAAATATCAAAAGTTTTGTCTGTTTTACTGGTCACTGCTTCGTATACCCGTTTTGCCAGAATAGCGGCGCCTGATGCGGAAGGGTGCAGACTATCGGGAAATGTTGTGGGCATATCAGCCGTGATGCTATGCAGGTCTATCAATTCGAGTTTTTCTTCAAACGCTACCTGCCTGATGCGTGGCAGTATCAGCTTTGCAATCGCCTGCTCTGTTTGGCGCATGGTATCTGTGAGGTAAGAAGTAACCGGCAGTAATAAAATTATGCGCGGATGCGAAGGCAGGTTTTGAAAAGAACGCACCAGGGTTTTATAATCCGCTATAAAACTATCTATCTGCAACCGGTAAGGCAGGCGGCTATCGTTGGTGCCCAACTTGATCGTCACAATATCGGGGTTGCTGTTTAATGCCTCCTTGTAAGCCGGCGTGGCCATGTAAGATCGATCACAATCTTTAATAACCGTTCTGCCCCCTACCCCAAAATTCTTTACTTCATAACCACTCCCCAACAATTGTTGCAGTTGAGCCGGATAGGCTTCTTTCTCCGGATGCGCCAGCCGCGAACCGGCGGTAATACTGTTGCCAACGCAGGAAATGCGAATGGTTTTTTGCGCAATAACAGAAATGTGTATAAGCAGGAAAACAAGAACACTGCAATGGTTGGGCGATATCTTTTTCATACGACAGAATGCCTGCTAAAGTACTGCATTTTTCCAAATCAATATGCCTGATCACTTGATTACCTGTTGCGGGATCATTGTTCTGAAGGTAAGGTTCACCCGCGGCGTGGTTATGCGTTTTGACTTGGGTAAACAATGCAGCCAATGGGTTTGGGTGGTTCCTTTCATAACGAGCAAACTGCCATGTTCAAGCATCATGGATACCAGTTCTTTTGTTTGCTTATGTTTGAATGAGAATTTTCTTTCTGCACCAAAACTGAATGATGCAATGGCAGCATGCTCGCCCAATGTTTTTTCATCATCGCTGTGCCAGGCCATGCCTTCATCGCCGTTATGGTACAGGTTTAATAAAACCGAATTATAGGTGTCACCCGTTTTTCCTTCCACCAGTTCCTTTAGTTCCAGTAATTCCTTTGTCCATTTTAAGGCATGCCTGGTAATATTGGAGTAGGTATAACTGTAATTATCGTTCCCATACCAGGCCACTTTTCTTTTGGTAATAATGTGCCTGCCAAAAATGACCGCTTCGTCGTTTTTCCACGCAATGGTCGTTAAAAGTTTTTCCAGGTAGTGGTCTGCCTGGGTACGGGTTAGCAGTTTGCCATAATAGTTCACTGTTCCATCTTTCGGTAAATAGTTTACCGTTTCATTTATTCCGGTGCTGAATAGGTCCATATCAGTAAATTTTAGGATGCAGAAGAAAGTTTGGAAGCCTCCCAGCCGATCATGGCATGCTTGCGGGTACTGCCCCAATGATAATTGCCAAATTCGCCATTTGCTTTTATCACCCGGTGGCAGGGAATAAGAAAGGCAACGGGGTTGCTGCCAACCGCGGAGCCTACTGCCCGGGATGCCAGGGGGCTATTCAGTTTTCCGGCAATACCGGCATAAGTTGATAATTCGCCCATGGGGATCCGCAGCAATGCTTCCCATACTTTGATCTGGAAAGGCGTTCCTTTCAAATGCAATTTGATCTCATGAAGTTTGTTCCAATCCTGGGTAAAGATGAACAGGGCATTCTGTTGAATAACGTCGGACAGTTGCCGGTACTTTGCGTTGGGAAAATGGCTCTTTAATTGCTGCAGTGCCGTTTCCTCCTCCTCATCTACAAATGCCATATAGCAAATACCCTTATGCGTTGACGCTATGATGATGGTGCCAAAGGGGCTTTCGGCAAAACTGTAATTAATGGCCAGTTGCTCGCCGCCGTTCTTATACTCACCCGGGGTCATGCCTTCTACTTTAATAAACAGATCGTGCAGCCGGCTGGTGCCCGAAAGGCCCGATTCAAAGGCTGCATCCAGCAAGGTTACCGCCTGTCCTTTCTTCAGCACCTGCTTGGCATGCTCCAGGGTCAGGTATTGCAGAAATTGCTTAGGCGTAACGCCGGCCCAATCTTTAAACATGCGCTGAAAATGGAAAGGGCTTATATGAACATGTTCGGCTACCACGTCAAGCGAAGGCTGCTCCCTGAAATTTTGTTTATAAAAATCAATAGCTTCCGCTATCCGGTTATAATTTATTTCCTGTTGCTTTTCCATAAACACTATTTTATACCGCAAATCTCCCCAAAGCAGCCCGGTTGTAAAACCCGATTCTTGCGCTGTTTACCACAAAAATGGCTGAGTTTTTGCAAATATTTTTGAATTTATTTCACAAAACTGCGTGACCCGATCTGTTAAAAAATAGTAACTTCCAAACCTCAGGTCACCCCTATTGCCCGGAAACTGAGATCGTTTAACACGCAACAGAAAATAATATAAATATGAAATTCAGCTTGTCTGTCTTATCAGTGCTTTTTTCAGCATCTGTTATTGCACAACCAACGTTGGTGGAAAGGTTCCAAAAGATCGGAAATGTTCAACAGGCCCAACAATTCGTAGATGCCAATCCGGACATAAAGCCGGCCATATTGCGACTGACGCATGGCAAGGATTCCACCCTTATCGACAAACGGTTATTGCGCCAAAAACAGGGCGATATCTTTTCGGTGGGGTATGTTACTTATAAAGTGGTTGAAGCAAAAGAATCGGTGGCCTACCGCGCCAGTTATATTTTCCTCGATGGCAGTTCTTTAACCAATTCGGAAATTGACAGCTTGAAAAAGCTGATCGTGCAGAAAGCATCAGCCCCCGGTGCTTCGTGGGAGCAATTGAGCGACCAGTACACCATGGATGGCAATAAAACAAAAGGCGATACCGACTGGTTCTTTGGTGAACTGATGTTCCCGAAAGAAGTACAGGACGCCGTTGCCGCGCATAAGAAAGGAGACATCTTTTTCGTAGACGTATCGGAGCGGAACTGGCATTACATCATCAAAAAAACGTATGACGACCAGGTGCAGAAAGACATCGTAGTATTACGGGCCAATGGGCGGTAAATTATTGCGAACTTCATTAATATTCCTGCCGGCTTATCTTGTAAGAAATTACACGATAAAAGCCGGCAGGATTTTTTTTAATATACATAATGTATTAATTTAGTGTCCTTCAGCCCGGGCACTCCACTTCAACCCAACAAAAATAATTACCTGAATAATTGCGTTTTATTATAACATGCGTCTATGCGACCATGCCTATTATTAATCTTATTGAACATGCCAATTTTACAAAACAAAAGCAAGGTCTTTTTAAGCAGTATCCTGACCGGCATTCTATTTACTACAACCTGTTTCATCAGTTCAGCACAATTGCCTGTAGACTCCATTAAAGCCATTATTGAAAAAGAAATATACCTTAAAAGAAGCGCCAGCATTATTGTAGGCACCATCGATTCAACGGGCAAACGGGAGATCATCAGCGCGGGCTCTTTCAGTGATAAAAAAGCAGCACCGCCAGATGGAAATACTATATATGAAATAGCCTCCATCACCAAAGTATTTACGTCGCTGCTGCTGGCCGATATGAGCTTAAAGCGCCAGGTGAATCTCGATGATCCTATTTCGAAATACCTGCCGGCCAACGTGCAGGTACCAGTGAAAAATGGAAAACCGATCACCTTGCTGCACCTGGCCTCGCACTCCGTAGGCTGGCCGCGCTTTCCGGATAACAATGATCCCAGGAACCTCGACAACCCATATGCTGATTATACTGTTGAGCAGTTGTATGATTACATCAGCAGGGCTGAATTCGATTATGCGCCGGGCACCTGGTTCAAATACTCCAATCCAGGTTATGGACTGTTAGGCCATATTCTGGCACAGGTGGCGGGTAAACCCTATGAAACCCTGGTAAAAGAAAGGATTGGCACGCCTTTGGGACTAACCCACACTACCATCACATTAACACCGGCTCAAAAAAATAACCTGGCTATAGGACATACGGAGTATGGCGCACCCGCTCCCAACTGGGACATGCCTGCCATTGCCGGTACCGGCGCTTTACGGTCGAACATAAACGATATGCTCACGTTTGCAGCAGCTAATTTAGGACATGTTAAAACAGACTTGTATCCCGCCATGCAACTAGCGCACGTTCCCCGTATTTCCAAAGGCAAAGGGGAAGGCGAGGTAACCCTGGGCTGGACACTGGAAAAATCCAAAGACGGTGAGGAATTCTTATGGAAAGATGGCACTACCGCTGGTTACCGGTCGATCGTATTATTGAACAGGACCAGGAAAACAGGCGTGGTGATCCTTTCCAATTCGCTGAACCCCATCAACGATATTGCCTATCATATTTTATATCCGGCCATACCTGTTAAACCCTACCGGTATATCTGGGCAATGCACGATCTTATTCTGGCAACGGCTAAAAACAAAGGCGTTGATGCGGCCATTGAAGAGTATAAAAATATGAAAGCAACCAGGAGCCCGGGGCTGATCTTTGATCCAAGCCAATTGAACTATGTTGCAAGAGATCTGCGGCAGGCAAAGAAAATGAGCGCAGCTATTAAAATTCTTGAATTGAACGCACAGGAGTACCCCACCAATGCCACGGTGTTTGAAGACCTGGGCGAAATATATAAACTGAACGGCAACAAAAAAGAAGCCTTAGAGAATTACGAGAAAGCATTACAGGTTGATCCCAAGAATGAGCATGCGAAATGGATGGTGGAGAAATTGAAAAATTAATGTGATAAAATACTAATGAAATAAAATGGGCTGTATCAAAATATGATGCAGCCCATTTTACTTAAGTAACTGATGGTGGCAGATGGTGGTCTATTTATCAGGTTGTGGCAGGTATTCGCCATAAACGGCATCACGAAAACTTTTATGCAGTTTTACCTGGTCGAATGGTACAAGTTGCGTAAATAAAACAGCAGTGAGCTCATTAACAGGATCAACCCAAAATAGAGTACTGGCAGCGCCATCCCAGAAGAACTCGCCTACTATTCCATTGTTCTCCTCTTTTGTAGCGGGCGGTTGCGTGCGCACGGCAAAATCAATTCCAAAACCAACACGTCCTTTGCTGGGCAGCCACATGCGTTTTGAAATGGTATCGCTCAATTGGTTGGTTGCCATTAGTTGCACTGTTTCAGGTTTCAACACTTTCACTTTACCTAATTTGCCTTTATTTACCAGCATTTGCGCAAACTTCATGTAGTCATCGAGGGTAGAAGTAAGACCAAAGCCGCCGGGTTTCAGCGCCCAGTCTTTTATATTGAAGTAATTAGCCTGGCTATCAGGAACACGGCTTAATACCCCATGATCGCTGCGATGATACAATGCCGCGAAACGTTGCCGGTGGCTCCCTGCTACCACATAACGGGTATTTGTCATTTTCAGCGGATCGAAAATATTCTCTTTGATGTATTGATCGAACGGTTTGCCCGACAGGCGTTCAACCAGGTACGCTTGTACATCAACGGAAGGACCGTAGGCCCATTGATCGCCAGGATGGAATTGCAAAGGCAGGCCGGCCAGTCTTTTGGCCATTTCACTGAGCGTAATGTTCGGGTTCATGTATTCCGCTTTTCTGACCAGGGCAGCCAGCGCAGGAATATCCGTACCCGCAAACCCGGCGGTATGACGCGTGATATCACGAATGGTAATGGGACGTTTAGCCGGTTCCAACTTCATATTACCGCTGGAGTCAACACCGGCATACACTTTCATGTCGGCAAATTCGGGTGCGTATTTGGAAAGCGGATCATCGAGTTGAAAGGCACCTTTTTCATACAAGTTCATTAACGCAACGCCGGTAACCGGTTTGGTCATGGAGAAGATGCGTACAATGGTATTGCGGTCCATGGCCACTTTTGCTTCCCGGTCGGCATAACCAAATGCATTAAAATATACTTCTTTGCCTTTTTCAAATATCAATGCAGATACCCCGACTGTTTTACCGGAATCGGTGAATCTTTTTAAAGTAGCATCAATACGGTGCCTGACTTCCGCACTTACAATGGCAGCGCGTGGTTGCTGATCTGTATGGGGTGCTGAAAATTGAAAGGCGATAAAAGCAAACAGGATAGGTAATATGGCAAAGATCGTTCTATTCATAGCAATTAATTTTAATCTTTCAATTGCAAAATACGTCTGAATTTAACGATCTTTCAGGAGATCAATTGATCCTTTTATACCGGAGGTTGATTATGTTTTTGCCGATTCCCACCACTGTGAAGTATACGCTTTTCCAGTAGCCACCGTTGGCTCACCGGGTTTTGGCAGGAACAAAGGAATGTTCATTTGGGCAGCCAGTTCCATTAATCTTTCCACCGGCTCTTTCCAGGGATGCAGGGCCAGGTTGAACGTTCCCCAATGGATCGGTAGCAGCAACTTGCCTTTTAATGCTACATGCGCTTTTATGGCATTGTCGGGCCCCATGTGTATATCGGCCCAGTTTTCATTATAGGCGCCTACTTCCAACATGGTTATATCAAACGGGCCATAAGCTTCCCCAATTTCATGAAACCCGTCAAACCAGCCTGAATCGGCGCCATAGTAAATGTTATGTGTAGCTGTTTTAATTGCAAAGGACGACCACAACGTTTCAAACCGGTTGAATAAACTCCTGCCTGAAAAATGGCGGGCCGGCAGTGCGGTTATCGTACAATTATTGGCAATCGTTCTACTGTCGGTCCAGTTCAACTCCGTTATTCGCTCTTTTTGTATGCCCCAGGCCATTAAATATTGGGCAACACCCAATGAACAATAAAACGGCACATTGGAAGCGGCAAATTGTGGTATTACACTTCTGTCGAGGTGATCGTAATGATCATGTGATATAATGATCGCATCGAGCGGCGGTAGATCTTTTATAGCCAACGGTGCAGGAAAAAAACGTTGAGGCCCAATGCGGGAAGAAAAGGAGGCGCGTTTACTCCACACCGGATCGGTTAGCAGGCGCAGTCCATCAATTTCTATTAACAGGCTTGAATGGCCCACCCAGGTGATGCGCAAGCCTGATGCAGCCGGTTGCTGGTAAATGGACACATCGGTGCTGAATGGTCCTAATTTTTGTTTAGGGAATGTCTCCGCCGAATTGGTGAGGAACTTCCATAAAACGCCTAACATATTTCCGCCGGTATCAACTTTTGTAGGCACCGGGTTCAAATACTTTTTGCCTTCTTTTACAGCCGGGTATAAAAACTTCATGGTTAATGTGCTTACTGTAAAATTAAGGGTCATGCCCGTAAAAGGGTAATTTTTACAACTAAATTGCTGCTTTCACAATAAGTAGATCCGGTACTTGCCAATACGATTGATCCCTGCTATGATATTGATTGCCAGAAATAGTTGCTGCCTGTTGTCATTAAAGCCCCCCAACAGCCATTCGCAAAAGGGGTGTTTTTCCCGTAAAATACACCTTTACATTTCAGTAAATTACAGTAGATTTTTTTGAATGAATTATTTGCCTGGTATGCACATACCGGCTTTACACATTACATCTCTAAATCTTTGAAAGTATGGGAAGAACAATCATTACCAAAGCCCGGTTTGCCGAAGTTCAAAGTGACGACGCAACCGGCCAGGCCCCCGACAACTATGCTTCGCAAATTGTGAAACTGATCCCCATTGAAATAGTAGGCGTATATCTCGGCATCAGTAACCTCATCAAAGGCCAGGACCTGGTTCAATGGATCATCTTTCTTATTATTCTCATTATTACCCCTTTTTACCTGAAGAAAGTAGCTAATATAAGCGACAGGATACAAATAATAATAGCCACTATATCTTATATCATTTGGGCAATATCGTTAGGCGGCCCCTTTGAGAACTTCCTTCAGCCAAAGCTGCCACCCAACTTCACCGTGCAAACCTTAGGGGGCATATTGATCATGCTGTACACGCTGATCGTCCCTATTTTTTACCGGCCTGCAAAAGCTTAATAATAACCGATCTTCTCACCACACAAATAAAATAGTATGGCACCGAACGATAACCTGCAAAGCAACAATGGCGAATTTGATCTGCCGGCCGAAATGTTCCGCTCCAGCGATCATGCCAATAAGGTTCATTTAAAAGTTCCCAGGCCGCATTTGGGCCTTATTGAACAGGGAAAAGAAGTTGAATATTCAGAAATTGATGAACTGGCAATTTATGAAGGCGACATTGTGCTGGGAACCGTTGAAGAAATAGAAAAAGCCAAGAACGATCCTGCCGGTATGGGAGTCACCATCGATGGAAGAAAATTCAGATGGGGCACCCCTGTAAATGGAAGGATCACGGAAGTGATCGTACCGTTCACCACCATTCCTGCCCTGGAACAAACCGTAAGTAAAGCCATCCAGCACTGGGAAGGCCATACGCCCATCCGCTTCAAAAAAAGGGAGGACGAAAATGATTTTATCTCCTTTGAGGCCCTGGGCGGCTGCTTTTCACGGGTAGGTAAGCAGGGCGGCAAACAGGTGATCTCCCTTCACCCCGGATGCGGGTTAGGCGGGGCCATTCATGAAATTGGCCATGCGTTGGGATTGTGGCACGAACAAAGCAGGGAAGACAGGGACGATCATGTTGAGATCGTACATGCCAATATAAACCCTCAGTTCGTACACAATTTTGATAAACATGTGCTTGACGCCAGTGACCAGGGCAATTATGATTTTGGTTCTATCATGCATTACCCGGCAAAAGCTTTCAGCATAAACGGAAAGGATACCATTCGCGCGAGGGGCGGGCAACCCATTGGCCAACGCAATGGATTAAGCGCCGGCGATATTGCAGCCATTAAAGCAATTTACCCCGATCTCAACTGGGCTTAACAGGTAACAGCGGTTGCGGAAAGGAAATATTAATTTATGAACTCAACTCTTCCGCATATAGAAGGGCAATTGATCTTCCGGCAAACGGTGCCTGCATTCCACAACGCAACAGTTCATGTTTATTTGGAAGATGTTTCTTATGCAGATACAACTGCTACAGCACTGGCACATGTTATTATTCCCGGTGTATCTCATAGTAAAGAGGAAACAGTAATTGCTTTCCGGCTCGAGCTAAAAAGTAATATAACAATTAACAGTACCGCTGATTACAGTATACGGGTCTGGGTAAATAAGAACAATGACGGTGTGCTGCATTCGCACGACCTGTTTAGCGATACCCGCTGCCCTGTATTAACCCATGGCTATGGAAACCAGGTTGACATCCTATTCCACTAATTAACCCGTGTTTCAGTAATAAACCATAGTTGTTTATGCCAGAAAATGTTCTGCATTTAAATGAAGAGGACCATGCGCTTTTAATAGGGATCGACAACTATTTATTTTTGGACCCGCTAAAAGGAGCGCAGGACGATATTGCCAAATTTCAAAAGTGGCTCATCGATGAGAACGGGGGCGCTGTTCCGCCTAAGAACATTCATACGGTTCTTTCACCCGTTGAACAGGACGATGAAGATCCACAACCTGTTCAGGATAAAATAAACCAGAAGCTGAGGAAGATAGGCGTTATGAAAGGCCGGCGAATTGGCAGAAGGTTATACTTTTATTTTTCCGGGCATGGTTATGGCACCATCGATGATGTAGCCATGCTCATGGGCAACGCCTCCCCGTTTGAGCTTAAAAATAACATCGGGCTCAGGAATTACAGGAATTTCCTGCTGCAATGGGGATTTTTTGACGAGATCATATTCATACTGGATTGTTGCCGCGATCCTATTCGCCATGCCGAAACAGGAATACCTTCTTTTACGCTTCCTGAAAACATGATCCCCAACCCGCCTCCCAAAGTAACACATTATACCATACTTGCCTGCCCGTATGGGGAGAAGTCGTTTATGGTACCGCAGAAACCAGGCGATCCTGAAAAACGAGGCATACTCTCAACGGCCATTTTTGAAGGATTGATGAACCGGCAGGCCACAGATGCATCGGGTGATGTAACCATCAATTCGCTGATGGATTATTTGCATACCCGTGTTCCCCAACTGGCAGGCGACAACCGCATCAACCAGCAACCTGAGTTTGACGCCCTGCGGTTTCAACAGAATATCACGCTGCAAAAAGGCCCGCTCATGAATCAGACGATTGCCATTTTTCTTCCGGCAACTGTCAATAAGCTGGCCATTACCAACAAGGATGCTGTTGAGATAGCGGAATACAATTTCACCAATAATGCCTGGGACTTCAGGTATCTTACTGCAGAAGCCGACAAGCAGAAATATGTACTCAGGATCGATGAAACAGCGGCCCCGCCTGCAGAGGGCAATGGTACTATCATCAGGCTTAAATTAATTCAGAACTGTTGGTACGACCTGGAATGTTCTGACGGGAAAACAGAGATACTTGATTTAAGAAAAATTCCTTCAAACGACATTAACCATGTTTTCAGATTCAAACAGTAGCCAGGAGCCGTTGAAGCAAGGCATTCTTAAAATAAGTGTGCCCCATTGGCTTACACAGGTGAAGCTATACGATAACAATTATACGCTCATTAAATTTGTAAATGAATTCACAGAGAATCACCAAACGGGCTGTTATGAAGGGCAGGTAGAATTAAATGCGGGCATTTTCGAAATTGAAGTGTCGCTGGCCAATAAAGTAGACCGGACACTTGTAAAAATAAAAGCCGGGCATACCACTATATTTGAAGCGCCGAAAACAATGAGCGGGCATTCTGATGCGGTTGAAAGCAATACAGGTAAAACGGCTGACAAAAATGTTTTGTGGAATTTGTATAAAAGCGAATCGGCCGGGGATGCCAATTTATGTGTTCATGTTTTGGTTCCGGGAAACAGGTTGAAGGAAGCTTCGCCACCTGTTGACTCCATCTTCAACCTGCACCGAATAGCGGATATCACCCGCTCCTGTTCACCATCATCTTATATTCCTGCAATTGATTTCCATTCAGACCTGCGCGTATCGGCAGAACAGGGAGAAATATTTTTGAATAAAGACCTGCAGCCGGGGTATTATATTATTGAATGGTCGCTTTCAGAAAAAGAAAAATGCCATCAACTTTTGTATGTACACCGGGGATGGACAACCCGGGTATTTATTACCACGCATTCACCGGTTACGAATTCATTCTACATGTGCATAGCAGCGATGGATGCCGTTTTCAACAGGGATAATGAAGAAGAAATAGTTGCACAAGCCATACTGGCCTCTTTCAACCAGGAATCAGGGCGCAGTCTTTTCAGGAAAGACCAGATGAAATTCTTATTATCCCGCGAATGCCAGAATCCCTGGCTGGGTGTATTGGCGGCGTATGCGTTGGCGCCGGACCTGTGGAAAAAGACCGGCACCACTGAAGAGGATCTGCAAAACCAGGCATTGTTTACAGATGTACTTGCTTTTTTGCAACAAATGTTACCCGATCATCCGGATGTACAGGCGTTAGGATTGACCTGGGACATTCCGGCTGCAGGGCCATTTTATTGTCCGCCCCTGCTGTACAAAGGGCTGCAGCGCGTGAATAAACATGCCGAATTATTTGAATCCACTTTTCCTTCCGGTTGTTTAACCGATATTCTTCTACGATCGGCTTTACTAAACTCCCCCTGGGTAAACTGGCGGGAGCTGTCGACTGTTGGTACCGCCGCCTTACAAAGCAATGAGGCCATGGCTGATGATTTTGGTTTTGAAAAAATAGCAGTACCTGTATCAACCATCGATCTGAAAGGGATTATTACGCCTAAAGCGCCGGTATTTAATTTATCGAAGAAACAGTTGTCTTCCGCTGCTATTGTTAAAACAGACATTGCTTCTCCCCTGTCGTGCTCTTTCTCCACGTTGAAAGAAGCCTCCCTGATCAATACCATGCAGGGAATTACGAAGAACAATTATTACCATGGGATGCCTGATACGTTGACCACCAATTCAATTGATTCACTCTTCAACTCGCTGGAAAAAGGGAACACGACCAATATTGTAAATGCCACCAACCTGCCCATCTCGCGGGTGAATGCCGGCATTTCAAGTATCATGGAGAAAAAAAAGCAATTGACCGGGCAGATGGGTCAGATACAATTCAACACTGATGAACAGTTGATAATAAGGTATGCGTTGCAAAACCAGGAAATGGTTGAAAACAACATGGAGGATGATGAAGATTCTGAAAACAATATAGAAGAATGTTTTTCGAGGATAAAGACGGAAGCCAACCGGATAGCAAAGGGTACCGTTGAAAAAAGTTCCTACTATCTCGAAAACAGCCGGGCTATTGCCCATGACCTAATGCGAATAGCAACGGAGATCTTAAAACGGGCCGACTTTATCATCACTACCAATGCTGAAGGCAAGATCATTTATGGCAATGGGGCTTTTATTCATTTGTTATCGGAAGATGAGACAAGCGCAAAATCCCAACGAAACGAACGGCTGTTGGCCTGGGAGGATGCTTTACAAACTATTCCATTAGGTAAAAGCCAATTGCATACCCCTTTCAGAAATAATCTATTTGACATTTGGGAAGTGAAACGTTCGGAAGTAAACGAAAAAGACCAGCCGGGCATCAATTGTTTTATAACTGTGTTGCGAGGCCAGGATGCCCCAAGCCTTACCCCCGATCAATTACAAAAAATAACAGATATAGTAAGTACGCTTGAGTTATTTGCGCCACTTTTTGCTTCGTACCCCGAAGAGGAGTATACGAAAGAGCTGAAAACGATTGTAGAGGGGTTTGAGGAGGTGTTGGGGTGAAGGGGGCTTTGGCTCACGTTTTTCTGTATTAGATCTTGTCTAATTTATTTTTTCTGCCACAAAAAATTACAATCAATTTAAAATCAATCAAATACAGTTCAGGAAGAAAGGCAGAAAGCCCTTCCTATTTTGTAAATATGGTGCTCTGCGACTGGCCGGTTTTGGTATCAATAAGCTTTACTACAAAAGCACCTTTAGGCAGCATGCTAACGTTCAGCTTTACTTGTGCACCAGCATCGTTTAATTGTTGTTTTTGAAGCACTGCACCAGACATATTTACGAGTAACAGTTCCTTATTAAAAAAATTATTACCCGGCAATTTCAGGTAGATATAATCCTGTGCCGGATTCGGCGAAACGGTGAGTGGGCCCTTCTGTTCACGGTTCTCAACACTAACCAGGCCGGTTGAAGCCGTGGATACGCGGGCGGGTGTAAGGCTGGAATTGCTCTCAGAAATACCCGCATCAGGAACACCGCTGAAAGGTACGGCCTTACCCCAGAAGTCTTTTTCGATGCCGGTCCATTGACCCCAGTTAACGGCAGCAGCAGTTGGCCGCAGATCGTAGTTCCAGGTAAGCGGATCGTATGAGTAACTATTCGCAAACACTTCCAGGTCGTTGGGAAGTTTTTGTTCCGAATAATCCAGATCATATCCGAGGCTGCCACCATTCAGATGAAAGATGTTGCTTTGATGGATCAACTGCGGACCATTGAATGGTTTAAAATTAGGATCTGTGATATTGGAAGAAGTGTTGATCCAGAAGATATTGTTCTTCATTGTAAGCACATTCGCCACCCATGGAGTAGACATAATGCCAATAAGATTGTGAACATCAGGCAGGCGCGGTGTTTTCGTTTCAACAACATTGTTGTTGATGAATTGGAGGTTACGAACATCCAGGGCAAAAAAGCTGGAGGAGTTGATCCAGAATACATGCCCGTTGTTTACGAGCAGGTTATAGCCAACGAGGTTATTGAGCGCATGACCACCCCAGTCGCTCCCAAATTCCATAAAGCCGATGTTATCGCTGGCGGTATTGTACAATATCTTGTTATTGGAAACCGAGCCGAACATTTCAATAGCTCCACCGTCGAGGTTATAATCGTAGCTATTGGCCCAGCAGTCGTGAATTTGATTATGGGTGATGGTATTGTTGGAACCGCCTACCACGATGCCAATGGCGCCGAAGTCGTCCCACATTTGGTAAGAGGTGTTAATGATCATGCGCAAATTGCGGATATCGCAGTTAGTGACGGTATTGTCGCTACCGCCGTCGATACTAATGCCGCAACCGATGCGCGAGAAGGAGCAATTTTTGATCACATTATGCGAACCGCCATCGCCGGGACCTTTATAGACATATACGCCATAGCCAACATTAGCAGGCGTGTAACGATCGTAATCGCGGATGGTATAGTCGCTCATTTCAAAACCATCGACAACGACGTAATTACATTGATTCAGCCGGATAAAGGTGCGGTTATAGACCAATGGATCGGTAAAGTTCCAGGGACCGTATTTAAAGATGGGGGCGGCGCCCTCACCATATGGCATGAACGTAATGGGCGCGCCTTCTCTGCCACTACTATTGATAGACAAGGTACCCCAGTATTGTTGACCACGGCGGAGGTAAACGTTATCGCCCGGTTGAAAATAATTTATCGACCAGGGAATGTCGTTAATGTCGTGCCAGGGGTCATTGTAAGTTCCCAGGTTTCTACCACCCGATGATGGGTCAACGTAGTAGTCAGTCGCATAAGTAAACAATGATGTTGCTACAAGCAGTGTAACAAGGAAACAGGCAATTGAGACTTTCATAGTTTTTCAAAAAGTAGTGAGGCCGAAGAGACCCGCAAAACCATGCCAGTCAGCTGTTTGGGCGGTTACGAAATACGGAAATACGGGGAAGTACTTAGAGGGGGTAACTAATCAGATTATTTCAAACGACAAAAGCGACGTGGTGGCTTTTTTGTCGTTTCATTTACTAACATTTCTCTATCTTTCAAAAATGACTTATGTTTAAAGGTTACATTATAATAAGTCACTTATTCGATAGACACTAGAAAAATAAATAATCGTAAATAATTTATCAGTGCCCCAAAATATCAGAGAATTCCATAGATTTCTAGAAATAGGACAAGCTATACCAGCTCAACGACTCATATTAGGTTCTTTTTCTGTAGCACATTTGACAAATTATGAAACCGGAATAAATCCTTTAAAAAAGAACCATTCAGGACTTGACTTTTTCTATGGGAGTAATAAAAATCAATTTTGGAGATGGTATCAAAAATATTTAGATGTAACAATAGAACCTGCGAATAAAGACAGCATTCTTACAAGTTTAGAAAAAAACCAAATTGCAATTAGCGATTTGATCTCGTCTTGCGAACGAAAAGAATACTCGGCTCTAGATTCTTCTTTATCAAAAATCACATGGAATCTTCCAGGAATAATTCCTTTGTTAAACACGGGCCAAATCAATACCGTATTGTGTACATCGAAATGGGTTATGCAGAATCTAGAAAAAATATTTCTTAAAACGCTAACCTATAAATATAATCCAAATAAATCTTTTCAAATTCAAAAAGATAACTTCCCCTTCATAAAAAAAGACTTATTCCCTCAAAAACCATTAATAACTATATATGAGGGCACTAAAAGTAGTATATGTTTAATTGCACTTCCAACGCCAGGGGGAGGAACATATAGGAGATTAGACAGCTATGGTTATAATTCTAATTTAAATAATTCTTCCGATGAATTTATTGACTTATATCTTAAGGCTTCATTTAAACTCTTTATGACAGGGCAGCACTCATAAAATATTTTATTGAAAATAAATAAGAATAAAATCAAAAATAAACTGAGACTGACCCTACCATTTTTACTAACCCTTGCTTTGTAGGTACACCCCTGTAAGTTCTCACTGCAAGCTCTCAGGAAATCGTCTATAACTCGGTTCTGGAGATCAGTAAGCACCAGAAGCCCAAAACTGAAGCCTATACTTTCCTCAAATATTCCCCCAACAGATCATTTATCCCTCTTGGTTGGCTCCAATGATGCAATGTCCACCATAGTTCATTAGCCGGCTTTCATGCCTGACTTTGTAGTGAATAGAATCCAAGATATCCAGGCTCTAACGACCGGTTATGCCAATCCTGTATCAACAGTAGTATTTTGTCTATTACCCTGGCTGGCTGGAGAAGCTCTTGCGATCACGTGGAGGTTCAATATCCACATGACCTACAAGCGTCTTTTCCCGCTTCTTACCTTTTCCATTCTTTCTGTGAGGTTTGCCTTCAGCCCAATAGGGGCTTCCAACTCGCCATCGAAGGCTTTTTCAAGGAACTCTTCTTAAAAACGGAGTAAATACACTAACGCGACCCAAGAGGGTCTTGCGCTTTTTAAGGGTTCTACGGCATCCTTCTTGAATGCTCAAAATCGAATTGTTTCTTTTCCTTTTTTATGTCAGTTTTAAAATTACTTAACTTTTAACTAATACAGTTTTGAAAAGCTCTCGGTTTTTCTTCCCTAATAAAACACTTAATTATTCCAAAATGGCATATTCATTTACTGTTTTTATATTGCATTTTGGAATATTCATTTTTTATGTCTCCTAAAAAGTATGAACAATATCACAAATTTATTACGGAAAGGTTAGTTAAAGCTAGAGAAGAGGCAGAACTAACCCAAAAGGCAGTGGCTGAGACATTGATTATCAGTCAAAGTGAACTATCTAAGATTGAGAATGGCCAACGTCAAATTGACTTCATTATGCTTATTGCTTTATCTGAATTATATAATAAGAATGTGTCATTCTTTATCCCACCTAAATTATAACTATGAGTGTTCTTCGGTTCCCCAATCCTGGTTCTGATATTAGTAAAATGATATTTACATACATAGCCATTTTTAAAGAACTTGAAACTAAAAGAAATTTTACTCATGACGATGCAAGGGATGCAATGATAAAATATGGCCTTGTGTCATCCTCTGGTGCGATAGGGCAGGAAGCAGTGAGGCGCTCAGTTAGAGATGATCGTTCGAGAGATTCATTATATAATCAACATAAAATGTATTCAGAATTTTATCGGATGTTAGGTTGGTACAAACCAGGAACAATGAATACCAATTTTAATTTTACTGAGCTTTCGTCTTATATAGCTAAGGCTGAACAGGATTACTCAAAGCGAATATTTGAAGAATGTTTGCTTTCCATTGTTTTTCCTAATCCTTTAGTTGAAAACAAAAAAGGTAATATTATAAGACCTTTTCCTTTCATTCTAAGATTAGCATCTAATTTAGAGGGAGTAATTTTTCGCGATGAATTAATTGTAGCTGTATTGGCTTTACAAAATGATACATTGGTAGATATTTTTGAAAAAACCGTAACGTATATTAAAGACCTAAGAAAGAACAAAAGGAAGTTATCTGCTGAACTAAAGAAATTGTCGCAAAATACAGGAATACAAACAAATACCTTACAAAATTATACCAGAATTCCTTTAGGTAGCTTAAAATACACAGGATGGTTCAATAGAAAAACAATAAGAGGAATTTATTCCGCTGCAATGACAGGTTTTGAATTGACAAAAAATGGTCAAGAAAAGACGAAGCTTTTAACAATGTTAAAAGATATTCGTCATGAAGAAATTGAAAATTTTGATATAAATGAACGAGGTAGTTTCACATTATTATCATCCTTTGTATTCATGGAAAGATGTGGCTATGACATAACAAATTTTGAACCTATTATTATTGACTTAACCCAAAAAAGCAATAACCTTCTAAATCATTTGGGGATCAGACATCATTCAAGTATATTTTATTCTCCTTACCAACAAGCAACTGAAGAAGAATTAAACTTTGCAAAAGAATTAGATTCAAAATATGAATAATGCGAATATTTGAACCAAAAATTCCTTATACAAAATTGACTCCTCAAAATTTCTTTGAGAGATATGCAGGTGCAATTGAAATAAACAACGACAACAAGCCTAATATTTTTCAGGTTATAATGGAGGCAATAAGAATACAAGACCAGAAGCAATTTTATCCTTTAATTGAAGAATTATTTGGCTATTTAGGATTTAATTGTAAAGCTACACGTGCTGGCGATACTAACAACAGATCAGATGCATACATAATTGACGATGAACATTCAATTCCAATTGAAATTAAATCACCTACCGAAGTGCTATATATTAATAATAAATCGATTCGTCAAGCAATAGAAAATAAAACAATATTGTTGTCAAGAAAATTTTACAACACGAACTATACTACAACCTCTTTGGCAGTAGGCTTTAGTTATCCCGCTGATCGTAGTGGCGTATATGATCTTGTAGAGGATGTATACAAAGCTTATGGATATAACATTGGATTTATAAGCATAAATGATATTTTAGAGGTAGTTTGGGATGTACTTATAAAAGGAAGAGAATTTAATAAAGAAAGAATTATTTTTTTAAAAGGGGAATTTAAATGCGAAAACTAAAAGCTAAATCAAATAAATCTTTTGGGGTCTTAAAAGATAAATCTATCCACCCGATTAAGGCTACTTATAATTTATTTAGCACTAATACAATCGAATTTTCTGATGGTACTATAGAGCAAGCAACTTGTTTAAATTGCTTAAATACACCTTGCATGAATTATGATCAAGCTGAATTGATTATTTCTCTGCTTCCTGAAATGCCCAATAACAACACTTCAAAGGTATGCCCAACAGATGCTATAGGTTTCGATGAGAATATTTTTCCTACGATTAATGCTACCGCTTGCATTGGTTGTGGCCTTTGTATCCAAAGATGTCCTTATGGTGCAATTGAATGGCAAGAATATAAAGCTTATATTTCTAAATCTTTCTCTAACATGTATTCATGGGTCAATGACCTATCAATGGAAGAATATCAAATTCGTCATAAAAAATATATTGACATTCAAAATAAGCCTGCTTTAATAAATCTACCTAAGGAATTCATTACAAAGCTATATAACGATACAATAAACTACTGCAAAAAAATAAACGGCTTCGATAATCTATTCGTTCGAAATCTTTTTATTAATCTTGGATTAAGAAATAAAATTAGAGCGATTGGAAACAATTACATTCGATTTGATTTACTAGCAGAATTTGATAATAGCATTATTGTAGGTGAAATAGGACTTAATAACACAGATATCTTAGAAGAGCCAAGGGCAATTCTTGATGATATTGCCATTCTGTTCTCTCGATATAACATTCCTAAAGAAACCATAATACCCATAATTATAACTTTAGCCTTCCCAAACAAACGATCTGATGTATATGAAGTTATTACGGATATAAACAATGTACTTTCAATTCAAATAAGAACAATCCCCTTTCATCTTCTAGTCATGATGAATTTATTTCATTTAAGGTTAGAACCAACACAATTCTTTAAACTATTTAACATTGACAAAAACAACTTAAGCTCTATAAATGACTCTTTGAAAATTATTCCAGAGTTAAAGACAATTGATCCTTATTTAAATCATTCTTTTTACCAGGCGACGAAATAACTTGTAGGGTGGATAAATATTGATTAATCCTTTCTTTAGCTATTTTGACGTAGTTCTCATTCATTTCAAATCCTACATAATTTCGATCATTTATCACTGTACTCAAACACTCACTCCCTGATCCTGCAAATGGTATAAGAATTAAATCCCCTTTATTTGAAAAGTGCCTTACGATTCTATCACATATTGCCAACGGTTTTTGAGTAGGATGATCTACTTTTTCATTTTCAAACCTTTTGCCTGCTAAGACGGGAATGTTCCATACATCTCCGGCTTGTTTACCTTCAGGATGAGGCTGCCATACTTTCCCATTTTTAGTTATTTTATTTTTTAACCTTTCTGTACTTTTATATGGCTCCCTTATTGTGTGGTAAGTAAAATCATTCGTTTTGGAAAACCATAACAAAGGTTCGTAATGTGCAGCCAGTGTATTTTTATAATTGGCAAATCCGTTTTCATAGAACCAAATAATCTGACGACGATAGATTAATTTCAGTTCATAAAGATAAACTTGTATATAACATTGATAATGGTGAATTCCATATATGAAAATAGAACCAGTAGGTTTAAGCTTCCTCACCGCTACAGAAATCCATTCTTTTGACCACTCTAACCAATCTTCCACTCTTTTCCATTTATCACTGTCATTACCAAAATCTTTTTTAAGATTGTATGGAGGATCGGCAATTATTAAATCTACGCTTTCATCATCTAATTTCTGCATCAAATCAATGCAGTCACCATGATAAATATTGTTCAACTCCATTACTTAATCTTTTGAAATATTAACACATTTTGATGATGCATATTAGGCACAAAAGTGAATGGATAACCGTATGGATAAATACTTTTGTGCCTTTGATATAAAATTCTAATGCCTTTCAATTTATAAAATCCATTTTTAGTAATTGCGTTAGCTAAATCGGCGTGGTAGATGTAGTAATCCTCCTTTTTTCTAAAATCTGACACAATAACTGCTAAATACTTTTTGGATTTCATTTTCCTTGCACAACTATTAAAAAACCTAGAAAGCACTTCAATAAAATGCTCATAAGTATCAATATTAGCTAAGTCTAATTCATCTTCACTGTATTTAATATCCAATTTATTGCTAATTCTAGTCTGCTTAACTTTATGATCTACTGTTTCTAATATATTCCAATATGGTGGACTTGTTATAATAAAATCAAAAAAATCATCTTCAAACTTCTCAATTTCTTCTATGCTATTCCCATGAATTACCTTCTGCTTTGATTTATATTGCAACTCATTTGGAACTTCCGTTTTAATCCTTTCTATGGATAAATTGTAATACTTTTCATTTAATTCAATTCCATATCCTTCTCTCTCTTCAAATGCACATGCCTTAAGTGTTGATGCCACACCATTAAAAGGATCTAAAACCTTATCGCCCTTCTTTGTAAAAAACCTCATAAGTTTAGCAACATCTTGAAAAGAGAAAGGTGCTGGATGTTGTTTCTCTATTTGAGCATCTTTACTATTAGCTCCTAGACCTTTCTGACTAAATACAGTAACTGTCTCAGTAAGCCATTCCTTAGATGTAAGTTCATTAAGTTTATTACTTAACTCATAAGTTGTGTTGTCCTTAATTAAGTACAACGCTGTTGCTTTATCAAGATTACCAGCACTATTGAACAAAGCAACATCTCCATTTAATCCTTTAAATTTGTCTGGGATTTGAAATGGTCCCTTACCTGCCATTAATAGTTCAAGCTTCTTTTTAGCTAGTTTATTAGTAGATTCATCTTCCACAGGGACGTAATCTCTCCTGTTCTTCTTATAGAGATAAAATTTTTTCATTAAATACTATACGATAAAATAATATCAACAAATGTAAGTAAGAATATTCCAATTAGGAATTTTTATTATTCTATTTATTAACACAAATCTAAAACCCTTAAATCTAACATATTAGCAACCATCAACTGTAGATTAATAATATAGGAGTCCTTAATCAATATAGGTTTAATCCTAATAATTTACATAATGTATTGGATCGCTAGGATTCAATCAAATTCTTAAAGCTTCTATTTGGGGTTGTATATACAATTCTCCAACTTCTATCCTGAGTATGATCTGGCTCAAGAGGGATATTATTTTGCTTAGGTAAATCTACGCTAAACACAAGCCGTTCTCTATAGAAAAGCTTAATATGAATAGAGTAATATTTAACCGATGATGATCATCTTCAATCCTCTAAACAATTTTGATGGCCTTTACTAACTTTAGAGTTCTGATTTTTGCTCAAGAAAATTGTATAATCATTTCAATATTATTATTTACAAATAAAATCAGTATAATTACTATATCCCGGAACTATGCTATCCTAACTCTTATATCTTATCATTTCCAAATTATTTGTACTATTTGTGCTAGTAATTTATGTCGCTCTTCTAATTCCGCTGGACCAAAAAAATCCATTGCTCGAATTTGTAATCCATGTCTATTCATTAAAGCCTGCAAATCAATATTAGAATGATAAGTGTCTTTATGTAATGTCGCATTCCAATATAAGCTTTGAGCATATGTCTTTAATTTCTCTCCATAAGACTCATTTCCACTAGATTGATTAGAATTGCCCCGAAGTAGCAATAATCCACCAAGCCGGTTTCTTTCCCTTTCAAATACTTCTTCATCATTATTAAAAGCTTGAAGGTTTTCCAAATTATGAGCCAATATATGCTCAACATGGTATCCGTTTACATATCCATTATTTCTAACAAGGTTATCAAAGTTCTGTTGCATTTCGCTATTAGCTTCTTTAGCAATAAAATACTCTATTCGTGAAAAAAAATATCTGCTAAAGCGGGTGGGCAAGTCTGAATAGCCAACATCCTTAAAATAATTATAGTTAAACGCTTCTGAAATTGGAACATCTTTTATCTCGGAAAGTGCTTTTAAAAGGTGCCTTTCAAAAACTCCTGCAATATCTGACGCATTAATTTCTTTAATTTCAATGCTAATAGTATAAACCAAATCTGCTATAATGTTGTTTACATATGCCTTTTGAAGATGCAGAATTGTAAATATTCTATCATATTGATAAGAAATAATTTTTATCTTTTCATCTTCTTCCAGGTCATTTATCTTACAGGCGCTCAATATCAATACAAAGTGGCCAGTCAAATCGTTAAGTTGATTAAAATAAAGGTTTTTATATTCACTATTAAAAGATGAACGCAGTTCCCTTATTCGACTATAAAGTTTTGTAAAGTATATAAATTCGTTTTGAAGAAATTGCTTGGTTCTTCCTGCATTTCTATTAAGTTTAAAATATTCTTCTACTTCACCAATAAATAGAATTCGATGATAATTTTTTGAAGTATACTTTTCTGCAACACCTCTTGTACTTGCAATTTTAGATCGAATAAAAGTTTCAAAAAAATTATCTATTTCATCATTTTCTCCACCACTGTTTGCAACACCCACCAAGTTAACTTGGTTCTCCCAGAGCTTGTTCAAATTCAGTAATTCTAATTCTTGTTTATCAACTTGCCCAAGTAATTTTCCTTTTAGGATTTCATGGGGCTTTAATCTCACTCCTCTGTCGTTAATAACTTCAAACACCATCGGAACATCTGTTTGCATAACCTCCAACTTCACTATTTCCACATTTCTTAACAGATAGTATATAAAAGTATCGAATTGATGGATTGTTTTAAGTTCATTTTCTAACCATATTTTAATAAACTTAGAATTCTCAACCATGTTTTTTGCCGTAATACCAGATTTAATTGGTATTTCGGCTACAGGAAGTCCGACAAGTAAGCCCTCTAAAGCTGATAAATGATTTTGGTGCTGTAGCCAAAAGTTTTTTCTTGCCCCCGAAGTTCCATGGATTCTATCTTTGATCCAATCCGTAAGTTCACTATTTAACTTCCCCCCTAAATGATAAAGCTGTATGAGTATAAGTGTTATTGTTGTAAAACGCTGTTGTCCGTCTACTAAAAAAACCTTATTATTTATAGTGTTAGTAACATATGTGTTTAAAAAATAATAGCCGATTCGGCTGCCAGCAAGTTCCGACGCTAATGATGAATCAATCTTACCATAGTCTTGATTAAACTTATAAAATATATCATCTAGCAGCCTCTCAACAGGTTCTCTATTCCATTTATATTGTCTTTGATAAAAGTCGATATAATAAGTAGTAGATGAAAAAACTTGTTCAATATTTTGGGGAACTGGAGCAATAGCCATAGTATGTTATACAATTATCTGTTAGAAATTTATACTTAATGAGATTACATCCAGCTAATCATAATTTAACTGTCATTTTCTTTTTTACTTTGTCTTAAAATTTACTGAATCAAAAAACTCACTCAAAGTAATCCCCCTCACCATGCAAAACTTATTAATCGAATAAATAGTCGCCCCTCTCCCAGTCTCCAATCTATGCAACGTCTGCTTATCAATACCAAGCTCCAGGGCAAACTCGGTTTGACTTTTACCTGAGCTTTCCCGTAATTCTTTGATCCGTTGCGCAATCTTGTCTCGTAACTCGATATCGATCTTATCTAAGCTGCCTGCCATCTTACAATGTGCCAAGATTTTCGAAAAAAATAGTCAGCCAATTGGCTGACTATTCAAATTAATTACCTAGTTTTAGGATAGTTAAATATTAAAAGCGGCTAAGCTTACGAGTCTCGCCCGACGAACCTGACAATTTCACGAGCGCGGGAGTAAGTAAAGTGCCCAATACCTATATTTATGCTATAGGGTTGGGCCTACTTATACTTCTTTGTGCTCAAACACCGAAAGGTGTGGGCTTTGTCAGGGCCCGTCGGACAAAGAGCAGGTAGGTTCCAATCCTTTACTTTTTGGCCCGTTTTCATCCGTATTCCGGAACCATCTCTCAGAGGCTCATCAACCAATTTTCTAACCTCAATTGCTTACTTTATGAATGAGCCATTAAACACTTCCTCACAAGCGAAAACCTTTATTGGTAAAAGCTACAACCAGATTCCAAATTTAACGAACACTCCCATCCGCCTCACCCAACAAGAAATCACCAACCCCGCCTCCATCCTCGACGACTTCTTCCAATCCTACCACCTCAATGACATCCGCCAAATCATGTGGCAATGGCTGACGGAAGTACTTTCCAACCCCAGGGATTCTGCCAATGACCCGCATGAGCGTAACAATCACATACTCTTTTATGAAAAAATAGAATCCCTGGTGGAAGCTGCCTGGGTAATGAGGCGGGGAAATAATCAGGAACCAAAACCGGTAAGTAAAGCGCAGGTAAAACAAATACGTACACCCGACGCGAAGGAAAATAAAACCGCACAGCCTGTCCGCTTTTCCAAACCGTCCCGATTGATCGAAAAAGCCACAACTCAACCAATTGAGGTAATAACCGAAGTGTTCGACCAGGCCACCCTTAGTGACCTTACCGATTACCTGTTGCCCAACTGGTTACGGGTTGCGTTGGTCAATACACAAAGTCCGTACTCGAATGGGAATGGGCGGGAGATGCTGTATGAATTCTATGAACAGTTAATTCCGTTTGTGGAGGGGTTGAATCTCCTGGCGGAAGACGAGCAACCGGCCGATCCATCACCTGTTGTTACCGGATTTTTCCAGCAATGCCCCATCGATTACATCCGGCGTGAACTGGCCGATTTCCTGGAAGCCGGTATTGGTCATGATGGCTCCTTTCCAAACGGCTTCTCGCCCTGGCAGGCATGGATGACGTATAATCATGTACTTTGTCTTGTGGAAGCAGCTTATCAGTTATACCTCAATCACCAAATTCAGTCAGTTACAAATGTGCGTTGTCTCCAAATGCAGGAATTAGAAGAAGTGGGTTAATCAATTGTCTGGAAATCCTAAAACTTCGTCTCAGTTATCCTCTGTTACTGATCTCTCAGACTTTTTTCAGATAAGCAAAGGCTCATTTCCTGTCATAAATGATCCGGCGCCATTGACAAAAATGTATTTCCGGTAGCGAAGGTTTATTTCCCATCAGAAAAAGCCCATTTCCATTGGCGAAGCATTTTCGCGGATGAGCGAAGGTTAATTTCCCGACGGAAAAAGTTCATTGCCATACGGAAAAAACATTTTTTTCGCGGTGAAGACATAATTTCCGCAAGGAATTATCCATTTCCCACTGGAAATTATCCGATTCCCACGGAAAATATAAAATTCCCACAGGCAATCATCCAATTCCCACTGGCATGATAAAATTTACATTGGCAAAGATGTTTTTCCCGTTGGAAAAACAAAATTTCCAGCTGGAAATGAACCGTTTCCCACTGGAAATTTTGTCTATCACGCTGACTTTAAAACGTAGTTTAAGCAAGACCTGGCATAATGAAGCTCTCTGAAAAATCCGGATAGCTGGATCATCCGGATCTTCCAGAGAGGTCAATTATCGATATATTGAACAATTGAAGCCCGTCACCTTCTGACGTCTAAGAAAGTGATCAAGCTTTTTCAGTATAAAACAGGAGAAAAGGCGGTAGATTTTCCACCTTCGGCGAAGCATATGCTTCGCAACTTCTTTTACATCTCTCTTAGAATCCTTTTAGGCTTGTTCGCAAAATTGCGAAGAACCTGCGAACACTTTGCGAAGAAGGGTAAGCGCTGCCTTTGCTCAGTCCCGGAGAAGGTCAGCAGCATTCTAAGAGGGATCAACATGTCAATGAGCTATTAGCGTTTTGGAACGCTTTTATCAACCAGTGGCTTGACCGCTTCAAACCGGACTGAAAAGAGTTTGTTTCCATACAATACAAACTCACCTACTATACATCAAAAATCCTGCCTTTCAACCCGCAATTGAATTGATAATGATCAAGTTCGCTTAACCAAAACTGCGATAAAACCATGACTTTTTGGAAGTGTTAGAACTGATAGAATAAATTACAAATTGCCGCACGCATGTACCGTTAAACAGTACCTTAAGCGTTCAGGTGAAAGCATAGCATCTGCTTTAGCGTTATAGAAACGATTTTAGCTTATCGCCAGCACCAACGCGCAAGAACGTGGCGTTGAGCAAACCTCGCCGCTCCTATATCGATATAGGAAAACATTTTCAATCTGCTTGCAGCGCGCACATCCGAACCAGCTTCGTTCTTACTTCGTTTTCAGGCTACCCTTTTTCCGGCGTTTTACTACCAAACACTACTCTTTTACTACCCCTTCTCCTTAGGCAAGGGGCAGTAAAAAGGTAGTTTTTCCCTATGAAAGGGGTAGTGTTTGGGTAGTAATCAGGTAGCGTTGGAACGGACGAAGAACGAAAAAGGAATGAAGGAATCCCTCATCAGGGTGCCTACATGAATTGATGCCGGGTTGTGCTGGAGTGCTCTAACAGTGGTCAGGGAGTGGTCTGACAGTTGTCTGAGAGTGGTCATAGAGCAGTACAGTTCCCTGAGAATACCTGTAGGGTGTGCAGGCAATACCCAGGCCATTAAGCTACCAGCCTGGTACAACTCCGGTACCATTATGCTACTGAAGGAAGCCTTACCGGCTTACGAATAACCCGGACTGTAGCCGTATTGCCTATGCATGGCCTGTGCATGGCCTACGTATTGCCTACGTATTGCCTGGAAATGGCCTTACGCGCCAGGGTACCAGTAAGGTCTCCAGGCAATTCCGGTACAATACCCAGGCCATCATCCTACCATGTTGCTACCATGACGGTACAGTTTGTGTGTCGTTTACGCCCTACAAGGCGCCTATCACTTCATAACTCATTGATCCTTTCAACATCGGAGTAAGTACGGCTGTTATACGGCTAGTGTATGGCTGATCATGGCTTAATCTATACTGAGTGTGTAGTGAGTGTATGGCGAGTCTATACTGATCCTATATTGAGTCTGTGCTGAGTCAGTACGGCATCCATGCTTCACCTGTGCTTCAGCCTGATTTGATGATGCGCCCTTTTCGAATTGTTCCCAAAAAGAGAATTCTTGCACTCAGGCTTCGGTGAAGGTTCGGTTAAGCTTCGGTTACGCTTCGGTTGTCCCGGGTTGGGAAATCTGGCACAAGATCGCGCTCAATCCCCCACCTCCACCACCTTCCCCCGGCTAAAACTCCCATGCTCATGCCTCGCCACATACCCCAACTGATTCGTCAGCATAGTGGTGTTTCCAATTTTAAATTCCGGTGTATTGCTATGGTGATGGCCGTAGATCCAGTAATCTGCCCCTGAATCATTAATGAGATCGTGCAACTCAGTTACAAAAGCGCCGTTGAGCGGACTGATCCTGAATTTTCCTGGATAATTTTGTAAGGTTGGGACATGATGCGTGACCACAATTTTTTTCTCCGCACTCACCTCCTTAATCGCTTTTTTTAAAAAAACGATCGCCTGGTTATGCAGCTGGTTGAACTGACGGGTATTAAATGTCTTATTAAACCAATTTATTGAATAGAAATCGGATATGCTCCGCTGTATGTTCAGCGCATTAACGACACCTATTTTACTCCACAATGTGCTGCAAATAAAACTCACTCCCTTGTGGTCAATCACCTGGTTGTTTACCAGCCATACATTATTGCGTAATTTCTCCAATAACGGATCAGCTACCGTGACAGCATCCCATCCATAATATTCATGATTCCCAGGCACCCAATACACCATTTCAAAATTTCCAGCAATAAAATCAATGAAATCAGTTTGTGTTTTATGCAATTTAAAAGGCAAGATATCACCTGCCAGCACCAAAACCTCTCCCACCGGTTCCAGCAGGTGGCGCTTTATGTACTTTTCATTATCGGGCATTTCCAGGTGCAGATCGGAACAGTATTGAATTTTCATAGCAGGAATATAGGGAGTATTCCGGAAATTCCGGTTAACTGAAGCCCGATCACCTTCCTGACGTCGGGAAGGAGATCCCCCACCAACCATTTTCGTGACGTCACGAAAATGGTTCCCACAGATTCGTTTATTCTTTCTATTTGGCTCTAACCTTCAAATCCTTAAAATACCCGATCGTTCCAATATCTACCCACAGGGCTATTGCGCCGCGGGTCATGCTGCCTTTCATTTTATTCACAATAAACGATGGATGCTTTTGATCATTTATATAAAGTCTTGCCTTCTCCCCTTCTATTTCTATCCGGAAAGTGATCCATTCATTTAACCCTATATCAACATAGGTTTCGTATAATCCCGCCGACTCGCGCCTTAACCGGTCGAACTTGTAATGCGGATACGAATAATACTGCACCGTATGGTTGCGCATGAACTGGTCCTCTGCTCTCCCATTCTTTGGCCTTAAGTAAATGGATTCATATGCGGTATCCTTTTCACTTATCCAAAAGGCCAACCCGATAAATCCTCTTGCTGCTTCAAATGGCGATGGGTCCTGGATCCTGCTTAACATTTTCACTTCTATAGTACCGTTTTCCAACACCACATTCTTTAATTTAACATACGTGGGTTCATCTACTGTGGCAGCCAGTTTCTTCTCATCAAATGGCAATACCTTCAGATCCCGCTCCACTTTCAACACTTCTTCTCCATTTACTTTCATAACCGAAGCGGTAACATTCTTTAACTCAAACTCCTGCTTTTTCCAGGTTATTGTTTGCGCCCACGTCGTCAACGCACAAAGGGTTGACAATACAACTAAATTCAATGCCTTTATCATGGTAATGCGTTTTAGATTAATACTGCAAATATCCCACCCGGAATCCTCACGCTACAATGATATTGTTTAAGAATTAGTCTTGTCGTGGTTTAAGGTTCTACCTCAATCACCGCCTTCGCATTAAATTTTCTATTTTCACCATGATGCACATAGCCCAACTGTCATTGATGGAATATAGTGAGTCTTCCGGAAATTTCGGATTGTTAAGTTGTTCGAAATTTCGAATAACTGATATCTGGCTTAACTCCAGTTGTCAAGGATTTCTTTACAACTCACCTTACGACAAATGCAGATAACGACCATTATTCCTGGCGTCAGTAAAATGGTAATTTGAAAACCATTTTGTTGAAATCAACAAAATGGTCACAATTCCGACATTCGATTTTTAAATATAAGCCTACAGGCTTATAATGCACAATTATAAGTCTATAGGCTTATAATCGTGTTATTAAACTACGCAATCGTATAACCACAAAAAAACCAGCTCCGCTGCAGAAGTGGTTGTTAAGAACTTTACGAACGCCTGAAACTTCAATTCGATAAAAGAAAATCATTCCATCACTTCCCAACTTCCGCCAAAAGAAGCCCCTAATCTTATCAACAATTTGTCCTTTTGAAGTTTTTGAATATTTCTTTCAATGGAGCGTTTAGAAACACCAATTTGGGCAGCTAATTCGAGCATAGTGATTTCCGGATTAGCCTTTACCAAATCTAAAATTTTCCTTGACGTTCGACCGACGTCATGCCGACGTTCGACCTACGTTTCACCGACGTTCGACCGACATTCGACCGACGTTTCACCGACTTCTTCCCGACGTTCTACCGCCATTATCTCCGACGCTTCCGCTGGTTTCCCTTTAATCTCCACCATCCATTGCGAAATAACCCTAGTGCCAATTCTACTGCTCTTTATTACCATTAATAATTAACTTCCACCTGATTTGATTCAAGCTTTGTAAAACCTGCTTCATCCATATAAGTTGGATGAAAAACAGAGTACTGGATATTGTACTTATGACCTTTTTCCAATTTATATACTTCATTTAAAACAATCGTAGCTTCTATTTTTTCGCCCGCCTTAAGTGGAACATAATCCTCCGGAACAACTACCCGTTTTACCAGAATTCCTTGATATTGAACTTTATTCTGATTTTCGTCTGTGATATGAAAAACGCTCCTCCTTGTTCTATTATCACTACATATAGTTTTTGTATCTAAAAATATTTCCGTATCGGAATTATTAAAAAATTGTACATGAGCAAGCAATAAATCCTTTTTTATATCAACTGATAAATAAATATCAACAAACTTTTCTTCCATAAAACACATAAATTTTAATTAGCCAAAAATGATGTATACTTTAATTCATGCTATTATAAAAAACTCAAACGTGTCTGCATTGATTAGAGCCAACCCTGGATGATCCTTTGCCAAATTTATGCAACGAGTCTCTCCATAGATAACATCTTCTGTTGGTCCAATATCATTAAAGTGAGATAATTCATGAATTATGACCGAAGCTTTAGAATTTTTTCCTTTAGTATCAGCTCCCCAAAATAAATCCCCAAGAAATATTCGATGTAATTCATCATCATGATAAGCGTTAGCATAATCCTCCTTCTTAGCCTTTTCGTTTATTATTGATGAAAAATTAACTTCCGTTAAACTACGACTCACCTCTAACGACCTTCTAATTCTCGTTAAAATAATTTGCTTTGCTTCATGATCATCCGTTCCAAACCATTTTTTAAACTCCAAAAGTGTATTGCAATCTTCATTTTGTAGCAACGCAAGCTTTTTCTCTAGCAGGCTTATACAATCCTGGATTGCCTGATTAATGATTGCTTTCTTTTCTTCTTCAGAAGGCTCTATAAATTCCTCATCAACTTTTTTAAACCCTGGCAATCTTAAAAGGCTGCGCCCCCCTCGCTCCCCAATCAACACCCTCCCACTCCCTCCTACTACCACCCCGCCATGTGCACATCGATCTCCCATCCGGACTGCCTCTTTGCCTCCTATAATTACACCCGATGAGCCGGTAATTATTTTATCCATTCCGCCATTACAAAGGCAGGTATCATCAACTGTTGCGGCGGGCGCTCCTTCTATCAATACCGTTGGACATCCGGGGCCAACAATCGGTCCACCCGCGTGCGGCACACCACCCGGTGATACCGCCGGACAATTATGCATATCGCCTATTCGTGCTGCCGGTTTACCCAAGCTATGAAATTTTAAATTAAATAGTCTTTTTGCCTGTAAGGCACTCAATTAATGTACTGAAGTGGTTGGACTGTCATGTAGATGATGCGTATTGCAACTAAATCAGAAGTACTTAACGGAGCTTGTAGTTGTGTAATCAAATATATGTATTATTCGATTATTGAAAACAGTTATCATATAATATTTACAATGATCCTCCCGGTATAAATATGAACTGCAATGGCACAAAAAACAACCAGCTCCGCTGCTGCAGAACTGGTTGTTACTTCGACCCTTCGACTTCGCTCAGGGCGCTCAGTATGCGCTTTGCAGGGTCCCGAAACATACTGCGCCTTCGCGAAGCTTCGGCGAAGCAAGGTCGGGCAAAGTGCTATACTGCCTGGCAGTTGTCAATTCTTCAAATTAATCAAATTCACCACCACCTTTGTCATCATGTCTTTTTCTACAGGTTTGCTTTCGGCAATCATCAATGTAATGGCGACTAATGCATTGTCTGCTATCCTTTTTGAACCATCGTGCCGGTACAAAATATGATTCTTCTCCATAAACCATACAAACAGGAATGCAGCGATGCGTTTATTGCCATCTGAGAAGGAATGATTCTTTACAACAAAATATAACAGGTTAGCGGCTTTTTCTTCTACGCTTGGATACACATAATGCCCATCGAAAGTTTGGTAAATAGCAGCTAATGACCCTTGAAATGATTCGTCTTTTTCATTGCCAAAAAGCAAGCTGCCACCGAACTTGTTCCGCAACCCTTTAATAGCCCATATAGCCTCGTCGTAGGTTATCTGATATAATTCATTGGCAGTGGTATCGTGTATTTCAAGTACCTGGTGATCGTATCTATCCAATACATCCAGGGCGTAGGTATAATCAGTAACCACTTTTAATAGGCCGGTAGCTTCATCCGAGGTTAGCTCATGATTGCCGACCACATTTCCCAATAATTTTACAGCTTGTTTAAGATCATCCAACTGCCTGGACTGTTCCTGAAGACGTTTTTCATTTAAAGCATAACCTTTAACCAGATACTCTTTTAAAACTCTGTTGGCCCAAATGCGGAACTGAGTGCCGCGCTGAGATTTTACCCGGTAACCAATTGAGATTACCACATCCAGGTTGAAATATTCAACCTGATAAATTTTACCATCAGATCCAGTTGTTGCATTTTTTGCAACAACTGAATCTCTAACTAATTCAGACTCATTAAATACATTTACTATATGCCTGGAAATCACAGACTTGTCGCGACCAAACAAGGCAGCCATTTGATTTAAACTTAACCATACCGTCTCATTTTCAAGCTTTACATCAATAGACGTATGACCATCCGGCGACTGATACATAACAATCTCTCCTGTACGCTCCATTTTAAAGGGTTTTATGATTTCATAATGAATTAAGCCAAACGATATCGATCGTTTAACCATAGTCGATGAAATCACCCCTTATATAATAACAGTCAGGGTTGTGCTATAAACCAAAATGTTCCGTGATTTTTTTTATCAAGTGCAGATATACTTATAGTGAAGTCAAAATCTGTATCAACTCCTTATAATCGGAGATCTTTCGAACCGAAGGCTTATCCTCATACCGCCCATACTTATCGTACCAAACCGCATCAATGCCTAACTCCTGCGCCGCCTTTATTTCTGATTGCAGGTCATCGCCAATTACCAGCACTGCTTCTTTTGCATAACCATGTCGCTGTACAATATCTGCAAATACATCCTTCTTCACTTTGTTGGTAGTAGAAGGATCAATGATGTGGATCTCTTTAAAATCGGGCGCTAAAGCCAACCTGTCTACTTTACTTTGTTGCATTTTTGGGAAGCCTGTAGTCACTAAGAATTTATCGCATGGTAAATGCCGCACCAATGCAAAATCTTCAAACGGCTCAATGGGCCCGTTATACGTTAATTCCTTTAACACCTCCACGCATTTCCTGGTTAAGCTCTCACTGAATTGATGTTCTTTCGCTACCTGCTGAAAAGGCCGCCGCATCACTTCATCTTTTATTTTATCCAACTCCCCGGCATGGCTTCCCTCCTGTTCTATCAATTCAAACAAGGGTGCAAATAAAGCATCACCGATCTGCGGTACCGGAAAGATGGTGTTATCCAAATCTATTATAAGCGCCTTTTTTATCATAACCCGGTTTTATTTCAAAGCGGTTGCTCTACCCGGAGACAACCACCCTACAAAGGTCTGATAAACGTAATACGCACTCCATTAAAGCAATCATCCGCACAACCATTCTTTGAATATCCACATACTGATATCATGCCATTATTATCCGTTTCAAAATACGTTTTGGCATCAAACCTTTCCAGCAACCAATCGCTCTTTGCTTTCTGGTATAATTCTTCAAGCGTTAATAACTCGTGCCCTTCATTGTGCGTTCCCAACTGGGTCGCATCTTCTTTCCATTCGTTTACTACAGTTAAAACATTGCCCGGCCACCTCATTGCATTCAGGGAATACGACCGCTCAATTATTTTTCCCTGTTTTACCGTGATGGTCGTTTGCTTGCTATATCCTGTCCATGAACTGGATTCCACCTGGTACATATACGAATCTTCAGACCCGGCTTGAAAATCGAGCCAGGCCCGATAGCTTTTTTCATACTCCCCAGAATAGGCAATGCCATCTTTATCTTTTTTACAGGCGCCCAGGGTAATAAATGCAAAAAGCGACAAAACTGCAATCAGCCTTTTCATATGTTAAGTTTGTGTCCCATTGACACCCAATTGCCCGCTTCCGTTGCCTCTTTCATAAATTTATGTGATTAGCCACTTTTCTATGGGGGGAAATCCCTCCACAGCTTGTGGAATAATTTTAGCTTTTAAGTTCCGGTCGTGCAAACGGAACTTCGTTAAATAGCAGCGTTTGTGTTGGTAATGCGAACTGAAGGCCTTCTTTTTTAAATGCATTTAATATGGCCAGGTAAATGGCTTGCTGGCGGTCCATATATAAATTGTAATCGGGACTTAAAATAAAATATACTATTTCAAAGGTTAAACTAAACTGCCCAAACGCTGAGAAATGCGCCCGGTCGAACACTGTTGATTCCTGGGCCTCAATGATCTCTTTTACCAGTACAGGTACTTTTTGTACTTTATCGGGCGGCGTGTTATACACTAATCCAAAGTTGAACTGTACCCGCCGCTTTTCCATACGTTTGTAATTGTGTATGCGGGCGTTCACCAGGTTGGTATTGGAACAGATCAACTGTTCTCCACTCAACGTTCTGATACGGGTGCTTTTTACACCAATGTATTCTATAGCACCCATCTTATCATCTACTATAATAAAATCGCCCACTTCGAAGGGCTTATCAAAGAAGATAACGAAATAATTGAACAGATCGCCGAGAATGTTTTGCGAAGCCAGCGCAATAGCCACGCCCCCTATACCCAAACCGGTTATTACTGAAGTTATGTTATAGCCCAGGTTATTGACCAGGAATACCAGGGCCAATACCCACAATACAATATTTACAATGATGATGATTCCCCTCGCCTGCTTCTTTTTTTCTATATCTTCTGCATTGTGGCCAAGGGCATTACTAATAAGATAGTTTAACGCCGAGGTAATGGTTTTAATAATAATAAAAGTAACCACTACCATTACGGCTATTTGCAGCAGCCGCTCTACCCGGGCACTTAACGTTAAATAAGAAACGCCGGCATACAAGCCGCCTAAATATAATGCGGGGACCAATGCCCCTTCGGCTAATTGTACAATAAAATCATCAAGCGTAGTACGGGTGCTGGTAGAAAACTTTTTAAACCGTTTTAACAACACTACCCTGGCTATACGAATCACCGTCCAGGTTATAACAATGATCCCGATAGCTATTAACCAGTTTAACAGGGTGTTACCCATAAATATCCGCTCCCACCATTGCATGATCCTTGAGGTACAAAATTTCATGCCATTGCCTTACTTAAGAGAAAACAACCATGGTTTTGCTGCTGCTACAAACATTTTGCAATACTTTTAAAGGAAATCAAATCACATGAGGCTAACCACAGGAGCCATTATAATTCTACTGTATATATCATGCACGCACAAAAAACAATCACTGCCTGTTACCGGCACCTGGAAACTGTTGAGCGGAACCATCATAGAAAAGAACGACACCACCATTACCGACTACACGCAAAACAAACAATTCATCAAGATCATCAATGACTCACATTTTGCATTTTTAGGTCATGATCTGAGCAAAGGTAAAGATTCTTCATCGGCCTTCTTTGCTGCCGGCGGTGGCAGGTATACGCTCAAAGACAGTACTTACACCGAACACCTGGAATACTGCAACGATAGAAACTGGGAAGCCAATGAATTTCATTTCACCGTTCATATAAACAATGATACATTGATCCAGCAGGGAGTAGAAAAAGTAGAAGCAACCGGCATTGACCGGTTGAATATTGAGAAGTATGTGCGGGTGAAGGAGTAATTTTTTACTCCCACCCGCCGCCCAGCGACCGGTATAATTGTATCAATGAAAGATAAATGCCTTTCTTCTGCGCCAATAACTGCAACTCAGCATCCAGCACATTTTTTTGCGCAGTGAAAACTTCCAGGTAAGTGGCATACCCGGTAAGGTATAATTCCCGGGCCGACGCTACGGCCTTTTGCAATTCCTGTACTTCCTGCAGCTTAAGCGCATACGATCTTTTGAAGTTATCTACCGCATTCATTTGGGTGACTACCTCGCTGTATGCATTCAGTAATTTCTGCTGATAATTATAAACAGTTTCCTTACTGGCAGCGTTGGCAATTACAAACTGCGCCTTTAACCGCCGTTGCTGAAACAGCGGAGCAGTAAGACCGCCTGCTGCTCCATACGCTATACTCCCGGCATTCATTAATAAAGAAGGGGTAAACGCATTGAGGGCCACATACGGACTAAGAGTTAATGAGGGTAGAAATGCCGCACGGGCAGCCTGCACATTTTCCTTAGCCATCTGCATTTCATATTCTGCCTGTTGAACATCCGGCCTTGCCGATAATAAGCTGGTGGGCAAACCGGTTTCAATAGAAATAGCCACCGATTCGGGCAGCGAAGTATCGCGCATGATCTGGTGCGGGTAATTTCCGGCCATGGCATTTAATTCATTCTCCACCTGTACGCGCTCTTGCAGAATTCTGAATTCTATGCTTTGTGTATTTAACAACTGCGCCCTGAATTGCTGTACTGCCAGTTCATTAGCACGGCCACCCGCTTTTTGCGCCAGTACGATCTCCAGCGCTCTCTGTTGCAGTTCAATATTCTTTCTTACAATTTTCAACTCCGTATCCAGGCCAAGTAAGTTATAATAACCCTCGGCCAGCGTTGCCACCAATGAAGTAATGATCAACTGCTTTCCCTTTTCGGTAGCCCATAATTCTGCCTGTGCTGCTTTTTTAAGATGCTGCAATTTACCCCAGAGATCAATTTCCCAGGTGCTGCTTAAACCTATAAACAGATCAGTAGTTGGCTTTACTGGTATTCGCTGGTCCTTGCTGATATTGGGTGAAAGATTGGTGTCGAAGTTACCTACGCCATTCATTGTGTAATTGCCGTACCTGTCAGCGGCGCCACTAACAACGCCGTTCATCGCTGGTAAAAATGCGCCTTTCCGCTCTGCCAGGCGGGCATGCGCCATGGTTATGCGTTGCAATGCAATATTCAGGTCGGTATTGTCTTTTAATGCCATTGCAATAAAATTATGCAAACAGGTATCGGAGAATATATTTTTGAAAACCAATTTTACCGAATCAGCTGTTGCACTTTTTTCGTCATACTGCCTGGGCAACTGCTTCACCGTGGGCAGTGTGTACGGCGTCATTACTTTGCAACCCGTCGTAATGCCAATTATAAAAACTATGATTAATCGATGAATATGATTCATTAGTTTTTCAAGTTTAATTTATTTACCAGTTGCCATTTACCAGTTACCGGGCCTTGAATGTAGATCAGTCTTCCTTCAATCGGCATCTTCGAACTTTTTACCTGGCAACCGGAATCCGGTAACCGGTAACAACAACATTCACGATTCATCAGCCACTATATGTTCCGTCAGCGGTTCGTCTTCCCTTACCGCCACGTTCTTTTTTCCTTTTTTCTTTGTACGACGATACATGAACAGTCCGTATAAACCCGGCACCAGGAAAATACCAAACAGCGTACCCGCCAGCATACCGCCTGCAGCAGCGTTGCCGATAGATCTATTACCCATAGCGCCTGCGCCATTGGCAATACACAATGGTATCAACCCGGCAATAAAAGCAAATGATGTCATCAGGATAGGACGCAACCTCGATACAGCGCCTTCCTTCGCCGCTTCTATTACCCGCACTCCGGCGCGATGCCTTTGTACTGCTACTTCAACGATCAGGATGGCATTTTTGGCCAGTAGCCCTATCAACATGATCAGCGCTACCTGGGCGTAGATATTATTTTCCAATCCCATTGCCAGCAGCAATGCAAATGCACCGGCAATACCTGCCGGTAACGAAAGGATCACCGCAAGCGGTAATAAAAAGCTTTCATATTGCGCAGCCAGCAGCAGGTACACAAACACCAGGCACACGATGAAAATATAAACAGCCTGATTACCCGAAATGATCTGTTCCCTTGTCATCCCGCTCCATTCATACGTATAGCCTTTGGGCAATACGCTGTCTGCCACATGCTGGATGGCACTAATTGCCTGTCCGCTGGAGAAGCCGGTAGCCGCATCGCCATTGATCATCGCTGCCGTATACATATTATACCGCGTGATCTGCTCGGGACCGAACACCTTTTCCATCCTGATGAAATTTGAATAAGGCACCATTTCGCCCTTGTCGTTTTTGACGTATAACTTCAATACGTCTTCAGGATTGGCGCGGTATTCAGGCAGGGCCTGCAACATCACCTTATACATTTGTTCAAAGCGAATAAAATTGGTTGCATAATAACTTCCCAGCAACGTTTGCAATGTATTCATGGCATTCTCCACACTCACGCCCTGCTTGGCCGCCATTTCCTGGTCAATATGGATGAGGTATTGCGGGAAGTTGGGATCGAAGCTGGTATTGGCGCCTGAAATGGCTGGCTGTTGTTTCAGCGTAGTCAGAAACTTATCCGACACTTCCGCCATTTCCTGCAACCCCGCATTGCGGTTCTTATTCAGCAATCTGAATTCAAAACCGCCGGCATTACCAAAGCCGGGAACAGTGGGCGGTTCAAAATACTCGATCACCGCATCAGCAATATGCGCTGTTTTTATTTTCAGGCCTTTTATAATTTCGGGAATGGTTTCCGTTCTCTCTTCCCAGCTTTTCAAATTGATCATGGCCATGCCATACGATGCACCCGTAACATCGCTCATCAAACTATAGCCCGCTAATGTGCTGATGTTATCTATACTTTTATCGTTGCCGATAGCTTCCTGCACGGCGTCCAACACATCTTCCGTACGTTCTACCGTAGAACCGGGCGGCGTGGTTACATTTACATATACCATGCTCTGGTCTTCGGCCGGAATGAAACCCGAAGGCAAAAATTGTGAAATACCCCAGGTAGCAACGCAGAATAAAACCAGCAACCCGACCGTGATCATTTTCCGTTTCACCAATTGTTGCACCAGGCTGCCATAGGTTTGTTCGGTGCGGTTATACACGCGGTTAAATGAATTAAAGAAACGTTGCAACAGGTTCTTCTTTCGTTTACCCGCATGGTCATGTTTCAACAGCAAAGCACACAGCGCCGGTGTAAGGGTAAGAGCATTGATCCCTGAAATAACAATCGACATGGCCAGGGTAAGCGAGAACTGCCTGTAGAAAACCCCCACCGGACCTGAAAGAAATGCCACCGGCACAAATACGGCCGACATAACTCCGGTGATAGCAATGATAGCGCCACCGATCTCTTTCATCGCTGCAATGGTTGCTTCGGTGGCCGGCAAATGTTCTTCCTGCATTTTCACGTGAACCGCTTCCACCACCACAATCGCATTGTCAACCACAATACCAATAGCCAGCACCAATGCAAACAGCGTAAGCATATTAATGGAGAAGCCCAGCATTTGCATGAACGCAAGCGTTCCTACCAGGGCTACAGGCACTGCCAATGCCGGGATCAGGGTTGAACGGAAATCCTGCAAAAAGATGAACACCACAATGAACACGAGAATAAATGCTTCGAGCAGGGTTCGCAACACTTCGTGAATACTGGCATCGAGAAAACGCGATACATCATAGGCATAGTTATAGGACATACCGGGTGGAAAAGCGGTCGCTTTCAAGTCCTCCATCCTGGCTTTGATTGTTTGAATTACTTCCCGCGCATTGGACCCCGGCCGTTGTTTTATCATAATGGAAGCAGACGGACGGCCATCAGTTTTAGACACCATATCATAACTTACCGTTCCAAACTCCACATCGGCTATATCTTTTAACCGTAATAACGAACCATCTTCGTTTGCCCGCAGGATCACATTGCGGTATTGTTCGGGTGTATTGAACTTACCGGTATATTTCAGGATGTATTGTTTTGCCTGCTTGTCTTTCCCGGAATTTTCGCCGGTTGATCCGGGCGCAGCTTCAATATTCTGATGACGTAATCCTGCTATGATCTCTTCTGTTGAAATATTATAGGCCAATAATTTGTCAGGCTTCAACCAAACGCGCATGGAGTAATCGCGCGAACCCATAATATCAACCAATCCTACGCCATCGATCCTTTTTAATTCCTGCAGTACATTGATGTCAGTGAAATTATAAATAAATTCTTCATCGGCCGTACTGTCGGCACTCATGATGTTCAAATACAGGAGCATCGAGTTCACTTCTTTTTCCGAGGTAACACCGGCTTTAACTACTTCTTCCGGTAGTTCATCCAGTACCGTTATTACCCGGTTTTGGACATTCACGGCTGCCTGGTCGGGATCGGTGCCTACTTCAAAAAACACCTGTATTAAAGTAACACCGTTGTTACTGCTTACAGAGCTCATGTAGGTCATTCCAGGCACGCCATTAATGGCGCGTTCCAATGGAACTGCCACTGCTTTTGTACACACGTCGGCATTCGCTCCATTATAGGTAGCAGTTACCATTACCGAAGGCGGTACGATGTCGGGGAATTGGGTTACCGGTAATGAGAATAAGGCGAGCGCGCCCAGTAATATGATGACAATTGAAATTACTAACGACAACACAGGCCGTTTGATAAAGGTCTCAAACATGCTTTTGGATTTTGCTGCTTTAATAAATGTTGTTGAAATACTTTACGATCGTCTTTACAACAATCATTCTGCAGCAAGAATACTGTCAACAGATATCATGCGTGGTTTAACTGAACTGCCTTCCTTGATATTTTGTACACCTTCGTACACAATGCGGTCGCCTGCTGAAAGCCCCGATTTTACCAATACAAAATCATCAATACGGGCATCAGGCACAAAGCTTTTCATGCGCACTTTGAAATCGTCGCCCAATACAAAAACATAATTCCGGTCCTGAATTTCCAGCACCGCTCTTTGTGGAATTATCAATGCTTTTGAAATAGCGGAGGTCAACAGGATATTCCCGCTGGCGCCATGCTTGAGTAATCCCGATGGATTGGGAAAAACCGCCCGGAATGCAATGGAGCCGGTTTCTTTATCAAACTCCCCTTCCATGGTTTCTATTTTTCCGCGATGTTTATAAACTGTTCCATCGGCCAGCATCAGCTCAGCCGGTTGTTGCACCTGTTTGCCTGCCTGCTTATTCTTTACATAATTTAAATATTCCTGTTCCGACACCTTAAAGTACACGTGCATGGCATGATTATCCGAAACCCTGGTCAGCAAAATACCTTCCGTAACCAAACTACCTAACTTGTGTGGTATGCGGTCAATAATGCCGTCGAACGGCGCTCTTACCGCGGTATAAGAAAGATTGATCTTCGCTTTTTCTTCTTTAGCCAATGCTTCATCTACTTTTGCTTTCGCAGCAGTCAATTTTGCATTAGCCAGGTCCAGCTCTGAATCGGAAACGATCTTCTTGTCAACAAGCGATTGTACCCGGCGCAACTCCACTTCCGCGCTTTTTACTTCGGCCATAGCGCTGGTCAATGAAGCCTTTGCTTCCGACAACTGCACTTTGAATTCTGCATCGTTCAACTGGAACATCAGTTGTCCTTTTTTTACCAATTGCCCTTCATCAACGAGAATACTTTCCAGGAACCCCGATACTTTAGCCCGTAGTTCAACATTTTGATAGGCATTAATGCTGGCCACGTACGACCGGTGAAGCGTTGTATCCTTACTACGCAATTGAAAAACCGGCAACTCAAGATCTTTTATTTTCGTTTCTGTATTACCTTTTACGCCACAACCTGTTAACCAGATTATGCACAAAATAGTCAATGCGGTTAAAGCTTTCATTTTTATACAATAGATTATATGAAGTATTAGATAGGACGGGACAGAGCTATAGATCCCAACCAAAAGAATTTGTGTGGCAAGCAGTTAATGGTTCCAATTAAAAATCAGAAGTGAAAATTCGTATGTGTATACGATCAGAAAGGAGTAAGCCGGAAAAGGAAAACGTAATAAGAAATCGGAATATGGGCTGCATTCCTGCTATACAATTCAGATACTATAGAAGGAAAGGTGGTATTATTCGGTCTGCGTTTATCACTATTGCTTAATCTATAAGAAGATTCTGCACGGAACCTTCGTTTTATTGCGGGAAGCTTTTTCTTAAGCTGGTTATAGGCATAAATAACCACATCATCATTATCAACAACATTGATTTCAAGCGCTGCTCCGGTGTCAGGCAACCTGAATTCGCCATGAAGCAACGGCATATGCTTGCCGGGGTCTGCTATTGCCATGACCCCCAGCAGTAAATAAATAATGAATTGAAAAATATATTTGCTTTTCACCAGCATGAATTATGATCAGGTAAGCTGCACGCACACAAAACCATTCTACAGATTGAAAAAAATATAAAACGGTTGCAATTCACACATTATTATTCATGATTTTTTTGAACCTGGTTATAAGGTTGATAATAATTATGCCAAAACTACTTTCTATCAGGAACGGGTTATAAACAACCATGCATTTCTAATATAATTTTAATGGTATTCCAATGTTGCTTTGATGATGGCTCAAAATAAAACATCCCCAGCTATTCGCCGGGGATATTTTCAAATAACAATGGCAAGCTTCATCAACGATTATCTACTTCGCATTTTCTTCCAACGCTTTGGCAACATAACTGTAAGCCAATTTCCGAACAAATGCTTCCGTCCATAAACCGATGGGTTCACCGGCACGCCAGTAAGAATTAACCGGACTGTCTAAGGGGCTCCAGATAGTAATACCGTAGCGCTGACGGGCGGGGATCAATTCAAAATATTTATCAATTACAAATTTGTACATGTCGGCCTGTGCTTTATAATGTTCAGCAGTGGCTGCAGTTGTTTGTACGCCTACGCCAATGTCGAGCTCAGATATTTTTACCATTTTCCCCGTAGCAGCCAGCAACTTGAACATGTCTACAATCTTCTGTTTATTGGTAGTTGTACTAATGTGCATCTGGGTGCCGATGCCGTCTACTTTTGCTCCCTTGCTTTCAATGTAATTCACATAGGCAATCAGGCCGCGACATTTGTCAAGATTGTACTCAAGGTTATAATCATTTATAAAATGAATATCACTCGCGTTGCCATATTTCCTGGCCATTTTAAAAGCAGTTACCGCATAATCCTTACTCATATAATCCTGCCAGTGGAAAACATCTGCAGGCAAATTCGATTGGCCTATACCGGTTTTAAGTTCATATGGCTTTCCGTCATCCATAGGTTCATTCACCACATCCCATGCCTTTACATGCGATTTGCTTACGCCCAACATACCGGAAATAAATTTATCCATGGCATCCGTTATAATGACAGTTTTTTCTACATCGGTTTTATTTACTACAGTTACGTTACCACCGGTTGCCTTCGAACTTTTGAGCACCACATCATCTATATATACCGTTCCGGCAAATTCACCGTAACTAATTATCAGCCTGGTCCTGTCGGCAGCAGTAACGGTAGTTGCGATGTTTACCTGTGTCCATTGCGTTGTTACGGGCACCTGCCCAAATCCATTGGATGAATAATTGGGGCTTTGCAGCTCGGGCCTGATGACGCCTGCTGCCGTACCCTTCACCCAAAAGCTCAGGTTATAGGTTTCACCATTGGTCAATGCGGCCGCAAAAGGATAGGTTGTTTGAACATCCCAATAATTTGTCGTTTTTGACGGGTTCGTTACAAACAAGGCCTTTCCGGTATTATTCAAACCCAAACCATTTGCCGTGATGCCCCGGGTGGAGTTATTACCCCAGCCGCCCCAGGCGCTACCCGATTCAAAATTCCCATTTGCAACGAGATTGGTAACGATCGGGTTTCCCTGCGTGTCGTACACATACAGGTTATTTACATCGATAGAATAGGTTACATTAGGCTTATACCCAAGGTCGAAGTGCAACTTGATATTATCCGCGGCAAAGTCATTGATCTGAAACCTGATCTCCTTCCAGGAGATCCCTGTAGTGAAAGTAGCGGAAGGCGTTCCGGTTTTCATCCAGTCTATCTGAGGCGTATTATTATTCAACCCTTCGAAAGTGATGCGGCCTTCGCCCGGAACATCTGACTTGATATACACAATCACTTCATACCTGTGTGTTCTGTTTACTGGTATGGCCGGGCTAATCAATTGTAACGCCGTTGCTGAGGAAGAACCGGCAGCAGACACCAACTTCAATGCTTTATTACCGGTGCCCATTCCTTCACCATCGGCAATGGAAATACCGGCGCCGATATTGGCGCGGTTCCAACCATTGAAAGTTTTATCCTGCAAGCCGGCAACATTCAAATCATTTGCGTAAGCAGGCGAGGTCACGGTCATTGGTGCAAGTAGTCCTTTTAAATAGGAAGCATTCTGATTTGCATGCCATACCAGTGTATGGCCGTAAACAGACATACCTGCCTGGCGGGTCGTTTGCAAAAAGTCGGTTACCTTATCTAATGCCAAACTTCCATCGGCCATAACCACGGCGCCATGCTTCATTTCGTACCCTACTGCAAACTCATCGAAATTTTTATTGGCCAACCGGTACATCACCCCTTTATTAAGGTACTCTGATAAATTACCGGCAACCCCGAATTTGAAATCAGGGTGTGCGGTACGGTTTATATACGTTTTCAGCGCCGGGTAAGAATCTATGTCTTCCTGAAGGGTAACGCTTTCAGGCTTGTCGACGTTGAATTCAGCGGCTTTATACTTGTTGCAGGAAGCCACCACTACCAGGGTCGTGAGGCTTACTGCTATTTTATAAAGTGTATTCATATCGGTTGTATAAATTAAAAATGTTGAAATAAATTACTTAACCACCGGCGCAAAAGTTTCCATGGTCACTGCGCGGTCGCGCAATACCAGCGTATCGGTAGAAGACACCTGCATATCGGTTAATGTAACCTGGTAACTCAGGTAAATGGCATCGCGGTCTTTACTACCCCAACTGTTCTTTTCTCCCCGCTTTACAAATTTGCCATTTCCCGTGGCGGTGAAACTACTTGTGGCGGAAGAAACGGTACAATTACCGTCGTTATCAAAGGTGAGCAGCAGGGTACAATTCACATTTACGCCGTTCTTGTCTTTGAATACCACCGGAAACTCAATCACCTTCATCGTTCGCGTGTGCAATTTGTTCACTTCATCATCTTCAACATATGGTTTATGTCTTACCACGGTTTGGTTAACACTTCCGGTTATTACATCCTTCCCTCTGCGCAGGTAATTGCCATGCCATGGATTTACATACTTAATGGCATACAGAATAAAATCTTTGCCGGAAAGAATGGAATCGGCGTTCGACTTGCTTGTCATCCGCAAAGGGATCACGTACGTTTTCTTTATTGAAGCAGGATCATTAAAAAAGGCTTCGGTCAACTGCACTTCTACCCCGCCGGTAAGACCGCCTTCCGGTATAACTATATTATCTGCGGCCAGCGAATAATAATTATTGGGCATGGCCACGATCTGGTCGCCGCCTGCATTGAATAAAAGGGGCCGGGCCAATAAGGAATTGTCTACGGAGATCCCGATCTGTATGTTCCGTTTACTACTGTAAACACCGCCGGTAGTTGCCAGTATTTTGCATTTACCCTGGTTGTCGAGCTCGGTACTAAAAACATCTTCACCGAATGTAATGGTGCGCACCGGGTACTGGTAGGCAAAGTATACCGTCTGGTAATCGTAATCGGGAAACTCCACTTCTTTACTACTGCACGATACAAGTACAAAGAGCAGTATGATTGGTATTAGAAACTTTTTCATTATTAACGTTTTCGATAATTCATTAGAGATTCTATTTGTGATTTGCTTTCTGGGAGCTATGATTTAAATCTAAAAATCTATAAATCCCAAAATCAGCAATCGAAAAAATGCTCCCCGTTAAGGCTGCTTATCTCCATCCCTGGTTTTGCATCAATTCGCTAAACTTCAGGATCTCGCTATAAGGAATGGGACCATAGGTCATAAAGGGTTGAAATTGCCTGGCCTCCACATTTATGGTGGTGTGGTTGCCGTTCTGTATGCTCACCCCTTTAGCCGTTTCAGTAAGGTTCTGTTTCCAACGGCGCAGGTCCCAGAAGCGAAATCCTTCAAAGCACAACTCCAGCCTCCGCTCATTCCTTATCAGCGTCCTCATTTGGTCTTTACTGCCTTTTGCAGCTTCCAGGTAGGGGTCGCCGTTCGTTAAGCCTACACCAGCTCTTCTGCGAATGGCTTTGATAACATCATATGCAGAATACGTATTGGTACCGGTACCCATAGGTCCCCAGGCTTCATTAGCAGCTTCTGCATAATTGAAAAAGATCTCCGTATACCTGATGTGTGGTTTATAATGACGTTGGTTGTTGGCCGAAGTGGGATTCAGGTTTACATCCTGGCGAAGCAACTTGCGCAGGTAGTACCCGGTTCTTGTAGAAGTTTCTACCCGGTTCAACGCATCATTCGTATTACCATTTGCGGTGGTGTTTATAACCGTATTATTAGGTCCGGCCGTACCGCCGTTTACCAAAACATAATGACTTAAGCGAGGGTCCCGATTGTTATAAGGAGCGGCAGGATCAAAACCACTGGCAGGATCTGTAATGGGATATCCATTGGCCATCGGAAAGGCATCCACGAGGTTCTGCGTTGGGTTTATTCGTCCGCTCCCAAAAATGCTGGGCGGATAGTTGGCCTGTTCAAGATCCCTGTTATCGCTATAATTGCTTCTCCATAATATTTCAGCCGGGTTAGTACCGTCGGCCAAACCTGCGATCTCTGAAGCATTGGAATACCAGGTCACTCCATTCGTTGCCAGGGCGCTGAGGCCGCCTTTTAAATTAAGCACTGCGGCTGCATAATTGGCTGCAGTGGCCCAGGTGGTTGAATTACCATTACTAAAGGAAGGGCTGGCTGCCAGCAATGCCACTTTTGACCTGATGGCCTTAGCGATCCTTGCTGTAAGGAACCCGCGAAAAGCGGCGCCAAAGGCACGGTCGTATTGTTCCTTTGTTATTGAACCGCCATACTTCGCCGGGATCTGCGAAGCATTGGGTATATTTTCAAAATCGATGGGCAATAGATCTTCCGCCCTGTCCAGGTCGCTATAAATTTGCTGCATACATTCTTCCAACGTTGCCCTGGGTTTATTGAAATCGGCATTGGGATTTTGCACTTCCAGGTTAACAGGCACGCCAAGCATCATTGAGTTTTCAGAAAGACCTCCATGCGCTTCCAACAAATGATACATGAATAATGCGCGTAAGCCATACGCCTCGCCTTTAATACGCATGGCCATCAAACGGCTTACCGTTGCATCCGTAGCCCACTGCACGGTATCTACCTGACCAAGCATTATATTGAGGTATTGGATGGCAGCATAGGCATTTGTCCACTGGCTAAGCGGGTTATTATTGGCAGCCCATTGCCCGTTAGCGATCTTTAAAAAGGCATTGTTCTGATCGTTGGTTACTGCGTCATCGGTAGCTACATCATTAAATGACCACGAGTTGGTTGGTATGCGGTTGTATGCGTTGAGCAGAATGCCAAATGGAAATCTTGCATCATTAGGAATAAATGCATCCGGGTTCAACTCCCGGTTGTTCTCTATCGCCGGCGTTAAAAGGTCTTTACAACTGCTCAGTGCGATAAGAGCTATCCACAATATTATTATACTTCTTTTCATATTCGTTAACTTGATCGGTTACAACGGCTTTTTAAAACAAAGCTTTGACACCTACATTATATAAGCGGGTTTGCGGCGCACTTTCTATGTTGAGCTCCATTATTTCACGTTCGGGAGAAATGGTCAACAGGTTGAAGCCGCTGATATATACGCCTAAATCCTTTACCAGTTTTTTGTTTTTGAGCATGCCGGTTATATCATAAGAGATCTGCACTTTGCTCAAATCGAACCGGTTGGTTTTGTACAACCAGAAATCGGAAGCGCGGAAATTGTTATCGCTGTTAAATGTGGTTAACCTTGGATACTTAGCCGTGTTTTGGGTTTCGGTTGTCCAGCGGTCACGCACCATAATGGAATATTTATCATCCCCATCTACCCAGAAGTAGGAATTGTTCTTCATGGCATACGCTCCGAAGCGGCCAACCCCCAGCGCAAAAAAGGTAAGGTTCTTCCATTTTGCAGTGAGGTTTATACCCAATGTAAGGGGTGCGCCAAACCAACCGCCTCTGCCGAGATACACTTCGTCCCTGGCGTTGATGATGCCATCCCCATTCTGATCTTTATACTTTATATCACCGGGTTTTACCTGGCCAAAAGTTTGTGATGGAGAATTATTGATATCGTTCTGGTCACTGAAGAATCCCAGGCTCTGCAGCCCCCAAACAGCATCCAGTGGTTTTCCCGCCCGGTACTGGTAGTCATCTTCATACACTTCCGCACGTTTTGCAGCAGTAGTTTTATAATAAGTTCCTGCCACACCCAACGACCAATCTACGCCACCGAGTTTTTTATTGAGGTTGGCGCTAAAGTCAACGCCTACGCGTTTATCGTCGTTATAGTTAACAAAAGGGATGAAGGAAGAGACCGGCCACCCGGTAGTGAAATAAGATGGGTATAAAACAGCAGGCTGAATAATGTTCCCGGTAATCTTGTTTACAAAGAAAGTCCCTTGTAATGTGACCAACTTTTTGAAGAACGATCCTTCCAGGCCAATGCTTATTTCTTCACGCTTAGGGAATTTCATATTGGGGTTATCGCCTCTCCTCGCCTCGGTTGCCTGAATACCGGTACCATCTTTCCAGCCAAACCAGGAACCCTGGCCGGTATAATAACCCTGGTACAGGTAATAAGTTGTAATATCAAGGTCGGTATGCAGGATGCCCGCAGATGCAGTTAACCGAAGATTGTCAATCACCGTAGCGCCGCTCATGAATGGCTCGCTGCTGATGCGCCATCCCAATGAAACAGTAGGTGAAAAAGCCTGCCGGTTGCCTTCGGGCAATTTGGCGGAATGGATCATGGCGCCGCTAAAATCAAGGTAATATTTGTTGAGGTAATTATAGCCCAACTGAAGGCCCAGGTTGGCATTACTGGTTCGGTGATAAACGGCCGACTCTGATTGTTGAAAACCATTGACCAACAAGATGGCCGACAAATTGTGCCTGCTCTTTATTGAATTTACGTAGTTGAACTGGCCGGTAGCTGAAATGGTTTGCCGGTACCAGGTATTGCTTACATTCTGCACGCCCGGTGTAGCATCCTGACCGTATTTTGTAAGATCGCTTATGAGGTCTTCGCCATTGTAATTATTCCAGGTGGGCGCATAGACCGCATAACTGTTGTTGTAGGCCAGGTTGTACGATGAGGTGTAATCTACTGCGAACGTAGACCGAAAAGAAAGCCCTTTCAACACATTCCGCAGATCTGCATTCACTCCGGTATTGAACTGGAACTGCCGGCTGTTGAATTGATTATTGCCGCCTGCATAAATGGCAGCAAACGGATTGGTTTGATCTAACTGGGTTCCGCCCAACAAATATTGACCATCGATGAGATGATTGCTGTTCTTCACTAAAACCTGCGACACTTCATCCTCCGCCTCTATCATGCTCAGGGGAATGAGCGGTGAGAACCGGTGCGGACGCAAAGTAGCGGCACTGCCCCAGTAGTTGGTATTTACGCCGTGACCCGTATAGAAGATACCGCTTGCATCTACATTACACGAAATATAGTTGCTTAAAGTAATGTCAATATTACCACGAACGTTGAAGCGGTCTGCCCGGTTGTTCCTGATGGCTTCGCCAAAGTTGAGCAACGAGCCGGCAGTTTGAAAACCGATGTTTGTATAATAACGGGCCTTATCATTGCCGCCTGAAATTTCAGCAGTAGCATCATAACGGCCATACATTTTCTTCAGGTAATCCGAAGAATAATAGTCAACATTAGGGTAACGGTAAGGGTTACGCCCCGATGCATAATTATAGATAGTCTCCTGGCTATAGAGCTCCGCCAACCCATCATTCCGGCGGGCTTCATTATACAAAATCATGTATTCTGCAGAACCCAGGTACAACGGATATCTTTTAGGCACATTGGCGCCTGCATTGGCCCTGATATCGATCCGGAAGTTGTTGGCCTCCCCTCTTTTGGTTGTAATGTAAATAACGCCTTTGGCAGCGCGGCTCCCATAAAGCGCCACCGCATTTACACCCTTCAAAAAGGTTATCTGATCTATTTCAGTGGGCGATACATTGCCAACCTCGCGGGGAACGCCATCTATTAATACCAGGTAGCCGCCCATGCCCCAGTTGCTGTTGCCATTGTAACCGGGCGCCCATGCTTCCATACCGTCGAGGCCATAGATAAAATAGTTTTTTTGTAAAAGCTCCGCCACATTAACAGCCGACACACCGCCCAACAGGTCACTTTGTTCAACCTTGCGAAAAGCCACCTGCACATCTTTCGGTTTATCTACGGCGTTTGTAATAACCTGTACTGCGGTATCCTGTGCCTTCACCACCGCACCAATGGCAACCAGCGAACATAACACCATTATTATTTTAAAATATTGCATGAATTTCAAGTTTAACATTGCATGATACTTTTAAGGAATTGTTCCCAGGCGTGCCACGGTTCGCTTGCATCTACGGGGTAACCCCCGACTCCATCGGGCAAGCTGTGTAACACCTGCTACCAACCCGGGTTCTGCGGAAACTCCAGGTACATATTGGCATCTGCATTCTTTAAAGGAAGCCAATAATGTTTTTGTGTGTACTTGCGTTCCAGGATAACATTTTCACGTAAGTTAACCACCCGGTTCTCCTTCGGATCGGTGGTGTTGAATGTGCCGGCCCTGTCGAATTCAATTGATTTTTTCAGTGTATACGGGCTTTGGATCAATAACATCCAGCGACGCAGGTCATTGAAGCGATGCCCTTCAAATGAAAGCTCTACCGCCCGTTCGCGCCGCACTTCATTCATGAAAGTATTCAGTAAAGTGAGGAATTGCGGGGCCACATGCCCAACACCAGCCCTGTCGCGAATAAGATTTACCGCATCTTCGGCCGTTTTACTATACCCCTCTGCCTTACCTGCCGCGGAACCATATGCCTGGGCTGCCGCTTCGGCATACATTAAATACACATCTGCCAACCGCATATAGGGCAGGTGAATATTCAGGCTCTTGTCGTAACTATAACCGTTGTCATACTTATTCGCAGTTCTAGGTATGAACTTGTAAAGCAAATACCCCGTGCGGCTTCCGGTGCTGATGTTACGATAGCTGCCGCCGGTAAAAAGGTTGGCATAACGGTTTGCTTCATCCGTAGTGGCTCCCTGTATGCATTTAACGCCGTCAAATACTATATCATTATAAAAACGCGGGTCCCTGCCTTTCCATGGATATGCAGGATCATAGCCCGATTCCGCATCAGCGGTGGTAATGTCTTTTATGGGCAAGCCATTGGCCATGCCATAATAATCAACATAATTGGCAGTAGGCAGAAATTTAACGTCGCCTCCTTCCAGTTGCGGTGCAGGTTGATATTGCTTACTGGTTCCCCAGTTGGAACTATTGGCGCCATAATATGGCCCGCGAAAAATAGCTTCCGTGCCTCCGGGCATCGCCCAGTTCTGGCCATTTGTATAGAAGTTGTTGTAGTACTTCGAAAATTCGATCAGGCTATAGGGCGCCTGTCCTGTTTCGCATAACTGCAATAGTTCAGCAAACGCTTCCGCAGCCTTTTTACAATAACCGGTATTGTATGTCTGGCTTCCTGTTGATGCAAAATTCATTAATGGGCTACCGGCCCACAGATAGTTCTTGCCCAAATAACCAAGGGCCATTATTTTATTGATGCGCAGTTGGTTTTTGCCAAGCGTTTTCTTTCCAGCCGTAGTATTATCCCAGTTTGCCGGCAAAATATTGGCCGCTTCCCTGAAATCCCGGGCGGCGTTATCTGCGCACTCGTGGTAACTAAGGCGTGGCAAGGTTAGTTTCTGATCGCCGGGCAACACCTGGTCTATATAAGGAAGCCCGCCAAAATACTGCATGAACATAAAGTGAAACCACCCTCTGAAAAACAATAACTGTCCTTTGATCAGGTCCCGCTCTTCCTGGGTGGCATCTGTTAACTTGTCAATGTTCTCAAGGCCCAGGTTGGCTTTGCGAATGCCATACCAACCCAACTTCCACAATGACTTTGTAAAACGGTCATCATTAGTTGATGTATTGTTCCTGTCCATCCACCCAGCCTGCCAGCCATCGAATTGCGACTGCCAGCCCCAGAAATCGCCATTATCAATTTTAACTATAAAGTGAAAATCACGGGCAGTAGATTGTATCTCGTCTTCACCCCAGTTCCAGGAGTTGGTCCAATAGGCGTTTGTAAAGTCGGGGATACAATGATAGAGTTCTTCGGCAAAGCCCTGAAAATTGGTGAAGTTCTTAAATGCGTCGTTCGCCGATACAATGGATTGCGGTTCCCTGTCAAGGAATTTTTTACAGGATACCATACCAATGGTAGTAGCAAAGACGACTGTGGAAAGTAATATTTTAAAATATTTACGCATAATAATCCTGTTTAGAAGGTAATGTTAGCTCCGAGGTTATAGCGCTTTACTGTAGGGTAAGCACCCTGGGACGCCCAGCCTGTACCGGCAAAGTTCGATTCACGATCATCAGGCATCTTAGTCCAGGTGGCCAGGTTATTGCCATTCAGGTAGACCCTGATGGACTCAAGCCCCATTTTCTTTACCAGTCCTTTATTGATCGTGTAGGCTACTTCTGCATTTTTCAAACGCACGTAGGCGCCATCGTACATATATTGCGTACCCCGGTAATAGCCTGCAGGCGTGGAAAGCCAGCGGGGCATGGGAACGTCTGCATTGGGATTGTCTTTCGTCCAATAACTGCCCTCATCATACACCGTGTGGCTTTGAGAAGCCAGGCTGTTAAATACCACCTGGCGGGTAGCATTGTTAACACCATAGAACTGCACAAAAGCACTTAAGCCTTTCCAGTCAATGCCAAAGGTGGCGTTGTACGTATTCTGCGGCCAACCGCTATGCCCATACGGAATATTGTCCTGGGCGTCGATTACGCCGTCGCCATTGTAATCAACAATGTAATAGTTACCGGGCAGCTTCTGGTTGTCATTGGTATTGTGAATGGTGCTTCCATACAATTCATCCCAGGTATTGTAATACCCGCTGCTAACATGAGAATATACCTGGCCGATCTGCATGCCTTCCGACTTCTGGTAATCGGGCAGCAAGGCAGGATTATCAGCATCGATAACAGTGTTTTTGGTATGGGTCATATTGAGGTCGCTCCAAAGGCGAATGCCATTGGCAAACGGATAAATGAAATGAAGCTCTATTTCATACCCTTTTGAATTTACCCGCCCCAGGTTGGCTACGGGTGGGTTAGTGCCGTAATAAGAAGGGACCGAGGTTCTGTTCGACAGCAGGATCTTGGAGCGTTTATCCCGGAAGAAATCTAACTTACCTCTTACAAATCCGCGAAACAATTCAAAATCGGCGCCTACGTTTACTTTCTCCGCCTGCTCCCACTGAACGTTTGGATTACCAACCGTTAATTCACGATACCAGTTATAGGGGCTTTGCTCTGCCGCTTCATTCGTCATACCCAGTCGCGATCTGCCGCCATATCCCCATTCGGAAAGGTAAAGGAACCGGCTGCCTGCAAACACATCATCGAAACCTGTTTGCCCATACGAAGCGCGCAGTTTTAAGTTATCGATAAACGTGAGCGAACGCATAAACTCTTCTTTTGACACAAGCCAGTTCACGCCGCCCGATGAAAAGAATGCAAACCGGTTTGCCTCGGCGAACCGTTCAGAACCGTTATAAGCGCCATTATATTCAATGGTATATTTATTATCGAAACTGTACGTAGTACGGAATACCCAGTCTTCGCGGTACGAGGGGATCATGCTACCGTTTGCTGTAATATTGCGGTTGAGCAATCCCATGGCCGTAACATTATGCCGCTGGGCAAATGTTCTTGCATAGTTAAGTTGAAGCTGGTAAAACAACCTGCGCTGATTTCCGGTAACAGCGCCGGGCGCCGGGGCCCACTTGATGCCTTCCTGAAAATCGAAATTGGTAACCCCATCATAAGCCTGTTTATACACCACGGCTCCTGTTTCAGGATCGATCCATTTGCGTTGGGTATCGTTATACAGATCGTTGATACCCCGGTCGCCTTCTACAAACGTATTATCCATAGAAACAGTTCCGTTGAACTTCAACCCTTTCAGCAGCCTGTCTAAATTCTGTTCAAGCGAAAAATCTGTAGTCAGGCGCGTGGTGGTCTGGTATTGAACACCGCCGATGGCCAGGCTTCTTGCCGAATTTTCGGCGCGTCCTTCATTGGGTGCATAGTATCCCCAGGAACCGTCGGCATACACCGGCAGGAACACATCGGGCGCCGTGGTATAGGCATCTATCCACGGACCGTACTGGTTACCCGAAAAACCCCATGGGCTTTTTCTTACCCCGAATGAACCGGAAAGATTTACTTTAAATATGGTGGAAGGCGTTAGTTGAAAATCGAGGTTGGTGCGGGTATTTATCCGGTTAAACCCGAAGCCGGGTTTATAGCCCCTGTTGTTATCATATATTTTGAAAAGGTCGCCTTCATGCAGGAAATCTGCGCTCGTGAAATACTTGACAAACTTTGTTCCGCCGCTGATGTTCAGGTTGGCGTTGTGCGACATTGCATAGTCTTTGAACAAAGTGTTTGCCCAATCTACATTGGGATAACGTTCTGCTTCGGCCTGGTTAGCCGGGTTGCGGTACCTGTTTAAAATATCCTGTGGCAGATAGTCGTTCCAACCTTCCGGCCTAAGCGCTAATTCATATTCGATGGCCTCATTGCGGGTACGCAGGGCGTCATAGGAATCCATTTTCCCGGGCAATTTGGAAGGCACCTTCATAATGGTATTCACCGTACCCCTGATGGAAGCCTTGCCCAGCTTACCTCTTTTTGTTGTAATTAATATTACACCGTTCGCTCCCCGCGATCCGAAGACCGCCGTGGCAGATGCGTCTTTCAGCACTGTTACGGTTTCAACCGAACCTATATCTACACTCGTCATGGGACGCTCTACCCCATCCACCAGTACCAGCGGGCTGGAATTATTCCAGGTGCTGCGGCCGCGGATGATGATCTGCGGGTCTTCTTCGCCGGGCAAGCCCGTACTTTGTGCTGTAATGAGGCCCGGCACATTACCGGTTAACGCAGCGCCGATGTTCGACACACCGCCTGCCCTTTCGAGTACTTTACCTGTGGTTTGGGAAACGGCCGCCACAACACCTTCTTTTTTTTGCTTGCCGTAACCTATCACGATCACATCATCCAAACCGGCAATGCTGTCTTTTAAGGTTATGATCACACTGTTTTGATTGCGGATGTTAACTTCCTGCAGAATCTTTCCAACATAGCTGAAAACCAGTATGTGCTTATCTGATGGAACAGACAGTGAAAATTTTCCATCATTGCCGGTTATAGCAATAACGGTGGTCTGCTTTACCTGAACTGTAGCGCCAGGGATAGCCGTTTTTGTTTCATCGAGCACCACTCCCTGCACAACCCGGGCTTCCTGCGCCTGCAGGGGCGAATGAACAAAAGCAATTGATAGCGTCAACGCTGTTACAAAAAGCCATTTCCATAGCTTTTGTGTACAAATCAAATTTAACATGGGTATTGTGAAAATTTTTAAAGTGAGGACAATAAGAGCCCCGGACAGCCTTGAAAAAGACCATCGCGCCAAAAGGCAACCAGGTTTAACGGCAACGCTTAATGTGCCATATAACCAGGCGGCTTATTTACTGGCTGCTATTTAAATGTAATGGGAACACTAATAACGGTCGAAAGCGGGAATGACGACGAGAGGGTTGTTCAATTTTCATAAGCAAACTTTTAAGTTAATTATTGGTTAGTCAAAATCGTTAGGGCTGTGCATTTGGTCCTTCGACCTGCGCCTCCGCCAAAGCTTCAGCGACACGCGGACGCTTAAAGGATGCTCATACCGGATAATACCACTTACGAATTTACTTTTGTCGTTGCGCAACCGAGGGAAGGAATCTCCAAAAGGAGGGAAATAATGTTTACAATTTTATTTGCATTCAATAACACTTTGATTATCATAAACGATTTATAAAAAAACCTTTGTTCGCGTAGGCCACTCCGTGCATGCCCCTACACACCTTTATATATATTGTTTTTATTTACCGAGGGTTTCCCTTTCTCATTTTTGCTATGTACTCCGAAGGCAGCATGTTGAATTTTTTCCTGAATAGCTTTGAGAAATAGTTAGGAGTAGAGAACCCGACCTGGTAAGCGATCTCGGAAACGGTTAGGTCGCTTTTTTCCAGCAGCGAGGCTGCCCTGTTGAGCCGGTATGAACTGATGTATTCTATCGGGGTTTGACCGGTTAGTTCCAGCAGCTTGTTGTACAGGGAACTCCGGCTCATTCCCACCTCCTTACTTAAACGTTCCACCGACAATTCTGAATTGGCCAGATTTTCTTCGAGGTAAGTGACGATCGTATGCAATAATTTCTCATCTGCCGACTCTATATTCACTTCCGGCGATAACACTTTTATTTGCCGGGTATATGTACTTTTCAGGGTATTGTTCAACAGCAGCAGGTTCCTGATCCTGGCATTGAGGACTTCGAAGTTAAACGGCTTGGTAATATAGTCGTTGGCGCCGGTCTCCAGGCCTGCTATCTGCTGTTCTTCTGCGGTGAGGGCAGTGAGCAGGATAACAGGAATATGGCTGGTCCTTTTATCGGCCTTCAGTTTTTGCACCAGGTCTATTCCATCCATCTCCGGCATGCTGATATCACTTACTATTAATTGGGGATGATGCGCAAGGGCTTTTTGCCATCCTTCTTTTCCATTGGCAGCCTCCAGCACTTTATAGTTATTCCGCAGATTGTCTTTGAGGTAAAACCGGAAATCTTCATTGTCTTCCACCAATAAAACCAATGGCATCCCGAATGTATTGCCCGGGGAGGCTGCTACGGCTATTGTATTTTCGGTTAAACCGGGATCATCATGAAATGATTCTGCTTCCGGCAAAACGGGAAGTTGTTTATTGGCATCTTCCATAACCGGCTTCAGCGGCATCTGTATAATAAAGGCAGAACCCTGGCCAGGCTCGCTCTGCACCTCAATAGTTCCACCGTGCATTTTAATGAATTCTTTTGTAATTGACAGGCCGATCCCTGTTCCCTGGTTAAGGACTGCCGTGTTGGTATTTGTTTGGAAGAAGCGGTCGAAGATCTGGTCTTTTTTGTCTTTGGGAATGCCGACCCCTGAATCTATCACCTTTATGGATACCCACTTATCATTGCCGCCTGAGAAGTTTTCCATTTCCTGTAAATCAACGGTAACAGAACCGCCTTCCAGTGTAAACTTAAAGGCATTGGACAGCAGGTTAAACAGGATCCGTTCCATTTTATCCTGGTCGAACAAGGCATCGAGCTTTGTAATGCCGGTGCTGAAACTAAAATGAATATGCTTCCTTTCAGCAAAGTCTCTGAAAGAATCGGTTACCTCTTTTATAAATGATACAAAGTCGCCATTGGTTAACTGTAACTTCAATTCATGCTCTTCCATTTTCCTGAAATCGAGCAGTTGGTTTACGAGGTTCAGCAATCTTCTCGCATTTCGTTTCACCATGTTCAGTTTTTCGAGCCTGTCATTTGCTTTTTCACCGGTGATCAGTTGATCTACAGGACCCATAATCAGTGAGATCGGCGTTCTGAAATCATGACTCAGGTTTGTAAGGAATTTGATCTTCAACCGGTCGAGCTCCTGTACCCGTTTAACTTCCTGCCTCTCCTGTTCCAGCGCAAACTTTTTTCTTATCCTGGTAATGCCCCGGTACCGGCTATACAACAGTAACCCGCCAATAGCAACCAGGTAAAACAGGTAAGCATAAATAGTGCGCCAGAATGGAGGGTGCACATAGATCTTTATGATGGTATCGTTTGTACTCCATACGCCATCATTATTACTTGCTTTTACACGAAAAGTGTATTCACCGGGATCAAGGTTGGTGTACGAGGCGGTGTTCACAGTTCCTGTATAGTTCCAGTCTTTTTCGAACCCTTCGAGTTTGTAGGCGTAATGATTTTGTTTGGGTATGGTAAAGTTCAGGGCCACAAAGCTGAGGGCAAAATTCTGTTTGTATTCGAGCCGGATATTCTGGGCAACAGAAATATGTTCCCTGATGGGCGCTTCATTGCCGGCAACAACTGTTTTGTTAGATATTCTCAGCTCTGTTAGCAGAACCACCGGTACATTGCGATTAATAGTAAGTTTAGCCGGGTTAAAATAGTTAAAGCCCTGGAGGCCGCCGAAGATCAATTCCCCGTCAGACAACCGCATGCCTGAGGTGTGAACGAAATTACTATTCTGAAGGCCGTTATGATGCGTATAGTTCCGCACTTTTTTTGAAGCAGGATCAAAAGCGCTGATCCCTGTGTTGGTGCTGAACCAGATCTGCCCGTTCAGATCTTCTACTATCTGGTAAATGGTGGCATTTTGTAATCCATCTTTCTCGGAGTAGGTGGTGAACTGATTATTCTTTTTATTCAACAACCCTAATCCTTCGCCGAAGGTGCCCACCCATATGTCACCCTTACTATCGCAGAGCACTACCTGCACTTTATCGCTGGGCAGCCGGCTGTTATTTTGTGTGTAGGTGGTCCATTGACCGTTGCCTGGGTGGTAAACAGCTATTCCGCCGCCGTGCGAACCGATCCAGATATTTCCATCCAGGTCTTCCTCAATGGTCCTGATGTATCCATTAATGGGTAAGGTCATTCCATTACCGGCATCGGGGCCGGGTGTATATTTTGCAATGACTTTATGATCTTTCAAAACATTAACGCCCTGCCCATTTGTGCCCACCCATACATTGCCTTTGCTGTCTTCTTTAATACAAAAAATATCATTAGAGCTCAGGTTGCCATGACCAGGGCCTTTTACCAGTTGCTTTTGGGTACCCGTGGCAGGATTTAATATGATGAGTCCCTGGGCATACGTGCCGAGATACAGTTCGTTTAACCGGGTCTGTTCCATAGTCAATATAGAAAGCGGCCGGTTGCTATTTACCGGTAGCCGGAGATCTACAGGCAGCAACTGCTCTGTTTTTCGGTTGAACTCAAACAAACCACCGCCATCCGTTCCAATAAACACGTTGCCATTCCTGTTTTCAGCAAAAGCGCTGACGTTAGATGAACTGCGTCCATTCTTATAAAAAGCAATACCTGGCTTAAGCGCAAAGAGGTTCAAGGCTTTATCGTATTTATTAATACCACCCTGAAAGGTCCCCAACCAATAGCTGCCTTGCTTATCTATATAGACACATCTGATCACTTTACTGGTCAGGCTATGAATATTGCCTGCTTCCGGTTTGAAATGGATAACTGCTTGTGTTTGGGTATTCAATATATAAAGTCCTTCGGAAGCGCCGATCCATAACTGTCCATCCCCATCCGGCACAATACAATAGATCTCGTTACTGTTTAGGGTAGATAAATTGCCACTGGCATGGGTGTACTGCGCGAAGCCTGAACCATCAGGCAGTAAGGAGCATAAGCCTGTTGATGTACCAATCAATATATTACCGTTCCTGTCCTCTGCAATCGCCCTCACATCATTAATGCCCGGGCTCAACCTGCCTGTATCTTTATGCATGAAATGTTTAACGGAATTGGTCGACCGAACGTATTGGTAAAGTCCTTTCGTGGTAGCTATCCATACCTGCTGCTTACTGTCTACAAAAACGGAGGTAAGCACTTTTTTAGTTGGGGTGCTATTGGTACCGGTCTCCAGGTTGATCTTGGAAGTATGCCGGGTAACCGGATCGATCATAAAAAGGTTTTCGAATTGCGCTACCCACACTTTCCCCGATGCATCGCTGCTGATACCCCTGATCACTGCATTGGGTGGAAGTTGGGGCGTAGCTGCATTTACGGGAAAGTGTATGAATGCATCTTTTTTGCGATCATACAGGCTAATGCCGCCACCACTGGTACCTATCCAGAGGTTACCGGCCTTGTCCTCATGCAATGCCAGTATTTCATTGGCCCGCAAACTGGTGGTATCGCCGTGAATATGCCGGTACACGGTAAAATGCGCGCCATCGAACTTGTTCAAACCATCATCTGTGGCAAACCACATCAGTCCGTAGTGATCTTTTATTATGGCGTTCACCGTATTGGACAACAGTCCGTCCTTTACAGAAATTGAGGTAAAATTTATCAGTTTAGATTGTGCCCAACCTGGTTGAACAATAAGCAGGAAAAAGCAAAGGGCAATGTATTTATACTTAAACATATATGGCTATCGCTATCGTTATCGACAGGCTGGCAGTTAGATTCAGCGTAAATCTAACATTTATTACATTTTTCTGTCGAAAAACAGCGATCTCCATAAAAAAAGCGCCGGGGAACCCCAGCGCTAACGCTCTTGGATCGAAAGTATTTATAATATGTTTATGACTTGTTGCTTTTGCGCATCATAGCCTGATAAGATTAAGAAAGTAAACATCATTCTCCCGGAGCTCCAATTCCTTTGAAAAAGAAATTCCGTTCTTTACCGTAATGATCTCTTTGGAAATGGGTGAGCCATCATTTTGCTTCTTTATTTGTTCTACCTGTTGGCGGCTTAATTGTGCGGGCCTGCCCATGGAAAGATAGGTAGTATAAGCATCGTTGCTACGGTAACCTACCTTGTATACTTCCAACGCATACAGGCCATCAGGCACTTTTGCCATGTTGACTTTTAGTTTTCCTTTTGACTTCGAAGGCAGATCGCGGATATAATACACCTGGTTGTGCATTGAATCGCCGGGATGTGTGTTGGTGAAATCCCATAGCAACGCCTGGATATTTCCGGTTGCGTCTTTGCAAACCCATGAACAGGAATCGGTATTGACCAATTCAACATTTCCCAACCGGTTCATAAACTGGTATGCATAGAATACCGGCTTGTTGATGCCCTGGGTATTTAACATACCAAAGCCACCATGAAAAGGCGTGAAGCGAGGCCCGGCTTCTTCAAAGATGTCGGTAAATACCCAATACGACATGGAGTTGGCCGCATTACCAACCTGTTTCAATTTTTGCAGCACGTACGCGGCTTCGTGATAACTATCGTGAATAGGGTCAGCAGGTGTATAGGAGGCGCTCCATTCGGTGTAATGTAATTCCAGGCCAGGCATTGAAGAACCGGCAATTTCTTTGCGCGATTGCAGCACATCGCCGCTCACGCTCATAGGGTTTTTATCGAGCACCGTGCCCGAATTGCCAAATTCATCGAGGTAGCCCTGCTTTACGCCATAGGCATGGGTGCTTATAAAATCGATGGGTACATTATTCTTTTTGCAATAATCGATCATTTCGGGTTCCCAGGCGGCTCCTGCAGTTCCGGGACCGCCTACGCGGTATTCTTTGTTTACACTTTTAATTCCCTGTGCAGCGTACCTGTACAGTTTAAAATACTCTTCCTGTGTTCCGGTCCAGAATCCCGGCGATAAGTTGGGTTCATTCCAAACTTCAAAATACCAGGTCTTTACTTCTTCGGCACCGTAACGTTCTGTAAAATGTTGCGTAAGGTTTTTGATCAATGCGCCCCATTTTTCATAATCCTTCGGCGGCGTTACATTACCGCGCCACCAAAAAATTGTTTGTGGGCCACTAGCCAATGCCGAAGGCATAAAGCCCAGCTCAACAAAAGGTTTCATGCCGATGCTGTGCAAAAAATCGAACAATACATCAACGTACATAAAATTGTATTCAGGCTCACCATTCTTCCCTTCTTTATAAACTGCCATGTCATCGGTCAGCAATCCGTGCATACGGATATATTTGAAACCACATTCCTTTTTTACATAGGCCAGTTGCTGCTGCCAATCGGCCCTAAGTCCTTCGTTTGCACGACCGGCGCCTACACATTCCCTGAACATGGTATTCAGTGGACCTTTTTGCCGATCGAAATCGATATTAATAACTCTTTCAGGGGTCTCGATCTTCTTCTTAGTTTGGGCTAAAGCGGTAGTTATTGTTAAACCAACAAACACAAATAAAGCAAGCGGAATTCTTTTTAACATATATATATTTCTAGTAAGCTAAAAGACCTGCAGCATGGCCATTATTCATAACCAGTTGCAGGTCTTTTATTATAATTCAGTAAATGAAATCGATCACCGCCAGTTTCTATTTAGCGATATAATTATATATTTCAACTTCATCCTTTGTAGGATGTTTGAATGCAATTTGCATGGAAGTTTCTGTTAAAGATATCAGGGTACCCTTTGTCCAAACCTGGTCCCAGCCAATATTCAGCGGGGTAGCACCCGAGAAACTCACTGTTTTGGCATCCTTGTCCAGATAATAAGTTCCCGAAAAGGTTCCACTGTTAGTGATCATTTTTTGATCTACCGTTACAAACGGGCCGCCTTTAAGGCTGAATGTCATGGTACCATAATCTCCTTTTGGACAAAGCCATTGGTTATCGACCCATTTAGGCGCCCATGTCCAGCAATTACCATTAGGCTTCATGCACTGAAGACCCCAGCCGAGATCATGCCCGCCAAAAATCAAGGGTCCATCAAATGTTTTGGAAACGCCATTGGCGTCTAAGTCCAGCGCCCATGTTTTTTGATTACCGGGACCTCCGCTTATAAGAACCCACAAAGGATCATTCACATAATTAAGGTTGTCTTTTGTAACATGAACGATAACGGAGTCCAGCTCTACCAAACCGGCACCTGAAACCGCGGTGCGTTTAATGATATAATCTCCTTTGAACGCATAGCGTATAGTATCTATCCGGCGGTTCGATTTACCGGTTCCATAATCCCAAACCGGCATAACCTGATTGGTATGGTTGATCAAATAAACCGTGTTGCCACCTGCATCAACAGTGAGGTCTTGTTTCACCTCCATATTGATCTCGGATTTATCGGGCAGCGAGCCTAAGCTGTAGTCTTTCTTTTTACAGGAAAGTACAGTAATTGACGCTATAAAAATAAACAGCGCTATCAGCTTTATGAGTTTCATTGTTTTTCTTTTAATGTTGTTAATGTTTTTCAATAATCCCCATTGCCCGGTTACCAACCCGCATTTTGTTGCAACAAGTTATTCGACAAAGTGATCTGCGTATAGGGTATCTGCGACAGCCCCTTTGTTTCAGTGATCTTCGTTGCCGAAATGGTTTTGGCGGTGTTCACGCCGCCATTTTGAACGGTTACCGATTCAGCAATGGTTGAAGCAGCTACATTCACACCCTGGCGAAGCAGGTCCCAATAGCGTTGTCCTTCCCCTGCAAATTCCAGTCTTCTTTCAGTCATAATATTTGCCTGGCTTACCGTTTTTGCAGGAGCAGTGCCACCAAATGCCCTGTTGCGTACATCATCGAAATATTTCTGTGCGTTGGGAGAACCGAGTTCAGCAGCCATTAACAACACATCTGCATAACGAATGGAAACATAATCCTGATATTGCCCGATCATGAAGTTCACTCCGCCCATTTTCTCTGCCAGGCTTTTTCCTGCAGAATCAGCCATGGGAGAATATTTCTTATTATAATAACCTGTATATTCCCGCTGATCTTTCTTGTTCTGAAAGTCGAGGTTTTCATCAGTGATAGAGGTTATAGTAGCAACTTTGCGGGTATCCCCGGCTTCATAAGCATTCCAGAGTTTTGTATTCACGGTTGCAGCGCCCCAGCCCAATCCGTAGGGATAAATACTTTGGATGCGAATGCCAAACATTACCATCCAGTGATTACCATCTGCATTGCCGTTATAATTGCTGGTAAAGGTATACTTGATGGCAAATACCGTTTCCTTGTTATCTTCCCCTACATAATCTTTAACAGATGCTGCCGGCCATAAATTAGCAAACTTACTCACCAGCCCAAACCCGCCATTGCTGATCACATCCTCGAGGTATGCCAGCGCCTGCGCTTTAGAGACTGTGCCAACCAGGTCTGATTTACCATAGTAACCGGTATAATACAGGAACACCCGGCCTATCAACGATTCAGCGGCCCATTTTGTAACGCGACCATAGGTGGAAGGTGATTGTGCTCCATAATTGGTGGCGGGCAGATTTTCCGTAGCAAATTTCAAATCTTCGGCAATGAGCCTGTATACACTGTCGGCAGGGGCTTGCGGTACATTTTCTGTGCTGGATTTAGTAATTAACGGAATATTGCCCCATAACCGTACCATATCAAAATAACAGTAAGCACGAATAAACCTTGCTTCAGATTCATATACTTTCCGCAAATTATCATTGCCTGCCCAATTAACCTGGTCAAGGTGTGAGATCAGCATATTGGCGTAAAAAATAGCTTTATAATAAGCACTCCAGTTGTCGCCAAACAGGTTTTGATCGGAAGGCGAGCGGAGCTTGTCAAATTCATCCATCATTTGAATACCTAATCCGTCTGAAGCACCACCTCCGCCATATGCGTTGTCAGACATTATCTCTGTTGCCAGGGGCAAAGCAAAACCGCCTGACCATACACGTTGTAATCCATCATAGGTGCCAACCAATGCTTTCCACGCATCGTCGGTTGTTTTGTAAAAGTTCTGCTCTGTGGCAGTGGTTACATCCTCTGTGTCGAGAAAACTTTTTTTACAGGCTGCCAGCGACAACAGAGCGATGACTGGTATATATAATCTTAATTTTTTCATTTCTCTTACGATTTAAATTAAAAGCGAATATTTGCACCGATCATTACTGTTCTGGGCCTTGGATAATAACCCAGGTCAACGCCCGATGAAAAGCCTTCATTATAGCCCACTTCAGGGTCCATACCATTGTAATTGGTAAAGGTGAAAGCATTTGTTACGGCAGCATACAACCTTACTTTGCCCAGGTAATTTTTCTTGAGTATGTGCGCAAAATCGTAACCAAGCGTAATGGTGCTGATGCGCAGGAAACTTCCATCATGAATGTACAGATCAGAGAATTGCGTCCAGTTGCGGTTGTCTTCGGTCACTCTTGGAATTTTATTCGAGGTACCGGGTCCATGCCAGCGGTCAAGGATCTCGCTGGAATAATTACTGTTTGCACCCGACTGATTGCGCCATGACTGTACAATTTGATTACCGGCTACACCGGAAGCCTGCACGGCGAAGTCGAATCCTTTATAATCCAACGCTATATTAAAACCAAAGGTGAAATCAGGATTAGGATTGCCGATGTTCGTTTTGTCTCTGTTATCGATCACACCATCATTGTTCCGATCAACATACCGAACATCGCCCGGTTGTGCATCAGGCTGTATCTTTTTGCCAGATTTGTTAACATGGGCATTAACTTCTTCTTCGGTCTGGAAGAGCCCGTTCGTTTGGTATCCCCAGAAGTAACCTACCGGTTCTCCATTATGGGCCCTGTAAAATTCGCCTGCATTGGCATATAGAACGTTTGTATTTCCATGCAGGGTGCTATCGGCAGTAGGAATGTTGCCGATGGTGTTTTTATTATAGGCCCCGTTGATCCCGATCGAATAATTCAATTTACCAATATTGTTGTGGTAATTCAATGCCAGTTCCACACCGGTATTCTTTACATCGCCGCCATTGATCAGTACACCATCAACACCAGAGGATGCCAGCAATGGTTTAAAGATCAACCAGTCTTTTGTTTTCTTAACATAATAGTCAAACGAAACATTCAAATTCTTCATCAGCGTAGCGTCTAAACCGATATTTGTTTGCTCGGAAGTTTCCCATTTCAGATCGGGGTTACCGAGGCGGTTGGGAAATGCACCCTGTGTAGACCTGCCTTCTCCCGTTCCGAACATATAGCCGGCATTACTAAAACTGATGCCAGACAAATATTGATAAGCCGCTACGTTCTGGTTACCAACCTGGCCCCAGCTTGCGCGCACTTTCAGGTAATCCATCCAGGTTAAGTCACGCATAAAGTCTTCGCTCGACGTAACCCAGCCTGCTGATATAGAAGGGAAATAACCCCAGCGGTGATCAGGTGCAAACTTCGACGAGCCATCGGCCCTGAATGTAGCATTCAGCAAATATTTTTCCCGGAAATTATATTGCAACCTGCCAAAGTAAGACATCAATGCATTTTCATAAGGGGCACCGTTCAGGCCTATATAATTCGCGTTGTTCACATTTTGCGCAACTGACAGATACGCATAGTTGATATCGGCAACCCGAAGGTCCCAGTTGGAGCCATACATGCTGCTACCCTTTGATTTCAGCGATGAGCTACCGGCCATTACACTGAAACTATGGTCCATGCCTGCCCTGAAATCATAACTGAGCAAATTGTCGAACTGGATGGTTCGGCCATTACCCATCGATTGCCAAACCCTGGCCGTATCATTAAATGCATAAATAGACAAATGATAAACCGGCGTATAACCATGGCCCTGATCGGAGTTATAATTCAAACCGATGCTTGAACGGAACTTCAACCCTTTGATGGGTTCAACCTGGATATACACATCGCCCACCAAACCCTGTCTGCTGTTGCGGTTACGGTTGTTATAATCCATTCCGGCATATGGATTGGATTCACCATTGTTCCATGCCTGGTCGGGTTTTCCGGGATACCAGCCTGTTTTATCAGCGCTGAAGTATTTGCCGGCTGAATCGTACATGGGCAGGAAGGGGCTGGTGCCGAATGCAGACCGTAAGGTGTTATTATACTGGCCATCAACCAAAATGCCGCGGGTATTTTGATAATTGAAAGTAAGGTGTTCACCCAACTTTACGATATTCTGATATAGATTATGTTCCGAGTTCATGCGGAACGTGTAGCGTTCAAAATTTGAAATGCCTGAACCACCCACTATACCGCCCTGGTTGGTATAACCTAAAGAGGCAGAATAAACAGATCCTGCTCCACCGCCCTGTAGTCCCAAAACATAGTTTTGAAAAGGCACATTCTTTTTAAACATCTGGTCCATCCAGTTGGTGCTTACAGGCAAATTGTTAATGACATCATTGGTGAAATAAGGTGCTTTGCCCGAATTGATGGCCGCTTCATTCATCATGATGGCATATTCTTTTGCGTTCAGCAGATCAGCTTTGCGGGCTACATTCTGCGAACCATAAAAACCATCGAGGGTAATCGTCATTTTTTGGTTACTCTTTCCTGTTCTGGTAGTGACGAGGATAACACCGTTCGCAGCCTGTGAACCGTAAATGGCAGCAGAAGCCGCATCTTTCAGCACATCTATAGATTCGATATCGGCGGGGTTCAGGTAAGAAATATCGCCGGTTTGAACACCATCCACAACATACAGGGGACCGAAACTACCAATGGTACCCTTACCACGAATGATCACATTCAATCCCGAACCAGGTTGTCCTGAATAAGAAGTGATCTGTACGCCGGGCGCCTGTCCCTGCAAAGCCTGCAGGGCATTGGTGGTGCTTTGTTTTTGAATGTCGGCGCCTTTAACCTGTACATTGGCGCCGGTAACCAGCTTTTTCTTTTGTGTACCGTAACCGATCACCACAACATTTTCGAGTTGTATGTCGGTTTCCTGCAATGAAATTCTCATTTCACCGGAACCAATAGTTGCTTCCTGTGAAGCAAAGCCGATGGAGCTTATGACAAGCACTTCGCCGGCAGCAGCATTAATGGAAAATTTTCCGGTAAGATCACTAATCGCCGTGCGGTTGGTGTTCTTTACACTAATCGTAGCTCCTGCCACGGGTTCGGATGTACGTTTATTTATAACCGTACCGTTCACCCTTTCCAATTGGGCAGTAACAGTGCTAACAAGGAATATCGTCATTATTCCCCATAGTAGCGATGATCGCAAGCAGATCGTTTTGGTTGATTTCATGATTAATTGTTTAGCTTAACTAGAGTTTAATTATCAGTTTTTTTCCTTCATAAACAACTTCTTTGTCACATTTTGCCTCAAGGTCAAAAGGCTTTATTCCATTAGGTGTGATGATATTTATACGGAAGGCCCTTTTCTGCAACATTCCATTGAATGATCCTTTACGATCACCCACTGTTATTGTTTTTGTTGCTTCGCTGTATTTTATTGGAATGATGGAGAATGCGCCTTTCTCATAATCGTAATTGGTGCCTTCATCTTCGTACAGATCGAAGGAAGCGTCTGCACCCGCGTACACATTCAGCGTAATGGTGTCTGCCGGCTTTTCGGTTGTGTATTGCAGCTCGGGCCCGAAAGGAATTATAGAACCTGCTTTTACAAACAGCGGCATTCGCTCATACGGCGCTTCTGCCGTAATTTTCTGGCTGCCGGCATACCATTTTCCTGAATAGAGGTCATACCAGCCTGCGCATTTTGGTAAATACAGTTCGCGTTTGGTTTGTTTGTATTCACAAACTGGATTTACCAGTAAAGAAGAACCGAACATATACTGATCAGCGATATTTAATACGGCTGTATCTGACCCAAAATCCATCGCCAGGCCACGCATAATAGTATAGTCGTCGTGGTAAGCTGCGCCCGCCAAAGAATAGATATAAGGCATTAACCGGTAACGCAGTTTATCGTAATAAAGAAAGCTTTGGTAAGCCGGATGTGTTTCAGGCGCCGTGTTGAATACTTCCCGGAATGGAAACTGTCCATGCGAGCGGAACAAAGGAACAAAAGCGCCGAATTGCGTCCATCTCGTCATTAGCTCCCGCCATTCTTCCAGGCTTTCTGCATCGGGTTTCTCAAATTTTTCGGGCACTACAAATCCGCCGATGTCCATAGTCCAGTAAGGAAGCCCCGACATTGAGAAATTAACACCTGCGGCAATTTGTGTTTTCATATCGTGCCAGGTAGAGCCGATATCACCGCTCCATATTGACGCAGCATAGCGTTGTGAACCTGCAAAACCTGAACGTGTTAATAAGAACACGCGCTTGTTGGGATCTGTTGAACGCTGTCCTTCATAAATGCCTTTTGCATTTTGTAAAGGATATGCATTCAAATATTCTGCTGCACTACCCAATGCGGTAGGTGTCATTTGCAGTTTTCTTTTTTCGGGATCTACATTGGATAGGATATCGGGTTCGCTGGCATCCATCCACCAGGCATCAATTCCTTTGGTATATATTTTTTTGTTGATCAGGTTCCAGAAACCTTTGCGCGCTTTTTCGTTAAAGGCATCGTAGAAAGTAGAAATATATCCTTTGCCAATCCAGTCTCTTTGCCTGTCGGCAATGTTTCTTTTATACAGCCAGCCGTTCTTATCAAACTCGTTGTAGGTGGTGATGCCTTCATAAAATTTCGGCCACACAGAGATCATGATCCGGGTGTTGTATTTTTTATGTAACACATCGATCATGCTGTCGGGAGCAGGAAAACGTTTTTCGTCAAAATCCTGGCTGCCCCATTCGGCTTCGCGCCAATAGCTCCAGTCTAATACAATATTGTCGATGGGGATCTTTCTTTTACGCAATTCATCAACAGTAGTAAGAATTTCATCCTGCGTTTTATATCGTTCCCGGCTTTGCCAGAAACCCAATGCCCATTTTGGTACAATAGTAGCTTTACCGGTAAGTGTTCGATAACCGGAAATCACTTCATCCATGTTATTACCATAGATAAAATAATAGTCTACCTGTTTGCCCGCTTCAGAGCTGAAGCTGAAAGCATTTTTTTCTTCCTGCGTAAGTGGTTCCTGCCATTTCACTGCCATATACGATTCAGCTCCTTCAGGGACCCATTCAATGCGAATGGCCACTTTTTCACCGTTTTTAAAATGAACAGGAAGCAGTGCCGGTGCGGGATTCCATGCTTTACGCCAGCGATCGAGCACTAATTTCCCGCCTACCCAAACTTTAAGGCTGCCACCAAATACAAACCTGAATTTATGCAATCCTGAACAATAACTTGCGAGACTGCCTTCCCAAATTACAGACCCGGTGGCCGGGGTAAATGCTGCTGGAAGAATAATTTTAGAATCGCCGAGAAACTCCATATTGATAGCTGATTCTGATCTTTCCAGCGTTATATCTCCGGGTTTCAGTTTGTTATTGCAATAAGAAGCGGTCAACCAGCCCTGCTCTCCATTCTTCGAAAAAAGCTGCAGGGAAGTAAGCTGCTTCATCGCCCTTACATCGCCTGCTTTCGTAAGAGAATAATTATCCCACAGAATGCCGTAATTTTTATTCGAGATCAAAAATGGAATAGCTACCTCCGTATTATTCTGGAAGAAAGTAACCTGCTGGTCTTTATAATTGATAATACCATCCTGGTGTTGTCCTAAACCATACCAGGCATCATCGGCGGTTGTTTGAAATGTTTGCTTACATGCGTACAAACGTTGGCCATCAAATACCGCGGGTTGAAAATTTCTACCGAGCGGCTGCTTTTCAGCCAGTATTTTCTTGCCTTTTTGATCAAGAAAAGAAACGGCACCCGATTTCAGGTCTACAACCGCAGTAATGTATTTTGTTTTTAGTGTGAGGCTGGTTTTTGAAGGGATCACATTCCACACGATGCCCCGCTTTTTGGAGTAGGTAGTGATCAAACTTTCGGTAGCAGCGATCTCCTTTCCCGGAGCCGCAATCACTCTTATAATATTATCTGCAATCACTTCCAGCTTAACCGCTCCAGGTGCACCTGTGACCAGGGGATCGGTGAAAATAATTACGCCATCAGGGGTTGTTCTATATGCAGGGGATTCTGCCAATACGGCATTAAAAAGCGAAGTGCACAGAATACTAAAAAGTAGCAATCTTAATTTCATATACAGCAATGCAATGCGTTAATTGATGCTGTAAATGTATCGCTACCAAAATTGACACTGGGGGTATAAATGTTACAAACTAGGGTATGAAATGTAATAAAATAACTGAATGTCATTGGGTTGTGATCCATCACGAAGGGCGCGATGACTTATACGGATAGTTCCCGGTTCTTAGTTTTAGGTTCTTAGTTTCTGGTTTCAGCTTCTAAACTGGAAGCCGTTTGAATTGAAAAATTGGCAACCAAATAGCAGGTCGTTTGTCAATTAGCAGGCCGGGTAATTGAATCAGAAGGCCATATAATTGAATTAACAGACCGTGTAATTGAACTGGCAGACCGTGTAATTGAATTAGCAGACCGTGTAATTGCTTGAAAGGTTGATTAAAATCAAATGACATAGAGTCGCTCTTAAACAAATCGCCTTGATTATTAATAAAATAGAAACAATTACCTATAAAAGCTGACTACACAGGGCTTCGGCGAGCCAAAGGAAAAGGGGGACCCGGGGAGCGGGATCCCCTGAAATTGAGCATCTCATCATTCGATTTACCTTTTTATAACTGACCAACCGTCCGGCATTCAATTGCCCCCCTATCCAGAAATCGCAGTACCTGCAGGCAGATACACCTTTTGCTTTTTGATGGTATTGAGACCAACAGCGGTGATACCATTAATATATGGATCGTTATACCGGAATTTTTATAAAACTGTTGTTGTACCATTTAATTTGCAGCGGTTCTTTACGAACTTTCAGGTACGGATTTTAATTGCCACTTTGAAAAAACAGCGTTATGAAAGAGATAGTCAATTGCGCCGCCTATTCAGCCGGCCACCGCACTGCCGATGTTGAACTAAACGATATACATGAAATACTTAAGGATCCCAGCCAGTTTGTATGGATAGGCTTGTATGAACCTTCAGAAGAATTATTACAACGGGTACAGAATGAATTCGGCCTGCATGACCTGGCCGTTGAAGATGCGCACCGGGCCCACCAACGACCCAAGATAGAGCTATACGGCGACTCGCTTTTCATTGTACTTCGAACTGTGCAAATGACGCCGGATTGCCACATTCAATTTGGAGAAACACATTTTTTTGTAGGTTCAAACTTTATTGTGGTAGTTCGGCATGGTTCATCTGTGCCTTATACAGATGTGCGGGTACGTTGCGAAACCATGCCCGAATTATTAGGCAAAGGGCAGGGATTTGTTTTATATGCCATCATGGACTTTATAGTTGATATGTATTTTCCCGTAGTACAGGAACTGGAAGTAGCTTTGGAAAACATAGAAGATAAGGTATTTAAGGAAAACCCCAGCCGTAAAACCACAGAACAAATATACCAGTTAAAGAAAGATCTGTTGGAAGTGAAACGGGCGGTATCGCCACTTATAGACATTTGTAACCGCCTGATGCGATTTGATATTAAATATATTTCTCCTGAAACACAACCTTATTTCCGCGACATCTATGACCATGCCCTACGCATAAACGAAATGGTAGATAACACCAGGGAATTGCTGAACACAGCATTAGACGCTAATTTTTCATTGATCTCTATTTCTCAAAACGACACGTCAAGAAAATTCGCCGGCTGGGCTGCTATTATTGCGGTACCAACCATGGTGGCGGGCTTTTATGGAATGAATTTTAAATTTATGCCTGAATTGGAATGGGCCTATGGCTATCCGATCGTTGTGGGACTTACGTTCATTATTTGCGTTACCGTTTATTATTTCTTCCGCCGATCTGGCTGGCTATAGTTTTTCATGTGAATATATAACTATAATGAGCAGTTGATATCTTCTGATTTTATTCTACCTTGCAGCTCAATCAATAACCGGCTTCATTACTACCGCTTGCCGGTAATTTCCGCTTAATATTTTCTGGCCCATAGGGCATACTGTTAAATTCACTACTGGCATAGGGATAGAGGGCGCTATTTTCCCTAACCTTAAATTTTTTAATTAATTATGAAAAAGAAAATTACAACACTGTTCGCTATTGTGTTAATGGCCGCCACCGGCCAGGCACAATGGAGCCTTACAGGAAATGCGGGTATAAATCCTGCAACTAACTTCATCGGCACAACTGATGCACAACCCCTGTTATTCAGAACCAATAATTTTTCCTCGGGCATTATTGACCCAAGCAAGTATAACGCTGCCCTCGGCTGGCGCGCGTTTGAGTATAATACTACAGGAATTTATAATGCCGGTTTTGGTACCTATGCCTTGTTTTGGAATAACACGGGCGAATACAATACTGCCATGGGCACTTACTCGTTGATGAACAACAAAGCCTCTAACAATACTGCTATGGGTGCCTTTTCGATGTACTTTACCGATAGCGGCGAATACAATACAGCGGTAGGCCATTCTGCATTAGTCTTAAATAAGGCGGGCCATTATAATACTGCAACAGGGTATGGCGCACTTTATAACACCGCTGCCGAAGGCAACTCGGGATTTGGCACCAGTGCACTTGGCAAATGTGAAAATGGCTGGTATAATACTGCAATAGGGTTCCTGGCAGATTTCAATACCTGGGCTTCTTATTCAAACTCAACAGCAATAGGGAATCAAACCATTATTTCTGCTTCTAACCAGGTAAGAATCGGTGACAATAATGTTACCAGCATAGGTGGTATCGTGGACTGGACAACGCTGTCGGATGGAAGATTCAAATCGAATATACAACCTAATGTTCCGGGTCTGGCCTTTATTAAGCAATTAAAACCGGTTACTTATACATTAAACATTACAGCGCTTAATAAATTTCTCCATCCAAATGGCATCACCGACAAGGATGGAAAAAAGATAGAAATTCGCGGCGCAGGTGCTGACATAGCTGCCAGTGAAAAAATTGTACGTACCGGTTTTATTGCGCAGGATGTTGCAACAGCCGCTGAAAAAGCAGGCTTTGATTTTGATGGGGTAGACAAACCAAAGAATGAAACTGATGTTTATGGACTTCGGTATGCAGAATTTGTAACGCCTTTGGTGCAGTCGGTGCAGGAATTGAGCAATATGAATGATAGCTTAAAAGCACAGATCAGCGACCTGAAATCGCAGCTCACCGATCTGTTGCAGCAGGTAAACAACCTGAAAAACAGCATCGTTTCAACTTCTATAAACGGCACCCTTCCTGTTTTAAAACAAAACAGCCCCAACCCGTTTACCAATAATACGGTAATCAGTTACTATCTTCCTTCCACTACAAAGCATGCGCAACTGGTAGTAAGTTCTGTAAAGGGGCAAATATTAAAAAACATTCCCCTGAAAAGTTATGGCGAAGGACAGGTTACCATAAGTGCCGGTGAACTGGCTGCAGGCAGCTATTTTTATACACTAACAGTAGATGGCCAGCGAATAGATACCAGGCAAATGATCTTAACGAAGTAAATAATAAAATAGAAATGCCCTGGGGCTGACCAAAAAGGTTAGCCCCTTTATTTTTGCATTGTTTGATGTCTGTTTTGCTTGTTGGTTAATCGTTGAATAATTAGCTTTATGAATATTTGAATGAAACCCGAATATTCGCGGCCTCAGCCATCTGGCAATCAATCCATCTAACCAGGGAAAAGAGTCGGGGCCGGACTTTTTAATCAGCCCCGTATCATGAAATTCCCAACATACAATAATGATAATATAAGAATAAGGTATTATTTGAATCAATACATATTCATTACCGTTATAATTTATTAAGGTTAAAATAGTTTATTATTCGGCCAATTGCCTGTATGCTGTATATAATAGAATGTAGTTACTTCAGATAACCTTCTTCAAATTACGATTCCCCTTCACCTCCTACCCGCCTACCGTATATGCCAACAGGTTGTATTAATAACCTGAACGAGTATGCATTTTTTACACTTAAAGCCTTATTCAACATGAAACCTTTACAATTTACAGGGTTTATTATAGCTGCTACAGTTATAATATTACTGTTATCCAAAGTTCCTTTGCAGGCACAGGTTACATTGAGCGCTACCGGTTCGGGTAGTGCATATGACCTGATTGACTCAAAAGGATTTGGTAATGAAAATCCCGATTGCGGGCATACTTCATTTGGCCCGCATGTTACCCAGGCATTTGATAATGCGCTGGGAAAATATGTTTTTGTATTTCACAGTCATGCTGATGCCGATGATGACCGTTGTACAAACGAAGACCGGGTTCGCATGGAAATCAAAGGCGGTTCAGGCTCTCCTGCCGATATGCAGCATACACAGGGACAAACGGCCTATTATCGTTGGAAATTCAAGCTGGATGCCGGTTTTATTCCTTCCAGCAGGTTCACCCATATTTTCCAAATCAAAGCAATAGAGGGCGATGCCGGTGCGCCGCTGATCACTATTACTCCCAGGGCTGGTAATCCGCAAAAGATCCAGATCATTCATAGTTCAGGAGAAGGAAGCGGTAGTTTGGGTACCGTTAAAGAAGCCGACCTGGCCCCATTTAAAGGAAACTGGGTTGAAGCTTACGTGAAATACAAAAGCAGTAATGGCAGTGCCGGAACATTTGAGATCACTTTAACGCGGGTAAGCGATGGCGCTGTTTTGCTTTCTTATACCAACAACAGCCTCGATATGTGGCGCGAAGGCGCAGATTACAACCGGGGCAAATGGGGCGTGTATCGTGGTAAAGCAGTTGTTTTACGTGATGAACAGGTGCGGTTCAATGATTTTTGTATTACCGAAAGCAGCGCCAGTCTTTGTCCCAGCGACATTGGCGGTAACCCCGGACAAACAATTAATCTTTCACCGCAACACGATGCGTATGTACGGGATGGTACAAATGCTGCTATTACCCATGGTACAACAGATGCGGCCAACCTGATCACCAAAGTTGCTCCAACTGGTCAGTTGAACAACAACCGCGAAACGTATCTCACCTTTGATTTGTCTTCCCTTTCCGGTAATATTACCGGAGCTACTTTAAAAGTTTTCGGGCGTACCGAAAGCACCAGTGATGCCAATGTAGGCGTAGGCGCGTATGCCGTTTCCAACACTACCTGGACAGAATCGGCCATTACCTGGAACAATAAACCAGCTTCCGCTTCTTCAGCCATTACCACTGCTACTGTTACTGATGCTACAGGCCGGTATTACAACTGGAATATCACCAGTTATATTCAGAGTGAAATTGCAGCAGGCCGAACTAAAATTTCATTGGTACTGAAAAATCAACAGGAAACTTCAGGCCGCTTATTATGGAGTTCAAAAGAAACCGGCAGCAATGCACCCCAGTTAACGATCACTACATCCTCTTCACTGGCGGCTGCACGAAAGGAAACAGACGAAGTAATAATTCCAACCACTATAACCAGCGGATTGAACAGTTTTCCCAATCCATTCAGGGAAAACAGCACCATTACATTTACGCTCGAAAAACCAGCATATACCCATCTTGCGGTGTTCGATATAGCCGGCAAACAGGTAGCCCTTTTAGTAAATGGCCTATTGCAACCAGGAAATCACAAAGCCATCTTTAATGCAAACCGCCTTTCTCCCGGCATTTACACACTGAAGCTACTATATAATGGCAAAATCATTACTAGAAAAATGTTGAAGAATTAAACAGATACACCTTATCGTCACCAACCATTTAACCATATGAGAAAAACAAACATCCTCAAAGCATGGCACGCATGCGTACAACTGTGCATTGCACTATTTTTATTATTGTCGCATACGCAGGGACAAACCCTGCCGGCCAATTTTCAACGTGTTCAGGTAACTGCATCATTAAGTAATCCAACCGCTATGGCCTTTACCCCCGACGGCCGCGTTCTTATTTGCCAGCAGAGCGGCCAGTTACGGGTAGTAAAAAATGGCAGCCTTTTATCAACGCCTGCTGTTTCATTATCAGTAAACACCAGCGGCGAAAGAGGGCTGATCGGGGTGGCCGTTGATCCGGGCTTCACCACCAATCAGTACATTTACCTGTATTACACCCATACCTCGGGGCCGCATAACCGCGTTAGCCGTTTTACCATGAGCGGTGATGTGGCAGGTTCAGAAACGCCTATCCTTGATTTACCTACGTTAAGCGGCATTTATCACAATGGAGGTGGTTTAGCTTTTGGCAATGATGGCAAATTATATGTTGCCGTGGGCGAGAACCAGGTAGGCTCCAATTCGCAAAACCTGGATAATTACCTAGGTAAATTATTGCGCATCAATTCAGATGGTACGGTGCCAACGGGTAATCCATTTACAGGTAATGCCGCCCGCAGCAGGATATGGGCGTACGGATTGAGAAATCCATTTACCATTGCATCTGACCCGGTAAGCGGAAAGATCTTTGTGAACGACGTGGGCAATGCAACCTGGGAAGAGATCAATGACGCCACTGCCGGCGGACGCAATTTCGGCTGGCCCAATAAGGAAGGTATGTGCACCAGCGGATGTACGGGATTAACCAATCCCATTTATGTATATGCCACCAATAGAAATGATCCGCCACCCGCCGGTCAGGGCTGTGCCATTAACGGCGGTACGTTCTTCAATGGCGCTATCAGTAATTATCCTTCTACTTACAACGGCCGATACTTTTTCCTGGATTATTGTGGTACATGGATCGATAATATCAATCCGGCTGTAGCTTCTCCAACCCGCAGCGGTTTTGGTACAGGTGTTGGCAGCGGATTAGTATATATTAAACAGGGAACAGATGGTAACCTGTATTATTTAAGCAGAAACAACAATGCCCTGTATAGAATTATTTACACTGGCACACGGGGGCCGGTGATCACCACGCAGCCGCAAAGTATTTCTGTATCGCAGGGTAATACGGCTACGTTCAGCGTTACCGCAACAGGTAATCCTGCTCCCACGTACCAATGGCGAAGAAATGGCACCAACATTTCAGGCGCTACGTCGGCTACTTATTCTATTACCAATGTACAACCCTCGCATGCCGGCACGTACAGTGTGGTAGTCACCAATAGCGCCGGTTCTGTTACCAGCAATAATGCAACATTAACCGTAACACAACCCAACACGGCGCCGGTAGCAACTATTACCAGTCCCGCCAATGGCGGTTCATTCAGAGCCGGTACAACAATTAGTTTCAGCGGTACTGCCACCGATGCGGAAGACGGCACGTTACCGGCCGCTAATTTCGAATGGTGGGTAGATTTTCATCATGCCAATCACATTCACCCGGGTCCGGCGATCTCGGATGGTGTTAACAGTGGTTCATTCCCTATAGATGCCGAAGGACATACCGAAACTGATATCTGGTACCGCCTGTACCTGGTGGTGCGTGATGCACAAGGCGCCCGTGATACAACCTATGTTGAAATATTCCCGGTACTGTCTACGTTTAACCTTCGCACAGTGCCATCGGGTTTGCAGATCCGGCTGAATTCTGTTCCCGTTACTACACCGTATACAACACCTTCTTTATCGGGCATGGTACGACCAGTAGAAGCGATATCGCCGCAAACAGTGAATGGCACTACCTACCTGTTCGATTTCTGGGAGCATGGCGGCACCGCATCTCAAAATATAACGATCACCGACAACGAAGCTACTTATACAGCTCATTACAAAGTGGCGCCTCCTGCTATTACCTATACACCTGTACACGATGCTTATGTGCGGGATGGCACCAATGCAGGAACCACCTACGGAACAACTGATTCAACCCTGCTTATTACCAAGCTATCGCCCAGCGGACAATTAAACAATGCCCGCGAGTCGTACCTTATGTTTGATCTTACATCACTTACCGGTAATGCAGCCTCAGTACAGTTGAGAGTGTATGGCAAGGTTGACCTTACCTCGGTGCCCAGCGTACCAGTTGGTGTATTCTCTGTAGCCAATACCACCTGGACGGAAAACACCCTTACCTGGAATAATAAACCGGCTACGTCAACAGCGGCGCTGGCTACAACAACCGTTACCAATACAGCCTTTACTTACTATACATGGGATGTAACCAATTATGTAAAAGCCGAACTGGCGGCCGGTCGAAAAAGAGTGGCCTTTGCATTGAAAAGCGGGCTGGCGCATGATCCGCGCATATTTTGGAACTCCAGTGAATTTGGCTCCAATCCGCCGCAATTATCAGTTATTGCCGATGGCGGCAATGCATTGCCTGTGGTGAATATTACATCGCCTGCCAATGGCGCGGTGTTTACGGCGCCGGCTACGGTTACCATTAATGCTACGGCAACCGATGGCGATGGCAGTATTAGTAAAGTAGAATTTTTCAATGGCAGCACCAAACTGGGTGAAGACAACACCTCGCCCTATAGCTTTACCTGGAACAGTGTAGCAGCAGGTTCATACAGCCTTACAGCCAAAGCTACCGATAATGCAGCCGGTGTTACTACATCTGCTGCTGTGGCTATTACGGTACAGGCTGCACCCGTGTGCGACCCGGTTACTGCGAGTGGTAATGATGGCAATGTGCCTGCCAATGTGCTCGACAATGATCTCAATACCCGTTGGTCGGCTAACGGCGACGGCCAATGGATTCAATTCTGTTTGGCAAACACCGCCACAGTTACAGGCGTACAGATCGCCTTCTACAATGGCAATACACGCACTTCTACCTTTGATGTATTAACAGGTACCGATGGTGTTAACTGGACTACCGCAGCAACAGGACTTGTAAGCAGTGGCACTACGCTGAACCTGCAAACATTCACCTTTGCAGCCCGTACCGCCAAATACGTTCGCATTGTAGGGCATGGCAACAGCGTGAACGCATGGAATAGTTATACAGAAGTAAGAATACAAACCAGTACCTTAACGCGGTCAATGACACCGGTAGAAACTTCTGTTGCCAATGTTTCAAAAGTAACATTGGGCAGCTATCCCAATCCATTCAGGGAAAGCAGTACCATTACATTTTCATTGCCAGTAGCTGGTCATACACAACTGGTAGCGCTTGATATGATGGGTAAACAGGTGGCGGTGCTGGTGAATGCCAATTTACCGGCAGGCAATCATCGTACAACCATTTCATCGCAGCAGTTGCCGGCCGGCGTATATCTGCTGAAACTGTTGTATAATGGAAAAGTTATAACGAAGAAGTTATTGAAAGAATAGAACGAGGACCTGCTATTTGCATAATTAAACCTGTAGGGTGGCATGCCCACCTTACAGGTTTTTAATATTAATATAAGTTATCTATACATCAGGCTACTTACAAGCCTTATTTATTTGGGACTATCCTTCTTTCCAAATTTTCTGGGGAAATAAGCGAATGTGAGCATAAAATATTGTTGCAATACATTTACATTTCCGAGGGTTAGGCTATTATTGTTACCGTAGCTGATAATACCTGTATTTTGATGTAACAGATCCAATGCGGAAAACTTTATCTCTGAAGTATTGCCTTTTAAGAACCTATATGCAACGCTTGCATTCCAAATAGTGAATTTAATATCCCTGGAATACGAAGTAATATTTTTGTTATAGGTAATATTAGTGTTTACGGTAAAATTTTTTGGGAAATTTAAACTTGCACCGATTGCGGTATTAATAGCCGTACTTGTCAATTGATATTTATATACACCTGATTGATTTGATTTGTAAAAATTCAGGGTTTGTGAAAGGTTTAACGCCAGCAGATCTTTTAACGTATAGGTTAAATTAAGATTATAATTGTTGTTTAGGTTGTTCGACAAAATTCGATCGCCATTTACGAAACTCGGCTGCTTGTTGATGTTTAATGACGCAAATGCTTTCATCTGCACCAGGTTTCCTTTAATCTTAAATGCTTTATTCAGGTTCGCAAGCATATTAACATATCTATTCCCGGATACATTTACAGAATAATGAATATTTCTACCAAGATTATCAAACAGACTGCTGTCGGAAAAATTATTGCGAACAGCACCTCCCTTTATTTCAATAAAATAGTTAAAAACATTCTTCGACTTGCTACTGGTATTTTGAATTGATAATTCCACCTCCTCTTTGTAAGATGGCTTTAAATCGGGGTTACCAAGATGCCGGTAAAAATTATTAGAACTATCAACTAAAGGTGCAAGTTGGTTAACCGTAGGATAATACGTTGATGTATTGTAAGCTATAGTATAGGTAGTATAATGCTCTCCAAATTGATCATTCGTATAAGTTATGCTGGCTTTGGGTATGAATCGGTTATAAGAGTGATCAAAATTCTGAAAGCTCTTCCTTGCATCATTTCTCTGATTAAAAAACTGCTCTCTCGCTTCAATGTTTATGGCCAGTGTTTTTTGATATCTGTTAGAAAGCCCTTTTAAAAAAAATCTCGAGAAGTTAATACTTGGTATTTCCTCCACCGTACGATATCGACTATTATTGGTAAGGTAAGGGTTAACCAGTAACTGGCCTGTTCCGGCATCAAAATCATTTATGGCATTATTTTCTTTTTCCGTATTTATTTTTAAATAATTGAAAAAGGAAATCCTTATTTTATATAAGTTCATTCGCCCGAAAAGTAAACCGTTCAGGTTGTTATATTTAAATTCGATCAAATTCGATATAGATCGCATATTGGTTTCATAATTCCTGTCGAATTTTATGTTTTGTGAAGGGCGCAGTATCGATATGAAATCAGATTTTTTAGATTCTCTACTATCAACCTCATTATGAAAAAAGGTATAATCTATTTGAAAATCACCCGGAATGCGCGAAGCCCTGGAGTTGTCGGCTTTATTTTTGAAACCTGTTTTAAATGTAAAAGCATGGGTCTGGTTATTTATTTCATCTACAGTGCTATCCTGGCTTTGTTTACCCAGATGGGTGCTTTCTGAGGCATTTGCCTGCCGGGTATAATTATAGCTTTTATTAATTCTGACAGAGGGCGAGATATAAAATTCGTTTCTACTTTTCTTTAAATCATAATTTAAGTTTAGGTACTGGTCGGTATTGTCAACGATTTGTGCCAAATTACTTTTTTGATTCAAAATGCTATCTAGCCCTAATGTAATTACTGTTTGCGAATTTTTAATAAGGTTGCTTTTGCTGTCATTGATGAAATAGTCGGCACTCAAACGGTTGTTTTTATTGTATCCGGCATCAGGTATAAAATCGTGTTGAAAAGTTACCCCGCCCGACCGTGTGCTAAATATTCCCTGTTTGCCAAAATCGGGTTGAAATTCAATATTTGCGCCAACACCCTTAAAAGCACTATTGAGCATAAGGGTATTTACGTCGGCGGCTATTTTATTAGTATTGTTTATGGAGCTTCCTGCACTGATTTGTGTACGCGGAGTAAACACATTAATCATTCCCTCCCCTAAATACCGATCATCTGTTCCATAGCCTGCCCCAATTTTTCCAAATAACCCCGATTTCTTATTTCTCTTCAACTTAATATTCACATTTGTAGTTGAATCTAACCGATTTTTCTCATTTACCTCTTTATATACCTGTATTTTATCTATGGCGTTTTTAGGTAAATTTTGTGTTGCAATCCTTGCGTCTTTAGTAAAGAATGGTTTCCCCTCCACTAATACACTCTTCACGGGTTTTCCATTAACCGTTATCGTTCCATCGCCCCAAACAATAATCCCGGGTAATTTTCGTAGCAAATCTTCCACTACAGCATTGGCATCCAGTTTGAAAGCGTCGGCATTAAATTCCAGGGTATCTCCGTTCATCTGCATAGGCGGCTTGCGGGCAACAATAACTACTTCATTTAGCACGTTGTCGCGTCTTATCAGGTAAAACGTGTCTAAAATTATTTTTTTAGCATCCGCCGGTATGCTGAACAGCTTATTGAAGTGCTTATAACCGGTGTAACTCACGCTAATCAACAACTGTTGTTCTCTAGGCAGCTTCCTGAAGTGAAATTCACCGAAACTATTCGACAACTGGTAGCTTAGCAGGCTGGTATCTTTTGCTTTGTAAATGGATACTGTCGCTGATGGCAAAAAATAATGATACGCGGAATCTTTGATAAATCCCATCGCATAACCAGTAAATGTTGAATCTGCACTCTGGGTGAACGCAGGTAAAAAATACAACAGTGAGAGGATAAGACTTGTAATTCGGCAATACCGCTTCATCCGGTTATAAGTTTTCTTTGGGTTTTAATTGTACAATAACCGGGTTTTGCTTTTTATTTCCGGTAGCAAAATATTTTTTCAACTCATCACTGAACTGAGCATTCCTGCCGGCAGTATTGAGGTGTGCCTGGAACATCGTCAAAGACGAATAGGAAGTATACAGATAATTTCCATCGCAGGCTAAAAAGTTTTTAACCATGAATTCAACCCCCTCATCCATTATGGGTAAAAAGCAGGATAGGCTGTCGGGTGTGATACGGCCCAGGGAAAGTAAATTATTTGATTGCAGATTATATATAAATGACTGATTCCTGTCAAACGCTTTTCTGCCCAGCCTGAAGAATAAATTATTGCCTATTTGATAAGTGTATGCTATATCAGAAATTTGTTGGGGGTAAGTTTCCAAATGCATAAACCTTTTGCCAATATAAGATGCATTGGTAGTAAAATCGTCTGGGAGCGTATTGACCAAAGGGAAAACGCAACTAAACGCTTTTTGAACGGTGTCGGGGGTTAATCTGTAAATGCTGTAGTCGTATGGTCGGCAAAAGAAGATAGTTGAATTATTGCCCGATTCGTAGAATGGCTCGTGATCCGGGGCGGAGGCCTCCCGGCTTGGCAGCGGTGCTTTTTTCATATTATATGGAAAAAATGTAGCCGTTACTTTATTTTTAATTGTGTAAATGAGTTCATAATTCAAGGAATCTGGCCAACGCTCGTCTACAGAATAATTGTGGTACACAACTTTATTCCCGGGGAATGAATGAAAAAAAATGTTTTTGGATCCTGCCGCTTCTTCCTTTAATTTCTTACCGTTAAAATCATAGTACAAATAATATAAAGTGTTTTTTTTCCATTTATGTAACACGATTTGCTTTCTTTCTTTATTTATTACGCTATGAGCAAGGTTGGTGTTAATAACACTGCCTTGTAACTTGCAATGGAATTTCCCGTTTTTAAAGAATAATAATATACAATCGGTATCCCTGTCATAGATGATGAAATACTGATCAGTGACGTTTAGTTCATTGACGTCTCCAAAAAGACTTTCTCTGGTAGTTTCAAGCGGGATGTATTTTACTTCGTTGAATACTTCTGAAGCGGTTCCGCCCATTGCGGAGGCGGGGTCTATCCGTAGTGTAGTTAAGGAAGTGGAACCCTGCGCATGAATGTTAACCGTGGCTAAGAGTAAACATGCTGCTGTTAATAAATAAGCTATATTCAAAGTACGCATGTTAAAATTTTGATGTTACTTCATCACAGTATGCCTGTGTTAAATCGGGTAAGGCTTTTTCAGCCAGGAAGACATTTGATATTCCGTTGGTCGATTTGTCTGCCTTAAAATAGTACGGCGAATATAATTGCTCGATGGCTAATTTAACAGGAGCGGCCTCAGGAACAATATTGTATGCGTCGACTTCTATATTGTTTTCCTGTAGAAAGATCTTTAGCATTTTCATATTACTGAATGAAGCAAGGATAGCAACATTCTGCTTTCCTATTTTACCCGATATTTGCTTCATAAAAGAAAATTGTGATTTGACGCATTCCATACAATATGATTCCGCTATTCTAAAAACAATTTTTTTAGGCGAGTTTAAAAACGTTATGAAAGAAGCCTGTTTCCCGCTCGTGTCTTTTACAATAAGCTTATTTAAATCTAACGGAATGGATGAAACTTTACTCTGAATCATTAAATTATTGGCTAATGCCTTGTTTACTGTTTCCAGTCTTGCAATCGCGTGCGTCATTTTTTCCTTATCCTTCTCATTTTTCTTCCAATATAATAAAAATCCCAGTGAGATCAGTATTAATGAGCAACATAGAAATATCGTTTTCATATTAACCTTTTTTTTCATTGATTATTTAAAACTGCTTTAACTTATAGAACAGAAGTACCGGATTGTCGTTTTCATTCATGGTGGAAAGTATTTCCTGTAAATGATGCTCCCTTGGAGATTGGGGAAGCTGATTCTCTCTGGCAATCCTGGCAAAAGTTCTTTCCTGCCTGGCAATTATATCAGGGTCCATTACGCTTATAAATTCATCTCCTGTTGAGGCAATGGGGTATGAATAATATGAAACATGTACTGTATCCTTAACCTGCACATTCAATATAGGATTCCAGCCAATGATCTTTCCTGTTTTTTGTGAATAAAAAATACCTGTATTGAAAGTTTTTCTGGTTAATTCAATAAATAAGACATCATTGGCAACAAAACATTTTCCATCGAAATTGTAATGGCCGGCCTGTGTTAGCATTTCAAGGTCTTTTACAGTAGTAACCTGGGACTTATTGTCGATTATCGAGTTTTTTGCAGAAAAGTTGAATTTTATTTTGCCGGTTATTTCAGTTGTCTTGTCATTTTTAATTTCATAAATGGTATGGGAAAATTTTGGACAGAAATAAACTGTTTCTCCTGAATTTGGAAGGTTTAAATTATAATCATAACTGCTGATTGTACTATCATTTCGATAAGCTGTATAGCTGATATTGCATTTTTCATCTCCAATGGCCAAAAGAAAATCGTTGTACCCACCCCCTACTCCTCTGTTTACGCTTGGTTCATAAAATGCAAATTTGTTTTTCCCTATATAGTTAAATCGCATGAACGATAGATCGCTACTGCGGTATCGATTTAAATATTTTCCACTTTCAGTAAACTGGTAAATATAGTTTGCTTTATAATCGTATACAATTATTCGGTTGTTATCATAGTCATATGTCATATCTTTAATATTTTCCAGCCGAATTGAATCTGAAGGTTTATTTACACTTATTTTACCTGCAAACTGTCCCTGTTTAGTAAAGAAAAACACCGAATTGGATATATAGAAATCACCAATAACAATGAAATCAGGTGTTACAATTACTTTACTGATCGTTCCAATTAAGCACTCATTATTTGATTCAAGTTTCACATAACGTACATCCCGTAACATGTCATTGTAGTAAAAATGCATTGAATCCAGACTTTCCGGAATATTTACAGTTTTTGTATATGCCGCAACTGAATCTAATGGAAATAGTTCGATTGCTGAATTTTCTGAATTGGTAAAATGACAACTCGAAAAAAAAAGAATTGCAAGGATAGAAAAGTAAAAGCGGCCTGGCTGGATTAATATATTCACTGTAAATAATTAAAATTATGAAGAGAAAAAATTGCTGATACAATTTTTAAGCGAAGCAATCTGCTTAGTTACACTATAGGAAATATAGAGTCACCAAATCTTCTTTGGTAACTCTATATTTTCCTTACCAAAACGAATGGAATCCACTGTTGCTTTTTTTATCTTTAAGAACAGCCCAAAAGACAGGCTTTTACAGGAGGACATGGAGTACAGCCAAGACCAGGCTCATTCCTACATTCAATCCAGGAAGTATTGTATGCTGGAAAAGTTGTCGGGTTTGTGGTATAAGATCCTGTAGCTGTTTGGCTGGCATAAGCACCTGCTGATACCAACCCATTACTATACACTGTTTTAACAACCTGACCTATAGTCTGGTAATAATATACCGTTGCATTAATAGTTTGTGCCGGACAAGCGTAATTCAAGTGTGTTATAGGTAACCAGAAAAGCGAGGCATCACTCTCGGAACTGCTTGATGAACCGGATGAATTAGAAGAACTGGATGTACCAGACGTACTTGAAGTACTTGAGGTACTTGAGGTACTAGAGGTACTGGAAGTACTGGATGTACTGGATGTACTGGATGAGCTGCTGGAAGAAGTTGCAACATCTGCCAGTACCCGGTTAGTAAATCCTACATGTGGATCTGATTTGGCATTTTTACCTAATACTTCAGAGACATTCGAAACGCATAAAGCGACTGTCGCCACTATTGCAAATAGTGTGAACACTTTTCTTTTCATACAAAGTTTTAATTGATTGGTTAAAAATAGTGGTCCTTTTATTTTGGTATAAGTTTAATAGTTAGCGTAGCTTATGATTCAAGCTTTTTTATTTATACGGTTTCATTTCTTACGCTCTCCGGTTTCGGCATTGTACCAAAACGTTTAAATATTAATATTTGACTAAATTGCTCTGTCAGGTATAAAAACAGCGGAAGTGGAAGCAGCCACATAACACGAATCTGATAACGTGGGAATACACCTGAGAAAGTTCCACAAACCCATGCATTGGCTATAAGACTCAATAAAATGAATGCTATAAAAAACCGGTACCTAACAGTCATTTTATTGAATATAAAAACAAGACTATAAATAACCAGGCAAGCGGCCACAACAATGTTTTGTGCAAAATTGATAAATCCAAAACTTATTGAATCGGTACTTTGTTTTGACCGGGAATGTCTTAGGGATTCCGCAGAAGCGTAATTTGCAGCTATTGCTTCATTTACCCGGTTACTTGGGACCTTGACTTCGACAATATCGAAATTAAAGAACTGCTTACATGTATATACCCATGATTTATAACTAAACATCCGCAGGTATTTGGGGGTCATTAACATGTCTTTAATTATTGTCGCATATTTCTTTTCATTGCCTTCCCAGCCACCTGTTTTATAGATGGGTCCATTTTCAGCCCACAGGAAATTATTTGGAAGACTATCTTTGTATCGGCATAATTCATAGTTTTTCTCTTTGCAACTTTCGGTAAGGTATCTGTCGATGATACCCATTTCAATCAGGTTGCTCATAATGAAGATGCTTCCGCCCCGCGAGCTTTTGAACCTTCCTTCAAACATATAATGTACAGCGCCTACAAAGAGATTACCGGCAATAATCAGGATCATCACAAAAGCTATTCCTTTTAATCGCACCCCTGCAACCCGGTATATTTTCAGAATAGATCTGAAAGCAAAGCCTATCAACAATAACAGAGAAAGCCCCATGCAGATATAGAAATGCGAATTGTGTATACCAATACTTAGAACAAGCAACGACGATATGATGATATTGTCCCTTACTTTCAATTCATTTGCCAATAGCAGCCCCATGCACAACACGCACACAGGGGTGAATACATCAGGCATCAACCAACTGACATTAAACGAACCTCCCATAAAAAAAGAAATGAGCAGCGTAAAACCCAGATAAAAGGGTATGAAATTGGAGGCAGGTGCAAAATACCGGAAATAATAATATATGATCAATGATACGATCAAAGCTTGTGTGATCACAGAAAACCACAAAGTTTGCTGAAGACTGGAAAAGTAAAGGAATAACCCATATAGGATCGGACGGTCATAAGCAACTGTTCCGCCAAATCCGTTTTCCAAATACACGCCCGAATCATGATTGAATGTTAATGGATATCTATTATATAATGCCAGAAAGCACAGGATGAATGCGGAAACCAATATGGCTACGAGATGATTATATTTTATTTTATGCAGGTAGGTCCTCATGTAATGACGTTATTTTTTACGAGATTTTATTTGTGCCAATTTTATTCCACTTACTTATAAAGGGTGCTTCGGATAAATAAATAAACAAGGGTATTGGCAGCATCCAGATGAGGTGGCCGGGAATGTTATTATTTCTTCCATAAACCAACGCGCCGGTAAGTATTTGTATAATTAATGCAATGAAAATGTAAAAAAAGAGGTTCCGTTGGCGATAAAACGTTTTACGGAGCAGTAACAGGAGGTTAAGACCTAGACACAAGATGGCCGATATCACCTTGCAGTAATTCAAATAGTTCAATGACAACCATCCCTGAAATTGCCGGCTGAGATAATATTCTCTTACTTCATCTTCATACCATTTGCAAAGACCAATAAGCGTATTCCCACTTACTCTTGAATATCTTTCCTTATTTATGGCGTACATCGAATTTAGCAGCCGTGGTAACATGGAAATTTTATTTTCCCGAACAATACCCAATCCGGCACCAAGGAAAAAATGGATAAGAGATACAAGCGCACAGGCCGAGAGAAGGAGGGCTCCCGTAATAAGTAGCTGCTTTGGATTTGTTTTTATGGGATCTTGCATTTGTTCTTTTTTAGTCCATAAACAGCGCAAAGTATAAAGAACCAACACCAGGAATGTTGTAATAAGGTTCATTATATCCATTCCAAGACTGAGAACAAAAACAATGGTAATGATGGCCAAATCCCGCTTAGAAACATTTTTTGCAAATAACAAAAGCATCATGCACAATGATGCAATATTTGAAAATACCGCAGCAGACACTGTGCTTGCAGTAACAGATGCCGACATAAAAAAAGCAATAAAGAACAGGCATGGGAGAAAAAATAAAGTACCATTTATACTGCTTGAGAAATAGCGAAAACAATAAAACAACACGAGAGAAAGGATCAGTGCCTGACTAAAGATCACAAGCCATAAAGAATTTCCCCAGCTTGTATGTGCAATAAACAGGCCATACAAGACCGGCCGGTCAAATGGAACATTCCTGCTGAACCCCGAGTCTATATACACGCCGGTATCGTTTGTAAGCAGCGGAAATTTATTATTAAATCCTGCAAAACACAGGATAATGGCGCCAATCAATACCAACGCTATTTTTTGTTTCATTGTTTATTCATTTTATCAAATGAAGGTGCACAGGCTCACTTGTTAAACGACAATGGGAATTATTGCTTTTGCAAACCCGTTTCTGTGATAACATAGGATTCCTGGTAGTTCTCGTAATCAGTATTAATCTCAAACAGGTTGTGTTTCGTTTTTACAACAATATTTTCAGCAGCTTTTAAACCCATAAGGATACTGTGGTCCTGGTTGTTATATTTAAAAGAGCCGTACCTTCCTATAACAGAAAGATTTTCTATTGAAGAAACATAGTTATTGATAGGGCTTACTATTTTTTTATACCCTTTATTATATACCGGGTAGCACTTATTGATCCGATATACATAACCATCTTCGATCAACGCAGGTTCTACAAGCCCGGTTTTAGCCATCTCTGTTGAAGCAAGCTTAATAAAATCCTGATCTTTATAATTCCATAGTTCCGAATTATGGTTACACCAGTATTCAATGGCTAAAATGGTTTTTTGCTCATTGTTATTAATATGTGGTACCCAATTACTGAAATTAGTCACCCGGCCCATTAATAATTCGGATGAATGAATGTAAAGCCAGTTATCGGGAAAGAGGTTAGTACGATTAATGAGCAAATACACAATTACTGTATTTCTAAATGTAAGCTTTTGGGCAAGTGCAGTAATTTCCCCGGGAACCTCGGTTAAGGTTTGTACCATTAAAGTATAAGGCATGGTAGAAACCACATGGTCATATTCTTTAAAAGTTCCGTCTTCCAGTTCAATTCCCATTACCCGGCTGTTATAATTTACTACTCTGTAAACCGGTGTATTTAAATAAACGTGATTTCCGGATTGTTTTACAAACCTGGCCATTCTTTCGTAAACCATACCCGTGCCTCCCAATGGGTAAGCGAATTGATCAACCAGTGTCTTATGTTTATTGCCTCTTCCTCTTAATACTGCATTCTTTATGGCCTCAAACAGGGATAATTTTTTGATCCGCTGGACTGCGAAATCTGAATCAAGTTCACTGCATGGTATACCCCATAGCTTCTCTGAATAGGTTTTAAAAAAGATGGAAAACAACCTTCTTCCAAACTTGCTTTGTACCCAGGCTTCAAATGATCCATCCTGGTTTGATGCATTGAATCTTTCAATTAAATAACTAAAGAGGCATCTGCCGGCTTCAAGCACACCCAGATTCCTTAGCGTATCGCCTATTCTGAGCGGGTATTTAAAAAAATTATTGTTATAGTATATACGGGTAAGCCGGTTTACCATTTCATAATCATCGCCTACCACCTCTAACCAAAGATCGTTCACTTGTTTATCGTTACTAAAAAACCGGTGCGGGCCAATATCAACCTTTTGATTCCATAAAGTAATGGTAGCTGCCATCCCTCCAACCCTGCCGCCTGCTTCAAAGACATCGACCTGGCAATTTCTTTTAGTAAGTGAATAAGCAGTTGTTATACCTGCTACACCTGCTCCTATAACAGCAACTCTCATATATTAGGTTTGGTAAAAAATCAGCTTCCTGAAGTTTTAATACTGTCAACCGCACTCTTTGCAGTATTACCGGTTATCGCATATAATAAAATAGTAATTCATGGTAATAGTGTAGCTGCCCTGGCTCTTTGTCAAGAGCTGGTTCATTGCAGAATAACCACTATAAAATCATGCAAAAACGAACCACATAATTTCAATCGGAAGTTTCCATTACATTTAAAACCAAAATTACACCCCACTGCTGCAATTTATTTGCAGCGATGAATCAGTCGATAATTTTTAGAACAGCTTAACATAAGAAGACAAATGGGAATGATCAATTCTCAGTTACGCTTTTGTCTTTTTTGAACTTAAAGTAAAAGCTACCGCTCTCGGTATAATAATAAGTTTCTTTTTCTTTATTATAAGCTATGGGTGCACCGAGAGATTTCAATATATCAATATAGCCAAAGATAGTTCGCACTGATAGGTGTAATTTTTTTGCCAGGCTATCAGGGTTGCCGGTTGCCTTAAGTCGAATTAAATAATCAAGATGTTCAAGGCGGTTAAAATGGTGTCTTGCCATAAGAAGCCATAAGGTTTAGAATTACTAATAATTCAATAATTCCTTGTAAGGAAACATTTATGCTTAAATCTTTTTATGATTTATGTTATAAACCGTTTTGAGCAGGAGGTTGCTTCAGCAACAAGGCATAAGTGATATTGACCGTGGTCCAATTTGATCTCACCTGATGGATCAATGTGATTCGATTTAGTAGCAGATGTGGGTTAGTTGCTTCTTTCAGAAGCCAATCAATTTTCAACATGGCAATGTTTAATTAAGGGTTAAGATATTCGATTAATCTATCTAAAGGTAAAAAGGTTTTAGTAGAAACAATACACTAAAGATGTTAATTTGATAAGTGTGCAGATTTGAAGTAAAACCGTGTAGATTTTGGATATAAGTGTGAATTGCACGTTTAAATAATACCTAAATTAACCTAATTAAAGGTATTTAATACATTTATTAACCTCAATTATCAACCAGGCAATAAAAATAAGCTCCAGCGGGCATTGCAGGCATTTATCATAGCACAAAAAAATATCTTATTTCGGGTGTTTGGGGATTATTGATCTTTAAATTCTTTTGTCTAACATATCAGGCTGCCATTATAAAAATGTCAGAAATGATCTCACCTGCACGTTAGTATTATAAATATAAAAAGCTCATAAAATTAACTCGCTTCTATCTGCTGCAAGTTATTTGCAGTGCTGGATAGTAATTTTGAATTCAGCTTTTCAAACAATCAACAATACTTAAGTAACAAGAAGTCGTGAATAAGATTTGCGCCTGTCACTGTGCAGGGCAGGCAACGTTTTGCACATTAATGAAAAGAACAGGCAACTTTTTACCCAACAAAGTGAACGTAGGATATAAGATAGTGATTGCAGCATAACTGCATGCGTAAGAAACTTTCTGTTATAAAAACAGCACGATAATTAAACCCAATTTAGAAAAAACAACAAGGTTATTTTTATGGAATTAACCATTCTAATGCCATGCCTTAATGAAGAAGAAACGATCAAAGCGTGTGTATTGAAGGCACAACATGCACTGAAAGCAAATAAAATAGATGGTGAAATTTTGATTGCAGACAATGGCAGCATTGACTGTTCGCCCACAATAGCAAAAAGCCTGGGAGCACGGGTGATTCATGTAGTTGAAAAAGGTTATGGTAAAGCTTTACGTGCAGGCATTGAACAGGCAAAAGGCAAATATGTAATTATGGGTGATAGTGATGATAGTTATGACTTTACTGACATTCTTCCTTTTGTTAACAGGCTGCGCGACGGCTACGACCTGGTTATGGGTAACAGGTTTAAGGGTGGGATTGAAAAGAATGCCATGCCCTTTCTTCACAAGTACCTCGGCAATCCAGTATTATCTTTTATCGGCAGGCTTTTTTTTAAAACAAGCATTGGTGATTTTCATTGCGGGTTAAGAGGGTTTAATCGCAGCTCAATTTTAGACATAGGATTATGTTCTTCCGGGATGGAGTTTGCTTCGGAAATGATCGTAAAGTCTTCATTAAATAACTTAAAGATCTCGGAGGTTCCCATAAAACTATATCCCGATGGCAGATCTAAACGTTCCCACTTAAGAACATGGCGCGACGGCTGGCGGCATTTACGGTTCCTCTTATTGTTTAGTCCAAAATGGTTATTCTTATATCCCGGTCTTGTGTTTATGATGATTGGCATGCTTACTACCGCAGTGCTTTTTCAGGGACCTGTAAAAATCGGGGCTGTGCAGTTTGATATTCATACCATGCTTTATTCTGCCATAACAATAGTGATAGGCTTTCAGTTGGTAACACTTTACTTTTTAGCAAGGATCTTCGCCATAAAATCCGGACTTGATAATAACAATGAATGGCTTAAAAAATTCAACAGATACTTTTCCTTAGAAAAAGGTTTAGGTACCGGAGTATTTGTTCTATTATCAGGAGTTATTTTATCGGTATATAGTTTCAGTATATGGAACAGGCATTTATTTGGAAATCTTAACCCTTTGCACGTTTTGCGTTTTGTTATTCCGGCTGTTGCCTGCCTGTTACTGGGAATTCAAATAATCTTCAACAGTTTTTTCACCAGTATACTGCATCTCAAAGTAAAACAGTAAAGTTACACGAGTAAGAAACGGGTTTAAATTTATCACTTCTATTCACCGAAGTCTGATCGGCTTCTACGCTATTCAATAAGGCTGTATTTTTTATGACAACAAGGTCCGTATCAAATAAAATTTTAAAGTTTGTTCTTTTAACAATTACTGTATGTACCGCATGTACGCAGCCCGGCAAAAAAAATGATTTTCACAGTTGGTCACCAACACCTCCTATGGGCTGGGACAGTTGGGATTGCTATGGTCCAACCGTTACAGAAGCAGAAGTAAAAGCCAATGCGGATTATATGGCCACCCATTTAAAGTCGTTCGGATGGGAATATATCGTGGTAGACATCCGGTGGTATGTTGGGAACGATAAAGCACATGGATATAACGAAAAAAATCCCGAATATTCAATCGACTGCTACGGCAGATTTCTGCCTGCTGTAAACAGGTTTCCGTCTGCGGCGGATGGCAGGGGATTTCAACCGCTGGCTGATTATCTCCATAAAAAAGGGCTGAAGTTTGGTATTCAGATTATGCGTGGTATACCGGTAGAAGCAGTAAAACGAAACCTTCCCATTAAAGGTACACAACTCACCGCCAATGACATTTATACACCAGACGATCAATGCCGTTGGCTGCATGATATGTACACCATTGTTCCCGACAAAGCGGGCGCCCAGGAATATTATAATTCCATTTTTGAATTGTACGCTTCCTGGGGAGTTGATTTAATTAAGGTCGATGATCTAACAGCGCCTGTTTATTTTTCCGGCGAAGTAGAAATGATCAGAAAGGCCATTGAGAAAACAGGCCGCAAAATTGTGTTAAGCACTTCACCAGGTGAAACCCCGCTTAATTATGCAGCGCATGTGCAGCAACATGCCAATACATGGCGCACTTTAAACGATTTCTGGGATACATGGCCGAAATTAAAAGAACACTTTGAAATATTTGAGCTATGGAACAAATGGCGTTCATACGGAGCATATCCTGATGGCGACATACTGCCACTGGGTCGAATAGGCATCCGTGCTGAAATAGGGGACCCAAGAATGACCAATTTCACCAAAGATGAACAATACACATTGATGACGCTTTGGAGCATATTTAAATCGCCATTGATGTTTGGAGGTAACCTTCCGGATAATGATCCGTTTACAGATTCGCTAATTACCAACAAGAACGTATTGTATGTGTTGAATAAAAGCGTCAATAACCGGCCGCTTTTCCGAAATGAAAAGCAGGCTGCCTGGATAGCGGAAGACCCCGCCAATGGTAATAAATTTTTGGCCGTATTCAACATTGACGACCTGGATGAAATGATGGAAAGTAAAGCAATATGGAAAAGCAACGTAATCAACAGGCAACGGCAATCCCAAACACTCGATATAAAAATCAATGGTGATAAAAAACTGTTTCTGGCCGTTTCAGGGATAGAGAATATTGAAGCTGACCATGGAGACTGGATAAATCCCATATTATATAGGGGAAATGATTCCATTTCATTAACTACGCTTACCTGGAAGAAGGCTACTACAGGATGGGGGAAGCCGGGTGTTAACAAATCAACATCAGGCGGCGACTTAATAGTCGAGGGCAAAAAATACATTTCGGGCCTTGGGGTACACGCCAATTCGATAATTGAATATAACCTTCCTGAAGGAGTAACCCGATTTACAGCCATGACAGGTCTTGATAAAGGAGCCGCCGATCAGAACATCGGCGCTACCATTAAGTTTATGATCTTTACGCAGAATCCTTCAGGTCCGGTGCCACCCGCTTCAGCAATCATTGATATAGATCTGGCGACGTTGGGCTTGCAGCAATGTAACATCCAGGATTTATGGACCGATAAGCAATTAGGGTTGTTTAAGGATACATTTTCTGTTAGCATAAGAAAACATGGTGCAGGTTTATACAGACTTACCAGCGTGAAAAAATAACAGATGTTGTTAAAGCATAGTGGTGTTTGAGTATTGTTCAGCCAGAGCAAACCACCCAATACAAGATAAAGACCTGCCTCTTATCTTTGTTACCATGTACATAATTGGCACAATCTTCATCCGGCCCGCATCCCTTTCAGCCTTTCGGTTAGTTACCCTGTATTTAACAATACACTTATACCTTTCGGCAGGTTTTATATATTCCCAAAGCCCCACAACCCGGGCTAATTATGCCTGCGTAGAGAAAAACGGGAAATTCGGTTTGATTGACACTACCGGGGCTATTATCATTCCTGTTTGCCACGACGGGTTCATCACGGCTTATAACGACAGTACTTTCTCTGTAAATGGAGACAGTGCAATAGTGATAACTGCCCGGTCGCAGCAGTATGCAGCATTTTCGCTGAAGCTGGATGGAAACTGGTTTCTTCAAACAAATACCAACGTATGGGTGATTGGCTTTTATGACAAGCTCGTTTATTTCAAAAATGATTTCTGGCAATACAAAGTGGTTACAAAAAAGGAGAATGATCTACAAATCCTGCTACAAAAAGGGAAGAAGAGCTTTCTATTGCCTGTAACCATTAACAGCGATAGTACTATAAAAGTCACGCACAATGCTACGGCCCTTTTACTAACTAATAAGCGACGCAGGATGGCTGCAGAAGAAGTGCTACCGCCCTCAAAAGAAATCAAAGACACCGCTTTTATAAAGGGTTATGTTGACCACCGGCAATTAACCAGCTTGAAGCTTATGGAATTCAGGGTGAGTAATTTAATATTAGGTAATACGACGGTTCAGAATGCCACGGTTGATGAAAACGGACAATTCAATCTTCGCCTGCCACTTCAATTCCCTTCTTCTTTGGTAATTATTGAGTTTGGTGGAGTGTTTGAGTATGTATTCATGCGCCCGGGCGACACCGCCATCGTTTATATAGATATTTTACCATATCAAAATGCAAAGTCAGCAGATGAAATACGCAATATCAATTGCAACATGGCGATAGCCGGAACCAGAGGCGCATTTAACAATGAATACAGGGACTACAGATTGTATGTAAAAAGACCGGATGATTATAAGGAGCAAGCTAAAATGATCCGGGAAAGTGATCAAAATACATACAAAGAGTATGAGCTTACCAAAAAGCAATTCTCTGATTCTTTGGTCGCAGCATACCGCGCACAATTCACCATGAGCAACCTTTTATGGCAAACTATTAAAGAAACAAATAAGTATCATCTTGCCAATTCGCTATATCGATACCGGTGGCTGCACAAGCCGGATAAAGAAGTGAGTCTTTCTGCAGGGTATCTTAACCTGGTTTATTCATTTACTGCAGATGATAATTATGCCCATTTGGCCGGATTTGAGTTTGATGGTTTTATAAGAGAAGTGATAAACAAGGCTGTCAATGAACACCTCACAAACAGGAAAGAGATAGACAGTTTTATTACTATCAATTCATCGTTGAAAAAAGGATTGCAATATGTTCAGAAAAATGATAAATCATTGACCGAAGATCTGATAAAGAGCATTGAAAGTTTAAAAGAGTTTGGGCCAACCTTTGGGGCTTCTACGAGTGGTTTTTCGGTCAGGTTTTCGACAAAGGATTCCGCGGAAGCAATAAAGTTCATGCAACAATACGGCCATCTCATGAAATTTTTGGATAATAATGATTACTGGTATTATTATTATTCAGGAATGGAGTTGTTGTATGGTCTTTCCCGAATTGACTCCTTGTTCCCAAAAGGTATTTTTAGAAATTACTTATTAGGTCATTACCTGTATACCTGGTTTATTGAAAACAACCGGCTAAACCCTGATGAAGGTATTTTAAACAGGATAAAAATGATGTGCAGTGATTCTGGAACTTATGCCATCATTGCCAGGGAGATTTTTCGAACAAAACGACAATTGGAAGAAGAGAAATATGAGGACATGGTTTCATCCACTTGGTTACGTGAGAAGGAGACCGTAATCAATAAAATTGCCCGCGAAAACAAAGGCAAGGTAATATATATAGATATTTGGGCAACCTGGTGTGGACCCTGCATAGAACAATTTCCTTACAGTAAGGAGTTGCAAAAGCATTTTGAAGGAAAACCAGTTTCTTTTGTTTATTTATGCGCAGACTCTGAAAAAAGTAATTGGCAAAGCTCCATAAAAAGGTATGGCCTTTCCGGGCAACATTTTTTTGTGGATTCTGATGAAATTTCCAAGTTGCGGGCAAGATATAATTTCAGCGGTTATCCCCGATACATGATCATTAATAAAGAAGGAAGACTTGTTTCCAGCAATGCTTTGCGCCCTCAGATCAAGGAAGCACTTATATCAATAATTGAAGATCTGCTTAAGTAACCAGCAACGTAAAGGATGGACAATGGATCCTTCAGCCAGTATATGACACCATTGATACAAGAAGTTTCAATACATGGAAGGTAAGAAAGAACGGAAAGATCACCATGTGCGATACCACAGGAAAAATGTTAGCGCCCCTTCGCTTTAGCGATATAGGTTACCTGGATGGCAATTTCCTCGACGTAAGTCAGAACGGTAAATGGGGTATCTATAATTCAGGCACCGACAGTGTGGTTATTCCTATTCAATATGACGGCTTTGATCTTTGTGGCGGATGCAGCCATAGCGCCGATTATGTACTAGCCCATTATTTATTCCGCGCAAAAGTTGTCAATGTGTGAGCAAAATTGGTAAACATTACAGGCAAAGTAGTCAACTAAATTTTTATCACACCTTGCCTCGTCCTAAAAAAACTATACACTTTAAACTTAAAATGTATGGTAGAAAACGACAAGGAACAACAATTAATTGGGCGTTATAGCGCCACCGGCTTTTATGACAAACGATTCATATCCCAGGTTTTAGAAGAAATTCACAAGGGAATGCCCCACCAATTGGCATGTAAACAGTATAATGTCAAGCCAAGAACTTTAAGCAGATGGATGGAGCTAAATGAATTAGGGCTCACATCCAATGGGCTTAACAAGCCAGCGACTATTCAGTTTAAAAGATCTGTTGTACGTGCTGTTGAGAGTGGAAGTTTGAGTATTAAAGAAGCCCAACGCACCTATGGCATAGGATGCTCTCAAACGATCAAAAACTGGATTGAACAATTAAAGCAGGAAAATGACGATCTTGCCATTGTTTACGACAGCGAAATGAAGAAAAAGAAAGCATCCAGGAATAGTTCTACAGATGACAATCAAGATGTCAAAGCCTTACAACGGGCTCTAGAAGAAGCGCAGCTAAAAATAGCAGCCCTCAATACCCTCATTGATGTAGCAGAAGACCAGCTTAAAATCAATATCAGAAAAAAGCCTGGCGCCAAACAGTCCAACGATTAAAACAAGATTTTCCTAAAGCAGGAATAGGAAAGTTATGTCAACTGTTTGGCAAAACCCGTCATGCCTTCTATGACTATGGGTGGCGTGCCAGCCAACAAGGTCTGCAGGAGGATATTATTCTGTATTATATACATCAACAAAGGAAACTAGTACCTAACTTGGGAACCCGTAAGCTGCATCTCAATATTGCACCGCTATTGCAAGAACATGGAATTCAAATTGGCAGGGATTATCTTTTTGATTTACTACAACGCCACAAGCTACTCATACGGCGCCGTAAAAGAAAAGTAATCACCACTGATTCCCGTCACTGGATGCGCAAATACAGTAATCTTACTATTGATTTTCGTTGCGAACGATCAGAACAGTTATGGGTGAGTGACATTACCTATATCCGCATGGGTAATCAGTGGGGCTATCTAAGCCTTATTACAGACGCTTACTCCCGAAAGATTATGGGTTATTGCCTACGGATGGATCTGTCCACACAGGGATGCATCGATGCCTTAGAAATGGCCCTTGCCAACCGGCTTTACGCCAAACGGGCTCTTATCCATCATTCTGACAGGGGTTCACAATATTGTTCTGCTGATTATGTGCGCATACTAAAGGAAAATGAAATAGCTATCAGCATGACAGAAAATGGTGATCCTTATGAAAACGCCCTGGCTGAACGGGTTAATGGAATTCTTAAAACAGAGTTTAATCTTTACAGTTCATCCTCTGGTTTTGAACAAACCCGCGAGCTTGTAAAAAGCAGCATAACAGCCTATAACGAGCATAGGCCTCATAGTAGCTGCGATATGCTAACTCCAGCCCATGCTCATCTGAAACAAGGTGTTTTAACCAAAAGATGGAAGCAATACCCTAAAAAACGAGTTGACAGCAATCTGCAGTCTGAAAATGTAATGCAGAACTTGCAGCCTGTTGATGACAGGTAGTAACCAGTAAAAAGAGGCGGGGCGGCTCCCTTTTTAAGCCAGGCCCCGCCTCTTTTTGCGGATTAATAAAACCAATCCCTTATTTTTGAAAACTCAACCTGTAAAGTAACTTTAGGATTATCACTTGCCTATGTATAGCTTCTTCAGGACTATCAACTGCTTGTGTATAGTTACTTCAGGATTTTTTCTTCACATGTATAGCTATTTTAGGACGAGACACCTCTAATGTATTATGCCGCATTAGTAACTTACTATGACTCATCAATAGCTAACTTTGGACCAACCTGACTAAACTTTGGAGCATCTTTTCAAACTTTGGGGCAACTTTAATTAAATATGGGAAAGCCTTTACAACATTTACTAATAAGTTCATAACTATGGAGCATAAGTAATTAATTAATCATGTAAAGTCATTACTTACATGCACAAGTTATATACTTATGCCGCAATATTACGTACTGATGCTCCATAGTTGGTTATTGATGATCTATTTAAAAGAATTGATACAAAATAATCAGGAATCGATGCAAAATAATACGTCATTGATCATTCTTAATGAACGAGGGTTAATTCAGAGAATGGAGACAGCACAAGAATGCTACTCGATCGTGCCGGTAATAGACTGCTTCCGTAATATTACACTAATATTATGGAGGTGGAAGGTGATGGCAAAGCACCGGGTTATTCTCTGTTTTTAAAAATGATAAATACGGTTTGTATAATCGCCCGTCGCGGAAGCTCACGCCCCCGAAATATGATGATAATCCGACCCTCTGGCTTAATGAGTATATTATCATTGAACGCTCAGGCAGGGAAGGCGGAAGATGGGACGTTTATCATACCGCCTGTTTATGATGACATCCAGTCGAATGATATCAATCCATACGGAAATGTTGCTAATTTGGTTTTTCCCTTGCTATGCTATGACGGGAAGAACTGGAAGTATATAACCTTGTCTGGCAATGTCCTTCCTTTTACGGCCAGTAAAATTACACAGCCGTGATGCCTGTTCAATTAGCCGAGGATTGGCGTTCCAAATACAGGTCATTTTCCAACGAACCTGTGGTTTCATTCAATTTACTCTGGATGTACTTTTCATATCTTTTCATAGCAATCAACCTGCCGCGCAAATAGCTGTAAGAAATATCAGTAAAATTATTCCGGCTTACGTTGAGTCCGAAAAGTAATGGTTGCTGATTGTTTTGTTCCAGAAAATAGATATCCGTATTGGACAATTCCTGCTCATAATACTGGCAGCCTGAATGATATATGAAGAGCAACTCCCTACAATTCTTTAATTCATGTTTCCAGTATGCGATAGAATCATCTGGCTGAAATACAACAGATTTATAAAGAAGAGTAAAATATTCAATCAGCCCGATAAATTCCGGCTTCAGGTTTTTATAAAAGTATATTTCTTCTTCCCGATCCAAAAAATGGTTATTACTGGCCATTTCCTCTATGTTGAGCCAGGTTTTCATAACCAACCCAAACGCCCGCTCAATCCATTTTCCCTCGTCGGTTTCCAGTGTACCTTTCTCAATTTGCTGTTCAATTAATTTATAAACCTGGCTGCTTTCTGTTAATAGGGATGAGTATTTCATACATTTTTACTTAAGTATTTAAAAAAGAGGGTAAGTAAATACAAACCCTGGCATTAAATCATTCACAAAGGCGGATTTCAATTAAAAAGTATGATATCGGTCAACATCCCGGAAGCAAGTTTTCCTTATTCATACCACAGGCAATCGTCTGCAAAATACTTTAGCTGAAGGCTTCGGATGTTCTGATCCTGTTCTAAATGATTTCTAATTAATAAAAAGAGCTTATGCTCTTATAAAAGATTAATGTTCAATAAATAGTAGAATTAAAGTTTTTACCCGCAGCTTAAAGTATTTAGAAATTGTAATGTGGTCTTTCAAATTTGTTTCAAAATTGTACCCAATAAGTTGCTCAAAAAACTGTACATCCCATCTTGACTTCTTAAATTTATAATAGAAGAGGATGATCTGTTTGCTTTCCATATAGTGCCGGTATGATTACAATACGACCAATTATGAAGTGCTTGTCATCAATCGAACCGGGCAGCTTTGTTAAAGCCCGCCTGGTTTTATGGACCATTGTTTTGCTTGTATTTTTCGGGGCTTGTACCAGTGAACAGAAGCAGAGGTATTATACAATCGCGTTCTCGCAATGTGTAGAATCAGATGACTGGCGAAAAACCATGCTGCAGGAAATGAATCGCGAACTGGCTTTTCATCCCAATATAAATTTCCTTTACCGGCAAGCGGATGGTAACAGCCAGAAGCAGGTAGTGCAGGCGAACGAGTTGCTAAAGGAAGATCCTGATCTGTTTATCATCTCTCCCAACGAAGGCGAACCATTGACCCCCGTGGTTAAACAGGCTTTTCTTAAAGGTATCCCTGTAATAGTGGTTGACCGCAAAGTAGCCACGCCCCATTACACCGCTTATATAGGCAGCGACAATTATGAAATTGGCAAAACGGCCGGCCAGTATGCTGTGCATCTGCTCAAAGGCAAAGGAAAGATCATTGAAATTACCGGGTTGCCTAAATCGTCGCCTGCCATAGAACGACACAACGGATTTGCCGACGCTATCAAAAACTATCCTTCGCTACAGGTGATACAACAGATAAACGGCGAGTGGTTACCCGAAACGGCAAAAATTGAATTGTCGAAAATAGCAGCCCGTTATCCGGATGTAGACCTGGTATTTGCCCAAAATGATATGATGGCGCAAGCTGCTTACGAGGTATTTAAAAACATGGTGGGCATTAAACCGTACATCATTGGAGTGGATGGTTTGCCGAGCACCGGTTTGAAATTCGTTTCCGACAAAACAATAACTGCTACCATGCTTAACCCTACAGGGGGAGAGGAAATTATCAGTACAGCCGTAAAGATCCTTAATAAAGAAAATTTTCCCAGAGAAAATCTGATTCAAACTACGGTCATCGATTCAACCAACGTGCGCATTATGCAATTGCAGGTTGCGAAAGCTGCCAGTCAGCAATCACAAATTGAGCGGCAGGAAAACAGGCTGGAGGAACAAAAAAGGATCTATAACAACCAGCGCACATTTGTATACATACTGGTTTCATCGCTTTTTTTATCGCTTGTTTTAGGAGGCCTGGCATTTTACTCGCTGCAGCAATATCGCAAAATCAGTAAAAAGTTGCAGATACAAAACCAGGAAGTTCTTGAACAGCAGGCGCAATTGGTTCAAATGTCGGAAAAAGCAAAAGCTGCCAACGAGGCAAAAGTGAACTTTTTTACCAATATATCCCATGAATTCAGAACGCCTTTAACCCTGATCTTAGGACCACTGGAAGATCTGATGGCCAGTAACAAAAACCAGTACAACACCAGCCAAACCATTGGTTTAATTCAAAAGAATGTAATGCGACTATTGCGACTGGTGAACCAGCTAATGGATTTCAGAAAGATAGAGGTGGATAAAATGAAATTAAAAGCATCTGAAAACGATTTAATAGTTTTCGTTTCAGACATAATTCAATCGTATAAAAGCATTGCTCAAAAGAGAAATATTGATTTAAGGTTGATCACGAAAGAACCACATTTGAATATCTGGATGGATGTAACGATGCTGGACAAGGTTATTTTTAATTTGCTTTCCAATGCGTTCAAGTTTACCAGGGACAATGGCTATATACATGTTTATATCAGCAAAAACGAAAACAGTAACAATGCTGTTATAAAAGTTGAAGATAATGGGATGGGCATGTCGAAAGATGCTCTTGAACATGCATTTGATATATTTTACCAGGGTGAATATGAGAACTACAAAGGGTCGGGGCTTGGTTTGGCGTTGTCGAAAAATCTGATTGAACTGCATAAAGGTTCCATTACTGTAGCAAGTGAAAATTTAAAAGGTACTACATTCGAAATTCGCCTGCCGCTGGGCAGTGAACATCTTGCAAAAGACGAAAGAGTGAATTCATCGCCTGAGGCAATTAATTTAATCAGATACGAACATGAAAAGATATATACTGCTGATCTTACTACCGAACCAACCGTAAAGCCTGAAGTAGAATCAAGCCAAACAAAAAAAGAATATACGGTTTTGATCATCGAAGACAATGCAGATCTTCGGCAATTTCTGGCAAAAAAATTAAATACGCAATACGAAATACTGGAAGCAGATAACGGCCAAACGGCTTTGCAGCAGGCTTTCGATCATATTCCAGACCTGATCATTTGCGATGTGGTGATCCCTGGTAAAGATGGCCTGGCGCTAACCCGTATTATTAAAACCGATTTCCGTACTTCGCATATCCCTGTTGTTTTATTAACTGCCAAAACTTCGATAGAGCAGCAAATTGAAGGCATGAAAAATTGGGCAGACGCCTATGTTACAAAGCCTTTCAACACACTATTTCTCGATCAAACTATAAAAAGCCTGTTGACCAACCGCGCGCGGTTGAAAGAACATTTTACCGGTGAAACACCTGTTGCTTTAAATACACAAACAATAAGTAAACCCGACAGGAAGTTTGTTAGTGAATTTACAGCTTTGGTAGAAAGTAATTTGTCGAACGAAGATTTCAGCGTAGACAGCATTTGTAAGAACATGGGCATTTCAAGAGTTCAGTTGTATAAGAAGGTAAAGGCATTATTGAATATGAATGTTAATGATTATATTTTGAATACGAGATTGCAGAAGGCCAAATACCTTTTAAAGAATGAATCCTTTACTATTGCAGAGATAGCATCCAGAACAGGGTTCACCTCTCCGGCTTATTTCTCAACTGTCTTTAAAACAAAAGTGGGGGTAACACCGAAAGAATTCAGGGAGAAGTAAATTTTGATGGTTGCTTTAACTACTTCGATTTCCATTCCTTTGGCTTTCAAATATTTGCCTATCAAGAGGTACAATTCACGGCCATGCCTATCTCAATATTTTTCGTTTCCTGCTTTACGTTAACACCTGCAAGTCATCCCCATAAAACGATTATATGTTCCTGATGCTACCAAATAGCCAAAGCGGTATAGGGAAAGTTGCCAGGCGCTCTTATATTGCTTATAAAGTACATGATAAAAATCATACCCACCTATAATGCCAGTCATTCACGCTGAGATATCATTAAAATAGCTTTGGGATGTGAAAAAAATCAAAGTGATATTACTTCTCCTGATTTACGCTGGCAGCGTATTTGGAGTAACTGTTAATTATCATTATTGCTGTGGGAACCTGGTAAAAATTTCAATCCTGGGTTCTAATAAACCCCAAGGCTGTGCCTGCAATCCAAAGAAAATGAAGGGTTGCTGCAAAGACTACTTTAGCTACCAGAGGAATGAAAACCATAGAGTGGCACAAAACTATGAATGCATCATTGCTCCACCAATGATACATGAATCGACTACATTATATTATATTGATCTCTTTTTTTCACCTGACCAAGATGTAGCATACTATATCAAAGGTACTCCCCGAAGTAAATCCGAGCCTCTTTTTCTATTCTTCCATGTACTTCGAATTTGATACCCGTTATATAGCCTTCATTATTACCTGAATGGGTATTTAAAATATTTCTATAGAACTCATTCTCAGCCCTATTTCATATACTGACCATTATTAACCATTTCTAAATAAACTAAAATGAAAAATATAATAATACTTACAATGGCATTGCTATTCGCTTCTCCTGTTGTTTTTGCACAAACAAAAGCAGGCAAAACAGATACAACAAAGCATGCAACATTTTATACCTGTGAGAAGCACCCAGACTTCATTAGTGACAAGCCTGGGAAATGTCCAAAATGTGGTATGGAACTTAATCTCTCTACAAAGGAACAAATGAAAGCAGGTATAACAAAAAATTATGCCTGTCCTGTACATCTGGATGTTCAAAAACATGATCCTGGTAAATGTCCCAAATGCGGGAGGAAACTGAATCTGTCTCCAAAGGAACAAATGAAGGCTGAGGTTGCAAAAGTTTATACGTGTCCCATGCATCCCCAAGTAGCGTTGGATAAAGATGGTAAATGCCCAAAGTGTGGTAACGCCCTGGTTGAAAAGAAACAAAATAAATAACAGCAGGCGGTGGCATCCAGTACCAAACCCATAAAGCAGTCTGTTCACAACTCGCGGCTTCACTACGAAAATATTATTAAACAATCGTGGTGAAGCCGCATGGGCAGACTAAAAATTTCAGTTCTTTAGAATGGCGTTTGCCCACGAGGGTTGGTACTTAGTGTAAGAGACCAGGTCCGTTGGGCCGGAATTGCATGCAATCGGAGATTCAGAAATTCACGCCTGGTATATTGTTTGTTTGCGGATTCCAACCCGGCGGATAGTAATCTATGTACAGGCTAATCGGGCAAATACCTGCTTCATAAGGAAGCATTGAACAGCATTACGGATGTGCAACCTTCCGTAATGCTGTTTGTTCGCTGTTGTTGCGGAAATATCTATAACAGAAGGAAGTATAGCATCAGCAAGCTCCGTATAACTTCATTTAATGAACCCAGTAACTATCTCATCACATTTAAGGTCTCACTCCAGCTTGTTGCGAGGGGCTTATTGAAATACTTTATTAAAGTGCGTATGGGGTATCAGTTAATACCAAACATAAATTTTACAAAGCACGGTTATTTGCCTAACCTAATCAATGAGCGCCATCAGCATTTTACGGTTTAAAGATGAAGGCAGCCGAAGTGGTATCGAAAGGCATTGTGAGTATTATTCTTTGGTAGATTTATTAAGGATGTTTGTAACCATAACTGGTTCACCTTTCACATTAGAGTCATGATATAAGGGAAGAATAGAATTAGCCGGTCTTTTGTAAAGCGCCTGGTAATATATATTAGTGTTAGTGATGATAGCAATCATTTTATTTTTTCCTGAAATAACCGTTCTTTGTATAATCACAAACAGTTTCATTAAGATTCTGCCCCTGATAAAAGCTTCCTGTTTCCCACCAATCCAGCCATAACATCTTTTTTAGACAGATCCGGATTATTCACTTAAAAAGTTATAGTTATGACAAGTAATTTTTACTTCCTGAACAAAGCTTTCAAAAGGATCTTTGGCAAGATTTTATGCGCATTATTTGCTATTTTAATGACAGGCAGCGTACAGCAGGGCCATGCACAAAACTTTGTTATCGGGGGCGTTAGTTATATTGCCTGTTCTCCTTCCGAGACTGTCGTGGCGCCCTTCACTACCACAGCTGGTGGTGTCACAACGAATCTTTATTCGAGCTTGGTTTTGATCAAGGTTTCGGGAACCGGCCAGGCGTCCGGTACGTCATTGAATGATGCGTTCTATTTTAATCTTCCGGAAAATCCCACGCAGGATCCCAATATCTCTCTCCTGGTCATAACCACAGGAGCATCTGTCTTTGAAGCGCCTGTTAATCCCAATACTGCGACGCGGCACATTGTTTATGATGTGGATGCTGGTACTGCTGTAACGCCGCCTTATGTGCCCGCATTCAGGGCAGACAATACCTACACCTTTGTTATAAACATGAATACGTTAGTGCCGGCGCCCACTGGTCCCGCTATGCTAAGGTTCGGTGTAAATGACCTATTTACTATTGATAACAGCGGAGCTTATACCGTTCAGGTTACCCAGCTATGCGAAGGATGTGGCAAAAATGGCGATAAAGCCCTTATCTGTCATAATGGAAATGAGATCTGTGTCAGCCAGAGTGCTGTAAAAAGCCATATCGGTCATGGAGATGTATTTGGTCATTGCCCTTTAGCCTCTATACAGAGTGGGAGTGAAACAAGAAGGGAAACTGTAGAGACTGATGGCGTACTGCCCGATAAACTGCAGGTATCGGTATCTCCAAACCCTGCATTAAATTCAACCAGAATATTTTATGAACTCCCATTTGATGGCCATGTTGTTATAAAGGTTTATGACCTTTTAGGCAAAGAAATTGCAACGCTTGTAAATGCAGACAGCAGAGCGGGTTATTACAGCAAAGAATTCAATGTATCAACGCTTCAGAAAGGTTTATATTTTTATCGAACTACTGTAAAAACAAAAAGCAAAGTATGGGTGCAAACCGGAAAGATCAATGTCGTAAAATAAATTCTTTATTGCCTGTTCAAATAATTCATTCACTGGGCCAACACCTGGTTGAACGATAAACCTTTAGTTCTGGCGCCACGCTTGATGTCAACAGGAAGCTGTGGCGCCAGTTTTTTACTGAAAAGCATTAACATAGGAAAGCTGATGAAAACAAGGAAAAGTAAAAGAAAGGCCCTACTTCCCAATACAGAATTTACATTCCGTTGACTTTCAAACATTTGCTTACCAAGAGGTACAAACGAGGTACAATTTACGGCCATGCCTATCTCAATATTTTCGTTTCTTGCTTTAAGTTAACGAGACATTCCATAAAGCAAATTTATGTTCCTGATACTACCGATAAATAAGCTGGCTATTTATTAAGAATGCCTAAATAGAATAATAAGAGGTTCGCAATATACAAACGACACCTGTGACTGCCTTCACAATGTGGCAGTCTTCACATCGAAATATTTTTCTGTTAACGAACTTCAAACTACTGTAGGTTTGAAAACGACTTGATATCTTCTTTCAATTCCGACAAGTAAAAATATTTTTTCTTACTCCCTAAATCGTGCCGTCTGATATATCCGAGTTGTACATATCTCCGCAACGTAGGCGCCGATACACTCAAATATTTACAAGCTTGTCTTATTGTTAACTGTTGCTCTTCATTCCCCATTTGTAGTTTATATTCATTCAAGCAGTCTTTAACGATGTTTTTAATGAAGCTTTTTGCTTCATCCTCAGTATATCCCACAAATAATATTTCACGTCTCATAAAAAATACAGCAAGAAGTACTAGTACACTTCCTCTTAAATATTTATCCAGAAAATCTGTTCGAGGTACAAAAATATATATAAAGCCAGTCAATTATACATAGCAATAATAATCAATCAAATAGATTCTGCGCGGGAAACGCCGGTCAGCAAACGCTCACTATTGCTAGCCGCCACGGCTGCAGGGGCGTACAGTACGACTAATTTCTCATAAACGTTCCTGCCAATAACATTGTAAAGACTTGCCAAGCTTTTCGTGGTCGGATAAGCTACATAGGCCTTCTATCAATGATTTCGTATGTACCATTTCCCATTACTAGTATTAAATAATTTCCTTCCCTCTGCTCTTCATTTTGCTGCCCTTCTGGTTCTATGGATGTAAGCCAAAACCAAGGGCCTTTGCAAGCGCATTGCCATTCATCTTCCTTTCCCAAAGCATTTCTATTTCCGCACCCCCAACACCACACATGGAATTTGCCACATTCATCACATTTGCCAGTTGATTGCACAACAACAGTACCCTCAACAATAATTCCGGGCGTCGCATCCCAAAGCACCAAACCATCGATACAGCTTAGGTTTCTGCATTTATCCCATGAATTGAGATCAAAATATTCTATCTGCTCCGGCGAGATTAATCTAATTCCTATATGATCCTGAGCCCTTCGCCCAGCCGCCTTCGTATAGCCATTTGAACATACAATAAATCCCCTCTGTGCGCCCACATCCTTCATCAAACCTTCAAATGCCTCAACTTCTTTTATATCGACGGGTCGACTTCTATTTTTAGCATCAATAATTATCCGTTTACTCAAATCTGTATTATATCTATAATCGACTAAAACATCAATCTGTCTTTTGCGCTGGCTAATATGACCTTTGATGCGAGCATTAGGAATTACTGTAAATGAATCATAATACTCATCGGAAGTTAGTAAAGCTACAAGCCTTTCAAAAATTCGCCATTCTTTCATTATTGCACGTTGAAGTTCTTATACTGTATATACATCGTGACTGAAATTAATGTCGGATTTACCAAAAAATTCTCCACGGGATTTCCTTTACCGCTATTATTAGACAATAAAAGCTATTTAAGGTTAGAGACAATTTTATTCAAAGTCATTTCAAGTTGCTTTTCGATTTCACATTCCCAAACCACTATTACATTCCAGCCAGCTAATTCCAAAGCGTCAATATTTATTTTATCCTTTTTGATATTTCGCTCCAATTTCTCTTTCCAAAATTTTGAATTACTAGAAGGTACGCGACCTTCCCTGCAATCTTTATGATAATGCCAAAAACATCCATGGACAAAGATTGCAGTTTTATACTTTGCCAAAACAATATCAGGCGTCCCTGGCAACTTTTTTACATGAATCCGGTATCTGAGTCCTAATCGAAAAAGGGCAGATCGCAAAAGCCGTTCTGGCTTTGTGTTTTTCCCTTTAATTTTAGCCATTACCAGACTTCGCTTTTGCTTTGACCATATGTCCATTGAACTTAAAGGGCTTTATAATTTGATTAGTTTCCAAAAATTCCTTCATAGCCGATGCAATGGCTTTAGCCATCGGCACAGGCACACCATTACCGATCATCTTAAATTTCTTCGACAAAGGTAGTTCAGGCGGCAAAACATACTCATCTGGTACTCCTTGTATTCTAAGGGCTTCCCTTACAGAAATCCTTCTATGTTTGTACGGGTGTAAATGCACTTCATTGTTTCCATAACAAGCTGTAGGACTGTATCTAAAGCGATGTAGCCGCTTGAAAGAAGGTCTGTTTGTTTGACCTTCATGTATTTTTCTTAGTTTTTCCTCACTTACATGTAATTTGAAATACTCGTTTGCGTTTGAAATCTTGTCCATTTGTTCCTTAGGGATAAGACAATTTTCCACACATAACTCTATTGGGATATCAGGAGGTTTACTCAATTTCTTTCCAAAATCAGATGTATCTGGCCATGCATATTTGTTGAATGAATCTTCATAAATTTTATTTACTGGCCAAGGAAACCATTGACCACTCAAATCAACCTTAATTGCTTCTTTATTTATAATTTTCTTTTTGATCCCAGTAAAGAAAACACGTTCACGATATTGTGGTACCCCAAAGTTTAAAGCATTTATAGTATTATAATCAATATAATAGTGGTTTTGGAGTTTTGTTAAAAGTTTAACCAGATGTTCTCTGTTTGACTTCTGCCTTATCAGACCTGTAACATTCTCCATAACGAAAAAAGTGGGCTTAAGCTCAATGATTTTATTGAAGAATAAAACGGTTAGCTTACCTCTGTCACCTTCAAACCCGCCACGACTTCCATAAACGCTAAAATCTTGGCAAGGCGGCCCCCCAATAATTCCAAAATGATCAGGTTTTCCATTGGGGAACGCTTCCTTTAATATAACCGATGTCTTTATTTCCTCTATAGACTTTGTATTAAAAATTTCGGCCTTGATACCATTACCTTGGGATTTTCGCCAAGATGTAATTCCTGCAGCATGAAGCTTTGCGAAAAGCTCATTGTTTTCATTTGTCCAAACAATTTCAAATCCGGCCTGTTCAAAACCCATATCCATGAACCCACCCCCGGAGTAGAAAGAGAGAATTTGAATTTTATGCTTGAGATGGCTATTCATAAATCATTGTCGTCTTTGTTGCAGAATAAACAAACCCGGTTGCTTCTTTCCGCAAATTATAAATGCTTAATTGTTTATTCCTGGTATCGTTCAACTCATCAAATTTTTCAGACGGGAAACTTGTAACAGTAATCTGCTTCCCACCATTCTGTAAAAACACACTCACATTTCCATTTTGATATCTCACAACATTCCTAACTAATCCAGAAACATCATTGAAAGAATAGTCCATTCCAATGTGTTTCAAAAAGAAGGAGCAAGCGGGTCTGTATAAACAATATTTGCAATTTGCTTCTGTCGGATTTGCTGCAAATATTCCTTTCTTTATACTTTCATTTGTAGAGTGAAGTAACCTTTTTGCTTCTTCATAGATAGCGCTACACTCAGACTGGGAGAACTCAACCGTGAACTTTTGCTTAGCCAAATCAACTAAACTCAAATGCGTTGGGAACTTTCCCATGTTCTCAAAATACAGGTACGCATACAATTTAAGTTGCTCTTTGTATCCTTCTTTTACTTCTGAAAAAACTTCTCCGGCATCATCTAAAACATCTTCAGTTATCGCTCCAGTTTTGAAGTCAACTACTTCAGTTTCATCTCGATTCTCAATTAGTAAATCTATTTTTCCACCAATTAATTTGTCCTTTGATTCAAACCACTTTTCGGAATGATACTTCACACCACCTGACTTTAATGGTTGTTCTGAAACTGCCCGCAAATGCTTTTTCAATAGAATTTTTTTCATTCCAAAGTCCCTTACATTTTTTTGGAGTGGAACATAAAAGCTGTAGCCCTGCTGCTGCAAACTTTTTTCAATTGCTTTCACTTGCTCATCAAACATTCTATTGAAATCATTTTCACTTTGCACAACTCCATTTGCAATCAGTTCAAGCATTTTGTGCAACACTGTTCCAAAGTAGGCATTGGGTGAAATCGGCAACAATGGCTTGTTTTCAAATGCCGCCGCCAAAAGAGATTTGTAAGCACAATTCTTCATTGAGTAAAATTGGCTTGGCGAAATCCTCTTAATTTCCTTGAAACTAATTTTTCCAATATTTTTCATTATCTGCTTACTAACTTTTCGTAACACCATCCGGGGCGCCGGTGTAAATTAAATGTGTCAATAATACTTACAATACCATTTCTGCTACTTGCATGCTCATCAATCTCCGCTTTGATTTCAGCCAACCAATTTGCTTCCCTGATATTTCTCAAATCCCAAAACGGATGAACAATCATAATTATATTTTTTTGATTTCTTCCGAACCTGATTATTGGCAAATCGTTTATCTCTGTCAAATGAGTAAAGCCAAAACTTTGAGCAAAATTGTTTCTTAATTCAGTTGCAAAATCGAGCCAATCGTGCAATTCAAGATATGGGGCAAAATTTCCATCAGCACCACACACGAAAGTTGAATCGCTTAAGATACGCATCATTGCTAAACCTAATTTCCAGTCCAGCAAGCTGTGGTAGTTCATGTTCCTGTAAACTTTCAGGCAGTCGTAACACGCATCCTTACATTTTCCATAATGCGTATCTGAATGAATTTTCCCCAAATAATTATTTGGATCAGACGGATTCATTGTTTCACTCAGAATATTTTGAAAGTCATTGTATAAGTATCTCACAAAACCCGACCCGTTAGGCAATTCATCCGTCAAAATAATTTCTGAAATTCGCCTGTCTGTACCGTCGTCAAGCGTTTTCATTGAGATGTCAGCGATTTCAATTTCAGTAGGATCAACATCAAGCTTATCTGCTAAAATTCTTTGCAGTAAAAATGCTGCTGAATAATAGCCCGAACGAACTCCGTTGCTTTGTGCTTTGATGTGAGGCACGTCCGTTTCCCTTGAAAACATATTCAGGTCAAGCTCTAAAGGAACACTTGCCGGTGCTATTCTAAATATTTCTGTTTTTTTGCTACTTGCCAATGCAATTTGTTCCTCAACACCTGCCGCATTCGTTTGAATGAAAATTGAGTAGCCGTTCCCATTTGAGTTCACCGCAAAATCATTCAACAACCATTGGTCGTTAAACCAGAAACCAGTTGCAGAGTTGAAAGGAAACCGGTTATTTACGTTGTAAAGTTTTCCGGTAAAGTAGCGATCAGAGTTTGTATTCACTCTCCAGGTAACATCTTTGTCACTAATAGTTAAATCTGCATTGTTTATAACTTGGTTTTGCTCGGGGTTAGCAGGGTCATTTATTTTCTCCGCAAAAATTGGCGGCCTAGAAAGTAGTAATTCAGATTCGTCCTTTGAATCACTGCCCGATGAAAGATTCGTTCTGTAAGCCCGCGGTGACTTTAATTTAACAGGCCGTTGATATTTGTCGGGATTTATTTCTCCGCAGTTGGGGCAACTGTCGAATTGGCTTTGATTTTCCAACTCTGTTTTTCTTTCTTCAGAATAGGTCTCAAAAAAACCACAAGCCCTGCATCTAACAAACCAACGGTTCAGAGAAAAAGGAAGTTTTCTAGTATTTGTTACAGTTTCATTACCGTTTATACGTGTTTTTATGATGTCACTTGTAAAGCCGATTACCTGATGAATGGCCTTGTCCTTTGTTTTCTGCGCTCCCGGTGCAAACTCGTAAATCGCCATTGACTGTGCCCTGTCAATAGACAGTGGTTCAAGATCCTCGTTGATACCATGATATAAATTTCTTACTGTGGTTGGCATTCCAAACATAGGAAGGATTCCTCCTTCAGCCAATTTTTCAGAAACATCAGTTGTAGCAATTTCATCATTATCAATTATGCTTTGGGCCTTTCCAATAAGACCATTTGCAGTTGTAGTGTCTGCAATCCAATTGATGAAGTCATTTTTCCTAAAAAGCAATTGGGGCGTTATCAAAGCATCGATCGTTTCTTCTATTTGTGACCTGCTGGTGGTTATCCAGTGAATGATTTGACTTTTATAAACAGTCCAATTCATTTGTACATCTCCAATATTCCCAAATTCGCCATGAACACTTGACTTTTCATCTGCAGAAACGTCAATTCCTTCACCAATATAAGCCCTTCTTAAAATTTCTTTTGCAAGCAATCGCTTGAAAATTCTTTCCTGTCCCATTGTAAGGAAAGGTGTTGGGGGTGAATCTCCTGTTATTTTTTTAGGACTTGCAAAATAAAATTCGTCATGACTTCTACCTCTGCAAAAAGTCAGGATTACAGAATATGCCTGTCCTCTCCGTCCAGCCCGCCCGACTCTTTGTTGGTAATTGAACCGTTGTGGGGGCATATTTCCCAACATAACTGCTTGAAGTGATCCAATGTCAACACCGACTTCAAGTGTCGTTGTAACACTCAACAAATCAATTCTTTTTACCTGACTCACCCCTTCATCCGGCAGGATAATATTTCTAAAATGTCTTTGCCTTTCAAACTGGTCGTCCGTTTGTCCGGTAAGTTCCTCGCAGTGCAAACGGATTGGTGGCCGTTGCTCTTTGATTGCATTGTATGAGAGATAATTTTCTCCCCAAATGTCATCACATACACCTCCAGGCCGTGTTTGTAGTGGTGTAACGGAATACGTGCAAACACCAGCACTAAAGTGCAGGTGCGGTCTGCTCCCACGCGTACTTTTCCATACAGGATCCGTTGCCTGGGCAACCTTTATGAAAAGATTTTCAATTTGAATTCCGGTGTCACCTGTCAGTAAACCACTTGCTGACAGTGTAGTATAAACTGCTTCACCAATTTCATTTTCCTGCTTTGATAAGCGTGCGGCAACGGCGCGGATATATTTTTTTACCTGCCCAGGTAATTCCCTATATGATGTGAAGTTGAAAGGATTAGGATCATCAACTTTATTATGCTTGTATTTGTCGCCCAGAATTCTAATAGTGGAATTTATGATTTGTAAAAATTCATCTCTTGCAATAGCTACTGTAGCGGCCTGATCAGTGATAATCCGTAACTCAGGGTTGATACTCACATAACCTAATGCAGAAGATTCGAAAGAATAAAATAGTGAACCAAAAAAAATTGCTGCAAGGCCAGCATAATTCCCTGTCCTGATTTCTTCAATAAAAGTATCGCCGATTCCCACCTTCCATTCTTCCCTTTCAAAATCTATCAATTCATACCAGGGAATAAATCTTCCATCGTGCAACCAACTCTGTATTGAAATACCATTGCCTCCTGGATTGATCCCCAATTCAGAAAACCTCTTAATGATTGGTGCAAGATTTAGTGAATTGGAAATATGAACCATTTCCCTCACATTTACTATTAGTGAACGGAATTCGTTCAACTTTGAAATTGAATCCTGTTTTTCACGTAACCGGTTTGTGTTTGTTCCAGTGTAAATTGATTTATCAAAGAGGTATTCTATTTCGTCAAAAATTGTTTCTGATTTTTGACGGAATTCTGTTTGTTTTGCTATATCACCACTATCAAAAGCATTTACAATTTTGGAACGCAGCAACAGATTTGTATGTAGCTCATTCACCAATATTTCCCGCATTAAATCTGTGAAATGATTTCTCTCAATACCATCTGCAATTTGCGCAGCATCTTCTCGACTGTCAGAAAACACAACTAACTTCCTTTCTTCTTCATTGCTTGGAAGCTGATACATTAGCTCTTTTGCAAATATTTGAGTTGTCTTTGCAAAACCGGTCCTGAACCCGCGAATTGAAGATGTTTTTCTTTTGTTCCAATCTTGTCTCCGTTTTTGATGATTGACCCCACAACAAGGACAGACATTAGGTAATGCTCTGTGCGTCTCCCTTGTATCAATATTTCCGTTTGCATCAGGAAAAGCAATATCACGAATTGAATTGTTTTGTGTGATAGTGAAGTAATAACCCTTTATCCAGTGTATACTGTCTATATTGGCTTTATCGTGACTGAAATCGATATCTCCTGAAATACAATTCAAAGAAGCTGGAATCCAGTTAGCTTCATAGTCCGTTTGCTGAAAGCTTCCTGTTGTTGCCTGCCTCCAAAAATTCGCTGAAATACCCGGCTCTGAATCATGCCGTGTAAACTGCTGATTGCCACATGGCCAAAACACTGCATATTCCTGATAACTCCTTTTCTCAACGAGTTTTGCCGGTGTTTTTTCAGGGATGCCTTCAATGTTCGGACTGATTGGAAGTAATTCAAAAGAATGGTTGCCTGATTCATTTCTCGTGACTAACCGGCTTCCTCCAAACAAAGTTGTTCCACAATTATCGCAATAAAGTAATTCCAAAACCCTGTTGCCTCTCTCAGAATTTATCCTTGTAGTTGAATAGAGTTTTCCCATTGTCCGTTCGCCATCTGAAAAGGCTGTATTGTCAATGTCGTCTGGTTTAACGGATGCCCAAACACCTTCAATGTTTCTAAAGAAGTAATGAAACCGGAATCGCGGTAATTTTCTTTCATCAGGAATTTCATCGGCAATAGCTTTAAATTCAGCCTCATCCAACATTGCTCTCGTAATTAATAAGCCACGCAGAGCATTCTGTAAATCTTCCTTGTTATCTATCTCTTCAAAAAGAGTTTCAGCAAAGTATTTTCCCGTAGCATCATCACCATTTGCTTTTATTGAACAAACCGCTTTATAATTATCGCAGGGCGAATACAATCGTTCTTTTAGTTTAAATAAAGGATCTGTAATTAAGGTAAGAAGTTTTGAAATTCCATTGCCAGTTTGTGTCAAACCAAAAGCTGTTGCAAGTTCCGTTGCTGCGATTTCACAAGCCGCAATGAAATCTACATCTGCCATATTCCCCTTTGCTGCTGAAAATTGAATTGCTATTTTTTTGAACGGGCTCACAGGAAGCTTTCCTTCATTCTCTGGAAATGCAGTCACAGGATTGTTTCTTCCCTCAATTAATTTGAACTTTTGGTCAAAATGTGCTTGGCTTACACCAAAGAAGTCACATACAAAATTTTTACTATCCTCGTCACCCGTTTCAAGAGATGCACTGGATGCAAGTATGCGCAATTGAGTATGATGGGGGTGTAATCCTAACCGGTTGAGCACGAGTTTAAGCAGATAAGCTACCTCTGTTCCTTGTGTGCCTCTATACAAGTGCAACTCGTCAATAATTAAATGGAAAATTCTGTCCTGCTTTTCTACTTCTCTTTGATTTTCTGGCAAATCTTCACAAGCCAACCATTGTCTTGTTTCATCGAAAATTCCTTTGTCGATATCACGCATCAGCATAATACTTAGCATGGAATAGTTCGTAATCAAGATGTCAGGTGGCGCAACTTGCATATCAAACCGGCTTCTCATTTCTGCTCCGTCCAAGCGTTGGAAAAACGATCTCAAGTCTTTCGCCTCACTTCCGGTTTTTCCCGTTGAATGAATGTACTCGGCAACACGGTTTGAATCAATTTCAATCTGCTGCAAATGTTCTTTAAGTTCGTCTACTTTCTTCGTATTAATTGCAAGAGTTCCATCATCTTTTATTTTTTTCAACTCTCCCGCCACAGGGGAACTACCATTGTATCTGCCGAAGTAGATTGCATTTCCATTTGCACTTGAGTTCAACCATTGCCGTGTATCGTCTGAATCAAGTGCTTTTCTCAAACGGCTCATTTGGTCTTCTACCAATGCATTCATCGGGTAAAGAATCAATGCTCTTACCCCTGCTTTTCTTTTTTCGTGTTGCCTCTGCCTTACCGCATCGCTCAAAGTGAAGTTTGAAACGTTTACAATTTGTGTTGTAGTGAGTCCTCCGTCTGCTCTATCCTTCCACCAGGTATTTACTGTTGACGGCTTTGCATGAGGTTGTTGCCAATTTGTAAATTCCTTTGCAAGCTGTGCAAACAATGGTAATAAAAAGGATTCCGTTTTCCCCGACCCTGTGCCTGATGTGATAATACAGTTATTACCCCTTAATGCTTCCTTCAACATCTCCGCTTGGTGCAAATACAATTTTCCAGATTCAGGAAATAGCCCAGTCTTCGCAAGCCCCCTAAAAGTTCTTGCTTGGTTTTCGTTTAATGCATTGCCTAAATCCTCAATTGTTAAATCATCAATCCGCTTGTTGCTTGAAACATAATCAGGCAAAGGTTCAATCCACGGCTTCCGGTAAAGAACCTTGTCGTAATTTAGCAAAGCATATCGCTCTCTTTCGAGGCCGTTGAATTTTGTCCCGAAAGCCGTCTCAACATACCTGATAAAATTTTCTTTTATCGTTTCAAATGAACCAATTGGATCTTTCATTTTAATTCTGTTTTTATTGGCTGTTGACTTAATTTGCGAAATAAGTTTTCAGTGAATATACCTGGAATATTTTCATATACCCAGTAATACTTCCCATCAATTTCTCTAAAATCGGGAGCCAACCCACTTAATAGCATAATTGATTCTGATAATAATCTTGGTACTGGAGTTTCCCATGGAATGGCTACCCGGTTCCGGTCATTGTCAAATAAAATCACATTCTTGTGGATCCGTTTCAATGCAAGATACTTTCCCCAATTCCTGTCTACCTGATAACACCTGCCGTCTTCCCAAAGCTTATAATAGTAGGTGTATTCGTTCAATTTGTATTCTATCATTGAAAATGATTTGTCCAATGTTGCTAATTCGCTTCTTTCAAAACTCAAATTTTCTGCATTGAAAACCCTTCTCGCCCAACCATAATCATTCTCATCTGTTAGTTGCTTTGAACTTTCATATTCCGAAATACCGGAAGAAAACTCTTGTAAGGCAATCTGCGGAAAGTAGTCGTTTGAGTATTTTATTTGCAATTTTTTGGCAAATTCGGCCAGGTTTCTCTCTCCATAATTTTCAGTTGAATTACCAAACGATCTAATAGTGATTGCATCTGGCAAAAGCAATTTTTCATTGGAAGAAAATTGCTTTATGACTTCAACCTGAAGATTGTATTTCGGAGCAGTGTTTATGATTTCTTCAACCAGCGCTGAATCTCGTCCCCCGATTAGTAAAACTTTTCTTCCGTGTGAAGCCGGAATGAAAATGAGTTGTGGTGGATTTACAACAATCTTTTTCATTTCATAATCGTAATCCAGGATTCCAGTGTAATCATAAAAATTTAGCGCTGTCTTTTTTGTTCTTGTAAGATTGAAACTTGCGGTTGTTTGTCTCTCCGAAAATTCTTTAGAGTAGTAGAATTCAAAAGCACTGAAAAATTCTCCTGTGGTTAAAACATTCTTCAAAGTAAGGAACCCGCACAGCATGTTTCCACAATGATTGTTGAAGGTTGCTTTTGAAACTTGCGAAGCAATTTCCCAATTAGTTGATGTAAAAAGATGACTATATGGAGAATAAAGCCTCATACTTGATTTATGTGGATTAACAATGTTGCTTCCTATACAATATTGGTTCGCGTGCCCTTCAATGTACTTCCCAAATGAGTCCCGCTTCGGGAGTTGCATTCCATCGATCCTAATCGCTGTCCCATTTGATGAAGTGAGATTGTAGGCAATCTCATTTCCTGAAAAATTTTCATTTTCAACTTTTATGTAGAAGTCAATATTCAGCAAAGTGTCTGGCGGTAGCAGCCAGCGGCTGATGTAGGATTGTTTTTTAGCAAGGAAGATTTTTTCTTCTGTATTCCTGTATTGCAGATAAACCTTTTCGTTGCCGTCTGAATTTGATATTTGAACTTCCGGTAAAAAGTCATTGATAAATGTTCTGAAATTTACTTTCAGTCCTCCAGTAAGTTCAATTCTTTTTTGCGTGTAAAGCGTCAATAGCGGAATGCTGGGGTGGCTCTTTACAGGATTGAGAATTTTAAATAATGAATAGCCGTCTGGCAATCCATCCAAATCTTCGATTCTAAAATTCCCACTACTAAATGTTTTTCCCCATTCAATAATTGAATCACGCTTACCGTTCCTACAAAGCAGATACATTGGATCTGTTTTTGAAAGCGATTCAGTTTCTATCCAATAGCCTGTGCTTAACTGATAAGTTCCTGCACTTAGAAATAATCTCACATCACGATCGGGAAATCTTGCAACCCACTTATTGAAATCATCTTTGAGTTCAAAAGATTCTTTGAAATCAAAATGCAATGTTTTTGACCAGCCATTTGTCTCATAAATATTTTCATTCGTACCAAAACACAAATCTTCGGGATAATCATTTGAAGAATATGTCCTGAATGAAAACGAAATGAATCCATCATTATCATTGACACTGAATTGCAAAAATAACGGAGCGACCGTGTAATTTCTGCTTATGCGCTGGGTAGTTCCTCCTTCTTCACCATCATGTGTTTCACCTGTCCATTTTCTGTATTCACGAATAATAATTTCTATTATTGATTGTCCTAATTCATTTGAATCACTTTTTCTGATAAGCTCAAGCACACTTTCTTTAAGTCCAAGGATATTCGTACCATGCCTCAAAAGGATTCTCCTGAATTCTTCCTTTGAGAAAGCGGAATTAGGAATCAAGCCGGCCTCAAAAAACAGTTCAGGAAGTTTGTTTATTGTACTTGGCGGTAAAACACACTGTGAAAATGGTTTTCCAACATGGATCCAATTTTGATTACCGAATTTCTTGAGTTCAAATATCCCAAGGTCGCAGTTCTTTGTAAGAATTGACCACTCTTCAAGTTCGTTCCAAAGATGGGAGATGTTTTGAAAATTGCCCGTGCCAATAGATTGTTCTGTATGTTCATTCAGGATTCTATATTTTTTGAAAAACACATTGACCTTGCCGTAATAGTTTGTCGCATTAAAATGTTCATCGTATGTTTCTGTAAGAGGAATGATATATAAAATCAGATAAGCAATAAATGGTGGTGTGTCTGTTCCATTCCAATTTGAAAAGAGCTCCAGGGGTCGCTCTATTGGCGAATAGGGTGTTCCCGAATTGTTTCCACCTTTTTGACCGTATTTGATTGCATAAACAAAATCAGTCCAAATTTCGTCGTCAGATTTATCAGCAAAAATAGGCCTTGAATATCTTATTAAATCTTGCTTGGTGAGATAGAAAAGAATATCCCTGCCTGCATTTTCAGGTTTGAAAAAAAATTTTGCTATATGGTCATTCCAATCAAGATATTTCATAAGGAATAAGACTAGCGCTTAGGAAATAATTTACTTTTAAATCTTGTGTTTCAATAAAGCTTGCGTGGACAATTGTGCAATTTGGTTGGGAGTAACTTCTAAAAAAGTTATGAATAGTCGAAAAAGTAAAACATTGAAGCCTTGTATAGTGTATGTTTTTGTTATTAAAATAAACTACCTTGACATATGCAATTAATTCTTAATAATTAATACTTGTACCCCTTGAACTTCCGCTCATTAAGTTTAATCAACATGTGATAAATATAAGAATTTTTACGGGGTGGCAGTATTTTAATCAATTTTTTGTCAGCAGTTCGCATACCTTAAAGAAGTAAGTAAAACTTAATGCACTTGACAGTATCTAAAGCGATTTAATTCTTCTTCTAGCTCTTATAAGTAAAAATATTTCTTTTGGGGGACGGAGATCATGACGTTTTATGTTTACAATCTTACATTCAAAACAACTTCAGAGATCATAGTCCCGTACAGATTACACTTTTACAAATCATTTCTCCCAGCTTTCTCCCATCTGTGAGAAATCGCTTTTTCGAAGCTTCATATTTGCTTATAATATCGGGATAAGAGCGAATTGCATAACGAAAAAAGAAAGCATTATGATTCCAATAACTTAGGAAGTTTATACGATATTTTTAGAGCGTTTTTCGCGACTTTTATTATTAAGTGTATATGAAAAAATACACATAATGATTTTCTATCTACTTCCCAATACAAAACTTACTAAAAATATAATCCAACTGATCTTCGGTTGTGATCTCACCGGTGATCTCGCCCAAATAGTGTAAACACCTTCGTATATCCAACGCTACTAAATCACCGGGAATTTTATTTTCCAATCCTGTACGAATATCAACTAATGATTGCAGCACTTCCTGCAGCGCATGGTAATGCCGCGCATTGGTGATGATGGTATCATCAGTTTGCACTTTGCCTTGCAGTACCAGGTCTACCAGTTTCTCCTTTAAGACTTCGGTATGCTGGTTTGCTTTGGCGGAGATATAAATAATGCCGGGGATATTGCTGAACTTTTCGCGCAGCCCGGCTTCGGGCAACATGTCGGACTTGTTACCCGCCAGAATGTATTTCAGCTTTTTGTTGTTCAGTTCGTTGACGATAGATTGCAACTCCTGTACCGCCACTTCGTTTACGTCAAACAGGTAGATCACCACGTCGGCCTGTTGCATTTTGGCCAACGCTTTTTCCATTCCTATGCTTTCTATTACATCGTGGGTATGTTCGCGGATACCGGCCGTATCTATTAGCCGGAACAGAATACCATCTATATTCAGCACTTCTTCGATCGTATCGCGAGTAGTACCGGCGATATCACTCACAATAGCGCGGTTTTCATTGAGCAGGGTATTCAGCAGGGTCGACTTACCGGCATTGGGTTTTCCGATAATGGCTACGCTTACGCCATTCTTGATCACATTGCCCAATTGAAAGCTGGCAGCCAGTTGTTGCGTGGTTTGTTGTGCTTCGTTCAACAGATCGAACAATTGGGTGCGGTCGGCAAATTCTACGTCTTCCTGTGAAAAATCCAGTTCCAGTTCTATCAGGGCAGAGAACATGATCAACCGTTCCCGCAAACTTTTCAACCTTTCCGAAAACCCACCGCGGATATTATGCAGGGCTGTTTTTCGCGAAGCTTCGGTATTGCTGGCAATCAGGTCGGCCACAGCCTCGGCCTGCGCCAGGTCGAGCTTGCCATTTAAAAAGGCGCGTTGGGTAAATTCTCCCGGTTTGGCCAACCTGGCTCCCTGGTTCACGCAGGACTGTATTATCTGCTGTAAAACATAGGGAGAACCATGACCTGATACTTCTACCACATCCTCGCCCGTGTACGATCTTGGGCCTTTAAACAGCGATACAACCACTTCATCGAGCACCTTCCCATTTTCTTTTAAATAGCCTACATGCAGTGTATGTGAGGCTTGCTGCGTGAGGTCCTTGGCAGGGTATAACCGGTTGATAATATCAAATGCCTGGCGGCCGCTTAAGCGTATTACGCCAATGGCGCCTATCCCCTGCGGTGTTGCCAGTGCTACAATAGTATCTTCCCAGCCGATTGATTTTCCCTGCATAACGTTTGTCCTTTTTAAACGAATGCAAAAATACGCTACAAGCTGCACGCTGCAAGCTATAATATAAGCTGAAGGCAGGGAAAGAAATAAGGAATGAAAAACAGAGGAATTAGGAAGGGAAAAGAAAGTTGACAAGTTAACCGGGAACTGGTACCCGGCAACCGGTAACTGGTAACTGGTACCCGGCAACCGGTAACCGGCAACTAAAAAAGGTGCGCCTCCCCTCGCCTGCGGGAAACGCACCTTTTTCCTGTGTGAAATAAACCTAACTACCTACTCTTCGGGAAGCTGAAAGCCCAATGGCTGTTTTTTGTACGATTTTACCTGGCGCCCGTTTTGAACGGCGGGTGTCCATTTACCGCTTTTCTTAATTACCCGAATGGCTTCTGCCCGTAATTCTTCCGGACCGCTCACCGCTTCTACATTACTTACATTGCCATCCTTGTCAACAACGAACTGAACCACTACAAAACCCTGAACGCCCTGGTCTATCGCAGCCTGTGGATAATGGAGGTTCTTGCGCAGGAACCGCTGCCAGGCTGCTTGCCCGCCGGGGTACTCCGATTCAATTTGCACAGAAACAAAGATCCCATCATCGTCCTCTTTTTCTTTTTTAGGCAACTCAACTACATTTCCATTACCATCTCCGGGCGGAGCAATCACTGTTCCATCATCACCTACTCCATCCGGGTTGTTCATTGTACCAATCTTTGCATTTTCCAGGTCTGCATTAACAGGTGGTTTGTCTACTTCAGACACTTTATCATCCGGTACAATGGTGAGTGTAGTGTTCCTGATCGTTTGTACCTGAACGGGCGGTGGCGCCGGGGGCTTCATCGGTGGTGGTGGCGGCTCTACTGGCTTCTCCCGCGGTTCTACCGAGGCCAATTCAATGTCCTTCGTAAGGAACACAGGGTCCACCTGCTTTTTTTTGCCGGCAAAAACAAACCCGATGAACAACATGAAAATTACAGACAACATAACAGTGATGGACAATGTTAAACGCTTTTTGTATGTGCGTCGCAGATCATATGCGCCATACTCTTTATTGCGCCCCTCGAATAAAATGTCGAGTACATCTGCCGTTAGAATGGTTGAAGTTTCCATGGCTATGCTTTATTACTAAGATGCATGCCTTGATGGTTTCCACAACCTTTTTGCTTTTAAGTTATCTTTTAGTTTCTCAAAATACCAATGTGCAAATTAGCAAATTCGAAAATGTACAAATGGAAAACTAAAGTACTCAGTTATTTCATTAATAATGATTATCAAGGCATCAACCATCAGTAATTATAGTTTTAATCACTATGCTACGCTTAGCTTCATTTGCACAATTGCTAATTGTCACATTTGCTAATTTGCTTCTAACTACCTCCATGAAACAAAAAATCCCCTCCGTTACCAGAGAGGATCTAAAATCTTTATTGAGTAATAACTATTCTTCTACAAGACGAAATGCGATCCCTTGATTTTTATACGATTTTACCTGATGGCCATTTTGTATCGCCGGTGTCCATTTACCACTTTTCTTAATTACCCGCACTGCTTCTGCGTACAATTCTACCGGCCCGCTTATGGCCTGCACATCACTCACCATACCATTTTGATCTACAATGAACTTTACCACTACAGTGCCTTGTATCTGGTTATCTATAGCTTCCTGCGAAAAGCGAAGGTTTTTTGTGAGGTAGCGCTGCCAGGCAGGCGGCCCACCTGGGTATTCGGATTCAATTTCAACCTTCGTAAAAGTTTTTTTCCAGTTTTCTTCTTCCTCTTTCTTTGGCGCTACTATTACTCCGTTACCACCATCTTCTATTGGTGGGGCTACAATACCTTCATCTTTCAAACCTTCCTGGTTCATGATGCCAATTTTGGTATCTTCCAGTTTCGCGGTTTCAGGTGGCTTCTCATCTTCTTTTACCTCTTCATCCTTTACAATTTTGGGTGGTGTGAATTTGGCCATCTCTACCTTTGGCGGATCTGGTGGCTTTGGTGGTGGCGGCGGTGGTGGTGGTTCTACCGCACGATCTGGCTTAATATCTGCCAATGTTGCGTCTGGTGGAATAATAAATTCTTTCGCCAGTTGTGTTTTTTTGCCGGCAAAAACAAACCCGATGAACAACATGAAAATTACAGACAACATAACAGTGATGGACAATGTTAAACGCTTTTTGTATGTGCGTCGCAGATCATAAGCGCCATACTCTTTGTTGCGCCCCTCGAATAAAATATCGAGTACATCTGCCGTTAGAATGGTTGAAGTTTCCATGGCTATCATTTATTACTAAGATGCATAGCCTAACAACTTCCATAATCTATTTGAAAATTTGAAGATGTGCTAATTTGAAAATGAAGAACAGCTACGCTATCGCATTCTAATAATAATACAAGTACTACTCAATAAAAGCGATTGCAGTATTAATTCATAAAGCTTCACTTTCAAATCTGCACTTATAGAAACAAAAAATCCCCTCCGTTACCGAAGAGGATTTAAAATTTTTTATTGTGTGATAATTATCCTTCAGATTCAAGACGGAATACGATCGGTTGCTTTTTGTACGATTTTACCTGGCGTCCGTTTTGTACGGCAGGTGTCCATTTACCACTTTTCTTAATTACACGTACAGCTTCAGGGCGTAATTCCTGTGGTCCGCTGATGGCTTCTACATCGCTCACATTTCCTTCCTTGTCTACAATGAACTGTACCACTACAGCACCTTGTACTTCGTTATCGATAGCTTCCTGGGGATAGCGGAGGTTCCTGTTCAGGTAGCGCTGCCAGGCGGCGGCTCCACCGGGATACTCCGACTCAATTTCCACCTTGGTAAAGGTTTTATCCCAGTCTTCTTCGTCTTTTTTGGGTGCTTCCACAACCCCTTTTCCGCCATCGTCAACAGGAGGAGCCACAATTCCTTCATCTTTCTGACCTTCCTGGTTCATTGTACCAATCTTGGTCTCTTCCAGTTTGTTAACTTCTGGTGGTTTTTCTTCCTCTTTTACCTCTTCATCTTTTACGATTTTAGGAGGTGTGAACTTTGCCATCTCCACTTTGGGTGGATCTGGTGGTTTTGGTGGGGGCGGCGGTGGCGGCTCTTCTTTCTTCTCCTCTTGTTTTATTTCTTCAAGCTGCACGTCTTGCACCACCACGTTCTTGGCTTCAGCTTTGTCATCGAGTAAATTGGATACTACGTACCCAACAAACAACAGAAGACAAAGCGCGCCTACTATAAGAAGCGATGTTACCAGTCGCTTATTATAGCTCTTGCGCAGTTGATAAGCACCGTAGTCCTTATTCCTGCCCTCAAAGATGATGTCGAGAACATCAGCGCTTAATATTTTATTGACTTCCATATTAAAAAATCTTTGTAATTAGATGCATTGAATGCAAAATTCCATAAAGCAGCTTATTTAATCCCCGCGTTTTGCTCTGTAGCTCTCATCAACTGAATTTCAGTATCAAAGATATCTACCATCGCATACCGCTTTACATCATTGATGGTCATTTCATCAAGCATGTCAACGGTGTTTTTGTAGGTTGCCTCAGGGCCAGGTTTAATAACCACTACAAAATCTTCCGGCTGGGTCGATTTCTTTTTATTGATGATAACTTCGCGGATATCTTTAAAGTTGCTTGGTTTGAAGTTGGAACCATCTGGTAATAACTCCCCTTCATAATAATAAACACCATCTTTCTTACCCAACATAATGCTCAAAGCGCCAGACGCTTTTATTTTATTCTGCTCTTCTGGCTTATCCGTGTCTTTCGGCAGGAAAAGCTTCATAGCAGTGGGTTGGCTCATTGTGGTGGTAAATATGAAGAAGGTTATCAGCAGGAATCCCAAATCCACCATTGGCGTCAGGTCAACGCGTGTAGAAAGTTTCTTACCTTTCTTAACACCAGGCCCTTTTTTATGTCCCCCGCCCGACGAGGTATCCATTTCTGCCATATCGCACTTTTTTTAAAAGTTAAGAATTTAATTCGCTGTTAATCCTCTTTGGCACCTGATTCTCTCTTGGTAGCCAGTGCAGTTCCCTCAGGTACACCCTCTGGGTCGGTGATCATCGAAAACTTAAATATTTCGTTTTTCTTGAATGCATCGATCACCCCTTTGAATGTTGGATATTTAGCGTCGTTATCACCTTTTACCAGCAGGGTCATTTTAGAACCCGTGAAGGCATGGTTAGCAGCGCCCATCCATACAACCAATTCATTATTAGCCGTATCGAGCGGAATGCCTGGAGCAGTGTATTTTTTTAACTGATCTTCATTCAGTTGCAGGTACGACTTTAACATTGAAAAAGGAACCCCAACATATGAACCGCTTCGCGTAAATGCAGCTTTTTCCTTGTCGGTTAAGCCCAGCGATTTCTGCTGGTCTACCGCATCAATGATTTCCTGTTTTTCCTCTGTGGTGTTGTCACCAAGGGAAAAGTAGGCTTTTCCGTTCTTGTCCATAGTGATCATTACCACGTTCTTCTCTTCCGCAGGCTTGGTTGAAACCGATTTTGGGGTTACAACTGTCACATCTTCAGCCGCCTTGAACTTGGTAGTGAGGATGAAGAAAGAAAGCAACAGGAATGCCACATCACACATCGCCGTCATGTCAACAGTGGTACTCTTACGCGGCATTTTTAACTTTGGCATATCTTAAAAATTTCTGATTCAGGTATAAGATTCACTTTCTTCCAATTTCCACATGCATTTCCTGCATTTTTATCCCGATAGCTATCGGGAAGCATTTATTCCCCAAATTGGGCAATTACCGCTTATTTGTACAGAGATGCAAAGCTTTGCGTGAGGGTGAAACCAGACTCATCGATACCATAAGTTATTGAGTCGATCTTAGTAGTAAAGATATTATACATGATGATCGCGATAGCTGATGTACCGATACCCAATGCGGTATTATACAACGCTTCAGAGATACCTCTTGATAACTCTGCAGCAGCGGCGCCACCACCTTCAGCACCCAGGGCCGCAAATGAAGTGATCATACCCAATACGGTTCCTAACAGACCCAACAGGGTTGCCACCGAAGCGATCGTTGAAAGAAACACCAGGTTCTTCTCCAGCATAGGCAGTTCCAATGCAGTAGCTTCTTCCACTTCTTTTTGAATTGCTAAAACTTTTTGCTCAGTATCCAACTCAGTATTAGAGATCATTTCTTTGTACTTGCGCAAACCGGCTTTCATTACATTACCAACACTTCCGCGTTGACGATCGCACTCAGAAATAGCCTGGTCAACATTCTTGTTAGCCAGGTGGTATTGCACTTTACGAATGAACTCTGCAATGTTACCTGTACCGGTAGCTTTAGAGATCGTTAATAAACGCTCAATAACGAAAGTAATAACGGTTAAAAAGGTAGCGAGCAACAGCGGTACGATAATACCTCCTTCATACATTCTCACCAAACCGCCTTTAGGTCCTTTATGATGAGGCCAGAAGCCACCGGAAAGATCGGGTTGAGTAAAGTTGCTGGGGTCCCCAAGCAAAAAACGCCAGATTACATAACCGGCGATGATACAAACAACAGGGGCTACCCATGAAATGGCATTGGATTTCTTTTTTGGTTGAACGGAAGTACTACTCTTCGCTGCGGTTGCAGTCGCAACGGGTCTTGTTTCAGCCATGATTGTGTTTTTTAGTGTTTTATAAATTTTAAGCTATCAGTAGATCCTAAATGGGCTCACAATTCTAAGGAAAAAGTCATTTCCCTCGATCAATTTGATCAAGAAAAATTTTGATAAGGTTCACAAGTTAAGAAATTTCTTAACTGATCGCCTAAAAAACAGGCGATTTGATTGAATAGAACGGCAACAATATATGCCATAATTAGAAACAAAACAAGCCTGCCAAATCGATAGGTAATAAGCAATAATCAATTGATAAATAGATATAGGTATTGGAAGGGCCCTTGACCATTGCGAATTACCCATTGTCCATTATCAATTTCTTAGTCTTCCAAAGCTCCATACTTTAGTTTTTTGATCAGCGGTAATAAGGGTTGTACAGTTAGAAATTGATTTTCTTACCTTCATCCATTGAATTTTCTACATGGTTTAATCTTTCAGATGGAAAATCTAATACAACGTTTTCGTAAATAATCCACGGTTATGAAAAATTGGTATAGGTTTTATATCCATCTGGCCCAAAACAATTATTAAATACTGATGAAAAAATGTTTGTCTTTACTGGTGTTAATGGTGTGGTGTAGTGTAATGGTTATCGCTCAACAAAAAAAATCCGTTACCCCATCACCTGCCGATACTGCTAAACGCCCTGCCGCTTTAGCCCCCCGACCGCCACAAACCGGCCCTAAACCTTACAAAGAAGTTATAACCGATAAGGCAACAACCCGCAAAGGTTTGTTTACGGTTCATAAGCTCGAAGACAAATGGTACTTCGAACTGGCCGACTCTTTATTAAACAGGGACGTACTGGTAGTGAACCGCATTTCCAAAGCGCCCATCAATACCCGGGCCGGCTTCTATGGATATGCCGGCGATGAGATCAATGAAAACGTGATCCGCTTTGAAAAAGGCCCGAATAACAAGATCTGGCTGCGTAATATTTCCTACTCGGTATATGCCAAGGATTCTTCCAAACCCATGTACAAGTCGGTACTCAACAGTAACATTCAACCTATAGCCGCCGCTTTCGATATTAAAGCCTTCTCAAAAGACAGCGCCGGTGTAGTGATTGACATAACGGACTTCATTAACAGTGATAATGATATTTTGTTCTTTGCGTCTTATTTTAAATCATCGCTTCGTATCGGCGGCGTTCAATCAGATAAATCTTATATAGCCGATATAAGGTCGTACCCCATCAATACCGAAATAAAAACGGTTAAAACTTATAGCAAAACGCCCGCGCCCGGCTTAATTCCTGGTATGCCGGTAGCGCCTGCCGGTAATGCCACCTTCGAGCTTAACAGCTCCTTGGTACTATTACCGAAAGTGCCTATGCGCCCCCGCTTTTACGACGACCGCGTAGCCTATTTCACTACCGAGTACACTGATTTCGATGCCGACCCCCAGGGCGTAAAAGATATTAATATTATTACCCGCTGGCGCCTGGAGCCCAAAGAGGAAGACATGGAGAAGTATAAACGGGGGGAACTGGTTGAACCTAAAAAGCCCATCATCTTTTATATTGACCCTAACACCCCTGCCAAATGGGTGCCCTACCTGATCCAGGGGGTAAACGACTGGCAGAAGGCTTTTGAAAAGGCCGGCTTTAAAAACGCCATCATGGCCCGCAGAGCGCCTACCCGTGAGGAAGACAGCACCTGGAGCCTGGAAGACGCCCGCTATTCTGCCGTGGTATATAAACCTTCCGAGATCCCCAATGCCCGCGGTCCGCACGTGCACGACCCCCGCAGCGGTGAGATCCTTGAATCGCATATCGACTGGTACCACAACGTAATGTCGCTGCTGCGCAACTGGTACCTGATACAGGCTTCGCCCAGCGATCCCCGCGCCCGCAAAGCCCATTTCGATGATGAGCTGATGGGCGACCTCATTCGTTTTGTATCCTCACACGAGGTAGGCCATACCCTTGGCTTACCGCATAATATGGGCGCCTCTTCCGCCACGCCGGTTGAAAAACTGCGCGATAAGGCCTGGGTAGAAGCGAATGGCCATACATCCTCCATCATGGATTACGCCCGCTTTAATTATGTGGCGCAACCCGAAGACAAAATAGGACCCGCAGGTTTGTATCCACGTATTGGCGAATACGACCTATGGTCTATTGAATGGGGATATAAATTATTGCCTGGCAAAACCGAGGAGGAAGAAAAAGACATTTTAAATGATTGGGTGAAAAGCTGTTTCAGCAATGCGCGGTTGCGCTTTTTGCATGCCGATGGCATGGACCCACGGGCGCAGACCGAAAGCCTGGGCGATGATAACATGAAGGCCAATGAATATGGCATCAAGAACCTGAAATGGATTGTGCCGCAATTACCAAAGTGGCTCAATGAAAAGGGTGAAGACTATAAGAACCTCGACCAGGTATACGATGAAGTGTACACTACCTATAGCCGGTATATGGGCCATGCGGTAACGTATATTGGCGGAATATATACCGACCTGAAGACGACCGACCAGGATGGCGCCGTGTATACCGTTGTGCCCAAAGCGTTGCAAAAAGAGGCCCTGGCTTTCCTGCAAAAGAACCTGTTCACTACCCCTACCTGGCTGTTAAATAAAGCTATTATGGAGAAGGTAACCTCTCCGGTAGAAGAAAAGATCAGCAGCCTGCAGGATACCTGGCTGGGCGCCCTGCTGAACACCTCCCGTTTACAACGGTTGATCTCATCTACCAACCGCGATGCCAATGCGTATCACCTCGATGACTATATGAATGACCTGAAAAAAGGCATTTGGAGCGAATTGACCACTCGCGCACCAATTGACAACTACCGCCGTAACCTGCAAAAGGCCTTTGTAGAAAGGTTGAGCGTACTGGCTTCCAATACTCCGCCTACTGGCGGCGGCGGTGGCGGTATTTCAATTTCGTTTGGCCCATCGGTTGAAGTAAAGAAAACCGACATCATTTCTGTTGCCCGGGGCACCTTGCGTGCGCTGAAAGCGGAGATTGCAGCAGCCATCCCTGCTTATGCCGACAAAATGAGCCGGTACCATTTACAGGACCTGAATGAGCGAATAGACAGAGTGTTGAACCCCAGATAGTTTGTGGTTTGTGGTTTGAGGTTTGAGGTTTGTAGTTTGTAGTTGCTTCGCAGTTTGATCCTTACTACCAACCCGGGCTCAAAGATTTTCGCAGAAATAGTTTATACTACAACATAAAGTCCGAAAGAAGGAATGCCGTAACAGGCACCTCTTTCGGACTTTCTTATTAGGTTTTGTAAATTGAGAATTGAGCTTGCGATCGGGGGCGAAATTTGAAACCTGGACTTTAGGTTCAACTTGGGGGAACAACCATAAACCACAAACAATAAACCTACTCATACCTCAACGCTTCAATCGGGTTTAACCGGGCGGCCTTGATGGCAGGATACAACCCCGCTAATAAACCAACTAACGAGCAAATAAGAACACCGGTAAACACCCAATCCCACGGTACCACAAAACTGGTACTTAATAATATACCCACCACGTTCCCTAAAATAATACCCAGCACAATACCGATACCGGCGCCCAGCAAACTGATGATGATAGATTCATAAAGGAACTGGTACCTCACATTCTTTCTTTTACCCCCGATGGCCTTTACCAGGCCAATCTCTTTGGTACGTTCGGTAACGGCCACCAGCATAATATTCATCAATCCAATAGCCGCGCCCACCAGGGTAATTACCCCTATCAGCAAGGCCGCCACGGTAATAAAGCTCAGGTTGCGGATCAGCATTTCGGCAAAACTGTCGCTTTTGTCGACCATGAAATTATCGGTTTCGGTAACGGTTAGTTTACGAATGGTGCGGAAGGTGCCGGTGGCTTCGCCAATAGCGCCGTCAATGAGTTTTATATCGGGCACCTTAACCTGTATATTAAAGGAGGCATTGGGATTGGAATTTAAAAACCGGCGTACGTTGGAATAAGAAGTGATGATGATATTATCCAAACTTCTACCAAAGGTAGACCCCTTTGGCTTTAACGTTCCGATTATGCGGAACGGAATGTTATTAATGCGGATGACCTTATCCAACGGTCGTTCGAAGCTTTCGCCAAAAAAGCGGGTAGCTACATCTTTTCCGATCAAACATACATTACGACTTGTTTGAATATCCAATGTATTCAGATCGCGGCCATATAAAACAGAAAAGCCATTTAAGCTGGTGTAGTTCTCATCGCCACCAATTACATATACGTTGGGATTGGTCTTTTTGTTTTCATAAGAAACGATCGCATCCCGCGCTCCCATGAGGCTGGTGCTTACGAGCGCCGGAAAATGATAGGTACTTTTAAACGCTTCAGCCTGGGTTTTGGTAATAGGCTTGCCCATGTTCGACTTTTTCTCTTTCCTGGCGCCCTTCTTTTCTTTCTTCACTTCCTCATTATTGAAATGACGGCGCGGCTCCTGGTAGCGGAGGGTAAAACCGGTTGCGCCCATGGTAGAAAAGCTCTCAAGGAATTTTTGCCTGATGGCGGCAATGGCGGTATTAATGCCAATAAGCGCCGTAATACCCAGGGCTATAATAGCCACTGTGATACCCGTACGTAACTTATTACTGCGCACCGTACGAAAAGACAGTGAAAGCGTATCGCGAAGTGTCATGATTTATTGGTACAACTAATGTAAGAAATATTACGAGCCTGAAACAGGAAAGTTGGATGGGTGGTGAAGGCAAGGGTTAGACTTATAAAAAATTAATGTCATTGGTGCAGTTGTATTGGCCTTTATTAGTTTTTCATTCACAGAAGTATATGTTAAAGGGATTGTTCACCAATTTCTTTTTGTATTTCTTGCATCATCACTAAAACTTTATTTATGAAAATCATTTTTACATTACTGTTAGTTTCCATGATTTGTTCTACCTCCTATTCACAAAAACCTTCCTTTGGAATTAAGGCCGCTGTCACTTCCAACTACCTCAGCCTTCGTAGTACTATCACCTCCGGTAAAATGGAAGGACAACAGATAGGCTTTTATTTTGGCGGCATTTTAAATATGCAGTTGAGTAAGCATCTCGCTTTTCAACCGAACCTGTTAATTGCGAAGAAGGGTGCGGTGGTTGAGGAGTTGAAATTTAATACCTGGCATATAGATCTGCCGCTACACCTGCTATATACTCATGCAGGTTTTTTTGCCGGTGCAGGACCTGTTTTGTCATATGGGATGGATGGAAGAGTAAAATCAAAGCTGATTCCCGATGGGGAAACAGATATTTATGCGCAGGGAGAAATGAATAATAACGAATTTAAGCGTTTTGAAATAGGCTCCAATGTATTGATGGGATATACACTCCCCGGTGGCGTTTCGCTCAGCGCCAGCTTTGCACATGGCTTTAATAACATTTGGTCAGGAGAAACCAAGACACTTAAAACCCATTCCAAAACATTTGGTTTTTCAGTTGGGTATATATTTGGTTCCAGGAAACATTAATTCAGCTAATGGTCGGCCATATTATGACATGGGGCTTTACCTAAAAGGTTAGCCCCATTATTTTGGGATTGTTTGATGGCTGAATTGCTTGATGGTTTTGATCGTTGAATAATTAGCTTTATGAATATTCGCAGTAAACCCGAATATCTGCAGGCCTGGCCATCAATCCATCTAACCATGAAAAGAGGCAGGGACGGACTTTTTAATTAGCCCCACTAATTATGTTAACTGACCAATTATGTCATTACAGATAAAAGAAAGAATACAACTGATTGAGCAACCAGTGCGGGAAGATACCCAGCAGGATCACCACCGCGGCAATAACGATCAACAAACCTTTGAAGCTGCGGGAAGTTTCTATTTCCTGGGGATCACCGTCTTTAAAATACATGGCCTGTATAACGCGGAAATAATAATACACGCTGATGGCGGCGCATAACACCCCAACTATAACCAGCCACAATACATTACCATCTTCTACAGCGGCTGATAACATATAGAACTTGGCCCAGAAACCGGCCGTGGCGGGAATACCAGCCAATGATAACAGGAATACAGTATTGGTAGCAGCCAGTACCGGTTGGCGTTTGGCCAGTCCATTGAAACCTTCAAAGGTGTAGTCCTTCATTTTCAACAGTACGGCAAAAATGCCAATGGTAGCCAGGCTATAGGCGGCAGCATAAAAGATCATCCCCTCTTTGGCCATATTGTTCATGGCCACCAGGGCAAACAACATGAAACCGGCTTGCGCAATACTTGAATACGACAACATTCTTTTTACACTTTGCTGGAACACAGCCGTAATGTTGCCGATAAACAAAGTTGCAGCCGTAATAATAGCCGCCAGCAATTGCCATTGTCCTTTTACGTCGCCGAAGCAACCTTCGAACAAACGGATAAAGGCAATGAAACCGGCCACCTTCACGATCGTTGCCATGAAAGAAGTGAACACGGTTGGTGCGCCGTCGTATGCATCAGGCGTCCAGAAGTGAAAAGGCACCGCAGATACTTTGAACGACATGGCAAACAACAGCAGCAATAAACCGGCTGCTATCATCGGCGTTAAATTCAACGTACCCTGGCGGATCACTTCCATATCAAAACTACCTTTTACGCCATAGATAAGGGTAATACCCATGAGCATAATGCCGGTAGAAAAAGAACCCATTAAAAAGTATTTGAGCGCAGCTTCATTGCTTTTGAGATTGCGCTTATCGCTTCCGGTTAAAATATACAGCGGAATAGAAATGATCTCGATACCCAGGAACAGCATCAACAGTGAATTGAATGACGACACGATGGCAATTCCGCACAGCACAAAAAATATCAATGCAAAGTATTCAGCCAGGTTCACGCCCACGCGTTCCATATCCCTGCCCGACAGCAGAAAATAGATCCAGGTGCTGCCAAAGGCAATGGTATTGAACAGCAAGCCAATTATGTCGAAGGACAACATGCCCCTTACGTTCACCTTTTCAAAAAAATGATATCCGCCCATGTCCAGCACATTGGATACTACCAAACCCAGCAGGCCAATGATAGCTACCGTGCGTACAGCGGTTTTACTATTCGTGAACACGCCACAGAACATCATCACTACACCCAGAACAGCTGAAATTACAATTGCATTCATAAATCAATTTGAAAATTAGCAAATTAGCAAATGTGCCAATGGAATACAGGATTTTCATTTTCGCATTTGCACATTTTCACATTTGCATATTTATACGTTCGCTTATGGTAATTTGATAAACATCTTTGAGTAAATGGCATCTACCGCATGCCTGGTTGCTTCGATCATTGGTTTTGGATAAACACCCATTACCACAATGCCGATCAGCAGCACCGCCAGCACAAATTTTTCATTGAACCGGATGTCGCGGGCATTTGCCGTTAAACTGCTGGTATTGCCATACAATACTTTCTGGATCATATTTAAAGTATATATAGCCGACAAAATGATGCTGATACCGCCTACTACCGTAAAGATGTAATGATAGTTAGATGATTTGGAACCAAACACCCCGTTGAACATCATGAACTCACCAATAAAGGCATTGGTAAGCGGCAGCGCCACATTGGCCAGTGATACTACCACCAGCATGATCGACAGGGACGGCGCTTTCTGTGCCAGTCCGCCCAGCTCACTCATTTTACGGGTACCAAACTGACGCTCGATCAGTTCTACCACGATCCACAGCCCGATGATGTTGATACCGTGATTGAACATTTGCACCATCACGCCTTGTATACCTACCGCAGATGTTACGAATATAGCGAGGCCCATTAAACCCATGTGGGCAATAGATGAATACGCGATCAGGCGTTTAAGGTCATCCTGTTGCATGGCCACGAACGATGCATACAGCATGCCTACCACACACAGCGTAGCGGCCGTGTCGCCCCAGCCCCATAAACCTACTGGTAATACCGGCGCCAGCCAGCGCAGGATCCCAAACACCCCCATCTTTACCATGATGCCGCTCAATACCATGGTAACCGCCGTGGGCGATTGTTCGTAGGTATCAGGCTGCCAGGTATGAAATGGGAACAGTGGTATTTTAATGGCAAAAGCCAGGAAGAACAACCAGAACAACCAGCCCTGTGTATTACCGGGCAGGTTCACTTTGTAAAAAGAGCTCATGGCAAAGGAGTGATCGGTTGTATGGAAGTAAACCCAGATAATACCGATCAACATCAACAGCGAGCCTACAAAAGTGTAGATGAAGAATTTGAAAGTAACAGCGATCCTTCTTTCGCCCCCCCATATGGAGCAAAGGAAATAAGCAGGTATCAACGCCAGTTCCCAGAAGAAGTAGAACAACAACGCATCAGATGCTACGAACACACCCATTAAACCCGTTTGCATCAACAGCATCAACGCAAAGAACTGGTGGGCATTTTTATAACTTGTATTCCAGGTGGCTATGAGTATACCGGGGTAAGCAATACCTGTAAGCAAACACAACAGCTTGCTCATACCGTCCATAGTCACCGAAAAACTGCTGCCCAGGTTAGGCAACCAGGGTACATTGGTTTGCAGGTATTCAGGTTTGTGTAATACAGCTATGCCCAGTATGGTAACAACCATGGTAACAAGGGATGTTAATAATGCCCATACTTTCGCACTCTTTTCCTGTTTGATCAGGAAAGCAAGCAAACCACTCACCAACGGAATAACTATCAGCAGAACAGGTATCATAATAAGTTATAAAATTCGTGAAACGTGAAACGGATTTCGTGAGTGGTCAGTTGTCAGTGGTGAGTTGGCTCCTAAAATTTCAGATCTCCTTTTTTCGCGAGCCCTATTCACCCTCACTACTCATCATTCACCTTCTTATTTCTTCAAAAAAAACTTTACCACAAACAGTGCGAGCATGCTCAGCACCATCAACAATACATAGTTGCCCACCAGTCCGCTTTGCAACAGGCGAACCTGGCGGCTGGTATAATTCACCGTACGGCCAACGCCATTTATCAACCAATCAATAAAGTTCTTTTCGATAATATTATTCAGGAACCTGGCGAACCACTGCATGGGCTTTACAATAATGAATTGATACAATTCATCGATGTACCATTTGTCGGCCAGCACTTTTCCAAAACCGGCGGGTTCATGCACTTCAGGTTTCTTGCTGTAGCGGAACAGGGCAACCAGGATGGCCAGCACTGCCACGCCTACCGAAATGCCCATGAGCATATATTCGGTTTCATGATCGAGGTGCGGCACTTCTTTATAACTGGCTGAGGCCTCAAATATCGGGGCCAGAAAATGCTCCAGTTTGTGTTCACCCATGTTAAACACCTCCGGCATACCAATAAAACCACCTGCAATGCTCAGAATGGCCAGCACGATCAAAGGAATGGTCATGGCAGCAGGGCTTTCATGCAGGTGATGTTTTTGTTCTTCGGTACCGCGAAATTTACCCAGGAAGGTAGTAGCGTATAACCGGAACATATAAAAAGCAGTCATCAAAGCACCGGCAACACCCAGGTAATAATACAGGTGGTCTTTGGCGAAAGCGGCTGCTAATATTTCATCTTTTGAGAAGAAACCACTGAAAGGGGGTATACCGGCAATAGCGATACAACCGATCAGGAAGGTCAGGTGGGTGACGGGCAAATGCTTTTTCAATCCACCCATGTTACGAATGTCCTGCTCGTGGTGCATGGCATGAATCACAGAACCTGCACCCAGGAACAACAGGGCTTTAAAGAAGGCATGCGTCATAACATGGAACACCGCGCCGGTATAAGCGCCAACGCCCAAACCCAGGAACATATAGCCTAACTGGCTTACCGTACTATAAGCCAGTACTTTTTTAATATCGTTTTGTTTGATGGCAATGGTAGCAGCAAACAAGGCGGTAGCCAAACCAATAGCAGCCACCACGCTTTGCGTTTCGGGCGCCATGGTATACAGGATGTTGCTACGGGCGATCATATAAATACCGGCCGTAACCATCGTAGCGGCGTGGATCAATGCCGACACCGGGGTTGGACCCGCCATCGCATCTGGTAACCAGGTGTACAAAGGTAGCTGCGCACTTTTACCGGTAGCGCCTACAAACAGTAATAAGGTAATACCGATATAATCAGTTCTTGTTAATTTATTGAACACGTCGAACACACCGGTGCCTTCTGGTGTAGTATAAGTAACAGTGCCCAGTTTGGCAATGAGCCAGAAAATAGCGATCAAAAAGCCGAGGTCACCGATCCGGTTCATGATAAAGGCTTTCTTCGCCGCATTGTTGTATTCGGTATTCTTGAACCAGTAACCGATGAGGAGGTAAGAACACAATCCAACGCCTTCCCAACCAATGAACATGATCACATAGTTGGCGCCCAGCACAAGCAACAACATGGAGAACACGAACAGGTTCAGGTAACAGAAATAGCGGCCGAAGTGATCATTCCTTTCTTCATGCATGTAGGCGGCAGAGTATACATGTATCAGGAAGCCTACGCCGGTAATGATCAGCAGGAAGAGAGAAGAAAGCTGATCTATTTGAAAGGCGAAAGGAATAGATAATGAGCCAAAGCTAATAAAGTCAAACAGGTTGGCTACATGGGTGTTCCCGTTCTTTACCTCGGTAAAAAGCAGCACACTCACAACAAACGAGGCCAATACCATACCGCTGCCAATAATACTGATCAGCGATTTGGAAAGCTGTTTTCTGAACAAACCGTTGATCAGAAATCCAACCAGTGGAAAAAAGGGAACCAACCAAACTAATTGTAACACGTTGTTCATACAGTTTAAGCTTAACGCTTAACGCGTAATGCTGAACGCTGCTCTCCGAATTTCGGACCTCCCGCAAAGAAACCAGACATCTTGAAATGCGGGCGGGGGCGTTGAGCGTTCGGCGTTTAGCGCTCCGCGTTTTAGTGTTTTAACCTGTTTAAAAAATTTACATCTACCGAATGCGTATTGCGGTACATCATCACAATAATGGCCAGGCCCACACTCACTTCCGCAGCAGCCACCACCATGATAAAGAATACGAATAATTGTCCATCGATACCGGCCGAAGCACTTTTGGCAACGCCTGCCACGTGATGCATTTTTGAAAATGCTACCAGCAACAAATTCACGGCATTCAACATCAGCTCAATGCACATGAAGATGATGATGGCATTCCGGCGTGCCAGCACTCCTACAATGCCGATACAAAAAAGGGCAATAGCCAGGTAGATATATCTTTCAATTAACATAACTCTTTATAATATGCTGAACGCCTAACGCAAAACGCTTAACGCAAAACCAAATCTGTATTTGCTTGCAGCGTGAAGCGTGTAGCTTGCAGCCGTTTTTTATTTCTTACCGATAACAACCGCACCAACCATGGCGCTTAAGAACAAAATACTGCTTATTTCAAAAGGCACTACGAAATCGGTGAACAGGGCATTACCCAGGTTCTTTATCAAACCAATATCACCGGTTCCCAGCTCCGCCACTTTTCCTTTTACTTCTGCCTGTTTTAATGCAGCTACCAGAACCAGCAGCAGGCAGCCACCTGCTACCACACCGGCCAGCTTCAGCCATTTATTCTTTTGTGGTTCGGTTTCGGCATTCAGGTTCATTAACATGATCACGAACAGGAACAATACCATGATGGCGCCTGCATACACGATCAGGTTCACAATACCCAGGAACTGGGCATTCAATAAAATATAATGTCCTGAAATGGCAAAGAATGTAATGATGAGCCACAATACACTGTGTACCGGGTTACGACTGATCACGACCATAATGGCGCTGCCCAGTGCCATTGCACTTAAAGCATAAAATAATACTTGTGATATATCCATTGCAGCTTGTTGGTTCTGTTAATTGCTCTGTTCTTTATTTGCTTTCCGGTTGCCCACAGCTTTCCAGTATTCGCCGGGGTTTTCTTTCGGGTTCGGGATCAAGAGATCCTCTTTTCCATATATAAACCCTTTACGCTGATAATTTGAAGGCGCAAAGGTTTCACTTAAATACACAGCGTCTTTCGGACAAGCCTCTTCGCACAATCCGCAGAAAATACACCGCAGCATATTGATCTCGTATTTAGCGGCATACTTCTCTTCACGATACTGGTTTTCTTCTCCCGGCAAACGCTCGGCTGCTTCCATAGTAATGGCTTCGGCCGGACAAGCCAACGCACACAAGCCACACGCAGTGCAACGCTCGCGTCCTTCTTCGTCGCGATTCAGGATATGCAAACCACGGAACACCGGGCTAAACGGACGTTTTTGCTCGGGATAGCTGATGGTCGCTTTCTTTTTAAATAGATGCCGTAAGGTAATCATCATGCCCTTCGCGATATTCCACATGTAGAGTTTCTCCACAAGGGTCATGGGCTTACGACTTACCGGTTTGGCTCTGTTTGTTAATGCTTGCATTATAATAAGTTAACTTAATCTGCTTAAACAATCTTCACTACTAAAACCGCAAATGTATTTTTCTCCTTTCAATACGCCAACTTAAATCTCCCGCGGTGTGGCGGGATTAAAATTTCCAGCCATTGCTTTTCAACAATACGATGGCGGCGGTTACGATCATATTGATAAGGCTCAGGGGAATTAACCCTTTCCAGCCCAGGTTCATCAACTGGTCGTAGCGGAAGCGCGGGATGGTCCAGCGCACCCACATGAACAAAAATATAAATATAGCCACCTTAATGAACAATGCCAGTCCCTGTAAAGCCGCCAGCCAGTTACCCCAACCGGCGAGGCTGGCATCATTCACGAACGGAATATCATATCCACCCCAGAATAAAGTAGCCATCACCACGCTGCTGATGAACATGTTGATGTACTCAGCAAACAGGTAAAAACCCAGTTTCATAGAGGAGTATTCCTGGTGGTAACCAAAGTTCAATTCATTTTCTGCTTCGGGCAAATCGAATGGCGTACGGTTACACTCGGCAAACGCACACACCAGGAAAATAAAGAATCCCAGCGGCTGGTATAATACATTGTACCAGCTATCGATCTGCTGGCCTACGATCTCACTCATTTTTAAAGAGCCGGTGAGCATCAGCAGGGCAATCAGCGAAAGGCCCATAGGCAATTCATAACTGATAACCTGGGAAGCGCCGCGCAGGGCAGCCATCAACGAGAATTTGTTGTTAGAAGCCCAGCCGCCGATCATGATACCATATACACCCATGCTCACCACGCCAAATACGTATAAAATGCCAATATTAATGTCAGCGATCTGCAGGTTCATTTCCCTGCCAAACACATTGATCTTGCCACCCCAGGGAATTACCGCCGATGTCATCATGGCCGCCAGCATTGCCAGGCAGGGCCCCAGGATGAACAGGAAACGGTTTGAGGTATTGGGAATGATCTCCTCTTTCATGAACAGCTTTAACCCGTCGGCCAGTGGTTGTAAGATACCAAACGGTCCGGCGCGGTTTGGACCCCGGCGATCCTGGATCCAAGCAGCTATTTTACGTTCAAAATAGGTTTCATACATGGCTATGCCCAACGATATGGATACAATGGCTATAATGAGGACCAGTTTCTCGATCACAAAAAACACGTCAATAGCTAATAAAGCAGAATGCATTTTATTCTTTTAGTTAGATTCTTTAAAGTCGTTCGAGTGCGCCGGGCCCTGGATCTTCGACAGGTCCACATTCGGTTTGTTCACTTTACTTATCGAATGAATGTCCATCAACAGGCGGGGCTGGCGTCCACCCATTACTTCGGGTAAGGCTTCATGTGGCTTTTTCACATCCACATAATGGTTGGCGCTGATCACCGAATGACGGCTTACTTTGGTTGGGCCATCAATTACCCAATCGCTTGTTTTCTTTTTCTCGAAACGGCATTCGTTACAGATCCAGTCTTTTACTTCACCCCACTCGTCTTTACGGCCTGTAACGCGGAACACTTCATCACCACGATGCCACAATGTTACTTTGCCGGAACATTTGGAACAATTGCAATGCGCATCTACCGGTTTCAGGAACCATACACGGTTTTTAAACCGGAAGGTTTTATCGGTTAGGGCGCCTACCGGACAAACGTCAATAACGTTTCCGATAAAATCATTATCCAGCGATTTCTCTATGTATGTAGCTATTTCAGCGTGATCACCACGGTCTAATACGCCGTGCACGCGTTTATTGGTAAGCTGGTCGGCAGTGAATACACAACGGTAGCACAGGATGCAACGCGTCATGTGCAGTTGTATATAGGGGCCGAGGTCATGCTTTGCGAATGAACGACGGGGAAATTCGTACCGGGTCCCTTCTCCTCCATGTTCGTAGCTCAGGTCCTGCAGGTGACATTCACCGGCCTGGTCGCAGATAGGACAATCGAGCGGGTGGTTGATGAGTAACAACTCTACCACACCCTTTCTGGCATCCATTACGCGTTCGCTGGTAATATTCTTTACCACCATGCCATCCATCACGTTGGTACGGCAACTGGCCACCAGTTTAGGCATCGGCCGCGGATCGGCCGTAGAGCCTGCCGATACTTCTACCAGACAGGTACGGCATTTACCACCGCTGCCTTTCAGTTTGCTGTAATAACACATCGCCGGCGGCGCTACTTCTCCCCCAATCATACGCGCCGCATTCAGGATACTGGTTCCCGCTTCCACCTCAATGGTGATGTTGTCGATGGTTACTTTAAATAATTTAGGTTGATCAGCCATATTCACCCCAAACCCCTAAAGGGGCTTTATGAACCTTCCGTTAAGAAAGCTCGTTGATTAATAAATTTATCTTTTCTATTACTCTTTCCTTCGTCTTCAATATTTCTTCGTTTGTAAAACGAACAATCTTTAAACCATCCAATTCTAATTGTCGCTGCCTCTCCACATCAACATCTTTTACTGCCTGCAGATTGTGTATACTCCCGTCCACTTCAATTACCAATTTCAATTTGTGGCAGTAAAAATCCACTATATAAATCCCTAAGGGATGTTGCCGTCTGAATTTGAACCCAACGGATGTTGTCTCAAATACTCCCAAAGAACTAATTCTGCTTGAGTCATGTTTTCACGAAGCGCTTTTGCCCTGTCAAAAAGCAAATTAGATGCTCCGTAAAACATTTTCTTTTTCATATGCACCCTTTTAACTTCACCTGCTCCCGTTTTGCTCCCCCTTTAGGGGGGACAGGGGGTTAGGCCACTCCTTTTGAAGCTGCAGGCAACGGATCGGCATAATGCGCCAAACCATAATTCCTGTTCTGTGCCGCATTCGGATATTGCACATGCCATTCAAATTCATCTCTGAAATGACGAATGGCCGCAGCTACCGGCCAGGCAGCAGCGTCGCCTAACGGACAAATAGTATTTCCTTCTATCTTCCGTTGAATATCCCACAACAGATCAATATCGCTCTTCTTGCCTTTCCCGTATTCAATGTTCTTCAGGATCTTCTCCATCCAACCGGTCCCTTCGCGGCAGGGCGAGCATTGTCCGCAACTTTCATGGCGGTAAAAACGCGCCAGCGTTAAGGTATGCCGCACCACGCACTGGTCTTCATCCAACACAATAAAACCGCCCGACCCCATCATGGTACCAGTGGCAAAACCGCCATCAGACAAACTTTCATAGTTCATTATCCTGTTCTCGCCTTTGGCTGTTTTCAATAACAGGTTCGCCGGCAAAATAGGAACTGATGAACCACCCGGGATACAGGCCTTGAGGCGTTTGCCATTGGCAATACCACCACAATACTCGTCGCTGTAAATAAACTCTTCCACCGAAATGGTCATGTCTATTTCATACACGCCGGGTTTATTAATATTACCGCAAGCCGAAATGAGCTTGGTACCGGTAGATTTTCCAACACCTATTTTAGCGTATTCATCACCGCCAATATTAAGGATAGGCACTACAGCGGCAATCGTTTCTACGTTGTTCACCACTGTTGGGCAATCCCACAAACCTTTTACCGCGGGGAACGGAGGTTTTATTCTCGGGTTACCTCTCTTCCCTTCCAGCGATTCTATCAGGGCAGTTTCTTCACCGCAGATATAAGCGCCGGCGCCACGTTGTACATATATTTCACAATCGAAGCCGCTGCCCAGGATATTCTTACCCAGCCAGCCATTGTTCTTTGCTTCTGCAATGGCCTGCTCCAGTATATCAACGATCCACGCGTATTCACCACGGATATAAATAAATGTTCTGTTCGAACCTAACGCAAAAGAGGCAACGATCAGTCCTTCTACCAGCAAATGCGGAATAAATTCCATCAGGTAACGATCCTTGAAGGTACCGGGCTCCGATTCGTCGGCATTGCATACTAAGTAACGGGGAACGCCTTCAGGCTTGGCCAGAAAGCTCCATTTCATACCGGCAGGGAAACCCGCGCCACCACGACCCCGCAAACCACTTTTCTTTACTTCTTCAGTTACCTGGTCGGGACTCATGGTCTTGAGCGCCTTTTCTACGCTGCGGTAGCCGCCTTCACGACGGTATACATCGTAATTACGGATTCCCGGAACATGCGCTTTTTCTAATAATAATTTTCTTCCCATATTAATATGTTACCGGTTACCGGTTGCCAGTTCCCGGTATCCGGTAACTGGCAACTGGTAACACTAATTATTCGTCACTGCATTTCTTTCACACTCTTCGATGATCGCATCGATCTTTTCTTTCGTCAGGTGTTCGCGGTAATGTTTGCCCAATTGCATCATGGGAGCATAACCGCAAGCGCCCAGGCACTCTACTGTTTTCAGGGTGAACAACCCATCGGCAGTTGTTTCCCCTACTTTAATGCCCAGCTTGTTCTTTATATAATCAATAATGTCGTCGCTGCCGTTTATCATACACGGACCGGTTTGGCACACTTCAAAAACATACTTACCTACCGGCTTCAGGTTGTACATTGAATAAAAAGTGGCTACTTCATACACCTCAATAGGTTCTATTTTGAGTATAGAAGCCACATAATCCATGGTTTCTGCACTCAACCAGCCACCAAATTCTTCCTGTGCAATATGCAATACGGGTATCAGGGCACTTTTTTGCTTTCCTGCCGGATAGCGTGCAATGATCTCGTTTACCTTATTTAATTTCTCTGCAGAAAATTGAGCCACTTTCTTTATTATAATTTATGTTTATAATCAGTCTTCGAAATATTCGGTGCCTTTTGCATCAATCAATCCTCTTTTGCCTTTATACTTTACCCAGCACAAAGTTATTTTCCTTATAAAATAATCACATTCATCGTACTTACAGGGAATAACCAGTTTTCCATCTCTGTTTATAAAACCCCATTTGCCATTTTTTTGTGCCGGTGAAAGTGTAAACCAGTAAAAAGCATCGATTCTTAATCTTTCATATGGTTCAGTAGTCAGCTTTTTACCATCTATATCATAAAGTGTATTTCCAATTTTATCACTCATGCATATCAGGCTGGTATTACGACTGTATGGCAAAAAAACGTCGGTATAAATGGTAGGGATGATCAGGTTATTATTAACAATTACACCCACCTTCCCTTTATTACTCACTTTATATGCGTTGCATTCAACTCCGTTCTTTTGTACTTCAAACAACCGTTCAATTTCGTCAAAGGAAGGTTCTACTTTCCATTTTTCCGGTTTCACATCTAAAATGCCCCATTTACCATTCAGTTTCGCCCGCACTTCATACAATTCGTTATGCCTATCCCAGTATATATAATCGAAGCGCGCCGTCAATACGGTATCCCGGCCATAGATCAATCCGAATTTTTTCGAAGCCGGATCTCTAAATATTTCTCTTGTTTTATCGTCTGCAGGCAGCGACATTCCCATCGGAGGCAATTCTCCCATCGATTCCTTTTTGGGTAATTCAACCTCTTCAATTGACCTCAGTTTCCCTGCTCTGTTTATCAAATAATCCTTCGTTCCTTTTTTCACCCAGGCCAGGGTATCGGGTACTTTAATTTTAAGATGAACGGGCGTTTCTCCAAACGTTCGAACATCATCAAAGCTCACGGGAATTATGATCTTTTTATTCCTATCACAAAATCCCCATTTATTTCCCTTACGATATGGAATCCTGTCGGGCAATGAACCTACCTTTTGACCATATATTGACGATTCGCATACAACCAACAACAAAAAACAAAGAGCTTTACCAAATACCTTTTTCATTACCAAATACCTATTTAAATGTGAAGTAAACGAACAAATTATTGCCGATTACTTTTCCCCTTAGCTTTTCCTTTATCATCACCCGTCTTAGCCAAGGCTACGGACGGGCAAGCATTAACCTAAGCATCCATCTCCCCTGCAATCAAATTCAGGCTACTCATGGTAATGATGGCATCACTCAGCATGGCGCCTTTCGTCAACTCTTCATATGCCTGGTAATATATAAAGCACGGACGACGGAAATGCAACCGGTAAGGCGTACGGCCGCCATCAGTGATCAAATAAAATCCTAACTCACCATTGGCGCCTTCTACCGATTGGTACACTTCACCAGCCGGAATATCTATTTCGCCCATGATGATCTTGAAGTGCCAGATCAGCGCTTCCATCTTCGTATATACATCCTTTTTCTCGGGCAGGTAATACTCCGGAATATCGGCATGGAATACTTCGGCTTCTTTTCCTTTAAACTCTTTCACCTTGCGAAGCGCCTGTTCAATGATGCGCAGCGATTGCCACATTTCCCCGTTACGAACAAGGTAACGATCGTAACAGTCGCCGGTGCTGCCCACCGGTATTTCAAATTCAAAATCTTCGTAGCTGCTGTAAGGCGTATGCACCCGTACATCGTAATCAACGCCGGCTGCCCGCAGGTTCGGACCGGTAAAACCATAATTCAACGCACGCTCGGCACTGATAGGCCCGCACCCAATGGTACGTTCCATGAAAATGCGGTTACGGGTGAACAGGTTCTCAAACTCCTTCAACACCTTAGGGTATTCTTTCAGGAATTTCTCGAGCTTTTCAAAAGCTGTATTGTTGAAGTTCCTTTCAAAACCACCGATACGTCCAATATTGGTAGTAAGGCGGGAACCACATATTTCCTCATATATTTCGTAAATCAGTTCACGGTATTGCATCACATACAGGAAGCCTGTATAGGCGCCGGTATCAACCCCAACAATAGAGTTACAGATAAGGTGATCGGCTATGCGCGCCAGTTCCATTACAATCACGCGCAGATAATCTACCCGTTTGGGGATCTTCACGCCCAGCAACTTTTCGCAGGTCAAATGCCAGCCCATGTTGTTAATGGGAGCTGAACAATAATTCAACCTGTCGGTAAGCGGGGTGATCTGGTACAAAGGCCTGCGCTCGGCAATTTTTTCAAACGCACGGTGAATATAACCTACGGTTTGTTCGGCAGAGATAATCCGTTCCCCATCCAGTTCCAGGATATTTTGAAATACACCATGGGTAGCCGGGTGGGTAGGCCCTAAATTGAGGGTTGTGGTCTGTTTCTCAATAGAACCCTCGGGTAATTTTATATGCTGATCACTCATAAAGTCAATTTGAAAATAAATCAATTTGAAAATTTGAAAATAAATGCCCAAGGCCTGTGCCAACCATTTTCAAATTAGCACATCTTCAAATTTTCAAATTATCTACCAAACATATCATCGTCCTTGTCAACACGGGTTTGCTCTTCCAGCGGAAATTCTTTGCGCATCGGGAAGTAATCCATCTCATCCACATTCAGGATCCGCTTCAGGTTAGGGTGACCGATAAAGTTCACGCCGTAAAAATCATAGGTCTCCCGTTCCATCCAGTTAGCGCCGGAAAATAAAGCAGTAGCACTGTAAACATCCGGTGTTAAAATATCGGTAAACACTTTAAACCGGATCCTCACATTGGCACTGAGGCTATGCAGGTGATACACTACCGCCAGTTCACGTCCTTTATTATCGGGATAATGAACGGCCTGCAGATCGGTCAGGAACCGGAATGCCAGCTCATCTTCATCGAATAAGTACTGAAGCACTTTCAGATTAAGTTCTTTAGGCGCTTCAAACGTGAGCATGCCATAGGGCTCCAGAAATCCCTGAACCTGGTCGCCAAACTTTTCAGTTAACCGCTGTTTGATATATTCGTTCGTTAAAGCCATACCCCATCCCTAAAGGGAGAAATTTATTTTAGTTAAAAAGACACCATTAACAACCGCCCTACTCCCCCTTTAGGGGGCTGGGGGGTTATTGTATTCCGTAACTCTCCATTAATTGCTTATACTTATCGCTGTTCCTTCTGCGCAAGCTCTCTTTCCCTATCAGGTCCTGAATTTTGATAATGCCATCGATTACTGCTTCAGGCCGGGGAGGACAACCAGGTACATATACATCTACGGGAATGATCTGGTCTATACCCTGCAAAACGCTGTAGGTATCAAAGATGCCGCCACTGCTGGCGCAAGCACCCATAGCCAGCACCCAACGGGGTTCGGCCATCTGTAAATATACCTGTTTTACAACGGGCGCCATTTTTTTGGCAATGGTGCCCATCACCATCAACAGGTCGCACTGACGGGGAGAAAAACCCACCCGCTCAGACCCAAACCGGGCCAGGTCGTAGTGTGCGCCCATAGTAGCCATAAATTCAATTCCACAACAGGAAGTAGCAAAAGGCAGTGGCCAGATGGAATTCTTACGGGCCAGCCCAACTACTTTATCGAGGCTGGTTGAAAAGAAACCTTCGCCCATATAACCTTCAGGACCTTCCTTAACCAGTTTCACATCGGTTTGACCGTATATATTGTATTGAACGGGACGTGCCATAAATTAAATTTGAAATTTAGCCAATTAGCAAATGTGCAAATGATATTTTATATAACAACCCACTTATAATTAGGTTGCTTTTTCCCTAAATGAATGCAGCAAAGGCATTTTCACATTTGCTAATTTTTACATTTGCACATTGATTTTAGTCTTCCCACTTTAACGCTCCTTTCTTAATAATGTATATAAAGCCTGCCAGAAAAAATGCAATGAACATCAACACCGCAAAAAAGCCATTCCACCCCAGTTCTTTAAAGTTGACGGCATAGGGGTAGAAAAAGATCACCTCCACATCGAAAAGCACAAATAAGATCGCTACCAGGAAGTATTTAATGGCCATAGGCTGACGGGCGTCGCCATGGCTTTTAATACCGCTGGCAAAGGTTTCCAGTTTGTCGGCTGTATTACGTTTAGGCCCCAGCCAGTGGGTAACACCCATCATAACAGCTACAAAAATTACAGCGAAAATTAATTGAATAGCAATAGGGAGATACCAGTAGGAACTATCGGGATCGTGGGCAACGGTATTGGAGACTTGTAACAGGTACATATTCATAACCCGTTTTGGTTTAGTGGCAAAAATAAGACAGGGTTTTAAATTTTCAACTTTAAAATCAATTAAATAAAAATCCTCCCGACCCTATTTTTAAAAAAAACGGGTCGGGAGGACTGAATATGATACGATTAATTGTTAGTTTACCATTTGTTAACCGTTATTTCTTCGCAGCGCCGCCTGGTTTGCTGGTGGTACTGCTGCTTCCACCTGTTCTTTTGGGTTGCGGAGCCGGTTGAGCCGGTCTGCTGTTAAGCTGTTTCTGCAATACAGGTTTGGCCGCGTTGGCAAACTGATTGGTAGGATCTATTGCCAAAATTTTATCAACATACGTCAACGCTGTTTTGCTGTCTTTTTTAGCATCATTATAATAAGTGGTGAGGTAAGTGAATGCACTCACTATTTGCGCCTTGAATTTTGTTGAATCGAGCTTGGCAGCCATTTCTGCCAGCTTTTCATACGGTGCTACGGCAATTCCCTGGGTCATAGCAGTATCCATAGCCTGTTTTGCGCGGGCGCACCACAGGTAACCATAGATCTGATCAGGGAATTTAGATTGATAAATACCGCAGAAAATGCTGTCGGCAGTGGTGTAGTTAGCTGCCTGGTAATGGGCATAGCCCCAGTTATACAGATCACTTTGTGTGGGCTCTTTCTTCAATTTATACGCTTCACCCAGCCAGTTGGCTTCCTGTTTGCGATCGCCCATTTTTTTAGCGAGGGCGGCCGCTTTGGTGATGTATTTTACCTTGTTTTCCGGAATCGTATCCAGGTCAACTGCTTTTTGCAGGTTGACAAAAGCCTGGGTTTCGCTGCCTGGTGTTTTTGTGTTCAGGTTGGCCAGTTCTTCGTAGTCAGCGGGCAATACATCATCCGGGTTCTGCTTGGCAAAATAATCGGCTATGTATTTATTGGCGCAGTTGATATCCTTCAGGGTATCGCAGGCATACGCCACCATTTTATACATACGGGGCGCTACTTTATCACCAAACTGGCTGATCAGGCTCAAAGCTTTGTCCTTCGCTTCTCCAAATTTGCCAGAGGCATATAAGAAGTCGGTTTTCAGGTATTCCACATCGGGGCCCTGATCGGCATTGGCGGTATAGCTGGCCAGGTAAGGAGCGGCTTTATTTACATCTTTAAAATACCAGTAATAGAACAATTCAAAATAAGTAGGCGCATAAGCCGGATCTATCTTTATAGCTTCCTCGAAAAGTGGTAAAAACATTTCAGGGTTCCGCTGGGTAAGATATACTTTAGCGCTCTTATGCTTGGCGGCCGCATATTTAGGATCGAGCGTAAACGCTTTGTTGTAAGAAGTAATGGCATTGCCACCATCAATTAATTTACGGTAAGCATCGCCTATGAGAATGTAGGTCTCAGGATCTTTAAACCCTTTAACCTGTGTAGCCAGGTTCAGCTTTTCGATGGCATAAGTAGCATCGCCGTTTTTGGCATCTACATTAGCGCGGCCAATAGCGTTGAACACTTCTACATCTTTTCCTTTTGTTAAGGAGATGGCAGTTTCAAAACGCTGGCGGGCATCATTGGTTTTACCTTCGCGCAGTTCTATTTCGCCCATGCCTACTAAGATCAGCGGGGCATTGCCATTTTGTTGCAGCGCTTTCTGATACAGATTTTTAGCGCCAACAGAATCTTTTTGTTCCAGCAAGGTTTGGCCAAGCCAATATGTAGCATCGATATTATTCGGATTCGCTGCCAGCACTTTTTCAAAATTCTCCCTGGCACTTTTGTATCGTTCGTAATAGAAAAACTTCCTTCCCTGCTCCACACTCTGGGCAAATAGCACATTGCTACCCAGTACAACCATGGTTACAAAACTGATGAATCGCTTGCTCATTGTAAGTTGCTATTTTTTTAAAAGTTTTATAATGTATTAGGAATCCGTAGTTTAAAGTTTAATTACTGGATCTGCATCTTTCGTTCTCCGAAGCTCATTCTGGCCGGCAATAAGTATGCCCGATAGAATATTTTTTGTCCCTTTTCGTAGATAAGAAAATTTGCAAAACCGTTGCCAAGCCCGTCATAATTTTCCTTTAAAATATAATATAGCGGTCTGAGCATGGGGTATCGGCCATACGCGATATTATATTGTACCGGATCAACATATGTGCCATTACACCCCCGGCACTCGATTTGTGCAATTTTAACCTTTTTTAGGAAACTAAGCTGGGTGGTATCATCTTTATTACCGATCCAGCTTACCCCTAGCAAACCTATAGCGTCCTGATTATTAGAAATATAGTCTATTACACCTTCGGTATTTTGAGCCGCCACTATATTAGGGCTCAATGATTGTCCCTGCAATAATGAGTCCACTACAAACCGTACCGTGCTGGTAGCCGTTTTCCCATCCAGCAACATTTTGTATTTATAGCCGCTGGTGCCCTTGGCAATGGAACGGATGTCCTGCATGGTGAACAAAGTGTCTTTTACCTGGTTGTTCACGATCACCGCAATAGCATCATAGGCAATGGGGCCAAACACCGGCTTGAATGATAATTTATTGGTAAGTGTAGTTTCCTCCGTTTCACTCAGGCCCCTGGTTACAATTACCATGCGAATACTGTCAACATTCAGGTCGCGCAAGCATTCCGCCTCTGGCTTATACTGTACCACAATATGTGCGTCGGGATGTTGAGATTCAAATACCTTGATCTGTGAGTCGATTACCGGTTTAAAGCTTTCATCCACACTGATGTGAATGGTACCGCTGGTAGTAGTTTCCTGGGGCTTATTTGTTGGAGCTGAACTACATGCAGTTACAAACAAATTGATTCCACCGATCACTACCAAAACCCGGAATACCGATTGAGCTAACCCTATCCATTTCATCTTAGTATCTTCTTTTTTCTGGAAAACCACGTATTAAAACTGTCTGGTTTAATCATAATTTAATACTGGTTCAGTCCAGTAAGTTTATCAATTTCAATTACTGCTGCAGCCTGGTGTTTAATGACTGCGTTTAGTGAACTGCTTTATCGATAATAATTTTTCCTAATGCCGCGGTAGATCCTAAACCCGCCATACAACAGACACAGACCGCCGAAGATGTAATTAAAAGGCTCAGAGAACACGCTGTCTAACCCAACCTTGCTGGCAAAAAACATCAATATAGCCATACCGGTATAAATGATTCCCATGCCAAGGTCCATGATAGCTCGCCTGTTGATATAAGCCCTTTGTTTTTTATCATCAAATTCCGATGCCATGTGTACGTTTTTAGGGTCCGGGCAAGATAAGAAATAAACACCGAATGAAAATCTTGCATTTAATGACTTTATACAAAAAATAAGATGCAAAATGAGCAGGTTTCCATAAACGGGATGAATTGGACGTTTTACTATGTATTTGAAGTACACCTCAAACACATTTTCTATACCCCGCCCCGAACATACCATTCGGTACGGGCGGGCTTAAACCTTAAACCACAAACCAGAAACTAAAACTATCTTTGCCGACTATGAAAATTTTAATGGTTTGCCTCGGCAATATTTGCAGGAGCCCGCTGGCCGAAGGCATTTTGCAACATAAAGCCCAACAGGAGGGATTGTCATGGACCGTTGATAGCGCCGGCACCAACGGTTATCATGTAGGGGAAGCACCGCACCGGCTATCACAGAAAGTAGCCCTGTTGAACGGCATAGATATCAGTCACCAACGTGCGCGCCGCTTTACGGCCGTCGATTTTAAACAGTACGATAAGATCTATGCCATGGCGGAAGATGTGATCGATGAAATGCAGCGCATAGCCCGGAAAGATTTTGACGCTGCCAGGGTTGATCTGCTGATGAATGAACTATACCCCGGCAAAAACATGGACGTGCCCGACCCCTGGTATGGCACCGAACCCGGCTATCATGAAGTATACGAGATGATCGATAAAGCATGCGATAAAATCATAGATAAATATCGAATACTGAATGAAGAACGCCGAATGTCGAAGTAAAGGCAAAGCTAATCCGGTATTCACTTCAACATTCAACATTCGATATTCGACATTCAATATTTAACAATCAGGATACTATAAAATTCAGCAATAATAAATGTCAAAACCGTCATTACCACAGGGAACAAGAGACTTCGGACCAGAGGTGGTTCGCAAACGACAATATATTTTCAATACCATTCGTAGTGTTTTTGAATTGTATGGATTTCAGCCGCTTGAAACGCCCGCCATGGAAAACCTGGAAACGCTTATGGGCAAGTATGGCGAAGAAGGCGATAAGCTGATCTTTAGAATATTGAACAACGGCCTCGAAAATCCCGACAAACATCAACAGGCCCGGGCCGATTTTGAAAAAGTGCTGGAAGGAAAGAATGTAAAAGGCCTTACCGAACGCGCCCTCAAATACGATCTTACCATTCCGTTTGCCCGCTATGTGGCCATGAACCATGGGCAGCTCACCTTCCCGTTCAAACGCTACCAGATACAACCGGTATGGCGGGCAGACAGGCCTCAAAAAGGACGCTACCGCGAGTTTTATCAATGCGATGCAGACATTGTAGGCAGCAATGCTTTATTAAACGAAGTGGAACTAACGAATATTTATAATGAAGTATTCACACAATTAGGAATAGCCGATTACGAACTGCGCATCAATAGCCGCAAAATACTCACCGCACTGGCAGAGTTCTGCGGTGGCGCCGATAAAATGATCGATATTACCATTGCCATCGACAAACTCGATAAAATTGGTCTTGATAAAGTAAAAGCAGAACTGGCGCAACGCGGCCTGAACGACGAACAGATCGCCACTATTGAAAAATACCTGAACATTTCCGGAACGAATGAAGAGAAACTGCAATTGATCAAATCATTGATCGGCCATCTCGAAACCGGAAAGAAAGGTATTGAAGAGCTTGAATTCGTGAATCGGTCCCGCTCGGAAGCGGGAGCAATCGGCAATTTAATTATTGATTTCACGCTTGCCCGCGGCCTTAACTACTATACTGGTATCATCTTTGAAGCCAAAGCTCCTGCCACCGTTAAGATCGGCAGCATCGGCGGCGGCGGCCGGTACGACGACCTTACAGGTCTGTTCGGCGTTCCCAATATTCCCGGCGTTGGCATCAGCTTCGGGGTCGACAGGATCTATGATGTAATGGAAGAACTGAAATTGTTCCCCGAGGGCGTGTACACCGGCACCCAGGTATTATTCTTTAATATGGGCGCCTCAGAAAGCACCACCGCATTTTCCGCCATGCAATCGTTAAGAAAACAGGGCGTACGCTGCGAGCTGTTTCACGAACCTGCCAAAATGGATAAGCAGTTTAAATATGCCGAAAAGAAAAATATCGGTTTTATTGTAATTATTGGCAGCCAGGAAGTACAAAATAATACGGGCGTTATTAAAAATTTAAAAACTGGCACGCAGGAAACCGTATCGCTTGCCAACCTTACCAATAAATTGTTTATTTGATCTCTTTTTTAAACAAGATGATATGCAACGCAACCTTTTATCCCTGGTACTGCTTTCAATAGTAATTTCCGGGCTCGTATCCTGTAGCCGTACGAAACCGGGTATTGCTGTGCCTAAAGACGCCTCCCTGGCTGTGCACATCAATATCAATTCCCTTACCTCTAAAGTAAGCTGGCAGGAAATTCAGCAAAACGATTGGTTCAAGGAATTATACGCCGATGAAACCGATTCGCTGAGCAAAAAAATACTCGACAATCCTGCCAATTCAGGGATTGATATAAAAGCTGACCTGGCCTTTTTTGTAAAGAAAGAAGGACAAGGCGGTTACATGGCCTTTGAAGGCGGTGTAAAGGACGCGTCGGCATTTGAAGCGTTTGCTACAAAAGCGAACAAAGGCGGTAAAGTGGTAAAAGAGGGAGATGTAAATGTGCTTGCAACCAGTCTTAAAAGCCTGGTTGCCTGGACGGACAGCCGATTTATATACATCGCAGATGCATCGATGCCTTCGGTTTCAGGTCGTTTGAACAGCAGCAGCTTCGATTCAAGGGAGCCGTTCTCTTTTCGTACCGATAGCTTACAAAAATTCGCAATGCAGTTATTCGATCTGCCCGGCAAAAACAACCTGATGAGCGACGACCGCTTTGCTTCTTTGTTAAAAGATCCCGGCGATATACATTATTGGGTAAATGCCGAACAATACTATAACAGCCTGGGCGGCTTTTTGTCATTGCTGAAGCTGAACGTTTTGTTCGAAGGCAATGCATATGGCGCTACGCTGAATTTCGAGAATGGAAAGATCGCTTTTAAATCAAGAGCATACTACAATAAGGAATTAAACGATTTAATGAAGAAATATGCCGGCAGCAAAGTAGACGCTGCAACCATAAATCGAATTCCTTCTAAAAATGTGGTGGCCGTTTTTGCATTAAAATATCCGCCGCAAGGATTGAAAGACCTCATTAAACTGATTGGGGTAGACGGTTTTGTAAACAGCTTTTTTAGCGGCGTTGGCTATAGTACCGATGAGTTTGTAAAAGCCAACAAAGGCGATCTGCTGTTATCAGTAACCGACGTTGAAATGAAAACGCACTCAATAACAGCTGAAGGCCCCGATGGCGCACCTTATCCGCAGATGGAAATACCCGACCCCGGCGCAAAGGTCTTATTTGCTACTTCTGTTAATGACAAACCTTCATTCGACAAACTGTTCGGCATTCTGCAAACAAAAGCACAGGAGTTTGTGCCTGATTTCTATAGCAAAATTCATTTTCAGTTGAACAACGACTGGTTTGCAGCCAGCAATTCGCCCGAACAGGTGAATGCCTTTTTAAGCGGTGGCAATAACCAGTTCCCCTTTGCCAACCGCATCAGCGGCAAAGCATTTGGCGGTTATATTAATGTACAGCAATTGCTGAGATCAGTTAGTCCTGCCTTTGCTACCGACAGCAGCGCCAAATTAGCCATGGATGCTTCTATCAATATGTGGCAGGATATAGTAATAACAGGCGGTGACCGGGAAGGCGATGCCTTTATTGCAGAAGCGGAAGTGAACCTGGTTGATAAGAGCACCAATAGTTTGAAACAACTGAATAAATATTTGGATACGATTTCCAAATTAAAGCATCCCAGGCACAGGCGGTACGATGTGCAGGTTAACTACAGCGATCCGGCGGCATTAAGCCTGGCAGCGCTTAAACCTGTTTTGCATCCATAAATAATTAAGATATAAAATTAAGAACAAGCCTGCTCACCGGAACAATACCATCGGGCAGGCTTGTTGCATAATCAGTAACCATTAGGCAATACATGCAACTTCAATTACAGCAACTCTTACCTGTTTACTTCGACGAAAGTCAGCGCAACGCATCTGAGGTGTGGCGCAGGGACCTGATTTTTTCAAAAGGTGAGTATGTAAAGATCGTAGCGCCTTCGGGCAGCGGCAAATCGTCGCTCATGCATTTTTTGTATGGCCTGCGTAATGAGTACAGCGGTAATATTGTTTACAATAACCAGGATATCAGAAACTATTCAGCCGAAGATTTTGCCAGCTTCCGCAAAGATCATGTGAGTATCGTATTCCAGGACCTGCGACTGTTTCCCGAACAAACCGTATTTGAGAACATTGAATTGAAACGGCAACTGAATCCTTTTCATGCTGCAGAAAAGATAAGAGAAATGGCAGAACGGTTAGGCATTGGTAACAAACTATCGTCAAAAAGCCGCATCTGTTCGTATGGCGAACAACAGCGCGTGGCCATCATTCGCGCCCTTATGCAGCCATATGATTTCCTGTTGCTGGATGAACCGTTCAGTCACCTCGATGATGTGAACTCGCAAAACGCCATGCAACTGATGCTGGAAGAAAGCAAATTGCGCAATGCCGCCATCATTTTTGCCGACCTGGAGCGCATTGATTATTTTCCTTACACCCGATTGTTTCATTTGTAATCATAATCCGTGGCAGTATCTTTTACACCCATCCGCTCATTATTGCAAACAGGCACCAATACCAGTTCCCGCTGGTTCTCGTATCTTGGTTTAGGTATTGGCGTATTGCTGTTGTTGTGTTCTATTCAAATGTTCATCAACATTCAGCAATTGTTGGGCGGGGAAAGTCCGCGCAAAGAAGGGTACGACTTCATCTCCATCTCCAAAACCATTACCAACGAAACCATGGGGCAGCGGGAGAAGAACCTGTTCAATGAAAATGACATTAAAGAGATAGCTGCCCAGCCATTCATCCAGGGTGTTTCTCCGTTAGTAGCTACCCGCTTCCGGGTAGAGCTAAGCGCCGGTGACATTATCCCATTCAGCACCAATATGTTCCTGGAATCGCTGGATAATAATTTTATCGACACGGTTCCACCCAACTTTAACTGGCAGGAAGGCCAGGACTATATTCCCATCGTTTTCTCTTCCGACTTCCTGGAAATATATAATGTATTCGCCCCCGGTTATGGCCTGCCGCAATTGTCTGAAGCAACCGCTTCCCAGGTAATGGTGTATATTACCTGTTACGGAGAGAATCACGTTCAGCAAACCTTTCGCGGTTCCATTGTAGCCCTGAGCGACCGGGTAAACTCCATCATTGTTCCCAAGAACTTCATCGACTGGGCCAATAAAAAATTTGGTAGCACCTCCGATGTAAAAGCATCCCGCTTATACATTAAGACCAAAGACGCCAACAATCCCGATTTCCTCAGCTATCTGCAACAAAAGAATTATAAAGTAAATAAGGATAAAACAAAATTCGGTCGCGTAAAGCAGGTACTGCAGGGCATATTCAGCGGACTGGGCATCTTTGGCCTGCTGGTGGTTATTCTGGCGCTGATGCTGTTTTCATTTTACCTGCAATTAATGATCGCGCGTAGTAAAGACAACCTGCAATTATTACTAATGCTCGGTTATTCACCCAACTGGCTCAGCAAAAATGTGTCGAAGCAATTTATTCCTGTATATATACTGGTGGTGGTGATAGCACTGGGGCTTACCGAAGGCATGCAATGGGCCTTTCATCATTTCGCCATGTTCAACCGGCCCGAATTGTCTTCGTGGTTGCATTGGAGCGTACTGGCAACTTCTCTTTTATTGATCGGTTTATCGCTCATCACCAATTATCGAATGGTGAAGAAGTTGCTGTATAAGCTGGTGTAGCGGACCTGAAAATCAATAACCGTATTTATTCTTAAATGCAGCCAGTTCCTTATCATCAAATCGCTGTAACAGGTATGTTTGAATACCGTCGCGATCAATCTCAATAAAAGGAATTCTTTTATAATAAAATTCCTGAAACAGCTTACAAAGCGTTAAAGTGTGAGTAGGTCCATCCAGGTAAAAACGGCAATTTATTTTCTTTTCATCAACAGTAAAAGAAACATAATTATTCATACCATCTGATGTTTTAAGGCCATCAGCCATATAATCGAGACCTGCATAGGAGTGTATCCTGAATTGCAGGTCTTTTATTTTTCCCATTTCATATACATCCCCGGCAATTTGTACAGATGAAGTTGATATTAATAATTGGCTTTTGGATAATCCATGACTTTGTATGTTGCCCTTTTTAACGAAGGCAAAAATTATTCCTCCAACTGCCATTATTAAGAATAAGTATGCAGCAATTGTTGCAAACCCTGTTAAACAGGCAATGAATACACCAGCTATCAAACCAGCCACAATTTTTGCAGCAACGTCAACTGATTTGTCGGGATTTCCTTCAATTATGTAGGTAACAAATTGCATTACTCTATTTGTTTCAAATGATGCTCCATGTGCTCAACATAATCAATGATAACCCATTCGAGTGTTTTAGATTCACCGGAAGGAATGATAACGGTATAAGATAGTTTATCGGCAGGAATAGTGCTGATAATATTCAGTATTTGTTGGTTTAACACGATCCACAACTGCAACAAGTGCGCAAGCGGCAATTGCTGATAGCGATTAATAGCTACCAGTTCATCCTGGTTATAACGAATTATCGTATAAGGCTGTGGGAAATATTGGGCATCGGTAAAACGCTTCAGGTTATTGATGGCCGAATCTATAAGGTGGCCGAGGATTTCCTGTTTCGACCATTTATTGGGAGCCGGTTTTTGCAGAAGAATATCAAACGGCGTTTGTTTATAACGTTCAGGAACTTCCCGGATATGATTCTCTAAGCGAAGTAAAGAAGTTTGCAGGTTCATTCTGGTATTTATTGAACCTGCAAACTAGCGAATTTAAATTGGAAACGGGCTAATTACCCACTTTTGTAATCTTGTTACTGCTAACCCTGAATTTTTCATAACTGTCTTTATAAGCGATAATTGTACCGCTCTTGTGACTTACAAACTGGTATTCAAAAGGTAATACAACATTGTTATTATTATAAATATCAACAACACCGTATTTGCCATTTTTGCCGGCAATTACCAGGAAAGAGTTCAGGTATTGCAGATCGTCATATACAAAAGGCAGTGCTACCTCGCCATTCATTTCAATAACGCCATATTTGTTGTTCTTCACCGCAATAATGGAATTATTGAAAGACTCGGTTGAACTATAGCTGTTTCTGCGGGTTCCTATCAGATCGTCATAAATAAATTCAATTCGGGCTTTGCCGGTTACACCATCCACCATTCCTTTTTTACCGTTTTTGGCGCCCACTAAATAAGGAGAATTGTAACTGTCTGCAATAGATATCCGGTTCAGCGCATCATACTCAACCGGTAAAATAGTATTTCCATCCCGGGCTATAACACCGTATTTATTATTTTTCTTTACCAGGAAATACTTGTCGCCATCAGTTAGATCATCATACTCTACGGGTATCACCACCTTGCCATCGATCATGAGTATGCCTTTTTTATTATTCTTTGAAACACAGATCATATCATTGCTAATAGAAGAGATCATGTCATACTGTAATGGCAGCGCCACCTTTCCATCTGCACCCAGCAAACCATATTTGCCCCCTTTTGCAGCAATAAATAATGAGCGGGAAGCATAACCGCTACGCATCCTGTTCAAAACATCATATTCCAATGGAATGATCTTTCTATCATCCATACCGATCAACCCTTTCTTTCCATACAATTCAGCAATGGCCAGCTCATTGTCGTTAATTACATCCAGCTGGGTGTACCAATTGGAAAGCGCCTTTTCGCCGGTCAGGTTGAATAAAGTATTCAGGTTACCTTTTCTCACCATTACCAGGTTGGCCGATTGAACATGAATACGATCGTACATAACAGGTATAACCTCTTTGCGGGAAACAAAATTCATCAGCCCCGACTTTCCGCTTTTGGTCACCTCTAAATATACATTGGCATTATATTGTTTTGAGATATTGTCGTATTCAAAAGGAATTATTGATTCATTCTGAGCATTGATAACACCAAACCGGCCATTCTTGCTAACGATATAATACATGATACCATCAACAGTTATGGTATTCATATCGTCATAAATGCAGGGAACAATTATTTGGCCCTTTGTATTCATAAGGCCATTCTTTCCATTCAGCCTCACTATGGAAAGATCACTTTCATAAAAACCTGAGATGCTTTCGAAGACAAAAGGAGTAAGCTTTTTCTTGGAGTAATATTCAAGCAAACCGAAACGCCTGTTACTGTAACTATTGTCATTGCCCATGTAAGCAATGGTGATGTTCTTTTCGCTATTGCTCGAATAAATATAAAAGGGCTCCCCATCAACTACATTGGGGGTGTTTTCTGGCCGTCTGGCAGGCTCTTCCGCTACCATTATTTTAGTTTCCTCTATACGTTCTTCTTTGGGAGCCTCAAAAATTACCTCTTCCTCTATTGGTATTGCAACATCCTCTACCGGTGCGGCCTTTACAGCTTTTTCTGCTTTTACATTTTTCTTTTTAGGAGTGACTTTTTTTGTCTGGGCATTTACAAACAGGGTACTTAACAAACCAAGAACAAGTAAACATTTTCTCATAGCGGTATATTAATTGAATGGTAAAAGTAAAAATTCGATATCCCCTTGCAAGTTATCGTGTGTTAAATAAATGTAGAAGTTACCATTTAAAATGTGCTACTTTTTCTTTTTACGGCTCTTTCTAACATATTGCTTATCTACAAACTCCCGGGTAAATGCTTCTTTTACAATTACCGGTACGCCGGCAGCCCGCCATTCATCAACCAGTTGGCATAATGTTATATAACTGTTATAATCGCGCAAATGAAATTCATTATCGTAGGAGACGCCATTGAATTTAAACAGCAATACATTATTATCGCCATACGTGATCTGCGGCTTTAACAAGCCTTCGCTTCTGATGCTATAAATAAAACCGTCGTAGGCAGTAATATGTAACTCAACAGCAACATCCCTGATAGCATATCGCTGGTTGCCTACCTTAATATACGTTGATGATAAAGTAAGCAGCCGGCTATCCAGCGCCCTGAAATTGAAGATCGATTTTTTAGAAATTGCGCCATACACCAATGGCAGTGCCCAGATACACAACATAAGCCATATAATGTACGTGGGAATATGATCGCAGGTAAACAGGCAAAACAAAAAAATGCTTACTATATACAATACGACGAAAAAACGCGCATACGGATTGTATTTATAAATAAGCGTGGTGAGTACAGTTTCCTGCATAAAATATTTCACTGGGTATGATCATAAAAATAATAAAATATTAGTAAGAATTTAGAGATCCCGGGATTTAGAGATTTTGAGGTTTGTTCAAAGGTTCGCACCAGGGAAATCCCTAAATCCCTAAACCTGCCTGCCGGCAGGAAGGTCCCAAAAACAGAAATTAAAGACTTTTTACTTCGGAAATTTTTATGAAAAGAAGCCGCTTGGGACATTCACGATACCCCTTCATATACAATGGCGCCCCCCTGCCCTACGCCCACACACATGGTGGCCAGTCCATATTTGGCCCCCTGCTTTTTCATTTCGTGCACTAAAGTAGCAGAAATGCGTACGCCGCTGCAGCCCAACGGATGACCTATGGCAATAGAACCACCGTTCACGTTTATTTTTTTAATATTCAACTGTAGATCCTGGATGCAGGCAATGGATTGGGCGGCAAACGCTTCATTCAATTCAATGAGATCGAGGTCATTGGCGGTAATGCCTGCCCGTTGCAGGGCTTTCCGGCTGGCCGGTACCGGTCCAATACCCATAATGGCCGGATCAACACCCGCAACCGCCATCGACACAATGCGCGCTATGGGTTGCAGGTTATATTTTTGTACGGCTTCTTCACTGGCCAGCAGCATAGCGGCAGCGCCATCATTAATGCCTGAAGAATTACCGGCGGTAACCGTTCCATCTTTTATAAAAGCGGGCCGCAGTGTACTCAGCTTTTCGAGGGAAGTGATGCGTGGCGGTTCGTCTTTTTCCAGGAAGATCTTTTCATCGCGGCCGCCAAAAATTTCAACTCCGCTTATCTCTTCTTTCCATTTGCCTTTTTCCAAAGCAGCAAAGTATTTCTCCTGGCTTTGTAAAGCGAATTCGTCCTGGGCCTCCCGGCTTATTTTCCATTGGCGGGCAACATTCTCTGCTGTTTCGCCCATGGAATACGGATAATATGCATCGGTAAGTTTTTTATTGGGAAAGCGCCAGCCAATGGTTGAATCAACCACTTCGGGAGTACGGTTCCAGGCGCCGGATGATTTCAACTGCACAAAGGGCGCCCTGGTCATGCTTTCAACCCCACCGGCAATTAACAGGTCGCCGTCACCGCACATAATGGCGCGAGAGGCATCCATAATAGCCTGTAACCCCGATGCACACAACCGGTTCACGGTATTACCGGGCACGGTTACCGGCAGTCCGGCCAGCAGGGCTGCCATGCGGGCCACATTCCGATTATCTTCCCCCGCCTGGTTGGCATCGCCGGCAATTACATCCTCAATGGCATTCACATCTATGGAGGCGTTGCGTTGTAACAATGATTTAATCACATGAGCGAGCAGATCGTCTGGACGAATGGTACTTAATGCGCCACCGTATTTTCCAATAGGTGTTCTAACCGCATCGATGACATATACTTTCTTCATATAGTTTTTTTTCCGCTAACTGGCGGATCGTTGAGCAATACCGGCAAGCCGCCGGATTTTTTATTTGCCGCAAAGTAATTGTAAAGTATTTAATTTGAAGGCCTTCAATAAAAACTTTAATAATTAAAACAATTCCAACTACTTAATAAACTAAATTTCATCCTACTATTTATGAATTCACACAGTTCAGGCATCTAATAATAAACCCATTCCCATACATGTTGAAACCTATTGCCTTATCATCATTCATCTGTTTTCTATTTGCGTGTCGTCCACAAGAAGACAAAAACAACTTTACTATGCTTATTAAGGGTGACTGGATCGGCCAACAGCAAAGCAAGGAATACACGGAAAATGAAACAATATATGGATGCTTTGCTGATTCTACCTACCAGAACTCTTTAATGCAGGACACTTTCAAATATGAAATCAGAAAAGATTCATTATATATAGAAAATGTTGACTTTGAAGGAAATAAGACATTAAATAGTTTCCCGATCGTAAAGCTGACTACGGATTCACTCATTTTATTAGATGGGGTAAAACAGGAGTATACACTTAGGTTTTCAAAAGTTCATGCAAAAAATAAGCTCACACCGACTGCCATTTATTTTGCCAGTTCGGGATGTTATGGCAAATGCCCCATAATGTACCTTGAAATCGACTCCTCGCGAAATATTCGTTTTTATGGAGAAAGGTATACTTCAGCAACAGGAGGCTTCAAGGGAAGAATTAGTGAAAATGAATACAATTCGATCATCGATAAAATCAGAAACCTTCCAGTTGATTCATTACGCGAATTCTACGAAACGTCGATGACAGATCAAGAAACATTGGGAATCTCTATTATTCATGGAAACACGGTGACCCGTTCATCGGCCTATGGCCATGACCAGGAGCCAATGGAATTACATATTTTGTTTGGAAAGCTGATAAACTTATACAAGCACATAAGCATGAAACCTGATTCATCGGTGAACTCAAGCTATTTTTTATCTAATCCGAACGTAATGTCATTAAAAGAGGTGACGGTGCCTTCGCCAAGTGAAATACGAAAATTTACCCGTCCTAAGATAGTAGAATAACTATTCCCCGTTAAACCTTTATAAGCCTGACTTTCAATATAATATCCCTTATCCGGAATGCCAGGGCATGCCCCATTAGCTAATCCGCCCAACCCGTTGTACCTTTGCGGCATGTTAAAAACGGCGAATAAGAATATCAGGCAGTTGAGCCTTAGTGAGCTGGAACAATACTTTGAAACCCTGGGCGAAAAGAAATTTCGCGCCAAACAGGTGTATGAATGGCTTTGGCTTAAACAAGCCCATTCTTTTGAAGCCATGACCAACCTGAGCAAGGAATTACGCACCAAACTGACTGAAAACTTTTCTTTGCCCGCTTTAACCATAGATGCCACGCAATACTCTGCCGATGGCACTATTAAATCTCGCTTCCGTACGGTTGATAAACACCTGGTAGAAGGTGTGCTTATTCCTACCGACGACCGCAAAACCGCCTGTGTTTCTTCACAGATCGGCTGTTCGCTGAGCTGCAAATTCTGCGCTACCGGCTATATGGACCGCAAACGCAACCTCGAATTTGATGAGATCTACGACGAAGTGGTGTTGATCAACCAGCAATGCGAACGCGTGTACAATAAAAAGCTCAGCAATATTGTATTTATGGGCATGGGCGAACCCCTGCTTAATTATAAGAATGTACTGCACGCCATAGAACGCATTACCTCACCCGACGGATTGGGCATGAGCGCCCGCCGGATCACGGTTTCTACGGCCGGTGTTGCCAAAATGATCAAGCAACTGGGCGATGACAAGGTGCGGTTCAAACTGGCGTTATCGCTGCACGCCGCCAACGATAACAAGCGCAATGAGATCATGCCTATCAATGAAACCAACAACCTCAAAGCGCTGATAGAAGCCCTGAATTATTTCTACAAGAAAACAGAGAACGAGATCACCTTCGAATACATCCTGTTCAAGAACTTTAACGACAGCTTAAAGGATGCCGATGAACTAATAAAAATTTACCGGCAGGTACCCGCCGACCTGGTGAATATCATCGAATATAATCCCATCGATGCCGCCCGCTTTGAAAAGCCCGAAGAGGCTACGGTAAACCAGTTTATGGCATACCTTGAACGGAACCGGGTAAACGCCCGCCTGCGCCGCAGCCGCGGTAAAGACATTGATGCCGCGTGCGGACAGTTGGCGAATAAGGATCAGCTATAAATATAGAATGTTCAACGCCGAAGGTTGAAGTAAAGGCAGGATTATGTACCCGGCTTTAGGGTATCTATTGAGCTGTTGTTGCGTCGCACACTTGTACGTTCGGTTCGCTGTTCACCATGCCCCCAGAACTTAATAACATATAAACTCAATAACTTACTAACTTTCTCCAACCTTGTCAACCTCCATCTACGAATAATTTCTTACATCCGTTAAACCTGCCGGCCTAACCGCCGTCTATGTTACTGTTTAAGCAATTTTTTAACAAACACTGCCGGAGGTTAACCCCTTCAATGGCATCTAAACAGTAAAATAAATAAATATGAAAAAAGCGTTTTTAGGAATGGCGTTCGCTGCATTAATAGCAACAGGCGCCTGTGCCCAGGATCAGTCGACAGGTTTAACCGAGCGCCCGAAAGGTCATTACCGCATCGATAAAATGGAACAGCTTAACTTAACCGATGACCAAAAAAGTCAGTTAAAGACCATTAATGACGATTTTAAGCAGCAAATGACCGATCTGAAAAATAGTGAAGACAAGATAACCGTGAAGGAATGGAAAAGCAAGATGACCACCCTTCGCAAAGAGCATGTGGTAAAAGTGCAAAACATATTGACCGACGAGCAAAAGGCCAGTCTCGGAAAAATGAAACAGGAACGCAGGTTCGATAGAAAACATCATGGCGCCCGCCGGTTAGAACACATGAAAAAAGAATTGAACTTAACAGACGACCAGGTTACAGCTTTGAAAAAGAACCATGAAACCATTAAACAGCAATTTAAAGCAGTGCGTGAAGACAAAAACCTGACAGAAGACCAGAAAAAAGTAGAAATAAAGAAGTTTAAGGAACAACAACACCAGAACCTGAAATCAATTCTTACCGAAGAACAGTTGCAAAAGCTGGAACAAAAGAAGAAACATCAGGCCGATAAGGTCGGCCTTCAATCATAAAGCAGCACTGTTAACAAATGAGGCTCTTCCGGTCAAAAACCGGGAGAGTTTTTTATTTCGTACCTTCGCCGCTCACTACTGTTGAAAAACAGCAAACTACTACACATGGCACAAGGATTTAAGAAATTCATGGATAAGGGCGATAGCGGCTCCAAAAAGAAAGAACGCATCCGCCAGGAAAAGAAAAAAGTTCGTCAGGAAACCAAGGAATACTTCGAAAAGAAAAAGCAGGAAGCCCGGGAAGCCAGGGCGCAAGGGCAGGCTGGTTATAAGAAAGCTGCAAGCTTCAAGCCTAAAGCGGAAAGCAGAGGCAACGAGGCAACAAGGCATAAAGGCATAGAGAAAGCTGCAAGCTTCAAGCCACAAGCTGCAAACAATACAGGGAAAGCCCAAAAAGCGGGAGCCCAACCACAAACCACAAACAATAAACCACAAACTACAAAAGCGGGCGCCCAACCAGAAACCACAAACAATAAACCACAAACTGCAAAAGCGGGCGCCCAACCACAAACCACAAACAATAAACTACAAACTACAAAAGCGGGAGCCCAACCACAAACCACAAACAATAAACCACAAACTGCAAAAGCGGGAGCCCAACCACAAACTTCAAACCACAAACCACAAACCACAAACTACAAACCACAAACCACAAACAATAAACCAGAAACTGCCGTTTCCGGCTCCATGCCTCTAAACAAATTCATTGCCCATGCAGGTATCTGCTCACGCCGCGATGCAGCCGAAATGGTAAAGGCAGGCAAAGTAATTGTGAATGGCGAAAAGATCACCGAACCCGGTCATAAAGTAACCGACAAAGACGACATTAAAGTAAATGGCAAGAAGCTGCACATTCGCAAGAACCTCGTCTATATTCTGCTCAACAAACCAAAAGATTATATCACCACTACCGAAGATCCGCAAGGCAGAAAAACGGTATTGGACATTATACGCAACGCAACTCCGGAACGTGTATACCCCATCGGTCGTTTAGACAGAAATACCACCGGCGTATTGTTACTCACCAACGATGGAGAGCTGGCCCAAAAGCTTTCGCACCCCAGCTATGAAATAAAAAAGATCTACGAAGTAAAACTCGATAAACCACTGGTAAAAAAAGATTTCGATAACCTCCTGAACGGCGTTACCCTCGAAGATGGGTTCGTTGCACCTGACGGCCTGGCCTATGCCGACCCCAAGGACAAAAGCGTTATCGGTATCGAAATTCACAGTGGCCGCAACCGCATCGTTCGCCGCATATTCGAACACCTGGGTTATGATGTTCGCAATCTCGACCGGGTTATGTATGCCAACCTCACCAAGAAAAATGTAGACAGAGGCAAATGGCGCTTCCTCACCGAAAAGGAAGTACGCCTGCTGAAATACCTGAACGCCTCTTATACAAAAAACAAAACAGTTGCACGTGGTTAAAGTATCACCGGAGATCATTTTCGAGAACGATCATTTTATTGTAATCAATAAACCGCCAGGCTTATTAAGCATCCCCGACCGGGAAGGAAAGGAAATTTCGCTGAAGCAAATGCTACAGCAGAAATACGGCGAAATATATACCGTTCACCGCCTCGACCGCGAAACCAGCGGTATCATCGTATTTGCCAAGGACTCCGAAACGCATAAGTTCTTATCGCAGGCATTTGAAGATAGAACGGTGGAGAAATATTATGTAGGCATTGTGAGCGGCACCTTACCCGAAAAACAAAAGACCATCGAAGCGTCTATCAGGGAGAGCACCGTTAAAAGAGGGCTCATGCTCATTCATAAAAACGGAAAGCCCGCCATTACCGATTATGAAGTGGTAGAAGAGTTTGGCAAGTTTTCGTTTTTGCAGTTCCGTATTCATACCGGCCGTACCCACCAGATCAGGGTACACATGCAATACGTTGGTCACCCGTTGGTATGTGATGAATTGTATGGCGATGGCATCCCGGTAAAGATCTCTTCTTTTAAACGCAACTATAAATTGTCGAAATACGAGGAAGAAGAAAAGCCTATTCTGGCAAGAACAGGTTTGCACGCGCAACGGTTACGTTTTACCGATATGTTGGGTAAGGAATACGACCTGCAGGCCGAAATGCCGAAAGATATGCGGGCGTTATTACAGCAGTTACGAAAAAATAGTTAATTGGTTATTGAGTTATTGAGTTCGTGATTTAAATTATGAACTTAATAACTCAACAACTTACGAACTTCGAACTACTTATAAATAACTCCCTCCTTCATCACAAAAGTTACTTTCCCCATCGACTGAATATCTTTAACAGGATCACCCTCAACGGCGATAATATCAGCTAATTTACCTTTTTCAATACTGCCGATCTTATCATACACACCAATGAGGTCGGCTGCCGACACCGTAGCTGATTGAATGGCTTCCATCGCCGGCATGCCCGCTTCGTTCATATAAACAAACTCCAGCCAGTTTTTCCCATGCGCATATACGCCGGCATCTGTACCAAAGGCAATTTTCACGCCCGCTTTGTATGCTTTGGCAAATGTGTTATGAATTTTCGGCCCAATGGCCAACGCTTTAGGCGTTACCAGTGCGGGGTAATATCCGGGTTTCTTTGCAGAGTCACCTACGGCTTTACCCGCAGTGATAGTAGGAACATAATACGTACCATATTGTTTCATTAGCTGCATCACTTCATCATCCATAAGCGTACCGTGCTCAATACTGTTCACGCCTGCCTTCACAGCTCTTTTCATGGCTTCTGCGCCATGGCAATGCGCCGCTACCTTATAACCATTATCCCGCGCTGTTTCTACAATCGCTTTAATTTCCTCTTCCGTAAATTGAGGGTTCTCCCCGCTTTTCGCTACACTTAGCACTCCACCCGAAGCAGTGATCTTTATCAGGTCACTCCCCTCTTTATATCGCTGCCGAACTGCCTTCCGGCATTCATCGGCGCCATTGGCTACTCCGGCCGCCGGGCCTGGATCATCCATCAGGTCTTTTCTATAACCATTCGTAGGATCGGCATGGCCACCTGTGGTAGCAATAGATTTACCGGCAGTGAATATGCGCGGCCCTTTAATAAGCTTTTTATTAATAGCATTCCGCAAGGAAATGTTTACCCCGGTACCACCCAGGTCGCGCACCGTTGTAAACCCCGTCATCAACGTACGTTCTGCATATACAACCGATTGAAAAGCATAGTCGGCGGGGTTATTGGTAAATACTTCCAGGTACCGGTTCGGGCTGGTTTCATGCTCCATATGTACATGGCAATCTATCAGTCCGGGAAGAACGGTCTTGTTTTTAAGATCGATCACTTTATCGGTGGCCGAAGGTTTTGCATACCCTGCCAGCACATCTATGATCTTATCTCCTTCAACAATAATAGAATATTCATTAACAACCTGCCCTTTGGCAACATCTATCAGTTTACCACAATGCAGTATAATTCGTTGCGAGAACAGGAATAAGGGATTGCAGATCAACAGCAAAAGCAGTAATCTCTTCATGCGACGGAAATTTACCGGAAGATAAAGCATTTAGGCCTTTCTCTTTTACCCGGCCCTGAATACCTAACAATAAATGTATTTACCATATCAAATTAAGGATTACGGTTTATGAGCCGGAACCAGTGGCCGGTTAATAAATTTTTTTTTATAGTTACGCGTTACTTAAAAAAAATATCAAATATCAAATGCGCAAGGTTGCAGTGATAACCTGGCTACTGGTTTTGCTGACAACCATCGTAGCACTGTTCTGGCACAATGAATGGGTATACCGTTTACCCACTCCTGTTCCAAACAACTACCGGCGTGTTGAACCTGGCACTGCTATTAATGAAAACAATAAGCTGCCTTTTACTACCAACAAGCCTGTTTTCCTGCACTTTTTCAATCCCGACTGTCCCTGCTCCCGGTTTAATATACCACATTTTAAATCGCTGGTAAAAACATATAGTCATCAAATAACCTTTGCCATTGTTCCGGTTACCCGCAAACGGATAACGGCTAATGAGATCCTTAAAAAGTTTGGCTTTGCCATTCCTGTGTTGTTCGATTCCACACTGGCCGCTACATGTGGCGTGTATTCAACACCGCAGGCAGTAGTCCTTGATACCAACCGGCAATTATACTTCAGGGGAAACTATAACAGAAGCCGGTACTGTACCGATAAAAAAACCGAATATGCCCGTATGGCGATTGATAAATTATTACATAATAACGCAGCTATCATTTTCGACCAGTTTGCATTAAAAGCATATGGTTGTCAACTCCCCAAATGTTCCAAATGAAAAAAAGCACTACCATCCAGCATCAAACGGCCCTGGAGCAGCAAAATGCTGTTCAAAGGCTGGACGTAAAAAAAAGAGCTGATAAGCTAATGAACTATTTCCTTATCGGGTTCTTTGCAGGCGGTATAGGCCTGGCGTTCTTTTTTGATACCTGGCTCATTGCTTTCGGAATAGGCGGAACGTTATTAGCGGCCTATTATACTACCAAAATTACTTTACCCAATTCCAACTTATATCAATATGTGCTGAGCGTTGTATTAGCTCTCTTTATGGCGCAATTCATTTACCAGATGCACGGCATGTTCGAAATGCATTTCTTTGCCTTTATTGGCAGCGCCATATTGATCGCCTATCAAAACTGGAAACTGCAGGTGCCCATATTAGTGGTTGTTGTGCTACACCATGCCATACTCGGTTACTTACAGGACATTGGTCATACGCAAGTGTATTTTACAAGACTTGATTATTTTGACGTTATTACATTTACCATACATATTATTCTGGCCGGTATCATATTCTTTATTTGCGGATTGTGGGCTTACCTGTTAAAAAAGTATAACGTTCATTTAAGGAAAATAAATGCAGAACTGGATAAGGCCCGCATCGAGGCCGAAACCGCCTGCAATGCGAAAAGTATTTTCCTCGCCACCATGAGCCACGAAATACGAACTCCTATGAATGGCGTTATCAACATGTCGTCTATGTTAGCTGAAACACCCCTTACCGAAAAGCAAAGAGAATATACCAATATCATTAGCACCTGCGGCGAAAGTTTGTTGAATGTGATCAACGACATACTCGACTTTTCAAAAATTGAGTCGGGCAAAATGGACCTTGAAAAAGAAGATTTTCTATTACGTAACTGCATAGAAGATGTGCTGCATATTTTTAGCGCTAAATCAGCCGAGACAGGCCTGGACCTTTCATACCGGATTGAAGGCACTGTACCCGATCAGATCTTAGGCGATGAATTGCGGTTACGGCAGATATTAACTAACCTGATTGGGAATGCTATCAAGTTCACCAATGAAGGAGAAGTATTTGTAGGTGTTCGCACCATTTCAAAGGCTAACGATCAATATGAATTGCAGTTTGAAATACGCGATACAGGTATTGGCATTCCTGCCGATAAAATGCAGCGACTGTTCAAAGCATTTTCGCAGGTTGATTCTTCAACCAACCGAAAATATGGTGGCACGGGGCTGGGATTGGCCATTGCTCAGAAACTGGTAGAACTGATGGGCGGCCGCATATGGGTAAAAAGCGAACCGGGCAAAGGGTCCAGCTTTTTCTTTACTATACAAACCAAAGGCAAAAGCAGCATACCTGATGTTACCAACCAGCGGAATAGCAAACATGAAAAACTTCCGGGCTTTTTTTCAGAAATATATCCGCTGCACATTCTTATAGCAGAAGATAACTTATTCAACCAGCAGGTGATTGTTCATATCCTGAATAAAATGGGGTATCAGCCCAAAGTGGTAGAAAATGGCGCACTGGCCGTTGCCGCATCACAAGCCGAAAATTTTGACGTGATATTTATGGATATGCAAATGCCCGAAATGGATGGCCTGGAAGCAACGCGGGCCATTCGCAAAGCCCTGCAAATTCAACCGGTGATCATTGCCCTAACGGCCAACACTATGACCGGCGACCGCGAAAAATGTATTGATGCCGGCATGAACGATTATATTGGCAAACCGATAGATCTCGAAGACGTAGTATTGAAACTGGAAAAATGGGCTTTGCATAAAATGACCGGCTAGTAAACCGATAGTCTATAATGCAAAAATCCCGCTGTTAAACGGGATCTTGCTATTATAAAAAATGTATTCAGTTTATATATTCGGCTGAGGCGTATAACGCAGGTAAGGTTTTACCACTTTTACACCTTTAGGGAATTTCTTGATAGCATCATCAGTAGACACGGCAGGAACCACGATCACATCTTCACCATGTTTCCAATCTGCTGGTGTAGCTACGCTGTAATTAGCGGTCAGTTGCAGTGAATCAACCACGCGCAATACTTCGTAAAAGTTTCTTCCGGTAGAAGCAGGATAAGTGATCATCAGCTTAACCTTTTTATCGGGGCCTATCACAAACAGTGAGCGTACTGTAAATGTTTCAGAAGCATTGGGGTGGATCATATCATACAAAGTGGCCACATTCCTGTCTTCATCAGCAATGATCGGGAATCCAACGCTGCAATTTTGGGTTTCGTTAATATCACTTACCCAACCCAGGTGTTTGTCGAGCGGATCAACACTAACAGCCAGCACCTTAACATTGCGTTTAGCAAATTCTTCCTGTAATAAAGCGGTTTTACCTAATTCAGTAGTACAAACAGGTGTATAATCAGCAGGATGAGAAAACAATATTCCCCAGCCATTTCCAAGGTATTCATAGAAGTCAATATCGCCGGCTGTTGTTTTAGCCTGGAAGTTAGGAGCGATGTCGCCTAATCTTAAACTCATATACTTAAGTATTTAAGGTTGAAAAAATAATTGTTATCCTCTTTTGGGGGTACGAAGATACAAATCCCTACTCATAAAGTAGACTGCTGCCTTATTTTTTGTTTTCCGGGTCAAAAATGCCTAGTCAGGACGCGATCGTAGCTATCTGGGAGCTGGCTGTTTCATAAGATATCACAATCCGGTGGCTTTTGTTAAAGAATTTCCGCCGAACCGGTTTTTAACGTCATCGATAGCCTTATAAAGCTCGGTCTTTTTTTCAACATTGCTGAACAAATTCGTCTGCACCGCTTCATCAGTAAGTTCACTCAAACGTACTCCCAGCAATCGCACTGCCTGGCCTTTGCGGTACAGCTTGTTAAACAGGTCTTTAGCCTTGGGAATAAGTTCGTCGTCATAAAAAGTGTAGGCAATGGCGCTTTGGCGGGAAGTAGTTTCGAAATCGGGATAGCGTATTTTTACCGCAATGCATCCGGCCATTTTATTTTCCTGCCTGAGCTCATAGGCCACCCTTTCCGTCATGCCCACCAGTTCGTTCAGCAAACGCTCCGTATCAAGAATATTTTCCTCAAATGTACTTTCTGTGGAAATAGATTTTGCTTCATGATATGGCACTACCTCGCCATGATGAATGCCATGTGCTTTGTTCCAAAGATCACCGCCATACTTGCCAAAGCGGTTTTCGAGCAGTGCAATGGGTTGCAACGCCAGGTGTTCAATGGTTTCTATGCCCAGGTCGCGCAGGGCCTGGTACATGTGCTCGCCCACCCCGGGGATCTTATTCACCTTTAAAGGCGCCAGGAATTCTTTTTCACGCCCGAAAGCAATATGCAGGTAGCCATTCGGTTTGGCCTCGTCGGTAGCGATCTTGGCCACCATTTTATTACCCGCCAGGCCAAATGAAATTGGCAACCCGGTTTTATCAATGATCTCCTGTCGAAGGTCGATGGTCCATTGATAAGGATTGAAATATTTGTCCATCCCTGTTAGATCAAGATAGAACTCGTCGATGGAAGCTTTTTCGAATAACGGTGCTTTGGCAGCAATGATCTCTGTAACCCAGCGCGAATACCGGCTGTACTCGCCCCTGCTGCCACCTACTACGGTCACATGCGGACATAAACGCAAGGCGGTTTTCATGGGCATGGCGGAATGAATGCCGTATTTCCGCGCTTCGTAACTACAAGCGGCTACCACGCCCCGTTCGCGTCCGCCAACAATCAGCGGCTTTCCTTTCAATGCAGGATTGTTCAGGCATTCAACAGAAACGAAGAATGCATCCAGGTCGAAGTGGGCGATTATTTTCTGGGGACTGTTCATTCAATACACAAGTTAGTGAAATTGGTGAATGGTGAGTTGTGTCGTTGCCGGTTACCAGGCTCTAAATTTCAGCATTGCTGCCAATAATCAAGCTGTTCTTGTTTTCAGCCCTGGAAACCGGTAAATGGTAACCGGGAACTCATTGTTTAAGATTATTTTAATTTTATTGAAAATGAATCTCTATTGGAAGAAGGACTTGAACATTTGAAAAAGCATGTTTTCTCAATTAAATCTTGGCCCCCGCCAAGATTTTTGAATTAACCGGCTGGTAGCTTTGTACCTGTAATAAACATACAGCTCTAAACATGTGTTTCATGAAAAAGATCCAGGCATCCGCGTTTCTTGAATCGTTACAAACAGACACCCGCCAAATAATGCTGAGGGTAGCCCGGTTGAAGCAGCTACCGGCCAGCCGGCTGGTACAGCAACCCGGTGAAGGCCGATGGAGTGTTGCTCAGGTTGTTGAACACCTGAACACTTATGGCCGTTATTACTTACCAAAGCTGCAGGAAAGCATCAGCAACGCCAACAGTAAGCCTACGGAATGGTTTGTGCCGGGTTGGCTGGGCGGTTATTTTACCAACAGCATGAAGCCAAAGCCCGATGGAACAATTGGCAATAAAATGAAGGCCTTTAAAGGGCATATTCCACACCCGGAAATAGACCCCATAAAAGTTTTAGATGAATTTGAGCAGCAGGAGGTGCTCTTGCTTCAATTGCTCGATAAAGCGCAGCACGTTAATATCAATCGCATACGTATTCCCGTATCCATCGCCTCGTTCATTAAACTAAAATTGGGCGATACCTTTGGTTTCATTATTGCCCATCATCAAAGACACTTTGTGCAGATAGAAAACATAATCACATTAGCACATTAACTATATATATCCAGCAACCCCTCCGGCAGCTCCACATGCACCTGCTTTTTCTTTTTATCAATTTTCAGCAGGAAGTCTTCATGCACAGGGATCAATGCTTCCTTGCCTTTGTAATCGATGCGGCAAAGGAGCTGGTGCGGCTGTTCAATCACTTCCAGGATTTCGCCCAGGTTGGCGCCCTCATTGATGATATGATAGCCCAGCAGCGCAATAGGAGCCGATTTGGCGGCATATTTTTCAAATTCTTCCTGTGGCAGCCAAACACGCTTTTGCATCAGCCGGTGAGCCGCTTCCCTGGTGTCGATGCCTTCGAATTTCAGGAATAATTCCTCCTCATTTTTGATGCGGGTGCCTTCCACGAAGAACGGCAGCATCTCATCTTTCTTTTCCTCTATAAAAATGGTTTCGAGGCCTTTAAGCGAGGTTTTCTTCCCTAATTGGTGGTGCAACACTATTTCTCCTTTCACCCCGAAAGTGGCCACTATTTTTCCAATGCTGTGATAATTAGTCATAAGCCCGGCAAAGGTAGAGGAATCGATAGACAATAGGCAATGGTGTAACAAGTTGACAAGTTGACGAGTTAGGAAGCAAGGGGTTCAATTGGAAATAACCAATTGGTAACCATGATATAACGTCTCATGCTAGGGTCATGCCAAGGTTATCCTAGGGTCATCCTTGGGTTTAAACCTTAGGATGACCCTAGGATAATACTAAGATAACCTTAAGTTGAACCTGGGATACAGGCTTCATGTAGCCTTGAGAACTATTTAAGATGAGGGCATTGCCAAAAAAAGGCGGCCACCCCCTGAAGGATGACCGCCTTTTGCGGGTTCATGACCGCTTTCTAAAAGAAAAAAATCCCGCCGGGTAAACCGAAACGGGATTTAACAAGTTGACAGCTAGCTATACTGCGTAGGATTATTCTCCTCTGCCTTTTCTTACGGGTGGACCACCCACACCGCCTCTACGGGGTCTTCTATCCCGTGCATTTGTCTCCTGGCGCTTTTTAACCTGAACCTCGTGCTCAGCATGCCACTTCTGGAATTTCTCCATAGCGGTAGCTTCGTCGAATAGACCCAGTTTTACACCACGCAACAAATGTTTCAGGTACAGTACACCTTTGTAAGACAGGATTCTGCGCACAGTATCAGTAGGTTGAGCGCCTTTGTGCAGCCAATCTAAGGCTTTCTGGCGATCTAACTGAATTGTTGCAGGAACTGTAAGAGGGTTGTAAGTACCTAATTTTTGGATAAACTTACCATCACGCGGAGAGCGTGCATCGGCCACTACGATGAAATAAAAAGGTCTCTTTTTAGACCCATGGCGTTGCAGTCTGATTTTAACTGGCATCTTAAATAGAAATTTAAATGCGTGAACAAATAGGGTTACTTTCCATTATAACGATTGCAAAAATAGCAATCGAACTGATTTTTCCAAATTTATAATTCAGATCAATTATCAACAGCTTTATTAGTCTATAATTCCGAATAAAACACATGAAATTAATCCTGAAAATATTGCTAAAAAAACCCTTCAGCGCACAAGGTAACGAATTGGCAGGGTAACCCAATCCAATATGACCTGATTTACTTTTTCAACCTGAAAATTTAATTGTTTCTACTTACTTAGCGCTTCATCCCCATACGCCCCATCGGCATTTTATTCATCATTTTCATCATCTGTTTCATCTGCTCAAACTGCTTCAAAAAGGCGTTCACTTCGTTGAGGTCTTTACCTGAACCTTTGGCAATGCGTTGTTTGCGGCTCATATTTATCAGATCGGGGTCGGTGCGTTCTGCCTGGGTCATAGAGTTGATCATCGCTTCAATTCCCTTAAACGCATCGTCGCTGATATCAATATCCTTGATGGCCTTTCCCACACCCGGTATCATACCCAACAGGTCTTTGATATTACCCATCTTCTTTATTTGTTCCAACTGCTGTTTAAAGTCCTCGAAGTTGAACTGGTTTTTGCGGATCTTCTTTTCCAGCTTGCGGGCTTCCTCTTCATCAAATTGCTGTTGCGCTTTTTCTACCAGGGTGGTAATATCACCCATACCCAAAATACGCTGGGCCATACGTTCGGGGTAGAACACATCGAGCGTATCGAGCTTTTCGCCACTGCTTACAAATTTAATGGGCTTTTGAACTGTGTATTTGATAGAAAGGGCAGCACCACCGCGGGTATCACCATCGAGCTTGGTGAGCACCACACCGGTGAAGTTAAGCCGATCGTTAAACGCTTTTGCCGTGTTCACTGCATCCTGACCGGTCATGGAATCCACAACAAACAGGATCTCCTGCGGATTAACGGCTGATTTAACGTTGGCAACTTCGGTCATCATAGCCTCATCGATGGCCAAACGGCCGGCAGTATCGATGATCACTACGTTTTTATTTTTACTGCGGGCTTCCCTGATGGCATTGGTAGCAATCTGCACCGCATTCTTATTCTCGGGTTCGCTGTATACATCTACCTGGATCTGTTCGCCCAGCACTTTTAACTGGTCAATGGCCGCAGGGCGATAAATATCGGCCGCTACGAGCATAGGCGAAAGCCGGCTTCTTGTTTTGAGGAAATTGGCCAGTTTGGCGCTGAAGGTGGTTTTACCAGACCCCTGGAGGCCGGCAATTAAAATAACGGCGGGATTGCCTTTGGCGTTGAAATCGCTTTCACTGCCGCCCATCAGTTCGGCCAGTTCGTCTTTCACGATCTTCACCATTAACTGGCCGGGACTTACAGCAGTTAACACTTTATTTCCCAGCGCCTTATCCTTTACTTTATCGGTAAATTCCTTGGCTATTTTATAGTTCACGTCGGCATCTACGAGGGCGCGACGGATATCTTTTACTGTGGCAGCAATATTGAGTTCGGTAATACGGCCTTCACCCTTTATCTGTTTAAAGGCTGACTCGAGCCGGTCGGTAAGATTTTCAAACATTGGTTCCTGTTTTATCTACAGTCCTTAAATTCTGATGGTTTGATGATTTTATTGCTTGATGGTTATGGTTTCCGCTATTCGTTCAGGTTGCCAATTATCAGAGCGCCAGCCAGTTCAACAACCAAACCATCGAACCATTAAGCCATCTAACAATCAATCGCTCGAACAATCAAGCCATTCAGCCATCAATTTGATAAAAACAAAAAAGTGAATATATCATAAGTTATATTCACTTTATGGACTGCAAATTTACAGGAAGTAAATTTTGTTTGTGTAAAGTTTCTTTTGCCGGCTATAAAATTTTAAAGTTAAACGCCCAAAAATCCCCGCAGGGCCTTTGAACGCGAATTGGTGCGCAGTTTGGTTATTGCCTTGTCTTTGATCTGGCGAACCCGTTCGCGGGTGAGATTAAATTTTTCTCCGATATCCTCCAGGCTCATGGGATGATCGACACCTAAACCAAAGAAATAGCATATCACTTCTTTTTGACGCTCGGTGAGCATTTTCATAGAGCGCTCAATTTCCTGCTTAAGCGACTCTTTGTGCTCGATGTTTGTTTCTGCCCGTTCAGCATTGTGATTTTCCAACACATCTATCAGGGTATTGTCTTCCCCTTCAGACAGTGGCGTGTCCATGCTAACGTGCCGGGCTGCAATGCCCAGGGTAGCTGATACCTCATCGGTTTCCAGCTCCAGCAGTTCGGCCAGTTCTTCGGGCGAGGGTTCACGTTCAAACTCCTGTTCCAGTTGCGAAAATGCTTTCTGGATCTTGTTTGTTAACCCTACTTTGTTCAATGGAAGCCTAACAATACGCGATTGTTCGGCTAATGCCTGAAGAATGCTTTGGCGGATCCACCACACGGCGTAAGAAATGAATTTAAAACCACGGGTTTCATCAAAACGCTGCGCTGCTTTAATGAGACCCAAATTACCCTCATTGATGAGGTCTGGTAAAGAAAGGCCTTGATTCTGATACTGCTTGGCTACGGATACGACGAACCTTAAATTCGCTTTCGTTAGTTTGTCAAGGGCTGCCTGGTTTCCTTGCTTGATCAAACCCGCGAGTTTCACTTCTTCTTCGGGACTGATCAATTCAACTTTTCCGATCTCCTGCAAGTATTTTTCAAGGCTCTGAGATTCACGATTCGTAATTGATTTCGTGATCTTGAGCTGCCGCATACTCATAGGTAGGTCATTTTAAAGGGTTTTTTAGGTTTTTAAGTGGTCAATGGTCTAGAAAAAACGAAATACCTGTCCTATTTGTTATATGAACAAGCATTTTGTTCTTAAAAAACTATTCACCTAATATAGCCAAGTTTCCTATTTTCATCAAAAATATTCGTAAACTGCTGGTTGTCAGACCTATGAATTTTTTTTACTTATTTATTCATTTTTAGCGCTTTTTCACCTATTTATTCAAAAAAAAATTTTGAGGGTAGCATTATTTTTCTATAATTGCACCATTGGTACTTGCAAAAAAGATCAATACAAGGGTTAGATGAGTAAGAAACACATATTTACGTTAGAGTATCCGGTAAGATGTTCTCCTTCCATTTTATACGAATTCTTAAGTACGCCTGCAGGATTGCAGGAGTGGTTTGCTGATAAAGTAGACGAACGAGATAGCGTTTTTAGTTTTTCCTGGAATGGAACTACAGACAAAGCCGAGGTAATGGAAAGCGAAGAAGAAAAGTTTATCAGGTTTCATTGGTTGCACGCACCCAAAGAAGAATATTTTGAATTCAGAATTGAGAAATCAGAAGTAACGAATCAGACCATCCTTGTGATCAAAGATTTTGCAGAAAAAGGGGAAATTAAAGATCAGAGTCAATTGTGGGCTTACCAGGTAAAAGACCTGTTTCACCGGCTCGGTAATTAATGACCGATGGATGTAATGATTGTTTCGTGCAGATCAAGTAATAATTCTTTCGAGTGATTCCATTGCGGAAGTGAAATTTTGGCGGATAGCTTGCAGAAATCGTTAGCCAGCAGAATTTTTTCTACAGCAGATGAATTCAACTGGGTGAGAGGCGTGTAATTGTCTTCTTCAAATTCATGCCGCCATTCTTCTCCACTTATACATACATAAAATTGCTGTGCTGCCAGTAATGGTAAGTTGTTAATCAGCTTTTGCTGGTATTGTTTTTTGTACTGTCCCTTCAAATGCAGGGTAACGCTAAAAAAATGCCCCCACCAGAACATAGTGCGAATGGCAAATGTATCTTCCCGGCTAAATAAGCGCGGATAATCGAGCATTACATACGGTAACCCCTTATAATTCTCTCCTTTTGATATTTTCGGCGAAGGGACCAGCACCTCCTCCAGCAATAACCGGGGTTTTGCGGCAATATGATCGCGCATTTGGTGGGCGATATCGCCAAATAGAGCAAAAACTTTTTCTATAATTGTATTCTTTGTTAAAAGCCAGCCGGCATTTTGAACCAGCGATAATTCCTCTGCTGAAAGCTGTATTTTTGCGGCGTTCATTGTATAAAATTAAGGCAACGAGGCATTAGAAAAGGCAACAAGGCATCGAGGCATAAAGGCAACGGGGAACTGGGAATGAGGAATTGGGAATTGGCATACTGTTACAAGTTAAAGGTTTCAAGGTACCGGCTTCAAGTTATTGGTTTTGCCTGCAGCTTGAAGCGTGCAGCTTGCGGCCTGCAGCTATTAAAAATAAGTAAACAGAATAAGAACTAAAGCCTGTGATAAAAAAATTAGACATACTGGTTTTGCGATCATTCATCGGACCTTTTATCGCAACCTTCTTCCTTACCCTGTTTGTACTGATCCTACAGTTCTTCTGGCTGTGGATCGACGATTTTGTAGGCAAGGGCATTGACGTTATTACCATGCTGCGCCTCGTTGTTTACCTGAGCGCCACACTGGTTCCATTGGCCTTGCCACTGGCCATTTTGTTATCCTCCATCATGACCTTCGGCAACCTGGGCGAAACCTTTGAACTGGTAGCCATTAAATCGGCCGGTATCGGATTATTGCGCTTCATGCTTCCACTTACCGTAGTAGCGATGTTATTATCGGCTCTGGCATTCCTGTTCAATAATTATGTAATTCCGGTTGCCAACCTGAAAATGAAAACCCTGCATTACGACCTGGTAAATAAAAAACCGGCCTTCGATCTCAAAGAAGGCGTATTCTATACCACCATTCCCGATTACGCTATCAAAGTTTCGAAAAAAGAAAATGACTCCATTTTACACAATGTGATCATTTATGAAACCAGCACCGGACCGCAGGATAATATCGTAGCGGCAGAAAAAGGCATTATGCGCATTTCGGCCGATAAACGTTTTCTTGAATTTACGCTCTTCAATGGCTGGCGCTATGAAGAACGCGGCAACCGTTATGCCAACAACACCGATTTCATCAGGCTGGGTTTTAAAGAATATAAAAAAATATTGGACCTGAGCTCACTGATGTTGGCCCGCACTTCAGACAGTACCTACAAAGACCGTTACGAAATGTTAAGCACCCGGCAGTTGAGCAGGAACATCGATTCTTTGCAAAGAATGCTTGACAAATTCAAAGAACGCGACCGGCAGGACCTACAAGGCTACATGGGTTTCTCAAAATACCTCGATACCGGCTGGATGGATGTAAAAGCGCCGCCAATAAAAAAAGGAAAATCATTTATTGATCAATTGCCCGACAGTTTAAAAATGTCGAAGACAGATAATGCGCCTACAGCAGTAAAACTATCGGTGGTTGACCAAAGTATTTCCTTCGCCAACTCTTCAAAATCTACCATCGAAGGCCCCTCATGGGATTATGATGGCAAAAGAAAAGAGCTGCGCCTGAGCATGATGACCTACCATGAAAAGATCACTATGTCAATTGCCGTGCTGGTCTTGTTCCTCATAGGCGCGCCGCTGGGTTCTATTGTACGCAAAGGAGGAATAGGTACGCCCGTGGTATTCGCCGTAATATTCTTCGTTATCTTTTTCCTGCTGAACAACTTTGGGAAAAAGTTCGTGAAGGAAGATGTGTTGCAACCGGCCGCCGGTATGTGGCTGGCCACTGCCGTGCTAATGCCTATTGCCATTTTCCTGATCATTAAAGCCCTGAACGATTCACAATTATTTAATAAAGAATTTTACTTCCGGTTTTACAGAGCCATCAAAAAGCTGGTTGGCAGGAATAAAGTGGCGAAAGAACAACCGCAGGTTAGTTAGGATTTTTTTGTTATGGCTTATGGTTTGTAGTTTAGCACTAACGAACTAAGAATGAACTCAGGCAGGGAAAATCTTCGCATACAGAAATGGGTGGTAACGGTTGCCGTACTGCTGTTCATCATTAAAATGGTGGCATTTTGGGTGACCCACTCTGTAGCCATCTTAACCGATGCGCTGGAAAGCACCGTAAATGTAGTGGCCGGGTTCATTGGGTTGTACAGTTTGTATGTGGCCGCCAAACCCCGCGATGAAAACCACCCGTACGGTCATGGGAAAGCGGAGTTTTTATCAGCTGCTGTTGAAGGAACGCTCATCATTGTAGCCGCACTGGTCATCATTTACGAATCAATTATTCATTTCATTTATCCCCGCGAGCTGCAACAACTCGACCGCGGTATCATACTCGTAGCCATAACAGCCCTTATCAATTTTGTAGTTGGGTTTATCAGCATTCGTAACGGAAAGAAAAACAATTCCCTTGCCCTGGTGGCCAGCGGCAAACATTTGCAATCAGACACCTACTCTACCCTGGGAATAATTCTTGGCCTGGTACTGATACGATTCACGAAAATGGCGTGGCTCGATAGTGTGACCGCCATTGTTTTTGCCTTTATCATTATGCATACCGGTTACCATATTTTGCGGCATTCCCTCGCCGGTATTATGGATGAAGCCGATAAAGAACTGTTGCAAAAAATGCTGGCCGTACTCAATGCCAATCGCCGCTCCAACTGGATCGACCTGCACAACCTGCGTGTGATCAAGTATGGCGGACAGTATCATATTGACTGTCACCTTACCGTGCCCTGGTACCTGAACGTGGTGGAAGCGCATAAAGAAGTGGAAGAACTGGGAAGGCTTATTAAAAAAGAATTTGGGACGGTGTTTGAACTGTTCGTGCATACCGATGCCTGCCTTGATTTTTCCTGCAGTATTTGCACTAAAAGCGAATGCACGGTGCGCAAACGCCCCTTTGAAAAACAGGTAGAATGGACGCTGGAGAATGTGTTGAAGGATAAAAAGCATAGCTTGTAAGAAGCGAGTAGCTAGTAGCTAGTGGCTAGTAGGAAGAAAAATAGTAGGTACGATTTGGGAATAAAGTGAAGCAAGCGATTAGTTATGAGTTTCGAATAAAAGCCCTACTAGCTACTTACTACTTACCACTAGCCGTTTTAAAAAACCTATATTCGCTTTCAATTCACTATTAAACTTATTACTCAAATAAACACATGATTATGCAAGCCTGGAAAGATTACCAGGAGAAGAACAAAGATCGCTTCCTGGATGAATTACTGGAATTATTACGCATTCCTTCTGTGAGCGCCAACAGCGACCACAAGGCGGATATGAGAAAATGCGCGGAAAAAGTACAAGAACGGCTGCTCGAGGCCGGCGCAGGTACAGCGCGGGTATACGAAACAGCAGGGCACCCTGTAGTATACGCCGAAAGGATCGTTGATCCTTCCAAACCAACCGTACTGGTATACGGCCATTATGATGTACAACCACCCGACCCGTTGAATCTTTGGCACAGCGGTCCGTTTGAACCGGTGATCAAAGAAGGTCGCATTTATGCCCGCGGTTCTGCCGATGATAAAGGGCAGTTCTATATGCATGTGAAAGCCCTGGAAATATTAACAAAAACCAATTCGCTCGGGAACAACATCAAGTTTTTGATAGAAGGAGAAGAAGAAGTGGGCTCACCAAACCTCGCCGCCTTTGTAGCAGCCCACCAGGAGCTGCTGAAATGCGATGTGATCCTTATTAGCGACAGTTCTATGATCAGCATGGATACACCATCCATTGATATTGGGGTGCGCGGACTGGCTTATATACAGGTTGAGGTAACAGGCGCCAATCGCGACCTGCACAGTGGCGTGTACGGTGGTGCGGTAGCCAATCCCATTACAATTCTGGCAAAAATGATCGCATCCTGCCACGATGCCAACAATCATATCACCATTCCCGGTTTTTATGATGATGTGGTAGAATCTACAGCAGCGGAAAGAAAATTAATGGCGGAAGCGCCTTACGATGAAGCGGAATACAAAAATGATCTAGGCGTAAAAGAACTTTGGGGAGAAAAAGGATATACCACCAATGAACGCACCGGCATTCGCCCTACCCTCGAAATAAACGGTATCTGGGGTGGTTATACCGGCGAAGGCGCCAAAACCGTATTACCATCAAAAGCCTATGCTAAAATATCGGCCCGGTTGGTTCCTAACCAGTCATCTGAAAAAATAACAGAAATGTTATTGCAGCATTTCAGAAAGATAGCCCCGGCCGGTGTTGCGGTAGAAGCGTATAACCTGCACGGTGGGGAACCTTACATGACGCCTATTGATTCAAAAGCTTACCAGGCGGCGGCGCAGGCCATCGAGACCACGTTTGGCAAAAAACCTATTCCTGTACGTGGTGGTGGCAGTATTCCCATTTGTTCTATTCTTGAAAAAGAACTGGGCGTAAAGATCGTGTTCATGGGCTTTGGGTTAGACAGCGACAACCTGCATTCGCCCAATGAAAAATTTGACCTGGTAAATTTTTATAAAGGCATTGAGACCATTCCATATTTCCATAAGTATTTTTCAAGCTAGTGGTAAGAAGCTAGTGGCTAGTGGGGTTTAATTCGGAACTCGCTATTAATAAAGCACTCAGAATTTCCCACTAGCTACTCGCTACTTGCCTTTCCTTGTATTTCAAACCTAGCTACTTGCCACTTCTCACTTGCCTTTCTTGTATTTCCCACTAGCTACTTGCCACTTCCCACTTGCCTTCCTTGTATTTCCCACTAGCTACTCGCCACTTCTCATTTGCCTTCCTTGTATTTCCCACTAGCTACTCGCCACTTCCCACTTGCCTTTCTTGCTATTCACCAGTGACCTTTGACCATTCACCATCATTTTTTTAACTTTGAGATAAGTTGAAAATGGTGAATTATGAGCAACACTGAAAAATCAGATAAACTTCGACTCGATAAATACCTGTGGTCCATTCGCCTGTTTAAAACGCGCTCAATGGCTGCAACCGCCTGCGATAGTGGCAAAGTAAAATTCGATGGCACACAGGCCAAGGCGGCCAAACAGGTGCACGTAGGCGATGAATATGATGTGAGAACGGAAGGCCGCCTCTGGCGGATAAAAGTCACCGGTCTTTTGCACAACCGCATGGCCTATTCCGAAGCCATCAAATATTATAGTGATATTACCCCTGCCGAAGAACTGGAACGCCTTCAATTGCAGCGTCAGGCATCGAGCTTCCATACCGGTAAACGCCTCAGTAAAGTTGGCCGGCCTACCAAGAAAGAACGTAGAGATCTGGACGAATTTATGGAATAAGCTCCATCATCCTATCTTTGCGCCATGCGTATTGACATTATCACCGTTTTGCCCGAATTACTGGAAAGCCCTTTTTCCCATTCTATCATGAAAAGAGCCCGTGACAAGGGTTTGCTTGAGGTGCACGTGCATCATTTGCGGCAGTGGGCAGTGAATGAATATGGACAGGTTGATGACTACCAATATGGCGGCGGCGCCGGCATGGTAATGATGTGTGAGCCCCTGGCCAATGCCATTGAAACATTGTCGAAGGACCGGAAATACGATGAGATCATTTTTATGACGCCCGATGGCGAACGGTTTAACCAGTCGATAGCCAACCAACTGTCGCTGAAAGAAAACATGATCATCATTTGCGGTCACTACAAAGGCATCGATGAACGCATCCGCGAGCATTTTGTAACAAAGGAAATATCAATTGGCGATTATGTTTTAAGTGGCGGCGAACTCGCAGCCGCTATTGTTGTTGATGCTGTAGGCCGGTTATTACCCGGCGTGCTGAACGATGAAACCTCTGCCCTCATGGATTCCTTCCAGGATAACCTGTTAGCCCCACCAGTATATACCCGCCCCTCCGATTTCAGAGGCTGGAAAGTACCTGATATTTTACTCAGCGGTGATCCTAAAAAAGTAGATGACTGGCGGTATGAACAATCCCTGCAACGCACCAAAGACAGACGACCCGATCTGTTAGATAAGCATTAAACATTACCGTGGCTTAAACAAATACTTTGTTCGTTCCCAGCTTGCCGGGATGGTCAGGCGGAGGCTAAAAAAAAAGCGATCCGACCAAAAGGTCAAATCGCTACAAGTAACAGGATAGTAAACTATGCTATCAAAAATATGAGCAGGTAAATTACCAACTGCATAACGAGTGCAAAGACGATTGTCTTTTTCATAAGGGTGGATTTACGCCTATACAAATGCATGCCGCGTGCCAAAGTGAAATTATTTGCATAGGAGTTCTACGTACCGTAATTAACCCGCCCGCACTGATGCTGACTATCAATTATTTTAGTAATATTAATTTTTCAACAACACGGACCGGGACGCCACTTTTTCATTTCTCCGTTTCTTATTCTTCGTTTTTTATTTCAAAGTGATCTCCACCTTCACCGGCTTTCCGTTAAATTCTACCGATACAAATTCATTGGTTAGCTGCTGAAACTGATTTTTTTGTTTGCCAATACTTTCAGCGCCTAATGGTTTCCCATTAACCAACACTTGCTGACCTGCTGCCAGCGCAACGGGCAATTCAAAATTGAACTTGCGTTTGAATTTCTTCCCGTACTGATTGGGATTATTGGTCGTAATATCGATGGTTACTTTATTACCTGCAGTAACACCTTTAAAAGTTACCAGCTCGTAATCGGCCTTCTCCAGCGTTCGGGTACTGATGCCATCATCATCATACCAAACATACGTTGTAGCGTTGGCAGAAGGATAGTAACGGATGGTTATGTCTTTTGAGTTGTAGCTCCCGGTTGATTTGATGGTATCTTTCGTGATCCATAAAGGAACAAAGCTGCCTTCTTTTACAAACACCGGTATTTGTTTTATATCAGCCGGCTGGTTGATAAATTTACCACCATCTGTAACCGAATTATTGGCCAGGCTATACCATTTACCAGCAGGTAAATACAACATCCGGGCCGTTGCGCCCTGGGTGGTTACCGGAGCTACCAGTAAATTATCGCCCCAATAATATTCTTCTTCGGCTCTTAAAGCGTTGCTGTCTGCAAAATTATAATAATACAAAGGACGCATCAACGGCTTGCCCAACACGGCCTGATCATAGCTTAAGGAATAATTGTACGGCAATAGCTGGTAACGCAGGTTGATATAATTGCGAACAATGCTTTTATACGGCTCCTCAATAAAGCAGGGTTCAGAGGGAATGCTTTTGGTGCCGGGATCAAGATCTTCCAACGCCGTGCCATGCGGACGAAACACCGGCGTAAAAGCAGCAAACTGCAGCCAGCGCGTATACAGCTCCGGGTCAGCCTGATCAGCTTTGGCAAAACCGCCGGCATCGGAATGAATGTAGGGCAACCCGCACAGGCTCATTCCTAATAAAACCAATGGTTGTGACTTCAAGCCGCTCCAACTACGGGCCACATCGCCCGTCCAGGGAATTACGCCGTATCGCTGGCTGCCGGCAAACCCCGACCGGTTCAATAAGAACAACCGCTGGTCGCTAACTTCAGAACTATACTTTTCAAAAAACATTTTACTAAAGTAATGTCCATATACGTTATGTACCTCATCGGCGCCCATAGCACGGGCAACGCCATAATCTTTCAGATTGTGCATCATGCCTGCAGGATGCTTTTCGGGTTCTGCCAGATCGAGCCACCAACCGCTTACGCCATTGCCAACCTGCTTTTTATAATACTTCCAGATCCAGTCCTGCGATTGCTTGCGGAAAATATCAACCAGTCCACCGGTGCCGAAATAAAGATCAGGGATCATCATGGCGCTGCCATCGGCCCCGGTAGCCAGGAAAGGGGTGGCTTCGGCATACGTTTTCGTATTCTGCAAAATATAAGGCTCTGTGATCAGTACCGATTTTAAATTATCCTTTGTTTTAAAATCAGTGAGCATTTGTTTGGGGTTAGGCCATTTTTGCATGTTCACCCAATCAAGGTTGCCCAGTGTTCCTTTAATGTTATCGCCAAACCAAAACAGGTCAAACACCAATCCATCCATAGGAAACTGGTCCTTTTTCATTTTGTCAACCACCTGCGTCACCTGTTCTTCGCTGCGATAGCCAAACCGTGATACAAAATTGCCGAATGCCCAACGGGGTGGCAATGGCTGACGACCGGTGATGGCGGTATAATTACTCAGCATTTCATCAATGCTTTTTCCAAATACAACATAGTAAGTTAGTTCGCCGCTGGTAAAACCAACCTCAAGCACATTCTTATCGGCCTGACCAATATCAACATAGCCTTTTGAAGGATTATCAAAGAATAAAGCATAGCCGGCGGAAGAAATAAATACCGGCACAGAAAAGTTCAGGTTTTCGGCGCCCAGTCCATAACCATAAGAAGGGCTGTTATATAAATTGAAGTGATATCCCCGGCGGTTCATCGGTAATGCGCGTTCGCCGCCGCCAAAGATCTGCTCATCATTAAAAAGCTGGAAGCGGAAGCCCCGCGCATCGCCCTGCGTAAAATAAGTAGCGGATTTTACTTTTACTTCTTTTCCAATTTTATAATAGAGTTTTTCGCGCTGAACAACTACGCTTGTCAGGTTGTCCCATTCAACGGTTTGCGAAACAGCATTCGTTATTTTCGTATTAATGGAAGGTGGTTTGGCAATAACGGCATCAGATATTTGTTCGGTCTTGCTGTAGTCGGAAGGTTTGTAAGTGGTTTTAATAACGGCATTGTTAAAACCCTGGAACGTCCAGGCGCCTTCTTTTGCTTTGTAAACTACTTCCGTGGTCTTACTAACGAGCGGATCTTTACCAACTGTATTAATGATAACCTGTTGGGCATGCACCGTAACAAATACAACCAACAAAATAATGCTGCAAATACTTCTTTTCATAATTGCCATATTGCCAGATTAAAGCATCAAATTAAAGAAACAACCGTTACCGGCAAACTAACCACAAAAAAATTGCCACGGCGCCCTTATACAAAGGGAACCGTGGCAACAATAATATTATTGCGTTTAGAAAAAGTTAAAGTTATTACTTCGGCATATCGAATAACTTCATATCCATTTCTTTATTGATCTCGATCTTTTTGCTGGTAACATTCAGCGTTAAACCCTGCGGCAGGGATACTTCCGTATTGGAAGGAACCACAAAACCATACTCTGTTTTCTTATAGTTCGAAAAAGCCACACTGGTTTCCATATCCATTCCGTTCACATGGGCTTTTACAGTGCTTTTTAACACGTAATACGTTGAAGGATCTATCCAGTAAATGCTCTCGGTTCCATCCTTACCTTTTAATTTCAGTTTGAAGGTAGTTTTGCCATTAACCGAATCCTTGCCCAACAGTTCAACAGTATTGCCTTTGGCAGCGTAGTTAAATAAAGGACCACCTACATCCAGTTGGCCCTGGCTCATTTTAACCTGGTCGGCGGGCATTGCTTCCGGTGCGGTTTGTCCCATCATCGGGTTTTGGGCCCAACCACCTTTATCGGTAATACACTGAATGATCTTCTGACCACCGAAATCTACTTCATTCTTGTATGCCTTGCCGTTCATCAACCAGGTAATACCCGAAACCTGCTGGCCCATTACTTCCATATCGTATTCGGTGTACACGGTTTTAATTGTCGACAATTTGTCTTTACCACCCAGGGCCTCAATATGTTTATTGATTATTTCATCGGCGGTTTGCGCATGCACAGAAACTACAGACAGCACACTGGCTGCCATCAAAGCTACTCTAAGGGATCTCATTTTTTGACTTTTTGATTGGTAAAATGGTTATTAAAAATCGGCCGTTCCTAAATTTAAAGCCCGTCCGGCCGGTCATTGAGGCGGGCGGTGCGGAATCAATAAAATTAGTGCGTTATCGCCTTAAAATATTACAAATGGGCCATATCTTTTTAATTTAATATTGTGGGCGGAGAGACTCATAAAATCCGCATTCCAACAAACAGAAAATATGCAATTCACCATAAAGGGCAAACTCGCAGACACATGGCAGAAAAAAATATACACTGCTGCTATAACCGTGGTTAATGGGAAAATAGAATCCATTACGCCAATAGAAGATGAAGGAGAGACGCAGCCCTATATTATTCCTGGTTTTATCGACAGCCATGTGCATATTGAAAGCTCCATGCTGGTGCCACGCCAGTTTGCCCGGTTGGCTGTAGTGCATGGCACGGTGGCTACGATCAGCGATCCGCATGAAATTGCGAATGTGTGTGGAATGAAGGGGGTTGAATACATGATCGAAAATGGTAAAACAGTTCCTTTCAAATTTTTCTTTGGCGCACCGAGCTGTGTACCCGCCACGGGTTTTGAAACCGCAGGCGCTACCCTCGATACGGATGAGGTAGCCGCCCTGTTGCAGAAAGAAGAAATTCCCTATTTAAGCGAAATGATGAATTTCCCGGGTGTGTTGTACAACGATGCGGTGGTAATGAAAAAAATACAGGCGGCCCGGCAAGCCGGGAAACCCATTGATGGGCATGCGCCGGGATTACGAGGGGAACAGGCCCGCTTGTACATTGAAGCAGGAGAGCCAGGGAAAGTGATCATCAGCACCGACCACGAATGTTTCACCCGCGAGGAGGCTCTGGATAAATTGCAGTACGGCATGAAGATCATTATTCGCGAAGGAAGTGCCGCCCGCAATTTCGAAGCATTGATCGACCTGCTGAACGACTATCCGCAACACATACTCTTTGGCAGTGATGATAAACACCCCGATAGCCTGGTAGCCGGTCACATTAACCAGCTTTGCGCACGGGCAGTTGCCAAAGGCATCGATGTGTTCAGTGTATTGCAGGCCGCTTGCGTAAACCCTGTTTTACATTACAAGCTTCCGGTTGGCTTGCTACGCACCGGCGATGCGGCTGATTTTATTGTAACCAATGATCTGGATCAGTTCCAGGTGTTGCAAACCTACATTAACGGCGAGTTGGTAGCGGAGAATGGGAAATCCCGTATAGCCTCGCAAACTTCTGGCAACATCAATAATTTCAATTGCAAGATAAAGGCTTCATCCGATTTCCATATACCCTGGAAAGGGGAACAGGAAATACCGGTCATTGAGGCGCTCGACGGTCAGTTGATCACCAATAAATTGATGTTGCCGCCCAGGATCAGGGAAGATTATATGGTGAGCGATACGGACAGGGATATCCTAAAAATAGTAGTGGTGAACCGGTATGCCAATGCGGTTGTAGCCAGGTCTTTTATAAAGAATACCGGATTAAAACAAGGCGCCATTGCGTCGTCTGTAGCCCACGATAGTCACAATATTGTGGCGGTAGGCGTAGATGATGAAAGCCTTTGCAAAGCTGTAAACCTGGTAATTGAACAACAGGGTGGCGTAAGTTGTGTGGGGCCGCAGGCTTCCCTCGTTTTGCCGTTGCCCGTTGCCGGACTAATGAGCGCCGAAGACGGGTACGAAGTAGCCAATGCCTATACGGCCATTGACGCCATGGCCAAATCGCAGGGGTCTACCCTCTCCGCGCCTTTTATGACCCTGTCGTTTATGGCATTGCTGGTTATTCCGCATTTGAAATTAAGCGACCTGGGACTTTTTGATGGAGATGAGTTTAAGTTGATGCAGTCTTAGTATTTAAACCGGCTAAACCTTCTGCAACCGCCTGCATTTCTACCCATTTACCACAAAATCGCATTATCTGCAACTTCATATTATAAATACTAGTAAACTAAAAATATTCTTTATATCTTTAATAGTAACATTCTTTGCAAATACCCGCGCCTTTCCTTTGAAGCTGATAAAGGTTTAAAACGTATTCTCAATTAAGGAACCAAAAAACCTTACAAGATGACTTCATCAACAGTAAACAAGAAGCCAGGCGTGGAGCAATGGTTATCTAAAACTGCAATTCCCGAATCACCTTTTACTTTATTTGTAAAAAATATATATCCCGTTAGTAAAGAAGCTCAGGAATACCTGAATCAAAAGAGCTATCCCAGTCAGTTGGACAAAGGTGAATTTCTAGTTACAGCCGGGTCCATGTGCTCCCAACTATACCTGATACGAAAAGGCATTTTACGTAGTTATGTAAAAGAAGGTGCAAGAGAGATCACCACCTGGATCTCGAGCGAGCAGGAACTGGTAACCTGTATCACCAGTTTTGGTTTACAGCAACCCGCACGCGAAAACATCCAGGCGTTGGAAGATTGCGAACTCTCTGGCCTCAGCTTTGAGGACCTGCAATATTTATACGATCATTTTCCGGAAGCGAATATTGTAGGCAGAAAAATCCTCGAAAAATATTATCGCGATGCTGAGGAAAGAGCCTTCATTGCCCGCTTAATGGAAGCCACTTCCAAATACAAACATTTTATTGCCACTAAAAGCGACCTGCTGAACCGGGTTCCGCTTAAATTCATCGCTTCTTACCTGGGCATGACCCTGGAAACACTCAGCCGTATCAGAAGCAAATTGTCGAGGAATATTAATGAATTCAATTAGATGAATGGTGAATCCGGCAAACCGGAACCAATTTGCAAAAGAAAAATCCGTTACAAGCTGCACGCTTCAGGCAAGGCAATTTGCTAAAGTTACCGGGTACCGGTTGCCAGGTACCGGGAAAACACTGTGCAAGTTACAAGGTAAACCTGCATGTTAACCTCCCTGTAACCTTCAACTTGAAACCTGTAATCAGGCATTTGGATACTGCCAACTTCTTCGCCCTGTAACCGGTCGCGGCTAAGCCGGGAGCAACCGGCAACCAGTTCTTCCGGCTTCACCGGTCAAATAGCCGGTTTTACCGACATATATCTTCTGCCTGTCGGCCAGCGCTTGCTGTACGCCGCCGGGGAGTATAGCTTTGTGTAAAATTAATCCCTCATGCGCGATAAGACAATCAAGGAACAGCGGAAGGCTTACAGAAAAGAAAGAAGAAAAGAACTTATGAGAAGGCGGAATAGAAGCGGCAGTGTACTGGCCGGTTTGTTGTTGCTGTGTATAGGATCTATTTTTCTATTGAAAGAGTTTGGTGTTCCATTTCCAGGCTGGTTATTTACCTGGCCTATGATATTAGTTGGGTTCGGGCTTCTGGCCGGCGCCGGCAATTCATTTCGCGATCCGGGTTGGGTTGTTATTACTGGTATAGGTGCTGTATTCCTACTGGATGAGATCTGGCCCAAAGTTCCCATTCACCATTTCATTTGGCCGGTGGTTATTATCGCTTTAGGGTTAATCATAATGCTGGCGCCCCGCCGCCATCGCAAGTGGCATGAGAAATGGAATCAATGGAATGGAATGCAGGGAGATCAGTACAAGCAAAATATACCCAATGTGTATGATGTGCCAGACCCAACCATCCCTGAAACAATGATCAACCCTGCTGCAGAAAGCAATAAAAAAAATAGTGATAGCTGGCTGGAAGTGGTAACCATCTTCGGTAGTGTAAAAAAGCTGGTGTACTCAAAAAATTTCAAAGGCGGCGAAATTATTTCCATATTCGGCGGCGCCGAAATTAATTTAAGCCATGCCGATTTTAACGGCCCCATCTCCATTGAATTGGTACAAATATTCGGCAGTACCAAGCTGATAGTACCCCCGCACTGGCAAATACGTTCACAAGTGGTTGCAGTGTTCGGTGGCATAGAAGATAAACGTCCCCCACAATCGAACTACGATGAAGACAAAGTAATTGTTTTGAACGGTACTACTTTCTTCGGCGGTATTGATATAAAAAGCTATTAATAAATTCTTTCATCCCAACCATTAAAAAGTTTTATATGAACTGGTTCCTGGCAAAAATAGTATACCGGATCATTTGCGGCGAAGGCAACCACACATCCCAGTTTGATGAACAGTTGCGACTGATTCAGGCCAATGACGAAAACGAAGCATTTGATAAAGCAAAGGCCATTGGTGAACAGGAGCAGGAAATGTTCCTGAACCAGCAACAAAAAATGGTATCCTGGCAGTTTGTGAATGTGTGTGAGCTGTATAAGATCTCTGCGCTTATTGATGGCGCCGAATTGTACTCACGCATCCAGGAATCTGATAATGCCGGACAGTATATTGAACTGGTTCATAAAAAAGCCGCTCATATCAAATCGAGCAATACGCATAAGTATTTGCAGTTATTTTAGCGTGAATCGTGAAAACTGCTGCAAGCAATACAGAACACGTAAGACAGAACCGGTAACCAACAACATGTAACCTGTAACTTGAAACCTGTAACCTGAAATGGCTTCTTCTCCACTTGGCACTTTTAAGAACAAAACCATATTTGCAGCAGGCTGGCTTGCCTGGTCGCTGATGCAGGTTAGGATTTTACATGGCTGGGGATTCACCTGGTATATATCGGCCATGGACAGCCTCGTGAGCAATGGATTGCTGGCATTAAAAACCATTCTGATTGTTAATAACCTCTGGTACTACCGCCCTAAGAAAGGAAAGTATATCCATATCATTATAATTTGTGCAGCCGTCTGTGGAATATGGAGTGTTATCGTTAAGTATGCCATGGCCCATATTCTCCCCGATCAACCCGAATACCTGCAATTCCTTGACAAGTTCATGCCCATACGATTTGATATAGCCTTACTGATCACCATCTGCATGGCGCTGATCAGTGAACTGTATTTAACACTGGAAGAACAAAAAGACAGTGAACACCGAAAAACAAATGCCGAGAAACTGTCGCGCGAAGCGGAGTTATATAAATTACGCCAGCAATTGCAACCGCATTTTTTATTCAACAGCCTTAATTCAATCAGTGCTTTGATCACCATACAACCGGCACAGGCGCGTAAAATGATACAACAGTTGTCGGATTTTTTACGAGGCACTTTAAAGAAAGAAGAGAACCAATGGATCAGCCTGGAAGATGAATTACAACATTTACAATTATACCTAGATATAGAAAAAGTTCGGTTCGGTCACCGGTTGAATACTGCCATTAATAGTTCTGACGCAGCTAATAAATTGCAACTGCCCAGCATGTTGTTACAACCGCTGGTTGAAAATGCCATCAAGTTTGGCTTGTACGACACCACCGAACCGGTAACCATAAATATACAGGCCGCACAGGAAAGCAATTACCTGGTTATTACCATTCAAAACCCTTTTGACCCGGAGACTTCATCTCCCAAACAGGGAACAGGATTTGGATTAAGCTCAGTACAGCGGCGTTTGTATTTGTTGTTTGCACGAAACGATCTGCTGATCACGAAGCACTCCGATAACCTGTTTACCACTGTTATAAAAATTCCACAGCTTTAACTTTTGATAACGCAATTTTGTATTTCATAATAGAATAACACCCATACAAACAATACTGAGATGAAAAAAGCCATTATTGTAGATGATGAACCGCTGGCACGACTGGTTGTAAAAGAATACCTTTTACAACATCCTGACATAACCGTAATGCAGGAATGCAATGATGGCTTTGAAGGTATTAAGGCAATCATGCAGCACCAGCCCGATGTGATCTTCCTGGATATACAAATGCCCAAGATCAACGGGTTTGAAATGCTGGAACTGGTAGAACAACCACCGGCCGTAATTTTTGCCACTGCCTTTGATGAATATGCCATCAAAGCTTTTGAAAGCCATGCGGTAGATTACCTGTTAAAGCCCTTTAGCCAGGAACGCTTCGATAAAGCCATTGAACGCTTAATAGAGCGTGATACCGCTGTAACAGCCAACAATACCCGCGAACTGCTGGAGACCGCCGCCCAGGGGCCGCAACAAAATCAACGGATCGTTGTAAAGACCGGCAATAAAATAAAGATCATACCTATTGATGAAGTACACTACCTTGAAGCTGCAGATGATTATGTAAAGATCCACACCAGGGAGGGCGCCTTTCTAAAGAACAAGACCATGGGGCACTTTGAAAAGGTGTTGAATCCGCAACAATTTGTGCGCACGCACCGCTCTTATATGGTAAACGTACAACTGGTTACCCGGATCGATCCATATGAAAAAGAAAATTTTCTGGCGCAATTAAAGACCGGCGCACAAGTGCCTGTAAGCAAAACCGGTTATGCCAAATTGAAAAACGTTTTAGGGATCTAAAACCAACTCATAATGTGTATTCAACTCACTATTAAGTATTAACACTTACACTATAATTACTATAATTATTTAATAAAGTTTCTACCTTTATAGGGCACTAGTCCTCATGCATGTGGTAATTTGTTTTAGTATACATTAAATAATTACAACTAAGGTTAAGCGTTTCAGTTAGTAGCATATTCAAATTATCATTAACCCTATAAACTTATGAATCCGACACCCGAAATCCGCGGGAGTAAGATTATTTTGTTCTTACTCTGCTATGCTCTTACGACACCTCGTTTTGCCCAGGCCCAATGTACAGCTTCCGGCCCCAATAGTCCGGGCACCGCAACAAGCACCTCATTTGCAGGAAGTGATTATTCCTTTAATAACCCGTCGAACATTTCAGTTGATGATAACAGCCGTTCTACCGCTTCATCAATAATCAGCCTGCTCAGCGGCCAAACAGAATATTTACAGGCCACTAACTTCGGTTTCTCTATTCCTGTAGGATCTACTATTTGCGGCATAGAAGTAAATGTTGTTAAAAGCGCTACCAACGTGGTGCTCAACCTTACTTCTGTAACAGACTACAATGTACGCATCATCAAAAACGGAACTGTTTCCGGAACAAATCTGGCAGATGGAAGTACTTTGTGGCCATCTTCAGATACATACACCTCATACGGTAATGATAATGAGCTGTGGGGCACTACCTGGTCGCAGGCAGATATTAACAGTAGCGACTTCGGGATTTCCTTTTCTGCCGAAATAAATGGCCTGGTCGGTTTGCTTCCCTCTGCAAGGATTGATTATATCAGTATGACCGTTTATTATTTAGACCCGTCTGTATTGTCTGGTTCAGGTGAGGCTCGTAATTCAACTGTTAGAACCAGTAAGGCAACCGACAATACATTAATAAAATGTTACCCCAATCCATTTACTACTGCCATACAGGTAGCGGGGGTGTTACCAGGGGAACGGGTAGCTATTACTAATATATTCGGACAGCGTTTATACCTGTCGCCACCCGCCATTAATAATACCATGCGCATTGATGTGAATGATTTACAACCTGGTATGTATGTTATCAGTACGGGGAACAAAAAAATGAAGATCCTTAAAAAGTAATGATGTAACCTTTACCGGTAGTTTTTTTCAACCCCTGACCCGGAAAATAAAAACACGGTAAATAACGGTTGGGCATCATGGCCTCCAGATACGAAAACCCGCTACCACAGCGGGTTTTAACTTTTTATAAGGGCCTTACCCATCCTAAAAACAGCCTTTTGTTGGTTTTCGCGGGCGCCTGACCGGATGTATGTTTGCATTACGAAACGCAACAAACGACACAAAAGAGTGTAGATCTGGTAAAAGTACGTTGCTCACTCCACGAAAATCTACGCATTGCCTGCCTCACGCGATTGTAACTCCATACAAAAAGTTCGTAAACAGAAAATAAACATAAAAACATTACATCTATGAAAAAGGCAATCGCTATTATCGCATTAATCGCTTTAACTGTAGGATTCTCAACTATTACACTGGCTAACGACGAAGGTAAACCCAACAATATAACAGAATTGAAGTTCATCGGAAACATGGAAAACCAACCTGTATTCCAATTGAACCTGACCAATGCAGAAGAAGATGAGATCACTGTAACTTTCCGTGATGAAGTTGGTAATGTGTTGTATACCGATAAATTCAAAGGCGCTAACATCTCTAAAAAGTTCTTATTGAAATCTGAAGATTTTGGAAATGCAGCTTTGCATGTAGTAGTGAAATCTAAAAAGAACAACACTTCTGAAGTATATACTATCAACAGAAGCCACACTTACGTAGAAGAAACTGTGGTGAATAAGATCAAGTAATTAAAGCAGTCCAGTCATTTAACTATCAAATAATTTCACAAAAACATCCCGATTTATCGGGATGTTTTTTTTCGTGAATCAGGTAATCGACAAACGTGAATAGCTCTTTAAGCTTTCCGTCGATTTCCTTTTCTCTCTGCAGTTTTTCTTTACAATTGAGAAATATAAACGGCCGTTTGTTGCCTGATGTGCTGCTGCGCTTTTTCTATCGCCTCCCGAACCTTTCTGCCAGCCTCCCCAGCCGGAATATCAATGGTACAAGCCAACGCTTTTATATACCAATCGCTCCATACCTCGAGTATATGTTTTTCTTTCGCTTTGTCATTTCCTTCCTGCACCGCCTTAATACTGAGGTTAAATTCGGTTTCTAACCGTTTCAACGCATTACGGGTAATATCGTTAATAAGCGCTACGGCTGTTTTATTATCAGCCGTTGTAAGCAGGTAGGCGGTGGCCAATGCGCTTTTTGCAACATGCTTCATTTCCATAGGGGAAACCATATCCAACCGGTCTGCATCGGTATGATAAAAAACATCTGTAAAATGCCACATCAGCAATCCGGGGATCCTGGCGTTTAAAAAAGGCGTATGGTCACTGCCACCCTCAAACGGATTGGTGCGCACTACCCAGCCTGTATTGGCTGCTTCAAACAAACACCGGTTTAATAACAGGTCATTAAAATAATGCGGGAACATGTCTTCCTCTTTCATCGGACTCCCCCCCCACTCGCTGTGCTTCTCCTCACCACGCGTCCAGATAGCCGAAGGATCGGGCATTTTTTCAATCAGGAAAGTACCGCCGGTCTTTTGGGTGTCTTCGCCAACCATATCCAAACTCAATCCCCATTTAATGCCTTTGGCCCGCACGGTATCATCCTGTATATAGCGACGGGTAGAAACAACTTCATCGCCCCATAAAAAAGTGAGCGTGCGTTGTGGCACTACTTTCTTTTTTTGCACCAGTAAGGCCGTTGTACGCGCCATTTCGGCCAGCGTACCTACACCCGTTGCATTATCATTGGCGCCCGGTTCCTGCACGTGGGCGCTGAATACAAATCGTTCATTGGGCTGGGTTTTACCGCGCACATTGGCCACCAGCGTTAATTCTTCCGATTCATATATTCTGGTATTGACAACCACTTTTACCGTTACAGGTCCTTTCGCTATTGCCGCTTTCAGTTTTTCTTTGGCAGCATACGATAACAGGAGGCCCCATTTCTGTCGTAATGAATCGGTATAACCAATACCCTGGAACTGGATGGAATTTGTATATTTTGTTGGTTGATTATATGCGTGCATGGAATAGGCCAGTGCGCCAATGGCCCCGTTCTTCATTGCATTACTATAAACACCGCCAATGCCGGCTTCGCCCATTACAATTTTGCCTTTTACATCTTTCCCCTCCCACTCTTTTGCAGAACCTTTGCCGATGTACACCAGTTCGGCCGTTACGCCTTCGGCAGGTGTAGAAGCGGAATACATGGCGATCATATTGCGATTGGTCCTGAACTGCAGCAATGGTTCTTTGTCGCCAACGATGTATAAGCTGGCGTCAACCGGCTCCCACGTTTTATGTTTCATGGGTCTTTTTTCAATGCGGTAGGTAAGCGTTCCCGTTGCTTCGCCGTCAGTTTCTTTTTTATACCCTGCCTGTTGCAGGATCTTTTCTACATGATAAATGCTTTCATTAAAACCGCTGTTGCCGGCCAGTCGCCAGCGTTGTTCTACAAACCATACGGTATTGTATGCCTGTTGTTCATCGAACGTTTTCTGCAGCAGGTTGAAGTATTTTTTTTCGCGGGCAGAAGGTTGCGCCCATAGCGATGAGGTTGCTGCATGTAGCAGCAGGAGTGATAAGGATAAAGTCAGTAACTTTTTCATGAATAAGGTTTTTACTACGGAAATAATATTCGGAACTAAATATACTTATTCCCGAATAACAGGGGAAATGAAGAATTAAAAATGAAGAACAGAGAAATGAAAAAGGAACCCGGAACTGAAAACCTCTATCCGGTAATCAAGAACTGTATTTACTTTCTTCTTCATTTATCATTTTTCATTCATCATTTCTCTCCTTTCAATATTCAATATTCGACATTCAATATTGCCCTACGCTTCCTGTCCAATCCACACCGCGCCGCCAATACTGCTGCGGGAAGCGCCGGTTACCGAGGCCAGTACATTGTTCTCTTCGCGCCAGCGTAAAACGCCTATCAGCGCCATAATAAGCGCTTCCTTGAAATCAATAATATCTTTATCAGGCACGACCACTTCCACTCCAGCGGGCTGTAATACAGCATGCAGGCGTTCCATCAAAAAGGTGTTATGCGCGCCACCACCGGTTGCAAGCAGTTTTAAACTGGCTTCCCGATTGCTATCGGGAGCCGGCGCCTCCTTTTCCAAAATATTTATAATAGAGGCGCTTATTTGCCGGGCAATATGCTCAACCATGGTTCGCATGGCATCGGCGGTTGAAGCGCCGCTGCTTTTCAGCAACGGGTACAATACATCGGTCCCAAAATCATTGGCCAGCGATTTAGGATAGGGCAACTCGTAATACTCCAGCTCATCCAGCATTTTCAGGAGGTTCGGATGCAGGGTACCTGATGCGGCCATTTGTCCGGCATCATCAAAAGGTTTCCCGGCATCATGCGCCAGCATATTCAAAACCCGGTTGGCCGGACAAACATCAAATGCAATGTATTTATCGGGATGATTGTAGGACATATTGGCGATACCACCCAGGTTCAGGAAAAAAGTATAGTTGCCCAGGAGTAGTTTTTCGCCGATAGGCACTATGGGCGCGCCTTGTCCGCCCAGGGCCACATCCATCGCCCGCAGATCGCTTACCACGTTAATGCCGGTAACGGCGGCTATGGCGGCTCCATCGCCCAACTGACCGGTCATTTTTTTAGCGGGGGCATGAAAGGTAGTATGCCCGTGCGAGGCGATCAGTTGTACCTGGTATTGCAGGTTATGGTGAGCAATGAAGGCATTCACCTGCTCCCCAATATAATGGCCATATTCGGTATGTAAAAGATGATAATCCAGCGCATTAAGATGAATGGCGTTCCGCAGCTTTTTCACCCATTCTTCTGAATAAGGGTAACATTCAGCCGCTTTTATTTCATATTGCCAGGTGCCTGAACTTTCGTGAAATTCAACAAAAGCAATGTCTAATCCGTCGAGTGAACTTCCGCTCATAATGCCAATTGCCCGATATATCATAACTGTTGGTAGATTTCTGGTATTAAAAAAGAATATTTAGAATAGATTTGCCCGTCAAATTTCATATATCGCCACCCAAAATCCAAAACTCTTATCAATGGTTATTAACCTTAGCACTCAATGTTCCCTGGTTTGCGACTGGATCAGCGAGATCCGGGATGTTCAAATCCAGTCAGACCGCATGCGGTTCCGCCGTAATCTGGAACGTATTGGTGAAATAGCCGCCTATGAAATCAGCCGCCAACTGGTGTATGAAGAAAGAGAAGTGCAAACGCCGCTGGGAATTTCCCAATGTAAAGTACTTAAAGAACAACCCGTGCTGGCCACCATTCTACGGGCCGGCCTGCCGCTGCACCAGGGATTGTTGAATTATTTCGACAAAGCCGACAATGCCTTTATTTCGGCTTACCGCAAACACCAGCACGATGGCAGTTTCGAGATCAGTTTGGATTATATCTCCTGCCCCGAGCTCGAAAACCGGGTAGTGATCATTTCAGACCCCATGCTGGCGACAGGTTCCTCCCTGGTAAAAACCATTCAATATTTGCGTGACGAGGGTCATCCGCGCGAAATACACGTAGTAGCGGCCATTGCCTGCACAGTAGGAATTGAATATGTGCAACGCAGCGAACCCCAGGTGAAGATCTGGTGCGGGGCCATTGACGAGGAACTAACTGCCAAAGGATACATTGTTCCCGGACTGGGAGATGCCGGCGACCTCGCATTTGGCACCAAAGTTCAGATGTGAGGGGGAAAGAAGGAAAAACACAGTATTAGTTAGATATTTCGTTTTTTATGCACATGGAAAACGACTAAAAAATTAATACCCGATTGTACCGTTATAAGTTCGCACTTGTCGTTTTTATTTCGTATTTTGTTACTAGACTCGAAACCTATGCGGATGAGGAAATTTTATATAACAATTCTAGCTTGCACCCTGCTGAAGACAGCCTCGGCACAAGACCCTAATTTTTCACAATTTTTCGTTTCTCCCCTTACACTGAACCCTGCCTTGACAGGTAAGTTTAACGGCGATTTCCGCATAGCTGGTAATTATCGCGATCAATGGCCCGCGATCAGTAAAGCATTTGTTACTTCTACCGCATCGTTCGATGCCCCGATCTTACGCAGTAAAATTTCAGAAATAGATACCTGGGGTGTTGGTGTGCTGGCAATGACAGATAAAACAGCTAACGGTATCCTATCCACTAACCTGATCTCTATATCTACCTCGTATCATAAAGGAATTGATGAAGATGGACTGAACTCGATCGGCGTAGGCTTTCAGGGTACATACAATACCAAACGCCTCGATGGCACCAAACTGAATTTTGAAGACGAACTCGACCAGTTCGGTGGCTGGACGAACCCTAGCGGTGAGGCTGTGAACGACCGGCAGATCAACCTCAGCTATTTCGATCTTTCGGTAGGCGCCCTGTTCAATGGTTCTACCGATGGCTTTAATAATTATTACCTCGGCGTAGCAGGCTATCACCTCAATAAACCAAAAGAATCGTTTACCGGTGATATCTTCTATACATTAAATCCCCGTTTAACCGTGCACGCGGGTGGCGCGCTTCCATTGGCCAATAATACCCGCACGGTATATTTCAGTTCATTATTCAGCCGCCAGGCAGGCGCTACGAATATTGTAGCGGGTGGTGCTGTTGGTTTCAATATGAACCAGGATGAAGATAACCCTACTAACTTTTATGCAGGTTTATGGACGCGTTTCAACAATGTAAACGATGCCCTGATCCCTTACCTGGGCCTGGAGTTTGGCGGGTTTAGACTGGGCGCTTCCTACGATGTCAATATCTCCAGTTTGAAAGCCGCTTCACAAAGCCGTGGCGGTATAGAAATCTCACTCATCTTTATCAAACGTCCGCCGGGGAATAAAGGAATTCCCTGTCCGCATTTTTAATTATTTAGAAGATCCGGTCATTGCCGGGCTGACTAAAAGGGCGAAAAACCTATTATAGATGGTCTGATTGCCAGATTGATTTATTTTTTTAGTTGCTGAAATTCAAAAGCGATCCTACCGCTCAGAACTCCGCCAATCGAACCATAGAACTATCTAACATTGCATTAATCATCTATTCCCTTTCCTTCAAGGATCTGTGGTATATATTTTTCAACCCTCGACTCCCGGGTTTTGGCTTGTTTGGCCTGGGAAAAATAAAAAATATATGCTCTTTGCCGTCCCGGCGTCAATGCTTCAAAAGCCTTTTTCAGGGCAGGCATTTTATTTAGTTTCTTTTGAAATTCCTCGGGAATGGCGAAGTCTGAAGTCTTTTTTAATTTCACTTTCAAACCGGCTCTTTCCACTTCAATAGCTTCATATATATAAGCTTTGATGATGGGTTCCATTTTCACTATTTCCCTGGTACTGGTGAACCTGATCTGGCGCGCCGCCTGCACATTTTCCGTTTGTTGAATGAGAATACCATCGGGATCATTTAACAGGGCACCTTTGAAAAACAACAACGCACAGTAGTCTTTAAATCCATGGATCAAAACCAGGTTATTGTTCTGAAAGGTATAACAAGGGCAACCCCATTTCAATTCTTCGGTAAGTCCGCAGTCGAGCGTGATCATTCTCAACTTTTCATATTCTTTCTGCCACTTTTCGGCTTTATCAAAATACCAGTCAACTTCAGGATTCATGTTATTCATTTTATTAATTAGCTGAAATTGTTTTTCTGTCTGCAGGTCTGAAATACCACGATACCAGCGTCAGGACCAGCAAAAGTAAGGAAGGAAATATTTCACTCATCGAAGAACCCGATGCAATGCGTGAAAATGTGGCTCCGGTCATGGCAAAGAAAAAGCCGGCATAAGCCCATTCCTTTAGTAAAGGAAATTTAGGAATTAATACTGCTACAACGCCCAACATTTTCCAAATACCCAATATGGTTAGAAAATAAACGGGATAGCCCAATTTTGAAATGCTATTTACTTCATCTTCCATTTTTAATAGCTGTACCAGTCCGGTCGACAGCATTCCTAATGCCAGCCAGCCGGTTGCAATCCAATAGATAATTTTATTTCTCTTTGTCATAAGGTATTATTTTAATTTGCTTAGAACGTCCTGAAGTCGGTTATGCGCCATGTTCATGCCATATTCAAAAGGCATCTTCAGATGTTGGTCTCTGTATTCAACTGATTTATATACTATCTGCATTTTAAGTCTGCAGGTATCTTCAGTAAGCTGTTCAAATTCCAGGTACTCAATCTGAACGGGAAAAGGCGTATTTTCCATTTCAAATGTGCGGGTGATCTTCTGGTTCTCAACAAACTCATGAATTACCCCATTGGCCCCAAATAACATGTTTCCCTGGGCATCTGTTGTTTCAAATCGCCAACTACCGTGCCGCCTGGCTTCCAGTTTTTTCACTTTCGTTGTTCCATATTCGTGAGACATCCATTCTTCAAAAATCTCAGCCTCTACATGTGCTTTAAAAAGCAGCGCTACCGGCAAATCAAATTCCCTTGTTATCACTAAATCCTGTTTACCTTCTTCTGCGGTGATCTTTGTTTTCTTTTCCATGGGATCCTATTTTTTTGGTTTGTATTTTTTCATAATGCTTTCCAGTTTATTAAACCGGTCATCCCACATTTTGCGGAACGGCTCAATAAAGTCTGCTATTTCTTTCATCTTCTGAGGATTTAAGTGATAGTAAATTTCTCTGCCGTTTTGCTCTTGCCCAAGTAATTCGCACTCGGTAAGTATTTGCAGGTGTTTTGAAACAGTTGGCCTGGCGGTGTCGAAGTTTGCAGCTATTGCCCCTGCCGTCATGGCTTGTGAGGCTACCAGCAGCAATATAGCCCTTCTTGTAGGGTCTGCTATGGCCTGAAATACGTCTCTTCTTAAATTCATTATGTAGCTATTTGACTACAAATATATGCGTAGCCATTTAACTACACAAATTTTTCTTTTATGCCTTATAGCAGTGCCGGGTTATTCAGTTTTTTAGCCTGGCCACTACCAAAAAAGTATGCGCAATGGGCAAAATAATACCAGCGATATGCCGGCAAATCAAATATTTTTGGCAGCAATAAGATTGCGATGTCAACTAAAAAATGCTGTCTTGGTATAGTAGCCATTTATATTGTATGCGCTGGTTGTTTTGTAGCCAAACCAGCCTCCGCCCAGGCTTATCGTTTACCAGCTGCCGCCTTCCACCCTTTCGGCCGTAGTATAATCAATGAACAACACAATCTTGAATTAATTAGTAGCGCCTGCCAGGTAGGTTTTAGGTATACAGGAACCAAATTTCAATTAACGGTATCAATTCCATCGTGGATGCATCACAACTACCTGCAATACGAGTTGGATGGCGTATATCAAAAACGCATTCGCGTCGATTCTGCATTAAAAGAACCAATAGAAATAACAGCCCCCACAGCGGGAGCGCATACCATTTGGATCTACAAAGCCACTGAAGCGCACACGGGCGCCATTATATTACATGCAGCAAGCGCTCAGGACATTCAGGCCCTTCAACGGCCCGCAGCACCGCTGATTGAATTTATCGGTAACAGCATTACCTGCGGTGCGGCCGCTGATGCCTCGGAAGTGCCTTGTGGCGCCGGGCCATATCACAATCAACACAATGCTTATATGGCCTATGGACCGCGCGTAGCCCGGGCATTAGGCGTGAATTATATTATGAGCAGTGTAAGCGGCATTGGCATCTATCGTAACTGGAATAGCGATAACCCGATCATGTTGCAGGTGTATGAGAATACCGATTTCCAGGTACAAAGCCAGCATCGCTGGAATTTTTCAACCTACACACCGCAGATCGTAAGCATAGCGCTTGGCACAAATGATTTTAGCGATGGCGATGGTAAAACGCCCCGCAAACCATTCGACAGCGCCACTTATGTACTGAAATACATTCAATTTATACAGTTAGTAAAAACAAAATACCCAACCGCACAAATAGCATTGCTCAGCAGCGGTATGTTGCATGATAAAAAGCGTGAGCAGTTACAAAACTGTCTTACAACTGTAAAAGAAAAAATAGATGCCTTATACCCTTCCGCCAAACCGGTAGCCCTGCACTTTTTTCAACCTATGTATGCCAAAGGCTGTACCGGGCATCCCAGTGTGGAGGACCATGAAGTACTTGCTAAAGAGTTGATACCATTTTACAGGAAGTTACTTTCGAATTAGTTTCTGGTTTCTTGTTTATAGTTTATGGTTTGCCATGCGGGCAGACCGCCATTTTTTAAACTCTCCGAATTAAGAACCATAAACTATAAACCATAAACTATAAACTAAACTATAAACTCATCAATAGCGGCGTTATAAAGACATTGAATGATTTGCTTTTTTTCCACTCACATATGGATTGTCCTTCAAAATAAAACGGTAGGGTAATTTCGCGTCTTCGCCTGCATAATCTACGCCAATACGCGGGGTGGCTATAATATCTTTTTTACCAGGTGTAAAATCATCATTGGCAATATATATTTCCTCCTGCAGCAAATTGTAACCGGTATGGCCGGTATGAATGCCTAACGCTTTTGACACATTCCCTGGTCCTTTGGTTAAAGTATAGTCGGCCTTTTTCTTGCCGGTTCGCTCCAGCATGGCATTAATGCCCTGTATAGGATCAACAGCCCGTATTAAAATGGCATGAGGAATATCTTTTTGATTGGTGACTACATTAAACAAATGATGAATGCCATAGCACAGGTAAACATAGGCGGTACCACCGGGCTGGTACATAACTTCGGTCCTGTTGGTCCTTCTGCCGCCAAAAGCATGGGAAGCCCTGTCGATGGCGCCTGCATAAGCTTCCGTTTCTACAATACGGCCCGACGTTATAACTTCCCCAAATTGAGTAACCAGTACTTTGCCGATCAATTCTTTCGCTATCTTCACCACATCGGCACGATTATAGAAACCGGTATCTAATTTTTTCATCGACAATAATATTTGCAATATTTATCCGGCACCCGCTTTAACGACCATTTTTATGCAGGAATTAACCATGTATTATACTCAAAATTCTGTGAATACAGATTCATTCAATGCCCTAATTGAAATATTTACTAAGTTTGACCCCGCCCAACAATAGAATACGGAAAATTCAAATTTATAAACATTGCTGAAAGAAATCGTTACAGCCATTCAGTCATACGCCAGGGCACATCGCTTTATTCGGGAGCACCGCCTTTGGAAATGGATCATAGTGCCGGGGATCATTTATACCCTGTTGTTTATAGCGGGCATGTATTTTTTCTGGACCTCCTCTAGCCAGGTCGTTTCTTCCTTCAATCACTGGCTGGGTATCGACCGCTGGTTACATCAGCAACGCAGCCAGATCCTGAGTTTCCTGTTCCTGATGGGTGAAATAATGGTGCGCCTGATCATGATGCTGTTTTATTTCTCCCTGTTCAAATATCTTTTCCTCATTATTGGTTCGCCAATTTTCGCCTACCTGAGCGAAAAAACCGAATCCATCATGGAAGGCAAGGATTTCCCCTTTAGCTTTAAACAACTGATGGCAGATATCATGCGGGGTATAAAACTGGCATTGCGTAACACCTTATGGCAATCGGTTTATACCATTTCTTTACTCATTCTTTCTTTTATTCCCGTTGTAGGCTGGGTAGTTCCGGTAACCACGTTGCTGGTGGAATGCTATTATTATGGATTCTCCATGCTCGATTACAGTTGCGAACGCCACCGCCTGTCGCCTTCTGAAAGTATTCGATTTATTGGCAAACACAAAGGACTGGCCATTGGCAACGGCATGATGTTTTACTTAATGCACCTGGTGCCCTTTGTAGGTTGGGTATTGGCGCCTGCGTATGCGGTTGTGGCTGCTACCATTAGTTTATATCATCGGGATGATAAGGTAGGGGTAGAGTAAGTATTGCATTCATTAGTTCTTTAATTTCCGGTCACAGGTTACATGTTGCAGGTTTCAGGGCCTTTAAATTGGAAGCCTATAACCAATCAGCAACCTCAAACTCAAAGCCTCCCTGTAACTTGTAACCTGAAACATGTAACAGATTTTTGAACAACAAACAGTTTCATTGCCATCAAATAGTATAATATATCTCATTCCTTCCGTTGTTGCAGAAAATGCAACCGAAACCATTCCAGCTTACGTGCAGGAAGCTGTTAAACAATGCCAGGTATTTTTTGTAGAGAATGAACGCACCGCCCGCCGTTACTTAAAAAGCATTTGGAAAGAAATTGTAATAGACAACTACACGTGGGTATTGATTGATAAAACCAACAACGTTGCAACCCTCACGGCTTTCAATTCGCATTTAAAGGAAAACAAAAACATTGGCATTATCAGCGAAGCCGGTTGTCCGGGCGTAGCCGATCCCGGCCAGGTGTTGACAGAAGCCGCGCATGCAGCCGGCGCTACCATAAAACCGTTGGTGGGACCCAGTAGTATTTTGCTTGCCTTAATGGCCAGTGGTATGAATGGACAACAATTTCAGTTCGTAGGTTATTTACCTATCGATACCGCTCAACGCAGCAAGACCATTAAAGAGTTGGAAGCAGAATCAGCTAAAAAGAACTGTACGCAGATATTTATTGAAACGCCTTACCGGAATAATCAACTGCTTGAAACACTCATAAAGACCGGCAAGCCCACTACCAAATTGTGCGTTGCGGCCGATATCACCGCTAATACAGAATTTATTCAAACCAAAACACTGGGGCAGTGGAAGAGCAAATTGCCTGATCTGCATAAAAGACCTACTATTTTCTGCTTGCACGCGACTTAACCGTTTTTTGTTTATAGTTCTTTAATTCGCAGATTCCGATAAGATCCGGAGACTCCGAAATGCGGGAATAACCACAAACCACAAACCATAAACCACAAACCTGCCTTACCTATCGTCTCGCATTGAAATAATGCTATCAACAATGTAAGCCGTATTACCGCGCCAGGGAACCACATTGTGATATTCCTTGTATTGCAGATCGAACCATTTACCGCTGTTGGCCATCAACTTCTCGGCTATCGATTTATTCACTACCGAAAATTCAAATTCATACGACCCCATAGTACCGGCTGTTCTTGGCCGGAAGCCTTCCTGGATCAGCTTTCCTTCATAGGTTTTGAACAGGTCGCCCTTTAACACAACATAATTCAAATGACCCGATTTAACGCCCTGTCCGAATACATAAAAATATTTCCAGTAGATGATTATTCCAGCTCCGGTTAGCAGTAGTGCTGCTACTATAAAAAATATCTTTCTCATAATTTGAATATGCTGAACGCTTAACGCTAAAGGCTTAAGGCATTTCTCCACAATGGGTACTTCCTGATTATGCTCAGATGACCCATAGTTCGGGCTTGCGTTAGGCCTTAAGCGTTCGGCATTTAGCGCTTTTATAGCCCGTATTTATCCACAAGATATATCAATGCAACCATAGAAACAGCGCCCAGTTCCAGCTCCCTTTTGTTAACCGATTCAAACACATCGCTGCGGGCATGATGTATATCAAAATACCGTTGCGAATCGGGTTGCAAGCCGGCCAACGGTGTTCCCAGTTCGCGGTACAATGGACCAATATCAGATCCGCCACCGCCGTGACTAATATCACAGATACCATATGGAGACAGCAAAGGCAACCAACTGCGTAATTTATTCAGTTGCTCCTGACTCATGGTTACCCCAAAACCACGCGGCGTAAATCCACCGGCATCACTTTCCAGGGCAAAAATGTGTTTCTCTTTTTTTGTACGTGCTTCCTCGGCATATTTGCTGCCACCGCGTAAGCCATTTTCTTCATTGGCAAATAACACCACACGGATCGTACGCTTTGGTTTATACCCGATGGCTTTCAAGGCGCGAATCACTTCAATCGATTGTACGCAGCCACTGCCATCGTCATGCGCACCTTCGGCCGGGTCCCACGAATCGAGGTGACCGCCCACGGTAATGATCTCATCGGGAAATTCACTACCGGTAATTTCACCTATAATATTATGCGCAACTGTATCGGGCAACATTTTGCCGTTTGTTTTCAGGAATACAGTAGCGGGTTCTTTTTCCAATAAGGCAGCCAGCCGGTCAGCATCCTGCAAACCCATGGCGGCTGCGGGTATTTGGGGGAAAGAATCGTTGTAACGGGTAGAACCGGTGTGCGGATTGTTATCTGCCGCATGGCTCATAGAACGGATCAATACGGCCGCAGCGCCGTATTTGGCAGCCTGGCTGGGCCCTTGTCCGCGATACCCTACCGCATCGCGGTAGGCATCAAAAGTTTTTATATACGTATCGTTAAATTTATAATTATAGAAAACGATCTTTCCTTTCAGCGTTGCTTTTTTCTGTTCCAGCTCATCAAAAGAATTGACCAATACAACAGGCGCCTGAATGCCTTTGGGACCGGTGCCTACCGAATTACCCAGCGCCAGAATATCGAGCGGTTGATTTTTTTTACCTGGTAAAACGATCGACGCCTCGTCTTTACCGCCGCGGATCCAATGCGGCACCAGGCACGATTGCGATATTACCCGGTCGGCGCCGGCCTGTTGCAGGGCTTTCTGGCCCCAGGCTTCTGCCTTATAGGTTTGTGGCGAGCCGGTGAGCCTGGCACCCACCTGTTTGGTAAGGATATGTAAATTATCGTAGGCCTTGCCGTGCAGCAGGATATCATTGGCAATAGCCCGTATTTTTAGCGAATCTTCATTTTGAGCATAGCCTGTCGCGGAAACAATTAACAATGCCGTAAACAATTTAAATCTCATGTGCGTTATTTTACGCTAAAATAGTCAAAATGATCCCTTGGGCATTATTGGCTGTTTTAAATTACCTTCACACCCTTAATATAGATCGCTATATGCGCATTGGAATTGTATGCTATCCTACGTTTGGCGGAAGCGGCGTTTTAGCAACGGAATTGGGAAAGGCTCTGGCTGATAAAGGACACCAGGTACATTTTATTACGTACCAGCAACCGGTGAGGTTGAGCGAGTTTAATGCCAACATTTTTTATCATGAGGTGCGGGTGCCCACCTATCCGTTGTTCGATTATCCGCCTTACGAAACGGCTTTATCCAGTACCATGGTAGATGTTATAGTAAATAATAATATCGACCTTTTGCATGTACATTATGCCATTCCGCACGCATCGGCTGCGTATATGGCCAAAAAGATCCTGGAAAAACAAGGAAAGATCATTCCCGTTATAACTACCCTGCATGGTACCGATATTACCCTTGTGGGCAAGGATAAAACCTTTGCACCGGTGGTTACTTTTTCTATCAATGAAAGCGATGCCATTACCGCGGTATCTCAAAACCTGGCGGCAGAAACCTATCGCAATTTCAAGATCGAAAAAGAGATCAAGGTTATCCAGAACTTTGTAGATGTAAAACGCTTTCGTAAAAAACCCATCGATGCGTTTCGCCGGGTAATTGCACCGCACAATGAAAAAGTGATTTTGCATGCTTCCAACTTCAGGAAATTGAAAAGAGTGAACGACGTAGTAAAAGTGTTTGCCGAGATCAATAAAAAAGTGCCCAGCAAATTGTTGTTCGTTGGCGACGGACCAGAACGCCCAGCGGCGGAAAGCCTGGCCCGTGAGTTGGGGGTATATGATGAAACCCGTTTTGTAGGCCGGCAGGAGCAGATTGAAGAAGTGCTGGCGATCAGCGATCTGTTTATTCTGCCTTCCGATTATGAAAGCTTTGGATTGGCGGCATTGGAAGCCATGGCAGCCGGGGTGCCGGTTATTTCAAGTAATGCCGGTGGTTTGCCCGAAATAAATGTAGAAGGAGAAACAGGTTACCTGGCCGATGTAGGTGATGTTGATACCATGAGCAAGCGGGCTATTGAGTTGTTATCGGATGAGAAAAAATTAGAACGTTTTAAAACTAAAGCGGCTGCTCATGCCCGCTTGTACGATATAGATACCATTGTACCGCGGTATGAAGCGCTGTACAATCGCTTTTTACAAAATATCAATAGCAGGGTATAAATTCGTTAACCGTGTCACGGTTTGGAACCGCGGCACGGTTTCTTTTGAAACTATCGCTTCCTGATCCATTTCTCAGGGTCTACGTTATTCCTTTCTTTCATCAGAATAAATTCAATTTCCCCGTTACCATCGGCATTGGTTGCTGCGGTCCCCAGCACCTGGCCCCCGGTTATCTTTTGATTTTTTGATACACTTACCGACGCCAGGTTGCTATATACCGTGAAGTATTTTCCATGCCTTACTATTACAGACCAATTCCCTTCAACGCTGAACACGCTTGTTACATCGCCTTCAAAAATGGCTTTTACAGTTCCTCCCGGTTCTGTTTCTATGGTTAACCCCGGGTTATTACCAACAATATCTACTATCCCCGGTATGCGATAAGACCCAAAATGAATTTTGATCTGTGCTTTTTCAACAGGCCAGGGTAACCGCCCTTTATTATTTTCGAAACTCCCGCTGATCCGCAATCCTTCGGGTGTGGTCTCTAACACACTTTTATTATGTTCATTTTTAGAAGTGGAATTATTGTTTGAAGTTTTCTCAGCCCTGTTAAATACATCGCCGATAGCGCTTTGTATCGCCAGCCTTAATTTCATGTCGGCCTTCTTTTTCGCGGTCAATTCTTTGGTTATTTCCTTCTCCCGGCTCTTTAGCGTTCTCACTACCGCATTCTTCTCTTTTTTCTCTTCCTCCAGTTCCTGCTTTTGCTTTTCCTGCTTTTGTATAATGGCATCTTTTTCCTTGCGCGTCAGCTCCAGGCCGGTGATCTTTCCTTCCAATACCCCTTGCGTATTCTTTATGGCAATTGCCTGCTCTTCGCAGTATTGATGGTAGGTGCGGAAATATTGGATCCTGCGTAATGCATCATTAAAAGAGGAAGCAGAAAAAATAAAATTCAGGTATTCGTAATTGCTGCGGAGTTTATAGGCGTATACGATGTTGCGGGCGTATTGTGCTTTCATGGTATCGAGCCGGTCTTTCAGGCTGTCAATCTCACTTTTCGATTTACCGATATTCCCTTCCAGGATGTTCATCTGCCGGTTGATATTATTGATGGCCCGTTCGCGCAACCTGAGCTTTCGCTTCACCATTTCCAATTGCATAACCCCCGCGCTGGTGCGCTTTTTTGAATCTTTGAGCGTATTCTTCAGCTCATCTATTTCACGCTGAATTTCCGATTGCTTCTGCTTTAATTCTTCACTGCTGCCCGGTTGCCGGGCAAACAAGGTTACTGTGATGATCAGGGCTACAAAAGTGGCCATCCATTTTTGCATAGGGGCAGATTTAAAATCAATAAGCAATGGGCAAGCTTTAAACGCGGCAATTGCCAATTGATTATTAAATGTATTTAGTTTAGCAGCGTTGCAACTTCGCTGAGGATCTATTTGCCAATTGTTTATTGCATATTGCCAATTGGTTTACCTTCTGCGTATCCAGCTTTCAGGATCCAGGTTCCTGTTTTCCTGCATCAGCAGGAATTCAATCTCCCCGTTGCCGTCGTCATTGGCGGCAGCACGGCCTAACACTGTTCCACCCGATATTTTCTGATCTTTTGATACGCTTACGGATGATAGGTTACTGTATACGGTAAAGTATTTTCCATGACGAACCAACACACTCCAGTTGCCATCGATATCGAAGATGCGCGATACTTCGCCTTCAAACACGGCCCTTACCACTGCACCCTGTTCTGTTGCCAGGGTAATACCGGGGTTATTACCACGCAACCTTGTGCCTTCAATGGCATACGTTCCAAAATGGATCTTCACATTGGCTTTTTCAACTGGCCAGGGCAACCGGCCTTTATTACTTTCAAAACTTCCACTTATCCTGAATGCTTCCGGCGTTGCTGTCAACGGGCTTTCAGCCGGGTTTTTGGGTGCTTCTTTTTTGGGTTCAACCTTTACTACAGCAGGCGTAGTGGCCGGGGTGGTAGCAGGTGCAGTAGCAGCGTTGGCTTTTTCCTTTTCTGCCGCTGCTTTTCTGGCTGCTTCTGCGGCAGCAGCTTTCCTGGCATTTTCTGCCGCCTCTGCTGCTTCCCTGGCTTTTGCTTCGGCTATTGCTTTTTCACGGGCAATCTTTATCTCCCGGTCAATTGCGGTCCTGATGGCTACCTTTAATTTCTGATCGGCCTTTTGCTTCGACGTAAGCTCTTTGGAAATTTCCTTTTCTCGCGCCTTCAACTTGCCCAGGATCTCGTTCTTCTCCTTTTTCTCATCTTCCAGTTCTACCTTTTGTTTTTCCTGCTTCTGCAGTACGGCGTCTTTTTCTTTACGCGTATTTTCAAGCCCCGCAATCTTATCGTGCAACAACACCTGGGTGTTTTTTATGGTAGAAGCCTGCTCTTCGCGATACAGCCGGTAAGCGCGTAAATATTGCACCCTCCGCAACGCATCGTTAAAACTGGCTGCCGAAAATATAAAGTTCAAAAAGTCGTAGTTGCTGCGATTTTTATACGCATACACAACGCTTTTTGCATACTGCTGCTTTAACGTATCGAGCTCGCTTTTCAGGCGCTCAATCTCATTTTTCGACTTACCGATGCTACCCTCGATAACGTTTATTTGCTGATTGATATTGCCGATGGCCTGCTGCCGTAAGCGTAGCTTTTTTTGCACCATCGCCAACTGTAACAAACCGGCTTTGGTATTCTTCTTGGTATCCCTCAGTGTACTTTTCAGCTCATCTATTTCACGCTGAATTTCAGCCTGTTTCTTTTTAAGGTCTTCACTACTGCCTGGTTGTTGTTGCGCAAAAAGGGCAACCGAAACAGCCGTGGCCAGCAAACAGGTAAACATCATTTTCAGCATACTGAAAGATTTTTAAGTGTTAATAGGTTCAGGCATGGGTTCTCAATCGTGGTTATCAATAGGATTGAACGGCTTTTATCTTATAACGCTTATTGGCGCCTATAATTTTTCGGAATTGTAAAAGGAAAGCTTAAATCAGCGTTAAAATCAAACTGCTTGAACTGCATCTCAATATCGAGCTTCGACTTTTCAGATACCGTAATTTTACGATAGGTGGAAAATCGAATGCCATTTTTATACTGGTACTCGCCATAGGTAAGGTAAGCGGTACGCGCCCTGATAACATCCACATCATCGAGCTTGCTATATTGCAAGGTGTAATCATCTTTATTAACGGTTAACAGGTGTTTGAACAGAATGCCCAGGCTGATAAGGGAAATGGTCCTTTCGTCTTTTTTATACGAGTTGATATTGCTATCGAGAAAAATAGGATTGCCAATGAGCAGGTTTTGCAGGTCAGCAAAGGTCATTGGCATCCGGGTCACTTCCTGCAGCGATTCTACCGACCGCAACTGAACGGTTTTATTGAGCTTGTTGATGACCTTCACACTGTCGGGCGTTACCAGTACCCTGAAGGCGTCGAAGCCCAGGGCTGCATTGATATTGATCCATAAAACGCTGTCTTTCTTTATTCGAACGAAGGCGTTGAAATCATTTTTCTTTCCATCCCCACCTTCAAAATCTACTTTAATTTTTGCAGAGAAGGTTTGAAAATCTATGTTGTTCTTACGAATGGTATCCCAAACTTTTTTAATATACAACATGGAGTCGGCGCGATGATCTACCACCGGTACTACATGGGCTGTATCTTTTTTGGCAATGGCCGTTTGAATAGTTTTCGTTGACCTGCAACTGGTGGCTGCAGCCATTACCAAAGCAAGTAAACATATACCAGCAATATACTTCATGCATTACGATTTACCGGTATGGCCAAAACCACCATCGTGGCGCCTGGTTACCGAAATTGATTTAACGGGTTTCCATTTTACACGTTCTACGTCGTGTACCACCATTTGGGCAATTCGATCGCCGGGGTGAATGGTTTGGGGTTCCTGCGATAAGTTTATCAGAATGATCTTTACCTCGCCTCTGTAATCGGCATCTATTGTGCCTGGACTGTTCAGGCAGGTAAGTCCCTGTTTGATAGCCAGGCCGCTGCGGGGACGTATCTGGGCTTCGTACCCTTTGGGCAGCTCAATGAACAAACCGGTTGGTACTAAAAACCGTTCCAGGGGTTTTAAAACGATGGGCGCCTCAAGGAAAGCGCGTATATCCATACCGGCTGCTTCATCCGTAGCATATTCGGGCAACGGATTATTTGACTGGTTAATGATCCTGACTTTTACTTTTGACATGACGCAAAATAATGTGATAATTAGGTAATTTGAAAATTTGAAAATGGTGGGCATATTGTTCAGGTTCTCCAAAATGTAAGCGCACATTTTGTAATTCGGCCGCCAATCAATTTTCAAATCTTCAAATTCTCAAATTTTCAAATTCTTTCCAGCAATACCGTTGCATAAGCCACCAATCCTTCCTCTCTGCCCACGAAACCCATGGTTTCAGTGGTAGTGGCCTTTACCGAAACATCCTGTTCAGTAATTTCCAGAATACCGGCAATCACGCTACGCATTTGATCGGAATACCTCTTGATCTTGGGCGCCTCCAAACATATAGAAGAATCTACATTGATCACCCGGTAATTCCGGGCTTTTATTAATTCATAACTTTTTTGTAACAGTATTTTGCTGTCGATGTCTTTGTAAGCCGCATCTGTATTGGGAAAATGCATTCCTATATCGCCCAGGGCCAGGGCGCCTAACAAGGCGTCGCAAATGGCGTGTAACAACACATCGGCATCGCTGTGGCCCAACGCGCCTTTATGATGGGGAATTTTAACACCCCCGATCCAGAGGTCCCTGCCTTCTACCAACTGATGAAAATCGATACCGAAACCGATACGCATTAATTTGAAAATTTGAAAATGTGCAAATTTGAAAATGAATACTGTCAGCGCACCAGGCGCTAAAGCGCCAAAGCCCGCTGACTAATAAAAAAAGCGTTCTGAGAATCTCAGAACGCTTCAAATATATTCAATTTGGCAATGCTCTCATTGAATACCCATCTATTCAGCTTTCACGCAATGGAGTTATTCCCATTTTCAAATTTTCAAATTAGCATATTTTCAAATTATTCCGCTGCTGCTCCCAGATCATCTAAATCGAAGATCAGGCCGAAGCGCAATGTATTAGACAATGGGTTGCGGTTAACACCTGATCCTGACGGAACAAGGTAAGAGAAATTCAAACCAAACACATTGTATTTAACACCTAAACCAACAGTAAAATATTTACGGTTGCCTTTGGTTTTATCTTCATAAAAATAACCCGCGCGGAAAAAGAACTGATCATTATAGGCATACTCGGCACCCACTGATACCTGAAACTCTTTCATCTCTTCTTTAAATCCATTGGGCGCATCGCCGAATGAACTGAACCAGCTGCTTACTACAGATTTGTTTCTGTAATCGGCCACCAGTCCTGAATCCACACTGGAATTACCTGTCCATTTGGGAGGCGTAGGCACCAGCAGTTTATGCAGGTCTAAACCGAAAGATATTTTATTGGCATCATCGAATGCTTTTGTATAAGTAGTACCGATGCTTAAGTTGGCAGGAATATAATCTTTCTGAGTAGCGTCATTGGTATAACCGATCTTCATACCCAGGTTGGTTAAAGTGGCGCCGAAGTTCCAGCCCTGACCGGCTTCGTTCAAACCAGAATAGAAGAACGAAAGATCACCGGCTACTGCATTACCTGGTTTGTAGGTAGTACCGGTTTGGGCCAGGTTACCAGCCAGGTTTGAATGGATATAACGCAACGCAACACCAAGACCAATTTTATCAGATAACTTACGGGTGTAACCTACGTCTACGCCAAATTCGCGGGGACGACCTGAACCGAAATCATTACCGCTTCCATCGGTAAATTGAATATTACCCAGGCTAAAATAGCGTACAGACGCTGCCAGGGCAGCTTCTTCATCCAGTTTATAATATCCGCTTAATGCCAACAGGTATACATCGTTCAAACCGAGGTCTTTTAACCAGGGCGTATACGTTAACCCTATGCTGAAGTTCTTTTGTGCAAAGGGCACTTTTGCCAGGTTCCAGAACGGAGAATTGGCATCTGGCGAAGTAGCCACGCCTAAATCACCCATACCACCGGCACGGGCATCTGGAGAGATCCGTAAAAAGGGAACAGCAGTTGTTACAACATTAATAGAATCGGTTTGGGCTTTTACTGACATTCCACCCACCACCAACAGGAACAGACCTACAGTTAGTTTCAAGATGTTTCGTTTCATTTTTTTGAATTGTCTTTAAGGATCAAGACCGCTTTCAACGTTTTTCTCAATAGCAATTTGGTAGAATAAAGCTTTTACCCTGCTTTTGTATCAAAGCCTGTTGATGCGGAACAATAATAATTTTGGGTAAAATTTCCTGTCGATAGATGGCTAAAATAAGTATTTCTAAAATGAGATTATAATATAAACAACTTTTCAAGCTTTTCCGCTGCTTTACCGTCTGCAGTTTGTACTCGTAAACGGTAAAGATATACACCACGGCCGATTTTATCACCATATTCATCCCTGCCATTCCATTCCACGTCACTCGAACGGTTTCCGGGAGAAAATATTGTTTTGTTAATATTTTTTACCAGCTTTCCCGTAATCGTATATACCTGAATCCTTATAAGTAATTCTTCCCCAGGCCTGTTATGCTCAAACCAGAAGGTGGTATGCGTGGTAAACGGGTTCGGATAGTTCAATACATGGCTTAGGGTAAAGTTCTGTTGGGCAACCACCCTGAAATCAATAGTAGCCTCCCCTGAATTATTGGCTGCATCCCAGGCTTTTATGGTCAGCGTGTGTGCACCGGCGGCCAAAACGGGTAGCTGAAACCGTACTGTTCCCTGCCGGTAATTATTCACATCGCTTTCATAAAAGCTATTCAGCACAAATTCATTTTTTTGATCATTATCAAGCGTTGCAACCAGGTCGTGGCCTATGCCCGTACCCAGGATGTTTATGCCCGAAGAGTCGGCCAGCTTTACCAGCAATATGGGCCGGTCGTTAGTAATGCTGCCGTTCACAAACTTCTCGTCATTTAAATACGCTTTAATCGTCGGACCGAGGGGGTCGTTGACGCCATTTCCTGAACCGCCGATGATAATATTGTTCAATACCCCATTCCCGTCTTTATTGCCGTTATCGGTATAGTAACTGATCTTTCCGTTGCCGTATTGGTAGCTGATGTCTTTGGGTACAATAAAACTGAAGGAAAATCGGCCATTATTCACCGTGGCTTTGCCTTTGAACAGGATATTCTTCTGCACCTGGATGGGCACCGCCTGGCTTCCGGCATCGTTGCCCAGGGTATTTATCGTTTGCACCTTATCGAAAATAGTTGGGTAAATGGTACCGTTAAAATCGTTGAGGGTATTGCCGGCATTGTCCTGCACGGTTCCGCTAATGGTATATTCCGATAAAGCTTTTAAGGTATCTGGCGTGCTGGTCACTGCCTGTCCGTTTATGGCCGTGGTTTTAACCTGGTAGACCGGGAAGGCCAGGGTTAAAGCGGGGTCACCCAGCAGGGTGAATTTTCGGTTATTCACCACGTCGCCTAAAAAGTTATAGGTAACATTCTTGGCCATTCGAACCGCTTCGCCCAGGCTGCGGTAGCTGCTGTCGGACTTTTTTTGAAAAGCTGTTTTCAGGTAGTTCTCGTTCATGATGCGGTTGCTGAACGCAAAAACCAGCCGGGTGGTGGTCATAAGGGCAATGGCGCCTGTTCTTTCGCGCAGCAACAGGTTCTCACCTATTGAGCTTACTAACGGGTTATCATAAGGCGCCACATCGCAGGTGGCTGTTATAAATAAGGGCAGCTTTCCGGGATTGTTGAAAGTGTTGATAATGTCCTGGTCAAGCACCACTTCTTCTCCCAGCCGGCGGTAACCGCCATGGCCGGCATAGTTCCACATGAGGGTGCCGCTGTATATTTTATTATTGATGGCCTGGTTTACCGCCGGGTAGCGGCTGCCGGCCGAACTGCTTTCCTGCCGGAAGGCATCGAGGTAAATTTTATCGATGTTTTCCTGCGGTGCAGCAGTTTGTACCACCTGCGTCATTATTTCGGCATCCTGTAAGTGCAGGTTATTATCTTCATCATCGGCCACAAAAGTGACTTCGTTGCGCCAGGGGCCCAGGCTTTTTACATCGTTGTAGGCCAGAATTTTATCTACAATTGCTTTTGCTTCCCGCACATTCCGGGCCGGTATTCTGCCAATTCCCACATCCAGCAGGTAAGTGCCGGTTCCGTTGATATCATCATTATCGCCCAGCAGGCCAAAAAAGTCGTCGGAGGTATAAGTGGCCAACGGGTCCAGCGAAACCGGGCTTTCCCAACAGGGCACCAGGTTGGTATTGTTTGAAATGCGGGTGCGGTAATCGAAAGATGCATCGCCAAAAAGCAACAGGTATTTAGGCGCTTTGGAAGAATCGCCACCGGCGCGGTCGTAAAACATTTTTACAAAATCGCGCAGGGCGGCCGGGTCGGGTGAACCGGAAGAAAATTCATTATACACCTGGTTTACGGTCACCACCAAACCCGCAAGGTTGTCGCGCTGCTGATGGTATTGGGCCAGCCGTTGCGCCTGCCCTAACAGATCGGGATGGGTAATAATTATATACTGAGGCATTCCGCTGCCATGCAGATTTTGATTGGGCACCGCCCCCACCTTTACCGGGGTTAAAAAACCGGTGGTGCTGAAAGCGATGTACTCGCGAAGGCGACTGCATTCGTTTACAAACCGCCAATCGCTGCCGGCGAGGGCGCCTTGCATTCGAACGGGTTCCAGCGCATTGGTTATATCCCACACCTGCATGCCGGCGGGGGCATTTTTTATAGTGTAGCTGCCCACATTTCCGGCGCCTACACTATTCCAGTCGTGGAATTGTAGTTGGTTATTGCCGGTCATAGACAGATCGACCCTGGCGTGCACTTCAACCCAATCGAGCCAGCCCTGGCTACCGGAACTTCCGGGCGTATAATCGAACCGGATGGAAAGCGGCGATTGAGTGGTGCTGAAAGAAGCGGCTGACTGGGCCGCCATGGCAAAAGGATCATAAGCGCCGGTAGACGTAGCAGGCACTGTTATTTGCATAGCCTGCTGATTATTAATGCTTACCGTAAAACGGCTGGTTGTTCCAAATGACCGGGCTACACAGGCGGATGCAATGGTAGCCGGGTTTGCCAGTATGTTGGGCAAGTTCACCGTATACGTTCTGCTTAATGACTTACCGGCATTGCCCGAAAATTCTTCCCCATACCATTGCCGGCCGCTGCTGAGGAAATTCACGGTATCCAACTCATGAAACCAGTTGCGGGTGACCTGGGTAATGGTAGTATTGGGGGTTGTGGTAACATTTGCAGTTGTTATTCTTTTACCGTTTTGCCCAATGGAAAGGTAATAATAGGCCGTATCGCTATATATATTCTTTTGATGGTGAAAACTTTTACTGATTGAATCTTTTATCCAGGCATGGGGACCGCCGGCATAAAAGAGAATATAATCTGATCCATTTAGTTGTCCATCCCCCCCATCTTCTACCCATAAAGCGTTTTCAATAAGGTCATCTGGTTTTGTGTTTAGCGGCTTTTCGGGCAGCATTTGTCCGCCATTGCCAAACAACCTGACAGAAGAAGAGGAAAGAGAAGACGTATTAACACCGAGGGAAGAGAGAAAAGGGAGGTCGATTTTATAAATTCCGGGCAAAGTTGTACTTATTTTATACCAGTTACCCATCGCCAATACCGAATTGGCCGTATACATACGTTGGGACAAGGCCGGCATATAATTCATGACTAAAAATATGCCTGCCATCATAAGGCGGATAACAGGTCTGCTACGCATCTGGTCAAAAATAGCTTATTTTATGCCATGTTTACCGGAGACGAGGTAGCGGGTAAAAAAATAATGCAATTCCGGCGGCTCCCGGCTCAATTATTGAATAAGGGAATATACGGATGTAAACCCAACTGGTTTCCATGAATTAACGAAGCTAAAACAGCCTGTAATACAAGTTGTTTTATCAAAAACAGGTATATTCGCCGTCCCTATAATTTTTGTGGAAAAGCAATTAAAACCACGTACAATATTTGCTCTGTAATAGCGTTTAACCAAATTGAACTAAAGGCAAAAGTCATCAAAATGAATTTGAAAAACCTATTTATCGTACTATCCTGCGCTGCCGCAGTTTCATCCTGTAAGTCCAACAAGAAAGAGAAGTCGGACGTTACCGGTTGGAATTACAATGACAAAAACATGGGCGGTTACCAGGTATCCCGTGAAAAAGAACAACGTACCGGTCCCGGACTGGTTTTTGTTCAGGGCGGTACCTTCACCATGGGCGCCACAGAAGAAGATCCTATGGGCGACTGGAATAACATTCCCACCCGTAAAACAGTAAACTCATTTTACATCGATCGTACCGAGGTAGCAAACATTCACTACCGTGAATATTTGTACTGGATAAACAACGTATTCGATGGTGATGAATATAAAGATGTACGATCAGGTGCATTGCCCGATACCCTGGTATGGCGCAGTGAGCTGGCGTACAACGAGCCTTTGGTTGAGTACTACCTCCGCCACCCATCTTACAACTACTATCCGGTTGTGGGTGTAACCTGGAGACAGGCACACGACTTTTGTTTGTGGCGCAGTGACCGCGTAAATGAAAAAGCGTTGCTTGATAAAGGCTTCATTAATAAAACAGCAGTTAAAAATATTCAGGGTCAGGGAAGTGAGTCGTTCAATACCAAAGCTTATTTGCTTGGTTTAACAACGCCTACTCCCGGTAACCAGGTTCGTTCTAAAAAGAATCCTTTAAAGAACCCGAACGGTACTCCCAGAACTACAGTAACCTTCGAAGACGGTATTTTGTTACCGAACTACCGGCTCCCAACAGAAGCTGAGTGGGAATATGCTGCAATGGGTCTTGTTGGTCAAAACCCCAACCCCAGCCGCAAAGAAGGCAAACGGGGTGAGGAGTTGATCACCAACAAACAGGTGTATAGCTGGACACAAAACGTGAACGGTTTACGTGATAGCCGTCGTGGAGCATGGCAGGGAACCTTCCTGGCTAACTTCAAACGCGGTAACGGTGATAACATGGGTGTGGCCGGTGGTTTGAACGACCGCGCTGTATACACTGCACCGGTAACTTCATTCTACCCTAACTCATTCGGCATCTATAATATGTCAGGTAACGTGAGCGAGTGGACTGGTGATGTTTACCGTCCGCTGTCACCCACCGATAACGATGATGTTTCTCCTTATCGTGGTAACCACTACCAGAATGTACTTCGCAATAAAGATGGTGAGTTTGAAAAAGATAGCCTGGGACGTGTTAAAACAGTATATGTAACTGATGAAGAAAGCAAAAACCGTCGTAACTATCAAAAAGGTAATGTTATCAACTACCTCGATGGTGACTCCATGATCACCGGTGTTGCTTACGGTACCATGGATGTTGCAGAAAACATAAAAACCGGTCGCGGTTATGGTGTTAGCACCCTCATCAGCGATAAATCCCGGGTAATTAAAGGTGGTAGCTGGAATGACCGTCCATACTGGTTAAGCCCTGGCACCCGCCGATTCCTGGAAGAAGATCAGGGAAGTTCTACTGTAGGTTTCCGTTGCGCAATGGACCGCCTGGGTAGCCCTGAAGGTAATGGCCGTAAAACCGGTATCAATTACCCAACAAGACGTCAGAATACCAGAAAACGATAAATGGTTTTTTCAAATTCTTATAAAAACCCCGACGTTACCGTCGGGGTTTTTGTTTGTGGTTTATGGTTTGTAGTTTGTGGTTGCTGTCGCGCTTTGAGCCTGTTGATTTAATGCAAGCTGCTATGAATGCGGGAAGTTAAAATACAATCAGCCTTCCCGAATAAAAGAACCATAAACCACAAACCATAAACTGTCATACGTGTATCTTACATTTGCTTTATGACCATTGAACAACTCTACGACATATACCGGCAATATCCTTCGGCACAAACCGATACCCGGAAACTAAAAGCAGGCGATATCTTTTTTGCATTAAAAGGACCCAATTTTAACGGTAATCAATTTGCTTTGGCGGCACTGGAAGCCGGCTCGGCATATGCTGTGGTTGATGAAGCGCCTGTAACTCCAGACAGTCGCATTATTGTTGTAGACGATGTGCTCACCACCCTGCAGCAACTGGCGAAATACCATCGTCAGCAATTCAATATTCCATTTATCGCCATCACCGGCAGCAATGGCAAAACCACTACCAAAGAGCTGGTATATACCGTTCTTTCGGCTGGTTATAAAACATATACTACACAGGGTAACCTGAATAATCATATTGGCATTCCCCTTACCATTTTATCGGTTAAATACGATGCAGAAATGGCGGTGATTGAAATGGGCGCCAATCACCTGAAAGAAATTGCCAGCTATTGTGAATATACCCTGCCTACCCATGGCATTATTACCAATTGCGGCAAAGCGCACCTGGAAGGATTTGGCAGCCTTGAAGGAGTTAGAAAAGGGAAAGGCGAACTATTTGATTATTTACGCGCCCATAATGGTACCGCCTTCGTTATGTGGGATTACGACTACCTGCAAACAATGAGCGCCGGCATACCTGTTGTAGTAAAATACGGCACAGGGGGTGCAGCTGATGTGCGCGGTACGGTGCAGCAAAGCGAACCGTTCTTAACCGTCTCTATTGACAAAGGCGCTAATATACCCGCTATACAAACCCAACTGGTAGGTTCGTATAACCTGCCTAATGTATTGGTGGCCGTAACAACCGGCAAATTCTTTAAGGTGCCCGATGAAAAGATAAAAAAGGCGATTGAAGATTACATACCGTCGAACAGCCGTTCGCAGTTGATTGAAAAGAATGGCAATAAATTTATCCTGGATGCCTATAATGCCAACCCCACCAGCATGAAAGCCGCTATTGAAAACTTTGCCGGCATACATGCTCAGCACAAAGTGTTAATGCTGGGCGGCATGGCCGAATTGGGACAAGAAAGCCTGCAAGAGCATGAAGCGATCATTGCGCTGATAAAACAACATCCCTGGAAAGCGGTTGTACTGGTAGGTGGAGATTTTGTTAAGATCGATCATCCCTTTATCAAAATGGCCAATGCTACTGAAGCGGCGGACTGGTTTAAAAGCCAACAATTCAACGATACCTATTTCCTCATAAAAGGATCGCGGAGTATGCAGATGGAGAAAGTATTGGGGTAAGTTGATAAGTTGGTACATTAACAAGTTGACATGTTATAGAACAGATGCTGAGTTCTTAGGTTTATAGTTATTCAGTTATTGAGTTATTCAGTTCGCAGTATTAAGAAGTTATAACTTACAAACTCAATAACTTCATTAAAACGAGTGTTCCATATTCAACGTTCTCACCTGTTGCAACAAATCACGTTGCTGCGCTTCTTTCAGGTGTAGCCAGTGCCTGTGCAGGTCCTGTAAAACAATTTTCTCTTGATCATTACTGGAATCGCTATAGACTGCCTGCAGCAAAGAAATCGCTCCACAGCGGTCGTTAAAATCACCCAGGCTGCCGGCCATGTCGTTTAACTGTGTTTCGCTTTGCCACGCTTTGATAGGAAAAGGAATACCCCAATCCTGTTCATACACGCGAATGGTATAGATGATATCTTTTAACTGCTTGCGAATGATATGCAGGTCGTTTTCATTATCGGCTGCCAGCAGTACAATATGGATCGCTGCTATTTTTTGATGCATGAACTTATGCAGGGTTTCATCATGCAATTGGCGAGGCAATTCTTTCGTAATGCCGTTGAGTATTTTTTTGAATTGTACCGCTTCTATAGCAGCTACCATTTGTTCTTTGGATATAAATAATTGCTGACACCAATGGGTTATGGAAGAAGGTATTTGCATGGCCACCCCAATACCATACAACTCAGCCAGGAACAACTGCATGTCTCTTACTTTACCGCCAGCATGGTAAATGGCTTTTAATTTATCCGGTATTTTCAGGTCGCCGGCATCTTTTTCCAATTGCAGCAGTCGTAAAAAAGCCCTTGTTTTTTTGTATTCAACACGCAGGTCATGAATGTCTTCCTGTTCAAAAGATCCGGGTAACCGGTTGCAGAACTTTTCCAGATGGTTACTATGCCTTATAACTACCTCTTCTAACTCCCGCCTTTTCATCTTACATACCCTTTTGACTATAAGTTACGATTTTCCAGGCTGCCCATAAAAACAAACGGGTTGGAGAACCAACCCGTTTACCAGCTCAATTTTTAAAACTTTTTTATTGTGAAAAAGAATCAGACATAAAGGTAACTTTCCATTTCTTCCATTGCTATGATGTTTAGCACACAAATCGATGATTTACGTCACTCCCCTTTCCTCTTGTTTAACATTTTTCCAATGCCTGCCTTATATCGTTAATGATATCGTCAACATGCTCAAGCCCTACAGAAATTCGGATCAAACCAGGCGTAATGTTTACGGCCAGCCTTTCTTCCTCTGTGAGTTTGGCGTGCGTGGTACTGGCCGGGTGCGATGCAATGCTTTTGGTATCGCCCAGGTTGGCAGTCAGCGATAACATTTGCAAGCTATCCAAAAATTTGCGGCCACTTTGTAAACCGCCGGCCAGCTCAAAACATACAATACCGCCGCCATTCTTCATCTGTTTCAGGGCAATGCGGTGCTGGGGGTGACTGGCCAAAAAAGGATATTTCAGCCATTTGATCTTAGGATGTGCCTCCAATGCTTTGGCTAGTTGCAACGCATTGTTGCCATGGCGTTCCATACGCACATCAAGCGTTTCGAGGCTTTTGCTCAACACCCAGGCATTGAAAGCAGATAATGCCGGACCTGTACTGCGGCAGAACAAATAAATATCATGGATCAGCGTTTTCTTTCCTACTATAACGCCACCGAGTACGCGGCCCTGGCCATCGATCCATTTGGTAGCGGAATGCACTACCAGGTCGGCGCCAAAATCAATAGGCCGCTGATTCACCGGCGTAGCAAAACAGTTGTCGACGTTTAAAATGAGGTTATGCTTTTTGGCAATGGCCGACACTGCTTCCAGGTCTACCAGCTCCAAACCGGGGTTGGTAGGCGTTTCCACATAGATCATTTTGGTATTGGGACGAATGGCCTTTTCCCATTCTTCCGGTTTATCGGCCGGTACATAGCTGTATTCAATGCCAAACTTGGGCAGGTATTTGGTGATCACCGTATGGGTGCTGCCGAAAATGGCGTTGCAGGATAGCAGGTGATCTCCTTTTTTCAATAATGCCATAAACGAAGCAAAGATGGCGCTCATACCCGATGAGGTGGCATAGCCGGCTTCGGCACCTTCGAGGGCCACCATTCTGTCGATAAACTCCTGCACAGTGGGATTACTGAAACGGCTGTAAATATTATCATCGGTTTCATCGGCAAAAGCAGCCCGCATGTCTTCGGCATTATCGAAGCAGAAGCTGCTGGTCAAGAACATGGGCGATGAATGTTCCATTTCATTGGTTTGATCGGTACGAATGCGGATTGCTTTGCTTATTGGGTGCATGTGTTAGTTTATGGTTTCTTGTTTATAGTTTATTGTTGGGCCGCCATATTTTGGGGCTCGCTACTAATAGTTACCGGTTGCCGGTTCCAGGTTACACGTTTCAGGTTGCAGGGGTTCAAGGCTTCACGATTGCCGTTTCACGATTGCAGACTGCCGAACAGCGCTCCGAACCCTGAAGTGAGTGACACAACAGCCGGTGCTGGTAGCACTGGTGCTGGCCAAAAAATTGCCTTCCCTGTTTGCCTTTTGCCTTAGGCTTGAAGCGTGCAGCTTGTAGCTGTATTTCTTTCCTCCTATTTCTGACTTCCTACTTCGTTCTTTTGGTTCACCCGCACTTCCCATTTCAGCTCTCCACCGGCGCGGCGCAAGGTTTCAGCAACGGAACAATATTTATCCATCGACAGCTCACAAGCCCTTCTGGCTTTATCAGGATCAATATTGCCGGTGAGCTCGAAAATAATGGTAACATTTTTCCAGATGGAGGGTTCTTTTCCGGCTTCGCGCTCCCCTTCTATCTTCATGTTGAACCCTTCAATATGCTGCCGCTGCTTTTTCAGGATGTTCACGATATCGATACCGCTGCACCCGCCCAGGCCCATCAGGAGCATTTGCATAGGCCGAACGCCAAAATTAGTACCGCCGCCGTCGGGACTTGTATCCATCCGTACGGTATGGCCATTAGCGTCTTTCGCTTCAAATCCGTAGTCACCTGCAGCCCTTTCCAATTCAATTTTTATCATGGTAAAGATTTTTGCAAATGTAATTCATGCAAGCATTTACTTTGCACCCTTAATTATAGCCAGGGGCCAATGAAGCGTTTTGAACATAATCAACCTTTCAAACTCGAAAACGGGCAATTACTGCCTTCATTAACCATTGCATATCATACTTATGGGACGTTAAATGCCGAAAAAAACAATGTGATCTGGGTATGCCATGCACTTACCGCCAACTCCGATGCAGCCGACTGGTGGCAGGGAGTGGTAGGAACCGGCTGTGTTATTAACCCCGAAAGGTACTTTATTGTTTGCGCCAATATACTGGGTTCGTGCTATGGCACCACGGGACCATTGAGTATCAACCCCCTATCGGGGAAACCCTGGTGTCATCAGTTTCCGCTGATCACCATTCGCGATATGGTAAATGCCCATATTTTACTGCGCCAACACCTGGGCATCGACTCCATTCACCTTTTAATGGGCGGCAGTATGGGCGGCTACCAGGCCCTGGAATGGAGCATTGTGGAAAAATCAGTGATCAAAAACCTGTTCTTACTCGCTACCTCCCCTACCGAAAGCGCCTGGGGCATTGCTGTGCACGCCACTCAACGGCTGGCGATTGAGGCCGATTGCACCTGGCAACAGGACACTCCTGAAGCCGGACAAAAAGGGTTAAAAGCCGCCCGGGCCATTGGGATGCTCACCTACCGCAACTATGGCATTATGGTGCAAAAACAAACCGACTCCGATTCGGAAAAGCTGGATAATTATAAAGCAGCCTCCTATATCGATTACCAGGGCGACAAACTGGTGAAACGCTTTAACGCCTACAGCTACTGGCTGCTTACCAAAGCCATGGATAGCCATCATATTGGCCGTGGCCGCGGCGGCGATGGAGAGGCCATACTACACAGTATTAAACAAAGAACTTTATTGATTGGCATTACCAGCGATATACTTTGTCCGCTCGAAGAGCAACGCCATATGCAACAACATTTACCCGATTGCACCCTCGTTGAAATTGATTCGGCGTATGGGCATGACGGGTTTATGGTTGAGGTTGGGAAGATTGGGGAGGTGTTGAGAGAGTGGTTATCTACAACTCCCGTTTAAATATTTTTTGTGCCTGTATTCCAGCTCCTGCCTGGCGCCATCGGGTACCCGAATAAAAAGAGGCCGTATCATACTTTTGATACAGCCTTTTTTGTTTTTGGCAGTGAAGCAAAATAAAATTTGCGCAGCCGATTGGCTTCACATATATTTGCAGCCGAACGGCTTCATATTATAATTCATGAGACGCGATATTTTTCAAGCAATTGCAGACCCCACCCGACGAGCTATCCTTGTTCTCGTTGCCGTGCAGGCAATGACTCCCAATGCCATTGCGGAGCATTTTGACATCAAAAGGCAATCAATATCAAAACACTTGCGCATCCTATCGGAATGCGACCTCTTGGTTCCAAGGCAAGAAGGCAGGGAGATCTTCTATGAACTGAAAATCGATAAAATGAAAGAGATCGATACCTGGCTTGACCAGTTCAGGAAGATTATGGAAGAAAGTTTCAAACAACTCGATGAAGTATTGTTCACCTTAAAAAATAAGAAAAAATGAACTTACTATTTGAATTTACCGTTGACAAAGCAGCGAAAACGGTATTCATAACGCGAGAATTTAATGCTGAACTATCGCTTGTATGGGATGCATTTACCAAAGCAGAAATCCTTGACCAATGGGTAGCACCTAAACCCTGGAGATCAAAAACAAAATTTATGGACTTCAAGGTTGGTGGACGAAGATTTTATGCGATGGTAAGCCCCGAAGGACAAGAGCGTTGGGCAATTCAGAAATACACTTCAATTAGCCCAAAAACCAATTTCAAAATGTTTAATGCTTTTGCGGACAAAGATGAAAACCCTGAATTACCGGGTTCTGACTGGGATTACACTTTCAGCGAACAGAACGGAAAGACGACAGTGCGTATTACTATTTATAACGAATCTCTTGCCCGTATGGAGAAGATGATAGAAATGGGCTTTAAAGAAGGATTCACTGCGAGCATGACCAACCTGGAAAATCTATTGACGACTTTATCGAAACGGTCCTGATCCCGATAGTTATCGGGGATGAAAAGACAAAGTAAGCAACCCGCACTTAAACTCAATACACAAAAAGCGACGAAATACTACTAGCTGGTTAGATATTTGTTGAACTAAGGGAACATGAAATTCACAAGTTTGATGGATCATTAAAGCATATAATCCGCAATTTATGCGGAGATTAAGGCCAGTATTCTCCGCATAAATTGTTTTTCAAAAGAATTAAATCAGGAACATCTTAGCAGGATGTCGCATAAAAAAAAACCCCTCGGTAAGCCGAGGGGTCTTTATTTACATCAACTATGTGACTTAACTTTTCTCACACTTCCCTTTCTTACAGCAGGGCGGACAAGGTTCGGGGCAAGGCTTCGGACATTTCTTTTCAGTCCTGGTCTTGCTTCCTTTTGTTTTATCCTTTCCACCATCGTTGGCAAAAGCTACAGAACTGCCCATAAGCATGGCAATAGTAGCCAATAGAAATAACTTTTTCATATTGTGTTTTTAAAATGAAATAAAAATTGATTGTAAATGATAGCTGGTATGTATTAAATGCCGTTCGGTGGCTTCCAGCTTGAAGGATAGTAAATGAAAAGATAGGTAGACGTATAACGAGGATATGCCCTTTTTATCAGTTGCGTTGAATTGGATGGCAGAGTAACATTATTCAAGGTCGTTACATAACAGAGTGGACAATTACTTGTGCAATTGTTAGTGCTATTACATTCTTTGGACTGCGATGGTTTTTCGCAAGACCTATTTGCCGTTTTCTTGCAGCAAGAGCTTTCGGTCTTTCGTGTACAACTGTTTTCCGCATTGCCGGAATGCTTACAATACACAGGTAAAGCCGCCAGTTCCACAATGTATATCAGGAGGCAAAAAGTTAATATGTATGTTTTAAACTTCAAATGGAAGATGCTGTGAAAGCTAAAATAGTTAAAATGATTTTAACCGGTTTACCGTTTGTGGAATTGAGGCCAGCCCTTAAATCCGTTTCCAAAACTACCTGGCATAAAAAACCACCGCCGCATAATGAATGGTTAATTATTTTCTACCCTTCACCCCTACTTCTGGTTCATCCTCTTCTCCGCATTGGTAAATCGCCGGTTGATCTCTTCATTTTCCGGCAAAAGCTTTTTGAAGAATGCGAGTATATCCCTGGCCGTTTTATAATCCTGTTTACGTACATAAAACCCACATACCTCGCCTATTGCTAATTCAATGTATTGTTCTCCACGCCTGGCCAGTTCGGGTTTCCCATCCAGGGCAGCTTTCATCTCTTCTAAATATTTACGCCCTTCTTTCTCGTTTTCGAGGTCATATTTCATGCCTGTCTCCCGCGCAAGACAATAGATTTGATAATCTTGCAGTTTGCTGTTTGCCGTTAAAAAAGGATATGCCCTGAAATAATCTTTCAATGCCGCCACACCTTCTTTCCCCTCTGGCAACTTATAGAGGATTTTCATTACGGTTTGTGATATCAACTCCTGTACCAGCAGATCTCCCGTGTTCATATTATATAGAGAATCCAGGTAAGTTTTTGAAGAATCGATATTATCCTTAATTGAATAATAATGGGCCATATCATTATAATGATCGTGGCGAATGATCCTCAATAACGCAGAATCTTTAACCATGTTAACAATACTGCTGTACATTGAAAGATACCTGGGCATATCAGGATATTGGAAAAGATATTTTTTTGAGATCTTCTCCACAAAATCACCGATCAATTCATTGGCCGCAACGCTGTCCCCTATTTGTACATACCTTTTAAATGCATTTAATTTTTCTTCTTCGCGCATATTTGCAGCCTTGTAAATGTGTGTATACAGTGACATGCTTACGAAGTATTTCATGCGTGAACCTGGATGCAAAAAATAAGCTTTCTCAAAATTCTTATACGCAGTTACATAATCATCCTTTTGTGCAGCCTCAACACCCAGGTTATAATATAACAACCCACACAGTTGCTGCAGGTTGATCGCTTTATCACCGTAAAAATATTTTTCGAACAAGGCATTTCTGTCACTGTTTTCCCATTCTTCCTTTCCAATAAGTTTATTGTCATGCAGATAATCCAGGTATTTATTTTTCACTTCCTGATTCAACTGATATAAAGTAACACCTGGGGCTGTGGTCTCATAAACCAGATTATGAGATGAAGGCGCCACCACGATATACACATGGGTAGGTTTTTCCCGAATGCTGTATTCTACATTTAATTTATTTAACAGGATTGCATACAGGGCGGAAGCTGTTGCGCAATTGTAATTGCCATTAGCAAATATCGCCGCAAAAACAGGGTTGTCTATATACTGAGTAAAAAATGTCTGGTGTATTTCGGCATATAACTTTTTTAATTCTTTACTGCTGTATTGTTTACCCACCTCTTTTCGCTGAACAAATGTTTCAATTTGCCCGGTAGCTTCAGCTACGGTTGCAGTGGAATGGGATGCATTGCCCGCCACCAGCATTAATTGAAACAGGTTGGTACTGCCGGTTGAAGCGATCTCTTTAAAATATTTCTTTTCAGTATCACTGGAAAATATATTCAGATTTAAAATGAGCTGTTTTTCGGCATTGATATTATCCTGGCACCGGCCGGTAATAAAAACTACCGATAATAGCGCAACGAAGAAAAACGACAAATAAGGCCTGCTCATTTTAGGGGATTTATACACTAAATTAATACCTCCCGGGAGAGTTTAAAAGTTTATTTCAAACTATGACTTAACCCTGACGCATTTTCATTTATTCAAAAAAACAACCCCGACGGTACCGTCGGAAGGAATGAACGTTTTACATATGTGCAAAAGAGCAGGATCTTTTCTCCTGAAAGCAACCTTATTTTTTATGAATAACAAGCGCTTTCTATTAAAACAGTTCAGGTTTACATGAAAGAGGAAACTGTATCATTTTTCATGAAACAATATCCTTTCTAATAAACGAAATAAATTCCTCATGAAAAAAATTCTTTTTCTGTTAAGGAATGATCCATTTTCATGAAAATGACATCGCTTTTCATGAAGAAAGATCATTTCTCACGTAAATAGCATCCTTTCTCATGCAAATGGCATCATTTTCATGAAAATGATATCCTCTCTCATGGAAACAATACCATTTCTCATGAAAATTGGTCATTTCAATTAAAAGAAATATCAGTTCTAATAAAATAAAATCATTTTTCGTGAGAACCATTCCCGACAAATTTTGGCAACCCCTTGCTTTCGAATGTATTACGAATAAACTCAGGTCATAGTGATAATCTTTTAATGGCTTTTTGCAAAAAGAAAGGGTGGCCAATAAGCCACCCCGGTTTATAAAATACGTGTCAGGTAACTATTGCTTCACTATTCTGAACTGCTTATTGATGGAATTACCTTTTACCAGCAAATAATATATTCCTTTTCCCATACCATTCATGTTTATTGATAATGAGTTACTTCCTGCATTAACATTCCAATGTTGAGATCGTAAAATCTTACCGGTATTATCTATAACCCGAACCTGTATCCATTCCGGTTTGTTAACCGTTACAGTAACTCCGGCTTGTTCTTTAACCGGATTTGGATAAACAATTACAACCCTTTCAGATTTGTTAACCGTTAATGGAACAATTCGGGAATACGTATACTTACTGTCGATATCTTTTTGTTTAATCCGGTAATAAACAACAGAAGCGCTCAACAAATTAAAATTCCTGTCTTTAAAGTTATATTGATGAATACCCGCTTTATTAATAGCATCTACTGTTCCCACACTGCTATAGGTTCGGCCATCTATACATCTTTCTACTATAAACGCAAGTGTATTGGCTTCATTATTTGTTTTCCAGGTAAGCAGGGCTTCGTTCTCAAGCAGCTGGCCGTTAAATTGAAGGAAGCTCAGGGGAAGTGTTGATTCAATAATGCTTTTTGCGAAAGCATCTCCGCTGCTATAAACAACAATAGGTATACCGTTGGGGCCAATGGCCATGGTAACATGTTCTGCCCAACTTGATGAAAAGCCTTCTGTGCCTACAGTTACCCAACTGCCACTAAGGAATTTTTTTACAGTTACCCTGGCCGCATTGCTTTCATCTCTGTATGCTACATACGGCGTGCCGTCTGCATTAAATGCCAGGGAAACAAAACCGGCATATCCGGCTGAAAAGCCGGCAGTTCCTACATCTTCCCACGTACTGCCATTAAACCTTTTCACCGTTGCCCGATTGCCGTTGTCAAGGTCCTGGTAAGCTACATAAGGAATATCGTTCCCATCAATAGCTATAAATACCCCATTTGCATTTCCTGAAAAATTTTCTGTTCCTACGGTTACCCAACCGGTGCCATTAAATTGTTTTACTGTTACTTTACCACCATTGGATATACCATCTGCATCATCCTGGTAGGCTACATAAGGAATGCCACTGCTGTTAATTGCAATAGAGGCGAGATCCGTAGCTCCTGACGAAACCCCATTCACGCCCACGGCTACCCAACTGCTTCCATCGAACTTTTTTACGGTTGTTTTATAACTGTTGCTGGCATCACTGTACACAACGTACGGCGTATTACTGCCGTCAATAGCTATAAACGTGTACTGAGCGTTGCCAACCGAAGGACCAACACTACCTAAGTCGGTCCAACTGCTGCCATTGAATTTTTGTACGGTCGGTCTAATATTATTAGCATCAATATAGGCTATATAGGGAGCGCCTGTTGCATCAATAGCCAAAGACGGCGTACGAACATTTGCGCTCGTAAACCCAGCCGTACCCACATTAACCCAGGCGCTTCCATCAAATTTTTTAACGCTTGCCCTATCGCCATTGGCGCCATCATCATACACTACATAAGGAGTATTATTAGCGTCGACTTTAACTGAAAGATAATGCGCAGCCGCTGGAGTAAAACCTGTTATTCCTACCGGAACCCAACTGGTTCCATCCAATTTTTTTACGATTGTCTTATTGAACTGGCTATAGTCATTGTATGCCAGATAAGGAATATTATTTCCGTCAATGGCAATTAACGGGTAATTAATTGAACCGCCGAAATAATTTTCAATGCTTGTACCTACTGTTACCCAGGTAGTACCCGTGAACCTTTGTACTTTCACAGTTCCTTCATTGTTATCGGTGTACACAACATTAGGCCTGCTGTTAACATCAAGGGCCATCGAAACGTAATTGGTTTGGCCAAACGAACCTATTGTTAACCAGTTGGCCCCGCTCAATCTTTTTACGGTAGCTACACCACCATCCAGAAACGCAACGTAAGGCGTATTGCTGGCAGTAAACATTATTGAAGGGAAAAAAACAGCGTAAGTTGAGAAACCGGCTACGCCTACTGTTATCCAATTGACGCCATCAAATTTTTTTAAAGTGGCTTTTCCCCCATTACTATCATCTCCATAAATTACATAAGGGATATTGACGCCGTCTATCCCTATTGAGGCTTCAGCGGAGGGAAAGCCTGTTGTGCCGACCGTTATCCAATTGGTTCCATCAAATTTTTTTACATACACCGCGTCGGTAGTAATGTACAGTACATAGGGCGTATTATTGCCGTCAATAGCCAGTGAAACGGAACTAACAGCATCATCTGAAAAACCCACCGTTCCTACGGTTATCCAATTGGTGCCATCAAATTTTTTCAATGTTGTCTTATTGCCCTGGGGTACATCCCGATACACTACATAAGGTATATTGTTGCGGTCAAAAGCGATGTCAGGGTTTCTTATTTCTCCTTCCGAAAAACAGGGCAATCCTACATTCGTCCAGGCGCCGCCTTCAAATTTTCTTACCGTTGCTTTGTAGCCATTTATATAGTCATCGCTGAACGCTATATACGGGGTTCCTGTGCTGTTTAGCTCCATGGATACATTGCTCGTTGGATAAAGAGAAGGCTGGTTATTATCGTTAGGCCCTACAGGTTGCCAGCTTTGTGCATGAACAGTAAAAACAAATAAAAAACTAATAAGAGTTGATAAGGAGATACATTTTTTCATAGAAGACAGGTGTGTGATTTTCAAATAAGGGTATTTGTAAAACAAATAAAACAAAAGTAATCTAACGGTAACAGCCATTGTACGAATAAATATTTTTTATATATCTGCACAACGCCCATGAGATGGATTATATTCCTGAATCATTGAGCAATTCATAAATGGCATAAAAAAGGGTGAGCCTTCAGCCAACTGGCGGAAGACTCACCCAATGCATTTTCTGTCCTTCCCTCTATTTCAACAATCCGTCAACTGTAATTGCCACATAATATAATCCACCGATCGTTGGTCCGCCCGCATACTGAATATAGCGGTGGTTCAACAAATTGGCGCCACCAGCTTTGATGCTTGCTTTCACTTCTGGTATCCGGTAAGTAACCTGTGCATCAATGGTGCTGTAAGAAGAAATTCCTCCTGTTACCAGCGGGCTCTCCCACAGGAAAGCATCCTGCCATCTCCACACTACATTAAAACCAACATTTTTGATCACCTCGCGGTTGCCAAAAGAAAGATTGGTCGACCATTTTGGGGTATTGAACCCTGTTACAAAGATATCATCCGTCTTGTTGGATTTCATTTGATTGAAATTCACATTACCAGCAACCGTATATTTTTTATAGAAGTTGTACGTAATACCCAACGCTGATCCATAATTGTAATAAATGTTCTTTGCATTGGTGTACACCCGGTAACGGTCCTGGCCTTTGCTGGCTGCATTACCGCCACTGGCCGTGGTAGCATCCCGGTTGCGGTCGAGCATAGCGATCACTGCCGCATCGGAACCAACGGCTTCGCCTTTGGGCACATACACCTGCACCTGGCCCAGGAATCCATCGTACTGGTTAGTATAAGCATCCACATCGATAATCAAGGTATTATTTAACAACACACTCTTGTAACCAACTTCAAAGGAGGTAATGCGCTCGGGACGGGCTTTTGGCAGGTTGGCCCATACCAACAGATCGCGATTGGCCAGCGCCGCAGCATCGGTGTTACCGGCTGCACTTACTGCCGCATTGAAATTTACAACAGAAGCCTGCGTATAGCTGTTCTCCAGATAACCCAATCCGTCATTGATATAGGAAAGACTACCCACACGTTTAACACGTCCATTGTTTACATACGACAATGCTTCGAACAAGGCGGGGAAACGGTATCCCTGCTGATAAGTGAAGCGGAAATTATGCCGTTGATTGGCGGTATACACGGCCGCCAGGCGCGGTGTAAACTTCGGATCAAACTCCGGATTGTAATCGTACCGCAGCGAACCAAACAATTTCAACTTGTCTTTGAAAAAGGTTTTGGTAATCTGTGCAAACCCGCCAAACTTCTTATAGTATATGTTGCTTCCAAAATTATTGCTATCGGATACTTTGCCATCAACCATTACAGGTTTGTTCCTTTCATCGATAGGCCGGCCGAAATCAACAAAGTTGTTACCATCGGGGATGATCTCATAAATACGCGCATCGCCGCCTACCAACAGATCAACCAACTTCACGTATTTCGACAGGTCCCATTGTCCCTCGGTATGGTACAAACGGCTTCTTTGCACCAGGGCAGCGCCACCGGTTACGGGCGCATCGGGAATAGTGCCTGATTTAATATCCCAGTTATTGATTTTAGTGATCGTGTTTTTCAACTGGTTAAACTCAGGGGTACCAGGCTCAACGCGACCGGCATCTGCTTTTTCCCGGGCATACTGATTAGCAGCAGCCAGGTTCGCTGATGTAAGTCCGCCGTTGTTACTCGTATATTCAGTAAGCGCATTTTTGTATTTGGCAGCCCATGCCGAGCTTGAACCGCCGCTGTACAGGTCCATATTGTCGGCCAACGGCTTTACGTTGTAAGAGTCACCAGTGTTCTCAATAGATACGTAGCTGCGAACTACATAATTACTTCCTTTCAATTCCAGGTGATGGTTTTGCACTTTTACATTATCGAGCCGGATCTTATTGCCGCGTTGAAATACGCCATCCATTTGACCAAAGCGATAAGAATAAGACAATTCAGCGTTTTCGGTAATACGATAATGCAAAGCAGCATCCACTTTCAGGTTGCTCACCTTAGGGCTAACCAGGTCTTTCTCCCAGTAACCGGTTCGCACTACGCGCAAGGTTTGGTTGGCTTTTCCATCAATTGTAAGACCGCTGATAGAAGAAGTATTACTGCCAGCCAGCGCATCATCGCCATATTTATTCCAGCCATCGAATGCAATATTATTGGCGCCATCCAGGGCAGGATAATTTGGGTTGGCGCTTTTAAGATTATTAGGGTTTTGATCGAGGCGGGTATCTGAACGCCAGTCGATCCCCTGCATATAGCCCACGTTTACTTTAAAGGCAAATTTATTATGAAATGCTTTCGCATACCGAATAGCAGACTCCGTTAAAAGCGCAGCAGTATGATCTCTGTTATCAACATGGTTAACACCTGTTTTATGATAAATGCTCAGGCCCTGGCTGTTAAAAGGATTTTTGGTAAGCAGGTTGGCCATCCCGTTAATGGCATTCATACCATATAAAGCAGAAGCAGCGCCAGGCGTTATTTCCACGCTTTGAATATCGAGCTCGGTGGGCCCGATGGCATTTCCCAGCGGTACACCCAGCGTAGCAGCCTGCATATCTACCCCATCTACCAACTGCATAAAGCGGAAGTTGTTCGGGATATTAAAACCCCGCGTATTGGGCACTTTAAAAGTTAAACTGGAAGTGGTCATTTGCACGCCCTTTACATTCTCCAGCGCATCGTAGAAGTTAGGCGCCGGGGTTTCGCGGATCGCCCGGATATCGAGCTTTTCAATCGCAACCGGCGATTTGAGGATGTTTTCAGGTACGCGGGATGCAGTTACAACTACTTCATTACCCAATACCGTTTGCGTTACCATGGCCACCTGTAATTTGGAGCCCAGGCTTTTTATTTCCAGCTCCCGTGGTTGAAAACCTACGGATGTAAAAACAAGTGTAAAAGGCAATTTTTGTTTTGTACGAAGTATAAAGCCGCCGGTATTGTCGGTAATAGTTCCGGTTACCGAACCTTTTATCTGCACACTTACATCGGGCAAAGGTTCATTCTTTTCATGGTTGATCACCGTGCCGGATATTTCAATAAGGGCCACAGTTTGAGAAAAAGCAGTTGAGCTTACAAAGAGTGCCAGCGATGCTAAAACGACCAATTTCAATTTTTGAACCCGGTTATCCTGTGCAAAAAGGCCTTTGTACAAAGTTTTGGGTGCAAGCATCCAGGCTGATGGATTTGCAGATTTCATTTCGTTGATTTTTGCTTATACAATAGCCTATTAATTCAATAGACTAAAATGTTGTAAAAAAACCCGGTTAGTAACTGTACCGGGGAAGGGCGCTAAATATGTCTACAATTCTTATATACTAAAAGAACCATTAAAAATCCTGGTTGCTATTCCAGGATCTGAATTGCGAATATAGTCCATTATTTTAATAGACTAATACATTATTTTAAATCCCGGTCACTTTTCAGTGCCGGGAATACTATTAAAAGATCTTTACAATAATTTTCAGGCTCCAGAATATTACCAGTATACCCAATAAGATCAGAGAGGTTTTACGAGGTAATTTACCGGCCAGTTTCGCCGCCAATGGGGCTGCCAGTAAACCGCCTATAACCAGGGCCACGATCACCTGCCAGTGCGTAACACCCAGCATGGTAAAAAAAGTAAAGGCGCTTGCCAGTGTAACAAAAAACTCTGTAAGGCTCACCGATCCTATCACAAACCGCGGGCTACGGCCTTTGGTAATTAACGTAGTGGTTACTATAGGGCCCCAGCCACCGCCGCCAAATGAATCGAGGAAACCGCCAAAACCGGCCAGCCAGCCATAATGCTTGAACTTCTTTTTTTTCTGCTCGCTTTTAAAGGCATTCCAAAGTATACGAAGGCCCAGCAACATGGTGTAGCTGGCAATAATTGGCCGTAAATACGGGGTATGCGTATCGCCATATTTTGAAAGCAGTATGGCTCCCAATATAGCGCCCAATACGCCCGGTATAACCAGTGCCTTGAATAGTTTCTTATTTACGTTGCCGAATTTATAGTGGCTGTATCCCGAAGCGCCGCTGGCGAACATTTCTGCCGTATGTATACTACCGCTCATCGCCGCCGGACTCACCCCTGCCGTTAATAAAATGGTTGCGCTGGTAACACCATAGCCCATCCCCAATGCACCGTCTACCAACTGTGCCAGGAAACCGGCCAGCAGCATCCAGTGAAAGTTCTTATCCAGGTGCTGGTACCATCTTACCGTATCATCGGCTATTCGCTGAAACGGTAAGTATGAAAATATAAAGTGACCTACAAGCATCAGGGCAAATGCGATCAGGGAATACGTAGCAATTTTGCGCCAGCGTTTTTCCCTTTCTACATTATCCTTTTCAACGAGTATGCGGGTGATCTCGTTCAGCCGTTTTACTTTGTATTCAAAATTGCCATTCAGTTTATTTCTAACTGCATGCAGGTTATTGATCATGTCGTCCAGCTCAGCCGGTAAGGCATGATTCAATACTTCTTTTATACGTTTGGCAGCAGTAGGTGATTTACCATTGGTTGAAATGGCAATCTTCAGGTTGCCTTTCTGCACAACAGAGCTCAGGTAAAAATCGCATTGCTCCGGCGTATCCGCTACGTTCACCAGGATCTTTTTCTCTTTGGCAGCCGCGCGAATAGTAAGGCTCGATTCTTTTTCGTTTACAGCAATTACAACCAGGTCTTTATTTTCAAGATCGGCTTCTATAAACGCCCGCTCATGCAACGTAACGTTGGGATGGTGTTTTGCCAGCTTACGTACTTCATCGGAAATATGGATAGCGACAACAGTGACCGGTGCTGCAGGTGAATTACCCAGCAACGCTGATAATTTTTCTGCGCCTACCTTTCCGCCTCCTACCAGCAATACTTTCAGTTCTTCCAGCTTTAAAAAAACAGGAAATAAAAGATTGCCCTGATCGCCGGAAGCGCCAGTTGTTTGTTTTACCGGTATCTTTTGATCTGTTGACATGCTTGTCAGCATTTTTTAAAACGTTACCAACTTTTCCCGAACTGCAAAATCACCAAATGTTTCGCCTGAATTCCTGTTCTTGCTATATCTTTCAAACAGTTCATCCAGCTCTTTCAAAATTGCAGGCTCGTCGATATTTTCTTTATACTTTTTATTTAAACGGAAACCTTCGCGGTCGCCACCCAAATGCAAATTATAACGTCCATACGCAGTGCCTATAAAACCGATCTCCGCTGCATACGGCCTTCCGCAACCATTGGGACAACCGGTCATACGCATTGAAATTTCCTCATCCTGCAGGCCATACTTTGCCAATATTGGCTCAACTTTAGTGATGAGCGATGGCAGATAACGTTGTGCTTCGGCCAACGCCAGCGAACAGGTGTTGAAGGCTACGCAGGCTATGGCGCTTTTACGCATGGCGCCCGCATTGTCAGTATGTGCAATAATACCAAAATCGTTCAATATCTTTTCTATCGCTTTTTTGTCTTTCTGCGCAATGTCGCTGATGATAAGGCCCTGATTACTGGTAAACCTGAAATTGGCTTTACCGGTTTTTGCCACTTCGAGCAAGGCTGTTTTTAAAGCCACCTTTTCATCGGCTATACGGCCATTTTCAATAAATACGGTATAATACCATTTGCCTTCGTGGTTCTTATGCCAGCCATAATCATCCTTTCTGCTGGTGAAGGTATATGGTTTTGGCTCTTCGAGTTTGAAACCACAACGTTTTTCCAGTTCTGCCTTGAATGCTTCCACTCCCATTTTGTCGATGGTATATTTCAGCCTCGATAGCTTACGATCGCTGCGATTACCATAGTCGCGCTGAACGGTAATTACTTCCAGTACCGCTTTCAGCGTTTGTTCTTCGCCGCGTACAAAACCGAGCATAGATGCCAGGCGTGGATAAGTGGCAGCGTTACCATGCGTAGTGCCCAGGCCGCCACCCGCAGCAATATTAAACCCTATCAGTTTGTTATTTTCAACAATGGCAATAAGACCCAGGTCATTGGTAAATACATCCACGTCGTTGTTTGGCGGAATAGCTATACCTATTTTGAACTTACGGGGCAGATAGCGGTCCTGGTATAAAGGATCTTTTTCTACTTCTTCTTTTTCCTTCGGGTCAAGCAGGGGCTTTTCATCGAGCCATATTTCATAATAGGCTTTTGTTTTGGGCAAACCCAGCTTGCTTATTTTTGCCGCATAAGAGAATATTTCTTCATGTATTGGCGAGAATTTGGGATGTGAAGCACAAGCCACATTACGGTTCACATCGCCACAGGCTGAAATAGAATCAATGAGTATGGTGTTGAAAGCCTTAATAGTTGGCTTTACATGCGATTTTAAAATGCCATGCAACTGAATGGTTTGGCGGGTGGTGATCTTAATAACCCCAGTTGAATGTTCACCGGCAATATTATGCAGGCCCACGTATTGTTCACCGGTCATAAAACCACCGGGCAAACGTAAACGGAGCATATATGAATACAGCCATTCCAGCTTTTTAGCGCTACGCTCTTCGCGGCGGTCCCGATCGTCCTGCTGGTACATGCCATGAAACTTAACCAGCGCCTGGTCATCTTCACGTATGGCACCTGTTAACTCGTCGTGCAGGCTCTCTTTTAATGTACCCCGCAAGCCGTCGCTGGCCATTTTTATTCTCTCGGTAGAAGACAAATTATTTTGATTCGTGCTCATAATTTTCAATGTTCAATGTGGAAAAAATGTAAACTCACTTTTACTAATACACGTCTTTCAGGAACCGGCCTTCTTCTTTCAGGTTAATTAAAAATTCAATAGCCTGCGCGCTTGATTTGTTACCAAAACGCTCAATGATCTGCAGAAGGGTGTTCTCCACATCTACACTCATTGGTTCCTTGGCACCGCATATATATACATAAGCGCCATTTTGCAACCACTCATACAGCTCCCTGGCATGTTGCAACATTTTGTGCTGTACATATATTTTAGTTGCCTGATCTCTTGAAAAGGCTACGTTCATTTTTGTGAGTACACCGGTTTGCATCCAGTTCTGCAATTCCGTTTGATACAGGAAATCGGTTGTGAAATGCTGGTCACCAAAGAACAGCCAGTTGCGACCGGTAGCACCCGCGGCATCCCGCTCAGCCACAAACGACCTGAATGGAGCAATACCGGTTCCGGGTCCGATCATGATCACATCTTTATCGGGCGCCGGCAACCTGAACTGGTTGTTTTTGTGCACATAAAATTCCAGGGTGCTGTCAACCGGCAATTCTGCCAGGTAATTAGAGCACAAGCCATGTTTTACTTCCCCGTTCACTTTAAAATTATCGCGGGCGATGGTAACATGCACTTCACCACTATGCGCCTGGGGTGAAGAAGAAATGGAATACAGGCGCGGTGTGATCGGTTCTAAGATGCCAATCACTTCTTCAAACTGTGAAGCATTATTCACCGGGTATATTTTCAACAAGTCGAGCAGGCTGATCTTTGTTTCAGGAATATCCTGTTTAACAATAGCAGCATATTGCTTTACTACACGTTCCGGCAAATAAGCGATGTTCAGTTTCTTTTTCAACAGTTCTAAAACCGTATGCGACTCATTGCGGAAAGGCACTGTTTTCTTCGCATCAATACCGGTCAATGCAATGATCGCATCTATAATAGCTGGCGCATTCTCAGGAACAATCCCGATTGAATCACCGGGTTGATATTCCAGCTCATCCGCTGTTATTTCAATATGGTGTGTTTGTTTGTTAGAACCCCTGTCGTTCAGATTAATATTGGTAATGATGTTACCGGTATATGTTTTTTTACCGGCAGGCTTCTTAGCCACCACGGTAGCGCCCACTGATGCGCTGCCATTGCTGCTGGTGGTTGTGGTGAGCGAATGTAATACCTGGGAAAACCAGCCTTCTGCATCGCCCTGGTAATCGGTATCGCATTTTATTAATGGTGCGATCCTTTCCCCGCCCAGCTTTTGCAATTGCTGATCTACATCTTCGCCGGCCTTGCAAAACAAGGGATACGAAGTATCGCCCAACGCCAGTACGCCAAACTTTAATTGATTCAACTTAAATCCATTCTGATGAATATGGTCGTAAAACTTCTTTGCGGTAGCAGGTGGTTCACCTTCGCCCTGTGTGCTGATGATCGTAAAGAAATATTCTTCTTTCGACAGATCATTCAGCCGGTATTGATCGAGGCTTACCACTTTGGCATTGATACCGCTCTTCTTTGCTTTAGCAGCCAGGTCGGTTGCCAGCTTTTTAGAGTTGCCGGTTTCAGTGCCATAAGCAATAGTAATTTTGGATACGGCTGGCTTATCGGAAGCAGGTGCAGCAACTGGTGCAGACGCAGTTGCAGGTACTGAAGCTGAAGCCAGCGCGGGTTGTTCGTGGCAATTCATTAACACCCCGGCCAGGAATCCATTCATCCAAACCAGTTCTTCTTTGGTTGAAGACCTTACTAAATCCTGTAACAATTTCAATTTATGCTCTGCTAACATGTTTATTTACTTTTTCCGCGTTTTCAGAATCGGATGTTGTTGTAATCAGTTTGGCTAGTGGTTTAAAATAATGCTCGGCACTATTGCTGTTTTCAATCCATTTGAATTGCTCGTGCAAAGCCACCACTTTTCCTATGATCACCAGCGAAGGAGAAACAAATGTTTTTCCCCGCAATTGTTCATCGTATTTATATATATTGGTAACATGTACGTTTTGCAAAGGCGTAGTAGCCTGTTCAATCACTGCCAGCAACTTATCGTCGCCAATGTTATGTTGAACCAGGTTGTTCACTACATGATCCAGTGTTTCAGATGACATATAAAACACCAGCGTATCATTCGTTTGCGCCAGTTCTTTCCAGTAAGCTTCGGTAACTACATCCAGTTTATAACTGGTTAAGAAACGAACGGCTGTAGTATATCCTCTGGCTGTTAATGGAATGCCTGCATACGCAGCCGCACCGAGTGCTGCCGTTACACCGGGCACAATTTCATACGGTATGTTGTTTTGTACCAGGGTTTGCAACTCATCGAGGATGTTCGAGAACATAGATGCATCGCCCCCTTTCAACCGTACTACCAGTTTACCCTGCAAAGCATAGTGCACCATCAGTTCATTAATGGTATACTGAGGTGTGGAGGAACCGCGGCTGCACTGCTTTCCTACATATACGATCTCCGCGTTGCCGTTCACATACTCCTGCAAAATCACCTCACTTACCAGGCGATCGGCCAACACCACTTCAGCCTGCTGCAGGTAACGCACCGTTTTTACCGTTACCAGTTCCGGGTCACCGGGACCAGCAGCAGCCAGTATTACTTTACCATATGTTGGGTTCGTTTGCATGTACCTGTTTACTTATTTATACAAACCGTCAATTGACAAATAGCGTTCACCGGTATCGTAATTGAATGTCAGTACCCGGGCGCCTTTAGGGATCTCGGCCAATTTTTTAGCTACTGCGGCCAATGCTGCACCGGTTGAAATACCAGCCAATATGCCTTCTTCTTTAGCCAGTCGTTGCGCAAAGTCAAATGCTTCATCTTTACCAACCTGTATTGTTCCATCGAGCAATTTTGTGTTCAGGATGGAAGGAATGAATCCGGCGCCGAGCCCTTGCAAAGGATGTGGTCCGGGAGCGCCACCGCTGATCACGGCTGACAACTCAGGCTCTACAGCATATACTTTCAGGTTAGGGAATTTTTCTTTCAACACTTCTGCAACACCAGTGATATGTCCACCAGTTCCCACACCGGTGATCAGATAATCGATTCCATCAGGGAAGCTTGCTAAAATTTCCTGCGCTGTGGTTTCCCGATGTACTTTAACGTTGGCTGCATTATCAAACTGCTGGGGCATCCAGGAGTTAGGAGTTTGCGCAACCAGTTCCTTTGCCTTTTCAATAGCGCCCTTCATGCCTTTCTCACGCGGCGTTAATTCAAATGAAGCACCGTACAATTCCATCAATTGTCTTCTTTCCATACTCATTGATTCGGGCATTACCAAAATCAATTTGTATCCTTTTACCGCAGCTACCATAGCCAACCCGATACCGGTGTTGCCCGAAGTAGGTTCAATGATCACACTGTTTTTATTCAGAATACCTTTTTTCTCTGCATCATCTATCATGGATAATGCAATGCGGTCTTTAATGCTATTGCCTGGGTTGCTGCGCTCCAGTTTTATCCAAACTTCATGATTATCGCCATACAGCCTGTTTATTTTTACATGCGGTGTTTGGCCAATTGTTTCTAAAATGTTACCGGCTCTCATTCGCTGGTTGTTTTGGTTGTCAGTAATATTATTTGTTTTGCTTGGTTGTTCTGTGATCATTGTAATAAGTTTTTTTATATGACAAAGTTTAATGGCTCCGGAAATGGATTGTTATCCCGCACCTTTACTTCACTTTTATGATACACCACCGAGAATGAGGGCACGCTGTATGTAAGCCAAACATTACCGCCTATGATACTATCTTTTCCAATTACAGTTGTGCCACCCAGTATGGTTGCGCCTGAATAAATGGTCACATTATCTTCAATGGTAGGGTGGCGTTTTGATACATTGTCCTTCGACACGTTTAAAGCGCCTAATGTTACGCCCTGGTATATTTTTACATTATTACCTATTTCAGTTGTCTCCCCTATCACAATGCCGGTACCGTGGTCAATGCAAAACGATTCGCCGATGCGTGCGCCAGGATGAATATCAACACCGGTTTTGCCATGTGCATATTCTGTAAATAATCTTGGCAAAATTTCTACGCCTTGTTCCCATAACTGGTGCGACAAGCGATAAACAGCCGTTGCATAAAACCCGGGATAGGCCACTATCACTTCTTCTACAGAGCGTGCCGCAGGGTCAAACTGCAACAATGCATACGCATCTTTCATCAGCTTCGCATATAGGGCCGGTATAGCTGCAAAAAACGTTTCGGTAATTTTTTCTGCCTTCTCTTTCTTGTGCACCACATCATAAGCCAGGCTGGTAAGATGACTCTTCAATATTTCGAGTTCCTTTTCCAGATCGCTTACCTGGTGATGTTTTTTATTAGGCAGAAACAAAAAATTAAATGCCTGATCAATGAACTGCGCTGCTATTTCCTTATCAGGAAATGCAGTATCCACCTTTTTATGTTGTGCAAATAAATGCTGTATAAATTCGTTCGTGCTCATAATAATCAAGATTCAACGTTCAACACATTATTGACTGTTCATCTATTGAATCATACAGGCGCCTACCGTTACATGGCTTGTTTCATCTATCAGGATCGCACCGCCGTTCTCGCGCAATTCGCTATATGAATCGTACGGGATAGGTGACGCTGTTTTTATTTTTACTTTTATTACATCATTCAATGTAGCCGATGTAGCATCTGTTTTCTGCAGCGTATTTACATCCAGCTTGTATTCAATTTCTTTTACCACGCTTCTAACCAACCTGCTGTTGATCTGCAATAAATATTTATTACCGGTAACCAGGGGTTTATTATCCATCCAGCACAACACCACGTCCAGCTCCTGCGTCAATTTTGGCAGGTTGTCGCTTTTTACGATAATGTCGCCACGGCTGATATCAATATCATCTTCCAGGTGCAGAATAGCGCTTTGCGGTGCAAAAACTTCTTCTACTTCCTTTCCGTTGTGTTCAATGGATTTTATGGTGCTGGTATGTCCTGACGGAAGTACGGTTATTGCATCGCCTGTTCGATAAATACCGCTGATCACCTTTCCGGCATAACCGCGGTAATCGTGCAGTTCCTCTGTTTGAGGACGAATTACATATTGCACAGGGAACCGGGGGTCGGTGAGGTTAATATCTTTATCTACCTCTACGCTTTCCAGGAAATTCAGTAGGGAAGTGCCTTCGTACCAGCTCAGCTTGGGTGATTTTTCAACGATGTTATCGCCAAACATGGCACTGATAGGAATATAGGTCACATCTTTCAAACCTAATGATTTTGCCACTTCGGCATAATCAATCACGATATTGTTGTAAACATCCTGCGAGTAGTCAACCAGGTCCATTTTGTTAATGGCCACCACCACGTGCGGAATGTTCAATAAAGAAGCTATTATAGAATGCCGGCGGGTTTGTTCAACCACTCCATTACGGGCATCAATTAAAATAATGGCCAGGTCGGCAGTAGAAGCGCCGGTAACCATGTTGCGGGTATACTGAATATGACCCGGTGCATCGGCGATAATGAATTTACGTTTGGGAGTAGAAAAATATTTATACGCCACATCGATCGTAATGCCCTGTTCCCTTTCTGCACGCAATCCATCGGTAAGCAAAGCCAGATCGATCTCGCCCTGCTCTTTATTCTTACTTTGTTTCTCAATAGCCTCCAGTTGATCGATCATTATACTTTTGCTATCGTATAATAAACGGCCGATCAGGGTACTCTTACCATCATCAACACTGCCTGCTGTTATAAACCGTAATAAATCCATTGTAGAAATTTTGTGATTTTGGGATTTGGGGATTTTGGGATTTAAATCGAAACATCCCGAAATCTCTAAATCAGAATTAAAAATATCCGTTCTTCTTCCTGTCTTCCATCGCTGCTTCAGACACTTTATCGTCTATACGGGTTTCGCCGCGTTCGCTTGTTTTGGTAGCGGTGATCTCGCTGATAATATCATCGATATTCGATGCATGTGATTCTACTGCTGCGGTGCAGGTCATGTCGCCCACGGTACGGTAACGCACTTTCTTTCTCAACACTTTGTCAGTATCATCTAACTTTATAAAATCGCTTACAGCTACCAGTTGTCCTTCGTGATCGATCACTTCGCGTTCGTGTGAAAAATAAATAGAAGGCAATTCGATCTTTTCGCGGCGGATATAATTCCAAACATCCAGTTCCGTCCAGTTGCTGATCGGGAATACCCGTACGTTCTCACCTTTGGTAATTCTTCCATTGTAGGTATTCCACAGTTCGGGACGTTGCAGTTTAGGGTCCCATTGACCGAACTCATCCCGTACAGAAAATATGCGTTCTTTCGCTCTTGCTTTTTCTTCATCGCGGCGGGCGCCACCGATGCAGGCATCAAACTTGAACTCCTCAATAGTATCCAGCAAAGTGTAGGTTTGCAAAGCATTGCGGCTTGCAAACTTTCCTTTGGGTTCTGTGAGGTGCTTTGCTTTAATGGTATCTTCTACGTTACGTACTATTAATTTCTCGCCAAGGGTTTTAGCCAGTTGATCACGGTATTCCAGCGCTTCAGGGAAATTATGCCCGGTATCGATGTGCACCAGCGGGAAAGGGAATTTACCGGGACGGAATGCCTTCAATGCCAATTGCACCAGGGTAATAGAATCTTTACCGCCGGAAAATAATAATGCTGGTCTTTCAAATTGCCCTGCTACTTCGCGGAAGATATGAATAGCTTCCGATTCCAGATGATCCAAATAATCTAAACTATACTTACTCATATTTCTGTTTTCAGGAGTTCAGTTAATAATTATTTATGAATATGCAGCCCACACTCTTTTTTGGCTGCATCTTCCCACCACCAACGACCGGCCCTGAAATCTTCACCAGGCCGTATTGCACGGGTACAGGGAGCGCAACCGATGCTTACAAAACCGCGGTCGTGCAGCACGTTGTAAGGCACATTGTTATCGTTTATATATTTTTTAACCTGCTCAGTGTTCCAGTGCAGTATGGGATTGTATTTAATGATCTGGTTGGTCTCGTCCCACTCGATCACGCTGAGGTCTTTGCGATCGGGAGAATGTTCTGCCCGAAGCCCGGTGATCCAGATCGCATTGCCGGCCAATGCCCTTTTCAGTGGTTCTACTTTACGGATAAAGCAGCACTGTTTGCGGTTTTCCACCGACTCATAAAAGGCATTGGGGCCTTTATCGGTAACAAATTCTTCCAGCAAACGGTAGTCGGGATAGTAGGCGGTTATGTGAGCCTGGTATTTTTCGTTGGTATTGTTCCAAACAGAATAGGTTTCAGCAAATAACCTTCCGGTATCCAAAGTAAAGATGTTAACAGGCAGGTGATTGCTCAGAATTTCATGGGCAATTACCTGGTCTTCATAACTAAAGCTGGTAGAAAACGTAACCTGGCCAGGAAACTGTTCGGTAAGCAGTTTTATAAATTCGCGAATATTTAGTCTATCTGACTGGTGGGTTAATTCTGACAAAGATTCCTTTAGTATTGCGCTCATATGGATATATCATTCATTTCATTCATTAATCTGGATCATGGAAGCAAGTGCGACGGACAAGCGAGTAGGTATTGAGTATTAACAGCAACAACAATACTTGTTGCAACAGGAGATGTACATTATTTGTATGGCGTGGGAACAAAACATATAAGTCTACTCAATTTGTAGATCAAAGATAAAACAGAAAGCTGGATTGTAGAAATTTTTTCTACCAAACGAGTGGACTAAAACGGTTCATTTAACAAAAGCATCTACAAACAATTGTTTGTTTGTTTAATTTTAGCGGGGTTTTCAACCAATGGCTGTTTTTAATTGTTGATTTCGCACTTATTATTCATGCTAAATAAAACTAATGATTGTTCGGTTAACCTTTTAACCTTATTGAGTATTAAAACCGCCTGACAGGCTTTCGGACGTTTTTACATAGGACTACCTGTTAGGGTACAGAGAAGGGAGAAAGGGGCTTTTTATGCCAGCCCGACTGCCTGTATAGCAGCCTCAAAAGGCTTGTTTATGAAGATATTAGGTCAAAATGGCTGTTTTTTTATGTAGCACGGTATTTGGTTTCCCACAAAGACTTAAATTGCCAACTCAAATAATAGAAAAGTACTATGAATCTTGGAAAAGAATTTGAAAAATACGCGGTACACCACAGAGGTATTTCAAGCAATACCCTGCACAGTTACCAAACGCACCAGGTTACGAACCTCACTCCCAATATTATTGAAGAACGTCCAATGAATATTGCTGTCATGGACGTTTACAGCCGATTGATGATGGACCGCATTATCTTTCTTGGCTACCCCATTAATGACGAAGTGGCAAATATCGTAACCGCCCAGATGTTGTTCCTGGAGAGCACCGATCGTACACGCGACATCCAGATGTACATCAACTCGCCCGGCGGCAACGTATATTCAGGTTTGGGCATGTATGACACCATGAATTACATCACCCCCGATGTATCTACCATTTGCATAGGTATGGCTGCTTCCATGGCTGCTGTATTGTTGTGCGCAGGTACAAAAGGAAAACGAACGGCTTTAAAGCACAGCCGGGTAATGATGCACCAACCCAGTGGCGCTATTGGCGGTCAGGCCAGCGATATCGAGATCACTGTACAAGAGATCAAAAAGATCAAAAAGAACCTGTACGACGCTATTTCTTTCCATACCGGAAAAACAGTGAAACAGGTTGAAAAAGATTGCGATCGCGATTACTGGTTAACTTCTGAAGAAGCCAAGGAATATGGCCTCGTTGATGAAGTTTTATTGATCAATCCACGTAAAGAGAAGAAAGACTAACAGCCTCCTGGCCCTTCGACTTGCGCCTCCGCTAAGCTTCAGCGACACGCAGGCACTCAGGGTAAGGGCAGCATCCTTCCACTTTCCGCCAAAGGGCGGAACACGCTTAAGGATTGGCTCGGGATCTTTGAATAACTAATTCTATCGAACTTCAAATAAAAATTATCATGCAGAGATATTCTAATCATTTATTCCAACCATTTCGCATGGACGATGAAGATGAACCAAAAGAAAACGGCAAAGAGGAAAAGAACGCTGACTTTGGGGTGCTGGCCAAGAAAATGGAAAAGTTCTTTTTTGAAAAAAGGGCCGTGTACCTGTGGGGCGTTGTAGAAGATAAATCAGCGAAAGATATTGTAACCCGTTTGTTATTGTTAGATGCCGATAAACCTGGTGAAGAAATTAAATTCTTCATTAACAGCCCCGGTGGCGTGGTTACCAGCGGCATGGTTATTTATGATACCATGCGTATGCTAAAAAGTCCGGTTAGCACCATCTGTATGGGCCTGGCAGCCTCTATGGGCTCCATTCTGTTAAGCGCCGGTGCAAAAGGAAAACGCATGATCTTTCCGCATGGGGAAGTAATGATCCACCAACCTAGTTTGGGCGGTTATATGCAGGGCGTAAGTGCCGATCTGGAAATTCAGGCAAAACAAACCAGAAAGACCAAGGAAATGGGCGCCCGAATACTCGCAGAAAACTGTGGAAAAAAGTTTGAGCAGATCATGAAAGATTTTGATCGCGATTACTGGATGGATGCAAAAGAGGCTATTGAATATGGCATTGTAGATCAGCAAGTTGAAAAGCTGTAAGTACATATAAACCTGTAGAAGTCCCAAATTCCGTATACTAATTTTCTGGAAAAGGAGTTTGGGATTTTTTATTGGGATTTGGACAGGCATTTAGATACCTTTGTAAGCGATTTTATACTAAACATGGCTAAAACAACATTACATTGTTCTTTTTGCGGACGCAGCCGCGATGAAGTAAAGATTCTTATTGCCGGGCAGGAAGGACATATTTGTGAAAATTGCGTTGAGCATGCACGCGAGATCATTGAACAGGAGTTGATGATCCGCCATGAAAGTACCCCGCCTTCTACTTCGTTCAAACTGAACGTTAAGAAACCCGTTGAAGTTAAACGCTTTCTTGATGAATATGTGATCGGTCAGGATGATGCTAAAAAAGTATTAGCCGTGGCCGTTTACAATCACTATAAACGCCTGCAACAAAAACCAACCACCGATAACAACGATGTTGATATTGAAAAAAGCAATATCGTAATGGTGGGAGAAACAGGTACTGGTAAAACGCTGTTGGCCAAAACCATTGCCCGGTTACTGAATGTACCGTTCGCGATCGTTGATGCTACCGTGTTTACCGAAGCCGGTTATGTTGGTGAAGATGTTGAAAGCATTTTGACCCGCTTGTTACAGGTATGCAACTACGACGTAGCCGCTGCCGAAAGAGGCATCGTGTATATAGATGAAATAGATAAAATTGCCCGCAAAGGCGATAACCCTTCCATTACCCGCGACGTTAGCGGCGAAGGCGTACAACAGGGCTTATTGAAATTGCTGGAAGGGACCGACGTACTGGTTCCACCCCAGGGCGGCCGTAAGCACCCTGAGCAAAAGCTGATCAAGATCAACACGCAAAACATCCTCTTCATTTGCGGTGGCGCTTTTGACGGAATTGACAAAGTAATTGCCCGCCGGGTAAATACAAATGCCATCGGTTTTAATGTAAACAAAGAGCTGCAGGAGCATATGAAGAAGAACCTGCTGCAATACATTAATGCCACCGACCTGAAATCGTTTGGATTAATACCTGAGTTACTTGGCCGTTTACCGGTAGTTACTCACCTGAATCCGCTTGATAAATCAACCCTCCGTTCTATCTTAACAGAACCTAAAAATGCGCTGATCAAACAATACAAAAAATTGTTCGAACTGGAAGGCATTCAACTGACCATCGATAATGATGTGCTGGACTTTATGGTTGATAAAGCAGTTGAATACAAACTGGGCGCCCGCGGCTTGCGCAGCATTTGCGAAAGCATTTTGACCGACGCCATGTTTGAATTGCCTTCTTCAAAGCAAACCGTTTTTCATTTGAACCTGGAATACGCTCAGAAGAATTTCGACAAGAGCAAAATGAGTTTGCTGAAAGTAGCGTAAAATGCGAAACGCCAAAGGCTGAACGCAAAAACGCTAATACCTTGCAAAGACGATACGAGGGCCTGTTTGGGACGTATCATTTAATCACTAAAATATTTCCGTCTGTTGGCGGAGTTAGGGTATGCAGGAACTGATTAAGCAGTTAATGGCTGAAGGATTAACAGAACAACAAGCTTATAAGGCAGTTGAGATCATCAAGAATTTTGCAAAAGATAAATTCCCCATTTTCGGCGGCGCCATCGATAAATTGTTTGATAAATACGGCCCGAAAGAGGAGGATGATATAATGCCGTAAGGATGGGTCATACAGCCGCTATAGCTCATTTACTATGGTGGTCAATATACGAAAGTACGGCGTTGATCTCATCATCCGATAGGTTCGTAAAAGGGGTCATTACTGTGCCATACCGCTTTTGAAGCGTGTTAAAATAAACATTACCCGATTTTAAAACAGCGGAAGGATTCCGGATCCACTTATATAACAATTTTTTATCGGGCACTCTTTCCAGCACGCCTGCCAATGACGGGCCAACCATGTCTTTGAAAATGGAATGGCAGGAAGCACAATTTTCCTGAAATAATGTTTTCCCCCTGACAGCATCGGAAGTGAAGACAGGGGCCGCATTCCCACAAACTCCTTGCATTACTTTATTTTCGTTGGGATCTTCATGAACTGGTAGTGACAATAAAAAGCCGCCAAATTTAAAGGCTCCTATAAACAATAACGTTAGTAAGAAGCCCTGCAACACATAATTGACTTCTTTATTCATACTATAAATGTACTACAGGAATCGAATGATGCATAAACTTTAATCATTCCTGTTTTTTGCACTATTTAATGGCCTGCTAATAAATAAAAAGGCCCCGCATTAAGCAGGGCCTTCTGTCATGACAAGCAACCTTGAGCAGTATTCATCGTCACTAAGCCCGTAACACCTCCCTGGCAATCACTATCTTTTGAATTTCAGATGTGCCTTCGCCAATGGTGCATAATTTACTATCTCTATAATATTTTTCAACAGGAAAGTCTTTCGTATAACCATATCCGCCAAAGATCTGAACGGCATCGGTAGCTACTTTTACGGCCACCTCGCTGGCGTAATATTTTGCCATGGCAGATTCTTTGCTCATGGTTTCGCCACGCATTTTCAGATCACATGCCTGCAGGGTCAGTAATTCGGCAGCGGCAATTTCTGTAGCCATATCTGCCAGTTTAAATGAAATACCCTGGAAGCCCGCAATAGGTTGGTCGAACTGATGGCGCTCTTTTGCGTATTGAATGGATGCTTCGTATGCTCCTTTGGCAATGCCCAGCGACAGAGCAGCTATAGAAATACGACCGCCATCCAACACTTTTAAGGACTGCTTAAATCCATCGCCATAATTGCCCAAACGATTGGTATCGGGTATACGGCAATTATCAAAGATCATTTCAGTTGTTTCACTGGCGCGCATGCCCAGCTTGTTCTCTTTTTTTCCGGCCTTGAAACCAGGCGTGCCCCGTTCTACTACAAAAGCGGTGGCATTATTTTTAGCCCTGGGCTCGCCGGTACGGGCAATTACAACAGCTACATCGGCACTTTTGCCATGGGTGATCCAGCATTTGGTCCCATTCAAAACCCAGTGGTCCCCATCCTTAACGGCCGTTGTTTTCATATTGGCTGCATCACTGCCGGTATTAGGTTCCGTTAATCCCCAGGCGCCCAGCCATTCTGCAGTGGCCAGCTTGGGCAGGTATTTTTTCTTTTGCTCTTCATTGGCAAAACTCAAAATATGCCCCGTACAAAGCGAATTGTGCGCGGCTAAACTTAAACCTATTGAACCGCATACTTTGGCAATCTCCTGTATGATGGCAACATATTCGAAGTACGTCAGCCCGGCGCCGCCATACATTTCGGGTACCAGTACGCCCATTAAACCCAGTTTACCCATTTCTTTAAATACATGTATAGGAAACTGCTGGGATTCATCCCATTCCATCACGTAAGGTTTAATGTGTTGCAACGCGAAATCCCTGGCTGATTGTGCAACTTGATCTGTAAGCTCTGAGGTTTGAAAATTCATAATTAAAATTACCTGAATAACTCGCAAGAATCGCTAAAGGCCGCTGCAATATAGGAGGTTTTTTTCTAAAAACTAACAAATGTTAGTGATTTTTTTAGCTACTTAACTCTGGCTAATTATTCCACAGTTACATAGGTTGCTATCTTCTGGTATAACTCTGGTGTTATCAGCACAATTTGCTGCAACTCTTCCGGCGAATGAAATACCCCATGCTGCTGACGAAACTGAATAATAGCATTGGCGATGTTCCAGCGGATGTAAGGATGCTGTTTCAACGTGTTTACATCGGCCGTATTGATATTGATCTTTTGAACGGGAGTCGAAGCGCATTGCAATCGCGGTTTTATTAATTGAAAAGTAGAATCGGGTAAACCAAACGTCTCCCCTACCTGCTGCACCGAATAAAACCCGCCGAGCTTGTCGCGAAAATTAATGATGCGGTTGGCCAGCTTACTGCCAATTCCCGGCAGGGAAATAAAAGCGGAAGTATCTGCTTGGTTGATATCAATTATGGGGGGCGGCGTCTTTATATATTTCACCGGCGCCTTTCCGGAATTATTAAACGCTGTTGCAGTTGCAGGCGCCGTAATTCGTACGTAGGGCATTAACCGGTCATAGTCTTCTTTTTTCAACCCGTATATCCTTTGCAGCTCGTTGGCGTTCCTGAACCGTCCGCCTTTGGAAATGTAGTTTCGTATAGTGCGAATTGTTCTATTGTTTACGCCCAGCTTGCGCCATCCTGCCGAATCCAGCGTATTGGGATCAAAGGGAAAAAGTTCAACTGCTGGCTGATCACTTGCCGGTTCATAATAGATCTCGTTGTAGGATTGCTTTTCACCGGTTGATGAACGTTTGGCCAGATCAGTTTTTGCATCTTCAGCCTGCGCCTCCTGTAAATAGATAGCTTCAGCTTTTAATTCATTACCCAGGTCGGCAGCTTTAAAAAAGCGGGGAATAAAAGTGCAAATACCGATCCCTGTAAGGAGCACATAGATACCGATGCGTTCTTTCTTTGTGAAAGAGAAATAATCTTTCCAGTTGCTTTCCATAACAAAACATTGAGCTGTGTCAATTTTCGATTTCGGACTACTACTTATTATCTGCCTTTCACTAAGGGTTATTTGAAATTCTCTACAACTTTCTAACGATGTGGGAAAAAAACACTTACTTTTTTATGTCTAAATATAAGTATTTGATTCAATATACGTTACATATATAGCCTTATCTGCACCCTTAAACAATACCTAAATGAAAATCCAACAACTGCAGTATTTAGATAAGGCATGGAAAATTCACCTGCATCCCGAGGACTTTGACCGGATGCAATGCCAATTGGTGCTGGTCTTTGGCGAACCGTCGCTTATTACCGATACCTCTGTTTTTAATTACCTGGAAAGAAGCTATCCCGAAGCGCATATTATATTGTCCTCTACGTCCGGAGAAATTATTCGTAATGATGTTTATGACAATAGTGTAGTAGTTACAGCCATTCAATTTGATAACACGATCGTTCATTGCGCCGAAACCAATATTAAGAGGCACAAAAGCAGTTACGATGCCGGGTTATACCTGATGCAGCAATTGCAGCGAAACGATTTGAACGCCGCCTTTATCATTTCAGATGGTACAAATATTAATGGCAGCGAACTGGTAGTTGGTTTTAATGAAACAAACAAGAATAATGTACCTGTTACCGGAGGCCTGGCTGGCGACGGTTCCCGCTTTATAAAAACTTTTGTTGGGCTGAATCAGTTGCCTGCCGAAGGCGTCATTGTAGCTATTGGTTTTTACGGCCAACAGTTACAGGTAGGTCATGGTTCATTTGGCGGTTGGGATGAGTTTGGTCCGGCACGAACCATTACCCGGTCTGAGAAAAATATTTTGTATGAAATAGATGGCAAAAATGCTTTTGATCTTTATAAAGAATACCTGGGCCCTTATAAAAAAGAACTACCCGGTTCTACATTGCTTTTTCCTTTGTCGGTTAAAGAACCAGGCGCCGAAAAAGCAGTGATTCGCACCATACTAACCATCAATGAAAAAGACCGGTTCATGGTATTCGCCGGTAACATGCCCAATGGCAGCCAGGTGCGTTTAATGAAAGCCAGTTACAACAAACTGATCGACGGATCAACCAGGGCGGCATTACATACCGTTCATACGCAGGTTACAAAACCCGACCTGGCTATACTGATCAGTTGCATTGGCCGCAAACTGATACTACGTGAAAGAACCGAAGAAGAAGTACAAGCTGTAAATGAAATTTTTGGTAAGGCAACCTGTACCACAGGTTTTTATTCATATGGAGAAATTTCTCCTTTCCATGCCGGTAGCCAGAGTGAGCTGCATAATCAAACCATGACCATTACCACATTTACAGAATTTTAAGCCCAAGCCCTTTATGCAGTATCATAAAATACTAGAAAAGCAAATTCAAAAAACACTGTCAGCCCAGCAACTGAATGACCCGGCTATTCAGCGCTTACTGCAATTGATTGATCAGTCGTACAAAAATTATGAGATCGATCAGCAGCTTACCGAACATGCTTTTCTGGTAAGTGAAAAAGAATACCAGGACATATTGCACAACCAACAACTCCAAAATAATATTTTTAGTCAGTCGGTAAAGAAGTTAAAAGATGCCATCATTGCGCATGATCCGCAAGCGGCAGCCATCATAGAAAAAGAAGACAATGTACTGATCAATATTATAGCTTACCTGGAAAAGCAAATTCAAAAAAGAAAAGAAACAGAAGCGGAACTTATCAGGGCAAAAGAACAGGCTGAAGACGGCGCCCGCGCCAAAAGCGATTTTCTGTCGGTAATGAGCCATGAAATTCGCACACCACTGAACGCTATCATAGGCATTGCCCATTTGCTTTTGCAGGACCAGCTATTGCCCAATCAGTTGGAGAACCTGAAAGCCCTGAACATTTCTGCCGAGAACCTGCTTCGCCTTATCAACGATATTCTTGATTTTGGTAAAATAGAAGAAGGGAAAATTGTACTGGCAGAAAAAAACATTCACTTACAACAACTGGCTGAGAATATTAAAACAGCCCATCAGATTCGATCGGCCGAAAGAGGCAATGCCTTCAATATGATCATTGACAATGCCCTGCCTAAATTTGTTTTGGGCGATGAAGTAAGGATTGGGCAAATTTTACACAACCTTGTTTCTAATGCCGTGAAATTTACCCGCAATGGCGTTATAACCATGCAGATCTCATTACAAAAAATGCAGGGCGACGAAGCAACGGTTTACTTTTCAGTGACCGATACCGGCGTTGGTATTGAAAAAGAAAAACAGGTATTGATATTCGACCGGTTCACACAGGCCAGTGTTGATATTGCGCGTGAATTTGGCGGATCAGGTTTAGGCCTGGCTATTGTTAAACGGCTGGTGGCCTTGCATAACAGCGATATCTACCTGAACAGTGAGATCGGACGCGGTTCTACCTTTTTCTTCACCATCACTTTTAAAAAGGGTAAACCAGAAATACAACAGCAACAAACCATAGCGGGTGTGAATGATCTGTCTGGTATAAAAGTGTTGCTGGTTGAAGATGTTGAATTCAACATCATGGTTGCCAAAAAAATGATCACCAACTGGAATGGCGTTGTAGACGTTGCTGAAAATGGAGCCATTGCTATTAATAAGATGCGGGAAACCAATTACGATATTGTGTTAATGGACCTGCAGATGCCGGTAATGGATGGATGGATATAATGCCACGCAACACATCAGGGATTTTAACGACGAGATACCTATCATTGCGTTAACGGCTTCTGCATCGGCCGATATTTTACAAAGGACCCGTGAATTTGGCATGACCGATTACCTGGCGAAACCTTTTAAGCCGGGAGAGTTGTATGAGATGATTTATAAGTATAGTAGGAAGTTGACAAGTTAAAAAAATCAACATCACACTTTAATCACCAACCCATCATAAGCCAGGTGAACGCCGTTTGGTAATTCAGCATCTACATCGGCATGGCGGCCCATTTGATGGCTGAGGTGAGTAAGATAACACTGCGGTATTTTCAATGATTTGGCCACTTCAATACTTTCGCCGAGCGAGTAATGCGAAATGTGTTTCTCTTTACGCAACGCATTCAGCACCAACACCTCGCTTCCCTTTATTTTTTCCAGTTCATGCTCTTCAATGCGGTTGGCATCTGTTATGTAAGTGAAGCGCCCAAACCGAAAGCCGAGCACCGGCATTTTCAAATGCCAAACCAGAATAGGTGTTACCTCAATATCACCGGCCATGAACGGTTCCAACCCAATTGTATTTAACTGAATATCGGGAACGCCGGGGTATTTTGATTCATAAAAAGCATAGGGAAACTCGCGAATGATCACTTCCTGCGTCATGTCGCTGGCATATACCTGCATGGGTTGTTGAGAGAAGAAATTAAAAGCCCGTACATCATCCAATCCGGCCACATGATCTTTATGTGCATGGGTAAAAACAATGGCATCCAAGTGCTTTAAACGGGCCCTCAACATCTGGTAACGAAAATCGGGACCGGTATCAACTACCAACGTTGTTTTTTCTGATTGCACCAGGATGCTGGATCGAAGCCTGTTGTCTCTTTTATCAGGAGATGTACAAACCGGGCATTCACAGGCGATCATAGGCACACCGGCACTGGTCCCGGTTCCTAAAAATGTAATGGTTAATGAAGGATAGCTCACGGGGGTAAAAATACGGAAGAAATTAGCGATTTCGGGATTTCGGGATTTTGAGATTTGTTATTTGGCTAATCATAAAGAAATCGCTAAATCTCAAAATCTATAAATCAGAAATTGCCATCTTACTTCTGATTTTCCGCCTGTACCAATGCATGTCTTTCAAGCACATCATTATATGTTCTGCGAACTTCAGAGGAAAATGATTCCGGATCAACATTCAACTGTGGAATAAGATCAATAAGGGTGCTTATACGACCTTCGAGTTGGAGAAATTTATTTAGTACTACTACTTTCTTTTGTTCTAAAATGCAATATCCGCTTTGAAAATTACCCCGTTCATAGCGTAGCACATATTCCGCCTCATCGAGAATCGCTTCAATTTTGTCTAATGTTGACTGCGTAAATTTCATAGTCTGGATGTAGATGACTTTAAATGATTCGCAAAGTTACTATTCACAATTTTGGTGCTGGAAATAGATAACCTCAACTTTTCCACACAAAACGTTGAGAATTATGCCTTATAGCCCAAAAAAGCGTAAAAAATGCCTTTTTTGGCCATAAAAGCCTGTTTTTTTATCAAAACCCAGCCTACAAACCACTCCCCCTCGCTACTAGCTACTTACCACTCGCTTACTTATTGGTCATCTTTATTATCGGTACAATCATCTCTTCTAAACTAACGCCGCCATGCTGGAAAGTGTTGCGATAATAGTTCACATAATAATTGTAATTATTGGGATAACACAGGTACATGTCTTCCCGGGCAAAAATGTACGATGAATTCACTGTTGGAACAGGCAATCCTGCCTCTTTAGGATCGCGGAAAGCCAGCACATCTTTTGGTTCATAATTGAGGTTGCGACCATGTTTGTACCGCAGGTTGGTGGTTGTTTGCTTGTCGCCAATAACTTTGGCCGGGGTTTTTACCCGTACCGTACCATGGTCGGTAGCCAGAATGAGGTTGAGCTTTTTATCGGCAACCTTTTTCAATGCCTGGTGCAAAGGCGAATGCTCAAACCAACTTCTCGTAACACTTCGATAGCTGGTTTCATCGCCGGCCAGTTCTTTCAGCACTTCCATTTCGGTACGTGCATGGCTCAGCATATCAACAAAGTTGTAAACAATAATATTCAGGTCGTTGCCCATGAGGTTATGAATATTATTTACCAGGTCCTGCCCCGCCTGGTTGTTCAGGATCTTTGTATAGGAGAATTTTATATCATCGCGACGTTGCCGTTTTATAAAGCCTCTGAAAAATTCTTCTTCATGTAAATTTTTTCCGCCTTCATCATCATCGTTTTTCCATTGCTGAGGAAAACTTTTTTCAATATCAATGGGAAGCAGTCCGCTGAAAATAGCATTCCGTGCATATTGCGTAGCTGTGGGCAGAATGCTGTAAAAGCTGTCTTCTTCCAGTATGCGAAAACTTTCGGCAAAGATTGGTTGAATGGCTTTCCACTGATCGAACCGCAGATTATCGATCAATATAAAGAAGGTTGGCGTTCCTTTTTCAATATGGGGAAGCACTTTAAACTTAAGCAGGTTGTGCGACATCACCGGGCCGTCATCACTTTTGGGGTTCACCCAACGCGCATAATTCTTCGAAACAAATTTAAAGAACTCGGTATTGGCTTCGTTCTTTTGGGTTTGAAACACTTCCTGCATTTCAGGGCTGTCGCTCTTTTCCATTTCCAGTTCCCAATACACCAGTTTTTTGTAAATATCCATCCACTCGTTGTAATCGGGATTGCTGTTCAGCGCCATGAACAAATTACGGAACTGTTGCTGATACGCCGTAGTGGTTTTTTCTGCCACCAGCCGTTTATTGTCGATGATCTTTTTCAGGCTTAACAGCACCTGGTTGGGATTCACCGGCTTAATAAGGTAATCGGTTATCTGGCTGCCGATGGCATCATCCATCAGGTTTTCCGTTTCATTTTTGGTGATCATTACCACCGGGATCTGCGAGTTGATCTCTTTTATCTTGGAGAGGGTTTCCAGTCCGGTAATACCGGGCATAGTTTCATCGAGCAACACTACATCGAGCGGATTTTCCCTTACAAAATCCACCGCGTCAAAACCATTGGTAAGCGCAGTTACATCGTACCCTTTATTTTGTAAAAACAGTATTTGAGATTGTAAACTTTCAATTTCATCGTCAACCCAAAGTATTTTTCCTAATGGCATGTATAGTTGTTTATATTATTTATCAGTTTTAAGTTCTTGAATCAACTGCCCCCAATCTAACCAAATTTAATTTATCCCACCAGGCTTTGTACTTTTGCCAGCTGCTTTTAGCAGCAATTTTAACAAAATAGCAGGCAGCGAATGACAAACCGCATCAGAAAGATTATCAATGACCCCGTTTACGGTTTTATTACCATTGATGATCCGCTTGTTTTTCAGGTAATCTCGCATCCCTGGTACCAGCGTTTGCGACGCATTCATCAGATGGCATTTGCCCACCTGGTTTACCCGGGTGCGGTGCATACCCGCCTGCATCATTCACTAGGTGCTTACCACCTAATGTGCAGTGCATTAACCGAACTGAAAAATAAAGGAGTGGATATTACTCCCGAAGAGGAAACTGCGGCTAAAGTTGCGATCCTTTTACACGATATAGGTCATGGTCCTTTTTCACATGCTCTTGAAAATGTGCTGATCAACAATACAAGTCACGAAACGATCAGTATTTTGATCATGCGTGTGCTAAATGAACAAATGAAGGGGCAATTGCATAAAGCCATAGACATTTTTACCAATAATTATACCAAGCCATTTTTACACCAGCTCATCAGTGGCCAGTTGGATGTAGATCGCATGGACTACTTAACCCGCGACAGCTTTTACACAGGTGTTTCGGAAGGTGTTATCGGTTACGATCGTATTTTAAAAATGCTTACTGTGAAAGAAGGCGATCTGATGGTTGAAGAAAAAGGCATTTACAGCATTGAAAAGTTCCTGGTGGCCCGGCGGCTCATGTACTGGCAGGTTTACCTGCATAAAACCGTGCTGGGTGCTGAAAAAACACTTGTAAAGATCGTTCAGCGGGCCAAAGAACTGATTCAACAAGGGCACGAAGTGCCGGCAGCATCTGTTACATTTGACTTCTTTTTAAAAAGCCCTACCAGTAAGGCGTTTATTGAGCAGCATCTCGATAAATTTTGCCTGCTCGATGATTACGATGTGCTGGCAGCTATTAAAAACTGGGTGTTCCATTCAGATACGGTATTAAGCACGTTATGCCGCAGTTTCATCGAGCGGCGTTTACTAAAAGTTAAATTACAGGCTGAACCGTTCGATCAGGATTGGATTAAAACACAACGGAATAACATTTGCCGCCATTTGAAAATAAATGATGCCGATTGCGATTATTTTATTTTTACGGGGGAAGCTGAAAACACTACTTACAACCCTACCGTTGAACGCATCAATATTTTATTTAAGAACGAGACGGTGACTGATATATCAAAAGTTGATAATGCATTGATACATCAGGCATTAGCAAGCCCTGTGAAAAAATATTACATTTGTTACTACAATTGTTAAACAGTTATATAAGTCAATACGTTAAGACCTTTTATTAAAGCGCCTGAACATATTACACTTTTTCTATATACAATTGCTTTAACAAATTTTATTATTTTGATTTATATAACAGATTTGACATATTTGACTTACTTGACCTAACGACTATTCTATGCAATTTACCGCAGCACAAATAGCTATGATCATCAATGGCAAAGTGGAGGGAAATCCCGACGCTTTGGTAAGCTCTTTCGGAAAGATTGAAGAAGCCCAGGCCGGTCAGCTCTCTTTTTTGGCTAACCCCAAATACGAAGAATACCTGTACCGTACAAAAGCTTCCCTGGTTATTATCAATGATTCGCAGGAATTGAAGGAACCTGTGAACGCTACCCTTATCAGGGTTGCCGATGCGTATTCCGCTTTCGCTACCCTGTTAAGCAAATACCAGGAAATGGCTACCCAAAAATTAACGGGTATACAGGAACCTTCCTACATCAGCAAATCAGCCAAAGTAGGTCAACAGGTTTTTATCGGCGCTTTTTCTTACCTCGGCGAAAATGTAGTGTTGGGGAACAACGTGAAAATTTTTCCGAATGTATTCCTCGGCGATAATGTAAAGATCAACGACAATACCATTATACATCCTGGCGTAAAAATTTACCACGACTGTGTTATTGGTAAAAATGTGACCATTCATGCCGGAACAGTTGTAGGCAGTGATGGATTTGGTTTTGCACCGCAGGCAGATGGCAGCTTTAAAAAAGTGCCGCAAATTGGTAACGTGGTAGTGGAAGATTTTGTAGAAATTGGCGCCAATGCTACCATTGATCGCGCCACTATCGGTTCTACCATAATAAAATCGGGCGCCAAACTCGATAACCTTATACAGGTTGCCCACAATGTGGAAGTAGGTAACAATACTGTTATCGCGGCCCAGGCCGGCGTAAGCGGCAGTACCAAAATTGGTAATAATGTAATGATCGGCGGACAAGCGGGTATTGTGGGTCATATTCAAATTGCGGATGGCAGTAAGATCAATGCACAAAGCGGCGTAAGCAAATCTATAAAAACGCCGAATGCCGCCGTAACCGGTAGCCCTGCATTTGAATACACAAGCGCATTGCGCAGCCAGGCCGTTAGCCGTAAATTGCCCGACCTGGAAAAGAGAATAAAAGAACTGGAACAACTGGTAAAACAGTTACTCACTGAAAAAATATCTGAGTAAGGATTACGGATCAAGAGTTACCAGATGCCGTTTACCAGTAACCAGGGTTTAAATCCGAAACTGCCGACTTCGGCTTGCAGGCAAAATTAGAGGTTTTGATTTTCGGGCCCGGTATCCGGTACGGTAACAGCGTTCTTAATTCACCGTAATTATTTCTTTATTGATATGATGAATAAATTAATGGGTTGATGGTTTTACAGGCCATCAACCCATTTCGTTTAATCACTCTTGTATAAGTTTAAACATTGAGCCATGATTGCGTGTTACTGCAACCGTACAACGGCTGGCAGCGGGTACTGGACCTGGTAGGTATCTGGAAAACTATAGATGATTGGAAGAAAAACAAGTACGTCATTTTCAGTACCCTTTCGTCTTAAATGAATCCCTATCTTTGCGCATTCGTTTTAAAAAGCAAGAATGAATAATAACTTTAATCCCGATAAACAACATACCCTGCAGTCGGCTGTAAGTATCTCTGGTACCGGTTTACATACAGGAATTAATGTGGATATGACCCTGAAACCAGCCAATCCCGGCTTTGGATTTCAGTTTCAACGCATTGACCTGCCCGGACAACCGGTGATCAAAGCGGATTGCGACCTGGTTACCGATACTTCGCGGGGAACTACCCTTCAGGAAGGCGATACCAAAGTTTGCACGGTTGAGCACATCCTGGCGGCGCTTGTTGGAATGGGAGTGGATAATTGCCTGATAGAGCTGAATGGACCTGAAATTCCCATCGCAGATGGAAGTTCTGCACCCTTTGTTGAGATCATTGAAGAGGCAGGCGTGTTGGAACAGGATGCGGCCAAAGCCTGGTACAGCATCGATACCAATATTACCCACTACGATGAAAAGAAAAGGGTTGAAATGACTGCCCTTCCCTCAACAGATTATAAAGTTACCACCCTCATAGATTTTAATAGTCCGGTATTGGGCACCCAGCATGCAGGTTTAAAAACCATGCGTGATTTTAAGGAAGAAATTGCCCCTTGTCGTACTTTCTGCTTTTTGCATGAACTGGAGATGTTGCTGGAACATAATCTTATCAAGGGTGGCGACATCAACAACGCTATTGTGGTGGTTGACAAGCCCGTTACCAAAGAGGAAATGGACCGGCTGGCCAAAGTTTTTGGTCGCAAGAACATTGAAGTGAAGAATGAAGGGTACCTCAACAACCTTGAATTACGTTTTCCGAATGAACCGGCCCGCCATAAAACCCTGGATGTGGTGGGCGACCTGGCGCTGATCGGGTATCCCATTAAGGCCCATATCATTGCCAACCGGCCCGGTCATAGCACCAATGTTGATTTTGCCCGCAAGATCAAGCAATACATTAAGAAGAACAAGCATGTAAAGGATGTACCGGTGTATGACCCTGCGTTACCCCCGGTATATACTTTGCAGCAGATTGAAAAAACGCTGCCGCATCGCTTTCCGTTCCTGTTGGTTGACAAGATCATTGAACTAACCGATAAACATATTGTGGGTATTAAAAATGTGACTTACAACGAACCGTTCTTTGCAGGTCACTTTCCCGGTAACCCCGTGATGCCCGGCGTATTACAGGTAGAAGCACTTGCCCAAACAGGGGGTATTCTTTGTATCAATGCCATGCCTCCCGGAGAGTACGATACCTACTTTTTGAAGATCGATAATTGTAAATTCAAGCAAAAAGTTGTTCCCGGAGATACTATGATCCTTAAAATGGAGTTAATGGCTCCAATACGGCGTGGTATTTGCGAAATGCGTGGAACGGTGTATGTAGGCAACAAGATTGCCACCGAAGCCGACCTTATGGCACAACTGGTAAAAAGGTAATTAATTGGTTATTATACCTGAAATGGGTAATTAGCCATAAAATATATTCAGGACATAGGGGTTTATTGAACGAGTTTTGTCTATTTTAGCAGATTAATTAACATCAAACGTCAATCCATCCATAAACAGAGTTTAGGTGACAATCACCAGCAAAATCCCACCGGGGATGGGATGTCTGTAACGCCTATGAATGAATATCCTGCTACAACCCTTAAGAATGTAAATAAAATGATTCATCCGCATACTTATATTCATCCCAATGCCAAGTTAGCCACCAATGTGAAAATTGACCCGTTTACGGTGATTCACCAGAACGTGGAAATTGGCGAGGGAACCTGGATAGGAAGCAATGTTACCATCATGGAAGGCGCCCGGATAGGCAAAAACTGCCGTATTTTCCCGGGAGCTGTAATTTCTGCCATTCCACAAGACCTGAAATTTGAAGGGGAAGACACCATTATAGAAATTGGTGATAATACCACCATTCGTGAGTTTGTGACCATTCACCGGGGAACCAAAGACAGGTGGAAAACCAAGATCGGTAAAAATTGCATGATCATGGCTTACAGCCACGTTGCCCATGATTGTATCATCGGCAATAACGTGATCCTTAGCAATAACTCGCAGGTGGCTGGTCACGTTACGCTGGGCGACTGGGCAATTTTGGGTGGTATGTGCGCTGTGCACCAGTTTGTTATGGTAGGGCAGCATGCTTTTGTAAGCGGCGGGTCCTTAGTTGGTAAAGATATTCCTCCTTATATTAAAGCCGGACGTCAGCCATTGAGCTATGCCGGTGTAAACTCGGTTGGTTTAAAAAGAAGAGGTTTTACCATCGATAAGATCAATCATATTCTTGATATCTATCGCGTCATTTATAACAAAGGATTGAACACCAGCCAGGCGCTCGAACACCTGGAAGAAGAGTTCCCCGCTACCGACGAACGCGATGAAATTGTAACCTTTATTCGCGAAAGCGGTCGCGGCATCATTAAACGCTATTCAAAAAATAGTGTGGATGAAGATATCGCTGATTAATGCCGGCAAACGTTTTAACCGGGATTGGATCTTTCGTAACATTCACCAGGAGTTTATTTCAGGTTTAGCCTATGCTATAACCGGTCCTAACGGGTCGGGTAAATCTACTTTGCTGCAAGTGATTGGCGGTGCCATGATGATGAGCGAAGGGGAAGCGAAGTATGAAGCCGGAAGCCGGAAGTCGGAAATACATATCGACCAGGCGTTCCGGTATATCTCCATTGCAGCACCCTATCTTGAGCTTATAGAAGAAATGACCTTGCTGGAGTTTCTGCAATTTCACGGGCAATTCAAACCATTCCTTTCTTCCTTAAAAATACAGGATATTATTTCCGCCATTGGTTTAAAATCTGCGGCTAATAAACAGATCCGGTTCTATTCAAGTGGAATGAAACAGCGGGTTAAACTGGCGCAGGCTATTTTCAGCGATGTTCCCTGCGTACTGCTCGATGAGCCCTGCACCAACCTTGATGCGGCAGGTATTGAACTCTATCACCAACTGATACGCGATCATTGTAATAACCGCCTCGTAATTGTAAGCTCAAATGATGAGCAGGAGTATAAGTTCTGTACTGAGGTAATAAGTATTCTGGATTATAAAAGACAAGCCTCTTCTAACTAGGTACCTTCGTAGGCTGAACGCGTAACGCTGAAGGCTGAACGCTACCTAAAATTCGGCCTTCCGGGTAAAATCGAACTACCCGATATCCGGGTTGGGCGTTAAGCGTTAAGCATTTAGCGTTTCTGCATATACACATGATTGCCTATTCCAAAATGCGCTTTGTCTTTCGGGTAGAAATAAAATGCCCGGCGCATCGTAGTGCCATTATTAAACCGTAACTCAATAGAGTATCCGTTCAAAGAATAGGCGCCGGCTTCGTCTTTTTTAGTATAAGCCGAAGTAGCGATACTGTAATCAGTATAGTTAGTGCCTACACCTACACCGGTTAAAGCAAAACGGCCCAGTGTATTAAACAAAATATTCTTGCTCGAAACCGTCATCACATTCCCGCCCATAGCGGTATTGCCCGCGCCTGAAATACTGGTAAATGCCCCTTCAATCTTTTCGTTGCCTGCTGCCGGCCGTGCCCAGAACCAGTTTTTCTCCCATCTTTCCGATTTATTTCTGGCAGGCCAGTTAACGGAGATGGCATTGCCGCTTATTTTCCAGGTGCCCCATTTTTTAGGCTCCCGTTGCTTTGAAAGCGCAACATCAAATTCATAGGGACTAACAACCGGGTTACTGTACAAGCTGCCATCATTCAATAACAAATAAGGCATATACTCGCTAATAACGGCGCCCCCTACCCCATAACTATATTCCAGGTTTATTACAACACCTTTTATTTCAGTTGCCTTTAATCCCTTCACTACTTTTGGTACATTCTCATTTGCAATGCGGGGCGCAGGCGATTTTTCTGCAACAGCGGGTGGATTAACCGGCACGGGCGTATTGCTTTTTACCAAATCAACCAGGCCGGTGGTTTCAAAGGCGCCTTCCTGTTTAGCGAGTTTTCCAAAATGCATAGCGGCCGATTTCATGCAATTGGTATAGTAGGTAATATCGGGTGAGCTAAACAGTTTCGCCATCCTGTATTGCTGGTTGTTGGTGCGGTAAGCCATGTAAGCCACATACCATACTTTGCCACCTTTATCGTAGATCTTTCCTGAGTAAGAAGAAAGCGTGCTGTAACTGATATTCTTTTTGTCTTTGCTTTTTGGTAACGAAAACCCCGAGCCGCGCATATTCTTCTCAATAGAACCGGTAAACCACTCATCAAAGCTTCTTCCCTCACTCCTTTCGAGCGGCATTACTTCATATGAGAACTCTTTATTTTCATCACTGAAAACTGCGGTCGGTTTAAAAATAAAGCGCCCTTTATTTTCTTCCATTTTCCAGCCCAACATAGGCTGAACAGGAGTTTGTGCAAAAACCGTGGGAATACCCAAACCCATGATCAGGACTAAAACCAGGATATTTTTCATAGTAGGCTATTTACAGGCATTGGTCAATTTTCGGGCCACAGAAAAGAAAGGTGGATTATGAAGCCTAAAAATTTGTCACATGTTTAAAACTTTTCCATAGAAAAGTTTTAAACATGTATATGCGCCTGTAAATAAAGAGGGATTACCCGGCTGCAGGTAACCCCTCCTTATAAGCTGTTGTTCAATCAGTTCCTTAAACTTCCGGCATATGTAACGGTTAATTGCTGGTTACTTCAGCAGCAGATTGAGATTGCTTGGGCACATAAACGGAATTGCCTACACCGAAATGCGTTTTACCCTGCAGGTAAAAGTAAAAGATGCGGCGAATAACGGTGCCGTTATTAAAACGAAGCTCAATAGAATAATCATTGAGAACGTATGTACCGGCTTCATCTCTTTTGGCAAATTCAGAAGCGGGCAAGGTTGCGTTACCGTTACTATATGGGCTGGTAGTTAACGTAAACTGACCTGCGTTGTTAAATGCGAGAAACTTGGAGGCGCCCGCCTTGTCGAAGCTTTTCAAGGCATCGTTCTCAATACCATTCACCGTCATGAAAGATCCTTCGATCTTCTCTTCCTTCTGAGAAGGAGTTGCCCAGAACCAGTTCTTAAACCATTTTTCCGTTTCGTTGCGGGCTGACCATTCAACCATAAAAGAGTTATTCTTCAACTTCCAGGTTCCCCATCTTTTAGGCTCTTTCAGTTTTGACGCGGCAACATCCAGGCTGTAAGGGCTTACAACCGGTTCGCTGTAAATACTGCCATCATTCAATACGAGGTAGGGCTTGTAAACCCGTACCATTTTGCCATCAGGTGTGGTGTTATATTCAAGGTGGATTAGAATTCCATTAATTTCGTGTGAGTGCAATCCTTTTTCAGGAATATGCTCACTTTGAGTTGGGGCATGAGCTTTAGTTTCCTGTCTTGTATGCGTGGGCGTTGCTTTAACGGTAAGCTTACCAGCAGCGGCCGCAGAAGCATCCAGTTTTGCCAGTTGACCAAAATGGTCGGCAGCTGGGCGCATATAGGTTGCATAATGTTTCACATCGGGTGAACTCATTACACGGGCCATGCGGTTTTCGCTACCAGTTACCTGGTAACCAACATACGTAACGTACCAGGCTTTACCCTTCTTGTCTGTTAATTCAGTAGAAAAGGAGATTATCGTTTGATTGGTGGTAATGCTTTTCTTGCCGGTACCTGCAGGTAAGGCAAAACCTGATTGCTGTATATCTTTATCGATCGCGCCACTAAACCAGTCTTCGATTGATTGCCCTTCACCTTTTGTAACGGGCATTATTTCGTATACAAACTCTTTGGGTTCAGTACCGGTAGTTTTTCCCGGTTTAAGGATGTAACTGCCACTTTTCTCATCCATATCCCAACCTGAAATAGGCGGAACCGAATTTTGGGCAAAAGAAGTGATTTCATTAATCAGTAAGCAAAGTACTAGTAACAAATAGGGCCTTGTCTTCATAACAGGTATTTGATTCCAATTAGCAACTTTTGGGCCATAGAAAACGTGAAAAACACTATTTTATTTCGAAAATCTACGTTTTCTTATCAAGAAAAAGGCCGGCAATTGTTAATTGGGAATGCGTAAAATAATTGGAAACTCGTTAAAGTCAAATGTCCAACGTATTATTAATGGAATTTAATATTCAATAACACGCTAAAATTACGTGAGTGCTGCTCATTATCGTTTATTCGACAATAAATATTGCAACAGTGTAATGAAAAATATTTTTTTCCTTACATGCAACCTTCGTTAGCGCTGGCTTGCAATCAGCAGATTAAGATCGGTATATTTCAAGTCGAAACGTTGACTTAGATGGAAATTGGTGAGCGCACCCTTGAAAAGATATATTCCACTACGCAGGTGAACTTTATGCCATACGAGGTTTTCAAAACCGCCTTCTTCCCCTGCTTCCAGCAACAATGGCATCAATACATTACTGATAGCCTGTGAAGCCGTGCGGGCAAAGCCGGAAGGAATATTTGGAACGCAATAATGGATTACGCCATACTTCATGAATATCGGTTGTTCATGACTGGTAATCTCTGATGTTTCAAAACAACCGCCGCGGTCGATACTAACATCAATGATCACACTGCCAGGTCGCATATTGCTTACCATTTCTTCGGTAACCACTACCGGCGTACGGCCGCTTTGAGAGCCCAGCGCGCCTACTGCCACTTCGCATGTCTTCAATTGTTTAGCCAAAATGCGTGGTTCCATGACGGAGGTCCACATACGTTGGCCGATATTATTTTGTAACCGTTTCAGGCGGTATACACTGTTGTCGAATACTTTTACCGAGGCGCCCAATGCCAGGGCGGCACGGGCTGCAAATTCACCCACAATACCGGCCCCCAGAATAATTACTTTGGTTGGCGGAATACCTGAAATGCCGCCCAGCAATACACCTTTACCATGATTGGCCGAGCTGAGGTATTGCGCTGCAATGAGCATTACCGCACTTCCAGCTATTTCACTCATGCTGCGCACAATGGGTAAACTATCGCTATCGTCTTTGAGGTTTTCGAACGAGATGGCCGTAATGCGCTTTTCCATCATCTTCTGCAGGAACTCCGCCTTCATGGCCGATAAATGAATGGGCGAAATGATCACCTGGTTAAATTGCAGATGAGGCAGGTCCTCTTCTACCACCGGGGCGCTTTTTACCAGTATGGGCGCTTTATATACGGCAGCCTTATCATATACTATTTTGGCGCCGGCCTCGCTATAATCGCGATCGCGAAAATGTGCAGCTTCCCCTGCATTGTGCTCAATAACTACATTATGCCCGTTACTTACCAGTACACCCACCGCTTCGGGCGTCAGCGCTATGCGGTTTTCCTGGAACGCAGTTTCTTTTGGGATGCCAATATGCAACTGTGCCCCTTTGGGTTTTATATCCAGAGTTTCCTGAAGTGTTTCGTAACTAAAAGAAGTGCTGATGATCGGCTTTTGCTGGGACATGTAGCAGTAAATGATTTTACCCCCATTATCGGGGCCACAAGTTACAAATTTAATCGGAAGTCGGAGGGGATTTCATAGGTAAGAGCAGACGTAGGTGTTCAGAAGCCTGATGTCAACAACCGAAGTAAGAAGAAGAATGTAAGAAGAACCCTAAATTATAGCCTCACACCAAATTTTTACCTCAATCTTCGTACTTCTTACCTCCTACTTCAGACCCCAATTATCTGAATGGAACGGGTATCTCTGTCCACTACCTTAATATCTACCCTGGCCGCCTCCTCGGGCAAAATCGCTTCTGCACGGGCAGGCCATTCTACCAGGCATATATCGCCGGAATACAGGCAATCTTCCACCCCCGCCCGCACTGCTTCTTCCTCATCCCTCAACCGATACAGGTCTATATGAAAGAGCCTGCCCCCCGGGTATGTATATTCATTGATTATTGAAAAGGTAGGACTGCCCACCGTGCTAGTTACCCCTTTTTCATCGCACAAAGCATGAATAAAGGTAGTTTTGCCGGCGCCCATAGGGCCATAAAAGGCAATAACCTTACGCCCATCAACAAGTTCCCAAAACCGGCGTGCCGTTTGCCTGATATTATCTAATGTACATTGCAATTGCATAAAGACGCAAAGATAATATCATAGGCCGAAAGATAGATTTAAGTTAAAATTGCAACCCCGTGGACATATTATTGCTTTTATGCCGGGGACATATACCCATTGAGGGGTAAATTTGCACACACATAACCCCATGGATGATCATGAAAAAAGTGAATTGGAAAGTAGATGGAATGACCTGCTCAAATTGTGCGCTGACCGTTCAGCAATACCTCACTAATGAAGGAATGGACAATGTGAAGGTAAACCTGATGGGTGGTGAAGTAAGCTTTGACATCAATGGCAAAAACGAACAACAGATCATCAAAGGCATTGAATCGCTGGGTTATACTGTACAAAATGAAGGAACGGAGGCTCCCAAACGTGGTAAAAAATTATTTTCTTCCCATAAACACCGCTTCTTATTCTGCCTGGTATTTACCCTACCGCTGATGCTTCATATGTTCGACAAATGGCTCCACATTCACTGGCTGATGAATCCCTGGATACAGTTGGGCCTTTGCTTACCCGTTTATGTGGTGGGTATGGACTTCTTCGGTCGCAGTGCTATTAAAAGCATTCGGAACCGAATGCCCAATATGAACGTGCTGATAGCTATTGGCGCCACCGCAGCCTTTGTTTATAGCTTAACGGGCGCCCTGTTGAACCTGGGCCCGCAATACCTTTTTTTTGAAACCACTGCCTCTATCATTACGCTCGTATTCCTTGGCAACTTTCTGGAAGATGCGTCTATACAATCTACCCAACGGGCATTGAACAGCCTGGCCAAATCGCAAAAAGTAATGGCCAATATGATCGCCTTTGATGAACATCACCAGGAGATCATTTTCCCTATTGAAAATACACAACTACGAAGCGGCGATCTTATTCTTATTAAAAGCGGAGAACAGGTGCCGGCCGATTGCAAAATATTATCGGGCGATGCTATCGTAAACGAATCAATAATCACCGGGGAAAGTTTGCCAATTACTAAGAAAGGAAAAGACAAACTCATTGGTGGCAGTATAATCATTGATGGCATTATAAAAGCGCAGGTGTTGGCCGAAGCAAAAGATTCGGTATTATCAAACATCATTAACCTGGTAAAACAGGCGCAAAGCGAAAAACCGCCGGTGCAACAACTGGCCGATAAGATAAGTGCGATATTCGTGCCTGTAGTGCTGGCTATTGCCGTGGTTGCCTTTGCGGTGAATTACCTGTTCCTGCATGACTTTACCATTTCGTTAATGCGTAGCATAGCCATCCTCGTAATTGCCTGCCCATGCGCTATGGGCCTGGCCACACCTGCAGCCATTGCGGTAGGATTGGGAAGGGCCGCCAAAAACGGCGTATTGTTCCGCAATGCCAAAAGCCTTGAATTATTCAGGACCATAAAGCAAGTAGTGTTTGATAAAACCGGTACGCTGACTACAGGCAGGTTTGAACTGGCCAACTACCAGGTGATCGCCGATAACCTCTCAGCTGAAGAATTCAAACACATAGCATTTTCATTGGAGAAATATTCAAACCATCCCATTGCACAGTGTATAACCACCGCGTGGAAACGCAAAGACGCGATCCGGTGGACAAAGGTAGAAGAGAAAAAAGGGACCGGCATGAAAGCCACCACTGCAACAGGCGACCGTTATGTAGCGGGCTCGTTTGAAACAGCAATGCGTTTAACTACCGACGATTCGCATAATGTATATATCCTGAAAAACGATGAGTTGCTGGGCTGGATAGACATAAAAGATGAAGTGCGTCCGGAAGCTATTTCCATTGTTCAATACCTGCGCCACAGAGGTATTCGTACTATTTTATTAAGCGGTGATCGCCTGAATAAATGCAAACTATTAGCCAACTTACTGGGCATTGATGAAGTGATTGCAGAAAAAAAGCCCGAAGAAAAACTGGCTGTTATTGAAGACCTCACACTGCAAGGTCCTACCGCCATGGTGGGCGATGGCATCAATGATGCGCCGGCGCTGGCGAAAGCTACCATTGGTATTTCTTTAAGCGAAGCATCGCAGATTGCCGTTCAAACGGCTGATGTGGTGCTGATGAACAGCGGCATCAAAAACTTACCTTTGGCATTGGGGTTAGGCCGCCATACTTTTCTCACCATCAAACAAAATCTTTTCTGGGCATTTATTTACAATATCATTGCTATTCCGGTAGCCGCGTTTGGATTGCTCACGCCCACCTTTGGTGCCTTGGTAATGGGATTGAGTGATGTAGTGCTTGCGGTGAATTCGGTGAGACTGTTTGTTAAGAGAGTAGCGTAAACGGCAAACGGCAGACGTGAAACGGCAGACGGCAATCGGCAATCGTGAATCGGCAAGTCGGTAGACGGCAAACGTGAAACGGCAGACGGAAGACAGAAGACAGCAAAATACCCGGCTGGCGCCTTCGCCAAAACTTCAACACGGAAAACAAAAGCATGATATTGAATAGCATTCATAGACATTTCGAATAATATGATACTTTTGAATAAAACATGTTTATACCATTAAACCACAAAACCCTCGATGTGTATAAAGCAGCCCATGAAATGCTTTTGGAATGTTATATAATCACACGAGAATTACCTCCAGAAGAAAAATTTGTTCTCGTATCACAAATCAGAAGAGCATCATTATCTGTTAAACTAAATATTGCAGAAGGTGCATCCCGGAAATCAACAGCGGAAAGAAAACGATTTTATGAAGTTGCCCGCAGCTCTGTAGTTGAAATAGATTCCGCTGTAGAAGCTGTTGTTGATATAAAATATGTGGCTTTAGATAACTTACAAAATCTAGGAATACTATTAAACCGTTGCTTTAGTATGCTGTGTAATATGATAAGTTAATGTATTTTTCACGTTTGCCGTTTCACGATTCACGATCTGACACCTAACAATGCAGAACATTCATTCCATATTAAAAGAATATTGGGGCTACAATTCCTTCCGTCCGCTACAGGAAGAAATAGTTACTTCCGTTATGTCAGGTAAAGATACGCTGGCGTTAATGCCTACGGGTGGCGGTAAATCTATTTGCTTCCAGGTACCGGCTATGGTACAGAAAGGCTTATGCCTTGTAGTAAGTCCATTGATCGCATTGATGAAAGACCAGGTAGATAACCTGCGCAAAAAAGGCATCACCGCTTTTGCCATTTATTCGGGCATGAACCGAAAAGAAGTAATCAATATTTTTAAATTAGCCACTAATAGCAATTGCAAATTTTTATACGTTTCACCAGAGCGGTTAGAAACAAAATTATTCCTGGAATATCTTCCGGCCCTCGATATCAATCTTATTGCAGTAGACGAAGCGCATTGTATTTCGCAATGGGGGTACGATTTCCGTCCGCCTTATTTACGCATAGCCGCATTACGGGAAGAGTTACCTGGCATTCCCGTATTGGCGCTTACAGCCTCCGCTACGCCGGAAGTGCAAAAAGATATTTGCGACAAGCTGCTTTTTAAAAACCAGGCGATCTTCAGTCGCTCGTTTGAACGGCCGAACCTATCGTATAGTGTTTTCACTGTTGAATCAAAGATCAACAAGATCACAGAGATATTACAGAAAGTACATGGCAGCAGCATTGTTTATTGTAAAAGCCGAAAGCGCACAAAGGAGATGAGCGATCTGCTGAATATGCATGGCATTACAGCCGACTTCTATCATGCCGGGCTTCAACAGGAAGTACGTATGCGCAAACAAACTGCCTGGATCAATAATTCCATTCGCACCATCGTTTGCACCAATGCATTTGGTATGGGTATCGATAAACCCGATGTGCGCGCAGTGGTCCACGCCGACGTACCCGATTGCCTGGAAAATTATTACCAGGAGGCGGGCCGCGCCGGTCGTGATGAAAAGAAATCGTACGCCGTATTACTATATGACCACAACGAACTGGATGAACTACAACTGTTGCCTGATATCCGCTTCCCTTCGCTGGAAAGCATCAGGCAGGTATACGAAGCGTTGATGAACTTTTTGCAAATACCCTCCGGTGCAGGCGAAGGCAATTATTATGATTTTGACTTTACCGACTTTATAAAAAAATTTCAACTGGATGTTCACCAGGCCATCTATTCAATAAAAGCATTGGAACAGGAAGGCTGGGTATCTTATAATGAACAGATCTTTTTACCGGCCCGCATTCAGTTCATAACAGGCAAAGAATGGCTATACCAGTTTGAAAAAGATCATCCGCAACTGGAGCCATTGATAAAAACATTGTTACGCACGTACGAAGGCATATTTGATATGCCGGTAAATATTCATGAAAAAAGTATTGCTTACCTGATGCGCAAAGAAGAAGCAGTTGTTATGCGCGAGTTGAAAATACTACATGGCAATGCCATCATAGAATACATTCCCCGCAAAGATAGTCCGCAGTTATATGTTATGCTGAACCGGGTAAGAGCAGCCACCCTGTACATAGATATGGCCGGTTATGAAAAAAGAAAGCAACAGTTCATAGAGCGGATAAAGAAGATGATGGCGTATATCCGTGGCAACAAGCAATGCCGCAGCCAATATATCGCTTCTTACTTTGGTGATCAAAAAACAAAACCATGCGGCATTTGCGACAATTGCCTGCAACGAAAAAATCACGGCTTGTCCATTACTGAATTTGAAACCATAGCTCAAGCTGTTTTTTCCGTTATTCAACTACAGCCGGTACAAGGCGAAAGACTACCCCACCAACTGCCCGATATTAAAAAAGAAAAGTTGTGGAAAGTGCTCGACTTCTTACAAACTGAAAATAAGATCTACATAGATAAAGAAGGTTATGTAAAGCCGGTTTAATTAAAAAAGCCCGGATGATAATCTATCACCCGGACCTAATAAACTTTCACAAAACGATTGATCATTTTTTAGGCGGCGTCATTCCTACCTGCCCCATCATGGTATTGGGCGACTGAATGTTGTGGTGCTCAGTAATCTGACCGGCATCATTCAATTTGAATATATCCACATCCTTCAATTTATACGATTTGTTGGTGGCTTTCATACCCATGAAATCATTTTTAAAGGTACCGCTCCATTCACCCCACACCATTACCCAGTCGCCATCGGCTACATACTTAATGTCCTGGCCTTTATTATCAGGAAAAGCGTTCACCCATTGTTTTACCATATTCATAATACTATCCTTTCCTTTGATAGCCGGCATACTGCCATCGTTATAGTCAACGGCATCGGGCGCTACATCTTTAAAAGCTTCATCTACATTTTTTGCGATCATAGCCTCCATGCTGGCCATGACTACTTTTTTGTTGCGTTCCTCTTTGTCTTCAACCATGGTTGTGTCAGTCTTTGCGCCCTCAGTGCCTTCTGTCTTGTTGGTAGTAGTTTCACAGGCTGTAATAATAGCGGTAGATACTGCAAGCAATAGAAATACTTTCTTCATAATTCTTGTTTTAAATTAAAGAATAAATATTCCGGGCGTACGCATTGGCGTAAGGTTGGGCTCACGGAAACAATAGAAGATACGGTATGTTCGCTGCAAAACAGTCCTTATCAGAACCAGCTACCTGATTTACGATGAGACGAACTCTTTCCACCCAAACCCAATGCACCCAGCAGGCTGCGGGTAATAACACTGGCGGCGGTACGACCTATTTGTTTTGTAACAGGGCTTTCGAGCACTTTTTCCAGGGTTGATTTTTCTTCTTTTGATGACCTGGTTGGTTTTTTATCTTCTTTTTGTTGCTCGGATCTTTGGGCTGCTTCTTCCAGTTTTGCGGTTAAGATCTCGCAGGCGCTTTCCCTGTCTTCTGCGTCGGCATATTTTTTAATCAGCTTCGATTGACTGATCAGGTTATCCATTTCAGTATCGGTTAAAACATCCATTCGCGAACGGGGAGGAACGAGCATTGTGTGTACCAGGGGGGTGGGAATCCCTTTTTCATTCAGGGCAGTGATCAATACTTCTCCAATACCTAATTGGGTAAGCAACGATTCTGTTTTATAATATTCGGTCTCGGGATAATTTTCAGCAGCCTGTTTTATGGTCTTTCTATCAGCAGCGGTGAAAGCCCGCAAGGCATGCTGCACTTTCAACCCCAACTGACTTAATATTGCGGCAGGAATGTCCTGTGGGTTTTGCGTACAGAAGAAAATACCTACCCCTTTTGAGCGGATAAGTTTTATGACCGTTTCAATTTGTTGCAACAAAGCATCGGTAGCTTCCTGAAATACCAGGTGCGCCTCATCAATGAACAATACCAGCTTAGGTTTGTCAACATCACCCGCTTCCGGCAAGGTTGCATACAGCTCGGCCAGCATTTGCAACATAAACGTGGAGAACAGCTTGGGCCGGTTTTGCATGTCCGTTACCCGAAGTACATTTATGATACCACGGCCGTCATCGGCAATGCGCATGAGGTCGTCAATTTCAAAAGAAGGCTCGCCAAAGAAAAGATCGGCTCCCTGTTGTTGTAATTCTATTACTTTACGCAGGATGGTACCGGTACTGGTAGTGGCAATTTTTCCGTAAGCCTGCTCTATTTCTTTCTTACCCTCATTGCTTATGAACTGAATTACCTTCACAAAATCTTTCAGATCGAGCAAAGGCATTTTATTATCATCGCAATATTTAAAGATCAGGGATACAATGCCCTCCTGTGTATTGTTAAGGTCCAGGATCTTTGATAATAAAATAGGACCAAATTCGCTTACTGTGGCGCGCAGGCGTACACCTTTTTCATTGCTCAGGGTCATCAGCTCAACCGGAAAATGAGCGGGCTTATATTCGCCACCGATCTTAGCCAGGCGTTCTTTGATGTTCTTATTTTCAGTACCGGCAGCTGCAATACCACTTAAATCGCCTTTAATATCCATCAACAAAACCGGTACGCTGGCGTCGCTTAATGCTTCGACGATCAGTTGCAGGGATTTGGTCTTACCGGTACCGGTAGCACCAGCGATCAGCCCATGCCGGTTCATTGTTTTTAATGGGATGTGCGCATCTGCTCCCGAAAGCACTTCGCCATCCAATACTGCCGTCCCTATGCGAAAAGATTCTCCTTTAAAAGTATAGCTCTCCTTAATTAACTGAACGAAGGCATCCTTATTAGGCATATTCGAATTTTATGGCAGAAAGATACATGTTTACCGGCAATCAACAAGGTTGGGAAGTGAACAGATTATATTTTTTGCGGAAGTGTGAGCGGCAGGCGGGATATTACATAATACTCTGAAAGTAAACACTTTAATAAAGTTCAAAATGGCTATTATCAAGTTTCTGTTACAGGTTTCAGGTTACAGGTTACAAGGGAAAGCACATTTTCATCTTGAACAATATCCTCTCTGCAACCTGCAATTTGAAATATGCAACGGCATTTTATAAGCACATTAACTTACGTTTTCACGCTAAAACAAAAGGAGCCATCTGCTACCGGGCAGACGACTCCTTATTAATCATTTGTGCGGACGTTTAATTAGCATAATAGCTAATTGGCTTACATCTCTTCTTCTCTTTCTAACATCAATATCGCACTTTGCGGAACGATATAGTATTTATCATTTTCGTACAACACTTCGGTAGCGCCACTTAGCAGAAAGATCGCCAGGTCGCCTTCTTTCGCCTGTAAAGGCACATATTTAACCTGTTCATCGGAGCTTTTCCAGGTTTCTTCTTCTACCGGCATGGGAATAGCATATCCAGGGCCTGTTTTTATTACATACCCCTGCTGTACTTTTTCACGTTCCTGTACCCCGGGCGGCAGGTACAACCCGGTTTCAGTACGTTCATTGGCTTTAGCGGGACGGATCAATACTCTGTCGCCAATGACAATAAGCTTTTTGAATTTGTTATCAGTTGTCAAACGCATATAACCATTATTAAAGCGTAAAATTAACCAATTAACGGTTCATACTTGTTATTTGCCCTTCAACCGGCACCCGCTTTCGTGCTCAAACGCCGAAGCTCTGGCTCAATCGGCCAAGGCTACAGCGGGCAAGCACCGGGATTATTAACAAAAAATTACGCGGCGATTGCCGGTTATGGCAAATGTTTTAACTTTATTTACACTATCGAACTAAATCTACATCACAATGGAAGGAAAGAAACCTAAAATTTTATTATGCGAGGACGACCAGAACCTAGGAATGGTGTTGAAGAATTACCTGGAGTTGAATGATTTTGATGTGACGCTGGAACGTGACGGTCGACTTGGCCTTGCCGCATTTCAACGCGAAAGATTTGATCTTTGCCTGCTTGATATAATGATGCCTCACATGGATGGCTTCACCCTGGCGGAAGAGATCCGCGATGTTGACCCGGATATTCCATTATTCTTCCTGAGCGCCAAAACCATGAAAGAAGATATCATTCAGGGTTATAAACTCGGCGCCGATGATTACATTACCAAGCCGTTCGACAGTGAAGTGCTGTTGCTGAAAATAAAAGCCATTCTGAAAAGGAATGAAGAAGTGAATAAAGAACAGGAGAATAAAGAATACGACCTGGGCGAATATCACTTCAATCCCAAATTGCGCGAACTAAGCCACAACGGGAAAACACAAACATTATCACCAAAGGAGAATGAGTTGTTGAAAATGCTGTGCGAGCATATGAACGACCTGTTACCACGTGAACAAGCCCTCAAAAAAATATGGGGCAGCGATACGTATTTCAATGGCCGTAGTATGGATGTGTATATTGCCAAATTGCGCAAATACCTGAAAGACGATGACAGTATTGAGATCGTGAACATTCACGGTAATGGTTTCCGCCTGGTAGTGCCGGTGGCGTAAAGAGTTGCCAGTTACCGGTTACCAGTTTCCGGGCCGGTTAAAATATTAAACGCTGAGTATATAGTGTGAAACCATATACTCAGCGTTTTTCGTTATTGTTTATTACTTATTGTAAATTGGTTATTACAAATTGTATATTACGGCTGTATTCTGTATTGGCTTTGGCTTGCAGCGTGTAGCTTGTTTGTAGCTTTACTTCTTACTCAAACAATAAATTAGCGCCGCCGCTTCCGGGTGCTTTTCTTCCCAGGTGCTCATACGCTTTATGCGTTGCTTCACGCCCACGAGGCGTACGTTTAATAAACCCTTCCTGAATTAAGAATGGTTCGTATACTTCTTCCAGTGTACCGGTTTCCTCCCCTACAGCCGTAGCAATGGTAGTAATGCCTACCGGGCCGCCTTTGAATTTATCAACGATGGTTAACAGAATGCGGTTATCCATTTCATCTAACCCATGCTCATCAACATTCAATGCTTTCAGGCCATGCTGCGTTATACCCAGGTCAATAACGCCATTACCCAACACCTGCGCAAAATCGCGCATGCGGCGTAACAAGCCATTGGCAATACGGGGTGTACCCCGACTACGCCGGGCAATTTCACCGGCAGCATCGGACGTAATTTTAGTTCCCAGGATGCCGGCAGAACGTTGAATGATCCTCTGCAATGTATCGGCCGTATAATATTCCAACCTCGATTTAATAGCAAAGCGCGACAACAGCGGAGCCGTTAACAAACCACTGCGTGTGGTTGCGCCAATCAGGGTAAACGGGTTAAGCGTCAGCTGTATGCTGCGCGCGTTTGGACCGCTATCGATCATAATATCGATGCGGTAATCTTCCATAGCCGCATACAGGTATTCTTCCACTACCGTACTCAGGCGGTGTATTTCATCGATAAACAATACATCCCGGTTTTCGAGGTTGGTGAGCAGACCGGCCAGGTCGCCGGGCTTTTCAATCACAGGACCGCTCGTTTCCTTTATGTTTACACCCAGCTCATTGGCCACTATGCGGCTGAGCGTGGTTTTACCCAAACCGGGCGGGCCATGGAACAGGATATGGTCCAGCGCCTCACCGCGCATTTTAGCTGCCTTAATAAAAATGGTAATGTTTTCGATGATCTGACCCTGCCCCGAAAAATCAGTTATTTCCCGGGGACGGATATTATTTTCAAACTCTTTATCCGCCGCGCTAAGCGTTTCCTTGTTGTTATTTAAGTTGGGATTGGCCATTTGTTTGGACATCTTTGTAAAACTACACAAATGTAAGCGAGTAATTCCAACATCCACACAAACACAAAATTCACTAACTTAATACAGCACTATAATTTACGCTTACATAATTTTTTCATACCAAAACTGATTTATGAAAATAGGCATCATTGGCTCCGGCGCAGTTGGCCAAAAACTGGGCACTGCCTTTTTAGCTGAGGGACATGAAGTCATGCTGGGTACCCGCAACCCCGGCAAAGAAGAAGTAAAAAAATGGAAGAAAGAAAATCCCAAAGGCCAAAGCGCCACCTTTGGTGTAACGGCACAGTTTGGCGACATCCTGGTACTGGCGGTTGCCGGGTCAGTAGCCGAATCGGCCATCAGGCTGGCAGGCACTTCGCACTTCAACAATAAAATATTGATAGATACTACCAATCCCATAGCCGCAGGCGCACCACAAGATGGCGTACTATCTTTTTTTACCGATCTGAAAGAATCGCTGATGGAAAAGCTGCAACGGCAAATTCCGCAGGCCAAACTGGTAAAAGCATTCAACAGCGTAGGTAATGCGCAGATGTATAAACCCACTTTAAAAGGCGGTCCGCCCACTATGTTCATTTGCGGCAACGACGAAAACGCCAAAAAGACGGTGACCAATATATTAACTGACTTTGGCTGGGAAACAGCCGATATGGGAAAAGCCACTGCCGCCCGTGCTATTGAACCTTTATGCATTTTGTGGTGTATACCAGGTTTTCTGCAAAACCAATGGACGCATGCGTTCAAACTATTGAAGGTGTAAGGTAGAAGGTTTACCTTTAGCCCATGAATTTCGAAACCTTTCACCAAAGCTTACAAACGAATACGCCGCCTGCTACCAGTAATGTGTATCTGCAATCGCTATGGCACGATGCCAAAGGAGATTGGGACGAAGCCCATACCCTTATTCAGGACCTGACCGATAAAACGGCAGCCTGGATCCACGCTTACCTGCACCGCCGTGAGGGCGACGTTTTTAATGCCAACTACTGGTACACCAAAGCCGGTAAACGCATGCCTGGTTACTCTCTTGAACAGGAATGGGAAGAGATTGTGAAAGCAATGTTATAAACGCATATCAAAACGGCAAAGCCTTGTACAAGTGGGTCACTTGAGTATTTTTATACTTCAATAGAACATTTTATCCTATTAATGCCCATGGAGCTTTTATTATTATTCCCCATAATTATTTCAAACTTATTTGTTGTAATAAGTCGTTTTTATTTCCTGCATACCGGCAAACAGCTATTTGGAAAAGCATTCCTGGTAGTAGAAATTTTTTCAATAGTTCTCAGCCCTCTATTTTTTCTTTTTTTAGCTGATATAGGACATATCAATGATTGCTGCTTCGAAAATGCAGTGTTTTCACCCGAACACCGGGCATCTATTTATACATTGATCTTTCTTTGCCTGGTAGCTTACTTTTATTCAGGATACCGGAAAGCTATTGCTACACCAGTTGTTGAAATTATCACCAATTCATTATTGATAACAGGCATAGTATTGAATATATTAATGTTCATTCATGAAGAAATAATAGTGACAATCATTGGTAATACACCTATAATTTTTCTGTTTATATTAATGCTGGTTAAAAACCAACGGCTTCTGATAGAGCATATTCAACAAATGGAAATTGAACCCCGTAATAGTCTTGAAGGGTTCGCGTTGAAAATATTATTGCTAAAGCCCTTTGCCAAATTTTCGGTACTATTTGTGCTTTGCCTTCCTTTACTGGCCATCATCACAGGAATACTATTACTGTTTGGCCAGAAACCCGACTCCATGATCAGGGCATTTACAGATACATACAAACATGGTTTTTCACAACTTGATTACATGTGTGCAAACGTAGATTGTGGAGAGCATTTTTTATGTTCGGTGGCGGCTAAAGGGCATAAAGACTTTGTAAAACCTACCCGTTTAGGTATCAGGAAAGAACGGCTAATTCTTTGTAACAGGCAGTTGCTTGTATCCAATGCTTTTGAAGATCTTTTACAGCACAAATTACCTTTTCTGCATAAAACCATCCGGCGTAACTATAATCGCGTTGGCAATCTCATTCATCGCCATTATACTATCTTCAATAACAAATGGGTATGCGACGTTGTGTATGTAATTATGAAACCGGCAGAATGGTTCTTTCTATTGGTACTTTATACCTTCGACAGGAACCCCGAAAACAGGATTGCCAAACAATATATAAGCAGCAATCACCGGCAGCAACTGGAAAGCCAGTGATATTCTTCATCGCATCACTTTCCTATGTGCTTATTCAATTGTAAAATAAGATCCGGGTCAGGACAATTGGCGAGGTATTTTAATCTTTCAGAGTATTTGCATACCCCGGGATAATCGCCTTCTTTTAATTCCATATCGAGGATGATCTGAAAATGAAGATGTGGTGGCCAGTGACCGTTTTCATGCAGTTCACCAAAATGACCAATGGTTTGACCTACAGAAATATATTGTCCGGATGAAAGAGGTTGAATATCGCGGAGACTTAAATGCCCGTACAATGTATAAAAAGGCATCCCATCCAGTTGATGCAATAAAATTAACGTTGCGCCATAGTCGCCAAATTGGTCATTGAATGCAAAACTGTGTACCATTCCCCCCAAAAATGCATACACAGGTGTACCAGCAGGACCCCAGATATCAACGCCCAGATGCAAACGACGCGGCTCTTCGCCAGGAGTTGCGCCATTGAAGACTTCGCTGATACTATAAATGGTCCTGTGTTCAGCATAACCACCTATGCCATACCGGGAGTTGGTTGCTTTTAGTTTCTGTTGAATGTAATTACTAAAAACATATTCATCGCCTAAAATAGCTGGCGTCAATTCTTTGTTTTGCTGCGTGAAATCAAGCGGAAGCAATCGATCCGATTCCGGTATAAAATCCACAACGCGGTGATATATAAACTGATACTTGCGGATGATATTTTCAAATGTACTCTGCTCCAAAAGCTGAATGAATTATAATACGCTAATAATCAGGCTACTGCTAAAAAAGAATTTTTTAATCACGCGACGCCTGATTGCTAATATACAATTATCTCCTTAATAATCAATCTGTAGTAATTAGAGCATAGGTAAATGGGTATGTAACTTTTCAACAAAAAATAAATTTTACCCTTTAGCAGGGCATCAAATTATAAAATGGCATAATTTCTGACTATTTATCCTATAAAAATGAAGGGTATGGATACGTGGATGATTATATTTTATATGATACTGGCGGCTACTATTGTATCATATGCCATTCTGATGAACTATAAAAAAGATCGGAATGAGTTTATGGGCGACCAGGAGGATTCGAAAAAGAGTCATTGATCTTTACTCCATATTGGTATCAATTTCCTGTTCCTCTGGCAACAATTCGCTGTAATCAATTTCAATGTTATTGATCAATTTCTCTTCCAGCATATTCGCCATGGTATCGAAATACAGGATCACATGATCCCGTACATTTCTTTTCAACCATCTAAAGCCGCCGGGTAACCGGTTCAACACATCACGATCTTCGAGATATTCAATATTATGAATATCCGTAGGGGTTAGTCCCAGTTGTTGCAACTTTGCCAATAATAAATTGACAGGAGCATTGGTAACCGGACAACTTTCCTGCGCGAGTTCTGTCCATTCGCCGATGCCGGTATGGGCATAAGTAACAATCTCTTCTTTCGTTAATTGAGTAGTGGCCTGCAATAAATGTCCGCAATTGCAGGCACCATGATGTCCCCAGGCATAATAATTGCCATTTACCAGGCCGGCGGCCGCTTTACGCAGGCCCTCGATCAATGCTGTATTTGGATGTGCCATATTGCAAATTTGCTAATAAATTTAAATCAAATCACAAGAACCAAATTCCGGGAACCCAAAAAGCAAATCCTAAGCAGCAAGAATCAAATAATAAATACAAAATGCCCAAATCTTAAAACCATTGTGATTTGAGAATTGGAAATTATTGGATCTTGAAATTTTAGATTTCTCCTGGAACTTGTGATTTAAGATTTCCATAAGGATTTGTCATTTGAGATTTGGGATTGGGGATTTGGTTAACGGATAAACCCAATTCCAGTCAATTCGTTAATTAAAATTTCTACAAAATATAACCCTGCATAGGGCGTTGTAAATAATAACCAGCAAAATCAATTGCCTTGAAAACATGTATCGCACTTCTTTTAAGCCTGATGCTTTGTGGCATTCTTCCTGTTCTTACGCATGCTCAAACAATTACGGGCGCCTGGAAAGGCAAGATCGGTTCGGCCCATACCGAATTGAAACTCATTAAAAAAGGCGATAGCCTGCTGGGCACGTCGTATTATTACACTTCCCGCAGTAATTACATCCGGTATGCGGTAAAGGGATATTTCGATCCCAACAGCAACAGCGTGATATGGTGGGATGAAGCTATGCTGGAAGACCGCCTTTCGGGTAAAATGTTTGGTGATAAGGAAGCGCTGCTATCCGTGGCGGATTTTAATTGCCCGGGCGAAAAAACCATGATGCTGGATGGAGAAAGCACCGAACGCGATAATAAAAACAAACCTAAAGGCACGGTAGCCCTGCAAAAAATTACCTCCTCAGGTTTTCACGATGAATGGGATTTTGTAATTGAGAATTATATCTATGGTGCTAATGATCCCGAGATCATTGATAGTATTGCCCGGCTACACCTGGTGACGAATGAGGTTACCGAAGAAAAGGAAAGCAGTCTGGAAAGCACCACAATTAAACCGGTGGCTAAAAATAACTCATCCATTGCTGTTACAGGCCCGCCAATTGTAGAAAAGAAAAAACCTACTCCCACGCCGACCACAACAGCACAACAAAAATTTACCAGTCGTGAAAAGAAACTGGCTACCGTAATTCCTATTATAGGCGACAGCATTGAATTGCGCTTTTATGATAATGCGGTAGTAGATGGCGATTCTATTGCTGTTTTTATGAATGACAAGATGGTGTTTGAGCATGTGCGGTTAAACAATAAACCTTACACACTTACTCTTTCGGTGAATGATCTGTCAGAGGATAATGAAATGGTGATGGTAGCCGAAAACCTCGGAACCATTCCGCCCAACACGTCGTTAATGGTAGCTATTGTTGATGGTAAACGCTATGAAGCCCGTTTGGAAAGCACGGAGAATAGCAGTGCGTTAATACGATTTATTAAACAAAAGAAAAAAGCGAGTCGCTAAAATAGTGTTAGGGGCAGGCTGCACGCTTCAAGCTGCAAGCTGCAAGCAGAAATACAGGTTCCGGCTTGTGGCTTGTAGCTTGAGGCTTGTAGCTTTTTCTTACACAACCACATTCACCATCTTACCCTTCACATAAATGATCTTTTTGTGAGGCTTGCCTTCCATCCATTTCTTAATAACTTCATTGTCTAACACGATCCTTTCTACTTCGCCCTGCGGCGCATCCAGCGCAATCTCAATAGTCGTGCGCAGTTTTCCATTTACCGAAATGGGATACTCTTTGCTGCTTTCAACCAGGTAACTTTCATTTACCCTGGGATAAGCCGCATCCAGTATACAGGAAGTATTGCCCACCAAATGCCATAACTCTTCACTAATGTGCGGTGCATACGGCGTAAGCAATATCAATAATGGTTCAAGAATTTCCTTTTTATGGCATTTCAGGTCGATCAAATCATTTACACAAACCATGAAGGCGCTTACACCGGTATTGAATGAAAACCGTTCGGTGTCTTCTTCGATCTTCTTAATGGTCTTGTGCAGTACTTTCAATTCAGCAGGCGATGCCTTCTCTTCATTCCACACTTTTCCTTTCAATTCATCATAGAACAGGCGCCACAGCTTTTTCAAAAACCGATGCACCCCTTCAATACCTTTAGTTTCCCAGGGTTTGCTTTGTTCAACGGGTCCCAGAAACATTTCATACATGCGGAAAGTATCGGCGCCGTATTTATTCACCACATCATCGGGGTTCACGGTATTATACAAGCGCTTACTCATTTTCTCTACTTCCGTACCACAGATATATTTTCCTTCTTCAAGAATAAATTCTGCGGTTTCATATTCAGTCCGCCATTTTTTAAATTCCTCAATATCCAGTTCCACCCCATCTACGATATTAACATCTACGTGTATGGCATCGGTGGAATATTGATCTTTCAAACCAAGCGAAACAAATTTGTTTTCCCCATGAATACGATACACAAAACGGCTGCTGCCTTGTATCATTCCCTGGTTAACCAGCTTTTTGTACGGCTCATCATGTGCAATAAAGCCTAAATCATACAAGCCTTTTGTCCACATACGGCTGTACAACAAATGACCTACCGCATGCTCGGTACCGCCGATATATAAATCAACCTGCCCCCAGTAATCGCTGGCTTTACGGCTGCAGAATTCGGTAGCATTGTGCGGGTCCATGTACCGTAAAAAATAGTAACTGCTACCGGCATAACCAGGCATGGTATTGGTTTCCAGATCGCGGGACGTCCATTCTGCAATATTTGCCAATGGGCCTTCACCTTCCGGACCGGGTTTATAACTTTCAACATGGGGTAATTCCAATGGTAACTCGCTTTCTGATAAAGGATAGGCGATCCCATTTTTCCAAACAATGGGGAACGGTTCGCCCCAATAACGCTGGCGGCTGAAGGCCGCATCACGCATTTTATAATTTACTTTTCGCACCCCAATGCCGAGCTCTTCTATTTTATTGATCACCACTTCCATAGCATTGCGCATTACCATGCCATTCAGAAAATCGGAATTTTCCAGTTTGGCATCTTTGGTGGCATTGGCTTCTTTTCCGTCGTAATGTTCGCCAATGATATTGGTAATGGGAATATTGAAATGCTGCGCAAACTTGTGGTCGCGTTCATCGCCGCAAGGCACTGCCATAATAGCGCCGGTGCCATAGCCAGCCAGTACATATTCACTGATCCAGATAGGTATTTCCCGGCCATTGAACGGATTTAACGCATAGGCGCCGGTGAACACACCGCTGATCTTTTTCTCGGCCATGCGCTCGCGCTCACTGCGACTTTTTACATACGTTATATAGTCCTCTACAGCCTGCTTATGTTCAGGCGTTGTTATAGATTGAATCAGGTCATGCTCCGGCGCTATCACCATAAAGTCAACGCCAAAAATGGTATCGGGACGCGTAGTATATACGGTAAGCAAATCGCTTGTACCCTTTACCTTAAAGCTGATCTCCGCGCCATAACTTTTACCGATCCAGTTGGTTTGCATTTCCTTCATAGAATCGCTGAAGTCAACGCGCTCCAATCCTTCCAGTAAACGATCGGCATACTCAGTAATGCGCAGGTACCATTGCCGCAATTTTTTCTTTACTACCGGGTGGCCGCCTCTTTCGCTCACGCCATTAACAACTTCATCATTGGCCAACACCGTACCCAAGGCTTCGCACCAGTTCACTTCACCATAGCCGCAATAGGCCAGGCGGTATTCCATCAAAATATCCTGCTGTTCTTTCTCTGTAAAACCAGCCCAGTCGGCCGCGGTAAATACGCGCTTCCCGATCTTTGGCACCTGGAATTTATCATTTGGTATTTCATTGCCGGCATTTCCTTCCTTTTCAAAGATTTTTACCAGGTTGGTAATGTGCTCGGCCTTTTTTGTTCTGCGGTTATACCAGCTTTTGAACAATTGCAGGAAGATCCACTGGGTCCATTTGTAGTAAGAAGGATCGCTGGTGCGAATTTCCCGGCTCCAGTCGTAGCAAAAACCGATATTATCGAGCTGACGGCGAAACGTTTTAATATTCTGGTCGGTACTTACCGCCGGGTGCACACCATGGTCGATGGCATATTGCTCGGCTGGCAGTCCAAATGCATCATACCCCATGGGGTGCAATACGTTAAACCCTTTCAAGCGTTTAAAGCGACTGTAAATATCACTGGCAATGTAGCCCAGTGGATGGCCAACATGCAATCCGGCACCGCTTGGGTAAGGGAACATGTCCAGTACATAAAATTTTGGTTTCGGGGAATCATTGCTCACTTTATAGGCGCCTGAAGCCTGCCACTGTTCCTGCCATTTTTTTTCAATATCCCTGAAGTTGTATTCCATAATAATTCTGAGTTCTTAGTTCTGCGTTTTTAGTTTTGAGCCTGCGTTTATGATTCCGGGTTCTGCGTTTTTTAAGAATTTTGCCTTCATTCGCACATTAGCCTGACAATCAAACGTTGAGGAAACGTTAAAAAGTCATCCACCGCTGAAATTTTTATATCATTTCAATCGTTTAGAAGGATGTCAAAAATACGGATAATAACCGTTTTACCGGGATAAAACCGTTATTTTTGCCGCTCTTTTGAGGCATTATCATCCCTTCAAAAACTAATATTACATGGCGCAATTCGGAAAAGCATCGGCCAAGCGTTCCAAACCATCTTACTTTATGGCCATTTTAGGGGTCACTATTGTTCTTTTTTTTGTAGGCGTATTCGGGTGGCTGTTATTAAATGCCAGTCGTTATACCGAAGAACTGAAAGAAGACATTAAGCTGCAGGTGTACCTGCGCAGAAGCGCAACCCAGGCAGACGTTGACACCCTGATGCAATACATTAAATCGCGCCCCTACACCAAAACCGTTGAATTCATAGACAAAGAAACCGCCAAAAAGCAATGGATGGAAAAAGGCGAAACCGACTTCCAGGAACTGCTGGATGAAAACCCGCTGCCCGCATCCATCGATTTTAACCTGAAGAACGCGTACGTTCAGAAGGACACCATTGCCGCCATTAAAGCCGACCTTGAACAGCGGCAACTGGTGATTGAAAGTGTGAAGTATCCTGCTTTCGTGGTAGAAAAAATGGGGTCTTCCGTCCGGGCCGGATTGATCGTATTTGCCGCCCTGGCAGCCCTGTTCTGTATCTTATCTATTGTACTTATCGATAATACCATTCGCCTGGCCATGTACAGTAACCGGTTCCTGATTAAGACCATGCAAATGGTAGGCGCTACCCGGGGTTTTATTGCCCGTCCTTTAAATATGCGGGCTGTGCTGAATGGCCTCATTGCGGCCCTGGTAGCTATTGGTCTTATTTACGGACTGATGATGTTATCGGAATATTTTCTGCCATACCTGGGCGACCTGCGGGATAACAGCAAAGTGGCCATCCTGTTTGGTTTTCTGATCGTACTGGGTATCAGCATTACGCTGTTCAGCACCTACCGCAGCGTGGTAAAATACCTGAAAATGAAACTCGACGAGTTGTATTAATACGCTGCACGCAAAACGCTGAACGCTGAAGTGAAAATTTTCGGGAAGAACTTGTTTCGGAAGGCAGCGTTAAGCTTTAAGCGTTGAGCGTTGAGCATTAAAATTACCTATATTGCGCACCTAATAATTGGCCCAATGAAGGAAACAAAAAAACAAACCGCTCCTGCTACCAGCCTGTTTACCAAGGATAATTACATCTGGATGATCGCAGGTATCATTCTGGTAGGTATTGGTATTATTTTAATGTCGGGTGGTAAAAGCGACGACCCCAATGTTTTTAAAGAAAATGAAGTGTACAGCTTTCGCCGTATTACCATTGCTCCCATTCTGATATTATTGGGCCTGGGCATTGAAGTTTATGCCATTTTTAAAAAACCGAAGGCTAGTTGATAATTTAATCTTTATAAGATAATAAGGCGATGCTTTTTCAAAGTATCGCTTTCTTTATTTTATATATGTATTGATTAACTTGTGAGCCCATTTAATCTGTCAACCTGTTAATTGATCAACCTAATAACTAATGAGCACCCTCCACGCCATTATCATTGCTATCATAGAAGGTCTTACTGAATTCTTACCCATTTCTTCAACCGGGCATATGGCCATTGCCTCCGCTATAATGGGCGATCATGGCGACTTTGCCAAGTTGTTTGAAGTTGTTATACAATTTGGGGCTATTTTATCGGTTGTTGTATTGTACTGGCGCAAGTTCTTCGATTTTAAAAAGATCTCGTTCTATATAAAACTCTTTATTGCAATCATTCCGGCCCTGGCTTTTGGCGCGGTCTTTAAAAAGCATATCGATGCCATGCTGGAAAAACCCATGATCATTGCGTTGATCATGTTATTGGGTGGCATCGTGCTGCTGTTTGTTGACAAATGGTTTCAAAAACCGGCGATAGATAAAGAAGAACAAATCACCAATAAAAAGGCTTTTGTCATTGGCCTGTACCAGGTGCTATCTATCATTTTTCCTGGTTTAAGCAGAAGTGCCGCTACCATCATTGGTGGCATGCAACAGCAATTAAGCCGGCGGCTGGCCGCAGAGTTCTCGTTCTTCCTGGCAGTACCTACCATGCTGGCAGCAACGGTAAAAAGCCTGTACGATATGTATAAGGAACAACCCGAAGTACTTAATACCGATAACTTAAGTACCTTACTGTTAGGTTGCGCCATCGCATTTATTGTTGCTATAATAGCTATCCGGTTCTTCATTGGCTTTTTGCAGAAATATGGCTTTCGTTTATTTGGCTGGTACAGGATCATAGTTGGACTGGCGTTGTTGATATTGTTCTATACCGGTGTTATAGGAAAATAAAGCAGTTACCAGTTACCTGACGCCGGGTACCGGGTCTAAAATTCAGAAATTCCGATTATAGGTAACCTGATCGACATGCAAGCCCGGAAACCGGAAACCGGTAACTCTTGAAAATTCCCAATTGCATGTACCCCTTAACCAACTCAAAGCTTCGCTTATGCAGATAGCTTCCCGTAAAGTCATTAACTCCTGGTGTATGTACGACTGGGCCAATTCGGCATACAACCTGGTTATAACATCAACAATATTTCCGGCATACTATGAGGCTATTACAAAAAACCGCATGCCGGATAATGAAGTAGTATTCCTGGGCAGAAAGTTTGTCAACACGGCTTTATATAATTATGCGCTGGGCACTGCATTTATTGTGGTTGCTTTTATATCACCCATCCTTACCTCCATTGCCGATTACCGTGGCAATAAACGGAACTTCATGCGCTTTTTTTGTACCATGGGCGCCATCTTCTGTTCGCTGTTATACTTTTTTGCCCCCACACCTGTAACAGCAGAAACTACGCGGCTCAGCTCAACGAGTTTAGATATCGGTATCATCTGCATGGTGCTATCCTGCATCGGCTTTTGGGCCAGCCTGGTGTTTTATAATTCCTTTCTGCCCGACCTGGTGCCGCATCGCCTGCGCGACCGCATCAGTGCCCGCGGTTATACCTGGGGGTATATTGGCAGTGTTATTTTACAGATACTGTGTTTCATCGTCGTGTTCTTTCCCAAAGCATTTGGGTTTAATAGTCAATATGAAATGGATTATATGCCGGCCAGGGTTTCGTTTGTGCTGGTAGGCGTGTGGTGGTTCGGCTTTGCACAAATTCCTCTCAGGCACCTGCCCATCAGCACGGTAAATGAAAGGCATGAACGCAAAAATGTATTCAGCAATGGTTTCCTTGAATTAAAGAAGGTATGGAGCCAGTTGAAACATATGCCGGTGCTCAAACTGTTCCTGCTGTCTTTCTTCTGGTACAGTGCCGGTATACAAACTGTATTCCTCGCTGCAACACAGTTTGGTGCAAAAGAATTGCACCTGCCCACCGATAAGCTCATCATCACCATCATGATCATTCAATTGGTGGCTATACCCGGCGCCATATTAATTTCACGTGCGTCTGAACGGTTTGGTAATATTAAAACCCTGATGGTTTGCGTACTTGTTTGGATTGGCGCCTGTATCGGCGCTTACTTTACTTATACTGATATTCAATTTTACTTCCTGGGCGCTATCGTGGGCCTGGTAATGGGAGGAATACAATCACTGAGCCGGTCTACTTATTCTAATCTCATGCCTGAGACAAAAGATACGGCCTCCTTTTTCAGCTTCTATGATGTTACTGAAAAAATTGCACTTGTAATGGGTATGTTTACATTTGCTTATATTGAAGAACGCACCATCAGGTATGGCGGTATGCGTAACTCGGTATTAGCATTGATGGTATTTTTTATGTTGGGTTTTGTATGGCTGGGTTTAACGATGAGCGCATTGAGGAAAGCCAATAAGCAATGGGCAATAGGCAATAAGCAATAGGCAATTATGCAGTATGAAATGAATTGTGGTCGCATTTTTGCAGACAAGCAATAAATAAGCCGTAAGCTGCAAGCTTAAAGCTGTAAGCAATACAGCGGTAGCAACCTCAAACCAAAAACCACAAACAATAAACTGTTGGTTCATATCCACAAACAATATTAAAAATGAATTTATACTCAATTAATACAGGATATTTTAAACTGGATGGCGGTGCAATGTTTGGTGTGGTACCAAAATCAATCTGGAATAAATTGAATCCGGCCGATGATAATAATCTGTGCAACTGGGCTATGCGCAGCATGCTGATACAGGACGAAAACCGGCTTATCCTGGTTGATAACGGTATGGGCGACAAACAAGATGACAAATTCATGCGCCATTATTATCTGAATGGCGATGATTCATTAAACAAGTCGCTGTCAAAATATGGCTTTCATGCCGATGATATCACTGATGTTTTTCTTACTCACTTACATTTTGATCATTGCGGCGGTAGCATCATTCGTTCGGGCGATAAACTGGTCCCTGCTTTCAAGAATGCCACGTACTGGAGCAACTTACGGCATTGGGAAGCTGCAACGCAACCTAACGACCGTGAGAAAGCATCTTTCTTAGCAGAAAATATTTTACCCATCCAGGAAAGCGGGCAATTAAAATTTGTGGAGCCAACTGATGGGATTGAATTTTCCAGCAACGTGAAAGTTCGTTTTGCATATGGTCATACAGAAGCAATGATGTTACCGCAAATCAGTTACAAAGGACATACGGTTGTGTATGCCGCCGATCTGTTACCTGCTGTTGCCCACTTACCTATCCCCTACGTAATGGCATATGATATGTTTCCCCTCACTACGCTGCAGGAAAAAAAGCAATTCCTCACTGAAGCTGTCGAAAACAATTACATCCTGTTTTTTGAGCATGATCCGGTAAATGAATGTTGTTCGTTGCAACAAACAGAAAGAGGCGTTAGACATAAGAATGTGTTTAAACTGGAGGAGTTGTAGATGCAACTTAAATTCAATTAACTTTTTGAAATGTAAATAGCTATGGCAACTGCCTGAATGTAGATGCCATAGCATAAGTTATCCACATTCAATATTTATCGGTTGTACATAATTGTTAACGTTACTAACGCATTTTTAACCAAATGGAATGAACAAATTTTGCGTCTGTCGCTTTAGTCGTTTTATTCGTTTTTGTCGTTTATGGGAATTTTCTTTGATTCCTTAAAAACAGATGAGATATAATTATAATATCAACTCATGATAATTAAATCATATGCATAATTTACAAAATAGATGTTAGTGAATTTTGACGAGATCCATTTTTTCGATTCCGGAAGGAATTGGAAATCAAAAATTAAAAAGTAGCTATTTCGCAAAAAGAGATCTCCGTGTACCCAAGTCGCTCAACAACCGCTATAATTCAATATGCCGGAGTACAACTTGCGTTTTTAATATTTTTATCGATTTGCCAATTTTGAAAGTTTTGTTCGCCGGAAGGTCCAAGAAAGAATTTTACGGAGCATTTGTAAACTTCAATAAGCAGTTTACTGAATTCTATAAAAAGTTTGTCGAATTCAATAAGCAGTTTACTGAACTCTATAAAACATTTGTCGAATTCAATAATCAGTTTACTGAATTCTATTATACATTTCCCAACTTCGGTAACCAGTTTGTCGATTTTGAAAACCAGTCTCCCGATTTCAGTAACCAGTTTATCGAATTTGACAACCAGCTCACCGGTTTTTATAACCAGTTGATGGGAATAGATAACCGGTTTGTAAGTTTAGTAGGGAAGATTGCAAATGTTTGCTCAGGTTGGCAAGCGGAGTACAAAACCCGTAACGCGGTTTATTAAAGCCGACAGGCTATTCATTAAAACCAGCAAATGGACTACCAAAACTGCTAAGCACACAATTAAATTCACTAAACGAATAAGTGAAACAGGCAGTTTGATGATAGTAACATTCAAACTAATCAATGAATCCTGCACCCCGGCCGTAAAAATTCAAAAACCAGCGATGAAAATCAATAAATTGGGATTGGAATTTGAGCTGTTGATAGTAAAAAAACGGTAACCTGTCTTATATAATAAGTAGCGTCTTTCTGCCGATAGCTTACAAGCTGATCAGTGAAGTGAGCGGATATCGCAAATTACGGTAGCTGATCATATCGATCTTTACACTGCCAACAGAAATAGGACTTTCTATTCGAACGGGAACATGGTTCTTATCGTCGCTTACCCAAACCGTCATCTTCTCTCCCCCTTCAAAAATGGTCCCTTTAATAAGTAGCGGTTTAAACTTTATGGCTTTAAACTTACCATACTTGGTCTTTATGGTTTCTTTACCCAGGTAGCGGAGGTACATTTGAAACACTTCGTTATCGAGGAACATGGAAAAATTGATCTTGTCGCCTACTTTATGCTTATTAAAATCAATATTGCGGGAATAATAAACAGCGCTTAATACATCCTGTACACATTCGGGCACTTTGTAAACCCCCTGGTTGGTGATAGCCGAGTTAGTGGTTTTATTGAACGTTACATTTTCATACTTTTTATACCCGCCTTCATATACATTGCGAATAAAGCGGTATGGTTGCAGGGTGGCTGTATCTATATAAGTTTCATATTTATCACGAACCTTGAAAAAGTTATCGTAAAAGCTATAAGTTTTACCATCACCAGTAATATGGTACACCGGTTTACCAGCCATTTTTTCCAGGTTAGTAGTAAAAGTGGCTTCCCCGGCGCCGAAATAGGCACCTACTACTGTATAAAACACCTTTAAGGTAATTACTTCACCGTTCGCAAAGGCTGAATTGCGTAATTCGCAAAAGCCATCCACGGCTCTCAGCGGAAAACTAATGACGATAAACAGGAGGAAAACGAGTGGTCGGTATACTTTCATGTAACGCTATTCAATTAATCCATTTAATTTGGTTGACGTCCCAGGCCGGTGTATTATTTTCTATTATTAAATATTTTAATGCCTAAAATTAACAAACTCCCTATCAATGCCGGAATTACCAGGTTGATGATCCAAATAGCCAGGGAGGTTGCCAGGATACCGGTAATATTGCTATCAAAAAGTTGTACCACTTCAATGCCGATTTTCCATCGTACCCCTAGTTCGGTGATCACAGCAATAGTTGGTACTATCGATAAAACCAGGAATATAACACTTACAGAACCCGCAACCTGTGTAGCAGTAACATGCACATCAAACACATCGAACAGCAGGTAATATTGTCCTATAAAAACGCTGTACCTAAGTACAGATAAAGACAAGATCCGAAATAAGATAGTTGCGTTAAGACTTTCTAAAACCCGGATATAAGATACAGGCTTTTGCAGTCGTGGAACCTTTTCAAACCATCTTACCAGGCCTGCCAGTCGAAAATAAAATAATGTTAAAATTACCGCAACAGCTACAGTAAAATACAACAACATCGTCAGCCAAAGTAGCGTATGCGGTGCAAACGTATGAAGCAATTCTGTATTCCCATAGGCCTTTAAATATAAAATTCCGCCAATTCCCGCCCACCAGGTAACCAGTAACTGGCCCATACTGCACACAATAGTAAGAGAAATTGCTTTTACTCGCTTGCCTTCATCAAGATATAATATTCGCCCCATGTACTCCCCTATACGGTTGGGCGTAAAAAAAGCCAGGGTAGTTCCGGTAAAAACTGCTTTCCACGACTGTATAAATGACAAGTGCTGCACCCGGTTGATTACGATCTGCCATTTACGGGCTTCCAACCCCCAGTTGGCTAACATGAGCACCAGGGCCAGCACCAGTTTCCAGGCTTCGGCGCCAATGATGGCCCGCCAGGCATGTTGCAGCGATTGCTGCCAGTTATTCTGCCGTAACAATTGCCGGTAAATTGACCAGGCCAGTAGGCAAAACACCACCGGACCAATCACATAGTTGAGCAGAATTTTGATATTTTTGTTCGTCGTCACCAAAATAAGTTCACAAAGTAATCCAATCCCAACGCTCCTTGCAAACACCTTCAAAAATAATTCTTGGCATTGACCCCGGCACCCTGGTGATGGGATATGGTATTATAATGGTATCACCTCAAAAAATTAAACTAGTTGAGATGAGTGTGCTTAAGTTGAATGCACGTAAAGACAATTACGAACGCCTTCAACTCATTCATCAAAAAGTTGGTGAGCTTATTAAACAACATAAGCCTGGCAGCTTTGCTATTGAGGCGCCATTTTTTGGAAAGAACGTACAAAGTATGCTTAAACTGGGACGCGCACAGGGCGTTGCTATTGCCGCTGCCATGAGCGCCGGACTGGAAGTATTTGAATATTCGCCCAAAAAAATAAAGCAGTCCATCACGGGTAATGGTAATGCCGGAAAAGAGCAGGTATGGCAAATGTTGCAACGCATTCTCACCATTCAACATAATACCGATATTAAATACCTGGATGCTTCCGATGCGCTGGCCGTAGCAGTGTGTCATCATTACCAGGACAACGCCCTACTTAAAACAACAGGGAAGAAATTAAAAGGCTGGGAAGATTTTATAGCTAAGAACCCTGATAGAATAACCAACAGGCAATAAGCAACTGACAATTGACAAATTGTTCCTGAACCGGTAGTAGCTTGCATGCAATCGACACCCCGCAATTCGCGAACCCTTGCCAATTGCCTATTGTTGCTTGCCCATTGCTTTTAAAATCTTCTCCTGCGCCGCTTTCAATTGTTCCGGCGTGAGCTTCAGTTTTCCCCGCGTAAAATTCAGGTCATTTACGCCATTGATAGGTACAAGGTGTAAATGGGCATGTGGCACTTCCAGTCCCACTACCGATAACCCGCAACGGTTACAGGGAAATGCTTTTTCAATGGCTTTGGCAATGGGTTTCGCAAACAACAGCATGCGGCCCAGGTAATCATCTGGAACATCAAAAAATTTATCTACCTCAATTTTCGGCACAACCAATACATGCCCTTCAACCAAAGGAAATATATCAAGAAATGCAAAGAATCGATTGTCTTCTGCAATTTTATAGGCCGGTATATCACCGGCAATGATCTTGGAAAAAATAGTCATACGCGCGGTAGTTTTTTATTTAATATGAATGCTTTGCAATAAAATAAAAACAGAGGCACACAAAGCTACTTGTTAAATGATAAACCAGCCTTAAAAGAAATTGCAATAAAAAAATTCGGGAATCGAGGGAACAACAACCAGTTGTTAAACGGTTATATCTTCAATTTTAAACTTGAGTAAGCCGGCAGGAACCTGAACTTCTGCCACGTCGCCAACAACTTTGCCAAGCAAGCCCTGGCCTATGGGAGAGGTTACTGAAATTTTTCCCAGTTTCAGATCGGCTTCTTTTTCAGAAACAATAGTGTAGGTGATCCTTTTCTTGTTAGCAAGATTGAGAATGGTCACTTTGGTAAGAATAGACACCTTACTGGTATCTACATTTTCGGTATCAAGTATACGAACACTCGCAATATCATTTTCAAGCTTTTTTAATTTTGCTTCCAGTATACCCTGAGCTTCTTTGGCAGCATCGTATTCGGCGTTTTCCTTCAGATCGCCTTTTTCACGTGCTTCAGCAATAGCCCTGGCTGCCGCCGGACGATCTACTGTACGCATACGCAGCAACTCCTCTTTCATTTGCTCCAGCGTTTCTTTGGTAACGTATAAAACACTACTCATAATAACCTCCTTATTTTAAACCAGATATAATTGGTGCTCTACTATAAACAGAAAAAAAGAACAACGCCTCTGAGCTGAAGCGTTGCACTACTGTTATAAAACAAAAATAAAGTTTTTTTCAGAATGATTAAGTTCCCCGGATCGATTTTTTAACAGGAAATTTCTTAAAAGACATAAAGGCAACGAGGCAAAGAGGCATTACGGAGTAATAGTTTAGCATATTTAGCTACCCTGGGGCCTCAGCTTCTCATTTGAAACCTCAAATCTCAGCAACTAAACTATAAACCCTTTATAATCCCAGCTTTTCCATTACCACACTGGCCATTTTATAATACGCTTCATGACTGTACCCTGCGGTATGCGGCGTGATCAACACATTTGGCTGATGCAATAACCAGTCCAGTTCCTTTTTTTCCGTTTCTGAATAAGTTTCCAGTTTTTCATTCTCCAACACATCCAGTCCGGCCCCGGCAATTTTGCCGTTTTGCAAGGCCCTGATAATCGCCCCGGTATCATGCACTTTCCCGCGGCATGTATTCAAAAAAAATGGTTTGCGTTCCAATGCATTAAAAAAGTTGTCATTGGCGTAATGGAATGTTTCTTCCGTTAGCGGCAGGTGCATACTTATTACATCTGCATAGCGGGCAACCTGTTCCGGATTGGCTTCATGCACAAAACCTTTGGCAAAACCAAATTTGTATTTATCGCAAGCCAGTACCGTTACATCGAACGAAGACAATACTTTGGCAAAAGCGCTGCCGGTATTTCCATACCCGATAATACCAACTGTTTTACCGGTAAGCTCAATACCGCGGTTGGCATCGCGGACCCACTTGCCTTCCCTGATCTCGAGCATACTGCTGCTCATCTTGTTCATAAGGTTCAGCAACATACCCAGGGCATGTTCTGCAACGGCGTTGCGGTTGCCTTCGGGGCTACTTACACATTTAATACCTTTCCGTTCGGCATACGCTACATCAATCAATTCCATACCGCTGCCCAGGCGACCTATCCATTTTAATTGCGTTGCCCGGTCGAGCATGGGCTTATCGATTTTTATACGCGTTGTTACTATTAACCCATCGGCCTCATGAATAGTTTCCAATAACTCTTCGTAGGTAACAGCGGGAACATGTTGTACAGTAAATCCTTTTTTCTGCAATTCCTCAATAAGCCAGTTATGTACTTTGGCCGTTATAATAACTTTCTTCATCATTATGTTTGTTCTTCATGCTTTATTTCATAGTAAAAGTAAGCCGCGCAAAATCGTTCACCGTTAATTGTTCGGCCCTTTTATCAAAAATAGGATCTGTCAGCGCTTCGGGGGTATATAAACTTTTCACGGCGTTGCGTAACGTTTTACGCCGTTGGTTAAAAGCTGTTTTCACCAGCACAAAAAATGACCGTTCACTTTTCATGTCGGGTACGGTTTGTTTTGGTGTTAACCTGATCACCGCACTCTTTACTTTTGGGGGTGGGTTAAATGCATTTTCATGCACTTCGAACAAATATTCCACATCATAAAAAGCCTGCACCAGCACACTCAATATTCCATACACTTTATTGCCTTCGCGGGCAACTACCCGTTGCGCCACTTCTTTCTGGAACATGCCAATAACAACCTGTACACGCTCCTTCCATTCCAGTACTTTAAATAATATTTGTGAAGATATATTATAAGGGAAATTGCCCACAAGGGTGAAAGGCTCGCTAAACGGTTGATCGATGGTCAGGAAATCCTGGTGAATGATCTTTGATTGTAAGGCTGGATACTGTTGCAGCAACCAATTTACTTTCTCTTCATCGAGTTCTACGCATTTAAAGTCAATGTTTGGCAGGGTAAGTAAATACCTGGTCAAAGCACCGCCACCGGGCCCTACCTCCAACAGCCGCTGAAAGGGATGCTCCTGCAGCGCCTGTACTATTTTATGACATACATTTTCATCGATCAGAAAATGCTGTCCCAGCGATTTTTTTAATGTATACACAGGGCAAAAATACAAGAAAAGCTGCAAGCTTCAAGCTGCACGCTACAAGCTCCGGCAATAAGCAAGTTAATAAGGTGAAAAGGTGATAAGGTTGACAGAGTTGATAAACCCTACCAGCCATTTATTATTAGCATTTCCCGATTCACGAACCAAACCATGAACACTAACCTGGAACCAGACCCTCCCTTTAGGGGACTGGGGGATAATAGCAAAGAGGTAGGGTTTTATCATTCAGGAATGAAAGTAAACCGTACCTCTTTTGATCCGCATGAAACTTAAACCTTAGTCAACCTTTTATTGTAACCATCCTGTTCTATGATATGTAGGCCTGGGCTTTGGCAATTCCTGTGCAGCAGGCATGCAGCTTTGCATATACGCTGCATAGGTAAGCCCGTCATTAGTAACTGCATTAAGTACCGGTAAAGCAACAGGTATTATAGCTGGCGCCGGATTGCCGGCTGTTTGGCCGCTTTCCATATTTTCCAATGAATTCATAATATCATCAGCCAGCTTATCAGAAGTAATGACGCCATCGGCCATTATGTTTGCAATTAAAATATCGGTCGCAAGTTGATCGGTCGATACAACACCATCAATCACCATGTTTGTTGTTACCAATCTTTTGCCAACTGGCTGAGTTGGAGATGTTCTTCGATAATTTATATAGCCCGGGGTGTTTTGCGCCTGTGCCTGATCATGACATAAAGCTATGATTAACACAGCCAATAGGGTGTTTTTCATAAAGACGGATTCTTGGAAATCTATAAACGTACCTTTTGAAATTTTATTGGTAACACTTTACTAAAATAAACACTTAATAAGTAAGGTACGTTTGCTTAATTATTTATGTACTGCATATTACACAATAACTACATGCTGCCGTTATGCTGCATGCAATATTACGCATGTGGCTGCTTTGAATTACTTCACCAAAACCATTCTATCTACATATACATGCTTGCCCGATAGCACTTTTACCGTATACACGCCTTTTGCCCAACCACGAAAATCAGTAAGGGTTATAGCGTCATCTCCTTTCTTCGCCCGGGTGTTCATTGATCTTACCAGCTGTCCGGTAACGTTATAAACTAGCACGTCAACATCTCTATCTGCATCTGAATGAATATTGATACGTAAATGATCTCGCACCGGGTTCGGCTGCAACGTTATATTGTATTCATTGCCGGCAGTTATGGCTACGCGTATAACCTTACTGTATTGCACAGAGCCATTGCGTACTGATATTTTAATGCGATAATATACATACGAACTGCGTAAGCTATTTGCATTATCGGTTGTTGTATAGGTTACATAGCCAGGGGTAATGCCCTGGTTGTTTACAGTATCTGCCAGTGTAAAATGTATGCCATCAATACTTCTTTCAATTGTAAAATATTTTATGTCCTGGTTGTTGGTAACAGACCAGTCTAGTTGAACCAAACTGTTCTTAAACGCTCCTTTAAAAGACACTTCGTTATTAGAAAGCACGGTGCAATTGGGGTCGTACGCAATCACCACCGTATCGGTTGAAAAGGCAGGACAACCATTATCAAGGCTTTGGGTAACAACGTAGGTACCCGCCTGATCTACGGTAACAGAGGTGCCGTTGGTGGCGCCAATAATGTGGCCGTCGGTTGTAGTCCAGCTATAGTAAGAAGTTGCGTACGGATTAGTTACCTCTATTTCGCTGATTCCAGTTGTTCCGCAATACATGGGTATATCCGCAGCAGCTGTTGCCCGGGGCGGCAGGAACAGGTCAAAAGGCCCGATAAAGTCTTTTAATTCTGCATTGAATGAAGTGGATGCGCGCGTTTTAATTAACACCTTACTAAATGGAATGCCGCAAGCGGTTACGCCCATTAACGTTTGTGGGTTAAGCCCCAATACGGTGAGGTTCACCCCAAATTCCATAAACTGGTTCGCCTGGTAACTGGTAAGCACGGCATTATTAGCCCGTACCAGTTTAAATGGACCAGCCCAGGTGGTTGTAGCGTTCGCTGTACCAAAATAAAAGGGATCGCCCGTTTTAGGTTGTATACCGGCGTACCCGTATTGTGCGGCGTTATCAGCGCCTTCGAAGCTACCCGTCCAGTCGAATGCAACGGGTGTTATTGCCATTGAAGCCTCATCTATCCAGATACGCGCTTCAATAGAAGATAATGTAGAGCTGCCATAGTCAGCAGAAAAAATGATGTCGCCTGCCTGCGTTACATTGCCAGATGCATCAAATTTCCACGAGGTGTGACCGGCATCGGGCCCATAGCCGGTAAACGACCGGGTACTGCGGGTATAAAATATGTCGGTTTGGTATAACTCAAAATCAAAATACCGGTTACCATTGGTGGCTTCCAACACCAGCCCCCCAAACATCCAAAGCGTATCGGCAATCGATAAAGTAGGACCTTCTCTTCTTATATGAATAAAGGCATCGAGGATATCATTTTTATTAGGTACACCTTGCGCATCGGGACAGGTCCAATCTGCCGGGCTCATGCCATTTTTATTACTGCCCGAAGCAAATACGGTTGTATCAATATCATGGTAGTCGCGCACAAAAACTGCATCGATCAAAGTTTTTGTGCCATCCAGTTGGGTATACGCCGGATAACGCATTTTTCGATAGAAAGGAGTGGTTAACCCGATACCGGAAGCATATTGCGCTGTGATGGTTCCGGCCCCTGTTGTATCAATTACAAATACACTACTACTGCTGGAGCCATTGCGGTAATACCAGTCATCGTTATTTTCTATTGTATATGCGCCATTATTGAACCAGTTGTTCTGCACATCGGCATCAACGCCAAATTTAGCCTTGATAATGGGTGATGTAACCTGCGCTTGTACCCAGGAAGTGCTGGCCAGCAAGAGCAGGAAAGGTAATCTTTCACTGATACGGATTTTCATAATAATACATTTTAGCGCTTCACAATTTCACTCCCGGTATTAACCGGTTTTCATAAGGTTATTCTTTCGGACCATATCAAATGTATAAAACATTATATTACAGTCATATAGAATATATATAAATTGATATATCTTAATAATTGTTTTCCCACAACTTGTAATAGTTTGTACTTAAAAACTGCCTGAAAATGCCCGCTTGAGGTTGAAGAGAAAGACGAAAAGGCTGTTCAACCGGTCATCCGGCCAGACTTTCGGTTTATTACTTACTGCGTGTGGCGTGAAGCTTCGACCTAATAACTTTCCTTGAACATTATATCGTAAATTAGCCGCTTCAATAGTAAACTCACAATGAACGCACAACAACAAAAACCCATAATAGGCATCTCGATCGGCGATTTGAACGGTATTGGTGCAGAATTGATCATAAAAACACTGAACGATCACCGCCTGCTCGAGCTTTGTACCCCCGTTATTTTCGCCTCTAATAAAGTGATCAATTTTTACCGCAAATCGGTACCTGACATCAACTTCAGTTACCAGAGCATTAAAGAACTGAACCGCGTGAACTTTAAACAGATCAACATTTTTAATTGCTGGGAAGAAGAAGTTGGCATTACGCCTGGCCAATTATCTGATGTGGGTGGTAAATATGCTATTAAATCTTTAACCGTGGCGGTGCAGGCGTTGAAAGAAAACAAGATAAATGGACTGGTTACCGCTCCTATTCATAAAAAGAATACGCATAGTAACGAATTCAATTATACAGGTCACACACCGTACCTGAAACACATTTTTGGCGTACAGGATGTAGCCATGCTGATGGTGGCAGGTAATTTCAGGGTTGGTTTGCTGAGCGAACACATACCGGTAAGCGAAGCCGCCAAATACGTTACCCGCGAAAACATTCTGTCAAAGCTCAGCATCATCAATAATTCACTCATAAAAGATTTTGGTATAGATAAACCCAAAGTGGCTGTACTGGGTTTGAACCCCCATGCTGGCGACGAAGGATTGATTGGCCGGGAAGAAGAAGAAATCATTAAACCCGCTATTAAAGATGCCCGCCACTTTATGCTGGCGATGGGCCCTTACAGCGCCGACGGATTTTTTGCCCGCAGGCATTATGATAAATTCGATGCGGTACTGGCTATGTACCACGACCAGGGTTTGATTCCTTTTAAATCACTGGCTATTGGCGAAGGGGTGAACTATACCGCCGGATTACCTGCAGTGCGCACCTCACCCGATCATGGAACCGCTTTTGATATTGCCGGTAAGAACAAAGCTGATCATTCTTCTTTCTTAACTGCTATATACGAATGCATCGATATTATTAATCGCCGCAGTGGGTATGTTGAAAGCCATAGGAACCCGGTGAAGAAAGTTACGCCCGCTATTCTTGCCAATGTGGAAGATGAAAAAATTGAAGATACCAACAACGAATAACAATTTACAGCAACGCATAAAAACAAAATTCCCCCCGGTATTAACCAGGGGGATTTTATTTTGATAGGACAAGTAGGCTAAGGTTTAAGAAACGAGTTGGCTTGTAGAAGCCTGCCTTCCGGCAGACAACTTGTTCATGACATAAGCTAAGGTTTAAGAAATAAGATGCCAGTCATTGCAACTATTTCATGCATAGGCTAAGGTCTAAGAAATGAGTTTGCTGCGCCTCAGTGAAGCGAGGCCTGCTATAGCAACTATTTCATGCGTAACGCATAAGCTAAGGTTTACGAAATAAGTTTCACACACCAGAGCAACCATTTCATACCAAATACAAGCAACGCCTGCTTTTATGCAGGGTAAATAGAAGGAAAAGCGTACGAGCAATTATCTGAACACACCCTGGAATCTGTTGTCTTTAACAACCAACTGGTTTGTTTTTTCTATAACAATAGCACGGGTTCTTAGTGAATAAAAATAACCGGCAGGTGGTACTTTGAAGAGTCGCAGGAATAAAGACATGTTTTCAGTTTTCAGGTGTACTTTTCACAATTAAGGTGCGCATATATAACGTATGTGTTGAATATATTATTTCCCTTAAAAAGTAATAAAGAGTAATACTTACACTTCAACCAGCTGATTATCATGCACCTGAAACTTATCGCATGCAAAATATTTGACATAGATCAATAAACTGGTAAACTTGTTCATGTTGGTCAAAAGGGTACCCTTTTACTTGAAGATATCGTTGGCAATTCCTTTGTTTATAGTATAATTGGTGTAAGAAATTTGAATTTTCCCCTTCTGGTTTCCGGTTGTGGTGGTATTGTTCTTGGGTTGCTGCTCGCCGGCATCATAATCGAATGCGAGTCCTTTGGGTAATTTATAATCTTTGGTAGCAAATAAAAAGGTGATGATATCGGGCAGGCCGCGATTGGTGTACTTACCGTATTGCATTTCCATTTCGTAGGTGCCATTTTCGCGGGTGGTAATGATGGCTTTTTTCACCAGCGCTTCTTTTTCATCGATATACAGGGTTGAAACCACAACGTCGCTTTTTTCATCGAGCGGCAGTAATTTTATAATGGCAACCGGCGCGCCATTGATAGTGCTTTTTCCGGCCGGCACGGCGGTATAATTATTTCCTTCAAATAAAGAAGCCAGGTTAATATTGCCGCCGCCTTTGGGTACTATGGAAATACCGTCCTGCTTTTTGATCTTGAATTTATCGGGCTTCTTATAATAGATGGTCACTTTAGACTCGGGTACCTTCATGAACGACACATCGGTTTTCATTACGCCTTCAGCCTGATAGTCGTTCACCAGCGCCAGTTTTTCTTTTACCTTTTTTATCAGCTCATTGGCATCCTGTGCCCGGCTTACCAAACCAGGCAGCAAAAACAGCATCAACAGTCCTGCAGGAACAGAAAATTTCATAGCCAGATTATTCATGATACAAATTTAACACACTACTATCTGTCGGGTACATATTTAACGAAGCCTTACATAAAGTTATCCGCTTCGCGGTAGGCTTTTATCAACGCCAACTCTCCCTCGGTACCTTTTTGAAAATTTCCATGCTCCATACCCAGAATTCCTTTGTATCCCTTGCCATGAATATGCTTGAAAATATTCTTATAGTTCATTTCACCGGTGCCGGGTTCTTTTCTGCCGGGGTTATCACCAATTTGCAGGTAGCCGATCTCATCCCACGATTTGTTGAGGTTATTGATGATATCGCCTTCGTTTCGCTGCATGTGATACATATCGAACAACATTTTACACGAGGGGCTGTTCACCGCTTTGCAGATCATATATGCCTGATCTGAATGACGCAGGAACAGATCGGGATTATCGCTTAACATTTCCAACACCATCACCAGGCCATGCGGCTCCAATATGGTGCACGCTTTTCGCAAGGCGGTAATTACATTGGCTGTCTGGTAGTCGAGCGACAATGATCTTTCATAATTGCCCGGCACTACCGTCATCCATTTAGCGCCACAGCGTTTGGCCACTTCCACCGCTGTTTTGCAGTCATTGATCATTTTATCTATCCACTCCTGTTTGCCGGTTGTGAGCGTGGTGCGCCAGTGCCAGTTATCTGATGTAATGACAAACACCCCCATATTCATGCCCAGCTTTTGCAGGGTATCTCCTATTTTCTTTTGTTGGTCTACAGTACGGCCCATCATGCCATTGTCTTCAATAGAACGAAAACCATGATCGTACGCAAATTTTATCTGGTCAATGAAATCAGCGCCACCATGGCTCTTGAACATACCATCGTGAAAAGCATAATTTAAATTGAAAGGTTTATCTGCAACAGGTGCAGACCCGGCGGTGCGGGGTTGCCGGTAGATTGAATTGCCAGCAGCGCTAACTCCGGATGCTGTTAAAAGAGAAGCGCCAGCCAAAGCAGTTTGCTGCAGAAAATTTCGTCTTTTCATATAGTGCCGTTTAGCAATTAAAATTATGGATAATAATATTTAGCAGTTCGCATGTTATCAGGTAAAAAAAAAAATAAACAACCGCATGTGATTTAGGGTATCATAGCCTTTGTACGACTTATAAGGAGATTTGTATTACAATAAATAAGGTTGGATTTATATTTGGGCAATTCGGCAGCCGGCAATCGTGAAATGACAAACGTGAAACGGTAGTCGTGAAACGGTAGTCGTGAATCGGCAATCGTGAAACGGCAAACGGCAAACCCCGACTTAATCGGGAGCAGGCTGTGAGGTCAAGATAAGATAGTGTTTTTTGCTTATGGCTTTTAGCTTTCTGCCTTTAGCTTGCAGCGTGTAGCATGCAGCTTGCAACGTCTAGCTGTATTGCTTATGGCTTATAGCTTGGAGCTTATAGCTTTGTCTTCCGCGTGCAGCCCTCTTCCCCGCAGTGCAAACGTTTTCCAAACTAAACCCGGTCCCGGTTGCAAATGGAATGCTTTAATTTCTTAATTTCCGTGCCTTACATTAAAAGAACTTCTTGTGAAATTTGTACAATTTGTAATTGCTTTTTTGTTTAGCAGCACCTGTGCCCTTGCACAAACCAACAATTCAACCGCATTCGCCCCCTACGATCAAACTATTCCAGGCAGTAGTGTAACCTTTAATATGGTACCCATACAGGCCGGTAGTTTTATGATGGGCAGTCCTGGTACCGAAGCAGGACATAAACCCGCAGAAGGCCCGGCAAAAAAAATTCGGCTCGATGCATTCTGGATGGGCGCTAAAGAAGTTACCTATGATGAATTTTTATTGTTCTTTAACGATGAAAATACTCCGCGCGATTCAGAAGTAGATGCCGTTACCCGCCCTACGCCACAATATATTGACCTGAGTTGGGGCATGGGAAAACAAGGCGGTTTCCCGGTTAACAGCATGTCGCAGTATACCGCAATGATGTACTGTCGCTGGTTGTATAAAAAGACCGGCATTTTTTACCGGTTGCCAACTGAGGCTGAATGGGAATATGCATGCAGAGCAGGCAGCACTGGCGCCTACTACTTTGGCGACAATGCAAAACAACTGAAAGACTACGCCTGGTTTGCCGATAACAGCAATAAAAAGTACCAGAAAACAGGACAGAAAAAACCCAATGCCTGGGGTTTGTATGATATGCTGGGTAATGTAGGAGAATGGACCCTTGACCAATATCGCGAAGATTATTTTACAGCGCTTGGCGATACGGCATTGAACCCCATGGTAGCACCCACGGTTACCTATCCCCGCGCGGTTCGGGGTGGTGGTTATTTAGATAAACCAGATGCATTACGCTGTGCAACCCGAATGCCGTCAAATGCGTCATGGAACAAACGCGATCCCCAGATGCCTAAAAGCAAATGGTGGCTGACCGATGCCATGGCAGTTGGCTTCCGTATCGTTCGCCCGGCACAAGCGCCCACTGCTGAAGAAGCAGAAGCCTTTTATGCAAAATATTGCCACGAGTAACACCCATGCGTTACCTGGTTATACTAATAGAGAATTCCTGATTTCGTTATTTTAAAACTGATGCAAATGAGCACTGAAAATTCTAACAACCTTGCCGCTTCACGCCGCCGGTTCGTAAAACAAAGTACCTGGCTGGCCGGAGGATTACTTGCAGCTCCATTACTTTCAAAAGCCAATTATTTTTCTGGTGCAGACGATACCATAAAAGTTGCGTTGATCGGTTGTGGCGGCCGCGGAACCGGCGCTGCCATGCAGGCCTTATTAACCAAACAAAACGTTAAGCTGGTGGCCATGGCCGATGCTTTTCGTGATAATTTAGACCGCAGCTATAAACGGTTAACATCTTCGCAAAACAACGAGGGTAATATTAAAGATCGCATTGATGTTCCCGAAGAAAGAAAATTTTCCGGGTTCGATGCATATCAGAAAGCCATTCCCCTGGCAGATGTGGTGATCCTGGCCACACCGCCCGGTTTTCGTCCCATTCACTTTGAAGAAGCCATCAAGCAAGGCAAACATGTATTCATGGAAAAGCCGGTTGCCACTGACCCTGCTGGTGTAAAGCGGGTGCTGGATGCGGCCGAAGTAGCCAAGCAAAAAAAATTAAATGTGGTAGTAGGTTTACAACGTCACTACCAGAACTCATATCGTGAATTATTCAAACGCAAAAACCTCATCGGCGATATTACTTCGGCACAAGCCTGGTGGAACAACGATGGCGTATGGGTACGCCAACGCCAGAATGGACAAACCGAAATGGAATACCAGATGCGCAACTGGTACTACTTCGTTTGGTTATGCGGTGACCATATTTGCGAACAACACATCCACAACATCGATGTGGTGAACTGGTTCAAAGAAAGTTACCCGGTGAAAGCCCAGGGTATGGGTGGCCGGCAGGTGCGTAAAGGGAAAGATAATGGTGAGATCTTTGATCATCACTACGTAGAGTTTGTTTATGCTGATGGTTCTGTGCTCAACAGCCAGTGCCGGCATATACCAGGCACTATGAGCAAAGTAGATGAATTGCTGATCGGTACCAAAGGCATCATTCAATGTGGCGAAGCCAACATTCTTGGCCCTAAAGGAAAATTATTATTCCAGTTCGATAAACAGACCGAAAACAACCCTTATCAAACAGAACACGATGAGTTGTTTGCGGCTATTGCCAAAGGTGAATACAAATTTGCCGATACCGAAATGGGCGCTAAAAGCACCATGACCTCCATTCTCGGTCGTATGGCAACGTACACCGGGCAGGTGGTGGAATGGGATAAAGCATTGAATTCGGGATTGAACCTGCAACCGAAATCATACGACTTTAATGCCGCTCCGCCTATATTGCCTAATGATGACGGATTTTATACGATTCCCATTCCAGGCGTAACAAAGTATGGATTTTAACAAGCAAACAAGATAGTTATGCCCGAAAGAAGTTCACGATAGCAATAACCTTCTTTCGGGCTTTTATTTTTAATCAAGTCTGCTATAATCCATTAAAAATTTTACTTACCTTCCCCATATTGGCAGCCAGCTTCGCTGCCGCAGGCCTAGTTTAGTAGCAAAGTATTCCCTGGCTAAAACATAGCCACCAAATCAACCAATCAAAAAGGCAAGGAAAGCTCAATGTGTAATTGTATGGGTGTTAATACCCTGAAGAATTTGCATGTTGTGTAATTAAAACAAAATACAAGAATGAAAGGTGTTTCGCTTTTCAAGTGGTTCAAGAACATATCCATTGCTAAAAAATTGTATTTAACGGTAGGCCTCATGGCCACCCTGATAGCTATTGAATTAGGCGCACTCGTGTTCTCCATAAATACACTTTCGTCTGTACGGGCATATGTAAGCGGTGAAGGCCTTTGGTCAAAAGCGCAGAAAGATGCCATGTACCAGTTATTGAAATACAGCCGCAGTCATGACGAGGCCGATTATCAAAAATTTAAAGAGTTCATGAAAGTGCCCGGCGGCGATCATAAAACCCTGGTTGAGCTAGGCAAGGAAAATCCTGATATGGAAATTGCCCGGCAGGGTTTTATTGAAGGCCGTAATCATAAAGATGATGTGGAAGGCATGATCAACCTGTTTACACGATTTAATTCTATTTCGTATATAAACAAAGCCATAAAGATCTGGTCGCAGGCCGACCCGTTGGTAGCCGAGTTCATTCCTATTGGTGAACAATTACATAAAGAGATCAACTCACCCCACCCCTCCCATGAAAAGATCAATGAAATTGTTCAGGCCATTGACCCATTAAATGCACGCCTAACTATACTGGAAGATGATTTTTCATATACACTGGGCGAAGGATCGCGGTGGCTCGAAAACCTGGTATTAAAATTATTATTTGCAATTGCGCTTACCGTTGAAATAACCGGTTTAACCTTAGCCATTATTGTTAGCCGGAACATTCAAAAAGGATTGAACGAAATTCTGCAATCGGCCAAAGCGGTTGCCAAAAATGATTTCAGCCGCAAAGCAAAAGCATTTTCAAAAGACGAGATCGGAATCCTGGCCAATAACTTTAACAACATGGCCGATGAGTTGGACCGCAGTATCCGTGACATTGAGCAGGCGCAGCAAAAATTCAAGGGTTTGCTGGAATCGGCCCCCGATGCCATTGTGATCGTTGGTGAAAAAGGTATTATTCAACTGGTTAATAAACAATGTGAAAATGTTTTCGGCTATGGCAGGAATGAACTGATCGGCTGTAATGTGGAGTTATTATTACCTGAACGGTTCCGTACCTCCCAAACGGAAAACCAGAAATTATTTTACGATAATCCAGGTATCCGTTCTACAGGAGCGGGTATTGAACTATTAGGCCGTCGTAAGAACGGAGAAGAGTTCCCGGTTGAAATAAGTTTAAGTCCGCTTGAAACGGAAGAAGGCATATTGATAACGGCCGCAATCCGTGATATCTCCGAAAAGAAGCGATTGGAAAAAGAGATCAGGGAAGCAAACGTTACACTTGAGAAAAAAGTAAAGCAACGCACTGCCGAGTTGGAAAGCAAGAACAAAGAGCTGGCACAATTTGCGTATGTGGCTTCGCACGATCTGCAGGAGCCCTTGCGTACCACGTCAAGCTTTGTTGAGCTGCTGCGTAAACAATACCATGGCAAAATTGATGACAATGCGAACAGGTATATCGACTATGTAATACAGGCTTCTGACAGAATGAAAACGTTGATCAAAGACCTGCTCGATTACTCGCGTATAGGTCGTGAGAAAAAAATTGAACCCGTAGATTGTAATGTGGCATTTTCAGAAGTAATAGCCGATCTTGCCAAAGTGATCAAGGAAAACAAGGCTGAGATCACGGCGGGCGATCTTCCGGTAATAAATGCTTTTCCAACCGAATTAAAACTGCTATTTCAAAACCTAATCAGTAATTCCATTAAATTTCAAAAACCAGGCATAGCGCCGCATATTGAAATATCTACTGTAAGAGAAAATGGCTACTGGCATTTTCAGTTTCGCGATAATGGTATTGGTATAGAAAAACAATACCAGGAACGCATATTTATTATTTTTCAACGGTTGCACAACCGCTCGGTGTATGAAGGATCGGGTATTGGCCTGGCGCATTGCAAGAAAATAGTTGAACTGCATGGCGGTACCATTTGGGTACAGTCGGAAGCAGGCAAAGGCAGCACCTTCCATTTTACGCTGGCGGATTGAGGCGAATCGTGAAACGGCAAACGTGAAACGTGAAAAAGCTAGTATTCATGACAACACGTCTTTCTTTTTAAATATCACTACCGCAGCTACTACAAAGCCAACAATATGCACAATTAAAATGAAGGCCGAACGCAAGATCCCCGGCAAATTCTGAATACTACCCGGCACCGCACTGTTCCCGGTTGTTGCCTGAATATCGAAAAAGCCTTTCCATCCCAGCATATGCGAGGTAAACAAATACGGCTTCATAGATAAAAACAAAGGCAGGTCCATTGTAGTGAGAATGGTGCAAACTATAACTATGCTCATTGCGGCCACAATGGGACCAATAGAATTCTCAGCAAACAGGGAAAGAAAGAATGACAATGCGGCCACCGTTATCATGGCAATAGCGGCAAATCCAAAGGCCGCCAGGTAACGCCAGAACACATCCGATTGTGGAATTTGAATGATCACCTGGCTTTGAAATACCATCAGATCGCCGGAACCAAATACCAGCAGGGACACGAACAACGAAAGAATGGCCATCCATATCAATAACAGTAAAGTATAAATAGAGGAAGCCAGGAACTTACTTACCAATAAAGTAGAGCGGCTGATGGGTTTGCTTATTAATAAACGCAAGGTGCCCATATTGGCTTCTCCGGCAATCATATCGCCGCCCACCAACGCAATAAGCAATGGCACATGTATCAGCAGGGTTTGTAAAATGAAATAACAAACAAAGTATCCATTCAGTATTTTACCTTCTACATTAAACCGTTCTATACTTTGCAATAAAAAACCAATGTACGTTTTCCCATCGAGGTACAATGCCAGTTGAATTAATATAACAATAGCAGCAATGGCAATAAAAGCAATATAAGTACGTGGCCGTTTGAATATTTTAAAAAGCTCAATTTGTAAAAGTGTCCACATGCCGGTTTTCGGTTGTTAATGACAGAAAATAAGATTCTAATGAATTCTGCGGTTGCAGGGCCATAATGTTGGCGCCTGCATTTACCAGGTCGGCAGTCAATTCGGGCACTTGCGGCTTATTCATTTGCAGCAGAATAACATTGTTACTATGCTCTTGCAGATTAGCGCTCCATTTACTGCTTTGCAACCAGGTAACTACCTGTTGCGGATTGGTTACTTCAAGATGCACCATGGTGCGGGCAGGATCAACCAATGCGGCAACGGTGCCTTCCATTATTTTTTTGCCTTTATCAATGATGAGCATGCGGTTGGCTATCAGTTCAATTTCATGTAACAGGTGCGACGACACCAAAATGGTTTTTCCCTGGTGCCGGCTCAGGTGTAAGATAAGGTTACGAATATCAGCAATACCCTGGGGATCTAGTCCATTGGTGGGTTCATCGAGGATGATCAGTTGGGGATCGTGAATGAGGGCAATGGCAATTCCCAAACGCTGTTTCATTCCCTGCGAATATGTTCGCACTTTGCTATGCGCCCGCTCGGTAAGCCCTACCTGTTCCAACTGATCATTTAATTTTTTTTCATTGACGGCAACGCCACTCATTTTTGCAAACAGGGAAAGGTTTTCGTACCCCGTCAGGTATTTATACAGATCGGGCTTTTCAATAACAGCCCCTATTTGCCGTAATATCGCTTTTCGATGGGAATTTAAATTCTTACCAAACAATTCAATGGTTCCCGCTGTTGGTTCAATGAGGGTAAGCAACATGCGGATGGTAGTAGATTTACCAGCCCCGTTTTGTCCCAGGAAACCATAAATATCTCCCGTGTTCACAGTGAATGAAATATCATTTACTGCTTTCACTTCCCGGTACTGTTTACTCAAATTACTAACCTGTATGATCGCAGACATATGTTATATAAAATGTACAAATTACAACCGGAAATGGTTCGAGCCTGAAAAATATACTGCCCGGCAGCTATTATTAAGACCGATTTAACCAAAATATATTTTTATGCGAGCCTACTTGCAAAAGACAAATCCGTTATTTACATTTGTAAGAATCGTCTACATCCTCTGATAATCCCGTACCCCCCGCAGGATATTATTTTCTTCCTGTAGTAAATTCCAAAACCTACATAAGCCGCTGACTATTTGAACAATAGCAGAATTCAGATAAAAAAAGTCTCCGGTTTAATTTCTTCCAGGATCTGCTTTTATCGTACAAATACTTCCAATTCCTACGTAATCCCACTATAATTCCGTAATACCCCCCCGTGATCGTTTGTATCCTTTACATGATTGTGTGTATCCTTTAAAAAATGCATTTGCCTTTGAATACCCTTTGGTGGATTGATCATAGTCCATCACCGGAGTATCTATTTATTAATTGCTGAAACATTCAAAAATGAAGCGCATTTTTTGCTTTCTTATTGTAACCGGCCTGGTTACCGGCACCAGGGCCCAGGTTGCTGAAAACTTCAACACAAGGAACGGTGTTGCTATCCCGCAACTGAAAGGATACTTACAAAACCATTGCTGGGCCCTACCCGATTTTGACGTAGCGCACTCCAAGGCTGAGTACGATGGCTGGCTGGTTCCCGCCGCGGCGATAACGGCTGATCAACGCACCGGTATTTATACACCGGTACTGGATGTACCAGATCATATCAATATTTCTTTTAACTGGCAGTTCAACCAAACCTTTGAAAAGGGAACCCGTCGCTGGTTAAAAGTTTATTTAACCGATCCCAATAATATTATTGTATCCCGGTTAGATAGCATTGAATGTGCATCTGCTACTTCCCAAACCACTTACAACAAATCATTTACCGGTCTTATGCCGGGTATATATAAAGTGTACCTGAACTACCAGGGTAAGGGTGGTACTGCACAAATCGCCATTGATCAACTGGTTGTTTCAGCGGCCTTGCATTACCCTGAAGGATGCAACACCTCGCCTATTGCAGAAAATGATAATATCATTGGGCTACCCAATCATACCGCCACTGGTCAGGTTACTGCCAATGACCGGGATGCCGATCACGACCGGTTCAATGCCTACCTGATCAGCAATTCACCCGATGGAAAAGTAGTATTGCGGGGCGATGGCAGCTTTATATTTACCCCGAATGCTGATTTTACCGGTCATTCAACTACGTTCACCTACAAAGTGTGTGACAATGGCTTTGGTCGCATGTGCTCACAGGATGCCACGGTTATATTGAGCTTTCCCGATGAGTCGGTAAGTTTGAACGATTTCGCCGGTCTTTATAACGATGGCGGACAAGTGTTATTGAAATGGGCAACAGGTTATGAATTCAACAGCAGCCGCTTCGACATTGAAAGAAGCATCGATGGCCGCAAATGGACAACTGCAGGTACAGTAAAAGCGCAGGGTACTTCAACGGAGAAAAAAGCATACGCGTTTTATGATGAAGTAGGTAAAAATACCGCCCTGAAAAAAGACCTCTACTATCGATTGAAGCAGGTTAATAACGAAGGGAAAGTGGCTATGAGCAGATTACTGGTAGTGCGCGTATATAATACGCCTACAGTGAAAATGGTGAGCGTTACCCCCAATCCTGCCAAAAATGATATTGCAGTAACCACGCAGCTCAATGAAAGCAGCTATGTTGCTATGAAAATATTAAATGCCGAAGGCGCCATTGTGATGAATAAAACGTCAAAAGCGAATGCAGGCGCCAATAGTTTTATTATGGAAGGAAGCAGCAACCTGCAGCCAGGCGCTTATATGCTCGATGTTACGGTAAACAGCAAAGAGCGCATGATGGTAAAACTGATTAAAGAATAATAGTGAGTTTCACAGGTAAGATACCCCTGCCTCCAAAAGGCGGGGGTTATTTATTTACGCCCAGGTACGATTGCAAATTCTTTACATACTGCTCAAAAGCGGCCACACCTGCCGGCGTTATTTTACAAATGGTTTGCGGGTAATTATCTTTAAATTGTTTAACAACTTCAATATAACCGGCCTCTTTTAGTTTATTGATCTGCACGCTCAAATTGCCGGCCGTTGCATTTGTCTTTTCACGAATAAAAGTAAACTCCGCCTCCTTCACACTAATGAGAAGTGACACTACTGCCAAGCGTAGCTGGGAATGTAATATTGGATCAAGATCTTTAAACTCCATTTCAATCGCTTTCAACCTTATTGATGATACCTTTTACATTAATCAACACTGTACAAGGTTAACGGTTCATATGCTTAAACTTCAACCGCAACAGGTAACCAGGTATGATCCATGCTATGAGCATGGCTGCTGCAACCAGTAATAAATGAAATTCCACCGGTATTACAGTACATAATATCGATAACAACCAACAACCAATGCCGCCCCATACCAATGGTTTGAACCGGAGAATGATGCCTGACAAAAAGGTGGGCATTCCATAAATTACCAGAAACAGGGGATCTATCAATTTGTAATACTCTTTACCCTGAATAGCGCCAATGAGGACAGCCGACAGGAACATGATGATCACAAACGTTATCCATACATACTTAACAATATCATCGGTGTATGTTCGCACCCTTTCTTTACGCCGTTTCCTACGCAGAAAAAAGATCTGGAAAATGACGGCTGCCCAGGTAACCGTCCAAACCAAATAATGTTTTTCGTACTGAATACGTAGTAAAATAAACTCCGCAATACTGCACAGTAATACTACCCATCCCCATAACAGATACAAAAATCCATCTTCATTAAAACGGTTCGTTGCCTTATTGATCATGGATTCAATAAGCGCCAGACTTTCCGTGTGCGAAAAACCGGTATCCTTTTCCATATAACAGGTCACTTTATTAATAGTTCATCAGGCAAATTAATCACTAGCCGATATGTCATAAAAGAAAATTGTCCACGCAGGTTTATAAACCGGTGCGTGGACGACTTTCACTATTTGCATCCTTCCAACACTTTCTCAGCTTGAAGTTTACCCCAACTGGGATCAATGCTGGAGGCAGGTTTGAATGCTTCGAATTTTTTTACTGCCTCTTCGAGCATTGGCTTGGCGCTGTTGCAACCACCGCCAAATTGTTCAGGCGTGTTACGTAAATTCTGTCCCTGCAAATAATAAGGTCTTGGGTTGGTTGGGTCCTGCTTTTTCGCATTCTCCAGCTCTTGTTGTATAACGGCGCCATATTGCTGCCAGCGTTGCTGTGGATTCACCAGCATGCGCAGGGTGGCTATCATTGATTTTATGCAACTGATCTCAGAATTGTTGGGTTTCATACCTTCGGCTTTGGTCAACAATTGCTCGGCTTTTCCGGCCAATGCATCGTTGTTGGGCATATCGTTCTTCATAAATGAATATATCACCTGGGCAAGCGAAGCATAGTAATAGGGAAGCCATTGGTTCTTTTCAGCATCGCCAATACGTTCAAAAGCAGCAGATACTGCCAGCATATCGTCGGCGGTTTTAGCCGAATCAAATTGGGCGATGTTAGTAGTCATTGCTTTGGTAAACTTCTCGCTTTGTGCAAACCCCTGTGTTACTACAGCAAGCGAAAGGAGTGCAAAAAACATTTTCTTCATGATGATTGATTTTATTTTTTATGGTAATGTTAACTGATACTATAAATTACTATTGATCACATCGTCGGTTCTGTCGACCCCAAAACTCAGGAAACAACCGAAGAAGAAAAACCGCCGGGCCGTAGGCAGAATAGGATCTTTCCTTAAGCCATTATAAGAATAGTTATAACCAAACACCTGATCGTTCCCCAATACGTTATTTATTGAAAATACCCACACAACAAATTTTTTCGCTTTTGCATTTCCAATGGCAGGCAGGTAATTAACACTAAAGCTAAGGTTATTATATGCAATGGTTTTACCCTGATCGGCAATTTGAAATTTACCGGCGCTGTTGTTATACCTGATGTTATAATAAGGGCGGCCGGTTGCAAACGTATACGAACCGTTAAACTGGGTCTTTAATTTGGTAACAAATTTTTTAATTACCAGGTTGGCCGTATGGGTTGCGGCAAAATTGGGTTTAATGGCATACGGGTAATTGAGGTAATCTCTCTTGGTATCGAGGTAGGAATAAGAGATCCAGTAATCAACATTTTTTAAAGTTTTTCGATCGCGCCAGAATAGTTCAATTCCCTTGGCATCACCAAAACCGGCATTGCCTATGCTATCAATAACTCCGTTGTTATTGTTTCCGTAGGTTTTTATCAGGTGCTCATATTTTTTATAGAAGCCTTCAATGCGCAACGTGTAATCCCTGCTTACCTTTTGATAGTTGGCAATATAATGGGTTGCTTTGGTGTATAACAGGTCATTGAAAGCGTATCCACGCAGGTAATAATCCTTTTCAGGTTTCTGATAAAAAATTCCATATGCCAGGGAAGCCTGTGCTTTGTTGCCTACTTTATACGCCAATGAAACACGGGGAACCATATTCGTTTTTTCGAGCAACGAACTATGTTCGAACCGCCCGCCTAATTTAGCCGCCAGATCGTTGGTGATATAGATGTCGGCCTCTGCAAAAGCTGCTTTAAAATGATCATCTGTTTTAGAAATGGCATTTGAAACATATAAATTATCAAAAGTATTCTTATCGGTAAAGTACATATACTCGCCCCCAAACCTGATGGCGCTTAACCCATACAAACGTCTTTCCAGTACGGTTTTTATCGTGGCAAGATTGCCGTTGGCCTTAACATCAAAGCTCTTTGTATTGTACGGTTCAACATTCAGCACCACAGGATCGTTAGCCTGGTCCTGCAATTCGTTACCTATCTTATCGGTATTGGTACTGTAAGAAGCCCCCAGGTACAGATGCCATTTTTTGCCCAGCTTTTCTTTCCACGACAAATTCCCGTACACATTGAAGTTCGTTAGCTTAAACGCATTTTTAAGATCTGTCGAATCAATATCAGGCCTGCGCAGGCCCAGGTTGTTGTAATTGAAATAACCATAAAACTTCAGCATGCCGGTTTTGGAAGTTTTGACCCGGAAATTAACCTCGCCATTGTGAAACTCGGGTATTTTGAAATTATCTGGCCGTTGCTTAACGGCGGCAAAGTACGCCGCAAGATTAACATAGCCGTAATTGACTCCCCAACTGGCATTTTTCTTCTTTGATAATTTTTGAAAGCCGGCATTTAGCGCAACTGTAGAAATGCCTACGCTGGCCGAAGATCGATCAGGCAAATCAACCGACTCTAATATAAGTGCAGAAGAAAGCGCTTGGCCATATAAAGCAGAATAGCCACCCGCACTAAATACGGTTCCTTTAAAAATAAAGGGTGAAAAGCGGCCTCGCTGTGCTATATCCGGTACACTGCTGTAAAAGAAATTATTTACCAGGGTACCGTCAATAAATACTTTTGTTTCCTGGGCCGTTCCGCCACGAACAAACAAACCTTCACTCTCCCCTACCTGTTGGGCGCCCGGCAATGTTTTAATGGCTCCGGTAACATCGGCGTTGGCGCTGGCGGTGGAAACAATATCAATACTGTTTAAAACTGTCGTACGCTTTGCATCACTGGCTTCAAAGGAACCGGCCGTTATGGTAACGGCCGTTAATTCATTGGGTTCCTGCTTTAACACCACATCAAGATGCATGGTGGCGCCAGCAAGGGTTATTTTTTGTTCCTGCAGTTTGTAACCAATAGACGTAGCCAATAATGTTTGCTCTCCTTTTTCAGTTGTTCTGAAACGATAAGCGCCCAATGAATCGGATGTGGCGCCATCGTAAGTATCTTTTAAAGTAATACTGGCGCCCTGAATAGGGCGACCTTTACCATCTTTCACTTTTCCCGACACTACAGTTTGTGCTGAACCTGCCAAAAAGGATAAGAGTAATACAAGCAGTGGCAATAGGTGTAGCATTGTTATGTAATTTATACTCAAACGTAAATTAGTTTACAATATAAACCAAATTAAATGTAAAAGTTTTCCCCATTCCTCCCAAATGAAGAAGGAGGGGCCGTAACTCCACATTCATTTGATTATTAAACAATTAACTAATTTTTGAAATAAAGGTAAATTATACACCATTCGTTGCGTATTGATTTTGATTATATTTCATTAGGCAAATAATAATAATATAATCCCCCTGAATCCACTACATATTTACCTGTAAAATATCCGTGTGGGTTTTGCGTTGTACGATTGGCGAAAAAGCGCTAACTATCGCCTTTAATTAATTACATCCGTACCGTAAACTATGAAAAGGATTGAAATTCCTTCATACGCATCTATTCATTTAGATGATCATTGCTGCCTTATTTCCCTGGACAGTAACCAAGCGTTGCTGCCAGGATCACACCACACGTTACCGGAAAAATTGTCTGGTAAAACCAAAACCTCAATACTGTTTAGCTATTTCCTTCCTGTTCAGAAAAGTTTACCCGGATTTAATAACAAGATTGAAAACACTTTTGCCTTTAAGGATCAGTTTTGACTTAAACCCATATGAATAAAACATTCATTAAAACTGATAATAAAACAACTGATACAAATACTATAGATAAATTTTAAAACTGTGGCCAATGCAATTAAACGAGTAACCAGAGAATAAGTACTAAATAAGAATTTTTATAAGGTTATAATTAAAGAAGCAGCGCGCGGCGTGTTTCGTAATTATGATGACTGAATTTTATTAGAAAACTTTTAAGTGTAAATCCGGAACCTATGAACTTAAAATTCTACCCTTTGAGAGCCCTGCTCTTATCCTTATTGCTATTAGGCTTTAAGGCGCGTACGCAGGCCCAAGCGGCATTAGACTTTGTTAAAACTGTAGAGAACTTCACGAACGGTGGAGACGGTACTACAGCCAGTCAGGGTGATGTATTGATATATACGATCACCGTCAGAAATCTTACCACACAAAACTATGTTGCATCCAGACTGTACGATAACGTTCCTGCGGGTGTGTCGTATGTAACTGGTTCTACCACCTTAAACGGCGGAGCAGTGGCCGATGGCAGTGGTGGAAGAATGCCCTATTCAGCGAGTGGCGGTTATATTAATTCGCCTACTTATGGTACGGGTATTCTGGCTCCTAATGCAACGGCAACGATCATCTTCAGAGTGCGCGTAACAGCCAATGGCGGAAGCATTTTCAACAATGCCACCATTGATGCCAGCCAGAACGGTGTTTCCACTATTCAGGCTACCAACACGGTATTTACAAACGTTATTGTAGATGCCGGTTGTAACGTTGTTTATTCGACTACTACTTACTATCCAAACCAAAACACGGGATGTGGCAGCGGTAACTGTGAACTGGATGAATGGAGTTTTTTACGAACTGTAAATACTACCAACGGTACGAGCGGAGCTTTTAATACACCCATGTATAATGGTTATCTCAGCACACAAAGATTCGAGGCGCTTCCAGTGGGTTCTACCACTACCACAGGCCGTTTATTGAATCATTGCGCAGCGCTGGCATATGACAGAGCCCGGCAAAGGATCTATTTCGTTAATAACGTCATAGACCAGGATCTTTGCTATATTGATCTTAGTATTCCTGCACCTTATGCAACCAGACGGTTTACAGGATATAAACTGGAAACCAATACTTCCAATACCGGTTACAGAATTAACCGTATGGGTATGGGTTCTGATGGATATGGGTATGCGCTTACCTCTAATGGTTTGGACCTTATCAGGTTCACCTTTAACGCGTCGGATGTACCGCAAATCAACAGGCTGGGCCCATTGATTAACGCCCCAACCAATGCATCCGGAGGCAGAGATGTTCTCAGTGAAAGCGGGGGTGACCTGTTTGCAGATGGTTCAGGCAAATTATACCTGATCACCAACGCCAGTCACATGTATAAGATCAACCCATCTACCAGGGTAGCTACCTTCATGGGTAGCATCAACTTCTCCGGATCCGGCTCCTTTACCTCGCAGTCATTAGCCATTGATGCGTTGGGTAATGTTTATATCGGTGGGGCTTACCGGGATGTATACAGGCTTGACCTGCAAACAATGAATACTACCCAACTCAATTCCAGCAATACAAACGTATACCATACTGGTGATTTTACCACTTGCGCGTTCCCGGTGCTGGCCAGTTCCATCATCGCCGATAAAACGTTCAGGAATATAAATGGCAGCGGTACGATTGTTGGCGGCGATACGGTTGAATATGTCATTACTGTAACCAACATTGGTAACATTAATGCAGCAGGCGTATATATGTACGATTATATTCCATCATCTACTACTTACCTGGCTGGTACAACCCGATTAAATGGAATACCAGTAGCAGACGTAGGCGGTGTTATGCCATATGCAGTTTCAGGCGGCCGGTTGGTAAACACCCTGGGTGAAGATCCTGGTATCATAAGACCAACCGGGGCAAACGCAGCGGTGGTAACCTTCCAGGTAGTTACCCAACCCAATCAGCAGGTTTGTAACCAGTCAAGGATCTCCCTGCTCGATGCCGATGGTAACGTAATGTTTGTAAACTCAAACGACCCTACGAACGTTGGACAAACACCTACCTGTTTCTATTCTGATGGTGTACTGCCTTTGACCAACCTGAAATTCAGAGGCAGCCTGAAAGATGAGAAGTCGGTTTTACAATGGACTATGAACGGCGATGATAATATTGCCTACTACGATATAGAATTCTCTGAAAACGGTACCTCATTCAGCCATGCCGGCAAGGTAGAAGGCAAGGGACGTACCAATTCAGCCAACAGTTACCAGTTTACCGATCCTGAGCATACATTTGCTTCTGTTCGCTATTATCGTCTGAAGCTTATGCAAAAAGGCGGAAACTTTACATATTCAGGTATCATCAGGCTGAATGCCAATGACCTGGATGTAGAAGCTGTTCCAAATCCATTCGACAAGGATATCAACGTTCAGATAAGATTGAAAACGGCTGAAACCGTTCGCGTACGGTTAGTTGATTTCCTTGGAAGAGAGGTTTACAGCACCACCGAACAATTAAGTATCGGTAGTCATTCGCTCAGCATCCGCATCCCATCAGGCCTTACAAAAGGCATGTATGTGCTGGATGTAAAAGCTGGCAGTGATCAGATCTTCCAGAAAAAACTGTTGAAGAAGTAACATAGTTCCGGAAAGGTAGAATATACAAAGAGTCCGAAAGTGGCTTTCTTATGAAAGCTCTTTCGGACTTCTTCTTTTATATACTTTCAAAACCCAATCAGCTTAATGCATCCACCGCTTTTTATTTCACTTTTATAAACCGCTGCGTAGTTGCTTCTACTCCATTCGATACTTTCACAATATACATTCCGGCGGTAAGGTTACTCACGTTTATCGTTTCGGTTTGACCCGGCCTGGTATTGGTTCTTTGTAGTACGCATTGGCCATTTGCATTGAACACCTGCATATTCACCGGGTTATCCTGCCAGGTGCTCGACAAGGTTATCCGCACATCACTTACAGCGGGGTTTGGATATACGGTGATGCTCCTGGCCGTATTTTCCTCCGAAACACGGATGATGCGCACCGCTGATTGCTTATACCTGCCGTCGATGTCAACTATTTTAAGGCGGTAATAAACAAGGCCGGAAGTAATACTTTTCAAATCATCCTTAAAGTTGTATTCTTTGCGCACATTGCTATTGCCTTCTGTAAACACAATGCCGGCATCTGTAAAGTCTTTGCCATTCAGGCTTTTTTCAACAACAAAGTGGCTTACGTCTTTCTCCATATCTGTATTCCAGTTCAACAATACCTGGTTACTGCTTTTCCTTGCGGTAAAAGAACTCAGCACAACAGGCAATGGACTTTGCACAGGTGCATTGTAGGCAAACGACTTGAACCAGAACGAATACATACGTTCTGCATCAATATCCCGGTCATCACTATGACCGCCGGTGCGAATACGAAACTGGCTTTTATTAGTGTATCTGGCAGTGGTCATTACCCGGGTAGCGCTGGTATCAATATTACCATAATTGGTATCCGGTCCGTCAAACTTTTTACCCGTGAGCGTTAATACGCTTAAAATTGACTCTAACAGATCGCTAACCTGCAGCAATGTACTTTGTTCGGTTGTGTACGACGCCAGGTTATACAACGATACCCATTCGTTAACATCGCGACCATCGCCATCAATATCAATAGCAGTAACATCCATGCTCGAAATAGATACGGGCAAATTATCTGTTTGGGAAACAAAGGAGATCTCAAACTCCATCCACCAGTCTCTTTCCCCCCAGCCTGCGTTTTTGTTCTTATAAGATACCTGGGGTTGAAATGCTTTATCCCACCCGGTACCGGTAAGATCAATGGTTGTTAATTTAACCCCGGCAGATGAGCGTCCACTTATTTTTATATACCCATCTACGTTAGTAGTTACGTTGGGGAATTTGTATACGGCGCCATCCTGGCCGGCTGTGCCCGATACCAATGACGCATCTTTAAATTCCAGGCCTGGCGCCTGTGTAAAGGCTGGCACAGATAGCATACAACTCACTGCTATCATTGCACTAAGCAAAAGTTTCTTTTTTGGTTTGAGATAAAGCTTACTCATCTGATAAAATTTAATTATTTCAGTTAACGTGTCCGGGGAAACACGCATAGAGCCATATGCGACATGTAAACAGCAACAACGTAAACGGATGCTGTTATGTCGTTTAAAACACAGACCAGGTAAACAGTGCAGAAAACAGGCTTTTCGGCTGAGTAGCTACATTCAATATGTACTCAAGAATAATTGATATCGGGCGTAAAGAAAGGAAAATGGAATTTCAGGTATTCACCGACAGGGGATTAAAGAAAGGCATTAAGGCGCAAGGCACAAGGACTTCTACTTTGAACAGTACCCTTTTATTCTTACTTCTTGATTTTTCTTGGCTCTTGGTTCTTGACTCTTTGGGTTTTTAAAAAACCATCCCGTAGAAACGGAACGGCGTTGTTGATCGTACCCTTTAAAATAAACTCTTTATAAGCGATGTTCCGGGAGCAGGATGCTTACGTATATATATCCGTGCTGTTGTTGAGTACTTGTGCCTTAGATAATGATCCTGGCATTACTCCCGGGCCTTTTATATTTTAATAATTGCTTTCAGGGCTTTGATGTTTTAAAAAAATCCATCCCGTAGAAACGGGACGGTGTTGTTGATCGTACCCTTTAAAATAAACTCTTTATATTAACTACGCTGGCCCTTGCCAGTAAGTATCATATTGCTTTTAAATTATATTCTATACAAAAAACTACAGTGGTTAAACTACAGCGCCTGCATAAGGAGCCTCAGATGATTGAATTTCGTTTGAGGTATTCTGATAGGAATAGATGGCTTTTTTTAAAAAACCATCCCGTAGAAACGGGACGGCGTTGTTGATCGTACCCTTTAAAATAAACTCTTTAATCTCTTTTTTGGACGATCCTGATATCTCTCTACACCTTATCTATCAGGGTACTTTAAACATACATATCACTTATTACACTATCTTATTATAATTCGTTGCATCGCAACTATTTATTCTTTCCTTCCCGCTCATTAACATTCTTTCATCAACTATTTCAATATATGCTTGATTTACAAGAGCTTTCAAATAGTCACTCTTTACTATAACTACACCTTCCCCGGTATTATAATACGTAACTGGTTTACCGGATGGTTGGGTATGCTATTACTATGAGTGGTATTAGTATTTACATGGCCGTTATAGGCTGTTATTTCGATCCTTTGTGATACCGGTTGTTGAGAGATGGTACCGGCATTAACGCTAATAGAGGACAAACATGCAGAAATTGTAAGGGCCAGCGCAACAATCAGTTGATTAATAACTGAATTAACTCCAATAAATATATGTTTCAAAAGGTACATGTTTGTACAGATTCGTTTTGTTAGGGACCGGAATAAAGTAATTCAAAGGAAAATTGGGAAAATTAACAAGTAGTTTTCACGGAACATTGGGAGATAAAATAATCGGAAGTAACTGGTGTGGTTCTGACAGGAGATTGGGTAGGATTTTGATCAGCAGTTCTGATCGATGCACAAATATCTAAACTGGTTTTTGATTATGCAATAGTAATATTACTTTTTTACGATTTTTTTTACGGTGGTAATTTTGACACTTCTTTCCTGTTTTGCCCGGTTGCACAGTCGTGAAAAAGCTAGTAGCTAGTGGTAAATGGCTAGTAGGGTTTATTTTCGTGACTCGCTATTTTTCGCAGCAATATGTTTTTTCCCCCTACTCACTACTCGCTACTTACTACTCGCCATTAATAAAAAAGCCATCCGCTATGCGGATGGCCCTTATATCGTATAACAATATATGTTATGCTTTGTACTGAGGTATCAGGGTGCTTACCAGATTAACCATTTTCTTAATACCATCTTCAGGTAAGTTTCCTTTCTTGAATTCACCCAATATATCAGCATGTTTGTTTTCCATTTCCATCAGGAAGTGTTCTTCAAACTCTTTCATTCTTTTAACCGGTACTTCACGCAACAAACCTTGTGTACCCAGGTAAATGATCGCTACCTGCTTTTCAACTGAGAAAGGAGTGTATTGTGTTTGTTTCAGGATCTCCACGTTACGGGCGCCTTTATCCAATACCAGTTTAGTAGCAGCATCCAGATCACCACCGAATTTAGAGAAAGCCTCCATTTCACGGTACAGGGCCTGGTCGAGCTTCAGCGTACCAGCTACCTTTTTCATTGATTTGATCTGGGCGTTACCACCCACGCGGCTTACAGAGATACCTACGTTAATGGCCGGACGGATACCTGCGTTGAACAGGTTCGATTCCAGGAAGATCTGACCATCGGTGATGGAGATCACGTTTGTAGGAATGTAAGCAGATACGTCACCGGCTTGTGTTTCGATGATTGGTAAAGCAGTGAGCGAGCCGCCACCTTTTACCAGGTGTTTTATAGAATCGGGCAAATCGTTCATGTTCTTTGCCACGGTATCATCGCTGATCACCTTTGCAGCACGCTCCAACAAACGGCTGTGCAGGTAGAATACGTCACCAGGATAAGCCTCACGACCAGGAGGACGACGCAGCAACAGTGATACCTCACGGTAAGCTACGGCCTGTTTAGAAAGATCATCATAGATGATCAAAGCAGGACGTCCGGTATCGCGGAAGAACTCCCCGATAGCAGCACCCGCAAATGGCGCATAGAACTGTAACGGAGCCGGATCAGAAGCAGATGCAGCTACGATAGTAGTAAAGGCCATAGCGCCATTGTCTTCCAGGGTCTTCATCACACCGGCGATGGTAGATGCTTTTTGACCAATGGCAACATATATACAATAAACCGGTTTACCGGCCTGATAAAACTCCTTTTGATTGATGATGGTATCGATCGCAATGGCGGTTTTACCGGTTTGACGGTCGCCAATGATCAGCTCACGTTGACCGCGGCCGATGGGGATCATGGCGTCAATCGCCTTCAAACCTGTTTGCAGCGGCTCTTTTACCGGCTCACGGAAAATTACCCCAGGCGCTTTACGCTCCAGTGGCATTTCAAATTTGTCGCCGGCAATAGGACCTTTACCGTCAATTGGTTCACCCAATGTATTTACCACGCGGCCCAGCATGCCTTCGCCTACGTTAATAGACGCGATCTTGCCAGTGCGGCGTACTTTAGCGCCTTCTTTAATATCACCGCTTTCACCCATCAATACCACACCCACGTTATCTTCTTCCAGGTTCAGGGCAATAGCACGTACTCCATTCTCAAACTCAACCAGTTCACCGGAACGTACATTATTTAAACCATATACGCGGGCGATACCGTCACCCACTTGCAATACAGTACCCACTTCCTCCAGGTCGGCAGCTGCGTTAAAGTTGCTCAATTGCTGACGCAATATCGCAGATATCTCATCGGGTTTTATCTCTACCATATATAACCTTTTATAGTTTTTTGTGTGTGTTAACTATCTTATTTTATAAATAAAGTCGTTATTCATGAACTGCGTTTTGATCTTATTCAGATCGTACGCAATACTGGCGTCAACCAGTTGATCGCCTATTTCCAATACAAACCCGCCAATGATCTCTTCATTTACCAACGCTTTCAGGTCGATGTTATCCATGCTCGTTTGCTGTTGCAGTTGGCTAACGATCTGCTTTTTCACTTCTTCAGTTACAGGTACCGCCGTGGTGAGCTTAACAGTATGAATTCCTTTTTGCTGTTTGTATTGATCTATAAAGGATGTAATAATTTCAGGCAGGTTCGATTCACGGCCTTTGGTAATCATTAACCGGTTAAAAGAATCAGTGAGTTCACTTATTTTACCATTGGTTACCGCCAGTACAATCGCTATTTTTTTATCAGCCTTTACAACCGGACTACGCATCAAGGTTAAAAAATCGCGACTTTCTTTGCAAAGCGCCTGTAAAAACAGCATATCCTTATACACTGTTTCTACCTGGTTCCTTTCATTGGCCAGGCCAATCAAACTTTTTGCATAACGCGCCGCTAAACGAGGATTGGGCATTTTATTAATTTGAAAATTGATGAATTTGAAAATTTGAAAATCAGATCACACCTATAATATGCCAACCATTTTCTCCCGATAAAATCGGGATCAAATTTTCAAATTAATTGAGCTTCACTTCTTCCGCCAGTTGCTTGATATATTTCTCCTGTTGCGATTTGTCGCTTAATTCACGACGCAACACTTTTTCTGCTACTTCAATTACCAATGAACCTACCTGATTTTTAACATCAGTGATGGCAGCCATTTTTTGTTGTTGAATAGCCGCGTTGGCATCAGCAATGATCTTACCGGCTTCAATTTTTGCCTGCTCTTTTGCCTCGCTGATGATCTTGTCTTTAGTATCGCGGGCTTCTTTCAGCAATTGCGCTCTTTCTTCACGGGCTTTGGCCAGCAAGGCTTCGTTCTCACTTTTCAGTTGTGCCATTTCAGCTTTTACCCTTTCGGCAGTTGCCAATGAATCGGCAATACCGGTTTCACGCTCTTTCAGCGATTTCAAAATAGGCTTCCAGGCAAATTTTCTCAAAATGATCAGGAGGATCAAAAAAGCGACAAAGTTCCACACCAATAAGCCTAAATCCGGGGTAAGTAATTCCATTTTAAATTAATATTTATGGTATTGTATTGCTTTTCTTAGAAAAATACTGCATTCGCCGCCCTTTGCATTGAATGCAGTACTGTTTTAACGTGCAAACCTACTTGCTGAATACAGCCAGCAGACCAGCAACCGCAGCCAGAAGGGCAACACCTTCTACGAGGGCCGCAGCCAGGATCATGGTAGCACGAATGTCGTTGGTTGCTTCTGGTTGACGGGCAATTGATTCAACTGCACCTTTACCGATTTGACCGATACCGATACCGGCACCAATCGCAGCAAGGCTAGCGCCAATTGCACCATATCCAGGCTGAACTTCCAACAGAATAGTCATCAAATTCATGATACTTGTGTTTATTATTAAAAAAGCCTTTAGTCTAAATTACTGCCGGTTCATCATGTCCATGCGCATCATGATGATCATGCCCACCCTCAAAAGCCTGACCGATAAATACGGCTGTTAAATTGGCGAAAATGTATGCTTGTAAAAAGGCAACCAGGATCTCAATCACATATATAAATACAGACAGCAGAATAAAGAACGGTGAAGTTCCAAATCCCAGTGCCGTATTCATAGCGCCGAAAATAAAGATCAAACAAATGAACGCTAATATAATAACGTGACCAGAGATCATGTTGGCGAAAAGACGAATGATCAAAGCGAAAGGCTTGGTGAAAATGCCCAGCAATTCCACAGGCACCAGAATGGGCTTTACACCCATGGGAACCGGCGGGTTAAAAATATGACCCCAGAAATGTTTGTTGGTGCTGAACAGGATCACCACAAAAGAGATAAGCCCCAGCATGGCGGTAAATGAAATATTACCGGTTACGTTGGCTGTTCCAGGTATAAGACCAATGAGGTTATTAATAAGAATAAAGAAGAATACAGTCAGCAGCAAAGGCATGTACTTTTCGTACTTATGGCCCAGGTTGGCTTTACCTACATCATCTCTTACAAAAGTTATGATGGGTTCAATGGCATTTTGAAAGCCTTTGGGCGCAGTGGTTTGACCAACACCTTTCTTATATTTCTTTGCAATGCTGGTCATTACTATTATCAGTAAGAAAACTGATATCAGCATTTGCGTGGCATTGCGTGTTAATGAGAAGTCGTACACTTTGGCATCCGGCACTGGCATACCACTTTGGTCTACCGCGTAGATCTTGCCAGCTTTATAAACAGGTTTACCTTTCGCATCCTTAACTTCTTCCAGGTTATGCTCCTTCATGAAGTCTTCTGTCATCAGGCGGTATCCTTCATGCGCTTCATGGCCGTGATGAAAGGCAGAAGACATGAATACACTCAGTCCTTTTTCAGGAGAATACAAAATAACCGGTAATGGAATGGAAACAGGATGATTGCCAATGGTAACAAAATGGTAATCATGACCATCAGAAACGTGTTCAATAATGAGCTTGGCAGGATTTATCGCCTCTTTGCCACCATGAGTTTCCCCGGCGTGATGTTCCCCTTCGGGTTGAGCAACCAGTGCAAAAGGAGCAAACAATAAACTCAGGCTGAAAACCGCTACCAATAAGGATTTGACGCTTCTGACCAGCATACCTGTTTTTAAATTTTGCGCAAAGATAAGCAGGCAAAGGTCAAAAACATACTTGAAGTCAAAGTATTTATTAGTTATGCACAAACCAACAGAACAGCCTATGTGACGGAGGGGTTGGAATTTTTACATTAAAAATTCTTACATATATAATACGCTTCTGGCTACCTCCCGCTGATTTTCAAATTCTGCACTCATTAGTCCAGGTCAAAGGACCCTGTAGTCAACTTCAATGCTATCTTGCATCCTAGGGTCATCCTTAGGTTATCCCTGGGTTATCCTTGGGTTTATACCCTAAGATGACCTTAAGATAACCCTATTTTAACCCTAGGATACAAAGTAGCATTAAGGTACCATTGAGGAACCAGCGTGGTAAAACCAGGACCCAAAAAGGCATTAATAAATTATTGAATATGTATAAAGTGGGATAAAAAAGCACATTTTTGTATGGAATTAAGCAGGAATATGCTTTTCGAACTGCATCTGGTGCAATTTATAATAAAACCCCTGGTGAGCTATCAGTTCGTCGTGGGTGCCCATTTCTTTTATCTCCCCCTTATCCAGCACAATGATCTTGCTGGCTTTGCGAATGGTCGATAGCCGGTGGGCAATGACTATGGATGTGCGGCCGGCGATCAATTTATCGATGGCCTTTTGAATCAGCAGCTCACTTTCTGTATCTACAGATGAAGTGGCTTCGTCAAGGATCAATATGGAAGGATTGTATAATAAGGCTCTGATAAAAGATAATAACTGGCGTTGCCCCAGTGACAGGCTGCCGCCTCTTTCCATTACATTGTAATCGTAACCGCCCGGCAGTTGCATGATAAAATCATGCATATCGATCATTTTGGCAGCCGCAACAACCTGTTCTTTCGAAATGGCCGGGTTGCGCAGCGTAATGTTATCCAGCACCGATCCCGAAAACAGGAAAACGTCCTGCAATACCACACCGATGCTCTTACGCAAAGCATCCAGCTTATACTCTTCTATTTTAACATCATCTATTTTAATAGTGCCGTGCTGTATGTGATACAACCGGTTCAGCAGGCTGATGATAGATGTTTTTCCACTACCCGTGTGCCCTACGATAGCAACAGTATCACCTGGCTGTACTTCAAAGGAAAGATTTTTGAGCACATAACGGTCGTCAACATAGGCAAAAGATACATTGTCAAATGCTATCCTGCCTTTTACCATTTGCGGCGCATGGCTTCCTTCGGTTTTTATCACATCTTCGTTATCAAGTACTTTAAACACCCGTTCACTGGCCACCATTCCCATTTGCAGCACATTGAACTTATCGGCTATCACCCGCAACGGGCGGAACAGCAAGTTCAAACACAGGAAAAAGGAGAACATTTTTCCAATCAACACCCTGCCCTCTTCTTCCGGTAACTTCAAAGCGTGTGTGGCAGCCCACCATACCATTAAACCGGTACCAACCGCCAGCACAATTTCCACCACCGGAAAAAATACCGAATAGGCAAAGATGGCGTTGATGTTGGCGTTGCGATGTTCTTTATTGATAGATTTAAACTTGCTGAACTCTTTATTTTCTGCGGCAAATGCCTGCACAATGGCCATTCCGGTAATATGTTCCTGCACAAACGCATTGAGGTGGGCAACGGCATTCCGCACCCGAATAAAAGACTTGTTTACACTTTCCTTAAAGAAATACGTAGCAGCAATTAATATGGGGAACGAGGCCAGACTGATCAGGGTAAGCCGCCAGTCCACAGCAAACATAAACACCAGCACGGCAATGATCGATAACAGGTCGGCAATAATGGGAATTAACCCATCAGAAAAAATATCATTGATGGCTTCAATATCGTTGATGGTGCGCGTAGTTAAAGTTCCAATGGGTGTTGTATCAAATTGCGAAAGGTTCAACCCCAATATTTTCCGGTATACGTTTACCCGCAGGTCTTTCACCACTGTTTGACCCAACCAGGCTGTTAAATAAGAGAAGTAAAATCGAAAAGCAGTTTCCAGCAATAACATCCCTATCTGTATTACCGTGATCAGGATGATCATTTGTTCTACCTTCATTTTTACTGCCTGCGTGCCGGTGACGCCTTCATGTACATGCTCATTAATTGTGATCTGGATAAGCCAGGGACGTATGGGAGAAACAATAGCCAGCAGGATAGCCATTACTACCGAAAGAATGAATTTCGTTTTATAGGGCTTTGCATACTGAAATACCCGCTTCAGTAAACTTAAATCGAATATGATCTTCCCCGTGCTTTTTCCTGCCATAACGAGTTTGCAAAAATACGAATATTAGTTTATGGTTTGTGGTTTGTAGTTTGTTGTTATCCTTAATTCACGCCTTCCATAAGAGATTTAACAGCTCGTTAATGTAAAGGTTTGTTGTTTCCGGTTTGTAGTTTGTTGTTCTTTAATTCGTGAACGCTAAGTAAAGGCAACAGCTTGCCGGGCAACGGCAACCACAAACAACAAACTATAAACTACAAACTATTCTCCCATTGCTTTGCGGTATGCTTTAATGAAAATAGCGCCGAGGTTTTTGTATGGTGGAATATAATCGTCGAATTTTTCTTTGGCATTGCCGGTAGCGAATTTTTTCATCCTCAACTCACGCCACATACTTATCCAGTCAATATTTTTACCCGCCAATAATTTTTCGTTGATGGCCTCCAAAATAGGATCATTAACGTTCATGGTGCCTACCTGTTTTGAAGAAATGATATGCGCATCTGGGCATGCCGTTAATACTTCATTGAGGTTGTTATAGCCACCGCAGGAGCCCAGCACCACAATACGGGCGCTCGACGGTAATTTACGTAATGTAGTTTGCAGGTGATAGCTGTGCCCGCGATGTACCACCATGGTGGGTGTTAAACTACGTGACTGCAGGTATTCGATCAGTTTATTCTGTGCTTTATCATCAGGGTCGTCTTCTCCATATAAAGGCTTGTTGGCAAATATCATTACCGGTTTGCCTTTGGTAGAAGTGATGGTCGTCCACTCAGCTTTTCTTTCATCTACACGCCATCCCGGCCGGCCGCGGAACTTAGCCATAAAATTGATATATGAGTTTTGACCGTCCTTATCATCATCGCCATAAAAGAAAACCTGTTGAACAACCCGGCCGCTGTCATCCGTTAAATTATTATAGTCTCTTCCATAAATAGAAGGAATGCCCAGCAATGCAGACAGATCAACTTTTTTTGTAGTATCGGCCGATTCAAACAAAATGCGCAGCAGATTATAAATAACCATACCTCTTTTATTATTCTCCTGCACATTTTTGGTATAGCTCACATTCACTTCGTTTAAAATAAATGCAGCCAGTTCCTTGTTCTTGTCCATAATGCTGCTGTACGAATCGGCCACGTCTACCGCATCTTCAAGGTCATTGGTCTTACGTGGTTTCTCCAGTCCGATCACAAATGCCTTCATCATGGTTTCAGCATTCTGCTTATCCATTTTGCCCAGAAAATCGTTCAGCTCATTATAGCCGGCGGCCATTTTAATGAACTTTCTGAAATAATCGCCATTTACGCTCATTACCAAACTGTCGCCACGCGGGTTGGCCATGCGTTGCCATATACGTGGGTATACCCCGCTCACATAACTGGACGTATAAATTTCATCTTCACCCAACACGGCCAGGTAATACAATTCCTGTGCGGTTAATCCTTCGAGCCGGCGAAAACGAACGTTGGGATTTGATACCCCGTGAAGCGCATTTATTTCGCGAATGAAAAATTCCCTGGCTTTACGTCCCATCATATCGGTGAGGGCCTGCATCTGGTTGGCAGTATCGTTGTAAGGCGGTAACTGGCGCCGTACATATTCAATCCTGGTTTTAACCATGAGTCGAAAATAACTCAGGTCGTTATCCTTAACGCTGTCGATCCCCTGCAAGGTGATCTTACCGCGCAGCAGGTTATCCAGAAACGGAAAATATAGCTGTCCGCTTTTACTGGTGGCAATACGTGCCAGCAATTGAACGGTTGAATCGCTGTGATGGCGAATGCGGTCGCCCAGTGCACCGCGGGCCTGAGCATAATCGTAAACCCGCTCAACATCGATCTTCACGGCCTCTTTTATGAGGCTGTCGGCAAAATAAGCATTGGGATTTTTAGCCAGTTCAGGCATTATCTGATCGGGGTGCATGGTAAGGTATTTGCGCATCAGGATGGTGCGCGCACTTGCCATGCCCGGGTTATCTTCTGAATATTTGAGGCAATCCATCAAAATTTTGCCTACACCGTAATCATTGGCTTCAATGACGGGCGCAAAACTTTTACCTTGTTTATCCAGCACCATACATTTACCAAATGCTTTAACAAGGGCTGGAGCCAGAGAAGCAGGGTAATCACGGCGGTTGAGATTCGACAGATAGGTTTGTAACAGGAAATCGACACTGCGGAGGTATTTGATCTTTCCCTGGCCGCTTAAGGTAGAATCCAATTCGATCTGGTTCTGCAGTTCATCAACACCGCGAATGAGGGCATCCATTATGTGCAGGCTAATGGTGGTATCGGCAGAAACTTTACCCTGATTATTTATTTGTATGACCCTTTTTTGCTGCTTATCGATATTTCCATGCCATAACTCCCGCTCTCTTGCCACTTTTATGGTGTATGAAGTTTGCGCAAGACCCGATTGCCAAACCAATAAACAGATTACAATAAATTGTATATGTATCCTCATATGCTGCACATCTGTATGGAGTAGAGCAAAAATATGACCAAAGGGTTGTACAGGGCTGTTCGATTTTCCGACAGCAACGATCCGGGGTGTTTATAGGACATTTTGTCCTGGTTTTGGTACTTCTGAAACACCGGTCGATATTTTATCCCTATCCGCTCCCCTCTGGCCCAGTAAGCACTTGCCCTTATTAAATAAACAATAATTTTCAGGCGTAAGGTAGTAAAAGAAAGTCAAAAAGTCGGAGACCGCCCCTCCTCCCTTTGACATTCAATAGACTACATTCCATATTTAGCAACTACCCATCCCAATTATTCATTGCCCGTTGCCCATTTCTCATTTATTTTTTGACCTTCTGGCTACCTTTATATATTAAGAAATTGTGAACTCAATATTATCATTTACAGGGAAGCCGCAATTCAAGTAGGTTTGCCAAAATTTTTACTTTAATGAATGCTAAAGGCAAGATCCTGATTGCAGACGACGAGCCTGATATAGTTGAAATTATCCGGTATAATCTTACCAAAGAGGGATACGAGATAGTAACAGCTAATAATGGGGACGATGCCATTCAAAAAGCCAAATTAAGTCAGCCCGACCTGATAATCCTGGATATAATGATGCCTCGCAAAAACGGGGTGGAAGTTTGTGAAATATTACGTGCCCAGCCGGCCTTTAAAGATACCGTTATCGTGTTTTTAACGGCGCTCAGCGATGAAAGCTCGCACGTAAAAGGGCTGGAAACCGGGGCAGACGATTATATCAGCAAACCTGTTAGTCCTAAAATACTCGTAAGCCGCATTCACGCCATTTTTCGCCGCATCAATAAAGAACCGGAGGAAAAAGTAATAAAGATCGACAACCTTGAAATTGATCCGGTTAAGTTTGAAGCCAAGGTCGACAGCAAAGCGGTGGTATTAGCAAAAAAAGAATTTGAATTACTCTACCTGCTGGCCTCCAAACCGGGCCGTGTTTTCCTGCGCAATGAGATCCTTAACCAAATTTGGGGTAACGATGTAATTGTAGGTGACCGGACCATTGACGTTCATATTCGAAAAATCCGTCAAAAGTTAGGCATCGATTGCATTACCACAGTTAAAGGAGTGGGATACAAATTCACCATGTAATTTGAAAATGTGTTAATTTGAAAATTTGAAATGAAAAATTGCTAAAAGTGATGACCGCTAACAGAATGTAGGGCTGTAATTTCAGGGCCCATTTCAAATTAGCTCATTATCAAATTTTCAAATTGGTCTATGCCTTCAGCCAAAAATCTATCACCCCGACAGTTAGCCGCTTTCACAGCAGGAATCTTAGCTGTTCCTGTTGCTATTGGCATATTTATCCTTACGCTCAACTGGAAAGTAGGCCTGGGCTCACTATTATTGGTTTTTGCCGGGAGTTACTGGCTGGTTCTGGTAACCATGGAAAGATTCATTTACCGAAAGATCAAATTGATCTATAAGCTCATCTATCAAACCAAGGCTACCAAAAAAGAAGAGATGTATTTCAAATACATTCTTCCTCAAAAAAGCATCGACGAAGTACGGGCCGATGTGGAAGAATGGGGCGAACGCCGCATTCGTGAAATTGAGCTGCTACGCCAAAACGAGGCGTACCGGAAAGAATTCTTACAAAACCTGGCCCATGAATTCAAGACACCCATTTTTGCCATTCAGGGTTATGTAGACACATTGCTGGGCGGCGCCATGGAAGAAGAAGCCATTAGAAAAAGATTTTTAGAGAACACCGCCAAGAATGTAGATCGCCTGGTAAACCTGATGACCGACCTGGATGAAATTTCAAAACTGGAACGAGGCGAGCAACTACTGGCCAAACAAAATTTTATTATCCAGGACCTCATTCGCGAAATATATGATTCGCTATCGATAAAAACGCAGGCTAAAAACATTCGTACCATCATTAAAAAAGGATGCGAAGCCCCCATCACCGTTTTTGCCGATAAAGAAAAAGTAAAACAGGTATTGATCAACCTCGTTGAGAATGCCACCAAATACGGTAAACAAAACGGAAACATCGTAGCCAGTATTTACGATACCGACGACCAGCATGTACTGGTTGAGATCAGCGATGATGGTATTGGGATTGAAGAAGAACACCTCCCCCGCATTTTTGAGCGCTTTTACCGCACCGACACCGCCCGCAGCCGCGATAAAGGCGGAACCGGCCTGGGCCTCGCTATTTGCAAACACATTATTGAAGCGCACGGGCAAAGCATTCACGTACGCAGTACGCCCGATGTGGGCACCACGATCGGGTTTACCTTAGAGTCGAAACGGGACTGATGCCTTCACTTCTACATTCAATATTGGATATTCATTATTCGACATTTCTTCCCTTTTTCAATCCTCATTTTTAATTCTTCAGTCTTTATTTCTCTAAATACCTTTCTTCGATTCTTACATAAAACTATTTATTTCCTCTGAATAGTCCTTGTGGCATGTGCGCATAACCCAGCATCCTCCGTTTCTTTGATGCAATATCCAATTCTATGAAGAAGCTGAGACGGACGGTTTTACTACCTGTGATATTATTTCTGACGCATAACAGCCAGGCCCAATGTGCTAACCAACTCACCACGCTTTCCTACGATACTACGGTTAATGCACTGGGTAACTCCTTATATAATTTTACGTTCCCCCAGTTTAATCCAACACTGGGCACCCTAACCGAGGTAAAGATCAATTCCAAAGTAACCCTCGTGTACAATTTCAGTTTGGAGAATGGAGAATTGAACCCGGTAAATAATTACCGCGTGAAGGTATTCCGGGATGATGAGATCAGCAGCACGTCCTTGCTTTCTCCCTTAACCAATTCTTACCAGCGACAATACGGGTTTTATGCCCTCGCAGGTTCTGATGGCATTCCCGATTCAGGCCCTGACTTTACCCAACAGGGCCCCTTATATGTAATGAACCAGCAGAACATAAATTACACGCTTTCCAATACGGCAGATTTCTTTGGCTCAGGCACGGTGATGTTCGACTATACAACATCTACCTATTCCGCCGCCCAGGGCAGTATCAACAATAACCTGTTTGGTTCGGCACAGGATGCGGTGAATTTCATTATCACGTATACGTACTGCCCACAAATTGTTCTGGCGGCCGATATCCGTTCTTTCACCGCCAACAAGTTAAACGACGCTACCATCGATATTAAATGGATCACTCAAAACGAAAAAAACAATCAGTCTTATGAACTACAGAAAAGTACAGATGGAAAATCTTTTGGAAGCATTGCTCAGTTTGCTGCAAAGGCCAGTTCCACGCAAACCGGCTCCTATAGTTATTCGTACACGGTGCAACCAACCGACAACAGCAAGACCCTTCTGTTCAGAATTAAACAAATAGAAGCCGATGGTTCGGCCAGGTATTCGGCTGTTCATGCCGTTCGGGTAACTTCTAAAACGAATGAACAACCTAAAATATATCCGAACCCTGCCAAAACCGCCACCAATCTTATCTTCAGCAATACAAAGCGAAATAACTGGCAAGTGAGTGTATATTCGGTAAACGGTCTGTTGCTGAAGCGCTATTATTTTAATAATGCCCTCACCGGTAAAATAAACACCGCGAACGATCTTGAAAAGGGTGTGTATATGGTGCGATCGGTAAACAAAACCACACAGGAAGAATTTGTTCAGCAGCTTATTGTTCAATAAGCCTTCCGGTTAAAATATATTAAGGAGAAAATGGTCGTCAGAACACCTATGCCAGAAAAGATCACCACACTGGTTGGGTAAAACTGCGTCCAGGTTAATTGCAACCCAGCCATTTCTTTCACTAACATTACCGACATGCTGCCCAGGTATCCCCAGGCATCGGCTATATAAATTAAAAAGCCAACGTTGCCTGCTATTTTGAATGCAGCGATCAGTCTTTCAAAATAAATACAATTGAAAGGAATATAGCCCATATACAATCCCAGCCCAGCCAATTGCATCCATAACACACCGGGTATAAAACCAGTTAAAAACAACGCAGAGGAAATACCGGCTATTAAAAATCCGGCGACAATGACCCAATGAATTAATTGCAATGCCCTGATATTTTTTCTGATAACAACCAGCAAACTCATTATCGCCAGCACAATGACCGAAGTGATCGTTTCGGTTTTGGTAAAGATGGCCGGCTTTTGACCATATCCCAGCTCATTCCACATATTAGCCATAAAATTGTCGCGCAAATCGCGCATAATGGTCAGGAACAGGTAAGTGACCACTACGGCAACCACCCCGCCGCCAAACGATCGCAAAAAGCGTTGCCGGTCTTCGCGGGTCATAGGCAAGCGCACATTTCGTTCCATTATATCATCTGCATCAGGATGCGGTACTCTTTCCAGCAAATACATAAAAATAACTAACGGCAATGCAAACACCAGCCCGGTAGCAAAGCCCAGCCATTGCTCCCCTACCTGCCAGCTATCGCGCAACCAAACTGCTACCGACCGGCTGAAACCCCCGGCAAATACAAAGCTTACCGCCATAGCAGCACCGATAAAATCAGTTGCCCGGCGTCCTTCGGCATAACTGAAAATAATACCCCACATAAAACCGAGCATAAAGCCATTGCCAAACAAACACAGCATTCCCCAGGGAGCAGGCACTATTGCAAAAAGCAGCAAACACAGCCAGGCAGCGCCAATAAGCACGGCACTGGTTTTCCAACGGCCCAGTCTTTTTAACTCCGAAATAAATTTAATGCCATAAAACTTGCTGGCCATGTAACCCAGTCCCTGGCTAAGGATCAACAAGGTTTGATATTTTATTCCCCAAAACGACTGCCCCTCAAAAGTGGCTACAGTAAAGGCTTTGCGATAAGCGAAAATACATGCATATGTAAAAAAGGCTACAGCGGCTGTGTATAAAGCTACTACTACCTGCCTGGTTGAAAAGGCAGCTACCACAGGAGTTTCTGTTGACAAACGAATGCAGTTTATATTGAAAAATGCTGTGCAATAACGATTACGTAAAATAAGGAATTACCGGGAAATGCTGAATGCTTAAGGCCTAACGCTCAACGCAAAAACCTGCAATATGGGCATTTCGCGTTCGGCGTTTTGCATTCCGCGTATTGCGCTTGGCATTCCGCGTTTTGCAATCTGCGTTTGGCGTTCTGCGTTCCACCTTCTGCATAAAAAAAAGGGCGAAACTTGAAAAAGCTCCGCCGGTCAACATTAAGAAACTGCTACGATTGTTATTTATGTATAACACACAGCAATAAAACGGATACTAAGATACAATGGCCATATTACCGTATTCTTACGACAGTGTGAACAAATGATTACGTTTAAAACCCAACGCTGAATACTCAACGCTTAACGCAAATTCCGGCCATACGAACATTTCCTGTTGATAGTTCTGCATTTGGTGTTTGGTGTTTCGCGTTTTGCGTTCTGTATTCTGCATTTGACTTTCCGCGTTTAATGTTCTGCGTTTTGCGTTCTGCATAACAATTCCTTTACACAACCCTAACAGGGACTTAATACTCCTGTAACACTTTGGTCATATATATGTATGAATTTTGAAAAACCCAAACTCAATGGAAAAAAGAGCAGTCGACGTGGTTGTTATATCTGATGTACACCTTGGTACATACGGATGTCGTGCAAAGGAGCTGGTTGCTTACCTCAAAAGTATCCTGCCTAATATTCTTATCCTGAACGGGGACATTATTGACGGGTGGCAGTTTTCAAAACGCTACTTCCCTGCCTCACACATGGCCGTTATTAAAGAAGTGTTGAACCTGATCATGAAAGGGACCCGCGTTTTTTATATTACCGGCAATCATGATGAACTGCTGCGTCGTTACAGCGATTTCCAATTGAGCCATCTTACGCTGACCGACAAACTGGTGCTTGAGATAGATAATAAAATGACCTGGATCTTTCATGGCGATGTGTTTGACAATACCACCAAAGGCGGCGCCAAATTTTTGGCTAAGCTCGGGAGCAGCGGTTATGGCGCCCTGATATTGTTTAACAGGCTGGTGAACTTTGTTTTAAAAGCCTTTGGGCGGGAAAAATTATCTATTTCAAAAAATGTAATGGCAGGGGTGAATAAAATGGCAAAGATCAATGAGTTTGAACAAATAGCTGCCGAACTGGCCATTGAGAAAAAATATGACTATGTGATCTGCGGCCATATTCACCAGCCACAAAAAAGAGAGATCGAGAACGACAGGGGAAAAGTCACCTACCTGAACTCGGGCGACTGGGTGGAACATTTAACCGCCCTGGAATACCGGCAAAATGAATGGAACATCTTTGAATACAATGAAAAAGATTTCCCGCAAACGGCCATCGATATTCCGGCCAAAGTGAATGTGCTCACAGACGAGATCAGTTTTTATATTAACTCATTAGCAATTTAAAGTCCCGAGCGAAGGATAAACATATATGAAAATATTTTACGCAATACAGGCTACCGGCAATGGACATATCAGTCGCGCCATGGAGTTGTTACCGTATTTACAGAAATATGGTACAGTTGATATCTTTTTAAGCGGCGCCAACAGTACGTTGTCATTAAATGCGCCCATAAAATACCGCAGCAAAGGATTGAGCCTTTTTTATACGTGTGAGGGCAGCCTTGATTACTGGAAGATCGTTCGCGGCATATCTCCGTATAGAGTAATGAAAGAAGTGCGTGACCTGCCGGTAGAAAAATACGACCTGGTAATAAACGATTTTGAATGTATTACGGCTTTAGCCTGCGCCCGCAAAAAAGTGCCTTCGGTAAACTTCGGTCACCAGGCCAGCTTTTTATCGAACAAAACACCGCGTCCTGAAAAACCCAGTAAAGCAGGCGAATGGATACTGCAGAATTATGCGCGGGCTACCAATTATATCGGCTTGCATTTCGAAAGCTATGATGATTTTATTTTCTCGCCGGTAATAAAGGAAGAAATATTACAGGCCGAAGCCAGCAATAAAGGTCATATTACCGTTTACCTGCCTTCGTATTGCGATAAGCAGTTAATTAAATTACTGCAACCATTTAAAGACCATCGCTTCGAAGTGTTCTCCCGCCAGGCAAAAACGCCTTATACCATCGATCACATGAATTTCCGCCCGGTTGATACAAAAGACTTCAACCGTAGCCTGATCACCTGCCATGGCATCGTGTGCGGCGCAGGTTTTGAAACGCCGGCAGAAGCCCTGCACCTGAAGAAAAAAATGATCGCCATTCCTATCCAGGGACAATACGAGCAACAATGCAATGCGGCGGCGTTAAAGAAAATAGGCATTACAACCCCTGATAAGATCGATGACGATTTTACCGATACATTCAATAACTGGGTGAATGATCCCAACACACCCACCGTTCAATACCGGTACTCAACCGAAGCCATAATCAATATCCTCATGTATCGCTGCACCGATCTGAAATCTTCATTAGACATACCCTACCCTGACCTTATTTTCAATTAAGATAAAACCGTTCTTCCACTTTTTACCAGATGTGCCACGACTTTCTGCAAGCGTGGCACTTTTTGCGTTTTATACAATGCTGCAACCGGTTTGGGATATTCCATGATAATAAAAAAAGAGCCGTCACGATAGAAATCGAACGGCGTCAGTCACATGAGAGAAATAAACTCTCACTTTATAGAGAATCTTAGTAAGATTGAAATTTGTATTAATAACGCTGGAAGCTCAGGATATTGCTTTCAGGTAGGATAAAGAGGGTTAAAGATACTTCCGCAACCGTAAAGATTCATAATTATTTATAGAATTTTACCTTTTTCTTACAATTTTCAAATAAATACCCACTTGCGTTTAAATTTATCTAGTTTTTACCACAATTCATTTACAAACATCTATTCTGTAATTTATAATATAATGAGTTTCTGAATAAAAGCCGTCCCGGCTCAACCGGGACAGGCTTACTAATAACAGCATCTGTTAAATGACATGAACGGTATAGAAAAATGGAATCAACGCAAGGTAGCAAGGCACTATTAGCGGGTTGTTACAGCAGCGTTAAGAAAAGAAGAATTGCTGATTTGGAGGTTTGGAGATTTCTTGATTTCTTTTGCTTTCAGCAGTTTTTGCCTTTCCAATCTCAAAATCACAAAATCCCTAAATCAGAAATCCCCAAAGATTTAATATTACCTAATTGTTAAGTTTCGTATATTAATGGTGGAATTGATCCCGTGAAAAAGTATACGACCATATTAATCCTTCTGGTAACCTTCGCTTTCCGGCCAAATGATACACTGGCCACTCCCATTCAATTTGATTTTTGCGGAGAACTGATCACATTTGATTTTGACAGAACGCTGGTACCCAGTACCCCCGTTTTATCGAATGAAGCATCTATCACTGAATTCTACCAAAGCCTGACCAGCAAAGATTATGATGGGCTGATAAATGCCCTGCTTGCCTATAAAGAGAAGTTTAAACCCGATGACTGGTTGTATTATCAGCTCATCAGGAAAGCAGCACAGCAAATAAGTCCCAAAACCGATAATTACCACCGGTATACCTTGTATAAATGGTATTTCCTGTGCAGGTCGGGCTATGATGCCCGCCTGGCCACCTCAGGCGATTACATCCTGTTTTATATCCGTTGCGAAGAGAATACGTATAATATTCCCAACCGCACGGTAAATGGCAACCAATATGTTTGTTTGAATTACCATGATTATGGCAATAATATCGACTTTCGGCTCCATAAATTCGATATACTAAAACTCGCTGTTCCCGAGGCCAGCAACAGCTTTTCTTACAAGATCACGCACCTGCCCGAATTCAAGTCAAGTGACTATAAAGAGAAGGACCTGCGTTATACATATAATGACAATGAATATCATTATAAAATAAAACTGAATACCCAAATACAATCACTCTTTATAAATTACCCGGTGGTTGATTATGCGTTGTATCTCAATATTCCGCTCAGTCGTGAAACCTATTACTCGCTGATCCCGCTATTGAAGAAAAATATGAAAGGGATGAATGTCAAAAGCGGAGTTGATTATCTGATGCGGTTTACCAGGTATGCTTTTTTGTTTGAACCCGATGCCCAGGTCTTTGGCGCTGAAAAGCGGTTGTCGCCCGAACAAACGTTGTTGTATGATCAAAGCGATTGTGAGGACCGGGTGGCGCTCTTTTATTGCCTGGTAAAAGAAATATACGATCTGCCGATGATCGTACTATCGTATCCAAAGCATGTAACAATAGCTGTACAGTTCGATAAGCCGTATGGCAAACCCATCATTTATAATGGCAACAAATACTCTATTTGTGAGCCAACCCCGCAAAAAACAGATCTGCGGATAGGCCAATTGCTTCCCGAACTTTCCAGGGAAGCGTATGAGGTCACCTACGTGTATAATCCTTCCAAAAAATAAAGTCTTAGTGCTTTAATTGACGCTTCAGTAAAACCCTTGCAGAATCATCGAGGTTGGTGAAATGGGTTACGCCGTTTATTACATATGCAAAATACCGGCATGAGTCGGCAGTAGCGGCATAAATGGTTTTATACACTTCCCCGTTTCTAAATAAAAACAGTTTAAAGTCATTGGCGCAGGCATTCTTCTGCGCGGGAGTATCCAATATATAGTTACTGATAAGACGAATAACAATACTGTCTTTAATAAACATTCTGTCGTAAACTCTTTGATTAGCCGGATCAGGATAGTATAACAATTCAATGCTGTCTGTTTTTGAAACATCAATACGATCTGGCGATGTAACAGCAACAGGATCGGCCCCTTGCTCCTTTTCGTTTTTAACTTGTGAATTACAGGCCACTATAAAAACCAGGGCAACAGAAAAAAGTACAGCGTATGCGTTGCGCATATAAAGTGTTTAAGGTCTTGAAAGGCGAAAAATACAAAAACCCGCTCTGTAATGAACGGGTTTTTACAATAAATACAATCTCTTTATTAATAAGTGTTCGTCTTCGGTGAGAAGCTTGTCCAACCCTGTAACCAGTTGGTTGTGCCCACTGCACCTCTGAAGGTACCAGTGCTTTCAAAGAAGGCATCCATTCCGGTAAAGCTGGCTCCGATCAATGCAGGAGAACCAGAAGCTGGCGTTACATCGGGAGCGCTGATGTTAAACGGATTGGTCAATTTGATATCAGCCGGGTTAGTAAAGGTATTGCAACCTTCTGATTCGGCTTTGGTTTTGATATCGGCAATTGTTATAACTCCTGTTGAAGTGGTAAAGTAGGGATTTGCAACAGCATGCACCAGGTTGTTCTTGAATACTGCGGTACCAGCTACATAAGCCTGTGCAGTTGCATCAGATTCCATTACGAAACCACCGGCATTGTAGCCCATGATGATAGAGTTACGCAAAGAGAACTGTGTAGCTCTTCTGAAACGGTTACCATATTTATGGCGGGTGTTGGTAGAGGCGCTGTTAGGTCCAACGAAGGTGAAGTTCGACAAATTAGGTTTGGTGTAAGGCGTGGCAGTGGTTCCGCTACCATCATTATCACACTCGATACCGTTATTATCATCACCGTTATCAACAGTGTTGGGGTCTTTAATTACCACACCGAACTGAATTTTACCGGTGTAACCGAAATCAAAGTCAAAATCATCATCAGAGCAGGCATAGGTAATCATACGTTTTCCAGATACAGTTCCACCAAAGAACTCATATCCATCGTCATTACCATATGAAACCTGGATATTTTCCAGTGTAGTGCCGCTACCAACGCCACCCAGGGTTAAGCCGTTGATCTCGCTGCCAGCAAAAGCAGCAATACCGGCAAACTCAATTCTTACATATTTTAATGAACCTGAATTATCAGCATCATCTGTTCCACCATAAGGACGGTCGAGACCACCTTCAATAACCGGTGTAGCAGAACGGTTAGTTTTTGCTTTACCCAACAGAACTACGCCACCCCAGTCGCCAGGAGCGCGTGAACCTGCAGCTTTTCCTGAAGTGAAAACGATTGGCTTAGCTGCAGTACCTTCAGCCATCAGTTTACCGCCTCTTTCAACACACAGGGCAGCTTTAACCGCTGTATCGCCCACGATCACCGTACCAGGTTCAATGGTAAGTGTTACACCGTTGGCAACATATACATATCCTTTTAACGTCCACTTTTTATCAGCAGTAAGTGTTTTGTTTTCGGTTAGGGTTCCCTGAAGTGTAGTGTTTGTAGGCGCAGGTGTTGTATCATCATCTTCATCATCCGATTTCGTACAACCTGTGGCAAGAACCGCAGCCACCGCTAACATTGTCAGGAATTTTGTGTGAATCATCATAAAAATATGCGTGTTTAATTTTATGCAAAAGAAAACCTAGTGCGTTAAGCGAATATTAAGTATCGGTTAAGCCAATATTATGTTTAACGATTAAAAATTGTAATTAAAGCTGAGACCAAGGCTGGTTCCAAATCTGCTGCTGGCCCATACGCGGTCTTCGCTTGATTTATAGGAGCGTTTAGAAATTTTATCGGTGTCGATCCGGTAGTTCTGGTAAAAAACAGATTTTTGATTTAACAGGTCAGAAATGTTCAGCCTGATCTCACCTCTCTTGCGCAATACCTTTTGACTTAACTGGAAGTCAACGATCGTTCTTCCATTCTCATAAATGTCAGGTATCCCCTTTGGATCATTACCTACTGCTTCTATACGTTGACCTATCCTGTTCACCAGTAAGCTGGCAGAAAAATTATTGCTGCCGGCATAGGTTAAACCTGCGTTGATAACATATGGAGATTGGCCTTGCATCGGTCTGTCTTTATCGGCAACAGCAATATCCAACCCATCAACATTCACATTCGATTTAATGATGGCGGCATTGGCAAAGATGAACAGATCTTCTAACCAGGATTGTTTTCCTAAAAAGCTCAAGCGCTTTTTGATCTCGGCTTCAATACCATAATTCAAGGCATACTTGGCATTAAAGTATGACAATACCATATTTAATGAGCTGGATCCGGCATCTACGTATTGTTCAATAGGTTTATTAAAATGCTTAACAAATACCGAAGCAGAGATCACTTCGCCGTTCGATGGGTATGTTTCATAACGCAGATCAATATTGGTGTTCTGGCTTCTTTCGAGTTTTGTATTACCTCTAACCTGTACGTTGCGTACGAAATCATAGAAAGAGAAATTGGCAATTTCCCTGAACTCGGGACGGCTTACCGTACGGCTGGCAGAGAATCTTAAGTTACTGCTGCTGGTGAGCGAATAGGTAAGGTTCAAGGATGGAAGGATGTCGAGATAATTTTTATCTGCTTTTACTTTCAGGCCAGAGAAATCAGCCGTATTTACTTCAAATCCGAAGTTCTCAACCCGCAACCCCCAGACCAATCTGAATTTTTCATTCAGGCGGTTGTCGAACATTACATAACCTGCATTCAACATAGAGTTGGCATCGTATTTATCTGTTGTGTTGGTAACTTCTTCCAGGGCAAAACCATCTTTATTCATGTTGGCGTCCTGGAAAATATATTTAACCGGCATGGTCAAATAACCTTCGTTGAAGTTAGAACCTGGCGCCCTGTTGTAGCGGAAAATGCGGGCAGAAAATTCACGGAATTTATACTGTGATAATACACCAAGTTTAATAGTACTTGCCTTATCGCCAAATAAATTAAATGGTCTGGAATAATTAACATTACCACCAACGGCATGTTCTTCCAGGTTGGCAAAAAAACGGTAGGTATCTCTCAATACTACTTCGTAAGGCACATCGTTCTTGTTGGCATCCGCTTCAGATTTAATAAACGGCGCAAATTTATAATCGGGGTTATCGCGAAGCGTTAAAGCATAATTCACATTCCAGGTGAGCTTTGATTTATTCTTCAAAGAATGGTCGCCTTCCAACTGGGTGCTGTACAAGGTTTTTACAACCGTTTCACCACCCTGCGCGTAAACTGACGCATTGCTGCTATAATATTGTACCCCTCTTCTGATCAGGTTTGAATTCTCAAACAACCTGTTGAACAAATTCTTGAAAGAGATCTTTGTGTTCCCTTTTTTATAAGAAAGGTTCAGCAAAGCGCCTATACTTGTAGTGAATTTATAAGTAGTATCATTATAATTATAAGCAGCGCCATTTACCTGGGTAAACTGGTTATCATATTCCGATCTGAAACCTTCCACTAACGTTTGACTGTTGCGGTAAGTAAGCGCCAATATTGAACCCAATACGGCTGAATTCTTCAATTCAAAACGTTTTCCCCAGCTCAGTTGATAGCTTTGATTGGGTAAAGCATTTCCATTGTAACGGTCGCCATAAGTGTTCTTCAGCAATTTGGAATATTCAGCACGTGGTTCAAAGTCCTGTCCCTGAAATTTTGATCTTGATGGGAAATTTGCAGGCAACTTACGACTGCCATCATCAAAACCCAGGTAATCGGTTTGCGATACATATCCCGGATTAAAATCTTTACCGGTTGAAATGGTATTATAACTTACGCCGGCGCCCAGGCTTAAAAAGTTTTTGCTGGGAACATCTTTAGTGGAAACCTGCACTACACCACCTGCAAAATCGCCAGGCAGATCGGGATTTGCAGTTTTATAGATCATGATATTATCTATAAGGCTGGAAGGAATAATATCGAAAGAAAACGCTCTTCTATCAGGTTCAGTGCTTGGCAGCATGGCGTTATTGATAGTAGCCACGTTATACCGGTCAATCAAACCACGTACAACTACAAACTTGTTGTCCTGGATAGAAGTACCGCTAACTCTTTTTAATACTTCACCAGTATTTTTATCGGGTGATCTTTTTATTGTTTCAGCAGAAATACCATCAGAAATGCTGGCATTGTTCTTTTGCATGTTCAGCAGGGCAAAATCAGTTTCGCGCTTTGCCGATACACTTACCACCACCGCTTTTAATTCTTTGCTTTTAGCCTGCATTACTATATTCAGTTCCTGTAAACCGTCAGCGTCGAGTTGAACATCTGTAATGGTTTTATCATCATAGCCAACTGAAGTTAACGTAAGCGTATACTTTCCTGGTTTCAGCTTTAATAAGAAACGGCCTTCCACATCAGTAGCAATTCCAGCGGCATGGTTATCAATTTTAATAGAAACGCCACTGAGCGGTTCGTTTTTCTCATTAAGAACTTTTCCGGCGATCTTACCGGTTTGGGCATACGTAATTGTAGCGGTCAGCAGGCTAATAATTACAAGAACAAGAATTTTACGCACAAATAGTGGGTTTATTTGCGGCAAAAGTATCCTCGGCCTGTTATCGCTATGTTACCCGCATGTTAAGAAATTATTAACAGACATGGATTAACCCCTAAAAAAGGCCCTAATATTAATGGAATGCTACGCGAATGTTATGACTATGTTACGGGAATATTAAACTATTGAAAATCAGCAATTGCGAAAAAAATTGGCACAATAATAATTACCAATATTGCAGTAGGTGCTGGTTGTCAACCATTAAAACCGGAATTGCAGCCGCGTAGTAAACACATTATCCTTTAAATCGCTGGTATAACCGGCCAATGAGGTCTTTTCATTTTTAACGAACTCGTACCATAACATCAACCGCACATTTTCATTAACAACAAAATTATAGCCAACGTTGAGGGTAGAATATTTGATATTGGTGGCATTTATATTATTACCGTCCTTGCCTATCTCTTCTCCTTTTACCTGCGTATTGGGATCGTACCAATCGTATTTAATACCCAGTTGGTGACGGCTGCTTGCAATATTTTGCAACAGGTAAATAAAAGCGCCATCGAATTTGCGAACATAATATGGCTCCTGTAATAAGGCCGTAGGCGTTTCAGAAGTTCCGGCTGATGATGTTTGCCTACCACGCCAGTATTCTGCACGCAATTCAGTATTACCATAACTATGTTTCCACTTTAATTGCATATCGGCGCCATAATACTTGCGAGGGGCTTTGCGACCAACATTTTCGGCAGTCGAATCAACCATAAACAGTTTGCCGTTTAGGTCCTGGTTAATTGCGTAAGTATATTTTGTGTTCTGGAACAGTCCGCCATTGAAATAAGAAAGACCGCCTGAGATAAATAACTTTTTGTTTAGCGGGTATGGCTTCAGGGAAGTGCGGGCAATAAGATCTTTATATGAATCATATTCTGCATTAGCGGTAAGGCCCTGGCCATTGAATAAGCCTATATCAACTTTAAGATGGCGCAATGGATGATCGCTGAAGCGGGGTTCAAATGAAACCATGGCGCCCAGGTCGCGTTCATTTCTCATCAAAATCTGCGACATCCTGCCCCGCTCGGGCGATTCACGATCGGCAGAGCTCATGTTCACTTCATAGCCAAATGGACGGGCAAACATGCCCGTTGTAAATTGAAAGACCTTCCATTTATTTTCAAATATCCTTCCCCAGAAATCGCGGATAACAACGCCCCGTTCGGTACCATCAAACTGGAATACGAAATAAATGGAGATCTGGTCATTATTATTCATGCGCACATAATCTAGCCGTACGCGCCCCCGCCTGAGCATGAACCTGCTGTTTGCATGGGTGGCAAAATCGCCTCCATTCCAGCTACGGGTGCCTTTTTCCTGTGCAACCTGGAACTGGGGTTGAAGATAGCCGGTAAAATAAATGCGGTCGAACTTTTTGTACATCTGTAATATACCCTTCCCAACACTGGTAGTTGTGTCCATCATATCGGTCAGAAACTGGGCATGGAGCGTGTTGGCAATATTCAGGAAGAACAATACAACAATAACTTTTCGAAATACAGAAAATAACAATAAACGTACAAAAAGCATTACGGCAGTTTTTTCGGGGGCCAATATTAAGCAAATATTATTTTAAGATTAATTCTTCAAAACCAGGGCCACCACTTATAAGGCCAATTGGCCATACTGGTATAATATTTTTATTAAGAAAGTGGGTAACAAACCCACTTTACTTCTGAAACCGTAGTTATTAGGGAATCAATAGTTTAATTAGTATTTGGTAATCAATTTTTTAAGCGGCAAACAGGCAACTTACCGCCAATATTATCTTTGTGTTAAGAAATTATTACCGAGTACCCCTTTTTTTTATCCTATGTTATTAGTTCTATTTTTGCGACAAATTTTAGGTAATGGGTTTAAATTCTATAATGAAGATTTTCATGCCGAAGGATAGGATATTCTACTCCTTGTTTGAACAGGTTGCCCACACTGTGGCTAAAATGGGTAAAGTGATGAAGGAAGTGGTTACAGAACCCGACTTCGACAAAAGGGCCGCTTTAATTTCACAAATTGAAGACCTTGAGCATGTTAATGACGATTACACCCATAAAATATTTACCGAACTCGGTAGAAATTTCATTACCCCCTTCGACCGTGAAGATATTCACTACCTGGCCAGCGCCCTGGATGATATTGCCGACTACATTTTCGCTTCGGCTAAAAAGATCAACTTCTACAAAGTAAACCCCAACGATCAGGGCATTCAAAAAATGGCCGATCTGATTGACCAGGGTTGCGAGCAAATAAAAAATGCCGTATTGCAATTGCGCGATATGCGCGATATGCGCCAGATCACCGATGCCCTGGTGAAAGTGAACAGCATTGAGAACCAGGCCGACGATATTTTTGATATGAGTATCGACCGCCTGTTCGAAACCGAACCCGATGCAAAAGAAGTAATCAAAAAGCGGGAAATTTATCAGGTAATGGAAATTGTAACTGATAAATGTGAAGATGCCGGTAACGTTATTGAATCTATTATTATTAAATACGCGTAACAGACAGGACCTGTTTTTACCTAACCGCTGCCGCAATGCTTACATTATTAGTTATTATCATTATACTCGGACTGGCTTTCGATTTGATCAATGGTTTTCACGACGCCGCCAACTCTATAGCAACTGTTGTTTCTACCAAAGTATTAACTCCCTTTCAGGCTGTTGTTTGGGCTGCTGTTTTCAACTTCGTAGCCTTTTGGATCTTCGATTTGAAAGTAGCCAACACCGTTGCCAAAACCGTACACAGCGATTCTATTAATTTATATGTGATATTCGCCGGCCTTATAGCCGCAATCAGCTGGAATTTGCTTACCTGGTGGTTTGGCATTCCTTCCAGTTCATCGCATACGCTCATTGGCGGATTTGCCGGAGCAGCCGTAGCACACGCTGGCAGTTTTGATGTAATTAACCAGAAGGTGATTTTTGATACCGTTATATTTATTGTACTCGCCCCTTTTATTGGGATGTTCATCGCCTTCATAATTACAGTTCTTATTGTGAACCTTTGCCGAAAGGCCAATCCCTATCATGCCGACAAATGGTTCCGGCGAATGCAGTTAGTATCATCTGCCGCCTTTAGTTTGGGGCACGGCGGTAGCGATTCACAAAAAGTAATTGGTATTATTACCGCCGCCATGGTGGTGTTTGGCGCATGGATGACGCAACATGGCCTACCAATACCGGCATGGGCTCATATACAGCAAGTAGTGGATGCGCATGGTAAAACAACTTTTGGCCATGTACCTCAATGGATACCTATTACATGCTATATATGTATTGCCCTGGGTACCATGATGGGTGGCTGGCGTATTGTAAAAACAATGGGTACCAAAATTACCAAAGTAACGCCGCTAGAAGGCGTAGCCGCTGAAACAGCCGGCGCCGTTACCTTATATGGTGTTTCGCAAGGTTTAGGTATACCAGTAAGTACAACGCATACCATTGCAGGTTCAATTATGGGTGTAGGTATGACCAAACGTTTGTCAGCCGTACGCTGGGGTATTTCCATCAACCTGTTGTGGGCATGGATACTTACCATACCTGTCAGTGGTTTACTCGCCGCTATTGTATATTTTATATTGAAGCTTATCAATCCAGTTAATTAGAATTTTTGAAATAAGAGGTAGGAAGTAATTGCGGATTTTGAGTTTGGTGATTTTGAGATTTACCCTGGTTTAACTTTCCGATAAATCTCAAAATCTCTAAATCCCGAAATTTCTAAATCTTCCTACCTCCTACTTCTTATCCTACAAATCTCAAACTACCCTATCGAACAATCCCACTAGCTCCTAGCCTCTTACCACTCGCTATTCTCTGCTTCATACCTCCTGTTTCTTACCCCCTACTGGCCACAAACTTCCCTATCAAACTTCGCACCCGCTACTCCCCACCCGCTTCTTCTTTTTGTATTTCCAGCCGTTTCTTATTACTTTGGCATAATTTATACGCACCTTATAAACTTTGTAAATAATAGTTTGAATGAAAGGAATCATTTTAGCCGGGGGTTCAGGCACACGATTGCACCCAATAACCTATGCTATCAGCAAACAGATCATGCCCATTTACGACAAGCCGATGATCTATTATCCGCTGTCTACCCTAATGCTGGCAGGTATCCGTGAAATCCTGATCATTTCTACCCCGCACGATCTTCCCCAGTTTAAAAGATTATTGAGCGACGGTTCACAACTGGGCCTGCGTTTTTCCTATGCCGAGCAGGCTGTTCCCAATGGACTGGCCCAGGCATTTGTAATAGGCGCCGATTTTATTGGTAATGACAATGTAGCCCTGGTTTTGGGCGATAATATATTCTATGGTGTTGGATTGGGAGAACAACTTTCCAAAAACAATAATCCAGACGGCGGTATTGTTTATGCTTATCATGTAAGCGATCCCGAACGATATGGCGTAGTGGAGTTTGATAAAAGCAACAAGGTTATTTCCATAGAAGAAAAACCAGCTCAACCTAAAAGCAGCTATGCGGTGCCAGGTTTATACTTTTATGATAATGAAGTGGTAACCATTGCCCGCGACCTGAAACCGAGCGCCCGGGGTGAATATGAAATTACAGATGTAAATAAAGAATATCTTCGCAGGGGGAAATTGAAAGTTTCCATTCTCGACCGAGGTACCGCCTGGTTAGATACCGGCACATTTGATTCTTTAATGCAAGCTTCCCAATTTGTGCAGGTAATTGAACAAAGGCAAGGCATAAAAATCGCTTGTATTGAAGAAATTGCTTACCGAAAAGGATTTATCACAAAAGAGCAGTTGATCACCGTAGCACAGCCCTTGCTGAAAAGCGGGTATGGACAATATCTTATGAATGTCTTGAAGGAAAGCTAATTTAAAAATTAAAAGATACAATGAGCAAAATTCTGGTTACAGGCGGATGTGGTTATATTGGATCTCACACCATAGTTGACCTGATAGAAAACGGCTTTGAAGTAATTTCGGTCGATGACAATTCACGATCAACACCCCGTATATTAGAGGGTATTGAAAAAATTACTGGCAAAAAAATAAAGAATTATAAGGTAGACCTTTGCGATTTTGACGACACCTATGCCATCTTCGCAGAAAACTCCGACATCGCAGGTATTATTCACTTTGCAGCTTATAAAGCGGTGGGTGAGTCGGTAGAACAACCGCTGATGTATTTTGAAAACAATATGTTTTCGCTCATTAACCTGTTAAAATGCGTAGCGGAGTTTAATATACCTCATTTTGTATTTTCTTCATCCTGTACAGTATATGGCAACCCCGATAAAATTCCTGTAACAGAAGCTACGCCGCCCAAACCGGCCGAATCGCCGTATGGGTATACCAAACAAATGGGCGAACAGATCATCAATGAATTTTCAAAAGCCAATCCCACCAAATGCATTCTGTTGCGCTACTTTAACCCGGTAGGCGCCCACCCTTCTATTCTGATCGGTGAACTGCCCATTGGCAAACCGGCCAACCTGGTGCCAGCCATTACCCAAACGGCTATAGGCAAAATACCAGTAATGCAGGTACATGGCGATGATTACCCAACCCGCGACGGATCGTGCATTCGCGATTATATTCACGTAAGCGATATTGCACATGCCCATACGCTTTCAATTAAATATTTACAGGAAGGCCAAAGCACCCAACGCTGCGAAGTATTTAATCTGGGTTCAGGTAATGGCGTTTCAGTACTGGAAGCCATAAATACTTTTGAAAAAGTGAGCAGTGTAAAACTCAATTATGTGATCGGTCCACGCCGGCCCGGTGACGTAATCGCCATTTACGCCAATAACGACCATGCCCGCAAAACCCTGGGCTGGGAAACCAAATATTCGCTGGAAGATATGATGAGCACTGCATGGAAATGGGAACAGCGCCTGAAAGCCGATGCCAATTTCTACCAAAGCAGGCCGGCAGATCTGAATTGATTGTTGGATTGTTCGATTGTTTGATTGTTGTTGAATGCCGAATTTCGGGATTGCTGAAAAATTTCGGGCGTTTTTACATGTCAGCCATTCAACAATCGAACAATCAAGCCATCGAACAATCGAACCATTTGTATTTTTTACGTTACTTTGCACCACCAAATTTTTAACATGCTGAAAGAAATACAGGTAACCGGACAAAAAGATACCCGCAGCGGTTTTGGCGATGGTATTGTGGAAGCAGCCCGTAAAAATCCGAATGTAGTAGCCCTAACAGCCGATCTGGCTGGTTCTATGAAACTGAACCAGTTCATGAAGGAGTTTCCCGAGCGCTACGTTCAGGTTGGTATTGCTGAAGCCAATATGATGGGTATTGCAGCCGGCTTAACGATTGGAGGAAAAATTCCTTACACAACCACCTTTGCCAACTTCTCTACCGGTCGCGTATACGACCAGATCCGTCAGTCAATTGCTTATTCGGGTAAGAATGTAAAGATCTGTGCTTCGCATGCCGGTTTAACCCTGGGCGAAGACGGCGCTACCCACCAGATACTGGAAGATATTGGTTTAATGAAGATGCTGCCTGGTATGACGGTGATCGTGCCTTGCGATTACAACCAAACCAAAGCCGCTACTATTGCCGTAGCTGAATATGTTGGCCCCGTATACCTGCGCTTTGGCCGCCCCTCCTGGCCCATATTTACCGCAGCCGATCAAAAATTTGAAATAGGTAAAGCGCAATTCTTCAGCGAAGGAAAAGACGTTTCAATTTTTGCCTGCGGTCACATGGTATGGAAAGCCATTGAAGCCGGACGCATCCTGGAAGATAAAGGCATTAGTGTTGAAGTGGTGAACATTCACACCATTAAACCGCTCGATACAGAAGCTATATTGAATTCTATTCGTAAAACCCGTTGCGCGGTTACAGTAGAAGAACATAATATCATTGGCGGATTGGGTGATGCTGTTGCACAAACTGCAGCCAAAAGCTTCCCTATTCCTATTGAGTACATCGGTACCAACGATACATTTGGCGAAAGCGGTACGCCTACCCAATTGCTGAAAAAATACGGTTTAGATACCCAGAATATCGTTGAATCGGTACATAAAGTAATTGCGAGAAAAGGATAATCCCTGTGAATGGTCAATGGTGAATGGTGAATCTGGTTCATCATTCACCATTGCTTTTTTGGTATCTCGGAGTCTTCGAATTCTCTTGTGCCTCACTTCGCCCTCACTCGCTACTTACAGCTAGCTTACTTCTCAACAAACAACCTGTTCTTCGATTTCATATAAGTAAATTCGTCATCATCGAAATGTTTTATAAAAAAGCTGGGTTCGGTTTTTCTTGCTTTGTTTTGCCGCTTACCCTGATGGAATTTATAGTACATAGTTAAAATCAATAAGATCGGCCCTGCCAGGGTAAATGACAAAAATGGTATCCATAATGAAATATCGAAGGTCCAAAGAAACCCGGCAACCAACAGATAAATACATATGCCCGGCATCATCGCATATAGAAGGACTTTTGTAAGGGCCTTTGTATTATCTACAGTGAATAAGTATGACACCTGTTTAGACAATTTTGGGACAAAGCTGGTTGTCTTAATATGATTGCAATACACTTGTATAAGTTCGGCAGAAATGCCCGTTTCCCTTAAATAGGTCTCGAAAGAAAATATTTTTCTGCCGCCACTTTCACTTATAAATCCCCTGGACTGTGGTTTAGCGATCTGTTGCACAAATTCTGTATACGCTTCTTCAGCAGCTTTTTTTACAGCAGTATCATTTTGAGTAGCTGATTGAGTTGATTGCGGGTACTCCATTATCAAAGGTTTAGAAAACTTTAAAATACCTGTTAAATAAGATGACTATTGCTTTTTGGCGTTACTTCTCAGATAGTCTTTTATTAATACGTAAGAGCAAAAGAATAATATTAGAACTATAGATCCGCCTAATAAAAATCGCAGCACATTGATCCAGTTCCAGATTGAATAACCAAACAACGACAATAACGAGGCTGTTACCAGATAAGCAAATAAACATAAACCAATAAACAGTAACGTGGTATCCCGGATAAATATAAAGGTCCGCTTTCTTTGTTCATTCATAAGGGTTGGTTTGGGACTACTGCAATGCTAATAATTACAGGTGGTATTTCAAATATTTGCCTGGTCCTTTACACATTTTTACAATTTCTATAATTTTCACTGCCAGCTGAAATATTACAAGTCTTTTAATGTAACTTATAAAAGACTGGTTTATATCTTATCATAATATATTTGTTGAGACGTTTAAACTAAACCTATTTGACAGGTTCCAATATTTATCACAGAAAACAGCTAACCTATGTCGGTGACCATGCAAGACAGCGAATTGCTGATGCAATTTCGCGATCCGGCCACTAAAGAAAAGGCCTATACGGCTATTATCAGAAAATACCAGGAAAGGCTATACTGGCACATTCGCCGTATGGTAATTGAACACGAGGACGCGAATGATGTATTACAGAATGTTTTTATAAGGGTATGGAATGGACTGGAAAACTTCAGGGAAGACTCCCAGTTGTACACCTGGCTTTATCGCATAGCTACCAATGAATGCCTCACCTACCTGGAGCAACAGAAAAAAAGAAGTTCTGTTTCGCTCAGTGATGTGGAAAGCGGACTGGAGAACAAGATCAAAGCCGATAAACATTTCGATCCTAACAAACTGGAATGGAAGCTGCAACTAGCTATTCAGCAATTACCTGAAAAACAGCGGATTGTATTTACATTGCGGTACTACGACGAAATGCCCTATGAGGAAATGAGCCAGGTGCTGGAGACATCTGAAGGGGCCCTGAAAGCTTCTTACCACCATGCGGTGAAAAAAATTGAGGATTATATCCTTAATCATTAAACTTTCATTAACAAATTTAGTCTCAGTTGGTGCAATGGAAAACAGGAACAACATATTGAATGAATTGAGGGCAATCAGCCCGGTTGTTGCCGGTATCGGCCACCAGGCCCCTTACGCTGTACCCGCCGGGTACTTCGAAGGGCTGGCTGACAGGTTGTTGCAACTGGTAAAAGCTGAGGAGGCCAACACCCCTGTTTTACCGCAGGCTGCTACTCCTTACCAGGTGCCGCAAGGTTACTTTGAAGGGTTAGCCGATAACATATTGCAGCGGGTTAAAGCCTCAACTACAAATACTGTTTTACCACAGGCTACAAATCCCTACCAGGCGCCGCTAGGTTACTTTGAAGGGTTAGCCGATAACATATTGCAGCGGGTTAAAGCCGCAGCTACAAATACTGTTTTACCGCAGGCCACTAATCCTTACCAGGCGCCGCAAGGTTACTTTGAAGGGTTAGCCGATAACATATTGCAGCGGGTTAAAGCCGCAGCAACAAATACTGTTTTACCGCAGGCCACTAATCCTTACCAGGCGCCGCAAGGTTACTTTGAAAATTTGCCGGCTACCATCCTTAACCGGGTTAAAGCCACAGATACCGATAATACGGCAGATGAGCTTGAAATCTTATCGCCCTTACTGAGCCAGATTGATAAGAAGATGCCTTTTAGTGCACCAGCCGGTTATTTCGACGAACTGGAAGAGAATGCAGTAGCAGGCGCACAAGCCATTGACTTTGTAAATGATGCACTCGAAAATCTGTCACCATTAATGAATGGTCTCAGAAGGATGCATGTATATGAAGTACCTGCCGGTTATTTTGAACAACTGCCTGGCCAGGTGTTGAAAGCAGTAAAAGCACAACAACCTGCCAAAGTAGTATCAATAAGCTTTACGCGCCGGGTAATTCGGTATGCAGCAGCCGCAGTGGCAGCAGGCCTTATTATTACAGCAGGTTGGTTTTATTTAGGTAACCGCGGTACTAAAATAGATTCCGATAATCTGAGTACAACTGTTGCAGCAGCAGTTGACAGCATCACCGATGAAATGCTGGAAAAATACCTCGAGAACCAAACACCTACTCCTGCAGAAACAGCGGTAGCCGCCACTACTGCCGTTGATGAAATAGATGCAACTGATATGAAAGATATGCTGGCCGATGTAACTGATGAAGATCTGCAGCAATATCTCGAAAAGTACAGCACTGTAAAAGACATTCAAACGAATTAATAAGTCATGAAAAAAATTATACTCATAATAGTGATTGCCTTAAGTGCATCGGTTGTTTCCGTTGCACAGGATGACGACGCAGAAAAAGGCAATGGAGGGCGTTTGGAAGCGTTGAAGATCGCCTACCTCACTAAAAAATTAAACCTGAGCACTGATGAAGCGCAAAAGTTCTGGCCCATATACAACCAGTATATGAGTGAGATCAGGAAAACCCGGATCGATGCGCGTCAGAACAAGGAAGGAGAAATTCATACTGAAGAAAAGCTATTAAATATTCGTAAGAAGTTCAATGGTGAGTTTAACAAAGCCTTGTCTTCTGAGAAAGTAAATACATTTTTTAAAGCCGAAAAGGAATTCGGATCTGTGTTGCAAAAAGAACTGATGGAACGTAGATTGCAGCGCATGGAAAACCGGAAACCTTTCAGGCAGTAAGATATTAAACTAGGTGTTTTTCATAGGTTAGCAATGGCCGGCTCTTTCCAGGGCAGGCCTTTTTTGTAATAATGAATATTGAATTTCCAACGCCGAAGTTGTATTCTATTTCGACATTCATCATTCGTTATTTGATATTCAAAATTCCCACATAGGGTTCTTCACATCGTGATAAAATAAAAACTTCCATTTTTCTTCCTCGCCTTTCTTCCACCACTGCTGACGCAACTCCATACTCTTTTTGCCGTCGTAATCGTATTTGGCTACAAAGCGGCTGCGCATCTGTTGCAGCTGCGGCGCATCATCGCCACCGAAAAACACCGTTTCACCACCATCAACGATCCAAAAGGCCTGATGGTATTTACTGTGCGCGCCGGTTATTTCGTATTTGATGTACCCGTCAATAACACCGTTGCCATGGAGCCATTCTACCTGCGGCGCGTTTTTTAAACAATCCAGTTCTTCGGGTATGTATGAGGGAAACCCTTTTTCATACACATAATCCATTTCCTGTTGCTGAATATAATACCGGGCCTGCGGAAAACTGAGTATCCGTTCCGTGCCAGTACCACTGGCTACTCCTCCGGCATGGTCTTTATGCAGGTGGGTCATCAATACTTTGGTAACCTCACCGGGGTTAATGCCATTATCCATCAGGTTCTGGTGCAATTGCAACCGGCCATTCGAATGAGCAAAACCCAAACCGGTATCCAGCAACAATACATCTTCGGAAGTAATTACTACAAAGGGTTGAATTTCCACTAATAAACTGCCCACCGGCCGTTGCTGCAGATCGTCTTTATCAGTATCAAAAGGAACAAACTGCTTTGTTTTATCTATCGTAAACGTGCCTTCACTCAGCGGAATAACTTTCATCTTTTTTGATTGTTTGATGGTTTAATTGTTCGATTGTTTGTCTTTAAAAGATCAGGCTCCACCGCCAATTGGCCAGGTGCCTAAAATTGCAGCAGGCCCAGCCATAAAACAATCAATCCATCAAACCATTTCAATTTTACATTAGCAAATTAGGACATTAGCCAATTAGCACATTATCTTAACACCATTTGCCTGTCTGCATCCAGGCGAACCAGTATAAACAGCATAGTAGAGAATGAGATCAGCGAGGTGCCCCCATAACTAATAAATGGTAACGGTATACCAATCACCGGCGCCAAACCAATGGTCATACAAATATTGATAGCAATATGAAAGAAGAAAACAGAGGCTACTCCATATGCATAACACCGGCTGAATACACTTCGCTGTCGCTCGGCAATATTTACCATGCGTAATAATAAAAAGACATAAATACCCAGCACGGCCAAACAACCTAAAAAGCCAAAGCCTTCGCCAATTGTACAGAAAATAAAATCGGTACTTTGTTCCGGAACGAAGTCGAACCGGGTTTGTGTGCCTTTCAAAAAGCCACGCCCGGCAAAGCCACCACTACCAATGGCAATTTTACTTTGCCGTACGTTATAGTCGGTATCTTTTTTAGCGACCGGTTCAAATCCTTCTACCGTATTTGAATTGGCATACGGGTTCTCACGACCAATAAGTGAGAAGACACGTTCTACCTGGTGCTTCTGTAACACTTTGGTAAATATAAAGGGAACGGCCAGCCATATTACGGCCACGCAAACGACCCATGTCAGCGCAACAATGATTATCAATTCGCGTCGCCGCCGCGTAAATCGCCAGCCAAAATAAATGGCCAGTAAAGCAATGCAGGTTAATATAATTACCAATACCGTCCTTTCAACAAGCAGCGTAGCTACCACCAACACGGCCAGTGAAAAACCAATGACCAGGTAACCGGCAGGTAACCCTTCGCGAAACATTACCAGGAAGAAAGCCAGGAATACGAGGGCTAACCCGGTTTCCGCTTGTGCAATGGTAATGAGGGCCGGTAAGAAAACAATACCCGCTGCCATCAATTGCGAACTCGTTTTACTGAAATCAGTATCTACGCGCGACAGGTATTTCGCGAGCGCCAGGCACACAAACACTTTACACAGCTCGGCTGGTTGCAAATTAAAACCACCCAACTTGATGATGGATTCGGTTCCTTTTACATTGGTATGAAACGGAAATACCAGCAGCAATAGCAGAATACCGAACGCATACCAGATATTGGCGGTGGCAGTAAAGAATTTACTATCGGTGAGCAGTATGAATAAACCGATCAATAACGACGCGGCAAAAAAGATCAACTGCTTGCTGTAATTTGTTTTAAAGTTCAGGAAACTGCGCAGTACATCATCTCCTTCGTGATAGGTTACTGAAAATATACTCATTAACCCGATCGCAACCAGGAGTAAATAAAGCCAGATCAGGGTTGAATCAACCCCTTTCGAGATGGTAGGATTACGCTGGTTGTTCATGGATGTCTTTTATCGGTCGTTGATCGTTTTGCATATAAATTCTGGTTGATCATCTGATCCTTTGCCGGTTTCACCACTACAGGCGCCGGCACCTGATTTCCTTTTTTAACACTATGATGCCGTGGCAAATACTTTCTAATGTAGTTGCTATCCTTGGTAAGTTCAAACCATTTATAGGCCCGTACGGAATCAGTTTTAAATTGTAATCGTTCAAAATAATCAGGAATGATATTGGCCTCCGAAATCCGCTTTACTTCAGCCACCCTTTCTGACCGAAGAGAATCGGTGAGGTATTTTTCTACCATCAATGACCCGATCGGCGCTGCCCAGGTAGCGCCATAACCGGCGTTCTGCACCACTACGGCTACACAGATCTTTGGATCTTCGCGTGGCGCAAAACAAACGAACATCGAGTTATCCTTCAACTGGATCACTTTGCCATCGAGCACGGTCTTATTCTCAGCAGTACCGGTTTTTGCACAAATATTAATTCCTGGTATCTGGGCAACCCGCGCCGTACCATGGTCTACCACATCCTGCATACCTTGCTGTACAATATCGTATACATCCTTCGGAATGTGGGTCAATACTTCATGCTTCTGCCGGTATTTTCTCAGCACCGTATCCTTTTCTGTTTCGTTCTCGAAATTCTTTACAAAATGGGGAATATAATAATATCCTTTATTGGCAATAATGGCCATGGAGTTGGCCATCTGCAAAGGTGTAATGGTTAATTTATCCTGGCCTATACCAATGGTAACCATGGTACAGGAGTTCCACGACCGGCGGTACTCTTTATCATATTGTGTGGTGTCGGGCACATTGGCGCCGATCTCACTCGGCAGATCTACTCCAATGCGGTGGCCCAAACCGAACCGGTGCATATATTCTGTCCACTTTACCAAACCTGCACGGGAGCTATGGTAAGCCGGGTTATCGATCGTTTTCCTGAAAACATCCGAAAAGAAGGAGTTGCACGACCAGGCAATTGATAAACGCAGGTTGGCCGAGTGTCCCTGCCAATGCTCGGTACAACGTACTACCCGGTTACAACCATAATATGCGCCTGTACAACCTATACCATTGGCAGGCGTAATAACGCCTTCATCCAGCGCAATCAATGCGCCCAGTGGCTTATAGGTAGAACCCGGCGGATAGAACCCTTGTATGGCACGATTCAGAAGAGGCGCTCTTACATCGAGCACCATGCGGCCATAGTTCTTTTGTTTATTGGGACCTGTTAATGAGTTGGGATCGTAATTAGGGCCCGATGCCATAGCCAGAATGCCACCGGTTTTTGGATCAAGCGCTACCACTGCTCCCAGTTTACCCGCTATTAATTTTTCAGCCAGTTGCTGCAATTCAATATCAATATAAGTATGCAGGTTACGGCCACGAATAGCGGACGTATCGTAACGGCCTTTTTCATAATTACCAACCAACCGGTTTTTATTATCTTTCAGCAGGAACTCAACCCCGCGCTGACCCATCAGCACTTTTTCATAATAAGCTTCCAATCCATTGCGGCCCACATAGTCGCCCATATGGTAAAACCCGTTGGAGCGTTTAATGATATTGGAGTCTGCCTCCCCGATATAACCCATAATATGCGCGGCGGCATTGAAGGGATATACGCGTACCGGACGTTCTACCAACGCAAAACCGGGGAACTTGTAAATATTTTCATCCAACCGGGCCTGTAATTGTGGCTCCAGCAAGTCTTCAAATATAGAGGGACGGTAAGGCCCGTTTTTTAAACGCGCCTCGATAATACGTTTTTTATATTCGGCGGTATCGATGCCCAGAATTTCACAAAGGCCAAATGTATCGGTCTTCCTGGCTTCATTGGGCACCACCACCAGGTCGTACATGATGGTGTTATTTAAGATAGGCCGGTTCTTGCGATCGTATATGATACCCCTGTCAGGATATTTAACCTTGGCAAACACCGCATTATTCATGGCCAATTGTTTGTATTTGCCTTGAATAACCTGAAGATTAAATAACTGAACTATTATAATGAGGAAGAGGCCAAGGAATATCAGGCGTATTATATTACTTCTTGACTGGTTAAATACAGACATAGGACTTAAAGTACGTTACTGCACTAATTACCAAAGAAAAATTGATTAATTTATTGTAAGCGAAGTTAAATCTTTTTTGATCTTCGATCATTGACAAACGGCGGCCAGGGCGCTTTTACTGTTTCCCCCGGCTTTCACATTGTTCTCATTCCTATAGTGTTCTTCCTTTCTCCTCTGTTCCCTTCCTCACTTCTCATTCTTCATTTCTCATTTCTAATTTCCTACGCCGTATTGGTCCTGAACTTCTCTTTTCTGAAGAACAATAGCTCGGTAATGAGTATTAACATCAAACTGATACCTGAAGTTGCCACCACTTTTCCAAGGAAGAAAAGAAATGATCCGAATTGCAGCCATTCAAGCAATACTAAATAGGTATGATGCAGTAACGTTAGCACTACCACATACACTGCATAAGGGGCCCATCCCATACTAACCGGAGATGGAGATTTATAGTTTTGTTCAGCGCCTTCCTGGGGGATCAGGATGTTCACCACAAAGCCCCGCAGGTAAGCGATCAGCACACAGGCAGCCGCATGCAAGCCTGGCGTTTGTGTAAAATAATCCAGTGTAAGACCAAACAAAAAGCTAACCAGCATCAGGCTCATTCTACCCATGCTAAAAGGCAACCAAAGCACATACAGGTAATATATATACGGCACTACAAACTGGTGCAGCGGACGTATCTCGAACAATACATAACGCTGTACCAGAATAAACAACACAAACCGAATCGTATTACGAACCAGATCACTCATTGGTTTATTTTATTGGTTTCTTCTTCCAGTTTGGCCTGTTCGTCTTTCTGCAGATTTTCAACAACGGTTACAAATTGCACATTAAAAAAGTTAGTAGCCGGCTTTAACCGTATTACGTAAAAACTGCTTGTTTTGTCGTCAACTATATCCATTACAGTGCCAATCAATATTCCCTGCGGAAAACGGTAAGAGGCATACTGGCTGGTTACTACCGAATCGCCTTTGGCCACCTGGGCGCTCTTAGGTACGTTCTTCATGGTAATGTATAGCGGACTGCTGCCATCCCAAAAAACATAGCCGGTTTCGCCGGTTTTTTTAAGACTCGCATACACTTTCGACTGGCGATGTAACAGGCTCATTACCACTGCATAATTATTGCTTGTGTTAATAACTACCCCTACTACGCCTGTGGGGCTGATGACCCCCATATTTTTATGTACGCCCTGGTTTTCACCCCGGGCGATGGTAAGCGTATTATTAGGTAAACTAACCGTGTTGTTAACCACTTTGGCGGTACGGTACAGGTATTTGCGATAATGCCCCAGCGTGTCATAAGGGAGGGAATCCTGAACCAGTTTTTGGGCTGTATCGGGGCGTTCGAAATTGGTAAGCAACTTGTTACGCAATTCCTCGTTTTCTTTGGCCAGGTCGTCGTTGGTTTTTTTAAGGTGGAAATAGTAGGTTACGTTGTTGTATTTGCCACCTATGTTGCCTGTTAATTCATTGGCTACGCCTGAAAAAACAGCTTCATGGAACTTATTATAGTGAAAAAGGATGTACAGGGCCGCAACCTGCAGCACCACGAAGAATACAAAATTGAAGTACCTCCTGATGAAGAGAAAAATATTACGCACCTGCAGAAAATTTTGAAAAATTACTAATTCCGGCCCTCTTACTACAAAGTCAATACCAATATTGCGCTACATTAACGCATCACAAACGGATAGCGGTCATAATTTTTCAATGCCAGGCCGGTTCCGCGTACAACACTCTTTAACGGATCATCAGCCACATGTACAGGTAATTTAATTTTTTGACTTAAGCGTTTATCCAATCCGCGAAGCAGGGCTCCACCGCCGGTAAGGTATAAACCGCGTCTGTAAATATCGGCAGCCAATTCGGGCGGGGTCATTTCAAGCGCTTTTAAAATGGCTTCTTCTATTTTAAAAATACTTTTATCGAGCGCTTCGGCAATTTCCTGGTAGCTAACCATAATCTGTTTAGGAATACCGGTTACCAGGTCACGACCATTAACAGGGATATCATCGGGTGGGTTATCCAGGTCTTTCATCGCCGCACCAATGTTTATTTTGATCTGCTCGGCTGTGCGTTCACCGATCAGCAAGCTATGATAACGGCGCAGGGCTTCCATAATATCGGCCGTAAATTCATCCCCGGCAATACGGATACTTTGGTCACAAACAATACCTGCAAGGGCAATAACGGTAATACCCGTTGTACCACCGCCAATATCGATGATCATGTTACCAACCGGTTCTTCTACATCAATGCCAATACCCAGGGCAGCAGCCATGGGTTCATGCAACAGGTAAACTTCTTTGGCGCCTGCCTGCTCGGCACTGTCACGTACCGCTCTTTTTTCTACCTCGGTGATGCTCGACGGAATACAGATCATCATCCGCCAGCTTGGGGGAAACAAAGGCTTTTTGGGATAGATCATTTTGATCATTTCCCTGATCATTAATTCAGCCGCGTTAAAGTCGGCAATTACACCGTCTTTCAACGGGCGAACAGTGCGGATGCTTTCATGGGTTTTTTCATGCATCATCAACGCCCGTTTCCCTACTGCAAGAACCGTTTTGGGGTTATTTCGGTCCAGCGCAACAATACTCGGTTCATTCACCACTACTTCGTCATTATGTATGATTAGGGTATTGGCAGTGCCCAGATCGATGGCAATCTCCTGGGTGAAAAAGTTGAATAAGCCCATTTAGAAGGTCAGATTTTGGATTGAATGTAATGCATGCAAAATTGAAGCAAATAATTCGAATTAACAAAGCACAACCTTTACAGGATCAAGTATTTTTTTTCTGGTACAAAATTCGCTTATCGTTGCTGCTGCTTACCGCTACAATTCCCGTGCGGAAGGCCGTGTATTGCTATTCTGGATTATATCTTATCCTACGTGTTAATCGCTTTTCTGAAGCACTTAAACGGTGGAAAAGTTATTTAACTAACGTTATACTGAAACGTTAATTGTAGCTTATTGTTTAAATTGTTTTACACCCTGCTTTTCATACAAGTTGAAGCCTCCATTTCCCGGGAAACTACGTTATGCGTAAATTACCCGAACAATGTGGATTGTTCGATGGCTTTATGGCTTGATGGTTATGCATCCGCAATGCAGTCGTACTGTACATTATGCCGGCCCAGCCATCTAACCATTTAACAATAAAACCATCTAACCGTTCATGCGTATAATTACCCGAACTGTGTGGATTTTGTCATTGGTAAGCCTTTTTGCCGATGTTGCCAGTGAAATGCTATACCCCATAATTCCACTGTATTTGCAGCAAATAGGGTTTAGTGTGGCATGGATCGGCTTACTGGAAGGTGTGGCCGGTTTTACTGCCGGTATCAGTAAAGGTTATTTCGGAAAGCTTAGTGATGAAAAAGGACTGCGTCTGCCGTTTGTAAAAACAGGTTATTTTTTCAGCGCGCTTTCCAAGCCAATGCTGGCGGTTGCTACCTTCAAAATGTGGATATTTTTTGCCCGCACCCTCGACCGGCTGGGCAAAGGCATACGAACTGCCGCCCGCGATGCGTTGCTTTCGAAAGAAGCTACCCGCCAAACCAAGGCACGGATCTTTGGTTTTCATCGCAGCATGGATACCCTGGGCGCCGTATTGGGTCCCATAATTGCCCTTACCTGGTTGTTTTATAATCCCGGTGGATATGCCAGCATCTTTTACCTGGCCTTTATTCCCGGCTTACTTTCTGTGGTTCTGATCTTTTTGTTGAAAGAACAAAAACAACCCGCAAGCACATTGACAGCAGGCAATTTCTTTTCTTTCTTTTCATACTGGAAAATTGCCACGCCCGCCTATAAACGATTGGTGATCGGGTTAACGCTTTTTGCTATTGCCAACAGCTCTGATGTATTCCTGCTTTTAAAAGCAAAACAAATTGGGCAGAACGATAACACCGCCATTATTGCGTATATCCTGTACAATATAGTATACGCCGTAAGCGCTTATCCCATGGGCATTGTAGCCGATAAAACAGGAAAGAAAAAAGTGTACCTCTTCGGGTTAATGCTGTTTGCCGTAGTGTATGGCGGGTTTGCTTTTGCTACTTCCTCCCTTGCGGTGTACGTGCTGTTCTTTGTTTACGGTATATATGCCGCCACCACCGAAGGCATTGCCAAAGCCTGGATAACGAACATGGCGCACGATCAAAATACCGCCACTGCCATAGGTTTTTATACTTCTATGGAAAGCGTGAGCAGCCTGCTGGCCAGCATAATTGCCGGGGTTTTATGGAGTGGTGCGGGGAGCGGGTATGTGTTCTTTTTTTCGACGGCACTGGCTTTTGTTGTGATACTTTACCTGTGGAAAACAAAAGAGGTTTGAAATGGCACCAGTTACCGGTTTCCGGCTACCAGTCCCGGTAACTGGTACCTGGTAACGGTAACTATCTTATCCTACAAACCCCAGCCGCTTCTCCATCTCCGGACTTAATACCGGTAACTTTCTTCTTTCAATCAGAAAGCTGGTAAGGCGTGCTATTTCAACGAAAATATAGTGTTTGTCCAAAGCGCCTTTCAGGTAATCGCGGCCAGTGCTGCCACCGGTTCCAATGCGGGTGCCGATCATCCGGTGCACCATGCTCATATGCCGGTACCGCCAGGTGCTCAGTTGTTCATCTATTTCAAGCAAACTGTTCAATAACTGGAAGGGTAACTGCAGAATGGGATACCCACGGTATAACATAATGAACAGGGCTGCCCTGCAGGCACGTGGCGATAGTTGCCGGGCCTCTCCCTGGCCCTCCCGACTCGCCAGGACAAGCTCTCCGGTGGAGAAGGGCCCATCTGAAAATACCTGATCGAAGTATTGCAGGTTGTTTTGTTCCGCTTCGGCCAAACCGGCGGAATATATATGTCGGTAGTCGGTCCAAAAGGGACCATTTTTCATCGCAGCGGCTGCTGCAGGTGTGCCAGCGACTGATTTATAGTTCTTCCAATTCTCCGCCTCCTCAAAAAACGGCATCCTTTCGAGCCAGGCGTTAAGCAGTTCTATGAATGACTTTTCTGATTCAACCTTCCGGATAATATCAATTTGCTCCTGCCGTAACTGTGAAATGTAGTATTCCTGCCCGTGGCGCTGCTGGTATTTCAGGCCCAGCTTGGCTTCTACCAGTTTAAACTGCCAGCTTTGAAACCCGGAAGCGGGGCGCAACATATCCCGGAAGTCGAGAAAGTCCATCGGCGTCATGGTTTCCATAATATCTATCTGGTGCACCAGCACCTTTAAAATGGTTACCATGCGGTTCAACCGGTGAACCACGGTTTGCAGTTCGGGCGAATTATCGTTCACGGCAGGCTTTTGCATGATCGCCGCCACAGAATCTATTTCATATAGCAATTGCTTAAACCAAAGCTCGTACGCCTGATGAATAACGATGAACAACATTTCATCATGAGCATGTTGTTTCAGCAGGTCGCTTTCCAAAGTTTGAGCATCCAGTATTTTCTCTAACTGTAAATAATCGCTGTAGTGTACTTGTTTTTGTTGCATGCAAAAAGTTCTAAGTTCTTAGTTCTTAGTTTTCGAGAGCCGGATCTTTGTTTTCCCTCGTTGCCTTTATGCCTCGTTGCCTTGTTGCCTCTGCTACTCAAATTCAAACCCGATATCCTGGCGGTAATACATACCGTCGAATGAAATTTGCTGCAATACTTCTTTCGATTTCATCACCGCCGAGCTTACCGTTTTACCATAAGAAGTTACCGTAAGCACGCGACCGCCGCTGGTTACCACATCCCCGTCTTTTTGCGCAGTACCGGCGTGAAAAACCAGGCTGTCGGCCGGTACAGGTTTATTCAACCCATCAATAACAAACCCTTTTTCGTATGAACCGGGGTAACCGCCGCTCACCGCCATTACGGTACAGGCATACCGGCTATCCTGTTCAATTTTTATGTCGTTAAGCTTGCCATTCTCAGTTGCCATGAATAGATCAACCAGATCGGTTTTCAGGCGTGGCATCACCACTTCGGTCTCAGGATCGCCCATTCGGCAATTGTATTCAATAACATACGGCTCATCACCCACTTTGATCAAACCAAAGAATACAAATCCTTTATAATCGATCGCTTCTTCCTGCAACCCCTGAACAGTAGGCTTTACTACTTTGTCAACTACCTTTTTCATGAATTCGGCATCGGCAAATGGCACCGGGCTAACCGCACCCATACCACCGGTATTTAATCCGGTATCGCCCATTCCAATTCGTTTGTAATCTTTGGCTTCGGGCAACAGCACATAGTCTTTACCATCGGTGAGCGCAAAAACACTGAGCTCAATGCCGCTTAAAAATTCTTCCACCACCACTTTCTTGCTGGCATCGCCAAACTTGCTGTGGTGCAGCATCAGTTCGTATTCGGCAACCGCCTCAACATGCGATTGGCAGATCAACACGCCCTTACCCGCTGCCAGTCCATCGGCTTTCAGTACAATGGGTAATGCATGTTGCTGCAAATAAGGTATGCCTTCTTCGTAATTCGACTCATCGAACTCGCGGTAAGCGGCTGTGGGTATGCCGTGACGGATCATGAATTTTTTTGCAAAGGCCTTGCTGCCTTCCAATTGGGCGCCATATTGCGAAGGGCCTATTACGGCTCTGGACTTCAGTTGTTCATCCTTTCTAAAGAAATCGGTGATCCCTTTTACCAGCGGTTCTTCGGGTCCCACAACTACCAGGGTGATTCCTTTTTCGAGTACAAATTGTTTGATGGCGCCAAAATCAGTGATCGAAAGATTAACATTGGTGCCATACTGCGAGGTTCCGGCATTGCCGGGCGCAATAAATAACTGATCGCATTGTTTGCTTTGCGCAAGTTTCCAAGCCAGGGCATGTTCCCGGCCGCCAGAGCCTAAGAGTAAAATATTCATGGTAAATAGTGAAGTAGTTTTGCCGCGGCGAATTTCGGCATTCGACAGGGATTTGTAAATTTTAATTCTTCGCATGCCTGAAACCGGCGGCCTTCCTCCTTTCTGCTGCAATCGGCTGGCATAAAAACATAAAGTAATGCGTTAGACAAACACAGTTAACAAAAAGCTAAAATTGACTAACCACCTGAACAAACTCTTGTTAGTCATTTGGAATTAATCGGTATTTTGGGCCGCTAAATACTGCGCTAAAAGATTGCTCGATTAAACAAAAACAAACATGAAAATGTATGGCTCAAACTGCTACAATTAACCCCGATGTAAACGTTAATGAAGTACAGGCACCTTCAAAAGGGCATCCCAAAGGCCTGGGAGTGCTGTTCGCTACCGAAATGTGGGAACGGTTCAACTTTTATGGTATGCGCGCCCTTCTTACCTTGTTCATGGTAAATGCTTTGGCATTCAGTGAAGCAGAATCTTCAGTTATATATGGTGGATTTCTGGGACTTTGCTACTTAACCCCCATGCTCGGCGGCTTTATAGCCGACCGGTTTCTTGGCAACAGGAATTGTATTATTCTGGGCGGGGCTACCATGGCTTTGGGACAGGTATTAATGTTTGCCAGCGCCACCGTATATGCATCTAATGTTGAAACTGCCCGTACAATAATGTGGATTGCACTGGCTATACTTATCATTGGAAATGGTTTTTTCAAGCCCAATATTTCTTCGATGGTAGGGCAGTTATATCCAAAAGGTGATAACCGCCTTGATTCTGCTTTTACCATATTTTATATGGGTATTAACCTGGGCGCATTTCTGGGTATCACTATATGTCCCATCCTGGGCGATGTAAAAGTGGGAGAAGTTCGTGATGTCACTGCCTTTAAATGGGGGTTCATGGCTGCGGGCATTGCCATGGCGTTGGGTACCATCCTTTTCTATTTTCTCAAAAACAAATATGTTGTTTCGCCCGATGGCAAGGCTGTAGGCGCTAAACCTACCTTCCATGCCACGCAAAATGATCTGGGCGAATCAACAAAAGCAAAGTTTAGTCAAAAAGCCGTAATGCTTTCGGTTGTAGCGCTGGTTGCGCTGGTTTGCCTCTTCAGATTTGTTGTAGGATTGAACTGGATCTATTCCTTTATATATTCATCAGGGTTAGCGTTGGCAGGTTTAATTTTAACAGATGCCACACTTACCAAAAAAGAACGCGACCGCATTATTGTTATGTATTTCGTAGCGTTCTTTGTGATCTTCTTCTGGGCTTGTTTTGAACAGGCAGCTTCCTCGCTCACCTTTATTGCCGATTACCAAACCGACCGCCGGTTATTTGGCTGGGATATGCCGCCCAGTCTGGTACAAAATGCAAATTCATTGTTCATTATAGTTTTTGCCCTTCCTTTTAGCATATTATGGCTTTGGCTATCGAAAAGAAGAATGGAACCAATTTCGCCGGTTAAACAGGCAATTGGTTTGTGGTTACTGGCATTCGGTTTCCTCATCATCGCCTTCCAGGTTAAGAATATTGGCGTTTCGGGCAAGATCGGCGTAATATGGTTAATTGTAATGTATCTGTTCCACACGCTGGGCGAATTATGTCTTTCACCCATCGGATTGTCGCTGGTAGCCAAACTGGCGCCTGTACGCTTTTCATCACTGTTAATGGGTGTTTGGTTTCTGGCCAATGCGGCAGGTTATGCCCTGGCAGGCACCCTGGGAGCTTTATTACCCCCAACCGGCGACAAGTTTAAAAAAGCTGCTGACGCTGGTATCGACCTGCAGGCGGTCCTAGATAAGCAGGGAATTATCACCGATGCCACCATTGCGAAATTAAATGAACTGAAAATACCTACTACCTATCCCACTTTTGCAGGCTTCACCATTCATAACCTGTTTGAGTTCTTTATGGTGTTTGTGATATTGCCTGGTTCAGCCGGCTTGTTATTATTTCTGTTCTCGGGCTTGTTGAAAAAGTGGATGCATGGAGTAAGGTAAGCTGAAGCAAATTCCAAAGCCCAAATTTCAAGATCCAAACAAATTTCAAAATACAAATCTCAAAAAAAGAGGCACCCAGGAATTATCCGGGTGCCTCTTTTGTATTTAAGTTTTTGTATTTATCTGGAACCTGGTATTTGGTGCTTTCTCTGGATCTTGCTATTTGAAATTTAGTGCTTTCTTAATTCATCTTGAACGGAACGATCATCTCAAACACCGGAATATTTACATCGAAGGAAGTCTTGTTGAACAGGTTCTCCATGAGGTAGGTGCCATGCATTTTGCCCATTTCGCTACGCAGGTTACAGCCGCTTACATACTGGTACCGCTCGCCGGGTTGCAGGGTTGGCTGAACGCCTACCACCCCCTCGCCTTCTACCTCGCGATTGGTGCCGTTGCTGTCAATTATATACCAGTGCCGGCGATGTAGTTTAACAGGAAAGTTGTTGTGATTTTCAATGGTGATCCGGTAGGCAAACATATATTCGCCCGATACAGGGTTGGAATAATCGGGCTGATAGAACGTTTCGACACTTATTTCAATGCCTTCGGAAATCTTGGAGACCATTACACAAACAGTTTGGAATTTAAAGATAATCAAAAATAAAAGCCAGCCATAGCAATTATTCATGTTTTAATATGAATTGTTAAGGTGGATGGCTAATTTTGCCCGGGATTTGAATACATAGACCAATATTTAATTTACTAACCTGCGCCATTCATGATAACCCATTCATAATGAACCTGATTACTATCGTGATTGGTTGCATTGGCTTTAATTAAAAAAACAAAAACTATATACATGAAAATTGCAGTGGCCAAAGGCGACGGTATTGGACCTGAAATCATGAGTGCCGTTTTAAAAATATTTGATGCCAATAAAGTGCCCCTTGAATACGAAATGGTTGACATGGGTAAATGGGTATTCGACAAAGGTTTTTCAAATGGTATGACGCCCGAAGCCCAACAAACCATAGAACGACTGGGTGTGTTATTTAAAGGCCCCATGGAAACACCCAAAGGCAAAGGCGTAAAAAGTGTAAACGTTACTGCCCGTAAAACCTGGAACACCTATGCTAACAAACGGGTATTTCAAACCCTGCATGGCGTTGATACCGTTTTCTCAAAAGCCGGTATACCCATCGACATTACCGTAGTTCGCGAAAATATTGAAGATACCTATGGCGGTATTGAACACATGCTTACTCACGATGTAGCATTGAGCCGTCGTTTTATTACTCGTCCGGGTAGCTTACAGGTTATCCGCTATGCGTTTGAAATGGCACGTCAAAAAAATGCCCGCCGCATTACCTGCAGCCACAAGGCGAACATCATGAAAATTACCGACGGGTTGTTCCTGGATTGCTTTTATGAAGTGGCAAAGGAATATCCTGAACTGAAAGCAGATGATGTGATCGTTGATGACCTGTGTATGAAACTGGTTACCCGCCCCGATACATTTGATGTGGTGGTATTAACCAATCTGCAGGGCGATATCGTATCTGATCTGTGCGCCGGACTGGTAGGTGGTTTGGGCTTTGCACCAAGCGCCAATATCGGCGACCATATTTGTATATTCGAAGCGGTGCATGGAACGGCACCTGATATTGCCGGTAAGAACATTGCCAACCCTACTGCGTTATTGTTAAGCGGGTTTGCCATGCTTCGGCACCTTGGCTTAACTGAAAATGCCGCCATTATTGAAAATGCTTTACTGTATACGTTAGAGCAGGGTGTGCACACCGGCGACTTCGGCGATAAATCAAAAGCCAGCCTGAATACCACGCAATTTGCCGATGCCATCATTGCCAATTTTGGTAAAACGCCGCAGTTAAATGCCAAAGAATTAATCCCTAATAAACCAGGCACCCCCACTCCATTGAAGCTGGAAAGAAACACCATGCTTGAATCGAAAGAAATAGAGAATGAAAAGATCATTGGCGTTGATATGTTCATTGAAAGCAATGAGCAACCAGATATCATTGCTAAAAAATGCCAGCGTCATGGTGGGGTGAAATTCAACCTTATTAACATCAGTAACCGCGGTACGCAGGTATGGCCTACCGGCTCTGTTTACACGAACCTGGTGAACCAATACAATGTTCGTTTTGAAAGCATCGATAACTATCCGCTGAACCAGCAGGATGTTATTGGCCTGTATGTTAGTTTAAGTGGAGATTTCAAGATCGCTTCGCTTGAATTGCTGAACATGTGGGGAGATAAGAAGTCGTATAGTTCTGCCGCGGGACAGTAATCAACTGACAATAGATAATTTGCAATACAAATAAGAAGATGCCACGTTAAAACAGCGTGGCATCTTCTTTTTAATATACATAATTTCAATTGTCTTATTGTCTATTGCTCCTGAGCGAAGTCGAAGGATTGCCTCACCCCGCTTTCTTACTATTCTTATATCCGTTCTTAAGAAGCCACTGCATCACCTTTTCGCGTTGATCGCCCTGGATGATTATTTCCCTATCTTTTGCCGATCCACCGGTACCGCAAGCGTTCTTTAATTTTTTTCCCAGCTCTTCCAGGTCTTCTGCAGTACCCACAAAACCAGTGATCAGTGTTACCGCTTTACCGGCGCGTTGTTTGGTATCTAACCATACCCGCAATTTTTGTTGTTCGGGCGGCATGGTTTGTACAGCATCCTGTTCTTCTTCAAATTTAAAGTTGGGATCGGTACTGTATACGAATCCCCGATTATCGGGTTTGTTTTTTTTACTCATATTCTCAAAATTTCTTTAGCAAAAAGCCGAAAGCTTCAAGCTGCTAGCGAATACATTATTGCTGGTTTCCCATTAGTACATCAGCAAATTAGCACATTAAATTATTACAGCTTTCAAACTCAAATCCAAACTCGCTGCCTGATGAATCAGCGCGCCCACACTTACGTAATCTACACCGGTTGCGGCGTATTCGGTAATATTATCCAATGTAATGCCGCCGCTGGCTTCGGTTTCAAACTGTCTGTTTATTATTTTCAATGCCTGAGAAAGCATTTCGGGAGTAAAATTATCCAACATGATCCGGTCTACTTTTCCAAAAGTCACTACCCTTTTCACATCGTCGAGGCTCCTGGTCTCTACTTCAATTTTCAATCCGGGTTTCACCTGCTGCACATAAGTATAAGCCCTGTCAATGGCTTTTTCCAAACCACCACAGTAATCAATGTGATTATCCTTCAACATGATCATATCATATAAACCCATGCGGTGATTATGTCCGCCACCAATACGAACAGCTTCTTTTTCGAGCAAACGAAAACCAGGCGTGGTTTTACGGGTATCCAGCAAACGGGTGGCGTATCCTTTTAACCGGTCGGTATATAAGCGGGTAAGCGTGGCAATACCGCTCATGCGTTGCAGGCAATTCAGCACCAGGCGCTCGCATTGCAAGATGGTATGCACCGAAGCCTCAACTTCAAAAGCATTCTCCCCCACCTGCATTTGATTGCCATCTTTTTTAAATGCAACAAAACGCGCAGACGGTTCTTTATAATTGAATATAGCTGCAGCCACCTGCATGCCGGCAATAGTACCAGCCTGCTTAATTTTTAATACGGCCTTGCCTTTTGCATCGGCAGGGATAACAGATAGAGTGGAATGATCTCCATCGCCAATATCTTCCTGCAGGGCAGATTCGATTAAATGATGAAGCTGTTCATTGAATGTGAGCATGTCACAAAGGTAACGAGAACCAATGGGCAATATGCTATTGGCAATAAGCAATTGGCAAAATCTTAAAATGGTGCCGAGTACACGAAATACGGCAATCCTTGCTTATTGTCTATTGCTTATTGCCTGTTGATTATTCCATCACTTCAAATCCCAACTCCTGAACAACCTGCTGGTCGCCTTTTTGCTTCATAAAAAATTTCGTGCGGAAGTTTCCGTTTTTGGTTTGTAGTAATCCGATGCAGAACTGGGAGCCATTTTGCTCACCTTTATGTTTTACGATGAAGTTCTTTACAGTATTGTTGGCAAAAAAGTCTTTTAAGATCATTTCAGCCTGGCTTTTGCTGTAATTATCACTTTTACCTGGTAATGAAAGGTCCACCCGACCATCAAAATACTTTGATAATTGTGTGGCATTACCGGTACGCATGGCAGCAACTACGTCATCAATAGAATAAAGGGGGGCAAATGATACCAGGACGAGCGAAACGGTTACTATCGCAAATCCCAGATACTTTTTCATAAATGCGCAATTTTTACTTTTCACCGCTAAATTCGCGAAAAATATGCCAAAGTAAGAATGCTGCCAAAAATAACATCTACAGCCGCATTGCATTACCTTTGCAGCTTTCTGTAACAAACCAAACATAATCACTTCGTTATATGCAAACTAATAAAGCTATATTAGTCATCATGGACGGTTGGGGCCTGGGAAAGGTTAAATCTTCAGATGCTATTCAAAATGCAAATACTCCCTTTGTAAGCTCATTGTATGCAAAATATCCTAATACAACTTTAACAACCTGCGGCGAATTAGTAGGGTTGCCCGATGGACAAATGGGTAATAGTGAAGTAGGCCACCTGAACCTGGGCGCCGGCCGCATTGTTTACCAGGAATTGCAACGAATTAATGTTGCTGTACGCGACGGCTCTTTCTTCAAAAATGACATATTATTAAAAGCTATCCGCTATAGCAAGGAGAATAAAAAGCCTTTACACCTCATAGGTTTGGTAAGCGATGGCGGGGTGCACTCACACACCGATCATTTAAAAGCCCTGATTACTTTATGCGCCAAAGAAGGCTTACAGGAAGTTTTTGTGCATGCCTTTACCGATGGCCGCGATACCGATCCTAAAAGCGGGCTGGGTTTTGTTACCGACTTACAACGTCACCTGAACGAAACCATTGGTAAAATTGCTTCTGTAAGTGGCCGTTATTACGCCATGGACCGCGACAAACGGTGGGAACGCGTAAAACTTGCGTACGACGCACTGGCAAATGGCATTGGCGAAAAAGCTACCGACGCGCTGGCTGCTATTGAGCAATCGTATGCCAATAATGTTACCGATGAATTTATTAAACCAACTGTTATTGTGGGCGCTGATCAAAAACCGTTGGCTACCATAAAAGACGGCGATGCCGTGATCTGTTTTAATTTCCGCACCGATCGTTGCCGGGAGATCACAGAAGTGCTTTCGCAAACCGACATGCCAGATTTTGGTATGAAAAAACTGTCGTTGAACTATACCACAATGACAGAGTATGACAAAACGTTCAAAAATGTTCATGTGGTTTTCGAAAACGACAACCTGAATAATACCCTGGGCGAAATACTCGCCAACCATGGCAAAAAACAAATTCGCATAGCCGAAACGGAAAAATACCCGCACGTATCTTTCTTTTTCAGCGGCGGTCGTGAAAAGCCATTTGAAGGAGAAAGCCGGATAATGATCCCTTCGCCCAAGGTAGCTACATACGATCTGAAACCCGAAATGAGCGCGGTTGAAGTAACAGACGCCATTATTCCTGAAATTGAAAAAGAAACCGCCGATTTCATCTGTCTGAATTATGCCAATGCCGACATGGTAGGCCACACCGGTGTTTTTTCAGCCGCCATTAAAGCCGTTGAAACGGTTGACAAGTGTGTTGAACGCGTTGTAACAGCCGCCCTGGAGCATGGCTATACGATCTTCTTAACAGCCGACCATGGTAACGCTGATTACCTGATCAATGAAGATGGTACGCCCAATACCGCGCATACACTGAACCTGGTTCCGTTATTCATTATCGATAAAAATTTTAAAGGCGCTATAAAACCTGGTAAGCTGGGCGATATTGCTCCTACCATTCTTACTATGATGCAATTGGCCATTCCGGCAGAAATGACGGGCGATGTGTTGGTGTAGTTGAGATGAGGTAGAAAGTAAGAAGAGAACTATACTTCAGAACTCATAAACGATAATTCGAAAACAGAAAAGGTGAGCTTTGCTGATAATAGTGAGCTCACCTTTTTATTATCTTCTTACATCCTACTTCCTGCTTCTCATTCTTATGTTCTCGCAGAAACAACCTATTCACAACACACTCTTGCTGACCTCTTTCTCCTCCCCCGCCACCGGTTCTGTTTGTGGAATAAAACTCCTGTTGTCTTTACTATAATCATAAGCCCAGCGGTGTACGGCTGGTATTTCACCTTCCCAATTACCATGCGGCGCAACAAGCGGCGTAGTCCATTCCAGCGTAGCAGCCTCCCACGGGTTCCTGCCCACTACTCTTCTGCCTTTGAATATGGAATAAAAGAAATTGAATACAAACAGCAACTGTATGGCAAATACAATGATCGATGCAATAGTGATAAACCTGTTTGCATTGGAGAACTGATTAAAAGATAGCCACTGACTATAATCGAGGTAACGCCGTGGCATACCTGCCAGGCCCATATAGTGCATTGGCCAGAAAATGCAATAAGCGCCCACTATTGTAATCCAGAAATGAATATAGGATAACGTGGCATTCATATGCCGGCCATACATTTTAGGGAACCAGTGGTATATGCCGGCAAACATCCCAAACATAGCGGCTACACCCATTACCAGGTGAAAGTGGGCAACAATAAAATAAGTGTCATGTAAGTGTATATCAATCGTTGAATTACCCAGCCAGATGCCGGTAAGTCCGCCGGAAATAAACATGCTTACAAACCCGATGGCAAATAACATGGCCGGCGTAAAACGGATATTTCCCCGCCACAGCGTAGCCAGCCAGTTAAATACTTTTATTGCCGAGGGAATAGCGATCAACAATGTTAACAGCACAAATACCGAACCCAGAAAGGGGTTCAGGCCCGATACAAACATATGGTGCGCCCATACGAGAAACGATAATATTGCAATGGCAAACAAAGAGCCAACCATGGCAGAATAGCCAAAAATGGGTTTGCGGGCATTGATGCTGATCACCTCTGATGCTATACCCATAGCCGGTAGAATAACAATATATACTTCGGGATGGCCTAAAAACCAGAACAGGTGCTGGTATAAAATAGCATTCCCCCCTTCGTTTGGCAACGCTTTTCCGGTGGCCGTGAGGAAGATCTCAGAAAGGTAAAAACTGGTATCCATATGCCGGTCGAAAAACAACAGTACAAACGCCGATAACAGAACCGGGAAGGCCAGCAGGCCTAATGCAGCAGTAAAGAACAATGCCCAGATGGTTAAGGGCAACCGCGTCATGGTCATTCCTTTTGTACGCAGGTTTAGTATGGTGGAAATATAATTGATGCCACCGAGCAAGGTACTTACAACAAATAAAGCAAGGGCGACAAGCCAGTAGTCCATTCCCTGGCGCGAACCGGGCATGGCGTCGCCGAGGGCGCTTAAAGGCGGGTAGGCCGTCCACCCACCGCTTGGCGGACCGGTTTGCAAAAAGAGAGAACATAACATGACGATACTGGCCGCAAAAAAGAACCAATAGGAAAGCATGTTCAGTAAAGGCGAAGCCATATCGCGGGCGCCGCATTGCAGCGGAATAAGATAATTGGCAAAAGTGCCGCTTAAGCCGGCCGTCAATACAAAAAAGATCATGATTGTGCCATGCATGGTAACCATGGCGTAATAGAATTCCGGCTGTATAACTCCGCCCTGGGCCCAGTGCCCTAACAGGGTTTCCAGGATGGGAAAACTTTCGCCGGGATACCCAAGTTGGATCCGGAACAGTACCGAAAAGGCTGCACCAATAATGGCCCACACCATCCCTGTGATCAAAAACTGCCGCGCTATCATTTTATGGTCCTGACTAAAAACATACCTGGTCCAGAATGATTGCGCCGCATGCCCCACATGGCCATCCCCATTATGTGTTGTTGCCATAAAATACGGCAGCAAAACTTACGCCACCGCCCAGCTATAACGCATATAAGCAAGCGAATACTAACGATGGTTACAACATTCATTCTTTACTCAGGTAGCACTCCTGCTTAGTGGTATTGTTGACATGGGTCATTTTAATACTGAATTATTGCCTCACCGATCAAAAAAAGAGGTACAATCACTTCTTTATGTATAATCCGGTGAAATTCATAGAAAACTGGCATTTGCCCGGTTACAGCGCCCGAAAAAGCCCTTCTACCCCAGATTAAAATTCATACAGATAAAAGGCAATTTTTTATAAATAACGCAGCAATTACATCGAAAAATTGTCTAAATTACAGGGCAACCAAACGGTTAATATGACCGACGACGCCATTTTACAAGGCTGTTTACGTAACGATACGACTGCCCAGCGGGAATTGTACAACCGGTACAGTCCCAAAATGCTGTCAGTTTGTTACAGGTTCGCCCACCACCGGGAAGATGCTGAAGACATGTTGCAGGAAGGTTTTATCAAGGTATTTTCACAAATACACACCTTCCAGAATAAAGGAGCATTTGAAGGTTGGATACGGCGAATCATAGTTCATACCTGTATCAACCATCTCAAAAAGAACAAAAAGTTCAACGAAAGCGTCGACATCATCCATGCAACCAGCATCCAGGTGCGCGAAGAATCAGTGCCTTCGATCGTTCAGGCAAAACAGGTGGTAGAATGCATCCGCTTACTACCAATAGGTTACCGTACAGTACTTAACCTGTATGCCATTGAAGGTTATTCGCATAAAGAAATTGCCGAAATGCTGGATATTGAAGAAAGTACCAGCCGTTCGCAATATACCCGGGCCAAGCAAATGCTTGAAGACATACTGGTGAAGAAAAAAATCATTATGCGGCCCAAAGAAAAAAGTAATTGGTTAGGTGTAGCAGCAGGAAGATAAACCAAAACATCACACTTTACTGATACAGATTTAACCCTATGAAAAACTTACCGTACAAACACTAATGATATGGAGCGAGGTTTTTACAAAGAGGATATTGAAGAACTGCTGAAAGAAAAAGCTGACCAATATAAGATGTATCCATCTGACAAGGTGTGGAAAGGCATTCACCGTTCATTACACCCCAACAGAAAATGGTATTGGTTCAGTTTACTTCTCTTTCTGTCTGCTGTTGGTTATTATACATTCATTGAATTTATCACTCCATCATCAGCCAATAAATCTATAGCCGGAAATAACACTTCTTCCACCGTTTCCAAACCAACAGAAACTACCGAAACCAATACGCCAAAAGCTGTTATAGTACCGTTTGGCAATCCCAATAAGCAAACTGACAATACATCAGGCAACACTACCAAACAAAGGCCCTTTGTGCTCAATCCCAACAACAGCGATGGCAATACCGGTGTAGTGATCAATATGGCCCAGCCGGTGACATCAACTGTAAACAGCAATACACCTGGCGCCGACAACCACACACAGGCGCCCGTACTTGACAATGAAGCGCCGGTATATAACCTGAATGCCTGGCAGTTTAATAAAATAAACCACCCTGAAATAATCGACAACCCGCTGATCCTGGCAGACAACCATGTTACACATCTTGAGCAGCCTGCAGCCCAGGTGCCGGTTGCTGCTTTAATAACGCCTACATCGGTCGACGAATCAAAGCTTGACGCTAACAGCCAGAATGCCGATGAAGACAATAAACGTTTATCCTGGTTAGCACATAATGCCGTATATGAATTGGCGGTGCCAAAACAAAAGCGGCTTAGCTGGCAGCTTTCGTTTACGCCTACAATGAATTACCGCACGTTAAAAGGCAGAAATTATTCTACAGACGCTAAAACACCATTGCCGCTCGCACGTAATATTCCAGGCAATATTGAGCAACTGGTGAACCACAAACCGGCCTTAGGTTTTGAACTGGGCTCAAACATCCTGTATGCGGTAAACAAAACTTTTACGCTGAAAGCAGGTTTACTATTCAATTATATCCGGTACGATATTCAGGCATACAGTTCCTCAACATCTGAACCGGCAATCATTGCGCTGAACTCGAACTATGGTATTGTAACCGGAACGCTCACTTCCTATACCCGTTACCGCAATTTTAATGGCTCTACTATTGAAGATTTTCCTAACCAATACTTCCAGCTATCTGTACCTTTAGGAATGGAAATAAACCTGCTGGGTAATGATAAATTGCAGGTAGGCATTGCAGGAACCGTTCAGCCAACTTATTTATTGAACCGGAACACCTACCTCATAACCGCCGATTATAAATATGCAAAAGAACCATCACTGGTTAGAAGATGGAATATCAATACCAGTGCGGAAGCATTTATCTCCTATAAAACCGGCAACCTGAAATGGCAGGTAGGTCCGCAAATACGTTATCAATTATTATCCAGTCATATTAAAGAATACCCTATACGCGAACACCTGTTTAATTACGGTGTGAAGATAGGCGTAGCCAAAACTATCCGCTAACATAGAGTCTGATTACCTCAACAAAGTGGGTCACTTTCAAAGGCGACCCACTTTGCATTATATAGTGTTGGGATTTCGGGAATTGCAATAATTTTACCCGATGAAGCGGATAATCCTATTATTTCCGGCCCTGATTTTTCTGGCCATTGCCTGTAAGCAAACCAAACAACCAGCCGGCACTGTTCAATCGGCCGAGGACTCACTGGCAAGCAGTTTTTTACCAGTAGCCGATTTTATCAGGAACGATATTATGAAGGTAGACTCCTTTTCGGGCGGTATTGTACGTAAAGTGAACATCGACGGTAAAAAAGATTCAACCTTTATTCAGTTACCGGCTTTTCACCAGTTGGCCAATCAGTTTTTGCTGCCTGAGCTGGACTCGGCTTCGTTCCATGAACATTTCAGGGAGCACTCTTTAATGGATGAAACCACGCAAATGGTCAACTTCATTTATTCCCTGAAACAGCCCGACTGGCCGTTGCGAAGTGTAATGGTATACTTAACCCCCACCCTGGAAGTTGACAAAGTGAACCGGATCTATATGGAAAGGGAGTTTACCAGGGGCGACACCACCATTCAACAAAAATTAACCTGGAAAATGCAGGCCTATTTCTATATCGTTACCATACGTCAACCAAAGAACGGGCCGGCTGTTACTTCTATGGAAAAAGTGATCTGGGACCCGCAGTATTTTGCTGAGTAATAGTAATTATGACATCACAGGAATTTCAACATATTGCCTCTACTTTACCGGTTGATCCCGGTATTTATAAATATTTCGACTCGGCGGAGACCTTGCTGTACGTAGGTAAAGCAAAAAATCTCCGCAAGCGGATCAGCTCCTATTTTACCAAAACGTTTACCTCTTATAAAACACATGAGCTGGTTCAGCGTATAAAGCGCATAGAGTTTACCATTGTTCCCAGCGAACAAGATGCCTTCCTGCTGGAGAATTCGCTGATAAAACAGTTTCAGCCGCGTTTTAACATCAACCTGAAAGATGATAAAACGTATCCCTACATTGTTATCAAAAAAGAGCACTTCCCCCGGGTTTTTCTTACCCGCCGCAAGATCAACGATGGTTCCGAATACCTGGGCCCTTTTACCTCGGTAGCCAAAGTGCGCGAGCTGCTCGATTTTGTAAAGGCCAACATTCAATTGCGCACCTGCAAACTGAACCTTACCCCGGCCAACATAAAAAAGGGAAAGTTCAAAGTATGCCTTGAATACCACCTCGGCAATTGTAAAGGCCCCTGCGAAAGCCTGCAAACCGAAGAAGAATATGCAGAAGGCCTGCAACAGTTAAGGAATATCCTGAAAGGCAACCTGAGCCCTGTTATACAGCATTTCAAAAAGGAAATGAAGTCGGCCGCAGAAAACATGGCCTTTGAAAAAGCCCAGATACTTTATAAAAAAATAGAGCACCTTGAACAGTACCAGGCCCGCTCGGTGATCGTTAGCAGGCACCTGGGCAATGCCGATATATTTTCCATTCTGCGCGATGGCGATACAGCCTATACCACCTACCTGATGATGCAGAACGGCACCATTGTTCAAACCCATACTTCGCAATGGGAAACCCATCTCGACGAACCTATTGAAGAAGTTTTATCGTTTGCGGTAGCCCAACTTCGCTCAACGTTTAACAGCCTGTCGCCCGAGATCATCGTTCCTTTTGAAATAGAATACGCCGAGCCGGAAATTATTGTTACCGTACCGAAGGCCGGCGACAAAAAGAAACTGCTGGATATGGCGGCACTGAACGTGAATTATTTCAAGGAAGAGATCAGGCAGCGGAAAATGCTGAAGCTGGATGGCAAGGACGATTCAACGCGTAAAAAGGTGCTGGAGCAATTGCAGCACGACCTGCAGCTACCGCTTGTACCTGTTCATATTGAATGTTTCGATAACTCCAACTTCCAGGGTAGTTACCCGGTATCGGCCATGGTTTGCTTTAAAGAGGGCGTGCCCAGCAAACCCGATTATCGCCATTTTAACGTAAAAACCGTGCAGGGCATCAATGACTTTGCCACTATGAAAGAAGTGGTTACCCGGCGTTATAAGCGGTTACAACTGGAAGCGCAGCCATTTCCGCAACTGGTGATCATCGATGGCGGTAAAGGGCAACTGGGCGCCGCACTGGAAGGCATTCGCGAACTGGGCTTACAGGGACAAATGACGGTTGTGGGCCTGGCAAAGAATGAAGAGGAGATATTTTTCCCGGGCGATCAGGAATCGGTAAAGCTGCCTTATAACAGCGACAGCTTAAAACTGATCCGTTCCATACGCGATGAGGTGCATCGCTTTGGCATTACCTTCCACAGAAAGAAACGTAGCCAGGGAACTTTCAAGAATGAATTAGAGCAAATAAAAGGCATTGGAAAGAACACGGCTGAACAACTGTTGAAAGAATTCAAATCGGTGAAACGGGTTAAGGAATTAAGCCTCGAAGAGTTGGTTGCAGCGGTAGGAGTTGCTAAAGCTACATTGATAAAGAATTATTTTAAAAGTGATGAGTAAAAGCTGAAGTAAGAAGTAGGCGGTAAGAAGATAATAAAAAAGGTGAGCTCGCTATTATTAGCAAAGCTCACCTTTTATATTTTAAACTTACTAATAACATCTGCTTTTAATCATGAGGTCTATGAGGCCTGAAGTATAGTTATCTTCTTACTTCTTACATCGTATACCTATATTCGAAATATTCCAAATTTATTCGTGCCTTACTTCGATGAACCACACGGCTACTAACATTCATAACAGGTATAAAAACAAAAAAGGGGCCCGGATAGACATCCAGCCCCGTTTTTAAAATCCAATATCCTATGAAAAACCATTGTAAAAATAGTGAATCGGGATCACAAAACAATACCTATATGTGGGTATTTTTAAAAAATTCTTGATATAATGTTTATACAGTGACTTCATTCTTATGATGTTTTGCAATCACGAAAGGCATCAAACTAAAAAGGGTATCGTAAAAATACGATACCCTTTTTAGTTATAGTTATATTCAACTTTACGTTAGTAAGACCAAAGGTCCTGTTCGTAGTTAAATATCCGCTCCTTCATATTCTCGCCTTCTAACAGCGCCAGGATTGGATCTTTTACATACATTTTGATAAACTCATCGTTGGGGTTGTTCACCGTTGATTTGATGATACGGCTCGCAAACATGCGGCTTTCAAACAACTCTTCCCAGCTTTGACGGGCGCCAAAGTTTTTACCATTGTACACCTCGTGTTTAGCAAAGATAGGTCTCAGATCGGGGTAGTATACCCAGAAGATGGGGGTAACATCGCGGAAAGAGCCATCATCATTGGTAATGGTCTTCAGCGGGGCGATTCCCAGAATACGCACCTGCATACGCGAAGATTCTTTATCGAATACCCAGTCTTCCTTGAGCCAGAATCTTTCTATTTTATCGGGATTGAACTCATTTACGATGATAGTATCACGCATCAAACCTTTGGAACCATCAGGGTCTTTAGCCAAATCGGGAACCGATATAACTTGTGGTTGACCAACCAGCCCTTTAACGATCTCCTGGAAAGGTAAAGGAGTGGTAAACCGGTCGTCCTCGGGAGAGAAAGCGGTAATACTGTCGTTTTTAATAGCGTTCAGCAGGATGTAAATGAACCGCTGGTTACCCAGGTCACCTTCTGCTTTGTAAACAAAAGGCAGGTTCATTTTTTCGTGTACATCTATCTCACGCCATACCCGTTGTATATACACGGCATCATCTTCCCGTATGTGTTCGTACGCTAAAGGAATCCGGTCTTTAACCAGGTTACGCTCGATGGCGTTGTCGTTACGCAGCGATTTTTTGATCGGCGGAATATCCAACTTAGCCTCAGGTGGCGCTGGTTTTACAGTATCAACCGGCGGAGCAACTACTGCGGCAGTAGGTTTGTTCCTGCTGCGGTTGGCAGTACTTTTCTTCGCGGTGCGAACTGCTTTTTTACGGACAGGTTTTTTAGCCTGCGCTTCTACTGCTTCGGCAGTGAAAGCCATTACAGTCAGCAACAAACACAACTTTATAATACGGTTCTTCATTTGTTCCCTGATTTAATATATTTTTTACTTGAGGGTAAAGTTCATACCCGGAATTTCACGCTTACGGCCATCAGGTCCTATAACCTGGATAGCGTCGAAGAACACTCTTGAGCCAGGACCAACGCGAGAGATAAGGCTTGCAGCCTGACCGCTCCAGCGGTTGCCCTCATTAGTGTACTCCTGGTACAACTGAATAGGACCACCTACTGCACCAACTCTGTAGCTTAATACTTTGAAAGGAGCTTCGAAGTCGCTTTCTTCCAGTTTAGCAATTACAGCGCCGATCGCTTTCAATTCGGCAGATGAAATGCTACCACCTTTTTTAGCACCAACGAATGCTGCTGGCGGAGGTAAGTATTTTAAACGCATGGGGAACTCAAAGTTCTTCCCGTTAGCATTTACTACGATCTTACCCATACCTGGTTTGCTGGGTTTTGCAATATAGCGGTCGCCACCAGCTCTTGAAATAGAACCATCGGCAAAGCTTACTTTGGTTTTTTCAGCACCTACGCTACCACCAGAGATGGTCAGCGGGTTATCTACACCAATATACAGTACGTTCATTTTTTCAAGGAACACAGATGCACCTGAAGGAACACCTACGGTATATTTTACTATTTCATTCTTTTCAGCTACAGTTCCGTCAGGCTTTGTATAACGGATCTTTACAGCTATTGAATGTTCGCCAGTACCGCTGGCAGTAGTTTTATAGATTGCTTTTCCACCAGTTAAAGCAATGGGGGAACCAGCGATTGAGATATCAGGTTTTGCGGCAGCGCTGAAGGCGCCTACACCGGCAGTGATCTCAATTTTATCGCCAGGCATTGCATATGAAGTGTTAGCCTGGGCGATAGCTTCGAACTCATCATAAACCAGTTTCACAGAACCAATTTGGTTGTGGCAATAGTCAACGATTTGAGCTTCAGCATTTTTAACGTCATTCTGGAATTTGCTCAGAATGGTTAAAGCGGCAATGGCAGGAGTCATGTGAAAATAACTTGTGGTCCAGCCAGTAGCATCATTTGAATATGATTTGCCGGTTTTTGATTGAGGTACGTTCAGGTCAACAGGAATTGAGTGGTTGAACGTTTCAATATCTTTTTTCAACTGATTTTGGAAAGTTGGGTTATCAGCAAAGTCTTCTACTTTCAATACACCTACAACCTGCTTTTTGAATTCACCCAGCTTGGCATATAATTCTTTACCTTTTCCTTTGGTATCCATTAAACGGGTGGCTGCATCGAGGTTATCAGCGTTGATTTCCGCCTTGCCATCCTTTTCATGGGTTCCGGCTTCTGTTTCAAGCTGTTTCTTCAGATCTTCAATATAACTGAATATATCGGCTGATAATTTCTTTACTTCCTCAGCTTTAGGCGCCCAGATAGCAGCTTTAGCTTTGGTTTGATCATCTTTTAATTTATCAGCGAATGACTGATAAGTGACCTTATTTTTTTCAGTAATTACGTCGTTAGATTTTGTAATACTGTTATTTACTGTAACGAAGGCATTGAGGATTTCTGATGATACGTTGAGTGCCAGCAGGGCTGTTAGCACCAGGTACATCATATTGATCATCTTCTGCCTAGGCTCTTTAGGTAAAGCCATGGGTTAGGTTTTTCTAGTTTAAACAATTGTGTTTCACTAATCTGATTGCATTTACATGGGTAACAGGATATGGACTACCCCTGATTAACGACCCTGCATGGCAGTGAGCATGTTACCATAGATGGTATTCAGGTGGCTCAGGTTACCTGCCAGTTTAGAGATCTGTTCGTGAGCTTTCTTAGCATCATCTACGCTACCTTGCATGGTTTGAGAAGCCTGCACCAGGTTACCGTAGAAGCTGTTCATAGCTTTCAGGTGGTTGTTGGTATCCTGTAACTCCAGTTCATAAATTGCATTCAGTGAACCTAAGTTTTTGGTCAATACCTGTACTTGCTCGTGGAATTGTTTTGTGCTGTCAGCAGCAGAGTTAAAGCTGGAAACAGTAGAAGCAGCGCCTTGGTAAACGTTCTTCATTTGATCCAGAGCAACAGTAACTTCTTTTGTTTTTGCTGTGTAATCGGCAGTAGTTTTAACTACATCAGAAACATCAGCTATATTATTTACAGTAGAACCTAATTTTTTGAAACCATCGCTTAAACGGGCCAGGTTAGCAGGTGTAATATCTGCTTCGTGGAACATTTGATCCATTTTGTCGATAGCGGGATTTCCTGAAGAGGCGCCACCGGCTAATTTTGGTAATGCTTCAGCAATAGCATGCATTTCTGATCCGGGAGGGGGTAAAAATGCGTATACAACGAAAATAACTGCTTCGGTAATAAGACCTGCCGTTAAAAAGAAATCAGCGAGGGCCTGGTGAGTAATTTTTTGCCAGGCACCGAAGATAACGACAGCAGCACCCATACATACGATTACGTTTACCAGTCTTTCAGTAGATTTAGAAACTCCAGCCATAACTTTAATTTTTAATTTTTAGAAAACGGGTTTTCAATAGGGATGAGAGAATAAGATTCCAGTTTGATTTTGTTGTTAAATCAATCTCCAATAAAACGGATTAGCCGTTAAAAAATTTTACTCGTAAACAAAATTTTAACGTTTCTTCTGCATAGCAGGTAAATCAATTACACAGCGGAAGCCAATGTAAGACTTAGCCGTATCCATGTATTCATAATTACGGGTGCTCGTTTGAAGGAAGAAACCTACATCTTTCCAGCTACCACCGCGAATTACCTTACGTTTCATACGTGGAGGATCATCGTCTTTGGCATCAAAACGGATGTCAGGGTTCATATCATGTTGGAAATTGTAAGAGCCTTCGTAGAACAGAGAAGAAGTCCACTCAGCTACGTTTCCTGACATGCAATACAAACCAAAATCGTTTGGCCAGTAAGCATCTGCACGGGCAGTATAGAAAGCGCCATCTTCAGGATAGTTACCACGGCCGGGTTTGAAGTTGGCCAGTAAGCAACCTTTTCTGTTTCTCAGATAATAGTTACCCCAGGGGAACATTGATTGAGAACGACCGCCACGGGCAGCATATTCCCACTCAGCTTCTGTTGGTAACCGGAAATCTGATTCGGTAGGTTTTTTCTTAGATTCCAGGTAAGAATTAAGATAGTGTGTTCTCCATTCGCAGAATGCAGTAGCCTGTTTCCAGTTTACACCTACAACGGGATAGTTACCGAAAGCAGGGTGATTGAAATACCGCTTGGTCATTGGTTCGTTATAAGAATAACTGAAATCACGGATCCAAACCAGGGTATCAGGATAAATAGGTACATTCTTTTTTATGATGAACTGAGAACGGGGTCTGCCAACATTTTCTCTGGAAGCAGCCTCTTTCAGCTCAAATTTTTCCGAATGGTATATTAATTTAGAAGGATCGATCTCTTTTTTGCCAAAAACCCGGTTTTCAGGCGACAGGATCAACTGGTCGATCTTTTCGATAGTTGCCTTGTCTTCCCATTTAATGGTTTTTGCCTTCTTCCAGTCTATGCTAAAAGTACCATCCTGTTCTTTACCGTACTGAAGCAGGGTGGCACCAATGGAGTCGCGAACCCATTGCACAAACTGACGATATTCGTTGTTTGTGATCTCGGTGGCGTCCATCCAGAAACCATTAATAGAGATTTGCTTGTTGCGGGCAGTGTAAGCGTAGTTAACGTCCTCATCACTGGGCCCCATGTGGAAAGTTCCTGGTGGTATGTAAACCATGCCCGGAGGCTTGGTCATACTGTATTTGGGCGCCGCTGATACGCCATGTAGCTGGCCGTCGTTGGGCGCTCCTTTTGAGGATTTTCCTACTTTGCCACATCCAGTAGCGATCATGGCCACCAGTGCTGTTAAGGCGGATAGGTTCTTCATTTTCATAATATTAAAGGGTATTGGGCAAAAATAATGTTTTACCGACTTCATCACAAGAATAGAATTTATTTTTTAAAACTGCAATTACGTGATATAAGCTCTCATGTAAACGATCCCGGAAATTGGATTATTGTATCGCCAAAATTTTAAATTTTTACACATTTTTCAGAAGACGGATCAGGTCGCTTACTTTGTTTACAGGCGCGCTACACTGGTAGTTCTTACATAAGTAAATTTGCGTATCAGGGGATGATGGTTTATTGGCAAGTAGGGGTAAATCATTATTTGCTGCCGAAGCAGATTGTACTACCCGGAATGGGATAAATTGCTGTAAAAGCTCCCGTCTGACAGCGTCAGCATCCTTTCCAATAATAGCTATTTCTGCAACTCCCCCCACAATAGAAAGTATCATGGTTGCCCAAACGCCAAAAGAACCCGGATAGCGGTGCACAGCCTGTTGAAGCCCTGCACACATTTTTATGGCTCGTTCTCTCCACCCGCTCAAATCAAACACAACGCCTATATACTGCAAATTAAAAGCCATTATTGCGTTTCCGGAGGGAATAGCGCCATCATACACTTCTTTTTTACGCACAATTACGTCCTGCTGGTCTTTGTTGGTATAAAAGAAATAACCGGTCTCTTCCTCGCTGAACCTCTCCATTACCCACTCTGTTAATGATTTTGCCTTATACAGATAATCGGCATTACCCGAAATCTCCTGTAATAGTATCAGCGCCTGAATTAAATACGCATAATCATCCAAAAAGGCAGGGTACCTGGCTACATTTTTTTTGTATGTGTGAAAAAAATTCAATCCGTCCCGGGTAAATCGCTCCCAAATAAAATCCATGTTCTCCCGGGCCACCTGCTCATATCGCGAATTTCCAAATGTACTGTACGCCTTACTGTAAGCACAATTCATCAACGCGTTCCAACCCAGCAATATTTTATCATCCAGCAATGGACGAATGCGGTTTTCGCGCTGCTGTAACAGTTTTTCCCGGCATTGTTGCAACAGCTCCTGAAGCGATCCTTCCGATATATTTTTTTCAAGCGCGAAGGCTTCCAGTGGTTTACGTATATTCAGAATATTTTTATGTTCCCAGTTTCCGCCTTCGGTAACATCATAAAATTCACAAAACAGGGCGGCATCTGCCTGCAATACCTGCTCTATCTCTGCTTTGTCCCACACATAAAACTTCCCTTCTACCCCTTCACTATCGGCATCCAGGGCTGAGTAGAACCCGGCCTCCCCCCAACCCGTTGGGAGGGAGTTACGGCAGTATAATTCCCTTTCTACAAAAGCCAGGGTTTCTTCAACCGCTTGTTTATACAAGGGTTTTTGGGTCAACTGCCACGCATCACAAAGCGCCATAACCAATAACGCGTTATCGTATAACATTTTTTCAAAATGCGGAACCAGCCATTCCCTGTCGGTTGAGTACCGGGCAAAGCCACCGCCGAGGTGATCGTACAGGCCTCCCTGGATCATCTTGTCTAAACTCAGGCAGGCCTGTTGTAACGCCTGCTCGTTCTTTGTTTGATGATAATACCGAAGCAAATACCCAATTGTAAACGTTTGTGGAAATTTGGGGGCATTCCCAAAACCGCCCTCCTGTTTATCGGCCGTGCTCATGATGTTGGCGAACATCGTATCGGCTTTCTCCTTCGAAAAAAGTTCGTATATATTAATATCACCTTCCAGGGCCTGTTGCCCGAATGCGTTGCTCTGGTTAATATACCCGGTTAAATTAGTAGCCTGCGCATCTATGTCGCTTCGCTTTTCGGCCCAGGCATTGGCAACGCCTGCCAGCACATCTGTCCAGGAAGGCCGGTTGTGAATGGCTCTTGGCGGGAAATAGGTACCGCCATAAAATGGCCGGCCATCGGGGGTTAGGAACACGTTCAGGGGCCAGCCGCCGCTGCCGGTCATGGCCTGAATGGCATCCATATAAATATGGTCAAGGTCGGGCCGCTCTTCGCGATCGATCTTGATATTGATAAAATACTCGTTCATGATGGCGGCCGTTTCCTCATTTTCAAAGCTCTCCTTCTCCATCACATGGCACCAGTGACAGGCAGCATACCCGATGCTTACCAGTAAAGGCTTGTCTTCCTGCTTTGCTTTGTTAAGTGCTTCATCGCCCCAGGGATACCAGTCAACCGGGTTATGGGCATGTTGCAACAAGTAAGGACTTGTTTCCTGGGCTAGTTTATTGGTATATTTTGCCATAAGGCACAAGGTAATGATTAAGCCGTAAGCGGTAAGCCGTAAGCGGTAAGCTAAAAGCCGAATACAGTTGCGGGCCGCACGCCTGCGTGCGGAATACCTCATAAAGTAAAAAGGCACCCCAATAAACCGAGATACCTTCTAATTATTTGTATTGCTTAATAGCTTACAGCCTAAGGCTTAAAGCCTGTATTTAACTTACTTCTTCTTAGTAAACGCTGCCAGGTATTGTTCCAGGGCGGCAACCATTGAGGGCGCCTGGGGTTGCGGAGCTTTAATATCGAGGGTTAAGCCGGCCTCTTCCACGGCGCGGGAAGTATTGCTTCCGAAAGCGCCAATGCGGGTACCGTTTTGTTGATAAGAAGGGATATTGTCGAACAGGCTTTTTACACCGCTGGGGGTGAAAAAGCAAATGATATCATATTCGGTCTTTGCCAGCAGATCTTTCACATCATTGCTGATGGTGCGATACATGAACGGGGTGGCAAATTCGCAATTATTTGTTTTGAGCCAGTTCACAATCTCGTTATCCTGCTGGTTTTCGGAACAGGGGTACAGGAACTTTTCGTTCTCTTTATGTTTGTTGATCACATCAAACATACTTTTATTAGTACCATCCGCTCCATAAAACACCTTGCGCTTGCGATACAGGATAAACTTTTGCAGGTACAGGGCAACAGCTTCAGTAATACAGAAATACTTGGTGTCTTGCGAGATGCTGATCTTCATTTCCTCACAAATGCGGAAGAAATGGTCAATAGCATTGCGACTGGTGAAAATAACACCTGTATAGTTACTTATTTCTATCTTTTGTTTGCGGAACTCTTTGGCGGGAATACCTTCAAGACGTATGAATGGCTGGAACTCCAACTCAACACTGTACTTCCTTGCCAATTCAAAGTACGGTGATTTATCGGTTTCCGGCCTGGGTTGCGTAATCAGGATTTTTCTAATGGTTTGTGTAGCTACTGCTACGTTTTTAGCCCCGTTTTTAACCATATTAGCTACGTATGGATTTGCAAAGTTAATAACTTCTTTCCACAAAAATCAATAACACCTTGTAAATCAATAAAAGGGGTGCTATTTCGAAGGCGCAAAGGTAAACAAAAAAATGGAATCTTGAGAGTTTAATCTCATTTCTTACTGGCCTATATGCTATTATAAACCGATAAATAAATAATATAACGATAAAGACATAAGTTAAAGTAATTAGCACCGTTAAAAAAGGTGGTTTGGCAAAGGCCATTAACAGCAATGCAGGCAACAAATAGATCCCCATCATTTTGTTAACGAGGAAAACAATGAAGATATAGGTATCGGCCGCTACCCTGATATTGAACATCCAGCCTACCATTTTCAGTATAATGAACTTGCCCAGGTAAATAACCGCCAGCAGCGTGCAACAATAAAACAACAACAGCCACCGGTTCATGCCGGGCACTATATTATAATAGTCTGCCACAAAACTCAGGAACAAGCCTGCAGAGATAATAAATAAGATATTCAGCATTAAAGACGGCAACGGCGATTGCAGCACCTGGTCGCGAATTTGTTGCTGGCGCATGGTTACCCTAAAGAATAAGGTATTCAGGTTATCCAGGTACTTCATGAATACAATACGTATGAAGCCAAAGTAGAACAACAGGGCAGCCAGAAAATAGAACATGCTTTCGTCGCGGCTGGCCTTTTTAAGTTGTTCGGTGATCTTTACCCCCCGGCCGTAAAAATTGAAGTAAGGATGATTGCGCAATGTTTTATGAAAACCCTGCATGGAAGGTTCGGCCTCAGAAATGACCTGGCCTTTTGCTACTGAAGCAACTGGTATATCCGTATCGGGACGGGCGGCAATTACCGACGGTTTTTCCGCTTTGGTGCTATCAGCCGTATCCGAGACCGGGGTAACAACTGCCGTATCGGGTATTATTTTCACTGCAGTGTCTTTCTTAATACCGGCTGTATCGCGCTGTTTTTGGGGAGGAATAGTATCCTTCCCGCTTTGCGCAAGCGACACCATGAATAAGCAAAAACAAAAAGCGAGTAGTAACAGTTTCTTCACAGGGAACATTTGGGTTTGCAAAAATATTGTAGTGCCGGCATTGATAGAAAAGAATTTATTGATCAAAAATAGTTAACGTACCCAATATGGATCTTTGATTGCCGCATATTGAATTTGGTATCGTTCCGCTTGCCTGCGGCATACGACAAATTAAAAATACCTGCTTTGGTTTCGAAGGCCATTCCCAGGCCCGTACCCCAATAATAATTACTGCTCTTTGCATATACGGCGGCATTCTTCGACCAACCTCCGTCTATAAAATAAAACAGGAACGAGTTTCGCCCAACCAGGTACCGGTATTCAATGGTGCCCACCGCGTATTGCGATGCAAAAATGCTCTCTTCATCAAAACCACGCAATAATTTATATCCACCAATTTGAAAAAGTTCGTTCCGGAATATGGCCTCGCTCTGAAACCAGCCGCCATTTACGGCGGTTTTGAGGGTGGAAGCCCGGGTCAACTTAAAAAAATGGGCTATTGACCCTTTCAGCCGGAACTGGTAACTGTTCAATTTAACCGTATCGTACAGGCTGTTGAAATTGAAGCCGGGGTCGCCCTCGTCTTTCAGGCTTACGATCACATTATTCTTTTTGATCTTTTTCGACCCCGCGGTCAGGCTCAACTGCCATTCATTTCCTTTGCGGGGGTTAAACCGGTAATCGGTATTAAACCATTCGTAGGTAATGCCCAGGTTAACCGACCTGATATCGGCCTGCTCTGGCAGGGCGCGCATATTTTTTACAAACAGGGTATCTACCGTTAATACGTTGGTTTGAAAATTCTGAATGAATACACTGCCGCCCTGGTTCGAAGAAATGGCATATTGCGCCCCCACCTGCATATTGATATTCACGAATGAGGAATCTTTCTTGAACAAATTGAAATTGGCGTTCACCCCAAAAGGCGAATTGAACAGGTAGGGCTGCTGAAAGGAAAGATCGAGGCGGGGCGATTTTACCTGGATCTGTTGCCAGTTAATACCAATACTTTCCCCATTGCCCAGTGAATTCTTCAAATTAACGGTTGCTTCCCCGGTTATCTGCAGTTTATTATTTTCTGTTTGGGTGCTGGAAGGCAGAAACCCCACCAGTACATTCACCTGGCTGCTGCGTTTGGGCGCCAGGTATACATTCAATATGGATCCCGTGCCCAGCATGGTTAAATTCCAGGGCTGCTGTTCCTGCACATACGCCAGATCGTTGAGCTTTTTGCTAATGGCCTGTAGTCTTTCTTTTTTATAAATACTACCATTGGTAATGCCCAGGTACCGTTGTAAAAAGGTGGAAGAAATTTTAGCCGTCCCAAAATTGCGGATGCTGTCAATTTTATAGAGGGGACCTTTTTCAATAGTGAGGCCTGCATGTAATTGCTGTTTATTGAACGAAATGCTGTCGAATTTAATTTTGGCGAATGGATACCCGTTGTTCTCGAGGTAATCGAGCAATTTTTGCCTGACGGCCAACGCCTGCTCAAAACTCAATATCGGTTTATGTGATGAACGGGTGTTTAAATTAATGGCCTCAAGTAGCTTTCTATCGGCCGAATCGACCCGAAAAAGCGCCCATTCAAAATTCTCGCCTACATATAAAGAACAGGTTGCCTCCAGGGAATCGTAAAAAACTGAATCTATAGAAGCGGCAGCATACCCTTTTGACTGCAGCAAGGCGGGCAGGTTGTTGATATACTCATGAGCCAGCTCTGCATTTTTAAAATTGGATTGTAAGCGCAGGGTTGAATGGATGAAAACTGAGTCTTTATCAACAGGTTTTATTTGTAACCGGTATTGGGCGGATAGCCAATAAGGCAAAACCAGCCAAACGGCAAGCACGATCCCCAAGCGGGTAAGCTTATATACAACTACCTTTGCCATCCGGAACACCTGGATTAATTAAACTGTAATATTCGAAAAAAATACGGAATACGATGGCAGGCATTTATTTACATATCCCGTTTTGCAGGCAGGCCTGTCATTATTGCAACTTTCATTTTTCCACGTCATTGAAGCTAAAGAACGAATTTGTTGAGGCTTTATTGAAAGAAATAAGCCTGCAAAAGAATTATCTGCCAGCCGAACCGGTGAACACCATTTATTTTGGCGGCGGTACCCCTTCCCTACTCACGATTGAAGAGCTGTTGGCCATTTTGCAAACTTTACGGCAACATTTTATGGTTGCTGATAATGCTGAAATTACGCTGGAAGCCAATCCCGACGATCTAAGCGCTCAAAAACTAAGCGATTGGAAACAAGTTGGCATTAACCGGTTAAGTATAGGCGTACAATCTTTTTTTGAAGATGACCTGCGCTGGATGAACCGGGCGCATACCGCGCAACAAGCCATTGACAATTTGCACCTGGCAAAGCAGTACTTCAATAACATTACCATAGACCTCATATACGGTACGCCTACCCTGCCCGATGAAAAATGGCAGCACAATGTGCAGCAGGCCATTGCATTGGGCATTTCGCATTTGTCGTGTTATGCGCTTACCGTTGAGCCCGGCACGGCGCTGGACTCCATGATCAGAAAACACAAGAGCACCGATGTAAATACCGAGGACCAGGCGCGGCAGTTTTTATTGTTGATGGATTGGATGCGGGCAGCCGGCTATGAGCATTATGAGATCTCGAATTTTGCCCTGCCCGGCATGCGCAGCCGCCACAACAGTTCGTACTGGCAGGGCGCCTCGTACCTGGGTTTAGGCCCTTCGGCGCATTCATTTAATGGTGAGGCACGACAATGGAATATTTCAAACAATGCCCTGTATATAAAATCGCTTACAGAAGGTAAAGTACCTTTTGAAATAGAAAACCTCACCGAAACACAACGGTTAAACGAATACATTATGACCTCGCTGCGTACAGTTGAGGGGTTGAATATACAATGGGTGGCAACCCGCTTTGGAGAAAAAGCCGCCATTCAGTTGCAACAGGATAGTAAACCATTTATAGAAACCGGTAAAGTGCAATTGAATAATGGCCATTTGCTGTTAACCAAAGAAGGAAAGTTATTTGCGGATGGGATAGCGGCGGAGTTGTTTTTTTGATAAGGCATCGAGGCAACAAGGTATAAGGCATCGAGACACTTGTTTCTCTAAGTGCTGCTTACCGACCTTCTTCGATACTGAGCAAAGGCACAGCTTAGGCTTCTTCGCAAATCCTTCACAAGTTCTTCGCAAATTTGCGAAGAAGCCTAAATGAATTCTAAAAGAAGTCTAAGGGAAGTTGCGAAGAAGGCCTTGCAATGCATACAGTGTCAACAAGTTATAAGACACAAAAAATGCGCCCCAACGGAACGCATTATTGATAATCAATATTTTATATTTGAATTAGACCGAACCATGGTCTTTTTTGACGTACCTGATCACCTCATTAATGATCACAATTCCGGCCAATACCATCATTGCTGTAAACCCATATGTTCCTAATGAAAAAGGCATAAAACCTAATTAGCTAAAGTTATAGTGTGATAATGTGATAATTGATTAAAAGCCATTAACGCCAGTTGTTCGTCGCAAATAGACTGTTTTTATTACAACTGAACCCTTCAAAAAGTTTCAGTTGTCCATTATCACATTAACGAATTATTAGACCAGCGTTTTCTCAACAAGATTAAAGCCTTTACGCGGTTTAACATTTTCCCACAGGATGCGGTAAACGGTTTCGGCTATAGGCATATCGGCCCCGATCTGCTTATTGACGAGATAGATACATTTACTGGCATTATACCCTTCAGCCACCATGTTCATCTCCAACTGGGTAGCTTTTACCGAATAACCTTTACCGATCATATTACCGAATGTACGGTTACGGCTGTACAACGAATAACAGGTTACCAGCAGGTCGCCGAGGTACACAGAAGCGGCATAATTAGGCGTTTTGCGATGCGTGACCGGGTCTTCACCTTCATGCACGCCTACTTCAATATGCTTAATGCCCACTTTCTTCAGGAACCCGGCCATTTCATCGGCGCAATTGGCGATCAATACGCTTAGGAAATTATCGCCGTATTCGAGGCCATGCGCAATGCCGGCGCCCAGCGCATAAATGTTTTTCAATACTGCCGCATACTGCACGCCATACACATCGCTGTTGACAATGGTATTGAGGTATTCGGTTGTAAAACAAGCGGCAATTTTCTCGGCCACATCTACATCAATACCCGAAAATGTCAGATACGATAATTTTTCCGACGCTACTTCCTCCGCATGGCAGGGTCCCATTACCGTGAAATAATCTGATAAAGGCAGGTTGAATGTTTCTTTCAGGTAATCGTTCAGCAGTAAGTTATTGTCGGGTAAAATACCTTTTACGGCAGAGATCACTTTCTTGCCTTCAAAAGCGTTTGCAGCCAGCTTGCTCAGTGAAGGAACTACATAGGCCGAAGGCACGGCGATCAGTATACAATCACTGGCAGCAATGGTTGCGGCTATATCAGTACCCAGGTTCAGTAAATCGGTATTGAAATATACCGAACTTAAATAACCGGGATTGTGGTGCCGTTGCTGTAAATGCTTTACAATTTCTTCCGACCGAACACACCAGTTTATAGATTGCTTATTATCTGTACAAATTTTTGCCAATGCCGTAGCCCAGCTGCCACTACCGATAATTCCCAGTTGCATGTAGTTGTTTGTTTGGCCCCAAAAATAGGCATAAAGGCACAAAGGCATACAGGCATAAAGAAAAAGGCAACAAGTTCCAGATTAACTTGTTGCCTCTACGCCTTGTTGCCTCGTTGCCGTTATTGCTTCTTCACTTCAAACAATTTATCTTTCGGCACTACTTTTACCTTCGTGCCATCTTTCAGGGTTTTGCTGATGATGTTATAAGGAGCCACCACAATTTCATCGCCCACTTTTAGCCCTTCCGTTACTTCAATATTGTTAATATCCTGAATGCCGGTTTTAACCACTACTTTCTTCACTTTGCCATCCGGCTGCAGTACAAATACCACTTCATCCAGATCGGTTGAGGTTGTTCTATTCTCGTTCTGCTGTTCGTTCTCTTTATTTTTATCCTTGTCTTTATCTTCATTGCCACCAACCACCTTATCGGTCCCTTTTTCACGGGTAGAAACCGCATTGATAGCTGCAGACAACACATTGGCTTTTGTGCGGGTTTGAATATCGGCGCTGGCATTCATACCAGGGCGGAATGGAAAACTCCGCGGACGGGCCGGATCTATCAGATCGCTATACGATTCGCGCAGCAATCGAATATGCACTTTATAGTTCGTTACGTCATTTGACGAAGCAGCGGCGCTGGCAGTGGTATTACTGCTGGCAATTTGAGTGACCAGCCCTTTAAATTTCCGGTTATTATACGCATCAATTTCTACCAGTGCCGAATCGCCGATCTTTACTTTTGGAATATCATTTTCACCCACTTCTACCTGAACTTCAATAATGCTCATATCGGCAATCCGCATCATTTCGGTACCGGCCATCATAGAGTTACCTACTACCCTTTCGCCCGCTTTTACATTCAACAACGACACTACTCCGCTCATTGGTGATAACACCGCTGTACGGCTCAAATCTTTATTAGCTCTTTCAAGACTGGCCCTGGAACCGGCAATACCAGCTTCACCGCTGCGGATGTTTTGTAAGGCCGCATTATAATTTGCCTGCGCCGATTGATAAGTATTTTGGGCCTGTTCGAATTCTGCAGTAGAGATCACTTTTTCGGCCAATAATTGCTTCTGCCGGTTAAACGTGTTTTTAGCCAGCTCAAGGGCAGATTTCAAACTTTCCAATTGCGCCTTGCTGTTATCTACCAGGGCCTGCTGGCGGCTTACTTCAGCAGCAGCCTGATTTCGCGTAGTGGAATAAATATCACCATAGATCTTCGCCAGCACCTGTCCTTTGCGAACACTGTCCCCTTCTTTTACCTGCAGGTCTACAATTTCACCCGAAATATCAGGACTTACTTTTACTTCTACTTCAGGATACACCTTACCACTGGCGTTAACGGTTTCGGTTATGTTGCGCCGTTCTACTTTTTCAGTGGCTACTTTCAAACCCTCCTCTTTTCCAATTACACCGGCGCCTTTAAGGCCAACGAGGGCTATTACCAACACCACAAGGATCAGAATAATCCACAATAATTTTTTCTTCTTCATACTGAATGGTTGTCTCGGTTTAGAATCGCATGTATAATTTATAATTTAATGCCCTGCCCTTTATAAAATTCCAGCACTTTCATTTTAAATACATAATCAAATTGGGCAGCGGTCAAATCGTATTCAGCCCGGTTCATATTGTTTTTACTGGTAATAAGATCAAATGAATTAAGTAATCCCAGGTCGAATCGCTTTTTCGCAAAATCATAGGATTTCCTGTTTATTTCCAGCGTTAATTTAGCAGCATTGAATTTTTCCAGGGCAGCGGTGGCGCTATAATAAGCCTTATAAATATCGTTCTTTAATGTTTGATCTATCAACGCCTTTGTAACCTGCCCGCCTTTCAGGTCCAGCTTCGAACGCTGGTAATTGAACCGTGCAATGCCGCCACTATTTATAGGCACCGATATACTGAAGCCCAAACTTTGGCGGAAGTTATTATTGATTTGCGTGCCCCATCCATCCCAGCGTTCACCAAACGTTTTCTTGCTCTGGCTTATTTGTACATTGGGTGAATACACCGGGTATTCCGCACCTGATAACCGAACCAGATCGCCATTAGGGGTGTAGCCTAATAAAGAAACATCGGTAACTTTTCTATTTGCGCTTGAGAAATTGGTACCAAGCGATCCGCCCAGTGAAATGGTCGGGTACATGGCTGCCTTGTTTGCTTTAACTGCAATTTCGAGCGATTTAAGCCGCAGTTCATTGGCTTTTTGAGCTGGCTGATTTTTCATCGCTATCAGGAAAACTGCTTCGGGTTGCAATTGTAAAATAGGTTCAATAGGGATCTGCTCAACCGGCGGCGAAGCAATATCAAACAATTTACCGGCATCAATATTCAGGACCTGCTTTAACTGCAACATGTTTTGATCGGCATTGGCCATTGCCGTAATGTAGTTGGAACTGTCAGTAGCATATTGCCCTTCCAGTGTGAGCGCATCCAGCTCAGGTGCTGCGCCCGCAATCACTCTCTTGCGCGCTACCTGCAACTGCTCCATCGTTTGCTGCATTTGCACACTGGCAATATTAATTTGTTGCCGGGCCAGCAATACCTGTAAATAATAGGTAGCTACATTCAGGGCTATATCGTTCTTTGTTTTTTCTACATCCATTTTAGCGGCATCGGTACCCAGATCTGTAGCAATAATATTATTACGAATGCGATGCCAGTTAAAAACAGTAACGCCTGCACTAAAATTATACCCCTGGAATAGCAATTGGTTACTGGTAAACTGGTTGGTGGTAGGGTCAATTGACCGGCCCCACTGTAAACCGGTATTCGTGCTAAAATCGGCTGTAGGATATTGCGCCCACCGGGTTTGCTTTCCATTCACTTCAGCAACCTCAGCTTGTATGCTGGTTTGTTGAACAGTCAGGTTGTTGGCCAGGGCATACTCAACACAGCGGCGCAAGTCCCATTTATCCTGGGCAAACACGCCGTTAGAAAAACAGCAAATAAGGAAGGGAATCAGAAATAGGACCTTACTTTTTTTCATCTGAAAATTATAATTTGTTTTGGGCCAGATGGAACCTGCCTGCCGGCAGGCAGGCTTACCATGGCAAAATTTTCATTGCCTGTATGTAATAATGAAAATTTTGTCATGGACGTTTCATATTCCAAAAGTAATTGTAATGAAAGGCGAATGATGTGGTTTTTGATAAACGGTCAGTTAAAAATAGTGAACAAAGGGGTCGGATAAAATCGTTCAAACATGACATGCCCGATGTTGAAAATGCGTTCTTCAACATACGGTTGCCCGCATGGCGGAAATCCAATAAATTTTATTCACTATATTTTCCCTTATGCCTGCCAGCCCTACCTGCTAAAACCTGAGCAAACTACCGGCTTTTAGCAAAAGCCTGGTCCATATCAGCGATCAGGTAGTCCGGGTCTTCCAGCCCTACATAAAAACGGATCATTTTATGGGCGCGGTTGCCAGCATCAAACTTTTCCGGTAATACGGAGGCACAGCGGGGAATAGCCAGGCTTTCATGGCCACCCCAGCTTACTGCAATTAGAATGTGTCGCAAAGATTCGCAGAAGGTTACAATCTGTTGCATTTTTTCTGCCTTCATTACAATAGTTAGTAACCCACAGGCGCCGGTCATTTGTTGCCGGGCCAGGTCGTATTGTGGAAATGAGGGATCGAATGGAAAGATCACTTCTTCTACCAGGGGGTGTTTTTTCAGGTAGTCGACCACTTTGGTAGTAGATCTTGAAATATGCTCTAACCGAACGGGCAGGGTACGCAGGCCGCGAATAAGCAGCCAGGCGTTAAAAGGTGTAATGCCCGTACCCATGTTCAACAATTCATTGTCGAAGATCTTTTTCATCATTTTGCGGGTACCGGTTAATACCCCGGCCACCACATCGCTATGCCCGCCTATATATTTGGTTGCCGATTGCAACACCATATCAATGCCCATGGAAATTGGCTTTTGATACAACGGGGTACAGTAGCTATTATCACAAATAGTTATAATATTTTCCGCTTTGGCCAGGTCGGCCACCGCCCGCAGGTCCTGCAATGCAAAATCCCAGCTATTGGGCGTCTCCAGGTAAATGATCTTTGTATTGGGGAGAATGGCCCGTTCGAAATTTTCTATGTTAGTGCCGTCGATGTAAGTAGTGGTAATGCCGAACCGGGGTAGAATATTATCGAACATCTTTTGCGCCCAGGCATAAGGGCTACGTACCGAAACGATATGGTCACCCGATTGTACATTCGAAAAAACCGAAGCGAATATAGCAGAAGCGCCGCTGTTAAAAACCAGGCAGTCTTCCGCCTCATCCAAAGCAGCCAGCTTCTGGCGCAGGATATCAACTGTTGGGTTTAAACCGCGGCTATATAGATAGGTACTGAATTCGTCCTCAAACACTTTGCGGAGATCTTCCACCTTCTTGAAAGCAAAATTGCTGGTTTGCATAATGGGTGGAGAGATGGCACGGAAATATAGGTCCCGATCTTCACCTAATTCATTTAAAATGTAAGAAAGGTCATTCATGTGACTTTAATTTGGTTGAGGTGATTTCCTGAATACGCGTAACACAAAATATAGTACAAAAAAAATAGCAAACACTAAAGCGCTTACCCACGCCGCTTTGGGTGAATTAATAGCAATGCTGGTACCTACAAAAAGGTACGCTGCAATAAAGATCACCGGCAACAAGGGGTACAGCTTCATACGGTAACTGTTCCTTATATCCTCCCCCACTCCTCTTTTACGTAAAATAAAAATGGTTGCTGCAGAAGTAGCCATGCCAATAGAATCTAAAAATATTGTGTGATCGAGAATTTCATCAAAGGTTTTGCCATAAAACAAGGTAACAAGGCAAAGAGCAGTAAAAGCACTCAGCGATACCACGATAACATTCCTTTTTAAGGTTACTTTTTTAAACACACCTGGCAACACGCCTTCGTCACTCATGGCATACATTACACGGGGATTGCTCATCAACAATACGTTTACATAAGCAAGTACAGACAGGAATAATAATACCGATAATATTGTAAAACCCCTTTCCCCAAACAATTTACCGGCAAGAATGGCAGCAATGGATTGCGCTTCTTTTAAATTCCCAAACCCTATCACTTTATAATAGGTGTAATTAATTGTAATATACAGCAACATTATGATAGCAATGCCAAAAAATATCCCTTTGGGTAAAATTTTCGATGGATTTTGAACCTCTCCGCCGAAATTTATCGTTTGTTGATATCCGCCATATGTAAAACTTACCGCAACCAAACAGGCGCCGAATGCTTTTAAGGTGGACATGATATCTGGTTCGGCAACTGAAACCGGGGTAAACGGAGTGGCATAATCGCCGGTGAATAATGCACTGATCAAAAATATCACCAACCCTATTTTTATGACTGTTAACACATTCTGCGTTCGGGCGCTCATTTTAAGCCCCAACAGGTTTACGCCATAAAAGACGATCACGGCAATAGTAGATATGACCAACTTAATGGAGTTAATATTGCTATGTCCCTGAAACAACACATTGGCGAGGTACTCTGACCCAATTAATGCCACGCCGGCCAGGGAAGCAGCATTTGATACCAGGATAATGCAATTAATGGCGAATGCGATGGAGGGATGATAACAATAAGAAAAGATTTTATAATAGCCGCCGGTAACCGGATATCGCGAGCCAATTTCAGCATAGGTTAATGCGCCACATAAAGCAACCAGGCCACCGGTGATCCAGGCAATAAAGAACATATCAGCCGAATAAGCCTGCCGCGCTACATTCACCGGGGCGCGAAAAATACCCATACCTATTACGAGGCTCACGACGATCATGGTGAGATCGAACAAATTTAACCGGGAAGACTTCATTTGTGGAAGTTAAAATAATATTTGCATTTACCTTTAGGGTTCATACACTTATTCTGATGATGAAAACCTGGTTGCTTATTTCATTAGCATTTTTTTTAGCAGTTGAACTTCATGCACAAACCAAACCGCAGGATACCGCCCGTGTATTACAGGAGGTAGTAGTGAAGGCTTATGAGCAAAACCGCCAGTTGAAGGAAGTGTCGGCGGCAATCAATGTAATAAATACTGCTCAGTTGGAACGGTATAACAATACCAACCTGTTGCCTGCGCTGAATGCCACGCCAGGCGTGCGTATGGAAGAACGTTCACCCGGAAGCTACCGGTTAAATATACGCGGCAGCACCTTGCGTTCGCCTTTTGGCGTTCGCAATGTAAAAGTGTATTGGAATGGAATACCTTTCACCGACCCCGGTGGCAATACCTACCTGAATCAACTCAGCTTTTATAATGTTAATGCCATTGAAATAATTAAAGGACCGGCCAGCAGTTTATATGGCGCAGGAACCGGCGGGGCAGTGCTGATCAACAGCCAACAAGCCGATCGGCCGGCCGGCATAAACCTGCATTATGCAACCGGTAGCTATAATTTGCAAAACATCAATGCCCAAATTACCACCGGCAACAGCGATCGCAATAATACATTTGGTTACACCCATCAAACCAGCGATGGTTATCGTGATCATACCCGCATGCGGCGCGATATTGCTACCTGGGAAACACAGATCAAAGCAAACGACAAACAACAATTAGCCGCTTCGGTACTGTATGGCGACCTGTATTATCAAACACCCGGCGGTTTAACTACCGCTCAATTCAATGCCAATCCACGTGCAGCCCGTCCGGCGGCAGGGGTATTTCCCAGTGCCGATGAAGCCAAAGCTGCTATATATCAAAAAACATTTTTAGCAGGCATTACCCATAAATACCAGTTCACGGAGAATCTGCAGAATACGTCGGTAGTTTATGGCGCTTTTTCAAACATAAAAAATCCTGCCATTCGCAATTATGAAAGAAGAAGCGAACCGCATTTCGGCGGCCGCACTGTATTTACTTTCAATAAACAGTGCCAGGAATCGAACATACAGATCTCATTTGGGGGTGAAGGACAACGTGGTTACTTCAACACCAAAACGTTCAGCAATGCAGGCGGCCATCCTGATACCGTTCAAACCGATGATGAAATTGATAACTACATTTATTCAGCCTTTGTACAAACTGATCTTCATTTACCAGGCGATTGGTCGGTAAGTGCGGGGGTAAGCATCAACAAATCATCCATCACCATTACCCGGTTAACAGGTTCGGAAACTGGCAAGCTGACCGCCACTTTTAACAGTGAATGGGCGCCGCGAATAGCACTTTCAAAAAAACTGATGCCGGGCATGCTGCTCTATGCCAGTGTTTCGCGCGGCTTTTCTCCTCCTGGAACTGCAGAAATATTGCCTTCTACGAGTATCATCAATACCAGTTTGCAGGCTGAGCATGGGTTGAATTATGAAGCAGGCATTAAAAGCAGTTGGCTACAACAACGATTATACGTAGAAGTGAATGCGTATTACTATCAGTTAAAAAATGCCATTGTACAACGGCGCGATGCCAGCGGGGCCGATTATTTTGCCAATGCAGGAAGTACGCGGCAACGAGGTATTGAATCACAGGCCAGTTACCAGTTATTATCCAGGAACAATGGATTTATCAGCAATGCACGCATCTGGGCAAGCCATACTTATAATAAATTCCGTTATCATGATTTTAAAGTGATCGCCAATGATTATTCCGGTAACAAACTGCCAGGCGTTGCCGCTCACATGGCAGCTGCCGGTGTTGACATTACTACGCGGCCCGGCTGGTATGTAAACCTTACCTGGTTTTACAACGATCCCATTGCATTGAATGATGCCAATACCGAATGGGCTACTTCGTACAATTTAGCCGGCGGACGAACCGGCTGGCGCACTTCATTGAGCAAAGCCATCATGATGGATGTGTATGCCGGAGTAGACAATGTGTTTGATGTTACCTATAGCCTGGGTAATGATATCAATGCTACCGGCGGTCGCTATTATAATGCCGCGCCGGGCATTAATTATTACGGCGGCGTATCATGGCGATACAAGTTTTAAGATCAACATATTGATTTACAACTTTATACTTTCCAAACTTTCTTTCCACACAGTAGCTTAAAAAATTATATTGGTAGAATAACAAGTCCGCCTATTTTTGCCGCGTAATTGGTTTCTGTCCCGACAGAGTCGGGATGGAATGAAAAGGGAAACCGGTGCAAATCCGGTGCTATCCCCGTAGCTGTAAGTTCCTTGCCGTGAAACGGCAAACGGCAAACGTGAAATCTGCTACCCGCAGATCGCTTTCCCTCCTCAGAGAGAGGCAAGCTGTAAAACTTCACGTTTACCTTTCACGTTTCACGACTGTTGAAACTCCATACCACTGTTGATTTTTGGTTCAGAAGCCACATCAATGGGAAGGTCTCTCAACAGCGAACGAGCCAGAAGACCTGCCAGTTGCAATTTTTAACATCAACGAGCTTTCGGGTGAAAAGCCGGGATGAACAGTCTTACCACGGGAAGACCGTTTCATTTCTGTTTGTATTTCATTACTCCGAAGGTTCATAGTTATTTAATACTAAACTATGACCATGATCAAAAGGCTACCTACGCTATTGGCGTTGTGCTTGGGTGTTCACTCCTATGCACAGGACTCTACCAAATCAAAACAACTGGATGAAGTAATTGTAACTGCCAATAAACTGGCCCAGAAACAATCTGCCACCGGTAAAGTAATTACTGTTATTCCAAAAGAGGTGATCGAAAAAAGCAGCGGCCGAACTGTAGGCCAAATATTAAATGAACAGGCCGGCGTTTCGATCAACGGCTCATTAAACAACATGGGCACCAACCAAAGTGTGTTCATGCGGGGCGCTGCATCGGGCAGAACATTGATCTTAATGGATGGAATACCTGTATATGATCCTTCTCTTTCCGGTAATGAGTTTGACCTGAACCTTCTTTCCCTGAACGATATTGAACGAATTGAAATTTGCCGTGGAGCACAATCCACGTTGTATGGCAGTGATGCCGTTGCAGGTGTCATAAATATTATAACCGTTAAACAAAATGTTACCAAACCTTTAAATGCAAAAGCAACGATCAGCGGTGGTAACTATGGCACCTTCAGAGGTAATGCACAGGTATATGGAAAAGCCGGAAAACTTACCTATAGCGCCCGGTATGCCAGATTATCAACTGATGGTTTTTCAACGGCGTACGACAGCAGCAAAAAAGGAGGATTTGATAATGACGGTTTTAAAGGCGATGTAGCCAATGCTTCAATGCAATTTCAGGCAACACCCGGACTTACTTTCAGAAGCTTTATTCAATACAGCAACAATAAAACTGATATTGATAATGGCGCTTACAGAGATGATAAAGACTATACAGCTAAAACCAAAAACTTAATTGCCGGCGGTGGATTTAATTTTCGCAAAACAGGCATCAGCTTAACAGGAAATTATCAATACAGCAACAATACCCGCAACCAGGTAGACGACAGTACCGATGCACCGGGTTTTGCGAAGTACAGCGCGTTTGATTTTTTTGGCAAGGCTCAATTTATTGAGGCTTACGCCAACATTAACCTGGGCGAAGGCTTTAGCTGGTTACAGGGAGCCGATTACCGGTATAGCAGCATGAATAGCCAAACCCTTTCTATTAGTTCCTTTGGGCCTTTTGCAGAAGCATTCAGGGACACAGCTCATAGCCAGGCATCTTTGTATTCTTCTTTATTTTATAATGCCGCCAATGAAAAACTAAATATTGAACTGGGCGGCAGAATGAATGTACATTCACGCTATGGCAGCAACTATACATTTACATTTAATCCATCTTATAATTTCAACAGATATTTCAGATTATTCGGAAGCATTGCCACCGCATTCAAAGCACCTACCTTGTACCAGCTTTATTCCGGCTATGGCGATCCTTCGTTACAACCTGAACGTTCCACTACTTACGAAGCAGGCGCGCAAGTTACCTATATACGATCAACCGCCCGCTTAGTATATTTTAAACGCCGTATTAAAGATGGCATCGATTTCGATTATATAAACTATAAATATTTTAACTCAGCCAAACAAACAGTAAATGGTATTGAGCTCGAAGGAAGTGTAAAACCGTTTAATGAACTGACAGTAACTTTTAATTATACTTACCTCGACCCGAAAGAGCAAATACAAAGCCGGGAAACATTTAAAGATACAGCCTACCATTACCTGCTCAGAAGACCAAAACACAATGTAAATTTTACTGCCGGTTATCAGGTTAACAATGCTTTGTATGTAAGCGCTTCCGGAAAATATGTAAGCAACCGCTACGACGTCGGCGGTTACCAGATGGCGGATGTAGCTTTGGCAGATTACTTCTTATTAGGCGCTTACGCAGAATATAAGTTCCCAAAATACGTAAAAATGTTTGTGGATGCCCGCAATATAACTGACAAACAATTCTTCGATATCCAGGGCTATAATTCCATTCCATTCATGATCAACGGAGGAATTATTTTAAACTGGTAAATATTGAAAAGAGTGATGTTACATGCATCACTCTTTCTCTTTATAATAATAAGTAAATTGTAATAAGATCATGTCACTAAAACAAATCAACCCACGGAACGCCGTGTTACTGCTCATCATTCTGGTAACGGCTATCCTGCGTTTGGCAGCTTTTACCGGCTGGGGACCGCTTACTATATTCACCCCAATAGGCGCCATGGCTTTGTTTGGCGGTGCTTATTTTAGCGGCAATGTAAAACCATTTGCGTTTCCTTTATTGACACTGTTCATTAGCGACGTGGTGTTAACATTTACCCTTTTCTCCGACTCGGAGTACCGTGATGGTTTGTTGTACAATGGCTGGGTATGGACCTATGGCGCTTTTGCGTTAATGACCATTGCAGGCAAACTAATCATCAGGGATGTTACTGTAAAAAACATTGTTATTGCAGTAATCGTTTCAACCCTCATCCATTGGCTGGTAAGTGATATAGGCGCTTGTGTTGTTGAAAAAGAATTCACTTTTTCATTATATACGCAACGATTGATCACAGCCCTACCATACGAATGGCGATTCTTAGGCGGCACTGCCATTTACAGCGCCCTTTTGTTTGGATTGTTTGAGTGGTTGCAGACGAAATATACCGCATTACAACCATCAACCTTTCAATAGAAACAACGCTTGTCCTCATAAATCGCAAATGTAGGTTACAAGGGCTTTCCCTGGAACCTGTAACTTGCAACTTGTAACAATACCTAATATATTTATTCATTCAACTTCTCCTCATGACGGCCTCTTCATTTCTCCCCGCAGCTACACAAATGATATACGACATGGGCCTGCAACACCTGCTGCAGGGCATTACTTTTGAGTGCCCGCACCAGGCGCTGGCCGAAAAACAGAAAGTAGTACGCTGCGTGTTGGAAGGGCATCAATACAGCAGCATGGAGATCGATAAAATATTTTCTGCTTCCAAGGCACAGGGAAAGAGTTTGTATTATGTAGATGAAAGTCTGCTGCAAACCATTGCACCCGATATTATTTTTACGCAGGATGTTTGTGAAGTATGCCAGATAGATACCGCCTGTACTTCAGCCGCTGTAGCGAAGCTGGAAAAGCAACCACAACTCATTGCACTTACGCCCAATACCCTGCACGATGTTTTTAATACTGCTATTACCATTGCATCGGCCATGGGCAATGAAGAAGCGGCTTATACATACCTCGCTTCATTACAAAAAAGAATTGACGCCATAATAGATGGTTTACGCTTGCACAAAGCACCGCCCAGGCGGGTGATGATCATGGAATGGCTGGCGCCGGTATACAACTGCGGCCACTGGATCCCCTACCAGGTAGCTTATGCCGGCGGTATCGACATGCTTTCAAATCCCGGAGGCGACAGCATTGTTACACCCTGGGAAAAGATTGTGAAATACGATCCGGAAGTATTGGTGATTGCACCCTGTGGTTTTACTATTTCCAGAACGGCTGAGGAAATTCATTTGCTTACGCAGAAAAAAGAATGGAGCCAGCTTACCGCGGTACGAAATGACGCCGTATTTATGGCCGACTACGATCTGTTCACGCAACCCAGCGCCAGTACATTAACAGATGGTATTGAATTACTGGCTTCCTTATTCCACCCTACCCTGTTTACCGTGCCTGTACATCTGCAACATAAGTACAAACCGCTTCATCAAACAATATTGGAACATGTGTAAGCACGAGCAAAAAACCTGTCCGCGTTGCCATACGCCCTTTGAATGTAAAGTAGGCGACGTAATGCATTGCCAATGCTATGGCATTACCTTCACCAATGAAGAAAAAGCATTTATAGAAGAACGTTACACCGATTGCCTTTGCCGCAATTGTTTGCAGGAACTAAAACAACGGTATACTTTATTTAAAGAAAAATATTTTCATAATGGCAACAGATGAGAAAGGCCTCCCCTCAGCCCTCCCGACAAGTTGGGATAAACCCTCCGGTGGAGGGGGAGCGCACTACAAAGGCATTGTTTTCATCACCGGTGGCGCCCGCAGTGGCAAAAGCCGCTATGCACAACAACTGGCGCTTCAACTAAGCAATAATCCTGTTTACCTGGCTACCGCCCGCCATTGGGACGATGATTTTGAAAAGCGCATTCAACGCCACCAGGCAGAAAGAGATGAACGATGGACGAGCATTGAAGAAGAAAAAAATATCAGCGGGTTATCCTTATCGGGCAAAGTAGTAGTGATGGATTGTGTTACCTTATGGATCACCAATTTTTTTACTGATAACAAATATGATATCGATGCCAGCCTGCAGCAATGTAAAGTTGAAATTGACAAGCTGGATACTGCCAACAATACCTTTATCATCATCAGCAATGAACTGGGTATGGGTATGCATGCCGAAACCGAGATCGGCAGAAAGTTTACCGATCTGCAAGGCTGGATGAATCAGTATATTGCTCAAAAAGCCAACCAGGTAATATTTATGGTGAGCGGTATACCGATGGTTATAAAGTGAGTGTGAATGGTGAATGGGTTCACGACATTCGAAAAGTTTCACTAGTCCACAGCAGTAAGCAAATAAAGTTAAAAACGGTGAAATAGAATGAGCAATAATATTTTACAGGCGAAAGGTGGTAATGACCTCAACGCCTCCGCCAGTGGGCGAAGAGAGGGGGGTGCAGGCCGTGGATATATGAACTGGAGCGGAGGTAAAGACTCATCTCTTTGCTTACATTATATACAACAGGATGATCGCTACCAGGTAGATTGCCTGCTTACCAGTGTTAACGCAGCCCATGACCGGATTTCCATGCATGGGGTGCGGCGGTCGTTACTGGAAGCACAGGCCGCATCAATAGGACTTCCTTTGCAAACTATTGAGTTGCCCGAGCAACCCGGCATGCAGGAATATGAACAGGCGATGGTGAGCAAGGTGACTTCTTTAAAGAACAATGGGTACAGCCATGCCGTATTTGGTGATATTTTCCTGGAAGACCTGAAACGTTACCGGGAAGAAAAACTGGCCACGATGGATATTCAATGTGTATTTCCATTATGGAAAATTTCCACCACACAACTGATGCAGGAATTTTTGCAATTTGGTTTCAAGGCGATCATAGTTTGTGTGAATACAAAATTCCTGGACAAAAGTTTTTGCGGCCGGTTGATCGATGAATCATTTGTACACGACCTGCCCGCCAATGTAGATGTATGCGGCGAGAATGGCGAGTATCATTCTTTTGTTTTTGATGGCCCCGTTTTTAAATACCCAATACCTTTTAGCAAAGGCGAGATCGTGTATCGCACTTACCAGGCGCCCAAACAGGCGCAGGATACCTGCAACCCAATGAACCAGGCCTCGGAATATGGATTCTATTTTTGTGACCTGTCACCGGATTAAAATGAAGAAATGTTGGAAACTGTTTTACCTAATATTTCGGGAAATAATATACATTGCCTGATTGCTGATCCGGATAACCAAAACTCTAAATCATGTCCCTTACATTACAACAACAGCTACAGCACATCATTGATCATAAAACCAAACCACTCGGCGCGTTGGGAAGGCTGGAAGAAGTAGCCATGCAAATTGGTCTGATTCAGCAGACAACGAAGCCAGTAATTCAACACCCACATATTATTGTATTTGCCGGTGATCATGGCATTGCCACAACCGGGCTGGTAAATACCTTTCCGCAGGAAGTAACGGCCCAAATGGTATTGAACTTCATGCATGGCGGCGCTGCGATCAATGTATTTTGCCGGCAACACAAACTCACTTTGAAAGTAGTGGATGCAGGAGTGAACTTTGATTTTTCTTCAAATCCAGTTGATCTCATCAGCGCAAAGATTGGTTACGGAACCAAAAACTATCTCAATGAACCGGCAATGAGTGTAGCGCAAGCCCAACAAGCCATCGATAAAGGAAAAGCGATCGTGGCGGAAACTGCTGCTTCAGGATGCAACTGTATTGGCCTTGGAGAAATGGGCATTAGCAATACTTCCTCTGCCGCGTTGATCATGAGCGCAATGACCGGATTACCAGTTGTAACATTTACCGGCAGAGGCACTGGCTTGAACAATGATCAGTTACAAACAAAGATAGACACGCTGCACCAGGTTTACGAAAAACATGCGCTGAGTGAGTTGAAAGAAAAACCCATTGAATTATTAGCACGGATAGGCGGTTTTGAAATAGCGATGATGGCAGGCGCGTACCTTGAAGCGGTAAAACAAAAAATGGTAGTAATAGTAGATGGATTTATTACTACTGCGGCGTTGCTGATTGCCAATGCCATTTTCATGGCGGAAAAACAAAAATCATTAGTATCTGATTGGAAAACCCTGATAGATCATTGCATTTTTGCACATACCAGCCACGAAGCAGGGCATGAAAAAATATTAGGCCGCCTGGGCGTTCGCCCCTTATTAAACCTCTCGATGCGGTTGGGCGAAGGAACAGGCGCAGCATTGGCCATGCCATTGATACAATCTGCTGTAACCTTCCTGAATGAGATGGCCAGTTTTGAAAGCGCCGGCGTGAGCAATAAAGAGTAAGTTCTATATAATATGATTATGAAAAAAGAGCTACGGATATTCTTTACTGCCATGATGTTCCTGACACGGTTACCTGTGCCGCGCTTTACCGATCATTCGCCTGATTACCTGGAAAAATCGGTAAAATATTTTCCGTTGATAGGATATATGGTGGCTGCCATCAGCGGGCTCACCTTCCTGATCTTTAATAAATACATCAGCGAAGACATTGCCATAGCAGCGTCTATCATTGCAGGCATTTTAACAACAGGTGCTTTTCATGAAGATGGCTTTGCCGATGTATGTGATGCCTTTGGTGGCGGGTGGACCAAAGAAAAGATCCTGATGATCATGAAAGACAGCAGGCTGGGATCGTACGGTGTAATTGGAATGCTGTCAATATTATTCTGCAAATTTCTATTATTAAAGGAGCTGCCCAAGTTCACCCCCGATTTACAAGCGCCTTCAATAAATATTTTCTACAACTACCGGTACTTTTTACTTACACTGCTAGCAGCCCATGCGATAAGCCGGTTGATGCCAGTATTGGTTATGCGCTTTTATGATTATGTAACCGATCCAGACAGCAGTAAATCGAAACCGGTAGCTACCCGTAAACCAACGGTGCCGGTTTTGTTGATACCTATTATTACCGCCTTACTTCCCTTTGCATTTATGAGCTGGCATTTTTTGCTGGCTATTGTGCCGGTAGTATACGTCGCATTCAGCCTGGCTAAATATTTTAAAAAATGGATCGGCGGATATACCGGCGATTGCCTCGGCGCCATTCAACAGGTAAGTGAGTTGTGTTTTTATTTAAGCATGATTATTATCTGGCGCTACGTAATTTGATTGCTGATTTGGAGATTTAGAGATTTGGGGACTTATTTAAATGGGCAATTCTTCTTCTAAATTTCATCTTTTTGCAAATCACAAAATCGCTAAATCAGAAATCCCGAAATTTGTTCTCATGGCAATCTACCTTGTTCGACATACTACTCCACTTATTGAAAAAGGCATCTGTTATGGGCAATCACAAATAGATGTAACGGCTTCTTTTGAAGAAGAAGCAAAACAAATTCAGGCGGCCCTGCCGGAAGGGATTGAACAGGTGTATAGCAGTCCGCTCATTCGCTGTCATAAACTGGCCAGCTATTTATTTCCCCAACATGCTATTAACCTTGAACCCGACCTGATGGAATTGCATTGTGGCGAATGGGAAGGATTGCATTGGGATGCCATCCCATCTGAAGTAATTGACCCGTGGATGAAAGATTTTGTGAATGTATGCATACCCGGTGGGGAAAGTTATGTGCAAATGCACGGCCGGGTAACCCAATGTTTTACCAGGATCATCGAAGGACCTAAACCGGTGGCAATTGTTACGCATGGAGGCGTCATCAGAAGCATTTTAGCACATATAACAAAAACCCCGCTGGTTGATTCATTTGGCGCCTTCAAAATACATTACGGTTGTGTAATGCAGCTACAGGTTACGCCGGCAGGATTTCATTTCGAAGAATTGCATAATATCACTACGGAGAAAGAGCAGCATAAACCCAGTAATTTCAAAAGGTAGATCGGCATCAGGCACCTGATACAAGCAGACTATGCTGAAGGAGGGTCTAAAACCCGGAAAATCACCCTTTTCGCACCAGACATTGGGCATCATTTTTTGAAAAACAGGCTCTTGTGAATGCTTTTTTTTCGTTATTATCGCATTAATTATCAACGCTGAATTGGCAATTTTAATGTAGATTTGCCGCCCGAACTTTGGTTTGGGGTTTTACCCTACTGAATCAAATGGTCTCGTAGTACAATGGATAGTACGCAAGTCTCCGGAACTTGATATCCCAGTTCGATTCTGGGCGAGACCACTCTCTCACGTTCATTTAAGAAGTAACGAAAATCAGCAACCCGCATAAAATCGTGATTTTGTGCGGGTTTTTTGTTTGTGGTTGATCATTCAACATATGGCGATGTACATAGAAGTTAGGCCAGTCCTCAATATTGTTAAGTTAACAGCTGATAATATGTTATAATAAACCTATAATAAAACCGTTACTTCGCATAATTAATTTCACTTATGCGAATAAAAAACACATGTATTCCCGTTAATCGCCCTTTTTTGTTTATTCGCAGCAAGTACCACCCTTGGCCAAACGCTGCAGTTCGATGAATTTTCAGTACCTATTTACCGTTTTGCAAAAGATCAACGATATAGTGAGCACCAGAAAATTGGTTATATAGCAGATATAAATGAGCAACTGGGCGCTTCCCTGTTACCCTCAAAGTCAAAACAATTTAACCGTGATGCATTCCTGAAAAGCATCATCGAAGAATTGAATGCGGCTGGAATAAAAGTGGTATCAGAAAGCGCAGATCTTATGGTTGCTATCGACGTTGATAATTTTGCAGCCACTACAACTGCTCCCGCTGATATGCTGGGCAATGCAAGCTATAATTTGTCGGGCAGCGCCAAGTTGGCTCTATTCAATGGAAAATCAGAACTCTATTTTATCAAACCTTTAAACCTTGCAACAAGCACCTCACTAAAAGCCAGTGAGATGATCAAAAATAGTTTTACGCAAGATCTTGCTACGCCAAAAGCAATAGAAAATTACACATTGTTGGTGCGCACGATCCTTTTGTCGCTACAAAATTGGCAATATAAAACCCAAAAATTTCTACCTTCGATCCCTATAAGAGCTCTCATTATAGCCCAAAATTAAGGTTGATATAACCTGACATTGAAAAAGAAGATCATGAAAACAGCCATTCTATTTGTACTCCTTATTTTTTCATTCAAGACTTATTCACAAGACACTGCAAAAATCAGACAGGTGGATTCGTTAGTTAAGCTGATCAATAATTCAAACTTCAAAACCCAGAGAGACACCATAAAACAAGACCGTCCTGATTATGGTATTTCAAGCAGGACATATCTCACTATGGTAAGTGAAGGGAATGAACTAAAGAAATATGTCAATAGCTTCCATATGACAACGAAGAATAATGGAATATCCAAAAAAATGGATGGAGAAAATGCGTTTTATTTTGATCATAACAAATTGATTAAGGTAGAAGAGTTTATGAGCGAGGGTGATAAAAAGATGGAAATGCACTGGTACTACGCAGACGAGAAACCAATTTATAATACGCTGAACGCTGGTAAAGACAATGAAAGAGCAGAAATGCTGTTAAAAATGGCGAAGGGTTTAGTAGAGAAAATGTCATCGTTCATTAAATAGTAAAAAAAAATTAATCCCCAACACCTAAATGGTAAATGATCGTAAACAGATTGCAACTGATCTTATCTCTACAATAATCGATTGCCAGGCTTAAATATGCGATCATTACAAATTTGCAGCAAATCGTCTCATTTCAATTATTTATTCCTGGCGTGTTGCAGGCGAAATAGCACCCGTTAAAATCGAATTAATCCTCGCAAATGCAATTCACGTTCAAAGTGGAAGTGAAAAATTTAAAGACAGCCAGGTAAATGGATGGGATTTAAAATAGAAGAGTGTAATTCTAAATAAAAATGCAGGGCATTTCACACCCTGCATCTTTAAAGCTCTTTGTTAACTTTCATCCCGCCTTAATTAAGTGCTTCCGGTGTTTCAGGCGCACTTTCTTCTGCAAATAAATTTTCACCTGATGCTTCTTTTGCAGGCTTGGCTTTCTTCACTGATTTGTCAAGAATTTTCTCAAGGGCAGCAATAGCTTCCTGAAGAGGCTTTAATTTAGCTTGCAATTCTACTTCCTCTTCTTTCAGTTTTCTTAGTGCGTCGGTAACGGGATTTTCCTTTACAACGGTTTCTTTGGCCATAGTATATTTTGTTTTTTATTGTGAAAATTCTCCCGCATTACGCGTTATGCAGGGAAAACAGGTCGCTAAAATACATTCAAAAATGGTATGGCAAAATACAGAAAGCGCTTTGTGAAAAAGAAAATCGGAAAAAACAGAATTGGGCCAAAAATTGAAAAATTAGCTGTCAATCTTTCGGGAAAAATAGCTTAATCTGCCGTTCTATCATTTATTTAATTAATGCGTATCCAAAATTTATTCCCCGAAATACAAACCCCGTATAAACCCATGATTTTATACGGGGTTTGTACCTTATAGAAACTACTTTCTGAAATTTCTTATCGCTTGATCACTACCTCCTTATTCAGTACATTTCCACTTGTAGGGTTAGGTTCACCTGGCTGACTACCACCCACGCTAATTTGAACATTGCCCGTAAGCGGCAATTGCTTTCCATTGGCATCTACATAAGTAAGATCGCCGGGCGATACCATGAAACTAACCACTTTGCTTTCTGATGGTTTTAAAGCTATTCGCTTAAATCCTTTCAATGCTCTTAATGGTGTTGTAATAGAAGTATTCTGGTTCGCAACATACAATTGAACCACTTCATCACCAGCCAGCTTGCCTGTATTGGTAACCCGAACCGAAACACGAATGGCTTTTCCTTTTTCTATAGTTGCAGGCATTTGCAACTGATCATAACGAAAGGTGGTATAACTAAGGCCATAGCCAAAGCCATACAATGGCTTTCCGGTAAAATACCGGTATGTACGGTTCTTCATTGAATATTCCTCAAATGCTGGCAGATCATTATCACTCTTGTAAAAAGTAACTGGTAAACGACCCGATGGATTATAATCACCGAAAAGCATGTCCGCAACTGCCGTTCCTGCGGCTTGTCCGCCATACCAGGCATTTACAATAGCAGGAATATTTTCCGACTCCCACGGTGTGGCAATAGCGCTGCCTGTCATCATTACAAATACAACTGGCTTTCCGGTAGCATGCAACGCTTTCATTAATTCGGTTTGTACTGCAGGAAGCAGGATGCTGGTCCTGTCACCACCCCTGAAGCCCGGGTCACTTACTTTCATTTCCTCCCCTTCCAACTGTGGCGAAATACCGCCCACAAAAATGAAAGCATCTGCGTCGCTGATCTTTTTCGCCAATGCACTGAAATCCGTTACGGTAGTTTTACCTGTGTTCATTTTCATGGTGGCTTTGCCTTCGCCCTGCCAGTATTCCACTACCAGGTTGTAAACCGAATCTTTCTCCGTTTTGAGCGTATACGATGCAATATCCCTGGGCTTTCTTGTCCAGGAGTTGAAGATCGTTTTACCATTGATCATAAACCGTAAGCCATCATCGGCTTCCAACTCGAAAGTAATTGCACCGTCGCCTGGTGCTTTGTAATCGGTAACGTAGCGGGCTGAAAAATCATTGGCACGCAGATTGTCAAAAACAGTTTCGCCTTCCTGCCAGTTATGATCGATGCGTTGTTCAAAAACCGTTGCTATTGGCTCCCCGCTCAGTTCCCTGTTTTTGTAATAGGTTGCTTTGATCCCTGCTTTTCCTTCAAACGAACACGCGCTGCTGATATCAATGTATTCAAGGATGTTGTTATTGGTATAATTAACCGCTTTCTCATACACTACCTGTGCAGTGGTTCCCACTTTATCTTTTATTCCCTGCAATATAGTGGTGAGTTTTGAAGGCGTTCCATTATAATTGCCCAATGGCGCAATCACATTGTCGGCATTCGGTCCCAGCACAACAATTTTTTTCAGGTCTTTTTTCAATGGCAGGGTATTATTGCTATTCTTCAATAACACGATCGATTCGTGGGCCATATCCAAAGCATGCTTTCCATGTGCCGCTGCCTCCAGCGCTGTTGCTGGTGTTTGTGCATACTTCACCATCGCAGGCGGATCAAACATACCTAACCGGAACCTTATAAGAAAAAGCCGTTTTACTGAAACATCAATTTGCTGCTCGGTGATCTTTTTCTCTTTTACTGCCTGTACCAACGCTTTATAGGCATCTGTTCCGCAATCGATATCCGTACCATGATACACGGCATCGGCGGATGCGGATGCTGCATCGGGATGTGTTTTATGATTTTTAAAGAAATCGTCAATAGCCCAACAATCAGATGTTACATAGCCTTTAAAGCGCCATTGATTGCGCAATATATCCGTCATCAACAGGTCACTGGCACAACAAGGTTGTTTTTTGAAGGCGTTATAGGCGCACATGACGCCGGCAACTTTTGAGTCTATGACCAGCTTTTTAAATGCCGGCAGGTACGTATCCCACAGATCATAGTTGCTTACATCGGCATTAAATACATGGCGCTCGGGTTCGGGACCGCTGTGTACCGCATAGTGCTTGGCGCAGGCAGCGGCCTTCAGGTATTTGGGATCATTACCCTGTAATCCACGAACAAATGCATCGCCTAACATAGCCGTGAGATAAGGGTCTTCACCATAGGTTTCCTGTCCCCGCCCCCATCTTGGATCGCGAAAAATATTTATGTTGGGTGTCCAGTAAGTAAGTCCGAGATAACGGGAATTCGTTTTTCCAGCTGCTACCGCCTTATTATAAATCACTCTTCCTTCCAAAGCCGAAAAATCGGCCATCTTAAAAAGGGCGGCGGTATCGAAGGTGGCCGCCATGGCAATCGCCTGCGGATAAACGGTTACATTGTATGGGGTCCTTGCCACGCCATGAAGCGTTTCGTTCCACCAGTCATAAGCAAGTAATTCAAGCCGTGGAATAGCGGGCGAAGCGTTAAGCATTTGCGACACCTTTTCTTCCAGCGTCATGCGGCTCACCAGGTCATTAACCCGCTCTTCGAAAGAAAGATTATGATTTTGGTAAGGGAATTTCCAGTTCTGGGCATTTGCACCCACACTCATTAGTAAGCAAGCCGTTACCAATGGATAAAGAAAATAACGTTTGATTTTCATATGCATTAATCTTATTGGCAACAGCAAAGTAAGGTTTTATGCGCATCAAAGTGAGTATACAAAATGGTCGAAATGGTATAAAAATGTTCAAAATGACGCCAATCATCATTTTACCCGGGCGTGAGCTGTATCCTTTAATGCATCCCGCACCATCAACGGCAAAACCGGACTGGCATAGAAAGAAGAAAAGCCATTTTTAAAACCTGTTATGTGTGTAATAAAAAATCCATACAACTTATTTTTAAGGTCTATCCAGGGATAAGCACCGGCCCACGATGGACTGCTAATTAATGTTGCTTCACCTTGTGCATTCACTTCTTCCCGCCATTCTCCCAAACCATAAATGTCATTTGACCGGCGATCCCTGATCTTTACAATAAATTTTTCTCCTGTAGCGTCAGCCGCCAACACCTGGTTCGACTGCATAGTACGGATAACTTCTTCCGACAAGATCCGTTTGCCTTTATACATTCCGCGGTTATAGATCATGGAAAGAAAATTTATGTAATCGGTCAGCGTAGAGCGGGCGCCGCCGCCCAGCATAGGGGCATGACCACCCGATGAATCCACTGGCGTAAAGTGAGTAGATGACATATCCAATGGTACAGCAATCTTTTCGCGAAACAACGTTTCCCAATCTTTACCGGTCGCCAATTCCGCCATGCGCCCGGCAACTTGCATGGCCAAACCGCCATACTTGAATTTTGTACCGGGTAATGTATCGGCAGGCAAGGGTACTATATGCGCAACCGACTCTGTTAAATTCTGGTATATATCAATGGGCTTATCGACGGGCTGATAATCGGGATAGCCAGCGGTATGTGAAAGCAATTGCGCCAGGGTGGCCTGTCCTTTTTCATCCTTAAACTCCGGCAACCATTTGCTCACCTTATCATTCCAATGCAGTTTGCCTTCATCCACTAACGCGGCAATGGTAGCTGCGGCCAACCATTTGCCTGCCGATGCAATGAACACAACGGTTTCAGGTTGGTAACTGCCATAATACTTTTTATGAATTACCTGGTTGTCTTTAACCAACATAAAGCCTGCACCTTTGTAATACCCGGTGTCTATCCAACTGTTTATTTTGTCATCCAGGCGAGAGAAATCATAATGGGTTTGAACGGCTTTTTTTGATTGGGCAATGCTTAGCTGCGTGCAAAATGTCAATGACAGAACAATCGATTTTTTAATACAATTCATGCAAGTATGATCTGATATTATGCGATAAAAAATTCCGGTGAACCTGACTATAATCCACTCGTAATTTGCATCGATTTATAGTAGAAAATGATATTATTTGGGCAAACGTTGGCACTACCTGGCAAAAACTCCCTCCCTCAACGCACTGTATTTCAATACACTAAAAAATATTTGTAGAAATATTTTGTCTGCCTAAATATTTAGGCATAATATTGCCTAAGAAATTAGGTAAAACTTACATCATGAAAAAACTGACCGCTGCCGAAGAACAGATCATGCAAACATTATGGAGTTTGGGAGAAGGTGGTTTTATGAAAGATATCCTGGAACACCTTTCCGATACCAAACCTCATTACAATACTGTAGGCACTTTATTAAAGATACTGGTAGAAAAAAAGTTTGTAGGTATTAAGAACCCTAACCGTAACAACTTCTACTACCCGCTGGTTTCTAAAGAAGAATATTCTGCAACCGGTATAAAAGCCATTGCCGAAAATTACTTCCAGGGATCATATACAAATGTTGTTTCGTTCCTGGTAGATAAAAAAGAAATGTCTATTGAAGACCTGGAATTTTTATTGAATCAACTTAAAAAGAAAGGCAATGAATAGTCATACTTTGCTACTGTTTGTACTGAAATCAACTTTCATCTCAGGCATATTTGTGGGCTATTACTGGATGGCCTTGCGAAATAAAAACTTTAATAACTACAATAGATTTTACCTGCTGCTGAGTATGGTTTGTAGTTTGATCGTTCCGCTTTTTGATCTTAACTGGTTCACTATTGAAAAGCAGGCATTGCCGGTACCTACTGAAACATTCAACTTTATTCCGGCCCAAACAACAAATAGTAATAACATATCCCTTTCCTGGCAGAATATTACTTTTTTCATACTCAGTACCGTTAGCCTGTTCTTATTGGCTTTGTTGGCCTTGAACGTGTTTAAAGTATATCAACTAAAAAGAAGGTCCACCATTACAAAAATGGAGGGCGTTAATTTCATCAATACAAATCTGGAACACGCTCCTTTTTCTTTTTTGAATAACCTGTTTTGGAAAGAAGCGATTCCGTTGGACGAAGATTATGGCAGGAAGATCTTTAAACATGAACTCACACATATTCACCAGAAGCACACCTTTGATATTCTTTTTTGCCAGATCATACATGCTTTATTCTGGATGAACCCGTTTAACTGGTTCATTCAAAAAGAGCTCAAAGCCATTCACGAATTTATTGCAGATAAAGAAGCTGTTGGTAACAATAACGTGGAGGAATTTGTGACACTACTTTTACAAGCCCATTATGGAAATCACTTTTTAAACCCCACGCATACGTTCTATTATTCATCTATTAAACGCAGATTATTTATGTTAACAAGCACTAACAAAGTGAAGTTCACCTACCTACGCAAACTATTGCTGCTGCCTATAACCTTATTAGTGGTCGTGGCAATGTCCATTTCAACCATTGAAAGCAAAGCAACTGTTGTTGTTGCACCACCTGCTGAACCTCTAAAAGAAAACAGTCCTTCCCATATTCAGCAACCGGAAAAGCCTGTACTAAAGAATGACACAACCCCTGCTCCTGCAAAAGCAAAAGAACAGCCTAACATAATCAGGATAACCGATGGCAACAGAAAGGCCAACCCGAAATCTGATACAATAGTGATCAGGTCAACAGCAAATCCTAATAGTAAGATACCTGAAAATGTTTTGTATTTCATCAACGGTCAATCCGCAACGCACCAGGAAGTTAGCAAACTTAGGCCCGATCAAATTAAAGCTATTGATGTCTTGAAAGGAGACGACGCGATAAAAATATACGGCGCGGCCGGCGCCCATGGGGTAATCAACATTACATTAAAGTAGGTTTAATAAAATATTTGAAAAAGGGACCGGCGGCAACCGGTCCCTTTTCTTTGGTGTTATTAAAGGAAAGCTGCCTTTTTCGTAACGAGAACTAGCTTATTTTATGTACCGATAAGTTATCATAATAAATGTAACCATCGGTTGTAGACTGCCAATACGTTTGGCTGCCACCCCTGAACGTATGGAAGCTCATTCTGTTGATCAGCCGTTTGGCATCATTGGTAGTCCAGCGCATAGCTCTGTCAAGCACCACAGTACCGTTAATTACAATTTGTACATGTCCATTCGTATTGCTGCCTGTATTGCTCTTTATATAGAGGTGCACATGGTACCATTGGCCTTTGTTCAAACTACCGCTCGATGGATATGATTTTCCAAATGTATCGCCATACTCACCCGGTTGATCTTTATAATAAATATAGGGTTGAAAGAATACGCGGCCTGCATCTGTTTGATACCACATTAAACGCAAACTGCCACCATTGCCATCCCAACCCGGATCGCCACCGGTGTTACCATCACCTACCAGGAAGCCAAAACCAATTTTACCACCGCGGCTAAAATCAAACTGGCTGTGAAATCGTACATCGTAATCCAGTTCATAAGCGCTTCCATCAGAAATGTCCACGTTGGCAATCACCCCGCCAGCTCCCGACAATGCATTTTTCAACAATTTAATGCGACTCGTTCCGCCTGAGATCCAGGTACGGGTATCATTCCAACCGCTGATATTACCAAAATCGTTTGCTGCTGCCGAGCTCGTATACACGCCATCGGCATAATTGTTCCAGTTTACCGACCAGGTGCTGTTAACGGCTTCTGTATGCACTACAGGATCGGAAGTTTCTTCCTGTTGCCGGCTGTTGCGATCAATAGTTGTTTTTTTACAGGCTGTTACAAACAATCCAATAGTTACGATCAACAAACCTGCCTTACTTACGCCCAGGTACTTTTGCATTTTTTTCATTTTAAGGTTTAACAAAAAAGTTCATAGGGCAAAAATGCAACCAAACAACAGGCGATACCAAATTGTGGGGTACCACAAAACCACTACAATGGAAAACTTTTAATAATAATCAGCAGATTATAAATAAACCAGGTGTAAAAATATTTCGAACTTTGGCAGCCCTGAAAATGTTACATCTTTACTTGTTTAATAAAAAACATCGACATGCGTTTACTAAAAATAATGCTGAGGGTTGTATCGGTGCTGCTTTTATTGCTGCTGGTTTTTGGCATCTGGTACGCATGGCGGGCTTTTCCCATTATCAGCGGTTTTGGCGCAAAGAACATGGCCTCCGGGGTATTCCTGCAGAATCGTGATCCGGCAGCTATACTCAAAGAAGAATTGGGATTTTTTCCTGTTTCGGCTGGTACATATACTATTAACAAAGAAGACTCTTCCGTTACCGGTTCCGTTTTTGGTTTTGCCAAACGAAAAGCCATTTACCGTAGCGGTACCGGTTGCACGCTGGTAAACGATTTTACAGAAACTGCCATCAGGCAACAACACTTTTATTTATCACCGGCTCCCGTTCAAAACAGGGATACTATTTCCTGGCCTTATGGTGATCAGCTTGCTGACAGCACTCCGGCCGCCATCGATCAATCGTTATTACGACAGGCTATTAATAACGCCATGCAGGCAACCAACAAAAAGGGAAAGCCGGCTTATACCCGGGCATTCCTGGTTGTATACGATGGAAAAATTGTCGGGGAACAATACGCGCCCGGTTTCAATAAAAACTCCGTAATGCTTGGCTGGTCAATGAGTAAAAGTTTAACCGCCGCCGTTATAGGTGTGCTTGTTAAAGAAGGAAAATTAGATCCCAATGCGCCGGCGCCTGTGCCGGAATGGAAGCATACCGCAAAAGAAAAGATCACGCTGAGGCAATTACTGCAACAAACATCCGGGTTGGCTTTTACCGAAGATTACTCTTCACCCAGTGAAGCAACGGATATGTTGTTCAAGCGAGGTGATATGGGCGCCTTTACCGCTACGCTGCCCCTGAAGTTTCAACCGGGTACTATCTTTAATTACTCCAGCGGCAACGCCAACATCCTGAGCCGGATCATCCGGCACACCGTGGGCGATGCTGATTATGCTGCGTTTCCTTACCAGGCATTATTTCATAAAATAAATATGTATTCTGTAGTGCTTGAGCCTGATGCATCAGGTACTTATATTGGCTCATCTTATAGTTATGCCACCGCGCGCGACTTTGCCCGCTTTGGTTTGTTATATTATTATAACGGCACCTGGAACGGTGAACAAATATTACCAGCTAATTGGGTGAAAGAAACGGTTCAACCCGCTGCAGCAAACCAACAACAACGCTATGGTTACCAGTTCTGGCTGAATGGCCTGGATGAAAAAGATCCCGGCAAGCGGTGGTTTCCCGATGCACCGGCTGATATGTTTTTTGCAGATGGCTTTGGCGGGCAGAACATTTTCATTATTCCTTCCAAAAAATTAGTGATAGTACGATTGGGCGTACATACCATTGATGAAAACAAGTACCTCAGGGAAGTAATTCGGGCGGTTAAATAATTGTTTGAATTTTGCAAGTTTTTGTTTGAATCGTATAAAGCGAAGGCTGTAAAGCAGTTGTAATTTTACAAGGGTTGCTAAATCAGCTCCTATATTGACACACAATTTGCTTAAATTTATTATATGGCAAAGATGGAAACACTCGAGGACTTTTACCGCCAGAAAATGAATTGGTTGCCGGATAATCTTAAAAAAGATATCGGGCATTTCAATGTATTTAATGTAGAAGAGTGCTCGGGACCGGGCAAAGCACCAGTTGTTTATACACGGCGCGATTACTATAAGATCGCACTGATGCAGGGACCTTATATATATCATTATGCAGATAAAAGCATTGAAGTATCAGGTTCAACCCTCATCTTTTTCAGTCCCAATGTGCCCTATACGTTCGAACCTTTAACAGACAATCCTAAAGGATACTTCTGCATATTCAGGGAAGAATTTTTTACCGAAAAGATCCGCGGCGGTATTAAAGACCTGCCCATGTTTATTGGGGGTAACAAACCCAGCTATTCATTAGATAAAACGCAAGACAAATTTGTAAGCCAGATATTTGAAAAAATGCAGGATGAGATCAAATCTGATTATGTGTACAAGTACGATCTGATCCGCAATTACATTATGGAAATGGTGCATTATGCGTTGAAAATGCAGCCGACTGAAACCTTGTACCAGCATACAGATGCCAATGCCCGCATAACGGCCGTGTTTACCGAATTGCTCGAACGGCAATTTCCTATTGAATCGCCCAACCAGCGGTTCACCTTGCGTTCAGCCAGGGATTTTGCCGAACAACTGGCCGTGCACGTGAACCATCTTAACCGCGCGATACGATTAACTACCGGCAAAACCACTACTGAACATATTTTTGAACGGTTGATCAGTGAAGCAAAAGCCTTATTAAAACACACCAACTGGAATATTTCCGAGATCGGTTATTGTTTGGGTTTTGAAGAACCGGCGCACTTCAACCATTTCTTTAAGAAGCAAACCAGCATGACGCCGTCGGCGTTCAGGAGTTAATACCGAAAGAGTAAGTACGAAGTAACAGGTAAGAAGAACCTGTATTTCGTGCTTCCAGCTTCGTACTTCATCTTCATACTTCTCACCTCCTACTTCGCCTTCCGAGCACCTCCCCACATCCTCAATGCACCCCGAGCTTCCTTTAACAAACATACACTCCAGCCTTGCACAATTCAAACCATCTAACAGCTACCCGTAATTGTTTGAATTATACAACTATCTGTTTGAAAGCAATAATAACACAGGCATTCCTGAACTATACCTTTGTGTTATCAGTTCATGAACGACACAAACAGCTTATAAAAATCAAATTAAACTTAGTATGAAAAATAAGATCTGGTTCGTTACCGGCGCATCCAAAGGATTGGGACTGGCCCTGGTAAAAAAATTATTGAAAGAAGGCTATTGCGTAGCAGCTACCTCCCGCAACATCAAAGAGCTGCAAAAAGCGGTGGATGCCGGCCGTGAAGTATTTCTTCCTTTATCTGTTGATCTTAAAAATGAAAGCAGTGTTGAAAAAGGAATACAGGAAACCGTTGCGCATTTTGGTTCCGTTGACGTAGTAGTGAATAACGCCGGTTATGGTTTAACAGGTAGCCTGGAAGAATTATCGGATGAAGAAGTACGGCAAAATTTCGACATCAATGTATTTGGTGTACTAAATGTGATTCGAAAAGTATTGCCTTACATGCGAAAACAAAAATCAGGGCATTTTTTCAATATCGCTTCTATCGGCGGTTTCATTGGATCATTTCCTGGATTCGGTAGTTATACAGCCACCAAATTTGCGATGCATGGTTTTTCAGAATCATTGGCAGCGGAAGTAAAACCGTTTGGCATCACCGTTTCAATTGTATCGCCCGGTTATTTCAGAACAGAATTTCTGGATGCCTCACTCGGCGTTCCCAAAAATGAAATTGCGGATTACAAACTGGTGAGAGAAATTCAACAGGTTCACCAGAACGATTACAATCATAATCAAATTGGTGATCCTGATAAAGCAGCGGCTGTTATGATAGCTGTTGCAGAACAAGCAGCACCACCAATACATGTATTTCTCGGCAAAGACGCTTACCAACTGGCTGATGCCAAAATGAGAGCATTGAAGCAGGATATGGCTGCCGTGGAAGAGCTGGCAACATCAACCGATTTCGAACAATAGTTTTAAGTTATTCCCAAAATAAGCCTCCCGATTTACACCGGGAGGCTTATGATTTAGGGGAACCTGTTAGCAATATCCCCGATACATTCTACAGCAGCTGGTGCGTATCTTTCAGTATTCCCATTACAAAAATACTTTGTGTTTGACTGATCCCTTTTATCATGCTTAATTTATGCAAATAAAAATCATGATACGTTTCCATGTTCTCTGAAACAACTTTCAGCATAAAATCAAATTGCCCTGAAATATTATAGCATTCCAGCACTTCATTAAAACCGGTTACAGCATCAATAAACACTTTTGCAATTTTACGATTATGCTCTTTTAATGATATATAACATATGACCATGATCCCTTTTTGCACTTTGCGGTGATCAAGCAGGGTTGCGTATTGCTTAATAACCCCATTTGCCTCCATACGTTTTATCCGTTCATGAACCGGTGTGGCGCTCAGGTGAATACGGGCTGCAATTTCACGCACCGTCAATTTTGCATTTTGTTGTAACAACCGCAGAATGGCAAAGTCTTTATCATCTAATGTAATGCCAGCGGTGTCCGGTTGTTCTGTTTTTGATTGCATAAGAATAAGAAACTATTTACTTGTTCTAATTACAGCAATAAATTTAATCATTTGTTCTAAAATAATAAATTTAAACCGTACAAGTGAACATATAAATAGATTTGTATAGAACAATGGAGGTTACGATGCGAAGAAAACAAATCATACTGCTGGTAGCTTCTACGGCTATCTTTTTTGAAGCACTGGATATTGCCATTCTCAACCTGGCCATTCCCTTAATGCAAAAACAGTTTCATTTAGATGCTGAAACCATACAATGGGTGCAAACGGTTTATGTGCTTTTTTATGGTGGCTTTCTGGTTATCGGTGGAAAGCTTTGCGATACGATCGGCAGAAAGACCATCTTCCTTACAGGCGCCAGTCTGTTCTTATTTACTTCGCTTGGCGCTGGTCTTTCCGGTAATTTTATTTTGTTAACGGCCTTCAGAGCTTTGCAGGGGTTAGCAGCGGCCATGGTAATGCCATCTGCTTTATCTATCATCACCAATACATTTACCGAACCGGCAGAACGGAACCGGTCAATAAGTATTTTCAGTTCTTTTGCTGCTATTGGTTCAGGATGTGGTTTGGCATTAGGTGGAATTGTGGCTACTTATTTAGGCTGGCAATGGATCTTTTTTATTAATGTGCCGGTAATTACAGTCGCCCTGATCCTGGCCTACCGGTATATCGACAAAGACGTTATCAGCAAGGGAAATCGATTCCCTGATATTATTTCCAGTATTCTTCTTACATTGATCATTGTACTTGTTTCGTATGTAGTGCACAACCTGCCCGGTTTTTCAAAAAACTATTTACTGTTGTCTTCATTTACAGCAGTTATTATTGCAGCCTGGCTTTATTTCATGCGCCGGGAGCGCACGCAGCAACAGCCGCTGATCGATTTTTCTTTATTCCGTAGTACCGGCACTATCACCGGTAACGTAATAACCATTTTATTAGGGGCGTTCTTTTTAAGCTATCTGTTCTTACTGTCGTTGATATTGCAACAGAACATGCATTTCAGTGCTGCGCATGCCGGGTTACTGCTCTTTCCTTTCAGCGTGCTTTCCTTTCTTGTATCCCGATATGTAGTGCCTGCCCTGTTTAAAAAAATGACAGTATTACAAACAGGCATCCTGGGTATGTGCCTTATGCTTTCAGGTTCTTTGCTTTTAATGATCTCAATAATATATGATCATAGCCTGCCGGTAATTTTATTATCAATAGCCTGTGTAACCGGCAGCGGCATGTCTGTTTGCTATCCCAGTTTAACGGCCCTGGCCATACGCGATATTCCGGATACGCAGCAAGGCGTGGCTGCTGGCATTTGTACCACTTCTTACTTTATAGGAGCAGGGTTGGGTTTGTCGTTGCTAGCGCTGGGCATGCAATTATTGACGTCAGCAACCGACGCCATAAATCATATTCCGGTATTGCTGGTTAGTTGTTTTGCGTTGCCGGGGGTTATATGGTTAGTGTGGGTTAGGAAAAAAATTTGCTGAGTTTAAAAAAATGATCATTGAGGAATAGTTACAGTTTGTGGTTTGTAGTTTGTGGTTCTGTTATTCGATCTGGCTGCACAATATCGGGCATTGACCCTTAAATTGAGCCAACTCAAATTCAATAGAAAACAATAAACTACAAACCATAAACTGCCACTTAAGTTCCCTGTTCATTCACAAACTAAAGCTACCTGTTAAAAAATGTATCGTAACCCAATCTGCATTTGCCAACGTGAAGGCAAATCGGGACTGGCCGTGAAGGTAGAAGTTAATGAAGGATCAAACTGATAAACAGGTGAATTGCCATTATAGTTAACAGACAATGGCTGAAAATACCCGGATGTTGTAGCATAATTTACTACACCCCACTTACTGTTTAACAAGTTACCTATGTTTACAAAATCAATACTCAACTGCAGGGTGGAAGGCTTTTTCGTTGGATTTAATATATAGTCCTGCAGAATACGAAGATCAACCTGGCTCAACCAGGGATTCTCTCCGGCATATTTCTCTGTATACATTCCACGGCGGTCACGAAGGTATTTATCATTCGCAATGAAATTTCTTAATCCCTGCCGCTGCGCAGCCGCATTTTGAATATTTCCGTTTACATCCGTTAAAGGCGCAAACTGCATGGTATTTATCTCTGCATCAGTAGGAACATACAACAGGTCGTTGGTGCCGGTTCCATCGTTATTAATATCGCCGCCATACACGTAAGCAAACCGGTTGCCTGAATTCCAGGAACCAAATAATGAAAATGTAGTAGCCATATGCGCATCATACGTAAACTTCTTTGAAAAAGCAGCCACTATACGATGCGTATTACCATACAATGAACGCGACAAAACCGCTTCATTGGCATTGTTCAAAATAGGATTACGATCGAAGGCATCGCTTGAAATTTCTGCAGAAATAGAACTGGCATCTTTTGCGATCAGGTAGTTGTACCCGAGCATGGCATAAAATCCGCTACCAAAATAATGCTGTGCCTGGAAGGTAGCGTTGAACTGGTAACCTACACTTGTATTGGTGAACGCATACAAATTGGCAGTACCCTGGTTGGCTGTCAAATATACTTTACGATTATCGTCTGTGCCCGAATTTAAAGTGCCGCCGGGTGTTCCCAACTTATAGTTACGCACCATCATACCATTTACATCTTTGGTATACGCAACATCTACGGTAAATATAGTCCCAAACGGGATCTTTATATCAGTTCCCAGGTTGGAACGCCATACCTGCGGCCATTTGAAATCGCGATCGGTAACATTGTAGAAAAAGCTGTATGGGTTGCCGATATGATTCCCGAGCCATACAAATGGCAAACGACCCGTAAACCAACCAGTACCACCGCGCACCTGCACCGTTTTATTGCCCATTACATCCCAGTTAAATCCAAGGCGGGGTGAAAATAATATTTTCTTGGTCGGCAACCGGGTATTATCTACATCTCTGCCAGGACCATTTGTAATTGGTCGGCCATCTTTATTAAAAATAGTAAGGTTGTCTTTATTTGATAATGTTGGTTCTCCTTCATCATACATTCCAGCGAAACTACCATCAGGATTCATTACAGGATTGCGATAACTTGCATTAAAGTAAAATGGCCTGTCGACGCGCAAGCCTAACGTTAACCGGAACTTCTCTGATAATTGCATTTCATCCTGAAAGTAGGCTGATAACTGCCCAACGGTTAAATAATACCATGTCCATTGATTGGCAGCAGCCCTGTTCCGGGCATAAGCCACATCCACATCTAATGGATAAGCGCCAAAAACGTATTTTCCGCTTGCCGGTACACTGTCGATAAACGTTTTTATATCAGCCTCTGAAAACAGGGTTGCATTATAACCGGTCAAATTAAAGGAGTTACCAAACTTGAACGACTCAAATGAAGCGCCAACAGTAAGGGTATGCTTATTAAAAAACATATTGAAGTTGTTGGTAACCTGGAATGCATCCTGGTTCAAGCGGTTGTGGATTGAAAAAGGTTCGTGCCCGGCGATAATATATCGCACACCGTTCTTGGTAATATTAATAACGGGAAAAGGCGCAGAGAAGGGATTGCGCTTATCGCGGAACGTGGTATACACCACTCTTAGTTTGTTGGCATAATCGCTGCGGAAAGTTGATTTTAATTCTGCCCCAAAAGATTGCAACCGGTTTACGATCTCATACCCTGAGTTCCTGAATTGGAGCGTAGTGAAGTCGGGACCACGCCGGCCGATAGCGCTGGGGTGCGCCGGTTTATCTTTAGAGGCGTCCAGGCCGTTATAGGTGAAAGAAAGCCGGTGGCTGGCATTAATATTCCAGTCGGCTTTGATCAACCATTTATAATTATTCTGATCAAGGGTAAACCGCTGGTATGGGCCAGTTTCATAATTAAACTTTGATCGCAAAATTGCACTCACCTGTTGCAGGTCCGATTCCAACACCCTGCTGGTATTCGTATTATTAGCGTTCGTGCTATTCTGGGCCACATAGGATGATGCTTCATCACTCCGTTGTTCCGTTTCAAAACTTATAAAATAGAACAACTTATTTTTAATAACAGGGCCGCCTAATGCAAAACCGGCCTGCAGTTGTTTTAGGTCGGGCAGCACCAGTTTATTCTTTTCAATCTTTGATCCGGTAAGCGATTGATTGCGGTAAAAGCCATAAACGGTTCCCGAAAATTTATTATTCCCCGATTTGGTTACGGTATTAACACCGGCACCCGTAAAGCCCGCCTGCGTAACATCGTAAGGCGCAATATTCACCTGTATCTGGTCAATGGCGTCCAGCGAAATGGGCTGGGCATTTGTTTGTCCGCCAGGCGTTGGCGCATCCAATCCAAATGGGTTATTAAAAACCGCGCCATCTAATGAAAAATTATTGTATTGTCCGTTACGGCCGGCAAAGGAGAGTCCATTATAGGTAAAGGAAGCGGAAGGCGTTAACCGCAGGTAGTCATCAGCCGACCGTGAAATGGTAGGCAATGATCGAATCACCCGGCTATTGATATTCAGTGAAGCGCCGGTTTTCTTATTATCGAAAATTGCTGACCTGCTGGTCACCGTTACCTCTTTCAGTTCGCCAGCTTTTGCCCGTAATTGAATGTCTACCGCATTGTCCTGACCCAGTTCCAAAAAAACATTATCTGTAACTGATGTTTGATAATTTATAAAGGAAACAGTAACGGTATATGGACCGCCCACCCGCAGGTTGGGAACGGTGAACCGGCCATCGCCCTTTGTTGCCAAAACATGTTTAAAGCCGGCATCGGCAAATTCAATAGTCACCGTAGCCAGGGGCAATGGTACGCCATTGGGGTCTTTAACTATACCACTAAGTGTAGCTGTGGTAACCTGGGAAAATAAAGCCGGTGAGCAGCATAAAAAAATAAGCAGACCAAGCACATAGTTTTTGTGTGTACCTCTTTTCATAGCAGTTATTTTAGGTTATAAATACCGGTTTGCGGTACCGATTTAAATCGATGAATTATTAAGGGAGGGGATTGGGCCTGAACCAATCAGATTTTTTCAAAAGGCCTGGCAATAGAAGATACAGATTAAGTAAGCCTAAGACTTTTTTTATAGAAGGCAGCTGCCGGACTAACAATGGATATAGAAGTTTCCATGCGCTTATCTTCATGTGACACGGTCCTGAACAGGTTGTTACTAACAGTATCGTAATTTAAGTAAAATATATTGATTTACATTCCATTGCTATTTTAGCGGCTCCACCCACCCATATAATTTTCTAGCAAGGATTTTGTATATATGGTAATTACCGCCCTGTCAGACACAGGTTGCGCCCCTTAAAAATCACTAATATGAAAAAGATCAGTTTGTTTGTAGGTTTCCTCTGCCTGGCATCCGTTTCCCTGGCCCAGTTAAAGGCTACAGTGGCCTGCCCGTCCTTTGAAGTAGATATCCTGGATGGAAAAGTGAATGGTTATAAGGCAAATACAATTGCCGGTATGATCAAAAACAAATGGCCTTGCTTTACCAGTGTTACCAACGACAGCGCCAAATGCGGCGAAGCTGTATATTACAAAGACAAAGGCATTTCGTTTTATACCAGCCGGGATTATGTGGAAATTACGGAAGGCTTTAAGGGAAAACTCAGCATTCCTTTACTGGGATCGGCCCGGGGTAGCCTTTTTAAAACGTTAGGAAATCCCGCAATGAAAGATGCTGCCTGGGATGCTTACCAAACATCGTATGGTTGCCTGATATTGTATTTCAATAAAGCGAATAAAGTAAGGATGATACAGTTTAGTACCCTGGGTACGTCGGCGATAAAGCTATGTGAATAGATTCGGCGAGTGGTGAGTAGTAAATAGCGAGTAGGGAATACAAGCAAGTGAATCCCTACTCGCTCCCGATAGCTATCGGGGCCACTTAATTCCAGCTACTTCAGAAGAACCCCAAAAAAACAATCTAAACACTAAGTATCCTAAGGAACTGCTGTTTATAATTCCTTCCAATCGGTAAAGAAATAGATTGCACGTTCACTTCTTCATTATTATAGCTCACGATCTTATCAACTGATACGATATACGATTTATGAATGCGTACGAATTTGGTCTCGGGTAATTTTTCTTCCATATACCCAATGCGCTGATAAGTAATAACACTTTTTCCCGGCATTACTATTCTTACATAGTCTTTAATACTTTCTATATAAACGATCTCTTTCAAAAATATTTTCACCAGCTCCTTATTCACCTTGAAATACATATAGGCTTTCTCAAAAGCTTCTTCCTTATTTTCAACTGCCGCCGGTTGCTTTAATACATTATACTGGTGGTATTTTGAGATTGATTTCAGAAAGCGTTCAAACGATATAGGCTTTACCAGGTAATCGAGCACATCCAGTTCAAAGCCTTCAACCGCAAATTCGCGATATGCTGTGGTAAGAATAATTCGGGGACGCTCCTGCAGGGATTTAATTAATTCCAGTCCATTCATCCGGGGCATCTGGATATCGAGGAATAAAATATTGACCGGATATTTTTGAATAAAGGCAAATGCTTCCAGCGCATTCCCGCACTGTCCTGTTATTTCCAGGTCGTCCATTTTTTCAATGTAAGAAACCAGCAACTCCCTGGCAGGCGGTTCGTCATCCACTATCAGGCATTGTATTTTCACACTAGCTTTTTTTGATTTTTAGTATTGTTAAAAACGACTGGCCTTCGCTCAAACATTTAAACTCATGCCGGTCGGGATATAGAATTTCCAGTCGCTTTTTTACATTTTCCATACCTATGCCTTTGTATACTGCATGCCCGTTCATGGAGTCGGGCACCCGGCTGTTCTCAATTTTTACGGTAAGCCAGTCATCTTTTACAGTAAGGTCAACGCGTATCCAGCTATTACCCACGTCATTGCTGACCCCATGTTTGAAACTATTTTCTACCAAAGGCAGGATCAGGAAGGGCGGGATGGTGAAATTATCGACCGCATCAAAACAGTTAACAGATACATCCAACCGCTCGCCATATCGTATCTTCTCCAATTCAATATAGTTGTGAATGTATTCCATTTCCTTACTCACAGGAATGAATTCCTGCCGGCTATCGTACAACATATAGCTCAGCAATGAAGACAACCGGTAAATGAGATCAGATGTTTTGGGATTGTTTTTCAACGACAGTGAATAAATATTATTCAGCGTATTGAAAATGAAATGGGGTTGTACCTGGCTCTTCAATAATTCCAGTTGAGCAATGGCTTTATCGCGTTGTAGTTCCTGCGCCAGCCGCTGTTGTTCGTACCAGGCCCGCAAAAAATAGAACATTGTATACAAAGCAACAATGAGGTAAATATTTACTGCTTCAATAACAACCTTTGGTATAAACAGAAAGGGCATGGTGGCACTTCCATGTGGGTAATAAGTGGGATAGGTATAGTAATAATTAAAAGCACGGCGAATAAGAGTGAACACGATCACGCTTACAATAAAACCGATGCGAAAGGCAGTAGTCCTTTTTTTAAGCAGGTATTGTTTTATAAGCACCTGGGTGGTATACCAGGTGGCAAGCCCGGCAATGGGAACAATGACCAGGGCGTTTATTAAGTAGCGGCGAAATTCATTGGCAATAGAGGCCTGCCCTATCCATTCATATAAGAAGTAAAGCAGCCAAAACAAAACACTTAACCTGACATTGCTTTTATTGTAGTTCATACCCCGGAATTCTCTTCTAAATTACCTTATAATCAACAAAATGCAGGTGTTTCTTAGACAAACGACCATTCTGCACCACAAACGGCAATCCGGGAGGCCGGGAATGGCCTGTTTTGGAAATGGCCAACTTACAAACCAAAACCTATTGGGGCTGTTTTAAAAAGTAAAATGAATCATTTAAAAAATTAAGCTGTGCCTGAAAAGTAAAATGAGTCACTTAAAAAAATTTGAAGGGGCGAAATCCATTTTTGCATGTCACTTAAAAAGTTTCACTATGGCAAATCGTTTTATTCTAGTCATTTAAAAAAATCTGCTATAGCAAAATTCATTCTGTGCGTCATTTTTCAATTTTTATTATAGGAAATATCTTTTTTATAGGAAAGTTTTGAGATTTGGTAATGGTAAAAAACTTTAATGCAGCATTTAAGAAATTAACCAATTACTGTTGACCAATTGTATGATAGTAAAACTTTTAAAGTGTAGGCTGTTTTAAAATTTTGCTATAGCAAAAAAGTTTAAAAGATATCAGTGAAGCGATTGTGCGATAGTAAAAGTTTACAACACGATGATACAATCGGATTTTATAATAGTAAAAAATTACAACACGGTTATCAACGCTATTTAGTAATAGCAAAAAGTTACAATGCTTCCCTTAAGCCTGAGTTTATAATAGCCAAATTGTGCAGCATGACAGTATAATTTGGTTAGAGGCATAAAAAAACCTGGCTGAACCTACAGCCAGGTTTCAATATGACTATTTAATTTATTAAACGAGTGCATCAAACATGATCTCCACGGGGTGAAGCGCATGTTTTCCGGTTCCATCCTTTACTTGGTGGCGGCAACTGGTGCCGGCGGCAGCAATGATCACCCCTTCGGGTTGTTTGCGAACCGTAGGGAATAATACCAGCTCTCCTATCTTCATCGACAATTCATAATGTTCTTTTTCAAACCCAAACGAACCGGCCATACCGCAGCAACCTGAAGGAATGGTTTGCACCGAATAATTTTCCGGTAAGGTCATCATTTTTACCGAGGGCGCAGTGGATGACAATGCCTTTTGCTGACAATGTCCATGTAACTGGATCACCTTTTTCTCAGTGGTGAATTGTTCTTTTCGAATGGCGCCTTTCTCTATTTCGCGGGCAATAAATTCTTCGAACGTAAATACATGCTTGGCCATTTGCCTGGCGACATCGAGATGTTCATCCGTTGCCAGGTCAATGTATTCATCGCGGAAAGTAAGTATAGCAGATGGCTCAATACCGATCAACGGCGTTTCTTCTGTAATGATCGGATGTAAGAGCGCTATGTTTTTATTGATGATCTCTTTAGCCTTGCGCAACAATCCTTTCGATAACCAGGTACGACCGCTTTCAAAATGATGCGGCATCTCTACTTCATAGCCCAGTTTCTCCAGTAATTGTATTGCTTTAATGCCTATTTCAGTATCGTTGTAATTAGTAAACTCGTCACAGAACAAGTATACTTTTTTCTGTATTCCTTGTATTTTGTTTTTTGCTTTTTGGTTCTTTTCTTTCTTATACCAGCTCCGCAAGGTAGTTTTATACATGGTGGGCATAGACCGGTCTGCCGCAAAACCGGAAAACTTTTTTATCAGTTTACCTGTTACCGGATTGGTCACCGCCCAATTGTACAAACCGGGAACCATGGCGCCCAGTTTTGCCGAACTTGAAAAACCGGCAATGAGTTTGGCGCGGAAAGGCACCCCGTTCGCATCATAATAATGTTGCAGGAATTCTGCTTTCAGTTTGGCCACATCTACATTCGAGGGACATTCCGACTTACAGCCTTTGCAACTCAAACACAGGTCCATAACCTCGTAGATCTCTTCATGATCAAAACGATTGGGTTTGTTGGAACGGGTCAACATTTCGCGCAGGATATTGGCCCTGGCGCGGGTAGTATCTTTTTCATTCCGGGTTGCCATGAATGAAGGGCACATGGTTCCGCCCGATAAATGCGTTTTACGACAATCGCCCGACCCATTGCATTGCTCAGCATGTTGCAACACATCCTGGTTATGATAACGGAATACCGTTTTAAAAGCCGGCGTTTGCTGGCCCGGTGTATACCGCAACATGCTGTTCATGGATGGCGTATCAACGATCTTATTGGGATTGAAAATATTCTTCGGGTCCCAGGTGTATTTGATCTGTTTAAGCAGTTGATAGTTCTTCTCCCCTACCATTTGCGGAATGAATTCACCACGCAAGCGGCCATCGCCATGTTCGCCACTTAATGAACCGGAATATTTTTTTACCAGGGTAGCAATTTCTTCAGCAATAGTGCGGAATAATTCATTGCCCTCTTTGGTTTTTAAATTAAGAATAGGACGTAAATGTATTTCACCAGACCCCGCATGCGCATAATGCACCGAATACAGGTCGTACTTCTTCAGGATCTCATTAAAGTCGCGGATGTAAGCCGGCAGGTCGTTCACATCAACAGCGGTATCTTCAATTACCGGCACTGCTTTTTCATCTCCAGGTAAATTACCCAACAAGCCCAGTCCTGCTTTTCGTAAAGTCCATATTTTCTTTGTGTCTTCGCCAAACAGTAACGGGAAGTGATATCCCAGTCCGGCAGCACGCATTTCTGCTTCCACTTGTTTAGCGATCTCAATAATTTCTTCCCGGGTACTCCGCGCATATTCCACTACGAGAATAGCACCCGGATCGCCCAATACAAAAAAGCGGTTTTTGCGTTGTTCGATATTATCCTTTGTACAATCAAGGATATAATGATCTATCAGCTCGCTGGCGCTTGGCCCATATTTCAAGGCGATCAAATTGGCGCGCAACGATTCATCTATTGAGTTAAAATGTACGCACAGCAATCCGGCTTCTTTAGGCGGAAGCGGTACAACATTCAGTTTTATTTCGGTGATAAATGCCAGGGTGCCTTCGGAACCGGCAATGAGACTGCAAAAATTAAACTCCGGCCCGCCCGCTGTAAACGGCGCCATGTTGAGCATCACATCTACGGCATAGCCGGTATTTCTTCTTTCTATACTTGCCTTGGGAAATTCTTTTCTTATCTCAACCTGGTTATTATAATCGCTCAACAGGCTGCGAACGGTTTTGTATATGTTGGCTTCCAGCGTAGCGCCTTCACACTTGTTGTGGAAATCGTCAATGCTTATGGCAGAAAACACTGCTTCGGAACCATCGCTCAGCAAAGCTTTAACTTCCAGCAAATGTTCGCGGGTGCTGCGATATATTACAGAGTTGGAACCACAGGAATTATTACCCACCATTCCGCCGATCATGGCCCTGTTGGCCGTGGAGGTTTCGGGTCCGAAGTAAAGTCCGTGCGGCTTCAGGAACATGTTCAGCTCATCGCGAATAACACCGGGTTGAACGCGTACCCATTTTTCGGCGGCATTCAACTCCAGGATCTGCGTAAAGTTTTTGGAAACGTCTACTACAATGCCATCACCAACTACCTGTCCGGCCAGAGAAGTGCCTGCCGTTCGCGGTATCAGTGACGTTTTATGCGTATGAGCAAATGCGATCAGTTTCTTAATATCATCTACATTTCGCGGTATGGCTACGGCCAGCGGCATTTCGCGATAGGCCGAAGCATCAGTGGCATACAAAACCCGCATGGTTTTATCAAAATACAATTCACCTTCCAGGTCCTTAGCCAACTGCTGTAAAGAATTGTTCATGAATCTTCTCCTTTGATTGCGCCGTGCCGGCGCGGTGCGCAAATTTACTGGCTTTACGGGTGGTTTGGTGCAATCAGGTAAAATATTAGATATTTTTCAAAAATTATCTATTTGGTGTTCAAGTGATTAGAAAAAAATCCGCCCTGCAATCTTCTGGGATTTCACCGAAACTACCTCAAATGGTGCTTTTAAATATCGCCAGTGCTTTAACCCGGCCCCGGGTGTAGATTTTGGCGCCGCATTTTCCTGCAAAAAATTTGAACTTTCAACCACCAACGCTAATAACCTTGTATTACAACCGAAATTAACCATTGGTTTATAGAATTGATCCTAAAAAAGAGTAATATGTGCATGCCTGGGGGGTAAACCTGGAAATTAAAATCCTTGAAAACCGGTCTTACATAACTGACATTAATTAAATTGTACACTCATTCACCACAGGCGTATCCCGGAAAATAATAGTGGGGCAGACATCCGTTCCGAAACGGTAATTACATAATTGCAGTAAGTGAGTTTGAGAGCCATTATAACTGAAAACATGCACAAGAAAAGGGGCCAAAAAATATATAACCGATCTGCAGCACTACCTATTTTTTTCTTGTCATGGCAACAGTTTATCCAATTTTATTATGTATTTGCCTACCAGTACGAGAAATATATAGTACTACTGGTTACAGACACCAGCAAAAAACCAATAACTGCAAATGGTAAAACATGTTGTTTTTGTACTATGCTTTGCGGCCCTCTCGGCATCAGGAAAGGCGCAAACCAATGCCCTTGCTGCAACACCAACCATTGTAAAGGCCGGGGATGTATACAATCCTTTTATCGAAAATCAATCTCGGTTATATAATGGTATTGAACACCTGGGATATTCTATTCGAATAAAAGGACATGCTTATTTCCTGCAAAAAGAACTGGCAATAGGCACCATAATGTACGATGAACTGGAGTTTGCCAATGTACCTATGCTGTACGACCTGTCAAAAGACCAGGTTATAGTGCAGCACCTCAATGGTTTTTCAAGGTTAGGACTGGTGTCAGAAAAAGTAAAGGAATTTACCCTGCTCAACCATCACTTCATTCGCCTGGAGGCCGACAGCCTCAGCAGGTCGCCCATTTTTACCGGCTTCTATGATGAATTGTATTCCGGACAGCTTAAAGTGCTGGCTAAAAGATTTAAATACATCCACGAAGAGATCAAGGATGAGCTGGAGCGGAAATTTCTTCAACAAGACCACTATTTTGTACAAAAAGATGGGGTCTACTACTTGGTCAAAACTTATAAGGATTTACTTACCATCTTGAAAGATAAAGGCAGAGAAGTAAAGCAATACCTGCGTAAAAACAAGATCAAATTCAGAAAGGGACGTGAAAATGCCATTGTACAAGCTACTGCCTATTATGATTCGTTAAACAAGTAACATGAGAACATTTCGACTGCTTATAATATTTAATCTTATCCTTCTAATAACCTGTCTTACAGTAAACGCACAGCCCAATACCAAAAGAGTGAGCGTAGAACTGAAAGATGCCCCCATTGATAGCCTGGTATATGAATTGGAAACACAAACAGGTTATCATTTTTATTACGATCCGGCACAGTTCGATAGCCTGCGCGTTAGTTTGTCGGTTACCAATGTTTCCCTGCAAAAAGTGCTTGAGTTGATATTTGCCAATTCAGATTTTCATTTTGCGATCCCCGAAAAACAATCCTACGTTTTGCTCACCAAAGGAGCAACCATAAAAACAACCCTGCCTCCCGGTTTCTTTTCCGGTACAATTGTCGATAGCCTTCAGGGCACAACGCCTTATTACGGCGATAAAAAGAAAACAAGAACCGACGCTTCCATCGAAAATAAATTATTTGAGATCGGTATCAGGAACAACAACCCCGGCACGGGTTCCGTAGCCATAGCCGGTTATGTGCGCAATATAAAAACGGGCGAACCGGTTGCTGGCGCCATTATTACGTTAACCACTCCTGCTATCAGCGCGGCCACTGACCAATACGGCTACTATTCCATCACCTTACCCAAAGGGCGCCACCTGCTCAACATACAAGGCATAGGTATGAAAGATACCAGGCGGCAAGTGATGGTATATTCAACCGGCAATTTTGATATTGACATGGATGAGCGGATTACATCGCTTAAAGAAGTGATTGTATCGGCGCAAAAACTGGCCAACGTTCGCAACGTGCAATTGGGCATCGATCGCTTAACTATAAAAGCTATTAAGCAGGTGCCAACCGCATTTGGTGAAGCAGATATTTTAAAAGCAGTACTTATGCTGCCCGGGGTAAAAACAGTAGGTGAAGCAAGCACCGGATTTAATGTTCGCGGCGGTTCTGCCGACCAGAACCTGATACTCTTTAACGATGCCACAATTTATAACCCCTCGCACTTTTTTGGGTTCTTTTCTGCATTCAATCCCGAAGTTGTAAAAGACGTGGAACTATATAAAAGCAGCATCCCTGCCAGGTACGGTGGCCGGCTTGCCTCGGTGTTGGATATCAGCAGTCGGGAAGGTAATAAGAAAAATTTCGCCGGAACCGCTGGTATTGGTTTGCTTACAAGTCGCGTTACTATTGAAGGACCCATAAAGAAAGATAAAACCTCTTTTATTCTTGGTGGAAGAACTACTTATGCCAACTGGTTATTGCAGTTTTTACCCAGCGAATATAAACACAGCAAGGCTTCTTTTTATGATGTGAACCTGAACATCAGTCACCAGTTCAATAAAAAGAACAACCTGTATATAACAGGCTACTTAAGCAAAGACCGCTTTAATCTCAACAGCGATACTACTTATGGGTACGGTAACCAAAACGTATCTGTTAAATGGAAGCATACTTTCTCTAACAAGCTCACCATGGTGCTTACCGGCGGCTACGACCATTATGACTACAATATTTATAGCGATAAGGACAGCCTGTTTGCCTACAAAATGAAGTTTGACATTAACCAATATAATTTCAAATCCGATTTCAACTGGTACATAAACGCCAACCACACCATTGACTTTGGTATCAGTTCCATCCGCTACCGTTTATACCCCGGCACCTATGAACCCAACAGCAAACAATCGCTTGTAGTAAGAGATAATATGGAAGCGGAACATGCATTGGAAAGCGCGGCCTATATCAGTGAGAAATGGAACATTACCGATGCACTTTCAGTGCAAGCCGGGCTTCGATATTCCATTTATAATTTCCTGGGACCCAAAACTGTAAACGAGTATTCGCCCGGATTGCCCATTACAGAAGACAACTTACTGCAGACAAAAACCTATGCAAAAAACAAATTCATTAAAACCTACCACGGTCCCGAATACCGGCTGGCGCTTCGTTACAGCCTTACTCAAAGCTTTTCAGTAAAAGCCGGATATAATTCATTGCGGCAGTATATACATATGTTATCAAATACTACCGCTATTTCACCCACTGATATCTGGAAGCTTAGTGATGCCAATATCAAACCACAGACCGGCGACCAGGTGTCGTTTGGCCTTTATAAGAATTTTAAATCGAACACCATTGAAACTTCGGCGGAAGTATATTATAAGAACATAAAAAATTACCTGGATTACAAAAGCGGCGCCCAGTTGGTTTTGAACCATCATATTGAAACGGATGTAATGGGCACGAGAGGAAAAGCTTATGGAGTAGAATTATTGGCTAAAAAACAAAACGGCAAATTAAATGGCTGGATCAGTTATACCTGGTCGAGAATATTGCTTAAGATGGATGACTCCACTGCCGGAGAAGTCATCAATGGCGGAAAGTATTATCCCGCCAATTACGACAAGCCACATGATATTACTATGGTAGGCAATTACAGGTTCAGCCATCGGTTCAGTGTTTCCATGAACATTACCTATAGTACCGGCAGGCCTATTACCTTACCTATTGGACGTTTTTATTATGCCGGCTCCTGGCGCGCATTATATGCTGATCGCAATGCGTACCGTATTCCCGACTATTTCCGTACCGATCTGTCGATGAATATTGAAGGCAATCATAAAGTGCATCAAAAAACGCATAACTCCTGGACGGTTGGAATATACAACCTTACAGCCAGAAGAAATCCATACTCGGTTTATTATATTACCGAAAACGGGGCCATCAATGGATACAAGCTATCCATTTTCGGAAATGCCATTCCGTTTGTAAACTTTAATATCAGGTTTTAAATAGCATACCATGAGAAAGATTGCATATTGCTGCGTAATGATACTGTTGCTGTGTTGCAAAGAAAAATATGATGCACCGGTACATGTACCAATAACAGGGTACCTGGTTATAGAAGGTTATATCAGCGCCAACGGGCCCGCTGAAATTCATTTGTCGCGCAGCATTCCTTTAGCTGATTCAGCTTTGCTCATCAATGAAACAGGATCCAAAATGCAACTGCAGGGGCGCGACAATTCCATTTACGATTTTGTAAATAACGGCGGAGGTATGTATTCCATTAATCAGCTTAACCTCAATAGCAGCCAGCAATACAGGCTGAACATAAAAACAAGGGAAGGAAAAGAATATGCTTCAGATTATGTAAAAGTAAGAACTGCACCATCTATTGATAGCGTAGGCTGGATAAGAGAAAATGGCGACGATGTGCAGATATACATAAACACACATGATCCCAGAAACGATACCTGGTATTACCGCTGGACAACAGAAGAAACCTGGGAATACCATTCTGATTATTATACCAGCCTCGATTTTAATAGAACCTCCGATGGTCGCATCAGAGGTGTTAAATGGCGCAGGCCCGATATGCAGCGTGAAACATCACTATACACCTGCTGGCAAGGGGAGAATTCAACCAACCTGATCCTTGGCTCGTCTGCCAAACTTAGCAAAGACAGTATTCACAAGCCATTAATCAGTATACCATTTGGTTCCTGGAAGCTAAGTGTATTGTACAGCCTTTACGTAAAACAGTATGCCCTCAGTAAAGAAGAATATCAATTCCTGGAAAAGATGAAACGCAATTCAGAGGAAACCGGTTCTGTTTTTGGCCGGCAGCCGTCTGAGCTTAAAGGAAACGTTCGTTGCCTTACCAACCCGAGCGAACCGGTTGTAGGATTTATTGGCATTGCTAACCGCCAGGAAAAAAGGATCTGGATCAAGCGTACTGATTTACCCGACTGGCAATATGTGATGTCTTGTGAAACCTATATAGTACCACTAAAGCCAATAGATTCGTCAGAATATTATTCCTACCTGATGCCTGTAGCGCCTTTTGAATGGGGCAGCGGTGGTATGATATCCTATTTGGGCGTTACCCCAAGTTGCGTTGATTGTACAATACGCGGCACCAATAGAAAACCAACTTTTTGGCCATAAGAAAACAATTGATCTGTATAACTGACTGCATACATGAAACTATTCAACCATATAAAAATTTCAACTGTTTTGATCCTGGCATTTCTGGCATTGCATGCTGTGCAAAGCAATGCACAGGATGCGTTTTCGGGTATACCAGAACGATTCAAACAATATTGCAACAGGAACCAGCAGGAAAAACTGTATGTACATACTGATAAAAATTTTTACCTGGCAGGCGAACTGCTTTGGTTTAAAGTATACAATGTAGATGGCGCCTTATATCAACCAGTTGACCTGAGCAAAATAGCCTATATAGAAATTCTCAATAAAGAGAACAAACCGGTAATGCAAGCTAAAATAGCGTTGAAGAAAGGAAAAGGCAACGGTTCATTTTTTTTACCGGTATCAATAAATTCAGGCAATTATAAGTTGCGGGCGTACACCAACTGGATGAAAAATTTCAATGCAGCGTATTATTTTGAAAAGCCGGTGACCATTGTAAATACATTAAAAACATTAACGCCACAAGCCGCAGATACAAGCAGTCGTTATCAGGTTGCGTTCTTTCCCGAAGGTGGTAACCTGGTAAAGGAAACAAACAGTAAAGTAGCTTTCCAGGTTACCGGCCCTGCTGGTAAAGGAGTTGATTGCAAAGGCATCGTATTGACAGAAAACAATGATACCGTGGTAAGTTTTCAATCACTCAAATTTGGCATGGGGCATTTTATGTTCACGCCTGCCGGCACTCAACGCTACAAGGCATTGATCACCTTACCTGATGGCCGCATCATCACTGACTATTTACCGGCCGCTTATGAACAGGGGTATGTAATGCAGTTAAACGAAGAAGGTGCCAATAATATCAAGGTAACGGTAACTGGCAAGACCATGCCTTCCCAACCGGTATTTCTTTTTGTGCATAGTCACCAGGTTATGCAGGTAGCCGAAACACAATCACTTGCAAATGGGGTGGCCACTTTTTTGATCGATAAAAATAAACTGGCAGACGGCATTTCGAACATTACTATTTTTAACGCTCAACAACAACCGGTATGTGAGCGCCTGTACTTTAAGTACCCCACGCAGGAGCTACTTATTACAGCCACCAGCAATGCACCAACATATGGAAGTCGTAAACGGGTGGCTATTTCTGTTAGTACCCAGCAATCCAAAGCACAAGCTGGCACGCCCGCAAACCTGTCATTAGCCGTATACCGGCTCGATTCGCTGCAAACTGTTAATCCCAATTCTATATTTAGCTATTTATGGCTCACATCTGAACTTAGCGGTAATGTTGAATCACCGGCTTATTATTTTTCTTCGCCCGGTAATGCATTAAAAGAAGCCACTGACAACCTCATATTGGTGCATGGCTGGAGAAAATTCAATTGGGATTATGTATTAAACGAAACCCGCCCTGCATTTGAATACGCACCTGAGTTCGACGGCCATATTATTACCTGCCAGGTAAAGAATAACATGAGCAATACTGCCATTCCCAGAATGGATGCCTGGTTATCGATACCAGGTGTACAGTTGCAATTTTATAACGCTAAAACCAATAAAGAAGGGAAACTATATTTTGATGTAAGAGATTATTACGGACAGAACGAGATCATTGTACAAACCGATGCACCCGATAGTAACTACCGGGTTGATGTATTGAACCCATTCTCGGAAAAATATACTAACCAGCCCCTGCCTACATTTGTTTTACCACCGGCTGCACAAGCAACACTCAACGAACAAAGCATTAGCATGCAGGTGCTCAACACATACGATGCGGGAAAATTAAGCCGGTTTCACGTACCACTGATAGATACAGTGCCTTTTTATGGAAAGCCATTTAAAAAGTACAAGCTCGATGATTATACCCGGTTTACCACTATGGAAGAAGTGTTGCGCGAGTATGTACCGGAAGTAGCTGTACGACGTTATGACGGTCAGTTGCACCTGAAAGTATTTGATTTCGAATCCCGGGATTTTCATACCTCCGACCCGCTTATTTTATTAGATGGAGTAAAAGTAGATAATACCATCCTGTTGAAATACGACCCATTGAAAGTAAATAACCTGGAAGTGGTAACCAATAAGTATATCAAAGGAGAATTTATTTATTTGGGCATTGTAAATTTTACCACCTATCATGGCGATATGCAAGACCTTAAACTTGATTCGAAGGCCGTAATTCTGGATTATGAGGGTTTACAGCTAAAGCGGGAGTTTTACTCACCCGTATACAAAACCGAACAGCAAGCTGCCAGCCGTTTGCCTGATTTCAGAAATCTTTTGTATTGGTCGTCAGACGTGCAGACCGATGCCAGTGGACAGGCGACCGTTGAATTTTATACGAGTGACAGGAAAGGGAAATATGTAGCTGTTTTACAGGGCATGAACGACGTGGGTTATGCTGGCAGCCATTATTTTACGTTTGAGGTAATGGATAAATAAAAATATAGGGTACGGACCGGTACTTAAGAGACGCAGGAATCCCCCTTACCTAAACATACATCTAAAAGCTAGCCATATATAACCGTCTTTAATTATTATTTATTGGGCCTATGAAAATGTGAAGAAACGCGCACTAAGAAAGACTGCATCAAAATGCAAAGTATTTATATATCCGTTCTTTGATTAATTAAAAAAACGGCTTCTACCAATGCTTCCATCTTTTCATAAAAGTAGATATGGTCATTGCGTTGCTGGCCTTCCTGGGAAATACTTCGGCTGCTGCTTACAACTTCTATCATCCAGTTCCACAAAATTTGCCTGACTTCCTGTAAATGATAGCATTCGAAGAAATTTTCAATGGCTAGTCGTGGATTCTTTAATTCTTCCTCACTTAGCCGAAGGGGTTGATTATGCCATTCTGGATGGTTATTAAGGGACCGCATAACAAGTAAGTTAAAGGTGAAGGAATAATCAAAAAAACCGGTAAACGTCCTGAAAACAAACACGTCTTACCGTTGCAATCCCCTGATAATGCTTAAACGAAGATAAGAATTATTTTAATATGATGTACTATATCACAGCCGAAAAATTAAAAAAAAATTTCATCTTAACCTTCTAATACTACACCATTGGCTGCTAACCATCAGATATTGAAAACGTTCGGCGCAAACCTGCGTCACTTCAGAAATGAAAAGGGATTAAGCCAGCGCGATTTGTATGCGCTTTGTAATATTGACAATGCCGAAATAAGCAGAATGGAAAACGGCGAGGTAAATGTTACACTCAACACACTGGCTCAGTTAGCCGAAGCATTGGATATTCCTGAATACATGCTTTTAAAACAGTAATATCCCCTTTTATTGGAGGAAGCACAGGCGCAAACATTCCTTAAATAAAGCATCCCCCGTAAAACGAGGGATGCTGGTAATTTAATGTACCTGTAAAGGAGTTCGTATTGGTTTTTTCAGATATTGGATATGGATAACCTTTTTAACAGGTTCCTGGGTAAACAATGCGATTTCGTTCATAAGATACCGTTTTAAAAACGGGGCCTGTTTCGAAGGGTATTGGATTGTCATCCAAAATTACTCTGCAAATAACAGGTTCCTGCTTCTTGCGGCACTCAATTCAATAAAATGATCAATATGTTTACAGGCTACTAAGGGTTTTCTGTAATAATGTAGATAAATGAAAAGTTTCGGTGTTGTTACGGCGTTATACAGCCTTTTTCAATAAATTTTCTGCAGCCCATTGCTGTACCTTAGGAAAAGCAATATTGAACCAGGAAGTATATTTTTGGGGATGCGATAATAGGGTGGCTTCTATTTCTGCAAGACTTTTATAACAATAATCTTTTACTTCCATGGGGTCGGGTGACATCCTGCCTTCATACATCCCAATAAAAACATGGTCAAATTCATGCTCTGTTAATCCATGTTCAAATTCACACTGGTATACAAAATCGAAGATCTTCTCCAGTAAAGTAGTAAACCCCATTTCTTCGTTCAAGCGGCGGGTGGCAGCCTGCAAGGTATCTTCGCCGGGCGCCGGGTGACTGCAACAGGTATTGGTCCATAACCCTCCGCTATGGTATTTTCCCATTGCCCGTTGCTGCAATAACATTTCTCCTTTACTATTAAAAATAAAAATGCTAAATGCGCGATGCAACACGGCTTTACGATGTGCCTCCATCTTTTCCATAGTGCCGATGGGTTCATCCTGTGCATTTACCAATATCACGTCGGTTACTTTACTCATGATACAAAGTTGCTAAATAATCATGGTGTTACCATACCTGGTAATACAAAATCCTGCTCTCAACCCGGTTAGCCAAAAATGGCGGCCAAACCAGGCTTATTGAATTTAAGAAATTCAATACAATAAGGGAGGTAAAAGAAAGTACGACCAGGAATCGATTATGGTAATACTGTACCGGTTTAAAGATTTAGAAATTGGTAAACTACTAATGCCGTTCTATTTGTGTTTTTAACAGTTTACGGGCAAAGTGAATGCGACTTTTAATAGTGCCCAAAGGCTCACCAAGCATATCTGCAATTTCATGGTATTTAAAACCATCAAAGTACAACAGAAAAGGGTTTCTGAATATCTGGGGCAGGTTATGAATAGCTTCCTGAATATCTTTCAGCCGCAAATTTGATTCGGCGTTATTAGCAACAACACTCTGGGTTTGATTGATCAGAAAATCATTAGGAGTACTATCAAATATAGTATTCTGTTTAACTTTTCTCCGATAATTGTTAATAAAGATATTGCGCATGATAGTATACAGCCACGCCTTGATATTTGTGCCTACACTATACTTGTCTTTGTTGGCCAATGCACGAAACAGCGTTTCCTGGAACAGGTCTTTCGCAGCCTCTGAGTCTCTCGTCAACGTTATTGCAAACGGCTTTAAAAACTCCGCATTGTTCACCAGCATTTGATTAAATTCAACCGTCGACATAAAAAAGTTGTTTAAATAATTACAGTACAAATTTAAACATAAACTACTTAAGGGAAAAATCCGGGCAATTAATAATTCTATAATAAAATATCGAACCAGCCCGACCACCTGCCCCTGGCTTTTGGCGGCTTTCACCTTTTCCACCGGTTGGTGAATATGGCATTGAACGATGGTTAAGACATCGCAGAAAGAATCATCCCCTATTAGATTGACGGTTAATTGGTAGAAATATTTGTTAAGAAAATCTAAAATCAGCCAGGAAAGAATACATTAAACAAATAACTAAAGTATTGCAATAAACTCCAATACTTCGGCTAAAGAGCGCTTTAGCAGAACACGTGCGGGTAATTTCTTAAGATTACAATTGGTTAACTGGCCTGAAATAATGATTTGTACCTGTGGAGCGTGTTGATGGATCCTGGAGAGAAATTTTTCAAAATTAAAATTGCCGGCAATACAGGTGAGGTGGGTATACAGGTAATCGGGTTGTTTACAACTGGTAATAAATTCAAGGTCGTGAAAAGGCACATTGGCTCCCAGGTATATTACCTGCACACCGCGGCTTTTTAGTAAATAGTAGGTATACAGCAAACCCAATTCATGGTATTCGCCCTCAGGCAAAAAGAGGATCACTTTTTTGTTCACCGAAATATGCGAAACCACACTTTCTATTCCCACAATTAATTTTTGCCTGATGATATTGGTAACCACATGTTCCTGGGCCGGGTGAATATGGCTGGCCTGCCATAATATGCCTATTTTATCGAGAAATGGAAAAATGAGAAAACTGATGGTTTTGTCTATGCCCTTTGCCATGATGTAATTATCCAGCACATCTTCAAATTTCTCCAGGTCAAGATCGATCATGTATTGCAACAGGTCGTTCACCAGTCGTTCCTGTTGCGCTTCTGCATGAGAAAGGGACACGATTTTTTCCCGCACTTCCTGCGAACTCATTTTATCGATATGGGAAATTTTATACCCGTATTTATTAAGCAGGGCAATATTGAGCACTATTTTCAATTCTTCATTGGTGTAATAGCGGATATTGGTGGAAGTTCGTTGCGGGCGCAAAAAGGAATAGCGTTGCTCCCAAATACGAATTGTATGGGCTTTAATACCAGAAAGATTTTCCAGGTCCTTTATGGTAAACGCATTCATATACAGTTAACTACAAAGTGCAATATTAAATTGTTTAAGCATACAGAAAGAAAGCTTAAACCAATAATTGCTATTTTTTTTGAGTTAAGCATAAAGAATACATTTACAATGGCTTATCCTACACCAAAGTAAAGCAAGCTAATGCAAATTATGAACACGCTAAGCAACTTTTCTTTTCGCTTCGGCAGTAAGGACCAGTAAAGGTCTTTTCCGGGAAACAAAGCTGGAAAAATATATTTTGATTTTCTCGCGGTTGTTACGAACGTAATTGCGGATGACCACCAGAAGAAGCAGCCAATATATACAAATTGTCACTTCGAACAGAATATGGAATTTTCTTAACATATAGGTCCGGAATGAAAAACTGTTTGCCATTTCTCTACCCATAGCCAAACTCAGGATATTTCTTATCATTGGCATCACAACCGGCACCTTATCCCAATTTGTATATCGTACCCCTGCATAACTATACCTGCTGTCGTAGTTGGCTGGCGTTTGTGTACGGTAGAAATTCCAATTGTTTTGCACATCATTAAAACTGGCCATGCGGCCGTCTGCCCGCTTAAAATACAAATCGTAAGAACCATCCATTACAACCCAGCCCTTTGATGTTTTTGCCTCAACCAGAATATGCCCGCCATAATTGCCTTCTACCTGCATTTGAGCAATGCGATTGGGAATTTTTAATTCATTCAACAAGCGACTTAAGATATAAGCATAACTACCACATGCACCATTATTGGTCATTAAATCGTACGTAACCGGATGAATGATGGAAGATTTAATTGAATGGAATTCTCTGTTCCTAAAAATAGCAGCGCGGTTTTCTCCCAGCGAATAGGTAAGATGTAAACTATTTAGTAGAAGTGCCTCTTCGCTATTTTTTGCACCAGCTGACTTATCCTTAACATAACCGGCAAGGGTTTCAAAAAGTGTTCTTTCATACGAGTCTTCCGTATAAAAATAAAGAAGGGAGGCAAGAAGAAACCCATTGATAAACACCAGGGCATAACGGGAATGGAAGATCTTGCCTGTAAATTTGGCAAAACTTTTTCTTAACGCTTTCAAACCTTATGACTTTAGGGGTAAACAAAAAATAGCATGGCTTAAGCATACCATTCATTTATTTTTCCTAGGATATGAAAGATTAGGCAACTAATATTACCAGACTTCTATTGGATTGAAAAGTTTAACGCAAAAGTATGGTTTTTCACAAAAAATACTTTTTACTCACACAATAAAAAATATTTTTGTTTTTCAATTACCCAATTACCATCTACACATTACTGATAGAAATAATAACAATTATTAAATCGATGGCTTATAGTTAAGATTATAAGCTAATTATTATTGCTTTTAACTATACATGATTCAGGTAATTAAATTTTCAAAAAAAAGGCAGCGGAAATTGATTACAAAGAAGGATTTAACAGCATTCCACTGTCGAGAAGGGAATTAACCGGCTCCATAATATTATTGCCGGCCGATTGAAGTGTATGAAGGTGGCGGAAATGATGGCAATCTGTTCCTAACAGGTTTATATATTTCTTGCCCAGCAGGTAGTGGGCCAATTGCAAAGAAGCTTTTCCATAATAACCGGTGAGCGACAGAATATTCAATTGAAAATAACAACCGGCATTTTTCAGCTCGTCGTACCACCGTTTGTCGCTCATAAAATACAAGTACCGTTCAGGATGCGCCAGCACCGGCTGGTATCCCTTCAATTGCATGTTGAACAGTTTGTCTTTAAAATTAAGTGGTGTAGTTACAAAAGAAAATTCCACCAATACCCAGTTTTCGTGCAGCGTAAGTAAAGGGGTATTGCTTTGCAGCAACTCATCAAAATGTTCGTCCAGGAAATATTCAGCGGCTGCTTTAACTGGTACGTCGGAGTTATTTTGTTGCAGTGCAAGTTGTAATTCCTGATGTGCGGCGCCAATGGAGGCGGCGTCATTCTTATACATATCCCACAAAATATGCGGGGTGGTTATAAATTTCCGGTACCCCAGTTCCTGCAAACCGGCGATCAGTTGCAGGGAGGTTTCTGCATCTGGAGATCCGTCGTCAATGCCGGGTAACAAATGCGAATGCATATCGGTGCCGAGGCTACTCAGATCAACACGCGCTCTTTTCTTTTTTTTAAAAATAGAAAACATGACAAATTCCTTATAAGAATGATACCGGCAGCAAAGCTACAAACCTGCAGTATATTGTTGCGAAAATTCCTGGTATACTTTCTCAATTCCTTCCCGCAAACCTATTTGGGCCTGCCAGCCCAGGTTATGCAATTTTTGAACATCCATCAATTTGCGGGGTGTTCCATCGGGTTTGGATAGATCATGTTCAATATTGCCGGTATAACCCACCACCTCTTTCACTAATATTGCAAGATCTTTTATCGTAATATCTTCCCCGGTCCCAATATTCACAAATCCTGGTTCATCATATTGTTGCATTAAGTAATAACAGGCATCTGCCAGGTCATCTGCATGCAAAAATTCCCTCATGGGTTTACCCGTTCCCCACATTACAACCGACGGCTCATTTTTCAGTTTGGCTTCATGGAATTTTCTGATCAATGCCGGTAATACATGCGATGTTTCAAGGCTGTAATTATCATTTGGGCCATATAAATTTGTTGGCATTACCGAAATAAAATTACACCCATACTGATCGCGATAGGCATCGCACATTTTTATGCCCGCAATTTTTGCAATGGCGTATGGTTCATTGGTTGATTCCAGCAAACCGGTGAGCAGGTATTCCTCTTTCAGCGGCTGGGGCGCCATCTTGGGATAAATACAGGATGAACCCAGGAACAGGAGCTTTTTAACACCATTCACCCAGGCATTGTGAATGATGTTAGATTGCATCATAATATTATCGTAAATAAATTCAGCCCGGTAAGTATTATTGGCCAGGATACCGCCTACTTTGGCAGCCGCAACAAAAACATAATCCGGCTTTTCCTGACGCATAAAATCCTGCACTGCGTGCTGATTGCGCAGGTCTAACTCAGCCGAGGTACGCAGTAATAAATTAGTAAATCCTTCCTTTTGTAATTTGCGTACAATAGCTGAGCCCACCATGCCCCGGTGACCGGCAATGTATATCTTATCTGTTTTATTCACTTTGAATACTGAATATTATAATTGAATATCGAAAAATGAATGTGCATTGCAGGTAACATTATTCAAACTGATTACGCACATAATAACCCGATTGCTTCAATAATTTTTCTTTTTTAAATAGATCTACATCGTTTTCCACCATTTCTTTAACGAGGGCGGGCAGGTCATACTTTGGTTTCCAGTTCAGTTGTTTTTGTGCCTTGGTAGGATCACCGATCAACAGGTCAACTTCTGTAGGACGGTAATACCTTTTATCAACTGCTAGTACTTCTTTACCAATTTCAATTTGAAATTCAGGGTTCTTACAGACCTTCACGATACCTACTTCATTTTCATCTTTGCCTTTAAACTCCAGCTCAATACCAACTTCATCAAAAGCCATCCGCACAAATTCACGTACCGGAGTAGTTACGCCAGTTGCAATTACATAATCTTCCGGCTTTTCCTGTTGAAGTATCAACCACATAGCTTCCACATAATCTTTGGCATGTCCCCAATCGCGTTGCGCATCCAGGTTACCGAGAAAAATTTTATCCTGTAAACCAAGCGCTATTTTCGCTACACCGCGGGTGATCTTTCTTGTTACAAAGGTTTCTCCACGTAAAGGAGATTCATGATTGAACAGAATACCATTTACAGCATACATGTTATACGCTTCCCGGTAGTTCACCGTAATCCAGTAAGCATATAATTTAGCCACCGCATACGGCGAGCGGGGATAGAATGGTGTTTTTTCTGATTGAGGCACTTCCTGCACCAGTCCATATAATTCAGAAGTAGAAGCCTGATAAACCTTTGTCTTTTTTGTTAAGCCCAATAAACGAACAGCTTCCAGGATGCGCAGCGTACCAATACCATCAGCATTGGCAGTATACTCCGGCGTTTCAAAACTCACGTGCACATGGCTCATGGCTGCGAGATTATAAATTTCGTCGGGTTGTGTTTCCTGTATAATACGAATAAGATTAGTTGAATCAGTCAGGTCGCCATAATGTAGCGTAAGGTGTACATTTTGTTCATGTGGATCCTGGTATAAATGATCTATTCGTTCGGTATTGAATAATGAGCTTCTTCTTTTTACTCCATGAACGATATATCCTTTCTTTAATAACAGGTCGGTTAAATATGCTCCATCCTGCCCGGTTACCCCTGTAACCAATGCTACTTTTGCCATATGTTTATCGGGTTAAATTGTAAAACTTTTCGCAGTGGCTTCAACCACATGGTAAAAAAATAAGGTTTCAAGTTATTCAGTTTCCAGGCCATTGCATCTTCCTTATTGGCCCTGAACCTGTTTTTCAATGATGCATTACTCATTCCACCAGTCCGCATTTTTACCAGTACTTCGGGTATATATTGTACCCGTGCATCGAATTTTACTAATACGCGTAGCATTAATTCATAATCTGCAGCAGACCGTAATGTGGTATTGAACAATCCACATTTTTCATAAATGTGCCGGCGAACAAAAAAAGTAGGATGCGGTGGCATCCAACCATAGTAAAGCGACCTCTTCCGGAAGGTGCCAGATTTCCAGGTGCGGGTCACCAGGTGCACATTGGTAGCATTTACATATTGCAGATCACCATATACCGCTTCTACGGCAGGGTCTTCAAACGCCTCAGCTACTTTTGACAGTGTCGTAGGACCCGTATAAAAATCATCGGAATTTAAAATGCCTATTATATCGCCAGTTGCCAGTTTCACGCCTTTGTTCATGGCATCATAAATGCCTTTATCCTTTTCGGATATCACGTAGGCAACGTGTGGAAATTCCTTTACGATATCAAGTGTATTGTCTTTTGATAACCCGTCTACCACAAGATGTTCAATATTGGGATACTCCTGACTGGCAATACAGGCCAGGGTATCTCTGACAGTTGCGGCGCTGTTATACGTGGCGGTGATTATAGAAATCTTCATCATAACTCGCTAAACCCTCATTCACTTAAATAATGCAATAAAAAGTGCAACCAATGATATAATAAAAGAAAGTACAAACAACCACTTTGCATTAGACCGATTGGATGGCTGTTGAACATTCGCTACATTTTTTTCGCTGGCAAACAAACTAGTCTCCGTGTGTATTGCAACAGCAATAGCAAGGTCATTGGTATGCGACACTGATATATCATATCCGGGATACGTTGGTTTCCCTTCGGGATCGTGGTTGATAACAATTGTATTGAAAGGCCTGCTCCTGTTTACGTTGTCAGCTTTTACAATTGCCTCTTTAGCCGCAAATAAACCGGCAAAAGAAGCATAGGGTGAAGGCTGCAATATACAGTAGGCGATTTCACCGGGGGAAAAATTCATTTTATAAAACTCATCTTCTCTAAAATCGTTTGTTCGCGGCATGGCAGTAACCTCTTCTATATCTATACCTACAGCAGGCGCCACTGCATGCCTATGCACTGGTATTGCATTCGTATTCACTACCACATCCTGGATCACTGATGAAGTGGCATGGCCGTTCCCATTAATTCTTTCCACAAGGGTTGAAAACGTTTTTATATTCCAATAGTCAGCAACGATAAACCCTTCTTCCGCCAGTTTAGCATACATCCGGTGCAATGTAATAGAGCTGCTTACAGCCGTACGGTCAATTACTGTATTATAAGATATCTGTTCGGCCGGGACCCGTAAAAAGGCAGCGATCAGATCCTTTATTTTTTCTTCCATAGTCTTAAAAACCTTTCAGACAACTTTGACAAATATAGCCTTCCTTTCCTTCGGGTGTAATACTTTTTACAAAACCCACATCACCCAGTTCATCTGCCAGCGACTTGCTGCATTTATAGCAAATAATATCCTTCACTGGGTAAATATGATTTGTAGCCCGGTAAGATTCAAGTCTGTTTGCCAGTTCTTTGAGGAATGTAGCCACCATCTTGCCTTCTGTAACCCGATGATCGAATGTACAGGAAAGTGTGCAGCGTTGTAATTTATCGTCAATTGCCGATATACCTAATATACCGCTATTCATCATATTGATAAGCGGTCTGAAAAATGCGACACCTTCAGAAGAAAGATCAGTTATTGTAAACGTAATATCTGTGAGATCCTCAAGTTGCAATGTCTCATCCAGGTAACGGGTTGATAAGGCCATGATATTTTCTTCAATATCAGCCAGCGTCTTTTCTGCACTGTTGCTGATCTTCAGTACTTTCAATCCTTTATCGATGTCAACTGCAAACCCCACATTTACCTGTTTATAAAAAGCAATTCCATCTCCTGTAAAATAGCCGTTTAATGCTGGGTATTTCTGCAAAAGCCTGGCTGTTTCATACATGATCACGGGTAACAGGGAATTCTTAAAATATTTAAGTGACCGGTTAAGATGTACGAAAATACCTTCAGTGTTCACCGTTACATTAATGGTGCTTGTTAAACCGGTTGACTGAACCGGACTGAGAAATTCGATCTCCCGCTTTTTGTTTGAAGAAAGCCTTTCTATAATTACTTTGGAATTATCAACCGGTGCTATTGCTTTTTTAGGCGTAGCGGTTACTGGTGGAGCAGCTATTTTTTTATTGGCAATTCCATTTATTCCCTTCAATTCTTCAACATCTTGGCGGGTTACGAAATCCCTACCTTTAAAAGCCGACTTATCAATATGCAACGACTCAATAAGGCGGAGTGCTTCCACAGAATACAGCGTATCACCGGTCCAGGCATTAACAATATGCTGCTTTACTTCCTGAATTTGCGCCGTAAGGTCCTGTTTTGCCGCTATCGGTTCTTTTAGAACTTCTGCATCAGTACTGAATATTTTTGCAACTACCTGATTAACGTCATAATCCCGCCCGGCTTCACATAAATACTGCACAAAACCATCAACCTCTGCCATCACCTCATAGGTTGTTTTTGAGGTTTCAAATACCAATATGATATCGCCTTTTTTTATATGCTGACCATTGGGATATGCGACATCAACTACAGTAAGTGTTGTATCATTTACAGCCAGCAAAGGAACCTGTATCTCCTGAAGTAGTGCCATCAGCCAAAAATTTCTTTAATTTCCTTTACAATACGTTGCTTTTCGGGCAGCACTGCATGTTCCAGTGACTTCACAGCAGGTATTGGAACAGGATAAGCTGCAATTCGTTTCATTTTTATTGGTCCTTCTACCCTTTCAGCCACAGATGCCAGCAACTCACTACCAATGCCAGCATAACCACTCCCCTCTTCAATGACAAGCAGTCGGCCTGTAGCCATTGCCGATTCAGTTATAATATCAATTGGTAGCTGTGAAATTAATGAGGGTACAATTAGCTCCGGCTTTAGATCGGTCTCCATAAAGATAGCCTCCAGCATCGATAACATTTCATCGGCCATTCCACCATAGGCTACAATAGTTATTGTAGGGTCTGAAACAGCAGGTCTCACACGTGCAACCGGGTAAGCATCATCGTTCCGTTCATATAGGAAATGGCTATGTTTGTTCGACAGTATTCTTTTGCCGTAATCAGTTTTATTTTCAATCACCAGCACGGGATGTTCTTCGCAAAAAATGCTTTCATAAATAATAGCCGGATCGAAAAAGGTATTTAATGCAACTGTCTTTACATTATCAATGCCAACAAGAAATTTGTCGAGCGTTTGAGAATGGGTTGGACCATATCCCCTGCGGCCGCCCATGGGCGTACGAATAACAACCGGGCAGTTGATCTTCTTATTGAACATGTGGTGAAACTTGGAAGCATGATTTACGATCTGGTCAAATGCCAGCGTCATAAAATCGCCAAACATTATTTCACCAAGCGGTTTAAACCCATTTAATGCAAGCCCGTTTGAAATACCGGTAATAGCCGATTCAGAGATGGGTGTTGAAAACACACGTTCAGGCCGAAGTACCGATAATTCCTTTGTTACTTTAAACGCACCACCATAAGGCGACAAAATATCTTCACCTAAAAAGACCGTGCGGTCATCAGCAACAATTTTATCTCTGAAAAATTTATTGAGCAGTTCTACCTGCCGCTTATTAATTGATTCCAGAGCGCTCCAGTTATTATCAGAAACAATTTCTTTATGCTGATAATAATTTTCAAAAGGTAATTCGCTTTCCAGCAAAATCTCATCAACCAACTCATCAATTTCCCTGTTGATAGCTTCCAAATATCTGTTATAATAATCGGCCGACTCCTTGCTGAAAATATTCAAAAAGTCTTTGTTCCTGTAACTTTCAACCTCTTCTTTTGCCCGATCGTCATCTCCTTTTGAGTGTGCATTCAATCTGTAAGTATTTACCAGGAAAAAACCGGGTTTTTTCGAAGAACGAACATAATCAATAGCGCCCTGGGCTTTATTGATGAGGAACTCCGGATCCCAGGTATCTCCTTCAAAGGTTTCAATGCCAAATGCCGTCGCCCTTGACACAATGTCTCCAGCAAGGTTTATATGCTGAGGAGTTGATTGGGCATACAGGTTATTCTCACAAACGATGAGTAATGGGATTTCCCATTTGGAAATAATATTCATTGTTTCGTACAACGCACCTTCACCTAACGTGCCATCTCCAATAAATACAATACCAATGGAGTCGTCACCTCTTAACTTATTACCCAATGCATATCCTGCTGCAACCGGAACTATGCCTCCCTGTATTCCATTGGAATAAAAGTTTTTATTGCAAAGGTGCTGGCTACTGCCTATTCCACCCGAAACACCCGATGCTTTGCCAAGCAATTCGGCAAGCAGGCCGCGAATATCACCGGTAAAAGCAATGTAATGCCCATGGCACCGGTGGTTTGAAAATATAAAGTCCTTCTTTTTAAGTTGACCGGCAAAGGCAACAGCCGAAAATTCTTGTCCAACACAAGTATGAACAGTTCCATTTAATTTTCCTGAAGAGAATAATTCAAGGAATTTTTCTTCTACCCGACGAATTCGGATCGCTTCCTTTATAATTCTATGACTTATTGTTTTTGAAACCGATTGCATGATCAGCAAAACTAATATTGATTACTGAATTTCAATTCCTTGGTATTCTACACAGCATTTCTGCAATGGTGGATATCAGAACAAAGATTAAAAAATGCTCCTGCCTAAAACAGGGATCGCAGGATTGCCTTTATATATGGTATAAGGTTTAAGGTCTTTCTCTGCCACAGAATTTATTCCTAAAATACTGTGTGTTTGGCAGGTAGTTCCTCCAAAAACAACTGCCCGCGCACCGATCCAAACGCCATCTTCAAGATGAATTGGATAAGAAATAAAATCGAAGGAAGTACGGGTATGATCATGGCTGCCGGTAAGCAACAAAGCGCCCTGTGATATGGTAACATTATTTCCAATAATAACTTCCGAAAGGTTATCAATCCAAACTTCTTCGCCTATCCAGGAATGATCACCTATCTGCAATTTCCAGGGATATTTGATGTTAACTACAGGTTTTATAACAATCCCTTTACCAATTTTTGCCCCAAACAATTTCAACAACGATACTTTTAGGGACGAGATTATGATAAAGGAATTTTTAAAGAAAAGCACGTTTACAAAATACCAAAGTATTTGTTTGAATTTAGACGCACCAATATCGATAGTTGATTTATATAAGGCGTTATTTACCTGCTTCACCACCGGAGATTTCATGAAAATAAATTGAGATACTGCTTTTTCAATGCGGGATTTTCAATAAATACCTGTGCATATTGCCAGGCCCCCAGCGCCCATTCATCAAAACGGCTTTGCTCCCATGAAGCCATTTCGTCAATGATCTGTGCAAATTTACCCTGATCTTTTAATGGCACATCCCAACCGGCTTTTTTTGATGCCAGTTGCAGCCAGGGTGTTTGATCACTTATCAAAACGGGCCGGCCAGTTAGCAATGATTCAAATATGGAATGTCCAAAATTTTCACCCTGGGTTGGAAGTATAAATAAATGATGTGTAGAAATAATTGATTTTACCTTGTCATTACTTATAGCTCCTAAATATTTTACCTGGATGTTCGATGGTAAATCCTGAATGATCTTTTCACACGCCGCCCAGTAATCTGCATCTTCAATTGGCCCGGCCACTGATACTGTTATCTGCTTTTTCACTTGCTGCAAAACCTGCAATAGAAATAACAGGTTCTTGATAGGCACTATCCGAGCAATGAAAATACATTTCAAAATGTCTGGGTCTTTTTTACAGCTCACAAATACCGGCTGATCCGATTCGGGAAGATTATCTGCAATAATTACCTGGCTTCCTGGAAAATAGTCGAGGATCGCCTGTTTTTCACGCTCGTTGGTAGCGTGAAAAGTGATCATTTTATGAATTTTCAGCCACCTGAAAAGCTTGATAAAGGGTTTCTTTTTTATTGGTTTTACGGCCAGTGCGCTTTCGTATAAAGCACCCCGTGGACACAACACCACTTTACTTTTCAATTGTCGCGTAAATTTCAGCCACAGCGGGTATACTACAAATTTTGGAGAAAACAAGTGATTGAGATATACATAATCAGCATGTGCGCTGATCATTTCCCGTTTTATCTGATCCAACGACAAAGTTGCTTTGCGGGCATAGTAAACCTGTATATCAGGACCTAAATTTGTTAACCACTTATTTGATGTAATGTTTTGGTAAGGTTCCTGCTCACCATGGTCTGTATCGGTAGTTAAAACACGTATATCAAAATCGTTTTTTAAAGCATATGCAAAATTGGTGCAAGACCTGATTGGACCACCGGCTTTATATCCTGGTTTAAACCAATCAACCAATACCAAAACTTTCTTTCTTTCTTTTTGCAACGACATATTGTAGTCTTGACAACTTTTTTTACTCAATCCCATTTTTTTCCATCCAGTATTCCAGGATCACAAATAACCAGATCTCCATCCATCGTACTGAGGCATCGTTATTTAAGAACCGCTGCCAATAACCAAGCAGATTTTTGCCATTGATAAAATCTCGTTGAGCGATGCGCTGAAGTCGCTCCTCACAAAATGTGCGAAGCTCCTTTTTCATCCAGACGCTCCAGGGAAATAAAAAGCCCTGCTTTTTGCGGTGTACGATCTCATCAGGCAGCAATCCCTGTAAAGATTCTACCAATAATTGTTTGGGATAAGTCGGGAATTTTAAGTTATCGGGAATAGCTAATACAAATTCTATCAGGTCATGATCAAAGAATGGCTCTCTGGCTTCAAGCGATACAGCCATACTAAACTGATCGGTATCTTTTAACAGCGTGTGTTGGGTGTATCCGGTATATTCTGCAATAGAAACCTGGCTAAGTAACGGATACTTTTCCAACAAAGCGGGTAATTGAACCAATTGCTTTTCCAGCAGTGTATGTTGATCATTATCCCATTGGGTAAGCGATGATAATAACCCCGGGGAAATAATACGTCTAAACTCAGGATAAAAATACCTGATCGATGATGCAGGCGCATTCAATAACTGTTTTATCCGTTGCGATTTATTGCTGTTACCTAATACCAGCCCGGCTCCCCAACGCAAAGGCTTTGCCGCCCCCCAAAATGGTGCGTATTTCTTTAACTGCAGATATTGTTTAAAAAACGGATATCCTGCAAACAATTCATCGCCGCCCACCCCCGACAATGCAACGGTAAGACCACTTTGTTTAATGGCCTTCGATACCACATATGTATTAACACCATCTCCACTAGGTGTGTCCATTGCGTTCAGGGCATTCGTTAATTCATCAAGGAACACGGCCGGCTTTAATAAAACCTGGTTATGGTTGGTATTGAACTTGCGGGAAATAATATTTGCATAGCCCGACTCATCAAACTCCTTCTCTTCAAAACCTGCAGTAAAAGTATTCGGGCGACCGGTACCAACTTCCGCCATCAGGCCAACTACGGTACTGGAATCGATGCCGCCCGACAGGAAAGCGCCCAGGGGTACATCACTCACCAATCTTCTTTCAACCGCATTACGCAATAACTGACGCACCTGCTGCTGTACACGCAATTTGTCGTTAAAATCAAAATCAACGGTTGGCATTGCGGTAATATCCCAATACTTTTTTATGCTATACTTATTATCACAGATCCTGATAGAGCTACCTGCTTCTAACTGAAATATACCCTGAATGGCAGATTCAGGAAAGCCTACCGATTGATAACTTAAAAACTCCCTAATAGCTGATTTGTTCACTTTTGTTGGAACCATACCGCTTCCCAGCACACCCCGTATTTCTGAAGCAAACAAGAACACGTTGTCATTCACGAAATAGTAAACAGGTTTAACCCCCATTCTGTCCCGCGCAATAAACATCACCTTTTCAACGGCATCCCAGATCACAAAGGCAAACATTCCTTTTAAATAGGGTAAACAATCTGCTCCCCATTTACTGTAAGCAGCCAGTAATACTTCAGTATCGCTGTTCGTATTGAACGGATAATCAGGCAGCAGCTTTTTTACTTCGCGGTAATTGTAAATTTCTCCGTTAAAAATGATCTGGTACCGACCTGTATAATCAGCAATTGGCTGGTTGGCTGCCGTTGACAGATCAATAATAGATAAACGCCGATGGCCCAGCGCGATGGTATCGTTGGTAAAAAAACCATCTGCATCTGGTCCCCGATGTGACATGGCATCTGTCATTCGCCGAATGGTAGATGGCAGATCAATTTGTTGGGCAAAAGATACTATTCCGGCTATTCCGCACATGATTCAAAGAAGTCTTATAATTAATTACTAAACTCCTGGTATTAATTGTTAGTTATAACAAGCCAATTCTTAAACAATGATTTTTTTATATAAATCAAGGTATTGCGTGGCAATAACGTCGGGATCAAATCTCTTAATATTTTCAAAACCGCGTTTGATCATATCGTCCCTGAAGGAATCATTATTAATGATCTTTTCCAATCCTTTGCGTATTTCGCTCACTATAAATGGATCCACCATAACAGCCGCATCACCTGCTACTTCAGGCATCGAGAATAAGTTGCTTGTTATAACAGCCCTTCCTACAGCCTGTGCTTCCAGGATGGGCATGCCAAAACCTTCATACGTTGAAACGAGGTTAACTATATCTGCCTGTTCATATCGTTGAATGATTTCCTCATCAGTCAACCCCCACTCGTATTTATACTCTACACCATACTTTTTCAGCAAGGCTATATATTCATCGTTTTGTTTGCCGATAATATTCAAAATGCAAGGCAACCCTTTCACAGCTTCAATAAGGTTAGGAATGTTTTTATTAGGCGCCGTACCTACCTGCAAAATGACCGGCCGTTCTTTATTGAATGGTTTATCTGTACGTTTAAACTTAGGTGATATAGCAACCGGAATCACTACAATCTTATTTGGATCGCACTTGTGGTGGCGAAGTATCTCCTGTTTAGTTGATTCAGAAATGGCAGTAATATACTTACACCTCCTTTCAGGTATTGAAACCCAGAACAGTTTTAAAATTTTATATTTTATACCTGCTGATGTATTCAAGTGAACACAATCCAATATGGTTTGAATAGTCGCCCGGCGTTTAAGAAAAAGCCCCAAAAAATTTACATCACCGGTAACATGGTTTACCGGACCTTGTTTCCACCAGGCTTCAACGCAGTTATATAACCTTTTAAAAAACCCGGAGCTTTCGTATTTCGATACTACGATCTGGGCATCGATTTTATCTCTTAGGCGTTTTCTGACATCCTCAAAAATAAATTCAACGCTATAGTTACCAACACTTCTTGGCCGTCTGTGAAAGAAAACCACCCTGGGTTTCACGGTCTGCTTATTTTCCATAGTTTTTGTACTCTTCCTCAATAATTAAATTCAACACGTCGAAGAAATCCATATCATATTGCCAGTTTAACACAGAACGGGCTTTTTTATTAGAACCGTATATATCCTGTATTTCGGTAGGCCTGAAAAACGCCGAATTAATTTTTATTCGTCCCTTGTCAATTTTCATCTTATCAAACACATAATAAACTATTTCACGCAATGTTATCGACTTGCCGGAACTAATAATATAATCATCCGGTTTGTCCTGTTGCAATAACAGCCACATCGCCTCCACATATTTTTCAGACCATCCAAAGTCTCGTTTTATATCCAGGTTGCCTACTTCAAGAACCTCGCGTTTCCCATGCACAATATCAATAGCTCCTTTAATTACTTTCTTCACAAAGAAGTTTTCACCTCTGAGATAAGATTCATGATTAAAAAGTATACCACAACTGGTATAGAGGTTATAGGACTCCCTGTAGTTTATGCATACATAATGTGCAGTAACTTTTGAAATGGCATAAGGACTCAACGGATGCACAATGGAGTCTTCAGTGATTGGAAGATCATTCACCTTGCCAAACATTTCACTGGTAGATGCCTGGTAAAAGCGAATGGAAGGGTTTAATAACCGGATAGCTTCCAGCATGTTCAATACAGACTGGATATTAAAATTAATAGTGCCGATCGGTTGCTGAAAAGAAAGTGAAACAGAGCTTTGGGCCGCCAGGTTATAAACCTCATTGGGTTTGTGGGTAGATATTATATTTAATACCTGAGAAAGATCGCTCTGATCGCACTCCACCAGTTCAACTCTGTCAAGTAAGCCCAGGTATTTGAGCCGGTTTAAATTTGATCCATAATGTGACCTTATAAGCCCAACGACCTTATACCCTTTTTCAAGCAGCAGCCGGGTAAGGTATGCCCCATCCTGACCGGTTATTCCTGTAATAATAGCAGACTTCAAACTTGTATTTTTAGATTTCCTGACTGATTCACAACTGCAGATTAATTCGCTACAACTAAATCCTTATTCACAGGCTTAAACAGTGATGGAAATGTTTTATATAAGATAAAAACAAAAAATCCCGATTTTATCAATGTGTTTAAAATCTGCAATGTATCGTTTTCAGCAGAATAAGTGACTTGATAAAACATTACCGGTATCCACAAAATCAATAAGGGTATTTTTTGAGCAATTAAAAATATTCGGGTATAAGCAAATCTAATAAGAAAGCCTAACAGTAACATGTAAATAACTCCACCTACAACACCGAAGCTTCCATAGGCTTCTCCAAGAGGCCCCACGTCAGTTGCAAACCCTTTAATACTAATATTTGCGTAATATTTCATATTTGCCTTTCCGCCAGCCTCTGGCTTATCAGGCCACAATAAGCGAGGAACTAACGACGCAGCTATTTTAACCATCAGAAAAGAACCTCCATCATGTGGTGCTCTAATAGGCATGCGACGCATCACCAGCGCTACATTATACCCCTGATTAACCCGATAATAAATGGGAAAAAATGCTTCTTCTGAGAATAAAACAGTTGAAGAATTAAGTTTACTGGAAAGCAGCTCCCCAAAGAGTTCTACTTTACTTCCTGCATAATTACCCCTCCACGTCTTTTTCCGATAATTAGCTTTCACGCTCTGGATCAGCAACAACATAGCCGAGCTCACAACAAATACAGTTAATTTCTTCCAGAAAGCGACTTTCCTGTTCAGGAAAAAAAATGAAAATATGGTGATGCTCATATATGCCACAACAGTAAACATTCCACTCCTTATGGCATCTAATAATACAAATCCTGTAAAAAAAAGTAAAACTGGTATCTTGTAACGAAAATTGCGGGTATAATACACATACAAAGACCCTACAAAAGAGCTCCAGTATAAAAGAACAGCTACATATCTCAAAGAATCGGGTATTAAATTAACCATATAAAACATAAATAACCCTACTCCTATAAGATATAAGCCCATATTGGGTTTCTGTGCCAATTTATCTTTTATTGACTCAAGCCTTTCCTGCAGGCTGACGCCGCTATCACTACCCAATCTATTGCTTATCGGCCAACAAATAGCTGCTGTAAAGGCAGTCATTGCTGGTAATGCATATGAAAAATAAGTCACTTTACTGACAGGCATAAAACGAACCCAAAGTCTGGCGTAATAATTATCATAATTGTAAATATTGTAGCCCAGCAATGGCATAAATAAACAGATCAGGCATCCATGAAAAGCAATTAATTCACGTAACACAATGCCCTTGCCCAGTTTATCCAAAACGAATATTAGTGCTGTGCTTATAAGAGTGTATACCAGCACAGAATACCATTCTGTTATAAGAGAAAGTATAAAAATTAATATACAGAAAAGAGAAAAACTATATTCCTTTATTTTCAACATAGCCTGCAAACATTGTTCAAATTAAATAAATTAAAGGTTGTAATTTTTCTATCTCAGAAAATGCTTTACAATTGCGGCAATTCGATCTGCCGCCCGACCATCTCCATATGGATTAATATTAGAGCTTGACTTATATTGTTTAGCCCATTCAAAAGTTTCAAGAATCAAAGATGTATTAGCGCCTGTTAATTTTGCACAACCTGCTAAAACAGCCTCAGGTCTTTCAGTAACATTCCTCAAAACAATCAAAGGCTTTCCAAAGGAAGGCGCTTCTTCCTGAATGCCGCCGGAATCGGTTAAAATTATTCTGCTTTGACTCAATAATTTAAGCAAATCCCAATAATCAACCGGTTCAGTTAATACGAAGTTAGAATAAGTTTTAAGTTTTGAAGTACTTATTACGTTTTTCACATTTGGGTTAGGGTGCAAAAGCCACACAAATTTGAACTGGGTATATTGCCTCACCAATTCTTCCACTGCAGCAACAATGTTATTCAGATTTTCTCCGTGATTTTCTCTTCTGTGGCAGGTAATTAATACAATATCCTTTCCCAAACACTGATCAAGGTTACTGTTATTAAAGCCTGCTGTCTTAAACATTTCTGTTGAACTGATGTACTGCAAAGCATCCACAACGGTATTTCCAACTACATAAACATCATTTTCCCGAATGTTCTCTTTTAACAAATTCTGCCTCGATACTTCAGTGGGTGCAAAATGCAATTGAGTGGTAATGGAAGCAACTTTCCGGTTATACTCTTCCGGGAAAGGATTATCTAAATCAAAGCTTCGCAAACCTGCCTCAATATGTCCAAATGGAATTTTGTTATAGAAAGCCAGCATGGCCGTTCCCATAACTGTAGTGGTATCGCCCTGCGCCATCAATAATGCCGGCTTTTCCTCCAATTTATCCAGAAAATCCTGCAACTGTAATAAAATGCGGGAAGTTAATGATGTCAGCGATTGACCTGAAACCATAACATCCAATGAATAATCAGGTTTTAAACCAAATATATTCCAGTAAGGATCCAGTAGATCTTTATGCTGCGCCGTATTGACGATCCGGAACGGAATTCCCGTTTTTTTAAGCGCGAATGCTACAGGTGCGGTTTTAATCAGCTCGGGTCTGGTACCAATTACAAGATAAACGCTCATATTGTTTTTCTTACTATACTATCAAGTCCGGAAATAAATTTATTGAGCTCAAAATTGTCTTTAAAATGTTGCCGTAGTGAATTGCGATCCCAGGTCTCAAGTTGCTTCGACAAATTGATCAGTTCATTATACAATACATCGGGATTGCTTAGGTCGGTTAAAGTACCCTGAATGGAGTTAATGAATAATGGTTCAAGGCTGATCAACTTATGTGCAATCACCGGAACACCACAGCTCCAGTATTCATACATTTTTGTAGGAGCGGCATACCGGGTATTTAATTCATAAGGATGGTACAATATAATTCCTATGTCAATACTGGCATACACATTTTTTAATTCATGCTGCAGCACATGGTCTATAATCTGTACCCGATTACCCAATTCTTTCAACATACTTTTTACTTCAGGGGTGATCCTTCCTGCAAACAGGCTTTTAAAATTGGGAGGCAGCTTTCTTAATACTTCCACATACTGTTTGATAAAATGTTGTTCTGTTCCCAGGGAACCTATATGCCCTATTACAATATTCTCTTTTTGAGTAACTCTATTTGCAGCTGGTATAAAATCTGCTTTATCTGAATTGGTATTAGGAAATATAAATGTAGGGATAGAGCCCGGAATACCTGTAGATTGTTTAAAATATGTTAACCTGTTAATTTCGGGCATAATAACAAGGCTAAGCCGGCTAGCCAGTTTCTTGAAGATCCAGAAGTTAATTTTATCAAATTTACTGGCCCTTGCCGGGTCGTACATTTCAAACTGATGATAAATAACTTTATTTCGCTGAAAAAAGAATAGTAATTGAGAAATCAATAACAAATTACAGGTGGCAAAATCTATGCAATAAAGTACCGATCGCTTATTGGTACTCTGAAACTGAAAGATGCGGTACAGTAATGACAAATGTCTTTTGATCTTCGTAAATCCGCCCTGCTGTAAAGTAGCTGCTGTACTTTCAAAAACAGCCAGCGGGTAAATTTGTGTTTCCTGTTCCTTAAAAACCGATAATCCCCTGACTTCGGCATGATAAACCTGCACCTTTTGGCCACACAAAGAATAAAAATAACTGATCAAATACTTCAACGGAGGAATACCATTGAAGGTACTGTTTGTAAACATTCCTATGGACATAGTTCTTACTGATATTGCGCTGTTTCCTGCAAAAATTTCTTGTACCAATCAAGGGTGTACCTGATCCCATTCTTTATATTCACTTTTGGAGCCCACCCAAGCCGTTGATGGATCTTTTCTATATCCAGAGAACGGCGACGGATATTATCTATGTCCCTTTCCGGTATATTGTTTACCTGCACACCAGACACGGCAGCACTTATATGATCTACCAGGTGATTTACACTGGTTTCGGTATTAGTGCCCACATTAAATACATCACCCAATGCTTGCGGATGCACAGCAGTTAATATGGTTGCAGAAACAGCATCAGTTATAAAAGTATAATCTCTGGTTTGTTCTCCATCACCAATTACCAACAGCGGTTCATTGATCAGGGCATTATGAACAAATTTTCCCAACACCCCGCAATATGGGTTTTTAGGTGACTGGCCATATCCATATACGTTTGAATAACGCACTGCTGATACAGGAATGCCATAATTACGGCCATAGATCATGGTGTAATTTTCTCCTAACAACTTGGTTGCAGCATAATTACTCAATACGTTAGTTGAAGAACCTTCTTTTAATGGTAAATAGGTAGAACTTCCATATACAGAGCCACTGGAAGTATATACGAACCGCTTTAATGACGGAGGCAATTTATAGCGTAAATGTTCAAGTATTTGTAAAGTGCTTTGAGCATTTACCTGAAGGTCGAGCAAGGGCTGGGTACCCGATGCAGCAATTTGAACGCAGGCAAGATGAAAAACATATTCTGCCTTATCAATCAATGGAAAAAGCCGGTCTGTGTCCAATACACTTATCTCATGAAAAACAACTTTGTTTTTGATATCTTTAATAACAGAGGGGCTACTATTTAAACAATTGTCAACTACTACTACTTCACACTCAAATTCGTTGACCAGGGTTCTTACAAGGTTATTACCCACAAAACCAAGCCCTCCAGTTACCAAAACCTTTTTCTTCTTTATGTCATTCAGGTAATTAATCATATTATTCTAATGTTTGAAGTTGTTGCAACAATTTACTTATACGATGTTGATATGTATGCTCGGCGCATACCATCTCATGGCCGGCTTTTCGAATTTGCATGGCCTCGTCGGGATGACTTATATAATATATGATTTTATCCAACAGTTCCGTTGTAGAATCGAAATACAGCAAATGCTTTTTGTCAAGAAAAATTCCAGCTTGTTCCGGACTGTAATTTACCAGTTGTAAACCATTGGCAACAGGAATTTCAAAAAACCGCATGTTTACAGAGGGATATGCAATTTCACCAATTACATTAATATTAATAAAAGTACGGTTAAACAGCTTTGCATATTCGTTACCGCGCAATGGTTTATTAATGGCTTTTTTGACTACATTGGCATTCTTTGCCCTGTTCCAGCCAGGGCCATAGATTGCGATCCGGTATTGAGGCATGTTTTTACAGATGGCAGCCATTACTTCTTCCCGTTCTCCATTCCAACTACCTACAAAACTTATATCATAGTCATAATTGGTTGCCGGTTTATCGAAATAATGGAGCTGCTTATCGGCAGCAAAGGGTGACCAAAAAGGATTTTTAAAACCCATTTGCTGTAATACAGGAAGGATTTGTTTGCCATGAGATACAACCGCATCATACATCGAACTGCATTGCAATGGCCAGCTACCCATATTTAATAAGGTATCGGGCCACACTAATACAAATTTTACCGGTAGTAGCGATTTTACAAATCCAATGCAACCAGGTTGAACCGGCGCATTGGTAAATACAAATACTATATCGGGCTCAAATCGTTTAATATCAACAGCTATTTGCTTATTGAGTTTTTGTATCCATTGATCTACTGATACAAACCGATGAAAAATACGCCCCAGTTTTCCAAAACGTATATGTTGCGCCAGGGCAGGTGGATAACTAAAAGATCTAACTTCAATACCCTCTTCCCGCAATGCTGCCTCGTATGAGCACTCCAAACCCATTTCACTAAATTCACTTATCAGATATGCCTTCTTCATATTAGTATTGCTTCGCAAGATTGTATAAACGATTCTTGAATTTTAAAAACAATGTCGAGGGTATCACTATGGATACAAAAGAGGTAGCCGAATATTCCATTAACAGGAATACTTGTTTAAAGATATTTAAGGATGTAAAATGATTCACGCGATAAGGAAACATACCTACAACAATGCCAATAGCCGCCGGAAAAGCTTTATTGCTTTTATAATCCAGCACCCAATTGGGTACAGTGAACAGGTAAATTCTTTTAAATATCTTAAACAGGACTTTCTTATCAGGAATGCCGGCATCCCGAAAAGCCGAAAGAATAACATTTATCACAGAAGGCAAGCCGCCGTGAATAATATAAAAATCCTTCCATTTTCGTGGTAATTTATCTTTATAAGAGTTTCGATGTTCCGATTTCCCTGCAAGAATGTCTTTTAGTACAATAGGTTCTTTAATAGAAAACAGCCTCATCCCAGATGAAATCATTACTACAGCCAGGTACATTTGTACAAAAATGCTCCCATCGTGTTTATTGGTATTGAACCTGTCGAAAGCATCTTTTTTATAAACAAGGCCGGCAACAAAGCTGAAGCAGCTATAATGATGCAAAGCCACCTCATATCCTTCACCAATAATACCAGATGCTGCAGCTCTGCCATATACATTATCGGGGCTTGATTCCTCTACCATATTACAAAATCCTACTTCCGGATAATTGTTCATTTTAAGAAACTCAACCAGCATTTGCAAGCTGTCGGGTGTGTTTAACGAGTCGTCGTTTCCTAAAATGAAACAATAATCACCAGTGGCCAGCTCCATTGAACGGCGCAGATTGGCATCATACCCTATATTGGTTGTATTACGTGAATAAATAACCTTAAATGGGTATGAAGGAATAAGGGCTTTGATTTGCTTTTCCGTATCATCGGTGGAGCAATCGTCACTGATCACTATTTCAATATTCCTGAAAGTTTGGAGCCTGATCCTTTCAAGGGATTTTAATAAAAAAGCGATACGGTTATACTGAGGTATACAAAGCGATATCTTCATAAGAAATTACCTGTTTAGCGCTGTCCGAACTTTTTACGCTGAAATTGGTCTGGTGTCCAGTTCGAATAAAGGTGAAGCTTGCTTGCCGGTATTCCAATTACTGTTCCGTAAATACCATTTTTATCTGTATAATCTGCTTGTAAGTTTGTTACGGGTGCATCATCACCCACCCTGTAAACTTTATAATTTATGAGAGATAAAGCCTTTCCAATAGCTTTGTCCTCTTCAGATGTATGACTTTCGAGTAGCAAAATTGGCTCATTTTTTTTAATACAATTCTCCATTCCCTGCAAAGCATACACCCCTCCTCCTTCAATATCCATTTTAATAAAATCCGGATACCTTCCTAATTGTTCGTAAAAACTATCTAACGTTACAGCCGGTACTTCTACACAACCGTTTTTATCTTTTGCCCAGTTCATATCTAATGAAGCCATATAGTGGGTATGGCTAAGAAACATCGTAACTGAGCCGTTTGCGTTGCTTACTGCCTTGTTAACCGGAGTTACATTCTCCAGCTTATTCAGGCTAATAGTATCTTTTAAAATATTGTATGTGTTCGGAATTGGTTCAAAAGAATGGACCATGCCTGATGCTTTCACTTTTTTACTCAAAAATCTTGTAAAATATCCTACGTTAGCTCCTATATCGGCTACTGCCATTCCTTCCTTAAGGAAAATATCAAAGACTTCAAATGTATTAGGTTCATGAAATCCCAGCAACATATCCACGTTGAGATCATCACTGTATCGCAATCTCATTCCTTTATTTTTTCCAAATCGAATTACATTAATTTTTTGTGTTTTTAAAAGGAGTTTTACCCCCCGGCCCAATAAGGATGCCATACAATTTTAGTTTTGAGGTTAAAGAATTTCGGTTATTACCAGAAAATAATAACCTATAGGTCAGGTTTCTACGATTTCGCTTTACTTATTGATCCTATATGATTTGCAATGGTCGAAATATGTTTATCATACATGTTCGTTCGTGCAAATGCAATTCGTTTCTTTTGTAAAGAAATGTCGTTATATGTTTCAAGGTTCCGAATGACTTTATTGAATAAAACCGGTAATTGATCATTGTTATTCCTTTCCGGGATCATCTGTACATAATCGGGATAATCTTTAAAGGTTGTTACATTATTAGAGATAATTACTTTGCCAGTGGCCATATATTCCATGATCTTATGGTAATTAGTACCCCGGCTTTGATCTTTATTTACATCGTAACAAATCAGAAAAGCATCCATCCTGTGCAATTCCATCGCTAGCTTTTCTGTTTTGGCTGTTCCATGTAAAATTACATTGGGCATACTTTTTAGCGTATCGATAAATGCTATTCCCGATAATTCTGTATCACCTCCAATGTTTGATTGCTTCACTTCATAACTACCCCAACATTCAAAAACTATCTGCGGGTTCTGTTGTATAATGGTCAATAAAATGTTTCTGTCTATATCTTTCCTGAGTAAGTTACCTGACAAACCTACTTTAACCGGATCGTTTTTAACAACCATTCCATTTTCCCTGAAAAACAATGGGCTTACCCCGTGATGTACAAAAAATGAGGGAAGATTGCAGAACTTGTATTTATTTAATATTTCATTGGTTACAGAAAAAATAATATCTGCGCCCGCTGCCGCCTTCAGTGCTGCTGGCTGTAAAGGCTCATCAACAGGATGAAAAACTTTTATACTGCTTTTATCGAAAAAATCAAGCGGGTATAAATGAAGCAGGTCGAATGACCAAACTATATCAACCGGCGCTGGCATGCTACGTAATATTTTTCGTATATGCCCTCTCATGAAAAAGTGAAACAGGCTGATCGCATGAAAACGTAACCTGAAAGGAAAGGCCAGTTGATGCTCTATAAAAAACAGGTTTTCGTGTACTCCTGAATTTCTTATTTGTATTTTTTTGCTGCCAGCCAAAACAGAAGGCGGATTCAGAAAATATACCGTATTGCCTGCCTTCGCCAGCTCAACAGCATAGTGATGCTTCGACAAAAACATAGCCCCCCAACCTTCAGGAGACAAAATCAGTATAGTTTTATTTTCCAGTTTGTACATTACTTCTTTTTTGCCGAATAAAACTCATTTATACTACCGGCAATATATTTAATACTGTCTTCGCTTAGCTCAGGGTACATCGGTAAGGATAATATTTGCTCCTGATACGCAGTTGCAACCGGGAAATCGGCTTTGGTGTAACCCAGATACTTATAGGCTGGCAAATTAGGTAATGCAGTAGGATAATGAATGGTACATTCTATACCCCTGCTTTTTAAGAATTCCATTAAAGCATCTCTTTGTTGAGCCCTGATAACATATAAATGGTAAGAATGCTTGGCGTTTGGCCGAACAGCCGGTAATACTATCTGATCTATACCTGCCAGGTATTTTGAATACAATCCGGCATTACAAATCCTTTTTTCTGTCCATTCAATTATATAAGGCAGTTTGGATGTAAGAATAGCAGCCTGCAGACCATCCAGACGGCTGTTAATACCTTCAATAAGATGATGATGTTTTTTCAAGGCGCCATGATTGGCCAGCATTCGGCATTTTTCGGCCAATTGATCGTCATTGGTTATAATGCATCCTGCATCGCCATATGCGCCTAAATTCTTGCCGGGATAAAAACTAAATGAACCAGCTATTCCAAACAAACCGGCCCTGTTGTTTTTATATTCTGAAAAATGCGACTGGGCACAATCTTCAATCAAATAAATTCCTTTTTGCTGGCAGATCGATTGAATGGCATCAATTGCACACATTTGTCCCTGCAGATGTACAACGATCACTGCCTTAGTGTTGGGGGTAATCTTACTTTCAAGTTGTGTTTCATCCATACTGTAATACTCTGGATGAATATCAACAAACACAGGGCGGGCGCCGGTTTGACTTATAGTTTCAGAACTGGATATCCAACTGTTGGCAACAGTTATCACTTCGTCACCAGTTCCAATACCCAATACTTTCATAAGGATGTATAAGGAATCAGTTCCATTGGCGCAGCTTATTACATGTTTTACGCCATATAGTGACGCAAACTGCTGCTCAAATTCCTTAACATATTTTCCCCCTATAAAGGCTGATTCTTCAATAACCGATTGAATAGCATCATCTATATTCTTTTTGATGCTATGATATTGCGCTTTAAGATCTACAAATGGAACTTGCATATAATACGGTAAAGGAATTATTCAGATGATGGTAATGTTCTTATCAGTCGTGCAGGATTACCTGCATAAATACCCGGTTTCGTAATATTTTTAGTAACCACTGCTCCGGCTCCTATAACAACATGATCACAAATGGTAACTGGTAGAATAGTAGCATTTGACCCAATTGATACATGGTTTGCGATTTGAGTAGACTTCCATTTGGTTTTATCGCCCATGGCAGGCCCACCCTCCGAAAACAGGTCATTGATAAACATAACGCCATGCCCAACAAAACAATGGTCACCAATAGTTACCAGTTCGCAAATAAAAGTGTGCGATTGAATACGACAGTGATTGCCAATAGAGGTTTTGCGTTGGATCTCTACGAATGGTCCAATAAAAGTATGGTCGCCGATTTTGCAACCATACAGATTTACTGGTTCCATTACTGTTACCTCTTTTCCAAAAACCACATCATCGGTAATTCCTATTTTTTTAAACTGAACACTCATATAGATCGTACGGAAGAATAAATTTTATCTATTATTTCAACTGTTTTCAATCCTTCATATCCATGGGTAGCAATAATACCTTTACCAGTTAATACGTCCACCACATTCTGATATACTTTATCATGATTAGACATAGAACCCTGGTATTGGCCATAGTTATTAGGCGGGTTACCCGGAGGTAAATCACTAATGGTGTAATTGGCGATATTCTGGTACTCCAATTCATTGAGGTATTGCCCGCCAATCTTAACAGTGCCTTTCTCAGCAAATATTGTCAGCGATCCCTCCATATTTTTCTGATGGGAGGTTACAGTATAATTTACAGTACCGACTACTCCATTATAAAATTTCAGGCTTACTACACCGGTATCTTCAAACTCAATGATCTCTTTGTGGCCAAAATTACCTGCATATCCCTGTGCCTCTTTTACATCACCAATGATCCAGTATAACAGGTCAATAAAATGGCTGAACTGGGTGAACAAAGTGCCACCGTCCATATCCTTTGTGCCTTTCCAGGAATCTTTATAATACTCGGCATTACGATTCCAGAAACAGCTCAGTTGAACGCTGTATAATTTTCCCAGTTTTCCTTCTTCAATTATTTTTTTTATTGCAGCTACAGGCGGGTTAAACCGGTTTTGTTTTACAATAAACAGACGCTTATTAGCCCGTTCGGCCGCATTGATCATTTCGCCACAATCCTGTACTGTTAAAGCCATTGGCTTTTCACATAATACATGAAAACCGGCATTTAATGCTTTTATGCTGTGAAATGCGTGCATTCCGTTGGGACTGCAAATAGCCACTACATCCAGATCCTTCGTTTTCAAAAGTTCATCCACATCCTGAAAATGAACAGCACCGTACTGCTGCGCCAGCGCTTTTGCCTTTTCAGGAATTACATCACAAGTTGCTACCAGTTTACCTACCTTGTTAATATGTTCAGCATGCCGCTGCGCTATTCTACCACAGCCAATGATTGCAAATCGTATAGGGTGCATATATATAAAGTGCGATTAAAGGATATTATTTTGGTTTAAGTATTCTTCTAATAGGTGCAGTTCTTTCCAGTAAAGTCAGATATTGCTGTTTCCACCCCAGGTCACTTTTAAATACCTGATGAGGTTGGGGTGGCATTTTCATCATTTCATCAAACTGTTGCTGTGTAAGCTGGAACTTTTTGATTACATACGACATATCCTCTGCCAGTTCATCCTCTTTGTATAATGGCAACTGAAGCTCTTGCATGGCTTCCTCTTTCGTTATCTGACCTGAAAAAATAAGGTTTGAAAGGTGTGATTTTCTTTTGTCGATACTGAATTTTACCGGTAGTATATAAGCCTGGTAAAATTTGGTAAAGATTGATTCATAATGTTTACCCCCATAATCTCTCCAATTGAGCTCACTGGCTATTATCTTTTTGACCTCCTTTTTATTATAATCCATATAATTCAAAACGGAAATCAGTTGCAGACGCAATACTGCATTAAAATAAATAAACTTCCAGAAGGGAAGTGTTGGAAAAGTTTTGATCTTTCGCTTCCCAAAACGGTTATGGATATCCTTAAGATTACGAAAATCCATCTTTGAATACAACCACGACCGCGGCATGGTATGCTCTGTTACCACATTGGTTCCGCTTAGGATGTAAGGAATATTATACTGGCGCGACAGCTTGTACATAGTAGAAAAAATAGCATGGTCAGATACCACTTCTATATCAACAACCGAAGCACGCAGGTAAGCCAACTGAATATCCTTAAACTCGTCCCAGTCTACTACAAGTGTATACAAATCGATATTAAGCTTCTTAATGATATTTTCAATATTGCTTACTGCCAGTTCGGAGTTCCATCCATTATCAAGGTGAACGGCCAAAGGATTCAGATCATATTTCCTTGTAAGGTAAGCAACATAGCTACTATCTACTCCACCACTTAAACCAATAATACAGTTATATTTCTTGCCTTTTCCATCCTCTTTAATTTTTTTTACAAGGCGATCCAACTCTTCTTCTCTCTGACCTGGTTTGGGTAGCTTTGCAGCCGCTTCCTTGTAATCATAATAATAATTACAAATACCATTTTCATCAAAACTGATATCAGGATCGGCAATGGTATCCATTACACTCAATGCACATTGCTGATAAGGTTTTCCAAAATTAATGGCAGTATCCCTTTTTAATTTTTCTTCATCGTATCTCTGCATCATTACAATTTTAATGGTTTGCAGGCATAAATTTTTTCAATGATCTCTATCACTTTTAATCCTTCCAATGCATTCGTAGTGATGGGAGACCTGCCTTTCAATACTTCTACAACATTTTCAAAAATAAAGTGGTGGTTGGCAGCGGATCCTTTATAAGGACCATAGTCATTTGGCGGATTGGAAGGCGGTAATTCAGGCATGGTGTAATCTTTTATATTACATACCTCTACTTCATTCATATATTGACCACCTACTTTTACGGTTCCATTTTCAGCAATGATAGTAATGCTGCTTTCCAGGTTTACATTCCAGGAAGAAGTGGAATAGTTAATACTACCCATGCCACCATTCACAAAATCGAAATTCACAAAACCCGAATCCTCAAAATCGATCATTGATTCATGATTAAAATTGCGGAACCGGCCCTGAATATTACTAATGTCGCCAAACAGCCAAAACATGATGTCGATAAAGTGCGAGAACTGCGTATACAGGGTACCGCCATCCAGTTCTTTGGTACCATGCCAATTGCCCTTTGTATAATACCTGGCATCACGATTCCAGTAACAGTTGATCTGCACCATATATATTTTCCCCAACAAATTGCGGCGCAACACATCTTTCAACCAAACCGAAGGGGGTGAATACCTGTTTTGCATTACACAAAAAACCTGTTTGTGCTGATGCAGGGCTTCGTAAATAATATGTTCACAACCTGCTTTTGTAAGTGCCATCGGCTTTTCAACCACCACATTTTTGCCAGCCTTTAACCCCTTCAGGCTATGCTCTTCATGCAACCCGTTTGGCGTAGCTATACAAAGAACATCAAAAGCAATGTCCGATGCCAACATGGTATCGAGGTTGTTAAAAAACTGAACATTATAATTGCATACACCTGCTTCTTCTTTACTTCGGGTATCGCACAAAGCAACCAGTTCACATTCGCTATTATTCGCTATCATGGCAGCATGTCGCTTTCCAATATGTCCGCAACCTACTACCGCAAATTTGATCTTACCATTATTGTTATTCATGCCTGTTTACTTACCGTGTTATTATTTAGGATATATTTTTGATCACTTTCAGGGCAAACCGCTACTCCCGTATCATCAAAGTTTAACCGATGTCCATATTCACTCACCCAACCTATCTGCCTAGCAGGATTACCTACTATCAGGGCATACGCAGGAATAGTTTTGGTGACCACAGCGCCTGCTCCAATTAAAGCATATTCCCCTATTTCATTGCCACAAATAATTGTTGCGTTTGCGCCTATACTAGCCCCTCTTTTCACCAATGTTGGTTTATACTGATCTTTCCTTGCGATTGCACTTCTTGGATTTATCACATTTGTAAATACCATAGAGGGTCCAAGAAATACATCGTCCTCACAAATAACACCAGTATAAATGGAAACATTGTTCTGCACTTTCACATTATTACCCAGCTTTACTCCAGGCGAAACCACAACGTTCTGCCCAAGGTTACACTGCTGGCCAATTGTACAATCAGGCATAATATGACAAAAATGCCAGATCCTGGTAGCTTCCCCTATCTGACAACCTTCATCAATTACGGCAGTAGGATGTGCAAAATAACTCATACAAGCTCTTTATGATATTTTTTTGATATTTATTTTCTCTCCAGTAAATACTCGGTAAATCCCTGCTCGCCATTTTCCAGGTCTGTACTTTTTGCGGTATAATCAATTATCAATAATTGATTATTGCCTGCAGAAATTACATTCGCATATTTTTTAACCGGAGTAACAGGAAAAGGAAACTGTATACTTCTTTTACCACTATTACCATGTACCCTAACTTTCACTTTTTGTGCATTATATTCTATTTCAATAAAGCCGCCTGTGATCTGCCAGCCATCCTTTTTCAAACTGCCCTTTTCTGTTAGCACTCCCATAATAGCACCCTGCTTCTTTTTCAGGTAATAATAAGTTGGCGTAACTATAAGATCGTCGCCATTTATCTCGATGGAGATTTCATTACCTGGCAATTGTTTTACACGATTATTATAAGGGTCAATTCCTTTTTTGTAAGGAAGAAGTATGGAAAAGAAAGGACGGCTGCTCTTTAACCGGAGGATCTGCTGCTCTTCACTATAATTGCGTCCATTGGTTTTTAAAAACTCTCTTTGTTCCACATCGTTCTGCCAGAAATTGGCCCAGGCAGATAAGGTAAACTGGATCGGTTCACTACAAGAAGAAAATAAATGCCAGTTAATACCTCCGGTAGGATGCGCCGGCCATGCCTGTCCAGTAAAGGAAAAGCGATGAAGCCCCGCCGAAAGATCCTTTACAGTTGTTGCTTCAGGTAATTCCTTCCGATCGCCGTTATTATACAGTTTTTTTACAGGCAACACAGCACCTGCATCTGTTGTTACTGTCCCATCCGACATCATGGGCATATTCCATATGGCGGACCCATTTCCTTTAATACTGTCATACATTATTATTACAGGAGCATCGGTTTGTGTAACAATCATTGAAACCTGCCGGTACCATTCCTGACCCTCACGTTTCATTTGTACAGTCGTGCTGTTGCTGTAACCAAGTTTGGCAAATTGTTGTGATGAAGAAGCAGGCCAGGTGCGGTTGGTCAGGGATCTTTCAGCAATGGGCTGATTGGCGGTTTTCCATTGGGGAAACAGTTGTTCAGGCACAACTACACTTTTAATACGTGCATCAGTAGCATGGGGATAGTAAAAACTGCTCCAGGCAACTGATAACGGCGCCTGCAAGGCATAAATCGCTATTTCACCGGCATCATCCATGCGATGATCGTAATAACGTTCCCCATTCAATACCCAAAGAGCCGTTTCATCAGTAGAATTTAAACCGCTTCTGAAATGAGACATGTAGCCTGTATAGTTACACGAATAAGCATTAAAATTTATTCGGGGTTCGCGGCTAAAATTAGAAGCCAGTATTATTGAACCTGCGGTACTAAATCTGGCCGGACCATTATAATATAATGACAATAATTGTTCGCTTAGTAATGTATCAGTTCTTTGGAAACCAGTGGCCAGTATGGCAAAAATGGCCGAACTTTCTTCAGAACCATCTCCAAATGAGATCAATTTGCGGTTTCCTGAAAAACGGCAGGAAGGAGGTGTTAGAAGGCTTGAATAAAAGCGCGCAAATTTCTTTACCCGCTCATTTGTTTTAAACAGGTCTGCTACGCCTGCCTGCTTTATCTGCAGCATCGAAAACAATATAGGTTCTATAGACGGCTGCGTATAATGCGGAGAGCCAATACTGGCTCCATTTTCATAAATAGCCTCATTGATGTCTTTATTAATATCAGAAGCTGCTTTTCGGGCTCTTTCTTTAAACTCAGGATCATCGGCCAGCAACAATGCAAAAAAGGTTCTTGAGTTATTCCGAAATTGAAGCGACATATTTGCCGGCCCAAAATTCACACCAGAGCTATCGAACAGGGGTATATTATTATCATCCCACATGATACGCGCCATTAACCCAACCAGTTGTTCCAGTTTTTTTCTTTCTTCGGCTGTGATTTGGGTTTCAGGGTCAGCCAGTAAACAAGAAAGAACCATTGTATAATACTTAAAATTCCGGGCACCCATCCAATAACGGTTATTAAAATCGTAGGTACCCTCGCCTACTGTATATTGTTGTACTAATTGTTCTCTCATTTCCAACATACCTTTCAACACATTTTTACGGGCTATCGGATACCTCCAAACATCAAAGATGTCTTTATACCCTCCTTCTGCCTGGCATAGGGACTGATAAAAACTCTCATCTCTTTTAATACGCTTATAAATACCCTCTATATTTTCAACAGATGTATAAATTGCTCCTTTGTAAAAAGCAGGAATCAATTTTACCGGTTTATTCAGATATTCCCTGATAACTGCTCCAAGGCCCGATACCCGGTTTAGTTCAATGCCAATAGGCTGAATCTTTTCGGGTGAAAGCAAATCCTTTTTTGTGCTAATGAAAGCAACCCACTGAAAACGCTTACGGGGAAAATAGCTATTATCGGGTCCTACTCTTATAACTGATAAATGAAGTTCTGCATCATTTGTCCCTTTATCATCTGGATCTGAGGGCCTGGTTTGAAGCGCAGGTCCTGCAAATTTTGCGCCTATTAACCGGCTGGGTTTACCTTGAAAAAAGCCAAAAAGGTTGGAAGAATTATCGCGGCTGTTATATACCTGCCAGTAACGTCCTGTATTCACCTCTCCACCCGCCGGATCCCATAAAGAGAGCCTTGGATGCATAACAGGTTTCCCGTAATTAAGATCCACCGTTGCATCCATAGGGGCACCCCGCTTGTTCTCGGGCCGATATAATTCACCTCCAGGCTCATAGCCGTATTCCTTTGAATCAGATGACCATCCCCGGTAGCGAGCTTTATCCGGCGCAAGGCCATTACTTATTTTTACATTATACGTAAGATCGTTATCTGTATATTCTTCAATCAAAATTGTTTTTTCGCCTTTACGTACTGTTATTGAGCAATTATAAAAACCGGGATCTGAAGTTTTTTTCTTCTGAAATCTATACTCCAGTTGAACAGCCAATTCACTTTCAGATCGGGTAAGGATTTTTATTGCCAGTGAAACAGGAGGAGTAGCGGTATTTAAATAGTTTATGGTATTGTCTGAATAAACGCCGTTGGCATAAATAAATGACTGAATGGGAGCCAGATTAAATTGTTTGGCCTTTATTGCAGCTTCACCCGGGATTACTATTCCTAATAGTCCATTTCTTATCTCCGTAAACCCTGATTTATTAACTGATACAGAAACAGATTGTGTGTAGCCACAAAATGAGCTTCCCAACGATAAGAACAAAAACAAACAATATATCGATCTTATAAATACGGTTCTTCTATTCATGCAAACAATACAATAATTGCGAAAGAATATTGGATAATAGAGAAAAATAGCTTTATGTTATGGAATTATATAGCTGTGTCATTAAATCAGTTTGCGAAGGATAACTAATTAATACAGCATTGTGAGGCCGTTGAAAAACGAACATGCTTCCTGCTGCTACAGCAGAGGCTCCGCCTTCAACAATGGCCTGTTTGAAATCTGTTAATGAGCCGGCACCACCACAGGCAACTACCGGTATATTTACCGCGCGGCTTATCTGTTGTACAATATCAATATCAAATCCTTTATAGGTCCCGTCTCTTTCAATTACATTCAGCAGAATCTCTCCTGCGCCCAGTTTTTCACATTCGCATGCATAATCTACCGGATTCTTTTTGGTGTTTTCAGTACCATTATTTATATAAACATTATACTTACCCCATACATTTTTTTTCACATCAATACTCACTACCACGCTCTGACTGCCGAAACGCTCTGCAATCCTGGAAATAAAAGAAGGTTGAGTGAATGCACTTTTATTAATAATGACCTTTTCAATGCCATTAAAAAGAATGTCTTTAACTTCTTTAATATCAGTAATTCCACCACCATACGATAAGGGCATAAATGCTTCGCCGGCAATTTCAGCTATCTTGTTCAGGTCGGGCTTCTTTCCTTCCCTGGTAGCCGAAATATCTATCAATGCGAGTTCATCTACTTCTTTTTCATTAAATATTTTTACTGCATTAATAGGATCGCCTACGTATTTATGATTTTTAAACTGTACCGATTTTACCAGGCCTTCTCCTTTCAACAGTAAAACAGGTATTACACGAACTCGTTTCATACCAATCAGAAATTTTTTACAAAGTTCTCATACAACTTCATTCCAAAGCGGTGACTTTTTTCAGGATGGAACTGTACACCCATTATATTATCCTGTTGTACCGATGCAGTAAACTCATATCCATATTGTGCTGTAGCTGAAACAACAGTGGCCTCGTCACAAACCAGGTGATAAGAATGCACAAAATAAAATCGTGGCGTTTCAAAACCAGCGTATAAGCCGTTCTTTGCAGCAGGGTGAACATCATTCCATCCCATGTGTGGTATTTTAAAGCCGGCAGGTAATTGATCTTTTTTGAACCTGATCACTTTACCTTTAAGCCATCCTAATCCGTTTTCATTTCCTTCCTCACTCGATTCCATAAGCATTTGGCAACCCACGCAAACACCCAAAACAGGAACTTTATTATTTATTACCTGCTGTTGCAAGAGGTCGTAAAACGGAGCGGCTTTCAACTGGTTCATGCAGTAGTCAAAATGCCCCACGCCCGGCAATATCAGCTTTTTAGCCTGTTCAATAACTGCCAGGTCGGCGGTGATAGTAGCCGGTACGCCAATCTTCTTTAGCATATTGCGTATAGAAGAAACATTTCCAATTCCATAATCTAAAATCGCAATCATAGCTATGCTTTAAGAAAAACCGCCAGCGCGTTTGCCAGTTTTTCGGCATTCCAGTTAATAATATATTGATTATAACATTCCCGGCGCATGCCCTGCTTTTGCTCAGTTGAAAGATTATAAAAATCTGTTATCTTCTTTGCCAGTACTACCCCGGTAATTTCTGCAGGTAAAAGCATACCTACCTGCTCATTTACTATTTCTCCGGTACCGCCAACATCCGTAGCCATAACAGGAATACCTACCGAAAAAGCTTCCATAATTGAAAAAGGCACTCCTTCGCTGGCGCTCACATTTACAAACAGATCAAACGAGTTTTCAGTATAAAAATTCAACACGCGTCTGCTATCCATCATGCCTTCGAAAATAAATTTATCCTCTACCCCAAGCTTTCTGGCCAGGGTTTCCAGTTCATCACGAAGTTGGCCATCTCCCACATGATGCCAAATAATTGGAACCTGAATATGCCGCAGGCTTTCAATCATCACATGCACTCTTTTTACCGGTGATAATAATGAACAGCTTACCACCCGTAAAATACCATCCTGTGAGGCACTGCTTAGCTTGTTGTTGCTTATAGTACCACACCTGAATACCTCCACATTTGCACTAACCCGGGGATATAGTTGCTGCAAATGTTGTTTCCCGGCCAGTGAAGAAGGCGCAATGACCGAAGCGCTATTCAACAGTGCACTACGATAAGGAATATAATTGTTATTCTCGTATTCAAACAAATCGTACCGGTGCATTCGTACAAAGCTTTTGTATAATCGCCGGTTATTTATAAAGGGTAATATTTCACACGAACCCTTCCCCCAATAAAAATAAAAAACTGTATTCTTATCCGCGTTAGATTCGAGTTTTTGAACAAGCGGGTGCTTCAGTAACCTGATAACGTTTAGTGTACTACTAAACCAACTAATAAACCGTGATTTGCTGGTATATACTTTTTTTCGGATAAATTCTTTTAAGAAAGTCCCTCTGTGCTTATGTAGAAAGATCTTTAATAGGTCTTTTTTAGATGACTTCAACTGCTCTTCAGGAAGCAAAGGGCCTTCCAAATGTACACCCTTAGGCAATGGTTTAGGGTTATTATGGTTGCCTCCGTATGAGTAAGGAACTACGATAATGTTATCAAAATGATTGATTAATTCATTTAGTTCATTAGCCTTCCATTGTTCACCGAGGCCATAAGGATATGAAGAAGTGAAATAAATTAAATTCATGCTTATATATTAACCTATTCACCTTTATAGGCTGTACCTGTTATACCGGTTATCATCATCGAGTCTTCAAAAACAATAGTTTTCTTCTTTTTTCTTTTTCTTACCAGCAACCAAACTAATGGCCAAAATAATACTTTAAGAACTTTTCGCAGATGAAAATTCATAGGTGATCGTGTTACCCATAAACCCAACATTTGTCCCAGGCTCTCATTCCATCCACCTGTAGGTTTAAGAGAAACTTTATCGAATCCTGCATTTCTTATAATTCTCTCTAACGAATAAGGCGTATACCTAAACTCATCATAAGGAACTTCATGCAGAGGCCATAAAAAAGGAACTGTAAAAAAAACAAAGCCTCCGGGTTTTAATACTCTTTTTATCTCTTTCATTACAGATAGCAGATCCGGACAATGTTCAAAAACTTCTGTCGACATTACACAATCTACCGATGCATCAGCTAATGGAATTTTATTGCCATCCCAGAAGTAATCAGGCTTTATGTCATAATCTATTTTTCCTGAAGCAATATCAATTCCTATATACTTCTCTATTTTGGTCTTATTTGAAAGCAGTAAAGGTTTGTAAGGCATATCGCCACAACCCAAATCAAGAAAGACACCATGAAATTTATCGAGATTTTCCTCTATGCTGTTAAGTATGGAACGCCTGATATAATATATATCCAGTGTACTATTATTGAGAAACAAATCAAGGAAAAAGGCTGTCTGACGCCAATCTCTCATATATAAAATATTTAAGCGGAATAGCTATTTATAGCTTTATCCAATAAAGTGATACCCGGGTTCTTATCCAGTTTTGCCATTACTGATCTGTGAGCTTCGGCGGCTATTTGGGGCCACTTTTCCTTCTCCGATATTGCCTGTTTAAGCTTTTCAGAAAACATGGACTGTGTAGGTGCTTCAACAATATACCCATTAACTCCATCAATTACCCATTCGTCGTTCCCGCCTACCCTTGTAACTATACAAACACGTCCAAGCACCAATGCTTCAAGTAAAGTAAGCGGAGTGCCTTCCAGCAAGGAAGGCATGAGCAGGCAATGACATTTCTGCCAAATACTGCTTATATCGGTATATGGTTCAATGATTACTTTTTCTGCAACGTTATAATATTTAATCAAATCGGTCAGGTACGCTGCATCTTCTCCTTTACCATAAAGATGGATGATGATATTCGAATTTTTCCAGTAGGGTTCGGCCATCATAGCTACCAGCATATCCTGCCCCTTATCGCTGACAAGAAACCTTCCTACTGCAGCACAATGAATAGTGGTATTCACAGCAGGCAACGGTATCGGTTCAAATATGTTTAGCTTTACGGGGTTTTGAATAACAAAACTGTTCGACAATTCATATGCTAACTGGTGAAATGTGAGCCGTCGGTTTTGCTCAGCTACAAACATTACATATTTGGCATCTTCAAAAAGCGTTATAGTCTCCGCACGATCTTGGGGTTTGAAGTAAGGACCGTTCCCCTGCGACACAATAATATATTTCTTTTTGAAGTTCTTCAACGTACTACGCAGCCAGGGATCATCAGCCGTATAATAAATGCCATCAGTTATAATAATAATATCGGGATTAAAACTTACTACCTCTTTATACGGGTTCAAAGAGTTGGGTTTGGAGATATGTAATTTTTCCGATACCCAATTAATCAACCTTTTACCAAACGATGAAAACCTGGGCCTTTTAAAGACCATGGCTCCCTTTTCCTCAAGGTTTTTAATTGGGAGTGGGTCTTCATCCCACTTATAAACGAATACACCTACCTCATAGTTTCGTTTGATGGCTTCCAATGCGCTTGTATACCACAACTCCTCACTTCCTCCCCAGGGCACACCTCTTATGGTGGTTATATACGCAATTTTCATTTTTCTGAAAGTACTTTTCTTATTTTTCTTAGCGTTTTACTTGCTATGGCAGGGATCCATGGATGGCTCAGATAACCGCTTCCATAGTTTGGGATCTTCAATCTTTTTTTCTTTTTCAATTCTTTATACCGCAGAAAAAGATCAAAGTATTCTTTTGATCTTTCTTTAACCTCATATTTTTCATTGATCAGCCGTAAGGCAGCTTTACTTTTTGTTTCCAGCTCCTGCCGGTTATAATGCAGTTCAGCTATCGCGCTGGCAAATGCATTATTATCACCCACGGGCAACACGTATCCTATATCATTTGTTACTACGGCTGTAATTCCTTCGTTAAATTTTGAAATAACCGGAACACAACCTACGCTCATTGCTTCAAGCATTGCCACGGGTAACCCGTCAAGCCTTGATGGCAAAATGAATATATCATTATTCGCCATTTCATTTACTACTTCCTGGTTTTTAGAAAAAGTAAAAAACTCGGCGTTATCTTTTAGCTCTTGCTGCAAATAGGTTTTCTCTGGTCCGTTCCCAATGATGGTCCATTTTACAGTAATGCCCTGCTCCTGTAAAAGGCGATTGATAACTGGAAGATCATTGGTCCCTTTTTCCGGCTGCAGCCTGGCCGCTATTACTATCTTTAATTCCTTATCTACATTGGGCTTCCTTTGTATTGAAGGAATATTCACACCATAAGGTAGATAGTAAACATCATTTTTACGTTTAGGCAGCAAGCTGCGAAGACGGTTATAAAACTCAATATTGTGTGCGATAAATACATCTATCAAAAAATCAAATCGCACAGCCCTGCTTAAGTACCACTCATCGTGGCAAATAAAAAAAATTGTTTTGTTGTTCCTGCGATGAAGATGCAGCGTGCTAAGTTCAAGGTCAAAGTTGGTAAGAACAGCACCGGCTCTTTCAGAGATCAGCTTTTCTAATCGTGAAGCTCTTATATAGGCATCCTCTCCTGGTGTTTGCTGCAACGGAAAAACAATTTCTTCGCAACAATTAAAAAGAGCTGGCAGTTTTGGATCGTCGCTATTGACGTCGTCAGAAAATATCCACTTCTTATCAAAAGCCTGATATGGATCATTTGATAAAAGGTTATAATAGAAATTTTGAACTCCTCCCAGCTTATACTGGCTAAAAACTATTAGTTCTGGTTTTTCAGCCATATTGCAATTTTTTGAATGCCGCTTTGCAGATCGGTTCCTGGTTGAAATCCCAGGGCCTGTAAAGCGGTTATATCTGCACGCCAGTTTAACGGGTCGCCAATTTTAGTATTGCCTGTAAAACGAATTTTTATATCCCTTTTAAAAACCTTTAAAAAGGTATACACCACTTCTTCTATTGTAACTTCTTTTCCACTGGCTACATTAATAGCCTTGCCATCAAACTTTTCTTTATCGATAATATATTTTATAGCCTGCATTATATCACCAACATAAATAAAATCTCTCGACTCCTTCCCGGTGCCAAACATTTCGATGGAATCGCTGCTGTTTGAGATCTTTTTATGCAAATCCCAGAATAATTGCTTTTTCAACCCTTCGCCATATGCAGAGAATATTCGCAAGCTAATGGTGAACAAATTATGCTGTAAGTGAAATTGTTTACAGATCTGTTCACTATACCATTTATGAAACCCATAAGGCGATAACGGCTGAATAGCATGCGTTTCTTTAATGGGCAATGAAGCAGGATTGCCATATACCGCAGCACTACTAAGATTTATAAATTTACAACCGGGGTTATATTGCCTGATACTGTCTAAAATATTGTATACGTTAACAGTATTGATCATATAGTCCAGTGCCGGATATTGAAAAGACAACTGAACATTGGCAGCACCTGTTGCATTGATGCAAACATCAAAAACCTGGTTTCTGAATATAGACGAAAAATCCGGAAGTTCAGGATTTATCAATAGATAGTCCGGCTCTGCTTTCAAAACAATATCGGCGCATGTTACAGAATAGCCTTCTGAACGAAAATATTGTACAGCATGGCTGCCAATAAACCCTTCTGAGCCAAGAACCAGCAGCTTAATCATGTATATGCATCAGTCTTTAATAAAAAAGGTAAAACCGGAAAATTAATATTTCACAAGAGCACTATCAATCTTTAGTGTTCGGTTCTCTTGTATATCGTAAACCTCCAGACCTTCTATCGTCTTTAATCGTTTATCTCCTGTAACCCGTTCTCCATTTATGACAGCTTCACGAATTTTAGATTTCACATACCCCTCATCAGCGGTAAGAGGTTTAAACTGCCCAAGTTTGTCATTTCTGATAAAATAGGCATTATTTCCTTTGCTATTGCATCCGATAAAGCTATAGCCTTTTTCTTTGCCTAAAGTATACAGGGCTTTTAATGAAGCACCATAATACAATAAAGACGAATGTTTTTCTGACCGTACAAAAGATGGGTCATAAGGAACAGTCCAGGAAGTATTACGTCCAAAAACACTATTGTATTCAACAATTACTATTATGGGATTAATACAATCTATCGCTTTCCAAACCCAATAATCATTTCCATCAATGTCAACGCTCAAAATGCCTACTTCCGCATCAAATTCGGGTTTTTTCAATAAGCTATTGATATTTTCAGCAGTTATAAATGCCTGTTCAGCATACAGCTCACAAGCCCATGATATAACATCTCTTTTTGCGTATTGAATATTTTCAGGATCACCATCTATGATCAGGCCTGTCCAGTTATTATTTATTAATAAAAAGCGGGTATTTGCTTCTGTGTAATTTTCGACACCAAACTCGATAAATGTTTTATTTGGAATGTCGATTTTATTTATCAGATATTGAATTATACCATCATCACCCCATTGAGAAAATACCTGAAATTCAACTTCGGAAAGACTTGTTATAGATGATTTTTGTGCATTCAACGACGACTGGATCTGGCCAAGGTTAACCTTGCTGCTTTTCAGATCATTTGTCAATAAATTGTATATCTCCGGTATTTGACTAACGTCGTTATTTCTTTGTCTTAGCTTCCGAAAAAATTTTTTCATCATTTATGACTATTTGAATACCCTAGTATCTTTTTTGATTTTCTTTATACTGCCGTCTTTAGTTCTGTTGGCCTGGTATAATCAAAATATCTCTTTAAATCATTGATTGGTTTTTCAAAGAGAAACCAGGATAAAGTCGATATCAAAACGGTTGTTAAAAAATATATTATCGAATTGGTCAATAGTGAATGGTTTTCATCCCAGCCGATATAACTAAATAAATAAGGCATAAAATGGTGATAAACGTAAATGCCGTAACTTATTTTTCCCAGATAGGTAATGATTTTATTTTCCAGAATGTACTTGAAAACACCTTTGAATGAAGTAGTACTGGCAACTCCTATTAGCCAAAAACAAAAAATTGAATAGGTAAGTCTATAAAAAACACTGGAAAAAAAAGTATAAGTGGAACCCAAAAATGATACGGTGTAAAGGCCTACAGCAATAGCTAAAAAAAGAAAAAATAAATATTTTCTTTTTAAAAGTTCCTGCAATTTCTCGGGTGAAAATATTTTATAAAAGGCAAGAATTGACCCTATACCGAAACAATCAAAACAACATGGAGTTAGTGAGTAAGAAGCCCATTCGTATTGCCTTAAGAAAAAGAACACAAAAACCTTACTTAAAAAAGCGAGACCAATAATTATATAAAACGATTTTAGGATCAATCTTAAAGGAACGAATAGAATTACAAACGGAAATACAATATAAAACTGTTCTTCAACTGCTAATGACCAAAGATGGGTGAAGAAGCCACATTGACCGGAATTTATTGTACAAAGGATATTAGTAGTATAGGTAAAAAACCAGATAAAATGAGTTTCACTGGTTGGTATTTTTATTAATCTTCCGGCAAAGATGACAAAATAATATAATGGAAATATTCGTAGAAATCGCCTTATATAAAATTGTTTCAAAGCCAACGGCGTTGAAACTCCATTTTTCTTTACTTGCAAAAGAATTTGGGTTATCAAGAACCCGCTCAATACAAAAAAAAGGTTAACTCCAGCCGAGGCAAAAAAAGGATTAATATTTTTTAAATATGAAATATTAAGCCAATGCCCGCTCATTACACCGCCAACTGCAAAAAATCTAAGGCCATCTAATTGTAGAATGTAATTGCCGGTTACCGAATTTTCCTGCATTGTATTAAAGAATGAATATTTTTTATTGTCGGGCTAACTTATTGTCACTTGTATATGAAGAATATGCAAATCACCATTTATTAAAGAGTCATTTTCGGCCTGATTTTTTTGCAATTCGTTTAACAAAGTTGATTCCTCGTCTGGCTAGTGTAGGAGACAGGGAGTTAGGTGGGTTCATAAAACGATCTTTTGCTAACATTAGCTGTTTTTGCAAGATTTTATTGTGAGCAAATCCTTCGATCATATAATTATATGCTTCAATTATATATTGCCTCATCCGCTCTCTTTCCTGTAGAGTCCATATACCATTTGAATGTATTCTGTGCACACCCATTACTTTTGGCAGATACCAAAAATCACCATACTGGGCATTTAATAAATGCAGCGGCCAATCACCCATTTTTAGCTTACTATGCCATTCAGGAAAATCGCCAAATAATTGGTTACGATATACTATTGAGCATGTGGGTATAACATTTTCAAAGCTGAGATCATTAAAAGAAATTGTTCTGGCTGTAGGGTAATTGCAATACAAAAAGGAGGCTGTATCATCATCTTCATACCGCTCTTCCGTATTGTGAAAACAACCAACATATTCAGGGTGCTTTTCAAGAATATCTACCTGGGTCTGCAGTTTGGTATCATCACACCAATAATCGTCCCCGTCGCAAAGCGCAACATATTTTGATACACACTCTTTCCATACCACTTTACTGTTAACATATGGCCCTACATTCTTTTCATGAAAAAAAACCTTCAGCTTATCTGGATATGACCTGAGATATTTTTCAATGATAGGCCGGCTTGCATCAGTAGAACAATCTTCACCGATAATTAATCTGTACTTAAAATCTGTCTTTTGTCTTAAGACACCCTCAATAGTTTGCGCTATAAATTTTTCATGGTTATACACGCACATTGGAATATCAAGCAAATAACCTTCCTGATCTGTCATATTTTTTCACATGCAATAATGAAAAAATTAATTTGAACGCCCCAAAAATTATCCATGCATTTGCAAATTGCAATGTTTTTAAAATAAGGGGAGAACGTTTGCCTTATCTCCTCCTCATTTTCAAAGGTTCTGAATATATAACCGTTCCTTAAGTTATATATATCATTCGTGATCAAAACATGGCCATCCTCAAGCTTAATACAATCCTTTAAAATAAAATTATCCGGAGCGGGTAATGAAGCAATAAAAGTACCGCCTGATTTTAGTACACGGTGAATCTCCCTGATATTGTCATTGAAGCTAGTGCCTTTATCTACATAGTAACATGAATGGCAGGCAAGTAAATAATCAAAATAACTGTTCTCAAATGGGATGCTGGCACTAACACCGCGTTTCAAAGTGGCCTCAATGCCAAGGGTATTAAGCTTTTCCCCGGCCATGTTGAGAATATCATCTGTGATCTCTACCCCATGAATATCAAAATTGCAGTTGTTCAGTAAAGGCATATTTCTGCAATCACCAAAACCCAGATCGAGCAATTTTGCATTGGGATATTTGGTTTTGTCCAAATTAAGATCAGGATATTTACCTAAAAAGGTTCTTATAACCCATTCAGTTGGATAAATATGTTGTGAGCTGACCTTTTTATGAAAATTGGTGTAGGTTTCTTGTACGTTTTCCATAAAAATTATTTTTCTAATACTGCAACTCCAAATCCATTTTGGCCAAAATTGTTACCGCAGTAAAACATGTATATTTTACCATTTAATTCAACTACATGGGGATAGCATACCATTTCAGCATCCCACCCCGCATCTGAAATAGTGAGATCACTCATTTCATCAGCACGGATCCAATCCACATAGTTTTCGCCAAATGCGTAGCCAATTCTATATCCGTTTTCCTTATTGCGAAAATTCAATCCATGCCGGTAAGAAAAGAAAATGTGATTTTTATTGTCAAAATTTATAAAGCTTGCGCTGGTTTGACATTCTTTGGGAACAATTGTAGGGATCACTTGTCTATTTTCTTCCGACCAATGAATTCCGTCGCTTGAGGTTGCAAACCGGGTTATATATACAGATTCATAATGGTCCTCGAGTAAATTCCATTCAGTTCCCGAATTGTACCACATAATAAAACTATCCTTACTTAATCGCTTTACTCTTGGGCATGCCTGGAGATAAGGATCAGAGAAAGTAGCACCCATGATTGGCCCCTTTGCATACCGTTCAAATGTTTTACCATTATCCTTACTGATTGCCAATCCGTTTGACCATTTATACGGCACTGAATGCATACGAGTCCAGCCAACGTAGTATAGCCATATCTCGTTTCTGTCCTTCATATTTATAACCGATCCAGGCATAATTCCAAATTCATCAAAATCTCCAGGCCCGCCTAAATTCAATACAGGTTTTTCGGCAACTTCAATTAACTTGAAAGGCTCCTTCTTTTCAAAATCCGCATATGCCGTATTACTTACGCAATTACCAAATTCGTCTCTTTGGGGTCTCGTAGTAAAATAAATTCTTAACCTGTCTTCTAATTCAAGAACATTAGGATTTTGAGAGTAATGATGCATCCAATCTTTCTGATGCCTGGTAGGATCAAAGATCTGACCCAGCTTTCTCCATTTCAACATTCTTATTTAATTATTATTTTTCCAATTGCTTTTTTGCTGCACTCACTACCACTTCTTCCAGCCATTCAGACATTCCTTTTCCTGATCTTTTACGTGCTTCGTGTGCGAGTTTTTTTGCCTCATCAGATATTCCTTCAAGGTTGCCATAATACCTCTTCCAATGCGTTCCGCCCCGCTCACTTGGAATTGGAATATGGTAATTGGCTTTAGGTTCACCATCTCCTACAGTGAATTCAAGTAAAAAGAATGCTCCCATCATGATCCATTCTACCTTAACATTCCTTGCTTCTACAGGAAGTGATTTAAATGGCACTTCATAACCGATAAGTGGGTTAGAATTGATCATAACTTTCCCAAACTCAGTATTACGCAACCACGGTCCAATTCCCTCATCACCTACTACTACCTTTCCGCCAGGCTTTACGACCCTGGCCAACTCCTTCAAACATCTTTCAACTTCTGAAAAAGTATTGATGCCTCCGAAATGCAGCGCTGCATCGAAATAATTATCCGGAAAGGAAAGATAGCTGGCATTTGCTATTGAATACTCAATTATATCTTCATGTTCTTTTAATCTTTCATGAGCTTTGGCAAGGAAAGCCGGTGATAACTCCTGAAAGTACAGCCTGGCGTTTTTGCTGAGCCTTTTTACAATATGAAGAGCACCGCGGCCATCTCCGCCACCTATTTCCAATACTTTGTTGTCTGACTGCAAGTTCAATCTATTAGTCATATCCTTACGCACTTCCTCTTCACTTGTATGGAAAGTTTGAAATGGGATGCTGGCAAATTTATCATACTCTTCCGCCAGTTTATTGTACAGGTCTTTCGTTTGCTGATCGATATTGGCCAGTTCTTTGGGCCATGTAAAATCTGGCAAACTGTTCTCAATGGCGAACTCATGATTATTATCACACCGCAATTTGCCATTTATAACATTATCACCTTCTTCCTTAATGGAAATCAGTGATAATGAAGAAAGACAACAGGGACACCTATAAACATTGGCATCATTCCGTTTCATTACTTTTTTGTTTTATTGAAAATAGATAAGAAGTTATATGTACAGCTATACCTGAAACCCAGGCTTTCTGCTGTTTTTAAGGACCCGTAATTTTCCTCAAAACAGTCCCAATTCGGTATAATACCGTTATCTAGTGAATACGCTACAAATTTGGCCACTACCAGCCTGGCCAATCCTTGTTTTTGATATGCAGGCAGGGTTGCTACATCAATCTCTGCTGCGTTATTGGCGACACAGGCTGCATAACAGATTGAAACAGGAATGCCGGCTTCGTTATTTACTACAAACCCAAATCCGTTATTTAAAAAATCCTGTTTTGATCTCCAAAATTTATCAGATAATGAAAGATTAAAAGCTGAAAGATCATCAAAATTTGAATTATCGATTTTCACTACAGAAAATCCATGCGGCACTGCCACTTTTTGATCCGGCGGTTTTATATCCAGATATTTTAATTGAATCCTTTTTCTTACCCTTATATTGATCTTATCATTATGCGCTTCACAAAAATCAATTAAATCGGCGGGCGTATCGTATATATGGAAATAAATAGGTAATTCACCTGACTGTAGAAAGAAGGACAATAAATCGGGATAGTTGGCCCTATCACTAATTGTCAAATAAGAAAACGCAGCTTTATGAAAAACAAAATAAAATGTTTCCCTTTCATCACCAAAGATCCTTCCTTCCTGCAGATTTGACACTACCGCATTAATTAAAGGAAACTTTGAAACGATATTGACAGGATGATCGCTGAACTTTATCTCCTTCAACATTACAGAGATGAAAAGTTCGACATTCTTAAAAACTGGTTACTGGTTAATCGCAATGGCTTTTGGGCCTCGGCTATAACTACCTTATCATCTTCCAGATTTTTTATAACAAGCGTATTCGCGCCTAAAAAACAATTTTTCCCAAGCGTTACACTATGCCCAACTGTAGCATTCACTGCTAAAAATGTATTGGCGCCAATATGTACATTACCAGAAATATTACAGCAGGAAGTAAGCCAGCAATTATCTTCAATAACTGAATGATGTCCTACCATTGCCCCACTCCAAATGAATACATTATTTGCAATACGTACGCAGGGATGAATTACAGCGGGAGGCATAATAAAACAATTCCAACCGGTTGTTACGTTTAATGGCAAATTAGCGCGCGGACTGATAATGGACGCCAGTGCATATCCTTTTTCCATTGCTTCCCTGCATTTCGTTTCACGTAACCGGTTCAGGTCGTGATAGCCTACTGCCACGAACATATCATACCGATCGGGTGGATAATTTTTTGCCACCTCTTCGAAGGCTACTACCGGTAAATCCTGGAAAGTGGGTATAGTTCTATATTTTTCATCAACACAAAAACAAGCGATTGAAAACCCACATTCTTCTTTGGCATAATAATATACCACTTCTGCAATTTTACCGATCCCGAAAATAACCAGTTGCTTTTGCATATTAGAGATTTGACAGTTGTTTGCGATCTATTTTGCCATTAGCATTCTTGGGCAACACATCCAAAATGGTAATGTTGCGTGGTACCATATAAGGCGGTAATAGTTTTTTAATGTCAGCCATCAGGGTGGCGGTATCTTTATTCTTGTCTGCAAGGCTCACAAACGCTTTTATCTGGCCCAGTTCTGCACTGATCTTTTCATACACAACACCTATTTCATCTACGTAATCAAGTGTGCTGAAAGCGGCTTCAACTTCTTCCAGTTCTATTCGATAACCCATATGTTTGATCTGGTTATCGATACGGCCTCTAAAATAGAGATATCCATTGCTTCCTTTTTCAACCACATCGCCGGTTTTATACATCAACTGATTGTACTTGCTTTTCGGATTTTGTACAAACGACTTACTTGTTCTTTCAAAGTCATTGTAGTACCCGGCACCAACACAAGGCCCAATAAGGGCCAGTTCACCGAAATTTTCATTTTCTGCGTCAATCGGAATGATCTCATAACCGAAGTTAGGAGCAATATTTCCAAGCGGGGCCAGCTCATTCATATTATCAAAGTCAGCCGCATTGATTATGTAAGAAGAACAGATACATGTGCATTCAGTAGGACCATATACATTATATAAAGTTATACGGTCATTGAACATATCATATAACTGCTTCAGTTTATTTTTTGGAAATCCTTCACCGCCAAAGGAAATACGTTTTATAGAAGGGAAATCATTCTTACTGAGTGCTTTTGTAGTAAGCAGGTATACCAATAAGGAGGGAACCGAAAACCAGATAGTACACGCCGATTGGTTTATGGCCTGTACCAGTTGCCGTGCATTTTTCACCAGTTCATGTGATAAGGGCACAAGCGTTGCTCCATTATATAAAGATGTGTAAAAATCAAATACCGAATTGTCAAAGTAAATAGGGTTGGCATTAGTAAATACATCTTCGGGCGTTACATCAAAAGTTTGTTTTCCCCATTGAATAAAATTCAGTACGTTATTATGGGTCATAACAGCACCTTTGGGAAAACCGGTTGATCCGGACGTAAACATGATATAAGCCGGCGTGCTTCCGTGTACAACGGAAGTTTCCTGAAAATTATCTTTGTTTAAAGCTGAGATCTTCGATTTAATATCATCATGCTCTAAAACGAATACGGGTGTTTTTGAAAATGATTTCTTAAAAGCTCCAATCGTTTCGCTTTCCTCTCTATCGAAAAAAACAGCTTTAGGCAAACAGGTATTTAAGATCTTTTCAATACGCGCCCATGGACTCGAAACATCCAGGTTAGTATATATAATGCCTGTTTTTAAACAGGCCAGCATTAGCGAATATGCAAATACAGATTTTTCATTAAATATAGCTACCACATCGCCTGCTGATAAGTTGTTCTGTATTAAAAATCGGGCAATTTGATTCGAAAGCTGATTTATTTCAGCGTATGAATAACTAGCACCATCAGGATATCTTAATGCAGTTTTGCTTTGATGCTTTTCAGCTATATTATAGAATCCAAGGCCAAGATTGTATTGATAATGCATATGCTTAAATAGTCAGCCCACCATCCAAAGACAGTGTTTTTCCGTTAAAATAATCGTTTTCAATAATGAAAGTCATGGCAGAAAGTAATTCATCGAGCGCTCCCAACCGGCCCAGCGGAACGCTTTTTTGCCATTTCGCCAACATATTTTCGCTTAGGCTTTCACGGGTAGAAGGCGTTTCAAAAAAGCCTGGCGCAACAGAAACACACCTTATCTTAAACATGCCTAATTCCTTACTCCATGTTTTTGAGAGCGCTTCTACCGCCGCTTTTGAAGCAGCATACGCAGATTGCCCCACATTTCCCTGTGCTGATATGGAACTAATATTAATGATCACACCTTTTTGCTTATGAAGTACCATTTGCTCAGCAACATTTGCAGTAACATAAAATACTGCATTCAAATTCACATCAATCACCTTTTGCCAGTTGGTCAGATTATGCTTTTTATCACCCCGCGATAAAATGTTTATGAGTGGTTCACTATGTATAATGCCTGCATTGTTTATGCACACATTTATGCCCCCATGTTTCTGAAATATTTCTTGTATGGTAGATTCAACTTCGGCAGGTTGCGTAATATCACAGGTGTATTTTATCAAACGTGGATGACTTTCCAGTTTTTTTAACAGGTCCTGATCCCGATCGATGACAACAACACTGGCAACCTTTTCAAGCAAACGAAGTGCTATAAACTGGCCTATACCACGGCCTGCTCCAGTAATTAAAACCCGGGCGGTAGAAAGATCCATTATAATTCTTTGCCTTTGGAAGTGATAACCTTTTTTATATCTGCGATCTTTTGCATGGATGCGATCTCATCGCCAGTCACCTCTATCCCGTAAGCTTCCTCCAGTTTCGTAATAAAAAACATGTGCGAAAGAGAATCCCACTCTCCGAAATCCATTAACAAGGTTTCATCAGTAAAGTCTGACTCATTCACGTTGAAAGATTCCTTTAAAACTTTAGCTAATTGCATTATAACCAATTTTAGTTGTAAGTGTATACTTATTAAGCAGTTCGCGAGCGGTTGACACATCAACAAACATCAACACATCTATAATCGACAGCGCAGATTGGAAATTATCCCTTTCAAACTGGTGATACTTTATATCATCCATGTTAATGAATCGCAACCGGATGTTTTTTGCAGTGAACGGCTCTTCTTCATAGATCTCAACTCCATTCTTAGGATTGATATATTGGTCAGCCTTTAAAATGTCACAAATACTTAAAATTTTATCCTGCCCATTTTGTTTTTCTTCTGTCTTATATGATAAATCTGAAGACCGTAAGAATCGGGTTGGCAGGTTCATCAATTTGGCAATTTGCTCAACACTGTCCGATGTTATTTCACCGATCAACCGGTATTCCTTTGAATAAAAAAAGTCCTCCAGCCATTTATAAAAAAAAGAAAAGTTTGGCGCCTTCTTATAGTTCAACTCCAGCAGTTTTAAAAAATCTTTACGCCATTTATCATATTCCGCAATCTCGATCTCATTGATCAGCCGGTTTTGACTGGCCTTTACCAATGGTATAGTAAATCGAAATGGTTCGTTATTCTGTAGAATGCGATTCCTGTTGATCCAGCCTTTGTTAATGTAATTTACATCATCAAAAAAAACGAACGTATCCACTGCACCAACCAGTTGATAGTATCCCAGATAAGGAAATACATAAGGCTGCATTACGGCGATGTTCATGAAAGCATCTCTTTTAAAGTTGTAGTAATTAGTTCAATATCTTTATCTTCCAACCCCGGAAACACAGGCAGGCAAAGTACTTTGGTGCTAATTTCCTCCGCTATTTGGCAATTAACTTTATGCGGTAGTGTTTGTGGCAGTTTATTAAGTGAGGGATAAAAATATCTGCGGGTGTTAATTTGCTTTTTTGCAAGGGCTTCCTTAACCTTCAACAGGCATTTCTCGGTTTCAAATATTACCGGTAAATATGAATAATTATATTCAAAATCAGGTAACTCAAAAGCCGGCCTTTTAAGTTCAGCAGGTAAAAGAGAAGCGTATACCGAGAATAACCGTTTGCGCTCTTGTAGAATTTCACTCATTTTAGGCAATATTGCCAAACCCATGGCAGCATGAAACTCAGAGTTTTTACCATTAATGCCTATTGAATAATAGTCATCGCCTATATGGCCAAAGCTCCTGTACAATAACAGTTTTTGAGCCAGCTCATCATTAAAAATGATACACCCGCCTTCAACTGTATGGAATAGTTTGGTTGCATGAAAACTGCAGGTTGATATATCTCCATAACTTAATAAAGCGCGACCTTTATAAGTACAGCCAAATGCATGTGCTCCATCATATATCACTTTCAAATTGTGTTTAGCTGCAATAGCTTCTATTTTTTCAACATCGCAGGGAATACCATAAACGTGTGTTGCCAATATAGCCTGGGTATTTGGCGTAATAGCGTTTTCAATTTTGTTGGCATCAATACACAGGGTTTCCCGATCAACATCAACAAATACAGGCGTACACCCTTCCCATAACAATGCATTAACTGTTGCTACATATGAAAAAGGGGTGGTTATTACTTCTTTGGTAATATTTAAAGCTTTCAGGGCCATTTGTAATACAATGGTCCCATTAGTGCAATAGAATAAATTATTTAAAGAAAGATAATCCTTGAGGTTTTTTTCTAACTCCAGTACCAGCTCACCATTGTTGGTGATCCAGGCCTTGTCCCAGGCCCTTTTCAAAATGGCCATATATTCTTCAAAGGGAGGCAGATATGTCTTTGTAACATTTATCATTTTATCTTATTCTAGGGTAAAATCTAGCATTGGTCTTACAAATCCTGGCCATTTGCCATGCCAGCCACTGGCATCCCTGTTTTCCTGCACCTCAAAAGAAACGGCATGTTCATAATGGTACATCACACTAGACCGATCTGCAACTACCATCATAGACACTGAATAGATCCCGTCATTTAACAAATTGGCGGGGATACGACAAATACCTTTATGCAATCCTTTTGAAAGTTTAAGTGCAGGAGTGCCCACGTTAAAAACGCACTCCTGGGCAATTGTGTAAAGGTGAAGACTTAAATTAATTGTTTTATTTTCAATATAATTCCAGAACTCAAACTCAATATCTACCTGGGTATTTACAGTAATGGGACTTAATTCATTATCAAGCCTTGGGCAAACCTCTATCCGCTTAACTTTCACCAATTCATTGCCCGGCGCCTCCGTTGGATCTTCAAACACCTGACGCAGACTGCTATTGACATAATGCGACAAATAATTATTAATTACCTGATTGGTTGGTCCCATCTCAGCCACTCTTCCATTACGCATGTACAATACTGAATCGCATAAGTTTTTTATCGCAGTCATGTTGTGGCTTACAAATAAAATGGTGCGCCCATCATTGCTGCTCACATCCTTCATTTTACCAAGGCATTTTTTCTGGAACTCAGCATCCCCTACAGCTAATACTTCGTCAACAATCAATATTTCAGGTTCCAAATGTGCTGCTACTGAAAATGCCAGGCGTACATACATACCTGAGGAGTATCTCTTTACAGGTGTATCAACATATCTTTCAACGCCGGCAAATGAAACAATGTCGTCGAATTTGTGCTTTATTTCATTCTTCGTCATGCCCAAAATGGCGCCATTTAAAAAAATATTTTCCCGGCCAGTAAGTTCCGGATGAAATCCGGTTCCAACTTCAAGCAAACTAGCCACACGCCCTTTTATTTTTACATTCCCTTTTGTTGGAGCTGTAGTACGACTTAAAATTTTTAACAGGGTGCTTTTACCTGCTCCGTTACGGCCAATGATTCCCAAAACTTTTCCATGCTCTACTTTAAAGTCCACTTCCTGCAAGGCCCACACGTATTCGCTATTCCCTTTTGTTGTACGTTCATTTTCCTCACCGATCTTCATATATGGATCCTCTTTTCCCCGAACGCGATACCACCAACGGTTTATATCGTGCGCCATGGAACCAGTACCAATTTGCCCTAACCGGTATTGCTTTGAAAGATGATTAACTTCTATAACAATGTCGCTCATATCTTTTGACTGGTGTTATTAAACCGTATCCATAAAGTCTTTTTCTACCTTATTAAAGATCAACATGCCTGTTACTACTACTACTATCATAAAAATAAAGCTATACAGCAAGGCACTCATACTTACAGTAGCACGGCTAAAAAGACAATAGCGAAATGCTTCTACAATAGGTGACAGCGGGTTGATTCCAACCAGCCACTGGTATTTTGTTGTTTCCAGAAAAGAAAATGGATATGCGATTGGAGTAACATACATGCCTAGCTGAACTGCAAAAGTCAGCAGCAGTGCCATATCGCGGTACTTGGTAGTAAGAGAAGATATTATAACCCCTAATCCAAACCCAATGCCTGCCATTAATATTACCAGAACGGGTATAAACAACCAGTAATAAGTAATTACAATAGGCACACCCTTAAAAGCATACCATATCATGAAGATCAATAACAAGCCAAATTGAATTCCAAAACGGATGATATTAGAGATCACTATGGATAAAGGTATAACCAGTCTGGGAAAATATACCTTTCCAAAGATGGAAGCATTAGTTACAAACGTAGTTGATGTGTTGGTTAAACAGGCTGCAAAATAGTTCCAGATAGCGATACCCGACATATAAAAAAGGATCGGCTCAATTTCATCGGTACCTATTTTTGCCACACTTCCAAAAAGGAAAAGAAAAACAAGTGTAGTAAGCAGGGGTTGAATAACATGCCACAGCGGGCCGAGAATGGTTTGTTTATACTGAGCTACAAAATCTCTTCGAACAAACAACCACATCAGATCGCGATACTGCCATACATCTTTCAAATTAAGCCTGAAAAAGCTGGTTTTGGGCTCAAGAACAATATCCCAATGTTCATGTGTGTTGTTTACAACTGAATCCCTCATATTGCGTCAATCGAAATCCTCTATTTTTATGATCAAATAAAACCTACTCTCTACTTTTTCAACCCGGGCAACCACTTCTTCCATCCTTTAGGTTTGGTTGTTCCATTTTCAAAATATCCATTGGCTGTGCCATTCCCTCCATATCCATATCCATATCCATAACCATAACCGTATCCATAGCCACCATATCCATAGTAACCACCATAACCTCCACGGGCGTTAATGTCATTTACAATAATGGAGAGATGCGGCAATTTTTTATTCTGGTAAAGATCATCGATCAATTGTATTTGCTTTTTCAGCGTATAATTGTGTCGAACAATATATACCGTTGCATTTGCATAACGCCCCAGCGTCAAAGCATCACTTACAAGTCCAACGGGCGCAGTATCTATAATTATTGCATCAAACTGCATACGTAGATCTTTGAATAATTGTTCTATCCTCTCATTCAAAAGCATTTCAGCAGGATTAGGTGGCACGGGTCCACATGGAATAACATATAACCCTTCTACCTCAGGTACCGGATGTACGATCTCAGAAAATGACACATTACCTATAATATAATTGGTAATCCCTTTCCTTTCCAGCATGCCCAATCCTTTCATGATCTTCGGTTTGCGAATATCAAATTCAAGGATCACAGTACGCTTTCCCGACAAAGCTAGCACCGAACCCATATTCGTACTAACAAATGATTTTCCTTCACCGCTGTACGATGACGTAACCATTATAATTGGCTTTTCAGCATTAGGCAGTATGTACTGCAAATTTGAGCGGATAATTCTAAACTGTTCAGCCAGAAATTTGCGGTTGTTGCGCGTAACAACCAGGGCATTTTTCTCTTCTGCATGCCCTACCTCACCCAGGATTGGCGCATCTGTCAATTGCTCTATTTCACTCTTGCTTTTTATTTTATCGTTCAAATATTCAATCAAAAATATAATACCTCCCGGAATGGCAATTCCAACTAATATAGCAAGAATGTACAACGACTTTCTATTTGGACTAACAGGTACTCCGGAAGACATGGCTGATTCAACCACTTTTATGTTGGAAATAGTGGAAGCAGAGGCTATGGCTGTTTCCAGCTTTTTTTGCAACAAATACTGGTATAATTCCTGCAAAATACTTTGCTGCCGTTTAACTTCAAGCAACTGTTTTTCCTTGGCGGGAATGGCGCTGATCAACTGGTTCGCTTCCCTGCCTTTCTTCTCTATTTCCTCCAGGGCCAGCGTATGGGTTTGCCGCACATTTCTGAGCGTTTCAATCATATCGGTACGCAGCTTTTCAATAGCTGTTTCCAATCCAAGGATCCGAGGATTATTGGGCGCTGTAGTTTTTAAGGCTGTTTCTCTATCAAGCTGAAATTTGTTGAATTCAGTTATTTGTTGCAATAACGCGGGTTCACTTATACCCATCATGGTAGGAATAATCCTGTTCCTGTTCTTGGCATCAGATAAATAATCGATCAGGTAATCAGTTATTTTTAAATTAATCCCATGTTCCGCTTGTTGCTTATTGCTCTCTGAAAGCTCATTAAAAGATAATTGCGCTTGCGCCTCGGGGTTAAATACCCGTTTGCTTTCCCGGTATTTTTGAAGATTACGTTCTACGCCACCCAATTCATCAAAAACCGCCTTTAGTTGCTCATTAATAAACTCAAGAGTTCTGGCAGCAATTTCTTTCTTATCTTCCAAACTGCTTTGACGGTACTCTTCTATATATTGATTAACAACATCCACACCCAGTTTGGTATTTTCTGACTGATACGAAAGAGCAAGCATATTTGTATAATCGTTTACACGATTAACGTTAATGCTTCCACTTAAACCGGCTGCCATTCTTTCCAAAGGGCTCCATGAAACTATAAAATTATTACTCGTAAATCCCTGCCAGCTTTTATTGTTAGCAGTAATACGAAATTTGGCGCCTGACTGAGCGATCACTTCATTATAATAATGTTTCTGAGGCTGTTCATTTAAGGTAAATTGTTTATCCTGAAAAGATATCTGCACACCAAATCCCCTGCTTGAATCGGAAATTTCCAGAATTTCAAAGTTAAACGGCACATCACCCGGATAAACTATCGTGGAACGGATTTTCCCAATATTATATATTGATTTTTGCATGCCCAGTGAACGTATTACCCGGGCAGCCATAGACCGGGATTTGATCAACTCCATTTCGTCATTGATCTTTTCACTGCGTTGCGTCATAAAGATATCATCAAATTTATCGCCCCTTCCTCCCTGCATTGTCTGACTGCTAACGAGCAGTTTACTGGATACATTGTAAATGGGAGTAGAATAGCGCAACTTTATGTAAGCAGCCACCAGCATCACTGCCAAAGAAATAACAATCCATGGCAGATAGCGGATATACCGAAAAATAATTTCCCGGGGACTTACAGATTGCTTTGTACGTTGATTTTCTATATTTTGACCTGACATATAATTCTATCTTCTGAATATAGTAATAAATACAGCGGCTAACGAAATAAGACTTGTAGCTATTGAAATATTGCGAATGGTTGACTGATCATTTGCGGCAGCTTTATTCTTCGTTACATCCACAACTACTAAATCATTTTGCTGCAGATAGAAATAAGGAGATAAAAACACATTCGGGTCCCTGAGATTTAACCGGCCAAACTGCCGTACGCCATTTGTTTCCCGCACCACCACCACGTTGTCGCGTCGACCAAATGCCGTGATATCTCCGGCCATACCTACTATTTCAAAAGCATTTACCTTATCAACCGGTACAGAATATTGACCAGGTTTGTTCACTTCTCCAATTACAGTTACTTTATAATTAAGGAACCGGACTTCTACAAACGGATTTTTCAATAAACCCTGGTTGGTATATAAAGACACTAACGTATCGGCCAATTGTTGCTTGGTTTTACCTTCTACAGAAAGAAGCCCCAGTTTGTATACCTGAATTTCGCCATGCTGGTTAACAAGAAAGCCAGGCTGAAATGAATTACCGCTACCTGTAACGCCTGCATTAACACCAGCCGAAATCGAAGATAAGGAACCTGCCCCATTCGACATCGGATTCGTAACCGCCGCAGTAGCCAATGCATCATCACTATACACTGTAATGTTTAATAGATCGCCTTTTTGAATAACCGGTTCAGGAACGTGTATTTTGCTTAAACGTGCAGTATCAAATGACCCCTGCAAATACTGTAAGTTTTTTATATTACCGCACGAAGTGCTTATGAGCACAACAAAAAGTGCAATTATTACAACCGAAAAGTATTTCATGCTGTGATTAAGGTGATTCAATGGTTTATTTGTCAAGAAGTACAATTTTTGATTTATCAATATAGGCTGAAAGAACAAACCCAATACTTTCAATAACTACTTCTACTTTTTTGTGCAAAACTTTCTTCACCGTGCCTTCTTTGCCCATTAAAATACCACTTTGTACCATTACCCGCTTACCAGCTTTAATTTCAATGGGCCTTACCTCTACATCATGATGGTCGTTCAGGAATTTTTTAATGGTTTCAATTTCCTTTTCCTTAATAATAGCAGGCTTTCCTAACCAATAAATAAAGTTTACCACCCCTTGTGTCATACGAACATCTGTTTTTTCTTCTTCATTTACTTTTACAAACACGTATGACTTAAACAGGGGGTCATTAACTATTTTAATGCGATCGCTCCATTTGCGATGCACTTTATTGAGCGGGCAATAACTTTCAATTCCCTTTTCTTCCAATAGCTTATGCACTTTTTTTTCCCAGCGGGGCCTGGTATAAACAGCAAACCATTTTTTTGATGTTTGTGCAGCCATAGAATTAAACAAGGTGCAAGCGTAAAAACCAATCCTTACAACAGCTCCAAATCATATCCAATTACCTGGATCTTTGAGCTCAAAACTTCGCATAGCTTCGCCTCGTCAGTCACAAAAATTTCTTTGCAACCGATTGATTATAAATTAATTGAAACTATATCAACTACTAATAGACGCAATAATAAAAGGGCATAAGTGAGCCACTTCAATGAAGTACTCCTTATACCCTTCCACTATAAAATATATTTAGTGTAACAATTAGCGCTGACACAGGAATTCTTTCCATGTTTTTATTCTAAAGCACGGAAGTTTTAACCATTCGGTACTTCCATCGGCAAAAGTCTGCAAATGCTACCTGAACGGGTGCAAATATAGGTGTTTTTTAATGTGTATAAGCATGTGCAAAAAATCTTAAACCCTTATTTTTCAATCAAAAATGTCATTTTCTCAGTCACAACCAGTTATCAATAATTGAAAAAATATATTAAAGCAGGAATAAGACACCCCCTATTAAGCACCCTCCAGCGATTGCCGCAAGGTAAATAATCATTTTAATAATAATAGCTTTCCCAAGCCGCAAAGCCAGGTATTATTTGTCCTTCAAATAACCTATACACCCATCACACCACAATTATACATATGCCCCTTACATCCATTTAACATGTGTGCACCCGCCCTGCGTAAATATCGTGCCCAAAAACGCATATGAAATAAGAATATTGTTAGATTAATATAAGCTGACGCTCGTTCGCAAAATCTGCATAGCATTGCCAATCCACGCTTCCCAATATCTTGTTTGCTGTTCACGGGTTCCTTATCTTTCCTTTTTAAATATAATGTCTTGCAAAAACGCTTCTATTCCCTTGATGTTTTCCGGGGCGCCACTGTAGCTTTTATGATTCTGGTAAATAACCCCGGAAGCTGGTCAAATTTGTATGCACCGCTTGCACATGCATCGTGGCATGGCTGTACACCTACCGACCTGGTTTTTCCTTTCTTCTTATTTGCAGTAGGTAATGCCTTAGCCTTTGTGATGCCAAGGCTTGAACAGGCAGGAACCGCAGCCTTTCTTAAAAAAGCGATCACACGTTCACCGCTGATCTTTCTTATAGGTTTTTTCCTTAACTGGTCGCCCTTTATAAGGTGGGATAATGAGCAATTGGTCTTTAAAGCCTGGGAATATGCAGGGCCGAACGGCACCTTGACAGGTATACGTATTTTGGGTGTTTTGCAACGTATTGCGCTTTGTTATTTATTCGCCTCCCTGATCATTTATTTTTTTAAAATACGCGGTGCATTTGTTACCTCCATTGTTTTGTTATTAGGTTATTGGATGTTGTGTATGTTGTTGGGAAACCCTGCCGATCCCTATAGTCTGAATGGCTATTTTGGAGTGGGAATAGATAAAGCAATACTGGGCGAATCGCATATGTATCATGGAGAAGGGGTGGCTTTTGACCCGGAAGGTATTTCCAGCACACTCACGTCTATTGTTCAGGTGATCTTTGGCTATTTCGTTGGTTTTTACATTCAACAAAAGGGAAAGAACTTTGACATGCTGGCTCATTTATTTGCAGCCGGCTGCATCCTGATCTTTACAGGATTTGTATGGGATATGGTGTTCCCCATTAATAAAAAAATATGGACAAGCTCTTACGTGCTTTACACCACAGGTTTGGCTACCCTGCTACTTTCTGTTTGCATATTTTTCATTGAATTCAAGGAAACAAAAGGTTGGTGGAGTCGCTTTTTTGATGTGTTTGGCAAAAATGCCTTGTTCATTTATTTCCTGAGTGGATTTTTACCTCGCGTTCTGGCCATCTTCCGCTGGGTAGATCATATAGATGAGGAAGGCAAGAAAGTGTATACAAGTACACTACCCTGGTTTTACCAGCATGTTTGCAAACCCGTATCAGACAACCTGAAAAACGGTTCCTTACTATATGCGATTTGTATGATCATCTTCTATTGGCTGATCGTGTATGTTATGGATAAGAAGAAGATCTACATTAAAGTTTAACCGATCACAACCAGGTAATCGGTTTTACCTCACAACACTATTTTCCGCAGCAACCTGAACACCAGACAAACGGCAATAAATAACGCCGATAAAATTACTATGGAGAATTTGGTAGTGGCCATATCATAAGCCAGCAAAACCGACCAGCGGGTAGGCGTGCCCTGTAAACTCTTCAGCATAGCTATATTTTCAATAACATCACAAATACCCGCTATTATTAACAGATACGTTACAAATTTTCCAGTTCGCATCAAAATTTCATGGCCGCTTAAACGACCGAAATATATGCTGGCTACCGATAGGCCGGTAGTATAAAAAACTATAAACAGAAAATCGATGTAGATACTTATGATCGCATATTTAAGCTTCCCATACGTTTCCCATTCCTGCACCATTCTCTCTGCTACCGACAGTTCTTTGGCCAGTTCAAAACGAACAATTTCATCCGTTTCCACCGGCATATACCATTTAAAAGCGATAATAAACAGGCAATTGATAGCCAATAGTACCCAAAACCAGCGCTGTAAATTGGTAGGTGACGCAACCGATAGTTGTTTCATCTGAGCATGTATTTTGTTCGCAGGCATTCCTGGTATTTTAAAATCGGACCGCCTGATTGAAATAGTTGGGCAGGATTCAGGAGAGAACCTGGCATGTACCGATTTCGATGCCGGGTTATACAGTCAACGGGTATTGATTTATAAATGACTGTGATTTGCTATCTTACTAAAGTAATAAATTTCAGGCAATTGAAAAAAACCTGATTTTTTAGATATGAAAAAAATATTGCAGCGCTTATTTAAAAAACCGGTCACCTGGCTGGCAGAACGGCTTTCCTCTTCGCCTGAAAAAGATCAGGTATTCACCTCGTTATCAGCCTTACTTAAAAATATACAGAATAAAAAATCAGGCTCGGGCATTTGCATCCCCTTCGATCTATCAACCGGTAAGTTTATCATTTTTTCAGATGAACACAAAGGCGCCCGGGACTTTGCCGATGATTTTAGGATGGCTGAGAAAAATTATCTGAACGCCCTCGATTATTATTTCAACAACGGTTTCCATTTTATTAACCTCGGCGATTGTGAGGAATTGTGGGAAAACAAACCGGATGTGGTGCTGGAAAAGAATAAGACCAACTTACAGGCAGAATTGCGCTTCTTACAACAGGATCGCTATTACCGCATTTTTGGCAATCACGACCTGGAATGGAAGTTTGATTTTCCGCGGACCCGTTTTCTGAAACCCGTTTTTGGCGACAAGCTAAAAATACATGAAGGCATTATATTAACAACCATATACAACAACCGACAATTCTCCATTTTTTGCACGCATGGTCATCAGGGCGATAAAAAAAGCGATGGCAATGCCTTCAGCACCTGGTTCGTAGCCTCCATCTGGACCCCATTGCAACGCTACCTTGAGATCAGCATCAATTCAATCGCCGACTCTTTCGAGCTGGTTGATAAACATAATATCATGATGTATGAGTGGAGCGCCACCCAAAAAGATCTGTTGTTCATTTCCGGTCATACGCACAAACCGGTATTTGCCTCACTTGATCATATAGAACGGCTTACAAAACAACTGGAAAAAGCAAGAGCCAAACAGGATGCTGAGGCCATACAAAAAATCGAAGCAGAACTGGAAAAAAGAAAAGCAGAATATGCCGGTAAGCAATTTCATAAAACAATGGTCATTCCATCGTATTTCAATAGTGGTTGCTGCTGCTTTGTAGATGGTGATATTACCGGCATTGAAATTGAAGGCGACAACATAAGGCTGGTAAAGTGGAAAGAAGAAAACGGTCAATCGAACCGGCTGGTGCTGGAGCAAAGCCCGCTTTCTTATCTTTTCGAAAAGATCTCAAATACTTAAGATATTATTGAACGACAATGCCGCCCCGGTTGAACCAGGACGACATATATCATTTACTCACCGTCTAACTGATTTTTAACTTTCCATTTCTTTGGTGCAGTTCCATCCATTCGCACAATTTTAGGTGTGAACTTACCTACGATATCAACCAGTGCCGACTGGCTTTTCATCACTACTTCAATATCCTTGTAGGCATGTGGCGCTTCATCTAACCCACCACCCAGCAATTTCACGCCGTGCCGTTGCAATTGCTCTTTCAGGTCCTTTTGCGTAATGGCAGCCAAAGCCCTGGTACGGCTCATTTTTCTTCCGGCGCCATGTGATGCAGAAAAAACAGAAGCCTCCTCCCCTTTTCCCTTCACAATAAAGCCCGGTGCGGTCATTGATCCCGGTATGATCCCTAACACATCTTTACCTGCAGGAGTTGCGCCTTTCCGGTGAACAATTAACTCTTTTACTTTTCCATCGGGTGTTACCATCATTTCTTTCCAGGCAAAGTTGTGGTGATTTTCAACCATGGTTATCGGCCTTTCACCGATCGCCCTTGCAATTTTTTCATGAATGATATGATGACAGGCACTCGCATAATCACCAGCCAGGTTCATCGCCAGCCAGTATTCAATACCTTCCGGTTCATCCATTTGCAACCAGGCCAGGTTAACCGCATCACCAGGCAAGCGCCTTTTTTCCTTTGCTATTTTAGTATAATGATTAGCGATATTAGCGCCTAAGGCCCTTGAACCGGAGTGCGTTAACAAACCAACGTAAACCCCAGCATCAATACCTAAAATGGCATCTTTCTCACCTATTTCAATTAAGCCAAATTCCGCAAAATGGTTTCCCGAACCACTTGACCCCAACTGCTTCCATGCTCTTGTCTGTAATCCTTTTAATAATGGCAGTTCATCAAACTCATTGCGCTCCATTACTTCGTGGTCAGCAGCCTCATCAAACACTGCTCCGCTACCAAACAAGGTTGCTTCCTGCAATTCTCTTGTATATAAATTTTCCCGCTGTATCAATTCTTTCGGATTAATTGGGAAAACACTTAAACACATACGGCATCCGATATCAACACCTACGCCATAAGGGATCACCGCGTTTTCCGTTGCCAGTACGCCACCAATAGGTAACCCGTAACCGGCATGTGCATCGGGCATCAAAGCGCCGGCTACGCTAATGGGTAATTTGGCAGCCTGGTGCATCTGGTGCATGGCGCCTTCTTCAATATGTTCGCTTCCGAATACATTGAATTGAATTCCCGTACTGTTCAATGGAATAGCTTCTCCTGTCTCCACTATTTTCTTTGGTATCAGTTGTTGTGCAATCAACCCTAACACGGCATCATTTTCATACTCCACCGGAGCACTCAATATTTTTTTCAATAACTCCATCACATCCTCCTTTTTCTCATGCTTATAATTCTTCTCCATTACGTTCATTGCTATGCTTATCACCGGTCCTTGGGGATAACCAATTGCTCTTAACTCTTTTCCTGATAACTTTAATTTCGCCATTTTTTTAATTTTATTTAGCCGACTCCAAGGTTGAACTCAATTTCAACCAGCTCCATTTGGGTAATGTGTCTTTGGGCATGTTGAACCAGAAAGTATATATAATGATAAACGTCTATTTTACCCAGATTATTTACACTCATCATAGTTTTATGCAAAACACCTTCACCATGCTGCAACGTTAGCAAGTGCGTACGGCATTGCTTCAATTGTTGTTCTAATTCGTGCCGTATTGCTGCAACCGGCATCTTGCCTCGCGGTTGCATATGATCAGGCCGACTCCACTCAAACGATCTATGCTGACCGATTATCTTCATCCGTTCCCAATCCAGATCATAATCAACCAGGATGCCGGAAAAATCTTCTTTTTTCGATCTTTCCAGTGCTTTTTTAGAGCCCTTACTGATAAACATCAGCAAATAATGGTTCGTCAGCGATACATGTTCCAATATTTTACGAATGCTCCATCCCTTATTATCAGGTGCATAATGCAACAGCTCATTATCAATATTAAACCATTTGAACAATTCATCAAAGGTTTGTTTGAGCTCTGTTTCAATAATATTAATCACATCAATCATCATACTTAAACTGCTTACTGGTTACTTACAAAAGCTTAACCGAATGTTTAGAAAAGCATCCGCCTCGCGGCGGATACTTTAGTTCTCAAGGCTATACAACTTACAAGCTACCTGCCCGTTCTTACGGCTACAGGCTTTTATTTTTCAGCACCTTTAATAGGCTGATCATTTTTGTGATACCAGGATCTGCTTCAACTGATCAAGCAGTACACCGTTGCCGTTAACACTGATATTGCTGATCTTGTCTGCTATCTTTTCAACATATTCCATTTCTTTCAACTTCCACAGCATGGCATTTTCTTCCATCAGTTTGGCAGTGTTCAGCAGGCTACGGGTGCTGGCAGTTTCTTCACGACGCATAATGATGTTCGCCTGTGCTTTCTTTTCGGCGATCAACACCTGGTTCATGATCTCCTTCACATCACCTGGCAGAATAATATCCCGGATACCAAATCCATTCACTTCCACACCCAATGCTTCAGCATGCTCTTTTACAGCTTCCAGGATAAATTGGGTGATACTTTCTTTCTTTTCCAGCAGCTCATCAAATGGCAGTGCACCTACGTATTCACGCAGCGCCAGCTGAAATACCACATACAGCTGGTAACTGAAATCCTTGTTCTGCAACACCGCTTTTTCAATGTCCTTCACCTTATACTGCGCCCAGGCATTGATACGCAAAGCAGCTTTATCCTTTGTCAGAATTTCCTGTCCGTTGATCTCCGCCTGCTGCTGACGCATATCGAGCTTGTTTACCTGTACCACCATCCCGTTCTTCCACCAGTTGTAAACACCTGCATCCAGTGTCTGCACAAACTTTCCATCGATGTACAAAACACCTTTTTCATGGCTTTCAACAATGAAGGTGCGCACGTAAGGAGCCACCAGTTTATTCTGCAAAGTGGCACGGTCAATGTTTTCAGTGATCTCCACTTTACCAATATCGGCGCGCACAAAATCATGCTGTATCACACTTTTCCAGAAAGTATAACGACCTGCGGTAAGCACCTGTTTCAGCAATCCGTTCTCGTAGTGCAATACGATCTCATTATCTTTTACATCCACTACATGCAGTGCATCTGCCAAAACCGTATCCTGCAACAGGATGTTGAGTTCAACAGGGGCAACGAATGGCTTTGTAACGTTGTATTTATGTACTGTTTCATTTTTCCAGAACCAGTAATTTCCTTCTTTCAGCATTTGCTGGTATACGCCTTTTTTAAATACAAGGGCTACCTCATAGGCGTTTACATGAATATTTTTCATTGGTACATTTTTTTAAGGGTTATTAAAATAAAGCCGGGTATTATTTTCCGTCCCGTAATTGCGGAAGCAATATTTACCGGTGTTCGTTATACCAGTTCTTCATCGACCTATTTGTTGTAGCATCTTCAACACAATATTTCTTTGAAAGAAGTGGCATAAACCGCAACGGCTCCTGATAGCCTGCAAAGCATTTACCAGATTGCGGTAGCGCTTTTGGCGGTACCGCGGGTCAATAAGCCGGCTTTATGTTGCATTCACCATTTTTGGGGAAGCGGTGTACTTCCTGGAATTAAGCATTAAGAATGCTTTGCGTTTACCATTTTCGCCAATCCTTCAGTAAGGATGTGGGACTCGAACCCACAAATTAAAAGTCGTCGTTCTACCGCTGAACTATCCCGGTATTAGCGGGAAAGGGATTCGAACCCTTGACCTACGAAGTGATGGCATATTCCGATCTTACCACAGCATACAGATAGTTACTACATCTGCACTGTTGTGCTTCTTTAAAACACTAACCTGGTTGTTTTCAACCGGTCATATACCAGCCTTCCCATTGGGGAAGCTCTTAACACCAGATCAGCCAATTACTAATCATGGTGAATTATTTGAAACTTATCCAGGGGTTTAATTTCTGGATAAGCTTTTTACTGTACTGCTTTATTGGCGCAGCTTGAGCTGGCAAAGGCATGTGGTTTGGCTTTGAACACAAAACCCATTCCCATGATATAACCCATGGCTTCTTTCAACGCATCATTACTTCTGAAGTTGGGGTTGGTATTAATATCAGCATGCACTTCCATGTCTACATTATAAATTGTAAACAGTCGGCATAGTGTGTATGCTATTTCAATACTTTTAGAAACCTCCATTAACATACGCTGTTTGATGCTCATTTTCTGTTGGGTAGTTTCGTTGTGTATATACATAAACCCACCTTTCCCTTTCCGGATGAACACAATTACCGTAGCGAATTCCGTTTCTTTACCCTTAACCTGGCTATCGGTACCGATACATACTTTTACTGTATGTCCCATTTCTTTTTCACGAACCAAAACGGCCCTTACTTCATCTTCAATTGACCTGTTGATCCGTGTACCGTCCAGCCGCCTCCAATGATGCTGTTCCATGGCTTACCTCCATTCCTTTGTTATTTTAATTTTCAATTACGCTTCGTCTAAAACCAATCACTTCTACCCTGCTTGCCGGCTGCTCTTTTTCATGCGGGTTGGCAATTTCTGCTATGGTCATTGGTTGATTAACTACAGTTTTCAATCCCAAATGATTACTTAACCGTTGCGCTTTAGTTATGCTCAATTTTCCAAACTCATATTTTGCAATCAGCCTTCCCTTTCGCATCAACGCACTATCTACCAGCGTAAGCGAACTATTGAAGGTGCAAATGAGTTGTACATTCAGAAAATCGGCCAGCAATCCGTCTGAAATATTCAACAGGTTCGATACGGCTGACCCCGAATTGTACTTACGATCCATGATGATATTTTCTGCATCCTCAATGATCACAACAGTATTGGGATTATCGATCAGTAATTCAATAAAATCAGGGTTCATCAGGTTTCCTGCTACAGTAGGTGAAAGGAACAACACCCGCTTCTTTATTTTTCCTATCAGGTAACGCAGATACGTTGTTTTTCCCGTACCTGGCAAACCATGCAATAACACTATTCCTTTATCATTCTTCTTATTCAACCTTTGCCTGATGATCTCATCCGTTTCCCTGAAATCGTCCTCATAAAAAAGGTCCAGATCCAATTTTGTACGCTTGATCTCCATTGCCTTTAATTCGAGCCCATCACTACTTTGCGCAATCAAATTGATCTCAAGAGGCTTACGTCTTTGCCGTTCTTTGCACAGGCCAGCTAATTCAGTTATAGCTGCCACGAACTCAGGGCATAAGCCATCATACAGAATATCACAATAACTGGTAGTGATCTCAACCAGGCAATTTTCCTCAAATACAAGCACCGTTCTACCGAATTGATATTGCTTATCTTTATTTTTATACCAGCGGAACTGATGTATATTCTTAATTTGACCGGCGTACTTTTCCTTTAGCGCGTTGAATAATTTTTCGCCATCTATATGGCCTATATAACTCAAACTGGGCAACCGGTTATAATAGTACAGGTATAATATTTTCACATCCAGAAATCGATTGTCAAAAACGCTATTAGCATTGATCGACTTCTGCGTAAATAAATTGTCCATATTTTTCTTTAAATAGTTAATAGAATGATCATTCTTTGCTGACAAAGATTTTTCTGCTAACTATTTCATTACACGAGTACGCATAACCATATTTTTTAGCACGGACACTTCGACTCGAACGAAGACTAATAGTTTTGGAGACTATTATGCTGCCATTACATTATGTCCATATAGGTGGTGCCCCGTGGAATCGAACCACGATGTTCCCGGCTTCAACGGGATGCAATAGAACCATCTCTGCCAAAGCACCTGGTAGTCTGTATGAGGATCGAACTCATCCATCTGGTTCGAAAGACCAGCGCCCTAACCAACTAGGCGAACAGACCATTGCGGATGAAGAAAGACTCGAACTTTCAACCCCTCCCTTAACAGGGGAGCGCTCTTACCATTGAGCTATTCATCCATTTTTATTTGTTGGCCCGATGAGACTCGAACTCATGGTCCCCCGGTTAAAAGCCGGGTACTTTTGCCAACTAAGCTACGGGCCATTTTGTAGCGACCTCCGGAATTGAACCGGAATGACCACCTTATGAGAGTGGGGTGTTAGCCTTTACACCAGGTCGCTTATTGTGATGACTGACAGACTCGAACTGTCAACCTGTACCGTATCAGAGTACTGCTCTACCAATTGAGCTAAGTCATCTTCTATGTTGGCCCGACCGGACTCGAACCGGTAACCTTTTGCGTATAAGGCACTTGCTCTTACCATTGAGCTACGGGCCAATATTTCTGATGGCTTAGAAAGAGTCGAACTTTCATCCCTGCGTTCGTAGCACAGTATTCTTCCATTGAACTATAAGCCAGTTTCGGGTGAGCCGTCCCGGTGAGCCGGGAAACCCTGTTCTTCCCATTCACAGCGGAACGCTTTACCAAATAAGCTACAGCCTCCATTTGTTGTCGAGATTGGATTCGAACCAATATCATCAGGGTCAAAGGCTGATATGCTAACCATTGCACCACTCAACAATTACAGCAGTTCGTACGGGAATCGAACCCATAGCTTCGGATAGACAATCCGAGGTGTTAGCCATTACACCAACGAACTATTAGAGCAGCACCAGAGATTCGAACTCTGTCCTCCTGATTGGAAGTCAGGGACGCAACCATCAACGCTTGTACTGCTTTTGTATAGGAGACAGGACTCGAACCTGCAGCCTCCCCGCTCCAGACGGGGGATCCGACCAACCGGAATACTCCTATATTTTGTAGCGGTCGTGGCAACCGCTACAGTTTCATAAGGGTTTAATTTTAGTCAGGCTTAATGGTCAATGAATGTTTTTGGAAAAGCATCCGCCAGCCGACGGACGCTTATTTTCCTCCTTTTTGAACTCTTATCTTCAATCACTTTCTATCGGATCTGGAATGCTGCAGGATGTCTTGCTTCCCTTTCATCTGCATCCTGTTGAACGTTATTCTTGTTCGCTTTGGCTTTATTCTCGAATAAAGCAATAATGAAACGGATCATAAATACACTCATTAATAATTTCATCACCTACCTTCCTTTTTCTTCTCATCTGAAGTTTTGTTTAATAATTACACTCGTTTGTCAGAACAACACCAATAAAAAAGCCCGGTCGTTTTTGTCGACCGGGCTTTTTATTCGATACCTGTTTTTTACAGTTTCGTTTAAACACAACCTGGTCGTATTCGAGTACTATCCTCTTGCTTGCCGCCATTGATATACATTTCCACTTGCGCATTTGCACACGTATTCCAATGAATAAATCGTTTTGTATTATCCACCATCATTCGTCGTATATGTTGCAATGATCCCGGCATCAATTTGTATATGATTATTTAGATGTTGTTACTAATAAATTTCATAAGCCTGTTTTAATAATTTTTTTCTTTCCCAAACTCACTTACTAACTATTACACACATATGAATATAGCACACCCATTCCTATTGGTCATGGGATTTCCTTTTCGCTGTTATTTTTTAAACAGCCGATAAATAAAAAACCCCGCAATTCCTTGCGGGGCCTGTGTTATATCGAATTCGTTTTTTCAACTTATTCTTCAGCGTAACACGCCCCGCAAACAGTAAAGTCACCTATCGGACTCCATCCGTTCAGTACTTCAATATGTGATTGTTTGCGTAACATGTTTGTTGATTTTGATATTGCAAAGGTGTCAATAATTTTTCAATTACACCAAATATTTTGATAAGTTTTTTTAAAAAAACTTTTTCACTGCCCGAAAGCGTATCCGTTTTTTCGGTTATCCATCAGTGATCAATTGAAGGCAATGAGGTGATAGTCAACAGGGGTTTTATACCAATGGCCTTATATATTGCCGGGCTTGTACAGGTTGTTCTTGATTGCGTAAATGATAATGCCGGCGGTATTTTTCACTTCCATTTTTTCCATGATCTTTAACCGCAGGCCTTCCACGGTACGTACGCTTAAAAATATCTTTTCGGCAATTTGCTTACTGGTAAGGCCATTGCAGATATCGGCTACAATATCTATCTCCCGTTCATTAAAATCGGGTTTCTGTTTCTGCTTATAAGGATTGAATTTGCTTTTGGCCACCATCTGGGCCAGCTTGTTTGAGGTATGGCGGCAATAGTAAGGTTGTTGCTGGTAAACCGATTTGATGGCTTCTATGATCTCGTTCTTGTCGGCATTTTTTAGCAGGTAACCGCGGGCCCCTGCCTCCAGCATATCGATAATAAGATCTTCTTCATCAAACATGGTCAATGCGATGATGCCTACTTGCGGATAGTTCTCGGTTAAATGGCGGGTGGCGGCAGCACCATCCATTACAGGCATCTTAACATCACTGATCACAATATCCGGTTCCTGCGATTTTACCTGTTCAATCAATTCTTTTCCATTGGCAGCTTCCGCTACCAGTAAAATATCTGGCTGCTTTTGCAACATTGCCCGCAATCCGTCGCGAAAAATTTCATGATCGTCAGCAATAGCAACTTTTATATTGCCATATGTTCTCATAATAACACCTGGTTCTGGTCAAAGAGGAATTTCAAAAGTATACGTGGTGCCCTTTCCTGGCTCAGACTGACAGGTAAGCTCACCTCCCATCACCTCTGTTCTGCTCTGCAAGTTACGAAGTCCAAGGCCGGGATTGTCTTTTACTTTAGCAAAATAATCAAATCCTTTCCCATTATCGGCTGTCATGAGCAAAAGACGGTCGCCTTCGGCAACCATTTTAATGATCAACAGGGAGGCCTGGGCGTGTTTTACGGTATTGTGAAGAATTTCCTGAATGATGCGGTAGATGTTGACTTCTTTATGCTGATTCAAATGAATGTCCTGCTCACATATAAATCTTATTTCTAATCCGTAGGCATTACGGTTATTATCAATAAACTCGGTAATGGCTTTTTGAAGCCCTTTTCGCACCAGCGTATTGGGCATGAGGTTATTTGAAATTTCCCTCAATTTCCTGATGATGCTGTCAAGATGGGTGCTTGATTTGCTGATCACCTGTTCGTCGTCGGGGTCGGTGGTATTGAGGCTGTTGATCTGAAGTTTTACCGCAGATAAAAGGGGGCCCAGTTCGTCGTGAAGGTCAGAAGCTATACGCCGGCGTTCTTTCTCCAGTGTATCAATTTCGGCCTGTATCTTCTCCTTATGCAGTTTAAGGCTGCGGCGCTGATAGCGAATAATGGTGATAATGAAATATAGCAAAATTATACCCACTACCCCTACTACTATCAAAAGAGACTGGTAAAGTTCTTTTTCCTGGGTATCCATATTACAGCTACTGCATACAAAAGATTAACCAATAAATTTGAATATACGTTAATGGCCTGTAAACCCCGCCTGAATTCATCGCTGGTTTTGTGGAAAGAAAAGCCTGTTGATGACCAAACCACAAAAAATGAATAAAAAATAATAATGCCCAAACATATCCAAAACTTCGGGTTCCTGAAAATGCTGCTTCGTTCATTCACCACCATCTTGTTAAATGTACTTACACTGAAAAAGATCAATGCAAATGAATATACTATGAAAAAGTACAAATTAATTTCAATAAAGCGTGTAAATATCGCATTGGTTACTATCCAAATCAGAAAAAACATGCCGGCAATGGTGATGAATGTTGTCTTCTTTCTGTTAAAGAGGCCCCAGTTATGAAAAAGCCATGTAAAGAGGAAGAAATCAATATAGGAATAGGTATTCAACAAAAAAATGAACAACTTCGGTTGTCCTGTTTCCATCAGGATTTTATGCATTATCTCTATTACTAATGCTGCTGAAGCATTAAAAATAAAGGGATAGTAAGATGGATCTATCCTTCGAAATCTTACTATCCCGATAATTACAGCAAATCCGATGCTTAAACTTAAAATAAAACGTACGGTAGCATCCATTGTATGGGAAAATCTCAGTCTTTGAGTTACAAATAAACCATTCCACTACTACGGCTCTTGAGGCTCAAACCCATCACAGGGAGGGGTACATTGTCCATATTCCAATCCACCATCCTCATCGGATGCCTGGGCTGCCAAGGCCGATTTCTTATTCTTTATGTATACATTATTACCCGCTGAATCAACACCCACTATCATCAATCGCAATGACTTTTTCTTATCATCGCCAGGCTTTACCCCATAATAGAATTTAAGCCCAACAACTTTGGGATTTTCGAAAAATTTAACAATTGATGCTTTGTTAAATGTTTCGCTATTGGGAATAAACAATTCAGGAAACTTCCTTGTAAGCGAGTCGCGTGTAGCCCTGAAATCCTTTTCATAGATGTCAATGCTCATTACAGGAATGAAATGATTTTTGCGGCCAAGCGCAGATGTGTCGTTCGGTACAGGAATGCATATCAGATCTTTTGGTTGCTCTTCTTTGCAGGAGCCAATCAACAGTACTCCCATCAGGAAAATAAGTGCATAAGGGTAAGTCATAAAAGACTTCTTCGAGTTAGTTGCCATAAAAAAAAATTTGGTTAAACGGGGTGCTAAAGGTATTGGTTAATGCCAGCCCGAAAATCCGTAGAACTACTTATTTTAACTACAGCTACTACCTGTATCTTTTGGTACTTTAACTCTTGCTGCTCAAGGCTATAACAAAGAACTTCGATTCAACAATTACCCATTCCCGAGTCCGGTAGAAACCTTCCACCCAATCAGACATTTATAACTTTTTAACTTTAATTCATGAGACAGCAACACTCAGCCATTAGTAAATTAAACCCTGTTTCGCCAAAGGAACTCGTTTCCGACTCCTTTCAAATGATCATGGCCGACTCAGCGGAAGTAATGGCATATTATTACAGGGGAAAAATTCAGGAACTGGAACAATCACTTTCCCAGTTGAACATACTGGAGAATGCCCGGGAAATTGCCGGTCTTTGTAAAGAAATTGTGCGTATTAAAGAAGTATTGAAAAAAATCATTATAAAAAAAGGTGGCCAAAGTTCATTTCAAATCTCAATCAAATAACCTTCCCTGTGTACCAGGCCGTCTAAAGGTGGTCGCATCCAGGTCCATCTCCTCAGCGTTCATGCCATAGAGTTTACCGTATTTGCGATATTGCTGAGCAACCATCTCGGCAATATCGCCTTCCCCACGCATGCGTACGCCCCAACGTGAATCATTCACCTGTCCATTATGGCTCTGTTCAATCATATGCCATACTTTGTTTGCCCGGTCAGGGAAATTTTTATGCAGCCAGTCATGAAACAATAATTTAACCGACCCGTTCAACCTGATAAAAGTATAGGCAGTAAAGGTTGCCCCATGGTCTTTGGCTGCTTTCATGATCCTTTGCATTTCATGCTCATTCAAACCAGGTATCATAGGGCCCATCATTACACCCACCCGTATACCTTCCTGGCTCAACTCCTGTATCAACCGTAATCGCTGCATAGAGGTGGTGGTACGTGGCTCCATTACCCGGCGCAGGTCTTCATTGAGGGAAGTAATGGTGACCAGCACAGAAACCAGTTTCTTTTTTGCCATCTCCTTCAGGACATCTTTATCACGCACCATGCCGCCATTTTTTGAAATAATGCCTACGGGCTGGTTAAACTCCTGGCATACCTGCAATAACGACCTGGTCAAACGGTATTTCTGTTCGGCCGGCTGATAACAATCGGTATTACCGCTTAAACTAATAGGTACACTTTCCCACTTGGGATTCATTAAAAACTTACGCAACAATTGCGGTGCATTTGTCTTTACTATGATCTTTCTTTCAAAATCGAGCCCGGCGCTATAACCCCAATACTCATGGGTATTGCGCGCATAACAATAAATACAGCCATGTTCACAACCGGTGTATGGGTTCATGCTGTACCACATGCCTACGTCGGGACTGGTAACTTTATTCACCAGGCTTTTTGCTTCCTGTTCTAAGTATTGAGTAGGTTCCTGCTTTTCGGTCCAGTCATCAATGCCCTCAACGTGTTCCTGTACATGTTGATCTTTTATAAAACGGTTCTTTGTATTGATCTGAGCACCGCGGCCCTTTTTATAATTTTCATCTCCTTCCATTTTCCTGGGAGCAACCCGGTAGTGATCTTGTTTTATTTCTTTCATTCTCTACAAATTTTAATGTACACATTTACTATCTCACAATTATAGGTTCCCGTACGACGCTCCCCCGATTAATCGGGGGAGGTGGTCCCCATTATTAAAAGAAATACTGCAACAACACCACAACAAGCATGGCTATACAAACAACTCCCCTTGTTTTGTCGTAACGGGTAAATTCATAAATTCAAAACGTTGTGCTATTTGCCAGGCTTTATCGCCCAGGCGACGTTTTAACAACAACATATTATCGGCTATAAAGGAACCGGTAAATTGCCGGTGCGAAAATTCGAGCCAACCCTTTTCATATTGCCAGGGTAACAACCTGCGACCAATAACAATATACGGCTCATCAATAAAATGTGGTTTATGGTCATTATCCAACTTCATAAGCCGTTGCGCTCCGCGTATTTCCCGTACCAGGTTATGAACGGGTACTTTGGTAGTAACATTGATATGTATTGTATGCGAAGGAAAACTTCCATAATCTTTTAATACTACCTTAAATGGCTGAAACCCCATGCCTACTACTTTTAACCGGTTTACGATCCGCTCTTCCATCATTTCAAGTTGCGTAAACCGCACCAATGCAATATGTGGTTTGCCAATGAGGGCAGCGGAATTTTTATACGTTTCGCTGAACTCGCTTCTCACACGCATTATTTTATTGCGCAACTCCTCATGCGGGTTCAACACCAACATATATTCATTAATTCTGCAACCGGGTATAGACTGAATATTGATTTTCATAATTGATTGTTTTGTGATGAAATAATATCTCAGGCCACTTCACTGTAGGATTTATGGTTAGCTGGTAAAAAGCGAAATACGGTTATGGTTTTACTGGCAGCATAGGGATGATCGCGGCCCAGCAACACCAGTTCAGTTGCCATAAAGCGGGCACGAAATGTTTTGCGTGAATACACAGGCATGGTTTTCTGGTAAACAGCTTCTGGTAATTCCTTGGCCAGGTTTATATGCGGTATCCGTTCAGCGGCATTGCCTCTCATGGCATGTACATGACCATCGAGCATTTTTAATTGCGTAGCCAATTGCTGCAACGGTTGAGGGTCCTGCACCCGCAGATAAATACTATGCTGTGGTAAACCGCTATAATTATTAAGTAATACTTCGAAACTATTGTGCTGGCTGCAGATCCGCTGTATCCATCTGATCAATGTTTCCTCCATGCCTTCGCCCGCATAAAAACCAGCCACCATTATATAAGGAAAGGAATTAACCCCGGCTTCTATTCCGTAATTCATAAAAAATCGCTGCTTTTCCGCCATAATCTTTTCATACACAACGGCATCAGGATATATGACCAGCCTGTACTCCCGATGACCGCTCCCATTCCATTCGAACGAAGCATTTTTTACTAACCCGGTATTCATAAAACATTTTTTATTGGATCATAAATTTAGTATAAATTTACTAAATAATTTAGTACACCAAAATTTAAATTATATGGAGGGGGATTATTTTAACGAAACATCGTACCGGGGAACCAAAAAGTTCTCGCAACAGGATGTTAAAACAGCCGATGCAACCGGCTTTGGTGCTGCTGCAGATGATTATATGGAACGAGGCATTGATCTTAATGAACAACTGATCAGAAATAAACCGGCTACTTTCTTTATGCGTGTACGCGGCGACGCTATGACGGGCGCAGGCATTTTCGACGGCGATACTATTATTGTAGACCGCAGCCTGAAAGCCGAAAGCGGCAAAGTGGTAGTAGCAACGCTTAACGGTGAAATGCTTATCAGGCGCCTCGAAAAAACATTTAATAAAGTTCGGTTATTGCCCGAAACACCAAAGCACGCGACCATTGAAGTAGATGCATCCTGTGATTCATTGGGTATATGGGGAGTGGTCACTTACAGTATTCATCCGGTTTAGATTTTTTTTGTACCTGGCGCTTGTGCTACTATGTAGCTTCTCTTGCGTCGCACACCTGTACCCAGGGATCGCTATTCTGCAACCACACAACCATATTAACCATTCCATTAAACCATCCTAGTTTCCCGTCTGTATCCGCCTAAAGGCGGAGAAGGCGGGTACAATTTATGAGTAGTCCCGAATTGCCCCGCAATGCGGGGCTACTCCAATCCCAAACACAAATCATTTTCACTGGTGGATCACCGGCGATGTAAACTAATTTTGTTATGAAAGCAATTGTTGATTGCAACAGTTTCTATTGTTCGTGCGAACGATTGTTCAGGCCCGACCTGCAACAAAAACCGGTAGTGGTGTTAAGCAACAACGATGGCTGCATAGTTTCCCGCAGCGATGAAGCCAAAGCCGCCGGTGTGGGTATGGCTGTTCCCTATTTTGAGGCCAGGCCACTGATTCAGCAACACGGCATCACAGCATTCTCATCCAATTACAATTTATATGGCGACATGAGCTGGCGCGTAATGGAAACATTACGACATCTGCTTGGTAATGCAACCAAAGTAGAAGTATACTCGGTTGATGAAGCTTTTATTGATCTCGGCGATATACCTGCAGAAAAGTTGTATGATACAGCCATGAACATTCGACAAACTGTTGAACAGTGGACCGGTATTTCTGTTTCCATTGGCGTTGCTCCTACCAAAACGCTGGCTAAGCTGGCCAATTTCCTGGCCAAGAAAAATAAAGCAGCTACCCAATGTGTAAAGGTGTTGGCTACCCGCGAAGAACAGGTAACGGCTATGCGGCAAACGCGGGTAAGTAATGTTTGGGGGGTTGGCTGGGCCTATGCAAAAAAACTCATTGACCTGGGCATTACCAGCGCCTGGGAATTAAGCACCATGCCCGAAGAATGGGGATATACAAATTTAGGCGGTGTTGTAGGGGCCCGGTTGATCAGGGAATTGAATGGCCTGCCTTCGCGCGAAATGGAAAAGCCACTGGTAACTAAAAAAATGATAGCTACTACCCGTATGTTTGGCCAGCCGGTTACCGATATCAATGATATAAAAGAAGCTATTGCTACCTACACATCGAGGGCAGCCGAAAAGCTGCGCCGGCAACACAGTGCGGCCAAAGTGATCAGCGTATTTATTGTTCCCAGAGAGCAGAATTATGAAGTAAGTTTTCGGCGGGGCGCTACCATTAGTTCGCACATTACCCTGCCTGCAGCAACGAGCAGCACGAATGAATTAATAAAACCTGCGGTGCAATTGGTAGATGATTTGTACGAACAGGGAAAAGTGTACAAAAAAGCAGGGGTTATGCTGGCCGGGTTGGAACCGGATGAATCTATTCAGGGAAATTTATTTGCAGCCGGCCCGCAAAAATATCAGCGCCTGTTAATGGATATGATGGATAATATCAATTTCAGCATGCGTGATGATGTATTAAAGTTTGCCGCTTCGGGCCTTGCCCGCAACTGGAAAATGCGCCAGGAATTACGCAGCAAGCGATACACCACCCGGTGGGAAGAGTTGTATGAGGTAAGGTGAACATCGAATGCCAGGCAAAAAGCTCCAAACTGATTCTCACGAAAAAAGAATTTTTCTCATGAATTTCATGTTGTTTTCATGAGAAATGATATGATTCTCATGAATCCATACTGTTTTTCATGAATTCGATACCGTTCTTACTAAAAAAAGAACTTTTCCCGCGAGTTTCATACGTTGTTTGTGAGAATGATCATGTTGTTCCCACAGATCCAATGTTAATCAAAAAATTTTATCTGCGAACCAGCCGCCCGTCCTTCCGGTTCTATAAACTTCGGCTGCGCGAGCTGCAATCCGCATGCGGTATTTAATTTATCTGTAAGGTAAATGATCAACTCAGGCGAATACAATTCATCTTCCATGTGCACGAAAAAATACAGTTCCTGCAATCCCAGTTCTATCCAGTTAATGATACGCGCTATCCAGGTGTCGAGGCGGATATAATCAGAGGGATGCAGGCTATTGGCTACAAACCGAACAAATGCTTTGGGAATGGTCAGGTGCATATGGGCGCAATCTCTGCGGCCAGCAGTATCAGTTATAACAGCTCCGGTTTTTAGTAAATACAACGTATTAAATAATTCCTTTCGAACCGCATCCTGTACAAACCAATCGGGATGCCGCAGCTCCAGAAAAAAAGTTACCTCTTTTGGCAGGGATTGCAGAAAGGCAAACAGCTCTTCTTTTCGGGCAGGGCTAAACGAATCGCTTAATTGCATGAACACCGGTCCCAGGTGTTCTTTGAATGCTTTTATCCCCTGCAAAAACCCGGCAACCATTCCTTCCTTTCCCCGTAAACCGCCCTGGTGCGTTACTCCCTGGTACAGTTTAGGACAAAATATAAAGTTGCGGCCATTGGCCTTATCGGCCCATTTGGCGATGGCCGCCTGATCGTATATTTTATAATGGGTGGCATTCAATTCAATGCCGTTAAAATGCTGTACATAGTTGGCCAGGAAATCTTTTTCCCTGGCTTTCGGCGGATAAATTTTACCCACCCAGCCCGGTACGCCCCATTGCGGGCACCCGATGTGTATACTTACCTTGTTTCGCTTTTCACCCCCCAATATCTTTATATTGCCGGCAGGTTCCTGCGGCAGGCTAAAATCAACTGTATTCAGTTCACTTTCAGGTAGTTTGCCGAATTTCATATTAGATTAAGTTCTCAAGTCAACGGAGCTTGCCCTGATGAATTCAGGGTTTACAAGTTACCAAGTTGGCGGCATTTTTTCCCATCTTTTAACCTTTTCAACTTTTTAGGTCGTCAACTTTTCAACTTTTTCACCCATCTTTAAAATATAACTATCCGTTGGTCGTCTACCCAGGTATAATACATGAAGGAGACGCTGACGATAGCACACGGCATGACGGCAGAAAGGAAACGCAATATAACGCAGGTCATCACCGACTATAGCAAACGCCTCATGGGGTTTATCCGCAAACGGGTAAATAATGAGGCCGATGCAGAGGATATATTGCAGGATGTGTTTTACCAGTTTATTGGTAACACGCAGCCTATTGAGCAAATGACTGCCTGGATGTTTACAGTGGCTCGCAATAAAATAATCGACCGGCAACGAAAAAAGCGACCCGAGGCTCTGGAAGACCTGTTTGGGGAAGAAGAAGGTGACGAAGGCGGGCTTAACTGGACAGAATTTTTATTCGACGCCAGCGATAACCCTGAAAAAGATTACCTGCGAACGCTGTTCTGGGAAGAGTTGAACAATGCGCTCAATGAACTTCCGGCAGAACAAAAGCAGATATTCATCCTGAATGAACTGGAAGGAGTACCATTTAAAGAAATTGCCGAACGAACCGGTGAAACGGTAAATACCCTGCTTAGCCGAAAACGCTATGCGGTATTGCATCTGCGCAACCGGTTAAGTGTATTGAAAGATGAATTATTAAATTATTAAACAACGTGTAACATGAAACGTAGATTCTGGTTTGGAAAAGCTGTTTTGATCCTGATATGTGTTACAGCTTTTGTCATGTTGTTCAGCTTTATAGTAATGAGCTTATGGAACGCCATATTACCCGGAGTACTGGGGGTAAAAATGATCACCTTCTGGCAGGCTTTGGGCATACTGGTATTGTCTAAAATATTATTCAGCGGTTTTGGCGGGTTCCATCATAAAAAGGAACAATTTAAAAATCGTTTCCGTCAAAAAATGATGGCTAAATGGGAAAACATGACGCCCGAAGAAAAACAAAAGTTTAAAGATGAATGGAACAGATGCAGGGGCTGGGGTAGCCGCTTTGATGAAAAGAGTTTCACTACCAATGAACCTGATCAAAAAATATAAACCCGTTTTCTTAATACAGCCTATACATTATGGAAGTGCTTGTATTTAAAACCAATCTACGCTTTAAAAAGCAGATCTCTGCTGTAACACCGCATATCAACAACCTGCAGGGCATTACGCGCTGGAATGTTGACCTGGACGATAAAGACAAGATCCTTCGTATTGAATCTGCCGACCTTTGCCCACGCACGGTAGAAACCACTTTACAACAGGCCGGGTATTATTGTGAAGAACTGCCATAGCTCCTGGCTATTGATACCGCTGCGACAAATCAAATAAGATTTTCTTATCAGCATCCGTTAAAGTACGAATGGCCACCGTATCCTGTGGTATAAAATGTAATTTGAAAGAACGGATAGCGGCCAGTGTATCTTTAATATTATAACCGATAATGCGTAAAGCTTGCGGTGCATTAAAATATGCCGGCATTACAACAGCCGTGGTATCGTACCACAAACCAAAACCACGCTGCGACAGGGTTTGCCAGGGAAAGAAGGCGCTGGGATCAACTTTGCGACCGGGCGCAATATCAGAATGGCCAATAAAATTCGCTGTGGGTATTGAGTAGTTTCGTTTTAACGTATCCAGTAATTTAATTAAACTGGTGATCTGTGTTTCCGGGAAAGGTTCACTCCCATTATTATCCAATTCAATGCCGATGCTGGAAGAATTGAGATCGGTAAAATTACCCCACTTGCTTACACCGGCCTGCCAGGCGCGCAGGTAATCATTCAGCATGTGATGTATGGTGCCGTCTTTACATACAACATAATGTGCGCTCACCTTTGTACGCTGCAGGGTAAACGTTTTTAATGTTTGTTCGCATGAGTTTTGCGCGGTGTGATGAATGATCACAAAATTCGGTTTACGCAGATCGAAATTGGTAGTACCTACTGCATACACCGGCATAATGGCTGAATCGAGAAAAAGTTTATTGGGAACAGGTTGCAGGTTTTTAGCCAGCTGTTTCGCCTGTTTTTTATACTGCTTGTTTGTTTTAGCATAGGGATTATGCGCACAACTGTATACAATAGCTGAAATAGTGGCTATAAATAACAATGAGCCTGCAAATAAACGCATAGCGAAAGGTTTTTTAACACCTGCAAAGTAAGTTAAATGGTTGGATAGTTTGATGGTTGGATAGCCCTCAATCAATCCAAAAATAAATGGGACTAACCTTTTTGGTCAGTCCCATTTATAGTTATTAAACGGCTCGTTTATTTTTGATTACCACCGCCCATGCCGCCGCCGCCACTGTCAGCCGCACGTTTGTTCTCTTCTTCCAGACTCGTTTTACGTTGACGGGCTGCTTTTACCTGGCTGTTTCCAAAGCGGTAAGTAAAGTTCAGCTTCAACTGACGGCTTTCCCAATTACCGCTGGCTAAAGTTTGCTGACCTGCAAAATTGCTGGTTCCTTTCCATTTAAAGGTTCTGAAAATATCGCTTACAGATGCTTTAACAGTGCCATTTCCTTTCAACACGGTTTTCTGAACCCCGCCATCTATGCTCCATATTTTACTGCTCTTGATAGTTCCCTGCCAAATGGAAGGAGAAGTATAGAATCCACTCATTTCAGCCGTGTAGCCTTTGCCCAAACGGAAAGATTGTTGGGCGTAGAAGTTAAAGGCAAACACATCCAGGTTAACTTTCCGGTCAACACCCAGATCTGCTTTGTATTTGGAATAGTAAGCATTCAGGTTACCAAAAATGCTATACCATTTGTACATGAACGGATAGCTGATGTTCAGGCTTACAATGTCCTGCGTAGCCAGGTTCTTTTGGGTAATGAATGCTTTTGACTTTTCAGTAACGTCAACCAGTTGTGAAAAGATATCTTTCACGTGACTATAGTTCAACGTGGTATTTAACCGGTATTTATAGGTATGCGTAATACCAAAGCTGTTGGTATACTGCGGCCTTAATTCCGTATTTCCCTTTTGATAGGTATACTCATCGAGTTTGAATTCAAAAGGATTCAGGTTCTGGTAGTTTGGCCTGTCGATGCGGCGGCTATACGTAAAGCTGAACTGGCTCATCGGTTTTTTATTCAGCGTAATGGCGGCACTGGGAAACAGGTTTGTATAATCGCGGGTAAAGGTAGAATCGTACGTAACAAAATTACCACCTGCATCTTGTTTAATGCCTTGCGAGCGGCCGGTGGCATGCGTATTCTCTACCCGCAAACCGGCTTGTATCATAAAGCCTTTAAACTGCCTGTTATAATTGAGATACCCGGCGTTAATATTCTCTTTATAAACAAAACTATTGCTGCGGAAAATATCCAGTGTTTCATCTTTTGTATTAGGATCTACATCGAACCGCCTAAAGTCATTATTGCTTTCAACAAAAGATACTTTACCGCCTACACCCAAACGTCCTTTTTTAAAGTTTTGTTCATAATCAGCTTTCATGCTATAGATATCAATATCAGTTGGCGCCAACATGTGATATATACGACTATATAACGGGTTGTTGTTTGGATCGAAATAGTAGTTTGGCTGGAACTGATCGCTTTTATTACGATAAGCGCCAAAATCTGCATCTATGTTCAACTCATGACCGGTAGAATCGGCATACCGGTAATTCAGGTTTCCATTAATATTGTTCTTCTTGTTCGCATTCGTATTATCAGCGATCAATAACCTGTCAGGCTGCTTGGTTGGGATATATGAAATTTCAGTGCGGCTATAGTTATCCATATCCATATCAGAAAAAGAACCATTGGTCATAATACCAATTGTGCTTCTCTTATTTATGAAATAATCCATACCGGCTTTGAAATTATGGCTCCTGGTGTCGATGTTCAGTTTAGATTTCTGATCAAACAATGTATCCAGGATCTCACGGCGCAGGGTGATATTAGTCTCGTTGGTATTATCATTATAACTATAGTTACCAAACAGGTTAACATGTTTGTTGCGATGGTTCAATGAGATACCGCCGTTGTATTTAGGCGTAATGCCCTGATTGTAACCGGCATTTACTGAACCATTGGTACCGTAAGATTTGTTCTTCTTCAACCTGATATTGATGATACCGGCATTACCGGCCGCTTCGTATTTGGCAGAAGGGTTGGTAATGATCTCTATAGCTTCAATAGAAGAAGATTGCAATGTCCTGAGATAATCCGACAGGTCTTTTCCATTTAAAGGAGTTGGACGCCCGTCAACATATACCTGAACGCCGTTTTTACCACTTAAGGTGAGGTTATCGTCTTTATCAACTATTACGCCGGGAGCTTTACGCAACAGATCAAGGGCATCCTGACCTACTGCATTCACACTACCTTCAACGTTCAAAATTGTTTTATCAGCTTTAACCTCGATCATAGGTTTACGTGCCGCTACAACAACTTCTTTTAAATTTCCTGAAGTTTTAGTAAGAACAACTTCCGGTACAGCGACATCACCAGTACCACTTACCTCGAATGCTGCAGAAGTTTTGGCCTTGTGGCCAGTGTAAGAAACAGCAACAAAATAGTTACCGGCATTTATACTCGCAAATGAGTATTGCCCGGCTGCATTGGTAGCAGCCAGTTTAACCAGTGCAGAGTCTTTTACTTTTTTAAGTGTTACGGTTGCTCCCGATAAGCCTTTTCCCTGGTCATCTTTAACATTACCCGTTATTTGTTGTGCCTTCGTAACTGCTGCACAAAACAACAATGGTAATATTATCAGTATCAACTTTTTCATGGACTAAAATTATTTAACGTTTTAGTCGGCAAAAGTATCTGCGTGTTACAGTAAGCAGCATTTGTATACACCAGCGGTAAATAAATACTATTAACGGTTACATTATAACATATTGGAGTTATAATCTGTTGTTATAATATTTCTATTTACCAGGTAGATTATTAAGATGACCGAAATAGATGTTTGATCATTGAATGTAAAACTGACACTTGTCATCATTTTTTATTGACACTTACGATTGTTTGTTTGTGTCATCGATCTTATGGTGATCTGCCAGAATGGTATTCCATTGTTCTCCACACATTATAAATTTTTACATTTCACTACCTGAAAAGGTTGGTTTCACATGCATAAATCTGCAGTTCACACACATTGACGGCAAACATCAACAACAACATATTAGTTTTGGCTCCGGTTATCAACAACTCAACTTTCAGGTTCTTAAACATAGCGCAGGAAATTGCTGATAACAGATTCCGTATTGCCAGGGAGGCCTGGTAGCATAATATCCTTGTTGGTTACGGGCGTTTGCAACAAGGCGCTTGCGAACGTGATGTTACCTGTTGAAAAACCCAAAACCGGAAACGAATGAGGCCCTTTCTGAACCACAAGCATAGGAAAAATCATTACAGTAATGAGTGGCTGGGCTGGTCACTCTTCCTGCGCTTTTTCTCATACCCTCCCCCAATGGAGAGAGTTTTATATTCGTAATTTTCTGTTTACCGATTGTCGGGACTTCAGATTCTATATTATTTGAAATTCATCTCTCGCTGGCCAATACAATACTGCTTAGGCGTTTACCTGTACACAGGCAGGTTCTGCATTTGGCTTGCAGCAGTTTATCAATTAGCAGATTTAGTAATTATATACTAACTTCGTTAGCATCATGAAACGCTCCGGCACCGCAGATCTTCCTTTACATTATGGCGCTGTTCCGCCCTGGCTTGCCGAACGCATGGCCAAATTAGGCCTTGCCATAACCGAGGTGATCCTTATGGAATATGGAAAGGCCGAGTGGGTGCGCCGGCTCAGCGATCCCTGCTGGTTCCAAAGCCTGGGTGCGGTAATGGGTATGGACTGGCATTCTTCAGGCATTACTACTTCTGTATTAGGAGCGTTGAAAAAAGCGATCAATCCTTTGTCAAAAGAGTTAGGCATTTACATCTGTGGGGGAAAAGGAAAACACTCCCGCCAGGTACCCAATGAATTAGTAGCGATCGGCGAACAAACCGGTTTGAATGCGCAGCAACTAGTTCATTGCAGCAAACTCAGCGCTAAAGTTGATAACACTGCTATTCAGGATGGCTTTCAATTATACCTGCACACTTTTATTGTAAGCAATGAAGGTGAGTGGACGGTAGTACAACAAGGATTGAATGATGCCACCGGCACTGCGCGGCGTTATCACTGGCATTCGCAACAATTACAATCATTCGTCAACGAGCCACATACCGCCATATGCGGATTGCAATCGGGTAATATTTTAAATCTTGTTGATAAAGATGCCGCTTCTACCCGCTCTGGCATTGTGTCCTTATCAAAAGAATCACCTTCCTATCTGTTACCAGAAATTCAACAACAACTCATTTTACCGGCGCATCACGATGTTAGGGCAAAGGATGTAGACCTGAAAAGATTGGGCGCCATGTTATGGCTTACCCATGAGAAGAAGCCGGTTGATTTTGAAGAATTATTAATGCTGGAAGGAATGGGCCCACGCACCTTACAATCACTTGCGTTAGTAAGCGAAGTTATTCACGGCACTAATTCCCGGTTCAAAGATCCGGCCCGGTTTGCCTTTGCACATGGTGGTAAGGACGGACATCCGTTTCCGGTTCCTACTAAAGTATATGATGAAACCATCAATACCCTGCACCAGGCTGTTCAAAAAGCAAAGATCGGGCAGAGCGATAAATTGCAGGCCATTAAAAAACTAACCGAACTTTCTCAAAAAGCAGAAGAGAATTTCATTCCCAATAGCAACTTCGAACAGCTTATAGAAAAAGAGCGCAACGAATCATGGCGCTATGGTGGAAGAACCGTGATGGGTGAAGCGAAAAAACCTAAAAGATCAAAAGGAGTTCAATTAAGATTGTTTTAATAACCCCAGCCTTCCAAAGGGGGGTAACTAATCTGCAACAGGCAACTGACAATGGGCAAAGAAAACATATTGTACATTAAATTGCCATTTTGCCTTTGCCTTGTTGCTTCGTTACCTTTATGCCTCCTCCCTTACGCCTTATTTCCTCGTTGCCTTCCATTATTCGGCCTGCCCTGATGAAACCTCCTTCCTCCGCCCCTGTTCTTCGAGCGAAATTGCGGTTGATATTCAGGTGTTTTGCCAAATTCTTCCGGCACAGCAGCTTTATCAACCGGTTTCCCGATTAATTTCTCAATAACGGCAAACTTATTTTGTTCTGTCTGACTTACCAGCGTAAACGCCATGCCATCCGCCTCAGCCCTGGCCGTACGTCCAATACGATGCACATAATCTTCTGCATCGCGGGGCACATCGAAATTAATAACCAGGTCAATGGTATCGATATCAATTCCGCGGCTTAAAATATCGGTGGCCACGAGAATGGGTATACGTCCACTGGTAAAGCCATTCAACACATTTTCGCGTTGCGCCTGTTCCAGGTCGCTGTGTATTTCTTCAATACGAAAACGGGCCCGTTGCAGATCACGCACCAATGACTTTACGCTTTGTTTGCGACTGCAAAATATAAGCGCACTTTTAAAGGGAACATTCCCTAAAATATGTTTCAGTAAAGGAAGTTTCTGCGGTTCATAAACCACAAAAGCCTTCTGCACAATCTTTTCCGGTGGTTTTGAAATAGCGATATTGATCTCAGCAGGATCGGTCAGGATCTTCCTGGCCAGTTGACGGATCTTTTCGGGCATGGTAGCTGAAAACAATAAGGTTTGCCGTTTGGCCGGCAGCGAAGCAATGATCTTATTGATGTCATCTGAAAATCCCATATCAAGCATGCGGTCTGCTTCATCCAGCACAAGGAACTGCAATTGTTTCCATTGTACATATCCCATATTCAGGTGGGCGATCATCCGGCCTGGGGTGCAGATAACGATATCCGTACCTGTTTGCAGCGCCTTCTTTTCGGCAATGAAGTTACTGCCATCATTACCCCCGTAAACAGCAATAGAGCTGAGGTTGGTAAAATAGGCAAGCCCTTCCAGGTGCTGGGCAATTTGTATCGCCAACTCACGGGTAGGCACAATTACCAGGGCGCCTACCTGTCCTTCAATGCGGTGATTCAGCAAACGATGGATAAGCGGCAGCAAAAAAGCGGCTGTTTTACCGGTACCCGTTTGGGCAGATGCGATAATATCTTTACCAGCTAAAATGGGAGGTATTACCTGCTCCTGTACGGGGGTAGCATTTTCATAATTGGAGGCGTCGATGCCTTCTAATAAGTCAGGGTGAAAACCGAATTCTGTAAAGCGCAAGATGAAATGATATTTAGGTGTTTGCGGAGCAAGGTCCTGCAGATAAAATTATATATCAGCAAATATAATGGAATTTGGCCATGTTTATCAATAAAGTACGAATACCGCTCCCGGGGCACATCCTTTGCCATAATACCCCAAAGCATATTTATGGAAAAACGAGCTTTGGGCATTATACTCGCACTGGCCGGCGTAGTTGGACTCATACTGGCTGGTGTAAACTTTATTAATGGCGGAGCCAATGCGCATAATATTAAGCAAATCATACTATACGGCGTGTTAGGCGCTATCTTTTTCTTTGCCGGCGTCGGCCTCATCCGCAATACCCGTGATAAAGCTACTTAGTATAATTGTGGAATTCTGTACTCAGTGACGAACTCTTCATATAAAACGCTACCACCTCTTTTTTCCCTGCCTATAGGGAACAATATTGTATCATACAAAAGTTTATTCGTTTATGCCCGAAGGGCCAAGTATCGTCATTCTCAATGAAGCCGTTCAGCCATTCAAAGGCAAAACAATATTGTCTGCAACCGGTAATTCATCCATTGATAAAGACAGGTTGGTCAATCAAAAAGTAACTGACTTTAAAAGCTGGGGTAAACATTTTCTCATCTGTCTGCCTCGTTTCACCCTGCGTATTCACTTTCTCCTGTTTGGCTCTTATAGCGTTAATGAACAAACCAAAAAGGCTCCCCGGCTCCAACTTCATTTCCCTAACGGCGACCTGTATTTATACAGCTGTTCAATTAGAATAATAGAAGAAGACCTCGATCTGGTATACGACTGGACCAGCGATGTGCTTAATGAAAACTGGGCCCCCAAAAAAGCTCGGAAAAAGTTAAAAGCGCAACCCGGCCAACTCGTATGCGATGCATTATTAGATCAGAACATTTTTTCGGGTGTGGGTAACATTATAAAAAATGAAGTGTTGTTCCGTATTAAAGTTCATCCCGAAAATACCATTCACTCACTTCCACCACGCAAACTCACCGAACTCATCAACGAAGCCTGTAATTACAGCTATGATTTCCTGGCCTGGAAAAAAGCTTTTGTGCTGAAAAAACACTGGCTGGTGCACACCAAAAAAACCTGCCCGCGTTGTAACATCCCTGTTATAAAAAAATACCTGGGCAAAACCAATCGCCGCACATTCTATTGCGAGAACTGCCAGGTGCTTTATAAAAAAGCAAAGCAAGCTGTAAAGAAAAAAGCCCGGAAGAAAACGCATAAAGTATAGGCTTTCATCCGTACTTCGATTTCTGGCGTGGCGTGTTATGCAGCACCATAGATTGGTGTGCCATACATTGGGAAATTAAATGAGGAAATTATTACTCAAGTGGATAACCGAAGTTATCTTTCAATTGATTCTACAAACTTATAATGAGTCAAAGTTGATATAAAAAGCAGAAGTAAGAGGTATAAAATACAAGCTCTTCTTACTTCCTACTACAGAACACCGATCCGCTTAGCTCAATACTTTCATAAAAACTTACATGTTTCTCCTGTACTGCCCGCCCACTTCAAACAAGGCATGGGTTATTTGTCCCAATGAACAATATTTGACGGTTTCCATCAATTCTTCGAATATATTTCCATTGTTGATGGCTACCTTCTTAAGGCGGTTCAACATGTCGGCAGACCTGCTTTCATTACGCTTCCAGAAAGCATGGAGGTTTTGGATCTGTTGTTCTTTTTCTTCGGTAGTACTGCGAATTACTTCGCCTGGTAAAATGGTGGGACTTCCTTTTTTATTAAGAAAAGCATTCACACCAATGATGGGTAATTCACCACTGTGTTTCAAGCTTTCGTAATACAAACTTTCTTCCTGAATTTTATTGCGCTGGTACATGCGCTCCATAGCGCCCAGTACGCCGCCGCGTTCGGTTATGCGATCGAATTCCGCCAGAACGGCTTCTTCAACGAGGTCGGTCATTTCTTCAATTAAGAAAGAACCCTGTATAAAGTTCTCGGTTTTGGCGCTGCCCAATTCGCGGTTAATGATCAACTGTATGGCCATAGCCCGGCGAACACTTTCTTCGGTGGGTGTTGTAATAGCCTCATCGTAAGCATTTGTATGCAAACTATTACAGTTATCATAAATAGCATACAATGCCTGCAGCGTTGTACGAATATCATTGAAGTCAATTTCCTGGGCGTGCAAACTGCGACCGGAAGTTTGAATGTGATACTTTAACTTCTGGCTACGATCATTGCCTTTGTATTTAAACTTCATGGCCTTCGCCCAAATGCGACGCGCCACACGGCCAATTACGCTGTATTCAGGGTCCATGCCATTGCTGAAGAAGAATGACAGGTTCGGTGCAAATTCATCGATATGCATTCCGCGGCTAAGGTAATATTCCACATAGGTAAATCCATTCGCCAACGTAAACGCCAGTTGGGTAATGGGGTTGGCGCCTGCTTCTGCAATATGATACCCGCTGATACTTACGCTGTAAAAGTTGCGCACCTTCTGCTGTATAAAATATTCCTGCACATCACCCATCAGTTTCAAAGCAAACTCGGTACTGAAGATGCAGGTATTCTGCGCCTGGTCTTCTTTCAGAATATCTGCCTGCACGGTACCACGCACCTGGGCAAGCGCTTCGGCTTTCATCTTTTCATACACTTCTTTTGGCAGCACGTCTTCTCCCGATACGCCTAATAATTTCAATCCTAATCCATCATTCCCGTCAGGCAAGCGTTCAGGAGAAGAAGGATTGTAATAAATTGGTTTGGGTAAATACTTAAATAGCTTTCCTAATTGACCATTCACCTTTGACCATTCACCGTTCGCTTCAATCCACTTTTCACATTGCTGATCAATTGCCGCATTCATAAAAAACGCCAGTATAATAGGAGCAGGGCCATTAATGGTCATGCTTACAGAAGTCTTGGGATCACAGAGATCGAAGCCGCTGTACAACTTTTTAGCATCATCCACCGTAGCAATGCTCACACCGCTGTTGCCCACCTTACCATAAATATCGGGACGGTGAGCCGGGTCTTCTCCGTATAAGGTTACACTGTCAAACGCAGTAGACAATCGCCGGGCGGGTTGATCGAGCGATACATAGTGAAAGCGTTTATTGGTACGCTCGGGGCCGCCTTCACCGGCAAACATTCGCGTGGGGTCTTCGCCTTCGCGCTTCAAAGGAAACACACCCGATGTAAAAGGATATTCACCGGGAATATTCTCCTGCAACTGCCAGGTAAGAATATCGCCCCAGTCGTTGTACTTAGGTAATACCACTTTAGGTATTCTGGTACCACTGAGCGATCTGGTGATCATCGACTGTTTGATCATTTTATCCCGAACCTGGTATTCAAAGAAATCAGCTTTATATTTTATAACGAGCGCAGGCCATTGTTCAATCAATTTCCTGCACTCAGGATGTAATTTTTCTTGCAGTGCTTTTTTAATGGCTGTTAATTCATCCTTTACCGGACCAGATAAGTTTGCAACTGCATTCAGCGTTCCCTGCACCTGGTATAACTGTGAGGCCAGTGCGCCCTGTTCTTTCACCCAGGTATCGTAGGTCCTGTTGGCATCAGCAATTTCTGAAAGATAACGAACCCGTTTGGGTGGAATGATCTGCGATTTGGTAGTAGTATCTTTAATGTGTGCGTGCAGGTCGATCTGCCCGAACTGAACACCCGTTTTTGTTGTGATGGTTACTATTAATTTCTCAAACAACTCATTAATACCCGCATCATTGAATTGAGCGGCAATAGTGCCGATGACCGGCAGCTCCTCATCCTTGGCCGTCCACAAACCATGATTGCGTTTGAATTGCTTGCGAACATCATGCAATGCATCCAGCGCGCCGCTTTTATCGAATTTATTTATGGCAATTACATCGGCATAATCGAGCATATTGATCTTCTCCAGTTGCGAAGCAGCGCCATACTCGGGCGTCATCACATATAAGCTCACATCACAATAGTCCAGGATACTTACGTCGCTTTGTCCAACCCCGGCCGATTCCAGGATGATCAGGTCAAAGGTCGCTTCTCTGCACACATCAATAGCGTCCTGTACATGTTCGCTTAACGCAATATCGCTGTCGCGGGTAGCGAGGGAGCGCATATAAGCGCGGGGAGAATGAATGCTGTTCATGCGAATGCGGTCGCCCAGCAAAGCGCCGCCTGTTTTCTTTTTGGAGGGATCAACAGAAATTACCGCGATCGTTTTTTCGGGAAAGGCATTGAGGTACCGCCGCACAATTTCATCGGTAACAGATGATTTACCAGCGCCGCCAGTGCCGGTTATTCCCAAAACCGGGATGCCGGATGGAGATTTAGTAGCCGGCTTACTGCCATTCACCTTATTTTCTGCATTGGAAATAGCGCGGGAGATCTTTCTGATATCTTTCCACTCTCCCAGCCTGAGCTCGTTTTTAAAATTAGCAGGATTGCCATTGACCGCGAAGTCGCACAACCTGATCACCTCCTCGATCATCCCTTCCAACCCAAGCCGGCGGCCATCATCGGGGCTATAAATGCGGGTGATGCCATAATTATGCAGCTCGGTAATTTCCTGCGGCAGAATGGTTCCGCCCCCACCCCCGAATATTTTAATATGCCCGCAACCATTCTCATCCAACAGGTCCTTCATGTATTTGAAAAACTCCACATGGCCACCCTGGTAACTGGTAATGGCAATGCCCTGGGCATCTTCTTCAATAGCACATTCTACGATCTCCGCTACCGACCGGTTATGGCCTAAATGAATGATCTCGGCGCCTTTCGACTGTAAAATGCGGCGCATAATATTAATAGCTGCATCATGACCATCAAAAAGGGAAGCGGCGGTAACGATCCTGACTTTATTAACTGGCGTATAATTCATAGTTGCAAGCATTACAAAATCGGCCTAAAGTTAGTTCAAAAAAACTAATGATTGTTAGCATTGCTCGGCTCCTGTTTTTATAATTGAATAAAATGCCAAACTTCCGGGAAGGATTCCAAATTTTTTCGTTTGGTTTGCAGTGAAAATGAAATAGTTTCGGCCATCAAAAAATTATACTGGAAAAATGAAGCTTATACGTTTTGGAAAATCAGGACAGGAAAAGCCTGGTATTGAATTACCCGATGGAAAAAGAATTGACACGAGCGCTTTTGGAGAAGATTATACCGAGCAATTTTTCACCAACAATGGTATTTCCCGTTTGGCGACCTGGTTAAAAACAAACCAGTCGGCTTGTCCAGTTGTTGATGCCAGTGAGCGTTTAGGCGCCCCGTTGGCCCGTCCTTCAAAAATTATATGCATTGGGTTGAATTATATCGACCATGCTAAAGAAAGCAATATGGCCGTGCCTACTGAGCCTGTGGTGTTCTTTAAAGCCACTACAGCCATGTGCGGCCCCAACGATCAAACGGTGATCCCTAAGAATAGTACCAAAACCGATTGGGAAGTAGAGCTGGCGGTTGTGATCGGCAAAAAGGCATCCTATGTTGAAGAAAAAGATGCGAATGATTATATCGCAGGTTACATGCTGCACAATGACCTTAGCGAACGTGCTTTCCAGTTGGAACGCAATGGTCAATGGGTGAAAGGCAAAAGCTGCGACACCTTTGCACCGCTCGGTCCCTGGTTAGTGACGCCCGATGAAATTGCAGATATCAATAATGTAAGGTTGTGGCTTTCTGTAAATGGTAAAATGATGCAGGATGGCAACTCGGGCAACCTCATTTATAAGATACCATTTTTAATTTCTTACCTGAGCCAGTTCATGACCCTGCTCCCGGGCGATATCATTAGTACCGGTACACCAGCAGGTGTTGGCCTGGGCCAGAAGCCTGAACCGGTTTATTTAAAACCCGGTGATGTGATGGAGTTGGGGATTGATGGATTGGGAACAAGTAAACAAGTGGTTGTTGCATATAAATAGTTTATTGTTTATAGTTTATAATTTCTTGTAGTTTTCTTATTCGGAAAGTCCGAATAGTTAATGACTTCACCCATAAAAGAACCAGAAACATAATGAAACGTTATTGCCTTGCCCTGGATTTGAAAAACGATCCGGAATTAATTGCAGATTACGAACGCTACCACCAACAGGTGTGGCCCGAGATCATTCATAGTATTAAGTCGGCCGGTATTGATGTGCTGGATATTTACCGCACGGGTAACCGCCTTTTCATGATCATGGAAACCAATGATCAGTATTCTCCTGCAGAAAAGGCCAAGGCCGATGCCGCCAATCCTAAAGTTCAGGAATGGGAAACCCTTATGTGGAAGTTTCAACAGGCACTTCCCTGGGCCAAGCCCGGCGAAAAATGGATAGTGATGGAAAAGATATTTGGCCTTCCCTGAAAAAAGTAAATGTCATTACCCATGAACATGAAAAAATATTACGATGCTGACTTCGCCGATGCCACTGCTGGTGGTGATCCGGAGCGAACAGCCGTGATCGATTCACACGTTCACTTCTGGAAATACGATAAAATAACCTACGACTGGATAGATAATACCATGAAGACGCTTCAGCAGGATTATCTACCCGAACACATCTCGTCTACATTAAAACGAAATGATGTTGATGGCGTGGTGGCAGTGCAGGCTACACAAACAGAAATGGAAACGCATTTCCTGGTTGAACTGGCCAAAACACATCCTGTTATCAAAGGCGTAGTAGGCTGGATAGATCTTCAGGCCGATAACATTGGTGAACGCCTGCAATACTTTTCACAGTACCCCATCATCAAAGGGTACCGCCATGTGGTGCAGGGTGAGCCGCTCGATTTCCTGGCAAGAGAAAATTTCCGTCGCGGCGTTGCTGCTTTACAGGCATACAACTATACGTACGATATTCTCATCTTCCATAACCAGTTGCAACCGGCCATTGATTTTGTACGCGCATTCCCTGATCAACCGTTTGTTATTGATCATTGCGCAAAACCCGCCATCAGGCATAAAGACATCGATGAGTGGAAACGACTGATGAAAGAAATGGCCGCCTTCCCGAATGTAAGTTGCAAACTGTCGGGTTTGTTTACAGAAGCAAAATGGAAAGAATGGAGTGCGGCTGATTTTTATCCGTACCTCGATGTGGTGTTTGAAGCTTTTGGCACCAACAGGTTATTATTCGGCACCGACTGGCCAGTGATGTTGCTCAGCGGCATTTATGTACAATGGAAAAGTTTATTGGATAAATACATGGAAAACTATTCGCCCGAAGAGCGGGAGAAAGTTTTTGGCCGTAATGCTATACAATTCTATAATTTATAACTAACATGGATTTACATCTCACCAACAAAGTATATATTGTTACCGGAGGTGCCAAAGGGATTGGTGCTGCCATAAGTAGTTCCATTGCGGCCGAAGGTGCTATAGTAGTTATTGCAGGAAGAAAGAAAGAAGATAACCAGGCTAAAGTTGATGAAATTATAAAAGCAAAAGGTAAAGCCGCCAGCATTGCTGTGGAACTGGCCGAAACAGCAGCTTGCAAAGAGGTTATTGATTTTACCGTAAAAGAATTCGGTCGCATTGATGGTGTTATCAATAATGCCGGAGTGAATGATGGTGTTGGGTTGGAAAGTGGCTCACCGGAAAAATTCTTTGAATCGCTTCAAAAGAACCTCAGTCACTTTTATAACCTGGCCCACTATGCATTGCCCTACCTGAAGCAAACAAAGGGTTCTATAATCAATATCGGTTCTAAAGTAGCAGACACCGGTCAGGGAAATACCTCTGGTTATGCAGCATCAAAAGGCGCCATCAATGCATTAACGCGTGAATGGGCTGTTGAATTATTACCTTATTCTATTCGCGTGAATACGGTAATACCGGCTGAAGTATGGACACCATTATATGAGAACTGGATCAATACGCTGCCGAATCCGAAAGAGAAATTAGCCCAGATCGTTTCGAAGATCCCATTGGAAAAACGGTTCACTACCTCGGAAGAGATCGCCGATATGGCGGTATTCCTGCTCAGTGATCGTTCGAGTCACACAACGGGACAGATCATTTACGTGGATGGCGGGTACACCCACCTCGACCGTTCATTAACTTAATATAGAATCTAAAACAAAAACATAAACTCCCGATTGCATGGCCCTACCAACATCTTCGACCGCCACCACCCTTAATCAGGATCAGAAAAAAAGTTATCTTTTCCCTTTTATATTAGTGACCAGCTTATTTTTCTTTTGGGGATTTGTACATAACCTGGACCCGATCTTAATACCGCATTTGCGGAAAGCTTTTACCTTAAACTATTTACAATCATCCCTGGTCGACTTCTCCGTTTTCATTGCATATTTCGTTATGGCATTGCCGGCCGGATTTGTAATGAGAAAGTATGGATATAAGTCAGGAATTCTTTTAGGGTTATTGCTGTTTGGTGTAGGTTCCCTCCTGTTTATACCGGCTGCCAATACCCGGGAATATGCTTTGTTTCTGGGCGCGCTTTTTGTAATTGCAAGCGGACTTACATTTCTAGAAACTGCAGCTAATCCGTATGCCGCATTGCTTGGACCAAAAGAATCATCTACGCAACGGTTAAATTTCGCCCAATCATTTAATGGCCTGGCCGTTGTGGTAGCGCCTATGATCGGTGGAAGGTTCATTCTGTCAGGAACGAATTTAACCGAAGCGCAAAAAGCAGCCATGACACCCCAGGCGCTGGATGCCTATCTGGCGGCAGAAGCAGCCACAGTAAAAGGACCTTATTTAACGCTTGGAATAATAATACTGGTTGTTGCCCTGATCTTTGCTTTAACCAAACTTCCCGAAATAAAGGAAGAAGAAGGTAAGCCATCCAGTTTCGCACATGCAACCCGGCATAAGCATTTGATCTGGGCGGTAATAGCACAGTTTTTTTATGTAGGCGCCCAGGTTTGTGTGTCCAGCTTCTTTATTAATGTAGCGGTGAAAGCGGCTAACATCAGTGAAATAGCGGCGGCTGATTATTTAGGATTAGGTTATGGACTGGCATTTATGGTGGGCCGTTTTGTTGGCACCTTCTTTATGAAATTTATTAGTCCTAACAAGTTATTAGCGATCTATGCTGGCATTAATATCGTATTATCAGCCATTGCTATTATAAGCAGTGGAATGATAACTGTATACGCGCTTATTGGTGTTGCCTTTTTTATGTCTATTATGTTCCCGACCATTTTCTCATTAGGCATACAGGGATTGGGATCAGATACCAAAATAGGTTCAAGCCTTATCATTATGTCAATTGTAGGTGGTGCGTTATTACCACTTTTAATGGGTCGCATTTCTGACATGACGGGCAATATTCAAAACGGGTACATCATTCCATTAGTCTGTTTTATAGTGGTGCTGTATTTCGGTTGGAAAGGATATAAAGTTAAATCGACCTAATGCTATTTATCAATCTTAAATACCAATAAACATAACGGCCATTCCCAAAAGGTTTGGCCGTTAAGATATAACTTGCAATCATGTTCAGACTCGACAATAAAACAGCCATCATTACCGGTGGCGGAAGCGGTATAGGAAAAGCCATTGCCACCGTATTTGCGCAACAAGGTGCTACCGTACATATTTTAGATATGGATGAACAGGGCGCCACCAACGTAGTAAAAGAAATTGCAGCAGCAGGTGGTAAAGCGCAATTCTACAAGTGCGATGTATCAAAACAAGCCGACGTACAACAATTAGTTGATGGCATCGCCGCCGGCGGTTCCATCGATATTCTCATCAATAACGCCGGCATTGCGCACATTGGCACTGCCGACACTACCGCCGAAGCCGACTTCGACCGGTTGGTTAGTGTGAATGTAAAAGGCGTATATAACTGTTTACATACCGTTCTACCGCACATGAAACAGAACGGCGGTTCTATCGTAAACATGGCTTCCATTGCCTCACTGGTTGGCATACCCGATCGCTTTGCTTACTCCATGACCAAAGGCGCCGTAGTGGGCATGACGTTGTCTGTTGCCAAGGATTACCTTAAATACAACATCCGCTGCAATTGCATTTCACCGGCCCGCGTGCATACGCCTTTTGTAGATGGCTTCCTGTCGAAAAACTATCCGGGTAAAGAAGAAGAAATGTTTGAAAAGCTCTCCAAAACGCAGCCTATCGGCCGCATGGGCAAGCCGGAAGAAATTGGTTACCTGGCATTATACCTTTGCTCAAATGAAGCATCCTTCATCACCGGTTGCGATTATCCTATTGATGGAGGGTTTACCAAACTTAACAACTAAACATTAGTAAATTAATATTTTATAATGCGTTCCGATGTATCGGAGCGCATTTTTTATAATATGGCCCAAGCGGTTCCTTACCTGTTCTTTACCTATTGGTTACCTCAATGCTTTGCAAGCATCTGATCTTCAACAACTGCGACGAGTCATCCTTACCCATTGCTTACCTATTGCTTACCTAAAGCTTACCCCCTTGCTTACCTCTCGGTTACCTTTTGCTTACCTGATGTTTATATTTTCCCTATATCTGCCTTACTTCTTATTTACCCTTTTCTTACCTAACCGGTAAACAAAAGGTAAGTCAGGTATAGAGGAGGTATAAGGGAAAGGTAACAGGGGTGGTATACAGGGGTAAAGAAAAGGTAAAGGTAACCAAACCACAACCTAACGGAAAGCCTCGCCGTCAAATGGCCCTTTTATTAAATGCGCCGTCTTTTGGTTACAAAAACGCTTTTATCATGCACTTATACTTATAGTCTTAAACTGCTTTCGTAACCAAAACACAGCTAAATTATTTTGGCTAACAGCATTTTCATACTCCGAATTGTCTTATTTTGTGGTAACTCAAAGCGATTGTATCACGGATGAAGCGAGCTGCTGCCATATTGCTGCTTTCCATCTTCCTGTTTAACTGGTTTGGATACCGGCTGCTGTCAGATTATCTGCAAGACCGGGCCGATATTCAATTGGAATCACAACTCGATCAGGATCAATACAATGAAGCCAGCCTTATAGAAATTCGCGTTCCGCTCAACATGCCATATCAAAACATTTCCTCTGATTTTGAACGATACGATGGCGAAATCACCTTCAATGGCATTCACTATAAATATGTAAAGCGTAAAGTAGCCAACGGCGAACTCGTGCTGTTATGTTTGCCTAACGAAAACAGGATGCGGTTACAGAATGCCCGCGATGAATTCTTCAAACTGGTTAACGATCTGCAAAATTCTTCCGACAATAAAAGCTCTGCACCGGGGCATTCCATCAAGAACCCGGTAACCGAATACTGGCAACATCAACAAAATAACTGGCAATTGGAAGCATTGGTTGTTCTGCATCACCATTATGTTTCCTATGCCACCGTTATACCTGCTTCTCCATCCACTACAACGCCTGCCCCACCTCCCAAATGTTGCTAATAGCAATTGATTTTATGGGAAAACTATAGCCTGTCGTTCATGCATTTTTTGATTCATTAATAATCGAGCTATATCATGCGTGCATTATTGTTTGCTATCATTATGGTAGGAGCAGCCTCCTGCACACAACGTGCTGCAGACTACCAGCAGGTACTTCATGATCCTGTATTGTATAGTAAGGTAACCGGCCAGTTAACAGATGTTATTACCTACGATATTTTCTCGCCGCCCGTAGCCAGCCGGATCTATGCCTATTCACACCTGGCCGCTTACGAAGCCGCTGTGCGGGGCGATAGCAGCTACACTTCGTTGAAAGGCCAGTTAAAAGGTTTTTCAGAAGTACCCACACCAGAAGCCGGCAAAGCGATCGACTATCCATACGCGGCCCTTATGGCTTTTATGGAAGTAGGCAAAACACTGACATTTTCAAAAGATCTGACCGATAAAATTGTTGACTCGTTGAAAATGCTGGCACAAGACCATGGAATGCCGGCCGGTATGAAGCAAAACTCCGAAGCATATGGCGCTGCCGTTGGGAAAGCCGTACTTGCCTGGAGCAAAAAAGACAATTATGCACAAACCCGTTCTGCTGCCAAATACACCGTGCCGAGTGATGAAGGAAAATGGGTGCCTACCCCGCCCGGATATTTCCAGGCAGTAGAACCGCACTGGAAAACCATTCGCACCATTGCATTGGATAGCTGCAACCAGTTTGCACCCCCGCCCCCTTGTGTTTTTGGCAAAGACGCCACCTGTTCATTTTATAAAATGGCCAAAGAAGTACAGGACACCGTTGTTAATTTAACGGAAGAACAAAAAGCCATTGCCAGTTTCTGGGATTGCAATGGGTTTAAATTAAACGTGGTAGGGCATACGATGTATGCCACCAAGGCCATGACCCCCGGCGGCCACTGGATGGGCATCACCGGTATCATTTCACAAAACGAAAAAGCCGACTTCAATAAAACAGTTTACTCCTTCGCAACGGTTTCCTTTGCGGTAATGGATGCATTTATTGCCTGCTGGGATGCCAAATACACTTTTAACCTTATCCGTCCGGAAACAATGATCAATAAATACATTGATCCCAACTGGAAACCATTCCTGCAAACCCCACCTTTTCCGGAATATACAAGCGGTCACTCCATTATTTCAACAGCCGCAGCCACCGTGTTAGAACATATTTACGGCGCACAAACACCTTTCAGGGACAGTACTGAACGTGCCTGGGGATTGCCCGACAGAAGCTTTCAAACGCCCAGGCAAGCTGCAGACGAAGCAGGTATGAGCCGCTTTTATGGAGGCATTCACTATCGTCCTTCTATATTCGTAGCCCGGGAGCAAGGCATTAACGTCGGAAATTATGTTATAACCAAGCTTAAGATGCGAAAAGAACTGCTCGCAAGTAAATAATAAAACATCCACATTACACCAAAACAACTATTATGAAGAAGTTTCTCGTTGCATCGGTTTTGTACTTGTTATTATCACATCAGGCAAAGACACAAGGCTGTGTAGCTATTCGCAGCACCGGCGGTTTTTGCACCCGCGATCAGGCTATGAATCATGACGCCAACAAATGGATGCTGTCGATCAGCAACCGGTACTTCAAATCTTTCCGCCATTTTGTAGGTACAGAAGAACAAAAAGAAAGGCTGGAACGTGGAACCGAAGTAATTAACTACTCATATACACTGGACCTTGCGCTTACCCGCAATTTGGGTAAGGGCTGGTCTATGACCCTGGACGTTCCCATTGTTAACAATGCACGTTCATCAATGTACGAGCACGGTGGCAATAACGCTAAAAACGCCAGGCATTATACCCGTTCATTTGGCGTAGGCGATATCCGGATAGCTGCGTACCGTTGGCTGTTTGAGCCATCTAAAATGAAAAACTGGAACATCCAGTTTGGCCTGGGTCTTAAATTGCCAACCGGTGACTATCGCTACCAGGATTTCTTTATTAAAAACGACTCTACCAGATTATTAGGATATGTGGATCAGTCTATACAATTAGGTGATGGCGGAACCGGATTCACTACCGAAATAAATGCTTATTATAACATTAACTCTATGATTGGCTTTTATGGTAACTTTTATTACCTGTTCAACCCCCGCGAACAAAATGGCGTATCTACTGCCCGCGGCGGAACGCCATCTTCCGATGCGGTTAAATATGGCACTACCGTAATGAGTGTGCCCGACCAGATGATGATCCGTGCCGGCGCCAGTTTAACCATTAATAAATTCACTTTCTCTGCCGGTATTCGCGATGAAGCACAGCCGTCAAAAGATGTGATCGGTGGCAGTATGGGCTTTCGCCGGCCTGGTTATATAATCTCTATTGAACCAGGGGTAAATTATCAATTTAAAAATGCTACCCTGTATGCATACGGCCCATTTGCTGTTAAACGGAACCGCGTGCAAAGTAATGCCGATAAATTAAAAACAGCCGCTACCGGCGTATATGCCAAAGGCGATGCGGCCTTCGCCGATTACCTGATAAATGTTGGTTGCGCATTTAAATTTTAACCAGACCCGAAAGCCGGTCAGCTACTTTCATGCTTCGGCTTTCGGCTCTTTCAAAACTTACTGTTTATGACACAATGTTGGAAGGCCTGTTTGCAGTACAGCATACTCCTTCTCCTGCTGACAGCAGGAATGTTTACCGCTACAGCCCAAACCGAGTTTGATGCTATCATGATGAAAAAAAACAATTTCTGTGCGGGCGGCATGTATGGCTATAGCAGTTGGAAAAATTACTGGGAAGGCACCCTGAAAAGGGAGAACCTGAACCTGGGCACCGTTTCCACGCAAATGGTGGCCTTTATGGGAAACTATGGATTGAGTGATAAATTGAATATACTGTTTGGCGTGCCGTACGTAACCACCAAAGCCTCAGCGGGTACCCTGCACGGTCAGAATGGTATCCAGGATGGCTCACTATGGTTAAAGTGGATGCCTTACGAAAAAACAATCGGCAAAGGCGACCTTTCTTTGTACGCCATTGCGGGCGTATCGGCTCCATTGTCAAATTATGTGGCCGACTTTCTGCCTGTATCTATTGGCTTACGCAGTAAAACCCTTTCGTTGCGGGCCATGGGCGATTACCAGGTGGGAAAATTCTATGTTACCGCATCAGGCACTTATATGTTCAGGAGTAATATCAAAATAGACCGTGATGCGTACTACACCACTGAAATGCATTACACCAATGAAGTAGAAATGCCCGATGTGTTAACGTTCAATGTGCGAACCGGCTATCGCTATAAAAATTTGATAGCAGATGCTTTTGTCGATAACCAAACTACCCTGGGCGGCTTCGATATCACCCGCAACAACATGCCTTTTCCCAGCAACGAAATGAATGCTACGCGGTTGGGGATCTATGTGAAATACGAATTAAATGCTATTCGCGGTCTCTCCCTGATCGGCACCGGAAATTATGTTGTTGCCGGGCGGAACATGGGCCAGGCCACCACTATAAGCGGCGGTCTGTTTTACATACTCGACTTCAATAAAAAGAAATCAACTTCTGCAACGCCCAAAAAACAAACGCCATGAAAAAGTTATTATACATTATTATACCGCTGCTGGTAATTTGTGCGGCCATCATCCCCTTCGCCTGTTCAAAAAAAATAACGGGCCGCACCGATAACCTGCCGGCACTAACGCCCGCCAAAACAGATCTTGACGCGGGTGCCTGGAAACCCATTTTATTAACATCGGCCAATGAATTTTCAGTGGCAACGCCCATAGCTACCACCACGCCTGAATATATTGCGCAGATGAATGAGATCAAAAGCTGGCAGGCATCATTAACCGATGAGGAAAAAGATAACGTAAAATACTGGAGCGCCGGAGCCGTATTGCGCTGGAATGAAATACTACGCGAACTGGTGGCCAAACACAACCTGCCGCCTTATCAGAACGCGGATGGCACCTACCCATTTCCAAGCGCCAATAACCCGTTGGCCTATCCGCAATTCCCGTTTGCCAATCCGCCATACGCCGCCCGTGCCTATGCATATGTAAGCGCCGCCCAGTACGATGCCCTGGTGGCCGCTTTCTATTATAAAAAATTATACAACCGGCCTGCGCCTTATAAAGTAGACGCGACTATCAATACGCTGGTACCACAATCTGACCTGCCTTCTTATCCTTCAGAAGATGCAGTGGTAGTAGGTGCAGCCGTGGAAATGCTGAAGCTGTTGTTTCCCGGCGACCAGGATTATATACAGCTAAAAGCGGAAGCACATAAACGAGCCCGTATTATTGCCGGCGCCAATGTACGCAGCGATATAGAAGCCGGTGAAGCGTTGGGCAAAGCAGTAGCGCAGAAATTTGTGACCCGCGCCCGTGGCGATCGCGCAGGTGCAGCAGCCGGTACGCAAACAGATTGGACAAAACTGGAAACCGATTGTATTGCCCGCGGCGAAATACCCTGGTATAGTCTTGAAACTCCCAAACGCCCGCCCATGCTGCCTATGTTTGGAAAAGTAAAAGCTTTTCTATTCGATTCATTAACGGCTATTTCACTGCGCCCCGGGCCACCACCACTCACCGCCAGCACTAAAATGAAAGATGAGACCGAAGAAATATATAGTTACATAAAAGACGATACGCGTGAACATTACCGCATTGTACACTATTGGGCCGATGGCGTAGGTACGTCTACCCCGCCCGGTCACTGGGACGCCATTGCCGCGGAAGACTTCATTAAAAAGAATTACAGTGAAGTGCGCTGGGCCCGCAACATGGCTTTATTGAATATGTCGCTGATGGACGCTGCCATTGTATGCTGGGATACCAAGTATTATTATTTTAACCCACGACCTTCGCAAATGAACCCGAAAATAAAAACCCTCACCGGCGTTCCTAATTTCCCGTCTTACATTTCAGGTCACTCCACATTCAGTGGTGCGGCTGCCACCATTCTATCTTATTTAGTACCCGACCGGACAACTGCATACGATGAAATGGCAAAAGAAGCATCCTTATCGAGAATGCTGGCGGGGATACATTATCGCGCCGATTGTGAAGTAGGCTTAGAGACCGGTAAAAAAATAGGCAACTATGCCGTAACACGGGCAAAAACAGATGGCGCCGGAGACTAAAAACGACCAATCTTTTTCTTGAGAGCATAAATAGTAAGTCAAACGTCACCGTCCCGATTTCTATCGGGACGTTTTTTATTTACTACATTTGATTCCGGATTAACCCGTAGTAAATAAAAAGTTAAAAGGATGAATCGTCCATCCCACTGCATCGGGAATGGCAAGATCCATCTGGCCAAAAGCAAAATAATATTGTCAGATGAAAAAACTGATCCTGTGCCTGCTGATTAGCTGGCAGTTTGTTTGCACGATTGCTCAACCGCCGGCAACACCCGATAAAATTTATGGCGCTCTATTTCGCGATGTGCAGTTAAGCAAAGTGTTTGCTGATGGAAAAACTTTTGTTGATTGTGTTCCTAAAAGAAATCCGAAAAACATTGTTGCTGATTATAATCAGCAGAAAGGCACGGCCAAATTCGACCTGAAACAATTTGTAGAGAACAATTTTGAGCTGCCGCAAACGCCGCAGCTCAATTATATTACCAAGGAAAAAGATGTGGTGACTCACATCAGGAACCTGTGGGGCGTATTGCGCCGTGACCCTGATACTATTGTTATCGGCAGCTCTTTACTGGCATTGCCAAATCCGTATATAGTACCCGGTGGCCGCTTTCGCGAAGTGTACTACTGGGATTCTTACTTTACCATGTTAGGTTTGCTGGCAAGCGGTGAAGGCGAAATGATCGAGAACATGGTGAAGAACTTTGCCTGGATGATCGACATCTATGGCCATATTCCCAATGGCAACAGAAGTTATTACCTCAGCCGCTCGCAACCGCCGTTCTTTGCCTTAATGGTAGAATTGCTGGCCGATATTAAAGGCGACAGCACCTACCTAACGTTTATGCCTGCGCTGGAGAAAGAATACGAGTTCTGGATGGAAGGCTCGGCCAAATTAAAAACCGGACAGGCCATCAAACGGGTGGTTAAGGTAAATGACAGCACGGTGATGAACCGCTATTGGGATGATTATCCTTTTCCACGGCAGGAAAGCTATAAAGAAGATGTAGAAACAGCGCAAAAGTCGGGAAGAGACAAAAAAGAAATGTACACCAACCTGCGTGCCGGTGCAGAAAGCGGCATCGACTTCAGCAGTCGCTGGTTCAGAGACAAAAAAAATCTCACTACCATTAGTGTTACCGATAAAGTGCCGGTTGACCTGAACAGCTTGTTATACGCGTTGGAAAATGTGTTGGCAAAAGCCAAGTTCATTGCACATGATAACACGGCATCGGCCGATTATACCCGCAAAGCGGAGAGAAGAAGAATAGCCATTGATAAATACTGCTGGAACAAAAACCTGAAGTATTATACCGATTATAATTTCAGGACCCGGAAGGTGACGGATATCGTAACCCCGGCAGGCATGTACCCGTTCTGCGTGTTCACCAAACAACTGGATTATATGAGTTTGCTGGCCCGGCAGGCTGCTGAACAGGTAAAAACAAAATTATTACAACCCGGCGGAATTACCGCCTCCCCCTTTACTACCGGCCAGCAGTGGGATGCACCCAACGGCTGGGCGCCCCTTGAATGGATGACCATTTGGGGGCTCGATCGCTGCGGCCAACGGGAACTGGCCCGCGATATAGCCGAGCGATGGGTAAAGCTGAACGTAGATGTGTTTAAAAGGACCGGCAAGCTCATGGAAAAATACAATGTGGTTGACCTGAACCTTGAGGCCGGCGGCGGCGAATATCCTTCACAGGATGGTTTCGGCTGGACGAACGGGGTGTTGCTGGCGCTCATCAATAAATATGGGATGCCGAAATAATTTGCAGGATGCCAGATGCCCCACCTAGTTGGGTTTCCGTTTTCCTGTTATCGTTTCTGTATTTTGCTTGCAGCTTTCCTCATTTGCTCATTTTCACATTTGCTAATTTGCACATTCCATTAGCACATTAGCATATTAGCACATTGGTCATTTGCCTTACTTTTGCCCCAAATTTCTGATATGCTTAAATGGATCTCTGGCTGCCTGCTTGTAGCGCTCGCCCTGGCCGCCTGCTCACCCAATAATGTTACAGTAGATAACAGCCTGAAAAAATACTTCGACCAATATAAAGTGACCGGCTGCTTTGGCCTTTTCGATAATGGACAGGGAAGTTTTACCATTTACAACCTGCCCCGCTTTAGTGATAGCGCTTATACACCGGCCTCTACTTTCAAGATCGTGAACTCCCTGATCGGCATTGAAACCGGTATTGTTAAAGATACCAACAGCATAATTCCCTGGGATAGCGTAGTACGCCAACGTACGGAATGCAACCGCGATATGACCATGTGGGACGCTTTTCGTATTTCCTGTCCGCCATGGTACCAGGAACTGGCCCGTCGTATTGGTCAGACCGAAATGCAAAAGCGGCTGGATACATTAGGTTATGCACACCGGTACGATACATTTAAAATAAAAAATAACCTTGATACGTTTTGGCTTGATAACAGCGCCAAAGTAACGGCCGACGAACAATTAGGGCTGGTAAAGAAATTATATTTCGATCAGTTGCCTTTTCAAAAAAGGTCGCAGCGCATTGTACGTAGTATGATGCTGTGGGAAAACAATTCCAACTACAAGCTGAGTTATAAGACCGGTTGGAACACGACAGAAAAAGGCAATCAACTCGGCTGGCTCATTGGCTGGATTGAAGAAAACAGCCACCCTTACTTTTTTGTATTACAGGTTGAATCGCCTGATAAAAATGTCGATTTCGCGCATATCAGGATTAACCTGCTGAAAGCTATCCTGAAAGATTATGGATTTTTTGAAGGGAAAAAATAATGAGAAAATTAGCAAATGCAAAAATGTGCAAATACATTACCGGCCAGCTATGCTTGGATTGACGTAGCTTTCCTGCTGCACATGACGGCTTGCGGTGATGGCTGTTTTCCTTAAACAGTTTGATAACGCTTTGAAACTGTTAATAATACGACGTACTTTAACTATCAGCCGATTGGATTAATACTTAAATTGTATTGAAAATCAATTTGGTTTAATTCTTGCAATTATTGAAAATCAAATTGATAGTTTTTTCATTTGCATAACTTGTCCCGACTTGTCGGGATGTTCAAATTTTCACATTTGCACATTGGCTTACCGTTTCCAACATACCGAGTACCTCATTGCCCTGGCCACTATCCCCCTGCTGGTAGTCCTTTATTTCCAACTCATGTACTGGAAAAAGAATACTATCAGAAAGATCGGGGACCAACGACTGGTTCAAGCCCTTATTGTAAATTATTCGCCTACCAATTTTCTACTTAAATTCCTGTTCTTCGCGCTGGCCCTGGCAGCTATTATTGCCGCCGCTGCCAATCTGCAAAAACCGGGCGCTATGGACAATATTCAGCGCAAAGGCGTAGATGTGGTGATTGCCATGGACGTAAGTAAAAGTATGCTGGCAGAAGATATAAAGCCCAATCGATTGGAAAGGGCCAGGCAGCTTGTTTATAAATTAATGGACCAGTTACCGAACGACCGGATTGGCCTTGTTTTATTTGCGGGAAGAGCTTATTTGCAAATGCCACTTACAACAGATCATGGCGCTGCCAGAATGTACATTCAGCAGGCTGGTCCGGAAGTAGTGCCTACGCAGGGCACCATTATTTCAGAAGCATTACGCGCCGGTAATTCGGCATTCAATAGCAAGGAAAGAAAATTCAAATCAATTGTCCTGATCTCAGATGGTGAAGACCATGATCCGCAGGCTGTTCCCCTGGCACAACAACTGGCCGAGGACGGAGTTATGATCAATACCATTGGCATTGGTTCGGCAGAAGGCGCGCCCATTATGGACCCCGCCACTAATGAATACAAGAAAGACGAGACCGGCAACACCGTGGTATCGCGATTGAACGAAGCAGAATTACAGCAGTTGTCCGCTGCTACCAAAGGCGTGTATGTAAAGTTGAACGACGTAGACGGTGCAGTGAATGCCATTACAAAACAGTTAAGCACCATTGAATCAACTTCGCTCGATGATAATGCCTTCAGAGATTACAAGAGCTATTTTCAATGGTTCCTGGCTATTGCCTTTGTATTCCTGATGATTGAATTCTTTTTGCCCGAACGAAAACTAAAAGCAGCTTGAAAAAATTAATCTACATATTAGGGCTGATGCCTTTGTTCATTGCGCTGCCTTCATTGGTAAAAGCGCAGGACGAGAATGGGGCAATAAGGGAAGGCAATAAACAATATCACCAGGGACAATATGACAAAGCATTGCCTGAATACCAGAAAGCAATTACACAAAATCCCGGTAGTTCAGTAGCCCGATATAATCTTGCCAATGCCCGTTACAGAACCGGTAATTTACCGGAGGCAGAAAAGTCGTTCGATGAATTGATAGAGAAAACACCTGAAAAGAATTATAAAGTAAAGGGGTATTACAATAAAGGCGTAACCTTAACCAAACAAAAGAAACTGCTGGAAAGCATTCAGGCCTATAAAAATGCATTGAAGCTGGACCCTACTGATGAAGATGCCCGGTTCAACCTGCAAAAGGCATTAATGGAGTTGAAGAAACAAACGCAGGGCCAGGAGCAAAAGCAACCCCAGCAAAAACAGCAGCAAAAAAAGCAGCAGAACAACAAGCTCGATAAAAAGAAGATTGAACAATACCTCAAATCGCTGGAGCAAAAGGAACAGGAAGTTCAGCGAAAAATACAGCAGAACCGCTCCCGTTCAGTATCACAGCCTGAGAAGGATTGGTAGACCAGGTTACAAGTTTCAGGTACAGGCTTCAGGGTTTTATTTTGCTGTTACCTGTTACCAGTTTCCGGTTACCGGGTTTAGATCCTGAGCGTAGTCGAAGGATCTGCCAGAGACCAAGCGTAGTCGAAGGCTCAGAATTTAATTTCATTCTTTACCTTCCTGCTTTTGGCTTAAGCTTGTGACTTGAAGCTTATATAGCTATTTTCTCTGCTTTCAGCTTGTATTCCCCCTCCTTAAGCGTTCAGCACTAAGCATTTACCTTTCCTCCCTACTTAACATGTACTACAACCTACTTTGTTGTAATTTTGCAAGCCTTTTGATTGCTTAAAATTGGCAATCTCAAATAATAAATCTCAAATAATACAATGCAGCTTTACTGCGACTCATTAACAGAATATAAACGACTGGCAACCCGTGAAGTACGGATTGGTGACTTGCTGCTGGGCAACTTCAACCCTATTCGCGTGCAAACCATGACCACTACCGATACCATGGATACCATAGGTACCGTTGAGCAAAGTATCCGTTGTATTGAAGCCGGCGCCGAACTGGTTCGTATTACAGCACCCAGCAAAAAAGAAGCGGAAAATTTACTGGTCATAAAGAACGAGCTGCACAAAAGGGGCTATAAAACGCCCCTGGTAGCCGATATTCATTTTACCCCCAATGCGGCAGAAATAGCCGCCCGCATAATTGAAAAAGTGCGCGTGAACCCCGGTAATTACGTTGATAAAAAGAAGTTTGAACAGATCGATTATACCGATGCGGAATATGCCGAAGAAATTGATCGCATTCGTGAGCGCTTTACACCGCTGGTAAAGATCTGTAAAGAATATGGCACTGCTATGCGTATTGGCACTAATCACGGTTCGCTCAGCGATCGCATTATGAGCCGCTATGGCGATACGCCTATGGGCATGGTAGAAAGCGCAATGGAATTTCTGCGTATTGCCCGTAATGAAAGCTATCACAATATTGTATTGAGCATGAAAGCCAGCAATCCGCAGGTAATGGTGCAGGCATACCGGTTGCTGGTGAACGTAATGATGGATGAATTTGGCGAGTGTTATCCCTTGCACCTGGGTGTAACGGAAGCCGGCGATGGCGAAGATGGCAGAATTAAATCAGCCATTGGTATTGGTTCATTACTCGAAGATGGCCTTGGCGATACTATTCGCGTTTCATTGACCGAAGACCCTGAATTTGAAATTCCCGTTTGTCGCGACCTGGTGAAACGATACACCAATAGACAATCGGCAATAGACAATAGTCAATGGACAATTCCTGCCCTAACAAAAATCCCATACTCGCCTTTTGAATATACACGACGAAATACAAACACGGTTTCAAACATTGGTGGCAAGCAGGTACCGGTTGTCATTGCCGACTTCATGAAAGGGGAAACCATTCGCCATGAAGACCTGCAATCCATTGGGTATACCTACAATACCGAAACCGATAAGTTTACTATTGCCGATGCGGCAGCCGATTTTATATACACCGCCAAGAAGCAACTCGGCTTTGCCTTGCCCGGCACCTTAAAAGTCATTTGCGATCATGCTACCTGGTTGCAGGTAACCGATAAGGAAAAATATTATCCGTTATTTCAATCGACCGAATACCTGAAAAGTACCGATCATTCGGGCATCCTGAACTTTGTGGCCGCTGATGTAAACGACCCTGCATCGCAGGAATTATTACAGGCCATTCGCAAAGACAGAACTGTAGTTTTGTGCCTGTATTCATCACATCCGCATGCCATGCCATCGGTACGGCGTTACATCAGTGACCTGGTGAACCAGGGCATTGCCTGTCCGGTAATACTGGCGGTAGAAAGCAACGATACAACGATCGATGAACAATTGATCCATTTTTCAACGGATAGCGGTGCTTTGCTGCTCGATGGTATGGGCGACGGCATCTGGCTGATGAATGAACCGGAAAAGATCCAGAACCAGAAAGTAAGCGGCCGCACTTATCTCGAAACAAAGAACAATCACCAGTTCATTAATAACACATCCTTCTCCATATTACAGGCCACGCGTACCCGTATTTCCAAAACCGAATATATTTCCTGTCCTTCGTGCGGGCGCACCTTGTTCGATCTGCAGGAAACCACGGCCAAGATCCGTTCGGTGACCCATCACCTGAAAGGCGTAAAGATCGCCATCATGGGTTGTATTGTAAACGGGCCCGGCGAAATGGCCGATGCCGATTTTGGTTACGTGGGCAGTGGCGTTGGTAAGATCACATTATATAAAGGAAAAGAAATTGTGAAACGCAATGTCGATAGCGCCATTGCTGTTGAGGAATTGATTAATTTGTTGAAGGAAAATAATGCGTGGGTTGAAAAATAAGTGAGTAGTAAGTGGTGAGTAGCGAGTAGGGGAAACCAATTGCAGTTTGCTGTTGCCGGGTTCCGATTCACATTGACGACTGACGGTTACCAAACTAAAAACTAAGAACTAAAAAACTAAGAACCGCCCACTAGCCACTAGCTACTTACCACTAGCTTGTAGGTTAGGTATCAAAAGTTAATAACTTATAACAAAGCCTCATTGAACAGAATTGACCGTCTTCATGCCATCCTCACCCACCTGCAAAGTAAAAAAAGGGTAACTGCGCAGGAGGTGGCCGATCGCTTTAATATCAGCTTACGTACTGTGTACCGCGATGTTAAAGCATTGGAAGAAAGCGGCGTGCCGGTAATTGGCGAAGCGGGTAGCGGTTATACCATTATGGAAGGATACCGCCTGCCACCGGTGATGTTTACCCAGGAAGAAGCCTCCGCGTTACTGTTGGGCGCCAAACTCACCGAACACCTGTCGGACGAATCAATTAAAAAACATTTTAATGCGGCCTTGTTCAAAATAAAGGCGGTGTTGCGCTCCTCCGACAAGGAGCATATGGACCAGTTGAATGATAACATTGCGGTTTTTAGTCGCCTGCCGGCAGATGATTCCGCTGGTCGCTACCTTGTAGAACTGCAAAAGGCATTAGGCGATAAAAAAGAAATTCATATTCGTTATCAGTCGGGCAAGGATGCAGTGACCGAGCGTTCCTTGGAGCCCATCGGACTGTGCCATTACGGCCAGGCCTGGCATTTGATCGGCTGGTGCAAGCTGCGCAATGGCTACCGCGATTTCAGGGTCAGCCGCATTCAGCACCTGCAAATACTCGATAAAACTTTTGAAGCCGATGCCCATCCCTCCTTGCGGGAATATATGGAATCGATGATAAGCAGCTCCGAGCTGCAGGAAGTAGTAGTCAGGTTCGATAAAACCACCGCCCGTCATATAGGCAATCAAAAGTATTATTATGGCTATGTGCGCGAAGAAGCCAAAGACGATTACGTGTACATGTATTATGTTACGACCCACCTTGAATATTTTGGACGCTGGCTCCTGACCTATACCCATCATGTCACCGTTGAATCGCCCGAAGCCCTGGTTACGATCATGAGAGATCTGTCTGAAGAGATCCGCCAGCATTATTTACCCGTAAATGCTTAACGCTTAATGCTGCCCCCCAAATAGGTGCAGACCGAATAAACTCAATCATCCTGATATTCAGACCAGCCGTTTTACATTCTGCGTATCGCATTCAGCCTTCTACGTTTTCCCGGTCTTACCCCAAAATTTTTCTATTTTTCTAACCCGCTACTGACATACTGTTGTCACAACCTGCCTGTTACTTTGGTCCCATAATCTTAACATTAAAACCAAATCAGATGATACGTTCTATCAGCGACTTTCTCGACAGTTGGAACCGGGAAACCGAAGCAACCCTGAAGATCTTTAACAGCCTTACCGATGAATCCCTGCAGGTGGCCATTCCCGGCGGACGCACTCTGGGCCGGCTGGCTAATCACATTGTTGAAACAGTTACCGAACTGCCCAGCAAACTTGGACTACCGATCAAAGAGGAATTTATTACTTATACCACTGTACAGGACCTGGTAACACATTACAAAAAAAATTCCGATCAACTTATAGGCGCTATTATCAGTAACTGGAACGATAGCAACCTGGATGTAATAAATAACCTGTACGGAGACGACTGGACAAATGGTTTTTCACTATACGTATTGCTGATACATCAAACGCACCACCGGGGCCAGATGACCGTGCTCATGCGCATGGCCGGCTTAAAAGTACCTGGTGTTTATGGTCCCAGTAAGGAAGATTGGGAATCATGGGGGCAGGTTGCTTTAGCGTAGTTTACTTTAATAGGAGGCTAATTTGAAGGGACGACACGAGAGGCAGAATGAGCCGAAGTAAGAGGTAGGAAGTAAGAAGTATTACGAAAACTGATAAAATAAGGATAATGAGTATATAAAACAGGAATTTTCCTACTTCGAATTCATACCTCATACTTCTTATTTCGTTCTTCTTTTTTCTTACTTCATACTTCTTACTTCCTACTTCTGAATACATATACCTATTTTGTCTGAGCTGGTCAGGATCAAACATTCATCTTCCAAAATAAAAATCCATATGCATCATATCAAAACTTATCCCCCGCTAAAGGTGTTAAGCAGTATACATCAAACTACCATTTCGCAAATACATCAGTTTGGTCCGGTAATGGCTGAATTATACGCAGAGGCTGGCCGAAAGAGTTTTATTAATGGCCCGCTGCATTGGATCTATTACGGAATGGATGGGCATCCCGATACAGAGTTCACTTTGGAAATAGCGGTCCCCATCAGAAAGGCATTTCATTCATCGAAATTCAAGATCAGGGAGCTGGACTTTTTTAAAGCCATCACCTTCCCGCATGAAGGTCCGTGGGAACAATTACCGGGCAGTCATGCACAGATCATGGAGCGACTGGCTGAACACCACATACCGGTTACGAATGAGTGCCGGGAGGTATTTTTAAATATAAATTTTGCGCAGCCCGAAAAGAATATGACAGAAATTCAAATTGGGGTAACGCTGGAAAATGTAAGAAGCAACAGTAATAAAAAGAGGTTGGTGCCAATTTATATCTGAAGATGGTTTGATAGTTCTTCAACAATCAAGCAATCCAACCATTAAGCTTGTATTCCATTAGCATATTAGCTAATTATCTTCACTCCGTCTTCAATTTGCGTAACATACACTTCAGGCGTTTGCTTAAACAACCCGTTAAATGCCGCCTGTATCTTTTGTGTGAATGGTTCCACAGCTTCGGCCTGAACAATATTGATGGTGCAGCCGCCAAATCCGCCACCCATCATACGAGCGCCCACTACGCCAGGAATTTGCTGGGCGAATTCCGCCAGGAAATCCAACTCAGTACAGCTTACTGAATATTTTTTGCTCAACCCTTCGTGCGTGGCAAACATCATTTTTCCGAAGGTGGCCAGGTCATTATTCGTGAGCGCCTCACAACCTTTAAGTAATCTTTCTTTCTCATACACTACATACGAACATCGATCGAATACGATCGGCGGCAGTTCTTCTTTATGTTGCAGCAATTGCGCTGGTTCTATATCCCGCAAGGAAGTTACGTTCGGGTAATGCTTTTGCAAGATGGCAATGCCTTCTTCACATTGCTGGCGGCGTACATTGTATTCGCTGCTGGCCAGTGAATGGCTTACCATACTGTTTACCAGCACGATCTTATGACCGGGAAAATTAAAGGGAATGTATTCATATTCGAGGCTGCGGCAATCGAGCTTCATTACATGGCCTGCTTTGCCGTGCAAACTGGCAAACTGGTCCATGATCCCACACTTCAAACCAACAAACGTATGTTCGGTTTTTTGACCGATCAACGCCAATTCCATCCGGCTCAGCCCTAATTGAAATAATTCATTCAATGCAAATCCGAATCCCGAGCATAAGGCAGCTGAAGAGCTCATACCGGCGCCTACGGGAATATCGCCATCAATGATCACATCAACCCCGCCAATTTTTTTCCCTTTCTGTTGAATATGATAACTCACTCCCAGCAGATAGTTCATCCAGCCCTGGTGCGGCTCGGAAACATTTATAGAAAATGAATATGATTCGTTGAACTGGTTGGCAAACACATTAACCTTATCGGTATTATTTGGCGCAATGGCCACATAAATCCTTTTATCAACCGCTCCTGGTAACACAAAACCATTATTATAATCGGTATGCTCCCCAATCAGGTTAACCCGTCCCGGCGCGCCAATGATCATCGGTTCCTTATTAAAACGTTCGCTGAAAGCCTTTTGCAATTTTTTGATCATGCTGCTATCGTTAGATTGATTTAATTTTAAAAATTATTCTTTGTACCTAAATTGATACTATGAGTTTTACCGTTTCCCGCATCACCCAAAATGGGTTTTCCTTAGTGAGGCTGCAAGATAATGCAACAAACACAATCATCACTATTCTACCTGAATATGGTGCGCTTTTACACAGCTTCGAGATCCTTGTAGAGGGTGAACATCTGAACATTATTGATAATTATTCAAGCCGGGAAAATATTGAGAAAGAACTGGGTGTATCCTTTAAAAGCAGCAAACTATCGCCTTTTGTTTGCCGCCTGCGGGATGGTAAATATAATATCGAAGAAGAAGAATTTGAGATCCCCAATAAATTTACCGATGGCAATGCCATTCACGGATTATTGTATAAAAGACCTTTTAAAATAGTTGATGAATTTGCCGATGATCACCTGGCAGCCGTAGCGGTCAGGTATCACTTTAAGCGGGAAGACCCGGGTTACCCCTTCGATTATGTTTGTGAAGTAAGGTATACGCTGCTCCCCACAAATATTTTGCAGGTAGAAACCACTATTTTGAACCTGGATATGGAACCCATTCCCCTGGCAGACGGCTGGCATCCCTATTTTAAACTGGGTGGCCAAATAGATGATTATGAATTTCAGGTAAGCACTGATACAATGGTTGAGTTCGACGACCGCCTGTTGCCCACCGGCAAACTCATTCAGGATCAATCATTTTCTGACCCCGCTCGTATTGGCAGCCAGCACCTGGATAACTGTTTTGTAGTGCAACCAGTTGAGCAAAGACCCTGCGCCGTTTTGTACAATCCCGGCAACAGCGTGTATGTTTCTATTTTCACCAACAACCGGTATCCCTACTTGCAACTTTATACACCCCCGCACCGCAAAAGCATCGCCATTGAGAACCTCAGTGGCGCGCCAGACTGCTTTAACAACGGAATGGGCCTGGTAATGCTGGCGCCCAGCCGGTCGCAAACTTTTACCGTATGGTATCAGGCGGGAGTGGCTGAAAACGATTAACTTGCCTTAAATAACCTTTAATAATGAAGAAGTATTTCAAATATGTCCTTACCGTAGCGCTCAGTATTTTTTTTGTTAGTTGTTATGAAGTGAACGAAGAAATTGAGATCAAAGCTGATGGCAGCGGATCTTATGTTACCAAAATGGATATGAGCGCACTTTTAGATATGATGCAAAACTTTGCCGGTGAAGAAGAATTGAAAAAAGATGGATTGGATAAAGTGTACGATACTACCATTTACATGAAGAACATGCTTGATTCAGCCAAGGATTTGACTGCTGAACAAAAAGAGTTGATGAAAGATGGTAAAATGAAGCTGCAAATGAATATCAAGGAAAAGATATTCAAAATGGACATGAATTTCCCTTACAGGAATTTAAACAGCCTGCAGCAGTTAATGAGCGGTAAGGGCGGCAATGGTACCGGCATAAGCAGTTTATTTAAAGACATGTTCGGCAAAAAAGACGGCGCTGCGGAACAACCCGCCACACCTGCTGGCCCCGACATGGGCGACTTTGCCAGCATCTATGATGTTACTATAAAAAATGGTTCCATCGAAAAAAAGGTAAACGCAGCAAAATACAAAGCGCTTACCGAGCGGCCCGAAATGGCGCAAATGAAACAGTTAACCGGTTCGGGTATGGAGATCCTGTATACCACTACCATTAAATTACCCCGTGCTGTAAAAAAGACCGATAACCCCATGATCAAATTATCGGAGGATAAAAAAACAGTAACCATGAAATACAACCTGCTTGAGTTACTGGAAACCCCCGAAAAGTTTGCTTACTCCATTCAATACTAAGCAAAGCGCATAACATTGGTTTAATGAGCATTTTTAACTAGGTTTGACGTTTCGGAACCCAATAATATGCAAACTGATTTTCTCGTTATCGGCTCCGGTATTGCCGGATTGACCTTTGCACTCAAGGCAGCTCAACGTTTTCCTGATAAAAAAGTGCTGGTCATTACTAAAACGCAGGCAGATGAAACCAATACCAAATATGCCCAGGGCGGTATTGCCGGCGTAACGGATTTTGAAAAAGACAGCTTCGATAAACATATTGAGGATACCCTGGTTGCCGGCGATGGCCTGTGCAATAAACAGGTAGTTGAAATTGTGGTTAAAGAAGGCGTTGACCGCATCCAGGAATTGATTGACTGGGGCGCCCGGTTCGATAAAGAATCGGACGGCGATTATAAACTCGGCAAAGAAGGCGGCCACAGCGAATTTCGCATCCTGCACCATAAAGATATTACAGGGAAAGAAATGGAACGCGCCCTGCTGGAAGCGGCCCATAGCTTTCCCAATATTGAAATAGTAAAGCACTGCTTTGTAGTTGACCTGCTTACCCAGCACCACCTGGGTTACCTGGTTACAAAATCTACCCCACACATCGAGTGTTATGGCGTGTACGTATTGAACCTGCAAAACCACCAGATGGAAAAGGTGCTCGCCAAAATAACGGTATTGGCCAGTGGCGGCAACGGACAGGTTTACCGCTCTACCACTAACCCAAATATTGCAACCGGCGATGGCATTGCCATGGTATACCGGGCCAAGGGACGCATCGAGAATATGGAGTTCATCCAATTTCACCCTACAGCCTTGTATGAACCCGGTGTTCGCGGACAATCATTTTTAATTTCCGAAGCCGTACGTGGTGATGGCGGCATTTTGCGCAATAAGAACGGGGAAGCGTTTATGGAGCGGTACGATCCGCGTAAAGACCTGGCCCCCCGCGATATTGTTGCCCGCGCTATAGATAGTGAAATGAAGATCACGGGTACGGAACACGTATACCTCGACGTTACACATATCCCCAACGATAAATTCATTGAGCATTTTCCGAACATATATGAAAAATGCCGGTCTATTGGAATTGATGTGGCCACCCAATATATACCTGTAGCACCAGCAGCGCACTACAGTTGTGGTGGTATTAAAACCGATGAGTGGGGACGCACTTCTATAAAAAATTTATATGCAGCCGGCGAATGCGCCAGTACCGGTTTGCACGGCGCCAATCGACTGGCCAGTAATTCGCTGCTGGAAGCCATGGTATTTGCCCATCGTTGTTTTATTGATGCTGCAGAGAAGATAAAGGCTAACACCAATGGTGTTGACGCCCAGGCTGTGCCCGACTGGAAAGCCACCGGTACTTCGCAACCAAAAGAAATGATCCTCATTACCCAAAGCCTGAAAGAATTACAACAGGTGATGAGTGATTACGTGGGCATTGTTCGTACCAACATCAGGTTGGAACGCGCTGCCAAACGCCTCGATCTGTTATGGGAAGAAACAGAAGCCCTGTACCAGACAACAGCCCTGTCGCCCCAACTCTGCGAACTGCGCAATATGATCACCGTTGGCTACCTGATCGTAAAATGTGCGCATTTCCGCAAAGAAAGCCGTGGATTGCATTTTAATACTGATTACCCGTATAAGAGCACATTGGTGCAGAATATTGTGTTATAAATTCACGCTTCGACTACGCTCAGCGCTTATGGAGATCCTTCGACTGCGCTCAGGATCACTTCAGGAAGCCGAAGCGCTAAACATACATTCACGATGATGAACAATTCACAATCCACTACTTCTTCCAACTCCCCCTTTAGGGGGTTGGGGGGAATGATCTTCGCCGCCGGCCTGGGAACCCGGTTCAAACCATGGACCGACAAACACCCCAAGGCATTGGCCGTTATCAATGGTAAAAGTTTATTGCAACGCAATATTGAATACCTGCAGCAATACGGTATAACCAATGTAGTGGTGAATGTGCATCATTTTGCCGACCAGATCGTTACCGCATTGGAAAAAAACAAAGGCTATGGCAGCGCCATTACCATCAGCGATGAAACCGACATGGTGCTTGAAACCGGCGGTGGCATAAAAAAAGCAGCGCCGCTTTTTACAGCAGAAAACATTTTGGTGATCAATGTTGATATTCTTACCGATCTCGATCTGGGCAAGCTCATCGCATTTCATCAACAACACAATCCATTATCGACACTCGCAATAACCAATCGCACTACGTCGCGCTATTTTTTATTCGACGAGGACAATACATTGTGCGGCTGGCGCAATACAAAGACCGGTGAAGAAAAGATCGCCCGTGCTGCCACAACCTACATACCCAAAGCCTTCAGCGGCATACACGTCATCAGTAAAAAATTATTATCGCTTATACAACGCGAGGGAAAATTCTCCATCGTTGATACTTACCTGGAACTGGCCGCCACCCATACCATTAAAGGGTTCGACCACAGCGGTTCGCGGTTCATAGATGTTGGCAAACCCGATTCAGTCGCACAAGCGGAGCAATTATTTAGCGAATAAGCCCTTTATTAAAAAATTATTAAACAAATTCTCCAATACCACAATAGCCTATCTTTATCATCTTAGTTACTGCACATGATAAAGACGCTACTTTCAGCTATTGTTATTTTTGTGATTAGCATACCTGTTGCTATTGCACAACCGACTCCATACAACAATAATCCGTTTGCAACAGTAAAGTTGCCGAACGGCTGGTTTTTATCACCTGCCGGCAGGTCATTACCATTGGGCGATCTGCCACTGAACCTGGTCGTTTCTCCTTCTAAAAAATACCTGGCGGTTACCAATAACGGACAAAGCGTACAGTCGTTGCAGTTGATCGATGCTAAAAGTGAAAAAGTAATATATAGTGAAGTGATCCCAAAGAGTTGGTACGGATTGAAATTCTCTGCCGATGAAAAATTCCTCTATGCATCCGGCGGAAACGATAACTGGATCCTGCAATACGCCATTACCGATAAAAAGCTGGTTTTAAAAGATACTATTAAGCTGGGAGGAAAATGGCCGGTAAAGATCTCCCCTGCCGGTTTGGACATAGACGACGTCAACAAATTATTGTATGTGGTAACGCGGGAAGACAATAGTCTTTACATTATTGACCTTACTACAAAAAAAACAGTACAACGCATACAATTAAGCGCAGAAGCGTACACCTGCCTCCTATCACCCAATAAAAAAGAATTGTATATCTCGTTATGGGGTGGCGACAAGCTGCTTGTATTCAATACCGACGCCAGGGCCGTCGCTGGCTCCATTGCCGTGGGCGATAATCCCAACGAGATCTGCCTAACAAAAAATGGCAAATACCTGTACATTGCCAATGCCAACGACAATTCCGTTTCTGTGATCGATGTACTGCAACGAAAAGTGATTGAAACCTTTAATACTGCATTGTATGCCGATGCCCCCAATGGATCTACAACCAACGGCCTTGCATTGAGTGCCAATGAAAAAACATTGTACATAGCCAATGCTGACAACAATTGCCTCGCTGTTTTTGATATTACCAAACCGGCGGCCAGTTCATCAAAAGGGTTTATTCCAACCGGCTGGTATCCTACCAGTGTAAAAGTGATCGGGCGAAAAATTTATGTAGCCAACGGCAAAGGATTTTCTTCCATGCCTAACCCCAATGGACCTAACCCGGTTAAAAAGCGGGAAGAAGTGAAGTACCAGGAAGGCGATTCCAAAAAGCCGGTAACGGTTGAATACATAGCCGGGTTGTTCAAAGGCACCTTAAGCATTATTGACGAACCATCGGAAAAACAAATGAATGCTTATTCAAAAATGGTTTACGACAATACACCGTATTACAAAGGAAAAGAGCTGCAAACACAAGGTGAAGCAGGTAACCCTGTTCCTATGAAGATAGGTGATGCTTCCCCCATTAAGTATGTGTTTTATGTAATTAAAGAAAACCGCACCTACGACCAGGTGTTAGGCGATATGCCCGAAGGCAATGGAGATAAAAAACTGGTTCTATTTGGCGAACAATATACGCCTAACCAACATGCCCTGGCGCGTGAGTTTGTGTTGCTGGATAACTTTTATGTAGATGGCGAGGTTAGCGCCGATGGCCATAACTGGACCATGGGCGCCTATGCAACAGATTATCTCGAAAAAACCTGGCCCACCAGTTATGGCGGCCGCGGCGGCACTTATGCGGCTGAAGGTAATCGTGCCATCGCCAATAATAAAAAAGGGTTCCTCTGGGACCATTGCAAAAGGGCCGGCGTAACCTTCCGTACCTATGGCGAATTTGCAGATGACTACAAACCCAATATTCCTGTTTTAAAAGGTAACTACTGTACCTATTATACCGGCTGGGATATGGCAACCCGGGATACGACCCGCTTTTATCAATGGAAAAAAGATTTTGATTCCCTGCTGGCCATTAACCAATTGCCCAGGTTTAACTCAGTTCGCTTTGGTAACGACCATACAGAAGGCTTGCGCAAAGGAAGACCTACCCCCTATGCACATGTGGCCGATAACGATCTGGCAGTAGGTTTGTTTGTAGAGTACTTAAGTAAAAGCCCTATCTGGAACGAATGTGCGATTTTCATTATTGAAGACGATGCGCAGAACGGCGCCGATCATGTTGATGCGCATCGCAGCACGGCTTATGTGGCCGGCGGTTTGGTTAAACGCAATTACGTTGACCATACTATGTACTCAACCACATCGATGCTAAGGACCATAGAACTGATATTGGGCATAGCGCCCATGAGCCAGTACGATGCTGCTGCAATACCTATGTGGCGTTGCTTTACCAATACACCAAACAGCAAACCTTTTAACGCGCTGCCGGCTAATATAGATTTAAATGAAAAAAATGTTGCCCTTAACAAATGGCAACAACAGTCAGAAACCTTTAACTTAACAAAGGAAGATGCGGTGCCCGACCTGGAGTTTAACATTGTACTGTGGCACGGCCTTAAAGGTGATCACATCCCCTTCCCCGGTCCTAAACGCGCAGCTTTTGTAAAACTGCATAAGGAAGAAGAAGAGGATGAAGATGATTAAGCCAATCATTTTTCGGCGTGCAAACCAACTTTATTGCCTTCGGTATCTATAATGATGGCAATAAAACCTGCCGGTATTTCCATACGCGGTACAATTACTTTTCCGCCTGCTTTTTCAACTTTATCAACTACCAATTGCAGATCGGGACTGGCATTTATATAAACCATTGTTCCTTGGATGGCAGGTTTGTTCCTTTCGGTTTTTGACAATACACCGGTTACGCGGCCACTTGTTGCCTGAACCACATTGGGATTGTATGGAAAGAAAACAGATTCATCATTTCCATCGGCCCGCTTAACCATGGCAATATCAAGAATAGTTTCATAAAATGTTTTTGCCCTGTCGATATCCGTTACCGGTATTTCAAACCACGTAACTACATTCGTTGTTTCGTTGATCTTCTGAAGCTTTTGCATAATGTATTCTTTCTGCAAAAATCAAACCCTGCGCCGGCTTCATCCTGTGACGATCGTCACAAAAATCAAACATGCGAACGACGCTTTCTTATGCGGCTCAATGTTTCGCGGGCTACACCCAAAAATGAAGCTAACTGGGAAAGCGAAACCCTTTGTAACATGGCGGGGTGCCTGGTCTCTATATACTCAAGGCGTTCCTGAGGCGAATACAGTTTAAATAAATTTGAAAACTCTTCCTGTTTGGTGGCAAATAAACGAATGCAATGGCGGCCTAATGTTTCAATTTCAGGAGCCTGTTGCGCCGCCTGAAAAAGCTTCTCTTTATCAAAAACGATAACAGTTAATGGCTCACAGGCAACAATATTAAATTCACTTTTCTGCCCGCTGCCAAAGCTGCTGATGTTGGTGGCTATTTCGTTCTCAAAAAAGAAACCGGTGTTCTTTACCAGTCCGTCAACTTCATAATAACTTTTACAATAACCTTTAACAATAAAGAACAGGGAACGGCAAACCTGCCCTTCCTTTAGCAATAGTTCATTTTTATTGAAAGTTTGTTGCGTTAAGGCGGGTTGCAACAATGCCAAGCTTTCGGGAGAGAAAGCCGTTAGGGAATGAATGTATTGTAAAAGCTCGTTCATGTGTTGCGCTGTTCGGTTGCTGAACGGCTAAAGTTAATGACTTTGATCAAGTTTGCTTACCTGAAGGATACCTTTTGCTTACCTCCCGCTTACCTAAAGTTTACCTGTTGCTCGTATTTGCTAAACACCTACATTACCCTAACATAACCTTTTTCTTACCTAAAGGGTAAACAAAAGGTAAATCAGGTACGACCGTGGTACGACGCAAAGATAACAGGGGTAGTAAAGAAAGGTAAAGAAAAGGTAAAGAAATACCCTTCATTTCCGGGAACCCTTCTGCGGCCTTCGGCCTGATTGGGGAAAATTTAACTGCGTTTTTTTGCACTCGCCCATGACATTATTACATTACTTTTACTGACCCAATAACACTATGCAATCAATATTAGACGGAATCAATAAACTGTATGCGGAGTGGAGCGGCTCAGCCTGTGAGCGAATAGAAATATTACCTCAATCCGGCTCAGACAGACGGTATTTCCGCATCCATACCCAAAACGGAACCTGTATTGCCACGCATGGCCATAACATTCCGGAAAATGAAGCCTTCCTCTATTTTTCTCAACACTTTTATAACCAGCAGCTTCCGGTGCCGCAGATCTATGCGTTAGGGGAAGATAAAACCATTTACCTGCAACAGGACCTGGGAGATGTTTCTTTATTGAACCGCCTTGAGGAAGAAGGTTTTACCGACAAAATATATAACCTTTTCAAGAAAAGCCTGCATCAACTGGCTCTATTGCAGATAAAAGGCCATGCAGGGCTCGATTATACCCGCTGCCTAACCAACCAGGAATTTGGCAAACAGGCTATTATGGCCGACCTGCTGTATTTTAAATACTATTTCCTGGATGCCCTGCGCAAGCCATACGACAAACAAAAGCTGATCGACGATTTTGAAGCGCTGAGCAATTACCTCACACACACAGAATATAAATACTTCATGTTCCGCGACTTTCAAAGCCGGAACATACTGGTACTTCCCGATAACTCGGTACACTTTATCGATTACCAGGGCGGCATGCAGGGCGCTCCGCAATACGATGTGGCCAGTATGATCTGGCAGGCGCGCGCCAACCTGCCCGACGAATGGAAGGAAAGCCTGCTGAACGATTATATCGATTCTTTTGAACAGATCATGAATGAACAGGTGAACCGCGACCTGTTCAAAAGCCAATATAATGGGTACGTGCTCATCAGGCTGCTGCAGGTGTTGGGCGCTTATGGTTTCCGGGGACTGTTTGAGCGCAAGGCCCAGTTCCTGACCAGTATACCGCAAGCATTAAAGAACCTGCGATCATTCATTAACGAACATAACCTGGGCATTGCCGTACCGGAGTTTAATAAGGTATTACAGGTTTGTGTAAGTGATGAAATAATTGACCGCTTCACCCCGCTTTGTGCCGATGAGGAAACACCGTTGGTAGTACGGGTGCAAAGCTTCTCTTTCAAAAAAGGTATTCCTGCCGACCCCTCCGGTAATGGCGGCGGCTATGTGTTCGACTGCCGGGGAATTTTAAACCCGGGCCGTTTGGAGCAATTCAAAACCCAAACCGGTCGCGATAAAGGCGTTAAAGATTTCCTGGAACAACAAACACGCATGTCGGAGTTTTTGAACAGCGTATTTGATATTGTAGACATCTCCGTTGAAGATTACATCCGCCGTGGGTTCGAAAGCCTTACCGTAAGTTTTGGCTGTACGGGCGGTCAGCACCGGAGTGTGTACGCTGCCGACTCCATGGCCCGCCACCTGCGTAACAAGTTCAAGGTAAAGGTTGAGTTGAACCACGTAGAGCAGGAAGCGAAAAATTGGGTGAATGAAGGGAAATGAGGAATGAAGAATTAGAAACAGAGAAATAAAGAAGGAAAAACCTTAAGGCAACGAGATTGAGTTACAAATAGTTATGAGTTTGGTAGATAAACAACCAAAAACAATAAACTATAAACCATAAACCGTATTCAAGCTATCTTTGCGCTTTATGTACTACATAGTTTACGGTTTATTGTACCTGGTATCGTTATTACCCCTGCGAGTATTATATATCGTTTCAGACGGCTTGTATTTATTGGTGTACCGCATTTTGGGTTACCGACGAAAAGTGGTGCTGGAAAACCTGCAGATCGCATTTCCTGAAAAAACCCTGGCTGAGCGAAAAAAAATAGCCAAAAAATTCTACCATAATTTTATCGACTCCATTATAGAAAGCTTAAAAATGGTTTCGGCCAGTGATTCCTATATTCAAAAACGGGTCAGCGGCAATTGGGAATTATTGAGCGACCTGTATAAAACGGGGCGCAGTTGCCAGATCCACCTGGGGCACACTTTTAACTGGGAATGGGCTAACCAGGCTGGCGCCAAAATAATGCCCTATACTTTTCTGGGCGTTTACATGCCCATAACTAATAAAATATTCGACCGGTTATTCAGAAAACTCCGCGCCAAATCAGGGTCGGTATTATTGCCTGCCACTGATATGCGCAAGGCCATGCTTCCCTGGCGCAACCGGCAATATTGCATTGGACTGGTTGCCGACCAGGCGCCATCCGCACCGGAAAAATCTTTCTGGCTGAACTTTTTTGGAAAACCTACCGGGTTCGTTGCTGGTCCCGAAACCGGTGCCCGGGCGTCCAACATCCCTGTTGTTTTTGCCTCTATTGAAAAGCCACGGCGTGGATATTACAAGGTAATATTTACACTGGCTGAAGATCAACCAGCTTCTGTTGAAAGAGGAGAACTTACCCGGCGCTACGCCCGCTACCTCGAGAATGTTATCAGGCAGCAACCCGATATGTGGTTGTGGAGCCATCGCCGCTGGAAAAAGGAATGGAAAGAAGAATACAGGGCCAACTGGTTAGATTAATGGCGGTCCATTAGCAGTATTTAATCAGCATGGTTTCACGAAACACTTCAATAATAAATCACTTCATACAGAAAGTTACAACATCGTATTACGCGATCAGGCCCCACAAACTCTTAATCGTGATCAATTTCTTACTAGGGTATCGCCAATAACTATAACGGATAGGGGATAAGCTATTTATTTACGTTGCGGATATAAATGAAAATCCTAATTTTGAATTAGGGCCTCGGAAATGCAGAGCCAGGCCCAATTAGTCGGTGCACAAAACAACCTTACCAGTATCCCCCGATAGGACCTACCGTGATTCTCTTCCTACCCTTTTCCTCACCATAAACCCTTAACCATTATGCTAAAGACTAATGCCAGCGTGGCCATTGTAGATGATCACATTCTGCTACGCAACGGACTCGCCAATCTCAATCTTATCCGGGGCCTCGAAACGTATGCGGTTCTTTTTGAAGCCAATAGCGGAAAAGATTTTATCAAACAGTTACAACCCAGGTACTTACCGGATATTGCATTGCAAGATATCAATATGCCGGGAATGGATGGCTATGAAACGGCCCTGTGGCTTAAACGTAGTTATCCTGGTATCAAGATCCTTGCCCTGTCAATGTATGATAGTGAGAGCTCAATAATCCGTATGATGAAAAGCGGCGTCAAAGGTTATATCCTGAAAGATATTGATCCTACAGAATTTCGTCGCGTCCTTGATCCGCTTTTGCGAAAAGGATATTATTATTCCGAACTGATCACCGGTAAACTTATACATGCTGTTAGCCAGTTAGATGAACCAGACGAACCAATAAAATGCCTTGTTTCTCTGAATGTTCGTGAGATTGAGTTTTTAAAGTTGGTTTGCACAGAAATGACTTACAAGGAAATAGCAGAAAGAATGTTCTTAAGCGCCCGCACTATCGACGGTTATCGCGATGCATTATTTGAAAAGCTGAACGTAAAAAGCAGGGTGGGCCTCGTATTGTATGCTATCAAGAACAACATTGTGAACGTGTAATCAGCTGGCAGGAAGTGGTTAGTGGAAGAAAAAAACAAAAACCTATAAGGTTTTAGTCAATACTAAGCCTTATAGGTTTTATTATCTTTATCCGCCTTGACTTTGCGGAGGATCGATTATTAAAGGAGAAGCCGAGTTAAAGGCCCTCACTCACCACTCACTAATTCAGCACGCTATTATCTTTCACGATCTCAATACCTTCCTGAACTCGTATAGCATTAAAACCACCCAATACATTCCGCAGGTTATGTATGCCCTGCCGCTTCATTAATGAAGCTGCAATAACGCTGCGATAACCACTGCCGCAATAAATGTACAGGTTCTGCAACTCTTCAATATTGGCCATAGAGCCGGGATCGGTAAGATCATTTAAGGGGAAATTGACAGCACCCCGTACATGGCCATCTGCAAATTCAGCTTCCCGCCGAACATCTACCGCTACCAGGTGATCGTCGTACGGCATGTCCATTGCCAGCTCATCCACTTCAACATCAATGATCAGGTCAATTTCTTCACCGGCCTGGCGCCAGGCTTCTACCCCACCGGCCAGGTAACCATGTATTTGCGAGAACCCAACCCGCGCTAACCGTACCACGCTTTCTCTTTCCTGACCCTCCTCGGTTACCAAAATGATGGGTTTATCAAACGGCAACAAACTACCGGCCCATTCTGCAAAGCGCCCTTCGAGCCCAATGCTTATAGAACCGGGAACAAATTGTTTGGTGAAATCGCCGGCGCTACGGGTATCGAGTATGATGGTATCTTCATTTTCCATCCATTTTTTAAAATCAGCCGGGCTTAATGGCGTTAAAGCTGCTTCCATGATCTTATCCAGGCTGTCATAGCCTTCTTTATTTATTCTTGCATTAATAGGGAAATAGAGTGGAGCTGCCGGTAAATCGGTTGTTACGGCTTTTATGAATTCCTCTTTGGTTTGTGATTGCAGGGCATAGTTCGACTGCTTTTCTTCCCCGATAGTGCTTGAGGTAGCCGGACCGAGGTTTTTACCACAGTTACTACCAGGCCCATGCGCGGGATATACTATAACGTCATCGGGCAACGAAGCAAGCTTCCCGTTCAATGAATCATATAGTAAGGACGCCAGTTCTTCTTTACTCATTTCGCCGCTGCTGAGGTCGGGCCGGCCAACTTCGCCAACAAACAAGGTATCGCCGGTAAAAACAGCGTGGGGCTTACTGGTTTCATCGCGCAGCAAATAGCAGGTGCTTTCTACCGTATGACCGGGCGTATGCAGCACTTCAATAGATACTTTGCCTAATTGGAAGATTTCCCCGTCTTTAGCCAGGTGAATGGGAAAATGGGTTTCGGTATTGGGCCCGTAAACGATGGGCGCGCCGGTAGCTTTTTGCAGATCGAGGTGGCCACTTACGAAATCGGCGTGAAAATGGGATTCAAAGATGTATTTGATAGTAGCATTCCGTTCCCGGGCGAGCTGAAGGTAACTGTCAACATCCCTGAGGGGGTCCACAATAGCCGCAATCCCATCACTTTCAATGTAATAGGCCGCTTCGCTCAAACAGCCGGTATACAATTGCTTAATAAACATGTAGTCTTATTTTAGGCAAAAGTACGCCATAACAAGTTAACCCATAGCCGTATAGTGGCTACAGGTTAACTGTTTAAACAATTTGTCGAGTCTCCGTCTTATCAGATGTTGAGGTCGTCCACGCATTTCATGATGTGAGCTACCCGTGCACTGTTAACAGAATAGTAAATAAATTTACCATCCCGGTCAGTTTTCACGATGCCGGCTCTTCGTAAAATTGCGAGGTGTTGGGATGCAACGGACTGTTCTAACCGCAAACGTACATAGATCTCCGTCACGGTAAGACGCTTGTTCTCATCGATCAGTTTGACGATCTGTTGACGCAGCTTGTGGTTCAAGGCTCGAAGTATCATCGCAGCCTTTTTCAGGTTCAGGAAGTCAACTTTTACCGATTCACCATCCCCACCATCTGCATTTAAGACCATGGAGTAATTGGTTGTTACGTTCATGTGCACATCAGAGCTTTTAAGATATTTAATAGGATAACGCTAAAAATCAAATTTACAAGAAAATTGATATGCTAGGGATGAAAGGGGGATAAAAGTTTCATTTGGTCATTTTTTGATATAAGAGTAAAATTCTTTTAGATAAACGGGCTCAGCATACGCTAAGTTGGCAAAATTCTGACTCAAATACAGGCTGGAAGCCAGTTTAGCAAGGCTTTTAGCAATATCAATTTTTTCATCTATAAATAGAACGTTAGGATACCTGCTTACATTTTTCCACTTAAAAGAGCCATTTCCGAAGCATACCAGTGACTTATTATTTAACTCTTCGTTAAAGGATAATGCATCAAGGATCATGGCTTTAGGGGAAATGATCTCATGTAACGCCGCATCATAAACGGCCGTAAATACTTCCATACGGCGTGCATCTATCATTGGGCAATAACACAGCGGTGGTTGCATATGAGCAGCCAATGACTGCCATTGGTTAATGGCGCCATAGGCCATTATCTGTAAGGTATTAATTGTTATGAGTGGTATTTGTAAGGCAAAGCATAACCCTTTAGCCGTAGCCATACCCACCCGTAAGCCCGTATAAGAGCCAGGGCCATGGGTAACGGCAACAGCCTGTATTTGCTGCATGGTATACCCTTCTTTTTGTAATAAGGTGTTGATAGCCATCTGTATCCAGGCTGCATGATCTTTCTGGTTCTCATTAATAAGCGTACTAATTACAATTCCGTCTATTGATGAGACGCATACACTTGCCTGATCGGTGGCTGTATCAATATTTAAAATCATCTTTTGTATTCTTGATTAATTCTTTTGATTGTAAACTTTAGGTACACGCTGCAAGCCTAAAGTCGAAAGCAATAAAGTTCGGGTTTGACGTTTGCCTTATGCCTCGTTGCCTTTTCTTCCTATTACTTACTTCTTTCTTTATTACCTCTATCAACTTTATCAACCTGTTACCTTGTCAACTTGTTAGCTCGTCAACCTCAACTGCTCGCTTCATCAACAAGTAACGGCGCAGGCATATAACGTTTATCATCATGGCTTAATTCAGTTAATAATTCATGAATACGCGTTAAGCCTATTTTAGCGCTCCATTCAAACGGGCCATACGGATAGCTGGTGCCCAGTTTCATGGCAATATCGATTTCCTGCCGGGTGCTTACCTGGGCGCCCAGCGTATGATATGCTTCGTTAATGATGGTAGCCAGTACCCGGGCAGTGATCATACCTGGTATATCTGGCGCCACTACGTATTTCCAATGCAGGGAAGAGAATATAGGTTGTATGTCTGCTTCAGTCATGGAGACCGGCAGGGCAATTTCGGTTATAGACCGCTGCAGTAAACCTGGCCAGGCGTTTATTCGAATAAAATCAGCACCCAGCTTTTTTGTTGGCCAGCTTACCGCATTTACGATCACCGGTTTAGGCAATAACTTTTTTAAATGGGCTGTTCTTTCCGCATCCAATTCAAACAACAGGTCTATATATACATCGGCTTCTGCAATGGTCAATGCACGCATGGAATCAGCAAATATCATATCAATACCATCCGGCAATCCTTTGCTCTTGAGTTCCTGTAATAATTGCTCATCGGCTAATATGGCCACTGTCATGGGCGTTCTTAATTTTACCCGCAAAGAAAAACCTTTATGGTGAATGGTCAATGGGGAATTGTTTATTGGCTATTGCATATTGTAAATTGAATATTGCTAAGGCCTATTACCGGGCATGTTGCTTGCCTTCCCTCGTTGCCTTTATACCTTGTTGCCTTTATTCTTTGCCTATTGATTATCTTTGGTTATGCAAAAAACCATCATCAACACCACCCATGCGCCTTCACCTATTGGTCCTTATAGCCAGGCAGTACAAGCCGGCAATTTGTTATTTATCTCCGGCCAGGTAGCGCTTAACCCGGCTACAGGCACTATTGAAGCTACAGATGTGGCCGGCGAAACCGACCAAATAATGAAAAATCTGAAAGCGGTATTAACAGAAGCCAGTTATGATTTCAGCCATGTGGTAAAGACGACAATTTTCCTTAGCGATATGTCGCATTTTAATACCATGAATGAAGTATACGGCAAGTATTTCACCGGCAATTTTCCCGCCCGGGAAACAGTGGCCGTAAAAGGACTGCCCCGGAATGTGAACGTTGAAATAAGTATGATCGCGGCGAAGTAATGCAGAACGCTTAACCGGAACGCCTGGTTCCCCATCCCTGGCCTTCTTAACATAGCAGGATTTACGCAGGATCATCAGGGCAATAAAAAAAGTCCGGGAGGCACCATTTTCCAGGCATCTCCCGAACTTTACTATTGAACCTGTTAACCTGTGAACTTATTAACTTGTTAACTTATCAACAACCCCTGTAAGCACGCCTAATTCTTTACCAATTTTGGCAAAGGCGGTAATGGCTTTGTCAAGATGGTGTTGTTCATGCGCCGCACTCAATTGCACCCGTATACGGGCCTGCCCTTTAGCCACTACAGGATAAAAGAAGCCTATTACATAAATGCCTTCTTCCAGCAAGCGGGCAGCAAAGTTCTGGGCTATAACGGCATCGTATAGCATAATAGGCACTATGGGATGATCGCCGGGCTTGATGTCGAAGCCGGCTTCTGTCATCTTGCTGCGGAAGTATCTGGTATTATACTCGAGCTTATCGCGTAATTCGGTGGTTTCGCTCAACAGGTCAAGCACGGCAATAGAAGCGCCTACAATGCCCGGAGCCAGTGTATTGGAGAACAAATAGGGCCGGGAACGCTGCCGTAACATCTCAATCACTTCTTTACGGCCACTGGTAAAACCGCCTGAAGCGCCGCCCAGCGCTTTTCCCAGGGTGCCGGTGATAATATCAATTTTACCCATTACCCCTCTGTATTCATGTGTACCTCTACCTGTTTTACCTAAAAATCCGCTGGAGTGGCTTTCATCGATCATAATAGCCGCATCATATTTTTCGGCCAGTTCAACAATCGTATCTAACTGGGCAATGGTGCCATCCATACTGAAAGAACCATCGGTAACAATTATGCGGTTACGGAGCGATTGCGATTCTTTTAATTTCTCCTCCAGGTCGGCCATATTATTGTGCTTATAGCGGTACCGTTGGGCCTTACACAACCGAACGCCATCTATAATAGATGCATGGTTCAGTTCATCGGAAATAATGGCGTCCTGCTCATTATACAAGGGTTCAAACACCCCGCCGTTAGCATCAAAGGCTGCTACGTACAGAATTGTGTCTTCAGTACCCAAAAAGGCAGATATTTTCTCTTCCAGTGCTTTATGAATATCCTGCGTGCCGCAAATGAAGCGTACACTGCTCATACCGTAACCCCGGTAGTCAACATACTTTTTAGCAGCTTCAATTACTTTGGGGTGAGAGGAGAGGCCGAGGTAATTATTGGCGCAAAAATTAAGCACCGTTTTGCCATTCACCTTAATTTCAGCGCCTTGCGGCGATTCAATAATACGCTCTGTTTTATACAAACCGGCAGCCTTGATCTCTGCCAGCTCACCGGCCAGGCGTTTTACTAATTTTTCATTCATGGAGCATGTAGTTTTTTGTAATGTCACAAATGTAAGAATTTGAAGTTTGTTCAAACACCAGTGGCATAAACCCTTCATATCGTATTACTTAGTTTTCGCATTTGCGAAATATCAAATACGACGGAAAATAATTCTAACTTTTTCTTATAAAAACTGTAACAAAATCCCAATAACTTCGTCTTATAATACAAAACGACTCATTATGTGGAAGAAAAACTTTATCCGTTCAACCCTCATACTATTGGTGGCCTTGGCTGGAATATTTGTTTTTGCCACAACCCATACTTCAAAAAAGCCGGCAGGCCGGGAGTGTATCAAATCAAACAAAGAATGCTGTAATGGCAGAGATAATAAAAGTCAGAGCGATTTTATTATCTGGGAGTCGCTTAGCCGGGCCATCGCTGCAAATTCTCATTACTAACATTATGACAATCAACATTTCAATATAAAAGGTCCCGCTTTACGGCGGGATCTTTTTATTTTTTGAAATCGTTGTAACTATTTACATCCTGGTACGTACCACACCAATACAAACAGAATAACAGACAGGTTCTGCTTATGACCGAAAAAGAATACAATCAATGTGTAGCTGAGTATGCGGACAACGTGTACCGGTTCATCCTTAAAAACCTTCGCCATGAAGAGGATGCCCGGGATGTTGTTCAGGCTGCATTTGAAAAAATGTGGCGCAACAGAGCGGATGTAGAAAATGCCCGATGCAAAAGTTACTTGTTTACGGTTGCTTATAACCAAATGATCGATCACCTTCGAAAAGTAAAACGTATTCAGTTACGCGATGAATTCCGGGAAGAAACAAAGGTATATGACAAACCAATGCATAATACCCGTAAGATCCTGGAAGAAGCACTGAGCCGGTTAAACGAAACACAACGGGCGCTGGTATTGCTGAAAGATTATGAGGGGTACTCGTATGAAGAGATCGGACAAATTACCGGACTTAACGAAAGCCAGGTAAAAGTATATCTTCACCGGGCCCGTATTCAATTAAAAAACTATCTGGTAAAACCTGAAAATGTCATTTAATTTTTATCATATAAGAACAGATGATTTCTCTGCTTATGCCGGTGGCGGACAGCGTGAAGTTATTACCCGTGATAATTACGAGGCATATTTTGTAATGTATGTAGATGATGAGCTGAACGCTGCTGAACGCAAAGCCGTTGAAAGCTTCATACAACAAAATCCCGACCTGGAAGAGGAACTGGTTATGTTGCAACAATCGGTATTACGTGCCGATGAACACATCGTTTTTGAAAATAAGGAAAGCTTACTGAAAGGTTTGAACGAACAGGAACAGATAAATGAGCACAATTATTCAACCTTCTTTGTACTGTATGCCGATGATGAATTAACAGATGCAGAAAAAGATATAGTTGAACAGTTCGTATTTCAACACCCCGAATACCAGTCGGCATTTGAACTGATACAACAGGCGAAGCTGGTGCCCGACAGCACCATTACTTTCCCTGATAAAACATACCTGTACCGCACAGAAGAAGATGACAATAAAATAGTCGCCTTTCCCTGGTGGCGGTTTACGGCGGCAGCCATTGCATTTCTTGTTATCGGCAGCCTGGCCTGGTATATATCAGTACAAAATGCCAATAATAAAGAAGTAGCCAGTAAAGATGCGTCAACAAAACCATCCCTGAAAGTAGTTACGCCGTTGCAGGGAAAAGAACAACAAATTATTTCTCCCGACACACCGGAAACAGTAGCCGACAGTGCTCCTGTTATTCCTGAATTAGATCCTGATTCCAGGACAAACAAAGAGCAACTCGTAGTTACAGACAAGCTCATTCAAAAAAATATTTCAGATGCCAGTAACATTCAAGAACCCTCATACGTAAAACAAGTAAGCAAACAACAACTGGTGAAGGATCCTGAAAATATCGATATCGCTATTAAAGCAAAACCGGTTGAAGTAGCTGTTGACAATTCGAATGAAAAAATAGTTGTTAAGGGCGGTATTTTAAAACGCACTATCAATGCACCATTAGCGGTTAATACAATAGTAGAAGAAACTCCAGATATTGAACCTGATCAGTCACATACGGCAGTTTTAACTACACAAATAAATAAAACACCGTTGCGAGGCTTTTTCCGCAAAGTATCGCGGGTAGTTGATAAGGTTACCAACCCCGAAGACAATGGCAAAGGAGGCATACGCATAGCCAACCTTGAAATAGCATTAAAATAATACCATTAAATAGTTAAAAAAAGTAAAGATGAAACAGGTAATTATACTCCTGGCAGGGATTAGTATGTACTTTACTGGCCTGGCCCAAACAGACTCAACCGGAAAAGAAAGAGAAAGCGATACCATTCGCGTAGGCGGAATGATCATTATTAAAAAGAAAAGTCGCGACAAGGACAAAGAAAAAGAGGATGAAGCCAAAACATATAATCGTAAAAGCAAGAACTCACGCGTAAGTACAAACTGGTGGATCGTTGACCTTGGTTTTGCCAATTACGATGATAAAACAAATTATACCGGTAATAGCTTTGCGCCCGGCCTCGATAAAGACGATTTTAAATTACGCCCCGGCAAATCGGTGAACGTAAACATCTGGGCGTTCATGCAAAAACTGAACATCTCTCATAACGTGGTGAACCTGAAATATGGTTTAGGTGTAGAACTGAATAACTATCGCTATAAAGCACCGATAAAATTCAATACGAATCCCACTCAGGTAGTATACGATAACACCAAGAACTATTCAAAAAATAAACTGGCCGCCGATTATATTACCGTGCCCATTATGGTGAACTTTAACTTCACGCCACATAGAAAAAGAGGGTTTGGCTTTAGTATAGGCGCCAGCGGTGGCTACCTGTATTCGAGCCGGCAAAAAACCATCACCAATACAGATGGTAAAGAAAAAGAACGCAATGATTTCGATCTGCGCCCCTGGAAATTGTCTTACATCGGTGAATTAAGTTTAGGGCCGGTAAAATTATACGGTTCGCTTGCTTCGCAAAGCATGTTTGAAAAAGGGCTCGATCAAACACCTTATAATTTCGGATTACGTTTAAGTAACTGGTAGATTAATTATCATAGCCATGAACAGAACCGGTATTGAAAAATACCGGTTTTTTATTTTTGCAACATTGATTATCCATACCCTGCCTGCGATCACTTGATTTTCAACGGCATTTATTTTAGCCTAAGTATTGCCAATAAAAAATTCTGTTAAAAGCCCACTACAAAAAAATAAGAATTGGTAAGCGACGTTTTGATATGTGGACTATCCCATTATCCACATCCGGGTAATTGAAAACAAATTTTTTTTATTTTTAAACCCATTAATCATTTGCTTGGTCTTTACGCTTAAACCAGGTTTACTTATGAAATCTAAATGGCTCTTTGCAGGCTTAATCATTATTTCCGTTACAGGATTAGCGGCATTTAAAACCATTGAAAGAAGGGTTATTAAAAAGAATTTATTGCGATCGAAGCCAATGGGCGAGGTGTATGTTGTGGTAGATAAATCTGATTATGAATTGCAGGTATTTGACGCAGAAGGCTGGTACGCCACGTATCCCGTTGTATTTGGTAGCAAAGATCTCTCAGACAAACTTGTGGAAGGCGATCGCCGCACCCCCGAAGGCACTTTCAAGATCACTTATAAAAAACCTCACCAGAAGTGGCATAAAATGCTCATGCTGGATTTTCCTACCCAGGAAAGCTGGAGCAAATTCAAAGAACGCAAAGCCAAAGGAGTAATTCCTAAAACCGCTAAAATCGGCGGTGGTATTGCCATACATGGCACCTGGCCGCATGACGACCTGGTGGTTGATGATTTCACCAACTGGACCAATGGTTGTGTTTCTTTAAAAAATGAAGACCTCGATGAACTGGATGAAATCCTGCCAGTTGGGTCAAAGGTTATTATCAAAAGATAAATACACGATCTATAAGTTGTGACTTGCTATTTTCGTAAGCAGCCTCATTAAGGTGCATTTACGAAGACCCAATAAATGTTTTTACGCAATACCACTTAGTATTATTACTAATTTGTCTTTTATTTTATGGACAGCCGCAACTATCCATAACTTTTTGTTGTCATGTTGATATTTATTAACAGGTATTGACCAACCTGTTTGATATTTCACCCGTATATTGCATGGTCATATATCCCGCAGAGCGGGATCCAAACATGTGAGACAATACAATCCATACAAGCATTGGCTTTAGAAAACGGTCAATGTTTCCGTCTCTATGAAGACCCCACACCCTCCAGCCAGTGGGGTTTTCTCTTTACTCCCATTATCATTTGCATCAATAAAGATTAGATAAGTTTCTTCTTCTGCGGTAGCAATGCCTGAATGATCATAATAGAATGGACATCTGTATTAAATTATCTCAGGAAAGTTATGCGCGAAAAGCGGCTGCAGGCAGGAAAATAAATTATGCTTCTTTCAGCAGTTTCATAAACAGGTTAGCCTGTTCTTTGGTTTTGATCACTCTATGTAACGAAGAACTAACAGGAGCCTTTGCCTCTGCTTTTCTGCCATCTTCTTTGGCTTTTTTGTTAAGAGCAGCCAGTTTGCGTTCTATCGTTTTATTCATTGTTACCAATTTACATAGAAACCAAATTTACATAGTTTTTTCGATCTTTTATACACAGGCCCTATTCCTTTAAGTTAAAAATGAAGTAATTGTACATCTGGTCCTGCGAAATCTTAAAACCTTTATCAATTCTGAACGGATAAGGCATAATATCTTCAAAATCAAAGGGATTATCGTATTGGGTCTTTCCAAACCGGGTAATCCGAACAAAATACTTGATGCCAAACATCCGGAAATGCTGATCGAGGTACCTGAAGTTCCGCTGAATTGCCCGGTAATAAAAATAGGCCCGGGCATTATCCGAACCATCGATCCCCAGGTAATGGCCCGGATTGTTCTTTAAATAGGCAAATGCTGAAAACAAAATGGTTGAAAACACCTTCGAATAATCGGTATGGTTGAGTTCAGCTTTATCATTGATCTTACCTTTCGAATTCAGTGGACCGAATGCCAGGTTATAAACGTTGGGCAACAGGGCATGTGATTCGTTGCTTATTTTAACTACCAGGGGAATTTCCTTACCAGACTTCACACTGGTTTTAAAACTACTGTACCGCAGATCGGTTGAAATATTATCTATTTCATACAGGTTCTTAAAATCAATCTTTAAAGGAACTGCCATATACCTGCTATTTTGAAGATAAAGACGTTGGTATCCCCATTGGAGGTTTTAATTTTGGAATTGCTTGATGGTTAATCCTGCCTGCCGGCAGGCAGATTGCTTGATGGTTATTCGTTGAACGATTAACCTTACGGGAATTCAAGATCTGCAGAACAATTCTTAGCCTCAGCCATCTAATAATTAAACCATCTTGCCATCAACTGGTCAGCCCCTCATTATAAAGCATTGATCACAATCTTCCTTTTGCTATTTCATCTACCACAGAAGGATCTAACAAAGTAGTAGTATCGCCCAGTTTATCAATTTCACCTTCGGCAATCTTGCGTAAGATCCGGCGCATAATTTTACCGCTTCTTGTTTTAGGCAATCCACTTACAAATTGAATTTTATCGGGTTTGGCAATGGCGCCTATGATCTTTGATACCGTTTTAGTGATATCCTGCCGGGCCAGCGCATCATCACCATGCGTTCCCTGGTAAATAACAAATGCATAAATGCCTTGTCCTTTAATATCGTGCGGATAACCTACCACCGCGCTTTCTACTACCCCCGCATGCATGTTAATGGCATTTTCCACCTCAGCTGTACCAATGCGGTGACCGCTTACATTCAGCACATCATCAACCCGGCCGGTTATACGATAATTACCATTTTCATCGCGCAAACAACCGTCGCCGGTAAAATACAAATTCTCGTACGTGGCAAAATAATTCACACGGCAACGTTCATGATCGCCATAGGTTGTGCGCAGCATACCCGGCCAGGGGAATTTGATACAAAGGTTGCCGCTTACCGAGTTACCGGTAACTTCTTTCCCGTTTTCATCGACCAGTAATGGCTGAACGCCTGGTAAAGGCAACGTAGCGTGGGCCGGTTTGGCCGGTGTAACACCGGCTAAATTGGAAATAAGGATACCACCGGTTTCAGTTTGCCACCAGGTATCAACAATCGGGCATTTCTTTTTACCAATTTGCTCATCGTACCAATGCCATGCTTCTTCATTAATGGGTTCGCCTACGGTACCTAAAACTTTCACTGAATCAAGACTATGTCCTTTTACAGGATCAAGGCCAAAGCCCATCAATGACCGGATGGCTGTTGGCGCCGTGTACAAAACATTTACTTTGTATTTATCAACTATATCCCAAAACCGGCCTGCATTGGGCCAGGTAGGAATTCCTTCAAACATCAGCGAAGTAGCACCGGCGCTTAACGGGCCATATACGATGTAACTATGACCGGTTATCCAGCCAATATCGGCCGTGCAAAAGTGAACATCGCCCGGCTGGTATTGAAACACGTTTACAAAACTATAATTGGTATACACCATATAGCCACCGCAGGTATGCACTACCCCTTTGGGTTTACCGGTTGAACCGGAGGTGTATAATATAAACAGCATGTCTTCCGCATCCATTTCTTCCGCCACACAATCAGGATTGCCCTGCGCTTCCACTTTCCTGATCTCTTCTTCCCACCAAACATCGCGTCCTTCGATCATGGAAACCTGTGTACGCGTTCTTGTTAATACGATCACCCGTTTTACAAAGTGGCATTGTACCAGGGCATCGTCAATGACACTCTTGAGCGGTATTTCTTTATTTCCACGGAAACCACCATCGCAGGTAACTACAAATTCGGCCTTTGCATCCTGCAGGCGATCGGAAATGCTTTGTGCGCTAAAACCGCCAAAAACGACGGAATGAATAGCGCCGATACGCGCACAGGCCAGCACGGCAATAGCCAGTTCAGGTACCATGCCCATATAAATACAAACGCGATCGCCTTTTTGTACGCCATTATTTTTTAGTACGTTGGCAAATTGCACCACTTTGGCGTGCAGTTCGCGGTAGGTTAACACGCGGTTGGGTTCTTCGGGATCATTTGATTCCCATATAATAGCAGGTGTATTGCCTAAAGTGTTAAGGTGACGATCGAGACAGTTCTCTGTAATATTCAACTTGCCGCCGGCAAACCATTTAATAGTAGGCTTTTTGAAATCCCACTCCAGTACTTTATCCCATTTTTTACGCCAATAAAAACTAGATGCTATTTCACCCCAGAAGCCTTCCGGGTCGTTCACACTTTTATCATAAGCCGCTTTGTATTGGTCTACTGATTTTATCTGATAAGGAAATGACATATCAAGCTGTTTAACCCTTTTTAAAATTAGGGCGTTAAATTACGAAGAAAAAGGAAGAAGCAGGAAGAAAGGTTACAAGTTCCAGGTTGCAGGTTGTAAGGCTATTTTGCAGGATGCAGTACGAAAGGTGGGGTTACAAATTTCAAGGCCCTGAAACTGGTAAATTGTAACTGTAATTATTTGCTCGCTGCCCTTTCACCATTGACCATGCCGACGCTTACGGTCGGCATCCCGATAAGCAAAGCTTCGTCGGGATTCACCAATCACGTTTGCCGTTTCACGATTCACGATTGTCGTTTCACGCCTGCGCCTTATATTTATAGCTTAAAATTGGAACAAACCCGCTTCCCATATGACGCACGAATCAGAATCAAAAAAAATCTGGCAGGTGATTGCTGCCTCTTCAGTAGGAACCTTAATTGAATGGTACGACTTTTACATTTTCGGTAGTCTCGCAACTGTTATTGCAAGCCAGTTTTTTCCAAAAACAAATCCCACAGCCGCTCTGCTTTCAACGCTGGCGACATTTGCAGCCGGGTTTATTGTACGCCCATTTGGTGCATTGGTATTTGGCCGCCTCGGCGATTTGATCGGCAGAAAATATACTTTCCTGCTGACGCTGATCCTCATGGGCGGTTCAACTTTTGCCATTGGACTGGTACCCGGGTATGCCAGCATTGGATTTGCTGCCCCTATCCTGGTATTGTTGCTTCGTTTACTACAAGGGCTTGCCTTAGGTGGCGAATATGGCGGCGCTGCTACATACGTAGCAGAACATGCGCCCGCCAACAGACGAGGGTATTATACAAGCTGGATACAAACAACTGCTACCCTGGGATTATTTTTTTCGCTGGGGGTAATATTACTAACCCGCCACTTTCTGGCGCCTGATCTTGATACATCTATCAAACGATTTAATGATTGGGGCTGGCGCATTCCATTTTGGGTATCTATATTATTGGTAGGCGTATCTATCTATATCCGTTTACGCATGAATGAATCGCCGTTGTTCGCCAAGCTGAAAACAGAAGGCAAAGTATCGGTAAACCCATTGAAAGAAAGTTTCGGCAATAAAACCAATCTTAAAATGGTGTTGCTGGCCTTGTTCGGCGCTACCATGGGACAAGGCGTGGTATGGTATACCGGCCAGTTTTATGCGCAATCTTTCCTCGAAAATGTTTGTAACATAGATTTTGACCAGTCGCGCACCATCCTTATCTGGGGTATTTTGTTAGCCACTCCGTTCTTTGTGGTCTTCGGTGGCTGGAGCGATAAAATAGGCCGCAAATGGATCATGCTTGTTGGTATGCTGCTGGCCATTGGCACCTATCAATTTATTTTCAAGCAATTCATTACATTAACTGATCCCGCAGGAAAAACGGAGTTGACCGGCCACAGAAAATTGCTGGAAGACAAAACGATCGTTAGTGAAAAAAATGCGGCTGATTCCATACACCAGGTAACATCAGAAGTGCATTACACCGATGGCGCCGTATTTAAAGAGGTAAAAACTGATACTTTATTTGCCAATGCCGCTCATGCTGCCGTTACTCAAACAGTTATTAAGTATAAAGATAAAAAGGTTGACACCTGGACCTATCGCAAACTAGTAGGTTGGATATTTGTGTTAATACTGTATGTGACCATGGTATATGGGCCCATTGCCGCCTTCCTGGTGGAGCTCTTCCCTACCCGCATCCGGTATACATCCATGTCGTTGCCTTATCATATTGGCAATGGCGTGTTCGGTGGTTTAACACCTTTCATCGCTACTTTACTCACAACTATATATGTAACCGATAAATTGTCAGGGCTGTGGTATACGATCATAATTGGCGCTGTGTGCCTGTTCATCGGCGCTGTTTATATCTCCAATCGCATTGATCCTGATGTTAACGATTAAATAATATTAAAAGAGAACCACATGAATAGCTTAAAAAGATGGTTGGGGATAGTATGGTTGATCCTCGGGCCTGTTACCATATATTATCTTATTAAAACGGCCGCTGATGAAATTGCTAAAAAACCGGTCATAGATACTAAAATACAATGGGCTGTGTTTGTGATCGTATTTATTCCTATTGCCATTGGCATGATAATTTTCGGCTATTATGCCATTAAGGGTGAATACGATCATTTGCCTGAAAATTCGAAAGAATTATAAATATTTCTAATTAGCGTAAACAATATTTGACCCCGCCTGTTCGACATTCAGGCAGGCGGGGTTAACATAGTTTGAATATACATATATAAGCGGTTTGGCTTTACGGTATTTATTGCATAATTTTTGTGAGTTATTATGGCAATTGTTAACAAAATTTAACGTTTGTAACCGGGCAATGAAAGCTTATTTTTGTAACGTTAATTTCAAGCATGAATAAAGAAATACAAAAAGAATATACTGTGTCTGTTGCGAAAAGGATCGTGGCTGGTACCATGGTGCTTTTACTGCTCTGGATCACCGGTATTAATTTTTTGTATTCTTCGAAAGACATGGGGTCGGTAATAACATGTATTGATATAGATGGCGATGAAGAAAACGGCGCCGATTGCAACAATTCCCCAACCGGTCCCGATGAAAAATCGCCCGATGCGCCGCTAACAGTTTCAGAAGAATTCCTGCACATATATCACAGTCCGGTGAACCCCGATTGGATAAATATGTATTTTCAGCATAAGGTACATGAAGCTGAAAAGCTCTGCATTTTTCATCCGGAATTATTTTCACCTCCCCCGGAAGCATAACTTTTCCCTTTTTTCAATTAACATTCCTTGTTATACCCCGCAAGGCGGGGATACGATTGCTTGTTGATATGAATTGTACATCTGGCTATAAATAGCATTTGTTTCCGGATGCGTCATTATATTCAACCGGGTATCTTATTGTAAAACCGGGCAAGCCATGTGCTTCTCATAAAAACATTTTTATTATGGTTAAGAAAGTTAAAGGATACGCAAGCGCCCTGGGAAGTGACTTGCCGTCTTCAGTGGTCGTTTTTCTCGTAGCGTTACCCCTGTGTTTGGGGATTGCATTGGCTTCAGGCGCGCCATTATTTTCAGGCATTATTGCCGGGATGGTAGGTGGTATTGTTATTGGCGCTTTAAGCGGCTCGCAATTAAGCGTTAGCGGACCGGCAGCCGGTTTAACAGCTATTGTATTAGTAGCCATTGGCAAATTGCAGGTATATGAAGCCTTTTTGCTGGCCGTTGTGCTGGGTGGTGTAATACAAATTATACTGGGCTTTTTAAAAGCCGGTATCCTGGGTGATTATATTCCTGGCAGTGTTATTAAAGGCATGTTGGCCGCCATCGGGTTGATCCTGATCCTGAAACAATTTCCCCACCTGGTAGGTTACGATGCAGACTTTGAAGGTGATGATAGCTTTATGCAGGCCGACGGCGAAAATACATTCAGCGGGCTGTTCGGTGCGTTTAGTCATTTGATCCCGGCAGCGTTGCTCATTGGGGTGGTTTCCCTGCTCATTATGATCGTTTGGGAAAAATATGTAGCCCCCAAAGCCAGGCTCCTGCAACTTATCCCTGCCCCATTGATCGTGGTGGTGGTTGCTGTAATTATCAACGAATTATTCAAATCATCAGCGACCGGTATGGCTATTAAAGAATCGCACCTGGTAAAAATTCCGGTGGCCGATTCTTTTAACGGGTTCATCTCTTTCTTTACGTTCCCCGATTTCAGCCATATTTTGAATCCGGTTGTATGGACTACCGCTTTAACGTTAGCCATTGTAGCAAGCCTTGAAACTTTGTTGAATATTGAAGCGGCCGATGACCTTGACCCGTACCAACGGGTTACGCCTACCAACCGTGAGTTGAAGGCACAGGGAATTGGTAACCTGGTATCAGGTTTAATCGGTGGCTTACCCATTACTTCGGTGGTTGTACGCACTTCAGCCAATATCAATGCCGGCGCTAAAACTAAAATGTCGGCCATTTTCCATGGTATATTATTGTTACTTTCGGTAGCTTTTATACCAGGTCTGCTGAACCTAATACCATTGTCGGCACTGGCAGCTATTCTTATTTATACAGGTTTTAAACTGGCGAAACCTTCGCTGTTCATTAAATTCTATAAAAAAGGATGGGACCAGTTTTTACCTTTTGCTCTCACCATAGTGGCAATATTGCTTACCGACCTGTTAAAAGGTATCATGGTAGGATGTGTTATAGGATTGTTCTTTGTTATTCGCAGCAACTTTAAATCGGCCGTATTTGTGGTAAATGACGCCAATAAATATTTGTTCCGTTTGCGCAAGGACGTATCGTTTTTAAATAAACCGATCATTAAGAACAGACTAGAAAAAGTACCGGAAAATTCTTACGTGCTCATAGATGCGACGCGTGCTGATTTTATTGACAAAGACATTATTGAGGTGATTGAAGACTTTTTAATACATGCCCAGTTGAAAGGAATTACAGTTGAGCTTAAAAAAAGCACCTATAAAGACCAGGGATTTTCAACCAATGGAGGTAATGTTTTAGTACAGCCAAAAATGGTTGTAGCAAAAGAAGCTATGGCTGAAATGTCGAATTAAAGTTTACCTCAACGGTCTGTGCAGGTAAACCACACCCTGAGCTAACAGAAAGGTTGTCTATTTTTTAAAGACGAAAAAAGTCTGATCATGAAATCATACGAAAGATTATTATTAGAAAATAAGGCCTGGGCATCAGAAAAAGTTGCAGATGATCCGGAATATTTCAACCGGCTTGCCCATTTACAAACACCGGAATTTTTATGGATCGGTTGCAGCGACAGCCGCGTACCGGCCAATGAAATTACGAATACCCAACCTGGTGAAATTTTCGTACATCGCAACATAGCCAATATGGTGGTAAACACCGACGTGAATTTGCTGAGTGTGCTCGACTATGCGGTCAATCACCTGAAAGTAAAACACGTTATTGTATGCGGCCATTATGGTTGTGGTGGCGTAAAAGCTGCCGCTACTCAAAGCGATTTCAACCCCGTACTGAACATGTGGTTGCGTAACATAAAAGATGTATACCGCCTGCACCGCGAAGAGCTAAGCTCTATTAAAGATGAAGAACAACGTACCGACAGACTGGTAGAACTAAATGTTCGGGAACAGGTAAATAACCTGGCCAAAACCTCTATCATTCAACGTGCGTGGAAACAAAATAACGCACCCGACCTGCATGGATGGGTATATGGATTAAAAGATGGAATTATTAAACCGGTATTTGAAATGAAGTCCGGCACCCATATAGACCCGCTGTATGAATTCGATGGTTTATAAGAACAATATTTTATTACAACGAGTCTCGCTGTTTAGCGGGACTCTTTTATTTATAACTGGTTTGTTCTCAACTATACAGTTTCCATTATTCTTTTCGCCGGTGTTTGGGCAGGAACAGGAATATCCTGCAACAGTGGTTTTTTAACCCAGCCCAACAATACCATAATTACAAAAATTACGATAGCTGTTAACACAGCAGGCATAAACCCCCATAGCGGTACTGCCGCAGCCGTATAGATCATGAGCAAAATATGACAGGGATTCTTTGATTCAAGCACTTCCCTGATCTCCTTTCTTTTCACCATGCCATTGGCTACATATAAGAGAATACCGCCTATGCATGCCATAGGTACCTGCTCAAGGTAAGTAGCTAAAAAAGCAGCCATCAGTAATTTGAATGTAAACTTGGCAATACCTGCCAACGGCGATACCGCTCCTACTTTAATATTCACGGCCGTTCTGGCCAGGGCGCCGGTATGTGGAAATCCATTGAACAATGGCGTTATAATATTTACCATTCCCTGGCCCCACAATTCTTTATTGGGGTTATATGGTATCCCGGTATTGTTCGCCAGCCTGTCGGCCATGCGGGAACACAATAGACTTTCAATAGCTGCTACAATAAATATTGCCAGCACGTAATACACCAGGTCAAACACTACCGATGCTGTCATAGCCGGCAATTGCGGCGTAGTGATCACTAAAAAATCAGTAGGTATAGCGCCATATTTATCTTTTATTAGAATTAGTCCATTGCTTTTCCACAATGTTGAGCTAACCAGCCAGCCAACACCCAATGCAATCAGCGGAGCAGGAATAAATGCAGAGAACCTGATTAAAGTTTTACAAAGAGCAAACGTAATCAGCGCCAGGGCAAAGGCAAACCAATTGGCATCGGGCAAATACAACATCGTTTTTTGAATCTGCTGCAACAGGCCATAGCCTATTTTTTCTTTAAACCCGAAAATTTCACCCAGTTGCGAAAACGCAATTACGATCGAAATACCGATAGTAAAGCCTACTACAATGGAATGCGGCACCAGGGCCACTATGCGGCCAAATTTACCAACCCCGCAAATCATCAGCAACGTTCCTGCCAGTATAGAAACCAGTATCAGGAAACTATGATTATAGGTAGCCATCAAACCACCAATAACAGGAATAAAAGCAGCCGTAGGGCCATATACCTGGTATTTTGACCCGCCAAATAATGCACCCAGCAATCCCGCCACGGCTCCCCCAACAATTCCCTGTTCAGGCCTTAGCCCCGAAGCCATGGCGAACCCCATAGCCAGCGGAATAGCTACCATAGCAACTATTAATCCTGCTGTGAGGTCTTTAATTATATTGAGCTTTTTGTTTCCTTTTAACAGGTCTTCATAACGTCCATCAATGGGGGTCATAAAAAAAGCGATCCTGCTTAGTATACCCTCAGATTTTGTATGCGTCTTTTTCATAAGCAAGAATTTTTTCGTTTTGATTCTGCATAAATTCTACACGCCCGGTTTCCACATCATAGATGGCGCCCATTAAATTGATTTCCCCGGTTTCTATCAGGTCGGTGATGATGGGGCTTTTGCGAAGAATGATATCGATGTTATAATGTACATTCAACCGGGTTACATTGTTAACGAATGTTTTATTGTGAGAAGTTCGGTCGTGCAAGGTTTCCGTTTCTGCTTCAATAGAAGGCCTGATATGATTGAATATCTCATTCAAATTATCCATTTCCAATCCATCACAGGCACCCTTAACTGCACCACAGTTCGTATGTCCCATTACTACAACCAGCTTCGAACCCAGGTATTTGCAGGCATACTCCATACTTCCGATCGCATTCACACTGGCAATATTGCCAGCCAGGCGAATACTGAATAAATCGCCAAGGCCCTGGTCAAAGATCAGCTCAGTAGAAATTCTTGAATCGCTGCAACTGAGTATGGTGGCAAATGGGAATTGCTGATCTTTGGTTTCATTCACCAGTTGCAGCAGGTTACGATTTACACGCAGGTTATTGATAAAACGTTCATTGCCTTCCATTAAAAATTGAAAAGCTTTTTGAGGCGTCAAAGACTGGCGCGACTCCCAATAATGATTCTTCATAATAAGAGTTATTTATTATCGTAGTTAATCTATTGAGGATAACAATTTGCCTGTTGTGCAGAGATAAGAAGTAGCACAACAGCATTGATGATATGTTTAACTACGCTTCGGGAGGTTGATCTATAAGCGCGCAATGTCCTTTGAGGCAAAGGCCCGATTTGCGAAGGTGTTTCTTTTGTTCGTTAAGAAAAGTTAACAAACTGGCGTAATCGAAGTTATAGTGATGTTTTTTGAATTTCTTGAAGTCTTTTTCTGATTTGTTTTCTTCTTCCGATTCGGGGTCATCACAGAATATAACAATTTCCACTTCAGTTAAATTAAATAACTGATCCAGGTTACTGTATTCAGCAAAGAGCAGTATAGCAGCTATGACCAATAAAAATCGCATTTGAGTGTTATTTACTCAATACGGATTATGATATTATCACTTACATCATGCCTACTTAAATATAACCAATAAAGCTGGCTTTTGGAGCCATTGTTCAAAATAATACTCATTATTTAGACCAACTGCTTATACATACAAACGCATGTTTAACAGGGCGAGGGAAAGAAATATCATTTTCTTATCATGTATTTTCTAAATGAAAAACAATGGGTGTAAATTAACCTACAATATGAACCTGCATTTAATAAAGCATTTATGTTTACACTGCCAATAAAAAATACGATTGCCTGTAAACCAACCGTATTGTGTAAACAGGCACGCAAACACAGCATTGTTTCCTGGTGCCTTCCGGCCTTTTTTACCTGCCTGTTGGCCTGTCAGCAACCCGAAGCCCAAAAACAGGATGTAACAAACAATGGTTCCACTGCCGATAGTAACTGGATGCTGCTGCCCTTTGTAAAAATAGATTCTGTGAACCCCATTCTTCAACCCGGCCATGGATCGTTTATTTGCCCCGTGCGAAAACAGCCAGTTAAATGGGAAGAAAAGGATGTATTCAATCCCGCCGCAATTGTAAAAGATGGAAAGGTGTTCCTGTTGTACCGCGCCGAAGATTCCATTGGCAAATTTGCCGGCACCTCACGCATTGGATTGGCCGAAAGCGCCGATGGCCTGCATTTCACCCGGTATTCACAACCCGTTTTGTATCCGGCGCCCGATGAGCAGAAAAAATATGAATGGGAAGGTGGTTGTGAGGACCCCCGTGTTGTGCAGGACAGCAGCGGGGACTATATTATGACCTACACAGCCTTCGATGGTCAAATCGCACGGTTAATGGTGGCTTCTTCAAAAAATTTATTGCAATGGACCAAACATGGGCCCGCATTCGCCAAAGCATTCAATGGTAAATACCTCAATACCTGGTCAAAGTCAGGCTCCATTGTTTCAAAATATGTAAATGGAAATATCATTGCCCAAAAGATCAATGGCAAATACTGGATGTACTGGGGCGATGTGAATATTTGGGCCGCCACTGCAGATGACCTCATAAACTGGACACCCGTATTGTATGCCCGGGGAGAAAAACCAACTATTGCATTACGCCATTATGCCAAAGACATACCCGAAATAAAGATCGTAATGGGTCCAAGACCCCAAAAATTCGATAGTGACCTGGTAGAACCTGGCCCTCCTGCCCTCTTAACAGATAATGGCATTGTGCTGCTTTACAACAGCCGTAATATTCCCGCTATTGGCGACAGCAGTTTACCCGAAGGCACATATACAGCTTCGCAGATCTTATTAAATAAAAATGACCCAACCCAAGTATTGCAACGAATGGACACCTGGTTTATACAACCCGACAAACCTTACGAAGTGACCGGACAGGTAAACAGGGTTTGCTTTATAGAAGGCCTGGTTCACTTCAATAATAACTGGTTACTTTATTACGGGACTGCGGATTCTAAAATAGCTGTGTGTAAATTAGGTAAATAGCTTATTTGAAAATGAAAACCAATGCGCTAAGGGGGGGATCTTCATTTTCTAATTTTCAAATTTGCACATTTTCAAATTAAATTTGCTGAATGTCAATAGAAGTAAACAAGCTCACCAAACTATATGGTGAACAAAAGGCCATCGATAACATATCCTTTACAGTAAATAAAGGGGAGATCGTTGGTTTTTTAGGTCCCAATGGCGCTGGTAAGTCTACCACTATGAAGATCATCACCGGCTATTTGCAGCCAGATGAAGGTGAAGCCGTTGTTTCGGGCATTTCTGTAAAAAAACAACCGCTCGATGCCAAAGCCACCATTGGCTATTTGCCTGAAGCCAATCCACTGTATTACGACCAGTATGTGCGGGAATACCTTGATTTTGTCGCAGATGTACATAAAGTACCAGCTAAATCAAAAAAAGAGCGTATTGAATCGGTTATTCAAACGGTTGGGTTAAGCCTGGAAAGCAAAAAAAAGATTGGCCAACTGTCAAAAGGCTATAAACAGCGGGTAGGCCTGGCAGCCGCCCTCATTCACGACCCGGAAGTGTTGATCCTTGATGAACCAACCACCGGTTTAGACCCCAACCAGATCATCGAGATCAGGGAAGTGATCAAAGCTCTGGGGCAAAATAAAACTGTTCTTTTCTCTTCCCATATTTTACAGGAAGTGGAAGCCATTTGCGACCGGGTGATCATCATCAACCGCGGCAAGCTGGTAGCCAACGATAAATTAAGCAACCTGCGCTCGCAGGTTAACAGCAATAATGTGCTGAAAGTAAACTTTAAAGAACCGCTGGAAGCTGCCTGGCTCGAAAGATTGAGCAGCGTACAGTTGGTAAACAAACTCAATACCAATGAGTGGGAGCTGATATGCCACGATGCCACCGAAGCCAAACGGCAATTGCTGGAACTGGCCCTGCAGCAAAACCTCAATATTGTTTCCCTGCAAACGGGTGGACAAAGTTTAGAAGATGTATTCAGAAGTTTAACCGCAACAACATAGAGATTGTAATACAAACTTTGTTTCTTTGCACCTCCTAAGACATCCACCTACGTGGTTCAACGCTGAAGCTTTTGCACAAGCGTTCAATTTGGTGGGCAAGGCGCTTAGGACCCGAGATTGAAAAACCGAGCATTTAAATTCAAAAAACTAATACCAATCATGAGTTACATTGCAGACATTCATGCCCGCCAAATTTTAGACAGTCGCGGCAATCCAACTGTAGAAGTAGATGTAGTTACCGATAACGGATTTTTGGGAAGAGCAGCCGTTCCCAGCGGTGCTTCTACCGGTAAACACGAGGCAGTTGAGCTGCGCGACGGTGATAAAAAAACCTACCTGGGTAAAGGCGTTTTACAGGCAGTAAAAAATGTAAATGAAGTTATTGCAGACCAACTGATTGGTATTGAAGTAGTAAAACAAGCCCACATCGATGACCTGCTGATCAAGATAGACGGTACTGAAAATAAAGCCAAGCTGGGCGCCAACGCTACCCTGGCTGTTTCTATGGCCGTAGCCAAAGCTGCTGCTGAAGAAAGCAACCTGCCTTTATACCGTTACCTGGGCGGCGTAAACGCTACTGTGCTGCCCATGCCACTGATGAACATCCTGAACGGTGGCGCACACGCTGATAACAAAATTGATTTCCAGGAATTTATGATCGTTCCTATCGGCGCTCCTTCATTTAGCGAAGGTTTGCGTTGGGGCGTGGAGATCTTCCATACGCTGAAAACCGTTCTTAAAAAGAAAGGCTACAGCACCAACGTGGGCGACGAAGGCGGTTTTGCACCTGATATTCAAAGCAATGAAGAAGCTATTGAAACCGTATTGCAGGCTATTGAAGCTGCAGGTTACAAACCCGGTGAGCAAATTGGTATTGCCATGGATGCAGCCAGCACCGAAATGTTCGACGAAACCAAAAAAACTTATAAATTCTACAAGAGCTCAGGCAAAACCATCAGCAGCGATGAAATGGTAGCTTATTGGGCTGACTGGGTGAAAAAATACCCCATCGTTTCAATTGAAGATGGTATGGCTGAAGATGATTGGGAAGGTTGGAAAAATCACACAACCTCTATCGGCAGCAAATGCCAACTGGTAGGTGACGACCTGTATGTAACCAATGTAAAACGCCTGCAGGAAGGTATCAACAAAGGCATCGCCAACAGTATCCTCATCAAAGTAAACCAGATCGGAACGGTAACTGAAACCATCAATGCCGTACAATTGGCACAAACAAATGGTTATACGTCAATTATGAGCCATCGTAGCGGTGAAACCGAAGATACGACCATTGCTGACCTGGCTGTTGCCTTAAATTGCGGTCAAATTAAGACTGGTTCTGCCAGCCGTACCGACCGTTTGGCAAAATACAACCAGCTCATTCGCATTGAAGAAATGCTCGGTGAAAACGCTATTTATCCCAAAGGAAGAATTAAATTTGGTAAATAGGCAAGTTGCAAGGTACAGGTTACAGGTTCCAAGGGGTTTTCCCTGAAACTTGTAACCTGCAACCTGTAACCAGATAAAATCTCAAAATCCAAATCACAAAGCCTGCCCCGCTACTATGGGGAACTAAATAAATACACAAGACCGGAACCTGAGATTTGAATTTTTTGAGAATTGAAATTTGAAATTTGAGAATTTTAAAAAACATACCCTCCTGGCTCAAGAACAAATACCTGCTCACCATGCTGGTATTTTCGGTATGGCTGCTTTTTTTTGACGACCGCGACATTATTACCACCCACTTCAAGCATCGCAACGAACTCAGGCAATTAGAACAAAGCCGGAATTACTACCTGCAACAGATCGATACCACCAAAAAAGAGCTGGACGACCTGAAACAGAATCCTGAAATGCTGGAAAAGTATGCCCGGGAGAAATACTGGATGAAAAAAGACAACGAAGATTTGTTCATACTACCTGAATAAGTTGTTTTGATGCGTCCTATTGCATCATTCAACGCCTTTTTTTATCTTTCCACCGAATTAGCAACTTCCCATCCAATTTCCTGCACAATAAGAGAAACCTAATATCGTTTTATTAATCGGACGGACTCCGAAATTGACTCTTTCGGAATTTTAAAGGACATAAATGGTTTGCCTATGACTATTCTCTTTACACCGGAGGACCTTTTACGCTATTTGTATAAAGAAACCTCACCGGCAATGAATGCCGCTATTGAAGCTGCATTGGACGAAGACTGGACGCTTCGCGAAAAATTAGAGGTACTGAAAGCCTCTGCCCGTAACCTGGATAAGATCGTAGAATCTCCCAGAACAGAAGTTATTATGAACATTTTGCAATACGCCCGTGAATCGGTGATTGCAACTGCTTAAAGCTTCCGGCAGAACAAGTAGCCCACAATAATATAACAATCATTGGGCTACATTAATCCACTCCCTTAATTTCGCAGTCATTCTAAACAAAGAATGACAAGAAAACAACGATTCCAGTTTGTAATTGACTTTTTCCTGCATCATGCACCTGATGCGGAAACTGAATTGTTATATGATAATCCCTACCAGTTACTGGTAGCGGTCATCTTGTCGGCCCAATGTACCGACAAGCGGGTCAACATGACTACGCCGGCTATTTTTGAGAAATATCCGGACGCAGCCAGTTTGTCGAAAGCCACTTTTGATGAACTGTTCCCGCTGATAAAAAGCATATCATACCCCAACAACAAAACAAAACACCTGATCGGAATGGCCATTAAGCTGCAGGAGCAGTTCAATGGCCAGATCCCACTTACGGTTGATGAGTTGGTTACCCTGCCCGGCGTGGGCAGAAAAACGGCCAACGTTATTACCTCAGTAGTTGATCAGCAACCCAATATGGCGGTAGACACCCATGTTTTCCGGGTATCGGCCCGTATTGGCCTTACTGTTGGCGCCACTACCCCACTGGCTACCGAAAAGCAACTCCTTCAACACATTCCCAAGGAATTGGTGCATATAGCCCATCACTGGCTTATTTTGCATGGACGGTATGTTTGCGTGGCCCGCAACCCCAAATGCGATAAATGCGGTATAACAGAAGTCTGCAAATACTATCAGAAAGAGGTGAAGCCTAAAAAGAAATAATGGTGTTCACAAGTTCTACTGTTTCTTAACTTTTCCCGGTTTTCTATTCAATTAGCAGACCGTTCAATTCAATTAGCAGATTGTGTAATTGAATTAGCAAAACAGTCAATTAATTAACAGCCCATGTAATTCAATTAGCAGACCGGTCAATTGAATTAACAGGACCTTCAATTAATTTACAAGGTGGTTCAATCTATTTACAAAACGTTGTCAATCAGGAAATGGCATTGTTTCAATAGTAAAATGCTGCGAGCCAGCCGGGAAAGACGACCCGGGAAGGCAACAACTCCCATTGTAGACCATTTTCTACACTTTCCAATAGAAAAACTATTCTTACCTGATTCAATCTTAGTGCAACAGCAGCATGGCACCAGATTTTGACGTGTAACCTATGAGTTATTCTGAATTCTTATGCTTTACAGATATGCCTGCTTCATAAGCTTATTCATTGCTTTTATCAATAGCCGCTGTACACAATCAGCAGACAACCAACATGCGTATAAAAGTCCTGATGGGTATAACCTGAATAAACCTTTCTTATTAAAATTACCGGTAGAACTGGATGAAATTTCAGGGGTGGCCTTTTACCCCCGCGATTCCAGTGTTTTTGCCATTGGCGATGAATTCGGCTGGCTCTATAAAATACCTTTAACGGCCGGCAAACCGATTCGAAAGTGGAAGTTTTCAAACGAAGGCGATTTTGAAGACCTGGCAATGGTTGATAAAGTTTTTTATGTGCTGCAAAGCAATGGCAATATTATCGCCTTTACGTTTGATGATCATAACCAGATCCTGACGCATCATCAGGAATTCCCGGTATCCGGCAATGAATTTGAGATCCTGTTCTATGACCCGCATATCTTTAAGCTCACCCTGCTTTGTAAAGATTGCGAAACAGATAAAAAGAAAGCATTGACGGCCTTCTATTTTAACCTGCTTAATAAACGTTTCGACGATTCTTCTTCCATAAATGTAACGGCCATCGCCAATATGATAGGAGAAGAAAAGATCAAGTTCAAACCCTCTGCCGCAGCTATTAATCCTGTTACTAATGAATTGTTCATTATATCGTCGGTTAACAAACTATTGGTAATAGCTGACCGTAAAGGCAATCCGAAACAAACCTTTCCTATTGATGTAGCGCTTTTTAAACAACCTGAAGGAATTACTTTTACACCGGAGGGAGATTTGATCATTTCAAATGAATCGGCCGATCGGGGAGTAGCTAACCTCCTATTTTTTAAATATAATAAGAAAGTGACACCATGAAATATGTGCTTGCCCTTTATATGGTATTTACTGGTCATGTAATATTTGCCCAAACAGATGACACCCTTAGTGCGCGGATTATATTAATAGGCGACGGCGGCGCTTTGATCAACGGCAAACACCCGGTTGCTTCGGCAGTTAAAAACTACCTGCTCCCCGATAAAAAAACAACCATTGTTTACCTGGGTGATAATTTATACCGGCATGGCCTGCCCGATGAAGGCAACGTCAATTACGTTATATCACGAACCGTGCTGGATTCGCAAATGGCAGTGGCAGCCAATACCCAGGCACATGTTTACATGATACCTGGTAACCACGACTGGTCGAACGGCAGCTCTGATGGCTGGGAAAGCCTGCTGCGGCAGGAAGCCTATGTAAACGTAATGAAAGAGAAAAACATAGAATTCATTCCTTCAGAAGGTTGTCCCGGACCGGTAGAAGTTCCCATAGGTAAAGACGCAGTTATGATCGTGTTCGATAGTCAGTGGTTTTTACACCCTTACGAAAAACCCGGCATTGAATGGGACTGCCAATGCAAAACAGAAAGCGAATTCATGCTGCAGCTTTCTGAGCTGTTGCAAAAAAACCATAACAAACTCGTAATAATAGCCAGCCACCACCCTTTTAGAAGTAATGGCATACATGGCGGTTATTATGGTTTTAAACAACATCTTTTTCCATTCACCGATCTGCGAAAAAAATTATACATACCGCTGCCCATAATAGGGTCTATTTATCCTATCAGCCGCAGTGTATTTGGCAGCCCGCAGGATATCAGTTACCCAGCCTATACCAATATGGTAACAAGAATACAGGCTGAATCAAAATTACATCCTAACGTGATCTTTGCTGCCGGCCATGATCATAGTTTACAATTGTTACAGGATAGCAGCCACTTTTATATTGTTAGTGGCAGCGGTTGCCAAACCACCCGGGTTGCAAGCAGCAAAAACTCTTTGTTCACCCAGTCAGCCATTGGCTTTTCCGTACTCGAAGTGTCGGAGAATAAAAATGTACGCGTTAAATTTTATTCGGTCAATATAGATTCAGCCACACCAAAAGAAGTGTATTCAAAAAATATCATCGACTTCTCCAAGTTACCGCCCCTTGCTCCGGATACAGCCAAATTAAAAATACCTGCATATAAAGATTATCATGTATCTGCTGCCAGTAATCAGTATAAAGACGCATCGGCATTAAAGCGATTGATATTAGGTAACAATTACCGAAAGGTTTGGGCTGAGCCGGTGAACCTGAAAGTTTTTAGATTGCATGAAGAACACGGTGGATTCAAGATAAAAAGCATAGGTGGCGGAAAGCAAACCAAATCATTGACGCTGGAAGATAAAAATGGCAAAGAATGGTCGCTGCGCACGATTGATAAAGATCCCGAATTAGCACTGCCCGAAAACCTGCGTAATACGGTAGCTTCTGAAATTGTTCAGGATATGATCTCGGCAGCCCATCCTTATGCGCCATTGCCGGTTGCTTCATTAGCTACCTCAGCACGTATACCACATGCCGATCCTGAGTTCTTCCTTGTGCCCGATGACCTGGCTTTTGGCACCTACCGGCCTTTGTTTGCCAATAAAGTTTGTATGCTCGAAGAAAAAGATGCCTCCTGGGATGGCACCGACACTAAAAGCTCTATTACTGTTTTTAATGAATTGGTAGAAGACAATGATAAACGCGTTCTTCAAAAAGAAGTATTAAAAGCCCGTTTGCTCGATTTACTAACTGCCGATTGGGACCGGCATATGGACCAATGGAAATGGGGCGTTAAGGATACCGGCCGCGGCAAATTATACTATCCTATTCCCAAAGACCGCGACCAGGCTTTCTTCTATTCCGACGGGCTGTTAATAGCCTATGTATCACGTAAACGGTTACCCTTTTTAAAAGGTTTGAAATATAAGATCCCCGATGTAAACCATTTGTCAGCCGTTTCAAAAGATTTTGACCGCCTGTTCTTAAATGACATCGACAGAGAAGAATGGGATTCGGTAACAACCCTTTTCAGGCAACAATTACCGGATACAGCAATAATGAGGGCGGTAAAAACCATGCCGCCCGAAATATATGCCATCAATGGCCAAAGAACAATCGATAAACTCATCAGTCGTCGTAACGAATTGGGAAATCAATCATTAAGGTATTATGATTTTCTGGCCAAACAGGTAACCGTACTGGGTAGTAACAAAACCGAGTACTTTAAGATCTTCAACGAAGGAAAAAATATCCGTGTGCAGGTTTTAGCCCGGGAAGGCAAGGATACCGGTTTCATTATGTATGACCGGCTGTTTGATCCTAAAAGAACCAAAGAGATCCGGTTATATGGTCTTCGTGGCAACGACAAGTTTGATATAACGGCCAATACCCCCCAAAATACATTCTTTAGAATAATTGGCGGAAAAGGGGATGACACGTTCCATATAAACAGCAATATCAATAATTATGTGTACGATCTGAGCAGTGAAAAGAATTTCCTGGAAAAAGGCAGGAACACAAAACCCCGCTTCAGTACGAACACCAAGGTAAATGATTATGATTTCAATGAATACCAGTATAACATTTTTCATTTTCCCCGCATTAATATCGGTTGGAATGCCGATGACGGATTTATGTTTGGCTTTGGCTTATGGTACCGCCGGTATGGCTGGCGTAAATCACCCTACTCCTCTGAACAGCGGTTATCTGCGCTTTTTGCAGCCGCCCATCGTGCTTACCAGTTCAAATACCGGGGATTGTTTGTAGATGTATTCCGCAAAACAGATATTGTACTCAATGCAGAAGTTATGAACCCCGCCCTGAATAACTTTTTTGGGTTTGGTAACAACACCAAGCTCAATGGCGATACAACCATCAGGTTTTACAGGACCCGGTTTAAGAACGTAGCGGCCGACTTCCTGTTCAGGAAAAAGATCGCCGGCGTATTGAGCGTGTTCGCCGGGCCATCGTTCTATCATTACTGGAATAAATTAAAGAACAATGAAGATTATATTCTTGGCAAACCATCACTCATAGGGCTCGATTCTTCGAATATCTATTCGGTAAAAAGCTATGCAGGTGTTAAGCTGGGCGCCTTGATAAATAACCTAAACAACGAGCTCTTCCCAACCCGCGGTATAAACTGGCTTACCACTTTTACCCAAATGCAACCGCTAACCAAATCCAGTTCGCCCTTAACAAAACTGGAATCAGAAATGGCGGTATATGCCAGCATGAGCTTTCCGGCCAGGTGGGTAACCGTTTTACGGGTAGGTGGTGGCCATATTTATAGTGACAGCCTCGAATATTTTCAGGCCATGACATTAGGAGCTAATAACTATTTACGCGGATTTAGAAAGAATCGCTTTGCAGGAAATTCATTGGCTTATGCCAGTCTTGAATTCCGCATAAAGTTGTTTGAAAGCAAATCGTATGTATTTCCGGGTCAGGTAGGGCTGGTAGCCTTTAATGATGTTGGCCGGGTTTGGTTAAAAGGAGAAAGAAGCCGTTTATGGCATTACGCTTATGGTGGCGGCTTTTATTACGTGCCATATAATATGGTGCTGGTATCTGCCACCTTTGCCTTATCGAACGAAGAACGCCTGGTGAATTTTACACTGGGCACAAGATTGAACTTAACATTTTAATTCTATTGGTATGTCAACATATAATGCCCTTCTGATAGATACTGAAAGCTATGTAAAAGGCCTTTTTAAACAACACGATCATGCCAACCTGGTCTTTCATAACCTGGAACATACAGAAAGCGTAGTAGAACACATTCATGAAATTGCATCGCAGTACGAAATACCTGATAAGGATCTGCTGGAACTGTCTATAGCAGGCTGGTTTCACGACACAGGACACCTGTTCACTGACCCGGCCGATCATGAAGAAAAAAGCGTAGCATTGATGGATGAATTCATAAGAACAAAAACAGATGATGAAGAACTTATCAATACAATAGCGGCCCTGATCCGCATCACCAAATTTCCGCCAACGCCCCAATCATTGCCGGAAATGATCATTTGCGACGCAGACACCTATCATTTCGGACTGGAAGATTTTAAGCAGACAAATAAAGCCATGAAGAAAGAGTTGATCCTGCGCAATATGAATACCATGGTAATGGATTGGGAAAAGAACAGCCTTGAGCTATTGGGGAAGCACCAGTACTTTACCTCCTATTGCATTAACAAATTACAAAAAGGTAAAGAAAAGAACATCAGAAGGCTGAATAAAAAAGTAAACAAGCTCGAAGGCATGAATGTGAGCGAAACCCTGTTGTTGCCCGGCCTAGAAAAAGATGAAAGCAATAAAAGAAAAAACTCCCTTGTTTCAAGAGGCATACAAACCATGTTACGGTTAACATCAGAAAACCATGTGGAGTTAAGTAACATGGCCGATGGAAAAGCAAGTATTTTGATCAGCGTTAACGCCATTATCATTTCGGTAATTCTTTCCGTATTGATCCGCCGCATTGAAGTGGAAACCCATTTAACCATTCCTACTTTTATCTTCCTGGCATCTTCACTTACTACTATCATCATTGCAATTATGGCTACGCGGCCAAAAGTATCGCAAGGTAATTTCAGCCGGGAAGACATTTTGAATAAAAACACCAACCTGTTATTCTTTGGAAACTTTTATAAAACCAAGGTGAACGAATACCAATGGGCCATGAACACGATGATGCGCGATCCTGACTATTTATACAGTTCCTTAATAATGGATATACATCAGTTGGGAGTTGTACTGGCCCGCAAATACAAACTCATCAGGCTGGCTTATACCGTATTTATGATAGGGTTATTGGTTTCGGTAATTGCCTTTATGGTAGCCATTATGGTACATCAACCACAACAACCCGTTATTAATTCGTCATCTGTTTCGCCATACAGCTAAATGATATGAGAACTTTTGGTCGTCGCATAATAATCAGGCAGGGAGTGATCAGCAAGTACCGTATTAAGCTGGTGCTGGTAATTGCATGCCTTTGGACGATCATTGATACAGGTGTTTACTTATTCAGGTTTTACCGCGACTACATTGACGATGTGGAGCTACCGTTCGCTATGCAGGCCTGGGCTGTATTGGCACTCCGGTTTGGGTTAATATTCTTTATCTGCCTGGCCATGGCCTACCTGTTGATCTATCAGTTAAAACAATTTGTGCGGAACATGCCTTTATGGTTAAGCCTGCTCATAAAAAGTATAATCCTGGTGGCTGCTGCGTTCTTACTAAACTTCATATTGCACTTCACCTATATCTGGCTAATTGAAAAGGAGCCGCTTACTACGGAGATCGGACAATCTTATTACAATATCTTTCAAACCTCGTTGTTTGTTAGTCAAATGATCCGTTGGCTCATCATCTTTTTAATTACGATCCTGATAATTGAGGTAAATGAAAAATATTCGCCGGGCGTGTTTTTAGATATTTTGGCCGGCCGGTATATAACGCCGAAAATTGAAAAGAGAACTATTATGTTCATCGACCTGGTTGATTCAACTACTATAGCGGAAGAGCTGGGACATAAAAAATACTTTCGCTTCATTCGTGATTTTATCTATTTTATTTCTGTTGGCCTACTCGAAAACGATGGACAGATATACCAGTATGTGGGTGATGAAGTAGTAGTATCGTGGGTGGTGAAAAAGCCAAACGCAAATAGAAAATGTTTGCAAGCGTTACTGGACTGCAAAAGAATGTTACAACGAAATAAAAACTATTTCAAAAAACAATACGGCATTGTGCCTGAATTCAGGGCAGGTATCCATACCGGTGAAATCACCATAGGTGAAATAGGTGTAATTAAAAAAGACCTGGCGATGAGCGGTGATACCATGAATACGGCTGCCCGACTGCGTTCCGCCACCAGTGAATTTAACCAAAAGGTGATCATCTCCAAAGACTTCGCAGCGCAAACGAATTTAAAGAACTGGGAGCCCATCCCTTTAGGACTGGTAGACCTGAAAGGAAAGGAATCTGCCATGGAGTTATATGCATTGAAGTTTTGATAGTTATTAAAGCGTTGCCGTTTTTCCCCAACATGTACATTTGTTATAACATTTTACGCAGCGCATGATAATTGCTTAAGGTTCTAAAAATCCTTTATGAGCATGTTAAAACAACTATTAGCCATTACCGGCAGTGCATTGATCATAGCATCTTGTCAGGATGCCAACAATCAAAGTGATGTTACAACCGATTCAGCAACAGCCGAACAACCACTCGCAGATACCACACCAAAATCGAATACACAATATGTTGACCTGAAAACAGGACAGCCGGCTGATCTATATTATAACTCCAAAAAGAAAAGGACCTATTCTGAAACTACCAACGAACCTGTAGACCTGTATGTAAACGTTGTTACAGGTGATACCATTTACGGACAGGGCAGGTACGTTGTAAACGGATATATCGTCAAAACAGCAGATGGCACTTATAAACTGGACGACAAGAAAATCAAGATCGATGGAGATGAGATCAAGATCAAGGAAGGTGACAAGAAGTTTAAAATGGAAGAAGGTGAAATGAAGATCAAGGATGGTGATGAAAAAATGAAAACAGATGGAGATGAATCAAAGATCAAGACAGAGGACATGAAGTCTAAAACTGAAGATGGACAAACAAAGACGAAAGAATAATAAACTAAAAAGAGAGGGTCCCCGTTGAAAGGGGGCTCTCTCTCTTTCTATTTTTAAATAGTTATCTTAATTTACTCTGCCCAGCATTTCCTGCAGCTTCATTATCAATTCTGTTTTGGTAATAGGTACACCCATGATCTTGTTGTACCCTTTCGCATCTATAAAATACTGGTCGCGAATTATCTTTATCAGTTGCCCGTTATTGATTTCGGGTATTAATACCTGTTCGAAGTTCTTGAGTATGGCGCCCAGGTTTTTGGGGAAAGGACGCACATACCGTAAATGAGCATGGCTTACCGCATAACCTTGCTGTTGCAGTTCAGCCACCGCGCTTTTAATAGCACCATAGGTACTACCCCAGCCCAGTACCAAAATCTTTCCGGTTTCAGGACCGCTGTCTAAAGTTTGTTCGGGAATATAATCAGCTATCTTATCAACCTTCTCCTGTCTTATCTTAACCATCAATTGGTGGTTCTCAGGTTCGTAACTTACGTTACCGGTATTATTTTGTTTTTCCAAACCACCAATGCGATGCTCAAGACCAGGTACGCCTGGGATAGCCCATGGACGAACCAGTTTCTCATCGCGCAAATATGGCTGGAATTTGTCTTCACCATGTCCCAGCTCGGTTTTAAATTTAACCGTTATCGGTGGCAGGTCCTCGCTTTTAGGGAAGCGCCAGGGTTCAGCGCCATTGGCAATATATCCATCGCTCAGGAAGATCACCGGCGTCATATGTTGAACAGCGATGCGCACCGCTTCGTAAACCGCACTAAAGCAATCACTGGGTGTGCTGGCAGAAACGATCGGCATGGGACATTCGCCATTACGACCATAATAAGCCTGCAACAGATCGCTTTGTTCTGTTTTGGTAGGCAATCCGGTAGAAGGACCGCCGCGTTGAATATCGCAAATGAGTAATGGAATTTCCAACATTACGGCCAGGCCCATAGCTTCTGCCTTTAAAGCCATACCGGGGCCGGAAGTTGTAGTAACGCCCAAAGATCCGCCATAAGCAGCGCCTATAGCAGATGTAATACCGGCAATTTCATCTTCGGCCTGAAAGGTTTTAACGCCAAAATTCTTGTACCTGCTCAATTCATGCAAAATATCAGAAGCGGGTGTAATCGGATAAGAACCCAGGAACAAAGGCAATCCGCTTATTTGCGAAGCCGCAATCAACCCATAGGCTACTGCCTGGTTACCCATGATGGAACGGTACTCACCGGATTCCATGCGGGCTTTATCAACTTTATAGCGGGTAGTAAAAGTTTCTGTAGTATCGCCGAAATTATAACCAGCCTGCAAAGCCTTTACATTGCTATCCAGGATCTCAGGTTTCTTACCAAACTTGTCTTTCAGGAACTGGATGGTATTTTCCATATCGCGGTTATACATCCAATACAAAAAGCCCAGCACGAACATGTTCTTGGCGCGGTCCTTTTCTTTCGTGCCCATGGTAATATCTTTCAGCGCTTCACGCGTCATCTTGGTCACATCCATTTTTATGACCTCGTAGTTGCCGAGACTGCCGTCTTCCAATGGATTTACACCATCGGGATAATTGGCTAAACGCAGGTTCTTTGAATCAAAACCATCGGTATTGGCGATGATCTTACCGCCTTTCTTCAACGCTTTCAGGTTCGATTTCAACGCCGCCGCATTCATAGCTACCAATACGTCACATTCATCACCGGGAGTAAACACCCGGTCGCTCGAGAAGCGTAATTGATAACCACTTACTCCCGGCAGGGTTCCCTGGGGGGCACGTATTTCGGCCGGAAAATCAGGAAAAGTGGCAAGGTCAATACCCAGCAACGCAGTATTGTTAGTAAACTGGGTGCCGGTTAACTGCATCCCGTCTCCGGAATCCCCGGCAAATTTTATCACTACATCCTGAAGGACCTGTTCTTTACGAATCATTTGACTGTTGTTCTAGTTAGTTTGCAAAATTACTATAAGTTAAGACAGATTGTGGATATTATTGTTCCTTGTTTATGGTTTTTAGTTTTGGGTTATTTTATTAGAAAAAAAGCTATTAATTTGATTTTCCGGCATTTCCAGAGTCTAAAGCGGGATGGGTATCAAGTACAGATTATCATTTTAACTTTTTCACTCATTTGTATACCCACTTGACATCTCACTTTTTACCTGTGGCTCATTTCCTTCTTCTTACCAGCTTTCCTCCCCCACTCGCTACTTACCACTTGCTACTAGCCGGATTTATACATTCTTTAACCAAAACGAATTATACAATTCACCGCACTCATTATAATTTCATACAACAAAATCCCCAAAACAATTTATGGAAACAAATGCTGAAGAAGGCGAGAGTAATACCGCCGCTTTCTTTTATCGCCCCCTTATGCTCTTATTGGTATTAATAACAACCACCAAAACCGCCCGCGAGGGTAAAACCCATTACCACTTCAACAATGTGCCCAACGACCCGCCAAAAGAAACGGTCAGGGCATCGCCGCCAAAAAAGAAAAAGAAGAAGATCTATCTCACCTTCGATGATGGCCCTAACAAAGGCACCCGAAAAGTTTTACGCATTGCACAACAGGAACAGGTGCCAGTTACTTTTTTTATTGTAGGCGAACACGTATTTGCCAGCACCTCGCAGCACGCTACCTGGGACAGCCTGAAACTGGCCGACTCTATTGAATTGTGCAACCACAGCTACACGCATGCGCACAACCGCTATGAACGTTTTTATCAAAAGCCCGATTCGGTCGTGAAGGATTTCAAACGCTGTCACGACAGCCTGCAGCTTGATAACAGTATTGTACGAACGCCGGGACGAAACATCTGGCGGGTAGATACGCTCACATTTACCGATCTGAAAAAAAGCGCTGCTGCTGCCGATTCATTGCAACAGGCCGGCTTTACCATTATGGGCTGGGACCTGGAATGGCATTACGATCACAAAACATTCACGCTTAAAAACAGGTCGGAAGCTTTGATGCAGGAGATCGATAGCCTGTTTGCGTATAACAAAACAAAAATGCCTGAGCACCTGGTATTGCTGGCCCATGACCAGGTATATGACGATAGTGATGACAGTTGCGAACTGCACGAGTTGATCAAAACATTAAAAAGACGGGAAGAATATGAGTTGGTAGTCGCGAGTAAATACCCGGGAGTCAAAACCATCCAGTAATTGAAAATGTATCATTGAGGATATGGTTCCTTGCTTCCTACTTTAATATTTTCACCGTCACCATCAATTGCCCGGTATGGCGCATAGTGTGTTCAGCGGCATGAAACAGTAACCCAAGTATTGTAGAAGGAAGTTGCTGACGGCCAACACCTCTTGGTTCAGTCAGGGTAGCGCTATCGATAGCTTTTAATGCTTCGAGCGAAGAGGCTATCTGCGCATCCAGGTTGTTAAGCAGGGATGTTATGGTGATATTTTCCACCTGTGCCCCTTCTGCTTTCAGGTAATCCAGTTGTTGTATAGTAAGAGACTGGCCGGCAGCATAAGTAAATAACCGGTCAAGCACACCCGTTATATGCTGCAAATGAAACCCGGGTGAAGCTACGCCGGCAGGGCGTTCCCATAGCAACGCATCAGGAAATTCCTTCATCATTTCATGGATCTCCTCCTGTGCCTGTAATAACGCATGTGCCACAGGTTGTACCAATGCAGGTATGCCGGCCAATGGCCCCCGCAGCCATACTTCAGGTTGTTTGGATAGTGCCATATGTTAAAATCAGGGACTAAGTGTTATTAAAATTAGCATTTGAGGACATAGGCTTATGAAGTCGGGAGTCGGCAATCGGCAAATTGAAACGTGAAATGGCCCCCCTCTTCAAAATGGCTTCAATGACTGATAAATGGCTTCATGCACTTTCGGCCTTACGCTCATTTTCAAAAACTTGTTTACATCGGAACTATTCACCCGGTTCGACAGAAAAACATAGATCAGGTTGTATTTGGGATCAACCCAAAAACAGGTGCCGGTAAATCCGGTGTGCCCAAATGTTAACGGTGAAGCAGAAGCGCAGGGATACGGTTCAGCCCGGGTAGCATTGTCTTTTTCAGGTTTATCGAAACCCAATCCGCGACGGCTGATGTCACTATGATATTGATTAAAATACTCCACTGTTGCCCGGCTAAAAAAGTTTTGCCCGTTCAATACACCGCCATTCAATAGCATTTGCGCCAGCACGGCCACTTCATACGCATTGCTGAACAAACCGGCATGGCCCGCTATGCCACCAAACATGGCAGCGCCGGGATCGTGTACATAGCCTTGTAATAATTGATTGCGGAATCCCTTTTCCCGTTCAGTAGGCGCAATATAATACAGCGGAAAACGCTCGGCGGGGTTGAAGCCGGTTACATTAAGATTCAGTTTATCGTAGAATGTTTTCTTTACATACCGGTCAAGGGGCAATTTTGATAAACGTTCTACCAACTTGCCCAGGAAAATATAATCATTATCGCTATAAATATATTTATGCTGAGGGCCCAACTCGCTTTGTAAAATGCGAACAAACATCGTGTCTTCCCAATCCTTCCGGATGTATAAATTCGCAGCTACGGGTATCTTGAAAATAGAATCATTTTGATTACTATAGATAGTTGGCAGCGGCTGGTTCTCGTGCGTCGCATCGAGCGTTTCGCGGTAAAATGGAATAAAAGCCTTCAGCCCCGCCTGGTGTAATAAAATATCCCACAGCTTTAATGGTGCTTTGTTTGTACCACGTATCTGCGGTATATAATCACCCATCGTTTTCTGCAGGTCGATCTTGCCTTCATCGTATAATTTCATTACCGACAAAGTAGTGGCCATGATCTTGGTAACAGAAGCCAGGTCATAGATCGTTTCGGGATAAACCGGTTCAGTACTGTCATAGGCGAGATAACCGAATGCTTTTTCATAAGCTATTTTTCCATCTTTTGCCACCAACACCACAGCGCCGGGTATAGCATGTTGTTTAATGGCGTCATTTACGATGGAATCGATGGATGTAGTTAGTTTAAGCGCATTAAAACCCAACTGGTTGGCCGGCACTGCAGGTAACAATCTTTTGGCAATAATGCCATCGCCATATTTGAACGAAGAACAAACCGTTACCGGCAATTTACCACTTGCCAAAAAACGCCCATGCAGCAGATCGCAGGCTGTAACCTGGGTAATATCATCATCTTCATAGGCGGCCACCAACACCGATGCATTGCACACGTTTTTGATGGCATATGGATTACCAAATACAAACGTGATCGTTTTTTGCTGCGCCTGAATTCCGTTTATCAATTGCAACGCCGCATTGCTGATACCGAAATTATTGGCCGGATACCGGGCATATTTGTGCACGCCAATGACCACAATATCATATCCACTTTTTAATTTTTCCAGCAGGGGCGCCACCTCGGTACTATCCTTTTTATAATCAAAATAAAACACTCCCGCATTGTAATCCTTCCTGATATGTTCTGCAAAAGCATTGTCCTGTGTTAAACCAATGCCTACGTATGCAATGTTCTGCCCTTTAAACAGAGGGAAAATGGCGGGATCATCATTTCGTAACAGGGTAAGCGCATTTTTGGCAATGGAACGACGCATGGCCGGCACCTTGCTATTGAGGTCAGTTAACAGGTTGGCCGTATCAATCGGTTGCCAGTTAGCCAACCCATATTGATACTTTGCGTATAACACTTTTCTCACATGTTCATTGATATCGCTCCAACTGAGCTTTCTTTTTCTAATGGCTTTTCGTATTTTCTTAATACTGCCGGGAATATCGCCGGGTAAGCATAACATATCGTTACCGGCAATTAAAGCCTCGCGCGATGCTTCACCATCGGGGTAAAACTTGGCCACACCTTTCATTTCAAGCGCATCGGTAAAAGTGAGTCCGTTATAATTAAGCTCTTTGCGTAGCAGTTGGGTAACGTTGTTATAAGAAATAGAAGTAGGCTTGTGCTCGGTGTTATCAATAACCGGGATCGATAAATGGGCTATCATTACGCTGCCCACGCCGGCCCTGAAGATCTGATTGAAAGGATACAGTTCCAGCGAATCGAGCTGGGCTTTTGTTTTATTGATTACAGGCAGATCGAGGTGTGAGTCTACATCTACATCGCCATGACCGGGAAAATGTTTCGCACAGCCCATTACCCCAACATCCTGCATGCCCTTCATATAGGCAATCCCGTATTCAGCCACTTTGTATTTATCTTCTCCAAACGACCGGTCATTAATGACCGGGTTATTGGGATTATTATTTATATCAACCACAGGTGCGTAATTCACCTGAATGCCTATTCGTTTACATTGCTCGCCTACCACCCGGCCATAATCGTAGATCAGGGAACGGTCCTGAACGGCGCCCATCATCATTTGCCGCGGCAATGGCAGTACGCTGTCCATACGCATGCCTACCCCATTTTCGGCGTCTATGGTCACCAGCAATGGTGTTTTGGCTATTGATTGCAACCGGTTTAGGATGGTAGCTTGTTTAATGGGTCCGCCCTGAAACAAACAAAGACCGCCAATATTGTATTTACGAATGGCCTTCTCTACCTCTTTATCATAAAATATAATGGTACGGTTAGCGCCGATAGCCGACACCCTGACCACCATAAGCTGGGCTATTTTTTCATTTTTTGATAATGTTTTAAGAACGCTGTCAACCCAACGGTCGGCAGCCGGGTTACCTGAACGCTGTGCCGAAACATTACTACCAACCAGGACCATCAATAGAATAAAACCAATTGTTTTTAACTTATTCCGCATGAATAGGAAGTGATTTTAGTTAAGCAGAAAAGAATACCAAATTTACTGTTAATAAGGTGTCTGGACCATTAAAATTCTTCTAATATTAACTGCGTTTTTGTGCAGACCAGTGCATTCAAAACATTGACTATATAGCATATAGCGTACCTATTTTTTCCGGATTTCCTTCATGGCTAACTACCATCAGGAGCGCTGTTTTATGCAATCAAATAGTCTTACATTTGCCCATCCAAAAATCAGGAGTAGCCATTGGCGGATATCATTAATTTATTGCCCGATAACATTGCGAATCAAATCGCTGCCGGTGAAGTGATTCAGCGGCCAGCCAGCGCCGTAAAGGAACTGCTGGAAAATGCCGTTGATGCCGGCGCCACCGAAATCAAATTAATTATCCAGGATGCCGGTAAATCACTGGTACAGGTAATTGATAACGGTAAAGGCATGAGCGAAACGGATGCCCGTATGTGTTTTGAACGCCATGCTACTTCCAAGATCCGCAACATCGACGACCTGTTTCACATTCGTACCATGGGTTTCAGGGGCGAAGCCCTGGCTTCTATTGCCGCCGTAGCGCAGGTAGAACTGAAAACCAAACGCGCCGATGACGAAACAGGTACTTTTATAGAAATAGAGAACAGTGTGGTTAAAAAACAGGAACCGGTGGCCGCTGCCAACGGAACCAGCATTGCCATGAAGAATTTATTCTTCAATGTGCCCGCCCGCCGCAACTTTTTAAAAAGCAATGCGGCCGAAATGCGGCATATTGTAGATGAATTCATGCGGATAGCCCTGTCATTTCCCGGTATTTTTTTCTCTCTTACCGGTGGCGGGCAGCAGATATTCCACCTCGAAAAAGGCAGTCTTAAACAACGCATAGTTCAGGTACTGGGCCAGCATTATAATGCCCGGCTGGTAACTGTTCAGGAAAAGACCGATTACCTGAACATCTATGGTTTTGTAGGCAAACCCGATACTGCAAAAAAAACGCGCGGCGACCAATACTTCTTCGTAAATAACCGGTTCATCAGAAGCGCTTACCTTAACCATGCCGTCATGAGCGCATTTAAGGAAATGATACCGGCCGATAGTTTTCCGTTGTACGCGCTGTTTATTGATCTTGACCCCGCACAGGTTGATATCAACGTGCATCCTACCAAGCAGGAGATCAAGTTCGAAGATGAAAAGATCGTGTATGCGTTTGTACAGGCAGCCGTTAAACATGCGCTGGCCCAGTTCAGCATTACCCCTACGCTTGAGTTTGACCTTGACCCCGGTATTCAACAACTGGATGCGGTAAACAAACCTTTTACAGAAGATAAAAAAGAAGCCGCCCTGTCATCCGATCTGGCCAAAAACTTTACGCAAAAGAACCAGGCCCATTTTATTCAGCCTACCGATAAAAGTGAGCTGAAGCATTGGAAAGATTTTTTTGAACCGGGAAATCAATCGGAAACTAGCAACAGGCAATGGGCAAATGCAAACCCAACTTCTGGCGGAAACGGCGAGAAAGAAGAAAAGTTTGAATCCCTGCTCGATCAATTGAAAAAACAGAACGGTGGTGACAATACTTCAAGCCAGGCTTCGCTTGGTTCCGGCTTTTCCCCACTATCTACTCGCCACCAGCCACTTGCCATTGACGACAATGCGCTGCTCTTCCAATTGCATAGCACCTACATCATAGCGCCTACTGCCCGCGGATTTATGCTCATTCATCAGCAGTTGGCGCATGAACGGATCTTATACGAGCGTTTTGTGTCAGCTACCAATGGCAAAAGCATTGCTACCCAGCGTAGCTTGTTTCCTGTTACGCTTCAACTGTCGGCATCTGATGCAGTTTTATTACAGGAATTAACCACCGACCTGAACCAACTGGGCTACCTTATTGAACCATTTGGAACCAATGCCTTTGTTGTACAGGGTACGCCGGCCGATGTTTCAGCAGGTAATGAAAAACTGGCTATAGAAAGTTTGCTGGAGCAATTCAAACATTTCAGCAGCGACCTTAAATTTTCACGCCGTGAAAAATTGATCCGGTCACTGGCCTGGCAACAGGCAATTAAGCCCGGCACATCACTTTCATTGGAAGAAATGCGCGTGCTGACAACTGATCTTTTCAAGTGCACACAGCCGAATGTTACCGCCAGCGGTAATCCCACTTATATTGAATTTAAGAAGGATTACCTGGAGCAATTATTTAAGCGTTAACATTGGCTTGTCTTTCGACTGTTTCCTTTTTTTATCTTCCCAGATATTATATCGCAGGTAAAACTGAAGGCTTTTGTTTTTATCGAATGTATAAGGTGCAGAAGGGTTCACCTGGAAGCTCACATAATTATTGAAAGCCTGGTTATACTGCAACCCAACTGTAAACCGGCTCCAGTAATAACTCATATCAATTAGCAACCGCACCTCGTTGCCATTCAACCGGCTCGATAGTGAATCGTTCCGGAACTTGGTAAAGTAATTTTTAATTACATACTCTTGCGGTGGCCCCATCTGACTGGTACGGCGTTCTACCTTCTCATAATGCGCTACACCACTTAACAAAGAAGAGAACTGTAACCCCGTACCCATATAAAAATTCCTGAGCGGGCTATGATAAATGGTAAGTGGCACGTTGAAATAATACAACTTACGGGCAGAAATAGAGGTAGTTTGTTCTATCCAGCTTGGTCCCTGCGAATAAAAACGCTGGTCCTGGTATAACAGCACCGGCCTGATAAACTGGGGTTGCGAAAATTGCAACCCGGCCTGCATATAGGTTTTGCTATTGAAATGATATTGAAAATGCGGTGATGGGATATAATCTGAAATAGTATTAACACCAGCATTGCGATTATAAGCCAATGGCTGCTGATCACCTACCGGAAAGCCCAGCGGTAAGGAAAAACCAAACGCAAAAGTTTTATCCTCCTGGGAATGTGTTGACCAGGCCGATTTACGCTTTGCGGTTTTCTTTTTAGCCACCATTTCTGGGAAAAGGTCTGCCTGGGTATAATACGTAAATTCTCTTTGCACCACGCCCGAAGGAGCCACAACCGATGAACCGGTGTAATTAACATTGATAGCAACCGGCGATTCCTTTAAACCCGATCCTGCAGATGGTTGGGTAGGCAATGTGATCGTAGGCTTATAGGTGTACCGGGTTGCTGACGGCTCTTCCTGTGCAGGCTTATTTACATTAGCCGCTGCCTTTCTTACCGGCTTCTTTCCTTTCTTATTTTTAACCCTGTTATTGGCGGTATTCGATACAACTGCATTTTCATCATCTGGCTGAATGCCAGTAACATTACCGGCATTATCATTATTATTTAAAGTGCCGATAGCTTTTGTGCGATTATTGGTTGTACCATTATTGCCGGTTCTCTTATTATCATTTTTTGAATCAGGAGTGTAGATTTTGTTTCGATCAACGGTGGTTTTGTTGTGATAGCTTGTTGGGGTTTCATTCGTTTCCTTGTTGTTATCGTTCGCTGTTAACAATGGAGGGGTATTTACGTTATTACCGCTACTTCGCGCCTTTTCAGCTTCTTCAAGGGTTAACGCATCATTTTTTGCTGAGTTATTGGTAACAGCACCCTTATTTTCCGGTGCGATAATGTTTTTATCAACGGCATCATTTCCGGTTGCCGGTTGTTGCAGACCCGAAGCAGCTGACGTGCTATTATCAGGGGTGCTGGTACTGGAGGCATACGCCGCCCCTGGCAAATTGTTGTTTACCTCAGTATTTCCGCCCGCTGCAGGGGTAGTAGTTTTTGAAGCACTTTTTTGACCGGCATTTTTATCGGTTAATGCAACGGAAGGCGCGGTTTTATTGTTAACGGTTTTAATGGTTCCGGCAACATTACGTGGTTCCCTGTTAAGGAATGTTTTGCCGCCAAACCATGTTCCAACCACTACGGCCACTATAATAGCGCCCGCAATCCACCAGCGGTATGAACCACCAGGCCCACCCCCACCACGAGGCATATTTTTATCCAACAGCACTTTCATCTGCTGCCAGTTTTGGTCAGGGTCATCAGGTGGCGGAAGCTGCACCAGTTTTTCCGCTAAGTGTTTTTCGTATGGATGTTTAAAGTTCATCTCATTTACACTTGCAATGTTTGTAAAAGTTTTTGCAATTGTTTCCGGGCCTCGCTCAGGTGCCATTTGCTGGTACCTTCACTAATGCCCAATAGGTTAGCAATTTCCCGGTGATTGTATCCTTCAACTACATACAGGTTAAACACCGTTTGTGTAGCCGGCGATAACTTCTGTACGAGTAGTAAAACTTCATTGGAAGACATTCGTTGTATAGCATCGGCATCAATGGCTGGTTCTTCTACTTTTTCCAGTTCAATGTGCGTATGAAATTTTCCCCGCTGCCGTATAAAATCAATGGCCGAGTTGATGATAATGGTTCTTATCCAGGTATACAATGATGCCCTGCCCATATCATACGTATGAATGTTCTTGAATACCTTCAAAAAGCCATTGTGCAATACTTCTATTGCATCTTCATGATTGCGGGTATATCTCAGGCAAATAGATGCCATGGGCCCATAAAACTTCTTATATAAGCGTTCCTGGGCCTTTCGGTTGTTATTTATACAACCGTTTATCAGTTCTATATCAGTAGCATTGGTGGACAATCAAGCCTGTTATTTGGTGTTCTTTACCCCGTTGATATACCTGGTTTTTACTATTTGTGGCCTTTTTGAAGCCTTGTAGTGCCTGTACAGGTAAAATAACGTGTGTTTTCCCTAATACGTTTAAACAGGTAGTTCTGTTTAATCTGACTTTCTTTGAATGCTAAATTTCTCTTTAGTTTAACGGCCAATTGCCAGTTGCTGATAATAATACGGGGTATGATAGCTCTACGGTTGGGGAGTAAAAGAGAAAATTTAAAAACTTTGTTAATACCGGTCCCGGATGCCGGTCAGGAATGCTTCAACCCCTCTGCGAATAGTGACTGCGCTGCCTGTGTGATTATTGATGAGAACTGAAAAAATCAGCAGCTTGTTCTTTTTAGTGTATAAATATCCGCTCAACGCTACAACGCCCGACAAGGTTCCGGTCTTGGCAAAGATATAATTACTATCTTGTTTGTACAAATTACCCAAAGTACCCCTGCCACCTGTTGGCAATATCACCTGCAGCCTTTTCATGCCAAATTCCTGCTGCATTTTGTTCAGTAGAATCACAAAGTCATTGGGTGTAAACAAATTATAACGGCTCAGCCCACTGCCATCTACCCAGCGGGGTTTTTGTGGCAGGTTGCTGAGATCGGTTTTCAGTAAGGTATCTATGATCTTTTCATCGTTCATTTCGCCCAGTTTTACCTGGCTTACCATCAGCAGCGATTGTTCAGCATAAAAATTATCGCTGCGGTGCATCATGGGTTGCAACAACGAGTCGGTTGGCTGAGAGAAGATCGTGTTCAGGTTTGCAGGCCGTTTTTTGAGCTCAGGTAGGTAGGTGATCTGTTTGCGAATTGTATCGGGCAGCAGTTCAAGGGCCGATTGAATACCATGCGTAATAAACGGCACATCCTGTTCTTTTTTCTTTTCCATTCCCTCCGTGATCAAAAAGAAATTTTCATCGCGGTTGCGCTGTACGAAAAAAGCTTTACGGGTAACGCCGGCATTAAAACGCACTTTCCAGTTTATTTCAGGAATGGAATAAATAGAAGGTGTTTGATCTTCCTGGGCTGGATTGCTAACGCCACTGTCGCTCATTTCCTGTACCCAGTGCACCATATTGCCATACACCGGCAATGCACTGCGCTCAGCCATATAATTCGTGTTATAATCGTTCCAGGCCCAGCCGGCGCCCAGGGCATCCTCTTTCCAGTTGCCATCAGTTATATAAACCGACTTGTTTGTTTTTTGCAGAAAATCGATAACAGGTTGTTTTTTGAAATCGGTGTGCAGCAGGCTGGGGTCACCGGTAGCTACCAGGTATACCGCTGTATCGTTTTCCCAATACCTTATGCCGGGCAGGCTATCGCCCAGGTATTTTAAGGCTGCATAACAACTAAGGAGTTTGATGTTGGAAGCAGGTACAAAATACTTTTTGCCGTTATGATCGTAGAGGTATTTATTGTCCGATGCATTGAACAGGCTGATGCCCACATGAGCATGTTGCACGCTTGAATCCTGAAAAATAGCTGTGTTGGCAGATCTGGATATTTGCCGCTGGGTGGAACAGGAAGCAAGTTGAAAGCTACAAGCTATAAGCCACAAGCTGAAAGAAGGCTGTAAACTGTAAACTTTAAGCCATAGGCTTTTGAATACAGGATTTATTGTAATGGGAGGGAACCTGCTTCTGTTTCTCATGCTATTGATTGAATATTAATGCAGTAGCTCCATTAGCAAATTAGCTAATTAAGCCTTACTCTCTTTCCTGCGCCCGCAACCACCTTTCCGGAATTTCATTGCTGCTGGCCAGCAGGTAATCTTTATAAGAACAGGCGATATACTTTTTATCGGGTAACTGCATCCACCAGCGACCGGTTTTTTTACTTTGTAAAAAAACCGTTTCTATTTCGGCAAATGCCATATGAAATTCATTAAACGAATCTTTTTCTTCCAAACGGGCTTCGCGCTGGCCGCGACTATAACCATCAACCAGGTACCACAACATATGGCTGATCTGTTTGGCGGTAAGATCGTCTTTATCTTTTTCGGGCACATACCCGTAAATACCAATCGTACTGATAGTAGGACTTAACCCCGCAAAACGCATCAGCACACACGCTTCTTCACCTGTTAGTCCGTTAGGAGTAATTTGATTGGCAGGCGCAAAAGCATGGGCGATGGCTGCAATATCAAAACTGAACAATTGGGAATTGCGGATCACAGGTTCCATTTCTTCAATATTCTCCTTCACATGGCCTACCCTGATACAATCAAAACGCAGCTTATCCATCGTTTCCAGCATGTGCGGATGTACATAATAGCTCTGGAAAGCGATATGATTATAATGCTTTATAAAATTCGGTTCACCGGTAAGCATTTCCATTAAAAAATTCTCCGACCGGTTGTTTGATTCTATGCTCAGGTCTATAAGCGAATCAACGCAAGTAGCTTCAATAATTCTGTTGCGGCTTGTATAAGAATGGTATTGTGCCAGCGTAAGATCGTGTGAACCGCCCAGTATCACCACGGTTTTTCCGGCTTCCGTTAACTCAGACAGTACCGTCTTCAAGGCGGCATACGTATCGTTCAATCCCGCGCCGGGGATAATATTACCAATATCTACCAGGTTAACATCAGAATGCCATTGGTATAACGAATAAAACTGGCGCCTAACAGTATCAGGCGCCGATAATTTGGAGTGCAATTGCAGGTTTCCCCTGATCTCATTACAACCCAACAGTACTATATCTGCAGCCCGCAGGTCGGGCAATTCTTCATCTTCATAAACCACGATCTTTTTGCCGATCTGTCCATCCTTATAACCCTCATCTTCCGAGATCATGTACCGGTTAACAGGTTGCAAAAAATCTCCAATATTTAAAGTATCCGACATATGCCTGCAATATAATTGAATAAGAAACAAGGCACAAGAATCAAGGCACAAGAAGTTCCAATTCGTAGTCCTTGCCAAATGTAAGCGCTTGTGCCTTGAACCTTGAGCCTTGTGCCTTAATCCCCTATCTTTGCCGTATGGATGAATTGTTACAACAAATTGCAGCATATAAGCAGGAAATTGAGAGCCTGCCAACCAATGGAGCTGATTCACTGGAAGCTTATCGTATTAAATTCCTGGGTACAAAAGGTATTGTAAAGAACCTGTTTACCGAAATGAGGAATGTGCCGGCCGATAAAAAGAAAGAATTCGGGTTAATATTGAACGATTTCAAACAACTGGCCGAAGCCAAATACGAAAACTGGAAACAGCAACTGGAAGGCGACAGCACCACCACTGCGGCTGCTATTGATGTAACCCTGCCCGGCGATCCGTTGCCATTGGGTACCCGCCATCCCATCAATTTGTTCCTGAATCATGTGATCAGCATTTTCAACCGACTGGGTTTTTCAGTAGCCGAAGGCCCTGAAATTGAAGATGACTGGCACAACTTCACTGCATTGAACCTGCCCGAACATCATCCGGCGCGCGATATGCAGGATACATTCTATATTCAGCAAAACCCCGATTGGTTGTTGCGTACGCATACCAGCAATACCCAGATACGGGCCATGGAAAAAGGCCAGTTGCCGATCCGCATTGTATGTCCCGGTCGTGTATACCGCAACGAAACCATCAGTGCCCGCAGCCATTGCTTTTTTCACCAGATAGAAGGTTTATATATTGATGAGAACGTTTCTTTTGCCGACCTGAAACAAACCCTGTATTTTTTTGTGCAGGAAATGTATGGCAAAGATGTAAAAGTGCGGTTCCGCCCTTCTTACTTCCCATTCACCGAACCCAGCGCCGAAATGGACATCAGTTGCCAGCTTTGCGGCGGAGAAGGTTGTGCCGTGTGCAAACGTACCGGCTGGCTCGAAATATTAGGTTGCGGTATGGTACACCCGAAAGTGTTGGAGAACTGTAATATCGACCCCGAAAAATACACCGGCTTTGCGTTTGGTATGGGTATAGAACGACCTGCCCTGCTCAAATACGGTATCAATGATATTCGTTTGTTCAGCGAAAACGACGTGCGGTTCCTGCGGCAATTTACCAGCGCCACTTAAATCAATAGGCAATAAGCAATAGGCAATAGACAATGACCGCTAATAATCGTGCATTCCGAATCTTCTTGCCAATTGTAAATTGCCAATTGCAAATTGATCATTATGGTACAAACAATATGCATTTGCGGCGCAGGCACTATGGGCAGCAGTATTGCCCAGACGGCGGCCCAACACGATTTTCATGCAATATTATACGACGTAAGTACAAGCATGCTTGAAAAAGCCAAAACGGCTATGGAAAGCAACCTGAAAACCCTTGTGCAGAAAAACAAGCTTACCGCCGAGGCAAGTGCTGCTGTTTTAAGTCGCATTCAATTTGTGAACGACATCAATTATTGCCTGGCAGACCTGGTTATAGAAGCCATTGTTGAGAAGCCGGAAGTTAAAGTGGGTTTATTCAATCAACTGGCCGAGGTAAACCACAGCGAAGTGGTCTTTGCAACCAATACATCTTCTTTATCGGTTACGGAAATTGCCAAAAAAGTAATTCAACCCGAACGCGTGGCTGGCATGCACTTTTTTAATCCGGCCACTATCATGAAACTGGTTGAAGTAGTAGCTACCCCCTTCAGTAATCAGCAAACAATTGACACCATTGTACAAACAGCCCGTCAAATGGATAAAACGCCCGTTTTATGCCAGGATGCTCCGGGTTTTATTGTAAATCACGTTGCCCGCCCGTATTATTTGGAAGCGTTGAGGCTGGCCGAACAGGGAGTAACCGATTTTCAAACCATTGATACCCTGTTAGAGGCATCAGGTTTTAAAATGGGCCCATTCCGCCTCATGGACCTCATTGGCAACGATATTAATTATGCCGTAAGCTGCCAGGTGTACGATGCCCTCGGCAAACCCGACCGGTTACAACCCTCGCCCATTCAAAAAGAAAAAGTAGAAACCGGGCAACTGGGCCGCAAAACAGGCAAAGGGTATTATGAATATTAGTTAAAGCACCACGCGAATATCTTTCCCGGGCATATAAATTATTTTGAAACATGCATTACGTGTTTATACTGACAGGTTTTGTGTGAGAAAGGTTATCTTCGTGCCCTGTTAATAATTGCACTTGTTTACCAAAATACTCGTTACAGGCGGATCGGGCTTTATAGGCGCTTACATCATAAAAGAACTGGTGGAAAAAGGATATGCTGTGCGGGCTATTCGACACAGTAAGGCAGCGCCATTTTTTATTCCCGAACACGTAAATGCAAAAGTTGAATGGGTTCACGGTGATGTATTGGATGTAGTTTCGCTTCACGAGGCAATGAACGGCGTTGACGCAGTAATTCATTCTGCCGCCAAAGTATCGTTTGGCGACAAGGAAAGAAGCGCTCTTTACAAGATCAATATAGAAGGCACGGCTAACGTGGTTAACATGGCGCTTGAAAATAATGTGCAGCGTTTTGTTCACATTAGCTCAGTAGCCGCCATTGGCCGAACCGTAACGGGGGAAACAATAACCGAAGAAAAGAAATGGCAGCCCGGAAAAATGCATACTTCCTATGCCATTAGTAAATACCACGCTGAATTGGAAGTATGGCGCGCAGCAGCAGAAAGTTTAAATACGGTTATTGTGAACCCCAGCACCGTATTAGGTTATGGAGACTGGAGCACATCGAGCTGCGCTATATTCAAAAGTGTTTACAATGAATTTCCCTGGTATACCAAAGGAATAAACGGATTTGTTGCCGTAACAGATGTGGCCAGAGCCGCCGTATTGCTAATGGAAAGCGACCACACCAACGAACGGTTTATAGTGAGCGGCGATAACTGGTCGTTTCAACAATTACTAAATACCATAGCCGACGGTTTTGGGAAAAAACACCCACACAAAGAAGCTACTCCCTTCCTGGGCAAAATTGCCTGGCGAATGGAAAAACTGAAATCGATGTTCTCGGGTAAAAAACCACTGCTTACCCGTGAAAGCGCCCGGGTAGCTCAAAGCATTACCTACTTCGATAATAGTAAATTATTAAAATCACTCCCGGGATTCTCCTTTACACCGCTTGAAAAAGCCATTCAAAAAGATTGTGAACAATACCTGGCCAGGCTGCAACCGCTATAACTGGCAAAAAACTTGTTATACATGCATGACCCGGCTAATATGTTAAAGAAATTTAACCCGGAAGGTGGTGCTGAAAAATTGGCTCCCGATACTTTCAGGGCGTTCAAAACGTTTTAATGAGCATTAGCCGGTTGTGTATCTGAATTTATTCATATTCATGCAATTGGTGCATGAAAAGATGACGGGGCGAAGCGAAAATCTGTATCAGCCTGAATAAAATATTAAATATTCGCATGAAAAATTTAATTATCCTGTTGTTATCCGTTACCTGCTGTACCACCTTGTTAGCACAGGAAAAATCATTTTCAATATTTGGGAAAGTGATTGATGCAGAATCGAAACAACCCTTGCCCGGCGCTTCGGCCTATTGTCAAAATACTACACAGGGAACCGTCTCCAACAACCAGGGATTGTTTTATATGCATCTGCCCAACGGGGGATACGACATGGTAGTAACCTATACCGGTTACGAAAAAAAAGTATTTCGCATTAGTAATAGCCAGCCTTCAACCGACACCATTCTGGTTGAATTGGCGAAGGTTGACAAAGCATTGTCAGAAGTAGCCGTAGTAGGCAGCACCGAAGACCCGGAAGGATTAACTAAATATGGAAAGTTCTTTGGTGAGAATTTTATAGGTAACACCGGTTTTGCAAACCAATGTACCATTCAAAATCCTGAAGTACTGCGTTTCTTCTATTCTAAAAAAAGAAACCGGTTAAAAATTACCGCCCGCGAAGACCTGGTTATAATCAACTATGCATTGGGCTATAAGATCAGGTACCAACTCGATTCTTTCAGTTACGACTACTCCAGCAATATTACCCAATACACCGGTTCACCGCTGTTTCAGGAAATGGACAGCACCGAAGAGGTAAAAACCCAATGGAAAAAGAACCGCGCACATACTTACCTGGGTTCCCGCCTGCATTTTATGCGGTCGTTTTACGATAGCACGTTAGCCCAGCAGGGATTTATTGTAGAAAAATTGAATGATGACCCGCAAAGCGCCAAAGGCACATTTATTACAAACTTTTATAACGAACAGGATTATCTCGCCGACAGTGGTGATGTGGAAATAAACTGGACGGGCCGTTACCGGATCAGCTATGGAAAAGTGTATCCCGATAAACAATTCCTGGAAGAATATAAACTACCGCCTTCCACCCGTTTCCAGATCACGGTACTTGACATTGCCAATGGTTTTGTAATTGAAAAGAACGGCTACTTTTATGAGCAATACGATGTGATCAATACCGGATACTGGGCCTGGAAAAAACTGGCCGAACTGTTACCGTACGACTACTTATATCAATAAAAATGATAACAGGTGTTTACCATATATCCCTGCCAGTTATCCCATACTGCATATTCGCTTATTAATAAAATCTTTGCATTTTAAACTACCCGACTAAAACCTTTTTTTATACCTTCAACGGAATTCTGATATCCGGCAGGTCTGCTGCCGGTTATTGAGTTAACCAGTCGCTTATGGGGACTCTTGCCATCATAGAAGCCGAACTTTCTATGATCCTTAAACGTTTTATCGGGATTCTGTTACTTTTAACCGGTTTACTAACTGTTTGCTCTTCTCATGCCCAGGAATATAATTATATACATTACGATGTAAAAGATGGTTTGGCCGGTTCTACCGTATATGATCTTTGCCAGGATAAAGACGGGTTCATTTGGTTTGCTACCGAAGCCGGTATCAGCCGTTTCGATGGTAGCCATTTCAAAAACTTCACTACGACCGATGGTTTGCCTGAAACTGAAATCATAAAACTATTTCCCGATTCAAAGGGGCGGATATGGATGGCCCCTTTTAAAAATAATATTTGCTATTATTATAATGGGAAAATATACAACCAGGAAAACGATCCGGTCTTAAAAAAGATTAAACTAGTTTCTGTTGCAGGTTTAATACATGAGAGCGTTGACGCTAATATTGCACTGGTTTCAGACAAAGATCTGGTCATAATTCGTGAGGATACCCTTATCGATGTTTTTAGCCATCAACTAGAAGGATTAAGACGTTTTCTCTTTCGGCCCAATCCCTTAGGCAAAGGGTTTCAATTTAATTTAAACGATTCATGTTTTACCATTATTGATGGTAAAATGAAAATCGTTTCCTGTATAACTGTTGGTGAAGACCTCTTTTTACCTGAAAACCTGCAGAAACCAAGAAGTACATTTAAGATCACCGCTGAAGATTACACCCTTGCCGGTGATAAGATAAGGTTCACCAGCACCTGGAAAGGAACCTGGATGGTAGACACTACCACATATGATCACTATGAAGAATTATTTCTGAAAGGCAAACAGGTGAGCCATGGCCTGGTTGATAATGAAAAAAATATCTGGTTTACCACCCTCGGTGAAGGGGTATATAAACTGGCCTCCCGGGAATTCAAAACCTATTTTTTTAAAACCAACCAGACTGCGGAAATATTTTCACTTGAAAAAGTGAATGACAAATTGTATGCGGGTACAGGATATGGCAAGGTCTATGTGCGGAAAAAAAACGCCGTTATCGATACCCTTAATTTACTTAAAGAATTTGAGGTCATAATTAATAACAACAGTGCCAACAGGATAACCTGCTTAAAACAAATAAAAAATGGGGCATTAATGATAGGTTCAGATGGCCTGTTAATTAAAAAAACGCTTGAAGGGAGGTTAACCAGAACCCAGATCTTTTCAATAAAGTCGCTCGATGCGTTAGATAATGGCTTGTTACTGGTAGGCAACGGCAAAAGAACCGTGCTGGTAGATCCCGAAAAGTCAATCACCCTGGATACCATTTGGCCTTACCGTACTACCAGTGTATGCTCCTATAATAACGCTTATTATATAGGTACGCTAAACGGGTTATATATTGTAACAAAAGATAAACAGACCCGCTTTATGGGTGATGTTTATCCCTCGTTACGGCAACGCATCAACTATTTTAGCAAATCATCCGATGGATGTCTTTGGATTGGCACTTACGGGGCGGGCATAATTTGCATGAAGAACGACCAGGTGATCAACCAAATAACTACCCAAAACGGCATTTCAAGTAATATATGCAGAACGCTGTTTGTAAATAATAACTTCTTATGGGTAGGCACCGACAAAGGGATTAACAAAATAAATATCAGCCAAACGCCCTACCTGGTTGCCACTTACAGCACCTCCGACGGGTTGCCCACTGATATTATCAATGCTATTTATGTCGATGGCAATACCATTTTTGTAGGCTCCCCGGCAGGGCTTACCATTTTTGATGAAACCAAAGTAGCGAATTACTCAAAATGTAATTTGCGCGTACTTGATATTACGGTAGCCAATAAATCACAACCACTGCAAAGCAGTTACCGGTTAGGCTATCGGGAAAACAGTTTAAAGATCTCATATGCCGGTATTTCATTTAAATCGGGAGGAAACATCTGGTACCGTTACCGTTTAAAGGGATTAACGGATGCGTGGGATTCAACCAGTCAAACCGTACTGGAATATCCTTCTGTACCACCAGGCAGTTATGATCTGGAACTGATAGCTGTAAACAGAAAAGGCATTATCAGTAATCCTATAAAAATTTCATTTTTTGTAGAAACGCCGTTTTGGCAAACTTTGCCTTTTCAGGTGTCAGTAATTGCAGTTGTTATTTTAATAACCTGGAGTTTGGTAGCCTGGCGCTTTAGAATTTTACGGAAAGAAGAACAGGAACGATCATCTATACAGCAAAAGCTGAATGAGCTGGAGCAAAAGGCGCTACGGGCACAAATGAACCCTCACTTTATATTCAACTGCCTCAACAGTATACAAAATTTCATAATAACAAACGACCTCGAAGCCTCTAACTGGTACCTTTCCGAATTTGCCCATCTTATCAGGCAAACGCTCGATAATTCTGAAAAGAGCACTATATCCATTACTAACGAAATAAAGTACCTGAAAAGATACCTTGAGCTGGAAATGATGCGCTTTGGCCATTCTTTCAATTATAACATTGCAGTGGACACTGAAATTGATAGCGACATGGTCGATATCCCAACCATGATATTACAACCATATATTGAAAACAGCATTCGGCATGGTATACGGTATAAAGAAAATGGGGAAGGCCATATTGATATAAGATTTCAAAAAAACAATGATGGATTTATATGCATTATCCAGGATAATGGCATCGGAAGGGAAAAGGCTAATGAGTATAAATCGCAAATGCATGTTGAATATCAATCAAAAGGAATGTCATTGACGGCCGAAAGAATAAATATCCTGAATCGTCAGTTAACAGATCCTATAACCATTGAAATAAAAGATCTAACCGATGCACAAGATCGGGCCATGGGCACAAGGATTATCATACACTTTCCTTATACCGTTAATATTAAACCCGTGAAAAATGATACGAACCATAATTATTGACGATGAGCCTAATAACATAGAAGCGCTCAAACAGCTTTTGCTGAAATACTGCCCGCTGATAGAGATCATCGACATTGCCGAAAACATCCGCACCGGGCAGGCTGTTATATTGAATTCACAACCCGACCTGGTTTTCCTGGATATAGAAATGCCATTTGGCAATGCCTTTGAACTGTTGAACAACCTGTCGCCGGTTAACTTTGAAGTTATCTTCGTTACCGCCTTTGATAATTATGCTATCAATGCTATAAAATATTCAGCCCTTGACTATTTATTAAAGCCGGTTAATATAAAAGAACTGCAATCAGCCGTACAAAAGGCAGCCGAACGCATTAAAACAAAAAATATTACCAGTAAAATTGATACGTTACTTTATAATCTGTCGGTAAGTAAACCTGTTTTACAAAAAGTGGCGCTTCCAACCCTCGATGGATTGGTTTTTGTAAATATAAACGATCTGGTTTGGCTCGAAGCAAGAGGAAGTTATACGTTTGTTTATATGCAGGACCAGCAAAAAATAATGGTATCGCGCACTTTAAAGGAATTTGAAGACATTTTACCCTTTGAAAACTTTTCCCGGGTGCATCAGTCGTATATTATCAACCATTTTTTTATAAGAAAATACAATCGCGGCAGAGGGGGAACTATTGAAATGGAAGATGGCACTACAATTGAAGTCTCGATGCGCAAGAAGGATGAATTCTTATCAAAATTTAAGTAATACGGAAGTAAGAGGTAGGAAGTATAAGCTAAGAAATTAGGAAATCTTCTTACTTTATATCTCTTACTTCATACCTCTTACTTCATACTTCTTTTCACCTTGTCAATCTGCCAACTTGTTAACTTTTCAATTTATTCTGAGGAATACTATTTAAGAGACTTTATCTTTTCCCAGATCTCAGGTATCCGCTTTACCCACACCAGCTCTCTTTTTTTAATGCCTGCTTCTTCGGCCGGCGACCCAAAATAAATTTTACCCCTTTCCAGCGTACCACCTACACCGCTTTGCGCCAGTACTACCACATTATCCTCTATAGTCAGCGTTTTTGAAACCCCTACCTGTCCCCATAATATAACACCATTACCAAGGGTTGTAGCGCCTGCTATTCCTACCTGTGCAGCCAGTAAACAGTTTGCACCTAAAACAGTATCATGGCCAATATGAACCATATTATCCAGCTTACTTCCCCGGCCAATGTGTGTATCGTGCGAAACCCCGCGATCGATGGTACAACCGGCACCGATCTCAACATCGCTTTCAATAACTACCCTTCCGCAGCTTTCCATCTTTTTATACCACACCTCCCTGTCTTTTTTGGTATTGTAATAAAAGGCGTCTGATCCAATAACTGTTCCGGCCTGTATAATTACATTGTCGCCAATAACACAGTGATCCAATATGGTAACATTAGGGGCGATAAAGCAATTCTTTCCAATGCTTACTTCATGGCCTATATAAACGCCAGGTGCTATATAAGTTCCTTCTCCAATACTAGCCGAGTCGCTAACCGGTTTAAAAGCGGGTTTAAAAGGTCGAAAGTGACGAACAATAGTTTGGTATGCTTCGAAAGGTTTATCTACGATCAGCAATGCCTTTCCTTCCGGACAATCAGTTTTTTGATTAATGATAATAAAGGTGGCTGCAGAATGCAAACACTTGTCGTAATACTTGGGATGATCTACAAATACCAGGTCACCCGGTTCTACTTTATGTATCTCATTAATGCCTGTAGCTATTCCTTCTGTATTACCTATAAGCTCTGCGCCTATCAAACTGGCTATCCATTGAACTGAAACGGGAGCAGGAAATTTCATATCCGATGATTTTCGCAAAAGTAACGCACGATGGGCACACCAATCAGGTAATTCTTCCCTTCAGTTTCAGGTTTTCTGATATATTAACGTACCAGGCAATGATAAACATCGTGAATTTTCTATGACAACATCCGTTTATTACTTATTTGGGTTCAATATACCGGCTTCAACAACCTGTTATGTCATTAAAGGGAGCTGTTAAGGGCATGATTTAACCTTTCAATCATCTTTTTGGCAAAAAATAAATGAGGGGGTTAATAGCTTAATCAATGGATTTTCTTACTGTGATGCATGTACAAACACGTTGCTTATAAAACTTACTTTGCACGATCGATATGTTATCGCATACAAACTAGTATAGCGTACAACCCGCTGCCAGCACATGTTTCAGCCAATGCAAAAAAACAAAACATAGCAACTTGTTTTATAAACGTGCTATAAAATTGTGTTCAACATTGCACATAACGCTGAATTAAGGCTTCGCTTTTCCCCATTACATAAAAAAAATGTGAATAAAATTTATTAGAAATTTTTTTTAGATAGAAAAAATTATTTTTAATATTGTGGAGGGAAATTTATTTCCCGGTACTTACTAACCCATCCACATAATGAATCTCCCGGCTCCCCGGGAGATTTTCTTTTGTATGCATCGCTATTTTATCATCTATAAACCATACCTGGTACTATCACAATTCACTTCTTCAGAAGGTAAACAAACATTGAAAGCATTCTTCAATGTGCCGTCTGATGTTTATCCTGTTGGCCGATTGGATTATGATAGCGAAGGATTGTTGATCCTTACCAATGATGCATCACTCAATCATCGCCTGTTGAATCCTTCCTTTGCACACGAACGGGAATATTGGGCACAGGTTGATGGAGACATACAGGAAAAAGCATTGCATGAGTTACGATCAGGGGTTTCAATAACTATAAACGGATCAAAATACAGAACGCGTTCATGTAAAGCAACGCGTTTCCCTAACACACCACCTGTTCCCGATCGCAATCCGCCCATTCGCTTCCGTAAAGAGATACCCACCAGTTGGATCAAACTGGTTTTAACAGAAGGGAAGAACCGGCAGGTAAGAAAAATGACCGCCCAAACCGGTTTCCCCACCCTTCGTTTGATCCGCTATCGCATTGGTGGTATTACTTTGGATGGCTTATTGCCGGGCGAGATGCGTGAAATGAATAAAAATGACATCTATACCCGCTTGTTTGGGGGGCGGGCTTAAACTTTTATTCATTACCTTGCTAAAAAAAGGTACGTTATGTTGAAATCAATGACCGGCTTTGGAAGAAGTGAAAAAACCGTGGGAGATAAGACCTTCCTGGTTGACATTAAATCACTGAATGGAAAACAATTTGAACTATCCTTAAAAATACCGGCTTTTTTAAAGCCGTTTGAATTTGACATAAGAACATTGTTATCTAAAAATTTAGGAAGAGGTACCATTGACTGCACGATAAGCCTTAAAGAAAGCGGCGCGGCTAAACCGGTAAGTATTAATACCGATCTGGCCAAAGCCTATTACCAACCAATTGCCGAATTATCGCAGGCATTAAACCTCGATCCTTCTCACATCTTAAGTACCCTGATCAAATTACCCGAAGTGATCACTCCTACCGGTGAAACCCTAACCGAGGATGAATGGATCTCTTTTGAAAAAGTTATTGTTGCCGCCATGGATAACCTGAATAACCACCGGCTCGAAGAAGGTAAGATAATGGAAGCAGACCTGCTTTTGCGCATAAGCAATATTCAAAAACAACAGGAAATAATTGCTACCCTGGAACCTTTACGTAAGCAAAAGATCAGGGAAGGCTTAACCAAGGTACTGGAAGATAATGTGGGGAAAGAAAACTATGATCCCAACCGCCTGGAGCAGGAACTTATTTACTACATCGAAAAAATAGACCTCAGCGAAGAACAAGTGCGTTTAAAAACTCACTGCGAGTATTTTAAAACCATATTGAATGAACCTGAAGAAGGAAAAGGTAAAAAACTATCTTTTGTACTGCAGGAAATAGGTCGTGAAATTAATACCACCGGTGCTAAAGCCTACGATTCATCCATTCAAAAATGCGTGGTATTGATGAAAGACGAGTTGGAAAAAGCAAAAGAACAGGTCCTGAATGTATTGTAGAAGGTGGAAAGTTGAAGGTAGGAGGTGCCTTGCACCTTCTACTGCTGATTCATATCTTTGTAAAAAATTCCCTTGAGCAAGAACATCCTTAACTATATTTCTTACTTCGTACTTCTTACTTCGTACCTCGCGTTACCAGCCTGTGGTACAGTAGATGTTTTTGAAAAACATGCCACTATTCCCCGGCAGATCTGGAAAAGCAGCTTCAAGCCCGAAATAACGTTTAATATAGAACCAAAGGATACAACAACCCGGTTCCATATTTTTATTGTTTTACGGCATACAGATGCCTATCGCTACAAGAACATCTGGATAAATGTACATACCGAATCACCCAATGGCGTAGTTCAAAACCAACCCCTGAACCTGCAACTGGCAACCGACAATAAAGGCTGGCTGGGAAGTGGTATGGACGATATTTTTGAACACCGTATCCAAATTACGCCGCCAAGATCTCCCCTATCGCTAAGCGCCGGAACCTATCGCTTTAAATTGGAAAACATTATGCGGGAAGACCCCTTGAAAAATGTAATGAATGTTGGTATCCGACTTGAAAAAGCGCACCTTGAACAGGCTGAATAGTATTTATATGTTTTCAAATGGACGTATTTACTAAAAAGCGACTTGTTATTGCCAGTGTAGTTTACTGGCTTTTGCTGGCTTACATAGTAATAGCGCTGGTATGGTGGTTTATTGCCCTCGAAAAGCAAAACCACCGGATGGCAGACTATAAGATCAGTGAACTGAAAATGGATGATCCGGCTTTTCAGGCCAAATACCAGGTAATTACTGACGAAAGACACATTAAAGACGTTCAATACATCGGCGAAGGCGCTATTTTCCTGGTGGTTATATTAATTGCTTCCATATTTGTTTACCATGCCGTACGGCGCCAGATAAGATTGCACTCTCAGCAGGAAAATTTTATGATGGCCATAACGCATGAATTGAAAACACCCATTGCCATTGCCAAGCTCAATCTGGAAACCCTGTTGAAGTACAGCCTTTCGGAAGAAAAGAAGCAGAAAATGCTTCAGGCAACCCTGCAGGAAACCAACCGGCTGAATACCCTTGCCAGCAACATCCTGGTCTCATCCCAACTGGAAGGCGGCCGCTACCGGATAGCGAAAGAAGATCTGGAACTTTCTGACCTGGTAAAAACCGCGTTCAATGATTTCAGGAACCGATTTCCCGACAGGCAATGGCAAAGCGAGATAGAACCGGAAATAGACATCAACGGTGATTCCTTACTGTTACAAATACTGGTAAACAACCTCATTGAAAATGCCATTAAATATTCTCCCAAAGAAGGCTTAATTACCTGCAAACTGCATCAAAAGAACAAAACCATTCTGTTTCAGGTAATGGATGAAGGCGCCGGCATACCCGATGATGAAAAGAAACGGATATTTGAAAAGTTTTACCGTATAGGCAATGAAACAACCCGTACCACCAAGGGCACCGGGTTAGGACTATACCTTTGTAAAAAGATTGTCGAAGATCACAATGGACACATCAAGGTAGCTGATAATTTAAACAGAGGCAGTACTTTTATGGTAAGTTTCACGGTAAAACATGTCCATGAGCAATAAACCATCTATATTACTGGTAGAAGATGAAGAAAACCTGCACGAAGCGCTCAAGCTGAACCTTGAATTGGAAGGGTATGAAATCACTTCAGCGTATACAGGCAGCGAAGCATTACAGAAAGTACAAAGCGAGTACTTCGATCTGATCATACTCGACGTTATGCTACCAGATGTAGATGGCATCAGTATAACCGAAACCATCCGCGTTCAAAACAACCACGTTCCAATTTTAATACTCAGCGCCAAAAACACCAGTTCCGACCGGGTACTGGGCTTAAAAAAGGGCGCTGATGACTATCTTACCAAACCCTTTAACCTGGAAGAGTTATTGCTGCGGGTTCAAAAACTGATAGAAAAGAACAAGAAGATGCAGGATAAGGATTCAGTTGGCGATACCTACCAGTTTGGTGGTCATACAATTGATTTTAATGCCCAGGAAGCGCGAACGAAAGAAGGGCAACGCATTCAGCTCAGTAAGAAAGAGGCCATGTTGCTGAAGCTGTTATTTGAAAATAAGAATGATGTGGTGCCGCGGGAAAAGATTCTGCAAACCGTATGGGGATATAACGTTTATCCTACCACCCGTACTATCGACAACTTCATATTGAACTTTCGTAAATATTTTGAACACGATAGCCGCAATCCCAGGTATTTTCATTCGGTTCGCGGCGTGGGGTACAAATACACAGAGTAAACGTTATCCTTTTACTTCTATTAATTCTTTCACTAACTCCTCTGCTTTGCCCATCAAGGCGCCCATACTGTGAACAGACTGGTCGGGAGTATACAAAGCCCATTCGCATTCGTCGAGGATAGCCGAAAAATTATGGATGGTTTCAGCCGGCATGCCCTTTCCAGCAAGCAGTTGGGTAATATGATGCTTATTCATTTTTGATGGTAACACCTGGTATGTATCGGCAACAACCTGCCAAAGCGCTTGTTGAACTTCATGGTAAAAAGCCTGTTGATGCTGATGCAACAATGCCAGTTTTGCATTGGCCAGCAATGTAGCAGCTATTTTTTCAGGTGAAGGAATTTCTTTTACAGGTGCAGGGGTCGACAGTTTTGCCATTTCTTTCTTTTTGCTTTTACGCAAAGAAATAACCTGGTACCCTATGCTGGCGATAATTACCAATACAATACATGCAAACCAGTAAAACTGTGGTTGAATGACAGGTGATTTACTAACAACGCCTGTATCAGATCCCGTATCTGCCTTTTTAACACCAGGCAAAACATGTAACGTAATGGAATCGCTGGTAGCCGTTTTATACTTATTTTCAGCCGGATCGTAAAAAGGCAGGTGCACAGCGGGAATTAAATAATCGCCGGTATCAGGCGCCGCAAACGAATATTCAAATGATTTGGACCCGCTTAGCGGAAAAACATATTTATTAATATTTTCTTTAACGGCCGGTTCGGCTGTATCAACCCCCTTTGGCCATTTTATAACCGGCGGAGTAAGTAACGATAAATTACCACTACCGCTGATAGTTACCTGTATTTTTACCAGGTCGCCCTGGTGTATGGGAACAGCAGGTACTTTTACGATGACGTTAAAGTTACCAACCGCACCGGAAAAATCATCGGGTTGATTAGCCGTTGGTAAAGGTTTTACGGTAATAGTTTGTGGCTCGGTACGTAAAATAGTACGGTGGTTAATGGCCGTTGGAAATAAAGGAGTTGCATTTCTATTAAACAACGAACGTTTTTTGCCGGCCGGTTCATCTGTTTTTATAAAATGAATAACACTTTCAATTTCTGCGGGGTCAAGGGTATATTTACCTTCCTGCAAAGGAAACAACTGCACTTTGCGAACAAGATTGGTATAATACAATCGCCCATTCAGTTTTTCAATGACAGGTTTGCCATCATAGGCATCTACCATTTCCATTACGCTAAATCCGGTTAACGAAGGCCGTTTTACGACCTGGGAGTTGGCATTCAGGCGGGAATACGCTTTATACACTACCATTAATGGTTCACCAACATAACAAGTGGTTTTACTGGTTTCTACCCGCAAAAATAGGTTCTTCTGTATTTTATCAGTTATGTTATCTCCGGGATGCAACTCCGATTCTCCTTCCGTATCAATATCATCGGGATCAATATTGTTCATGTCGGGCACGCCTGGCTTCACCGCAATACGAACCGCATTGGAGCGCATTTGTTTTCCATTAATGATAGCCGTGGCTCCCGGAATGGTAAACCGGCCCTTTTTAGGGGCCAGCAATACAAATATTCTAGAGAAGTTGTAGAAACCTTGGCTAAAATTTGCTGAGTTCTGGTCAAATACACTTGCTATTTCAAACCCTTTAAACTTAGGTGTTTTGAATTGATGAATGCTGCTGGCGCCTTCAACAATATACTGTACCTGGAACGTTTGGCGTGCAGATATAGTTGATTCACTTACGAGTGTATAAAATTTTACCTGTGCCTTCAACGACCCGATGACAAGGCAAAAAAACAGCCCAAATAAAATGATATGTATAATTTTTCTGATGCTTGCTATTTTAGTTTAGCAGTTATTACCACTCATAACAAATATAAATTTTGCCGGTCAAGGCTGGTAAAAATGTTAGCGTTAAAGGAGCGTTAATTGATGGAAGGCAATGGGCAGTAGAGAATATACAGCCTGCTCACTACTGCTACGGCCTTATTATAAATCTCCCAATTGCGGGCGCAGAATAATTTCCTCTACGCAGGCCTGGGCTGATAATTGTGAAGCAGAATAAATCATTTGGGCTATATCATTAGCCTGCATAATACGTTTGGGGTCAACGCCGCTGCCCTCCCAGGAGTCGGTGTAGGCAGCACCAGGATAAACAGCAGTGACTTTAATACCATGAGGTTTCATTTCCTCCCGCAGGTTGGTTGAAAAACCGGCTAAAGCATATTTGCTAATGCTGTAGGCGCCGCCGTTCGGGTACGCCTTTAACGAAGCAATGGAACACATATTGAAGATGTGGCCGCTCTTCTGGGCTATCATGTGATTGATGACTGAGCGGGTTACATGGTAAGCGCTATACAAATTTACCGCCATCATATGCTCCAGGTTGCCATCGGGTTCGTTGTATACACTTCCCGGGTCAAATAAGCCGGCATTGTTTATCAACACATCAATAGTCACCTTCAAACCAAGTGCCCATTTTCCAAATGCCTGCGCTTCTTCTTTCACAGAAAGATCAAAAGCTTTCGCTTTAACCGTGATGCCGGGATAAACAGTCATTATTTCCTGCATTGCATTGTACAAAGCCACTTCATTACGGGAAGTCAAAATAAGATCATGGCCGTTCTGTGCAAATAAATGGGCAATTGCTTTACCCAATCCTCGCGATGCGCCGGTGATTACAACATTCATAATTGCTAAATTAATTACAAAACGGGTCAGGGCAAAGCATTATTAGCTGGTTTACAAAGTATACGAAAATCGCTTTCCTGCACTCCCTGCTGGTTTCAGGAGGTAATGCCTTATTTCGTAACTTGCGGAATGAAGTACCAGCATATCTTTTTTGACCTCGATCATACATTATGGGATTTCGAAACCAATAGCCGCCAAACACTCGAAGAACTGTTTCATTCCTACAATTTACAAGCAAGGGGCGTTCACGATTTTGATTTATTTTACAAAAACTACATGGTGCACAATGAAAAGTTGTGGGACCGTTTCAGGAAAAGTTTTATCAAAATAGATGATTTGCGCTGGAAACGTATGTGGCTTACCCTGCTTGATTTTAAAATAGGAGATCAGACGCTGGCCCTCGATATGGCTAAGCGCTTCCTTGATCTATTACCATCCCGCAAAACTTTATTTCCATATACAGTTGAAATACTTACCTATCTCACCAATAAAGGGTACCGCCTTCATTTGATCACTAACGGGTTCGAACAGGTACAACACAGTAAATTAAAGTATGCCGGTATCGATAGCTATTTTATAGAAGTGATCACTTCTGAAGGCAGCAGTTATATAAAGCCTAATAAAGAGATCTTTGATTATGCATTTCAAAAAACAAAAGCGTTGCCGGCAGAAAGTATTATGATCGGTGATAATATTGAAGTGGATATTCAGGGAGCCATCAATGCCGGAATTGACCAGGTATATGTGAACCACCTCAATATAGATCCTGTGGTACAACCTACCTATACGGTGTATTCATTGAAAGAACTGGAGAATATATTTTAAATGATAAAGGGTGAACCCTCAGCTGGCTGGCAGATGGCTCACCCTTTACTTTATAAAAATCTTTGCGCCGTTTTTACGGTAAAGTGGCAATTACAGATACGCCGCCTTTCACCACTTCATTGAATTTCACATTCACTTTAGCATTCAGTGGCAATAATAAGTCGACCCGGCTACCGAATTTAATAAATCCCATTTCTGCGCATTGCTCTACTTTTTGACCAACGCTCAGGTAGTTTACAATTCTTTTTGCTAAGGCGCCGGCTATTTGTTTTACCAGTATTTCACCTTTCGGGTGACGGATCACCACGGAATGACGTTCATTCTCGGTTGATGATTTAGGATGCCAGGCCACCAGGTATTTCCCTTTATGGTATTGGTTATACACTACTTCACCGGTAACCGGTGTTCGGTTCTGGTGCACATTCGCCGGACTCATAAATATGGAAACCTGCAATCTTTTATCTTTAAAATATTCTTCGTCATACACTTCTTCAATAACTACCACTTTGCCATCGGCAGGTGCAATTACCAGGTTACTACCCAGCATAAGCTGCCGCCGCGGAACCCGGAAGAATGAAATAATAAACAACAGTAAACCCAGGGTTAATATAAATATCAGCCAGCTTAACCAGGCTAAATGAAAACTGATAAAATAGAATGATGCCAGGTTAATAACAGCAAACAGTATAGCTGTGATCAATATACTCTTATATCCTTCTTTATGAATGGTCATTTAAAAATTTTAGGGGTTAAAATTACAAAATAGTATCGCACCATGGCATTTCTTTATTTGGCCGTCTTGGCAACGCCAAATTTATTCCATTGTCTGTTGGCAAATTCCAGGAAAGCATCAGGCGCTTCTTCAAACTTTTTCTCAACCTGTTTATCGCCACCCTGCTTTTCGTTCCCTTTTACTACTGTGGTAGTTCCTTTTATCAGGTACAGGTCCTTCCCTTCATAAAATACCAGTTTCTTTTCTTCGGGTCCCCAAGCAGATCTGCATCCCTTGGCAAAAGCAAACCCAACTTCGGCAATACCATCCCCGTCAAGATCAGTTATAGTAAGTGAATTACTGAAAAAATCGCACCGCACCTCAAAAGCGCATTCTTCAACTACCTCATTTATTTTCCAGACTTCCTTGTATGTACTGTCTGCTGTTTTTATAAAATGATACGCAAATAATTTCGCCCCCCGGGTTGCATCGTAAACACTTGACCAGTAAACGCCAGTTTCTGTAAGTATCACTATATTTTCACCTCTGCTATCTTTCCATCTTTTGCCATCTTTTATCTGGCCTTTGTATAATTTTTTGTTGATCATGCCGGGCTTGAATTCCAGCAAGGGTACCGGGGTTTCTCCGGGTGCGGCGGTACAGCTTAATAAAGCAGTAAAAAGGATAATGATCAATAATTGGTATTTCATTTTAGAGCCAATTGAATATATAACCAAACAAATGGAATTGCTAACAGTAAAGAATCAAATCTGTCTAAAAAACCACCATGGCCTGGCATAATATGTCCACTGTCTTTTACATTGGCAACGCGTTTTAATTTGCTTTCCACCAGGTCACCAGCGGTTCCTACAACAGCAGCAATAGCAGCAATTACAACCCAATGTATAACATGATACCCATTGGCGGGTACGGTAAAGTAACCTAATAACGCTATTACCGCAATACACAGTATGGCACCTCCTACTGTTCCTTCCCAGGTTTTTTTGGGTGAGATCTTTGAAAACGGGGTTTTTCCTATCAATGATCCAACAATGTACGCCATGGTATCATTGATCCAGATGGAAAAGATCAATCCGCAGGGAATCACTTTTCCCCAGCTATCCGGTGTTAAAAAATCAACATTCCTGCTGGGTGGTATAAAGGAATTACGCAGGTCCATCATCAAGCCCCAGGCTAATGAAATATACAGTAACCCAATTGCAGAATATCCAATGTTCTTAGGCATTATTTCCTTCGCAAATAACAATTCAATGATTGGTAGAATGAATATAAATAACAACCCAAGCCACCAACCAATTTCATGTAACCGCATTCCAAAGATCACAAACTGGTCATTGGTGAAATACAACATGATGCACCAGCCAGCCAATTTCACGCCATATTTATGAAAAGGGGTAATGGTAGTATAATCGTGGTCAATTAATCCAACCAGCTTCTGGTATTCTGTCCAGCAGCCGAAATGAATAATACTGAATAATATAAAAAAACTCCAGTGGTTCCATAGCAGGCCGGCAAGCATCACTACTACAAATACCACCGCGGTAAGCGATCTTGTTTTTAATGTTTTTACGTGAAGCGCCATAGGCAGTCGCAAATATTTTATGCCATAAATTGATTGGTTGGTGTCAACTCATCTGTATTGTACACCTTGGAAAAGGTAATTGTAGATTGCTTTTGAAAGTACCACAGTATAGCCCAGACAACAATACCACAAACAAGGGCAACTAATACCGGCGTTTCAGGATTTTTATCAATATACTTCGGAACATAAGAGGCAATCATCACCTGCGCTGCATTATTTACAAAATGAGCTATTATGCTCGTCCAAATACTGCCACTAAACCAGTAAAAAGCGCCCAAAACAATACCTAAAAACATCCGCGGCAAAAATCCCAGGAATTGCATGTGTAACGATGAAAATAAAACGGCTGTTATAACAATTCCGGCCCAGGGGTTACGGGCTATTTGAATAATTATTCTTTGTAAAACGCTTCTAAAGAACAGCTCTTCACATATAGCCGGCAACAAGGCTATAATAAACACATTAATAACAATATCCAGGGTACTTCTTATTTTAAGAAAAGCCGCCATTTGCAGGGAAGATTGCTCTTCCATTTTTATTAGCTGGTCTGGCAAGGGTATTTTTTGATTGAGGTCACCCAACCAGAAAACAAAAGGCAGGGCAAGCAAAATACCTACTACGGCCAACACGTACATATTCGCTTTTTCTGCATTCCTGAAACCCAAAAAATAACGATAGTTCCCTGTAAACGTAAATCGTGCAAATATGTAAACCGGTAATACGAACAGCAGAACAGAGGAGAGCGCCTGTACTATTTTGAATACGGCAATTACTTGATTGTTATTCCAGTCAACTTTTTCAATATGCTCAACATCAATCCCGCTGGATTTGTAAACAATTATAGAAAATACCCCTGTGAAAATGTACAACAAACAAAAGAGCCCAAGGAACAACCCCATCTGTCGCAAGGGTGATTTTAAACGTAAATGACCTCTCATAGGCTGGTATAAACAAAGATTAGTGTGTAAATTTGCTGCCTCGCAAATCCTTGTAAAGGGTGCAAGATAAGGAGTTGTGATTGGCTTTCAAATTATAATGTAATTGGGTCAAACACAGCACTTTCTATTAATAACAACAAAGAAAATGGTACAAATCGCTAACATATTGCTCCCTGATTTTCCGTTGCTTCTGGCACCTATGGAGGATGTAAGCGACCCGCCATTCCGTTTTGTATGCAAGCAAAACGGGGCCGACCTGATGTACAGCGAATTCATTTCGAGTGAAGGACTTATTCGGGATGCTATCAAAAGCAGACAAAAGCTCGACTTTACCGAATTTGAACGTCCTTTTGGAATTCAAATATTTGGGGGCGATGAAGAAGCTATGGCCCTGAGCGCTAAGATCGTAGATACGGTTCAGCCCGATCTGGTGGATATTAATTTTGGCTGCCCTGTTAAAAAAGTGGTTAGCAAAGGAGCTGGCGCAGCCGTTCTAAAGGATGTTGATGCCATGGTACGGCTTACCGCGGCAGTTGTAAAATCAACCTCGTTACCGGTAACCGTTAAAACCCGGTTAGGCTGGGACGACAGCAGTAAAAATATTGAGGAAGTGGCTGAGCGCTTGCAGGATGTTGGCATTAAAGCCCTTACCATTCATGGTCGCACCCGGGCTCAGTTGTATAAAGGAGAAGCTGATTGGTCGTTAATTGCCGCTGTAAAAAACAATCCCCGCATTCATATACCCATCTTTGGAAATGGCGATATTGATACGCCGCAAAAAGCGCTAGATTATAAAAACCGGTATGGCGTAGATGGTGTAATGATTGGCCGGGCTGCGATCGGTTACCCCTGGATTTTCAGAGAAATCAAGCATTATTTACAAACTGGCAATATGCTGCCGCTTCCATCGGTGGAAGAACGCGTAGAAATTTGCCGTACCCATGCCCATAAATCGGTTGAATGGAAAGGTGAAGTTTTAGGCATTCTCGAAATGCGCCGCCATTACTCCAATTATCTCAAAGGGCTACCTCATGTTAAAGAATACCGTACCCGGCTGGTAACGGTAAAATCATTACCGGAAGTAGATGGAATATTGAATGAGATCAAAGAAAAGTTTACCGGCATCGTATTGGAAAGACAGGTTATACCATTATCGGAAGACCAATTACCAGCCTGTGCGTGCTAAGCAGCTGCATTTTTAATTTCTCCATATATGATAACCCTTTTCACTTCCTGTGCAAAAAAAATAACCAGGGCGGCGATTGCTGGGCTGGCTTTTGCTTCTGTTACCATAATCATTACTGGTTGCCCCCCTAATAAAGAAAATAAGAAGAATACCGGCACAACCAACTTACTCATCAATATTGATAGTACTACTTTAATTCATCACTTTGCTTATTTATCATCTGCTGCCCTGGAAGGAAGGGAAACGGCCACACCTGGCAATCAGTTGGCCCGTGAATACATTGTAAAGGTGTTTGACTCCCTGCGATTAGCCAAGGCAGGTGATTCGTTTTTACAGCCTTTTCCATATGGCACCAACAACCAGCAAGGAACCAATATTATTGGCGTTATCAAAGGGTACCAGTATGAAAAAAACTACCTTGCTATTACAGCACATTACGATCACCTCGGTAAGCGCAATGGAGATATTTATTACGGGGCAGATGATAATGCTTCCGGTACAGCTGCCCTGCTGGCAATGGCACAATATTTCAAACAACACCCACCCAAGCACTCGTTGCTTTTTGTAGCTTTTGATGCAGAGGAAAAAGGGTTGGTAGGTTCAAAGTATTTCGTTGCAAATTGTCCCATTCCGTTAAGGTCTATTATGTTAAATGTGAACATGGATATGATAAGCCGCAATGATAGCAATGAAATTTTTGCCACTGGCATTTATCATTACCCCTTTTTAAAGAAATATGTAGATAGTATTCAGCCATTCACCCCCGTACATATACGATTTGGGCACGATGGGGAGAAAGCTGGTTCCCATGACTGGACCAATCAATCGGACCATTTTCCATTCCACCAAAATAGTATCCCATACCTGTACTTCGGGGTAGAAGACCACGCAGATTATCATCGCCCGGGAGATACTTATGACAAGGTGAATAAAAGCTTTTATTACCAGGTATGTACTATGATCACCGCGGTAGCCTCAGTGATAGATCATCCTGATGTTGTGCAGTAAGCAGTGTAATTTTTTGTCCTTTCATGCGACTAACCAGGTAGCAAGGATTATTCATTGGTCTTTCTTTCTTAACTTAAGATTAAAATACACTTCACCATGACTACACGCGAACAAAATGTACGCACCTGGGCAATGCTTTGTCATTTATCTGCCTTAGCCGGTTTATTTTTTAGCTTAGGAAGTGTTATTGGACCGTTGTTGGTTTGGCAAATAAAAAAGAATGAATTACCCGAAATCGATCCACACGGAAAAGAAGCCTTGAATTTTCAGCTAACAATTTTACTCCTAAATATTGTGGCAGGAATTTTTTTTATCGGCTTCCTCGGTGCTGCATTTGGTGTGAGTCGCTTTTGGACAAGTCCATTTTCCTTGTTTAGCGGAGGTTTTGGAATAGTATCAATTTTAGTTATCATCAACTTGGTTGCTTGGATACTTGCCGTAATAGCTGGATTAAAGGCTAATAACGGTGAGTCTTATAAATATCCGTTTTCGATTAAGTTTATTAAATAAAGGGCAGGCGTCATCTCGCTACTGCCTTTCTATTGCCTTCACCACCACCTCACTCAGCGGCGAAACAGAAGGATCAAAATAATGAGTAAGTACGCCCTGCTCATTAAGCAGGTATTTTGAAAAATTCCAGGAAGGAGGCTGCTCATTCCATCCATTTTTCGATTTATCTGTCAGCCATTTAAAGATGTTATTCTGATCGCCAGATTTAATAACCACGCTTTTTTTCGCCAGCGGAAATGTAACGCCAAAATTTACTTTGCAAAACTGGGCAATGTCACTATCGCTTCCTTTTTCCTGTTCCTTGAAATCATTGGCTGGGAATGCAATAATCTCCAACTGATTGTTAAACTGCTGATATAACTTTTGCAGATCTTCATACTGATTGGTATACCCGCAATCGCTGGCCGTATTCACCAGCAACAATTTTTTTCCTTTAAACGTTTGCAGCGGCAATGTATTTCCATTATTTAAAGGAATACTAAGTTCGTAAATAGGATGAATAGGCCGCACATTTTTAGCATTCGATACTACTTTCGTGTTCTTACCCATTAGTTTCGTAAACAATATCCACAGAGGATAAACTACCTTAAGTATTCTTTGCCTGCCTGTCATAACTTTATTTTTTTAGTTGATCTTACGATCAAAATTACGTCAAATGCGACAGACATATAGCGCTTAAGCAAGCATATAGGTACCCAAAGCAATTAGTAAAGGAGATGCAAATGCTTACCTGCATGTAACACTCAATCTTTTATCTGATTATCCATTTAAAAAGTTTCAATCGCCCTTTGAATGGCGGATACTTTATTGCCGGGTCGAACCAGGTAGGTGTTTTCATCACAGCTTTGGCATGGCTAAACAAATCAAAACTGTACTTGCCATGATATCTTCCCATTCCACTGTTGCCACGCCCGCCAAAAGGCAAATGATGATTGGTAAAATGCCAGCTTGAATTATTTACACATCCTCCGCCAAAAGAAATAGCTTGTAACCATTCCTTCTCTTTCTGTTTATCGGAAGTATAGATATAAAACGATAAAGGATCAGGATTGTTTTGAATAATTGCTTTTGCTTCGTTAAGGGTATTAAAGGTGAGTACGGGTAAAACGGGCCCAAAAATTTCTTCTTTCATCAGGGGCGCATCCAATGGTACATTTTCCAGTATGGTAGGTTCAAGATACAACTGGCTACTGTTATAATGGCCGCCATGTACAACAGTTCCCTGGCTTAAATAACCGGTTAGTCGTTGAAATTGCTTTTCATTAATTATTTTACCGTAATTGTAGCTTTCTGAAGCATTTTCAGAATAAAATAATTGTATTGTTTTTTTTAGTGCTGTGATCAGTTCATTCTTTTTTGACGAGTGCACCAATACGTAATCGGGTGCAATACACATTTGACCTGCATTAGAAAACTTGGTAACCACAATCCGGCGAGCTGCAACTGCTATATTAGCATCACCTTCAACCACACACGGACTTTTGCCACCGAGCTCAAGGGTTACAGGAATTAATTGAGCAGCCGCCATTTGATAAATGATTTTACCTACAGCGGTACTACCAGTATAAAATACATGGTTAAACCGGAAATTATTCATTAACACCGGCACTAACTGAGCGCCATCTCCTTCAGCATATAAAATGTATTCTTCTGAAAATATTTCCTTTATTATATCACCCATAACCTTAGCAGTAGCAGGCGCCAGTTCAGATGGTTTTAACACAACACAATTACCGGCAGCGATGGCTCCAATCAAAGGCGTAAAAAGTAACTGCAATGGATAGTTCCATGGACTAATAATAAAAACCACGCCCAATGGTTCGCGCAATATGTAACTGGCAGAAGGGAAATTTACAAGATTGGTTTTTACCCTTTCCCGTTGCATCCAGCGACCCAGGCTACGCAACGCAAGATTTATTTCCGACATCGCTACTCCCAGTTCTGTAACCCAACTTTCTTCGGGGCTTCTTTTTAAGTCGCTGTATAAAGCCTCATATAACGATTGTTCATATTTCAGTATGGTTGTTTTCAGCAATTGCAATTGGTGTTTACGAAACGGCAGCGTTTGGGTAGCGCCGCTTTCGTAAAAAACTCGCAACCGTTGCAGTTTTTGCTGAATGATCTCTGGGTTCATATGTATGCTATTTGGCCGGAAATAGATAGTGTTAGTAAGTTAAGCAATTCAGATGAAGCAGGTATATATTTATTACCAGGAAAAGTTCAAAATAAAAGGCAGGAAGCAAGAGATATAAACTCAATATACCAAATGAAAAAATTTAAACCGGACTAATCAATGCAATTTATTGCCAGGCCCTTCCTCCTTATTCGTATTTCCTGCTTTTTACCTGGCTTATCCTGTGACGACAGTTTCACTTGCATTCTTTTGCAGTTGCCCGCGAATTAAGTTTTTTAATATATAAATTGCTTCTACGAGCATTTCCGCTTTTTCGTAAAAGTATATATGATTATTACGTTCAAGCGCCTCATTTGAAATGCTTCCTGAGCTCGATAACACTTCAACCATCCACTTCCATAATATATCACGAACATCATTCAAATGATAGCATTCGAAAAAATCATCAATTACCAACATCGGGTTTTGTCGTTCTTCTTCATTTAATCGCAGCGGTTCATTATGCCACAGAGGGTGATGATTACAGGTTCGCATAAAATAAGTTTTAAACTGGTTATTATATTTCTAAAGCATTTTAGCAACCGAATGATACAAGTATCATTACCAAATACAACAAAAACAATTATTACGCCCATATAAAAACGCTTTTTTAATAACGTTTCCATTACATGGGCATAACAATGCCTCCTTCTTTTGTAAGCGCGCTAACATAAGCTCGGCAAAGTAAAGATGACTCAATTAAGAAGAATGCTGTTGAATTTGCTTTTGTATGAATTAACCGTAATTCATATCATCTATAACAATATGCAAATTACCTTGTAGAGATAGTATTTCAGATTTTTTGGTAACCGGAGGCAACAATGTATTTGGAGAATATAATTCGGTTATAAACTCCGGTAAATATGTAACGGTAATCACTATCTTATTTCCATTTCTTTAACACCACTAAGATACATCCCCGCTCCCGGAATCCCAAATTTTTTAGCACTTTTTCTCTAATTTTCCAATACTTCGCATTTCTTATGAGCAGGAAATAGAAAGTTTTACAAAGTAATCTATTGATTATTTCGAATTAGCCTCGCTTTTGTGTAAACCATATCGCCCCGGCAAATAACACTACAACATTGAACACGCATCTTAAAAGCAGAACAGGAAATATTTTCCACCCGATTGATGCTGTATAGAAACCTGTTTTGACTGTACCAGTTTACATAGCCGACTTCCGCCTCATCGTCTAATTGCGTGCTGGTATAATCATAAGCTATATTGGAAACCCTGGCCAGCTCTTATTGCACTAGCGGTCTCGTACTTTGGCCAAATGGAAAGCTATGAATTAAAGGACTGAAGATCAAAGTCAGGCTTACAGGGTGCTTCATGTGAGGGGTTATGGGTCAGCCAGAAAATAGAAAATTTTTATAAGGATTTAAAAAGAACCTGGCCGGTTAGGGACCCTCTAAAGCAAAAACATCATATATAAATCAGGGAAAGAATGTATACCACCAGTAAAGTTACCAGTCCCATTAAAAGCGTGGCAATGGTATATACCTGTAGCATTGAACGCATGCCTAAACCGGAAAATTTAGCTATCACCCAAAAATAGGCATCGCTGGCATGCGATAACGTCATAGAACCAGCACCCATAGACAACACAGCTAATAATTTGCCCATTTCGCTATTAAGCCCCAATGATGGTAATAAAGGTTGAATAATCGATGCAGCCGTAATTATCGCTACTGTTGATGAACCCTGGGCTGTTTTAAGAACAGCAGTTAGCATAAACGGGAATAAAATGCCCAACGCCTGCAAATTAAACGCCATACTAACGTGCTCGCCTATCTGAGCAGCCGCTAATATTGAACCAAAAGCACCGCCTGCGCCAATAATAACCAGGATACCGCCGGCTTTTTCAGCAGCGTCCTGCAACAATTTGCCTATCACGTTCTTCTTCCACGATCGAACAGAAACAAAAGCCAGTACTACACCTATTGTCAATGCTATTACCGGATCGCCAATAACTAAAAAAAGCTTCATCCAGGCAGGCATTGACTTTCCCGGTTCTATGGTAAGAAATGATTTGATACCTATCAAAACAATAGGAACTACAACCGGTAAAAATGAACTGAGAACCGAAGGAGAAGGCGTGCCCGGATCCATCACCGGCGCTTCGGCAGTTTCATCATCCTTAATTTTCTTTCCCGCATAGCGCGCCCACCAATACCCCACCAGCATAGCGGGAACGGCTACTGCAATACCAATTAAAATTAGTTTTCCAAAATCAACGCCAATTGTACCGGCTGCGGCAGCCGCTCCGGGATGTGGCGGTATTAAGCAATGTACCGAATACAGACCGGTTGCCAATGAAACCGACATAATAATGGCAGAAATGCCTGTTCGTTTACATAATGATTTATTTAATCCGCTTAGCACTATATAGCCTGAATCGCAAAAAATAGGAAGCCCTACAATAAACCCGGTAATGCTCATGGCCAATGGTGCACGTTTCTCTCCTATTCTTTTTAATATATAAGCAGCCATTACTTTGGTGCTGCCTGTATGTTCAAGCACTACGCCAAGTGTAGTGCCCAATACGATAATAAACCCCAACGACTGCATAATGTGCCCAAAGCCCTGTTTGGTAACATTAATAATATTTTCCACCGGCATCTGCACACCCGATCCTACTACAAAGCAGGCAATCAGCAAGGCAAAAAAAGCATGTATTCGAAATACGGCCGTAAGCAAAATAATTATGCCAATGCCTGTTGCCAAAAAAATCATTACCTGTACAAACGATGCTGTCATAGTACAATCGTTAGAATGATATTAACTAAGATACCAAACCTGTTAGTTTTGGCAATGGGTTAAATATTCACGTAGCCTATCCCTCTAACTATAATAATCATCTGCAGGCAATTCTGTACCTTACCGTTTTAAAAGCAGGAACCGAAAGTAACCTTGATAAAATTTATGAATGACGAATATTTCATGCAACAGGCGCTGAAAGAGGCCCAGCGGGCTTATGACGATGGCGAAGTGCCGGTTGGCGCCGTGGTGGTTATAAATAACCGGATAATTGCCCGTGGATTTAACCAGGTAGAACGATTGAACGATCCCACGGCGCATGCAGAGATCATCGCCCTCACTTCTGCATTCAATTACCTGGGAAGTAAATATTTACCGGATGCGTCTATTTATATAACGGTAGAACCCTGCCTCATGTGCACCGGGGCGCTGTACTGGAGCAAGATCGGAAAAGTTATCTGGGGGGCCGATGATGAAAAAAACGGCCATAAACGAATTACCGAACCGAACTGGCCTTTTCATCCTAAAACCGAGATAACAAAAGGTATACTGAAAGAAGAATGCGCCGAACTGATGAAAAGCTTTTTCAGGAGCAAACGCTGATAAAGTCAGAAAATAACAAGAACCAAAACTCAAATCACAACCTCTTCGTTGCGGAGCTTTGGTTCTTGTTTTTGTTTTTTGGAATCTTAATTATTGATCCCACCACAATCTTTGCGTAACCTCAGTAACACCGGTTGGCACATTAGCGCCGTTACGACTGGTTTCAATACTGGGATACACCATGCGGCGAACAAAAGAGCTGGCCACTACGTTCAGCGGTAGTGTAAAATCTTTATACTGGTAATTGTACCGCCGGGCATCATTCCAGGTTTCAGGGTTCAGGAATAATGCTTTGTACTTCTCTTTAAATATGAGATCAAGCGTAAGATTGGCTGATCCTACTGAAACGGAAGAATGCGTAATATATGCATCTCGTTTGACTGCTGTAACCCCCATTTTATTCATATTGGCTGTAATACCTTCAATATAGGCGTTATATGCCCGTGTTCTATCATTGGCCCGGAAGGCCGCTTCCGCTTCAATAAATTTCAATTCTTCATAGGTGATAAAAAACAATGGTGAATTAGTGCTGGAGTAATAACCGGTCAAATTGATATAAGTTTCTTCAAAGCTAACGCCGGTGCCTGTACGTCCCTTGCCGTTAGGCGTACCGCGATAATCACCATATTTGGTAGTGTCGGTCAGCAACGGAAGCCGGGGATCAAAAATGCCATAGGTTTTTCCATTCATAGCATCAATAAACTGTTCTGACAACCAACCATCGAGCAGCAGGTTCTTATTATTTAATGCCGCCTGGTTCCACGGATTGCGTACATCAAATGAAGTTATAAAGGCATCCTGCGTATTGGAAGTATAGGCAACACCCAGCTCAGTAAATATGGCAGCGGTATTGTACTGGTTGGTCTTACTAAGCTGGTTCAACAAGCGTGCCTTCAATGCATGTGCTGTACGAACCCAGGCAGCGGTTACCCCTTTGTGAACCAGATCGGGATTATTGCCGGCAGCGGTTGGTATGGTAATGGTAGAACCGGATTGTCCCAGTAAGGCTATCCCATCATCCAACAGCTTAATGCAGGTTTGAAAAATGGTCTGCGCATTATCATAGCCAGGCGTTAATGTGGTTCCCGAAAACGCAGATGAATACGGCGCATCGCCCCACAGGCTATTCATAAACTGCAGGTTCATGGCCATTAATATTTTGGCCACCCCCTGGTACTGGGTTGCTCCCTTTTCAGCAGCCAGTTTTTCCAGGTCATAAATATCCGTCATGTTATCGTACAAATTTGTCCAGGTGGTGCTTACATCAACATCATCATAGGTATCCAGCGGCGATGCCGTGTTTGGCGATGCCAGGTATTGCACATAATACGACGTAATATTGGTTGACACCCTATATACATTCAACGCTGAATTCAACGTAGTGCGGGTTAGCAATCCATTTATAGTAGGTTTCGTTGGCTGGTTGGGATTGGTATTTACATCCAGGTATTTCTTACAAGATGATGCCGTTATTACAAATGAAATAACACAGGTATATAGTAGGCTTCTCATAATGCTCCGATTTAAAAGTTAATGTTTACGCTGAACAGATACGACCTAAGGGCCGGATAGGTAAAACCAGTAAACCCATCTGCATTGCTTTCAGCACTGGAACTGCTGGTTTCAGGGTCGTAGCCGCTATAGTTGGTAAACAATAAAAGATTATTTCCGGTGAATGTAACCGAAACGCCCTGGATGGGTGTTCCCTTAAAAAATTTATTGGGAACAGTATACCCCAGGTTCACATTGCGCAGGCGAACCCAACTGGCATCTTCCACAAAATTTTCTGTTACTCCGCGATGTACATTGCGATAAAAGCCCTGGCCATAATCACGACCAGTGCCACCAACCTTACCCATGCCCAGGTAAACAGCTTGCGCATTCACCGTGCCATCGGGTAATACGCCATTGAATACAATGGTTTCAGTCCTGTTCTCCGTATACTTGGCAATACCAAAGGCGCTCATAAAATTTCCTAACTGGTTATACCTGTCCTGTCCCTGTTGTGTTTCCCACAAAAATGACAAGGTGAAATCTTTATAAGTGAAAGTATTGGTGATGCCACCGATCCAATTAGGTTGTGAATTACCGAGTATACGCTGTTTTGTGTCTCTTGCAGGAAATCCGGCATTGCTGCCTGAGGCATTGATAACTACCGGCAGGCTCTTGTCTACTGTTACGCCATCATCTGTTTTCGAACCATAGTACCGTTGATAAGAGGTTCCGTAAATATTTCCTACGGCTGAACCCGGCACATACTTTAATGTAGCGGTTGAGCTGGAATAGCCAAAGTGAGAACCTACAACTATTTCAGAAAGTCCTTCACGAATGCTTACCACTTTGTTCCTGTTTCGGGTATAATTCAACGTAGTATTCCAGGTAAAATCTTTTGTTTTAACCGGTGTACTCGTCAATACTACTTCAATCCCTTTATTCTCTATTTCACCTGCATTTAGTATATAGCTGGTAAACCCAGTTGTGGGTGATAAACTAACCGGAATGATCTGGTCGCGACTGTTGAGTTTATACCAACTGAAATCTAATCCAATGCGGTTGAATAATTTTAATTCAACACCTGCTTCAATAGTAGATGTTCGTTCAGGTTTCAGTAATGCATCGCCCGCCTGATCGCTGCGCGTCCACATGATCTGTCCGGTTGACGTAATTACACCGGAACCATAATATTTATTGATCTCATACGGATCAGTATCCTTGCCCACTTCAGCAACTGAAACACGTGCCTTGCCAAAGTTTAACCACAGTGGCATAGTTAAGTGGTCGGAAAATACATACGATAAACTGGCGGAAGGATAAAAGAATGAATTGCTGGCTACCGGTAATGTAGATGACCATTCATTACGGCCGGTAATATTCAGGAATAAATAATCGCTCCAGCCCAGCGTAAGATCACCGTAAGCACTTACGATGCGGTATTTCTCTTCATACTGGGTTGTGCTGCGCACTTTGGCATTGTTTAATGATAGCAGGTCTGGTATATCCAATTCGGTGCCGGCAGCAGTCAGCCTGCTATACCTGCGATCGCGCACTTCATTACCAATTCGCAGCGTGGTGTTCAGCTTTCTGAACCATTCCTTTTTAAAAGTGGCCATCACATTCGAGGTCAAAATGCGATTGCTGAGGCGGTATTCATTAACAAAGCCGAGACCATTATCGCCAAATACCTGTTCGCCCACCAGGCCTTTTGGGCCGGGCGCAGCATGACGTCGAAAATCTGCGTAATAATCCATCCCGAATTTATAGTCAACATCAAACCATTGCAAGGGTGAGTAAGTAAGGGCCACATTACCAATAATGCGATTCACATTGTCTTTAAACCGATTGGTTGCAGTACCATAAACCGGGTTATCATTGCCGTAAGCATTTTGTGTTCCGTCTGGTTTTACATAATCCATTACATTCCACCTGGGCGACCAGTACGTTAAACTTTCATTATACCGGTCGGCATTTACGCGGTAACCACCTGAGTTTATAAAATATAAACCGGGACTGAACTTTAATTTATCGCTGAACTTGAATTGACCGCCCAGACGAGCTGAGATGTTCTTATAATCTGAATTGGGTAACACTCCGTTCTGCTTAAAATAAGAAACGGAAGATGTTAGTAAGGCCTTTTCAGTTCCGCCCGATAAGTTAATGCTTGTCCTGAATTGGTTACCTGTTTTAAACCCCTGGCCATAATGGTTGTAAAGGCTATTAGGATGGGTAGGATCTATCGCTTTCGCTTCTTCTACCGTAGGCCCCCAACTTGGCCAGAAACTTTTGGGATCGTATTCCGGCACAAAAGAAGTAGCTCCCACATAACCCTGCGTGAATTTCTTTTGTACCTCAGGAAATTTATTCACTTCATCAATGCCGTAAGAAGTAGTAAAGCTCACGCGCATTTTACCTGCTTTGGCCGACTTGGTAGTGATCACCACCACGCCGTTCGACCCTGCCTGACCATACAATGCCGTAGCCGCTCCTCCTTTCAGGATCGACATAGACTCAATATCATCAGGATTAATATCAGCCGCCCGGTTAGTGAGGCCGCGTAGCGATCCGGCATCGTTCACAGTGGTGGTACTGTTATCAATCAAAATGCCGTCAATTACAAAAAGCGGCTGGTTATTCTTTCCGGGCGACAATGATTTTATACCGCGGATAATAATTCTTGATCCCTGTCCCGGTGCGCCCCCACCACTATTGATCTGCACGCCTGCCACTTTACCACGCAATGCATTCAGGATGTTGGTCTGCCTGGTATTCGTTAACTCTTCACCTTTTATTTCCTGTGCAGAATAACCCAACGATCTTTTTTCCCGTTTAATACCCAATGCGGTTACAACTACTTCATCGAGTTTGTTGTTACCGGCCTGCAATTCAACATCTACATTTACTATGGCTTCGTCATTTATCGAAACATTTCTTATGAAGGTTTGAAAACCGATGGCTGATACCTGCAGACGATAGTCACCAGGCTTTACACCCATTAACACAAATTCTCCTTTTGTATCCGCTGCGGTACCTTTATCGGTTCCCAACAATACGATAGATGCATTGGGGATAGGAGCTCCGGTTTCATCGGTTACCCGGCCTCGTATGCCACCATCAAAAGGCAATACATCAGTAATGGTAACATCAGCCAATTGTTCTTTCTTCCTGATCTTTTTGATAATAATATTGCTGTTCACCTGGTCATATCGTAAACCGGTATGCTGCAGCAGGTCTTCCAGAATACGGGTTACAGAAACATTGGAAGCCTGATAGTTGATATGCTCAAAAGCGGCCACATCAACAGTGCGATAGGTAAACACCAGTTGTGTAAGGGATTCAATTTTTTTGAAGGCTTGTTTAAGAGTGGCGTCTTTCAGGTCTACAGTGATCATGATCTTATTCAAATCCTGACCACTCCCCGATCTTGCCATCAGAAGTCCGCTAAAAGTGAGCAATATGGCCAGAATTGATATTCTCATGATCAATGCTTTGTTTTTCAAAAGCCAAAACCCGGTTTGGTACCCGGCAATACATGACATACTATGTCTGTACGATTTTACATACAAATTCATAGCTTTGAATTGTTTTAAGTAATTCTTTGAAGAGGATTATTTTCAACGTTTCGAACCGCTTCCAGGTCGCAACTGGGGCGGTTCTCTTTTTACTTTATCAAGTAGGTGAAAAGGATGTTGTGTTCATAACAGTTCAAGTTTTGGTATTTATTATTTTATTGAATCAGATACGTATTATTCTCCAGCTTAAATCGGGTATCGGTTAAATTACATAACACCTGCAATGCATGCTCAATATTGATCTCCCGCCTGAAGGAAGTGGAGATCCGCTCATTAGCCAACGTTTCATTTTGCATGCGAATGGTTACATCATATATTCTTTCCAGGTCGGCAATGATATCTTTGATAGTTTCATCATCATACACAAGGTTTCCCTGCTGCCAGGCCCCCGGTTCGGAAATAGCAATTTTTTTCTGTACTATGGGTTTATTGACGTTGCTTATTTTTACTTGTTGTCCCGGGGTTAGGGTGGCTACTTCTTTTTCGTTATAATTAACCCGTACCTTACCACGGCTAACCGATACAATTATATTCTCCCGGCCGGGATATGCTTTTATATTAAAAGCAGTGCCTAGCACCATGGTGGTTACTTTTCCGGTATGAATAAGAAAAGGCTGTTTATCGGCATGCTTTACATCGAAATAGGCTTCTCCCGTAAGAAATACCTCTCTTTTGCCAGCGGCAAATTGATGTGGATATTCCAGGGTACTGGCAGCATTTAACCATACCTTCGTACTATCTGGCAACAACATGTACTTATATTCTGACCTGCCTGTAATTTTTTTGGCCAATGCCTGTTTTGAAGAAGGCTGCCGTTGTTGAATAGGGCGATTTATCAACCAAACAACACCTGCCAGCGCTACCATTACACAGGTAGTAACTGCTAAAATAAACCGATTTCTATTTCGTGATCTTCCTTTGGTAACCTGTTGCTCTTCCCAGGCAGGCTCCGTTAAAACCAGGTTGCCGCGTTCATCAACATATGTAAGGAATGACTGACCGGTTTCTTCATACGTTTTTCTTATCAGTTCCCTTACTATTTCATTATGTGCAGCATCGTTCATCAAGGAAAAGAATTCTTCAAATTCTTTTCTCGTGCAGGTATTGTTCAGGTATTGCCTGAATAAATATTTTATCCTTTCTTCCATTGAAAATGGTTGTGCCTATTATTACAAGACGAAGCAACCGAACAGGGTTCCTATTCCGGTTTGAAATTTTTTTAGAAAAGTAAAAAGAACAGCCGGGCGCTTTTGAGTAAGAAAAGTCGAATAGACTGCAAGGCGGTTGATAACTGGTTTTTAACCGTGTGTTTTGAAATGGCCAGTTGATCGGCAATTTCCTGATAATTCAAGCCTTTTTCCCGGTTCAGTTGGTATATCAGTTTGCGTTGGGGAGGTAACAGATCAACTGCTTTTTGTATGATCTGGCTGTATTCCCGGGCCACTACATTGTCTTCCGTTTCATTCAATTCTCCGGGCTGATTTTTCCAGATGGCTTCCTTCAAGCGGCTGTCTGCAGCAGCTTTACGCAAAAAATCAATTACTTTATTTTCTGTTAGGCGATACAACCAGGCTTCTAAATTATGGATGGAATGAAGGTGATACCGATGCTCCCATAGTTTTAAAAATACTTCCTGAATTATATCCCTTGCATATTGGTTTGAACGGGTAAGTTTTAGTACCAGTGTATGTAACCTATATTCGTGTTTCTTAAAAAGATCAGCGAAAAGCATTTCCAGTGCATGCTCTTCACCGTAATTATTCTTATGTGACACTTGATCATTCATTCGAGAACTATGTAACAAACGTGATAATTCTTCAATGTTCGGCATTCCTGCAAACGCGAAGCTCACGCGAAAGCACCCACAAAAGCTTATATTCCATATCAGATCAGCTAATTAGATTTTCCGTAGCTTGATATTCTTAAACCAGATGCCGCCGCCATGATCTTGTAACGCTATGTGCCCTTTTTTAGCAAGGCCATATGCTTTGGCGTCTTTCCACTTGCCTTTTTCTCTTAATTCGTGCCAGGCGGGCGTCCACAATTCATAATCCACTACTTTTTTCCCATTCAACCAATGCTCAACATGCGAACCTTTTACAGTAATAATTGTATGGTTATATTCACCGGCAGGTTTTGCAGCCAGCTCCAGGGGTGGGTACATGGCGTAATCGGAGCCGCTCTTTTGCCATGCTTCCAGTTTTTGAGGATATCCTTCATCGTCAATTAGCTGGTATTCGGGACCCGTTTCATAACTGGGGCCGCTGGTTTCAACCACGCGATAAATAATACCGCTATTGGCGCCTTTTTCTACCTTCCAGTCTAACGCAAGTTCAAAATTATCATATTGATCAAAGGTGATGAGATCGGCCCGCTGCTTAACATCCTTTGTTTTACAGTATAATTGCCCGTTTATGACCTGCCAGCTATCAAATGGCTTGTTGCCATATCCCCGCCATCCCTCGGTATTACGGCCATTAAATAACAGCGACCAACCGGCATTCTTTTCTTCAGCACTCAGGGTATTATCTTTTTCCTGTTCGGGTTGAAAAGCCCCTGAAAAAGCGCTGAATAATATGGTTGCAGAAAACAGCATCAATTTTTTTGTCGCAATGGTACTCAACATTTTGATTGATTTGATAAGGATTTGCTGGCATCAATTGTTAACTAAAATACTATAAAATTGCACAGCCGGCAGCAAAATTTTCTTCCGTAAAGAGAATGAATTGGTTAATCAACCATTGACCTGTACTTTTGTTACCGTTTGAAAGAACAACCATAAATCTTCAACAATTAAAATTTTAGTGTTATGGCATTCACACTACCGGCGCTTCCTTATGCACACGATGCACTGGAACCGCATATTGACGCATTGACGATGCAGATTCATCATGGCAAACATCACCAGGCTTATGTAGACAACCTGAACAAGGCTATTGCGGGTACTCCCCATGAAAATAAATCGCTGGAAGAACTGGTAAAATCAGCTGGTAGCATTAGTCCGGCCGTTCGTAACAATGGCGGTGGCCACTGGAATCACTCTTTCTTTTGGGAACTCCTGGCCCCCAATGCCGGCGGTCAGCCTACTGGCGCCCTGGCAGCTGCCATCAATGATGTTTTTGGTTCTTTCGATAGCTTTAAAGAAAAATTTAATACTGCCGGTACTACCCGTTTCGGCAGCGGCTGGGCATGGCTGATCATTAACAACGGAACACTACAAATTACGTCTACTCCCAACCAGGATAACCCCCTGATGGATGTAGCCGAAGTGAAGGGCACGCCTATTTTAGGTGTTGATGTTTGGGAACATGCTTATTACCTGAAATACCAGAACCGTCGTCCCGAATATATGGGCGCTATCTGGAACGTTATAAACTGGAATAAAGTAGCAGAGCTTTTTGAAAAAGCTGCGAAATAACAAGCTTTCCCTTTATATTTAATCCCGGTTTTACCGGGATTCTTTTTTTTAACCTTTCAAAATAAAGCCCAATGAAATGTACTTTGTTTAGTACGATGCTTGCCGTACTTTGTTTTGCAGCCTGTTCCCCTGGCGCTGGAAAAAAAGTAAAGGTGATGTCGAGTGGAAAAATTCAGGTTGATGAAGCCACAAAAACCGTTACGCTTACTCCCGGTACCCAACACAACGAAGCTGAATTAACGTTAACTGAAAAAGATAAAGCTGTTACAGTGAAAAGCCCTGAGGGAGATCACGCTTATGAAGTTCCCGACAATGGTGTTTATATCCTGAACCTAAAAACAGATACACTGATCGGGAATATGGTGAATTTTGGAAATGCCGGTGTCCCTGCTTCTATCAGTACTGAACAACTGGAGCATATCATTGACAGTACGCAACAACTGATAAACGGGCAAAATGCCAGCGATGAAAAGAAGACCTATTTCATTGTACCGAAAACCATCAAGAAGCTGACAACTAACCTGAACGCACAGTTGATCAACCCATACAATAATATTCCTTATAAGGTAGAAGTAGATAAAGACGGCAAAGCACCTGAGATCTATAAATTCTTCACCGCCAGGCAAAAGAGAGAATCGCTGAACGAGTTAATAGAACGCATGAAGAAATAGTCAGAATATCGAATATTAAATATTGAATGTCGAATGTCGAAGTATAAAAAACTGCGGCATTCGGCATTTTAGTTTAAAGTGCATTCTACTTCAATATTGGAAATTCGAAATTTAATATTCGAGATTTACGGTACCGGATCATACCCATGCCCGCCCCAGGGATGACAACGGCTTAATCGCTTAATAGTTAGCCACAATCCTTTGAATACGCCGTGCTTTTTTAGTGCTTCTATGCCATATTGTGAACAGGTAGGTGTAAACCGGCATTTAGGTCCAAGAATAGGAGAAATGATCCATTGATATATCTTGATCAATGCAATGAACGGCAGACTTAATATTCGAAGCAACACTTTCATTTCATTACCGATTAATGCCAACGTTAAACACTATCTATCGTTTGCACCAGCTTCTTCAACACCACTTCCATCTTTTCTTTCACCAGCGCATAATCAGGAAGCTCTTTGCCGGTATAAATTAAAAATAACGCCAATTGTTGTTCTTTTGTTTGCAAAGCTTGCTCTAATGGAGCTTTTTGCAAACGGTATGCTTCGCGCATCAGTCGTTTAATGCGGTTACGGTCAACTGCTTTTTTAAAATTACGGCTGCTCGCACTAAAACCAGCCTGTAAGGGAACCGTTAGCCGATCAATCATTTTATATTGCACCCGAAGCGGAAATGCAGCAACAGCCCTCCCTTCACTGAACACCTGTTCAATGATCTTGCGGCGCTTTAGCCGTTCTTCTTTTTTTAAGGTGAGCTTTTTTACCATCCGGTAATCCCAAAAATAAAATAGTCCCGCCAATGCAGGACTATTAATTATTTGAACCACTATTCCCTGCCTATGACGGGGCGGGGATCGCAGGTTTATTTTAATTTTCTTTCGTCGGAAACAGTCAGTTTCTTACGACCTTTTTTGCGACGGCTGGCCAAAACTTTACGGCCATTGGCATCTTGCATACGCTTACGGAAACCATGTACGGTTTTACGACGACGGCGGTGCGGCTGAAATGTACGTTTCATAATTAGTTTCTTTTTTACACTTTTGAAATATGATCCGGGAGAAGCGGATCAGGTTCCAGTTTCTTCGCAGACAGGCCACCATGCCCGCCCCGCCTAAGCGGATGAAAGGACCGCAAAGGTAGGGAATGAAAACTGAAGTATGAAACGTGAGCTACAAAAATGTTTTAATAAATATGGTTAGCCACCGGGATGCTGCCATCCAGGTTTACATGATTTGAGCGTACCGGTTCGCCAAAAAATATACTTGCGTGGTTATCAAAGTCTTCTGTTGAGTCTGTGGTATAAAAAACCCGCCCGCTATTCTTACTGCAACGGCTTTCCAGCTCTGTATGGCGTTGCAGGTAATCGTCCAGGCTGGCAGCAACTATTTCACCCTGCGATACCAGCGTAACGCCTGCAGGTAAAAACTGCAGTATTTTTTCTCGCAGCAGCGGGTAATGCGTGCAGGCCAGCAACAAGGTGTCAATCCCTTTACCGCTCGCCATAATGTGTTGCACATGCTTCTCAACAAAATAATCAGCGCCGGGTTGTTTGTGCTCATTATTCTCAACAATGGGCACCCACATTGGGCAGGCTTCCTGGTATACCGTAATATCGGGGAAGAATTTCTCTATCTCAATCAGGTAGGAACCAGATTGCACGGTTCCATTGGTAGCCAGAATACCTATTTTACGCGATTTGGTAAAGCTTCCAATGATCTCGGTGGTAGGGCGAATAACACCCAATACCCTGTTTTGCGGATTTAACTTTTCCAGATCGTTTTGCTGTATCGTTCGCAATGCTTTTGCCGAAGCCGTATTACAGGCCAGAATTACCAGGGGGCACCCCTGTTGAAAAAACCATTCTACACATTGCAACGTATACCGGTATACCGTTTCAAATGAACGGTTACCATAAGGCGCCCGGGCATTATCGCCCAGGTATATGTAATCGTATTGCGGTAACTTCTTTACGATCTCCTTCATTACCGTAAGGCCACCATATCCTGAATCGAATATTCCAATTGGCTGCGTGATAAGCATAAAACAAATATACACCCCCTAATTCCCTAAAGGGGGAAAATATTTACCCTTAAGGGGTGGTATATAAAAGTAAAAACCGCTCCCTACGAAGGAAGCGGTCAATATCATATAATGAATCAATTCCTATTGTTTAGCGCCGGTTTTTGGTGCGGCTGCAGGTGCTGCAGGAGCAGTAGCAGACGGCAATTTAATATTCAGTTTTTTGGCAACAAGCGGTAAAATATCATCACCGGGGGGAGCTACCAGCAGGGCTTCTTTTTCAAGAATATAACCGTAACCACCTTCTTTGGCAACAGCCTGTACAGCTTCGTACGCTTTTTTATTGATGGGGCCCAGCAGTTCCTGTTGGCGTTGTTGTAATTGTTGTTGAATACGCTCTTCTTCACCACCTAACTCCTGACCCATTTTGGATAATTCGTTTTTCTTAACTGTTTTAACAGACGATGATAAAGTAGCAGAGTCCTTGTTGTATTTTTCAACAGCCGCATAAAATGCATTCTGTTTATCGGTGTAATTTTGAACCAAAGCGTTGCGCAATTCCTGCAGGGCAGAGTCGGCTTTTTTGGTTTCGGGCATTACGCTCACTAATTCCTGTGAGCTGATGTACCCCATTTTTGATTGAGCTTGAATATCACCAGCCGCTAACAGGCACAGGGCGAACAACGTTACGGTAAAAAACTTTTTCATTGAATTTCAATTTTGTTTACGCACCCTTTAGCCAGTTTTCTGTTGCTTGCGGGTGGACGGTTATTTTTTAGTTTAAGTTGAAAAAAACCTACTGATGGTTGCTTTCCCCTTTCTGTCTTATGTTTTATTTAACGCCCAGCTCTTTCAATATATCCTCACTGCGGTCCAATTTGGGGTCGGCAAAGATAACGGTAATTCCTTCACTTTTATCCAAAATAAAATCCAGTTGGCGGTTCACAGCCAGTTTCTGGATAGCGTTGTATACCTTATCCTGTATGGGTTTCACCAGTTCCTGCCTTTTTTTAAACAGATCGCCTTCAAAACCAAAGCGTTTGCGTTGCAGATCGCGCACTTCCTTTTCCCGTACAAACAGCTCATCTTCCCGCTTTTTCTTTAATTCAGGACTCAGCATCACCTGTTCTGCTTCAAAGTCTTTATACATTTTATCCAGCGCGCTTTGCTTACTGTCAACTTCCTTTTGCCATTGCTCGCTGAACTGATCCAGCTTTTTTTGGGCTTCTTTATATTCAGGTAATTTATCCAGTATGTATTTAGTATCTACAATGGCATAACGTCCATATTGGGCTTGCGTGGCGAAAGCCAGCACCATCATTAAGCAGGCAATAAATACTGTTTTTTTCATGGTGTTCCTAATTAAGGTTTATTAGAATCAATTGGCAACCGCAATGGGCAATAAACAAATTTTATCGGGGCTTTGCCTATTGCTAATTGTTATTACCTATTGGTTTATTCAGGTTCATAACCCAGCATAAAGGTAAAGCGGGTTGCATCGCGTAACCTGCCACCCTGGGTAACCCGGTCAAAGCCTACCCCATAATCAAATCCAAGCAATCCGAACATGGGCAGGAAGAAACGCATACCCACACCAGCACTTCTACGCAGGCGGAAAGGATCGTATGATTTATAGTCGAACCATCCGTTGGCAGCTTCAAACCAAACCATACCAAAAATGGTACTGCTCGGGTTAGTGGTGAACGGATACCGCATTTCGAGCGTATACTTATTAAAAATAGTAAAGAATCGCTGTGCGTTTTGCTGATCAGGGTTGAATTTCGGATCAGAACTTTCATACACCGGATAACCACGGTGTGCAATGATATCGTAACCCAGGATAAAGCTACCGTTTGCTAAACCGGCATCGCCTACCTGGAAGCGCTCAAATGGTGAAAAATCGAGTTTGTTATTATAGCGGCCCATGAAACCGTACTTGGCAGCAGCGCGCAATACAAACTGGCGACTTCTGTCGGCACCCATGGCCTTGCCGATAGGAATAAACCACTCGGCATTAACACGCCATTTATGGAACTCAGGTAATTTATAACTATCCTGGTTGGTTACATTTGATTTGAATAATGAATATGGTGGTGTAAACTGGCCGCTCAGTAAAAAGTTAGAACCGCTGGTTGGGAATATAGGATTGGGACCTGCTGAGTTACGGTTAAGCGCAATTTTAACGCTCAGGTTATTTGAGGTACCATTTTTAAAATCCTGTGTAAACAGCGTATAGTTCTGCAGTTTATACTGTGTATAGCTGAGAGAATATACCAGGGTAAAGAAGTCATCGGGCCATTTTAATTGTTTACCCAAAGAAATGCTGGCGCCGAAGTTTTTCAACCTGTTGGTATCGCTGAAGAAATATCTTCCGCTGGCATCAATACCACCGGTACGGAATACGCTCTTGTACATGCTGAAGGTCAGCGAATTTCTTTTCTTGCCACCTAACCAGGGTTCGGTGAATGAAAAGTTATATGACTGGTATGCACGACCATTTGATTGTACGCGCATGCTCAGCTTTTGTCCATCACCGGTAGGCAATGGATCCCATGCCTTTTTGTTGAAAATATTCTTAATAGAGAAGTTATTGAACGAAACCCCGAGCGTACCGGTTAAACCGATACCGCCACCCCAACCGGCACTTAACTCCAATTGGTCAGATGATTTTTCTTCTACGGTATAATGAATATCAACCGTACCATCTTCTGGATTGGGTACAGGGTTGATGCCGATCTTTTCCTGGTTGAAGAAGTTCAACTGCGCAATTTCACGATTAGAACGGATCAGGTCCTGGCGGCTGAATTTTTCACCTGGCAGGGTGCGCAACTCACGGCGAATAACGTGCTCTTTTGTTTTTTCGTTACCCGAAATAGTTACGTTCTTAATAGTAGCCTGCGGACCCTCCTGTATACGGATCTCGAAATCGATGGTATCGTTGTACACAGCAGTTTCTACCGGTTCAATACGGAAGAAAAGGTAACCGTCATCCATATAGTAACTGCTGATATCGCCGCCTTCCTGTGACATTTGTTTACCCAGTTTCTTATTCAGGATTTCCAGGTTATAAACATCTCCTTTGGCAATACCTAATAATATGGTAAGCACCGAATCGGAATATTTGGTATTCCCTTTCCAGGTAACGTTCCCAAAATAGTAACGATGCCCTTCATCTACTTTGAGGTCAATTTTCAGGTTTCCCTTTTGGTTATAATACTGGGTATCGGCAATAATAGCGGCGTCGCGGTAACCAAGTGAGTTATAATACTCCAGCACTTTCTCTTTATCCTCTTCGTATTTCTTGGCGTTGAACTTGGCCGAACTGAATAATTTAAAGCGGAAATAAGGATCAAGGAATTCTTTTGTTCGGGTAGGTGATAAAAAGCCGGCCTGGCTCAGGTATTCTTTAAAGGAGGGTCGTGGGTTAGTACCGTATGGGCTTTGCTCTTTGGTGGGGTACAAGGTGAGCTTGGTCATTTCCTTGGTACCTTTCAATTGCTTTTTTAACCTCAGGCCCGACACTTGTTCATTACCATAGAAGTTCACATTGTCAATACGTACTTTATGGCCTTTTTCAACATACACATTCAGGATAACCGAATTGGGCAAAGCAGGGTCCTGTACTTCTTCCATACGAACCAGGGCGCTTTGGAATCCCTTTTCTGTATAATATTTTTTGATCGCTTCTTCGGCCGTGCGTTTGGTATTTTCAGTAACTACCCGGCCGGCAATAAGGCTCATTTTACCTTTTAATTCATCTGCCTCCGATTTACGAATACCGATAATATTGTATTTCGATAAAGCAGGTCTTTCGGTAACATGAATTTCTATATATAATTTATTACCCTCGAGTTTTGTAAAGAATATCTGCGCGTTCGAAAAAAGGTGCTGGTTCCACAGGTTAATGATGGCTTTGCTGAAATTATCGCCACCCGGTATCATTACTTTGTCGCCCACGTTAATACCGGCAATAGAAATAAGCAGTTGCTGATCGTACCTTTTGGTACCGGTAACTGTAATACCTCCAATAAAATATTCTTTGGGAACTTTTGAGTTGGCTATATTTTCTAATTCCGGATCAATTGACGTAGGAACAGTGTCGGTAACCACCTGGGCACGCAGTGTGCCGACTGTTAAACATGCAAATACCAGTAAAAAAATACTAAAAGTACGCGAACGCTGCATTCCGGGGAGTTTAAAGTGGAGCAAATTAAGGGGGATTTATTAAAAGGGTTTGTTAAAAAGAAACCATAATCGACGGAATCATAAAATATTCATGACCAGTTCGTAGTTATCCGTTTATGGGTTCCTTTTGTACCTGGTCGCCGGTTTTACCAAACCGCCTTTCGCGCCGTTGAAAATCCAGGATGGCTTCGTACAGGTTTTCCTTACGAAAGTCGGGCCACCGAACATTGGTGAAATACAATTCTGCATACGCTAATTGATATAATAAGAAGTTACTGATGCGATATTCGCCGCTGGTGCGAATCATTAATTCAGGATCGGGAAAATTGCTGGTAGCCAGGTATTGCTGCAACGTGTTTTGGGTGATGGCTGCAGGATCAATTTTACCGGCTTTTACATCTTCGGCTATGTGTTGTACAGCCTGTACCAACTCCCAGCGGCTGCTGTAGCTAAGGGCCATTACCAGGTTTAAACCGGTGTTCTGGCTGGTTATCTGCAGCGATTCGTTCAGCTCCTTTTGTGCATATTCGGGCAACATTTTTACATCGCCTATTACATGCAGCTTGATGTTATTTTTATTAAGAGTTTCTGTTTCCTTGCGAATGGTTTCTACCAATAGCTCAATAAGACCCGTTACTTCAGTTTGCGGGCGGTCCCAATTCTCGGTAGAAAATGCATATAATGTAAGATATCCAACGCCCAGTTCGGCGCATCCTTCTACAATATTGCGCACGCTTTCCACGCCATGGAAATGGCCATAGAGGCGGTCTTGCCCCTTTTCCTTAGCCCATCTTCCATTCCCGTCCATAATAATTGCTATATGGCGAGGAAGTCGTTGAAGGTCAATTTGCTCCCGTAGGCTTTGCATACCCTTTTTTTGAAGGGCACAAAGGTACGGAAAACAAGTTTATGGTTTGTGGTTTGTAGTTTGATGTTAAAGGGCCTAAAGCGAGCAGCCCGAATAGTATTCGGGCTGCTCGCTATTTACATATTATGTCTATAATTAGCTGTTAACCAAAGCAAAATGAATGAAGTGCGAACAGCCGCACATAAAGAACCACAAACAACAAACCAGAAAACACAAACTAATTAGCTGTAGGACAACGATATGAAGTAAGATTAAATGATAAAGTGAACTCTGCTAACACATAAGCGTCCCTTTGTTTGGAGTAACCGCGTTGCCGGCCTTCAATTCCAATAATGTCGCCGGTTTCGTAAGAGCGGTCCTGTAATAATTGAGCCGCTGACGGAGAGCCATCGGGTAATGGCGGAAATTTATCGGCGCCTACATAGGTTTTGCTTACATCATCGAGGTAATCGGTAGTGGTGTACCGGTATACAACTTCAAAACCCAGGTTAATTCTATCGTTCAGGGCATATTTAATACCTACCCCAATAGGAAAGCACAGGGCCATCGTATTGTAAGGCTTACGATCGGGATAGGCCGCTGTTCCCTGGCCTTCGGTCCCCAATGTGCGAAGAAAATACTTCTCCCCATTGAGATAAGCAAAGGGATCGTAGCTAAAAATGCCTGCTCCCAGTGTTATGTAAGGAGTGAAGCTGTAATATGGATCGGCTGGAACGAATTTAAAGAAGTTGAAATCGCCTTGCAGGGTGAGCTCAAAAATGTTGGAATTGAAGCTCAGATTGCGTCTGCGTTGATATTCGTTTTGGGTATTGTATACATCTGAATAACCAAGGCGGGCGTAATGCGCAGCAATACGTAAGGCTGTATAATTACCAAATTGTTTACGGAAAAATATACCTAAGGCTGGTTTGGGCCTGTTGAGTTTTGATCTTGTGTTCAGGTCACCAAAATAATGTGCTCCACCTGCCGATATGCCAAACTCACCTTGCTGTACAATACTTTCATATTGGGCAGTAACCTCTTGCACACATAGTACGGAAATAAAGAGTAGTGCTGTTACAACCAATTTCTTCATAATTCGCAATTTAACATTAAGACCGGATTTGCCGGTAAATTTCTTTTGTATTAAAAGGTTAATTCCTGGTATCCAAACCCCATGATAATTTATTACGCAGGGTTTGTAAAAAGTTGTTTTCATTCAATCGAACCAGGCTCAGGGTAAAGGATTCATTACGCACGGCAAGCTGCACTTTTTTATCTACGAGTTCTTTTCTAGAATCCAACGCACAAATAAAATGGTCGGTGCGTCCTTCAATTTCAAAAGAAATTATATTGTCGTCCGGCACTATAATAGGCCGAACATTCAAATTATGGGGGGCTACGGGGGTAATTACAAAACTGGAGGATTCAGGAAAAACCACAGGGCCATTACAGCTTAACGAATAACCGGTTGAACCGGTAGGTGTTGCTACAATCACGCCATCAGCCCAGTATGTATTTAAAAATTCACCATTCAGGTACGTGTGAATTTTTATCATAGGCGATGTATCTGTTTTATGAATAGCAAATTCATTGAGTCCGTATGGAACGTCGCCAAATAATGGTTTACTGGCATCCAGATGAATTAACGATCGCTTGTCTATTAGTATTGTGCGTTTGACCAGGGATTGTACCGCAATGTGCAATTCTTTACTGCCGATGCTGGCCAAAAAGCCCAGCCGGCCAAAATTGATACCCAGAACCGGGATGTTTTTATCGCGCACCAGCGTTACGGTATCCAGTAAAGTACCATCACCGCCAAGGCTAATCAAAAAATCAATCGCTTCCGTCAAATCGTTTGAGTCGGAGAAAACAGTGGTTTTATCGGAGAAACGCACTGCAGACTGGATCATTTCAAAAAAAGGCTTGTATATAACCGGCTGAATATTTTCTTTGGCCAGTTCATCGAGCAATTGCTGCACTTTGCCATACTGGTCATCATCAATAACCCGGCTATAAATGGCTACCTTCATACTATACGGTTAAAAAAATTTACCTGTCGTTTAAAAATCGTTCTTGATGTGTAAAAATAATCCGTTTTGGCCTAATTGGTTGAAGCTGTAATCGAGCCGCAAAATGAAGTCATAGAAAGTAACTATATCAAGCCCAAACCCTCCGGTATATAACATGCGGTTCGTGAGGGAATTATTAGTAAATGTTTTGTTGTAGGAATACCCTGCATCGCCAAACAAACGGGCATAAATACGAAAGGGTATACGATCGTGCGATTTTGATTTAATATAGGTAGGTACGCTAAAGCGGAATAACTCGTGCCGGTAGCTTTGCCTGGTTAAAAAGCCGGCTGAGCCATCAATTACATAATCTTCCAGCCCCCGCAGGTACATGTCGCCATAACCAAACATGCGCTGATTAATATAGGGCTGATTGAACGGGAAGCGCAGTGTGCCCAACCCCTGCCAACTGAAAAAATCTTTTTTGGTCAGTTGCCAGCCTTTGGTAGCTTTTCCGGTTAATTGCCACATGTTCATCTCCTTGCTGAAACCCTTCTTTGAAACACTTCCTTCGGCTATCCAGCCTTTGAGCGGAAAAGGTTTATAATCTACGTTTACATAATTGATGTTGTATATCAATTCAGGATAACTGACCTTATTTCGCAGAGAACCGTAGTATTTTGGATTTAATTCGTTTATGCGCGGATCAACCTGCTGATGGGTGTAAGATAAAATAACAGAATGTACGGTTCGTAAACCCGGGCGATACGTATAATCAATGTGGCCCGACCATTGTTTAATGCCTTCGCGCAGCGAATCAACAAAATGTTGTTGATTGTCGATAGTGGCATAGTTGATCTCCCGGTTATACGAATACGCAAATCCTATTCGATAACCATGTTTGAGCGTTTTATCGGCATAAGGTTGATCGTACTGAAATTGTATTTGCTGGGTATAGCCGGTAATAAGCCACAATTTTAGTTTATCGTTACGCCCGGTAAAGTTGTTGTAGGTAAACTTAAACCCATAATTCACGCGGTCTACTCCATAACCCTGTTTTGCCCATTCGTTCAAATTACGATCAACAGGTTTCAGGTATGGAATTGGGAAAATATACCATCGTTCTTTAACCTGTATTGAAATATCAACTACGTATCCACGAAATGCTTTCAATGAAATGATCACTTCATTAAATAAAGTGGTATTGATAAGTTGCTGGCGCGAAATTTCAAAAGCTTTTACGAGTTCGGGCAGGTATATAGAATCACCCGCTTTAAATGGCAACTCTCTTTCAATAATGTAAGGCTTGGTTCTTTTATTTCCTTCGATGATAATATCGCCTACAACAAATGGCGTGGAGTAATTACCGCTGTAATTAGGGGTTACAGTAGTTAAAGATTGCGAAGAATCAACGGGCGATGGTTGAGCATGCACCAGGGCCACGCAACACAACAATTTTGCTATTATGCAGTAAAATTTCTTTCCCATTCACATGCCCCGGCAAGCAGTTGCTTGTGTTTTCAGAATTTTAAAAAATAAGCTGGCTAATTCTAATGTTGTGCTAAATATTCAGATAATTCATCAAGTGGTCGTAATTGTTCCGCAGTTCGTTTTCGTATAATTCTTCGCCAAAATAATATTTTACATTGTATTCATATCGCTGAAATGTAGCAACAATATCAGAAATCTCGAATTTATTGATTTTTATTGCTACAAAAAAGGAACTGGTGTTATTATCCCAATAACTATTTAACTGCGTAATTTGAGCGTCATTGGTCTCTACCAGCTTGCTGAGTTCAGAAAATGAAAAGTTGCGTTGTTCCATTTCCAGCACAATTAACCCGCCGGGCTCGCTGGCCCCTGTGGTTTTACCCAATTCCTTTAACAGGTCAATAGCTGCAATGGAGCCTATAAATTCATTTTCCTTGTCAACAACCGGTACCAGGGAAAGATTATAATCATTCAACATTTGTACCGCCTCAATAAAGTGTGTATTGGCGTGTACAGCCACTTTTGAAAAGTGAGTATCAAGAGATTGGAGTGTAGCGCGTTCGTCGCTGTTCATCAGGTCGTCCTCAAATACCAGACCAAGGTATTTTTCTTCTGCCACTACAGGTAATTGCATAACATGGAACTCCGACATCAGGTCCAGCGCCTGAATAACCGTATCACTCAGGTTGAGTGTGGGAATCGTGGCTGATATTAATTCTTTATTAAGCACTGCTCAGAGTTTACCTACCTATATAGTGTTATACGATAAAAACCTGTAACTGGTTTGTATCCTTGTCAATCAAAAAGAAATATTTAATAGGTATTAACCTTAGGAAACAGTCAGGAAATTACCTTAACCAAATATAATCAATTATGACGATTGCAGTTAGGCTACCGCTGCAGGCTCATTCAATTTTGTCAAAAATTTATGGAGTATACGATTGAAATCATCCGGCACTTCCATCATAGGCGCATGACCACATTTATCAATAAAATGCAGCTCGCTGTTTGGAATTAACCGATGAAACTCCCGGCCTACAAACGGCGGGGTAATGGCATCATTATTACCCCAGATCAATAACGTGGGTTGTTTGATTTGATTGATATCCTCGCCCAGATTATTGCGGATGGCGCTTTTTGCCAGTGCAATTATTTTTATGGCTTTCAAACGGTTATTTACGATTTCGTACACTTCATCTACCAGTTCTTTGGTAGCAATTTTAGGGTCGTAAAAAGTTAACTCCGTTTTCTTCTTTATATAATCGTAGTCACCGCGCTTGGGATAAGTGTCACCCATACCATTCTCAAATAAACCAGAACTCCCGGTTAATATGAGCGATTTGATGCGTTCGGGTTGCTTCAACACATGCAAAATAGCAACATGACCGCCCAAAGAATTACCAAGCAGGTGAACATTCTGGAAATCGTGAAACTCAATAAATTTATGTACAAACTTTTGCAATCCCCCTACCGAGGTGTGCAAGAGGTCCATATCAAGCAAAGGGAGAATGGGAACCACAACTTTGTTATGGTTCTTGAAGTAATTGATCAAATCACCAAAGTTGCTAAGGGCTCCGAATAATCCATGCAAAAGTATTAGCGGTTCGCCTTCGCCTTCTTCAATATACTTGAATTTATCCACTTGTTTGATCGTATAATTCATCAGCTATGTCTGTTCAAGTCAGTCAATTAATCGCTAAAATAAACGTTTTACTGCAAATAATCCACCCTTGCAGTTTTACACCTGCAATTTTAATGTAAGCTACTGATTTTTTTACGTTTTTGTATATCTGCCTTAGCCTGACGCCTTTGGCGTAGCTAATCCATCAAAAAAGTTACTCAATTCAGTGAACATATCCTTAAACGCCGGAATAAGTTTTCCAAAACCATCAATTACCCAGGGGCCTAATGGTTGTAACCAGGACCAGGTAATAGAGTTAGCAAGCGTTTCGTCGCTAATGAGCTTCACCTTTTGCACAAAGAACAAGAATACACTGAGTGTAAACATATACAAAATAGTGTATAAAATTATCCCCCCTATTTTATTGGCCCACCCCATCATGGCCATTTCAACAGTCGATTCCAGTAAACTGGCCGCCCATCGTACCAATATTACTACGCCAATAAAAACCAGTGCAAATGATATGAATGGCAGCCATTTCGCGGATATATTAACGGAATCTTTTAAATATCCTGCTACTACCACCGATAATTTCATAGCAGCCGCTATGCCTGCAATAAACGCAAAAATGGAGAATACTGCAACAATTAGCCCGCGCCGTAATCCTTTGATAACGGCCATAACCAGAAATATTAAAACTAATATATCTATGATCATAGTTCTGAGATCCGAAGTCTGAGGTCTGATATCCCCTATTTTTAGGCTTTCTACTTCATTCTTCTACTCTCCATGCCTTGTTTACTTCTTTCTATCTGTATTTCCGGTATCCGACTTCTGACATCCGACTTCCCACTTCCTACTTCGCCAGTAACTCCTTCACCAGCGCGCTGATCGCCTTTCCATCGGCTTTACCAGCCAGTTGCTTGGTAGCTACACCCATTACTTTACCCATATCGGCTGGGGAAGAAGCGCCGGTTTCAGCAATTATGGTTGAAATAATGGCCTTCAGTTCTTCGCCGCTTAATTGTTTGGGTAAGAACTTTTCGATCACTTCAATTTCTTCCTGCTCTTTTTGTGCCAGATCGGTCCGGTTCTGCTGCTGGAAAATTTCCAGCGAATCTTTCCGCTGTTTTACCAGTTTCTGCAGTAATTTGATCTCATCCTCCTCTTTAATTTCACCGCCTGCACCTTCTGACGTTTTTGCCAGTATAATGGCTGCTTTAATGGCACGCAAACTACGCACCGTTTTTTCATCCTTGGCCAGCATGGCTGTTTTCAGTTCACCCTGGATCTTTTGTTCTAAGTTCATACAGCGGCTATTTTGGATTATAATTTATTTTCTTTTAATTGAATTTCGCGAAAACGGCCATAAAAATCTTTGGCAAAGTTTTTCATGAGCTCAACCAGTTCGGCCTGGTGGGTTGCCCGTTCAAAACTATCGGCCATAGTCATAATGGTTTGATAATAAAAATCAGCCATTTCATCTACCATCATTTCCTTCGTCCACAGGTCCATGCGCAAAGCCGATTTATCGGTCGCATCCCAAAAAGCCAACATCATAGCCCTGGCTTTCTGGGCCTGTTCAGCAGTGCTGTCGCTTGCCTTCCATAATATTTGATCAGGAATATTTTTTTCGTCAAGCGCTACATTGATGGTTATTGTCGATTGCCTCATTTTCTTTGATTATCAGTTTTTTATATTTTAGAATCGCAAAAGTACACCGATTTTAATAGTTTTTTGTACCTGAATAGCTGTAGAAATCCTGTAAATGTATATTAAACCACCTTCCGGTAAAATGCATTAGTACATATAATTATTTTTAAAAATACAGGCGATGCATAAACTTATTCCAAAAAATAACATACTAACCGGTTGGTAAATACAAGTTTATTTGATAATTTGGTGGAAACACTCCAAAATCTTCCAGATTTTTAATAAACCCTTACCCAATTGTAAATCTGTATCCGTGATTGACCTCTATCAAAGCTAATCTATCCATAAGGTGTCATTTGCAGCTGTAATAGTCACCTAATCACCAACATTTTTTGAAGCACCCCCTCTTAAACCGGATTATAATTTTTTACCATTCTGCCTTACCCAACCAGGATACCAGTTGGGCGGTGTGGCAATACCTCATTAACCTGTGGAAAAACCAATCCTTTATAGAAAGGGCCTTTAACAAGGCCTTTTCTTTTTGTTAACTTACTTTGTTACTTTTGTTAATCTTATATTTATAGAATGAATAGTATCGACAAAATGGAATACAACACTACCAGGAACCACCTGGTAATGCGTGAATACGGAAGGCATATTCAAAAAATGATTGAATACCTGCTGACGCTTGAAGACCATGAGATCCGCCAGCGCAATGCTTATGCGGTGATTGAACTGATGGGCTTTTTGAACCCACACTTAAAAAATGTAGAAGATTTCAGACATAAATTATGGGATCACCTGTTCCTGATCTCTGATTTTAAACTGGCGGTTGAATCGCCCTATCCCATTCCTACACGGGAAACATTAAAATCGAGACCGGGACCGCTGCCCTACCCCAAACGGTATCCCAAATTCTCGCACCTGGGTAAAAACCTTGAATTGGTTATAAATAAAGCATTGAAAGAAGATATTGGCGAAAAACGCCAGGGCTTTGCCAATGCTATCGCCTATTATATGAAGCTGGCTTATAATAACTGGCACAAAGAAACCGTACACGACGATGCCATCCAGGGCGAATTGACCAATATAACCGACGGTCAGCTAACATTCACCAATACACCTTATGTTCGCCAGCATCGCCCCAGCGATAACCGCGACCGGGATCGCGATCGTGGCGGATATGGCGATTATCGTAATAAACGTGGTGGTCAGAAATTTCAGGGACGTGGCGGACGCGATAATAGAGATGGCGGACGTGATAACCGTAACGACCGAAATGACCGGGGTGGTAAGTTCAAAAAAAGATATAAATAAGAGATAAGGTCGCCCGGAGTAAAAAGTGAAAGATTTGGAAATTAAGAAACAAAAGTAGGAGGTAAAAAGATCCTAATTTTTGCACTTTCCTATTTCCTGCGTCATACCTCTTACTTCGGGAGTTTCCAGCCTCCTGCAAATAGGCAGGTGGACAAAAGAATAAATAATAAATAAAAACCCCGACAGTAAAAGCTATTGTCGGGGTTTTATATTTGCACCTTAATAAACGTACCATTAATCAAAAAAACGTCCCGCCCCGCAACGCCTTAGCCCTCCGCGACCAGGTTAGGCGCCATAGCCTAAGGAATAGTGCAACCGGGACGACCCATGGGTAACAAAAAACCAGGAAAAGTAACTATGAATTCTTTTGAAGTCATCGGCGGTAAAAAATTAAAGGGGGAAATTGTTCCGCAAGGCGCAAAGAACGAAGCTTTGCAAATCATCAGTGCGGTATTACTTACACCCCAAAAAGTAACTATTACCAATATTCCCGACATTTTAGATGTTAACCTGCTTATTGAATTGCTGGGCGAAATGAATGTAAAGATCGAACGCCCGCAACGTGATACCTGTATTTTCCAGGCCGATGATGTGAATGTTGATTATCTGAGCAGCGATGCCTATAAACAAAAAAGCGGTCGCCTGCGGGGCTCCGTTATGCTGGCCGGCCCTATGCTGGCCCGTTTTAGAAAAGCCTTCATTCCCAAACCCGGTGGCGATAAAATCGGCCGCCGCAGACTGGATACCCATATCATTGGGTTTGAAAAACTGGGTGCTTCGTTCAATTATTTATCCGGAGACGGCTTTTTTGAGTTAAACGCACCCAATCTCAAAGGCACCTACCTCATGCTTGATGAACCCTCAGTAACGGGTACCGCCAATATTATTATGGCCGCTGTTATGGCTGAGGGCCTCACAACTATTTATAACGCCGCCTGCGAACCATATATACAGCAACTTTGCAAAATGCTCAACCGCATGGGCGCCAAAATAAGCGGTATCGGCAGCAACCTGCTGACCATCGAAGGCGTACAATCTCTCGGCGGAACCGAACACCGGATGTTGCCTGATATGATCGAGATCGGCTCTTTTATAGGCCTTGCGGCTATGACGCAAAGCGACATCATTATAAAAAATGCCGGTATCGAGCACCTGGGCATCATACCCGAAAAGTTTAAACAACTGGGTATTCAACTGCATTTTAAAGGCGATGATATTCATGTGCCCGCGCAGGAAGTGTATGAAATTCAAACCTTCCTCGATGGATCGGTGCTTACGATTTACGATCATCCCTGGCCGGGTTTTACGCCCGACCTGCTGAGCATTGTACTGGTTGTGGCCACCCAGGCCCGCGGTAGCGTGCTCATTCATCAAAAGATGTTTGAAAGCCGGTTATTTTTTGTAGATAAACTCCTTGATATGGGCGCCCAAATAATTTTATGCGACCCCCATCGCGCCGCTGTAATAGGTTTGGGAAGGAAGCAGAATTTGCGGGGTATTCAAATGACCAGTCCCGATATAAGAGCCGGGGTATCGCTGTTAATTGCAGCACTAAGTGCTGACGGAAAAAGTGTTATCCAGAATATTGAACAGATAGACCGCGGTTACCAGTACATTGACAAACGCCTGCAACAATTGGGTGCAGATATAAAAAGAATATAGAAAAAAGATACAGGTTACATGTTTCAGGTTACAAAGGGGTCCCTTAAACCACCCTTCCTGAAACTTGCAACCTGTAACCTGCAACAAAAAACAATTTATTATTATACATGCCCTTTCTTCCCAACCACAAAATCATTATCATTACGGCCCCTTCAGGAGCCGGTAAAACATCTATTACTCATTTCTTACTAAAAGAATTTCCGCAACTGGCTTTTTCCATATCTGTGGCCACCCGTAAAAGACGCGAAAACGAAAAAGAAGGAAAAGATTATTATTTTATTAGTGAAGAAGATTTTACCCGGAAGGTTCAGCATAATGAGTTTGTTGAGTGGGAAATGGTTTATGAAGGCAAATATTACGGTACGTTGAAATCTGAGCTGGAACGCATCTGGCATAACCAGCAAGTACCCGTACTGGATATTGATGTAAAAGGCGCGATCCACGTACAGCAACAGTATCCCGATACTACCCTTTCGATATTTGTAGAACCGCCGTCTGTTGATGAGTTAAAGCGGCGGTTGAGCTCCCGCGGTACCGAAACCGCAGAAAGCCTGCAGGCGCGGGTAAACAAAGCCTCCTATGAAATTTCTTTTAAACATCATTTTCATAGTGTTATCCTGAACGATAACCTCGATAAGGCCTGTAAACAGGCACAGGAAGTGGTTAAAAAGTTTCTGAACGCTTAATAGATCTTTATTGCTTAACAGAATCGACGGCAAATAAATTACCGTTCCCGGCATACCAGTTCAGGTTACCAGGAGGTAATTTTAAGCCTCCTGCATGGCATTTATCGCCCTCCAGGCGCCGCCTGGCCTGCTTTGATTGCGTAATGTTCCAGGTTACAAGGCTGACTGAAATTTGAGCCCTGTAACCCGGAGGCTTGAAACTCAGATCTCATCGGGGTAAGCACTGCAATCCAGGCACCGCCGCAACTGGCAACAGGGGAACCGGTAATCAGACCTTGATTCTTCTGCCTTTTTTTATAATTTCGTACCCGAACTATGAGTCTTCTTACCATTTTAGGCATTTGCATCGGCATAGCCTTTTTGTTGGTCGCTTATTTTGCCGGCATTGAGGTATCCTTTACTTCGGCAAACCGGCTGAATATTGAATTAAAAAAGAAACAAGGCGCCAACAGCGGTATTTTGTTATCCAATCTGTTCGACAATCCTTCCCGTTTTATAGGCACCAATGTAGTGGGGTTCAGCTTTTTTCTTACGGCCGTAGTTTTATTGGGTTCAATCTACTGGAATGAAGTATTCCATTGGGATACCATGGAATTCTCCCAACGCTCATTTCTTAATTTTTTCCGACTGCTTTTTGAGATCGCGGTATCATGGGTGATTATTATCTTCTTAGGCGAATGCATCCCCAAAGCCATTTTTAAGGCAAAAAGCGACAGCCTGCTCTCTTTTTCAGCCCGCATAGGCTTGCTGGGCTTATTCGATTCTTTATTTTACTGGATAGCAGCCGCCTTTGTAAAATTGTCAATATTTATTCTGAATGTGATCTTCGATATGCGAATCGATAAGCGAAAAGAGCCATTTTCACGCAGCGATCTCGATCACTTTTTTCAGCAAACCAGCGAATATAATAGTGACGGTACCGACATGAATACCGAGTTATTTGAGAATGCTTTGTCGTTACCCAAAATAAAAGTGCGCGAATGCCTGGTACCTCGTAAAGAAATTGAGGCCATTGAGCTGAATACCACCGTTGAGGATGCCCGCAAAAAATTTATTTCCACCCGGTTGAGCAAGCTTATTGTTTATGGGGGAAATATTGACCATATTCTCGGCTATATTCACCAGCTTGATCTGTTCAAGCAGCCCGACCACATCAAAGAAATACTGCTGCCAATTCCGGCTATACCCGAAAGCATGAGCGCTACCGACCTCATCAATAAATTCACCAAAGACCGCAAAAGCATTGCCTGGGTAGTGGATGAATTTGGTGGAACCGCCGGTATAGTTACCATGGAAGACCTGCTGGAAGAGATCTTTGGCGAAATAAAAGACGAGTACGACGTAGAAGAGTTTGAAGAAAAAATGATCTCGGAAGATGAATACATCTTATCGGGGCGTCTTGAACTGGATTACCTGATAGAAAAATACAAACTCGAATTCCCGGAAAACGATTCAGAAACCCTTTCGGGCTTCATCATTCACCAGCACGAAACCATACCCCGCTTAAAAGAGCGTATCATCATTGGCAATTACGAATTTGAGGTATTGAACGTAAGCGATACCCGTATTGAAATGGTGCGGTTAAAAATCCTGAGATAGATTCACAGGTTCAAAATTGAACCGCATGGTACATTTTGGATACCCAGCCTCTCACAGCCCGTAATTTCCTTTCTGCCTGGTTGCCAAATTTGATAATTCGCAAGTAAATCATTCCCAACCATCTACTGTCAGCGCCCCCAATTTCATGCCCTTAACAACCTTTATGTTGGTTCCAACCTGAGAAGCCTTAAATTTGCCCGGCTTTTTATATTTTTCAGACATTATGGCGATCCTATGGCGTTAACCTTTTTTGATAGAAGGAGCAATGATAGCGAGATGACCTTTATTGATCATCTTGAACAACTGCGCTGGCATATTATGCGATCTGTGCTGGCCATTTTAGTTGCAGCGGTAGTTATTTTTATAAATATCGATTGGGTATTTGATTACATTGTTATGGGACCGGTGCGCAATAATTTTGTCTCGTACCGGTTACTGTGCAACCTTAGCCATTCACTGCATATTGGCGATGCGTTATGTATGCCGCCAATACCCCCCGGCTATAAACTGCTTGGCAACACAGTAAGTGGCCCCTTCATGTCGGCCATTCAAATTGGTATAATTGGTGGTTTTATTGCCGCATTTCCTTTCATTTTCTGGGAATTTTGGAAATTCGTTAAACCGGCTTTATCCCCCAAAGAATTAAAATACTCCCGCAATGCCATATTCTTTGTATCGCTGTTCTTCTTTATAGGAGCAGGTTTCGGGTATTTTGTATTAGGGCCTTTTACCTTTAATTTTCTGGCCAATTTTACCCTGGGCACTGCTGGTTTATATGAATACAAACCGGCTTTGGCAGACTACATCGATAACCTGGTAAACATTATTTTAGGTTGCGGTATTGCTTTCGAATTACCGGTATTATCTTATGTGCTGACCAAAATCGGGTTAATTACACCCCACTTCCTTTCAACCTATCGCAAATATGCTTATGTAGCCATCCTGGTGGTGTCGGCGATCATTACGCCATCGCCCGACTGGACCAGCCAAATGATCGTATTTTTGCCGCTGGTATTCTTATATGAATTAAGCGTAATAGTTTCTAAACGCGTTTATAAAAAGGACCAGGAGGAACAGGATAACTGGCAATAAAACATTTTATAAATAATAGTTAGTCAACGCAATTAATATGTTCGATCTTTCAAAACCCATTGCCATTGGCAGCGACCATGCAGGATATGATTATAAAGTGGAACTTGTAAAATGGTTAGCTGAAAAAGGCTATCAACTCAGCGACAAAGGCGTCGATGAAAACAAGTCGGTAGACTATCCTGATTATGCGCATCCCGTTGCTAATTCGGTAGAAAAAGGCGAAGTGGCGTTTGGTATTTTGCTCTGCGGAAGCGCCAATGGCGTTTGTATTACAGCCAACAAACACCAGGGCATACGCGCCGGTTTGGCCTTTGAAACAGAAGTGGCCAAATTAATTCGTCAGCATAACGACGCAAACATAATTTGTATTCCTGCCCGTTTTGTATCGTTGGAATCTGCCAAACAAATGATCGAAATTTTTATAAGTACTCCTTTTGAAGGTGGGCGTCACCAGACAAGAGTAAATAAGATAGCTTGCGTTTAATTGGCTAACGCAATGAAATGACAACGGCCCCGCACAAACACGGGGCCGTTTTTATTTTATGCAAAAATCAAATACGTTTACTCAATTGTAAATTAGAATCAAGAAAAAAGCCTCCCCGATGCATCGGGGAGGCTCATTAACAAGCGATTAATATTTTTACCAACCTAAAACGTAGGCAAAAATGAGCGGCGCTACGATAGTAGCATCACTTTCAACAATATATTTTGGGGTGGAAATATCTAATTTACCCCAGGTAATTTTTTCATTAGGCACGGCTCCGGAATAAGAGCCATAGGATGTAGTTGAATCAGAGATCTGGCAGAAATAGCTCCAGAAAGGAACATCATGCCATTCCAGGTCCTGGTACATCATAGGAACAACGCAAATAGGGAAATCCCCGGCAATACCACCGCCAATCTGGAAAAATCCAACGCCCTTGCCTTCGCTGTTTTTGCGGTACCAGTCGGCCAGCCACACCATGTATTCAATACCACTTTTCATGGTGGTAGCCTTCATTTCGTTTTTAATTACATACGAAGCAAAGATGTTACCCAGGGTACTATCTTCCCAGCCACCAACTATAATGGGAATGTTCTTTTCAGCGGCCGCGATCATCCAGCTATCCTTTGTATTGATCTGGTAATTCTTTTCCATTACTTTACTCAGCAACAGCTTATACATGAATTCATGCGGGAAATAGCGTTCGCCTTTAGCATCGGCATCTTTCCACAGCTTAACTATGTTATGCTGAATACTACGAAAAGCCTCTTCTTCTGGGATACAGGTATCGGTAACACGGTTCAGTCCCTGTTCCAGTAACTCCCACTCCTGTTGCGGTGTAAGGTCTCGGTAATTGGGAATGCGTTTATAATGATCATGGGCCACCAGGTTCATAACATCTTCTTCCAGGTTAGCACCCGTGCAGCTTATAATTTGCACCTTGTCCTGACGGATCATTTCGGCCAGTGAAACACCCAGTTCGGCGGTACTCATAGCACCAGCCAGCGTAACCATCATTTTTCCGCCTTCCAGTAAATGGGTCTCATACCCTTTGGCTGCATCCACCAGGGCTGCCGCATTAAAATGCCGGTAATGATGTTGTATAAATTGCGAAATGGGTCCTTTACTCATGATCATTTTTTTATGTGGCGGCAAAGGTAGGGAAATGGGGGGCAATGGGCAATAGACAATTGGCAACAGGTAATAAACAAAAATTGAGCTTTCTGCGCTGAAAAATATGAGGTAAGAAGTAGGAAGTACGAAATTCGCGAACATCCAGCCTCCTGCTTCTACATTCGTGAGGCCGAAATTAAACAATACTTCGACATTCAAACCCTTCTTATCTCCTACTTCCTACTTCCCAAAATCAAAGGCCCCCGAAAAATCAGGAGCCTTTTCTTTCCAACTAAAACCAACTATAAGAAAAACCTTTATTATACAGTTTGTTTCCTTTCTTTTTTAAACACTTCCCAGCCATTGGCCCCGTTTGATTTTAGTACCACTTTGTGATCACCGCTTTCGAGCGTTACATAGTATACGTTCTCGCTATTGGCGGCCATTTCAAAAAGGTCGGTAATCCAATAATCGCTGTAATTTTTCTTTAGATCTGTGAGCAGGTTAATAGGAAGTTGACCTGAAACAATGTTACGGGTAACACCTAACAGGTTGCCGGCAGGGGAATAATACGCATACACAACTTGCTCGTTCAATGTAAAGGTGGCTTTTACAAATTCCCGGGTAGTTACCCATTGTACATTCTGCGCTCCGGCAAATTCTTTCTGGAAAGTTTTAACGATCTTGTCATTCACTTCTTCGTTACCATTGGCAAAGGCACTGCTGATGCCAGTTATAAATACAAATACGCCAATGAGAATTTTGTTTTTCATGTTGCTATTTTTTACTTTAATTCAAATGAATATGGGCATATGAAACATCCTGGCTATAGGGATACCCATGCCCGTTTACTTTTTATTGTTTACTTAATGTTCTAAGCGGTATGAATAATATGTAGCAGCTTGTTGAAAATTGTTACAGGTACCGGAAGATTATTTTTTTCTTAGCTACATCCACACTGAATTGAGCATTGTGTAATAGCACTGGTTACAGTAACCAATACTATACGTGAAGAAAACTTTTTCATGGCTATACTTTTTAAACCTGACGAATCAAGTTCTTTATTGATTAGTCGACACAAAAGTAAAAGAGGTTACACTGCCATCACGAAAATTATGACTAATGGTGTAGTATGTTAAACCAGGTTAAACAAAATACCGGCTTGACTGCTGCCAAAATCGCTGTAACGCAAGCTGGTAAAGGGTTGCAACAAATTGTTTAAATATTTCTTAAAACAAGGTTAATCGATCGTTAAATTGTAATTGTGGAAAGCGCCAGACCTGAAAAAGCTGAAATTTTATTAATTCTTTTTCTCATTTTTCTTACTTAAACCCGAGGTAATACGTTATATTGTCATAATAACATTCATAACCGTTGAATTACCTGGCGCACGCATATTTATCCTTCAATCAGCCGGCAATCCTGGCAGGCAACCTTATTAGCGATTTCGTGAAAGGGAAGCAACTCAATCTTTATCCTGAAGATGTACGTAAGGGAATTATACTCCATCGGGCCATTGATTCCTTTACCGATGAACATGCCGCTACCAGGGAAGCAAAAAATATCTTTAAACCCCATTACCGTTTATACAGCGCTGCCTTTATTGATGTAACCTACGATCATTTTCTGGCAAACGACTGGCAGCAGTTTACCGATGATTCTTTATCAGCATTCTCTCAAGAGGTATATAATTCTCTGGATAAATACCTGGATGTTTTTCCCGAACCCTTCAGGCAAATGTTTCCCTACATGAAACAGCAAAACTGGCTGTATAACTACCGCAACCGGTCGGGCATAGAACGGAGCTTTGCCGGCGTGGTTCACCGTTCGGCCTATTTAACAGACAGCCAAACGGCCTTTAAACTGTTTGAAGAAAACTATAATAAGTTGCAGCAGTACTACGTTGATTTTTTTCCGGCCCTCCACAAATACGCCTTTAATACATTGCAAAATTTGTAAAGACAAAACTGACCAACCGATTAAAATCTTTTTAAAAGTTATTCATCCCGAAGGATTTTTTTTACCAAAATCGTTTAATGAATAGAAAGAAGAGTTAGCAGGGAATCTTTCTAACTTTTATTTTTGCCGATTAATTACAAATGCAGGGGGTGTAACACACTTCTTAAGGGAATAAAAGTTCCATACAACGCATCGCCCGAGTAAAATCGTCTTAACCATTAAAAAATATGCAGATGAAGCAATTGGGGGTTTTGTTTTTTGGATTAGCAGTTATAAGCGCAACCGTAAATGCCCAGTTTAAAGCGCCAGCCCTGGATAAATCGCCCATGGATATGAGCTATTATCCGGTCAATTTTCCCATCCTGAAGATCCAGAATAAAGCCACAGAACCATTGCTGGCCCGGGTATTATACAGCCGGCCGCAAAAAAACGGTCGTGACGTGTTTGGAGAACTGATCGAATATGGCAAAATCTGGCGGCTTGGCGCTAACGAAGCCACTGAAATTGAATTGTATAAAGATGTAAAAATTAATAATACGCGGCTTAAAAAGGGCCGGTACAGTATATATGCCATACCCTACCATGACAAATGGACGTTGATCTTTAACAGAGAAACCGATATTTGGGGCGCATTTCAGTACGACGATAAAAAAGATGTGCTACGCACAGATGTTAAGCTGGAAAAACAACAGGAAGCCATTGAGGCTTTTACCCTGTTATTCGATAAAACCGATTCCGGGGCAAATATGATTATGGCCTGGGATAAAGTGAAAGCTACTTTGCCGATCACCTTTATAAAATAAAATCATGTACCAAACCAGGCCTTTAATAAAGCTTTGCTGTTTAGTATGGATGTTGGGCGTTTTGATAGGATGCGATCAAAATTCTACATCGGGTAATAATACAGTAACCATTACACCCACAGTTACTCCCAACAAACCCACTGAAAAGGAAATTCAGCCGGGCTTGGATAAATCACCCATGGATATGAGCTATTATCCGGTTGATTACCCCAAGCTAAAAATGGCTGGCAATGTTTCAGAACCCCTTATTGCCCGGGTGATTTACAGCAGGCCACAAAAAAATAACCGTACTGTATTTGGCGACCTCGTAAAATATGGCTCGGTATGGCGATTGGGCGCTAATGAGGCCTCTGAAATTGAGTTTTTTAAGGATGTTACCATAAATAACAAAAAAGTATTGAAAGGCCGCTATGTTATTTATTGCATTCCTCAGGAAAATACCTGGACGCTGGTGCTGAATAATGACTTATATACCTGGGGTCTGAAAATCGATTCTTCCAAAGACGAGTATAAGTTTGACATTCCTGTTGCCAAAACACGTTTCCCTTATGAGCTGTTTACCATGGAATTTGAAAAGGCCGGCAAGGGCATGCAATTAAATATGGAATGGGACAGCGCAAAGGCTAGTCTGCCTATTAGTTGGTGAGTAGCGAGTAGCAAGTGGGGAAGGCACCTTCCGCAAATAAATGGAATTTTAGCATTGGTATAAGGCCTGGAGAATTTATTACTGCCGGAGTTAGCTAGCCCACTACCTACTAACTACTTACTACTGGCTTTTTTCTCTATCTTGTTGCCATGTGTGGCATTGCAGGTATTATAACCAATCAATCCGATCGGCTCTCTGTTCATCGCCTGAAAAAAATGACGGCGGCGCTGGCTCACCGCGGACCTGATGGTGAAGGACACTGGATCAATGAAAACAACGCCGCGGGCTTTGGCCACCGCCGTTTATCCATTATTGACCTGGGCCCAACCGGTGCGCAACCCATGCACTATCTGAGCCGGTATACTATCATTCACAACGGAGAAATCTATAATTACCTTGAAGTAAAGGAAATGTTAGTGCAAAAGGGTTATTCCTTTTGCAGTCAATCCGACACCGAGGTAATAATGGCGGCTTATGATTGTTTCCACTCCAACTGCCTGCAATACTTCGATGGGATGTTTGCTTTTGCCATATGGGACGCACAGGAACAAACGTTATTTGCAGCAAGGGACCGGTTTGGGGAAAAACCATTTTATTATTATTTCGACGACAACCAGTTTGTATTTGCCAGTGAAATGAAGGCATTATGGGCCGCGGGCATTGAAAAGCAGTTCAATGAAAAAATGTTTTTCAATTATTTCACGCTGGGGTATACCCAAAATCCAACCAACGCCGAAGAAACTTTTTATTCCGGCATCAATAAACTGCCTGCCCGTTCTTACATACAGTATCATTTACCCGAACACCGCATAACCCGATCGCTATATTGGGATATAGACGTAGACTTCATTGATGAAACCATAACCGAGCAAAAAATTACAACACAGTTTAACAGGTTGTTCAACCAATCGGTTCAAAGAAGGTTGAGAAGCGATGTACCAATAGGTACATCTGTAAGCGGCGGGCTCGATAGTTCGTGTGTGCTGGCCGGTATTCAGGTAACGGCGCCTCACCAATACAAAACCTTTTCTGCCATATTTCCCGGGTTCAGGAAAGATGAATCGACCTGGATAAAACGCATATCTGACCACTTTGCTACCCAAAACTATACCGTGCAACCAAATGCCGACCGCGTGATCGGTGATTTTGAAAAAATATGTTACCACCAGGAAGAACCCTTTCAATCGGCCAGCGTTGCAGCACAATATTATGTGTATGAATTGGCCCGGCAACAACAGGTAAAAGTTTTGCTCGATGGCCAGGGCGCCGATGAAATATTAGCCGGCTATCACAAATATTATCATTGGTACTGGCAACAATTGTTCAGACAGGATAAAAGCATGCTGCACCACGAACTGAACCAGGCCCGTTCCTTAGGCATTTCAGAACCCTGGGGTATTAAAAATAAGCTCGCCGCAGCCTTGCCAACCTATGCCGGGTGGTATCTCCGACGCCAAAGGTCCCGGCAGCAGCTTCGCCTGCACGATCTTACTTCATCATTTGTTAAAGAATATGGAGAGTCTTATTACGACATTGCCCATTTTGATGAATTAAACAACGTACTTTATTACAACACATTTGTAAACGGGCTGGAAGAATTGTTACGATATGCCGATAGAAACTCCATGGCGCATGGCACTGAAGTACGTTTGCCGTTTTTAAACCATGAGCTGGTACAGCTATTGTTCTCAACACCAGCCCGTTACAAGATCCGTGACGGATATACAAAATGGTTGCTGCGAAAAAGTATGGAAGAAAAACTGCCCGCAGGCCTGGCCTGGCGAACAGATAAAATAGGGTTTGAACCACCACAGCAACAATGGATGAGTGACCCGCGTTTACAGGAATATGTACACGAATCAAAAAGAACATTGGTTAAACGCGGCATGCTGAAAGAACAGGCTTTAAATAAAAAAATTCAGCCGCAAGAAGCTCATGCGGCTGATAATTATGACTGGCGCTACCTTGTAGCCGGGCAGTTATTGCGCTGAAATTTATAAAACACCTTGAGGGTTTTGCCTTAGCTGTTGCAACCTTCAAGGCATAAAAGACAGGTTGCGTTAAACCTTCTTGTATTTTTCTACCAACTGGCTATTACCATCCACATCTACCTTCAATGTATACCAGCGTTCGTTATCTTCCAGTTTAATGTAGTAAGCAATAATACCAGCGTAAGTGACTTCTGTTACACCGAACATTTTTTTCTTTGGGTTCTCTTTATTGATCTTATTGAGGATATATAAAGGAAGTAATTGAGGTGCATAATAACGAAGCGAGCTCATCATATTACCCTCTTTGTCATAGTTTACTTTGGATCTGATGCCGCCACTTACAAAGCTAACTGCATAGTAGTTGGGAAATTCTTCCCAGCGAACCTCCTGGGCGCTGCTGAATGTTTCATTAAATGCTTTTAATACCCTTTCGTTTGGATCGAATGCGTAGGCTCCTGCTGTTGTTACCAGCACGGCGAACATAATGGCTATCACTTTTTTCATGGCTTTATAAATTTAAAATGCTTGAATGATGAACCAAATGTATACTGAACAACAGGGTAAGTCAAGACAATTAGTACCGGCGGGGGGTTCAAGACAAGATCTACGAACATTTTCGCACAAGTGCCAATGGCAAGCGTTATTGCCGATCGCAGCAAATGCAGCAGCATAAAGCGTTTGCAGAATGTTTCAGTTAATTTCAAAAGGTAGGTTAAGCTTCTGTTAAACTGGAGATCCGGGTTAACCAATGGGCAATTTGCAATAGACAATAGGCAAAACTTCAATTGTTCGGAAAGCCCGATTTTTGGCAAGCCTTGCCTATTGCTTATTGTCCATTGCCAATTGATTTTTCCGCATCTTTGCACCTATATCAAAGACCAATCATTAAAACATTTATTTAGAAGAAGATATGAAACCAGGAACAAAATGCATACATGCCGGAGCTGAACCTGATCCTTCAACCGGGGCAATTATGACGCCTATTTACCAAACATCTACGTTTGTGCAGGAAGCACCCGGAAAAAATAAAGGGTTTGAATATGCCCGTTCACAAAACCCCACCCGGTTTGCATTGGAAGAAGCTTTGGCTGTTATTGAAAACGGGAAGTATGGGCTGGCCTTTAGCAGTGGCGTAGCAGCTACCGACGCTGTAATAAAATTGTTACAACCCGGCGATGAAGTTATTGCGGCCAATGATATGTACGGCGGAACGTATCGTTTATTCACTAAAATATTCGAAAAATTCGGCATTCGCTTTCATTATGTAAACATGCAGGAGGCCGAAAATATACAACCCTATATAAATAAGAATACGAAGCTCATTTGGACCGAAACGCCTACCAACCCGCTGATCAATATTGTAGATATTGCAGCAGTGGCAGCTATAACCAAAGCCAACAATATTCTCCTGTGTGTTGATAACACTTTCGCTTCACCCTATCTGCAAAACCCACTCGATCTGGGCGCCGATATTGTGATGCACTCCGCTACCAAATACCTGGGTGGCCACAGTGATGTTATTCAGGGCGCACTCGTTATGAATGACCAGGCGCTGCGCGATCAATTGTACTTTATTCAAAAAAGTTGCGGCGCCGTACCAGGTCCCATGGATTGTTTTTTGGTGTTACGCGGTATTAAAACCCTGCATATACGCATGCAACGTCATTGTGAGAACGGAGAAAAAATAGCGCATTTCTTACGCAATCATCCCAAGGTAGGACATGTTTATTGGTGCGGTTTTAATGATCATCCGGGATATGCTGTAGCCAAAAAACAAATGCGCGGCTTTGGTGGCATGATCAGCTTTACTTTAAAAGATGATAGCGTGGAAACAGCCATGAAATTATTATCCTCAACCAAAGTATTTGCGCTGGCCGAAAGCCTGGGTGGAGTAGAGTCGCTTATCAATCACCCGGCCACCATGACGCATGCTTCCATTCCGCGGGAAGAACGCATAAAGAATGGATTGAGCGATTCGCTGATCAGGTTAAGCGTGGGCATCGAAGATGCCGAAGATCTCATTGACGATCTGAAATCCGCAATTGGATAACGGTTGCGGCCTTCAACATTCATCATTCAACATTCGTTATTCGATATCTATAATGAAACAGCCATCTTTAAAAGATTTTCTGAACAGGAAAACGGAGGAATACAATCAACCTTCGTTTATTAAAGATGATCCTGTTTCTATACCTCATTTATTTACCCGGCAGCAGGATATTGAAATAGCAGGATTTTTTGCAGCCATTTTTGCCTGGGGCAATCGTACAATTATTATCAACAAATCGCGTGAACTAATGCAGGCGATGGATATGTCGCCGCATCAGTTCGTGCTGCAACACAATGATAATGATCTAAAAAAATTACTGTCGTTCAAGCACCGTACTTTCAATACAACCGATCTGTTGTATTTCATCGAATTCTTAAAATTCCATTATTCAGGTCATAAAACACTGGAAACCGCTTTTACCCGAAGCATGCATAAAACCGATGCTACTACTGAAAATGCGTTGGCCGGTTTTCACCATTATTTCTTTTCACTGGAACATGTACCTGCCCGTACCCGTAAACATATTGCAACACCCGATAAAAATTCTACCTGTAAGCGGCTGAGTATGTTCCTGCGATGGATGGTACGCCAGGACAATAGCGGTGTTGATTTTGGTATTTGGAAGAACATTTCCCCCGCTCAACTAATTTGCCCTATTGACCTGCACGTAGCCCGGGTTGCCAAACGGTTTAACCTGTTGCCTCGTAAACAGATCGACTGGCAGGCTGCGCTTGAACTAACTACCTGTCTGCGTAAATTAGATCCCGACGATCCGGTCAAGTATGACTTTGCGTTATTTGGTTTAGGCGTTATAGAGAAGTTTTAGATAGCGAAGGATTATACAAGGAGGAACCATCTGTAAAGGTAACCTCCACACCGTTTTATTTTGTATTAAACTTCCTTAAATTATATATGAAACTCAGCAAAAAGTATTGTTGTAACACCTGTGTTTGCCGGTCTTCAATATAGGTTTGTGTAACGCTGCGATATACGCCTGCATTTTGTTTAAGAATATCGTATACAGCCAGCCGCAATATGCCCTGCTTTTTTTTGAACAATAAACAATTAACGGCCGCACTCCACATCGTAACGCTTTTGTTAAACCCTGGAGCTATCTGACTGTTATAGTTATACTGTAGATTATTTTCCAGTATCAACCATTTGGGCTGGTTCCAAAAAGCGCTCAACGAAAAGGTTTTGGTATTGAATGAAGCATCTTGTATCGATTGCGAAGAATACCGGGTCCTGTTAAACCGAATGTTAAAGGTGGGCAAAATGCTGAGCTGCTGTTTATACATAAAATTCAAGCCGATGGACTGTGAAAAACTGTACGCATTGGACGTTACGCTTACCTTATTCGTAAATGTATTATTCCGGTTATAATAACCATTACTGCCCAGGTTCATCCGAAGGGTTGTTTCTCTTTTTTTCCAGGTTTTACTATACTGGAGGTTACCCGACATGCCAAAGTTGCCGTTTACATTCACCGGCTGGCTAAGCTGTTTACCAACATCATCGAACCAGGTTTGATAAATAATTTGATTTTGGGTGGTATTGAAACTAAGGCCTGTAAACCAGTAGTTGTTACCTTTTGATTCCCGCACCTGTACATTAATGTTATGGAAGAACGAGGGCTGCAGATCGGGATTCCCTAGCTGCACATACAAAGGATTGCTGTTATCGGGTACCGGCTGTAATTGTTGAATGGAAGGCTGCTGGCTGCGGCCATTATAATACAGGGTGGCGCTACCAGTCTTACTAAAATTATAACCCAGGTTGGCAGAAGGCGTGAAGTTCACGAAATACTGATGCAACAATTCGCCGTTAGTAACCGATAAATTATCCTGCGTTAAAAACTGTATTCCTGAGCCAATAGAAGCGCGGTACTGGTTTTTGTTAAAGGAAAAGCTGATATCTGGCGTGTGCGCTTCATTCGTATTTCGAAAAGCATTGGTGAACGCCGAGTCTTCTAAATCATATTTACCGGTAGCCGCATTAAACCGGTTCGTGATCTTATCTGAGTAATTGTAATTACGGTTGTAGTTATACCTGAATATGGCATTAATGTACTTATTCACCGGTTCAGAATAGGTAGCCGTAAAAGATAGTATTTTGCCGGTGCTTTTTCCATCACTCCGTTGATTTACCAGGTCGGTGCTATCGGGCAGACCATTTTTATAAAAATCATTTTGTCCAATATTATCACTAACCGAACGCTGATCGTTATAATTATAATTAAACCCAAGGGTTACCCCCCGGCCCGGTTTCAAAAACCGACGGCTGAAGAAAAATTCGGTGCTAAAATTCTTCCCATCTCCTTTTGTACTATAGGTGTTTTCACCGGTATTGATTATTTGATCGTCTAAACCTAAAGAAGCAGCCTGCTTGGTATTAACCGCATCATTATTATTACCGTTAACGTATGAATTAATATGTATTTCGGTAAGCGTATCAATAGTATAACTGGCATTAAGCGAAAAGCGATGGTTGATGTAATCGTTTACGCTGTTGTTATCGGAGTTGTAAAAAAATGAAGAATCGTTTAAAATATTCCGCCGCTGCGACTTTGATAAATTATCGGTATGACTTTTATTATAAAAATAGCTACCGTTTAATTTTAACTGGCGGCCAATATTTTCACTGAAATTCAAACCACCCGAAGCAGCACGGGTAAGCCCTCCTCCGCCACCATCGAGGGTACTGCGGCTATTGGAGATGTTAAAATCTTCGCCCGAAATACTTCCGCGATTGGTATTATTGGCATTGCCAATTACGCTGAACTGTTTTGATCCATTAAAAAAATTAACCATTGCCGATCCTTCATATCGATCATTGGAGCCATAGCCTGCGCTTACTCTTCCAAACCATCCCCTTTGTACTTCTTTTCGCAGCGATAGATTTATTGCGAGGTCTTCATTGCCATTGGAAGTTTTATTAAAGCGCGCCTCGCGACTTTTGTTATCAACCACCTGTAATTTATCAATAATATCTTTTGGTAGGTTTTTAATAGCAATTTTGGGATCGCCGCCAAAAAACTCCCTGCCCTCCACCATGATTTTTGTTACCTTTTTTCCATTGATCATAATATTTCCATCCCTATCCACCTCAACACCCGGCAATTGCTTTAGCAGGTCTTCTACCATGGCATTGGGCATGGTCTTGAAGGAAGAAACGTTGAATTCCAGGGTATCAGGTTTTACTGACACCGGTGGTCGAAGTGCAGTAACGGTCACTGCTTTCAATTCATTAAAAGATTTAACCAGCAGAATGGTATCGAGGCGTAACTCCTTACTATCAGGAGCAAGGGTAATTAATTTAGAAAATACTTCGTAACCCCTATGCGTAACGATCAGATTACAGTGGGTGTTCAGTGGAATATCAGTAACGGTAAATTCACCTTTATCACCAGACAGTGCATAGTTAACAAGGGCAGAATCTTTTGCCAGATAAACGGCTATTGAAGTAGATTCGAGTGAACGGCGGCTTAAAGAATCGATGACAATGCCTTTAATAGTACCATAACGGGGCCGTTGTGCCTGTACACAGGTACCTATGAAGAGTAAGCATACAATTATTCCAGCACTCCAACGCATATCCCGAGAATAAGGTTAAAATGTTACAGTGAAGTGAGGGTCAGTGATGCTATTTCTTCAGGATTGTACCATTCGCTCCTGGCACATCCTTTTGTAAAAATACTTAAATGAAGCCATAAGAAATGACCACCTATAAAATTTCTTAGGCTTACGCAAACAATACCCGTTGCGTAGCATATTTTTTTTATGTAAAATGTATTTATTTACACACTTATGCAATTGTCAGAAGAAAATATCCCGCTGGTGCAACAGGAACTAAGCAACGATTTTAACCTTCCTGTCACAAATAATAAACAGGTGTTGGTGGAAGCGCTGGCCGAGGGTATCAATCATTTAATTCAGACAGATTTTGCACGCCTTATCAACATGTTATATCGTATCGATATCTCTGAAAAAACCCTTAAAGAAACCCTTGAACAGCAGGCTGATACCGATGCCGGGGTGTTAATTGCTGACCTGATCATTGAAAGACAGCTAAAAAAACTACAAATGAGGGCCCAATTCAAACCCCAACAGAATATTCCGGATGACGATAAATGGTGAATAATTCCTAAGTTCGCTACATGAACCTGATAGAGGTAGCAACCTGGCAGCAGGCACGTGACTTTTTAGACCTGCCAAAACGATTATATAAAAATGATCCGAACTGGATCTGCCCATTGAATAGTGATGTGGAAGCAATATTCGACCCTTCCCGTAACGTTTTTTTTTCCCATGGCATATGTAACCGCTGGTTACTGGCAGATAAGAACGGACAATTTATTGGCCGTATAGCCGCCTTTATAAATTACGAGAAATCACATAAAAATCCGCAACCAACAGGCGGTGTAGGCTTTTTTGAATGTATACAGGATGAAAAAGCCGCCTTTTTATTGCTCGATACCGCCAAAGCCTGGCTAAAAAGCAAGGGTATGGAGGCTATGGACGGCCCTATTAATTTTGGGGAGAACGATAAATACTGGGGTTTGCTGATCCACGGGTTCAAATCACCCAGCCTGGGCATGAACTATAACCCGCCCTATTACAAAGATTTTTTTGAATCGTATGGTTTTACAAAATTATATGACCAGCTAACTAATTTTTTAGACGCTACCACTCCCCTGCCTGAACGGTTCACCAAGATCTCCGACTGGGTGATGAAGAAACCGGATTATTCCTTCCGGCACTTTGATAAAAAACAATTCGACCAGTTTGCAGCTGACTTTCGCGAGATCTATAACGATGCCTGGAGCGACTTTGAAAACTTCACCCCAATTGAAATGGGGACTATTAAGGAGTCTTTCCGGCAAATGAAAGCCATTATGGATGAAAAAATAATCTGGTTTGCCTATTATAAAAATGAGCCCATAGCAGTGGTGCTCTGTTTGCCAGATGTAAACCAGATATTAAAACATGTGAACGGTAAACTAAACCTGTGGGGTAAGTTAAAATTCTTCTGGTATTCAAAAACAATGACCGTCGACCGGCTGCGGATCATTATTATGGGATGTAAAAAGAAATTTCAAAACCACGGTATTGAATCGGCGCTTATTCGTTGTTTACAATTGGAAGTTTTACCACGCAATACCATTAAGGGGGTTGAGCTGGCCTGGGTGGGCGACTTTAACGATAAAATGCTCGCCCTGCATGAAGCCACCGGGGCAAAACAAGATAAGATACATAGGACCTACCGGATAGTATTCAGTTGATAAGTTAAAGAGGGAAACCCTTATGATGTAAGCCTGCCTGCAGGCAGGCTTGCCAACATTTTAACTTATCAACTAGTTAACTTGTCAACTAATTTTTAAACATCAGATCTTTCACTTTCTCCTTATCCTCCTTTTCTTTCTTCAAATCGAACATGGTTCCAAAAACCCTGTCCCAAATGGTAGTACTAACACCATAACCCTTATTATCATTTTTGTAATGATGCAGGTGGTGATTGCGCCAAAGAGGTTTCATCCATTTAAAAGGCGGATTCCAGGCGTGGATAGCATAATGCATACTACCGTATAAGAGGTACCCAAGAATAAAACCGGGGAAGAACATAAAAACATGCTGCTTCATGACCAGGTACATCAACCCAAATATGGCTGAGGCCAGAATAACGCTTGGTACGGGTGGCAGAAATAGCCGTTGTCTGTCGCGCGGATAATGATGGTGATTACCATGCATCGTGTATACAAATTTTTGTATCCGCGGGTTTTCGCTTACCCAATGATATAAAAAACGATGAGCTATATATTCAAAGAAGGTCCAAAAAAGCAGAGCGCCAAAAAATGTGAGAACAATACGCAAAGCCGAAAATCCAAAATGATCATAACTATAATATAACATAAAAATGATCACCGGCACATACATACCCCAAATAACAAGGGGATGTGTTTTAGTGAGCATCTCGAGGTATTGGTTTTGAAACAACCGTGCCTGTCCTTTATTATGTATCTTCTCAAATTGCATAACCCGGTAGTTGTGGCAAAAATACAAAATTCAGGTGCAAATATTATGTATAACCCTATTATGGAAAAAAGGTTTAGATCAATGAGCAATTTATTTGATTTTTTTACTAACGGAGATGTTGCATCAAGGGAAATTTTTCTACAAATTAATTCTAGTTTAGCAATTCCTTGATGGTAGTCAACTCATATTTTCTTTGCCGGAGATAGTTTATAAGCCCTGGAAGCTGAAGATAGAATTTATCGGTACGGTTAGGATGTGTACCAACGTGTATTAATAAGATAAAGCCATTAAGTCCCGCGCTGTTTCTTTGTTCGTATGTGATAATAGAATCTAATATGTCATTACTACTCCTATAGTTTTTCATATCAGGCGTAGTATAATCGGCATTGCTGTAAGTACCCGGGGTAAAATTCACCAGTTGCAATCCCTGTTGTTTGGTCCATGAGGCAATGGAATCATTATACCATTCAAATGGCGGCAGAAAGAACCGGGCGTCCTGCCGGTTGATCCCATATGCCTGCATTGCTGTATAGTTACTTTCAAGGTCTTGTACGAACTGCTCCCTGGTCACAAGCAAACTATCTCGCTTGCCCCAGTCACTATACAACAGATGCCGATCGGAATGCGGCCCAAAATAATGACCCTTCATTTTCATGTGCCAGATCATCGCTCTATACATATCATTACGATAAAACCTGCCGGTAAGAAAAAAAGACGCTTTCACATTGTGCTGTTGCAATGTGCGGCTAATAGAACCAAGCCCATCGCCATATTCATCGCCGGTAAAAACCAGGGCCAGTTTTTTTTGCTTTAAATCTCCTCTTGCTATAGCGCCATGATCATAAGTAAAAGGCGTAGGCGTTACTTTTGTTGATAATGCAGTCTGTTGCGAAGCCTGCTTTAAAGTTGTGCCACTGGTTTTAACGAGCGTACCCGCCTCTTTAGCCGCCAGCAAATATATAAGCGAAGCTGTACCATCCATGGTTGGCTCGTTGGTTGAATAATCGCCATAGTCATCATGGTATACAACCAGGTCGCTTTGAAATGTGGCATACTCATCGGGCTCATTCAGCGTAATGCCAATAAGGTTTTTGTAAATAGAACCATATACCGGACCATCAACCAGTCCGCCATCGATGGGGTATTGTTTCAAATGCGTAAAAGCGGAATGTGGATCAACAGGCGTATCGCCCCATGCAGGTAATCCATACACCATGCTCGTACCCCAGGGATTGCAACCAAACAACCAATCAAAACAAGCCTGCTCCAATTCGCTATAGGCGGCATCACCGGTTAAAGTCCTGTACCAATAGCACTGCATGGCAAAAGAGGTGGTGAGGTTGTTGCTGCACCAGATAAAGGGCACGCCCCGGTAAAAAGCATTCTGCTTAGCTTTTTGCCATACCCGGTCTATGCCTTGTTTGTAATAACCCAGCAATTCTTTCCGCTCCTTTCCCTGCAACTGTTTAGCCAATTCATAATGCCCAAGGTTAATGAACGGATACCACTGGTAATGCCTGGCAGTATCGGTCCCTAACCAGGGCGTGATGGTTTCGCCCTTTGCATATTTATAGGCTGCTGTTAAGAACTTTTTATTGGCAGGCGCCATGGAATATAAACAAGCACCAGCCAGCTCCATATCGTCTGTCCAGTTATCTTCTTCATAAAAATACGGCGACCTACCAGGGGCTGTTTGACAAACGCCAGGCTTTTCTATACCTAAGGACCAGGCCGACAAGGCGCGGCTTTTCATAACGGGATCATGAAATAACGTAGCGCCCAATGCAAAGGCGCTTGCAAATTTCCCTGCCGTGGACGCCACGCCGGTTGACCGGTTTTTATATCGCCCAAAACCCTGTGGTGTGCCGGTGCAGAAATATACCGGCCTTTCATACCCCCGGCCATAAAAACTATCTTCTTTGGGTATACGCATTCCGTGATGATCGCGGTCGTCGGCGATCTGGTTAAACAGCCAATCTTTTTTCGGATGCATTTTTAACAGCCAGTTCAACCCCCATCGTGCTTCGTCCAATACATCTGCCTGATTATTTTTTCCAGGCAAGCCGTTCGCCAGGTGCTCGTCGGCAAATACTTTTGGAAAATCCCGATAAGCAGCCAGTAAATGCCAGGTGGCATTGGCAGAAGTAGTTGCATATTGTAAATAATCTGAGGCATCGTGCCAGCCACCGCTTGCATCGATACGGGTGCTATCGGGCATAGGGCCGTATAAAGTATACCCATCATGCGTATGGCAACTGTCTTTCAAAAAAGGATTGAAGCCACTGCGTTGCTGCCGCATATAACGCAGGCAAAAATTCGCTGTTCCTTTATACACATCCTGAATTATAGTAAATTCAGGCGACGTAGCCGATCCGGCTTTTATTATGTACCGCCCGGGCCGGGCAAAGGCAGAAAAATTCAACCGGCAAGTTTGTGTGAACGGCCCATATCCACCAAATGCGTTGCTCGCTTTTGCTGCATATACCGTTTTGCCGCTGGTTACTTCAACAATAGTAAAATTGGTAATGATATTTTTTTCTTTACTACACCACACGGCCACCTTGGTGCTATTAGGTTTGTAGCCTAATAAATTGATGCGTACCCAACTGCTGGTTTGCGCAATGGCATTAAAACCGGTTATGCTTAACAGTAAAATAATAACAAGTTCAGGAATAAATTTTTTCATGGATTGTACTTTAAGCCGCGATGACCTTTAATTGCGATAATCAAACTGAAAAGCGCTCAGATCGGGCACATACTTCCTTTTTCTTTTCAGCTCATATTGATAAATAATGTTACCGACCTCTTTAAAAAAGGGATACCCTGTTTCTTCATACTCGTATTTATCGTCATTCAATACGCCATCGCTATTCACATAAATATTACCGCTCACCATAAACTCAATCTTATTCTTGAAATCAACGATGTAAGCCACATCAGTCAAAAAGCCGTACGACCAGCCTGTTTTATTAAATATGCGGATGTGGGATGGAATTTTACTGCGCCATGCTTTGAACATAAAAAACTTGGTATAGCTGTCGAAAAATTCGGTGGTATCGTAGTGCGGACAATTGCTTTCAGATGGCAGCTCGCTCATGTACCGGTGGAGGAAAGCATAATCTTCGGGCTGCAACCTAAAACGCTTCTTCTCAGGCACTGAATTAGGGAACAACACCGTCTGTAAAATCTGCTGCATATCTTCCAGTGGAAAATTATTATGCGTTGTAAAATCCATGGGCTTCCTGATCAAACTATCCTGGCGGTTGTAATGGGCGCGGCCAATCAATAATTTCCTTTTAAAATTGAAAGGAACGGGATTGTATGCTGCATATTGCAAATACAATAAACTATCGCCTTGCATAAACCGGAGCGGGTTGGTATGGCGGTTCTCGTCTTCATTCATGGTTACAAAGCGGCGGGTAATGCGTATATCGATATACCCCATTTGCCATAATCGTTCATTCAATGTTTGTTGGCCAACAAATTCATATAACCGGTTGTAGGCATCATTATCGCTTACCAGGAAAATCTTTTTCACGTAATGGGCAACCGATGGCAATAAGTTAGCAGCGCTGCTATCATATTTTACTTTTGTTTGGCGACTGTACGCGCTATCGGTAAGCATGGTAGTATACTTGTTAATTCCATACTTACTTAAAGTATTGATCTTCTCCAGCGCCAGTAATGCTGTGGGTAATTTAACCATGGAAGCCGGGTTAAAATATTCGGTACGGTTAACCCTGTAATAGTAATTCGTAAAATGGGGCTGGTTATTTTTATCCCGGTCAATTTTTGTGTAGATAAACTGGCAATGAAACGTATCAGGTTGATTCAGCATGTCTTTTAAAAAAGGCGAAGCCTGTTGCCGGATCAATTGCTCCAACCACACATCCGTTTTACTTTGTGCAGTTACTACACAAGTTGTTGCTAACATTATTATTATTAGCACAGATTGTTTCATGCCCAAACGTACAAACAAAAAAAGTGCGGGGATAATTTTTTACAACGCATAAACCGGCAGGGAATGGTGAAACGTGAAACGGCAAACGTGAAAGCCCGAACCCTGAATGTCGGCAGTCTTCGCCCCGGCCAAGGGCTGAAAGCCAAAAGCCTGGTATTCCTTTCTTATTTCTCAATTTTTATTATTTTTCATTACTCTGCCTTCCACTTCAACGTTCGTTATTCTACATTTAATATTCACCATTTTCCCTCGCTGCTTACTATCATCCCTTACCAACTTTGTCAACTTTTCAACCCTATCAACTATATTGCATCCTCTAAAATACTGCCATACATGAAAATTGTTTCTTATCTCAGCGACGGCCACGACCGTGTAGCTATATTAGTAGACGGATTGTTATTTGATGCCGAAGTTTTACACCCCGATCTACCACAAAATATGAGCATGTTCCTAAGTTATTGGGAAGATGCCTACCGCATGGCGCTGGGCGGAGAAATGATGATCAGAGAAGGAAAGATCTCCAAGAGCAAAGGATTTGCGTACGAAAGTGCAACTATTCTGGCGCCGGTACCTTTCCCCACATCTTGTCGTGATGGCTATGCTTTCCGGCAGCACGTGGAAGCGGCCCGCCGCAACCGCAAAGTACCAATGATCCCCGAATTCGATCAATACCCCATTTTCTATTTTACCAATCACCACAGCATACAAGGTCCGGGCGATATACAATGCATGCCCGATCATTTTGAAAAACTCGATTTTGAACTGGAAGTGGCTATTGTCATTTGTAAACAAGGCCGTAACATCAGGGCAGAAGATGCCGACGAATATATTGGTGGATTAATGATAATGAACGACATGAGTGCCCGCCGTTTGCAAATGGAAGAAATGCTGCTGAACCTGGGACCCGCCAAAGGAAAGGATTTTTCTACCGTTATCGGCCCCTGGTTGGTAACTTTAGATGAACTACAACAATACGAAGTGCCTACCAAAGAAGGGCATACCGGTAAAACCTTCAACCTGCGGATGCAATGCCGGGTGAATGGTCAGCAGGTAAGTGATGGCAATATGAAGGATATGGACTGGACCTTTGCCGAGATCATTGAAAGAGCTTCTTATGGCGTTGATCTGTATCCCGGCGATGTTATTGGCAGCGGCACGGTAGGAACCGGTTGCTTCTTAGAGTTGAATGGTACGGGTAAACTGAACGACCCTAATTACCAGGAACAATGGCTGCAACCCGGCGATGTAGTTGAAATGGAAATAGATGGTTTGGGCATACTCAGCAATACGATCGTTCAGGAAGAAGATGATTTTTCAATATTGGCCAGGAAGAAGTCAGTTTAAATTATCACATTATATTATGATCCTTGATTTAAAAGATCTAACACCGGTTCAACGGCAAAACTATCTGCAACACGCCATAGCACCCCGACCTATTTGCTTTGCCAGTACGGTTGACAGAGCAGGTAATGTGAACCTGAGCCCATTTAGCTTTTTTAATCTTTTTTCTTCCAACCCGCCGATTGTTATTTTTTCACCCGCCCGCCGGGTACGCGATAATACCACTAAGCATACGTTACAAAATGTAATGGAAGTGCCCGAAGTGGTGATCAACATCGTGGATTATGACATGGTATACCAAACCAGTTTGGCCAGTTGTGAATTCCCCAAAGAAGTAAACGAATTCACCAAAGCCGGTTTTACTGCCGAACCTGCCACGCTGATACAGCCGCCGATGGTTAAAGAAAGCAAAGTGAAGATGGAATGCAAGGTGCATGAAATAAAACCTCTGGGTACAGAAGGCGGAGCAGGCAACCTGGTGATTTGCGAAGTACTGCGCATGCATATTGCCGATGAAATACTTAATGAAAAGAACCTGATCGATCAGCGCAAATTGCACCATGTGGCCCGCCTGGGTGGCGACTGGTATTGCAGGGTGAATGAAACCAACCTCTTCCAGGTTGAAAAACCCAATACTCAATTGGGCATTGGAATAGACGCCCTACCAGCACCTGTTAAAAATAGCAAGATCCTTACCGGTAATAACCTGGCCCAGCTAGGCAACGTACACGAAATGCCGGTGATTGATCCCGCGTTTGACGATCCACAATTAAAAAGCATTTTTCAATATTATTCGGTAAACCCTGCCGATATGGAGACCGAATTACATACATATGCCAAAAAGCTGCTAAACGAAGGCCGGGTGCAGGAAGCCTGGCAGGTGCTGCTGGCGCTGAATTAAAAGACTCAAGACCCAAGATCCAGGGCACAAGGAGCTGAATTTGTAAGCGCTACCCGAAAAAAAGCCCTTGAGCCTTGATTCTTGTGCCTTGAACCTTATTTGATTACCTTTGCAGCCGCATTTGCAATTATTATGAGCACACAACATTTGTCTGAACAGGAAATCATTCGTCGCGAAAAATTACAGGAATTACAAAAGCTGGGCATAGATCCTTATCCGGCGCCGCTTTACCCGGTTAATATCACTGCGGCCTACATTAAGGAACATTATAAGGGCGAAGAAAACAAAGCCGACTTTGCCAATGTTTGTCTGGCCGGCCGTATCATGAGCATCCGTGACATGGGAAAGGCTTCCTTTGCCGTAATTCAGGATAGCAGCAGTAAAATTCAGCTTTATATTAAGCGCGACGAAATTTGCCCAGGTGAAGACAAATTGCTGTACGATAAAGTTTGGAAACACCTCACCGATATTGGCGATATCATTGGCGTGAAAGGATATGTGTTCACCACTAAAACCGGTGAAACCTCCGTGCACGTAACCGAACTTACTTTCCTTACCAAATCTTTAAAACCATTACCCATTGTAAAGGAAAAAGAAGGTGAGACGTTTGACGCCGTTACAGATCCTGAGTTCCGTTACCGCCAACGCTATGTTGATTTGATCATCAATCCACAGGTAAAAGACGTTTTTACAAAGCGCAGTCAGTTGATCAATACCATCCGTGATTTCTTAAATGCACAGGGTGCTTTGGAAGTAGATACGCCGGTATTGCAAGCCATACCCGGTGGTGCTGCTGCCCGCCCGTTCATTACGCATCACAATGCACTGGATGTGCCTTTTTATTTGCGTATTGCCAATGAACTGTACCTGAAACGCCTTATTGTAGGCGGGTTCGACTGGGTATATGAGTTCAGCCGTAATTTTCGCAATGAGGGTATGGACCGCACCCATAACCCTGAATTTACCGTTCTGGAATGGTATACTGCATACAAGGATTATTTCTGGATGATGGAGATCACAGAACAACTGGTCGAAAAAATAGCAGTTGCCTTGCATAATACAACTACTGTTCAGGTAGGTGACACAACAATTAATTTCAAAGCGCCGTTCAAGCGCATCAGCATATATGATGCCATTAAAGAACATACAGGCATCGACGTAAGCAATATGAATGAAGATGAGTTACGGCAGGTGTGTAAAAAGCTGAACATTCATACCGAAGCGAGTATGGGTAAAGGAAAACTGATCGATGAGCTGTTTGGTTCAAAATGCGAAGAGCATTATGTGCAACCCACGTTCATCATCGATTACCCGGTTGAAATGAGCCCGCTTACCAAAAAGCACCGCAGCAAACCGGGCCTGGTAGAACGTTTTGAACTGATGGTAAATGGTAAAGAGATCGCCAATGCATACAGCGAGCTGAATGACCCCATCGATCAACGACAACGTTTTGAAGAGCAGGCTGAGCTGTTGAAACGTGGTGATGATGAAGCCATGTTTATCGACAATGATTTTCTGCGTTCCCTTGAATATGGTATGCCCCCAACATCGGGTATTGGTATCGGTATCGACCGCCTGGTAATGCTGATGACCAATCAACCCAGTATACAGGATGTACTGCTGTTCCCGCAAATGCGTCCTGAAAAGACCGGAGAGTAAAGAAAAAGCAACCGTTATTCCATAGATAGTTGTTCGAACATAATTAAAGTAGCACACCACCAATGTGCTACTTTTTCGTTTTAAATTCCCACCACCAACATTAACTTCCCTCTCGCGGACTATTTCTTCCCATACAGGGAAACGCTCCCCTTACAGGTCAATTTTTACTAATAAGTAATGTTATTGTTTAGAGGGCATTAAATAATAGCACTTAGGTTGGCAGCGTAATTGTAAATTTTCAGGTGTCAAAAGATCCGCATATGAAAACCCTCTACACCCTATGCACCCTTTTAGTGCTAAGTACACAACAAACGTTTGCCCAAACGTACACATTTAACTGGGCAACCAGTTTTGTAACCAGTTGGCTTACCGGCGTGCTATCCGGCAATGCTAATAATATTAATAGCTCAACAGTAAATGCAACTGTCAGCATTAGTAGTTCGCAAGGCAATACTGCCTTTACCAATTTCGGCGCTTTTGCCGCACCGGTAGTATCCGGGTCTCCTTTTACAACTAATCTGAGCACCATTACTTCCAACATTGCTATTGGATGCGACTTTAGTAATAAATCTAACTACGCTGATATTGTTATCACCTTCAATTCGGCCGTTAAAAATGTAAGTTTTAATGTGGCGGATATTGATAAACTCGCCTGGTGGAGCAGCACCTACTTTGATGAAATTGTGGTAACCGGCACCAACAGCGGTCTTGCAGTTACCAACCCAACCATTACCAAACTGGTTACAGGGTCTAATTACGTAACCATAGCAGGTAATGTGGCAACCGCCAATACAAACTGGGGCGAAGGCGGAAACAGCGCTTCAAGCGTTGCCGATCAGAATGGTACGGTTATCGTTAATTTCGGTTCTACCATATTAACTGCCATAACTATCCGATACCGAAATAATACAGCGTCACAAAACAACCCCGAAGAACAATCCATTGCCATCGGGAATATTTCCTTTGAACGTGCTTCTACTTTACCGCTTACATTAACATCTTTTAATGGTGTTGTTAATAATAATGCTGTGCAGCTCAACTGGACTTCTGCTCTGGAAGAAAACCTGGAAAAATATATAGTTGAAAAAAGCACCAATGCTACCCACTGGCAAACATTGTCAACTGTAAAAGCGGCAGTGAACAGCAATAGTACGAATGAATACAATGTAACCGACCCCAATGCAGCGCCTGTAAATTATTATCGACTGAAACAGGTTGATGTAGATGGCAACTATACTTATTCACAGATCATCCGTATACGCAGTGGCACCAACGACAAAACAGGAATTAAGCTGTATCCCAATCCTGCCATTAACGCTGCTACGGTTACTATTAACAGTAAAACCAAACTAACTGCTCATATTAAAGTATACAATCAGTTTGGGACGCAGTTACAACATTTACAGCGGCAGCTTATTACAGGTTCCAACAACATCCCTGTTCCCGGTATACAAACGCTACCATCCGGTACATACATAGTATCTGTTGAAGATGAAGCCGGCAATAAAATTGGGACCACGTCATTCATTAAACAATAGCCGCTCTCCTGATAGCCATGAACTGTAACGCAACCTCTGCACAATAGTGCAGAGGTTTTTTATTATCATTATAAGAAAAGATCAAGCATAAGCTTTTGCGCCGGGTTTACTGCGTAGTGGGTAAAATCAGTAACGCCTTGTTGCGTCAGGATTTCCTCATCAATAAAGAAATTACCGGTACATTCCGTAGCGGGACGTTGTAAGATATGATAAGCCGCATCGGCTACTATTTCAGGCTTCCGGCTGCGTTGAACCATCATATCTCCCCCAACTATGTTTTGAATGGCAGCAGTGGCGATGGTGGTCTTGGGCCACAGGGCATTTACTCCGATCCGGTGCGGCTTAAGTTCTTCAGCCAGTCCCAAAACGATCATACTCATCCCAAACTTGCTGATAGTATAAGCCAGGAATCGCCCAAACCACTCAGGATTTAATGTTAAAGGCGGGGATAAATTCAAAATATGCGCATTAGTACTCTTTTTTAACAAGGGTAAACACGCTTTACTCATGAAAAAGGTCCCACGTACATTTATATCATGCATGAGGTCCCAGCGTTTTGGCTCAGTTTGCTCCGTCGGAGACAGCGTAATGGCGCTGGCGTTATTGATCAGAATATCCAATCCGCCCAATTGCTCAGCCGTTATTTTTACTATCTGTTCAATACTATCTTCAAAACGAATATCTCCCTGAATAGGAACCACTTTTCCCGCACCGGCTTTGGAAATTTCTTCCGCTGCGGTATAAATAGTTCCCTCTAATTTAGGGTGCGGTTCAGCCGTTTTGCCAACAATCGCAATGTCTGCTCCTTCAGCAGCTAAGCGCATGGCAATCGCTTTACCTATACCCCGCGAACCTCCTGTAATAAGTACTTTTTTTCCCTTGAACTGCATAGTAGTGTATTTATCGGGTGAATCAATTAGGAATGCGTTTTACAATTTATTCTAATTCAGCGTCAAACAAAAACGAAAAGTATTAGCACAGCAAAAGATCAACGTAATTTTACTATATCATAGGTAATTTCTGAATAATATAAATCAAGCATTTGTTCGCTTGCAATTCAATTTTTTTAACAATATGTTTGTATACGTCAGATTGATCGATTCACAAGAACACCAATATCCAAAGAAAAAACCTGATCCAAAAATCCGAGAAAAACCATCCCGATAGCTATCGGGACCAAAATCCAGAAAAACCAAAACCCGCTAATTAACGGGATATCCAAGATCCAAAGAAAAACCGAGTTCAAAAAACCAATGTTCCTGAAAACCAAAATGAGTTCCTGAATCAATCAATTAAGACAAAGAAGAAATCCAAATCCGTTTTAAATCCAGGCATCCTTTGAAAATGAACTAAAATTTGTACCTCCTGATGAACCCTGTTCCTTCTTGGTAAGGTTTAGTACAAACTTTTTGACAGTCCCGGAGTCTATCTCCTGGACTGTTTCTTTTTATACCAGTCTCAACCCTCTATGTATAAGCAGAAAGTCCGAAAGAAGCTTGCCTGGTGGCGTACTCCTTCCGGACTTAATTCCTCAGACCTCAGACTTATTAACCTTTCAATTATTCATTTTCCGTACCAACCATTTCTGCCTTCCCTGTCTTCCGGTCCTGCTAAAATCTATCTCCAACCTGTCTTTTTGTATTTCAGCTATATGGTTTTTCAATCATTCTTTTCAAATCTCCTTCCTTCAACTTACTATATACTTCCAACTTCTTACCTCTTTCTTAATGCGCATCCGTAACAATCACCGGTTTCTTCTTAAACTTCTGCAAATAGATCACAGGAATGGCTGCCAGTACAAACACCCCGATCAACAGGTACATATGATCATACGTTACCAGCATAGTTTGTTTTATAACTGTTCCTTCCATCATCCCGTTGCTCTTTTGCTGGGCTTCCAATAAGGAATACCCTTTGCTCAGTAACATTTGTATTTGCCCATCCCTACGCTGTATATAAGCCGGATTATACGGATTAATATTTTCTATTAGTAGATTACGGATCTCGCCCGATTTGAGGTGTATAAGGGTTGTGAGAATGGCTACACCAAACGATCCACCCAACTGACGCATCATGTTGTTCAACCCAGTTCCCTGGCCAATTTGTTTTCCCTGAAGACCCTGTACCGCCAATGTGGTAAGCGGTACGAACAGAATGGCCATACCAATTCCCCGGATAATAAGCGGCCAGAAGAAATCACCGGTACCTGATTCGAGCGTACTGTTCGATAGCATCCAACAGAAAATGAAGAACAGGAAAAAACCACCCGTTGCCATAAACTGCGCCGGTACCCCTTTCTTCAACATCGCACCTACAAACGGCATCATTAAAATGGTAGCCACCCCGCTGGGCAATAAGATCAATCCTGTTTGAAAGGCCGTAAACCCTAATAGGTTCTGACAAAACACCGGGAAAATAAATACGGAACCATAAAGCGCGAACCCAAGCGCAAAGGAAGTAATAATACCTACTGCGAAGCTTCGGTCCTTCAGGATGCGGAAATCAACCACCGGATGATCAGTGCTAAGTTCCCGCCAGATAAAACCAATACCTGCCAGAAGCGTAGTAATGGTCAGTGCCGCTATATAAGGCGTAGCAAACCAGTCTTCCGACTCCCCTTTTTCCAACACCACCTGCAAGCTTCCCACACCAACTGCCAGTAACAGGATACCCCACCAATCGATCGGTTTTCCTTTTGCAAACTTTGGCGACTCCCGTACAAACATCGATACGAGAAAGGCAGCAATAGCACCCACCGGAATATTTACATAGAATATATAACGCCAGTTTGAATTGTCAACGATGTAGCCACCAATGGTGGGACCGATCGTAGGACCTACCACCGCACCCAAACCAAATAATGCGGTTGCCATTCCAATTTCTTCCCGCGGCCAGGTTTCCATTAATATGGCCTGTGCGGTTGACAATAAACCACCACCTGCCAACCCTTGCAATATCCGGAACAGGATCAGCTCCGTAAGAGAGCTTGCCTGTCCGCATAAATAAGAAGCCAGCGTGAATATCAAAATGGAGGCGAGAAAATAATTCTTTCTTCCAAAACGATCGCCCAGCCAACCCGACATCGGTAAAATAATTACGTTGGCCACTGCATAACCGGTTACCAGCCAGCCGGCATCTTCCAGGGTAGCGCCCAGGTTTCCCATGATCTCGGGCAGGGCTACGTTCACGATCGTTGTATCGATCAACTCCAGCAAGGAAGCCATGATCACGGTAATGGTAATGATCCATTTCCTAAATCCTTGTTCTGCCATAAAAACATATTTTTTTAGCCTAACGCTTATTCCTCAACTCAAAAATTTTCAGCTACAAGCTGTAAGCCATAAGCCAAAGGCAAGGTTAAACGCCGAGTTGAAACTGTATTTGCTTGAAGCTTGCGGCTTGCAGCTTCCGGCTGTTTTCCGCTTGCAGCTTTCAGCTTTTAACTGCACTTACGACTTCTTAGTATCCACCACCACTTTGGCGCTCATTCCCGGACGTAAGCGATTTACAAAATCAGCATCCGATTTATCGAGTTTGATCCGAACAGGTATCCGCTGCACTACTTTTACGAAGTTACCGGTAGCGTTATCGGGCGGCAGTAAAGAAAATTTAGCGCCGGTAGCGCCTGCAAATGATTCTACCGTTCCGTTCAATAAATGATCGCCAAAAGCATCCACATTGATATGCACAGCCTGACCTACACGGATATTATCAATCTGCGTTTCTTTAAAATTGGCAGTTAAAAACAGTCCATTATCATTTACTATGGAGAATAATGATTGACCGGCCTGCACCAATTGTCCGGGTTGAATGGTTTTTTTGGAAATAACACCATCCGTAGGCGCCGTAATAACAGTATAGCTCATTTGCAATTTGGCATAATCAATATCAGCCTGGCGCAAGCCAATGTTAGAAGCGGTAGCCTGAACCTGCTGGCGGTTGGTACTTACTTTTTCCTGTACAACCGGCACCTGTGTTTCAGCAGCACGCAACGCGGCTTCTGCCGCATCCTTTTCTGCTTTGGCCGCATCAAACTGCGCTTTGGTGATTGCATGATCTTCAAACAGGGCTTCATAACGCTTGAAATCTTCTGTTGCTTTCCAAACCCGTACTCTTGCTGTTTCTACATTAGCCTGGGCAGTGGCGATTCCAGTCCTGGCTTCGGCTACTGCATATTGTGAAACATTAACAGATTGTTTGGCAACTGCCAGCGCCGCTTCAGCCTGTTGCAGCCTGATCTGGAAATCCCGGTCATCGAGCACGACGAGGGTATCTCCTGCTTTTACAAATTGGTTATCTGTAAAACGAATTTCTTTAATGTAGCCGCTTACCCTGGTAACAACCGGACTAATATCGGCGTCAACCTGGGCGTTATCTGTTTCCTCATGGCTTTGACCATAGAAATATTCTTTGGCAGTAAATGCCAATGCACCTACTAATACGAGTCCCAGGATAATCGGGAAAATGATCTTTTTCCCTTTACTGCTCTTTTTTACGTCGTTCATACAATATCTCTTTAATACTTTTTAAAAGGTTAGGGTTGAATATGGCCTGTTGTTTTCAAAAGGGTATAATAAGCGGCGGTAGCATCTGCCTTTGCCAGCTCAAGATTCAAACGCGACTCATACAACAGGGTTTGCGCATCAATACGGTCGGTGGTAGTTGCCAGGTTATTCTTGTACTTCGATTCGGTTATTCTTTCGTTTTCCGTTGCCTGTACAACAGCATCGTTCAGTACTTTAATTTTTTCCAAAGCCTGTTGATATTGGGTGTAGGATCTATTTACATCCATTTTCACCTGGTCGGTAAGCAAGTCGCGCGTGGTTGCTACTTCCTGTTTTTGCAAACTGGCCTCCGTTAACTTGTTCCTGCTCTTAAAGAAACCGGTAATATCCCAACTGGCATTTACGCCTACTACAAATGGAGCCAGGTAAGTAGCGCTTTTGGGGACCAATGCTTTTGTGGGATTGATGTAATACAGATTGCCACCGATGCCTACAGTTGGCAACTTTTCATCGTGCACTTTCCTGATGTTGACATCGGCCAGCTTATCCTGGTAATTCAACGAGCCAAATTCCTTTCTATCTTGCAGGGCCTGCTTCAGATATGCTTCCGGTCTGTCATTCATATCCAGTTTGTAAGCTACGTCCTGTACCTGTATGGCTGTATTTTCTGGCAGACCCAGCAAGATATCGAGGTTATAATTCACCACTTTGCGGTTGTTTTCCAGTTCAATTTGCATCAGTTGTATGTTCGATTTCTGCAGTTGAAACCGCAATACATCATTACGCGTGGCCAAGCCCTGGTTTTCAAACTTTTTTATCTCTGTTAATTTCTGGTCTACATCTTCCAGGTTCTGCGCTACTATTTTTTGATTCTGTTGAATTTTATAGAAGTTGATATACGCACTGATCACATTATATACAATTTCATCCTTGTCTTTTTCCGCATCCAGTTTGCTGCTTTGGATCAACAGGTTGGCCGATTCGCATGCATACCGGTAACGGCGCCCGTTAAAAATGGGTTCATTAATGCTCAGTGTTGCCTGGTACAGCGTGTTATCGAAGGTGAATTGCATTTTCTTCGGATCTGAGCCATCGGATGAGGGCAGTGCAAAATTTCTCGACAACATCAACGCATGGCTATAACCAGCGCTCACTTTGGCGGTAGGCATTCTTTCATCTTTTGCCTGCTCCAATTGCGATACCGCCTGTTCAATTTTATTTTGAGCCAACTTTAATTGCTTGCTGTTTTGCACGCCCAAACGCACAGCTTCTTCGAGGCTAATTGTTTTGGTTTGTGCTTCCGCAGAAAAAATGGTTAGTAATAAGGCTAATCCCGATACTATTATCTTTTTCAAGTTCATGGATCTATATATTAAATGTTATTCTTCGTTTTTTATATCCAGGTGCGCCCGTAATAATTGCTTCAGATGCGTTTTTATCCGAGGAGCAATTTTTTTACGATAAGTGGCATCGTCGGTTTCTTCAACTTTCAATAGCCGGCAATACAGGCTTCTTGAATTGACGATCTGCATCAACGTACCAAACACGCTCGCCATCGTGAGCTCGACATCTACCTTGCGAAAAACTTTTTTCTTTTGCCCGTCTGTGATCACCTTTTTTATTTCTTCCAGGTTCCGCAACTTGATATTTATAATAAGCTCTTTTATTTCTGTTGAGCGCGTATTATTGTACTGTTGCGACATGATACAATGGAACTTGTAATTATTAAATATTTTATCCACATAATGCTCAACCTGCCGGTCAACCTTATCCCAGGGGGTTAGGGTTTGATTTTTATTTAATTCTTCCAGAATACCCAGCGTATACCCGGCCCTGTCTTCTATCAACGCTTCCAGCAACTTTTCCTTTGAACCGAAGTAATAAGATATCATAGCAAGATTAACGTTAGCGAGTTGCGCTATATCCCGCACAGAAGTTCCATCAAATCCATTGTCGGCAAACAATTGCTCTGCAACCGTTAGTATGTGTGCCCTTTTATCAACTTTTTCAGTAGGTGCCATTTTTCAAATCAATTTCTTTGGAGCCCCAAAGTTAAACAAACGTTTAAATTAAACAAACGTTTAAGTAATTTTTACCCTTCATTATTTTATACGGCGTTGCAATTATTACAAACAGAAGCCCGGATTACGGCCAGGGTTAAAGTGTTCTACTTTGTTGATTTTAAATTGGATTGCAGTGTTAGAATAAATGTATGGGGCCCGGCGTATAGGCGGGAAAAAGAACAGTCTCAATAACAATTAAATAACCAAACCAGAAGCCCGGATTTATCGGGGAAAGCGCTTTTTCAACTCCGGGCCCTTTGACATTTATCAATATGTCTTATTTGGGCTATTTTTCATTTGAATTATATGTCACTAAAACAACTCCCGATCTGATGGTTTTTAGTCATCCGACTACCAAATGATTTACCAATGCAGCATTGCGGGTCCCTTTCAGCCTATTTCTTAATGTCTGATTTTTATCATTGATCTTATCTTTTGCAGCCAGCACCGAACCCTTCACAGCTATATTTTTTGCATAGGAAAGGGCTCAAACGTACGCCCAATCAACGCATCAACATCGTTGCAGGTAATTTTTCATAGCCGATAATTTTTACATGTTAATACATAATAAACGATACATATTATCGTTTCATTGGTGTTTTCATACTGGTTCAGTTCGTCTGCATAAATTTTCTATAACCTGGTTGCAGGAGATTTTGAGGAAAGGATGTGGTAGTTGAGCCGGGTTTTACAAACCGTCACTTAGTTCTCATTTAATAATATCAGGGTATGAACCGGCTTCTCTAAGCCGGTTTTCTGTTTATATAACCATACCGGCGGAACTATTAAAATGCTAACAATATTTAGCATAAAAAAATTGCCGCCCTTGAAAAAAGGCGGCCTTTTTGCCCTATGCACTATTTAACCCCTATTAGAAAATTTTAAATTCCTTTTAATGGTTGTGCTGCCGGGGCATTAAACATTGCCCAAACAATGCCGGGCATGTTGCAGCACACACTATAATATTTTGAATTAAATACCTACCAATATTACCATTTGAAAACCGGGACGACCTGATGTTCACGCTGATTTACATTCTACAATTATACGCTGGCTTTACATACAGGCTGCATGAGGATGCCTGCTGGTTTTTTTGTAATGATGGGGGTAGTGTTTTAATACTACTAAAGGCAGAGTGCAAAAAGATAGTGGCCAAAGTGTAACAGTTTAACAAGTACAGGATCAGGTTAGTAACAGCTTTCATAATTAACGGCTTTCGTTGCCAGGTTGCGATGGTTCACCATTGCTTCCTTTGTGAGCCAAAGATATTTAACCAACACATACCACACAATAGCATTATTACTTAGGAGCATCCATACGTACATGTCTCCGTTAGTTGATGAAATTACCGGCGTGTACAAACACGCGATTCAATCGTTTATATCTATCATGCATCCATTCATTTTAAATGATCCAATAACCAAACCTGTAATTATATTCAATACAGATATTAACGTTGAATATAAAAATTGTATAAATGAATAATCCTCTACGATTACATACACATCAGTTGTTAATAAAGTAAAACGTCAATGGCGTCAACAATCAATGTTTGGCCGTTGGATTACTTTACTATTAAAAAGTCCCGACGGTATCGTCGGGACTTAATTGTTATTCGTACAAATATTTTATGAAGCTGCTAATTAAGGTCCATATGTGGCTTGTTCTGTAAAATCTTTTCTATTTCATCCATTACCTCCAGCGTTAATAAAGCCAACGCTTCTGTCGCTTTCAGGTTCTCTTCCAGCTGTTGTGTTTTGGTAGCGCCTAAAATAGCAGTTGTTACATTCGGGTTCTTTATTGTCCAGGCAATAGCTAGTGCCGCTAAAGAAACATTTAATTGTTTAGCAAGTTCAGTTAACTGTTTTACCTTCTTCAATTTTTCATCCTGTATCCATCTGTCCTTTAACCAGCCAAAGCCTTTAATGGCCAGTCGCGATTCTTCGGGGATACCATCATTGTATTTACCGGTTAAAAAGCCGGCTGCCAGCGGGCTCCAGATGGTTGTTCCTAAACCGGTGTTCTGAAACACAGGCAGGTAATCCATTTCCATTTTATAACGCTCGAACATATTGTATTGCGGTTGCTCCATTGTGGGGCCAATTAAACAATATTGCTGCGCTACCCGGTGCGCTTCCATAATTTCAGCACCGCTCCACATACTGGTTCCCCAATACAGCACTTTCCCCTGCTGAATGAGGTTGTGCATCGTCCATACTACTTCTTCAATTGGAACGGCAGGATCGGGTCTGTGACAATAATAAAGATCCAGGTAATCGTGCTGCAGGCGTTCCAGCGCCTCATGGCAGGCTTCTACAATATGCTTTCTGCTTAAACCCGTTTGATTCGGCTTGCTGTTGTTTCCGCGCCAGCCGAAAAACACTTTCGAAGAAATAACATACGACGTGCGGTCCCAATTCTTTTTCTTCAATACCCTTCCCATCATTTTTTCACTCTCCCCCAGCGCATACCCTTCCGCATTATCAAAAAAGTTAATGCCTGCATCATAGGATAAACCCATCAATGCATCAGCGATACTGTCGTCAATTTGTTTGTGAAAAGTTACCCAACTGCCAAAGGAAAGAACACTTAATTGTAAGCCTGATCGTCCAAGTCTTCTATATTCCATAAAATTTGTTTTTGGAATCAAAAGTAAGGCTGGAGCGCTTAACTCGAAGAGTAAAATAGAATTTTAATAATAGCCGGGATCGTTCCTGCCAATCAATTACTGCCTTAATCCATGCAACATCCCAACCATATCATCTCCATCAACCTGTCAGATTTACTGCGGTAACCCGCTATTCGGCACCAACATAGGCCCGGAGCTACTATAAAAAGTGTAAGAGGTAAGATTTTGTGACGCCCGCAAACCATCTTTTGCAAAAATTATTTTATCGCGTTGATAAACATGGGCGGGTTTATTGGTATGAAATTCCTGCTTGTCCTGGTCCCACCATAACTCCTGCGTACGCAGGGTATCGCCATTTTTAATGCTTACCACCAGCACGCTGTCGCGCAGCAACACTTTACGATCAAACTCTACATATTTGGCGTAGCGGGCATCCAACGTGCTTTCTATTATGGTACTATCGTCATAAAAATCAACGTGCAGGCTGTGCGGGAATTCCATATATGGCGAATCCGCCGGTGATTGACCCTGTACCCGTAGCATATACGGTGCGGTGAGTTTTGCTTTTACCTTTCCCGACTGGCTCAGGTAACTTTCTATTTTTTTTGCTTCTTCAACGGCTACTTTCTTTTGAAATAACTGGTCAACCACATTCTGATCGTTTTCACAGGAAGTAAATACAAAAAAACAACCCAATAAAAGGGCTGCGGCAAAAAAGTAGTATGTAATACTGGTACTTCGCATATTTAATCTGCTAACAACCTGGTTCGCTCACCCATTATTGTGCTCGCTGATAGCATAAAGGCCCTTGAAAATCAGATCAGGGTCTGCAAATATCTTGTTTTTCAAATGATACACAAAATAGGGTGCATCCCCTCCGGTTAACACCACGTTAAAGTTATCGTACCTTTCCCCATAGGCATCTATCATGCCGTGGATCTCTTTAGCCATACCCAGGATCACGCCACTGAGTATATTGGTGCGGGTATCGTAGCCGATCAATGGCAGGTTCCAGTCTTTTTCAACCAGCGGCAATTTGGCGGTAAAAAGCTTCAGCGATTTAAACCGCATTTCCATTCCCGGCGAAATACCGCCACCTAAAAATTCGTGGTATTTATTAACGAAATTGTAGGTGATAGCACTGCCTAATCCGATTACCAAATTATTATACTCAGGGAAAAGATCAACAGCGGCTACCATCAACGCCAGGCGGTCGGCGCCAATATCCTGCGGCTTACCCACGGGTGTTGTTATAGGTATTTTAGACTGATGATTTAATTTATGGAAACGGGATGCTGCGGCAAGCATCTGTTCCAGGTTGGGATTATGATTTACAACTGAAGATAGAATAGATTTGTGAGGCTTGTACGTATTGAGCAGGTGTTGAATGGTTTCATCGCTATCATTTTCCAGCACCAGCACTTGCTGCATCTCTCTGTTATTAAAAACAGCACATTTCAACCGGGTATTGCCGAAATCAAAGCAAAGTGTTGTATGAACCAAACTGAATATATTTTACGGTTTCCTGGATCAAATACCGGATGAAGAAATGCGATTTTTTTGTTTCTGCCAAAAAAGATTCAGTCGCTATGGGCGGCAAATTTACCGGTGCACCAATAGCGTTATTAAGAGGATAACCCTGGAAGTTTACAATTCAATATCGAAATCAAAAGCAGATAAATTTCGGAAATGGCCGTTCAGCTTTACTTTTTCCTTTAATTGCTCCATTTCCAGCAGCAGCGGTAATACTTTTTGCAGATGCCGTTTTATATATTCCTGACGTTGCAATTCCTTCATCAATCCAAGCAGCTCATATTCTTCCTCCAGCGATAGCCCCGCATGATGGCCTACATCATATGCCTGCAAAAGCTCCTCTGGTTTCTTGAAATCTTTGGTGATATTCAGCAGGCGGTGCAACTGCTTCACCCCATTCACCACTTTTTGCATCAATTCGCGGTTGCCCGCCTCATCATTTTCCGGATAATTTACAATAGCGCCGCTGTATAATTTATCCGGGACCTGTTTAATTACTTCCAGAACACGAAAAATGCGCAAACCTTCGGTTTTAATATCCATTTCACCATTTTCATAGGTTTGCACAATATCGGTTACCTGCACCAGGGTGCCCATTTCCTGTAACCGGTTATTTACCACAGAGGGGATCCCAAATGATTTTTTAGTTTCGAAACACTCATTAATCAATTGCTTGTATCGCGGTTCGAAAATATGGAGATGTACTTTTTCGCCTGGAAAAACTACAATGCTCAAGGGGAAAATCGGAATAAAATTAGTCATATAAAATACGCGTTTTGCAATCTAACACAATGTTTTTAAACCTGTAAAATATATTCCACATTCAGCTACATTTGCATGGCATATTGTATTACTCTTTAACACCGTATTTAAATAAAAGTTATGAAAATTTCGGGATTTATTATTATTCGAAATGCGGTAATTAATGATTATCCCGTAACGGAGGCTATACGTTCTGTATTACCAATGGTAGATGAAATGATCGTGAGCATTGGCAATTGTGAAGATGATACCCTGGGATTGATACAATCGATCGCCTCTGACAAAATCAAGATCGTACATTCAGTATGGGACCCTGCCTTGCGTAAAGGGGGTGAAGTGCTGGCTGTTGAAACGAATAAAGCTTTTGCACATATATCACCTGATTCCGATTGGGCTTTTTACATTCAGGCCGATGAAGTGGTGCACGAAAAATATTACCCGGTCATTCTGGAAGCTGCCAAAAAATACAAAGATCAAAAAGAAGTAGAAGGTCTGTTATTCAAATACACCCATTTTTATGGTACGTATAACTATGTAGGTGACAGCCGGCGTTGGTACAATCGCGAAATTCGCCTCATACGAAATGATAAAAGCATTTATTCTTATAAAGATGCACAAGGATTTCGAAAAGATGGCCGTAAACTATTGGTAAAACCAATTGACGCATATATTTATCATTACGGCTGGGTTAAAAGCCCGAAGCAAATGCTTCAAAAACAAAAGAACCTTGGTAAATTCTGGCGTAACGATGAAGAATGGGCACAGTTGTTATCGTCTGCAGATTTCTGGGACTTTAATAATGATTTTGATTCACTGGTAAAATTCACCGGTACACATCCTGCCGTTATGCAGGAAAGAATTAAAAATCAAAACTGGCAAATTGAGCTGGATGTAAGCCGCAAACGATTTTCATTTAAAAACCGCCTGTTGTATTACGTTGAAAAAGCAACCGGCAAACGCCTGTTCGATTACAAGAATTATAAAATATTAAGATAACCTAAAACCGGTTTGGTATCTAATCCTGTAAAAATAAGCCATTGAAAAGCATTCCCCGCAATATTATCATCAGTCGTACCGATAGCATTGGAGATGTAATTTTAACCTTACCCGTAGCTGCCGTGTTAAAAAAACATTTCCCAACTATGACTATTGGCTTTATGGGTAAATCATATACCCGGCCGGTAATTGAGGCCTGCAAATATGTTGACGAATTTATTGATGTGGACACCTTTTTTTCAAAAAAGGTGTTGGTAAGCGGTGAAGCGCCAGAATGTATTTTGCATGTTTTCCCCACGTCCCGTATTGCGAAAAGAGCCCGCAAAATGGGTATTCCTTTACGCATTGGCACCACCAACCGCCTGTACCATTGGTTTACCTGCAATAAGCTGGTAAAACTCAGCCGCAAAAAATCTGACCTGCATGAAGCGCAATTGAACCTTGCGCTGTTAAGGCCTTTCGGCATTAATGAAACTTATTCTTTACAACAAATAAGCACTTATTTTGGGCTGGAAAAATTGCAACCATTGCCATCGCAATTTGCCGGCCAGATACAAAAAGAAAAATATAACCTGATATTGCACCCTAAATCACAAGGTAGTGGACGGGAATGGCCGCTTGAAAACTTTTTTCAGCTTATTCAAATGCTTGACCCGAATAAATTCAACATCTTTATTTCGGGCACAGCTAAAGAAAAAGAACGCATGCAATGGCTGTTTGATAAAGCAGGAAATTTGGTTACCGATATAACCGGGAAAATGTCGCTTAATGAATTCATAGCTTTTATAAAACAATGTGACGGACTGGTAGCCAGTGGCACCGGCCCGCTGCATATTGCGGCTGCATTAGGAAAAGACGCATTGGGTATTTTTCCACCCATACGGCCGATTCATCCAGGCCGGTGGGCACCACTCGGCAAAAATGCGCAGGTATTTGTATTAGATAAACAATGTGTTGAATGCAAGGGTAATAAGGTCCCCTGTAGTTGTATAATAAATGTTCCTGTTGCCTTGTTGAAAGAAACATTAGATAAAAAATACCTGGATAAAATGAGCAATAAATAACCAGCAATAACCTAGGCATTAAATTCTTTGTACATGAACTGGCAGTATTTATTAAAGAGGATACAACAAGGCGATCAAAAAGCCATTGCCCGAAGCATCTCTTTAATTGAAAATGAAATACAGGGGTATGAAGAATTGCTGCAATCATTACCCGTTTCGCATATACCTGTTATTGGTATTACCGGCCCCCCCGGTGCAGGCAAAAGTACGTTGACCGATGCATTGATAGGGGAACTGGTAAAACAGGAAAAAAAAGTAGCCGTATTATGTGTTGATCCTTCCTCCCCTTTTAACCTGGGGGCTTTGCTGGGCGATCGCATTCGCATGAGTGAATGGTATAATAACCCCAATGTTTTTATTCGCTCACTGGCCACACGTGGTTCATTGGGCGGTTTACATCCAAAAATTATTGAGATCACTGAATTACTTAAAGCGGCGCCTGTTGATTATATTATTGTAGAAACTGTTGGTGTAGGGCAAAGCGAAGTGGAAATTGCAGGCCTCGCCGATGTTACCATAGTAGTGTTGGTACCTGAAGCGGGTGATGAAGTGCAAACCATGAAAGCAGGTCTTATGGAAATAGCCGACATATTTGTTGTAAATAAATCTGACCGGCCAGACGCAGATACTTTTTATAGAAACCTGAGATCAATGTTACAGCCGGCTTTTCATGCTACGGCATTGGAAATACCTGTAATAAAAACCATTGCTTCGCAAAAAAGGGGCATTACTGAATTACATAATGCTATCAGTAGCTTATTAAAGCATTCACAGTCCACAGAAAAGAGATTCAGGCTGCTGGCAGATAAAGCGTATTACCTGTTGCAAAAGCATCGAATGAAAGACATCAATAAAGAAGAACTGCTGGCTGCCATTCAGAAAGAAAATATCACGAACGTATATTCCTTTATAACCAGGTTCTATTAAACCAACACATCAAATATGATTTTTTAAAATATAAGGTTACCGGTTATTCTTCCACCAGCGGTAGCCAATAAATCCGATAATTAAGAACGGAGTAAGCCCCAGGTAGATGATACCCATATTTAAAGCCTTAGCAGGCCGCTCACCTAATTGCTGGGCGGTTTTTGTGCAAATGGAACACTGAGCCACTATATCGGCAGGTACAATAAAAAACGACAGTAGTAATACAATCAATATCAAACTTCCTCTTGCCATAGCATTAAATTACAGCGCAAAAATACAACGAAAAACTTTACTGCCCTTACAATGAAACTACCCTGGTTATCTGTGTGTAGCGCCAGCCTGTTGCTTCATTTTCCGTTGTAGTTGTAACAATTTGGCGTATTTAGCCAATGTGGCATGGGAAGCGTAACGAGCTATGATAAACCCGTTGTAGCCGTCAAGAAACCCACGTTTTATGATATAACCGGAGATAAAAGACACCAGCGGATTGAGGACTATTTTAATAACATTTGATCTTTTCCCCCGCTCATACATGGCCTTTGACTGAATGGTGGTGAATTTGTTGGTTTGTTCCATGATCTGGTCTATGCTTTCGTAGGTATAGTGCAGCATATCTCCTTTCAGTTGTTTCAGGCAGGAGCCCTCATTCATAACAATTTTATCGTGGGGATTAACGCCACCCCATTTTCCTTTTTGCCGGTTAATGAGGCGAATCTTCCTGTCGGGATACCAGGTTCCGTGTTTTATCCATTGCCCGCAGAAAGAGCTCAGCCGGTTCATACGATAGCAGTCGAAAGCAAAGCCTTTTTGTTTTTCTGCAAGAATGCTTTTTTTCAACGTATCAGTCAGGCATTCATCGGCATCGAGCGACAGCACGTAATCGTGCGAAGCGCGGTCCAGGGCAAAGTTCTTTTGCTCAACATACCCCAGAAAAGGCTGCTCAATAAATGTTACACCATAAGAAGCACAAATAGATTTTGTTCCGTCGGTAGACAGGGAATCCACCACGATGATCTCGTCAGCAACATCCTTCACGCTTTCCAGGCAGCGACCGATATTTTTTTCTTCGTTAAAAGTTATAATGACTACAGAAAAAGGTGTCATGGTTACTGATTTGTATCTCCAATTAATTTACGGTAAACAGATAAATAATCCATGGCCGCCTGGTCCCAACTGTATTTTAAAGCTCTTTCCCGGATGGCCTGCATAGGCTTCGCTCGTTCATAATTTTGCATGCCTTTTTCAAAAACATCCTGCATGTACTCCGGTTCAAAATGGTTAAAACGATACGCCAGGTCACCGCCTATTTCAGGCAGGCTGGTAGTAGCGGCTATAAAAGCAGGCTTGCCATAATACATGGCCTCAACCAGCGGAAGTCCAAACCCTTCCGCCAGGGAAGGGAATGCAAAGGCTGTGCAGTGTTTATAATACCAGAATTTGTCTTTCTCACTGATCTCACCGGTCAATCGTACTCTGTTGGTTACGCCAAATTGGTCAGCCTGCTGCATAATCAAACGTTCGTATTCATTATGTCGCGTACCGGAAATCACCAGTTCGTAATCATTATTTTTCAGCAGGCAGGGAAGTACATGAAAATTCTTTTTGGGAACCAGGGCGCCAAGCGCAAATATATAAGGCCGCGAAGGACGGTAAACAGGCGCATCAAAATCGGGAAATTCATTAATAGTGCAGCCGTTATAAATAAGATCTACCGGTTTTCCATGCGTACGCAAATGTTCCAATACTGTTTGCCTGGTATATTCAGAAATGCAAACAATATGGTCTGCACGGTTAACACTTGCCTGTACGCGGCCAAGGTATTTTTTTATTTTGGAAGGTTCCCCTTTGCGCTGTATAAGGAAATTAAGGTCATGAATGGTCAGCACCATCTTTATGCGACGATTAAGCGGCTTGATCCTGGCATCTTGTATACTACTGTGCCATACGTCGCATGCCTGCAGCTTATGTTGAAAAAAACGATACGATTCTTTATGAATGATATACCGTTGATCCCCTCCGAAAAGATCGGGCTGGCTTTGATGAACGTAAAAAGAAAATTCTTCCCTGGACGGGTCGGCATGCCGCAATAAAGCATTGCCCAGGTTCAAACAAACCTGGTATAAACCCGAAACCGTGTTTTTCGCCGCCAAACAATCCAAAATGATACGATTCTTCAAAGCTGAAAACACTTTTTATTTACGAACGGCATTCAATGCATAGCAATTTGTATGAGCAAAATGCGACTCTACTTCATACCCCTGTTTTTCCAAAAACTTCCCGAGATAGTCTGTATTTCTTGTATCATCATCCAGGTTATGTACTTCAATAGTAAGCCTTTTCACTTTTGCCCATAATGCAACAGGTGTTTCGTAAATGATAGGGTATTCGCTGCCCTCACAATCTACTTTCAACAGATCTATTTTATTGAACCCATTGCCGGTAATGATCTCCTGCAATGAAATGGCAGGCACCTTGGTGCTATATTTATTTTGCCTGTCGAAGTCGGAATAAATGGACGCGATCACCGAATTATCGCCGGAATGTTCCATAAACAGCTCTACGCTGTCCTGAGGTGTTCCGGTTACTGCTTTATTAAAAAGATGTACCTGCTTTTCCATGCCGGGATTTAATGAAATGTTTGTTTTAAACAGTTCATAATTCACCGAAATAGGCTCATAGGCATATACAGTAGCATCTTTTATTTTAGAAAACAGCATGATGTTGAAATAACCTGCATTGGCGCCTATATCTACAATTACCGGTTTGGCCGGAAGCTGCTTTACAAGAGTGTCAATTTCATAAAAATCGGTTACAAAGATCTCCTTGAAAACCAGGTAAAGGCCGGTGGAGGGAACACGAAACCGAACCGGATTGCCTCTGGTAGTGAATTCCATGGTGCTGAAGGCCTTTTTAAACTTCCGGGTAAAATAATCGGGCCAGTTGCGGATATGACGAAACAGGTTTCTATACCTGGCAAATGAATTTTTGACCATAGAGCAATATAAAATGGCTGTAATTTAGGAAAATTTGTACACAAGACCGTTCTTCAACGACAAAGGGGAAAAGCTTTAATCTTTTACGCCTTTTTCTTCTTCAAACACCTTCTCCCAGCTATCTATATATACCACAGCAGTAGACGAAACACGGTCGTGCCATTTAGCGCCGAATAAAAACGCAATCGGATCGAAAGGAATTAAGCGCGATAGCGTTCGAAGTAAGATCCTTCCGGTTGATAACTGTACGCCATCGCTTACTACACATGACCTGGTAACCATTTTTCCCAGGGTTTGCCGAAAGATGGCTTCTGCCAAAAAATAATACAATAAATAACTGACGAAATAATACAAATAAAACAGTGTTGGATTTGCCGAGGAATACGAAGCACTCCCGAAAACCATGTAATTGAATACATACAGAAAACTTGCAGCACTCATCCAGAAAGGTAGTATAAGAAAGTAATCTAACAGATAATGCACAAACCGGTGACCAATAGAAGTATATGCTACCATATCATACTCCTGTAAATTCACCTTTTTTATTGGGTTCTCCGGCTTGCAAATAAGCAATAAAACGATCAGCGTTATCCAGATCAAATGACGGGATATGATTACAAAGCCTGTCGCTGGGTCATTAAAAAACATTCCCCCGGATATAACTAATGAGAATACAACGGTTGGCAAAGCTAAAAAGCCCGTCATTACATACACAAATCTGAATATAGAGTAAGCCCTATCCCTCACTTGTAGATCTGAATAGGACAGCGCTGCAATGCCCAGTATTATTGTAAAAATATCTATGATAAAATCCAATCCCACTTGTAGTATGGTGTAAAGCTTGCCGTAATTTCCACTTATTTCTCCAGTAATTAACCCCTTGTAATAGCTTCCTCTTGAAATATGTTGAAAAAGGATCAGGGCAATTACCAGGCAAATAGTTACAGGCTTTAGTTTCTTCATAGAACCAGTTGTTAACAAGTTTACAAAATAGGTATTTTAATCCTACTACAAATAAAAAGGAATTACCTGTTCGGGTAATTCCTGGGTTATAAGAAGATAAAAATATTGTTTATGCTTCGGCCTTCATTGACTTTGCCTGTTTCTTTCTTTCTTCTTCATTGAGTATGGTTTTACGCATACGAATGAAGTTAGGCGTTACCTCAATACACTCATCATGTTGAATATATTCCATACATTCTTCGAGGGTGAGCAGTATTTTTGGTGCAATGTTGGTTGCTGCATCGCTACCGCTGGCGCGCATATTGGTGAGTTTCTTTCCTTCGGTAATTTGCACCACCAGGTCGCCTGGTTTAATATGCTCACCAATGATCTGACCAGCATATATTTCTTCACCTGGGTCAATAAAGAATGACCCTCTATCCTGCAGTTTATCAAGTGAGTAACCAGTTGAAGATCCATTTTCTTTTGCCAGCAACACACCGTTGTTACGGCCGGGAATAACGCCTTTCCAGGGTTTGTATTCACTGAAGCGGTGGGCCATTACGGCTTCACCTTGTGTGTTGGTTAGCATTTGTGTACGTAACCCTATCAAACCGCGTGAAGGGATATCAAACTCCAGGTGTTGCATTTCACCTTTGGTTTCCATCACCAGCATCTCCCCTTTACGGCGGGTTACCAGGTCAATTACTTTTGAAGCAAATTCTTGTGGTACGTCTACAACCAGCACCTCATATGGTTCACATTTTTTACCATCGATCTGTTTTACGATAACCTGTGGCTGACCTACAGTTAACTCATATCCTTCGCGACGCATGGTCTCAATCAATACGCCCAGGTGAAGGATACCGCGGCCATATACCAGGAAGGCATCGCCGCCGTCGCTATCTACAACCCTTAATGCCAGGTTCTTTTCTGTTTCTTTCATCAGGCGGTCGCGCAGGTGGCGGCTTGTTACAAATTTTCCATCTTTACCATAGAAGGGTGAGTTGTTGATGGAAAACATCATGTTCATGGTAGGTTCGTCAACGCTGATAACCGGTAATGCTTCAGGATTTTCAAAATCGGCAATGGTATCGCCAATGTTGAATCCTTCAATACCCACTACAGCGCACAGGTCACCGGCAATTACTTCACTTACTTTCTTCTTTCCCATGCCTTCAAAAACATACAACTCTTTTACACGGGTCTTTTTTATGCTGCCATCAGCCTGTACCAATGAAATGGGCTGATTTTCTTTTATAACTCCGCGCGATACTCTACCTACAGCAATACGACCCAGGAAAGATGAATAATCCAGGGAAGTGATCTGCAATTGCAGGGTACCTTCGCTTACTTTTGGTGGTGGTACATGTTTCAAAATACCATCCAGCAACGGGTTAATATTTTCACACGGTGTTAATGAATCGTTGAACCAGCCATTTCTGCCGCTACCATAATAGGTGGGGAAATCTAGCTGCTCTTCAGTAGCATCGAGGTTGAAAAATAATTCAAATACCGCATCATGTACTTCATCAGGACGGCAGTTTGGCTTATCAACTTTGTTGATGATCACAATAGGTCGCAGGTTTAACTGCAACGCTTTTTGTAATACGAAGCGGGTTTGCGGCATGGGGCCTTCAAAGGCATCCACCAGCAAACACACACCGTCGGCCATTTTCAGTACACGCTCTACCTCACCACCAAAGTCGGCGTGGCCCGGGGTATCAATTACATTAATTTTTACATCTTTGTATGTTACCGCTGCGTTCTTACTGAAGATGGTGATCCCTCTTTCTCTTTCCAGATCATTACTGTCCATGATCAGGTCACCAGTTTCCTGGTTTTCACGAAACACTTTGGTAGCGTGTAAGATCTTGTCTACCAGGGTAGTTTTTCCGTGGTCTACGTGGGCAATAATGGCGATATTTCTGATATCCATAAATTCCTTTTTCCTGAGCAGGAAATGTTTTTTAATTTCTTAATAATGAATGCCTTTGAATACTTTTTTTTAAGCAATGGCAAACGAGGCGCAAAAGTACGCTAAATCAATGGGCGAGGCAAGCAAAAGCAGAAACTTTATAGATAATTAATCCCCATTTATACGGGTTTTTATGGCTGTTCAGCACCTATAAACCCTCATAAATAAAAGATATTTTCTATGGCAGAAAGCTAAACAAATAGCAGTCACGTCTTTATGATCAATTATGATCAATGTGCACTTCAATCGTGACACTGAGACAAGAAGCGTATGGTGCTGTAATTTAAGCATGCTACTCTAAACCCTGATATAAATTTTTCTTTTATCCAACACCCAGCCTGCCAGCCAACACATTAGCATAAACCAAATAGCAAACAGCAGGGAGCCAATATACATACCAGGAAATTTAAATATGTGCTCAAATATCCATTTATATAAATTCACCCCATGTGCTACGCGTAAGGCGCGCATCATGATCGCCACCACTTCCGACAACAGGTAAATAAACAGCGCATTCTTTCCAAACACTTCAAAAAAGCCTGTCCAGCGGGTTTTATGCAAAAAGTCAATTACGTATATAACGCCAGCCAGTATAAAACAATCGAGCCCAACGGTATACAACACAAAAGAGCTGGTCCACAAGTTTTTATTTATAGGAAAGCTAAGGTCCCAGCAATAGGCCAGCGCAACCAGCAGGCTGCCAGTCAATAGCAAGCGGGTAAGCATTTCCCAGGTTTTTCCGGCATGTTGAATATACTGACCCACCAGGTAACCAGCTACTACATTGGCAATAGCGGGCAAAGTGCTTAAGATCCCTTCCGGTTCAAAAGGGATCACTTCACCATGGTTCATGTGGTTGGCACCAATCAGCAACAGGTCCAGTTTTGTTTCTGCATTTCCCGCCATACTCAGCTCATTACCCGGGTCGCCAAACCACAAGATGATAAGCCGGTAAGCGATCAATAAAATCACGGAAGTAATGAGTGCGCCTTTGGGCTTCCCATAATAGATCAACAGTGATGCAATGCAGTAACATAATGCTATTCGTTGCAACACCCCCAACACCCTTGTTTCAGCAAAAGGTTTTAAAACAACATGGCCTTCCGCTCCATATTTTATAAACGGAAACCAATACAATAAGAAACCCAGCATAAAAAGCAACAAGGTACGCTTGCCTATTTTTGTCAGCACCTGTGCCTGGGTCATGGTCGTCCATTTTTGCATGGCAAAAAACATAGAATTACCTACAGCAAATAAAAAAGAAGGAAATACAAGATCTGCCGGGGTAAAGCCATTCCATTCGGCATGTAACAGCGGGGCAAATGTAGCATCGTGACTGCCAGGCGTATTTACAATGATCATTAAACAAATGGTGATGCCGCGAAATACATCCAATGCAATGTACCGGTTGGTTGGGGTCATACATATGATTAATAAATGATCGCCAATTCCACTTTACTGATCCTTTAATATGACTTAAAGAGAATACAAAGGAATTAAAAATTTATTAAATACATTCGCCCCTTTACTACCGGCATTATAAAAACCTGCGAATTATACTTATGATCACTGTTACCAAAACACTAAACAGGATCATGGTCGTTATGGGGAAATAAAAGCGGAATTTTTCCTTTTCAATGCGAATATCGCCCGGCAGGTGGCCGATCCAGTGCAGTTTATCGTAAAAGAAATAAATGATAATGCCGATTATCACCACAGCGCCACCGATGAGCATGATGTACTTGCCGGTATCGGAATTCATAAAAAAATCATTTTAATTACAACCCACTATTTTTACAGGTAATAAAAAGCTGTTAATTTCAACACCAAATTTACGGTATGCGTAAAAAAAAATGGGCCCTTATTATTCCGGCAATATTGATCATTGCCTACTTTTTAGGGCCAAACCCTTCTACCCCGGTATATTCAACTGCTATGCCAGCTGTTCCGGCCGAACCAGTTGCCCTGGTTAATTATATCAGGCAACAGGAAGCCGCCCATAACATTAAACCCGATAACGAAGCACGGATCGTTTGGGCCAATGATTCCCTGAAAAACAAGACCGAATATTCACTGGTATACCTGCATGGCTTTACTGCCTCGCAGGGCGAAGGCGACCCCGTTCATCGCGATCTGGCCAAAAAGTTCGGTTGTAATTTATATCTGTCCCGCCTCGCAGAGCATGGTATTGACACCACCGAACCTATGGTTAATCTTACTGCTGATAACTATTGGGAAACAGCCAAACAGGCTTTCGCCATTGGAAAACAACTGGGCAATAAAGTTATTCTGGTGGGCACATCAACCGGTGGTACACTGGCGCTGAAACTGGCGGCAGAATACCCCGAAGTATATGCGTTAATTCTAATGTCGCCGAATATTGAAATTAATGATCCTACAGCCTGGATACTCAATAATCCCTGGGGATTGCAGGTAGCCAGATTAGTAAAAGGTTCAAAATACCTCGATTCCGAGGATACCCGCGAGGCTTATCGTAAGTACTGGACTTATCATTATCGCATAGAAGCGGCGGTTAACCTGGAGGAATTGCTGGAGACAAGCATGAACAAAAAGACCTTTGAAAAAGTAAAACAGCCTACACTGACGCTTTATTACTATAAAGACAATATTCACCAGGACAGTACGGTGAAAGTAAGCGCTATTAAGGAAATGTTTTCCCAATTGGGCACACCGGCCGATAAAAAGCGGGAAGTGGCAATGCCCAATACCGGCAACCATGTAATCGGCTCCTGGATAAGATCGCACGATGTACCGGGTGTTGAAAGAGAAACGGAGAAGTTTATGACGGAAGTGCTGGGGATAAAAGCAAATTAGCTAATTGTCAAAATTGGTTACATAAAAAGAAGGGCTGACCTAATTGGAGTCAGCCCTTCTTTTTAATACTTGCTTTAATTAGTATCTGCCGTATCTATCGTCTCTGCCATCTCTGTTCCTGTCATTGTTATTCTTATCGTACCTGTCGTTATTATTATTCCTGTTGTTTCCTCTGAAATTATCATTGCGGTCGAATTTGTTGTTGGTAGTTTTAATCACTACTTTGCCTGCACGATTAATGTCGATATTGATAAACTGAGCAGGAGCAATATACATCGAACTGTTATATACTACCTGGGTCCTTTTTCTAAAACCCATATTTTCTGTTTTATAAATGGTGATGGTATGATTACCTGTTCGGATGTTATCCATTACAAACGTACTATTCAGATTGTACATTACGCCATCGATCTTCACTTGCATTACAGAACGGTCGTTGCTTGAAATTGCCAATCTGGAAGTTTTAGGACCGGGAGCAGCAAAAGTGGTGATACTAAACAATACAGTGATAAGCGTAAAAATCGTTTTCATAAACTGTTTCCTCCATTTGTTTTATGCTGTAATAGATGGAATATAAAATGAGTCGTTTACTAAGGGAGTGTTAAAGGCCAATGTGCTAATGCGATAATGTGCTAATGGAAAACCGCTGACGTAGAAGAATTCACCATTGCTCATTCACCAAAAGAAAAAAAGTCCCTCCAACTGGAAGGACCTTTGCAAGTGGTTATAGCGTTTAGTGTCTGCCGTAACGACCATCACGATCGTTATAGTCAGGGCCACGGTCATAATCACGATCACGACCATAATCCCTATCATTCCCCCGACGATCATCGCGGTCAAAACGGGTGTCTACCCATACCCTTTCAAAACGATTAATGTTAATGTTCAACGATTCCCACGGCTTTACAACCATAGTGTTTCTGTAAACCAGTTGCGGCCTTTTTCTAAACATACCATAGTTATCTACCTTGTACACCTCAATGCGATGGCGGCCAGATCGGATGTTATCCAAAACAAAACCATTGCGATTAACATTGTATTGTCGTCCATCTATCACTACCTGTATAAAGGCATCGCTATTGCTGCGGATGGCCATTTTACTTTCATTGGGGCGAGGATTTCCTGAAGCAAATGCTGTTACGCTGAACAATATGGCTACGAGTGTAAAAATCTTTTTCATAAACTGTTTCCTCCATTTTTATTTTATACTGTAATAGATGGATAACAGCTTATGTCGTTTACAAATGGTATGTTAAAGAGCTAATTAGGCATTCCGTCTGTCGTTAACATTATCTTAGCAGCAGCCTCCTTTATTTACCTTTCTGAAACGCTTCCATCACTTCCATTTCACCCTGACACAATCTTACCTTTATCCAGTCAGTATCTCCTTGCAGGTTCACAATATAAATGGTTGGATGGTTAGGGCTTTCTATTTCCTGTATAATAAAGATCTTATAATCGTAGTATGTACTTTTCACCTGGGCACGTATATTGCGAGGCAGGTGTTTTTCTTCATAGTACTTCATCACAAAACTTAAATCACCGCGGTTGGAATAAACAATGCGATGCTGTACACTATCTTTAAAGAACACGGCTACATAACTTTCGTTATTTCTATGCCATAAAGCATTTGTAGCATCTCCATAACGGCTTACAAAATCACGCATAGCCCTAACGTTAATGTCGTTCAGATACTGGCTTTTTGCATGCATTGGTTTTACTTTAGCGGCGGCCAGCGAATGCCTGCTTTGCTGAGAATAGGCACAACCCGATAATACCACGATAGATATACCGGTGGTGATGAAAATCTTTTTCATAGCTATACTTTTAATTTGGGTTAAACAATCCGTCGCAATTTATTCGCTTACATAAGCACTTATTATAAAATGGTATTGCTGCAGTGCACATGATAAGCTTTCTGTAAGCCCTTGAAAAGTTGAATAAATGGCACCATGCGCTTTTCTGCGGCTGGTCCGCTCCTGCACAGCATTTGCGAAATGTTTCACCAGGTTACTTATTTACGGTTAAGGATATGTTAATTGGGAATTGTGGAAACCATCAATACAAACTGTAATATGTACCCTAAACACTTATCTATTCTCCCCAGCACAAACGCATACTAGTAAATTATTATTGGGGAGAGCTCATATTTTATCAATTAAGTAATATAACCTGGTTGTAGCCTGCCTTTTAAGAAAAGGTCCAAAAAACTGCAATACATCAAGGAATTCCATCGCCTTGTCAAAGTAATTATATATGGCCGCCTGTATTTTGTTGCTTTGTTACGAGAATTAAAACATACTTCTTTTTAAACCTAAAAACTTTCGTTTTATGCAACACAGATCATTAAAACCCGCCCTGATGGCGGTTCTTACAATTATCTCTGCATGCTTACTGGCATTTACAGCAAAGGCAGGGGGTGAAAGTTTTGAAATTTATCTTAACAACAAACTGATCCTGCGGCAGGCGGTTAGCCAATCATTAACATTACAAAGTTTGCAATTGGATAAAGCAAACAAAGAAGATCAGTTGGTAATTTATTATAATCATTGTGGCGCTATCGGTAAAGGCAGAACGATTGCCATAAGGGATGATAAAGGCAATGTTTTAAAAGAATGGAAATTCGACGATGCCACTAAGGGTATGACGATCGCGGTTAAGGAGTTGTTGCAGTTGGAAAAAACGTATACACGCACCAACCTGAATATCTTTTACAGCGCGCAACAGATGCCTAAAGGCCGTACGCTTTCTGCTTTACAATTCACCGGTAAAAGCACTACCTGGCGTTATCAACATGAATCATGGACGGTTTGGCCAATTGCATTTGTCAGGTAAAAAATAAAGCCTCAAGCTACAAGCTGTAAGCTTCAAGCAAAAGAAATTGTATTCATAATGCTTATAGCTTGTGGCCTGTGGCTTGAAGCTGTTTTCACCTACACCCTTCTGAAAAGATCTTTATCGTTTCCTCCTGGTTTGTTAAGGCCAGGCTTTATTATACTCTTCAATCACCTCAATGTCCCGCTCACTTACGAGGATGTTCTTTAGTGAAGTGGCATCTTCCAAATGCACCACGTAAACCAGCGGTTTTGCCGGCTGTTCAATTTGCTCTACCAGTGTTATGGTATAATCATAATACTGGCTTTTTACTATTGCCCGTACATCCCGGTCCATATTACTTTCAGCATACTGCCGCACCGTATACGAAAACTCACCCCTGCAGTTGTATACTGTTCTGCACCGGCTATTTTTTTTGTCGGTATACTTTACAACAACGCCGGTTTCAACAACCATCCAATCGGTATTGGTGGCAGTTTTATCGCGCTTTAAAAAATCACGCATAGCTTTCACGTGAATTTTGTTGATGTACCGGGTGTTTGCATGCAATGACTGTATGTTTTCAGTCAATATGGGGCGGCTGGCTTGTTGCGCGGAAACCTGTCCTGCCACCAGGAAACTGGCAATACATGTTACAATTACATTTTTCATGGCTATACTTTTTATATAAGTTCTGAGTTCTTTAAACAAAGCAACTTAATTATAGCTCACCCGTTTTTTTAAATTAGATGAAACCAACGACTTTTCGGCAACCGTATAAAAAAAGGCAATTATGGCGTTCGGCTGGTAAAATGGTTGTTTGTCGAAAATGGAGGCTTCAGGAAAAGAATGAAAGCTGTACAAGAGATAATAAAAATATAAGACAGGAATGGCCGGTTTGTTGCATAAGTTAACCTGTCATGACAATTCAGGCCATTATCTTTGCCTTTTGTAATTTGATAACATGCAGCGAAAGATCATATATCTTATTAACCCCATTTCCGGCACCAAAGGAAAATCTTCACTGAAAGAGTTGATAGACCGTGAAACCAATAAACGCCAGATACCTTTTGAGATACTGCCTACTTCCGCCGATGGCAATTATGATTTTGTGAAACAAAAAATTGAAACAGAACAGGTAACTGATGTAGTGATCTGCGGTGGCGACGGAACAGTAAACCAGGTAGTTAAAGCATTGACGGTTACCGACGTTCAGTTTGGCATTATTCCCATGGGTTCGGGTAACGGTCTGGCCCTTGCCGCCGGTATTCCCAAAGCCAGTGCAAAAGCCCTGGAAATTGTTTTTACCGGCAAAGCTATTTTAACTGATGGCTTCATGGTGAATGAACGTTTTGCCTGTATGCTTTGCGGGTTGGGTTTTGATGCCCAGGTAGCACATCAGTTTGCTGACCAGCCTAAAAGAGGATTAGGCACCTATGCCTCCCTTACTACCCGTCACTTTTTTTCGGCCAAACCCTACCCCTTTCGGGTAAATGCCAATAAGCTGGAATTTGCTACAGAAGCTTTTTTCCTGAGCATTGCTAACAGTAACCAGTTCGGAAATAATTTTACCATTGCGCCCCAGGCCATCCTGAGCGATGGTTTGCTGGATGTAGTGATCGTAAAGAAAATCGCCAAGCCTTTGTTGCTTTTATCGGTTATGCGGCAGGTGCTGGCCGGTCGCATCAGACGGATTGAGAATTCCATGAATTCACCCGTTATTTATTTTCAAACGGAAGAACTGTTTATCAGCAACCCCGCGGGGGCGCCTATTCATATTGACGGCGAGCCATGGGAATGTCAACGGCAACTACATGTTAAAGTATTACCGCGCTATTTTAAACTGATTCACGCTAACGTACCGTAAGCGAATGTGAACTTTTCATTAGCTGGTTAAACCGGGCAAACATTTGCTGATTACCGGTGCTGCCCAGCGCGCTGGCAATATCTTTTTTCTCGCTTTTGGTAAGATGGAAATTCAATGCTGCGCGCGCATCATTCTTTTCGGGTATGTATTGAAAGCAAAGATTGTAAAAATAATTCCCCATCATCGACTGTGCCAGGCCCATTAAATCGTTCTGACTATACTCCTGCATTTTAAACCAGTTGTATTCGAGCAGCAGCATGGGTTTGGTAGCGATTTCCGTAATATTGGTCGATTCGTATGGATGTTCCCAACCACCGGTCTTCCGGTCGCGGATATGAATTAACACAACGCCAGAAGTGTTTTCCCGTATCCATTGCTGAAATACCTGAATGAAACGCAGGGCCGTTTCCTGTCCGTAATTATCGCGTATACCGGCATCCATAACATCAATGACCGGGTCACTGGGCAACCATACATTCGGCAACACATACGGAAATGTCGCATTCATACGCAGGGCTGTGAGCATACGCAGATTCAAAGGGTCTTGTTTGGCAAATAATGCCTGGTAATCTACCGCATCGGGATCGGCATCCATTGCATGGATACTATCATAGGCCGGGCGCATTAAAAAGCTCATGGGCTGTGTGCTCACGATCATTTTGCGGCCATCGCGGGTTACCACGGAATTGAAAAGCATCAGCGGAATGCGCGCATTTTTTTCGTCGGCGTACCAGTCTTTTAATTGCTTGTCGAGCATGCCGCGGGTATTGGCGTTCAGCTTTTGCTCAAAAGCATAGCCCCGGTCTTTAATATATTCATACGCCCCTACTTTAAACCGTTGCGCCGGCGCTGCCAGATCGCGGGCCACGAAAGAGGTAAATAACGGGTTCAGCAGATCGTTCGAAATATCGTTGAGGTATTTCTTATCCTGCAAATTAATTGGCTTACCTGCCGCCCTGGCCCTGCTTAGTTCACGAAAATAAGAGGCGCCCAGCATACCGCCAGAAGCACCCGTAATGAGCACGGTTTTATTCATTAGTTCGCCATGGGTCATGCTATCGAGATGCTGCAACACATTCATGGTAAAGGTGGCGCTACGGTTTCCGCCCCCACTTGTTGTGATCACAAACATCAGCGGCTTCGCTTCAGATTGTTTCTTCTTCCAGTTCTCCAGGATGGAGATCAGATTGTTTTTATCGTGTTGGATCTTTTCCGGTGCGCACAACGACAATAATGATTCGGCGTTGTATAAAGGCCGCTGGTCCTTGTTCTTATAATTTAACCCATAGGCTTTATTGCTGGGATCAATTATTTCGTACCGGTATAAAACGTTTGTAATAAGGAATAAAACCACTACGAATGGAATGCTCCAGCTTTGCAGAAAATATGAAAAGGCGCCGGATACGGCAATTAAGATCGCAAAGAACAGGGTAATGCCTGCGGCTGCAGGTAACTGGAACAAAGGATTATCTAAACAAAAACCCAGCAGTATCAGCCCGATAAAAGCAATGAAAATAGAAACTACGGCGGCAAAGTGATGCCGGCTGAAAATAGTTTCTATAAACTCCCGGCTGTAGTGCGATACGTCGCGCACTTTTTTAAGTTTGAATAGGGCGCTCAGGTACCATTCTACTTTTATCAGCCGGCTTTGATTAAGCCTTGTTTCGTCTTTTTTGAACTGCGCTTTAAACAATTGCGGATTGCTGATCACCGGAGTAAGACGGCGTATAATATTTTTATCGGCCCTGAAAAAATAGAAAAGCGAAAAAACAACGATCAGTATCAGCCCGCCTAAAAAACCTAACACCAGCAAGCCTATTTCTCCAAATGTCATCAATTCTTTATAACGGTCAAACGACACTGCCTTTATAAAATAAAAAATAAGGAAGATCAGGGGTATGCCGCCATTGTTGATGCAATATTTCAGAAATGGATTGGAAGTAGTGGCTAAAAAACGAAAATGGCGACTGAATAAAATGAAGGTGGTAATGTTCCAGCTCATTATAAATACGCCAATGGCCATACCAACAAATAAGGCGGCCACCATACTCACGTTGCCCAGGTATTCGGGTGCCAGGTAAAGGGAATCGGCGCCGAAAGTCTTCATGAATGTACCATTCACCGTACTGAATAATACAAACCAGAAGATCAGCAGCACCTGGAATTTTTTAAAATGCAGCATTACCAACTGTACAGGAAAAGAGTGATATAGTCCCTTCAAAAAAAGTTTCATACTAACCCGAGCGTTTAAAATACGCCGGAATCGGGAAGGTTCAAATACCTGCAATGTGAAATGTTTGCAACCTTTTAACTTTCCTGACTTTCCGGCTTTCTTCTCAATTTACTACTAAAACGAAAAGACAGTGCCAAGATTATGAAGGTTGCCTAAAAGATGAGGATTGCCGGGTAAGAAATAACATGGCGACCAGGCTCAGCAGTAATAACATCCCGATAATCTGGTGTAACTGTGCCATCCATTCAAACGTGCCCCAACGGTTGGGAATTATGCTGGTACTGGTTAACACCGATAGAATACCCAATATTACCTGTACTAACACCAGTATTAATGGCATACGGCGCGCCTGACTGAAAATGGTGCTGGCCGGCTTTATGCGAAAAACTTTTACAGAATAAATTATTATCAATATTAATAACGTATATGCTAACCCCCGGTGCACAAAATGGATCGTGACCTTATTTTCAAAAAAATTAAGGAGTACAGGTTGTTCTTTTAATAAGCCATCGGGTACCCAGCTACCGTTGATGGTTGGCCAGGTAGGCGCCACTGTGGCAGCTTTGTGCCCGGCCATCAGTGCCCCGAAAATTAATTGCACAAACAAAATTACGATCAGCACCCAGGCCCAGCGGTACAAAGGCGGGTGGTTAATCCTTTTTGGGGCTGGAATTGTCAATCGCAACCCGATCCAGAAAGCATAACATATTAAACCGAGGGCGAAAATAAAGTGCATGGCAAGGCGGGTTGGGCGTACGTATATCGCATCACCGGTCAATCCGCTGGCAACCATGATCCATCCGATGGCTCCCTGCAGGGCGCCTAACAAAAAAAGGATCAGCAAAGGGTTCACCAGTTCCTTTTTCAGGTATTTTTTTGCCAGCAGGTACACAAATCCCACTAAAAATGCCACGCCGATCAGCCTGGCCCAAAGGCGGTGGAACCATTCCCAGAAAAAAATGAATTTGAAATCAGACAGCGAGAAATCGGTGTTCAGGAAACGGTATTGAGGCGTTTGCTGGTATTTGTTAAACTCAGCCAGCCATTGTTGCTCACTCAGCGGAGGCAATGCGCCGGTAACTACATTCCACTCGGTAATTGACAGGCCCGAACCGGTTAAGCGGGTGACGCCACCTAATACCACCTGCACCAATAACATGATCACCCCTAAAAATATCCAGTTCGATACTGCCCGGTTGGCACGTTGTTCAAGAGATATGGTATTCATTGCGGCGCAAAGGTAAGACGGCGAAGCCACAAGTACCAAGAATCAAGGCTCAAGGTCCAAAAATGGTGCTGGCCGAAAAAAATAGCTTATTGCAAATTGCCGATTGCCTATTGCAAACTGTAAATTACCAGTTACCGGGTGCCAATTGCCGGTTACCAGGTATCTGTTACAGGTTGGGTTACCTGTTTCAGGTTACAGGACTACCAGCTGCAGGCGGCTGAATGACAAATGGGGCCCAAAAATTCCCGGCCCTGAAACCTGCAACTTGAAACCTGCAACTACTGGTCAATTGCCATGCCTATTTGTTTTCCCTGCTAGCTACCCACCACTTGCCTATTGCGCCACCTTAATATACCCCCAGCCCTCATGCTGCTTTGTTACAATTTCATAAATGGCATCGGGCACTATATCTACACCGGCTATCAACTGACTTTTATCTACGTTGTTCCGTTTCATGGTAGCGGCACAAACTTTAAAGCTGGCCTTTTTATTACTGCTCAATTCTTTTACGGCATCTGCAATGATCGACTTGTCTTTCAAAACCATGGCCAGCGCATCGCTGTATATGGCCACTTCCAGTTGAGCGTCTGGGCGCGACTGTGATATGCCTTTCAATTGCCTGATTACCGTTTTATGAGCAGCGGTATCGCCACTGGTAATATCAAAGATCACTCTGTATGCTGTTGTTTGCGCAATGGTAAGCACCGGCAGCAGCACAAACACAACGATGAACGTATTAATCTTACACATATAGATGATTTTAGAAACTCAATAAGCAATGAATTACTATAGCCTGTCTATTTTTTCTTTTTGGCGTCTTTTGATTGTTGAATGGGATCAAACGGACCGAGCTTATGTTGTTTTTCGGAAAAAGTATCGCCAAACGGGCCAAATGGATAATCAACAGGTTTAGTGCTAATTTTCGGCCAGTCCTTTGAAAGGTCTTTATAAGGATGCGGCTGCGAATTAATAAAAGCCGCCACATCCCAGGATTCTTCTTCCGAGAGCTGTGAATTGCCGTGCGAAACACCAAACGGCATGTTGTCTTTTACATAACCGGCCATTCTCGATAACCGGTACAAACCGGCGCCAATATTATAACTATTCGGTCCCCACAAAGGCGGGTACAGGTAGCCGGTACCGGTAACCGTATCCCATTGACCAGCGCCATTGGCGCCATGACAAAGCTGGCATTTATCAATAAACACAATTCTCCCTTTAGCGGTATCTGCCGGGCGGTTTAAACTTTTCAATGAGCTTATGCCTGAGCCTAAGGGCTTTTCACCCCTGGGCACATTGGAACCCAGCCAATGCATATAAGCTACAATAGCCCGCATTTCGCGGCTGTTGCTATCCAATGGCTTCCCGTTGAGGCTTCTTTCCAGGCAATCATTCACTCTTTTTTCAATAGTTTCCACCGTTCCGCTCCGGTCGCGGTATCTGGGATAGGTTGATGTCACTGCGCTATAATTATTTCCCCAGGGTTTGGTGCCTGCTGCCAGGTGACAATTCTGGCAATTCATTCCGTTTGAGATATGTGCTACTTTTCCTTTCGGTCCCAGGTAATAGGATGTACGGGCGATCAGATCACGGCCATAACGTATCTGGTCACCTGCAGTGGTTTGCGGTATCGTGCCTGAGTCAGGCGCCTGCCAGGGCATTTCCGGTTTATCCGGCACCAACAGGGTGGCTTTATTTTTTATAACATTAGGGTTACGTTGTTTAACAAACATCCATATAGCAACAAGCACGCCTATCGCCAATAATCCAGTAATCAATTTACGGTTCATAATAGCAGGCAAATCGTATAATAGTTCATGTTGCATACCAGGTGTTCAGCAACCCGGCATGCAACATGGAACTTGTATAAATAGGGGTTAAAAAATTAGAAGCCTTCAGAACAACATGATCCGCACTTAGCCGGCAAAGCAATAGGTACAGCCCTTTTCCTGTGCGCGGCCCAATGCCCATACACCGGAGGGAACCATCTGGATGTTGGGCAATACACCGGCCAGCCATTCTTTCTTCACTACTTCAGGATCCATTTTCATCATATCAGCGGCTACTGCGCTATAAACAGTTACTGCCATACTGCAGGCGCAAAACAATACACCACTCTCCTGTAATTGATTAATAGCAATGGGCACGCTACCTACTCCTGGTATTTTATAATCCTCTTTGGGTTGCCAGAAAGGATTACGGGTAGCATATTCTTTGGTTACAGGGTCGTGTGCTTTGTGCAGCTCACCCAGTTTATATTTTGCCCACAGATCGCTGTTCAATGCATAAGGAATGGCATCGTGACGAAGCACTACTACCACACTGCAATCTTTTTCAGGTGTACCAGTGGCAGCATTCGTAAGCAAAAAAACTTTTGGCCAGGCAAATGGCATTAATTCATGCGGTTGTGTAGCATCAAATACAATGCGGTGCTTCCCTTTTATTTTATTGAACCATGCTTCCGGATCGGCTAATTCATTTTCTGACAGTGCATTCTCTGCCTGCGCTTGAAAAGGAGCAATTGAAACCGTACCCAAAGCAGCTGCACCAGCGGCCAGTTTTCCCAAAAAGTCGCGGCGCGAAGACGAATTAAAATTGTTGGTTTGCATATACAGCCAATTTTAGTTTAGAAAAGGAGAAAGATGGGGACATGGATCAACTCATTCATGGAGTAGGTATAATAATTCGCAACATCCCTTTGTGGCGGTACAATAAAAATCCCTTGATGTTTTTACAATTCCCAAAAAGTGTTATTCAGTGGGCTGGAGACGGTTGGGTTCTATGGGAATTTTCTAAAAAATAGTGAGGATGAGGTTTACAATGCAAAACCGGAACTAGGAAGAATCTCACTCAATAGATCTGGTATAAGCAGTTGCTTATTCCGTATTAAAGATACTTATTCTATTTAGTCATCACCAAATTTATTAATGTGGCAATTTTTCGCGCAGGCGGCCATACACCCAGGTACCTGCTACGGCGCTTAATAAAACTATAATAATTACTGTTGCGCCTGTTCCTATCAACGCATACAATGGGCCAGGGCAAGCTCCGGTCATTGCCCAGCCGGCGCCAAATAACAAGCCGCCATATACCTGTCCCTTATTGAATTGCTTGGGATGTAATTCAATCGGTTCGCCATATATTGTTTTTACTTTGAACTTTTTGATCAGCCATACTGAAATAATGCCTGTTACTACTGCAGTGCCAATTACGCCATACATATGAAAGCTTTGCAAACGGAACATTTCCTGGATGCGAAACCATGATATTACCTCCGCCTTGATCAGCAGAATTCCAAAAAACAAACCGGCAAGTAAATATTTTAATGAATGCCACCACGAATGTTGAATACGTGATTCGTTGATACAAATAGTATCCAGTGATCGCACTTCAAAATCGGTATTGGTTTCTCTTATAGTAGGTTGCGAGATGATGTCTCTTGTTTCCATTTTAAAAACTTTACAGGTGTAAGATTACAGGCAGGATCAGGTTGGCAGTAATAAAGCCGCCGATCATAAAACAACAGGTAGCTACCAAAGAAGGCCATTGCAGGTTAGAAAGCCCCATAATGGCATGCCCCGAAGTACAGCCGCCGGCATACCGCGTACCGAAGCCAACTAAAAACCCACCAACTACCATTAATAAAAACCCACGCACCGTTAACAAAGAAGGCCAGTTAAACAGATCAACCGGAACAATGGATGAGTAATTGTGAATGTTGTATTGCTTAAGATCGTTCACCAACTTTGGATCAACCGCAATAGGCGCCCCATTATTTAACCAGTTGGTTGCAATAATGGCACCCAATATGATCCCGGTTACAAAAAACAGGTTCCAGGTTTCTTTTCGCCAATTGTATTTGAAAAAGGGAATATTGGCCGGAATACAGGCAGCGCAAATATGCCGTAAGGAAGATGAAACCCCGAACGTTTTATTACCCATGATCAATAAGAGCGGCACCACCAACCCAATTAACGGACCAGCTACATACCAGGGCCACGGTTGTTTAATCCATTCCCAAAATTGCATAACAACTAAGTTTTTGTAAAAATGGTGATTTCATAAAAAAAGCTGTGCGACATAAATCACACAGCTATAAGTTAATGAAAATTACTGCTACGTAGTTAATTAAACGAGGTAGTCTTATTACAGCATGGTTGTAGGACAAACATAATCTGTAATTGAAAATTTACCTGAGTCCTTAATAGCTTTAAATCCGCCTTTTACGTCTATTAGTTTGTCAAACCCTCTTGCTTTTAAAATAGAAATAAAGATCATGGAACGGTACCCACCGGCACAATGCACGTACCATGTTTTATTTTTATCTACCATTTGCATGCTGTCGTTAATATAGTCAAGGCTGGCATTTACCGCGCCTTTAACATGCTCAGCATCATACTCGGTATTTTTACGTACATCCAACACATTTATATTTGGGTTTGCAGCGGAAGCAATTGCCAACTCATCAGCCGTAATAGAAGTAATGGTATCGAGCTCTTTGCCAGACTTTTTCCAGGCATCGAAACCACCTTCTAAAAATCCGATGGCATTGTCATAACCAACCCTTGCGAGGCGGGTAACTACTTCTTCGGGGCGACCTTCTTCTGCTACAATTAATATTGATTGTTTGATATCCGGGATCAGCGCGCCAACCCAGGGTGCAAAATTGCCATCAATGCCAATATTTATAGAATTAGGAATGAAGCCCTTTGCAAAAACCTGCGGGTCCCTGGTGTCAAGAATGAGGGCATTCGTTTCGTTAGCGGCGGCTTCAAACGCATCTACGCTTAATGGATGCGTTCCTTTTTTTAAGACCTCATCAATGCTTTCATATCCTTGCTTGTTCAACTGCACATTCAATGGAAAATATTGCGGTGGCGCTGTTAATCCTGTCGTAACTTCCTTAATGAATTCTTCTTTGGTCATATCAGCACGCAACGCATAGTTCGTTTGTTTCTGATGACCTAAAGTGTCGGTAGTTTCTTTACTCATATTCTTGCCGCAGGCACTACCGGCGCCATGAGCCGGATAAACAATCAGCGAATCGGGCAAAGGCATGATCTTACTTCGCAATGAATCATATAATAAACCTGCAAGGTCTTCCTGCGTTAAATGATTGGCTTTTTGCGCCAGATCGGGCCTGCCAACATCGCCAATAAATAACGTATCACCACTGAACAAGCCCACTTCTTTTCCCTGTTCATCTTTCAGCAGGTAACAAGCACTTTCCATCGTATGCCCTGGGGTATGCAATACAGTAATAGTTATTTTACCTAATGTAAATACTTCCCCGTCGCTGGCAATATGCGCATCGAATGATGGCGTGGCAGTTGGTCCATATACAATGGTTGCGCCCGTTGCTTTTGCCAGATCGAGATGACCCGATACAAAATCAGCATGAAAGTGGGTTTCAAAAACATATTTTATAGCAGCGCCATTGCGTGCAGCCTTTTGAACATAAGAATCAATTTCCCGTAACGGGTCAATTACTACAGCTTCACCTTCGCTTTGGATATAGTACGCACCCTGTGCCAGGCAACCGGTATAAATTTGTTCTATCTTCATAACTATGCTGTTTTAATATTCAATGTAAATTCTAAAATATGGTTTTAATAGAGTATGACTTTTATCACAGAACCAACTAACGATAAACAGGAATACTTAAGAAAAAAACAACTCATGTACTAATATGAAAACGCCTATTACCATCACAAACCACCCAAATCCTTTTTTTAATACCTGGCCGGGTATTTTTTCTGACAAAGCCGTCCCTGCAAATATTCCCAACACGGCAATAGCGGTAAATGCCAGCAACTGCCACCAGTTAATGGTGTAATGCGATAATGTGCTGAAGAAACCAAAGAAAGAACTGATGGCCATGATGGTCAATGAAGAACCAACTGCAATTTTCATTGGCAACCGGCTGATCAAAACCAATGCAGGAATGATCAAAAATCCGCCGCCCGCTCCCAGCAAACCGGTAATAGCACCTATCAGCAAGCCTTGTAGTAAAAGTCCGCCGGCACGTTCTTTCTGAATAGCAGGTGAAGGCGTTCTCCCATTCGATCTTATCATGGATATTGCCGCCGCTAACATTAAAAAGGCAAACAGCACCATTAAGAAAACACCTTTGGTTACAACCAGTTCACCTACGGTGAATAAATATTCCGGTATAACCGGCAATACAAATCGCCTTACAACAAATACCGATAACAGCGAAGGCAAGCCGAAATAAAGCACCACATGAAAATCGATTAACTTTTTAACATATGCCCGTGCGCCACCAACCAGGCTGCAGCTTCCTACAACAAATAATGAGTAGGTTGTAGCTAATACCGGCTGCACATGCAACAGGTACACAAATACAGGCACTGTAAGTATTGATCCTCCACCACCTATTAACCCTAACGATACGCCAATTAATACGGCGGCTAAATAACCGGCTATTTCCATTTAAATAATTAATTCGGTAAAACAACAACAGACAGGTTTCTTAATGATCATGCAGGCGTTTACCGGGCATAGGCAAACTGAATCATGCAATCATTAGGTGAAGGTGCGTGAAATTAAAAATCTGAAAGGTGACGAAGGTCACAATAAGGTTGATTGTAATCAAAAATGTTTTTGCCTAATATGTTTTACTAAGACAAAAACGTATGAAGTGAAAAAAGATTTCTAACTCTTTCCAATATAAATTAAGCTGCGTTAAAGCAAATAACAGAATTATTTTACAGCCTTTAATACTTTCAACCTATAATTGAATAATTTCAATAGCATTCCGGTGTAGTTTCACCTTTCCGAATTGTTCCATTTTCTTAAGCAGGCGGGAAATGACTTCACGCGAAGAGTTTAGCTCGTTGGCAATTTCCTGATGATTGATCGCGATCAGGTTTGTTCGCATGGTTTCCTGGTGCTTTTTTAAATAGAATTCCAACCTCTCGTCCATGCCGCGAAAGGCAATATGATCAATGGTGCTTAATAATTCTTCAAAGCGCGACCGGTAAGTACTTATTACAAAATGGTTCCAGCTTTTGTATTTCCCCATCCACTCTTCCATAAAGTTTAGTGGGATGGCAATTATTTCCGTATCCTTTACCGCTTTTGCCATAATGGCGCTGCGTTTATGTTCCGCGGCGCACACCATCGATAAGGCGCATGCCTGACCGGGTTGCAGGTAGTACATAAAAAACTCATTGCCGTCCTCATCCTCCCGGTATATTTTAACCAGTCCATTTAATATTAGCATGGTTGAACGGAAATATTGACCAGTACGCATCAGTTGCTCTTCCGATTTATAAAAGCGGATCTCGCCCTGTTCCTGTATTTCGCGTTGCAGTTCCTTTTCAAAAGCGGGAAAAAGCTGGGGTATTGTACTTAATTCCATAATGGGAATGTGATGTGTAAAAAAACAAAGTTGATAAATAATATTTAAATACGGGCAAACCTTATTTTTGAGCCAAATAAACCCCCGTGCTGAAAACATTCTACCAAACTGAACTTATTGAGGCTGGCTGCGATGAAGCAGGGAGGGGTTGTTTGGCGGGGCCGGTGTTTGCAGCAGCCGTTATTTTGCCTGAAGGGTTTTACCACGAAAAACTGAACGATTCCAAGCAGGTGTCGGAAGAGGACCGGTACGAATTAAGAAGTTTTATTGAGAAAAATGCTGTTTGTTACCAGGTTGCCTCGGTAGATCATGAAGAAATTGACCGCATTAACATCCTGAACGCTTCTTTTAAAGCCATGCACCTGGCCATTGATAAATTGGAAAAGAAAGCGAAGTTCCTTATTATCGACGGGAACCGGTTTACAAAATACAAGCGGGTGCCTCACCAATGTATTGTACAGGGCGACGCCGCCTATGCATCCATTGCTGCCGCCAGCATTCTGGCCAAAACCTACCGCGATGATTTTATGCGGCAGTTGCACCAGGAATTTCCGAACTATAAATGGATTACAAACAAAGGGTACGGCACTGCTGAACACCGGAAAGCCATTGAACAGTTTGGGTTAACGCCCTACCACCGCCGTTCCTTTAATTGCACTTCTACCCAGTTGGAGCTGGAAATGGATTGACCTTACAACATCTCAGGAAAAAAATGAATTTTCCTTTCTTCCCACTCACTTCTGATAATACTATAATAGATAGAATCCCTTCGCCGGCCGTCATGCATCAGCATATGGCTGCGAAAAACGCCTTCGGGCTTCATTCCCACTTTTAACAGGGCGGCTTTGGCGCGTTCGTTCAAATTATCGGTTTTTATTTCAACCCGTTCCATTTTCATCACTTCAAAGGCAAAGGAAAGTAACGCGAATTTTGCCTGCCGGTTTATGCCGGTTCCAATAAACGAAGTACCGAGCCAGGTACTCCCAATTTCAAGGCGTTTATCATAAAAAGAAATGTTGAGGTAACTGGTGCTGCCACAAACTTCATTCGAATGTTTATCTATAACGGTAAATGGCATACACAATTCCGATTCTCTACCCTTGAACAATTGTTCCATCCAGTTTTTTAATTCCTGCTCGTTGCTCAGGTCTTTTGTAAAGTATTTCCAGATTTCCTTGTCTTTGGTCAGGGGTAAAAACACCTCATAGTCCTGGGGGGTTACCAACCGTAACAACACCCGCTGCGTTTCCAGCGTAAATGTATCGGGGAAGAATTTTTGATATTCAGTCATAGTATTGTTAACGTGCTTTTTCTTAAATTAAAGCTTGGGTAGTTTTAGAAACCTCCTACTTCTTACTTCAGTCTTTATTACAACTTAAGATTATCACGAATCATTTCATATTTCATGCCGTTGAGCTACTCCATCCCACTCACCTGCTCCCTGGCGAATTAAGACCGGTTCATCGCCGGTACAATCAATAACAGTGGAAGGTACCATTCCACCTATGCCGCCATCTGCCACCACATCAACCAGTTTGTTAAAATTATCGTGCATCAGTTCGGGATCGGTAAACTCTTCTACCATCGTACCTGGCAAGGTAGTACTCAAAATGGGATGTCCTAATTCTTTAACAATAGTACGGGCTATCAGATTGTCGGGAACGCGCAATCCTATTGTATTCTTTTTACTCTGCAATATTTTCGGCACGTCCTTGCTGGCTGGTAATATGAAGGTATACGGTCCCGGCAAATAATGTTTTAACATTCGATATAATGGGGTACTGATACTTTTTGTATAACGGCTCAAATCACTCAAATCGTAACACACAAACGAAAGTTGCGCCTTTTGCGGATCGATATTTTTAATGCGACAAATGCGCTCAATGGCTTTATGCTGAAAAATATCACAACCCAACCCATAGATGGTATCAGTAGGATAAATAATTATTCCGCCTTTTGATAAAACATTTACAATGGTTGAAATGTTTCGCTGTTGTGGATTTTCTGGGTGAAGGTGTAACAACATAACGGCAAATTATAGTTTTTAATTAAAGGCACATAACGATAATGGCAAAATATGCGCCCCGCTTACACATTCTATTATTTATTTAAATGTTAAAGCCGTTTATGTATTCGGTACTACTTTATGAAGTGAACATGATTTTAATATTAAATTTGCGCAAACTTATTTCATGCAATTACAACCTGTTGACCGCGTTGATACCATCGACGCAGAAAATTTTCAGCAGCGTTACTATCTGCCATTGAAACCAGTTGTTATTAAGAACCTGGCCAATGATTGGCCTGCATTTACGAAGTGGAACTGGGCATACTTTAAAGAAATTGTAGGTAGTAAAAGAGTAGGATTGTACAACAACGTTAAAAGCGACGCCTTCACGCCCATTAACACCGCTGACGATTACAAGACCTTTGGCGAGTATGTTGATATGATCAGCCAGGGACCGGCAGCATGGCGCATATTCCTCTTCAATATTTTTGATCATGCTCCCCAACTAACCCAGGATTTTACCTGGCCCGATCATTTGATGAAAGGCTTTGTAAAAAAATATCCCATGCTGTTTGTGGGTGGCGCTACCAGCATAACCCACATGCATTTCGACATTGACATGTCGCACATTCTGCATACCCAGTTTGCAGGGCGCAAGAGAGTACTGTTGTTCCCTTTCACCGAGCAGCATAAGTTATACCGCAAACCTTTTGAGGTATTGAGCCTGGCCGATTTTTCGAACTACAATCAAAATGGCCGTCCCGATTATACCCAGTTCCCGGCATTGAAACTGGCACGGGGTTATGAAGTGGTGCTAGAACATGGCGAAACCCTCTTTATGCCGGCGGGTTACTGGCATCACATGGAATACCTGGATAGTGGTTTTGCTATGAGTTTGAGAGCTTTACAAGCCTCCATCAGTGGCAAGCTCAAAGGAGCCTGGAACCTGTTTGGCATGCGCAATATTGATACACTAATGAAGAAAACAGCTCCTAAATGGTGGTATGCGTATAAAAAGACCAGCCTTTTAAAGGCGGCGGAAAAAGAATTGGAAGCTGCAGACTTTAGATAGAATGACAGACTATTTAATTACCATTTGATTTAACTTAAGAAATGAGGGATAGTGGGAATACATTAAAAAATTTTAAGAAAAATATTGATTTTTAACAAAACTGTCTTTATTTTTACCGGGCTATGTGCTGAATTAACATTCTCACCGGCAAAGCACACTGATTCTAATCCAATCTCCCGTTATTCCAAACATCCAATTTCCGTTAACCCTCCAATTTCCCTTTAAAAATAAAACTTGTTATTCAGTACGGATATTCATTTGTTCGTACTATAAATTGTCCGCCACCCTTTTTAATTATAATTATCTCTGTTTACCGTGCTGCTGACCATTTGTGTTTAGAAACTGCAAAATAAAAGATTGTACCAGTAACTGAAACTAACTGCTCTTACTCCTGTATCAGCAGCCAATTTTAAATTTACTAATCGTATCGCCTGGAAGGGGGTTAATCCCTGTTATGCAAATGACATTTCAGTCAGCATGCATTGATGTATCGCCTTCTTACATTATAGCCAGTCTGTCCATCATCCATTGAACCCCATTTCAATAAGACTATTACATAACAACTTATAGCTTAACTTCTTTCTTTTTGTGGTTTCAGAGGTAAGCACAGGCCGGCGATATCCATCGCTGGCATCTTTTTTATATACCCCCTTGTAATTGCAGGAAAATAAAAAAAGACCCCGATCTATTATCGAGGTCTCTTGTAGTTATGTTGAACAAAGCATTACAAATACTGAATTGAATTCCTGCTTCGGTTATATGCCAACGTACTAAGGTGTTTAGGTATTTCTGTTCCTTAAGCAATGCTCCAGGTTTCTTTACCACGTAACAGTTTATCGAGGTTGCCTTTGCCTTTAGCCATTACATCATCAATTTGCATTTGCATTACATCTTCATAGCAAGCCCGGTCTGTTTCATAAAACACCCCAAACGGACGTGGCAAATGATCCTCAGCCCGCGGATCATCGAACATGCGTACGAGAATTTGCGCTTTATAAAAATCCCTTTCATCATGCACCCACAGATCATCGGTTGAAGCGCCATTAGCCAGGTCTACGACAACTGGTTTGAATCCTTCTAACTTAATGCCTTTATCCTTGTTGGCGCCAAAAACAAGCGGCTTACCATGCTCCAGGAACAATGTGTTATCGAGCTTGCTTGATTTCTCGGTAAAGATCTCAAATGCGCCATCGTTAAAGATGTTACAGTTTTGATAGATCTCCAGGAAAGAAGCGCCCTTGTGTTTATGACTTCTGATCAATGCTTCCTGCAAATGCTTCGGATCACGGTCCATGGTACGGGCAATAAATGTAGCATCGGCGCCCATAGCTAATGCCAGTGGGTTGAATGGATGATCGATACTGCCGTAGGGTGTTGACTTGGTTACTTTGTTTTCTTCTGAGGTAGGTGAATACTGGCCTTTTGTTAACCCATAGATCTGGTTATTGAAAAGCATAATGTTCACGTCAAAATTACGGCGAAGCAAATGGATGGTATGGTTACCGCCAATGCTCAATGAATCTCCATCGCCTGTAACGATCCATACGCTCAATTCAGGTCTGGCAGCTTTCAATCCGCTGGCAATGGCTGTAGCCCGGCCATGAATTGAGTGCATACCATAGGTGTTCATATAATAAGGGAAGCGGCTGCTGCAGCCGATACCGGAAATGATAACAATGTTTTCCTTAGGAATTCCCAGGCCCGGCATAATCTTTTGCACTTGCGCCAAAATGGAATAGTCGCCGCAACCGGGGCACCACCGTACCTCCTGGTCTGTGGCAAAATCTTTTGGCGTCAGGGGTGGAGCTGTAATTTCACTCATAGTTATAGAATTATTACAAAATTATCGGAATAACCAACAAGGAACAAGGAATATTGATAGCTGAAATTGTTAATATGTAAAGCAGGTTACCGCTGATCATTCCCTATTCAATTTAAGGATAAAAATGTTACTGAATTCGTACTTTCATCGGCTAAAATCAGTCGCATGAAAAGGCTTATAGTTTGTATTTGTCTGTACATAAGTTTCAGTGCATCAGGGCAAAACAAACAACCTGTTACCGTTACAGATATGCTTAAAATCAAATCCATCGGAAATTTGACCCTTTCGCCCGATGGCAGTAAAGCTGCATTTACAGTAACTGCTATTGAAAGTGATGGAGAAAGCAAATTGGACTATAAGTATGTGACCCAGATATGGATGGTATTAACGGATGGAAGCTCAACGCCCCGGCAATTAACCACCACCCGGGAAAACGCTTCGCAACCCGCCTGGAGCCCCGACGGCAGACAATTGGCGTTTGTAAGGGCAGCGGATGGAAAATCACAAATATTCCTGCTTTCACTCGATGGCGGCGAGGCCGTTCAGTTAACGAAGTTTAAATATGGCGCCAGTGCGCCCAAATGGAGCCCCGATGGAAAACAGATACTGTTTGCCGCCGGCATTTCCCTCGCCGATCTTTTAAAAGATTCCCTCTTAAATCCCGATAAAAAATTACCCGACTGGCCATTTGAAAAACCAGGCTTTGAAAAGAATGAACAATTAAAACCTGCTACGGTCAAAATGAACCCCGATGGTACGCTGGAAGAAGTAAGAGCTTACCTCGACAACAACGTCATTGATAAAAAAGCAAGGGTAATTAATAAGCTCAATTTTCAGGACGAACTCAACATCAATAGCGACCTCAGCTTTAATCATTTCTTTTTAACCGACGTACAGCCCGGTGCTGTTCCCACACCTGTCACCCACGGGTTTTATTCATTTGCTACTGCCGAATTTACCCGGGATGGAAAACAACTAATATTATCAGGCGATGTAGATTCCCTGCAACATCCCAACAGGTCGCAGGAGAGCGAAATATTTATAGCGAATGCCGATGGAAGTCAATTACGCAAATTATTGGGTGAAGACCAAAAAGTATATTTTTCTCCCAGGGTATCCCCTTCCGGTAAATGGCTGGCGTTTCAGTTGTCTGAAACATCGTTTGTAAGAGTTCCCCAACTGGCAATAATGCCGTTATCTGGTTCGGCAAAAGATATGATCCTGATCCCATTCGATCGTGCAAAAGGCAATCTCACATGGAGCAGCGATGAAAAATACCTGTACTTCACGGCGCAAAGCAATGGTGGCGCCCCTATTTACCAGGTAAATGTAAAAACCAAACAGGTTGAACAGTTAAGCGACTATAATGCTGGCATCAACAGTCTTGATGTTCTAAATAATAAAATGGTATTTGTAAAAACCGAAATTGCCAGTCCATTTGAACTATACCTGGCCGATGCCAATGCGAAAAACGCCCGCCGCATCAGTTCCTTCAATTATAATTGGATTCAGCAGAAACAATTATCAATTCCCGAAAAGAAAACGTTTACCAATGACAAAGGATTGACCGTAGAATATTGGGTAATGAAACCAGCCAATTATGAGCCCGGTAAAAAATATCCTTTACTGCTGGAAATTCATGGTGGGCCTATGGCCATGTGGGGCCCTGGCGAAAGCAGCATGTGGCACGAATTTCAGTTCTTTTGCAACAAAGGATATGGTGTAGTATACTGCAATCCACGTGGTAGCGGCGGATATGGTGAAACCTTTATGCGGGCAAATATAAATGATTGGGGCAAGGGGCCTACCAGCGATGTATTAACCGCATTAAACAAAACCGTTGCAGAAGGCTGGGCCGATACAGCTAAGCTAATGGTTACCGGCGGATCTTATGCCGGTTACCTGGTAGCCTGGATCATAGCTCATGATCATCGGTTTAAGGCCGCCTGCTCACAACGTGGCGTATACGATCTGAGCACTTTTTTTGGCGAAGGCAATGCCTGGCGACTGGTGCCTGATTACTTTGGAGGCTATCCATGGGAAGCGGCTGCCAAAGCCAATTTGTTACGTGAATCCCCGATTACCTATGTACAGAACATTACCACGCCTTATATAATCTTTCATGGTGATAACGACCGGCGGACCGGCTTTGTTGAAAGCGAGATGCTGTACCGCAGTTTGAAAGTTTTAGGCCGTCCCGTTGAATATGTACGACATCCCAATGCTACGCATGAAATTACCCGTAGTGGCGATAACCGGCAACGTTTAGACCAGATGCTTCGCACCTGGGAATTTTTCGAACGCTGGATCAATCAATAAATTATTTCTTACCTATGCATTTTCAGCGCAATGATTATATTACAGTTCATTGCTTCTTATAAATCTATTTTATAGTGAATAATAAGTTATTGCAGTATGGGTTACCGGTACTAATATTACTGGTAATTTTTTATCCCTTGTTTCATGCCAACTATGTTTATCTCGACGATATACACCAACTGTGGTATAATGAAAAAGGCGCTACGTACAATATCTGGCTCATTCATGGCCGGTTTTTAGCGGGCCACTTAATGGAAAAAGCATTTACTTCAATAAATACGATAGATGCAGTAAAATCGTACAGGATCCTATCCGTAATAGGATGGGCGCTGGCTATTTGCGTTTATGTTAAAGTAGCTACCCAATGGGTACGTTACAAATTGATGGATAGCCGGATGGTTTTGCTAAGCGCCGTTTACATTGCATGCAGCCTTTCGGTTGCCATTGCGAATGGCTGGGGTGGAACCTGTTTTGAAATTTTTATGACGTTTACGGCAGGACTTTTAGGCGGGCACCTGTTATATACACAATTGAAAAAACATAATCGTTACCGGGCCATACCAATACCCATGCAATTGCTGATACTGGCTTTAGGTGTTACTGCTTTGTTCACTTACCAGATTGGTATTGGCCTGTTTTTGATCCCCTTCTTCCTGCATTTCAATAGCAGAAAATTTGAAAAACCCGACCACATTATTATAACCGGTGTTATTGCCATGCTGGTTATTACGCTGGTATACTACCTGTTATTTAAATTACTATTAAATACGCAAGGAGAGGAAGAAGGTCATCGGGCAAGTTTGAACCTAAACATTCTTAGTAAAATTTCGTTTTTCTTTGGTGTGCCTACTGCACAGGCATTCAGCTTTAATTTCCTTTTTAATTTACATAGCATTATTTCGCAGGCATTTTACATAATTGCTATTGCCGTATGGGTTGTTTATTCATTCGCTACCCAACGTGATAAACCGGTTATTAATAAGATCATTTACCTGGCAGGCAGTTTCGCTCTGTTGATGTTAATCTATCTGCCGGTGATGGTAACCATCGAAAATTACTCTTCCTACCGTTCTATGCTGGCATTAAACCTGGCGGTGTTTTTAATGTTTACTAATATGATCCTAGAATGGATCAAAAATGTTAGCAGGAAGAATTATTTTGCAGTTGCGGCGATGATTGTATTTGCAGGAGTAGGCTTTTACAATTTCCGTTACAACTTCTTAAAGCCAATATTAAAGGAATACCAGGCGGTGAGGGCTTATGTAGAGAAGAACTATAAACCCGGAATTACTAAAGTGAATTTTTTGCGGCCGCCTGAAGGTCTTTTTTACAAACAATTTCATGTGCGCTATTACCGCGACGAATTTGGTCTTCCTTCAACACATAAAGACTGGGTTCCGGAAAATTTGGTAAAGCAAATTATTTATGAAATGACCCACGATAAAAACATTGCCCGGAAAATTGAAGTGGTACAGTTCGCCGAAGCAGAACCTTTTAAACAACAGGTTGCCTTGAAAGAAGCTAATACCCTATCAATTGATGTGGAAGCGATTTTCAACAGCAATTAAAAATACCCGTGCCACGGTTTAGAACCGTGGCACGGGTTAATAAAAAATGAATTATTTAAGTTTAATGGAAACGCCTATCTGACCTACTCTATTAAAAAAATCCCGGTTGTCGCCTTTGGTAATATCGGCAAGTCCTATATTGTACCGGCCATAAAAGCCCAACATACTGGTAACTTGAATACCAGCGCCAAAAGCAATACCGGCATCTACTTTTTTATAGTCCTCATCAACTTCCAGTTTATCTTCATCATCTTTAACATTTGCCGATAATAAGAATCCTAATTGCGGGCCAAATTCTAAATAAAATTGCTTCACCGGATGAAACTGGAACATTACAGGGATCTGAATATAACTCAGTGCCAACGTATACTCATTATTCAGAAATACGTATTGCTGTCCCTGACCTGAATAGAGTATCTCAGGTTGTATACTCCACATGGGATTGAACCGGCTGTTCAAAAACAATCCAACATGGCCGCTTAACCGATTATCGCCATTGATACCTGAAACATCCGAAATGTTTAATCCGCCTTTGATACCAGGTGTAATCTTTTGCGCCTGGGTGCTACCTGCAACAATACAAAACAACATAAAGGCTAAAGCATACTTTTTCATGTTTGAAGGTGTTTGTTAACACCTCGGTTTCAAAGGCTATGCCAGTTTATAGGTAAGCTCTGCAAGGAAAGATAAACACTTGTGAAATTTAACTGCAAAAAGGTGGTAGTAAATTAGCAGTCAGCAAAATATTTGCTGACTGCCAGTATATTAAATTAGTTCATGGACAGCGTTTGCACAACGCCCATGTTAACTGTATTCAGTTGTTGTTGCTGTTTAAGTACATAATCAGCAAAACGAAGCATTACAGAATCTGGTAATGGAACAGAAGGCGGGAAAGTTTGTTGCAAGGGATTAACCTGTTTACCATTCTTCCAAAAACGATAACACACGTGAGGGCCTGTAGCCAAACCAGTGCTGCCTACGTAACCAATAACCTGGCCCTGGCGTACGCTTTGCCCGGCCCGCACAGCCTGCTTGCTCATGTGCAGGTATTGCGTCATGTAGGTTTCGTCATGTTTTATCTTTACAAAGTTTCCATTGTTATTTGAAAATTCCGACTCCACCACTACCCCATCGCCGGTGGCAATGATGGGCGTTCCCTGCGGGGCAGCATAATCAGTACCCAGGTGGGTTTTCCATCTTTTTTGTACCGGATGGAAGCGCCTCAGTGAAAAACCAGAAGTAATATGGCTAAATTTAAGCGGCGCTTTCAGGAATGAACTTCGCAAACTTTTACCCTTTTCATCATAGTAGTCACCCGCCTCCGTTGTATCTGGTTTGTAATAAAAGGCATAATGCTTTTCGCCATTATGAGAAAACACAGCCGATTGAATAGCGCCCGTTTCAACCGGTTCATCTTTTATATATCGCTGCTCGTATAAGATCTTAAAATAATCGCCATCGTGAATAGAGTAAAAATCTACTGTATATGCATACAGATCGGCCAGCTTCATTGCCAACGCGGGATCAGTTCCTGACTTTTGAAAAGTTTCATACAATGATCCATTGATGATGCCGGAAGCTGTTTCAAGCCGGGCTGTTACCTGTCTTTTACCTGTTAATACCGATACCGAATCACGCAGATCGTACAGAACATAATCAATAGCGTTAGGTTGATATACGAAATAACAAACCTTATTTGATGTGTCTTTTGTAGAAAAAACGGTGTACTGCGTACCGGCTTTCATTTTCCTTACATCATAAACATATTTCGATTTCTCCTGCAGCCGGGAAATTGTATTATTATCCACATTATATAATTCCAAAATAGAAGCGAGGAACTCATTTCGCTGAATGATGCTTTCCGTAACATTAAATGAATCGAGCGGAAGCCCAAATCGGCGCGGAACTATAATGACAGTCGAATCCTTTTTTGCCTGGGGTGCTTTTTCTCCCGGTAAAGAAAGGTTCAAACTGCTCAATACAATTACCGCCACAATTAATACGGCCATAAGTGAAAAAGCAATGCCCCAATCCCTGTGTGTAAACATATATGTTTATAGTTGCCGGTTTTGTCAAGCCGCTTTTAAGCGCAAAAACAATGCCCGGCCATGTTTTAACGTATGACTTTTTTATTTCATTTTAAAGTCAGGCAGTTATAATCGTTAATAAAGCATGATATATCCCTTTGCGGGTATTTTGACAGGCCTCCTACCCCTCCACATTCCTGCTAAAAGGAAACAGGGAAAGTTCCATCAATTTCAAATGTTGCCTGCCAAAAGGAATTCCAATAATGGTTATAAAAAAGATGGCGGCAAAAACCAGGTGGATAAATGCAGTATATAATCCGCCGAATAATAACCAAATGATATTACACAAAAGCGACAAACAACCTGTTCCGCCCTCTTTGGGTACTATCATTTTTCCAAAAGGCCATAAAACCACGCCGGCTAATTTAAAACATTGCAGGCCCCAGGGTATGCCGATTATTGTAATACATAAAGCGAAACCGCCTAAAATGTATCCCAGCGCGGCCATAAAGCCGCCAAACACAAGCCAAATGATATTGCCAAGAAGATTCATGATAATGTTTGCACTATATATTTTTCCTTATACAATGTACGATAAGCAAAAAAGCTCTTAATAGCATCAATACAGCTCCCACAAAAAAAGGCGCCCCCGGGAAATGGACCGGAACTGATTTCTTTGTAAAATAATAAAAAAGATTCATTATTAATAAAGGGCAGATAATTAAGGCCAGGCTCTTCAAACCGGTATGTATACCCTATAATATTCTCTCGTATCGGGAGGTACAGGAACAAACTTTTTCAACTATGGTGGTATAATTATTTAAGTATATGTAATTATAAAACACCTCGCCGGAAGTAACCGGAATTAGCCAAACAAAAAACAATGGCTAACCTGCAATGGCATATCGGTTGTTCGGGATTTCATTATAAAGAATGGAAAGAACTCTTCTACCCCAAAGGATTGCCACAACGTTTATGGCTTGATTATTATTGCCAGCATTTCAGCACACTTGAATTGAATGTAACCTTTTACCGCTTTCCCCAATTATCCTTCCTGCTAAACTGGTATCAAAAAACTCCGGCTCATTTTGCATTTGCAGTGAAAGCGCCGCGCCTCATTACGCATTATAAAAAATTTGAGGAGGCAGAACTATTGCTAAACGATTTTTACACAACCATTCAAAAAGGACTGCAAGAAAAATTAGCCTGCGTTTTATTTCAGTTGCCCGCCCAGTTGTCTTATTCGGAAGTATTATTACAGAAGATCGTACGCCAGCTAAATTCAGCTTTTAATAATGTTGTTGAGTTTCGACACAGCAGTTGGTGGCAACCCAACGTGTACGAAACCTTAGCCCGGCATCGCATTAGCTTTTGTAGCATCAGCCATCCCCAATTACCCGATGAAGTGATCAGTAATACCGATACTATTTATTACCGTTTTCATGGAGTGCCGCAATTATATTATTCTGCCTATGATCAAAAATTTTTAGAGCAGGTATTCGCTGCAATAAAAAATGCTAAACAAGCAAAACAGGCATTTATATATTTCAATAACACGGCACAAATAGCAGCTATTCAAAATGCTCAATATGTACAACAGCTTGTACGGCAATAAGAAGTTGTTGCAAAATCAATGTTGCAGCATTTTGCCTGTCGTGTGTTCTTTAACTACTTCCATGTAATGCTTTTTAAAATGTTAAAAAATAACATTACAGGAAAACATGTATAGGCACACTTGATTTACGCTAAGAATTTACAAGAAGATATCCTCAATTGTCTTTTTAACACTTTTAGTTCGTTAATTTGCTATGCTTTTATTATACGAAGTTTTGGTTAAGTTCTGATTTTTTAAATCCGTGCGACTATTTACATTTTAATTGTACCCTGTGGATCATTTTTAATTCAATAAAGTCCCTGTGTATGAAAAGCCTGATGGAAATCTCTCACTCCGTATCGTCCAATCAAACAGTAGCAACTGAACCTGTTCCTCTTCACCGGCTCATAGATCAACTTATGGTAGGCCTTTTACCACTGGTTACAGGTAAAAAGAGCTTTATTATTAATGACGTCGACCAAACATTCCAACTTCAAGCCGATGAAAATCTGCTGGCCTATGTGCTGGGTAACCTGTTAAGCGGTGCAATTAATGGTACTGAAAATGTTTGTATCAGGGTTGAGGCGGTTTGTAATAATGAGGGTGTGCAGATCCGTGTTCGAAATAACGGAAGTTATTTCTACAGTACTGTATCAAATGGTTTTTCGCACGTAGTACAGGCTGCCCGGCAACTCGGCGGCAATATCAGCATCTACAATCAGCAAAACGAAGGAACCACACTCACCTTTTCGATGGCTGCGCCTGTTCAAACAATTTGTTAAACTATATCCTGGCAGATACAATGATCTTTTCGACTTACTTTTTCTGTTTAACAGAGATTTTAAGTCCCTTGTCGTCATAACTACCGCTGGCACCTTTTCGCAATAAAGTATAGGTCATTGGCGTGCAAAGTACCGGAGGAATGAGTCCAAAAATATTAATGATCCCCAGCTTTTTTAAGATGGGATAAATTTTAACCAGGGTTTGATGACGTTCTGCAAATTCTTTATCCTCTTCCAGGCGCACAAAGGAATCTTTCATTGCCTTATGCTGAAAACTTACCTCCATACCAATAGCTGAGGCTACTTTCTTTATTTGTGGCAGTGTTATGAAATTGAAAGACTTCCAAAGGTTTTCGTTGGCAACACCTTTTATTTTACCTGTTAACTGCGGGAACATAGGCACCAGCGGAAAACCATAATGAGGATCAAAAGGTATAATGTAGTTGGGGCAGTGGTGATACATCATGCCGTCTTCCGCTAACACGTTTTTAATTTTGGTAAATGCAAGTTGAATATTATCCTTCGGCAAATGTTCTATCACATTTACCGAATAAATCAGGTCGAATTTGTCATGTACAGCAGGGTCAAGATCTTCAGCAATGAGATCCAATATCAAATTTGGCGGTAGTTTATAATAGTCCCATATCGCATTCTTTAGCTGCAGGTTGAACTCGAAGCCTAATTCACTGGGCTCTATACCCATAATATTTACTCCGTTCATGTGCAGCCAGGCTACCAGCATACCCGGGCCAGATCCAACTTCAAGTATACGACCCTCCAGGCTGAATTTAGAAAGCAGTCTCATGCCAAATAATGCCTCTTCTACATAACTAAAATATTGCTTGCTTATCTCATCCCATTGATAAGTAATACGGCTTTTGATATAATTGATTAAAGCATCAGATTTAAGCTCATTAACAAAAGCCTTCATCTTCTGTTCATTGAATACGTCCTGGTTTATTGGCACTTTAAGGATTTGCATTTTCTAAAGCAGCAAAACTAATAAAATGCCATTATTTATTTTGGCTTGCTGTACGTTCCACGTAACAAAATATAAATCCAGTTAATATATCAGGCCGGCTGTAAATAAAAAAGCCTCCCGACTAAAGTCGGGAGGCTGATATCTTAACCTAACAGGATTAATAACGGTTGTTATAGCTGTTGTTACGGCTAAATGAACGTTTTTCACCGCCACCGCCATTACTGCGCTCTTCGCGAGGACGAGCTTCAGCAACTTTGATCTCCCGGCCTTCTACTCTGCCACCATCCAGTTCAGCAATTGCCTTTCTGGCAGCTTCATCATTAGGCATTTCAACAAAACCAAATCCACGGCTTTTGCCAGTGAACTTATCGGTAATTACACGGGCAGAAGAAACTTCGCCGTATTCAGCAAAAAAGCCTTCCAAATCATCATCTGTTACGTTGAAACTCAAATTTGAAACATAAATGTTCATACTACTAACTAAAATTGGTTAAAAATTTTTAATGGATCTGAGGTAAAGCAGGGAGTAAAGGAAGACTAACAACTATTAGCAGAAATGCGTAGCGAGATATATCGTTCACTTACCATATGCTATTATCACTCAAATGTGGCCGCAAAGATACGCTGTTCGCGTTGAATAACAAAGGCTATCTGGTTTATTACAGGTTAATTTATTCTAACGCAGGTTTCTTTTAACAAAAACATCCAATGAATCAAGAACAAATTAAAATCGCACAACCGAAACTGATGGTTTACTTCGGCCTCCCTATTTGACAAGTGTTGTTCCATACAAATACAGTATCTTGAAAATCCTTATTTAACCATTCAATAGCTAAAACACACCTGCTATGTTTTTTAAAAAGAAAATTACGGTTGCCGGCACTTTAGTGGCACTGGTAGTCTTAGGAATTGCAGCCAGTGCCCCGGCCGATCCTACTTTCAAAAACCTGAAAGTACTGCCGAAAAACATCAGCCATGATGAACTCGACAACATTATGCACGAGTTTAACCGTTCACTGGGCGTAAAATGTAATTTTTGCCATGTTGCACAAAAAGAAAATCCTAAAAAACTCGACTTTGCCAGCGATGAAAAAGGGGAGAAAAATGTTACCCGCGATATGATGCGAATGACAGATCGCATCAACAAAAAATTCTTCCGTTTCAAAAAAGACGATCAGCACACCATTCCGCCGGTAGGTTGCGTTACCTGCCACCATGGTAGCCCGCACCCTGAAGCTGTGGCACCTAAGGAAATGAAGGCTCCGCCTCCACCGCCGCCAGCTCAGGCCCCAGCTTCCGGTAAATAACAGTTCCTTTGCCAGCAAACGATCATTCCACATTAATACGGACAAAACTTTCTACAAGCCCTGTTTGTTTTCAGAAGCAAACGGGGCTTTTTCGTGAATGGGGAGTGGTGAATGGCTCGCGATTATTTGAAATTAACGACTAACTTGTGCCGCCGGAAAATTTTGTGCCTTGTGCCTTGTGCCTTGTGCCTTGTGCCTTGTGCCTTGTGCCTTGTGCCTTGTGCCTTGTGCCTTGTGCCTTGTGCCTTGTGCCTTGTGCCTCCCTTACTCGCCTTTTACGCAATCGTTTACGTTAGATGAAACCAAATGATTGCATACTTAATGGTTTGCCTTATCATGCCCGGCTATTCCATCCCGGCTATTTATTTGAAATTTTTCAAATTTCCTGTTCCCCTCCCCCCTATCAGCAATTTGCCTACTTTTGCAACCTTATTTATTTGCAATGAGTGCACAACAATTTGATTTTGGCATGATTGGCCTCGGCGTTATGGGAAGAAATTTTCTACTCAACATGGCCGACCACGGATTTAAAGTAATCGGTTTCGACAAAGACAACCAGAAAACCTCGGCCCTTGAATCGGACGCTACAGCCGGTACTACCGTAAAAGGAGTTGGTTCTTTACAGGATATGATCAACCAACTGGCTATACCCCGTAAGATCATGATGCTGGTGCCCGCCGGCAAACCGGTTGATGATGTAATTGAAAGCCTGTTACCCCTGGTACAAAAAGGCGATATCATAATCGATGGCGGAAACAGCCATTTTACCGATACATTACGACGTGTTACCTATCTGCAACAAAAAGGCATTCATTTCATGGGTATGGGCGTTTCGGGTGGTGAACAAGGCGCCCGCACCGGTCCCAGCATAATGCCAGGCGGCGCCCCTGAAGCATACCCCCATATACGGCCGATGCTGGAGGCAGTAGCGGCAAAAGTTGATGGTGTTCCCTGCGTAGACCACCTTGGTAAAGGCGCAGCCGGTCACTATGTTAAAATGGTGCACAATGGTATTGAATACGCCATCATGCAACTGATAAGCGAGAGCTATGACCTGTTGCACCGCGGACTCGGATTGAACAATGATGAACTGCATACAGTTTTTGATAGCTGGAACAAAGGTGAACTGCGTTCTTTCCTCATTGAAATTACAGCCGACATTTTTTTACAACCCGACGATAAAACGCCCAACCGCCTGGTCGACATGATCCTCGATAAAGCAGGCGCCAAAGGCACCGGTAAATGGACCTCACAGGATGCGATGGACCTGGGCGTTCCCATTCCCACCATCGATATGGCAGTTACCATGCGCAACTTGTCGGCATTGAAAGCCGAGCGTGTACAGGCTTCTGCGTTATATCCTGAAACAACCGGTTTAATAGGCGTGCCTAAACAACAATTCATTCAGCAGGTACACGATGCCCTGTTGTTTGCTACCATCATCAGTTATGCTCAGGGCCTGGCGCAACTGCATAAAGCCGGAACCGAACTCGATATGCAAATTCCCATGCCGCAGGTAGTAAGTGTTTGGCGTGGCGGTTGCATCATCCGTTCAACCCTGCTCGAATTGTTTGGAAATGCGTTCAAACTGAACCCGCAGCTCTCCAATTTGTTATTGGATCCTCAGGTAGCCAAAATACTGCATGCCAAAGCAACCGGTCTTCGTGCAGTAGCCGCCCAGGCTATTCAGCACAGCATACCCGCCGGTGCATTAATGAGCGCCCTGAGCTATTTCGATACTTATCGCAGCAAGCAATTGCCAATAAACCTGCTACAGGCCCAGCGCGATTATTTTGGCGCGCATACTTACCAACGCATCGACCAGGAAGGAACCTTCCATACTGCGTGGGGTAAGAAATAAGTAATATTGAATATTAAATGCTGAAAATCGAATGTTGAAGTGAAGGCATTAAATACTTACTATAAAAATTGGGATAAATTAAAAACATCAATACTCCCGTAAGGGGCTAGTTGAAAGAAAGTAAAAAAGATTTCAATTTAGAATATGACAAACCATAAATGTCCGCCGGCCTCTTTGTTATTTATTTTTGGTGGCAGTGGCGATTTAAACCAGCGAAAACTTTCCCCCGCTTTATACAACTTGTTTATCGATAACTGGATGCCTGAGAAATTCCATATTGTAGGCATTGGAAGAACACCCTATACCGATGAAAAGTTCAGAGGTCATTTGCTCGATGGCATTCATCAGTTCTCCCGCCGCAAAGGCGATCAAAACGGTAAATGGCAGGAGTTTTCAAAAAGCATCTCCTACCTGCAAATGGATGTTGGCAATGATGCCGATTACCAGAAAATTGCCAACATCGTAAAACAAAAAGAACAGGAATTTGGCGAGCATCCCAATGTAATTTTCTACATGTCTGTAGCACCACACCTGGTGCCGCAAATTGCCAGCAAACTGGGACCATTAAATATCTGCCACGATACCAAATGCACCCGCATTGTAGTAGAAAAGCCCTTCGGCCATGATCTTAAAAGCGCACATGAGCTGAATGAGTTACTGACTTCCATGTTCGATGAAACCCAGATCTACCGCATAGATCACTACCTGGGTAAAGAAACCGTTCAAAACATCCTGGCCTTGCGTTTTGCCAATGCCTTGTTTGAACCCATCTGGAACAGGAATTATATCGACCATATTCAAATTACCGCAGCAGAAACTGTTGGTCTTGAAAATCGCGGCGACTATTATGAACGCTCGGGCGCATTGCGCGATATGGTGCAGAACCATATTCTGCAACTGTTGTGTATGATTGCGATGGAAGCCCCCGTATCGTTCGATGCCAATGAAATCAGAAACAAAAAGGTGGATGTTTTAAACGCCATCCGTAAATACAGCAAGGAAGAAGTGCATAAGCATGCCGTTAGAGGTCAGTACTCCGATGGTTGGATGCAAGGCAAAAAAGTGCCTGGCTACCGCAATGAAGGAAAAGTAAGCACCAGCTCACCTACCGATACTTTTGCTGCGGTAAAATTCTATATCGATAACTGGCGCTGGCAGGATGTGCCTTTTTATGTACGCACGGGAAAACGGTTACACGAAAAATCAACCATCATTACGATCCAGTTCAAACCGGCTCCCAACTTTGCATTCCCCCAGGAAGCAGCCCTCACCTGGAGACCCAACAGGCTTACCATCAGCATTCAACCTGAAATGGATATCAGGTTACGCTTCCAGGCAAAACGACCGGGGCAAACTGTAACCCTGAACCCGGTTGATATGATCTTTAATTACAAAGACACTTATGGCGATGATGATCCTGAAGCATACGAAACTTTGTTGCTGGATGTAATGGAAGGAAACGCTACTTTATTCATGCGCAGCGACCAGGTAGAAGCAGCCTGGAAAGTAGTAATGCCCATTCAGGAAGCCTGGGAAAGCAGAGCCCCGGTTGATTTTCCCAACTATGCACCTGATAGCTGGGGACCTGAAGATGCAGAAGCACTCATTGCCCGCGATGGCCGCAACTGGATCACGCTTCCAGTAGCTCACCAGGGCGTGCAGGCACATATATAAAGTCATTGTTACAAGTTGCAGGTTACAGGGAATACATCTGGGCCTTCAACCCTGCAACCTGTAACTTGTAACCTGTAACTTAAATTCAACATGCTTCATATATACAACAATCCCGAAGAAGTAAGCCAGGCCCTCGCCGAGTGGATCACCCAATCTATTGAAACCACCCTGCAAAAGCAGGATCGTTTTACCTGGGTGGTTACAGGTGGCAATTCTCCCAAACAACTGTACGAATTACTGGCTGCTTCGCCTTACAGGGACCGTATTAACTGGAGTAAACTGCATATTTTCTGGGGCGATGAGCGGGCTGTACCATTCACCGATAGCCGCAACAACGCAAAAATGACCTTTGAACACCTGCTCAACAAGGTTCCCGTTGTACGCGAACAGGTGCATATAATGGATACCAGCCTGACGCCCTCAGCAGCTGCCAAAGCATATGAGGCTTTATTGCACCAGTATTTCAGTAACGAAGGGCCCACCTTCGATCTGGTGCTGAATGGTATGGGTGACGATGGGCATACCTTATCGTTATTTCCACATACGCCTGTCATTCATGAAAAGCAAGCCTGGGTACAATCATTTTACCTCGATGCCCAGCAAATGTACCGCATTACACTAACGGCGCCCGTTGTAAACCGGGCCGGTAAAATTGCATTTCTTACCTTTGGCGCTAATAAATCAAATGCTTTATTTGAAGTATTGAAAGGAGCTCCTGCTATTGATCAATTTCCATCGCAAATTATTCAGCCCACCAGTGGCGAGTTGCATTGGTTTGTTGATGATGCTGCGGCCAGCCGGTTAAAATAATCGCTGGGGAAAGCCTGGTAGCAGCAAAGCACCTTCTGCATAAAACAATATAAGTCATTAAATTACAGTTTACGGTTTTTAACAGTTGAACAATTAATAAAACTTTTATCCGAACTGGATAAATTTTTGCCTTTTTCCTGTAGGGGGAAAAGCAAATCGATTGTTTTAATGTTAGTAATTGAGATGGTAACACCCAATCCAGGCACAAAGCACAAGTGTAGGAAAAGAAACTTGCCGGTCATATTCTTGCAAGAACGGGATGCTTTTGCTTATTCTCTTCTCAAATTTCACTGCTCACCTTCCTTAAAGTATTGGTTTTCAAATTCTATTTACAACCGGGTGTTCCCTGCTTTCAATGTCTTTAGCCCAATTATTTACGCTCAAAAAACAATGACAGCATGACTAAACTAGTAACTATCATTGTTCCGGTTCATAATGAAAAAGACAATGTATCTGTGATGGCCAAGGCTATCAAGCGCATTTTCTCAGGCCTGTCTTACCGCTATAACCTGCTTTTTGTTGATGATGGAAGCTCTGATCTGACCTTACATGAAATAAAGAAGCTGGCGGTGCAGGATGAAAATATCAGGTACATTTCTTTCTCCCGCAATTTCGGTCACCAGGCAGCAATCAAAGCGGGGTTAGACAAGGCAGAGGGCGATTGTGTTATTACCATGGATGGCGATCTGCAACACCCACCGCATTTAATTCCGTTGTTACTTGAGAAATGGGAAGAAGGGTATGACGTGGTGTACACGGTTCGCAGAGAAGATAAGAATTTACCCTTTTTTAAAAGAGCAACATCCAATCTGTTTTACCGGGTGCAGAACTGGGTCAGTGATGTAAAAATTGAAAAAGGAACGGCCGATTTCCGGTTAATGAACCGAAACGTAACAAATACGTTGCGAAACCTGCAGGAGTTTGAACCCTTTTTCAGAGGGCTGGTTAAATGGGCAGGATTTAAGCAACTGGCCGTAGAATATGATTCTGACCAGCGTAAATCAGGCGTTACCAAGTATACCTCGAAGCGGATGATAAGGTTTGCGTTACAGGGCATTACTTCTTTCAGCATCAGGCCTTTATACGCAGCCGCATACATAGGCTTTATATTTGCAGCACTATCAACGCTGTATATACCTTATGCGATATATAGCTATTATTTCGGGTATACAATTTCCGGTTGGACCTCAGTGATTGTTACCATTGTGTTTTTTGGTGGCCTTCAGTTAATGATCTTGGGCATTATTGGCATTTACCTGGGCAAGCTATTTATGCAAAACAAACATCGACCTGTTTATATTGTTAAAGAATCAAATATCCATGAGCCGTCAGCGATACATATTGATGAGTTTTGATGTAGAAGAGTTTGATATGCCATTGGAGTATAATCAAAATCTTACTATTGAGGAACAAATGGAAACCGGCCACAAAGGGCTGCAGGCCACTATGTCGGTTTTAAATGGTACTGAAGCGAATTATACCTTTTTTACAACCGCTAATTTTGCCAACTGGTTTCCCGACAGCATTCGGCAATTGTCGCGTAAGCACGAAATAGCGTCGCATACTTTTTACCATTCCCAATATAAAACAGCCGATCTGCTACAAAGCAGGCTTAAACTGGAAGAAATTACCGGTGAACCAGTATACGGATTGAGAATGCCTCGTTTGATGAAAGTGCCGATGCAGGATGTTATTGAGGCAGGTTATAGCTATGATTCGTCAATGAACCCAACCTGGATACCGGGACGCTATAACAATCTTACTTTACCCAGAACAATATACACCGATGAAAATATGCTGCGTGTACCGGCATCGGTAAGCCCGCGCATGCGTATCCCGCTCTTTTGGCTGGCTTTTAAGAACATGCCATATAGCCTGTTTAAATACCTGACCATACAAGCCTTAAAGAAAGACGGTTATGTGTGTTTGTATTTTCATCCCTGGGAGTTTACCGATATCTGGGAATTTGAAATTCCGGGGTATGCGAAAAGATGGTCGGGCGAAAAATTGCAACACCGCTTATACCGCCTCATTAAAGACCTGAAGGTGGAAGGCGAATTGACCACTATGTGGCAAATGGTTACCGAAACCAGGTCGTTGGAACCACGGCCGCTAAACCAATCACCGGCAGGCGCAAAAGCAACTAAAAAGGCGCCGCTCGCTAAATAGTTTCAAGCTAACTAAAAAACGCAGCAACCATTTCATTGGTCAGTTTTCTTTCGCCCTTTGTCCACAAGGAATTTGGCGGCGGAAATTCATTGCGGCAGTAACCGCCATGGTTTTCAAAATCAAATACTGCGTGGCAATAGTTGTTGATGATGAGGCCGCATCGCAACCAGTCGGTTGACCAAATGATTGTAACCTTGCCTACCCGTTGGTCGGCAGGCACTTCCTCTATATTGTAAATATGCACGGCATCCAGGATATTTTGTTTTCCCGTGCCCTGCTCCACTTCAACCGCATAAAAGTACCCGGTATCTGTATCATCCTCAAAAACAACTGCATAGTTGTTCTCTTCAGATGTACTTTCAACAAAAGTATCTTCGCCGGCAGTAAAAGCCTGTTCGCGTAATAAATATCCCTTCATACTTTATCATTTCACATCTACCGTATCATATACAACCACCTTACTCCACAAGTGCGAATATTCTTCAACGAACTTAAGGTGAATAGGGTCGGTTTGATAGCTCTGCTGGTCGGCCGCATTATCAAAAATGGTAAACCACGAAACGGCGTAGGAGCTGTCAATAACGTCCCGTTTGGTATCTGCCGGCTGGCCGATATGAAATGTTTTAATGGTTTTTACTTTCGATAACTTTTTCAGGCCTTCAATTAACATCGCACGGTCTTCTTTGCTTTTTTCATTCTGTAACCAGAAATAAACGTGATGTATAAACTTATTTTCGAGCATATTTGAATCCCCATTTTCTGCGAAGGTAACCAATCCGCCGGCAACCATCGCCTTTCCGGTATTAGTAATAAAGGCACGTCTTGTTGACATACTTGTAAGGTTTTGGTAAAGCTAAGAAAAGAGTTCCATCTCATAAATATTGACTTTTATGAAGGAAAACTATATTTTTACCCATGTTATACCCTTTACAATTGCCATGAAACCCTTTCACACTGTTATTTTCCTCATCTTAATATGTTGCTGTGGCAACGCTGTTTGTCAAAATCTTACTTATTATCAATCTCCCGAAGATGATGCCGGTAAATACAAAGAATGGATAACCGCTACCGAAAAACGGTACCAGGCAGATGTATCTTCTTTGTCGGGAAAGAATAAAAAATACCTGGAGCAGATCTTTAAAGATCGTTTTGAACGTATTAAAAAGATGTACGATCAGAAAGAAATTCTCACCGAAAAGGCAGCCAATGGGTACCTGCAGTCATTGCTCCATGAAATTGTAAAATCAAATCAAGCCATTGGTCAGCTCGAAACCCGGGTGGTGTTCTCGCGTACCTGGTGGCCAAACGCCAGCAGCATGGGTGAAGGCACCATCATTTTCAACATCGGGTTGTTTTATAAATTACAAAACGAAAGCCAGGCTGCATTCGTCCTATGTCATGAGCTGGCGCATTTATATTTGAATCATAGTAATAACGCCATTAACAAATACGTAAATACCGTTTATTCTGATGAATTTCAGAAAGAGCTTAAAAAGATAAATAAAAGTGAATTTCAAAAAACCCAGCAGCTCGAAAACCTGACAAAGGCTATGGCCTTTGACAGCCGCAGGCATAGCCGCGAACATGAGACCGAAGCCGATTCGCTGGCGGTTGAATGGTTGAAAAATACTTCGTTCGATGTTCGGGAATCGCTTTCCTGCTTAAACCTGTTAGATAGCATTGATGGCGATAAGTATAATGTAACGCTCTCTCTAAAGAACGTATTCAATTTTCAGGAATATCCCTTCCAGGATAAATGGACCAAAGAGGAAAAATCGCTTTTTGGTACGTTGGCTGAAAGCAGTGAAGCTGAAAGCAGGAAAGAGCGCGATTCATTAAAAACCCACCCCGATTGCAGTATCCGTATTGGTAAATTAAAAGACAGAGTTCATCAATATCATAAACAGGCCAGCCGCGCATTCGTGGTCAACGAAAAACAATTCAGGCAACTGCAAAATGATTTCGATTATGAGGTCATTGATTTTTGTTACCGGTCAGACAATGTTTCAAGAAGCCTGTATTATACCTTACAAATGTTGGAGGCACAACCCTTCAACGCCTATTTGATCACCAATACCGGCCGGTGCATTAACAAGCTGTTTGTTGGCCAAAAGAACCATACATTAAGTAAGCTTATTGATATGCCTTCGCCATTTAATGATAAAAATTATAATACCCTGCTTGAATTCATTCAACGGGTTCGGTTAACTGATCTCGGCGCATTCAGCTACTACTTTTTACAAAACCGGCAAAGCAACCTCATGGCCAACGAAGATTTTCTGGCAGCCCTTATTGAAAGTAAAACCAATTTCAATAAGCCTGAAGAAAAACAACAACTGATTGAAACTTATAAAAAACAATTCCCTTCGGGAAAATATCGCTTTTAATTTCAAAAACCTTCAACACTATTTTAATCATGAAAAAGCATTTATGCTTGTTACTGCTAATAACCGTTTTGATTTTGCAGCAAAACAGTTTTGGCCAATCAAAACTAAGCATCGAAAATATTAAATCGGTGTACCTGCGTAATTCAGGGCCCATTATTGCCAATGAAGAAATAAAAGGGTATTTTTTATTTTATCAATCTGATAAAGTTGATAAAAAAACCAATGAATATACACTCCAGATCCTGGATGAAAATGTTAACAAGGTAAAAGAAATCAAGTTCACCGACTCCAAGAATATATTGCTGCTTGAATCATCTTATAACGGTTCTGATATCATGTTCATGTTTTATGATCAGGACCAGAAACTGATGGATTACCGCGTATATGAAATAGATGGTAAACAAAAATTCAATTATCAGTATCCTATTGAGAGTAAATCAATGTCTTATATAACCAGTGCCCTCTCTATTAATACGGAAGAAACGCAGAATAAAAGTTTATACGCTATCGAAAACAGAGGCTTTGTTACTTCTATACCTTACAAGGATGGAAAAAACTATTCATTTGAAGTAAGCTTCTACCAAACTGATAAGAAAAAACAATGGAAATATACGCCTGATGATCCTGAGCGCGTGGCTTCTCCTCAATTCCTTGGTTACAGCGATAGCGTGGTGGTCTTTGAAGTGCTGAAAAGAACAAAATTATTATCAACTAAAATGGAATCGTGGTTGTTGGGTATTTACCTGCACAATGGCAAAAAAGCGTTTGAATTTGAAACAGACCGGGAGAAATATAATTTCTATCCCATGAATGTTACCACATTACGCAACAACGGGTTTATGTTAATAGGGCCTTATTACGAAAAAGATGACCGGGTTGTAAAGGATAAAAGCCTGGGGTTGGGCGTATGGGTTATGAACAACCAGGGAAAGGTTGTAAATGCAAAATATAATTCCTGGAGTGGCGACATTAGTAAACACCTGAAGATAGACTCCCGCGGCCGGGTAGATGAATTGGGTTACATTTATTTCCATAGAATTTTACAAACAGAAGACGGGAAGATCTTTGCTATAGGTGAAGGGTATAAAAAAGTAGCCGATGCAGTAGGTATTGGCCTTGCAGTATTAGGTGGAGGCACCAATACCACCAAAATGAAAATCACCGACATGGTGATGTTACAGTTTAACGATAAGTTTGATGTACAATCTGCACAGATATTCGATAAAAACACTAACACCATGTCACTACCCGGCCAGGATATTTACAGCGCTCCCATGTTGGCCTTCATGATCAAATATGTTTACAATGGATTTGACTATGCATTTTCACAAACCGATAAAACGCACAGCACATTTACCGTGGGGTATACTGATTATGTACGGTCGAAAGATTACAAAGGTTTAACCTTTAACGCCATTTCTTACTATAACAATAACATTACTACCGATAAGATCAATCTCAAAACATCTTCAAGCAGCATGCGCATCATGCCTGCCAAAACCGGTTCGGTAATGTTGCTTGAATATTTTAAAAAGGATAAGCGCCTGGATATGCACCTGGAAAAATTAAACTAACAATTGTGCTATTCTAAATAAAAAAACCCGAAGGAGATTATTTCTTTCGGGTTTTTTCTTTTTGGAATTTCTTACTGGCTTATCTTATCTGAGGAAATGCAATACCCGTGATCTTCCGATATACATCCACTGCATACAGATCTGTCATACCGGAAATGAAATCAACTACCGACTGAATATCGTTGTACAGTTTATTTTTATCACCGGTTATTATAAATTGTTGTGAGATCAGTTGCAGCAGCTTCTGCGATTTGGCCGGTTGTGGATTGATCACCGCAGCAAAAAACTCTTTCAACAACCCGCCTATTACATTATAACCGGCTATTTCAATTTCCACCACCGAGCGGTGGTTGTAAATATGCTCAATTGAAAATTTATCAATGGTTTTGATCAATTGCTTTTCCGTTTCTGGCAAATAATCGATCAATGATCTTTGCAAAGTGCCCTGCAGCAACGCTTCTTCATGCTGCATAAACACATTGGTAACGCGGTTAAGCAGCAGGTTGATCAACTTGGCGCGTAAAAACTGCACCCGCTGGTTGTGGTCATTGATCTCATTAAACACCTGCTCTACCCGTTCGCGGGCATCGTACCCTTCTTCATTATTAAAAAATTCCAGGAAAAGGTCCTTAATGGTATCAATGGAAATAATGTTCAGGCGATGGGCATCTTCAAAATCAATGATGCGATAGCAAATATCATCAGCCGCTTCTACCAGGTATACAAAGGGATGACGGGCAAAGATGTTTTTGGATTCATCCAGTTGCGGTATGCCCAGATCCCTTGCAATATGTTTATAGGTAGCAATTTCCGAATCAAAGAACCCCGATTTCTTCGTGACCAGTTGTTGTTTATTAAACCCATTCAACGAATCAGCGGGGTATTTTATAATAGAAGCAAGCGTGGTATAGGTTAAGCGAAAACCGCCCGGCGTTTTTTCATTAAAGCTGTGCGTAAGGGTGCGAAAAGCATTGGCGTTCCCTTCAAAAAAAAGAAAATCGCGCTGCTGGTTTTCGTTCAGCAATTCCGAGAATTGTTGTTTTGCTGTTCCTGTCAATTCCCTGAAAAAAGTGCGAATGGCATCTTCGCCCGAATGGCCGAATGGCGGGTTGCCGATATCATGCGCCAAACAACCGGCTGCAATCACAGAAGGCAATTCGTATTTATAAAACTCCCGGAAATGATCGCTTTCATTCGGGTATTTCTGAGCGATGGCATCCCCTACTGCTTTGCCCAATGAACGGCCTACGGATGCCACCTCCAAACTATGCGTTAACCGGTTATGCACAAACACCGGCCCCGGCAACGGAAACACCTGTGTTTTATTTTGCAAACGCCTGAAGGCAGATGAAAAGATAAGGCGATCGTAGTCGCGCAGAAAAGAGGTACGGATGGCATCGGTATATGCTGTTTTGTGCTCGGAACCGCTTCGTTTGGTGCTGTAGAGTTGTTGCCAGTTCATGGCGGCAAAAATAACCGAAAAAAAGCGAGGGTTTACAAACTGGCGGTACGATTCGGACCAGGGACCGTGGGTTAATCTGTTTAGATACTATTTATTTACAGGTGCTAACCCTTAGATTTTTTACAAAACGGGCCTCATTTTCCACAAAAGTTATAATAATTGCATGGTAGGCATTATATTGAATCTGAATATTTGCTCCATAAAATTAAACCCTATGCGAATCGTACCCTTAGTTAACAGTTTATTTACCGTATGTCTGCTGGCTGTAATTACCTCTTTGGCCATTATGATGACCCGGACAGGTTATAATGATAAAGTATCGCACACCTGCTTTATACTTATGGCAACAGCCGGATTTTTATTGCTGGCCCGCGCCGCTTTTAAATCCGATGAGGGGGAAGGGGAGCAAGTACAATAAAAAAACCTTCTGCCTTGCTTCGCCGAAGTTAAACGAAGGCGGGCGCGGCAAAAGGTTTTATATACTATCCTGATGAACTAATTTAAAGCGGATACCTGTTATCAGCGATCAGCTTTGCAGCAATGCGGCGTTTAGCCTCTTTGCTATTAAAGGGTTCAACCTTCGTAAAGCGCTTTAATCCCAATAACATCATACGTTGCTCGTCGCCGTCGGCAAAAGCATTGATAGCATCTTTGCCATGCTTGTTAATAATGTCGGCGGCATCGTATAACCAGGTTCTGGTTATATCCAGTTCATACGAAACGGCTGCTTCGCCTTTACGTTCAGCCAGTTTCATTACCCGTAACAGGGCGCTTTCGGCCGCAAAGGTTTGAATGGCCATATCGGCAATGTGCATTAATACTTCCTGTTCGTTTTCAAGCTTCATCATGAGCTTTTGCACTGCACCGCCAGCCGTTAGCAATATTGCCTTTTTAAAATTGGCGATTGTCTTTTTCTCTTTGGCAAATGCCTCTTCGTCGCCGCTGCCAAAATCGGGGATGCTCATCAATTCTTTCTGCACGTTCATGGCCGCTGTCATAAGGTCTAAGCGACCTTTCATAGCGCGCTTCAGCACCATATCAACCGTTAACAGGCGATTGATTTCGTTGGTGCCTTCATAAATGCGGTTAATACGGCTATCGCGGTACGCTTTGGAAATAGTGTATTCATCGCTAAATCCATTACCGCCGTGGATCTGCACGCCTTCATCGGCTACAAAATCCAGTACTTCGCTGCCAAACACTTTTAAGATCGCACACTCAATAGCATATTCTTCGGCACCGCCCAACACCGCTTCACTAAACGGTTTGCCGGCGCTCAGCAGTTCATGCTCTTTATCGTCGATCCATTTGGCCGAGCGATACAGGGCGCTTTCGCATACCCACATATTGATGGCCATTTCGGCCAGTTTGTTCTTTATGGCGCCAAAATTTGCGATGGGTGTTTTAAACTGCTCGCGGGTATTGGCGTATTGAATAGTGGTGGTAGTGGCCCTTTTAGCGCCACCCAATGCGGCTGCGCATAATTTTAAGCGGCCAATGTTCAGGATGTTGAACGCAATGATATGTCCTTTGCCAACCTCTCCCAGCAGGTTCTCAACCGGCACTTTACAATCCTGAAAGTACAACTGAACGGTAGAAGAACCTTTAATACCCATTTTATGCTCTTCGGCGCCCTGGGTAAAACCTTCAAAACCTCTTTCAACGATAAATGCAGAGAACTTATCGCCGTCTATTTTTGCAAAAACCGTATATACATCGGCAAAACCACCATTGGTGATCCAGCATTTCTGGCCATTCAGGAGATAATATTTTCCATCGCTGCTTAAGGTAGCCGTTGTTTTGGCGCCAAGGGCGTCACTGCCGCTATTGGGCTCTGTAAGGCCATAAGCGCCCTTCCACTCCCCTGTTGCCAGCTTTGGAATGTATTTCTCTTTTTGTTTTTCATTCCCGAAATAAAGAATAGGCAGCGTACCAATACCCATGTGGGCCGATACCGCTACGGAAAAAGAAAAGCCGCCGCCCAGCCCTTCACCTACCAGGTTAGAAGTAATGAAATCTTTACCCAACCCACCGTATTGTTCGGGAATGGAGGCACCCAGCAGACCCTGCTCGCCAGCTTTGGCAACCAGCGAAGGCATAAGGCCGGGCTCCAGTTTATCGATCCGCTCAAGAATAGGCATTACTTCTGTATCCAGAAATGAAGCGCACATATCTTTTACCATTTGCTGCTCTTCAGAAAAATCTTCCGGGATGAAGGTCTCAAAGGGAGAGCTTTCCTTGATCAGCCACTCGCCGCCCTTGAGTATATTTTTTTGTTGTGTGGTGGTGCTCATATACTATGTTTATGTTGGGTAAATATTGTTGCAATCGTTATGGTGAAAACTACTTCAGATTATCATATACAATTTGTAATACTTCTCGACATATATCTATTCTATCGGGCGACACGCCTTCCAGGGCTTCGTTCAGCGTTTCATTGGCCAGCTCCATTGTTTGGTCCTGTAACTTCTGCGCCTGCTTGGTTAAAAAGATCATGTTCATTCTGCGGTCCGATTCAGATGATACCCGTTTTACCAGTTGCAGTTTCTCCAGGTTATCTACCAACCGGGTAATACTGGGTTTATCCCTGAAAGAGGCGTTGCATAATTCCTGTTGACTGATACCGTCCTGTTTCCACAAATGATATAACACGCTCCATTGCTCAATAGTTAAGTTTAGATTGGCCGCATTGAACTTTTTTTGCAGCCGACGGGCAATGGCTGTCGACGCCTTTCCTGTGATAAAACTGTATAATTCGCCGCGCTTGAATTGGTTGTTTGACATATAGTTGTTTATACAACTATCCAAATCTAGGATTTTCCCGGCATTTTCACAAGTTTTAAATGGTAAATTTTTGTGACCGGCCATGTTGAGGATTACAGATCAGTTTCCGGGTAAGCAGGTCAAAAATAGTGGTGCCGGAACCGCTGATCATGGAAAGTAGCATATAATTACCTGAGAATGAATCCTATCTACGAAAACGCCATTTTGAATTCTCACGAAAAAAGAACTTCCCTTTAAATAAAAAGTTCATTTCTCATGAAAACAGGATCGTTTCTCATGAGAAATGGGTCATTTTTCATGAAGATCACTTCCCTTTTCATGCAGATTTTATAATTACTCATAAAAACGAGATCATTTCTTATAAGAGAAAACCTTTTTTCATGAAAACAGGACTGTTTCTCATGAAAAAAGAACTTTTCGTTTCAGAAAAGATTCATTTCTCTTAAGAAAAAGTTTTTTCTCAAAAGTTCCGGATTCGCCATTAAATTGAAAATCCGGTCTTTCATGCAGACAGTATCCCTTTTCATGCAAACAACAACATTACTTTAAAGAACAGCATTTTTATCCTAAGATCAGGTCCCTTTTCATGAGCACCCTTCGTTTCTCATAAAAAAGTTCCACCACTCCCCGGAAGCTATGCATATCCTTCTTGTATAAACGATTATTTCCGCCGCCCCCTACTGATATCCTTTCTCCTAAAAACTCCATATGCCTCTTAATACTTATATTGTAGTTAATTTTGAATACCATGCGTACTGCTTTTCTTCCACACCGGTTGTCGCGACTGCATTACTGCTGGTTTGGCGCCGGCCAAAAAATACTATTGTGCTTGCATGGTTATGGCGAATCCCAACAAACATTTCATTTTCTTGAAAAATATATACCTCCGGAATACACTGTCTTTACGATCGATCTGCCCTTTCATGGTAAAACAGAATGGAACGAAGGCCTTCGGTTTACCACTGCCGACCTGCTTGAAATTATAGAAACACTGGTGGTAAAACACAACCTGCAAACCAGTAAAATTACCCTGTTGGGCTATAGCATGGGGGGAAGAGTAGCCTTGCAATTGCTGCAGGCTATTCCCGGGAGGATTGAAAAAACTATCTTGCTGGCGCCCGATGGATTGAAAGTTAATTTCTGGTACTGGCTGGCAACACAAACATGCATTGGTAAACGCCTGTTCGGTTTTACCATGAAACATCCGGGTTGGTTCTTTTCCTTATTGCAAGCCGGTAACCGGTTAAAGCTGATCAATCAAAGTGTTTTAAAATTCACCCGCTATTATATTCATGATACTACCGTACGCAGGCAATTATATGAACGCTGGATCTGCATGCGCGCTATTAAACCGGATCTTACATTTATAAAAAAGCTCATTCGTTCACATCAATTGCCTGTTCGGTTGTTATATGGGCAATACGACCGCATAATCCGGCACGAAAGAGGAGAAAAATTTCGTTCAGGTATTGAATCTTTCTGTACGTTGCATATAATTCAGACGGGCCACCAGGTATTACAGGAAAAATATGCGAATCAGATAATACAATTAATACAATCATAAAATATATTGCCAAATCCAATTGAATGATGCCACTTTTCTTTTTCCTGTTTTTTTTGCTCATGGTGGTCTATGCAGTACTGATTGCCTATTATCATAAAGCATGGAACAAAATGCCGGCGTTTGTTTTACCCGAAAAACAGGCATCTGTATTTATTTCGGTTATCATTGCCGCCCGCAATGAAGAAAAGAACATTCAAAACCTTCTGCAATCACTGAACGACCAGCGATATCCCAAAGCATTGTATGAGGTAATTATTATCGATGACCATTCAACAGATAACACCTGGTCATTGCTGCAGGAATTACATTTTGAACAATTGCAAATAAGACCGCTTCAATTAAAAGATCATATAGCAGAAACAAATACTATAGCTTCTTATAAGAAAAAAGCCATTGAAACCGGAATTAATGCGGCAACAGGAACACTGATCGTAACAACCGATGCCGATTGCCGTTTCAATCCGCTCTGGCTGCAAACCATTGCAGCATTCTATGAAGCCAATGAAGCCAAATTCATTGCCGCGCCGGTTACTTATTATAATCAATCTTCTTTGCTCTCTGTTTTTCAAACGCTCGATTTTTTAACCCTGCAGGGCATTACAGCAGCATCTGTGTACAAACGATTTCATTCCATGTGCAATGGCGCTAACCTGGCTTATGAAAGATCGGCGTTTTATGAAGTAAACGGCTTTAATAACATCGATACCATTGCTTCAGGCGATGATATGTTGTTAATGCATAAAATTTTCAAACAGTACCCCGATAAAGTGTATTACCTGAAGAACCGTTGGGCCATTGTAACCACTGAACCGGCTGCCAACTGGAAACAATTCTTTAATCAACGTATCCGCTGGGCCAGTAAAGCCGACCGGTACGACGATAAACGGATCTTTCTGGTATTATTGCTTGTGTACCTTTTAAATGTTTGCTTTCTGGCAGGTGCCATTGCCGCGTTCTTCAAATACACCTGGCTGATGCTTGTACTACTTTTGTTACTGGCTAAAGTCTTGATTGAATTTCCATTTGTTAATTCAGTAGCCATCTTTTTTGGCCAGCAGAAGTTAATGAAGTATTTTCCTTTTTTACAACCGCTGCATATTGGTTATACCATCATTGCAGGCTGGCTGGGGAAGTTCGGTCATTATGAATGGAAAGGAAGGAGAATTAAGAAATAAAACCGTTGCAGGTTACAGGTTGCAGGTTACAAGAAAACCGGGCCTGCCCCTGCAATTTGTAACTTGTAACCTGTAACAATTATGGCTACTGCCACCACAAGAACAACCTGGCGGCGACTTAAACGAAACAAAGGCGCACTGGTTGGAATATCCATTATCATTCTGGCCATACTGGTAGCTTTATTTGCTTATTTACTGGCTCCGGATGGCTCGCCCAATGCGAACAGAATGGTTGTGGAAATAGGCGGTCAGCGGCCTGGTTATACCCAGCAATTCCTTCTTTTGCCCCGCGAAAGAAAAATAAATCCCACTTCTTTTTTTAAGCGACTGTTTGTTGGCGGAGAAGATAAATACCAATACATCCCCATTCAAAGCTATCAACAAAAAAATGATAGTCTCATCATTCAGCAATACCTTGATGAAGGCTTTACTGAACGCGTTGCCTTACCCCTTTCAAAAACAAAATGGCAGGAAGGGCGATCTTCAGGCAACTATAAAATCATTACAAAAAAATTCCGCCTGGGAACCGATAAATACGGCCGTGATATTTTAAGCAGATTACTGGTAGGCGTTAGGGTAAGCCTGGGCGTTGGCCTGGTCACTGTACTTATATCATTAAGCATTGGTGTATTATTAGGGGCGCTGGCCGGTTATTTCAGAGGCAGGACCGATGATGTAATTATGTGGTTCATCAATGTAATATGGAGTATCCCTACACTGCTGCTTGTATTTGCCATTACACTGGTATTAGGAAAAGGTTTCTGGCAGGTATTTGTAGCCATAGGATTAACCATGTGGGTGAGCGTGGCCCGTATTATCCGCGGACAGGTGTTAAGCGTGCGGGAACTGGAATATGTAGAGGCGGCCAAAGCGCTGGGTTATTCGCATACCCGAATTATATTACGACATGTGCTGCCTAACGTAATGGGACCGGTGATGGTGGTAGCTGCTTCTAATTTTGCCTCTGCTATTGTAATTGAAGCCGGTTTAAGTTTTCTTGGTGTGGGTGTTCAACCACCGCAACCAAGCTGGGGACTGATGATCAAAGAAAACTACAATTTCATTATTACGCATAATCCCATGCTTGCCCTGGCGCCCGGCTTTGCGATCATGTTATTGGTGCTGGCCTTTAATATGCTGGGAAATGGTTTACGCGATGCCTTACAGGTGAAGGAGTGAGAGGGTTCCAGGTACCGGTTACCAGTTTCCGGGTCCTTGTTGCGAGGCTCGGTACAGATTTAAGCATGCTGCTTTTGCAGGCTGCCGCTGTAACTGTATTTCCCGGCAACTGGTACCTGGTAACTGGTAACTGTATAATTTGATCTCCGGTAGCTGGTATCTGAATTTTTTTTCTTGTATAGTGATTATTTTGCTGAATACCGGTAGCTGCCTTTCCATTGATTGGTATTGCAGGTTGTTGATGTTACAACAACCTCAACAATACAGGTTACGCCGGTAGGTGTATTGGTAATAGTAAAACTGTTAGAGCCCGTTACTTTGTCTTTAGGACGTTCTTCGGTAAAAAAAGGAGTTGAGCTGGCGCCATCTTGTTTGGCTGTTACTTTTATTGTAACGCCCGATGTAGGTATAGACTCAAGATTAACCACTAAAGGAAAAGATGTTCCCGGAGCCGGGGGATCAACAGTACCAGTAGCAGGAATAGTTGCTACCTTTATTTCAGTTTCGCCACATCTGCTATTACTACCATCATCACCTTTTTTCTTCTTACAACTAACGGCTACTGCAATCAGGAATACGGCCAAACCAAACAGGATAATTTTTTTCATAAGAGGTAAAGATAAATTATTAAAAAGTCATATTCTAAACGTTGAAAACAGCCGTTTGTGTTTGCCTATCCCACTCTGAAAAGTTATTATGGTGTAAACACCTGCACATTACGGCTGAAACTTTCTTCCAAAGAAATAAACGTTTCGGTACGTTCAATTCCCTTTATCTTCTGTAACTCATCGTGTAATACAAACCGTAATTGATTAATATCTTTACATACTATCTCAGCAAACATGCTGTAATTACCTGTCGTATAATTCAATCGTACAATTTCGGGGATGCGCTGCAGTTCTTTGGCTACGGAATCGTACAGGGAGCTTTTCTCAAGATATATGCCAATAAATGCAATTACATCATATCCGAGCTGTTTTAGGTCCACATTTAATTTAGTACCTTTGACAATACCTGCTTCCTGTAGTTTTTTTATACGTACATGGATAGTACCTCCGGAAACGAATAACTTCTTACCCAGATCTGCATAGGAAATTTCTGCATTATCCATCATCTCATGGATTATCTGCAAGTCCAGTTTATCTAAATTCAATTTAGCTGCCATTTTTGCAATCGTTTTTTTACAGAATTCAAGTAAACGTGCAAATATTTATATATTATCGAAACTTTCAAAATTTTTCTTGAATAATTTACAACAATACTGGGTATTTCTTTAATATTGCTATGAAATAGCTCTTTAAACAGCGATAAATACTGTGGGGTGATGGAACCTTGGCAGACATGCCCTCTTGTCTCGAGGGTGGGGAATACTGGTTATTATCAGGAAGGACAAATTACGCTTTCGGGCGTGGCTAACAACCCCGTGGAGGTTCGAATCCTCCTCCTACAGCAGCTTTTTTACACGTTTTTATCTTGTGGAGTGATGGAACTTTGGCAGACATGCCCTCTTGTCTCGGGGGTGGGGAGTTCGGGATAAACGTGGTGTAATGCCGGCTTAGCCCTGAGCTTGTCGAAGGGTTAGGCCGACTGGGGTTGACCACCACAGAATTGCGCCATGGCTAACTGCCCCGTGGAGGTTCGAATCCTCCCTCTACAGCCGATTATCAGCCCTTTCCGATTATATCGGGAAGGGTTTTTTGTTTTTAGAAACTTAAGAAGTGTTTTGATCCCTACTTTCTCGCCACTTGAAAATGATCAAGAAATTGCCAGGCTTATCATGTATAGCTCCCTGCTCACTATAATCCTGCTATCTTACCAGCCTCATGACCGTATAGGTCTCTATCGATTCTACCATTGCCTTACAATGAAGTTGTAGGAGTTGCTATCATCCCGGACAACGAATCGATAAGGCCCGGCGGCGACGGCTGCCGGGTTTTTAAAAAACTGCACATACAATTTGTGCAGGGGTGAGACCCCGCTACCCCGTATTGGAACAGCGGGCATTGCTATATGAGTCATGAGAATAAGCTTTAGTCTTATTGCGAAAAGGTTAAGAGTACTCCTGAGGATCTACTATTAATCACTTTCTCAGCCCGGGGACGCCCGGGCTTTTTTATTGAATATACTTTCTGTTCAAATTGTATCGCGCCCAAGACATAGTAGTAACACCTGAACATCACCGTAATTTCTGAACATCTATAATTTAGTGATTTCGCTACAGTCTATAAACATATTATAGAATATTATTGTGGCTTGATGTGCAAGAGGAGGGCGTTACACTAAAAACGCACCACCGATGAGTGCTCTGAAAAAAAAGCCCGGATGGTTTAAAGGAGCCATCCGGGCGCTCGGGAAAAACCTGAGCAGTTTTAAATCCCTAGTAGAGATCATCAATGTCATTCGAAGTTGGTTTTGATGAATCTACACACGCGAAGGCCGGTTTTTACCGGCTTTCTTGTTTTCAAAAATAATTTAAAAAGGAAATTATATATATAAATAAATACTCTATTTGTCCGTATTTTTACGATCTCCGCGCTCCTTTCCAGGCTCCTTCCACACCCGTCCTTCTTCAAAATTTCCACTTCACCAGCCCAATCTTCATTTTCTCGCCTATTTTTGCCGCTTCATGGGTCAGAAAAAACTAATACGCTTTGCAGAAGTAAGCACTTTCCCAAATGTGCTGCAATACCCCGAAAACACGGCGGGTACCTGGAATACCTTTTTCAAAAATAATAACCCCATTACGCTTGAACTGGCCTGCGGCAAGGGAGAATATGCCGTTGGACTGGGCAGGTTATTTCCGCAACGCAATTTCCTGGGTGTTGATCTTAAGGGGAACCGCATTTGGGTGGGCGCCAAGAAAGCCCTGCAGGAAAACTTAACCAACGTAGGCTTCTTACGCACACAAATCGATCGCATCGCAACCTACTTCGCACCAGGCGAAGTAGCTGAGATCTGGCTTACTTTTCCCGATCCGCAATTAAGAACATCCAAAGCCAGAAAAAGACTTACCCATCCGAAATTCTTACGGCTGTATCAGCAATTACTTAAACCAGGTGGTTATATTCACCTGAAAACCGATTCGCCCAGTCTGTACCGATTTACAAAATGGGTTATTGAGCTGTACGATCTGCCGCTGGTGCAGGATATTGAAGATGTGTATGCACAGGAATCAGTAAGCGAGGTATTAAAAATTAAAACGCATTACGAAAGCCTGGATATAGCCCAAAGCAACAAAGTGCATTATTTACAATTCATGCTGCCCGCTACTCCACTACCCGATAAAGAGAGCGCTTTAAAAATTTTATTGCTTGAAGAAGAATCTGATAGAAGGAGTTGATTTTTATTATAACGAGCAGGGATATATGGTGCTCACGGCGCAATATCACCTCGAAAGAGGTTATTGTTGCGGAAATGGCTGCAGGCATTGTCCGTTTGAATATGTAAATGTACCCGAACCACGTAAAAGCCAGCTCATCATTCAACATAAACAAGATGGCACAACGCAAAAAAAACAGTAGCGCTGCCAGGGAAAAACTGACCACGGTAAACCCTTCAGGCAAAAAAGACAATTCTTTTTTTGAACTGGTTTTTGATGTAGCCCGCCAGATTCCCAAAGGGCGGGTGACTTCCTATGGCGCTATTGCCGCCTGTTTGGGCACAAAGCTATCGGCGCGAATGGTAGGCTGGGCCATGCATGCAGCCGGTTCGGCCAAACCCAAAGTACCTGCACACCGCGTGGTTAACCGCAATGGGATGTTAAGTGGCAAACATCATTTTAACCCGCCTTCAAAAATGGAAGAATTGCTGAAGAAAGAAGGCATAAAAGTTAAAAAAGATACCGTGGTTGATTTTAAAACTTTGTTCTGGGACCCGGCAACGGAGTTAACTCCTTAAGGCAACGAGGCAACAAGGCATAAAAGCAACAAGGATAAAACAAGACGTATGTGAATACCACTTACTTCGACATTCAACATTGGACATTCGATATTCGACATTCCTGCCTTTCATTTCTCATTTCTCTGTTCCTCATTCTTCATTTCTCATTTCCCTGCCTTTATCAACCCTTTCAACTTATCAACTTACCCCACTTCCACCATCGCTTTAATAACGCCCGTCTCAGGCTTCAGCCAACTGGCGAATTCGTTTTTTACATTCTCAAACGATACGTGGTGAGTAATATAAGTAGCCGGGTTTACCAATCCTTTCTTCATGCTTTGCATCACCAGGTCAAAATCTTCTTTGGTAGCATTGCGGCTGCTCATTAATGTGGCCTCGCGTTTATGGAACTCAGGATGTGAAAAGCAGATCTCATTTTTTTGCAAGCCTACCAACACATACCGTGCGCCATGGGCCATATACTGAAATGCATTATTGATGGCTTTCAAACTACCGGTAGCATCAATCACTACAGTAGGCATATCGTTGTTGGTGATCTCCTGCAAGCGTTGTAATGCGTTTTCAGTGCCTGCATTGATCGTGTGGGCCACCTGCAATTTTTCGCGGCAAAATGCCAGCCGTTGCTCGTTGATGTCCATAGCAATAACATGACCACCGGCTATGCGGGCAAATTCCATAATGCCAAGGCCAATTGGTCCGGCGCCAATCACCAGCACATATTCCCCTGGCTGCACACCTGCCCTGCGAACGCCATGTGCACCGATAGCCAATGGTTCTACCAGTGCCAGCTCATCAAAGCTCAATCCATCGCCATGCAATAATGAGTAAGAAGGAACAACTAAATATTCGCGCATGCCGCCATCAACGTGCACGCCGCATACATTGATGCTGGTGCAACAATTAGGTTTACCGCTTCTGCAGGCAATACATTTTCCGCAATTAAAGTAAGGTATGATGGTAACGGGTTCGCCAGGTTGAAAACCCGGTGCATCGCCCGACACAAACTCTGCAGCCAGTTCATGGCCTAATATGCGGGGATAATTAAAGAAAGGCTGCGTGCCTTCATACGCATGCAGATCGGTTCCGCAAATGCCTATGCGTTTTATTTTAAGCAGCGCATGTTTTTCTTTAGCTACCGGCTGCGCTGCATCCTGGTATTCGAGCTGCCCGGGAGTGATACAAACTAATTGCTTCATATGTAAAATTATTTTGGTCAATGATGAAAACAGCTGCAAGCTATAAGCCGAGCCAAAAGCAAATACAGCTCGCGATAATCGTTCAACCAGTCAGCTTTCTGCTTTGATTTCTGTATTCACACTTCAACATTCGACATCGAATATTCGATATTCAAAATTCCCTGTATTCACTTTCTCATTCTTTCTCATTCCTCTTTCTCAATTTCTCATTTTTCATTTCCTCTTCCCTTCCAACCTCACCACTTCTTCACTATTCAGGTTCAGGAACATTATAATGTTAGCCTTACGAGGTGTAAAGACCAATAAGATCAATAAATGAACGATGGCCAGTGCAAGGAATGCGTAATTGCCAGATAAAATAAAACCAACGCCGGCTAAGATCCCCGGCCCTTCTATCATTGCCCACCACAAAATACAGGCAGTGCGGTATAACTCCATCCTTTTCTCGCCTGCCTGCAGGCTATTGCGCGCTGCAAATATCTTCTTTTTAAATATTTTAAACCCTGCAATAAGGCTCAGGGCAGACAGCAGTACACAAACCACCTGAAAGTTTCTTTGAAACGATTCGCCTGTTACAGCAAATGGTTCCTGTTGCACTAATTGTACAGCCACCACAGCCGTCACAGCAAACATTACCATACCTATGAGTAAGGCAATATGGAGGATCTTCAATGCATTAAAAGCGTTAGATTGTTGCATGGTACGTTCATTAATAATATGGGCTGATCAGCAGATACACCAGCACGCCGGTTACAGAAACATATAACCAAACAGGCCAGGTAATGCGGGCCAGCTTAACGTGTTTAGGCCACTCGCCTGTTAACGCTCTGTAAGCAGTATATAATATGAAAGGCAGAATAATTCCGGCCAACGGAATGTGGGTGATAAGAATGATATAATAGACCATTCTTTTTGGACCGGCTAATGCTTTTTCAGCTTCACTTACTACACCATCATGATCAATATCTCCAAACCTGGTATCACCAGCCAGTAAATGATGACTGATATACGATAGCAGGAAGATAACCGACAAAACCAATGCGGTAACCATGATCCGTTTGTGCAGCAGGTATTTGCCTTGTTTTACCACCATAAGCCCGGCCAGTAACAACAGGCTTACAATCGAATTAATGATCGCATTTAACTGTGCAAAAACATGCACGTCAAAACCCAGGTCAACATCGAGTTTTATGCGGCTTAACAGTACAACCGCAGCAAACACTACAAAAGAAAAAACAAGGATCAGCCAGTTGGCCTGCTTATCATTTTTCGCCAGTACGGGAGGTAGCATACTTTATATTTTTGGTTCTTTACCAGGTTTGCGGGTGATCCAAACGAATAACACAACAGCCACGATAACGGCAATATAAATGGGCCAAAGCCCTTTCAGTTGTGCTAATACAGGTGAAGCTTCATTCTTATCCTTTTCCAGCATCAACAGGGTAATGTCCTCTGCCAGTTTTGATAAAGCAACCGTATCTAAACCATCATAATAACCGCGTACAATGCCCTTTCTGTCGAGCACTACAAACTTCGAGGTATGAATGAAGTTGGAGTCAATGCCTTCTCCATCCTGCAGGCCCAGCTTTACTTCGTTCAAAGCAAAATCATAGATCGTTTTCTTAGGGCCGGTCAGCATCCACCACACATCGGAGTTTACGCCAAAACGATCGGCATATCTTTTTAAGGCGGTCACTGAATCTCTTTCAGGATCTACACTGAACGATAAAAAATGTACAAAAGAAGTATCTACCCTTTTAGTAACATCTTTCATTTTGAGGGCATCTTGCAGGCCCTTCATATTTTTTGTAAGATAAGGGCAAATGGTAGGACAGCGTGTAAAGAAAAAGTCGGCCACCACAATTTTGCCGCGCAGGTCATGCAACGATACAGAGTCACCCAACTGATTGCTGAGGGTAACATTGCCCACCTGGTGCCAGATGGTATCGCTTACCTGCTTTCCATTTTTTACCGTATCAATAATGTAATCGGGATAGTAATGCTGCGGCATGTGAATAGCGTCGCGGCTTACTCCTTTTACAATAAAGTAGCTGATCACCGGCAATATAATGGCAATACACAGGGCTAATAATGCTTTCTGACTCACGTTTTTTTCTTTTGCTTCGCAAAGTTACCGCACGAGGCAATGCTATGCAGTTTTTTATTAGATTAAAACATATTTAACTATTCCACATCTGAAGCAACCGCCATACACCGAATATGGGCTGGCTATAACTCCTTGTATAGTAACCGCTTCCCTCACCGCTTCATTCCATATAAAAAAAGAACCACCGCTAAAGCAGCGATGGTTCTTTTTTATATCACATTTAGCAGTAAAGTCGATTAATGTAATTTGCCTGGTTCCTGGCTTTCTCCATGCTTTTCTTGCTGTTGTTCACCATGACCGTGTGGTTTTGGCGCAGGCGCCTGCTCCTTGCTGTGATCCAAATAATGGCGATCGTAAGTATTCCGCAGGTTCTTGTAAGAATTTCCATCCCACAAAAAGGCAGTAAGGAACCAAATGAAAAGTAACGCCGGTATAGATATGGTCAGGATCATATTCCTGATCTCATGACGCAAGTGCATGAACTCGGCTATAATAAAGAATGCTTTGGCCAAGGTAAGCACAACAAATACGCCATTCAGTAAAGTCTTTACCAGATCCGGATTTGAAAAAGTCAATGAATAGTATCCGATGGCCAGGATCAGCTCAAATACGGTAATGTATAGAAGTATCCGGAATGTTCTCCAGATCGCTTTTCTGTCGAATGTATGTTGCTCGTCGTGAGCGTGATGATGCTCTGCTGCATGTGCATTTGCCATAATCGCAATATTATATATAAATCAATAAACTGTCTAAAATATCGTGTCTAACGTGAATCAACTAGAACAGGTAAAAACAAGTGAACACGAATACCCATACCAGGTCAACGAAGTGCCAGTACAAACCGGCTTTCTCGATCATCAGGTAGTGGCCTCTTCTGTCAAACACGCCCTGCCAGGTCATAATGAACATAATTATGTTGATCACTACACCAGAAAGTACGTGGAAACCGTGGAAACCGGTAATGGTAAAGAAGAAGTTGGTAAAGTTGGTAGAAGCTTGTGTACCGTCGATATTATTGAACGGGTTGTGACCCCACCATGCGCCCTGGTGATGCAAGTGCCACCACTCCCATGCCTGGCAACCTAAGAAGGCAGCGCCACCGAGGATCGTCCAGCCTAACCATTTCAATACACCTTTTCTATCCATTTCATGGCCTGAACCTACCGCCAATACCATGGTTACCGAACTCATGATCAGGATGAAGGTCATCAGGCTCACAAACGCCAGCGGAATATTCATTTCGCCGATGATCGGGAACGACCTGAACACGTGGTTGGGGTCGGGCCATGAGTTAGTTGAAAAACGAATGGTTCCGTACGAAATCAAGAATGCGCCAAAAGTAAAAGCATCACTCATCAAAAAATACCACATCATCAGCTTTCCATACTCCACTTTAAATGGACTTTTTCCTCCTGACCACATGCTTTGATTAGCCGTTGCTACTTGTGCCATGTTGCTATTTTAATATTAGTAGTTCTGCAATTATAATTTAAACAAAAAGAACACGAACAAATAAACCCATAACAGGTCTACAAAATGCCAGTAGGTGCTCATTACTTCTACCGGTACTGAATTATAGTTCCTGATGCGTGCGCTGAACGCTTTAATGAACATCACAATCAAAGCAATAACGCCTCCCAGCACGTGCACCGCATGCAATCCGAAAATAACATATAAGAACTGGCCTGCGCCGGTTGATCCTTTTAACCTGGTGCCGCTTTCCCATAGCTGTGAAAATCCAATGATCTGCATAGCAATGAAAGTAAAACCCAGTACCATAGTAAGCGTTAATAAACGGCGATACTGTTGCATGCCCCGCTCTTTAAACGATTTCAGCGCCCATTGCATAGTAAGGCTGCTGATCAGCATTACTGCGGTTGAATAATAAAAGAGCTTCGGCATTTGCATGGTGGTAAAGCCGGCCATGCTTCCTTTTACAATATAGGCACTGGTTAAGCCTGCAAACATCATAATGATGCTACCTATGCCTACCCACAAGGTGAACTTGTGAGGATGTATTTTTTTTCTTTGCGTACTCACTGCTTCTGTCATCACGGTTATTTATTTTTTTCGTGAATGGTCAATGGTGAATGGTGAATAAGTTCCGAATTCGCGTCATTCCTTCTACTTCTCAACAGCCTTCACTTCAACATTCAATATTCAACATTCGATATTCAATATTTCTTTATACGATCTTATCTGCCAGCAATGCCAGTAACACTACGGGCAAATAAATATAGCTGGTGAACATTACCCGGCGCGCGGCTTTTTTCTCCATTTCACGATACAGCCTTATACTTTGCCAAAGCATCAGCAGATTGGCCGCTAATACGATCCATAAACTCATCATTCCACTCATGCCAACCAGGTAAGGTAAAGCACCAACCGGTATCAATACCAGCGAATAAATGACAGATTGAACGGCTGAGTATTTTGTTGGTCCTTCAACCGACGGCATCAGTTTAAATCCCGCATTTGAATAGTCTTTGTGCGCGATCCAGGCAATGGCCCAAAAATGGGGAAATTGCCAGAAAAACTGGATGGCAAAAAGCACCCATCCGCCTGCACTCAACTCGTCTTGCCCGGCTGCCCAGCCAATTAAACAAGGCAATGCACCTGGTACAGCCCCCAACAGCACTGATACGGAGCTCACTTTCTTTAATGGCGTGTACATGTAAGCGTACACAAACCAACTGAACAATGCCAGACCGGCCGATAACCAGTTAAAGAAATACCCCAATATAAACACACCGGCTGCAATGGTGATGATCGCAAAGGCCCAGGCTTCTGCCGGTTGCATTCTTCCGGAGGCCACCGGCCGTTTGGAAGTGCGCAACATCATGGCATCTGTATCCTTTTCAACTATCTGGTTTACGGCGTTAGCGCTGCCTGTCACCAGCAAGCCGCCGATGAACAGCATGATCACGTGAAACCAGCTCCAACCCTGTTTTGGAATTTGTGGCGCCAGCAGGTAACTGATCACAGCTGAAAACACGACCATGAAGCTGAGGCTGAACTTAATCAGCATCATATAATCCCTTACCTTACCGGCTATATTTAAAGAACTATTTTGCTTCACGGTTACTTGCTCCATCAGTTATTTAATGTTTTTTATGGTCAATGGTGAATGGTCAATGGTGAATAAAACCTCATTATCAAACCACCTGACCACCCAAAGCAGTATTAATGCTTAGACTCATTCGGACCGATCGGCTCGGTTTGCGGAATGAAATCGCGTCCATCCTTGCTGTAATCATAAGCCCAGCGATGAACTTCAGGAATTTCACCTTCCCAGTTACCATGGCCCGGGTGAATAGGTGTAGTCCACTCCAATGTAGTAGCGCCCCATGGATTGAGTGTAGTTACTTTTCTACCTTTCCAAATTGAGTAGAAGAAGTTAAATACAAACAGTAATTGTATGGCGAATACGATCATTGCTACAGTAGAGATGAATTTATTCAGATCACCAAACATGTTGAAAGATGACCAGTTGCTGTAATCGAGGTAACGGCGGGGCATACCGGCCAAACCTTCGTAGTGCATAGGCCAGAAGATGAGGTAGGCGCCGATGAGGGTTACCCAAAAGTGAATGTAAGCCAGTGTGTTGTTCATATAACGGCCATACATTTTGGGGAACCAGTGGTAAATACCGGCGAACATGCCAAAGAATGCCGAAACACCCATTACTATATGGAAGTGCGCGATTACGAAATAGGTATCGTGCAGGTGAATATCCAGTGTAGAGTTCCCCAGGAAGATACCAGTTAAACCACCAGAGATGAACAGGCTCACAAAACCTAATGCGAACAACATACCCGGTGTAAACTTGATATTGGCTTTCCAGATGGTAGTTAACCAGTTGAACACTTTGATGGCCGAAGGAACGGCGATCAACAGGGTCAGCAACACGAATACTGAACCGAGGAAAGGATTCAATCCGGTTACGAACATGTGGTGCGCCCAAACCAGGAAGGCGAGGATGGTGATGGCGAACAGCGAACCCACCATGGCCATATAACCAAAGATCGGCTTGCGTGAGTTAACTGATAAGATCTCAGATGCCATACCCATCGCAGGCAACAGGATGATGTACACCTCAGGGTGACCCAGGAACCAGAACAAGTGCTGGAACAGGATTGCGCTACCACCTTCATTAGGTAATGCCTGGTTAGTAGCCGCAATATAAATATCAGACAGGTAGAAGCTGGTGCCGCCGTGACGATCGAACAGCAACAGGATGAAACCTGATAATAATACAGGGAAAGATAAGATACCTAATACCGCAGTAAAGAACAGAGCCCAGATAGTCAATGGCAAACGGGTCATGCTCATGCCTTTGGTACGCAGGTTCAATACGGTAGATACATAGTTCAAACCACCGAGCAATGAAGACACTACGAACATGGCCATAGCCGTGATCCACAGGTCCATACCGGTTTTTGAACCAGGCGACGCGTCACCGAGGGCGCTCAAAGGCGGATAGGCTGTCCAACCACCGCTGAACGGACCGGTTTGAATAAACAGAGAAGATAACATTACGATGCTACCGCCAAAGAAGAACCAGTACGATAACATGTTCATCATGGGAGAAGCCATATCACGGGCGCCGCATTGCAGAGGAATGAGGAAGTTGGCGAATGTACCGCTCAAGCCGCCTGTTAACACGAAAAACACCAGAATGGTACCGTGCATGGTTACCAGGGCATAATAATTCTCAGGGGTAATTTTACCGCCTTTAGCCCAGTTACCCAGGATGTCTTCCAGCCAGGGGAAAGTCTGGTCGGGGTAACCCAACTGCAAACGGAACAGCACCGACATCAAACCACCAATAATAGCCCATATCATACCAGTGATCAGGAATTGCTTGGCAATGATCTTATGATCCTGGCTGAATACATATTTTGTAATAAACGACTGGTGATGATGATGCGCGCCATGCTCATCGTGATGCACTTCATGCGTTGTTATTACTTCTGCGTGACCGTGACTCATTGTATCTTTTTTTGTAAGTCGTAATTAATTCTGTTTTCAGAGCTTGCCCCGACAATGGTCGGGAGTACCGGTTATCTTTTTGCTGCCAAAACCCCTTTAGGCACAATAGCACCCGCGTGGTCCTTTGCTGTTGTATCTGCATGCGCTGGTTGTGCAGCAGGTGCAGGAGCAGCAGTTACTGCCGGGGTGTAAGCAGGCTTTTGTGATGCCAGCCAGAATTTATATTCCTGCTCATCCACCACTTTAATAAGCCCCTTCATTGAATAGTGACCGTTTCCACACATCTGGTCGCAGGCAATTTCATATTCAAAGTTGGGATTTCCGGTAATTTCCTTCATTTTCTTGGTAGTATACTTAGGCGTAAACCACATAGTAGTAGGCGTGCCGGGTACCGCATCCATCTTCATACGAAAATGGGGCAAACCTACGTCATGAATTACATCGCGTGAATTGATGATCAGCTTTACAGGCTTATCTACCACCAGGTACATGGCAGTGGTTTGAATGATATCATCATATCCGGTTGCGTCGGCTTTTAAACTCTGCACACCGTTGGGCGTGTCCATGGTAGAATCTTTCCATAACATACCCAGGAGGTTGCCTTCTGCTTCATCGATCATTCGGAAATATTTCTTTCCGAATGTATTGTCTTTACCCGGGTAGCGATAGATCCAACCAAACTGACGGCCGGTTATTTCTACCTGCATAGCATTGGAAGGCGCTTCACCGGTAATTTTAAACCAGTAATACAAACCAAAACCAACCAGCAAACACAAAGTAATTGCCGGAACGGTTGTCCACAATACTTCCAGTTTGTTGTTATGGGGATAATAGAATGCCCTTCTTTTTTCGCTGTACTGGTATTTATATGCGAACCAGAACAACAAGATCTGTGTAAGTAAAAACACGATGCCGGTAATAAGCAGCGTAATCTTCAACATGGTGTCAATGTTCTCGCCATGGTCAGAAGCTGACGGATGGGGCATCAATGTTTTTGGATACAAAGCTTTATTACAGTACCACACCCCAATGAGGCCCAGTACCAGGAACACTACCATCAAGAATCCGTTGATCTTGTTATTTTGTTCGAAAGACTTTTTTTCTCCCTTTAAAACGGATACATACTCACTCGCCTTGGCTATCTGAAATGTTATCAGAAACCCAAGCGCCAGGATAGCTAACAAAAATAATCCGGTAGTTGTCATGATCTTTCAATAATTTTTATACTATCGAAACTAAGTTCGTTGATTTATTAAGTATCACACCCCTGTTGATCACATTAGGTATGATGGATAATACTCTCTTTAATGAACGGATGGTTTTTAGCAATCAAAGGTGCTTTTGTTAAAGCATTACCAACCGAATACATGATCAATCCCACGAAACCGGCAGCCACACCAAAATCAAACAGGTTCAGGGTAACGTGATCTGGGAACAAGCTGGCAAAGATCATTTGGTAGAAATCCAACCAGTGACCAAAAATGATCAGGATCGCCATAAATGTAACCGTGGTATAGTTTCTCTTTGAACCCCGGCGCATTAATATTAATAACGGAGCCAGGAAGTTGATGCAGAACATGAACCAGAACAAGCCGGTATATGCACCGCTATGGTTTTTGCTGGTAACGCGCGATTTGAAGTAAACAGTTTCTTCAGGAATGTTCGCATACCAGATAAGCATGTATTGTGAAAACCACAGGTATGTCCAGAAGATAGAGAATGCAAACATGAACTTACCCAGGTCATGAATGTGCTCTTCATTGGTATATTCCAGGTAACCCTGATTCTTCATATATACAACGAAGATGGTGATCAATGCCATACCGCTCACAAATGTACTGGCGAATGTATACCAGCTATACATGGTAGAATACCAGTGTGCATCGATACTCATTAACCACAACCAGGGAACGGTTGACATTACTGTTAAGGCAAACCATACGATGAAAATGGAAGCCCAAACGGTATTTTTAAAGATGTATTTACGGCCTGATTCAGCATCAGGTAACGGATTATTATCCAGCTCACGTGATAACTGGCGCATTTTATAACCCAGTACAATCCACAAGCCGATGGCGAGGATGGTCCAGATAATATAAAAGCCGATGTTCAAAAAGGCTGATTTGCCTTCCAGGATCTTATCACCGTGGGGGTGCAGCCAGTGGAAGATATGGGGGTCAATTACCACCAGTGCTATTAATACAATTAACGTTATAATGCCTAAAGGAATAACAGCAACTGAAATGGCTTCAGGAATACGGCGAAAAGCCATTTGCCAGCCGCCAAAGGCCAGGGTAGTGGCACAAATGAAAAACATGGCGGCATTTACTACCAGCAAAAAGAAAACACTGTTTTGCAACAGGCTGGCCCAAAATCTTGCACCGTGGTGATGCTCATCGGTTCCATATAAGAAAAAACCGATGATAACAGATAAAATGCCGACTCCCATCAATGCCATTGACCAGGTTCTGTACCGTGCGGGGATGGCGAAAAATTCTTTAATAGCCATTATCAGTAATTTATATGTTCTGTGTTCTAGTCAGTTAATGTTTAGCGGTTGTATCTGCACTTTTTGTAGCGCCTGCAGCGGTATTAACTGCTGCCGGCTTTGCTGCTGCTGTATCAGCAGTAGCCGCTGCTGCTGGCTGCTTGCCACCACCCTGTTTTGATTTCACATAGTGAATGATCATCCAGCGTTGGGTAGAGCTCAACTGTGAAGCATAGCTTCCCATTTGACCCCTACCATAAGTTACAGAATAAAACATCTGTCCTTCAGGCATGGCTTCATATTTGGCCTGGCCTACCAGTTTAGCTGGCGCAGCCGTGAACGGGCCTTCGCCACCTTTGTATAATGGACCATTGCCATCGAGCGCCGCACCATGGCAGATACCGCAATTTATAAGGTATAAACGTTCTGCTTCTTTCATTTGTACCGCATTCAATGCAGGTAACGGATTGGTTACATGCACAGACTGCGCGTAATTAGTTGTATCACCGGGTTTATCCATAACCAGGTGAAAAGGCAATAATTCGCCTCTTTTAACAGTACCGGCTACCGGCATGCGGTTATAATGAATACCCTGCTTTTCGAGCGTATCAATGGGCGCATAAGTTTCATATGCTCTGCTATAATTCATATCAGGCATATACACGCGGCCCGGACTTCTACGTACGTCACTGCAACTCCAAACTATCACAGCCATCACTAAAACAGAAATAATTGATAATTTTTTCATCTTTAAGTATTCAGATATTATGCAGAAACAGTTTCGCTTTGACCTTCAAACAATTTTTGATCTTTATCATATGTACCTAACCACCAGCCGGTTTCAGCATTTTGCACATTAACTTCTTTGGCGCCAATGCTAGTCAGGAACGAACTTACTTCGCTTTCGTTTGTCTTAGGAGTGCACTCGATAACCATTACAAACAGGTCGTCGGTTGCACGCAGGTGAAAGTGGTGCTTTTTTACAAAAGGCGCTAACTGGCACAGGTAGCAGAAAGTTATAACCATGCCTACGCATGCGCACAATACGGTAAATTCAAATGTAATAGGTATCCAGGCGGGTAACGCAAAATGCGGTTTACCACCAACGTTTAAAGGGAAGTCTTTGGTAAATACCCATGTCATGAACGATAACATGGAAGTGGTACCAAAAATGGCGTAAAGAAATCCGGCCGTATGAATGCTGGTATCCCGTAAGCCCATTGCTTTGTCTAAACCGTGAATGGGGAATGGGGTATACACATCATGCAGTTTATAACCTGATTTGCGTACTTTTTTAACGGCATCAAACAACGGCCCCTCATCATCAAAACAACCGACAACAAATTTTTTAACAGCCATATAAAGATTTTGATATTTCTTATTTCGGGATTTCTGTTTTTCTATTCTCTATCTTTTGCTTCCGGGCTTCAATTAATGATGATCGCCGTGCGTTTCATTATATAAATGATCCGGAGTTTCCTTTTCAATATGGTACATGTTCTTCTTGTAGTTTTCACCTGATCTCTTCAGGATGTGCTTGATCTCCGCCACCGCAATTACGGGGAAGAATTTAGAGAACAGGAAATAGCAGGTGAAGAACAAACCGAACGTACCCAAGTAAAACCCAATTTCCCAAATGGTTGGCCGGTAGTAAGTACTCCAGCTACTGGGCAGGTAGTCGCGGTAGATAGAAGTAACAATGATCACAAAACGCTCGAACCACATACCGATGTTTACGATCACCGACATAAAGAAGGTTACAACCAGGTTACGGCGCAGTTTGCGGAACCAGAAGATCTGCGGTGAGATCACGTTACAACCCATCATCAGCCAGTAGCTCCAGCCATACGGGCTGAACAGGTTCAACCTGTTTTGAGCGAAGGCCCAGCCTTCATTCGGGTTCTGGCCATACCATGATATAAACAACTCGGTTAAGTAGGCAACCCCTACAATAGAACCGGTCAATACAATTACTTTGTTCATTACCTCAATGTGCTCGATGGTAATATATTCTTCCAGGTTCAACACTTTACGGCTGATCAACAGCAGCGTTTGCACCATCGCAAAACCTGAGAAGATGGCGCCCGCAACGAAGTAAGGCGGGAAGATGGTCGTATGCCAGCCAGGCACAACTGAGGTAGCGAAGTCGAACGATACCACCGTGTGTACCGACAATACCAGCGGCGTACTCATACCGGCCAGTACCAGCGATAAGCTTTCATGGCGTTGCCAGTGTTTGGTAGAACCGGTCCAGCCGAACGACAGCAGACCATACATATATTTACGCCATTTCAAACGGGCGCGGTCACGTACGGTAGCGAGGTCGGGAATAAGACCAGAATACCAGAATAATAATGATACGGTGAAGTATGTAGAGATCGCGAATACGTCCCACAACAGCGGTGAGTTAAAGTTTACCCATAACGGACCGCGGGTATTAGCATAAGGCAGTACGAAGAAGGCCATCCACACGCGGCCCATGTGCCAGATCGGGAACTGACCGGCGCACATTACCGCAAAGATGGTCATCGCTTCCGCGGCGCGGTTCACACCCGTTCTCCAACCCTGGCGGAACAGCAACAGGATCGCAGAGATCAGTGTACCGGCGTGACCGATACCCACCCACCATACGAAGTTGGTGATGTCCCAGCCCCAGCCTATCGTTTTGTTCAGGTTCCACTGCCCTACCCCGTAGGTTACCTCACGGTAAATTGAATACACACCAAACAGTAACAGTGCAACTGAGATCAGAAAACCGATCCACCAAAGACGGGATGGGTTTGCTTCAATAGGACGCACAATATCTTCCGTAACCTGGTGATAAGTTTTATCATTTTCTACCAGCGGAGGTCTTACTTGCGATTCGTATCTTAATAATGCCATGTTATATGCTTTTAGCTATTTCCCCGCCCCCTGGCGGAAAATGTTAGCCGAAAAATGTTTATGGTGAGTGGTGATGGTCAATGGTGAATTGCTCCCTTTGATTATCACCTTTAAACTCTATATCAACTTGTCAACTTATCCCTTATGCTCAGCACCATGCTCAGAAGCAGCTACATGCTCTTCAGAGCCTGTGAGCACACCATGATTGCTGATCTCGGCGGTATTTCTCACTTTAGCCAGGTAGTTCACATTAGGCAAAGTGTGAATGTCTTCCAGCGCGAAATAGATACGGTTGTCATTTTCTTGCCGTGTTTTCGAAATGGCGCTTTGCGAGTTGTTGGCGTTACCAAACACAATAGCGTCGGCAGAGCAGGCTTGTTGACAAGCGGTTTGGAAATCGCTATCCTGCAACGGACGGTTTTGTTTTTTGGCTTCCAGCTTACCGGCCTGCGCTCTTTGTACGCAGAAAGAACATTTTTCCATTACACCGCGGCTACGAACGGTAACATCAGGGTTCAGCACCATACGGGTAAGGTCGTCGTTCATCATCAGTACTACATCGTCCAGCTTACCTTCATCAACCAGCGGTTGTTGGTTGTTGGCGAAGCTGTCTGCACCGGTATAATCGGCCCAGTTAAAACGACGTACTTTATAAGGACAGTTATTTGCGCAATAACGGGTTCCGATACAACGGTTATAAGCCATCATGTTAAGGCCTTCGCTGCTGTGGTGCGTTGCTGCCACCGGACATACGTTTTCGCATGGCGCGTTGTCGCAGTGCTGGCACAGCATAGGCTGGAACACGGTTTGAATGCTTTCCGCATCATTGGGGTTACCACTGAAATAGCGGTCGATACGCAACCAGTGCATATCGTGGTAACGCATTACTTCGTGTTTACCAACGATAGGAACGTTGTTTTCGATGTGACAGGCTACCACGCAGGCGCCGCAACCGAAGCAACTGTTCAGGTCGATGCTCATACCCCATTTAATGCCCGGACGGTCATAAACGGGATAGATGGTACCATCTTTTTCAAACTTCTCAATACCGCCATAGTTCTTCAACTCAGCCTTTCTTTCATTGCGAATAATGGCGGGCTCTTTCTTATATTCTTCGTGGGTAACTTCACGGATAACACCATGACGGCCTTCGTAGCTGTTGTGTGTTTGTCCCTGAGCTATTTTGTAAGTAAGATCGGTTTTGGCAATTTCAGCCTGTCCGTTCCATTCAAAGGTAGAACCATTGAAGCTCAGTAACGGATAGGCATTTTTACCTAAAGAACCACCATCAGCAGCATGCACCGCACGGCCAACATTTTTATCGCGACCATAACCAACAGCTATGGCGATGGTGTTTTCGTGTGTACCTGGTATAATTATAATTGGTAGTTCAACTTCTTTACCGCGAACTTTTACCTTGATAACCGGCTTTTCTACTTCAACCTCATACTTGTCGGCAGATCTTCTGTCGCTCAGATCGATCTCGAACATTTTTTTGGCCAGTACAGGCGAAATAACAGCGTAGTTATCCCATGATACGCGGGTGATAGGATCGGGCAATTCGAGCAACCAGGGGTTGTTTGCCTGTTTTCCATCGCCTACCCCCACTTTCTGATAAACTATTACTTCATACTCGCTGTTTTTCTTCATGGCATTGGCAGCGGAGATAGCCTGTGCCACGGGAGCGGCGTTGAAAGCAGCGCCTGCATCAGCAGCAGGGGTTGTTTCAATTACACCATCCTGTAATGCTTTATCAAAAGTTGCCTGGCTGCCTAATTTGGCGATCCAGTAATTTTTAAGGTAAACATCCCAGCGGGTGGTATTGCCAGTCCATTTTAATAAAGACTGTTCAAAAGGTCTTGATTCAAACAACGGGTTGATCGTTGGTTGGATCAGGCTCACATAACCGGCTTTAGGTTCTGCATCACCCCAGCTTTCGAGGAAGTGAGGAGCAGGTAAAACATATTTACACAATTGCGTTGTTTCGTCTTTTCTGTCGTTGAAAGAAACAGACAGTTTAACCGAATTCAACCCTTTTTTGAAACGTTCTGCGTCGTAGTATTCGTAAACAGGGTTGGCGCCATATACGAGCAGGGCTCCTACGCGGCCGGCTTCCATATCCTGAACCAATGCTACCATTTCGCTATCAACGCCCTGGTGCATCAGGATGGGGGCATTCCAGTTGATAGTTGATCCGTAAGCGCCGATAGCTTCGTTGATGGCGTTTACAAGGATCTGTACCTGTGTATTGTTGCTGCCGCTAACAACCAGTGCTTTGCCTCTGTTGGCAACCAGGTCCTTAGCCGCTTTTTTAACTCCTTCTTTTAATTTACCGGAAATGCCGGTTGGCTCCTGGCCGTTAACAGCAGTCAATAATGCTGCTGCTATGATACCGGCTTCTGAAGGACGGTGGGTAAAACGCTCATCCGCAGCAGCACCAGTTGTGCTCATCATGCTTTCGAACTGGTAGTGCTTGCTCATGTCGAGTTTCTTCTCAGTTACCTTACGGTTCTTGCTGTAGCCATGCTGAAATTCAACCGGGCTCAACCAGGTACACAGGAAGTCGGCGCCAAGGCTCACTATAGTTTGTGCATTATCGAAGTTGTAAGAGGGAATAGCGCGTTTTCCGAAAGTAGCTTCATTTGCCAGCAGCATACCGCCGTACGACACAGCGTCGAACGTAACATGTTTACCGTTGGGGTATTTGGCTAAAAATTCTGCGATAACCTGTTTGGTAGAAGGCGAAGTAATGGTAGAGGTAAGTAATACCAACTGACCATTGCCCAGGCCATTTAATGCGCTGATGATCTCGCGATCGATTGCCTCGTAATTGGTAGCCGTGTTCTTAGCTATAGGGTGACGTAAACGGGCCGTATCATACAAATCCAGCACCGACGCCTGCATACGGGCAGAAGAACCGCCCTTACTGAAAGAAGACAGGGTATTGCCTTCTAATTTTATCGGACGTCCATCGCGCACTTTTGCTACAACTGGTATTGCTTCGCCGCCACTTACATAAGTAGTAGCATAATAATCAGCAACACCCGGCACCATATCCTGAGGCTTGTTCACATACGGGATCGCCTTTCTAACTTTAGTTTCGCAACTGGCTGCGGCTATTGCAGCCGCTGTACTAAAACCAAGATATTTCAAAAAGTCTCTACGGGAGGCTGGACTGGTAGACAATCCTTTTTTATCTGCGGTCTCAAACGGTAATTCTTCTTTGAATTCGTTCGAAATCGACTTTTCATAGGCCTCACTGTTGTTGAGCTCTCCGAAACTCTGCCAGTACTTTTTTTTAGCCATTTATCTATGAATTTGAAAATTTGAGAATTTGAGAATTTGAGAATTGGGTCGTTATAATTTAAGACTGCATTATCAAATTCAGCTTGTTACTTTTTGTTTTGAAAATCTGAAAATCGGGGTTCCTCATTTTCAAATTTTCATCCCGAAGCGCATTATACTAGTAGTGACATTTCTGGCACTCCAATCCACCAATATCATTTACAGTTACACTGTCTCTCACGCCTGCTTTGATCTCGTCGTGGTATTTCTGGTAAATGCTGTAGAACTTGTTGCCTTCTTCGCCGCTTTTGTCGCCGAAGTTCACTTTAGTGGTACGGTGACAGTTGATACACCAGCCCATGCTTAAGTCAGCAAACTGTTTTACTTCATCCATTTTCTGAATTTCGCCATGGCAGGTTTGACATTGTACTTTACCGGCATTTACGTGTTGGGCATGGCTGAAGAATACGTGGTCGGGCAGGTTGTGAATTTTGGTCCACTCAATTTCCTTGCCTTTGCCAGTATACTGTCTTTTAGAAGGGTCCCAACCGGCGGCTGCATAGATCTTTTGAATTTCGGCAGTACCGTTTATTTCTGTACCGTCTTCGCGGAACAATTTACCAGCGCTACCAGTGTACTCATTAATGGTCATGTGGCAGTTCATACAAACATTCACTGAAGGAATGTTGGCATGTTTACCTTCCATTGCACCACCATGGCAGTACAAACAGTTGATCTGGTTTGCACCGGCGTGTACTTTATGGGAGTAGTAAATAGGTTGTTCAGGTTGATAGTTTGTGCTACGGCCTAAACCAATGGCACCTTTCACTATATAATAACCGCCTACTACAAAAAGGATCAGCGTTAATAAAGTGATGTAAGATTTGTTGCGATAGAATGGAATTGGCTCGTGAGAAGGAATGCCATCTTTATCATCGGCCAGCTTTCTAAGATTGCTGTTAACCTGCAGCATAACCAATGCTACTACTGCCAGTATCAGGGTTAACACGCCATACATGATGGAGTTGTCTTTCTCGTCGATAACCTGAGCGCCGCCGGCACCAGGTTGTGCGCCGCCACCTGCAGTTGGAGGACCAGCTTTAAAGGTTTTCTCTACGTAATCTACAACTGCATCGATCTCCTTTTCTGACATTGTTGGAAAAGGAGACATCATGTTGCCGCTAAATTTTTGCTTCAACCCCTGGGTATAGGGGTCGGTTTTCATAAAACCTGCCGGATTATGAACCCAGTCGTAAAGCTTTTTACGATCAGTCCAGGGGCCACGTGTTGTTAATCCTCCTAATGCCGGTCCGGTACCATCTTTGAAAACATTGTGACAGGAAGCGCAATTATCTTGAAATATGGCTTTCCCATCCTGAGCTGAGATCTTATTCCCGAACGACAATAGTAAAAAGAACAATGCACTGAGAAGGGTTCGCTTAACGTTTGCTCTATGATCAATCATATTGTTGGATATGATGAAATTATGTGGAAAAATTTCCCGAATTGGGTGCAAAAATAAGTCAGGATTTTAACAAAATCACAACCTGTTTAAAATTTTTTTAATGCAGGCCTGGCGCGGGTTTCAGCCGATTTTACCCCGTACATTAAAACGGTTCAGTATGAAATGTCATGCTTTTGTCAATGTGACAACTAAAGTTTCGCATCTCGTAAACTGATGATAAAATTGACTTTTTTCAACCCCAAAATTTTCCTGCACTTTTGCGTTCATGTTTCAACGACTGAAACAAAAATGGAACGTAAATGGCACACAATTATTTTTAATACTGTGTGTTTTTGCTATTACCGGAACCACAACCGCCTGGTTAACCCGTCAGGTAACCCATTGGTTACAATTGGATGCTTCATCGTTTTGGTACTGGGCCATTAAGATCTTTATATTGCTTATCGGCTACCAGGTCCTTATACTTCTTATTTCCATTCCTTTCGGACAATTCAATTTTTTCTGGAAATATGAAAAGAAGATCTTGAAACGAATGAAACTGATTCCCTCAACAAATAACCCACACGTAGATAATATTAATATGCATAGCTCACAAACCGGCAATCGGCAATCGGCAATTGCCAGTCAGCAAGCCGAAACTGCTCAGAATGCTCTGGCCGCGGCAACTCAACCACTAACAAAAAACGACAAACAACAAACCGTTAATGTAGCCATCTTCGCATCAGGTACCGGAACAAATGCACAGAAACTGATCGATCATTTCCGGCATCATCAACAAATTAAGATCGCATTAATTGTTTGCAACAAACCAGGTGCAGGCGTATTGACCATTGCGCAAAAAGAAAATATACCTTCCTTAATTATAGAGAAGGAAAAATTTTTTCGTGGCAATGCCTACGTCGACGAATTAAAACAACATAACATTAATTTTATTGTACTCGGTGGTTTTTTATGGAAGGTACCGGTACTATTAATACAGGCATTTCCGCAACGTATTATTAATATACATCCCGCGCTATTACCAAACTATGGCGGTAAAGGCATGTACGGCCGGTTTGTACATGAAGCCGTGATCACTGCCAAAGAAAAAGAAAGCGGCATCAGCATTCATTATGTTGATGAACTATACGACCACGGGCAATTGATATTTCAGGCCCGTTGCGTTATTGAAGCCGATGAAACGGCCGATAGCCTGGCCCAAAAAATTCATTCCCTGGAACATGAACATTACCCGCTGATTGTTGAAAAGGTGATCCGGGAACTGCAAAATCGCCGTTAAACCACCCGACATTTTATGTTAATTTCATTTTCTTGCTGTAATATCACAATCTCAATTTCATCAGTTTGAGCTTACATCGGTACATAATTTTAGTTTTACTGGTTTCGGGTTCCATTGCAGGCCATAGCCAGATACAGATCCAGGTTAAAGGAAAAGTGTTTGACATGACCCAGCAGGTACCGCTGGTTTCAGTGAGTGTTTTAAGTACCGGCGGAACAGGTACCGCCACCGATTCTTTAGGCCGGTATTCAATTTATGTGCGCGAAACCGACTCCATTTGGTTTTCTTACCTGGGCAAAGGCACTCCCAAATACCCCGTCAGCTCCATACCCAACCAGCAAAACTTTGAAATTTCCCTGCATGTAAACGTTACCGAGTTGAAACCCATTATGGTAAAACAGCGTAACTACCATTTAGACTCTATTGCCAACCGGGAAGAATACGCCAAAGCATTTAATTTCAAAAAACCTGGGCTGGGTATTGTTACGCCATCAGGTGTCGGTGGTGCCGTGGGTGTAGACATGGATCAATTAATTGAAATATTTCAATTCAAAAGGAACAAGCGCATGGCTGCGTTCAGGGACCGGTTGATAGCAGAAGAAAAAGAGAAATTTATTGAACACCGCTTTAGTAGAGCTCTTGTGATACGGCTTACCCAACTGCGTGGCGCCGAGCTCGATACCTTTATGGTGCGCTACAAACCCGATCTCATCTTTACCGAAACCGCTACCGACTACGAGTTTCAATCTCATATTAAAAGGAGTTTTGAGAAGTATACCAAGCTGAAGCAAGTTATGGGTGAGTTGAAGAAACAGGAGGAGTAAGTTAATTAGCTAATGAAATTCACTGCAGTTTCAGGGTCCCGGTAACCGGTTTGCATTTGGCACTCCCAACCAACATTCCCTGGCCGTCTTTCCTTTCCCATTTCTCTGTTTCTCATTTTTCATTTCTCATTTCCCTATCCACTTCGACATTCTATATTGGACATTCGCTATTCAACATTCCCTGGCCGTCTTTCCTTTCCCATTTCTCTGTTTCTCATTTTTCATTTCTCATTTCCCTGTATTCCACTTCGACATTCTATATTGGACATTCGCTATTCAATATTCCCTGGCCGTCTTCCCTTTCCCATTTCTCTGTTTCTTATTTTTCATTTCTCATTTCCCTGTATTCCACTTCGACATTCTATATTGGACATTCGCTATTCAACATTCCCTGGCCGTCTTTCCTTTCTCATTTTTCATTTCTCATTTCCCTGTATCCCACTTCGACATTCTATATTGGACATTCGCTATTCAACATTCCCTGGCCGTCTTTCATTTCCCATTTCTCTGTTTCTCATTTTTCATTTCTCATTTCCCTGTATCCCACTTCGACATTCTATATTGGACATTCGCTATTCAACATTCCCTGGCCGTCTTCCCTTTCTCATTTCTCTGTTTCTTATTTTTCATTCCTCATTTCCCTGTATTATCCTAACTTACTACTCTAAAACATGCCCAGCTATCATGAGAAAGATCATTAGCACCATTACAGTTATCCTACTTTTTATTTCGGTTGCAATTAGCCAGTCAGCCCATCCGGTATTAAGCATGGCCTCCACGCCAGAAGCCGGCGGCTTCTCCTCAAAGCGGTTAACACGCATCGATACTATATTAAAAGAATATGTAGACAAAGGCAGAATGAACGGCGCCGTAGCCATGATCGTGCACGATGGCAAGATCGTATATTATAAAAATTTTGGCTACAACGATCTCGACACCAAAGCTCCCCTGCAAAAAGATGCCATCTTTCGTATTGCCTCGCAAACCAAAGCTATTACCAGTGTAGCCGTGATGATGTTGCATGAAGAAGGAAAGTTCATGCTCGATGATCCCATCTCGAACTTTATACCTGAATTCAGGAACCCAAAGGTGATAGATAAATTTAATAAAGCCGATACAACTTATACAACCGTTCCGGCCAAAAGAGAGATCACCATTCGCGACCTGCTTACCCATACCAGCGGCCTGGGATATGCACAAATTGGTTCCAGTGAAGCCAAGGCCATATATTATAAGGCCGGCGTAGTGGGCGGAATTGGCATCCCTGAATTTGTACTGGCCGATAAAATGAAAATACTGGGCACGTTGCCTTTGTTCCACCAGCCCGGTGAAAAATTCACATATGGCTTAAATACCGACGTACTGGGTTACCTGGTTGAAGTAGCATCGGGCATGAGCCTGAAAGATTTCCTGCATAAGCGCATTTTTGAGCCGCTGGGCATGAAAGACACCTGGTTTTATTTACCCGCCGATAAACAAAACCGGCTGGCTATGTTGTACACAGAAGACAGCATCACCAAAAAGCCGCTTAAAATGGCAGAGAAATTAAGTTTGTTTGGAGATATGTACCGCGATTATCCCAAAATGAAAGGCACCTACTATTCAGGCGGTGCGGGTTTGTCTTCTACCATTTATGATTATGCCATCTTTTTGCAAATGCTGTTGAATGGCGGTGAATACAATGGCAAACGCTTGCTGAGCCGCAACAGCGTTCGCATGATGACGATGAACCAGATCGGTGATTTAATGCGCGGCCCTAATAAATTCGGATTGGGTTTTGGCATTACTACCGACAAAGGCAGCTCGATATTACCCACACAGGAAGGCACGTTTGAATGGGGCGGTATGTTTGCAACCACCTATTGGGTTGACCCGAAAGAAAAACTGATAGGATTAATTTACCGCAACATATGGCCCACCAGTTGGGGCAGCCTGGGCAACTTATATAAAGTGATGGTGTACCAGGCCATGAATTACTAATGCCTACTTATCAGGTAAGTATTTTAAGTACACGATCAAATTTATTTATTAAAATACCATTGTATATTTCAGGTTGAAAATGTCAATTATATGGATCAGCTCAACCTCGGTATAGGCACCCGTTTACAACATACCCAACATGGGCCGGGTGTAATTGTTGGCATCAGGTATGCCACCTATTTAATTTCTTTTATTCATCACGGTATAAAAGAGATCGATAAAAACGATACGCATCTAGAAGAAATAATTCCTGAAAATGTTACCGAAGAAATAGAAACGCATAGCGATGTAGAAAAATCGCTGTTGAAGATCCTTCGTTTATGGGGTGGCTTTTCAGAGATCGTTCCTTTGGGCGATCGCTGGAAAGGCGGTAACATGATATTGCAGCCGGCCGATAAAACCCAGAAGGGAAAAGAAGTGCCTATAGATGTGTTCTTTCACAAAATTGTAATGTTGCGCGACCGGCTGCGTGTGCTTGAACAACAGATCAATGCCCACAAGCAATTAAGCGATGAAGACAAAGTGAACCTGCAACAATATATAACCCGCATTTATGGTTCATTAACCACGTTTAATGTGCTGTTCAGGAATAAAGAACAATGGTTTATAGGTGAAAAAGGAGCAACTGCCGATTAACACTGGCACGAGATTTTTAACTGTTATAGAAAACAGTTATGGATAAATTAGAAATTAAAGGCAACTGGAATAAGTGGAAAGGAAAAATTAAACAAGCCTTTGGAAATCTAACAGATGATGATATTAAATATGAAGAAGGGAAAGATGAAGAATGGCTGGGCCGTATGCAGGAAAAAACCGGTAAAACCAGGGACGACCTGGTTAAATGGTTGAAAGGGCTAGGCTAAATACACTTATTTCAATAATAAAAAAGAAGGGGCTTAATAACGGCCCCTTTTTTTATGTACAGATATTAACCCCTTATTAAAAACATTATTTATTTCCGTGATCCATTTGCCTGTTCCCAGAGTCCTTAGTTCTACTCGAATCTACGTTAGTACCCATTACAGGAGGCTGCGGATAGGCGTTAGCCGGGTCGTGATGATGTGCGGCATTTATTGAATCGGTATCAATTGTGGTTGAATCATATCCCTGCGCGCCGCTATTACTTTTATCGCCATCATTACCACAAAACATAAGTCCGCACATGCCCAGCACGATCAACAGGTGATAAAAAAAATTAGTCTTTTTCATCTGATAGTTTTTAATTTTCTTTTGCCAGATGCCCGCCTGACCGGGACGGGCACGGATCGTACCACCCCGATGCTATCAGGATGGACGATTTATAAGAATACTCTTTTAATTATAGCTTAAATAATCATTCCACCCAATCCTGTAGCTGAGGCCTTACGGTGGTTTCCTGTGGAAATTTCTCAACACAGCCGGCAGCGAAGTGTGCCACAGCTCAAGTTTTGGCCTATATCTTCCCGCAAAAAAACGCACCCAGAAAATTGAAAATGGTTGCCTAATTTTAAAACCAGCTATGAAAAAAATGCTAAGTGTACTTATCCTTTTTGCCAGCATCACCTGCATTGGACAAACTTCCTGCGATGTACTTATTCAAAACGGCCGTATCATTGACGGCACCGGAAACTCCTGGTTTTATGGCGATGTAGCGGTGAAAGATGGAAAAATTCTGGCAGTAGGAAAACTCGCCGGTTATACAGCAACTAAAATCATCGATGCCAACAAAATGATCATTGCACCCGGTTTTATTGATGTGCACGGGCACGTGGAATCAGGTATTTTTCAATGGCCAACTGCCGACAACTATATTTATGATGGCGTAACAACCGTAATTACCGGTAACTGCGGCGGCTCGGCTTCCAATTTGAAATATTTCTTCAAGCGTATCGACAGTTTACATCCTTCTATCAACATCGCCACATTGGTAGGCCATAACACCGTGCGCGAAAAAGTGATGCACCGGGATAATCGCCTGCCCACTTTCGAAGATCAACAAAAAATGGAATCGCTGGTAAAAGAGGCCATGCAAGAAGGCGCGGTGGGCATCAGTACCGGGCTTATTTATATTCCCGGCACGTTTGCAAACACCGAAGAAGTGGTAGGGCTCGCAAAAGCCGCATCGCGATACAACGGTGTATATGCTTCGCATATTCGCAATGAAGAAAGCAAAGCGGTAGAAGCGATAACGGAAGCTATTAATATTGGCAAGGTAGCCAATATACCGGTTGAGATCTCGCATTTTAAAATAGGCGGCAAAGCGAACTGGGGCAAAAGCAACATTACATTGGCCTTGGTTCAACAGGCCCGGCAGGAAGGCTTGGATGTAACGATAGATCAGTATCCTTACACTGCCAGCAGTACCAATCTTGGGGTACGCCTGCCCGATTGGGCCTTTGCCGGCGGCGCCGATTCATTGAAGATGCGTTTGCATACCGCTGCTATTCGTGCGCAAATAAAAAAAGAAATGCTGGCTCAACTGCGCAAATACAAATTCAAAAATTACAGTTATTGCGTAGTGGCAAATTATTCAGCCGACAGCAGTTATAATGGGAAAAGCATTACCGAGATCAATAAGCTGATGGGCCGCAGATCAAAAGCCGCGTTTGAAGCGGAAACCATTATGGATATGGTTGAAAAAGGCGGTGCCCAAATGGTATATCATAGCATGAATGAAGACGATGTTAAATACATTATGCGCTATCCTTTTTGTATGACCGGCGCCGATGCCGGCGTTCCCGTTCCTGGTAAAGGCATGCCGCATCCGCGAGGGTATGGCACCAATGCCCGGGTGTTGGGCAAGTATGTACGTGAGGAAAAGGTGATCACCCTGGAAGAAGCCATTCGCCGCATGACCTCGCAGGCTGCGCAGAAGTTTCAGTTAAAAGACCGCGGTTTGCTGAAAGAAGGCATGGCAGCAGACATTGTGATCTTTGATGATAAAACCGTTATCGATCATGCCACATTTGAGCAACCGCATCAGTATTCAACCGGTTTTTATTACATCTTGGTAAACGGGCAACTGGTTGTTGATAACAGCAAGCATACGGGAGTGCGCAGTGGTGTGGCGTTGTTTGGGCCGGGATATAAGAGATAAGTTATTCAGTTGCTTAGTTTTTTGAGTTTTCTTATGAACTTAATAACTTACAAACTCATTAACTTGCTATCATGAAGTTGATACTACTCTTGTTATTTCCGTGCTCATTGCTTGCCCAAAACTTCACACCAGAAGAAATTACCCGGTGGCAGCAACAGGCAAAACAGGTTACTATCATCCGCGACAAGTGGGGTATTCCCCATATTTACGGTAAGACCGACGCCGACTGCGTGTTCGGATTATTGTATGCCCAATGTGAAGATGATTTTAAACGAGTAGAAGCCAATTACATTGATATTTTAGGCAGAAGCGCAGAAATAAACGGTGAAAAAAGCCTGTACAACGACCTGTATACCCGACTGCTCATCGATTCGGCCGGCGCTATAAAAGACTATAAGAGCAGCCCCGACTGGCTAAAAAATTTATTGCAAGCATTTGCAGACGGCATAAATTATTACCTGTATAAAAACCCAACGGTTAAACCGGCATTGCTTACCCGCTTTGAGCCCTGGTTCCATTTAATGTGGACGGATGGAAGTATTTCAGCCATACAAAGCGGCGGATTAACCATCGATGAATTAAAAAAATTCTATACCAGCGATTCCACTTCTACGGTTCTAACCAAAAAAACAGAAGATGAAGTTGCAACCGGGAGCAATGGTTTTGCACTGGCGCCCGCCCGTACGGCATCAGGCAATGCCATTTTGTATATTAATCCGCACGTAACATTTTATTTCAGGCCCGAAGTACATGTGATCAGTGAAGAAGGGTTGAATGCATACGGCGCCGTTACCTGGGGGCAGATGTTCGTTTACCAGGGGTTTAATGAACATTGTGGCTGGATGCATACTTCGAGTTATTCAGATGTAGCCGATCTGTATGCATTAAAGATCATTCAAAGAGGTGTAAAAACATTTTATCAATACGAGCAGGGACAGGCGCCGGTAAAGAAACGCGCTGTTATGTTAAGTTACAAAGCAGGCGACAGTATAAAAACAACTACCATTAACACCTGGTATACCCATCATGGTCCTGTGATGGGCAGCCGGAACGATCAATGGATCAGCGTAAGAGCAAATAACCGTTCTTTACGAGCGTTAATTCAATCATGGCAACGAACCAAGGCAAATGGTTTTACAGCGTTCAAAAAGAGTATGGAGTTGTTGTCAAATGCATCAAACAACACAGTGTTTGCAGATGACAGCGGGCATATTGCCTATTGGCATGGCAATTTTATTCCACGCCGCGATTCAACCATCGATTGGAGCCAACCCGTTGATGGCAGCAAAAGGACCACTTCCTGGCGGGGATCTCATTCTTTAGAACAAACGATCCATTTGTATAATCCGGCCAGTGGATTTATTCAGAACTGCAACTCTACTCCATTTACCGCAGCAGGCAGTAGCAGTCCGAAAAAGGAAAAGTACCCGGCTTATATGGCGCCCGACGCAGAAAACTTTCGCGGCATTACCGCAGCACGCTTATTGGAGAAGGCAAAGAAATTTACTATCGACTCCATGATAGCCACCGGGTACAACACTACGCTGGCGGTGTTTGAAGAATTGATACCGGCATTGATCGCCGGTTATGAAAAAGATCTTTCTAAAACCGATTCTATATACATAAAGCTGGCAGAACCCATTTCCGTTTTAAAGAAGTGGGATCTGAAAGCAAACGTAACATCCATCGCCACCACCCTGGCCATTGAGTGGATACAAAAATTGCAGCCATTGATCAACCTGGTGCGGGTAAACGGAAAGGAAGTAGATTTTGTAACGCGTGTACATGAATATGCTGCAACGGCTTCCGCAGCGGAATTAGCAGGCACTTTGCTTTCGGTAGTGAATGAATTAAATGGTAAATATGGAACCTGGAAAACCAGTTGGGGAACCATTAACCGGTATCAGCGATTGACCGGCAAACTTCAGGAAACATATGATGATAGCAAACCCAGTTTGCCGGTGGGCATGGCAGCGTCTACATGGGGTTGTTTGCCCTCGTACGTAAGCCGTTACAATAACGGATCATTAAAAAGATATGGCTATAATGGCAACAGTTTTGTGTGTGCAGTGGAGTTTGGCAAGAAAATAAAAGCGAAATCATTGCTGGCCGGTGGAGAAAGCGGAAATCCCACATCAAAGCATTTTAATGATCAGGCGGAGATGTACACCAAGGGCATTTTTAAAGAGGTGATGTTTTATAAGGAAGATGTGATGAAAAATATGGAGCGGAAGTATCATCCGGGGGAGTGAGGTAAGTAGTAGGAAGAAAGAAACGCTCGAAAAATCTTACTTCCTACGTCAGACATATAAAATGGTTCCACGTATTAAAGAATCATGGCATAAATCCCTAAGGAAGCTTACCCTCTATAATACGGCATATTCGTATCCTGAAACTTCTTTTGCGCCGCTTCCCAGGCATTGATTTGTTGCGTGCGTTCTTTATTTACCGCATTGTTTGTTTTGTTGAAGTTGTTGATGGCTTCGTTGTATTCGTTAACGGCTTTGTTGTACACATCCACATCCGCCTGTGTGCGGCTGTTGGCCGGCTTCGCTTCAAAGGTCTTCTTTGCTTTATTAAAATTCTCTTCCTTTAAATAAAAATCGGTAAGCTTGGGAATATCGGTCTCAGCCATTTTCTTATAATACTTCAATACATCGCGGCAGGCATTGGCCAGTGTGGGGTCGTTATTAAAACTTTTCAACGTATCAACGCCTTTTAATCCTTCGTTGGCAAAGCGCAGTAAGGAGTTGCGCGATTGCTCCACATCGTTCACCTTTTTATTGTTCATGGCCGTTGTCAATTCTCTATCCATCCAGTTACACTTAAAGAAAATAAGGAACAACTCATTTGTATAATCATTCAATTTGCCGGCAACATCCAGCTTTGAGCCCAGGGCGCTTTCTGTTTCATTCAGCTTTACATTATACTTCGCTGCAAATTCCTTCGATGTTTTTTCCAGCTTTTCCGATGCTTCGGTCAACTTCTCCGTTACTTTCTCCTGCAATAACAAATAAGCCGACATGCCATCAAACGATTGCTCGGCCAATTCTTCCATATCTACAATCTTCTTATAATCTTCATTAAAAACACGGTAGCATAAAGTGATATAATCTATGCTACCCTGGCGCAAGGTGTTATCGCCTTTATATTTGGGCAGATCGGTTGTTTTGTATTTGCATTGATTAATGCTTTCCAGCACTTCGCCACGCAGCTTTTCTACTTTACGCGCCCGGCGGCCATGCGCTGCCGCACTCAGGTATTGCATATACTTGGCATCCATTTCGGTGCGGGCCTTGTAAATGGCAGTCATATATTCACCGGGGTTTTCAATGGCTTGTCCGCGCGAAGAAATGGTAACGCTTATAAAGGAAATGAACAGTATAACAAGGTTACGTTTCTTTAGTTCCATAGCTGATTGTTTTGGCTGGTATAAAAGGGTTTTGGTTACAGTATAATATTCGCGAACAGGCTATTGCTTCATGGCTGCTATTAACTGATATGCAATCTTAACGTATGCATCTGTTAACAGTTCTTCATTCCATTCTTCATCTACTTCACTATCGTGTGCCCGTTGCTTCTGACCGGTTGGTTTAACTATTTTATAAATAGCTTTCTCTTCTTCTGGTTCTTTCAATGCTTCTGCCTGCTGCTCTTTCTTCTTCTTATTTTGCCACGCTTCATCTATGAACAGAGAAATATCTTTCTTCACGCCCGCAGTCTTTGATTGCTCAATGTATTGCTGCACATATTTAAAATACGCCGATGAAGCCATTTCCTTCTTCGCAACGCTTTCTGCCGCCGCCACCGGTAATGCAGGCAGGGGTTTATAATACTTATTGGCATCAATAACTGTTGCGGGCAACACATATTTTTCGTTTACTTCTCTTTCGGGAACGGCATCAGTTAAATCGGGCAAAATAATATCTGGTTTTACGCCATGCGCCTGCGCCGTAGTTCCGTTTATGCGGAACAGTTTTGAAATAGTCAGCTTTATGTAACTGGAAGCCGCCTTTTTTCCATCGTAGGTTTCCAGGTTAATAGTTGTATCAATGGGCAAAACATACTGGGCAGTCGCTTTTCCATAAGTTGCGGAACCTACAATCAGTGCACGGTTATAATCCTGCATAACCGCCGCCACCATCTCCGATGCTGATGCACTGAACCCGTTCACCAGCAACAGCAGAGGACCATCATAAATAGTTCCCCGCACTACATCCTTCAATGTATGAGGCTTGGGGTCCTTGGTTTTAACCTGCCCTACCGGACCTGCATCTATAAATATTCCCGACAGTTCAATGGCTTCCTGCAGCGAACCCCCGCCGTTATAGCGCAGGTCGATCATCAGCCCTTCAATATTTTCTTTCTTTAGTTTGACGATCTCTTTAGCCACGTCATTGGCGCAACCGTTAATTCCCAATGTGCCTTCCCAATCTGAATAAAAGGCAGGCAACGAAATATAACCCACCTTGCGGTCGCCCTGCAGAATAAAACTTTTCACCTTGTCTTCTTCCTCTTCTTCTACTTCTTTTTCAAGCCGTTCTTTATGTAACGCCACCTGGCGCATAGTTCCATCCGCTTTCTTTACGGTGATGTTAACTGTGTTGCCGCCTGATGCTGACAGCGCCTGTTCAATTTCTTCCACTTCGGCATCTGCTACATCAATCGGTTCTTTGTTCTCCCATTGTATAGAATGTATCTTATCGCCTTTATTTAACTTCCCGCTTTGGTAGGCAGAACTACCGGGTTTCAGGTAATCGATCTCTGCATGTCCGTCTTCATCTTTGCTAAAAGTGACGCCATATTCCAGCGGCTTTTTACCCAGGTTGCTTTCAAAATCTTCTTTGGCATCAGCAGAAAAATAAGCCGTATGCGGGTCGTAACTTACGGCAAGCGCCTGGCAATACATGTTGCCAATTATAAATTCAACGCCCTGCGGGCTTTGTAATACTCGCTTTACCGAACGCTTCAATGTTACATTGGCCTTTTTGCGAAGGAAAGGCTCCAGGCTGTCAATAAATTTTTTTGATGGCTGTTTATTCGGGTTCATCAAATCGGCATACTCCATTATACCATGCAATACGGTATATTTTATCAGCTTGTACATTTTGGCATGCATGGCCGGTATGCCTGCCGGATAAGTAGTATCTTCTGCAACTGTATATTTTTCTTTCAGTGAAAAATTGAAGGGTGTTTTACAAATATTATCGATCATGGTATCTGCCTGCAACATGCGTTGTTTGTAGGTAGTAACCACTAATTGCAGAAAGGCTGACTTCTTACCTTTTATTTCATCATCGAGTTGCAGGCGATAAGCCAGCAACTTTTTCATATCGTCCTGTGTAAAGAAAATGCGTTGTTCATCCAGGGAGAGCATCAGTTCGTTGAAAATGGCCGCAGACCTTTCATCATCTAACGGCCGCGGTTGAATGTGGTATTTTTCCACCATGCGGCTTACCAGGTAGGCATCGGTAACAGCTTTTTGAAGCGATTGTGCATCGAGGACATTACAGCTTACAACACCAAGAATCAGAAAAAGAAATATACGCATACTACTCCCAAGGTTATAATTTTCAGCAGGGTTGATAAAGATACAAATTCACGCTGAAAAGTGGAAGCAGCCTAACCTCTACACAATTGATATGCAACAGCCTGCAACAACCTTGGTATTAATAATTTAGCAGCTTTTCCACAGTCTCCTGCAAGCGGGCTTTGGCCAGAAAATTATTTTCCAGATCAATGTTGAACGGCACAGGCGTATCCAACGAAGCACAGCGCAACACCGGCGCATCGAGCGATTCAAAACAATGTTCGCCGATCCAGGCTGCCACTTCACCACCAATACCACCGGTAAGCGTGTCCTCATGCAACACCAGCACCCGGCCTGTTCTGGTAACGGCTGCCCTGATGGCTTCGTAATCGAGCGGTAACAAAGTGCGCAGGTCAAGAATATCTATGGAGATCCCGGGATGCCCTGCCGCATACTCTTCAGCCCAAATTACACCCTGTCCGTAGGTTATAATGCTTATATCATCGCCCGACCGCACAAGGCGCGCTTTGCCAATCTCCGTTTCATAATACGCATCGGGCACATCACCACTAACGCTTCTGTACAATGCTTTATGCTCAAAAAATAACACCGGGTTGGGGTCATTGATGGCAGCGATCAGCAGTCCTTTTGCATCGGCTGGGGTTGATGGGTATACCACCTTCAAACCCGGCGTATGTACAAACCAGGCTTCATTGCTTTGTGAGTGAAATGGCCCGGCTCCTACCCCGGCGCCTGTGGGCATGCGAATGACCACATTGGCCGATTGTCCCCAGCGGTAATGGATCTTCGCCAGGTTATTGACGATCTGTGTAAAACCCATCGTCACAAAATCGGCAAACTGCATTTCGATCATACTTTTGAACCCCTGCAGGCTCAAACCCAATGCGGCGCCGATAATAGCGCTTTCGCATAACGGTGTGTTGCGCACCCTTTCTTTTCCAAACTCGGCTACAAACCCTTCCGTTATTTTGAATACACCGCCGTACTCTGCAATATCTTGTCCCATCAAGATCAGATCGTCGTGTTGCTGCATACTTTGCCGCAACCCATCTTTAATGGCATCAATAAGGCGGTGGTGCGAAACGGAATTAGGCTTTTGAACAAAAATTTTCGGCTCACTATATGAAGCCGACTCCCGGGAACCGGAGTTCTCATACTTCTTACTTCCTACTTCATGCTTCGGAATGTTTTCACCCGCATTTACTTTGGCGTACACATCAGCTTCTTCATGATGGGTATTCACCTGCGTCGGCTTCGCATTAAAGCCAATGGTGCACTCTACATCAATATATTCTTTCAGGTCCTGGTAAATGGCGTCCATTGACTCTTTGGTAAGAACCGCTGCTGATAATAAAAACTTTTCAAAGTTTTTAATGGGGTCTTTCATTTCCCAAACCTCAAATAAATAAGCTGGAACGTATTTGGTGCCACTGGCTTCTTCGTGGCCGCGCATGCGAAACGTTGCGCATTCAACCAGGTAAGGCTTCTGGTTTTCAATACAATATTTCCGTACGCCTTTTATGGTGTCGTATACACCGAGGATATTATTGCCGTCTATCTTCACGCCGTCAATGCCATATCCCTTTGCCTTTTCTACCAACGATTCGCAACGGTATTGCTCATGCACGGGCGTGCTGAGGGCGTAGCCGTTGTTCTCAATTACAAATATTACCGGCAGGTCCCACACGGCTGCCACGTTTAGTGCTTCATGAAAATCGCCTTCACTGGTGCCGCCTTCACCACTAAACACAACCACTACTTTATTTTCTTTGCGAAGTTTATGGGCGAGGGCAATGCCATCTGCAATGCCTAACTGCGGACCCAGATGCGAGATCATGCCACATATATGATGCTGTGCATTGCCGAAGTGAAAGCTGCGTTCGCGGCCTTTGCTATACCCGCTCTGGTTGCCCTGCCATTGCATCAACAATTTGTGCAGTGGCATATGGCGGCTGGTAAATACGCCCAGGTTGCGGTGCAGGGGTAAGATCCACTCATCTTCTTCCAGCGCCTGGGTAACTCCCACAGCAATTGCTTCCTGCCCAATTCCGCTAAACCATTTTGAAATTTTGCCCTGCCGTAACAGCACCAGCATTTTTTCTTCGATCATTCGAGGCAATAACAGGCTCTTGTAAAAATGAACCAGTTGGTCGTGGGTCAAATCTTTGCTATCGAAGTGCATACTATATGGTAATAAAAAAATGTACCATGAAGTTAACGCAAATCAAATATCGGCGGTGACTGGCGTCTATTCTTTTTCGTCTCTTTTTTCTTTATATAATACCGAGGTAACAATCGACAGCAGCAGGCTAAACAACAGCGCCCACCAAAATCCGTCAACACGAAAATCTGATATTAAATAATCGGCCAGTAAAATGATGAGGGCATTGATCACAAATAGGAAAAGACCTAATGTTACCACGGTAATGGGAAGGGTGACAAAGATCAGGATGGGTTTTACAATGGCATTTAAAATAGCCAGCACAATGGCCAGCACAATCGCCGATGTAAACGTATCAAAATGTACCCCGCTTAAAATATACGATAACCCAAATGCAACAATGGAGGTGACAATGATACGCATGATGAAGTTCATAACAATAGAGGTTTAGTTATAAATAGGTCGGTTGGAACCGGAAAAAGTAACAAGCCCGTCTGGGTGACTGACGGGCTTGTTGTTAAATCTTATATAACCACTAATTCATAAAACGCCTCTTGCTGCAGATACTTGTTCGCCAACTCCTGCAGTTCTTTGGCCGTTATGGTTTTAATGATCTCCACGCTGCGCTGAAAATAATTATCATCTACATTGTTCAGGATCATACTTTTCCAACGGCCTATAACCTGGAAAGGCCCATCCAGGTCGCCCAGGATGCTGCCGATCATGGAATTGCGCGTCATCATCAATTCCTCGTCATCGATCGGCTCATCACGCAACTGCTGCATTTCAAAATATACTTCCTTAATGGTGTTCGGTGTAACGTCGCGGCCGGCCTCGGTGCTTACCATCCAGCCACTTTCGCTGGTAAAATTTAACAGGTAACTGTAAATACCATACGTATACCCTTTTTCTTCCCGAATATTGCCCATTAACCGGGAGCCGAAGAAGCCGCCAAACACATTGTTCAACACCATCACTTTCTGAAAATCGGGGTGTTGCCGGTTGGGGAAGGGACGGGCGATACGAATGGCAGACTGCACCCCATTGGCATCGTTCAAGATTTCATACTTCTTTTGCGCCGCCGGCTGTAAAGGATGTTGTATGATCTCTGCACTGCTGGTGCGCGGTTTTAAAGGTAAATGCCCAAAATTTTTCTCCAGCGTTTCTATGATATCCTTCGGCAATTTACCTGCTACAAAAATTACGCACCTGCCCTGCTTGTAGTAATTGTTATAAAAAGAAACAATATCTTCCCGTTGTACTGCCGTATAATCTTCCAGGTTCATGTATTTACCGTAAGGGTGATTTTCGCCAAACAAATACGCATCGATCAACCTACTGGCCACAAATTCGCATTTCTGCATATTTACCTTTAACCGCTGTTGTGCGTTTTGCTGGTAAATGGTCAGCTCTTCCTGCGGAAATACTGCGTCCTGCACCATTTCTGCCACCACCGGCAGCAATTCGTTAATGTGTTTGCTTAAGGAATGCAGCGTTATTTCAGCGGTTTCGTTGTGACAGGCGCGGTTAAGATATGATCCATAATATTCAAAATGCTCGTTAATCTCAAACGCGGTGCGTTTGCTGGTGCCGTTCTTCAGCAAAAAATTGGTAGCGGCGGCAATGGCCTTTTTCTTTTCGAACCAGTTACCGGCATAAAATACCCAGTTCACCATCATCGTATCTTCGGTACCCATGTCAACAGCAAACACTTCAACACCGTTGCTGAGGGTATATTTTTTACAAGCCGGTAATTGTAAATCAAATGCAACCGGATCTATAATTGGAGGAGCGATAGTTCTGTTAAGCATATCTTCTTTTTAGTCGTCTTTTATTCTTCAATTAATTCTCACTATAGTATCTAAGTGTACTACCATTATTGGGGTTGAATATTTTTTGACTGTACTTCAAAATATCATCACCGGTTACTGAGAAATATTTGTCCCTGTCGGAATTGAACAGCGCTGCATTGCCCAGTAATTCATAAAATGCCAGGTTATTGGCGCGGGTCAATACGCTCATATCTTCAAATGCCAGGGTAGCTTCGGTTTTGTTCTTTATTTTGGTAAGCTCTTTTTCGCTGATGCCATCCTGTTTCAGTTTTTCCAGTTCTTCGTTAATGGCTTTTTCGGCATCTTCCATCTTCACGCCTTTCACCAGTTTACCTTCCACTGCAAGCAACCCTTTATCAACCGTACCAAAGTGATAGCATTCTATCTGGCTGAACAACTGCTTTTCTTTTACCAGTCGCTGGTACAGGCGCGAAGAACCGCCGCCGCCCATCACTTCGGTAATGAGGTCGGCCACATAATACCCATGATCGAGGCGGTTATCCATGTGCCATACCTTATATAATGCATCAAGCGGCACACCGGCTTTTGCTTCCAGGAAGCGGGCTTCCGTTTGTGTGGGCTCGTCAGGGATCTGGCGTAAGTATTTATCTCCCGAAGGAATATCACCAAACCATTTTTCGGCCAGTTGCCGTACCTGTTCTGTTTTAACATGGCCGCCTATCACCAAAATGGCGTTCACCGGCCGGTAATGCTTGGAGAAAAAGTTTTTTACATCCTGCAGGCTGGCATTTTCAATGTGCGATAATTCTTTACCAATGGTCATCCAGCGGTAGGGGTGTTGTTTATACGCCATTTCCCGCAGTTTGAACCATACATCGCCGTAAGGCTTGTTTATGTAATGCTCTTTAAATTCTTCAATAACCACCTTGCGCTGTACTTCCAGGCTTTTTTCGCTGAAGGCCAGCGACAGCATGCGGTCGCTTTCCAACCAAAATGCGGTCTCCAGGTTTTCGGCCGGCAATTGAATATAATAATTGGTAACATCGTTACTGGTATAGGCATTGTTTTCGCCCCCTGCCATTTGCAATGGGGTTTCAAAGTCATCGATATTACGCGAACCGCCAAACATCAGGTGCTCGAACAAGTGAGCAAAACCAGTTTTATTAGGATCTTCATCTTTTGCGCCCACATCGTACATCACATTTAAGACTGCCATGGGGGTGGAATGATCTTCATGTACTATAACCCGTAAACCATTCGATAGCGTGAATTTTTCAAATTGTATCATATGCCGAAAATACTTTTAAAGTTTTTGAGGATGACCCAAAAAGGGTCGGCCCACCTCTTATTAGATAGCTCGATGGTTTGATGACTGGGTCTGTGAATGTTCGGGATGACCTGCGAATACTCGGAATGCTTAACCGTTCAATGATCAACCATCAAGCAATGCTACCCATCAAGCAATCCAAATTGCTACAAATTAACGACAAGTTGGGGTATTTGGTTGAAAGTGATTGATAAAAGACGTTACCGGCCTGTTAGGATGTTTTTGACTTTCAGGGTAAGTACAACCGGGCCTTCCTTTCGCAGAACCAGTATTTTGAGCCTTTCGCCCGGCGTTTGCATCAGGTTCTTATAGGTTTGAATATTATTACTAAAGTTATTTGCCACCGCCATAATTACATCGCCCGATTTAAACCCGGCTTGTTCGGCGGGCGATTCGGGCATAATATCCACCACCTGTATTTCCCCTTCCACCACATACATGCCCAGGCCGGTGTACGAATAGTCGAAAGCCTCCTTGTAATGCGTATTTGGCATCATATAAATGTCTTTCCTTTCGTAATTGATAATGAGGTTGAACCGGCGCAGCAGGTCGTTGCCAATTAATCCCCCCAGGGCAGGATAAGCCGTTACATTGTATTCATCGTCGAAAATATAGGTGGGCACATTTTTAAATCTATACGGACCAACCTGAATTTGCTTTATAACTCCTTGTTTCATAGGGGCTTTTCCACCCAACCCTTCCGCCTGGGTAGCATACCATTTCCGTTTGGGTTTTATGAAATTGCTATCGCTTACAAAATCGGCCGACAGCAGCAGGCACATGCCGGCGCCGGTATCAAAATAAAACCGGGATGCCAGTTGCCGGTTGTCTTTCAGGCTGGCCGGCATTATGGGAATAGTTTGAATATGCGGTTTCAGCAAAAATCCGCCCCGGGGATATTTTATGGTCCCTTTTGTATAAACAGCAATTTTCAGGCTGTCGTAATCAACTCCAACAATATACCTCGACAGAAAGCTTAACCCAATGATGCCATCTATTTTTTCACCGTAGGCACTGGTCAAAACATCATAATCATTAATATGAAAATCAAGGTTCTCTACCGATAAACCGGGCAGGTGCAGGGTTTGTTTGTAGGCAAAGAACACCCGGCGTACTCCCGCAATACCCCGTATGGTGCGGTCGCTTAAAGTGGTTTGCAATTTCAAATAATCAGCCGTGGCCGAGTCGAGTGAAATACCGCCACTGCCGGTATCAAGAATGAAATTGAGCGTGTCGGAAAAGTTGCTTAACTGGGCTTTTATGGTAATAATGCCACCTGTTAATAATTTGAACGGAAATTTGGAAATCAATTTGGCAGGCGGGGGAATAAATTCTTCCTGTGCCCGAACAATAGACACAGAAAAAAGCAGCAGCAGCATGGGTATGGTCAGCAATCGCATGGGAGCAGGTTTAATAAAGGTAGCGTGGTCATGAAGCCGGTTAGGGAAACGGCCAGTCCCGATATCTTTCGGGATCCCGAAATTGAAACATAGGCTCGGATTCCCGATACTCCGGTTTTTCTGGCTATACAGGTTTTCAAACTGCATTTACTGGTTGTTTGAATGCAGATAGTAAGATAAAATATTTATGCGAAACTTATAAACCATTGGTATAAAAACACATAAACAACCGGATACATATCCTAAAATACCTGCATCAGAATACAAACACCCATTCTATTTGTCATTTATACGTTATATTCTGAACCGATCTTTAGTACTTTTGTTGCAACAATAAATTTTTTATGCAATTGGACGAGCTCTACGCGAAAGCCCTGAATTTTGACATGCTGACCATTGAGGAAGGAATAACCCTGTTTGAACAGGCTCCCCTGACAGAATTGATGTTTGTGGCCAATGAGTTGCGTAAAAAACAGGTGCCGCATGGCAAGGTTACCTGGCAAATAGACCGGAACGTAAATACCACCAACGTATGTATTGCCAATTGCAAGTTTTGTAACTTCTTTCGTATCCCCGGCCATAAAGATGCTTACATCACCGATATAGCCACCTATAAAAAGAAAATCGAAGAAACCATCCGGTGGGGTGGCGATCAGCTATTGCTGCAAGGCGGCCACCATCCTGAACTGGGCTTACAGTTTTATGTTGATCTTTTCAGTCAGTTAAAACAGTTGTACCCCACCATTAAGTTGCACACTTTAGGGCCCCCTGAAATTGCACATATCACCAAACTCGAAAAATCGACCCATCGCGAAGTATTAAGCGCTTTGAAAGCAGCCGGTATGGACAGCCTTCCGGGCGCCGGCGCTGAAATACTGGTTGACCGTGTGCGCCGACTGATTTCCAAAGGAAAATGCGGCTCGCAGGAATGGCTCGATATCATGCACGAAGCGCATAAACTGAACATTACCACCTCGGGCACCATGATGTTCGGGCATGTGGAAACGCTTCGGGAGCGCTTTGAGCACCTGGTTAAGATCAGGGAAGTACAGGCTAAAAAACCGGCTGAGGCCAAAGGATTTCTGGCTTTCATACCCTGGACCTTCCAGGACGTGGATACGCTGCTGACTAAAATACGCGGTGTGCATAACCTCACCACACCCGATGAATATATTCGCATGATCGCCATTAGCCGCATCATGCTGCCCAACGTTAAGAACATTCAGGCATCCTGGCTCACCGTTGGTAAGCAAACAGCACAAATTTGCCTGCATTCCGGTGCCAACGATTTCGGCAGCATCATGCTCGAAGAAAATGTGGTAAGCGCTGCCGGTGCACCACACCGTTTTACATATAAAAGCATACAACAGGCTATCGCCGAAGCGGGGTTTGAACCGCAATTGCGTAACCAGCAATACGAGTTTCGCCAGTTGCCGGTGCAAATTGAAGAACAGGTGATTGATTATTAATAACGTTGAGCAGCTTTTAACGTGATACATTGTAGAATATAAGAGCAGTTACAGGTTTCAGGTTACCAGGTACCAGATACCGGTTTCCGGGGTTTTATTGCCTGGCTCGCCTTAGATTTTAAACATTCAGGTGTTGCAGATCGCTTAATGGTAGTGCGCAGTTGTTGATGCTTCGGAAGCTGTTCCCCCGCAACTGGAAACCGGTAACCGGTAACTGTATTCGGCATTCCCTGCACCCTGAAACCTGCAACCTGTAACGCCTCCTTATCCCCACTTACCCTTGTCCTACCTTATTGATTCTGTTTACAGAAAGTATGACGATAGTCAATTTCTTAATGATTACCCTTATTTACGGTAAAAAACAATGGTTGACATTCAATACAAACCTTATTTATCAGTTATATACCTGGGTAGGTATAGTATCCTAAAAATCAATGAAGAATCCCTTTCGTAAACTGGTTAGAATTGCTGTAGTACTGCTTGCTGCCGTGCTTCTGTTCAATTTCTTCGGTTATTACATGATTCAACTGTCCTCAAAACAGAATGAAAAAATGGTAAAGCTGGTGAATATGAGCGGGCAATTACAAATGCTTAGCCAGTCTATTACAAAAGATGTGCTGCTTCTTACCAATTCCAACCTGCCCGAATCGGAGAAACTAACCCTTCGCGAACAACTGCACCAGGCTACCGATACTTTTATTACCTGCAACCAGTTTTTACGCGACAAAATAAAAATTGTACATGAAGGCCCGGTTACTACCGACCTGCTCGAAATAACCCGCGACTTAACCAATGCACAAACCCACTTCAAGGGTATTGTGGCGGTAGCGCAGGAAGTGTATCAGGCCGATAGCCAGTTGTTGGCCATCAACAGCGCATTATACAAACAACAAATACTGTACAGCGAAAGAAAGTACTTCCCGCTGATGAATGAAGTGGTGCAACGGTACACCGACGTAGTAACCGATAAATTGGAAGAATCGGCCAACATCAATACCGGCAAATTCATTTCGCTTATTGTTGCCCTGGTATGTCTTATTATATTGGTAATAGAACCCCTGTTCCGTAGCAATAAACGCAATTACGAAGCCCTGCAAATGGCCCGCAATGCCCTGCTGCGCGAAAAAAAATACCTGTCCTCCATTCTCAACTCACAAACTAACTATGTTATTCGTATAGATCGCAACGGAAACTTCACGTATGCCAATCCACAGTTTCTGCAGAGCTTTGGCTATACTGAAAAAGAAATTTTGGGACTACCTTTTTACATGACTATTCATCCCAAAGACCTGTACCGTTGCCAGGAAGTGGCCGACCAATGCTGGTTTAATCCAGGTACGGTATACAAGCTGTTGATAAAGAAATCAATTAAAGACACCGGCAATTTTCAATGGACCGACTGGGAATTTATTGCCCTGCAAAATGAAGATGGTTTTTCAGAAATACAGGGTATTGGCGTAAACGTAACGGAAAAAGTAATTGCAGAACAGGCGCTGCAGAACAGCGAACAAAAGTTTCGCCTGCTGGCTGAAAATGCAGAAGACATTATTTCAGTTAGCAGCCCCGATGGTACTTTTCAATACGTATCACCGTCGGTAGAAAAAGCGCTGGGTTTTTTTCGCGAAGAAATGGAAGGCCATTCCATCACGGAATTTGTTCACCCCGAAGATGTGCATGCCTTTAAACCGCATAAGAACAGTGCAGCCCTGGGCAGACTTGATTACCTGACCCTGCGTTACCGCATCAGAACAAAAAGCAATGAATACATCTGGCTGGAAAGTATCTTAAAACCGGTGAAAGAAAATAACCTGGTGGTAAAGATCATTACCACTTCCCGTAACGTTACCGAACAAAAGAAAGCAGAAGTAGAACGGGAACAGTTATTGGCAGAAGTAAGACAATCAGAAGAACTGCTGCGCACCATTATTAATTCTACCCCCGACTGGATTTTTATAAAAGATCCGGGCCACCGGTTCTTGTTGATAAACCAGGCCTGTGCCGATTCACTACGCAGGTCACCGCAGGAAATCATTGGCAAAGACGACCTGGAAGTAGGCTTTCCGGTTGAATTCGTTAAAGGCGACCCGTCACGCGGTATTCGTGGTTTTTGGGCCGATGATGATGAAGTGGTGCGTAGCGGCAAGGTCATGTACATACCCGAAGAACCAAATTTTGCCAATGGCCAGCTAAATACCATGAGTACTGTAAAAGTACCGCTCAAAGATGCGGAAGGGCACGTGTGGGGCGTATTGGGTTTTGTACACAACATTACGCCGCTGAAAAAAGTAGAAGAAAGCCTGCGCCGCAAAGACCAGTTACTGCAGGCAGTAGCCGAAGCTACGCATCTATTGATCAGTAATAACAATCTTGACCAGGCCATTGGTGAAGCAATTCAACTGCTGGGAATGAAAATGCAGGTTGATGGCCTCAACGTATACAAAAATGAATACCTGGTAGCAACAGATAAATGGTATACGAGCAGGCTATGGCAATGGGAAAGCGCTACCGATGAACTAACTTATCGAACACCCGAATTTCAAAATAAGGAAGTCGACACGAAATCTGTCTTGTTTCAAACCCTTATAAAAGAAGAAATATTCTGCAGCCATGTTAAGCACATTCAGGATGTTGAGTTGCGGGAATATTATGAAGAAAGAGGCGTTAAAACATCAGCAGTATTACCCATCTTCACCATGCATTATTTCTGGGGGTTTGTAGCCTTCAGCGACAGAACGGAAGAACGCGAATGGACGATCACCGAGTTCAGCATTCTGCAATCATTCGCCGCTACCCTGGCAGCGGCCATCGAGCGCAAACAAATGGAACAGGAACTGGTGCAGGCAAAAGACATGGCCGAATCGGCCAACCGGGCCAAAAGCGAATTCATGGCCAACATGAGCCATGAATTGCGTACACCCATGAATGGTATCATTGGTTTTACCGACCTGGTGCTTACCACTTCTTTACAACATTCACAACGCGATTACCTCGAGAACGTAAAGAAATCGGCGTACGGCCTGTTAGACATTATCAACGACATTCTCGACTTTTCAAAGCTGGAAGCCGGCAAACTACAAATTGACCATACTACATTCAGAATAGATGAACTGGTTGATGAAACTATAGATATTTTAACCGTGAAGGCTTTTGAAAAGAAGCTGGAAATGATCTGCCACATCGATCCGTTGTTACCTTCACGCGTTAGTGGCGACCCCGTTCGTATTCGCCAGGTTTTTGTAAACCTGTTGGGCAATGCGATCAAGTTTACCCAGAAAGGAGAAATATTTGTATCGCTGAAGAAGGCGGGCAGCATGTATATGAAAGAAGGCAGAAAGTTTATTGACATAAACTTATCCGTTCGCGATACAGGCATTGGCATTCCTAAAGAAAAATTAATAAAGATCTTCGATAGCTTCACACAGGCCGATTCATCAACTACCCGTAAATACGGCGGCACCGGATTGGGATTGACCATTTCAAAAAGCCTGGCCGAATTGATGGATGGCAATTTAAGTGTGAAGAGCGAAGTTGGCCGCGGCAGTACCTTCACCCTGCGGTTGCCGCTTGAAATTGTAAACAGCGAACCGCAAATTACAGCCGCTTACCGGCCGCCATTGCAGAAAGTGTTGGTCATTGACGACAATGCCACCAATCGCTGGCTGATGCAGGAGATCTTCCGCTACTTCAATATTCCCTGCGAAACCGCTGCCAGCGGACGTGAAGCATTGACCATCTTACAACGCATACACAAAAAAGGCGAAGCGCTCGATCTGATCCTTACCGACCACCACATGCCCGAAATGGACGGCATGCAACTGGTGCAGGAGATCCGTAAAACATCAAAAGGACATGAACAGTCAGTTATCCTGATGCTTTCATCGATCGAAAAAAATATGTTCCAGCGACAGGCTGAAAAACTGGGTATTCACAGTTTTCTATCCAAGCCTGTAAAACTATACGAGCTGTATGCCATGATTTCAGCCATGTTCACTACCGGCAAACAGCAACCTGAGAAAATAAGCAACATTCCTACAATCGAAAAAATTACCGACGCAGCTACCATTATGGTGGTGGAAGATGAACCCATTAACATGATGTTGATTACGGAAGTATTGGGTAAAATGGGATTTGCCGTTATTAAAGCGACCAATGGAAAACAGGCGCTTGAAATATTACAGCAACAGGACCCGCAGCTTATTTTCATGGATGTGAATATGCCCGAAATGGATGGCTTCACCACCACCCGCCTTATTCGCCAGTTACCGGAGCCTTACAGCCTGATCCCGGTTATTGCGCTCACAGCCGACGCCATGCAGGGCGATAAAGAAAAATGTATTGAAGCCGGCATGAACGATTATATCTCCAAACCCTTCAAGCTGGAAGAAATAGAAGCGGTGCTGAAAAAAAGGATGTTGCTGGTGTAGAAATTTTAACATTTGCAGAACCCCGCGCCGGCAAACATTTTGGCAGGCAATCCGTAATATTCTTATACCTTTTGCGACTTATTTTTCATCTTAATTTCATTAAACTCAGAAAATGAACAAACAGCAAACAACGACCTCTTTGGTATTTTGTGTGTTGATGGACATCATTGGTTACGCAACTTATGCGATACCAGTGTTGGGTGAATTTGGCGATATCATTTGGGCGCCGATTTCTGCGCTCATTTTCTTCAGAACGTTCGGCGGCTGGAAAGGCGCTTTTGGCGGATTGTTCAATTTTGTGGAAGAGATATTGCCCGGTCTCGATTTCATTCCCAGCTTCACCATCATGTGGTTTATGCAACGAATGAGAAACCCTCAGCCAATAAGGACCATCAAGGGTTATTAATGATGTGAGAGAGAACCGTTTAGTTTACAGGCTTACCCCACAACAAACCTGTACCCAACCCCTTTGATGGTAATAATTTCCAACAGGTCATCTTCTTTAAGATAACTGCGCAATTTTGTGATGTAAACGTCGAGGTTGCGGGAGTTAAAAAATGAATCATTGCCCCACAGCAAATTCAGAATGTCTTTGCGATCAATGATCTTATCGCGGTTCTCATATAATAATTTCAGTAGCTCGCTTTCGCGAAATGACAGTTTTCGCTCTTCATTAATGCCCGCCAATAGCTGGCGGGTAATATGAAAGTTATATTTGCCGATTTGTAATGTATCTTTTCCATTCACCGCCCTGCTGCCCTGTTCTTTAAACCGCAACGCATTTTCAATACGCACAATCAATTCTTCCATACTAAACGGCTTGCGGATGTAATCGTTACCGCCGACCGAAAAACCTTTCACAAGGTCATTGGTTTGTGTTTTGGCCGTCAGGAAAATAATGGGCACGGCAGCATTGATCTCACGAATTTCGCCGGCAAGAGTAAACCCATCTTTGTTGGGCAGCATCACGTCAAGTACACAAACATCTGGATTAACCTGCCTGAAAATGGTCAATACATTGGCGCCATCGCTTTCCATCACCACATCAAAATGCCGGCTCTCCAGGCTTTCTTTTACAATTTTGCCCAGGAATAACTCATCTTCTACGTACAGAATTTTGGTTTTGCTCATGAAGCTGCAGGAAGTTTAATAATAAAACGACTCCCAATGCCCGGCTGGCTTTCTACTTCAATTGACCCATAATGCCGCTGAATAACATACGCTACGTAGCTCAATCCCAATCCATACCCTTTTACATTGTGGGTATCACCGGCCGGAACACGAAAGAATTTATCGAAGATCTTTTTATGAAATTCTGCAGGAATGCCTTTCCCATTGTCTGTTACCTGCAACTGAATTCGTTCTGTTTCATCCTTCAGCTCAATATGAATCGTTGGATTTTCTTTGCTATACTTTAGCGCATTATCCAGTAAATTGAACAGGACGCTGGTAATGTGAAGGCGGTCGGCCTGAATTTCAAAACAATATCCGTGCATTTGCACATTAACCTGGGCTTTGTATTTTTCAAATTGCAGCTTCATGGAGTTAACCACTTCCTTTACCAGCAGGGCCAGGTCAATGGTTTCTTCTTTCAGCTCAACCTGGTGTTTTTCAAACATCGACAATTTCAACACTTTATCTACCAGGAACGATAACCGTTGCAATTCGTTTGAAGAAATGGCCAGGTATTCTTTGGTTTTCTCCGGATCCTGCAACGCATCAAAGTTCCGCAAAGCTTCTATAGCCACACTTACTGTGGCAATAGGCGTTTTCAACTCATGGGTAATATTGCTGATGAAGTCGTTTTTAATCTGTGTAAGTTTTCTTTGCTGCACCAGGCTGCGTAATAAAAGAGTGAATGAAAAAACCGTTAAGGCAACCAATAGTAACGACACCAGTATTTGCGACCACATTTTTCGAAGCACAAAAGGGGTTGTGTCAGAAATATCTACGCGGAACGTTACGGGGTTATTAAAACCAATGGTTACTTCGTTATCGTTTTCAAAAAAGGGCGGTCGCAATTCATCATTCAAAACAGCTTTACGGTTGGTGATTAAAAACGGAACAGAGATCTTTTCCTGTTTTAATATTTGTGCATATTTAACAGAAAGCTCTTTTACTCCAATGCTATCCTGCAGGGAGTCTACCCGGCTAAGCACTTTAACAATGCCCGGTCCGCCGGGGCCATCTTTAAACACGTGAATTTCCCTGATGGAGTCTGTGTCTGGTATAGCACTCCGTGCATATTCTCTGTTTTCTGCGGTTACCATTATGTGGAACCGTTTATCGCGGCCCATTGAATCCAATACTTTTCTTTTTATGGCATCCATCATACCAACGGCGCCATAACCCGCCACCCTCATCTTTTCATTTGAATGAAAATTGGTATCCAGTTTCATTTTATCTGCCCGAATGTGCTGAATGGCTTCGCGAAATAATACGTTGGTACGAAAGGAAAGTTCCTGTTTTTCTTCCCGGAAGTTTTTGATGAGCCAATAAACCTGGAACGATGCTACAGCCACAATAGCCAGCAACATTAAAACAACCGGAAAATACAAGCGTCGCCTGTTCATAACCTAACAAAAATAGCCGATTAATAGTAGTTGGTTGATACCATTAACCTTAATTAACATTAAACCAAGGTGCATTAACCTGTTACCGTTGCCTGCTGCAATAGTTTTGAAACAAAACCAATGAACATGAAAGCGATACACATTTTAGCCAGCTTTTTAATAGTGATACAGGTGCAGGCACAGCAGCAAACAGGGCGTGTTGTGTATGAATACACCCGGCAATTGCAGATCCGGGCAGCCATCATGCGCGATGGCATGGAGCAGGCGCCGCCGCCCCTACCCCACGCCCATACAATTAAACTGGAAGTACTGTTCGGTAACAACCAGATGCTGCGCCGCAGGCTGGAAGAAAATACAGTCAATGATTTTCCCGGTAATGAAAATGGTATTCAGATAAGAGGGTTTGGGATGGGTGATGATGACGTTACCTGGCTCCATTTTTCTGAAGGTCGCAAGGTAGACCAACGCGAATTTGCCACGAAACAATACCTGGTTACCGATAGTATAGGCAAAATGAACTGGAAATTAACCGGTGAAACCAAAACTATTTTGGGTTATAACTGCCAGCAAGCAGTTACCATAAAACCTGGCAAACGAAAAATGATAAATATGGACAATGGTATAATGACAAAAAAAGAAATTGCCGATACCAGTAATATAATTGTTTGGTTTACACCTGCTATTCCTGTTTCTGCCGGGCCCGATTATGAAGGCCAGTTACCCGGTTTGATTTTACAGGTTGATATTAACGGCAACACTACTTATAAAGCGATTGAAGTATCGCAAAAAGCAGATCTCGCTGCCATCAAAGAACCCAGAAAAGGGAAAAAGGTAACCGCTCAGGAATTTAATCAGGAACGCGACAAAGTAATGGAAGAAATGCAACGCAATGGGGGTGGCAGAAGAGTTATGCACATTGGCAATTGACAGCTAAACATTTTCACTTACAACGTTATAAAACATAGCCACAATCATTAAACAGAGTGATGGCCATCATAAACTATTTGGAATAATCATTCTATTTTCACAATGGTTTTTCATAGGATATTGGATTAACACGGGCTGGATATCTATCCGGCCTTCTTTTTTTACACCCTCTTACCCGGTAGCACCTGTATGATTTAATCTCACAACATCAAAAAAAGTTAGCGCTAATCAATAAATTTCTAAACTCGTTTTTCTGTGATGATGGTCATAGGTTTTATGACTAATTGATATTAATTTCAAAGTGGTTTTTCATAGGATATTGGATTAATACGGGGCTGGATGTCTATCCGGCCCTCTTTATTTAATCGCGGGAAAGAATCAAAGCGTTATAAGGTCCTATGTGAATAGCAGCGCTGTATTCCTGGTCGTCTTTTTTGCTTTCAAACGTTTCGGTTTCCAGGGCGGGCGTATCGGAGAAAGATTCATCGTATCCTTTCCAATCGCTATTGAAACGAACTTTCCATACCCCTTCCTCCGGCATTCCTATCACATAATCTTTATGTTCTTTATTGGCAAAGTTCAATACGACTATTACGCTGTCTTTTGGCCCACCTTCGTGCCAGCGATGATAGGCAATCACTTTTTCTTCATTGTTTACATGAATGATACGCGTATGTTGACCTGAGAGTCCTTTGGTTAAACCATCCAGGTTACGACGTAAACGTATGCAATCGCGGTACAGGCAGGCAATACCTTTAAATGTTGAGAACTTCGACCAATCCAGCGGATTTTTTGCATCGAACCAGCCATCTTCTACAAATTCCTGCCCCTGAAAGATCATGGGTATGCCAGCGCAGGTAAAAACCATTACGGCTCCCAATACCGATCTTTTTTTCGCAAACCAGCCTTGCGAATCATCAGGCGCTATTTCTTCAGGCACCCGGGTTTTACCATTCGCTACATCGTCGTGCGATTCAGTATAGATCACCCGCTGTAATGGATCACCGTTAAAATGATGCGTGATCGCGTTCTTTATTTTATCCATATCGCGATGCTCATCTTCAGGTACTTTCAATACATCGCGCACATTAAACGTAAAAGCAGGGTCCCATTGCGTATTAAAACCCTCGCCCCCTTCTTCTCCCTTTTTAGTGATCCATTCGTTGTTTTGCAGGTCTTCGGCAATCATGATCTTCCAGGGGTATCGCTTTGCCACTTCTTCATTTATCCACTTCATTAAAGACCAGCCATCGGGCAAATCGGCATCGGGCAGATTTTTACCATGTACATTACGAACGAATAAAAGCGCATCGGTGCGCAATCCGTCTATATGATATTCTTCCAGCCACATCAATGAATTATCCCGCAGGTATTGTCTTACTTCGGGGCGGCCGTAATCGGGCCGGGTATGCCCCCAGGGCGTTTCTGCCCGCCAATCCTGGTAGAAATAAATGCCGCCGGCGCCATTCTCACTCCAACCATCAAATTGCCACAGATCAAGGTCAGCAGGCCCGAAGTGATTGTACACCACATCCAATATAACGGCAATACCCAGTTCATGTGCCGTATTTACCAGCTCTTTAAAACCGCGTATGCCGCCATAATCCGATTCAATGGCAAATGGGTGCGATAGATCGTACCCCCATGAAAAGCCACCCGGGAACTCGCTAGCCGGCATAATTTCAAGCGCATTAATACCCAGGGCTTTTAAATAACCCAGCCGTTGCCGCGTGCTTTCAAATGTGCCCGGGCGTCCATCTTCCGTTACATTAAAAGTTCCTATATGCAATTCATAAATGACCAGCTCATTCCAGGCCGGCATTTGAAAATCCTGGTCGGTCCAGTCAAAATGCGGATCAACCACAATGGAGTTACCTGCAGAATTGGTTACTTCCTTTGCGTAAGGATCATTGCGGAATAACACCCCTGCGTCGGTATGTAAAATATATTTATATTGATTGCTGATGGAAGCATCTGGAATATTCAATGCCCAATAACCATTGGCTTCGTGGGTCATGGGGTGTTTTGTTTTTGACCACTTATTAAAATCACCGGTTACAAATACTTTTTTGGCGTGCGGGGCCCAAACCCGGAAGAATACGCCGTTTTCATGCGGGATAGATCCCATCCCTTCCATCCTGACTTCAGGTGCTGAAAGCACAGTGCTTTTTCTTGACATTTTAGTATAGTTTGAGGAATTCTATACCATCTATGCAATTTTGCTACCATACCAAGTATGGCGGGCGTGACAAAGGTTGTAGCTGAAGCACTTATGCTATCTTTTAATGATGTGTATACCGCCGGCTTCGCCCGGAGCACTCAAGCCGTTCTTAGTTAAGCTATAAGTAAAGCTTAACAGGAAAAAGCGTTGCAGGTTTTTTACCCGTTTGTCTTCAATATAATTCTGACTGGTACTGCGGCTTACACCTATATTCTGCTTCAACAAGTCAAAGGCAGATAATTTTATTTCACCCCTGTTGAACCGTAAGAACTGTTTACTGATAAACGCATTCCATAACGGCACTTTTGTATTAAAACCGCTGGCGCGCTGGCTGTTGATGGCGTACGTAAATTCGGTATTAAAATAAAACCGCTTCGGCAATTGCCAGTTTATTTCAGTACTGAATTGTTGACTCAAATATTCTGTATTCAGGTTGGCTTGCAAACTGTATTGAGTGCGGTAATAATTGATGCCGGCAGTGAGTGAAATATCCAGTTTTTCTGAAGCATTTATTTCGAACCGTACATCAGGGCCTATGTTAAGGGTGTTGATCATGTTCCCGGCGCCATTGATAAATGATCGGTTTTTTGTGTAGCTGCCATTGGTGCTGAAGTTCACCGTTCCCTTCAAAAACCGCACTGGTAATCCTACATTAACAGAACCGGTAACTTCATAGGCGCCATCAACATTTACCGGCCGGGTTGTTTTTATACCTACTGAATCAATCGTATCGGAATCAACGATCTTGTTATCGGTGCGCCGCAGGTTAACAAATGCAAACAGGTTCTTGTTCCTGAAAGGATTTACTGAAAAAAAGTTCAGTTGCACCGCATGCGTCAATTCCTGTTTCAGATCGGCATTACCGGCTTTAATATTCAATGGGTCGCTGTTATCGGGCACAGGTTGCAACTGCGAAACTGATGGTTGTTTGGTGCTTGTTGTATAATTCAATCGCAGGTTGCGAAATTTGGTAAAATTATACTGCAGGCGGGCATTGGGCAACAGGTTATAAAATGTTTTGTTGATGATGGAATCCTTGCCGTTCGACAGTATGGTTCCTTCCAGTTCAGCCTGTTGCCAGTTTACACCAACCGATGCATTGAATTTTCTTTGCTGCATGCGCCAGCGAATACCTGCCGTATTGTATCCATAATTGTTTTCATAATTGTTTGTTAGCCGGTCGTTCAACTGATCGAACTTGCCGCTGATGGTATTGTAATCGTACGTAGTTTTTTGAGCGGTGCTTTTACTGTTGCTTTTAGCCACACTGAACTCAAGCAACGATCTTTTAAAGATGGGCTCGGTATACACCAACCGTGCCGTATAACTGTTCAGGTCGCTGCTGTTTGTATTGCGTTGATTGATGGAATCGGTCCTTATTACGCTTCCTGCCGTATTACGATAAGTGTTGGCTGAAACAAGACTGCCATCGCCATCGCTTGCATTTAAATTATTTTGCAGGCTCAATGAAAGCGTTCTTCCTCCGCGTCTGAACTTTTTACGGAACAGGATATCGTTGCGAAAGTTATAGCCCTGGCTTGCCGACTCAGCATTACTGTAGCCGCTACTGCCCGGCTTTTGCGCAAGCGAAAATGTATTATAATCGCTGAGAGTGGAAGTACTTGTTCGCTGATACCCTAAAGAAGGAGATATTTTTATGGAATGAAATGAATCGAGTTGAATATCTGCACCCAGATTTAATTTATGGCTGTTATTGAGATTTTTTGAGAAAGCATTCTGATTATAGAGGTATGAAGAATCGGGCAAAAAATATTGCCGCTGAATGTGGCTTTCCGTATTCGGGTTATAGCGGTTATAAAAATAATTACTGGTGAAATTGGTTTTATTGCCAATGATATTGTTGTAGTTAAAACCGCCACCCCAAATGGTCCTGATCCCGTTATTATCGTTCTGATTATTACCGTCATCATTCCTTAGGTTGATCTCTATTGTGCCGCCGCCTGATTGTTGCATGTTACTCATACCGCCGTTAAAACTCAACATATCCATAAAAGAAAAACCGGCTGCATTGGTATTGTTGCCCATGCCTATTACAGAAAACTGCCGGGCGCCCTTAAAGGAATTCACATTAAACCGGCCTTCGTACCGGTTGTTAGTACCGCCACCGGCCATCACTTTTCCAAACATTCCTTTCTTCTTGTCTTTTTTCAATTTCAGGTTGATGGTCTTTTCGCTATTGCCATCATCAAAACCGGTTAACTGGGCCTGATCGCTCATTTTATCATATACCTGCACTTTGTCAACAGCATCTGCAGGCAGATTACGCGTAGCCAGCTTAGGATCGTTACCAAAGAATTCCTTTCCATCAACCAATACTTTCTTCACTTCCTGGCCTTGCGCTTTCACTGTTCCGTCTTTCTCCACCTTAATACCCGGCATCTTTTTCAGTAATTGTTCTACGGTAGCATTGGGCGCGGTTTTAAACGAACCGGCATTGTATTGTACGGTATCATCAAGTAAAGTTACCGGTGGCGCTTCTGCAGTAACTACGACCTCTGCCAATACCCGGGTAACATCGTTCATTATTACATTGCCCAGGTTTACCTGCTTATGGCTATCGTCTATGGTAAACTGCACATTGGTATTATGATAATTTACATGGGTTGCCAGCAAGCGATATTCTCCATTGGCCAAACCGGTTATTTCAAACTGGCCTTTATTATCGGTCATGGAAAATGCTACCAGCGAGGAATCTTTTTTCTGCAGCAAGGTAACGGTAGCCGACAGCACAGGTTGCTTAGCCAGGGTATCCAATGCAATGCCTTTGACTACGCCATTCTTTTGTGCCAATAAAAATGAATATAAAAAACAGGTTACAATCAGCAGGTAGATCTTCTTCATACCGGTCATATTTTCGTGTTGATAGTGGCTACGAAAATATTCTTACACGCCGGCAATGAAGGTTAAGCAGGGTTGGTTTAATGTTAATGAAGGTTAATATTTAAAGCATTATCTAATTTCCCTGAAATCGCAGAAAATTAACAAAATCCGGTTTGCATTTCAGCAGGATAATATTAAATTCACATAAACACAATAAAAAAGTGACTTTGTCCGTTACAATCGGAGGTTAGTTTATTTCATTCATTCACTATCAATTCAATACCATGAAAAAGAATCCAATGTATTATGATGTGCACCGTGCGAAAATTCACAAAACCATCTACCGCCCATCTTCCAACATTATTCGATTTGTTAAGTCTTTGATTGCTGTAGTTATGCTTGGCAATTCACCTATCAGTACACCATCACCGGTAAGAAGAAAATTCCACTAATTAATAAATAGAAACTATTAATTATAACGAATAGCACTTACCTCTGAAACCACAATATGTATGTGCTAAGCCCTTCCCGATAAACCGGGAGGGGATTTTTTTTAAGGGTTATTCATCTGGCGGTCCATTTGCCGTTCTATACTACGCGGTAACCTGGGGCCCTGCCGTTGTTGGTTATTGCCCGCCCGGTTGAGATTATAGGTAAAGGTGAGCATAAAATAACGCCGTAATACAGTGGAGCGGGTATCCTGTATGTAGTTCTCACTTACTGTTCGCGAAATGCTTTGGTTCTGGTTCAACAGATCATTTACAGAAAACTTCAGCTCACCATTCTTCTTCTTGAACATTTGCACAGCAAGGCTGGTATTCCACAATGGTATACTTTGGTTATAGCCGTTTGCCCGGCCTGTATTTACAAAGTAATCAAAGTCGGTAGAAAATACCAGGCTTTTAAGAAAGGTATAGCTGATATCTGCCGAGTAGGTTTGCGTGTAATAATCATCATTCAGATTTGACTGCGCGGTATAAGAAACTTTATTATATGCAAGGCTGGCATTCAGGCCGAGGATCAACACCTGCTTAATGTCCAGGTTAATACCGGCCGTTTGTGTAACAACAAAAGAGTTGGTTACATTTTGTCTTTTGTAAATGATACTTATATCCCGGTTATAGGTGATGTTATTATTAAAATTCAGGCTGCTTCCTTTCAACTTTCCTCTTAACGGCAAGCCCAGTGTTATAAATGATGATGTATTGAATGCGCCATTCTGGTTTACGGGAGTTATGTATTGCGCGCCTTGTACAGTATTATCAATACCCAGTTTGCTTTTCAAGGCCGATGACAAACTGTCTACACTGTTCACAATTTTATTCTGTGTTGTGCCCAGGTTAACATTAACTGATAAGTATTTAAAAGTTGTAGCATCGAACGTGTTGTAATTGATATTAACGTTATGCACAAACTCCTGCTTCAGGGCAGGGTTACCGTTGCTAATTGATAAAATATTCGATACATCAGGCGCATCCTGCAACTGCGATACAGTCGGCTGATTGGTTCTTCCCCGGTAAAACAACCGTAAATTCTTTGAACGGCTAAATGTGTAATTGAAATTAGCTGTAGGGAAAAAGTTGAGGAACTCCTGTTTAAGCGTACTGTCGCCTGTCAACGCCCTTATACTGTGATTATTAAGTTCAGAATATTCAACGGCAGCGCCTACCTGCCAGTTAATTTTTTTGTTTTGTACGCGGAAGTTGGCGCCGGCCCGGTGCGCGATGAAATCATTTTCAAAATAATTGGTCTGGGCCATATTCAATGAATCGTACTTAAGTGAAGTAGGGTTGTAATTATAAGCATCGCGGTCGCTGGTGGTATGCCGGTTGGTATAAGCATAATTTATTTCAAGGAGCTTATTATTACCTATTGGTTCAGTATAAGAAGTACTGACAACGTTACTTAATGATTTTGTTTTTTGAGAAGATTTAATATCCTGGTTGGTTATGCTTAATAAGTTACCATTGGCATCATAAAATCGCAAGGGCGATTGCGAGGTACCTTCTCCATCACTATTGCTGATGCTGTTGTTAAAACCAATGGTTAAAGTGCGGCCCATTTTCCTAAACCTTCGGCGGTACAATAAATTGTTGTTGAGCGTGATGCCGTCGCGGGTATTGGTGTTTATGCTTTTGCCCTCATTGGCTAAATAATCTACGGTTTTAACCGAGCGGGTAAATAAAGAATCGTAGGTATAAGATTCAGAGTGTTGTAACACCAGGTTAGGCGTATACAACAATGAGTTCATGGAGTCGATGTAATATTCAAAACGCAGATTAAACCGGTGGTTCTGGTTCTTGTTGATAGAACTCATGTCTTCATTGCGCAACACCAAAGAATCATCGAATAATTGTTGCGTAAGACTTTGTTGTTCTTTCCGGTTTTCGCTTTGTGAAAAGAAATAGCTGCCTGTCACATCTACTTTACTGCCCCATTTGTCAGTATAATTAATCCCTGCATTGGTAGCTTTTGTTATACCGGTGTTGCTGCTGCCAAAGTTGCTAAATCCGGTAGATCCACCGCCGCCACCTTGTCCGCCGCGGCCACCACCTCCGCCGCCCATGCGAACACCTCCACCACCGCCGCCAAAGCCGCCACCACCGCCACGTGAACCATAACCACCCATATTGCTAACAACATCTGAAAATGAAAAGGATTGTTTATTCAGGTTATTTGAACCGGCCAGTATAGAAATGCGGCGATCATTATCGAACCGGTTGAACATGGCGCTGGCCTGGTAGCGATCGTTATCGCCCGCACCGGCAATAAAGCGGCCGAAATAACCTTTGCGTTTATCCTTCTTCAATTTTATATTCAATGTTTTTGAGCGGCTGCCATCATCAATGCGGGTGAATTTGGCCTGATCGCTCATATCATCAAATACCTGTACCGATTCAATCATATCGGCCGTGATATTTTTGGTAGCCAGTTTAGGATCGGTACCAAAAAACTCTTTTCCATCAACATACACTTTCTGTATATCCTCACCCTGTGCTTTTACATTCCCCTCCTTATCAACCTGCACGCCGGGCAATTTTTTTAAAAGGTCTTCTGCAGTAGAATTGGGTTTTGTTTTAAACGCATCTGCGCGGTATTCAACAGTATCTTTCTTTACCTGAATAGGCGGTGCTTCCACAATTACTTCCTGCAACATACTGTTCTTCTTATCCATGTAAATGGTGCCAAACTGTATGTTGGATGAATCGGCTGAAATGGTGAACCTTCTATACTTTGGCGTATACCCCTGGTAGGTTATCATTAAGCGGTAAGTACCGGCATCGAGGTTTTTGATCTGAAATTCACCCTGTGGGTTGGCAAGGGTATAAGATATTACGGTTGAATCGGTTGCATGTAAAACAGTAATGGTAGCGTCTACCAGGGTCTCTCTATAAAGGGTATCATACAATTTACCCTGTATGCTGCCTGAAACTCTTTTCTGGGCAAAACCAGCGGTGGCTATTAGAAAATTTGCAATAAACAGGGTAAAAATTGTTTTCATGTATGGTTAATGAACGTTAGAGATATAAACTTTTAGACGCCACCCCACCGATAAACTTGTGGCGGAAAAAGGGGATAAGTTAAACAGTACTCTGTTAAATAGTTATGCCACGATCCCTACGTTGTATGCGAAGGAGTCTCGTGGCATAGTTGGAAAATTTTATTGATGTAAACCAGGTGTTTATCTAACTGAAAAGATATTCCACGTCTTCCCTGGTAAGTGACTTCACAAATCCTTCATCATCCGTGATGAGGTCTTTAGCAAGTAACCGTTTTTTATCCTGTAGTTGCAGGATCTTGTCTTCAATAGTGTCTTTACAGATCATACGGTAGGCAAAGATGTTCTTTGTTTGCCCGATACGATGTGTACGGTCAATCGCCTGTTGTTCAACCGCGGGATTCCACCAGGGATCAACAATGTACACATAGTCGGCAGCAGTTAAGTTCAAACCCACACCACCCGCTTTCAGTGAGATCAGGAATACGCGGCAGTTATCATCATTCTGGAAACGCTGAATGGCCTTTTCCCGATCAATGGCAGAAGTACTTCCGTCGAAGTATTCAAAATCAACTTCCAGCTCTTTCAACTTCTCCTTGATGAGGGCAAGCATACCCAGGAACTGCGAGAATACCAGCGCTTTGTGGTTACTGATATTTTCTGTGATCTCACGGGCTAATTCTTCCAGCTTTATTGAATGGTTGGGGAATTTCTCTGCTTCATTCAGGATCGCGGGCGAATCACAGATCTGCCGCAGTTTCATCAAACCCTGCAAGATGGTCAATTGGGAACGTTGTATACCCTGCTGTTCAATGGTGCCCATGATCTTATCGCGGAAATCGTTGCGATAGGCGTCATAAATAGCTTGCTGCTCAGGCTCCATTTCGCAAAACAAAATGGTCTCGATCTTATCTGGCAGGTCTTTGGCCACCTGCTCCTTGGTGCGGCGTAAAATGAAAGGATATAATAATTTACGTAAATGGTCTTTGCGATCGGCCTCACCAAATTTATCAATAGGGATCGCAAACTCCTGCCTGAAAAACTCTACGCTACCCAACATACCCGGGTTCAGGAAGTTCATCTGCGCAAAAATGTCAAAGGTATTGTTCTGCAATGGCGTACCACTCAGGCAGATCCTGTTCTTCGATTGTAACAGGCAGGCGGCTTTGGTAACTTTACTGCTGGGGTTTTTAATAGCCTGCGATTCATCCAGCACCACATAATCAAATGGAATTTCTACCAGCAGTTTTATATCGCTGCGCAATGTTCCATAAGTAGTAATGATGATCTCGGCACTCATGAATTGTTCTTTGCCTCTTGTTCTTTCGCCGCCGTGGTGAATATAATAAGTAAGCGACGGTGTAAACTTCTTGATCTCATTCTCCCAGTTAAACATCAGCGTGGTAGGACAAACCACCAACGCGCGCAACTTACCCCGGCTTGTTCTGTAATAATTCAGGTACGACAAAGCCTGCACGGTTTTACCCAAACCCATGTCGTCGGCCAGAATACCCCCCCAGCCTATTTCACTCAGGTAATGCAACCAGTGATACCCGTGTTCCTGGTAAGGACGCAAAATACTTTTCAGGTGTTCAGGAAGCGGTATCTCCTGTATCTTGTTAAAGCTTTTTAATTGTTCGTATTTCTCTTCGAGCTTCAATACCAGTTCTTCTTCACTGCGATTGTCGTACAATTCATCAATCACGCTCATGTGGTATTTCGACAGGCGCAATTGATTTTGTTTACCCTCGCCCACTCTGAACAGCAGGGAGTATTTTTTGATCCACTCCTCGGGTAAGATACCTAAAGTTCCATCATTCAATTGTACAAACTGTTGCCGGTTGGCCAGCGCCTTCTTCACATCTGCGATGGTCACTTTCTGATCGCCAAACAAAATATCAACCCGTGCATCGAACCAATCGGTATTGCTGCTGATATGAATTTTTGTTTGCGGTCGCGCGGTATTAAAGCGGAAGTTCTTCAATGCATCAAACCCGAACACAGGAATTTTCAATTCCTTCATCGCGTCAACAAACAGGAAAAACCAGTTGTTCTTCAACACATCACTGCCTTTCAGCGCCAGTTGCTGGCCGCCTTCAGGTCTTATAAACCCGGAATGCAGCGCTTCCAGTTTCTTTATAAACTGTAATTCTTTTTCTTTATTCCGGTGAACGATCACAACGCGTTCGGTGTCTGGGATCACCAGCTCGTCTTTACCGCCCGGTTTTGTTTCAAAGCCTTTATATGAGAACAACGGTTGAAATACCAGGTAATCGCCTTTTTCCTGCAACACCACGCGCTTTTCGGGATCGCCGTCTTTTACTTCGCTTACAAGCGTGCCATCAAATTCAACATGGTATTCTTTGGTAAGCGGTAAAACCATCTTACGCAATTGCTCGGGCCAGTCGGCTTTTGAATAAACCAGTTTTCCTTTTCCATGGAACTGGGTCACCAGGCTCACGTCTTCAGGCTTATCCCACAAAAACAAATTATCGTTATAAAAGAAAACCAAACTGCTGTTGATGCCATTATCGCTGATATTCACTTGTTGTCCGTTCAGCTTTACCCAGCACTCGATCTCATAATTGTTCTTTCCGGCAATAACTTTAAAGTACGGCGTAATGTAATCCGTTACTATGCCCGCCGTATGCAGATTCTCTGTTTTGAAAACCTTCTTGCCATTCAAATAAAACACAAAAGGATTTGCCGCTATATCCGCAAACAGTTTTTTCAGTTTGGGATGCAGGTATTCTACCATCAAAGCCTTGGTTTCCTCGGGCAGGTCATCTTCTTCATGATGAATGATGTTTTCCCAAATGCCGCTGAAAGGCGAGTTGCGGTTAAGGTATTTCGTTACCTCCACATCCTGCATTTTACGCAACTGGGGTATCATTTGCTTATCATTCTCACTATATACCTCAATGTTAACAAACTTGCTCAGGTCAAGCTTTTCAACTTTACCCGTGAATTGCGTAGCTTCTTCATTTATTTCACCGCTAATAGCGTCAACGGAAAAACCAGGATAACTTTCATAGTTGAAATTAAACACCACGCCTATACGATGTGAATACGGGATTGTCTTTTCCGGCTCTTCAACCGACACTGTTTCAGCAGCAGCCGGTACTTCTGCCATCACCGGCTTTGGTTTAGCCCGCGAGGCATCCTGTGGCGATATGCGTTTAATGGAAGCATCCAGCACCCGTAAAAAAGGTTTGCCGTCTTTATAGGTGAATTCAAATTTACCGTTGAGGTCATCGCTCAGCGAATACCCATAGGCTTCCAGTAACTTATTTTTTTCTTTATCCCAGTTACGTATACTGTCAAAATAATAGGGACCATAAGAGTTCAGCAATTGCAGAAAAACGATCACTTTAGGTAAACAAAGCGGGTGCTGACGATCTTCGTAATTGCAACTGGTATCAAAATTTCTTTCTTCGTTCTTGCGAATAACCACTTTCCAGGGCGTACCATCAATGCTAACGGTAGCTTTTACTACTTCATCCTGTGCATATTCAATATCTGCCCTTTGCGTACGCAGGTATTTTTCAGCTTCGGTGTAAGTTTCGGGCGAGCACAGCAAACGTAATGTTTTCAGATCAATGAACTTCATCTTCAACACGGTGTGCTTCTGATCATAATCTACCTTTTCGGTCTTCAGCATATTTTTATCCAACATTTCCTGTAGCTGAATAAGCGCGGCAGCTTCGTGGCGACAGATATCGCCCAGGTTATAGGGACACGCACAACGAACCGAAAGCGTACGTGAGTCTTTAAACTTCTGTATGTTTACTTTGTAATAGGTACTATAGCTATCGTCTTTAACCCGAAAGGTTACAGAATCGAGTAATTCATCATAATCCACCAATTCAACGTATCCGATGGCGTGTATCTTTTTTCCCCTACGGATCACTTCGTCAGTTCCATTGGTATACACGTACTTTATAAGATGAGGTAGTGCCATGCTATTATTTAAATTTCCTGTTTGCCGCTTGTTCAAAAAAGGGCAATCTGCAAAAGTAAAGGAAAAAAGGCGAGCTTATAAAGAAAAAAACGATCTTGAACAAAATTAATATAGCACATTGAAGCACACTTGTTTCCGAATTATCCGGTTAACAGGCTTTTACAAACAGCAAATAAAATAATTTGTTCGCTTACTCCCTTGTAACGGCCAAAAACAGCAACAAATTGCATCTATTTTGAATAGGGGTGCCAGGGAAAACTTACTTCTTTTACTTTAACCCGAAAAATGTGTTAAAATAGTATTATTTCTGCCCGGGGTTGAACGCCGGAAAGCCGGCTGATAGCGCTTTTACAGCCTGCTAACCGGTTTTAAAATTATATGATTTTATGACAAACAATTATTGGTATAGGCTTTGTCTAATTATACCTTTGTTTGCACCTAAGCCTGAAAAATTAGTACAATGAACCTGTTCATGCGTTTATTGATCATTCTATTGTTCGCCTCCTTTTCTTCAGTTGGCCAGAAGTTGAAGAAAGCCGATAAGGTTATGATTACCAACCTGCAGGCACACATTGTGTACCTCGCAGACGATAAGCTGGAAGGCAGAAGGGCCGGTACTAACGGAGAAAAACTTGCACGCGAATACATCAGCAGCCAATTTCAAAAAGCCGGCCTGGAACCGAAAGGCGAACAGGGCTGGCTACAGCCATTTGAAATTTATGATGGAAAGCAGATCAGCGCTTCCACTTTGTTGTTCATAAACGATCGTGAACTGAAATTAAATGATGAATTTTTCCCTTTTGTATTCTGTCCGGGCTCAAGCCTCGAAGCGGCCGTATCGCCTGCATTGAAAGAAAAAGGCGTTCCCTGGTTCGATGACCTGAAAGACGTGCTGGAAGAGAATAAAGAAAATCCGCATTTCGATTTAACCAATGCCATTAAAACCATTGCCACAAAAGCTGCTGAAAAAGGCGCTACCGCATTGTTTGTATATAACAGTTCTGGCATAACCGATAATTTAAAATTTGATGGGAAAGACAACTCGCAGCCAACGGTAATTCCTGTGGTTTATTTAACGGCCAAAGCCTGCAAACAATATCTTTCCGATGAATCGGCCACACTGGATATTCGTTTAAAAACGATAATCGGTGATAAAAAAAGGACCGGCCACAACGTCATTGGCATCATTAATAACGGCGCTCCCAGTACGATCGTTTTTGGCGCGCATTACGATCACTTAGGTTATGGCGAAGATGGCCATAGCATGTTACCGCGCGAGCACGGTACCGGCGAAAAACAGATCCACAATGGCGCTGATGATAATGCCAGCGGAACAGCCGCTTTAATTGAACTGGCCCGTCTGCTGAAACTATCAAAAGATAAAAACAACAATTACGTGTTCATCGCTTTCTCGGGCGAAGAGCTGGGCTTGTTTGGCTCGAAGTATTTTACAGAGCACCCAACCATTAACCTGGCAACAGTGAATTATATGGTGAACATGGATATGGTTGGCCGGTTAAACGATTCCAGCAAAGCATTGACCGTTGGCGGTTACGGTACCTCGCCCTCCTGGGGAAGCGTATTTACCGCGCTAAACAAACAGAAATATTTTACTGTTAAATTCGATTCCAGCGGCACGGGTCCCAGCGATCATACTTCTTTCTATTTAAAGAATATTCCGGTGCTTTTCTTTTTTACCGGTTTGCATAGCGATTATCATAAACCAACCGATGATCATAACAAGATCAATTTTACCGGCGAAGCCATCATTATCAAATACATTGAAAGCCTGGTTACCCTTACTAATACAAAAGGCAAGCTGGCATTTCAAAAAACACGCGAACCCGCCGCTTCTACCGCAGCCCGTTTTAATGTTACGCTTGGTATAATGCCCGACTATACCTTCTCTGGCAACGGTGTTCGGGTAGATGGTGTGAACGATGGACGGCCTGCGCAAAAAGCAGGTATTCAAACAGGGGATATTATTATACAACTGGGTAGCTTCGACACCAACTCCCTGGAAACCTACATGCAGGCATTATCGAAGTTCAATAAGGGCGATAAAACCACGGTAAAGTATAAAAGGGGAGAAGAAATGAAAGAAGGCAATGTTGAATTCTAAGTTTTATACCTTTATGGCAATATTATGGCATGAAACTTAAGCTCGACTTTGATGATTTAGCCAATGATTTTTTCGACAATACAAGATTGGCTGGTATTGTGGCGCCCCTGAAAAGTTACCAGTTTTGCTGGCACCTGAACCATTTACTGCACTTTGATTTTCGCATAAACAATGATATAGAGATCCAACTGCAAAAAAAAAAGCGCAACTATTATTTCTCCGTTTTTGAATACCGCGAACCCGTAGGCAGCCTGGTACATTATTTATATAACAATCAATTTGACGGCGAATACCTGTTGCCCGAATTCAGACACCTTGATTTTTTATGGCTCATGAAAGGCGATACCGTGCCCGACGCGTATTTTCAGCAAATATTAGATTCAGTTAAAACAATCGCCGGCGTTCAGCTGGTGATGGAGTTAACGAATGAGAAGATCAAGAATAAAGGACACCTGATATTTTAAATGAGAAATGTGAAATGAAGAATGAGGAATGAGAAAGGTAACACAAAAAACAGACGAATATCGAATGTTCAATTTCCAATGTTGAAGTTGAATACAGTGTGTAGCTGTATTTGCTTCCTGCTTTGAACTTTCCACTTTCGGCTATATTTGTATTCGCTTGCAGCATGCAGCTTGTAGCTATTTCAGATTCTCCATTCACCATTTCACACAACCATAAACCATAAACTATAAACCATAAACTATAAACTATTCTTATGTGGCAGGAACAAGACAACAAACTATACCGGAAGTTTGAATTCAGGAACTTCTCCGAGGCATTCGCCTTTATGACCCGCGTTGCCCTGGAGGCTGAGAAAATGGACCACCATCCTTTATGGACCAACGTATGGAACCAGGTAGAGGTATGGCTCAGTACGCACAGCGCCGGCGATGTGGTTACCGATAAAGACCGGCAACTGGCGAAAAAAATTGATGCGCTGGTTAAATCTTGAGTGACGCGCCATTACATATTTATCGCTTATTTCGTTCTGAAATGCCTTATCAGCGCACCCAGCGACACCAAGGTCCACGTGCCTTCCAGTAATACAAACGGCAGGTAATGGATAAGCCAGGAGGCCAGACAGGCCAATCCTGCCCCCACGATATTAAGCCCGATATACAACAAGCCGTCTTTTGAAAGTTTTCCCGCCAGGTTCATCAGGTAGGCCAGGAGTAAAATAAAAACTCCAATAAAACCTATCCAGTCATTAAAAGTTAAATGCATAAAATAAAGGTAGAGACATTAAAAAAGCCATCCCGTTTTAGCGGGATGGCTTTTTATTATGATTAGAAGCAGTTGGCCTTCAGCCGTTCATGCTTGCTAAAAATTCGTAGTTGTCTTTCGTACCGCGCATACGTTTCAGCAATTCGTGCATAGCTTCTTCCGTATTCATATCTGTAAGATATACACGCAGCAGGTTCATACGTTGCAATACATCGCGTTCCAACAACAGGTCATCGCGTCGGGTAGAAGAAGCTACCAGGTCAATAGCAGGGAATACGCGCTTGTTTGCCAACCGGCGATCGAGCTGCAATTCCATGTTACCGGTACCTTTAAACTCTTCAAAGATCACCTCGTCCATCTTTGAACCGGTATCGATCAATGCTGTTGCCAATATAGTTAGTGAGCCGCCGTTTTCAATTTTACGGGCAGCACCAAAGAATTGTTTGGGTTTCTGCATGGCGTTCGCTTCCACACCACCCGATAATACTTTACCGGAAGCAGGCGCTACGGTATTGTGCGCACGGGCCAAACGGGTAATTGAGTCTAACAGGATCACTACATCATGACCGCACTCTACCAAACGTTTTGCTTTTTGCAACGCAATAGTGCTCACTTTTACGTGCTTTTCAGCGGGTTCATCGAATGTAGAGGCAATTACTTCCGCACGTACACTGCGTTCCATATCGGTAACCTCCTCAGGGCGCTCATCAACAAGCACTACCATCAGGTAACATTCGGGGTGATTGGCAGCAATGGCATTGGCCACTTCTTTCAACAACACCGTTTTACCTGTTTTAGGTTGCGCCACGATCAATCCGCGTTGTCCCTTACCAATGGGTGTAAATAAGTCCATGATACGGGTGCTATATTGATTGGGAGCGGTAAACAGGTTTAACTTTTCGAATGGGAACAATGGAGTGAGATAATCGAAAGGAACCCGGTCGCGAACATCTTCAGGTTGTTTACCATTGATGGTTTCTACTTTCAACAACGCAAAGTATTTCTCACCTTCTTTTGGCGGACGAACAGCACCAAAAATGGTGTCGCCGGTTTTTAAGCCAAATAATTTTATCTGTGAAGGGGAAACATAGATATCATCTGGAGAAGAGAGGTAGTTATAATCTGAAGAGCGTAAGAAGCCATATCCGTCGGGCATCATTTCCAACACACCTTCTGCCATAATAACGCCGTCAAACTCTATATTAAAGGCAGATTCGCGACGATGAGGATATGATTTTTGTTGCTGTTCTACTGAAGGTTGTGGCTCTGCTATTCGTTCGTGGTCCTGGTGAGCAATGATTGTGTGAGGCCCTTCTTCTTCGTCATCCTCATCATGTTCCTGGATCTCTGGCATTTCATCTTCATCGCTATCATCGTTCATCACAGGTAATATGGGCGTGGTTTCGTCCTCTTCTTCTTCTTCGGGCTCTGGTTTTTTACGTCCTTTCTTCACCGGCGGAGCAGGCTTTTCAATCACTTTCTTTTTAGGAGCTTCTTTCTTCAGTTCTTTACGCACTGGTTTCTCATCACCACTTACTACATCAGCTTCTTCTGTAGCGTTAGCAGTAGTAGTTTTTACCACTCGTTTACGTTTACCTTTTTCATCAGCAGCACCATTCTTTACTGCGCTGGCCATTACAGCCTGCTTATCGAGGATTTTATATACTAGTTCCTGTTTATCTAATTTTTTTGCGTTGGGTATTTTTAACTGTTCAGCAATATCTAACAGTTCTGGAACGAGCATGTCGTTCAATTGCAAAATGTCATACATAAAATAACTTGTGAGTTAACACCTTAATCAGACGAGCAAACTTTGTTCGTTGAAAAATCAGTTGAAAAATTGAAATGAGTTTATATGCGTGGAAAAGAATAACTGATGAGCTTTGTGAGTATCGGGTATGACTTATCAGCCCTATTCCAAACACAATAATACGCCAAATTTACAAAAAGCAAAAATTTTTGGGTTTGATCCCGCTTTTCTGTCACTTTTTTAACCCTGAGAACTTAAATCAGGGTAAATGGGCTACTTTTTTCGGCCGGTCAATTCCTGCTATTTTTATGTCTCTGTCGCTGCGGCACCTTATTATGAAATGATCTACAAACAGACTTTATGAAGGATATGCAAATTCAATTCCACCCTTATCAAATTGCAGCACAAATATTATAAAAAATTATTTACATAATGACTGATCTGTTGTATTTAACTGATATTTTTTAATAAAAACAGCTCCCGGCCTGCAGTTTAAGCATTATAATCAGCCAAATACTCACTGATAACCCGTTAAAGGATGTGTATAATTTATTATCCAGGATCAATAAAGGCCCTTCTACACACTATAAGGTATTACCCTTACCTGGTTAGTGGGTAAGTAGCGTGCGGGGCTTTATTTTCAATCACTCCCAGTCTTACAGGCTGATCTTTATTGCCTTTCCTGACAGCCATTAACTACCAGCCATAGCCCTAACTAAGAGGGTTAACCTAAAGCCTGCCCTATCAACAGGTATATACAGCCGTATTATATTTTATCAGGATAGAACGAACCAACATGGAGTTGCTGCAAAAAGAAATCCCTGTGCAAATAACGCACAGGGAATTGAAATTGTTTATTAAAGGATTCCTAAAATATTGTTTTTGTGGCCGAGCTATTGCATGGCTTAGCGCTTCTCATCATGGATCACTAACTTGCCTTCTTCATAAAAAGGCAGCACATTGGCTATATCTGGCGTTAGGCAATACCTGATATCTTTCTCCAAACCAAAATTGGTAAGCCGTTGATAGTGGGTCGCATTCTTTTCTTTAATAAACCCGTACATGTCGCTTTTGGCATTCCGGTACAAGGTTTCGGCAATTCCTGAACTATCGCAATTGATATTAAAATGTTCTTTTACCCGGTTAATAACAGCGCCTGCAAATAACATATCTTCCATATTCACTCTGTCTTTCCAGGCGGCACAACCCAACAATACAGGTTGTTGCTGTTGTATTAGATAGTCGCACACGGCCGACAGATTGGGGAATGAACCGGTAATGATGTGCCCTGCTCCCCGATCCAATGCCATATGTAATAATTTTGTACCATTGGTGGTGGTTAACACCAGTGTTTTACCACCAATAAACTCTTTTGGATATTCAAAGGGAGAGTTGCCGTATTCCAATCCCTCCGCTACTTTGCCATCACGTTCACCGGCAGTGATCGCTTCTATCTTTTTTCCCAGTTCAATACATTTAGCAACACTGTCAACCGGTATAATGCATTTAGCCCCATTGTGCAAGGCGGTAGCAATGGTAGATGTGGCACGGAACACATCGATGATCACTACAATGGTATTATTAATATCGTATAAATCAAGTAACGCGGGAGACGGGGATGTGTAGAGAGTCGGTTTGCTGTTTGACATAATTCAAATAAACCGCAAAAGTAATTAAATCAATTGGCAATTGACAATCGACAATGGGCAAATCCTCGCTTACTTATTGCCTGTTGCCTTAAACGCGGGCCTCGACAAGGACGGGAATTCGAAGAGGTGGATATTGCATATTGTCTATTGGCTCTATTGCTAATTGTCTAATACATGCTGCCATTTATTACTTTCAGCATATTCCTTTATCAACAGGTTCCGCTGTTCCAACAATTTTTCCATGTAGTTCGACAGATAGAGGCCGCTGAAAAATTTACCCAATCCGCCAAAGGGCGCTTCGAATGAGAAGATGTCTATCATCAGCGTGCCATTTTCAATGGCCTTGAAGTGGTGTTCGTGCTTCATGCTTTTGAAATCGCCTTTCTTCATTTCATTGGTAAATGAGAAAGGCCGTTCCATAGCAGTTATTTGCACTTGTAGTACCCTGGTTCTCATCAGGTGTTTGGCTTTCCAGGTTACCGTTTCATTCAGGTTAATTAATCCTATAGTAGTGCCTGCAACGGCTTGTTCGCGGTAATTGGCCATTGATTTTTTATGCAATTCAATGCTACGGCTTAAATCAAAAACCCTTTCAATAGGCGCGGCAATAAAGGTTGTTAAATGAATGGTTGGCATACGAGAATCATATTAAAAAACCGTCTCCCCCAAGCAGCAATAAGCAAGCCAAGTAAAGGTATAAGATACAAGTTTTTCAACGTACAGGGCATAAGGCTCAAGACCCGAGGTTCAGGAACAAAAGTAAAAGGCGCAAAGTACCAGAATCGGCATATAACAAAAAAGGCACAAGCGCTTAATTTCGGGCATTGTCCACTAATTGTACGCCCGACATATAAGCCTTGTGCCTTGATTCCTGTGCCTTATAGCTTATTATACAAAAGGGAACTTCACCACCTTTGCTTTCAACAGCTTATCACGAACGCCAATATATATTTCAGTATCCAGGGTTGCATGGCTCAAATTTACATAGCCCATACCGATGGCTTTTTGTAAACTGGGTGCTTGCGTGCCCGAAGTAACAAAACCAATTTTGTTACCGGCTGCATCTTTTATCTCGTAGTGATGGCGGGGAATGCCTTTGTCAATCATTTCAAACCCAACCAGTTTACGGGTAACCCCGGCGGCTTTTTGTTTTTCCAGGATGGGGCGGGCGGTAAAGTCTTTTGCGAATTTGGTGATCCAGCCCAAACCGGCTTCCAATGGGGAAGTGGTATCGTCTATATCATTTCCATACAGGCAAAAACCCATTTCCAACCGCAAGGTATCGCGGGCGCCTAAACCTATTGGCTTTAATCCTTGCGGTGCGCCCAGGTTAAAAATGGCATCCCAGATAGTTGAAGCACTGCCATCTTTATCTTCAAAATAGATCTCCACGCCGCCGGCGCCGGTATAACCTGTGGCGCTGATCAGCACGTTATCGACCCCTGCGAATTTGCCCTTGGCAAACGTGTAATACTTTAAATTAAGAATATCTATATCCGTTAAGGCCTGCAGCATTTTAGTAGCGTTGGGGCCTTGTATAGCCAGCAGGCAGGTTTTGTCGGAAATGTTATGCATCTCAACATTTTTGGTGTTGAACTTCGAGATCCAGTTCCAGTCTTTTTCAATGTTCGAAGCATTTACTACCAGCATATACACCTTATTCTCTTCAATACAATAAACCAGCAGGTCGTCAACAATACCACCCTGTTCGTTGGGCAGGCAACTATACTGGGCTTTGCCGGCTGTTAATTTGGAAGCGTCGTTGGAGGTAACCCGTTGAATAAGGTCCAGCGCATTTTCTCCTTTCAAAATAAACTCGCCCATATGGCTTACATCAAATACGCCGGCGTTGGTTCTAACCGCAGCATGTTCATCGTTTATGCCGCTATAAGAAATGGGCATATTATAGCCGGCAAACTCAGCCATCTTGGCGCCAAGGGCAATGTGTTTTTGTGTGAAAGGAGTGTTCTTCATACAGTTTGTATAGTTTTTGTTAGGCCGCAAAAATAAGGGAATAAGGCAGAAAACCGCTGCAAGCTGTACTATGCAAGCTACAACCGAATACAAATACAACCGAAAGTGGAAAGCTCAAAGCAGGAAGCAAATACAGCTACACACTATATTCAACTTCAATATTGGAAATTGAACATTCGATATTCGTCTGATTTCTGTCTTCCCTTTCTCATTCCTCTGTTTCTCATTCTTAATTTTTCATTTCTTTGCCCTGACTTCTACATTTGAAATTGGATATTCGATATTCAACATTGCCTTCAATTAAAAAGGGCCCTCAAAAGGGCCCCTGTTGTTCCAACTTCAACCCCGCCTGCTTCCGACGTTCGGATAACAGAGCGGCGGGGGAGTTTTTATTGAATAATATTGATCAGGACATTAATTGCACTTACTTCATGGCTTGTATTTTTCTATCAACATTCACCTAAACCGAAGTGGCTTTAGCGGGTGTGGAATCCTTTTTATTCTCCGGGCTTTGTTTGCGATAGCGGTAACCACCGGTAGAATCGCTATTTCTTTTTAGCCGGTCAGGCACCGCATCTTCCATCTGTTTCTTTTTTCTTATTTCTTTTTCAATCCGCTCTTTAACACTATCCTCAATTTCCTCCTCTTTATCACGCTCTTTATATTCGCCTCTCTTCAATGCCTCCTGGTCGAGCCTTGAAATTTCCTTAGGACCATCGGGTGTCATAATGTATTCTCTACCCGATTCAACCCAATAAGTACGTTCCCAGTTATCATCAATATCAATACCGCCACGGTGGTTATATCGTACATCAAACCAATCGTATCTTGAAACACTTCTGTCTAAATGAAATCTTTTACCAACCGGAACCTGTAAGATCAACAGCACTTGCTGAGCCCGCCACCTTTCATTTTTACTGATAGAAAATCCTTTGGGCAGGTATACAATGCTATCATTTTGTGAAACCGGAAAATTGATCTTCTCAGCGATATTCCGGGCAGTTACCGGGTCTTTACCTCTGCTGAACTTAACTTTAGTAATATGAAATTCGTTATCGTTGCTTTTCACCACATCAACACGAACCGTATTGATCATAATTGAATCGAGGTTAGCGCCGAACAAAGGCCAATCGCCATCTTCCCAATCGAACCAGTCATTGCTGTAATAACGATAGTTAATGTTGTTGGTCGTAACATCCAGGGTCAATTTTCCATTGGTAGGTTGTGCCATGGAGAAATTCTCTTCTATAAAATTCCTTGATTTAAAACTGCGGAATATTGAACCGGTCAGCAAAGCAGCGCTTACGATGCCAACAAACCATAAAGTACCGAATACATAACCGAGATAATGATTTTTAGAGCGAACGCCCATAATGCGGCGGATCAACCAGGTAATCAATGCTATAATGGGAACTCCCAGGAATAACAATACAACTAACCAGGCCAGTGAGTTTTGCCAGAACCCATCCAGCAAAAATTCTTTGAACGACATTACCGGTACACCGCCAAAAAGCAAACCCACCAATACACCGAATAAAACCAGTGCAATCATTCCAACTATAAACAGGAAGAAAGCTTTGAATAATACACCTATGATATGGGCAATACCGCTGCCGGCGCCACGTGCAGCCGTGGAGGCTTCTGATGTAAAGGTTTTAACCCGTTCGCTTTGACCGAACTGCCGTGCCTGGGTGCTGAACTGTTGAGCAGATTGCTTTACTTCATTACCCCAGTTCTGTGCTTTTGATCTGAAACTCTCCAGGTCTTCTTTAACAGTATCACGAATAGAGTTCAGATCAACCCGCTCCCCCCGCATTTCGAGTTTTTCTGCTGCAGTAACGGCAATGGGTACCGCAATCCACAAAACAATGTATGTTACAAACAAGGTGCTGCCTAATGAACCGGTCACTATCCGCGGTCCGATCCAGAAATCAATATCACCCCAGAACCAGTTAAAAGGACCGGATAATAACGTGATGATAAATGGCAAAGCAAAGATCAGGCGAGGGACCCAAAGGCTGATATTGAAATAAGCGGCCAGGCCACCACAAACACCTGCAATTACCTTATCATCGGAACTGCGGTATAATCTTTTAGTAATGTTTGACTGAATTGACTGCGAAGGAACAGCAACCCATAATATCAGGTAAACAAGTATGCCTGAACCGCCGGTGAAAAACAATAACACAAAAACAATGCGCATGATCACGGGGTCTATGTGAAAGTAGTTCGCCAATCCGCTACACACACCGGCAATGATTTTATCGTCGGCATTACGAACCAGTCGGCCGCGACCAGGGCCCGGGCTGTATGCGCCAGTGGCTGACTGCGACTGCTGCGAAGAACTTTGTTGCTGCTGACCGGTTCCCGTGGTGGTGCCGCCATTGGTGCCGGTTTCTGCTTCAAAATCTTCAGGGCGGCCCATGCTGGCCATTACAGCCTGCACATCTTCATCGGTAATGCAGGTAGCGCCCTTTTTTAATCTTTCAGAAAACAATTCAGCAATACGGCTTTCGATATCATTAATGATTTCATCACGCCCCTCTTCATTCGCAAAATACCTTCGCAAACTTTCGATGTATTGCTTTAATATTTCGTAAGCAGTTTCCTCAATAGGAACTACCCTGCCCTGGAAATTTATATTGATTACCTTTTTCATGGTGAATAGTGTTTGTTGGTTGAAGTTTTAGTTGTTGGGTTGGGTTGTTTCTGTAGGATATTCTGAATTTTCTATTGTGTTATTACCTGCCGATGATACCAGCGACTCCCGTTTACTGGCCAGCGTATTCACGGCATTGGCCAGTTCGTTCCAGGTAGTTTCCAGCTCTTTAAAAAACTCCTCCCCTTTTGGCGTTAATGAAAAGTATTTGCGGGGAGGGCCCGAATTACTCTCTACCCATCTATAGGTTAGCATTTCGGCATTCTTCAATCGGGTTAATAAGGGGTAAAGGGTACCCTCCAGGATCTGGAGGTTGGCACCTCTCATTTCATCCACGATATCACTCGGGTAAGCTTCCCCGCGGCGAATGATTGAGAGAATGCAAAACTCCAGTATCCCTTTCCGCATCTGACTTTGGGTGTTCTCAATGTTCATGGCTATTCATTTTACAGACAAACCGCCTGTTTAATATTGCTGTTAATAGAATTGTTTACTGGTGTCAAGGGCTCTGCTTTTATTATTTGGTACAAACCCAAAAACTGAAAAATATTTTCAATAGGGGCGCTTTGCCGTTGGCCTTTAATGATAACAGTGTTGTCGTTTTGCTTGGGGTTCATCACCACTAAGGTATTACAGCTATCTTTTTTATCTACCAGACTATATTGTTTACCGCCTAAGATCACCACTTCGGCAGGACTGCCTTTTGGTTGCTTGTTCATTTTTCCACCCAGTACAAACAGGGCGATCAAAATGGCTATACTAATTGGGATTGGCATGGCTGATTGTGAAGTCGGGGTTTTATTCCCTTTCACAACACAAATATAGGGTGGATTTTAGTACTATGCAACACATAGTACCATTTTTATTATGGTAATATTCATAAGCTGCTAACTAGTTAAGCCAGTAAAACTTGATTTTCAATTAAATATGCGTTTGGCTTATCCAGAAAGAATTTTTTGGGATTGGATGAATGGTAGAAAAAGAGTGGTGAGTGGAGGAAATTGACTGGCCAGAAAGGGGAATGAACCTATAAAAGGTTGTTAAGGGGTTGTCGAGGGTTTTTGTCAAAGCGGGTAAAACTGTAGGAAAATCCTTTCTAAAAGCTCAAAAAAAACAAAATGGATGCATAAAAAACTTAGACAACGACAAAAAAAATTAAATGGGTCACAAAAAAAAATATCTGCGTCAAAAAAATAAATAAAACGATGGCAAAACTTTTTTTCTGCATCAGAAAAAAACTAAAATGGTGGCAAAACTTTTTTTTCGCATCAGAAGAAAATAAAACGATATCGGAAAAAAATCTTCTGCATCAGAAAAAAACTAAAGTGGTGGCAAAACTTTTTACTCGCATCAGAAAAAAATAAAACGATATCAAAAAAAATCTTCTGCGTCAGAAAAAAAATAAAATGGTGGCAAAACTTTTTTTCCGCATCAGAAAAAAATAAAACGATATCGAAAAAAAATCTTCTGCGTCAGAAAAAAACTAAAGTGGTGGCAAAATTTTTTTACTCGCATCAGAAGAAAAATAAACCGATATCGAAAAAAAATCTTCTGCGTCAGAAAAAACTAAAGTGGTGGCAAAACTTTTTTTTCGCATCAGAAAAAAATAAAACGACAGCAAAAATTTTTTGAGAGGGTATTAAAAAGAGTGAACGGGTAAGCACCCTAACTGAGAATGCTCATATACTTAATTACACATATAATAAAATCGGCTTCTGGGCCTTTTACACGCATTGCTTACCGCATCGTACAAACATTCTGTACCTGCAGGCGGCCATTGCCCTCTACTACCAGACGTATTGGTTTGGTTTGCTGATTTTGACCGGTGAAGTTTATTTGCAACTCATTGGAACCCGGTTGCAGGGGAATGCGCGTATATAATATAGTATGGGGTAAACTCTGCCAGTTACGGGTATCGGCTTTTTCGGTAACAAAACTAAATACCTGTATGGCCGCAGCCAGGGCCTCCTTCTCATCCTTGTTCTTATCGTCCTTTTTAGGCCGCGCGGCCGCTTCAGCCAGTTTCTTTATAGCCAACCGGCTAAGCGTTTTGGTCATTTCTTTTAAAAACCGCTCCTTCAAAGTGGCAAATGCCAGGTCATTGATGTTTTCGGCCTGTTCAAAATTGTATTGTGCATTATTTACCGACACAGTACCCTGGGTATAAAAAACAGGTTGCTCCTGGTATCTGGGAAAAGCTACCCTTAGTGACCGCAGCTCTTCTGCCTTAATATTACTCGCATTATAATTATTGTCGTATATAAAAGGAACGTTTACCGAGCCGGCGGCATCAGTGAACATGAAATTGCCGAGCCCATCTTTGGTCAACGAAAAGAAAAAGTTCTGTTCCTGTTTCACCGGCGCCAGTCCGTTTTCCCAAAAAAGAATCAACTCGCCACCGGGTGCTTTTGCAGATGGTTGTATAGTGGTATTGAGCAGGGTTGAATACCGTTGCACTTCATCCATAAAACCATTGGCGGCAGCCGTACGCAAAAGATCCTGCTTCAACTGCCCGGGCAGGCTAACGCCATACCAACGGTTATTGTTCTTTAAAAATATGTCTACGGCATTTCTATACGAGATAAATGCATTGTTCATATCGCCGCTTTGCTCGTAAATAATACCCTGCATCATCAGCGCAAATGCATCATCTGAATAACGGTTTGCATTATTTCCGGTTTTATCCTGTTGTGCATAGCTGCGCAGGGATATACGCCGGGCTTCTACCATCGCTTCATTGCCTTGCCCCAGCCCCAGGTAGTTTAATGCCTTATAGTAATGCACCATGAATTTTTCAAAGTCTTCGCCTTTGTAAGTTTCCATCATGGGATTCAACAAAGTGCCGAGGGCTATGTCTGAGGCCGAGGTGCGGGCATCTTCAATAAACAGGTCGGCTTCGTTAAAGAACAAGTTGCTGCTATCGTATTGCTTCATTAAGTGGGCCATCTTCCCTTTTTCAAAAAGGTACAGCAGCCTGTTGCGTTTTCGTTGCAACAGTTTGTTATGATCTATGGCCATAAAAGCTTTGTCGTACTGATTATTGGTCACTTGTTCGTAATACGTACCAATACGATTATTGTAAGTGGCGCAGGAAAATAACAAAGGCATCAGGCACACTACAGCCAATGCTCTTATCATATGTTGAAATGATAAAACCATGCAGTGATTATTGCAGAGATCCTGCTGTTGAGTACTTTAATTTTGCACGAATTTGGCTATCTTCTTGTCCCCTATCCATACTACCTCATTGCTTTGAATATTGGTGAGCTCCAGATCAATTTGATAGTACACTACCTTTTTACGCTTTTGCGAATCAACGATGGAGTTTATAGAACCTTGCAGAATATAATCAGCGCCTTGTTCAAGCCCAAACTTTTTCATGCTGGAAGCTGAAGCATTGGTTTGCTGATCGGCTTTTTCAGCTCGCAGTTCATCTCTTTTTTTACCACCTTGTACCAACCGCACTCTGCCTGATTTGATAAAAGATTGTTCTACGTCTTTAACGAAAGTTTCAGCCTCAATATGCTCATGGCTTTTGTTGGTAACAAACCCAACAATTACCACTGGTTTTTGTCCGTTATGTCCTTCCTGGTGATCACCTAACCATCTTTCGCGCAAAACTGTTTCAATCATTTGTTCAGCTACGAGGCGGGAATCGGTATTGTTCCAGCGGCCACTCAGGTCAACCTGCTCACCGGGGTCAATACGGGTTACTTTATGCGAACAGGAAGAAAAACTCATACCGGCTACAACCAGGGCCATAACGGCCAGACATACTCGTTTCATTGTAATTATTTTAAAAGCGAAGTTATGTAGAAAATACAATTATTTATTTTTTATTCAGCATAACGTGCATTCATGGAAATGGTTTAAACGTTTTCCATTTACACAGCATTCACAATTAGCTGAGAGGCAATTTTATTACCGCGTTAACAACCAGCCCACCGTTGCTGCTGTAGCCGCCAGTGGCACCAGGTTCCAGTAATTATTACCATACCGGGGGCGATAGTAGTTGTGATATGGATGATAGTTGTACCAGTAATTGCGTGAATAACCGGGATAGTAATTGGTGGGAGAATAATAACTGTAGTCGTTATAGTACCAACCATACCTGGCCCTTTCCATACGCAATTGACGGCGAAAGGCTCTGCGTTCATCGCGCCTTGCCTGTCTGTCGGCCATCCAGTCAATGGCTTTGTAGGTTTCCTGCGGAGTAGTACCGTGCAGGCTGTTGAGTGAATCGGCCATGGCAGTATATTTTGCCTGGCTTACTAAATAGTTGGGATTCTGGTCTTCAACCAGTGTTTGCGACATGCCCCACGTGGCTACAAGCATAGCCAGTGGTAACAGCAACAAATTATAAAGTACATTTCTTTTCATGTGGTCAGGTTTTTACAATTAAAGTGATGTATTATTATTAACGAAAAAGCTCATACATTAATTATTCAATGGGCCCTGTTTGAATAATTATGTTTGATAAATCTAAATTAATCAGCAATTGGTTAAGTAGGAGTTAAAAGAAAGAGTCCCGACAGTAACTGTCGGGACTCTTTGATTATCAATTATTTTTTAAGTCCAATTTCTCTTAATCGTTCATCCAGGTATTCGCCGGCGGTAGCATCGGGGAATGCCTTGGGGTGATCGGCATCTATACAACTTTCCAAACAAGCCAGGCTCATTTCGCCTTTGGGATGCAGAAAGAATGGGATAGAAAACCTGGAAGTACCCCACATTTCCCTTGGGGGATTTACGACACGGTGCGTAGTAGATTTCAGCTTATTATTAGTAAGCCTTTGCAACATATCGCCCACGTTTACTACAATTTGCTCTGGTAAAGACGTTACCGGCACCCATTCATTTTGTTTGGTGAGTATTTGCAATCCATCTGCTGATGCGCCAACCAGTAAGGTTATTAAATTAATATCCTCGTGTTGCTCGGCACGAATGGCCGATTTAGGTTCCTGCGTTATGGGCGGATAATGTATGGCCCGCAATATGGAATTGCCGTTATGTATGTGCCTGTCGAAATAATGTTCATCAAGACCCAGATACAATGCAATGGCCTGCAATAACGCCCTGCCCGATTTTTCAAATGCCCGGTACGCTTTTGTAAATGTGGTATTAAAAGCGGCAATATCATTTACATGTACGTTATCGGGGTATTCGCTTTTAATGGGATCGCTATCTTCAACGATCTGCCCAAACTGGAAGAACTCTTTCAGATCCGGCGCATCACTGCCTTTTGCATGTTCTTTTCCAAAAGAAGTATAGCCACGCTGACCAGCCAGCCCCGGTATTTCATATTTCTTTTTTGCATCGGATGGAAGCGCAAAAAACTGTTGCACATATTTATACAGATCAGCTATCAATTCGTCGGGGATGCCATGATTTTTTACTGCCACAAAACCAACTTCCTCATATGCTTTACCGAGTTGGTTGACGAATGCCTGCTTTAATTGTGGATCGCCTGATAAAAAATCGGCGAGGTTAACTACCGGAATTGCCATAGTATTATTTATTTCGGTTTATACAATGAATTACCTGAAATCACGAGGGACATACAATTTACAAAACACTACTTCCACCACAAAATTTCAGTTATTATTTCTTGTAAAACCGGCTACCGGGTATTTGGGTATCACGGTTAACCATCCGTTAATCTATAGTATGCCTGCAACCAGGATAACTTCTACTGGAGTTCACTTTTAGCTAACGCGATTTCTTTTTCTTCGGGTGTTAAGTCCATAACCGCATAACGCTTTACATCATTGATCAGCATTTCATCTAAAACACTTACAAGATTTTCGTAATTACTTTCAGGTGTTGGTTTTATCATTACTACCAATTCATCCCGGTTGCCGGGTTTCTTTCGGTTGAGGATAACCTGTTTGGTACGCACAATTTGTCCTATTCCTTCAGTGACCGAATAATTGGTAACGCCATAGGTATTTGCCTTTAATGCATCGTTTAAATCACCATGATAGTAAAAGATCTTGTCGCCATTAAGCGGTATCACCGTTAATGCATTGCTTTCTGGCACCTGGTTTTGCTTATCGGGAGGTGTGTCCTTTGGCATTGCCAAATTCATAGCCCTGGGGCTCGACATAGAAGTAGTAAAAATAAAAAAGGTAATAAGCAAAAACCCAAGATCAACCATGGGTGTTAAGTCAACGCGGGTGCTATGTTTTTTACTTCTGCGCACACCGGTTTTTTTACCGCCTGCGGCAGGGATGTTAATTTCAGCCATAACTATTGGTTTGAACCTAAGATGCGGTGGCACAATTTTTCCATATATAATAATCAGTCAGCTTGCTGACTTTCATCAATTTTATAGATAAACAGAGCTAGTACTTTTAATTAATCAAAAAAAGAAAAACATGAAAACACTGGTAGTTCCTACCGATTTTTCGTCTGTTTCGGTCAATGCATTAAACTATGCCGTTGACATGGCGCAGGCTATTAATGCCGGTATCGTATTACTGCACGTGTACAATGTACCGGTATCCTTTGCAGACGGCGCTGTTGTACCTGTAGAAATCGTATCTGTAGAAGAATTGAAAAGAACCGCCGAAGAGCGGTTGGAAGAAATAAAAAGAAATCTTGTTCAGGTAACGTCAGGTCAGGTACAGGTATATAGCGAAGCCCGGTTAGGCGACACCATCGAAGAACTGGAAAAACTTTGCAAATCGGTACAGCCACTGGCTATCATCATGGGCAGCCATGGCGCCACCGGACTTGAAAGAATTATCATGGGCAGCACTACGTTGAATGCTATCCGTCATTTAAAATGCCCGGTTATTGTAGTACCACCCGGCACTACCTACCATGGCATTAAAAGAATAGGCCTGGCTTGTGATTTTGAAAATATAGTACAATCAACCCCGATTGATTATATTAAAAGTATAGTAAAGGAATTTGGCGCTGAATTATATGTGTTGAATGTAAAAGATAAAGATGATGAGGAAACGGATGTAACCGAGGCCACCATGGAAACAGCCTACCTCGATGCCATGCTTGAGGAAAACAGGCCAACCTATGTTCAATTAACGGGTAAAGATGTGGTAGAAGGTATTCATGGATTCGCTGAAAATAATAACCTCGACCTGGTGATGTTGATACCTAAAAAACACCGGTTCATCGATTCCTTATTTCATAAGAGCCAAAGTCGCGAATTAATAACCCATTCACATATACCCATTGTTTCTATTCACGAATAAAAGAGGCGAGGCACGGTTTCGAACCGTGCCTCGCCTTTATAAATATTGCAGTTATATTAGAATTCCGCGTTCTTCGGCGTTCTTGGGAACGCAATCACATCGCGAATATTGGTCATACCGGTAACGAACAATACCATCCGTTCAAAGCCAAGGCCAAAGCCGGCGTGCGGTACAGAACCAAAACGGCGGGTATCGAGGTACCACCACATTTCTTCAACAGGAATATGCATTTCTTTCATACGCTCGGTGAGTTTTTCCAGGCGTTCTTCCCTTTGCGAACCACCTACTATTTCACCAATGCCGGGCGCCAGAATATCCATAGCAGCTACGGTTTTACCATCGTCGTTCTGCCGCATATAAAACGCTTTGATCTCTTTGGGATAACCGGTAACGATCACCGGTTTTTTGAAATGTTTTTCAACCAGGTACCGCTCATGCTCACTCTGCATATCGATGCCCCATTTCACTTCGTACTGGAATTTCTTTTTCTTATACGCCGGTGAATTGAGCAAAATATCGATGGCTTCGGTATAAGTGATGCGCTCGAAATTATTGTTTATTACAAATTCCAGCTTTTCTATCAGGCCCATTTCACTGCGTTTATCCTGTGGCAGTTGTTTTTCTTCTTCTGCCAGGCGTTGCGCCAGAAACTCCAGGTCTTCGCGATTATGCTCCATGGCATAGCGAATGATATATTTAATGAACTCTTCGGCGAGGTTCATATTATCTTCCAGGTCGTAAAACGCCATTTCAGGTTCTATCATCCAGAACTCAGCCAGGTGGCGGGCGGTGTTTGAATTTTCAGCGCGGAAGGTGGGGCCAAACGTATACACTTCACTAAAGGCCATTGCTGCCAGTTCGCCTTCCAACTGTCCGCTCACCGTTAAATTGGTGCTGCGGCCAAAGAAGTCTTCTTTAAAGTTTATAGAACCGTCTTCGTTGCGCGGCGGATTATCGAACGGCAATGTAGTTACGCGAAACATTTCACCAGCGCCTTCTGCATCGCTGGCAGTAACAATGGGCGTGTGCATATATACAAAGCCCTTTTCATTATAAAACTTGTGAATGGCGAATGCCAGTGCATGGCGCACGCGGAATACCGCACCAAAGGTGTTGGTACGAAAACGGAGGTGGGCTATTTCGCGTAAAAACTCCAGGCTATGCTTTTTGGGTTGCAAAGGGTATTTCTCCGCGTCACTATCGCCCAATATTTCCAGTGACTTTGCTTTTATTTCTACTTTTTGACCCTTACCCAAAGAAGGCACTGCTTCGCCGGTTACTTTCAGGGAAGCGCCGGTAGTGATGCGTTTGAGGGTATTTTCATCGAGCATACCCAGTTCAACTACTATCTGCAGATTATTATTGGTACTTCCGTCGTTCAGCGCTATAAACTGGTTGTTACGAAAAGTACGCACCCAACCCATAACAATAACTTCCTGACCGGTAGCCTCACTGGCCAGCAGATCTTTAACTTTTACCCGTTTGTTGAACATATCCTGTAAATTTTTAAACCTTTCGCCGCCTTTTGGCGGGTGAAAAGGAGGGCAAAGATAAGTATTGCATTGTGGTGTGGGCGGGTATTTAGCTACTTTTGTTACCATGAAAATCGCCTTTTTCTCCACCCAGCTATATGATAAGGAATATTTCAGCCGCTATAATACCAGCCACGAACTGGTATTCTTTGAAGCCCAGCTGAACGAACAAACAGTTACCCTGGCAGATAGCTGTACTGCTGTTTGTGCCTTTGTAAATGATGTATTGAATGCAGCAGTGATCAAGCTGCTGGCGGGCCTGGGTGTAAAAATAGTTGCCATGCGTTGTGCGGGTTACAACAATGTTGACCTTCCGGCTGCACAATTTCATAATATAAAAGTGGTTCGGGTGCCGGCTTATTCGCCCTATGCGGTTGCAGAGCATGCAGTCGCTTTAATATTGACCCTCAACCGCAAAACGCATAAAGCGTATAACCGGGTGCGGGAAGGCAATTTTTCGCTGGAGAAATTGACCGGTTTTGATTTGAATGGAAAAACAGTGGGCGTAATCGGTACCGGAAAAATTGGTCAGGTTTTTTGCCATATCATGCAAGGGTTCGGGTGCCGTGTGTTGGCATTTGACCTTATTGCCAATAAAGAACTGGAGGCAAGGGGTATAGAATTTCTGCCATTGACCCGTTTATTGCCACAATGCGATATTATTTCTCTTCACTGCCCGCTCACTGACCAAACCAGGCACATTATAAATTCAGATACATTCGGTTTAATGAAACCGGGTCTTATGTTAATTAATACCAGCCGCGGGGGATTGATAGATACCCGCGCAGCTATTCATGCTTTAAAAACCGGTCATTTGCGATATCTTGGAATTGATGTATATGAACAGGAAGAAAAATTGTTTTTTCATAATTTATCAGAAGAGATCATTGAAGATGACGACATTATGCGGTTGATGAGCTTTCCGAATGTATTGATCACCAGTCACCAGGGCTTTTTTACTGATGAAGCGCTTACCCAAATTGCCCAAATCACCCTGCAAAATATAAATGACTTTGAAGCAGGCATGCCTTTAGTAAATAAAATTGTATAATAACAGCCGCATTTAAGGTGTGCCAGTTATATTGAAAAAAATCGTTGAGCAAGTCTGTTGCGGAAAATTTAAAAATAGTATAAAACCAAATAAAATCCCTACCAGCCTATATAACGTCATCAGTACATTTATTACCTTCATGCCCCGGTTACCCAATTATTTTATCTAACGAAACGCCATCTATGAATAAATTGGTCGCTTTATGCCTGGCCGCTCTTATTGTTTGTAATATCTCTTTCGCCCAATCACCCGCGGTTACTATTTCCAGTCCTAATAAATTAATTCAGGTTACCAGCCGCCTTGATGCGTTGGGACAACCGTCATATTCGGTTCAATATAAAGGCAGCGTAGTGCTGGAGCCTTCGCAACTGGGCCTTGTTCGCGCCGATGCCGATTTCTCCAAAACACTTACACAAACCGGGTTGTCTCCAGTTTCAGTGGTTAAAGACAATTATCGCCTGGTTACCGGCAAGCGCCAGAACAATACATATACAGCCAACCGCCGGGTGGTTCATTATAAAAATGCAGCCGGTGCATTGATAGATATCATCTGGCAGGTTTCCAACGACGGCGTAGCTTTTCGCTATTATTTCCCCGGCGCCGCTACCGAACCTAAAAAGGTAGATACCGAGTTTACTTCTTTCCACTTGCCCGCAACCGCCAAAGGCTGGCTGCAGCCCATGAGCGTAGCCAAAACCGGTTGGCAACAGGTTAATCCCTGCTATGAAGAGTTTTATGAGAAAGGAATAGCGGCAGGAACGCCTTCGCCGTTGAAAGCGGGCTGGGTATACCCTGCATTGTTTCAATCGGCTGGCCATTGGCTGCTGATCACAGAAGCTGATATGGATGGCAGCTATTGCGCCACGAAGCTGAACAACGATCCGGCCAACACCAATTATCATATTGCCTTCCCCGATGCACGGGAAGTGATCCCCGGCGGTGGTTTAAAACCTCAATCTACCCTGCCCTGGTACTCACCCTGGCGCATTGTTACCATTGGCAGCCTGGCCACTATTATAGAATCTACGCTGGGTACCGACCTCGCCAGGCCTGCATCCACACAAAACTTTTCATTTGCCAAAGCAGGTAAATCGTCCTGGAGCTGGGCGTTGTTGAAAGATGACTCTACCATTTATTCCGTACAGAAACGCTTTATAGACTATGCGGCCGATATGAACTGGCAGTATTGCCTGATTGATGCCGATTGGGATACCAAGATCGGTTATGACAGCATGCAGTTACTGATCAATTATGCCAAACAAAAAAAGGTAGGCATTTGGCTGTGGTATAATTCGGCCGGAAGCTGGAATAACACGCCTTACCATCCGCGCGACAAATTGCTTACGCACGAAGCCCGGGAAAAAGAATTCAGTCGCCTTGAAAAAATGGGGGTAGCCGGCACCAAGATCGATTTCTTTGGCGGCGACGGACAATCGTTTATCCGGTATTATCTCGACATTTTAAAAGATGCCTCCGCTCACAGATTGATGGTGAATTTTCATGGCGCTACCCTGCCTCGTGGCTGGCAGCGTACCTGGCCTAATTTAATGAGCGCAGAGGCCATTAAGGGTTTCGAATATATCACCTTTGATCAGAAAGATGCCAATCAGGAACCTACGCATGCCGCCATGCTGCCGTTTACCCGCAATGCCTTCGACCCCATGGATTTCACGCCCATGTGTCTTTATAAGATCCCGAGAATAGAACGGCAAACTACCCCATCGTTTGAGCTGGCCTTATCGGTATTGTTCTTATCCGGTTCGCAGCATTTTGTAGAAATTCCTGAAGGCATGGCCCATATGCCGGGATTTGTAAAAGATTTCCTGCGCAAGTTGCCCACTGGTTGGGATGATGTAAAATTCATCGATGGCTTCCCTGGTCAATATGTGGTGCTCGCCCGTAAATCGGGTAACAAATGGTATATCGCCGGCATAAACGGAACCAAGGAAGAAAAGTCATTAGCGCTCAACCTTTCCGCTTTCAAAGGGAAAAAAGCCACTTACCTTTTGAACAGCAAAGGCGACACGTTTATTGATCAAAAGATTATTGTTGTAAAGCCCGGTAAGCAGGAAACTGTTACTATCGGCGCTCATGACGGGTTTGTGATGGTAGTGGAATAATACAAATCACAGTAAATCAAATATGAAGGTGAGCCCTCCTGTAGCGGGGGGCTCACCTTTTTGCTTCAATAATTTACTTATATCGTAAATAGCGGCCCGGTTTAAATCGATACTTTTGCACTCTTTTTCAAACCCTTTTTACTTATCGTAAAAGGGTATTTTAGTAATGGCGAAGACGATACATATTGCATTAGTAGGAAATCCAAACAGCGGCAAAAGCTCCCTGTTCAATGTTTTAACCGGCCTGAACCAGAAAGTAGGCAACTTTCCGGGTGTAACGGTTGACAAAAAAGTAGGCTCCTGCCAACTGGCAGATGGGCTTAATGCTACTATTATCGACCTGCCTGGTACGTACAGTTTATATCCCCGGCGCGAAGATGAGTGGGTGGCCTACCGGGTATTGATGCAGCAGGATAAAGAGGTGGTGGAACCGGAAATGGTAGTGCTGATCGCCGATGCCAGCAACCTGAAACGCAACCTGCTATTTGCTTCACAAATAATCGACCTCAAAATACCCGTGGTGGTGGGTTTAACCATGATGGATATCGCCCGCCATAAGGGCATCCAGATTGACGTGGCAGAACTGGAAAGAGAACTGGGCGTGCCGGTAATTCCCATCAATCCCCGCAAAAACAAGGGCATTCAACCTTTAAAAAAGGCCATTGAACAAACTGCGCTGGAGCTATACAAAGCACCCGTACGCGATTTTATCAATAACGAAGCGCTTGCTCCTGCCGCTATTGGCAGTGTAAAGGAGTTGTTTCCCGAGCTAAGCGATTACAAAGCCATTCACTACCTCATCAACCACGAATCATTTGCCCTGCATGGGCATTTGCAGGAAAAGATAGAATCGATTGAACAGGTTAATAATTTCAACCATACAAAGACGCAGGCCGAAGAAATTCTGCAGCGATATCAACGCATAGGTTCCATTCTTAAACAATCGGTATCGGAGCCATCGCCGCTGAAAAAAACCCTGTTTACCGAAAAGCTCGATAACATCTTTCTGCACCGGCGCTGGGGTTATATTATTCTGCTGGCGGTATTGTTCCTGTTATTTCAAAGTGTGTTCTGGCTGGCAGAGTACCCAATGAATATAATCGATTGGGGGTTTGGTGAAATAAGCAGTTGGTTAGGGAATGTATTGCCATCAGGCTGGTTTGCCGATCTGCTCATCAACGGTATTTGGGCCGGGTTAGGCGGTATTCTTGTGTTTATACCACAGATCATGATCCTGTTTGGGCTGGTGACCATTTTGGAAGACACCGGTTATATGGCGCGCATTAGTTTTTTAACAGATAAGCTGATGCGTAAAGTAGGGTTAAACGGAAAGAGCGTAATGCCTATGATCAGCGGGTTTGCCTGTGCCGTACCGGCCATTATGAGCGCCCGCAATATTGAAAACAAAAAAGAAAGATTACTAACTATACTGGTTACCCCTTTAATGAGTTGCAGCGCCCGACTGCCGGTGTACACGATCCTGATCGGGCTGGTTATTCCAAAAACAATGTTTGCGGGCTTTTTGGGATTGCAGGGTCTGGTGATGATGGGTTTATATTTACTGGGGCCCATCATGTCGATGTTTGTGTCTTACATTGCCCGTTTCTTTATTAATATAAAAGAGAAAAGTTTTTTCATATTGGAGCTTCCGGTATACCGGGCGCCGCGCTGGAAGAATGTGTTGATCACCATGGTCAACAAGGCAAAGATCTTTGTATTTGACGCCGGTAAGGTGATCATGGTCATTAGTTTGATCTTATGGGCCTTGAGCACTTATGGTCCTAAAGAGAAAATGAGAAGTGTAGCCGCGCGTTATGAGCAGCAAATAAAACAACACCCCGAACAGGAAGCCGAGTTGAACCGTTTAAAAAATACCGAGCTTTTACAAAACTCCTACGCCGGTTTATTGGGCCGTAGTATTGAACCGGTGATACAACCTTTGGGTTACGACTGGAAAATAGGCATCGCCCTCATTACCTCTTTTGCTGCCCGCGAAGTATTTGTGGGAACCATGGCCACCCTGTATAGTGTTGAAGGCGGTGATGATGCCGATGAAAATACGTTGATGGAAAAAATGAATGCCGCCGTTCGACCAGATGGAACGAAAGTATACAGCCTGGCCACAGGAATTTCTTTAATGATCTTCTATGCCTTTGCCATGCAATGTATGAGCACGTTGGCTATTGTAAAACGTGAAACGCGTACCTGGAAGTGGGCGCTAATACAACTGGTATATATGACCGGGTTGGCATACATCATGAGTTTAATTGCTTACCAGTTGTTGAAATAGCTTATAAAGATTTTGAGATTTGAATTGCAAAAATCGGGATTTGCGGAGTGCTCGACTATAAGAAATCACAAAATCACTAAATCTCAAAATCAGCAATAAAAAAGGGCTCGCGAAAGAGCCCCTTCTATTTTGTCCAATCCATGAAAAATAAACCGTCCTAATAATTCCTTGATGCTTTATTATAATTGCATTTTTCAGTTGTATAGTAAATATAATGTGTATTGCCTTGCTTTGCCTTCACCAACGACTCCCTTAACGAGCCACTAACAAACCGGGTAATTCATCTGCAACATGCATGTATATATGACGCCAAATGGCCTAAAAGGTTTGTTATAGAAATCTTAAATAGTTGCATTAACAACCTTCAATAGAAAGCGAAGATTAAACGCAGATATAATGAGGTATGAATTTTAATCGGGAGAATATTCCTATTGGCCTACAGTTTTGCTTCGCTTTTCCAACATGACAGTTGTTCGCCAGATGCCATCCAGTTGCGCGATGCGTTCGCGATAACCAATATAGCGGAAACCACATTGTTCATGCAGGTGAATACTGGCCCTGTTCTCTTCATGGATCACGCTTAACAACGACCAAATGCCGTTCTGTTCACTGACCCGGATCAATTCTTCCAACAACAATCGTCCAATGCCTTTTCGCTGGTGTTGTTGATGAACATAAACACTCACTTCCGCCACGCCGTTATAGCATTCCCTTGCTGATACGGGCGTTAAGGCCGCCCAGCCTACAGGTTCAATATTATCAATTGCAATGATCCTTGAATGCGGGAGGTATTTGTTGTTAAACCCAATCCAATCGGGCGCCTTTGTTTCGAAAGTGGCCATTCCAGAGGCAATTCCATGGCCATAAATCTCCAGTACCGGGTTGGCATGTTCGGGAAGCATGGGTATCAGCGTGATCATATAGCTAAATTAAGCAACAGAAAGAAACTTCATAAGGTGGGTCTTCCACCAGTTGGCAAACGGCTCACAAAAGGAGGTTCATCGATGAACCACCCGCAATTATTTTAAATGCGTGATAACCGTTCAGCCGCCAACGCCAGGGTTTCCTCTTTCTTGCCAAAACAAAAACGAACCACCTTGTTATCGGTGCCATTCAGGTAGAAGGCCGAAACAGGAATAACGGCCACCCCAAACTCCCTGGTGATGCGAATGGCAAAATCCTTATCACTTTCATCGCTGATGCGATCATATTGGGCGCAAATGAAATAACTACCCTTACTATCCAGCATGGTAAACCGGGTATTTTTCATCAGTTGTAAAAAGTAGTCGCGCTTTTTTTGAAGAAAGGGGGCAAGCGTTAAATATGAATCTTTGTTTCGCAGGAAAGTAGCGATGGCTACCTGCGAAGGGGTATGACAGCTAAAGCAATTGAACTGGTGCACTTTTCGAAACTCCCGGGTAAAGGCATCGGGCGCCACGCAGTAACCCAACTTCCAACCAGTGCAATGGTATACTTTTCCGAATGAAAAACATACAAAACTTCGTTGCGCCAGATCGGGGTACCTTAAAATGGACTGGTGTTTTATATTATCAAAAATAATATGCTCATATACTTCATCAGATACGATGATAATATTTGTTTGCTGCACCAGGTTGCGCAATTGTTGAATATCTTCTTCACCCAAAACAGCACCGGTAGGGTTATGTGGCGAGTTAAGCAGGAGAACCCTTGTTTTGGGCGTGATCTTCTGACGTACTTCTTCCCAATTGATCTTATATTCAGGAAACTGCAAATTGATGCGCACCGGCACAGCACCATTCACAATTATATTGGGAATGTAGCTATCGTACCCCGGTTCAAAAACAATCACTTCATCGCCCGGTTGTAATACCGCCGTCAGGGCGGTGTAAATGGCATACGTACCGCCAGGGGTAATGGTTATTTCCGTATAGGGATTAACCCTTGTGTTGTATAAAAATTCAATTTTTTCTGCAATGGCTTCCCGCAACGGCATCCAGCCCGGCATGGGTGAATATTGGTTGAACCCGTTGCGCATGGCTTCATTCACCAGTTCGGTGAGTTCTGCGCTCATGGGAAAATCAGGGAATCCCTGGCCCAGATTTACCGCCTTGTGTTCGGTAGCGAGGGCGCTCATCACCGTAAAAATAGTAGTGCCTACGTCGGGTAATTTGGATTTAATTTGAAGATTACTCAATTTGAAAATTTGAAAATGATGAAGACAAAAAATTAAAACTTTTCGGCTTCGCGTAAGATTAAGCTGAACCCAGATAATATTCTTAATTGAAATCCTGCATCATATTTCTGAATTCTTAAATCCGACCACCGGGCCACCTCTTACTTCCTATTTTTTCCCTTTGATCTTTTCCCGCGTTTTTGCCGGCAGGCTTTCCACGATCAAATCATAAGAATCGTTTATCCATTCTTTTAGCATGGAGTTGGAAACCGTTCCGTCAACCACAATGGTATTCCAATGTTTTTTATTCATGTGATAACCGGGTTGAACGCAGTCGTACCGTTCCCGCAATTCGATGGCTTTTTCGGGATCGCATTTTACGTTAAACCGGAATTCTTCAGAATCCAAAGAACAAATTAGAAATATCTTCCCGCCCACTTTGTATACCAGGGTTTCTGGTCCAAAAGGAAAGGTTTCTTCTACCGCCGGTTTCGATAAGCAATAGTTGCGAAGTGATTCAATATCCATATATTACCAGGTTCTTTCTTTATGGTTTGATCTCAATATTATCCGCAGCAATCAATTCTTCACCCGTCATTCGCAAATATACCTGGGCTACAGTAATTACATCTTTCTGGCAATAACAAACAATACGTTCTAAATTCTTTTCTTTCCAATATACTTCCCATACCATGCTGCCGTCAATGTCATCTTTTGGGGTGGGAATGCCCAGGGTACAGGCCAGCAGGTTCAGTGAGGTATACGTTTTGTAATCACCAAAGCGCCAAAGGTCCATTGTATCGAGGTGATTTATTTCCCAGGGCTTTTTACCACGGGTATTCAGAATGGTGGGTAGCGGAATATTATGTATGACCATTCGCCTGCACAGGAAAGGAAAATCAAATTCTTTTCCATTATGTGCACATAAGCATTTATTGGCATCTGTTGCCCAGCGTTTCAGCATTTCTGCAAACTGCAGCAACACCTCTTTTTCATCGTCGCCGCAAAAAGACTTTAATATGAGTTTTTTGGTTGGATTGTACCCTTGAATAATACCACAGGTAATGCATACAATTTTACCAAACTCGGAATATATGCCGGCGCGGTTATAAATGGTTTCTACCGTTTCTTCTTCTTTGTTCCGGATTAAATAAGCGGCTTTCAAATCCCACAGGGCTTTCCACTCGGGCGGCATTTTGTCGTAGCAATCGTATTGCGGCACCGTTTCAATATCAAGAAAAAGAATGTTATTGAGTGTAACCATAGTAATTTGAAAATTTGAAAATCCCAACAATGCCGGGACAAGTTGTGCAAATTTGAAAATGCAACCCAACATTTTCAAATTCTCAAATTAACACTTTATTTTTAAAGGAATTTATCTCCCTTGTTCCTTTTCACTTCAGCTACATATTCCTTAATATCCTGTTCTTTTTCTCTTTTGCAGATCAGCAGTACATCGTTGGTATCAACTACAATAAAGTCTTCCATTCCCTGCAACACCACGAGCTTGTTTTCGGGTGTTTGGATCATACAATGGTGTGTGTCGAATACAATAACATTGCCGCCACCGGAGGCATTATGCATGTAATCTTTTTCGAGGTTTTCCCAGGCGCTGTTCCAGCTACCCAGGTCGCTCCAGCCAAATGAAGATGGGATGACGTATACGTTATCGGCCTTTTCCATTATGCCGAAATCGATAGAAATATTCGTGCAAAGGGGATAGATGCGTTGTAAAGCCGGGCCTTCCTGTACGGTATTGAAGTGTGCTTTTTCCGCTTCAAACACATCGTACATTTCGGGCAGGTATTTTTCGAATGCGTAGATAATATTTTTAACCTGCCATACAAATATGCCGGCATTCCATAAAAATTCGCCGCTGGCTATAAAGGTCTTGGCCAATTCAAGATTTGGCTTTTCGGTGAAGGTCTTTACCTTAAATACATTGTCGCTCACCGCCTGTTGTTCATATTGTATATAACCATAACCGGTATTAGGGTAGGTAGGTTTTATTCCAAGCGTTATAAGCGCATTGTGCTTGCCAACAAAACTCAGCGCTTCAAAGCAAACTTTATTGAAGGCAACCGGGTCAAGGATCAGGTGATCAGATGGTGCAATAATCAACGAAGCCTGCGGGTCGAGCTGGTTCAGTTTATATGAAATATAGGCAATGCAGGGCGCGGTATTTTTGCGGGAAGGTTCGCCCAGAATATTTTGCAAAGGCAATTGGGGCAACTGCTTCTTAACAATATTTATATACTCGTTGGAGGTAACAACATAAATATTTTCGGCCGGGATAAAAGCAGCAAATCGATCATACGTAGCCTGTATGAGTGTTTTACCGGTATTCAATATATCCAGAAACTGCTTTGGGTAATTGGTACGGCTCATAGGCCAGAAACGACTGCCTATTCCACCCGCCATTATTGCTACGTAATTATGTTTGTTCATTTTTTGTAAAGTTGTCCTTCGGCTAAGCCTAAAATGTTGATAGGTTTACTGGTTAATGATGCAATTTCCGTGAAAACGAAAAAATGGCAACATTATTAGTTGATAAAGTTACAATCTTGTTGATTTTATTAAAACAACTAAATGAGCCCTTCCCTGATAAGGTCGTGCAAATGAATGAAACCAACATATACCGAATCATTTGTCACAACAACCAATTGATTGATGTCAAACTTTCGCAAACGATCAAGTGCTTCTACAGCCAGCGCATCGGCTGTAATGGTTTTCGGATTAGCCGTCATGATTTCTTTGGCGGTAACACTGTCTAAAGGAATGTTCTTTTCAAGCATTCGCCGCAAATCACCATCGGTAATAATTCCCAGCAGCCGGTTGTTTTCATCTGTAACGGCTGTTGTTCCCATCCGTTTTTTAGATATTTCAACAATTACTTCTTTTAATGAAGCCGATGGGGAAACCTGGGGCTTTTCGTTATTTACATACAGGTCGGATACACGCAGGTATAATTTCTTTCCAAGGGTACCACCAGGGTGGAACCGGGCAAAGTCTTCAGAGGTAAAACCTCTTAGCTCCATCAGGCTTACCGCAATGGCATCGCCCATTACCAACTGGGCTGTTGTACTGGAGGTAGGCGCCAGGTTATTGGGGCAGGCTTCCTGCGACACCGTGGTGTTTAAAACAATATTCGACTGGCGGGCCAGGAACGAACCCATATTACCAACCATGCCGATCAAAGTATTTCCGAAATTTCTAACCAGCGGCACCAATACTTTTATTTCGGGACTTTCGCCGCTTTTGCTAATGATCATCACCACATCGTTCTGTTGAACCATACCCAGATCGCCATGAATAGCATCAGCCGCATGTAAAAAGATAGCTGGTGTGCCGGTAGAATTTAAAGTAGCAACCAGTTTCTGGGCGATCAACGCGCTTTTACCGATGCCACTAATAACCACCCGACCCTTTGTATCATAAATTGCTTTAACAGCCTTCTCAAAATCATCGTTCACCATGGTTTGTAACGATGCAATAGCCTCCGCTTCCAACCCTATGGTTCGAAGCGCAACAGACTTAATATCAATGGCAGACACAGTTGACATATTAAGGCGCAAACCTACTTGAAAATGTTAATTGCACAAAGCATTATGCATTTTGCAACAGTAAACATCCGGTTTTAAAACAACAAAGGAAGGCATCCTTCGTAATTTTTCGTATCCATAGGATCACTGCTTCGCGATGCATTAGCTATCAGATGCTTATACAAACAACAATGATTCGCTTTTGTTAAGTTACACTGTTTATAAGTAAATCAGGTGTAGTATCTTATTAATAAGGCATCAAAAATACAGGTTGAACATCACTTAAGTACGTTTTTAAATATGAGGATTTGACAATTAAAAGGTTGGCATAACAACAAAAATGAATTAAATTCGCATCCCTTTACGTAATGCCAGTTACATTCTTATCCTAACGGCCTGATTTAAACCCATTCAAACTGATCTAACGATTCGCTAAAGGGCATCTAAATACCATTAAATTATTGTCGTGATATGCGGCAATAGTCAGGCTGAGCAATAAATATTTTCTGAAACAATCTGTGCGAAGGAAACACTTTGAGCAATGTCAACCACATCAAAAAAAACACCGTCAAAAACGGCAAAACTTCAGAAAGACACTACAGTAGCAAAGAAAAAAAGTACTGAATCTTCTTCTACTATTTCCAGTACTTCTTTACATCAATCTCTCCAGGAAGAATTTGGATTCGACTCTTTTAAAGGCAACCAGGAAGCCATCATCAAAAGTTTATTAGCAGGTAAAGACACGTTTGTAATTAAACCTACAGGCGGTGGAAAAAGTTTGTGCTATCAACTGCCGGCAATCATCAGCGATGGCGTGGCTATTATTATTAGTCCGCTTATTGCGCTTATGAAAAACCAGGTTGACCTGGTACGCAGTTACAGCAGCAAAGATGATGTAGCGCACTTTCTTAACTCTACTTTAACAAAAAAGGAAATTCGCGAAGTGCACGATGACCTTCTCAGCGGACGCACCAAGATGTTGTATGTGGCTCCTGAAACGTTGACCAAACAGGAGAACCTGGAGTTCTTCTCAGATCTGAAGCTTTCTTTTTTTGCAGTTGACGAAGCGCATTGTATTTCAGAATGGGGACATGATTTCCGCCCTGAATACAGAAGATTGCGTGAGATGATGACGCAAATCAATCCAGACATTCCGGTGATTGCGTTAACGGCTACCGCTACACCAAAAGTGCAAAGTGATATTATCAAGAACCTGGGATTAAAAGAACCAGAGATCTTCATATCTTCTTTCAACCGTCCTAACCTGTATTACGAAATACAGCCCAAGATCAAGAAAGATCAAACGATCAAAAACATCGTGCGTTTCATTGTTCAAATGAAAGGCAAGAGCGGCATCATTTATACATTAAATCGTAAGACCACTGAAGAGCTGGCCGACATGCTGATGGCCAATGGCATTAAAGCGGTTGCTTATCATGCCGGTCTCGACAGCAAGCTGCGCGCAGAAAGACAGGATCTGTTCCTGAATGAAGACGTACAGGTTATTGTTGCAACCATAGCTTTTGGAATGGGTATCGACAAACCGGATATCCGGTTCGTAATTCACTTTAACATTCCTAAAAGCATTGAAAATTATTACCAGGAAACAGGCCGTGCCGGCCGTGATGGACTGGAAGGAAAATGTGTTTTATACTATTCACATAAAGATGTATCGAAGCTTGAGCATTTGATGCGGGATAAGCCGCTCAGCGAACGCGAAGTAGGCGCCCAACTCATTAGTGAAACAGTAGCTTACGCCGAAAGCGGGGTGTGCCGTCGCAAGATCCTGATGAGTTATTTCGGTGAAGAGTATACTGAAAAGAATTGCGGAGAATGCGATAATTGCTTACATCCTAAAGAGCAGGTAGAAGCGAAGGATAACGTGGTGAAGGCATTAAAGGTGATAAAAGCACTCGACGAACGTTTTGCATCTGATTATGTGGTTAATATTATAATTGGTCGTTTAACGCCCAATATTGCCATGTACCGTCATGAAGGCATTGCGGAATTCGGTATAGGAAAGGATCAGCCAGACCATTACTGGAATTCATTGATCAGGCAAATGTTGCTGGAAGGCCTGTTGAGCAAGGATATTGAAGATTATGGCGTATTAAAGCTCACCAAGGCTGGTGATGCATTCAGCAAAAAGCCCAAATCGTTCAAGATCGTCTTGAACAATTTGTATGAAGAGGCCAATGCAGATGATGATGAAGGATCAGAAGCAGCTACTGGCGCCGCAGCCGATGAAAAGCTGTTTGAAATGCTGAAGGAACTGCGCCAGAAAGAAGCCAAGAAAAAATCACTGCCGCCATTTGTGATCTTCCTGGAAACATCCCTGCAGGATATGGCCACTTTGTATCCTACTACGCTGGAAGAATTGGAGAAATGCCAGGGTGTAAGCAAAGGGAAAGCCATTCGTTATGGCAAACCTTTTATTGAACTGGTAAAACGTTACGTTGAGGAAAACAATATTGTTCGCCCCGATGATTTCGTGATGAAAAGCGTGGTGAACAAGAGCGGCAATAAAGTGTACATTATTCAGCAGACAGATAAAAAAATACCACTTGAAGTTATAGCCAAAAACAAAGGTTGGCGGATGGATGAAATGCTGGAAGAAATGGAAACCATTGCAGCCAGCGGCACCAAGCTCAACCTTGATTATGCCATTGCAGAAATGCTTGACGAAAATGAGCAGGAAGAAATTATAGAATATTTTAAAGGATGTGAAACTTCGTCGCTGCAGGTGGCGTTGGAAGAATTGTCTGAGCATAATTTCACCTGGGAGCAGGTAAAGATCATGCGAATCAAGTTCCTGGCCCAGTACGGCATGTAATTGCAGCTTAAAAATCATATTGGAATGTATGCCCGTTTAAAAGCGAGCATACATTTTTTTATAGCCAAACCGATTATAGCAAACATTCATCGAACAATAAAGACATTTAATCGAAATAACAGGTGCATTTAGTTACTTGTTAATACTTTACACTACAGATTTACGTTTAAATGTCAGAGATTTTATTTAACCCCCTAAACGCTAAATTTAATCCTAATGAAAACCATTGTACTCATGGGCATGTCGTGCCTGGTGCTGGCGGGAGTGTATGGCGTAATGATCAAAAAGAGTGAGGTTAGCAAATTATTATCCTTTACCCAGGCGAACAATACGGCTTCACCATTGGGTTCAGAAAATGTAGAAAAAACCACTTCGCGGTCAATTGCCGACAGCAATTCCACTTCAAATACATTAGATGACAGTCATTGGATCGAAGATCCTCTTTTTGAAAAAGCGGCAGCATCAGATCTATTAACTGAAAACGAGCCTGCTGAGACGACTGTTCCCCAACAAGAAATTGCTCCTGAAACGATTAAACAAAACGCACCCGGGAAAGGCGTGGAAGAGCCTGTTACGGTACCAATACCTGAAATTAAACAGTTAATTCTGGAATTGAACCCCGATACCACCGTTAAGAGAAAGGTTCCGGTGGATGTGGTATAAGAGCTATTATTAGAAAGAATTGATATAAAGAGACTGCAATAAGGGCATGAATAATGAATAAGCCGATAGCATCCGCCAGGTGGTGGATGCTTTTTTTGTAAAATAATTTGGGGGAAAACGGGAATTCTTTTACAACTTTTTTCAGTTTTTAATGGAATATCCCCTATTTTTGCAGCCCGATTTCGCCACCTGGGTGGAAAATTTGAAAAAGGTGCGGTAGCTCAGTCGGTAGAGCAAAGGACTGAAAATCCTTGTGTCGGCGGTTCGATCCCGCCCCACACCACAAGACAACCAAGCAGTTATGAAGTAATTCATAGCTGCTTTTTTATTTGGGTCTAACATAGGTCTAACAAACTAATGTAAGGATCACGAGCTTTTATTATATTCGATAATAATGCAGGTTATTTGCCTGGAATGAGTCAGGCTACATTAAATTATTGGGCACCACCAAACAGAAATTCCGGGACAAAGGCCGCTTTCAAGCAGATCGAAAATCATCGAGTCAATTAATAATATTTAAGACAAGGCGAGAGATGAAGTGTGATAAAATGCTTTAAATAAGGCTATTTAATTTAATTATTATATGGTATTTTGATGTTAACCCCCCATCTTACCCTAATATAGAAATGATAATTGAAGAAACGATCAATAGAGAAGCAGGAGATAAGGCCAAAGGGCCTAGGCTTCAACGGCTCAGATGTGTTTCTCTAGTTCTTGATGCGATCAAAAATGCAGAAAACCCGCATATTTATGCGGCCGTCGAACATAAAGATGATGTCTTCATAAAGGACGCATCGAAAAGTTCTGACTATTTAGAGCAAAACAAAAATTTTGACGAGGCCACGACCTTTACCTTTAATAGCGCACCGGTTCTAAATACTATGGTGGGCTTTTGCGATCTTTGGGTGGAATATATTGTAAAGAGCAAAGAAGTTTTCCTCGGCTTTTATACCACTCGCAAAGTAGGAAAGGAATATAAAACTACCGAAATTAAATCGCTCGGCATCGAACTGCCGGATAAATCAATTCTTGAATTGCTGAAGAATTACGAACTTGATCATCCAAATCTTTTACCCTGCGTAAAGGCTTTAATATTATCCGAATATAAAAAACAAAACTCTGGTAAAAAAGGTCAAGGGAATATTAAAAATTTAGAAGCATTTACCGACGAAGACTGGAAGACGTTTCTAAAATCAATTGATTGGAAATTCGAAGAGATCGACGAGGAGGAACTCCAAAAACAAGTGATTCAGAAAATCAAGGATTGTAAATACTATAGTGTTACTGCTTTATCTGGTACCGAAGAAACGATATTAAGAAATTTGCTTGATCTGTTGGATGAAAGACAGTGTATTCCCGATCTTTTGGGAAGGTTTGTGAACACCTCAGATATAAAATTGATTTTTTATCAAGTTGGCGGAGGACAAATCCAGACCAAAAAAGATGATCCAGTTTATGAATTATGGTCAAAATTACCATCTCCAACCGATAAAAGGAACTTGCCTGATAAAATTCAGGCTGTTTGTGCGTCATTTGATACAGCCAGAAAAAAACAGCTAGTTAGGCGCACCGCAATGAGCAGAGTTTTGCAGGACGCTAATACAGCAGATAAAAGCTTTCTTTCATTACGCTATAGAATATTTGATAAATGCGAAGAAGCTTTACTTGAATATCTAAAAAACATCAAAGTTGAAAACTTAAACAGTTCCGATGAAGTGATGAAGGTATTTAATTTATTGTTTGACGTAGCAAGGAAACACATTCAAACAGTATCATTGGACTTCAAATATTCCTTCAGTAGTGACACTGTAATAGAGGGTATTGTCCTAGAATTATTTGACAGTTGCTTTCTAGCTTTGGACTAATAATGAACAATGATCTTACCATAAAAAAGAAAATCATGTTCTCCAAGGGAGATGATTTTTATTTTCTGTCGTATAATATTTTAGTTATTTTATATGGGCTAGATTGTGTATGCGGAAAGAAGGTGTTCAAGGACTATAGAAAGCTTGCATTCATGATTGATGTAATTGCATCTCGCAATCTTGTTCAAACGATTTGCAAAAAAGAAATCATTATTAACTCAATAGACCGCGAACAGCTAACGAGAGCTTATGCGGATGGATTGCTGCGTTTAAACCAAATCATAAGGCTATTGTTTACGTTAGAGAAAAAGGGATTAATTTTGTTACAACGAGAGCAAGGAAAAGATACAGTTAACGTTTGTCTAAATGAAGCTCTTTTGAAGAATCAGTTTTTTAATAAAGAGCTTTTCAAACTTGAGTTGGCCAACCTGAAAGTATTTAATTCATCGATCCAGAGAATAACGCAACTAACCCTTGAAAACTTATTAATACGAATGTTTGACAATCATGGAATTAAAAGATGGGCAAGCTCTTTATAAAAAAGGTAAAATATACCGGCGAGAAATTTAACTTTGAATCTCCTGAATTTACGGGAGGATTGAACATTATTGAAGGTAAAAATGGCAATGGTAAATCTACCTTCATGAATCTTATTTACTTTGGTTTGAGTGGAAAAGTTGAAGAATTTTCGTCAAGCAATCGAGAGACCCACAGAGAAATCACACAGGATAAAAATAATTTTGTCGCGCTAGATGTATTGTTGAATGATACTCCTTACACTTTTACAAGATATATCAATAGCAACGATATAACCGTTTTTTCAAGCGACGGCCCAGGAAAGGTATTTCCGATCCATCGTTCCAAAAATGAAAAGGAAATTTTCTCAGATTGGATTCTAGCTTCACTGGGCATTGAGCCAATTGAAGTGTTTCAAGGCACACATAACTCAATAATCAATTTCAAGGATTTATTGCGCCTAATTTATTACAACCAAGAACTTAATCCGAAGAAAATTTATAAACCAGCGGATTCAGAAAATTTTATCTCCGACTCTGAGCAAATTCGAAAAATAATTTTTGAACTCCTAGTTGGCAAAACGTACTCAAAGTACTATTCCACTCTTGCTAAGTTTAAAGAAAAAGAGAAGGAGAAAAATATTGCGAAAGGTATTCTTGAAGAATATATCGCATCGACCAAATGGACAACAAAAGAAGAAGATTTAAACTTAGTGTTTTTAAATAAGGCAAAGCAAGAAAAATTGGACCAACTGGAAAAATTAATGATATACCGCGATGGCCTTAGGGAACAACAGCAGCCAAAGGGGCAATTCTATGGTCAGATAAATGAACTTAAGTCTCAGATCGTTTTGGATGAGTTAAAGATTGTTGAAAAAAACAGAGGCTATAATGAAATTGTGGAAGAGCTAACCAAACTAAGAAGATTAAGGGAAAGTGTGATCTTAGAAACCACTCAAATTAGTAAGATTATACACTCCCATGAGAAACTAAGCCTATTTTCCGCTGACACCTGTCCATATTGTCTTCGTGAAGTTGATAGAAAAGAGGGACACTGTGTTTGTGGTCAAGATATAAATGAGGAAGAATATGAACGTTTTTTCTATAGCAGCGATGAATATACAGATATCTTAAAGTCAAAGCAGAAATCCGTTGAAACAATCGACCTAGCAATCGCCGCTTGCCAAGAGCAAGCGGGAGTGTTAGGTAAAGAAATTGAGGACTTAAATTCAAACATTGAAGAATATCAAAATCAGCTTTCTAATTGGATAAAGGATTATCAATTCAGCAGTACTAATCAGGAATTAAAAGAAGCAGATGATCTTATTCTTTCATTGAGGAGTGAAGTAAACACACTAAACGGCCAAATTGATGTTGAACAAAAGAGAGAACTCCTTCAAACCCGCTTTAATACTGTAAATTCTCAGTTCGAAAGCCTACGTGATTCAGTTAGAATACTAGAGGGTCAGGCGAGTGCTGATATTAAAACAAAGGTTGACCTATTTAATACCACTTATAACGATTTAATGGTTAATACACTTGCGAATTGTCGTAGTGCTAAAATCGCATATGATGATTATATGCCAGTAATCGATGAGGGTGTTTACAAAGAGGCTAGTTCGTCTGTTGCCATTAGGATGATGTACTTCTTTACTTTACTTAAGCTTTCACTTGATGAAAGCGAAGTAAAATATCCAAAGCTCTTATTAATAGATACACCTGAAACGGCAGGAGTAGACAGCGAAAACCTATTGAATGCCTTATCAAAAATTAGTGATATAACAAAAAATCATGTAGATTCTGAGTTTCAAATAATTTTGACAACTGGAGTCAATAAATATCCAGAGGCCTTTTCCAAATATTCAAGGATTAAGCTCACTGACGAGAATAAGCTTCTGACACCTTCTCCATAGAAAGTTCAAGGCCCTTGCAAACTTATTCGCTTTTGATTCTAATTTTCTCCAGGCATTCCAGTTTTTGAGCAAGCGTTACCCCTACACCATAATCCGGACGTTCAAACTTGTGACCCATCAAATCAGCCTGTTCGCGATCAAGAGCTTTGGAAGCCAATAGACGATCCTGAAAGCTATGGCGAAGGGAATAAACTGTATGATCTTCGGTTGGGAATAGGTTGTTGCCTCTTAGGTAGCTATTCAGGGTTGCCGAAAGGGTATCAGGTTTGCCCACATAGTCGGTAAACCCATTAGGGCACTCTTTGAACGCATCAAGAGCAAAGCCGACCAGCGGGATTTCCCGGCGGCGATATTTGGTTTTTTGTGAGGTGTATTTGCGTGATACAATAACAATATGTGGGATTTCAGCGTTCAGGCGAATATCTTCAGGCAGTAGTCCAACCAGTTCAGCAATGCAAGCGCCCGTTTCGGAAAACGCATAAAGTGCGTTCCTGGCCTGTACATTCAACCCTTTCAGATTTTCGGGAACTAACAACCTATCAAGAATAAATTGCGTCGAAAAGGGTGGACGTTTTCTTGCATCATCCCTTTTGATCTCCAATTTTTTGAAAATATGTTCAGCATTGATGTCAAGGTTATAATGATCCGCGACAGTGGTAACAATGGTCTTGACATTCACAAGCTGTTTATTGGCGGTATTGGAAACGTAGTTTTCATTATCGATGAGATCAATCCACCAGTTTTTAAATGCTACAATATCGAGACGTGTTAATTCAGTCAGTACTTTGTTGCCAATGCAATTAATAAAATTCTTTAATGCCAATGCTCGCGGATTTTTCCATTTTCTGATCTGATCGGGAGATTTATCAATCAGCTTTTCTTTTGATAGTTCATAAAATTTAGGCAAAATATCTTCAAGCCTGATAAGTGGCTTTTCTTCGCTGCCAAGAACCGCCTCGACGTGTTTTTCATTGAGTTTTTGCTGTTCGAGAAACTGATAACGGGAAACAATTTCTTTCAGCGGTTGCAGGGCCAACAGAGAATTGTGACAATACGTGAAGCCTAATATCTGAGCACGATCAACGAGAGCCTTGTATTTCGATTCGTTATGCTTCTCCCCTGTATGTAGTAATGAAATCCAGTAGGCTTCGAGTTGCGCATTCTTTTCAACTGCCAATTGACGAGCAAGCCTTCTGCTATCCGTGTTGAGGGAAATGCGGACCCTACTGCGTGGATCGTATTTTTTAAAGGTTTTGGGTACTCTGCGATTATAGTAGTAGTTGCCTTTGCGACTTAACAGGTAATCCATGTCCGTGGGTGCCTCTGTGGGTGACAGATTGGGTGACAGATTCGGACAGAACTATAGTTCGCAACCGCAAGCACATGGAAAATTTGCTTGTGTGTTAAGGTCTTAATTAACGCTACAATTAAGGGAGAGTGGTTTTAATTGGAGCGGGCGAAGAGATAACTGTCCGAAAAAGCTGCCCATCTAAGTGGTTGACTTCTTTGAGGAACTTATCGCCATAAACTCAAAAAGTTTAATTTTTGGGTTCCATTGGTGGGTGACAACAAGCCTTCTCGAACTGATTGTATCAGGCGTGTAGTTTAATACAAGCATTATTTAACGTGGCCGATATTCCATTGCTATTTTTAACGCTTGCATCTTTTTAGATTCCTGGCTTTTAGCTTTTTTAAATTCCTGATAGAGGCGATCAAAAGTTGGAATATAAGTGTCCCCATATAATGCAACAACTTTCGCCGCGATTTTCATTGCATGTTCAATTTCCTGAACTGTAGGCATTATTGCTCCTGCTAATCAAAGATGAAAGGGCAGGTAAAATGACACATCTGTTTTTTAAGGTGTGAAAAATGCGAGATCATTAAGCGCGATCATTGGGATTCGCTGAAATGATTCGCAGTTACCAACCAATTCAAAATAAAATTTCATTACGGTAATATTATTAATGTGTCGTTTTCCCATTCGGGCAAATAATAAGTTTCAGAAGAAACTTTGTTGGTGAAATAAAAAAAGATCACGAGTACATCAGTATGATTAGGGCTTAACGCGCACAGCCAATCTCCAAAAACAGATTTTTTTCTATTATTACACTCCACCAATTCTGAAATCTTTCAGAAGTATTTTTTGAATGTGGAGAACCATGAGTAAAAAGGTCGTAAGAGAAGTAAACGGGCAGTGGATAGAAGATATACAAATGAACACACAGGAGTCAGCAGATCATATTGATAGCACTGTTGGTACACTGGAAGTTTGGCGATCCATCGGCAGGCACCCACACCTGAAATCATTCAAGGAAAAAGATGGCCGCGTTTACTACTGGAAATCCAATCTCGATTATCATTTGGATTTGCCACTAATGAAAAGTCGCGCCTAATCCCTTTTCCTTACAATTTATTTTTTCTAGGAGTTTTGCATGAACTGCGAACAAGCTAAATCCATATCTATTATTGATCTGTTGACGAAACTCGGTCACAAGCCCGTCAAAGTCCGCAAGCATAAGGTGCGATACCTGTCACCTTACCGAGACGAAAGAACCGCAAGTTTTGATGTTCACCCCATCAATAATGAGTGGTACGACCACGGCGATAAACAAGGCGGCAATATCATCAATCTTGCCTTAAATATCATGAAGTATCTGAACCCTGAGCAGGACTATACCGTTTCGGATGCCCTGCGCTGGCTGGAAAACATGTCAGGTTTGGCACCTTCCATTAAGCCTATTCAGGAAGATAAAGACTACTCAAACAATGAAAGCTGTTTGTCGTTGACAAAAGTTACAGCGATCGAGCGCCCGCGCTTGATTGAATATCTGGCGTCGCGCGGCATTCCGTTGTCCGTAGGCAAGAAATACATGCAACAGGCCCTGATTTACAACAACGAAAGCGGAAAGCATTTTTACACGCTGTCCTTCAAAAACGAAGAAGGCGGGTATGAGTTGCGCAATCCGTTTTTCAAGGGATGTATCAAGCCAAAGGACGTAACGTTCATCCGGGGTAAAAAACCGGAAGGTGGTATTCACCTGTTTGAAGGGTCAATGGACTACCTGACTGTCGTTACAATCAACAAAGGCAAAGCATTGCGGGATGATGCTATTATCCTGAATTCGGTTTCCTGCATGGATAAAGCCACAGGGTACATCAAAGGTTATGGCTATAAAGTTGCCTATTCCTGGATGGATAACGACATGGCCGGGAAAGACGCGACTGCATCACTTGACGCATTTTTCAAAACTGAAGACGGCCTGCAACACCAGCCCATGAATTACATGTACGCGCCTTACAAAGACGTGAACGCATGGCATCAAGTTAAACTCGGTCTTTGTGAGCCTGCAAGCTGACAGTAATCGTGTTTGATGCGTAGCGATTCTCATTTTTCTTTCTTGATGAAACTTGATTGATGGACAAGGGAGTGTGCCGAAAACGCTCCCTTGCTTCCAACAAAAATTTTCGCCGCGCTTTCCGCTTCCCCGCCCAACCAAAATTTTTGCCGGATGGTCGCTGACCTTTCGGCTGATCCCTCCTTGTCACTATCAACCCCACAAGAAAGGAAATACAATGAAACTCTATACGCAAGCCCAATATGAGCAGCTTATCAAGAACGGCCAAAACCGAGGAAAAGACCATTATCCAGTCATCAAATTGTTTATGCCCGGCACAGGCTGTACCTGGCTGATTACCGAGCTTGATCCCGAAGAACCTGACCTTGCATTCGGTCTATGCGATCTCGGGATGGGATTTCCAGAGCTTGGCTATGTCAGCCTTGATGAAATTTCCAGCGTCAAAACCCGATGGGGTCTTGGCGTCGAACGTGATCTGCATTTTGAAGCAAAATACCCGATTAGCGTGTACGCAAGTGCTGCGCGTTCCCGTGATTGCATCACAGAAGATGACACGATCCTTTCAAGGTTTTTAAAGAAAAAACCGCCCGGCTGTACCCCATCATAATTCATGTGTAGTCCTCAACTTGCAACGCCTCGCAAGGGGCGTTGCCTTTTTATGCGCTTCAATTCTTTTTTGGAAGTATGCCTACGCATGATCCGTATGGTTCAATGTACCTCAGCCGAACAGGCTGAAAAATATTTCAGTGACGCATTATCGCGCGCCGATTATTACATCAACGATCAGGAATGCATCGGCCAATTTCAGGGTAAGGTTGCAAACCGTTTGGGAATGGCCGGCCCGGCGACGAAGGAATTGTTTCATGCGCTCTGCTGGAACATGAACCCGGCCACCAATCAACCGTTAACACCACGCACCACCGAAAACCGCACTGTCTATTACGATATCAATTTCCATTGCCCAAAATCGGTTTCAATCGCTTTTTCCGTTTATGGCGACGACCGCATCCTGTCGGCTTTTCAGGATAGCGTTCGGGAAACGATGGCCGATATTGAAAGCGACATGCAAACACGTGTCCGCAAATCCGGCCAGAACGATAACCGCCGCACGGGTGAGATTTTATATGCTGACTTTATTCATTTCACGGCAAGGCCGCAGGACGATGAAACGGCCCCCGATCCGTTATTGCATGCGCATTGCACCACCTTCAATGTGACATGGGATGAAGAGGAACAGGTATACAAAGCCGGGCAGTTTCAGGACATCAAACGCGACATGCCCTATTATCAGGAGCGGTTTTTCAAACGGCTATCGGACCGCCTGATGGCATTGGGTTACGGCATCCGCAAAACTCGCAATGCCTTTGAAATCGAGAACATCCCGGATCAGGTCATTGCCCTGTTTTCCAAACGCACCCGGGACATCAACCGCATTGCCAAAGAAAACAACATCACGAACGATTTCGAGCTTGACAAACTTGGCGAACGGACACGCAAGAAGAAAAATAAAAGCCTGTCTTTGGCTGAACTGAAACAGGACTGGCAAAGACAGCTTGCAGCACTGGAACACTCCGGCGGGAACGGATTGGCGGGCTTTACAAGTAACCTGATAAATCCCGCTTTGTCCGTAACAGCGCAAAACTGCATTGACCATGCGCTGTTGCAAAAGTTTGAACGGGCATCGGTCGCCCATGACAGGCGCATCCTTGCCGAAGCCTATAAATACAGTATTGGCCGATCCGGCACATCTATCGAAGCGATTACCTACGCCTTTCAGGATGATAAGCGGATCATCCAGATACAGGACGGCAAAAAACTCATGTGTACCACACATGATGTGTTGCAGGAAGAAAAGCGCATGGTTGACCTTGCAAAAGCGGGCAAGGGCATGGTGTCGCACCTGTATTCGGAGATCCCGCCTTTGACTGTTGAAGGCGATCAGGCCGCAGCCTTGACCCATACTTTGACCTGTACGGACAGGGTGACCATCATTCGCGGCGGGGCAGGCACAGGCAAAACCACGTTAACAAAGGAAATAGTTTCCCTTATCCGGCAGACGGGGATCGATCCGGTGATGGTTGCCCCGACCGCCAATGCCGCACGATCCGTATTGCGGGAAGAAGGTTTTGCCGAAGCGGACACGGTGGCAAGGCTGCTGATCGATCCCGATATGCAGAACAAGCTAAAGAACGGGTGCTTGATCGTGGATGAAGCCGGACTGTTAGGAGTGAAAGACTTGTCGGCATTGCTGCAACTGGTCATCGATCATGATGCCCGTCTGATCCTGATTGGCGATACGCGCCAGCACAGCGCAGTAACAAGAGGTGACGGGCTTAGAATATTGAATACCGTTGCAGGAATCAAAGTGGCAGAGGTCAACAAAATATACCGCCAGCGTCATGAAGCCTATCGAAAGGCCGTGTCTGACCTGGCTGCAGGGAGTGTCAAAGCAGGGTTTGAGTTGCTGGATACATTCGGGGCCATTCAGGAAATTGATCCCCTCGAACCGCATAAGCAACTGGTCGCTGATTATATGGCCGCCGTGAACAGGGGTAAGACGGCCCTTGTCATTTCCCCTACGCATAAACAGGGAGAAGCCATCGCCGCCAAAATCCGAGAAGCCTTGAAAGAGGCTGGAAGCATCGGCGCAAAGGAAACAACCATCACCAGATATATTGCGCTGAACCATACCGAGGCCGAGAAAGCCGATCCGCGCCAGTACCAGTCCGGCATGGTGGTACAATTCAGCCAAAATGTTTCCGGTGCAAGGCGCGGAAGCCTGTGGACGGTGGATGAGGTGACATGCAATGCCGTTATGCTTTCAGGGCCAACAGGCAGGCTTGCCCTGCCATTGGATAAAGCCCATCAGTTCAGCCTGTACCAGAAATCCGACATTGCACTTGCTGTAGGCGACAGCGTTGCCATCACCAAGAATGCGTTTGACCTTGACGGCAAGCGGCTGAATAACGGCCAGTCAATGCAAGTGCATTCGATTGGGGATGATAACAGCGTCACATTCATCAATCCGTCCAGCAAGACCATGTACCGCCTTGCCCCTGAATTCGGGCATATCCGGTACGGCTACACAACGACCTCACATGCCTCGCAGGGCAAAACCGTCGATGAGGTTTTTATTTCGCAGGGATCATTCACCGACCCCGCCGGAAGCCGTGAGCAATTCTATGTATCCGTGTCACGCGCGCGCGACATGGTACATATATACACTGATTCCAAGTCAGCATTGCTGGAACAGGTCACGCAAAGCGGACACAGGCAATCGGCCCTTGAACTGGTCGGCGGAGATGAGCTTATGCCACCCATTGGGGAGCGGCTGGCGCATATGGAACAAGCAGCCCTGCGATCCCTGAAAACCGAAACAAACCACCTGCCATCCATAAAACCTGCAAAGCCCCATGCCCCGAAACCTGTATTCTAACAAGACATTTCAGCAGTTGATTGAAAACGACCCGACGCGGCCACTGGTCGAAAGACAGCTTGCCCATTGCCTGACCTTGTTTTTGCACGAAGGACGGCAAATGATCTTTTATTATCTGTATTTGGTGAAAGTGGAGTTTCTGTTGCAAGACCCGCTGAATGCCCTGATCCTGCGTTTTACATCCGACAAGGTTACGTTGGAAGGCTATAGGCTTCATGGCCTGTTTCTGGAATTCGCCCAGGGTAAACCGGACAGTATCGTTGTGCAGGAAGAACGCTATGTGACGGCGGGAGTGGTTGGCGGGCCAGCGGTTATAAATGCCACGGTCGAGCCGACTGACAGATAAAAGCGTTATAAGGCAAAGCCAAAGTGCAAGACCCTAACACTGATGGTAACTTGCTTCTAATCGAGCACCCTATTTCCAAAGACATCTTCCCTATCTCTGCATAGGCGTGCCTGTTAACCATTTCGGCCTTGACCCCGGGTATTCAATATGGTAAATAGCGCTATTGAAGGAGATTAAGAATGTCAGTTAATGAAGATTTTTCCGACAACAGCGAGCTGTATGAAAACAGCAAGCCAGAAGATCGGCTTAATGTCAGCACTCTCGAAAAATATTTGAATGACTACGGGCCTGAAAGGTTGCGAGGTTACCTTGATGCATTGACTCATTTAAGCGATAGCGTTGCAGAGGCTATATATAAGGATATAAGCGGGAATACGGTGCTTCCTCATAAGCCTAAAATAGCAGTACAAAATGTTGAACAATTGTTTTCAAATTACAGCTATTTAAAGCTTGAAATGACAAAATTATTGAACAAAGGTGCTCAACCCGCCGCTTCAACGAATAATCCGGCAGTTAAACCGGAATAATATTTTTTTTATTAAATTGGCATGTTAACTAACATGTGATGCGTATTCCATCAGAAGTCTATTTAAAGTTTTATTCCCTGCTATTAGAAAAATTTGTAGAAAAAGTTAAAGAAGAAGGGGGTAGGCTTGTATCGGAAGAAGAAATATTATCTGGTGATATTTGGTCGCGAAAATTCAAAAGATCTAAAACTGATCAGTTCGAAGCAGAATTCATTTCTGTGAAGGAGTTCGATGTAAAAAATCATCAATATTTCTACGACAGAAAATACAATATCGAAAAAGCTAATCCAGAAACAGAGAGCGTAAACAACCGATCTTTTTATAAAGCTCTTAAATTTATAGGGATTGATTTTCCCCCTGACTTTGATCCAGAGATATACAAACATCTGCCTGAAACAAGCAGATCAAAAAAGTATGCTGAAATACTTTACGACCAATTCAAAAACAAACATTTTCCTGACTTATTCAATGATATTTTAGTCACCAATCCAGATGAGATTGTTGAATTCAAATTGATTGAAACATTGATACACTCTTTTTTTGCAGCGATTGATAGTAAACAATTTGCCGATGCATGGGAGTTATTGTCGAACAGGTATAAAGTCCAAAACATTTGGAAAGGAAATCGTGAGTATTTTGAAAACAGCTTTCAAGTAAAAATCCCCCTTTACGATACAAGCAAAGACATATCAAAAATGATTGGCCGGGAATCAATTAACACGCCCCTGTCTAAAAATCCGAAGGCAGACATTGCAATTGATGATTTTACGTACAAATACCAATCCATCGGTGTTACAGTTTTTCATTGGATGTGTGTAAAAAATTACGATCTAAGCGAACTATATAAACTTCACGACGAGTACGATAATTCTCAGAAGCGATTAGCAGGATATCAAATGACGCAGATAATAGACGATACGCTCGGTTCCAGTTTTGGCGAAGAAGCTGCATCAGTTTATAAAGAAGTTTTGCGAGACCCTAATTTTATCGCCTATGTAATGATGCTCTCAAAAAGTGATCAAATGGCTAAACTTTTACCAACTCCACAAGAGATATTCTTCTACACAGGTTCAAGGTTTGATTGTATATTAGAGAACGGAAAATGGGTCATTGATAATATAACAGATTCCAACCCCAATATTCAATAAGTCAGCAAGAAAACCATCAACTTTCAAATTATGCTTCACTCTATATCGCGCTGACAATCAATGGAATAATTTTTGGAAAATTTATATTTTTTTGAATTCGCAAAGTGAATTCAGATGATATCATTTTTGCATAGAAGTAATGAATAACATTACAACTGATGTATCAGGTCATATAAAATGTAGCAAAGTGAATTGACATCCTTCAGTTGTGAAATTTCATCGCTTAATCTTAATTAGTCGGCTAATTCCAAACTGTTCCCTGCAAATCCAACACATTGTCATTTGATTTCAAATGTTTTGCTTTTGGCAAGACCTGGGCCCGGTTTGCCTGAACCAATCCATTGATAAGTAAACAATTTTTATTAACACTCAAAACTCGATCTATGAAAGATAACATCAACAGTCAATCACAACTGGAAGCCCCACGGGCTGAGTCCCTGACTTGTCAGCCCTGTATTGTGTCCAGCTTTGTACCTGTACCGATGGCCGAGGATATGGCCCGGAAACAGCAGACAATAGACGCATTACAGGCATACAAAGAAGGTGCAGGCCTTCTAATTGTGTTGACGGCATCTGGTCAAAGGGCATAGTCCCTTGTCACGATCCGGCGGGAAGCGATCGGTCCTGCCGGATCATTTCAAAACGAAACATCATTCATTCTTAAAATCATTGTATATGACACTTCCTAAATCAGCCTTGCAGGCTGTCAGGCATATCGCACTGGTGCTTACAGGCATGGGCGCCGGGTTTATGTGGCTGGCAAGCCAAAAGGTATCACAGTATTTCTTTGCCTTTGTCCTTACCGCTGCTTTTTTATTTATCAAACTGCGCTGGAAAATTAAAACGGAGATTCCGGAAGAAATTCCACAGGTACACGAAGGCGACGCACACTGGTGCACCATCGAAGAATTTGAGGAAACCAATAACCCCGACGGCAATTTTGATAACGGTCTGTGGATCGGTGGCAGATTAACCCGGTCGAAGTTTTTCAATGCCGTTGTCATAGGGGGTGCAGGCGCAGGCAAATCTAGCGGGCATGTTATACCTAATCTGTTGATTAAACCTATCGGCTCATATGTCGTGCTGGATATTAAAGGCGAGCTTTCATACACCACGGCACGCGCGCAGCGGGAATACGGCCAGAAAGTCTACATACTGGATTTTTGGGGTGTGCAGGACACGTTAGGGGCCAGACACGGTATCAAAAGCTCCGGCTTCAATCCCTTCGATTTCATCAAGCACGATCCCGAAAACCTGATTGATAACTGTTATTCCATTGCATACTTCCTGTGTCCTGATCGGCCCGGGGACAAAGACCCGTATTGGGTGGAGCGCAGCCGGGCCATGATAAAGACGGTATTGCTGCATATCATTACAGGCATGCCGGAGAAAGAACACAATTTCTGGACCCTGTACAAGGCACTCAGATATAGCGGCGACCAGTGGATAAACCTGTTACTTGAAATGAAAAAGAATTTGGCGCTCGGCGGCCTCATTCAAATTGCTGCCGAAGAATTCTTGTCCATGGATGAAACCAGCGCCACATTGACGGGGATCAAATCCAATGCACAGGCTGCTACAGCCATCTTTGAATCGCCCGCCTTGCGAAATTTCATGCAGCGTTCCGAGTTTAACCCATTTAATTTGACCAATGGAGACTGTACTGTTTACGTGGTTATTCCTGAACGTTTCCTTGACACACATTCAACCTGGCTGCGACTGGTCATTGGCCTTTGCCTCAAAGCCTGTAATGCCAAACCAAATAATCCGGTCTGTTTCTTTCTGGACGAAGCACCGCTGTTGAAGAAAATGGCAGACATACAGAAAAACTTCGCCTTTGGCCGTGGGCAGAACATTCGCATGTTCCTGTATGCGCAAAGCGTATCGGCCCTAAAAGAAATCTACGGTGATGCGTGGGAAGGCTTTATCGCCAATGCTGCCGTCGTCCAGCTTTACGGAGGTGCACGCGATCACATGACGCGGACGTATTTCAGTAACCTGTTGGGCCAGAAAACAGTCACCAAGAAAAGCAAATCTTTCGGCAGTAGTACATCAAAGGACGGTGAGTCCAATTCTACAGGTACAAGTTATAGCACCGAGAAGCAGCCGCTACTGACACCGGAACAGATAGGCAACGTTGACGGCATCATTACCATTGCCGACGGCAAGAAGTTTGTCATTTCAAACCTGCCTTACTTTAAAAACAGGTATGAGAATGTAAGCGTTGACGCCGAATGGCTGGACGACGAAGAAAAAGCCCTGCTTCGTCAGGGGATAATACCGAGCGATGCAATTCATGAGCTTTTCATGCAAAAGGCCGATCAACCGTTGCGCTTTTGATGGACGCCTGCAAGGTCAATGGAATAGTCGCTGGTCAATGCAAGCGGGTTGCATTCAAGGAAGATCGCCAGAAACCGCAAGGTTGATTCCCGAACCGCGCAGGGATAGGCAAGCTGGCAACAGATGCCGTGGTGTGCGTATTGGTACTCGACGGATTCAGGATGATTTTTCCACCATCGGGTGCAATGCCTTGAAGCGATCAGCCGGGAAGCGACGGGGATATGTTTCGCGTAAAGCTGTCTTTCCGGCCAATCCTTTCCCCTCAGCCATGAAAAGAAAAAATTGTCATTTGCATTGACCAGCTTACGAATATCCGAAAATCCCATACGCCTATTTTATACCATGAGTACAAAATATTCAACGTAAAATTCATCACGATGACAAAAAGTGAATTAGTCGCAAAGCAGATCAGAGAAATGCAAAGATTAATTGAATCGCAGGATAAGGAGGTGAGCGATATGCTAAAACGGCATGACCTTCACAGAGAAAAAAACACCGCAGCTTATTGGGAACAGCGGCGGGAAAAACAACTGGCTGAACTGAAAAAAAGGCATGTCATGGAACGGGATCAACTCAAAGGTATTCATGATGAAGAATATCATGACCTAGCCATCATTCATTCCATTAATCGAGATGCAGAAATTACAGAGAAGGCCGAGAAAAATACCTTGAACAGAAACCTTGAGGAAAGGAACCATAAGGAAGAATTAGAAAGGGAAAAAACGTTGCTCGAAAAGGTCAGGGAAATGGTAAAGCGGAAGTTTAAAACGAAAAACCGTGAGCCGGAAATGTAACCTGTTACGGTGCCGGGTTGATAATTAGTCAGCTTGAAAACAACACAGCCCGTTGGCTTTTTGGTTGCCCGGTCTGTTGTTGTTTTCCGCTGACGCTCCAAAAATTTTCTGGCAATTCCATTGCTCAAGATGTGGCTTGTTCCGTACAAAATAAATTCTGTCCTGCACAAGCCATCTTGAAAGGGAGAGGTACTGCGTTCTCCCTTTACCCTCACGCTGCACGGCGCAGCATTTAAAACCATTATTTATGCCACGTCAAAATAAGGCTGCCGACAGGCGGCGCAGTGAACGTTTTGAGCTAAGATTAACTATTGATGAGGCGCACGAGTTAGTAACGCGCTCCATAAATGCAAATATGACCACCAGCGATTTTTTGAGAAAATCCGCATTAGGGTCGGATGCTTATATACTCAAAGCACCACCCGACAAGGCCGCGCTGATAACAGAACTGAATGATCTGAATAAAATCGGAATGGTATTAGGTCAGATCGTCAGGTCGGGCAAGTATGCCAACGTGACCGAGCAGACGCAGCTATTGACGGATGCACTGACGAACATCAAAACGCTATCCGGCCACCTGATTAAAAAACTGTCGTCATGATCCTGATTGGAAGGGTACGCGGCAACGGGGCGCAGTTAGCCAACTACCTGATGAAAAGCCCGGTCAATGATAACGCCGAGGTGTTTGATATACGCGGCACACTTCACACAGATGATATTTATCTATCCTTGCGTGAAATGTCGCTGACCAGCGAACTCACGAAATCCAAACAAGGAATTTTTCATCTGGTCATTAACCCGCCGCAGGACGTGTCAATGTCTGCCGAGGATTGGTTGACCTGTACCAAGATCATCGAAAAGCACATGCCCTTTGCCGCCCAAAAACGGACGATGGTCTTGCATGAAAAAGGCCATGTTCATATGCACGTTGCCTATGAACGCTATGACCATACAACGGGAAAAATGCTGCCCTTAAAGTTTTTCAAACTTGCCTTGTCAAAGGCCCGCCGTGAAATCGAGGAAGTGCTGGAACAGAAGCGCACCCCGTTTCGCAATAGAGATCGTGATGACATTAAAAAAACGCTGACCCAGCTATGGCAGCGGTCATATACAGCCCAGGAATTTATCAGCCTTGCCTTGCAGCATGGGTATCGTATTGCCCGCAGCGAATCACGTCGTCCTTTTAAAGTCGTCGATCAAAAAGGAATTGGTCATGATCTTGTCCGGCAGTTGAAAGGCGTGGTGACAAAACAGGTCAGGGAACGCTTTCAAGGGGTTAAACTGGAGCTTGATAAAACCGTGATCCGTGAAGTCCGTACAGAAGTAGACGCGGATTATTTCGATAGGCTACAGGCAAACAGCATCGCCGCCATCCTTGAGCAGAAAAAGAAATACGACGAGCGGCAGGAAGAATTGCTGGCCTTCAAGGAAAAAATGCTGGCGATGAAAGAAGCGAGCAAGAGCATAGTTCAGGACAGCAACCCGTTGACATCATCCGAAAAGAAAATGGTTGAAAAGCTGGAAGCCTATAAAAAGAAACAGCTTGAAAAGCAACAAAGGAAATCCCTGACCGGAAAACCGAACAGAAAACTTGAAACGGCTTTGCAGCAATTGAAACTGGCTTTGGAAGAAGCCGACGAACGCGACAGGCAAAAATCCCAAAACATGGGTTAATCACTCACATCAAAATCTTTTTATGAAGAATACATTTTTTACCGCGCTTTTAGCAAAGCACGAAAACCAGATCAAGGCATTCGGGATCATGCGCCTTGAAGCATGGCAGGGTTTATTGCGGCAAGAAAGGGAACTGCTACAGGAAAAGCGATGTGACTACACCACCGCAACCTACGATGTATGGCTAGAGCTTGAACACCTTCGAGCCGAGTTTGAGAAAAATTGGGGAGGTAATGGCCGCCTGATAAAAGAACTAAACAGGTGGCAGATGCGAGAGATTCAAAAAATTATTAGTGAACACACTTAAAAAGAACGTATGAAAATAATTTGTCTACAGGAGGATGCGTTTTACGAACTCTTTGAAAAAGTAATTTCCCGTCTTGAATTAAAGCGGGATGAAGAAGCCCGTAAATGGGTTTCGGATGAACAAGCAATGGATATGTTGGGCGTTACCAGCAAGACCACATTACAGCGGCTGCGGGATAATGGGGAAATTGAATTCACACAGCCCATGAAGAAAGTAATTCAATATAATAAGGAATCAATTTTGGCCTATCTTGAAAAACACAAACGCAAAACATATTAGGCGTGCAATCAAGTTTTGCAGCACCTATGCACTGACATCTTTGTATCAATGCTTACATATATCCCTGTACTGTTCTGAACAGCCCCCTTTTTAAATTTTTGGATATATAATTTTTTGTCTATATTTTCACTTTCATAGGATAAGGTTTAATGGTTAATGGTATTTGATTAGTGCAGCCTCCTGAAAGGGAGGCTGTTTTTATTTATCCAATTTATGTGGATGGATCGGAACAATGAGAATAACGTTTTTAATACTAACTACCTGAATGGATTGTCCGTATATGAACCCGGCCCGTTCCATCCAGCGACCACCGAAGCGTAATTGAGCTGGTTTATCTTTGACGCACGCACCTGGGCGAAACGCCACCTGATATATTTTAATATAGGATTCTGTTTGCTTGCTACAATAATCCCTAATCCACCGGGCTTTCTCCAATGCTGTTTGCAAGTCGGAGTTATTTATTAGCCGGGTAAGGAGTTTAAATATCCCCGGTTCCTCATCGACTGATTCCGGCTGAATTTCTGGCTGCGTTTCTTCGGTGACTGCCTGTTTTGGTACAACTTCAGCAAGTGGCTTTTCTTTCATTTCACCGCTTGCTGTCACAAACAAGGGCCGATCCGCATGTCTGGCGTCTATAACCAGCCCCGCCTGAATCATTTCAGATAAGCTGCCATAGTCAGTATACCCAAGATCAAGGTCTAAGTCTGTTTCACCAAATCTTTCAAGCCATTTTGGGTATGAGAACCAAACCTTGTTGCCGCTTTCGCATTTATAGACCAAGACTTCGCCTTTATTGAGGTGGAAGAACGACCCTTCCAGTCCGTCATGCAACCTGAAAGGCAAACCATCCTTCCCATGCTGGACGATATACATGTTGTCCAAATCGCCGCTTTCACAATAATTCAGCCTGTACCCTGTTCCTTCCTGCTCAAAATCGCATGTCCCATTGACTTTCCTGATCTGATTGACACGGCGGAACAATGTTTTCTGTGTCGCATGAAACTCTGACTTTATTTCCATTGCATGTGTTTTATGGTTTCCAATCACAATCATTCAAATACTGCTGTAATCGCTGCAAACCTGTTTCCAGCAATTCTTCCACCCGATACACAGGCAGGTTCAGCAGGCACCCGACCTGGGCTTTGCTATATCCTTCATCGTAGATAAGCCGGATAACGGCCCTTGAAACAGGCTCCATTGCGTTCAGGATGGAACAAAGGGTGCAGGAGGTTTCCTGCAACTGGCTCGCCGTGGGCCATCGATGGAGGGCCTGCACAGGTTCAAGCACGAGGCGCAGGGCGACATGCATTAGCCATGTATAAATTTTTTGCTTGCCCCGTTTATGCTGGCTGATAGTAAAATAAGCAGCCGCCAACGCCTTTCTAAGAACATTTTCGGCTATATCCTTATCGGCCATCAGCTCAATAATGCTGCCGTGTAAAGAGGGCGAATACGTGTCATGCAAAAACGCAAAGGCGCTCCTATCCTTATTCACCAGCAGATCAACCATGAGTTGATCCGAAATACGCAGCGCCTTCATGTTAAGAAGCCTTTGCTTGCTTACTCTGGTGGATGAATTCGTAACCACCTTCCATGAGGTCGTTAAGCCGCTTCAGTTCATCTTTCTTTTGTTTGATGATTTCTTTTTGTGTTCTTATCTGTTCGAGCTGTCGCGCCGCTTCGAGAAAGTAATGGGATTTGATATTGTAAAGGTTTTCGAGCGCCTTGCCATGTTCAGTTGTCATGGCCAGTTTGGCTGTTTCCAACTCATAATACTGTGTTGATGGAATGCCCATTTTACGGGCGACTTGTCGCTTGGTCAGGTTGTGCGTTTCACGGCACACCTGCATTAAAACGTTTTCCATTGAGGAAGGTTTTTTTGTGAAGTAAAGAACGTTTTAAGTGCTGCAAATCGAAGCCATCAGAATTGCTCATCAAATTTATTTGTTCGTTTTGATATGAAGATTCCTAACAGAACAGGCAAACTTCATTTGTGAAAAAATCAAAATAGCTACAAGCCCTGAATACACAGGGTTTCAGAAATATCGCCTTATTTAATATTTATTCTGTCTTGCTCAAAAATACTTGTTGGAGACTGACAGAACAGATTCACGGTTAAGGTATGATAAAGGCGATTTCTTATATCCGTGTCTCAACGGTGGGACAAGGACAAAGTGGGCTTGGTTTGATGGCGCAAAGAAGCATGATCGCCAATTATTGCAAGGCGCATAAGATTACACTCATTAAAGAATTCAGAGAAATCAAAAGCGGCGAGGATCATGAGAAGCGGCCCGAGGTGCAGAAAGCAGTCAATTGGTGTTTGCTATATCCTGATTTTCTCTTATTGGTAGCAACACAAAGCCGTCTTGGTCGCAGCGTATTCTTTATTGCCAGCCTGATAAAGAAGAAAGTTCACTTTATCAGTATTGAGCAGCCAACAGCAAATGATTTTCAAAAACAAATACAAGCGGCCTTTGATGAAAAGTTCTTAGAGGATAACAGAAACAATACGAAACGCTCATTGCAGGCAAGACGTGAAAAAGGGTTCAAGTTCGGAGGGAACGTTAAGAAGCTGAAACGAACATTGAAACGAAAGAAACGGGCCTATCTAAAAAGGATCAAGCGCACCATTCGCAGGGAGCAGAAAAAGTATAAAACGCAGCGAGACCTCACAAACAGACTCAACCGCATGCGATTAAAAAAACTCAATGGTAAAAGGGGCGGCTGGCATGTCAGTGAGGTGCATAACATCTTGCATGATTTGTCCAAACTAAAATAAAAAACCATGAACATGAAACCGATTGTCCTTACGTTCTGTGCAATTTGTATGGGGTTGTTGTATTCCTTCTTTACGCTCTGCACATTGAGCTTATCCGCTTGCAAGAAGAAAGACGATGGTGGTACGTGCGGCTCTTACGGCGGAATTGTTTCTCCTAACGTTTATCTATTCTGGATTGACCATGATTTTTCCTGCGGCCAGATCACCGTCGAGGTGAAGGATGCAGACGGCAAAACGGTTACACCGTTTCAGGACAAGATTTCCTACACATCAGGCACCGCGCCAGAGTGCAACAGCGCCAACTACGGCAAGTATGCCACCTTCGACCTGTATCAAGGAAAGACCTATACGTACAAAGCCACATGCACAGGCAAGACGTGGACAGGCACGATCATCGTTCCTTGTGAACAGGGTCAATGCAAAAACATTCAACTTCAGTAACTCCATAAATTATCATTATGAAACAGGCAATCCTTTTAACCGTGTGTTTCGGGATAGGCATAGCCAACGGGCAAACAAGCAAAGCCCCCATACCGGAAGTCTTGAACGACATCCGCTACCATCAGGCAACCGATAATTCCCTGAAACCGCTTGAAAAGACCACAGCCAGGTATGTCACCAAATCAAAGGCGTTGGGCTATGGCGGTATCATCATCAGCTTTGTACTGGACAGCGACAAGTCGCCCATTCGTTTTGTATCGGCAGAACGAATGAGGTTCGTTGTGGCAATGGCCGATGGTACAGGGGATCCCACAGGTTGGTTCACGCTGTACAAGGCGACAGTGAAGAAAGGCAAGCGATCGGGAAACTTCGGCGACTATAAGGTGTTCGGCAAATCGTCCGGCAACAAGGAAGTCGTATCGTACAGTGTCAAGTCACTCGGTAAACAGGTGTATGAAATCATTCCCGATACAAAACTGGACAAAGGCGAGTATTTCTTTGCGAATAAAGGTTCATTGAGCAAGTACGGCAACACGGCGGTTGACGTGTTCGCCTTCGGAATAGATTAAATGTGCTACTAATCAGAGCCTTAACCAATAGTCCCGGTATATCTATACTGGGTCTATTTGTTTTGTCACCAATCCCGCCCTGATGAAACGTTCCTTGCGACGCTCCTGTTGACTGGAGTACATCCACATTCTTACGTTATGACAGTGCAAGAAGCCTTCAATAAGTTAGCATCCGCTAGAAAGCGATCTAAAAAAACAAGGACTGAAATTATCAGTCTGCGGCAGTTTATTATTGATGCTGGCGTCAATCCCGATCCTGAAAAGGAGAACCTGGTAAAGAGGAACAAGGAAATTTATAAGAAATGGAAAAAGGGTCGGCCCGTATCGGAAATCGCAGAAGAATATAACAGATCAACGAGTACCATTGGGGTGATCTGTAGACGTATTGACTACATACTTGAAAGGAAAGGCGCACGCTTCAAAGAGTACAAGGATTTATTGCGGTACTATAACATGTAACGCGTTAAAAGCGCAGTTAGCCAGAATAAGGGCAGCGGTTCTAACGAAACCGTCTGACGCGTCTGTAGGTAAAGACGGCTTGAATGTCGGGACTAACATCATGCGCTTGATTTGCCATGAAAGAAAAAAGCTGGTGCCTAACTGGTTGTTTTTATACATATCTATTAAGATATTAAATTGACCGTCCTTCACCTTTGGCAACGGCCCATTTTGCCCGTTGACGATTCCTTGATTATCTGTCTCAAATGGAATCCCCGAACCCCAAGGATCACATGCAGCAACAACCCAGATTGCTCATATCCTCTAAAAACACGCATTGCGTGTTGGGTTCTCTTTCACTCCAAAAAAATAATAAGCAGTCGCGATCAGCCAGAAAACCGCTGGCTGGCATCGTCATGCTTATTTCAACACTTCATAAAAATTCACGAGGGCTAAAATGAATAAAGTTTCTTCCTGGGTACAACAGCATAAAGTTTTGTCGACAATACTTGCTTTGGTGTTTGTCTCATATCTCTGGTACGACATGCCATTTAAAGCGACCGATCCAGCAAGTCCGTATTTTATCGAATCTTTATTCAGAATGCGCGATTACGGAAGCGCGTCAGGCGTTGGTCAACTGAGAGACAATGTTCTCCCGAAATTATTCCCTGTTGGTACTCCAAAAGACTATGTTGATCTAATGTTAGTTGATCGTGGTGGAGCACATATCATTGACATCACTCAATATAATATCGGCGGATACATCTATAGTTATAAACCAGTCCAATTAACTTTCACGCCTGATGATCTAAATATCCGGATTTACTACGATAAAAATATGAAAGTCGAAGCTGTAAACTTCTATGGACGCACGGTTGTTGGAAAGGGCTATAAGCCCAAAAAAGTTTCTGAAACTCTAAAGACTGAAGGACAATCACCATGACTGGGAAAATATATCTTGCTTCAAAAGTTATTATTAGTCAGTACAACCCTATACCTGTTAAACATCTGTATTTAATTTATTCGCCAAGTGGTGATATTTCGAACACGTCAGAGGATCAACAAGTAATTCGTGGAGGTGATCATTACGGAGATGTTAGTAGCAGTCATTTAATCGTTGAAGTAGGGCCAGTTTTAGTAGACTCGCAGGATAGGTATGAGTCTGGTGAAGATTATCTCACAAGGGGATCGATACCATTAAATTTAGGGGGGCGTGATGCTGATGATGTGTGGAATGATTTAAAATATACTGCATTAAGTTTAAGCAGCATTGGAAGTGAAATACATTACGAATATTTGAACGGTCTCGGTAGTGTGGTAGATACGGGATTAAATTATGAATCGGTTGATGGGTCTGATTCACTAGGTTTTACAAATAATAGCAATGCAACAATTCGATCAATATTAGCCGCAAATGACATTATTTTAGAAGGGAATCTGCCTTATAACATGCTCTCATTTGAGGGTGCGCCGGGGCAAGATACTGTTTTCGCTAGTGCTAATGATGACACCTTATTGATCGGATATGGTGTTGAACATATAGATGGTGATACAGGTATCGACACAGTGGATTTTAGCCACGGATTCACGCCACTCACAATAAACTTAACAAGCAACAGTTTCGCAGGCACAGGTATCACGGGCGAAATCATAAATGTAGAAAACATTATCGGCACAAATTATTCCGATACAATTACTGGAAATGCATCTAACAACACCTTAAACGGTGGCGCTGGCGTAGATACACTTAATGGCGGTGATGGAAATGATACTTTCAAAGCTCATTTCACCGATCCGAATAAACTTGAAGGCGACACCTACAATGGTGGAAATGGTGTTGACACTATTGACTACTCTGATTTCATCTCAACCACAGACCATGGTGTTCGCGTAGACCTTGAAATTTCATCTACCTATAACATGTCTGCCGCTCTCTCACTCACTGATAATCTAACGTCAATAGAAAGAATTATTGGATCACAATATACAGATGTACTAGCTGGAGATAGCGGAGATAACTTTATTGATGGTAACGGTGGTAAAGATGGCTACGTTGGCGGAGGTGGATCAGATACATTTTTGCTTAAATCAACATATAATTTTGTAAGTTTTGAAGATACATCTGGTAATGATTTTATTCAACTTGAAGGATTTACTACTGCTGATTTGATTGGCGGATATTTTCGTCCATCTGTTTCAAGAAATGACTCCACGGGTGAATTTGCAACTTTCGCTTTCTGGGCTAAAAACGGAATAAATAACGATGTTAATTATGATTCCGTGTATTTTGTTCGCATAGTCGGATTAAACTACAATTATCATTTCGATTATCAAGAGATTAATTCTGCGGACTATATAAAATTTAAAAATCCAGACGGAAGTCTTGTTTCTCTTGCAAGTATCTTAGTAGCAAGCATGACAGATATAGATGCAAATCTTTTCTGGGGTTCTTATTATTCTACTAGTTATGGGTTCACAACTGGTGATGACCAGATTTTTGGAAACTTTGAGAATGACACCCTTAATGGGGGCGCAGGTAACGACACGCTGAATGGTGACAGTGGTAACGATATTCTCAATGGCGGCGCCGGAAATGATTTGGTGCGCGGAGGACTTGGTAACGACACTTTAGACTATATCTACAGCGATAATGTGGCGGCGACCGATGAATATTTTGGCGATCAAGGAAATGACACATTAGTTCTCAGCTTCAATAGCGGGAATCTGACTTCAGGGATAAAACAGGATATTGTTGACTACCGCAATTTCATCCAAAACCCTTCAAACATCGATCCTAATTCCGATACCGTTGGAGAGTTTGAGTTTACAAATTTCGGTCTGACAGTAACCGGGTTTGAGAATCTTTCTTTGCTTGTCAACGGTGTTACTACTTCCACTGGCGTTGACACAAGAGAAGATAATTTCTCCGGCGCTATTAATACCAATATCACAGGCAACTTATTTTCCGATAATGGTAATGGGGCAGATAGCTCTTTTATCGGGACACTCAACGCTACGGCAGGAACCTTTACAACAACCCAGGGCGGTACGATTGTTATTTCCTCAAACGGAGCGTTTACCTATACGCCACCGACAAGCTTTACGGGTGCGGATTCCTTTGCCTATTCCGCTAATGACGGTAACGGCGCGACCGGGTCAGCAATCGCGCATTTCATTGTTGGTATGGCAAGCACGATCAACGGCACCACAGGCAATGACACGTTGAACGGTACAAGTGCCAATGAATTGCTTTCCGGCGGCAGTGGTAATGATACGCTCAATGGGAACGACGGGAACGATATTCTCAATGGCGGTGCTGGCAACGATACGCTCAACGGCGGTAATGGCAATGATACCTACCTTGTCGATAGCACGTCAGATACTGTCAGTGAGAGCGCCAGCGCAGGAACCGATCTTGTCCAAGCATCCGTAAACTATACGCTCACCAGCAACGTTGAGAACTTATTGCTTACAGGAAACGCTTCTATCAACGGAACAGGCAACTCGCTTAACAATACGATCACTGGTAATGCTGGCAATAATACGCTTGATGGCGGAACAGGTAGCGACACCTTGATCGGCGGTGCTGGCGATGATGTTTATATCGTCGATACGACTTCCGATGTTATCACAGAAAATGCGAATGAGGGCATCGATACCGTTTCTCACAGAACGCCGAACGACTATACGCTGGCGGCTAACATCGAGAACATGACAATGGATCGCCCCGATAATATGAACGGTTGGGGCAACAGCTTGGATAACAGAATAACCGGAACAGATTATCAGAACAATATTTACGGGCTGGATGGAAACGATACCCTGATTGGCTATGCTGGCAATGATAACCTTATCGGCGGGAATGGTAACGATTTCTTGGATGGCGGCACAGGCATTGACTCGCTCTTGGGCGGCGCGGGTGATGATACTATGGTTGTCGATCATGCTTCTGATAGCTTGACCGAGAACTCCGGCGAAGGAACAGACACAGTACAGTCGTATATTACCTTTACGCTCGCAACCAACTTTGAAAACCTCACCTTGCTCGGTAGTACAGCTATCAATGGCACAGGAAACAGTGTCAATAACGTTATCACCGGAAATGGAGCCAACAACACTTTGGATGGTGGCGCGGGTAACGACACGTTGATCGGCGGAGCCGGTAACGACATTTATGTTGTCGATTCAGCGTCTGATACAGTTACCGAGAATGCCAATGAAGGAACTGATGCTGTTCAAACGGCGTTGGGTTATACACTCGGGGCAAACGTCGAGAATTTGACAATCACGGGATCGTCAACAGTAAACGGTACAGGCAATAACCTGGACAACATCATAACCGGGAATAGTGCGAACAATACACTGACCGGGAATGATGGTGATGATACACTTGACGGTGGCGCGGGGAACGACACGCTGATTGGTGGCGCTGGCAATGATACCTATATCGTTGACAGCAATTCCGATGTGGTTACCGAAAATTCCAATGAAGGTATCGATACAGTTTATGCCAGAACGACTTCGTCCTATACATTGGCAAGTAATGTCGAAAACCTGACGCTTGATCGTGCCGACAATATGAACGGTACGGGTAATAGCCTCAGCAATACCATCATTGGCACGGATTATATCAACGTCATTGATGGATTGGCTGGCAATGACATTCTACAAGGGAAAGCCGGAAACGACACTCTCAATGGCGGTGATGGTAATGACATTCTGGACGGTGGTTCAGGCAATGATACGATGGCGGGCGGAACGGGTGATGATGGTTATATCGTCGACAGCGCATCCGACAGCGTCAGTGAGAATGCATCGGAAGGAACGGACAGCGTTTATTCGTCTGTCACGCATACCCTGCAATCGAATTTCGAGAACCTGATCCTGACAGGAGCATCAGGGATCAACGGAACTGGTAACTCCCTCGATAATACAATTATCGGTAATAGCGCAAACAACACGCTCGACGGTAATTCGGGGAACGACTACATTGATGGTGGTGCCGGGAATGACGCAATGTACGGCGGTGCCGGGGATGATACGTTCGTTGTCGATAGCACCTCGGATAGCGTCAATGAAAACGCAAGCTCGGGAACCGATACAGTCCTAGCATCTGCAACTTTCACACTCACGGGAAATGTAGAAAACCTGACTTTGACGGGAACTTCTGCAATCAACGCAACTGGTAACTCGCTTAACAATACGATAACTGGAAACTCAGCTAACAACGTGATCGACGGCGGTAGCGGCAACGATACGATGGTTGGCGGATTGGGAGACGATACCTACGTTGTCGATTCAACGTCCGATGTCGTTACAGAGAATGCTAGTGAAGGTATCGATACAGTTCAAACGGCAATAACCTTGTCATCATTGGCTGCCAATGTTGAAAACCTGACATTGACAGGAAGCTCGAACATTAGCGGTACGGGCAACTCATTGGATAATTATATCACCGGAAATAGCGGCGGCAATACGCTCAATGGTGGTGCCGGTAATGATACGTTGGACGGTGGCGCTGACAACGATATTCTCGTTGGTGGCACAGGTGATGATACCTATATTGTCAATCTTGTCGGTGATGCCATCACAGAAAATGCCAGCGAAGGCACCGATACTGTTTCCCACCGAACGCCGAACGACTATACGCTTGCAGCGAACATCGAGAACATGACGATGGATCGCCCGGATAATATGAATGGCTGGGGTAATTCTTTAGCTAATATCATTACTGGCACTGCTTACCAAAACAATATTTATGGTTTGGACGGCAACGATACCTTAAGTGGTTTCGCTGGAAATGATAACCTCACAGGAGGTAACGGCAACGATATCATGGATGGTGGGGAAGGCATTGATTCCATGATTGGCGGCGTAGGGGATGATACCTATGTTGTCGATCATTCGTCGGATAGCCTGACCGAGAACGCCAGCGAAGGCACCGATACGGTACAAAGTTCTATCAACTATACTTTGTTGACGAACTTTGAAAATCTGACGCTGATCGGAAGCTCGAATCTTAATGGCACTGGTAACTCAGTGAGCAACATCATCACGGGCAATAGTGGCAACAATACGCTCGACGGTGGATCAGGGGTAGATACATTAGTTGGGGGTCAAGGTAACGATATTTACCTTGTCGATAGCACCACTGATACTATTACAGAGAATGCCAGCGAGGGTACGGACACTGTTCAAAGCTCTGTGACCTATACGTCATTGGCTGCAAACATCGAAAATCTGACCTTAACAGGCAGCTCGAATATCAACGGCACGGGCAATAGCCTGGATAATTACATCACTGGCAACAGTGGCATGAACACGCTGACAGGTGGTGATGGGAATGACACCTTGGATGGTGGCTCCAGCAACGACACCCTGATTGGTGGCTTGGGTAATGATACGTATATCGTCGATAGTACGTCCGATACCATTACCGAAAACTCGGGTGAAGGCACCGACCTGGTGCTTTCGCGGACATCACTCGATTTCACGTTAGGGGCCAATATCGAGAATTTGACGCTGGATCGTGCTGATAACATGAACGGCACGGGTAACAGCCTTGATAATATTATCACAGGTACAGCTTACCTGAACACGATCTATGGTATGGATGGCAACGACACGCTCTATGGCCTTGCAGGAAACGATACCCTGTATGGCGGTAATGGTAACGACAGGCTGGATGGCGGTTCAGGCATCGATGGCATGACAGGTGGTGCAGGGAATGACACTTACGTCGTTGACAACGCATCCGACAGCATCGCTGAGAATAACGGTGAGGGAACCGATCTGGTGGAAAGCTCGATTTCCTACACGCTCGGCTCCTATCTCGAAGATCTGACGTTGACCGGCACCTCGGCCATCAACGGCACAGGTAACGCGCTTGCCAATACCCTGACCGGCAACAGTGCCGTCAACACCCTTAGTGGCGGCGATGGCAACGATGTCCTGATTGGTCATGGAGGCGCTGACGCTCTTACAGGAGGCAATAATTCAGATACCTTTGTATTCGATGATATCAGCTTTGGCGCTGTTGATACCGTCAGTGATTTCAGCACGGCTCAAAGCGACAAGCTGGATATTTCCGATCTGTTGATCGGGTATAACCCAGGGACGAGCAATATTGATGATTTTGCTACTCTGTCTGTTGCTGGTGGGAATACGACCTTGCTTGTGGATCGTGATGGCAGTGGATCAGCGTACACAGATCAGTCGGTTGTCGTCCTTACAGGTGTAACTGGCCTCAACCTAGCCGATATGCTGACCAACGGACATTTGATTGCATCCTGATTTTTGCTTATGAAAGAAAAAACTAAGCAGGTTTAGGCTGTGATCTTACCTTACTGATGACAGCATCCAAGGCTTCGTCTGCATCTTCATGGATGAAGTTTTGCTGGTAATTTATCGTCGTTTTCACGTCCGAATGCCTGTAGAGCTTTTGCAGCTTTTGAATGTCTACAGTGCCACCCGCTAAAGTCGCGAATGTATGGCGGGCAATGTGCAAAGTGAGTTTCTTATCTATCCCGGCAGCAGGAGCAACATGTTCTTTAAGGAATTTATCAAGCGCGCTGATCTTGAAACCAATCGTCCGCTTTGTGACAAACTGATCGCTGAGGTCAACACCCTTTAATTCAGGGAACACCATGTCGTGTTTGTTCTCCTTGAATTGCTCATAGTATTTAAGGATGCGGGCGGCTTGATCGGGGACTTTCAACGACCCCGTTTTTTTATTCTTGCCCATCGTGTAATACAACCGCCCGTCCTGAAAATCGGGCCACTTCAAGCGGAAAGCATCGGACGCCCGCATGCCAGCAAAATAGAACAGGAACAACCACAGTTTCCGGGCATGTTCATACCGGGGGTCAGATAGTTCTATGGTTTCAAGAGCAATGACTTCCGCCCGTGAAAGACCGATCTTTGTTGTTTCAGGAAAAACGATCTTGAAGCCCTTTTTACCGAAAGGTGTCAGTTTTTCATCTACAGCGCCCTGATCCCTTGCGAATGCAAAGACGGAACGGATTGTGACAAAATGATTGACCACCGATGTTTCGGCCAAGCGTTTTTTCTTTTTCCCTTTGGGTTTGTATTCTGTCTTAAGCCAGGTTTCAAAACGCTGGAGCAATCCCACGGTCAAATCTGAAAAGGCAAGGTCTTGCCCATGCAGAAATTCCCTGAAATGCTTGATCCGGGGCCTTTCGGACATATAGATGTTATAATTTGTCGCCTTTGCTACTTTCAGGTATTCTTCGGCCTGCTCAAAAAATGATACCCCGGTTTTCGGTTTGATCTTTTGCCGAATAGCTTTGGCGCTGGCTTCAGGCTTCTTTGTTTCAATATCGAGCGCGTTGTCAGTCGCTTCGGCCAGTTTTTTGCGAAAAAAATTATTGAGGCGATGATGGTTAGGATGTGATTTTTTTACCTGTCCCTTTTCGTCATCCCAATGTTGTAAGTCTATCCTACCAATCGTGATAAGGGAGGGGAACCGATCTTTGATGATCTGAATTGCGATTGGATAGGTGCCGTCCTTGTTTTGCTTTTTGCGCCGTATGATGCTGACTGATGCCATTAAATTCTTGCCCTCCTGATTCGAGGTCAAGCAATCTAATGTTTTTGACTACGCTGTGCGTTTATTCGTCGCGCGTTAAGGTGTGACTATCAGTTCGTTGTGCGAGTATTAAACCAAGTGAAATCATTTGAGCATCAAATGAAAAAAATTTAATTTCGGCCCGAGCAAAGAATTTTGTGCGGTCTAACACGGTCGTTTTAGGTCTAACATAGGTCTAACAATGGCGTTGTTTTTATGGTTTGATGTGAACTAGCTTTTTGAATGCACTATTGATAATCAGCGTTTTGAATCCATTTGAAACCTAATTAAGTCATTGATTTTACTCTGAAAATCCTTGTGTCGGCGGTTCGATCCCGCCCCACACCACGAAAGCCTCTGATTAAAGTCAGAGGCTTTTTTTATATTCTTTGAATCAAAAAATGTCGCTGATTTAGGATCAGATTGAATTTCTGAGGGATTAAAGTAAATCGTGTATTGTTTCGATACAGCAAAATTCGCCACAGCGTAAAAGGACTGAAAGCGGAATTAAATAGGTTTAACCTAACAACCTATTTATATACGTCTTATACATTTTGCCAATTGGTACGCTATGATCCCCGATCGATATTTGATTTCCTTCAATACTTTTGATGTGTTTTGGAGCTATTGCAAATGACCTATGCACTTGCAAAAAGTTCTCAGGAGGCAAAGAATTTAATAAAACTGCGAATGTTTCTCTTATCAGAATAGCGTCATTTCCTGTAACCACTTTCACAAAGTTACCGGCAGCTTCCAGAAAAAGAATATCAGCAATACTCACCTGTATATATTTATTATCCGATCGAAGGAAAATGGTAGCAGATTGATTGCCGGCCTGAACGTTTTTAGGGGCCGTAGATGGTGCTGAAGCGCCCACTGCCTTATTTACTGCTTTCACAAAGCGCTCAAAGCTGAAAGGCTTCAGCAAATAGTCTACTACATTGAGCTCGTACCCCTCCAGTGCAAACTCCTGGTATGCCGTGGTAACAATCACTCTGGGTGGAGACTGCAAGGTTTTAAGAAATTCAAAACCTTTCAATTTTGGCATTTTGAGGTCCAGAAAAATAAGATCTACTGTACGTTCATTCAGGTATTCCAATGCCTCAATGGCATCATAGCAGTTCTTCTGCAATATCAAATTGGGCAGCATATCGCAATAACCCTTGATAATGTCATGGGCTATGTGCTCATCGTCTATTATCAGATACTTGATCATAAATTCTTCAACCTTAGTTCTGCCAGGTATTCACCATTATGTTGAGCCAGCTTCAATTGATATTTGTTTTCGTAAGCTAACTCCAACCTCCGTTTCAGGTTGTTTAAGCCAATGCCAGGCCGCCCTTCAGGCGCCATCGAATCATCAAAATTATTCTTTATTTTAAAATGAATTTCATTATCCGCAGCGGTAAGTGACAAGTGAACAAAAGCCTTATCACGCAGATTTTCCACCCCATGCTTAAACGCATTCTCCAATAATATTATAAACAGCAGGGGCATAACCATATAACCTTCCTTTATATCCACCTGAAAGTCTACGTCTATTTTTTTATGATAGCGCATTTTGTGCAATTCAATATAGTTGTTGAGGTATTCAACTTCCTTTTCAAGCGTTACCCGCTCATTGTCCGCTTCATAAATGCTGTAACGCATGAGATCTGAGAGCTTAAGCACAAGTGCTTCCGCTTTCTTTGGATCGCTTTTGATCAGGCCATACAAATTGTTAAGTGTGTTAAAAAAGAAGTGTGGATTTACCTGGCTCTTCAGATGCAGCAACTCGCTTTTTTTCCGCTCATGTCGCAATCGAACAACTAAAATAACCTGCCATATTAACCAGGGAATAAATATTAATACAGTAAAGAACAACGCTGCAATTGTGAAATATAGTTCATACTCCTCCATTACAGCAGCCATCACCAATAACGTGAAATAAAAGAAGGCTATAAACGGCAGACTATACTTTTTTAAGAACACTGTCATATTCAAAAATAGGCAGTTGAAGCCAATAAATGTAGTGAACGACCGCAATTGGATCAATAAATGGGATGAACAACCCTGAAGTGATTTCGAACAGTTAATAACTGGTGATGAAATTACTTTGACCCCGTTCAAATGCTGTATACCAGCTTCACGGGTGGCTTGAGCACACTTATTTGGAAGGCCCCTTATCGAACATTAGGTTTGAGATAAATAAAACGGAAATGGAGACACTTACAATATCGGGACTATCAAAAACGTACACGAACGGAGTTCAGGCACTCAGCAATGTTTCGTTAACTATCCCGGTAGGAATGTTTGGGCTTTTAGGGCCCAATGGCGCCGGTAAATCAACCTTTATGCGCACCATAGCAACGCTGCAGGAACCTGACAAAGGCACAATCATATTAGGAGAAACAGACGTTCTCAAAAACAAGCATCAGGTAAGAAAAAAACTGGGATATCTGCCGCAGGAGTTTGGCGTATACCCCAGGGTATCTGCCGATGTACTATTAAACCATCTGGCGGTGCTTAAGGGAATCACCAATAAAAAAGAACGAACAGAAATAGTCAAAGCGCTGCTCTACAAAACCAACCTCTATGAGAAAAGAAAGAAGAACCTGGGAAGTTACTCAGGCGGAATGAAACAACGCTTTGGTATTGCTCAGGCATTGCTCTTAAATCCTACATTGCTCATCGTTGATGAACCAACAGCAGGACTTGACCCCGCGGAAAGAAATCGATTCCATAATTTGCTCAATGAACTAAGTGCAGCAACAATTGTGATCCTTTCCACACACATTGTGGAAGATGTTAAAGAACTCTGCACCAGTATGGCCATTATCTGCAATGGTAAAGTTCTTTTGACCGGAAATCCTCTACAGGCCATTGAGGATATAAAAGGAAAAATATTCAGCAAGGTTATTAAAAAAAGTCAACACGAGACTTACAACGAGCAATATACGATTATCGCAGACCGGCTTTTCCAGGGCAACACCGTCATTCACATATTCAGTGACGGTGATCCGGGCAACGGATTTAAACCGGTTGAAGCCGATCTGAGTGATGTGTACTTCTCTCAGATCTTTGGCCAATTTACATCTGTTAAAAAGCAATATTGATTCCAATCCTAACACTTTCTTCATGCTGTTCGAAATATTCAAATTCGAGATCAATTACCGTATCCGCCAGTATAATACCTACCTCTATTTTATCATTCTGTTCCTGTTTTCCATCGTGGCGGTGGATTTCATTTTTGAAGGTCAACTCGGTCCCCTCAAACGAAATGCTCCAATAATCATCGCAAGAACCATGGGTATCAGCTCCGCGCTGCTTCTAATGATACCCTCTATGATCATGGGAGTGGCTGTGCTGCGGGATTTTGATCACCAGATGGAATCATTGCAATTCGTCAATCCTATTAAGAAAAGCGACTACCTTCTGGGCAGGTTTCTGGGATCTTTCGTGATCCTGGTTTTCATTTTCACGGCAATTCCATTCGGAATGATGGTTGGCGATAGGATGCCCTGGCATGACCCGGATAAACTTATACCATTTGATTTTTGGCATTATCTTCAGCCGTTCCTTTTTTTGGTGGTCCCAACCTTGTTCTTTAGCGGCTCTCTCTTTTTTGTTACCGGAGCATTAAGCCGGAAATTACTCATCGTATATATTCAGGGATTTTTTTTCCTGATTGTTTATCTGGTGGCGATCAATCTGGCAAAAGGTTCTGACAATCCATTCCTGACGGGTCTTCTCGAACCTTTCACCTTTCAAACAGTACCCATAGTTACTTCTTCCTGGAGCGTCATTGAGCGCAACACTGCCATAGTGCCCATAACGGGAATGCTGCTTTACAACCGATTGCTCTGGATAGCGCTCGGAATGCTCACCCTTGTGATCGGACATCATTTATTCAGCTTTCATGTGGTGAGGGATAAAGCAGCATCCAGAAAAAAGAAAAAAGCCGGGGAAACGGAAAATAAGAAGCTAAATCCCTGTACGATGGAAAACCAGCTTCAGCAGGCGCAGTCGGCACCCATGCCATTGGTTTTTCCACAAACAGGGATACAAGCCAATGTCGTTCAGTTGTACCACCTTACTCTTTTTAGTTACAAATCGATAGTTGCAGCAATTTCTTTCTGGGCTATTGTTCTCTGTGGAATGGGAATTTTGTTCATCAATTCATTCAATCTCGGCACCTCCTATGGGGTGAACAATGTGCCAGCCACCTACATTATTGCCGGCGAATTGGTTGAACTCACCTGGATCTTCTTCGTGGCAATCATTCTTTTCTATTCGGGTGAACTCGTTTGGAAAGAAAGAGATACCAGGATCAATCTCCTTTTTGATACACTACCCATATCGAACCTGATAAACTTAAGCGGCAAATTCCTGGGACTCATGCTTACACTGGTTCTACTGATTTTTACAATGATAGGTACAGGTATGCTGTTCCAGTCGCTCCATGGTTACTATGAGTACGAACTGGATGTTTATTTCGCAGCCTTTTTTGTTGAGGTATTCCCTTTTCTGATTTTGCTAGGTATTGTTTGTTTTGTTTCCCAGGTGCTGGTGAATAACAAATATCTGGCACATTTGGTGGTACTTATATTTATCGGGATAAGTACTGTTGGATGCAGGGTGCTGGGACTGGATCACGGCCTTATTACTTTTGGCGGCTCCCTGCTAACCACTTATTCCGACATGAATGGGTATGGTCACTTTTTAAAACCCTATCTGTGGTTCAAAGTATATTGGATTTCCTTTTCTCTACTCCTTTTTATGATTGCAGTGCTTTTTTCAGTAAGGGGTACTGAGGCCGGATTCAGGAGGCGTTGGCAACAAAGCCGGGTCCAACTTACGGCTCCTGTAAAGCGAATCTCAATGACTGCGATAATTATCTTGATTTTGTCCGGTGGATATATCTTTTATAACACCAATATTGTAAACAGGTATGCATCCCGGGCCACCCAACATAAGTACCGGGCTAAATATGAACAATTGCTAAAGCCGCTTACGTCTCTTCCTCAACCCAGGATAGCCGCGGTAAATCTGAATCTGGATCTGTATCCGGGTGAAAGAGCCTATTCAGTTAAAGGACAGTACATATTGTTCAATCCGGCAGAAAAAGCCATTAATGAAATACATATCCAGAAGCTGCCAGCAGACCAGGTACAACTGGAGTACCTTACCGTTGAAGGAGGAGCCATTTTAGATAGCACATACAACTATTATGGATATCATATTTTAAAACTTAATCAGCCATTGCAACCGGGAGACTCTTTGAAAATGGAATTCAAACAGCATTTTACATCCATTGGGTTTGCAGAGCGCCCAAATACCTTTGTAGTATATAACGGCACCTTCCTCGATAATTATCATTTTCCAACAATTGGCTACAATCAGGATATTGAACTGGAGGATGCAACTATTCGTGCGGAATTCGGATTGAAACCTCAGCTTAAAAGGGCAAAGATCAACGACTCCGCAGCCCTGCTTGAAGGTAAGTCGAATGGCGATGGAGAAGAGATCGATTTTGAGATAATAGTCAGTACAGACTACAATCAGTCAGTGGTGGCCCCTGGTAATTTAAAAAAAACCTGGGCCGAACAAGGCCGGCGTTATTTTCATTTTGCCTCGGATAAACCGATTTCGAATTTCTACGCTATCCTTTCAGCCCGGTATGAGGTCCTCAGGAAATTTTGGTATCCGGATAAAGAAAATATTGCCATGGAGATCTATTACCATTCGGGACATATCTTTAATCTTGATCGAATGATGAATGGAATGAAACAGTCGCTGGGTTACTACAGTAAGCACTTCTCTCCCTATCAATATCAACAGATGCGTATCGCGGAAACTCCGGCCTATAGCGGCAGGGGGCAATCCTTCCCCGGGCTAATCTCAATTTCTGAGAATGTAGGATTTATCATGGATATTGATGATACAACAGATATGGACATGCCTTTTTTTATCGTAGCGCACGAAATGGCTCATCAATGGTGGGGCGATCAGGTTAACCCGGCCAACGTTCAGGGTAAGACTATGGTCTCAGAATCCTTAGCCCAGTATTCGGCCCTTATGGTATTTAAAAAAGAATTTTCTGAGCAGAAGGTTAAAAAATTGCTGAGATGGAATATGAGGCAGTATTTAAAATACAGATCCGGAAAAGCCATGCATGAAACTCCGCTTTCGTTAGTAGGGTCCAAACAAGAATATATACACTACAACAAGGGGATGATCAACCTGAATGCATTACAACATTACATCTCTGAAGATAGTGTCAATAAAGCGTTACAGCGTTTTATCAGGGATTGGAACAGTTATACCGGATTGAAAAAGCAACGTACTGACCGGTATCCTACTACAAACGATCTGCTGGGTTACTTCAGGGATGTTACCGCCGACAGCATGCAACATATTATCCAGGATTTGTTTGCATCCGTTATACTTTATGATAACAAATTGCGCCATGCGGAATATGAAAAAGTTTCTGAAAAACAGTATTCGGTGACTGTGACGCTGGATATGAAAAAAATGCGAATAGACAGTTTGGGCAATGAAAATTCCGCAGCCATTAAAGATTGGATCGAGCTGGGTATATATTCAGAGGATGTACACGGGAAAGAGAACCTTGTTCTCTTAAAAAAGATTATGATCAATTCAACACAAACAACACTGAAACTATTCGTTCCGCAAAAGCCTGCGAAGGTCGTACTGGACCCCAATTTACTTTTAATTGATAAGAACATGGCCGACAATGAAAAGTCGTTTAATAATCTTTGACCACAACATTGACCACAACCTGTATTCCATAATTCTTTTAAAAATAAAATATTCACTTATCGCTAATCTAAGTATATACGTGTAGTTATTACATATAACTGTTTTTCCGTTTTTCCTATTCCGCTAGTTTTGGGCTTCCATTATTTAAGCGCCTGATTTAACGATCAATACCTGATGAAAACACCAGTAACCTATTTCTTTGTTGCCCTGCTTACATTGGCCACATTGTCTGCCTCCGCTGTAAATTATTATGTAGATCCTTCTTCTTCAGGATCTAATCTGGGAACAGTCAATGATCCCTGGAAATCTATTGCCGATATTCCCGAGTATGTTAATTATTTCCATCCCGGGGATACTGTCTTTTTCAAACGAGGCCAGCAGTATGCGGGCACGCTTTCTATCAACAGCTCAGGCAGCAGTGCTGCCCCCATTGTATTCATGCCTTACGGCTCAGGCAACGCACCTGTTTTTCAGTATAACCTGGCCAACACAACAGAATCCCTGATCTACAACCGGGTAATAATACGGCTATACCAGGCAAATTATGTGGTGATCGATGGTTTTGAAATGAAAGATGCCACGATGTCTGAAACCGATCACACTATTACTGCCCATGTAGGATATGGAGTGTACACCTATAATAGCTCTCATAATATAATTAAAAACCTTACCATAACCCGATTGGGCGCAGGCATAGCCATAGATGGCGGAAGCCAAAATACAATTACCCATTGCAACATCCGCAATCTGCGTATGATACTCAATACGCCCGATGTAGCCTGGGACGATTTTGGCGCAAATGGAATAATCGTAAAAGGTTCTGATAATATCATTACACACAATCATATTCAGGATTGCTGGGCCCCCAGCTATGATTATCAGATAGACGGTGGTGCTATAGAAATGTATGGCCCTATATCCAATAACAAAATACTGTACAATACAGCCAGTGAAAACCTGGGCTTTATGGAATTTGGCAGTGGGAGCGCAGGACAGGCGCTCAATAATGTTGTCGGGTACAATCTTTCAATCAACAATGGACATGTTTTTTGGCTCAATACAGAAGGAACATATAGCCTGGATGTGCGTAACCTGCAGTTCTTCAATAACAACATTATCGAAACACATGCACACCGCCTTCCTGATGTAAGAAACCTGATAGGCATATCATCAACGCCTTCAGTTTCGAATGTCCTGACGATGAAGAACAATATTTTCTGGCTCACCACTCCTATGAACATCACAGACCCGGTAACGCAGCCATTTAACGGACCGCAGCTTATTCATCAAAATAACCTGTTTCATTTGAGCGGCGGAAGTCTGGGATATACGCTGGAAGCTTCAGAACAGAACCTCAATCCGGCAGTATCCCTGTTCGCAGACATTACCTCTTCCCCTGATCCGGTTTCATGGAATTATAATCTGCAACCAGCCTCTACCGCCATTAATTTTGGGCAAACAACCGGAATTGATAAAGACTTTTATGGCCAGGCCGTTCCCATTGGCGGCGCTCCTGATGCAGGAATTGCAGAAAGCATTTCCAGCGTACTACCTTTACAAATCCTTTCCTGCAGCGGTTTCAGGGGTACAACCGGAAATATTATAGAATGGGAAACTACCACTGATAAGGCCGATCACTTTGAAATTGAAAAAAGCAACGGTGGAAATAATTTTAAAACAATCGCAACAGTTCCATACAAACCGAACCCTGGTTCAACTACAGTAAAATATGAATTCACAGATAAGGATATGTCGAACGAGATTCTGTATTACCGTATTAAAGCAATTGAACCTGGTACCCAGGGTTTTTATTCTAAAATCATCAGCATAAAGAACACTTCTGCTACAGATAATATGATCGTGTCACCGAATCCTGCCCGGGATTATGTGTACCTGAAAATTCCCGGAAATGATTTTCTCAATAAAGAAATGATGCTCGTTAATATGGCTGGTATGGTAATAAGAAAAGAAAAGTTTAACAATTCTGGCAGCCAGGTACAACTAAACGTAAGCATGTTGCCACCCGGCGCATATATTATTAAACTTACTGACTATAAGACTGGCAAAAATCATAGCACCCGGTTTACAAAATAACGTAGTTATCGTCCACAACCCGAAAGAAGGTCGCAGAGATGTGGCCTTTTTTTATGCCTTTATGTAATCCGCCCTTTGCCACTGAATTTAGAGTCCCTTTTTTATTAAACCCCGATAAAAAACCGCTCTCGCTTTACAGAATTCTTTTTCTTTGCCGGTATATGAATTACCTGACAGCCATAATTGGGGAAGAAAATGTCTTTTGGTACTTTTTTGGGTTTGCAGAATACCTGTGGGTTAAGGAGTGATAGCACCGTACTCCCTATTTTTCCCAATAAATGCCACACTGCTTACCGTTTCATCGTTCGTAGTTATTTTTGCTTCTTTTTAGGACCGGGCATTTTTAGTACTTTCAAAATGATCCTTTAAATAATTGCAGGCATGAAGATCCTTTTAGTTGAAGACGAAGCGGCGTTGGCCAGTATGCTGAACAAAGGACTTAAAGAAGCTGGTTATGAAGTAACCGTAGCGCCTGATGGCCTTATTGGCCATGAAATGGCTATAAAAAACCAGTTCGATGTAATGATCCTCGACATTATGTTGCCGGGCCTGAATGGCATGCAATTATGCAAACAATTAAGGAGGCAACAAATAGATACACCCATACTGATGTTAACCGCATTGGGCACTACAGAAAATATTGTGGCCGGCCTCGACAGCGGCGCTGATGATTACCTGGTGAAACCTTTTCATTTTGCCGAACTGGAAGCCCGGCTTCGAACACTGGTACGGCGTAAATCTCCCGGCAATAATGGAACTTCCGACTTACTTCAAATTGGTACGCTTACGCTGAACACCAGCACCCGCTCTGCCAGTTTGAACGGAGATCCCGTGAACCTAACCGCAACAGAATACCGTTTGCTTGAATTTATGTTACAAAATCGTGGCCGGGTACTGAGCCGCATGGAACTGCTGGAAAATGTATGGGGAATCGATTTTAACATGAGCACCAATGTGGTGGATGTATATGTAAATTACCTTCGTAAAAAAATCGATACTGATCCTGCACAGAAACTAATTCATACCATGATCGGTATGGGCTATATCCTTAAAGAAGATAAAAAAGGTTAACAGGTGAAAATACAAACACAAACCGCCCTGCTCTTTACTGTGTTAACGGCATTGCTGATCCTGTTCATCAGCATAACCACCTATTACTTCGTTAGCCGGTTTGCTTCCAACGATTTCCTTAAACGGCTTGAGCTGCGGGTAAGGGTAGCTGCTAAACTTCGTTTTGAGCAAAACAAAATATCTACTGATACGTACAAAGAATTGCGGCGGCAATACCTGGAAGTGCTGCCACAGGAGCAGGAGTATTTGCTAATATGGGATTCCGCAACGAATGTTATTCATCCACAGGCACAATCCAAATTACCCAAATCATTTTACCAGAAGATTATAGCCGCACAAGGCAATACAGTCTTCATACATAAGAACAAAGTTCATTATGCCGGCATTTTGTATCGTGATGAAGGTCATAATTACCTGGTTATAAAATCAGCGGTAAACGAATATGCAAACACGTTGTTGTACACCCTGGCCAGGGCAAAGATCGCCACGTTTGTGGTTGGCGTATTACTGGTATTTACTGTTGGTATTTTCTTTAGTCGCAAAACATTTCAACCGCTGCGGCAGCTTATCAGCAAAGTGCAGGACATCAGTGCGCATAACCTGCACCTGCGTTTGGAAACTAAAAAAGGAAAAGATGAAATGACCGAGCTGGCACATACGTTCAATACCATGCTCGACCGCCTGCAAACAGCTTTTGAAACACAAAACAATTTTGTAAGCAATGCATCACATGAATTGCGTACACCGCTAACAACTATAATTGGCGAAGCTGAAGTAGCGCTCAAGAAAGCCCGCACCGACGAAGAGTACCGGCAAAGCCTGCAGATAATTTTAAATGAAGCCGGTAAACTCGACCATTTGACCCACAGTTTGCTTGCTTTAGCACAAAGCGGATTCGACGGCAAAAAACAACGCCGCAGCCTGGTAAGAATGGATGAATTATTGTGGGAAGTAAAACAAGCGGTGGATGAACTGCACCCCAACAACCGGGTACAACTGCATTTGGGCGAACTGCCACCTAATGAGCAGCAGCTAGCCGTGGAGGGAAATTATCATTTATTAAAACTGGCGCTTACCAATATTGCCGTCAATGCCTGCAAGTATAGCAATAACCGGCCGGTACAGCTCTCCTTACAGGTGGTGAAAAAAAAGATCAGAATTAGCATAATAGACGAAGGCATTGGCATTCCCGCGTCGGACCTTAAATATGTATTTGAACCATTTTACCGGGCATCTAATACCGATCGTTATGAGGGCCACGGCGTGGGGTTACCCCTAGCTCGTAACATTATACGACTTCACAATGGAGAATTAGTGATAAACTCTGTAGAAGGCAAAGGAACTGCTGTAGAAATTACGCTACATTCACAGTCTTAATTATTTTTCTAATCTAATTCTTATTACTTTTTTAATGTAATCTTAAACCCTTCTTAAGCCGCTCTAATACCATTGTGCCAGTTTTGTACTGTAAACTTCATTATTAAATTAATGTTTTCAGTATGCGCAATGTATTGGTTCACACCGATTTTTCTTCGGCTTCTTTTGATCTGGTTGAGAAAACCATACTCACCATGGGCGAACAGACTTTGAACATTACCATGTTCCATGCTTTTCAAGTCCCTTTTTTTGTAAGCGACCTCATAAGAAATCAAAGGCAGCCGTACCATGATCTGTTAACAGATTCATTTAGAAATAACTGCAAACAAATTAAACAACAGTACCCAAAGCAGGTAAATAGCATTATATTCCGCCATTTATATGGAAATACACCGGCCGTATTTCGCAATTTTGTTGATGCACATGACATCGATCTTATTGTTTATCCGGAGCCTTTTGAATTTATGCAGGTGCATCCCGATAGTGTAAACCCCGACAGCATGTTTAAGAAAAGCAGGGTACCCCTGTTACGTCAATTCAAACCAAAACGCCGGGTAGTATCCATTCCAGAGATCAAAGCGGTAGAAGAAGAAGCCGTTGCCATACTGAGATTACTGAATGCACAAAATTAAAGGTGCATCCAGGTTGGCTATGGGAGCAAAAGTATTGACTGCGATAGAAGATTGGCTTTGATTAATTCAGAACGTTAAACGCTACATTGATGTTACTAAAAAAGAATATTCCTATTGGCTACGTGTTTGGAAAAGTGAAGATAGAGTTGTTGATAATACTGGTGTATAGCTTGTCCATTGCCGTAATACATGAACTATTCCTGGTAGTACCAATAAGTATCCCATTGGCTGTGCCAGCCATTCTGGGTACAGTTATCTCATTGCTGCTGGGCTTCAGAAGTAATCAGGCCTATGATCGCTGGTGGGAAGCCCGGCAAATCTGGGGCGCTATTGTAAACGACTCGCGTACATTGGCGAGGCAAATATTGAATTTTACCGAGAGCCAGTATGAAGAAGATGAAGTGCAACAATTGCGGCAACGAATGATCCGCAGGCAAATGGCCTGGTGTTACTCGTTGGGACAAAGCTTGCGCCGGTTAAACCCTACAAGCGGGTTAGACAAATTTTTAAGCCGGCGTGATCTGGAAAATCTCAGTAGGTATAACAACGTGCCAGTGGCATTGTTAGATCAGCAGGCACGTGACCTGAAACGCGCTTTGGAAGAAGGTTATTTAAACCGTTATCAGCAAATTGAAATTGATCGTACGCTTACCCGGTTGTGCGATGCAATGGGTAAATGTGAGCGCATAAAGAATACTGTATTTCCAAGCACGTACAGCTTGTATATACACTTTTCACTTTTGTTGTTTATCAGCATGCTGCCCTTTGGTGTAATTGATTATTTTGGTTTTCTGGAAGTACCGTTGGTAGTAGCCATCAGCGCCTGCTTTTTATTGATAGAAAAAATGGCCATTCATTTGCAGGACCCCTTTGAAAATAAACCAACCGATACGCCTATGACAACCATTGCCAGCAATATTGAAAAAGACCTTCGCCAGTTGCTGCACGACCAGGAGTTGCCGGAAGAAGAACGCCGGGAAAAGTTTTATTATATTCTGTAGCGTTTACAGTATGAATGAAAGGTTGAATCATTAAATAATATCAACCGCTTTTACTCGTACGGTGAATGATTTTTAATGAATCTTCCACGTTCATTTACATATTCAATTTCTCTATGATTGACGGTCAAAGATGGGCCTATACTTGTTTTTACCTAATATCTTTGTACCATCAATCATTGCACAATGGCTATTCGCATCTTTACTACAGGTGGTACTTTTGATAAGGAATACAATGAACTGAACGGTGAGTTGTATTTCAAAGACACCCACATGCATGAACTGCTAACATTAGGCAGAAGCCGTTTACCGGTGAGTATTACACCACTTATGATGATCGACAGTCTTGAAATGACTGCTGAACACCGCAACCTTATTGCTGAAGAATGCAAGCAATGTAAAGAAGATAAGATCGTTATTACACACGGCACCGATACCATGGCCGAAACAGCCCGGGTGCTCGCGAAAAAGGTAACCGGTAAAACCGTTGTATTAACCGGCGCCATGATCCCCATTAAGTTTGGTAGTTCTGATGGCCTGTTTAACCTGGGCAGCGCGCTTGCCTTTGTACAATCGCTGCCGCCCGGTGTTTATGTTGCCATGAATGGCCGTTATTTTAACTGGGATAATGTTCGGAAAAACAGGCAGACCGGCATCTTTGAAGAACTGAAACCGGTGAATGCAGGTACTGAGTAAACAAAGCTATCTCCAGCCTTATTGTTTCTTTGGTGGCAGGCTAAAAGCTATCGCTTCATGTTCGAAATGACCTTTATGAGCGCCATCGCAAAAAGGTTTGTTTTTCGACATACCGCAACGGCAAAATGAAATTACTTCCCGTCCGCCGAGATCGTAAACATTTCCGTTTTTATCTACCACTTCAAAATCCCCTTCTACCCGTAAAGAACCATTGCTGTTTACCGTAATTTTTGTTGATGCCATTTTATATAAGAATAATGTTGAAGGCGCAAGATACAGGAAAAGGTTGCATCAATAAATTGTTTCAATAGCAGTTTCCTTACCATTAAAAACAAAATGATCTCCTGCCTTTTTATTATGTAACAGCTTCGCCAGTGGTGCTTGCGGAGAAAGATAAATAATCAACTTTCCCTCTATGGTTTGCTTACCCAGTCCGGCTGCAATAAAAAAGATCATTGCCCAGCACTCAATGCAGGCGCCGGAAGTTGCCATCTGATAAATAATATCTGTTTTTACTTCGTGTAATAAGGCTAGTTCATGAAGATGTTGCGCCAACTGCTTCGAATACATTTCTTTTTCCAGTTGGTTCATGGCCCTGGCGGTTTCATACTTATCACCTGCAGAACTTTTTTCTTCATTATTGGCTGCTTCCTGTGCATTGTTGATCAGGGTTTTGGCAGCCGCTATTCGTTGCTCAATAATTTGCTGGCCAGCCAGCTTCAGTTTGTTTTTAAATGTTATTTTTTCGGGTTCCGTCACAGCCACTAATTTAGGTGAAAACCAGCCAATCCCTGAATTTGTTAAAATAATCTAAAAGCAGGCACATATTTAAAAAGGGCTTATGTAAACAGAAAAAAGGCGCATCAGGTATAAAACAAAGTTTATGAACACCCTGTATAAGCTGTTTGCAAGTTGCCTTTTGATCATGGGCGCCATGACGCTCCTGTATTCAAAAAAACCGCCTGTTACCCAGGCAAAAAGAATCGTAAAGCCTACCCCACCATCGCCTGCGGCCCACCCTCATAAAAAAGTACAGGTTGCGGTGTTGCTCGATGTAAGCAACAGCATGGACGGGCTAATAGAGCAGGCCAAAGCACAATTATGGAATATGGTAAGCGTACTGGGAAAAGCCACCTGTAATAATGCTACTCCGGCCATAGAAATTGCCCTGTACGAATATGGCCGGCCTACCAACGATGCACAGGCTGGTTATGTAAAACAGATCAATAGTTTTACCAGCGACCTCGATGAAGTTTCACGCAACCTGTTCAGGCTTACTACCAACGGCGGTAGCGAATATTGCGGCCATGTGATGTACACATCCCTTACCAAACTTGATTGGGATACCGATCCCGGTAATTATAAAGTTATTTTCATTGCCGGTAATGAAGATTTTTTACAGGGCGATATTTCCTATACGCGCGCCTGTGATGAAGCCATGAAAAAAGGGGTTACCATAAATACCATTTATTGCGGAGATAGAAGCAAGGGTATTCAGGAACACTGGAACCTGGGCAGTGAATGCGGCGCCGGAAGTTTTACCAACATCAATCAGAATGCCGCCATAGTTGATATCCCTACGCCTTATGATACCATCCTGTTTATGTTGAATATTAGATTAAACGCTACTTATATTGGTTATGGACGCGCTGGAAGCGCCGCCGTTTCAAAACAAGCTGAAGTTGACAAACTTAATTACAGTATGAATAAATCAGCGGCCGCCCAACGGGTATCTGTTAAAGGGAAAAAGGATGTATACAATAATTCAAGCTGGGACCTTGTAGATGCCAGCCGCACCGACCCTGCCATTGTTGAAAAAGTAGAGCTTTCTACCCTGCCCGAAAACCTGAGATCAAAAAGCCGTGTAGAGATCAAGGAAATTGTAAAGTCAAAAAGTGATGAACGAACAGCTATACAAAAGGAGATCGCGGAGGTATCGGTAAAAAGAGAAGCGTTTATTGCTAAAGAAAAAACCCGCCAAACAACGAGGAGCAATGAACAAACCCTGGAAAGTGAAATTGAAAAAATACTCAGGCAACAGGCTAAAAAATACAACCTGATCATTCAATAAAATATAAACAAGGACGGTTCTCACTATAAAAACAAGCGGAGGTAGCTAATTCATAAATTAACTATCTCCGCTAATCTTTTTAAATCAATCTGCTTAAAATGGCAGATCATCATCGCCGGCGGATGATGATTCAAAAGTTCCGGGCATATCATTGTAGCTGGTATCTGCTGCCGCTGCGCCTGCTCCGGCTTTTTTAGAAACCATTTTCCAGGCTTTTACATCGGTGTACCAACGACCATTATATTCCCTGCTCTCCACATCAAAAGAAACATCCACCATATCGCCGGTTTTAAAGCTGCCCATATCAATTTTATCGCCCCATACAGCGATACATATTTTTTTAGGATAAGTGTCGCCGGTTTCAAGAATAAACTCCTGTTTCTTCCAGGTGCCGTTTTTCCCCTGACCGGTTTGAACCTGTAAAAATTGAACAATTTTGCCGCTGATATCCATAATTAGTATTTTTCTGTTATACCCTTGCCAAAGGTATGTTTACCATTCACATTTTCTGAAAACTTATCGCACAATTTTTTAACAGGTATTAAAAAGAAAGATTGTCCGGATCAACATCTTCTCCGTCGTCATTATACTGATCTTTAAGCCCCAATTCTTTACAGGTGCACCATTCGTTAAACGGGCAGGAAGGCGGGTCGTAGGAACAAAATTCAATGGTTTCAAATCCATTTTCCACAATTGCTACTTTTCTTTCAAGCACACTGACCAGCAAGCTGTATTTTCTGGAAATGGGCAATTTATCAGGCATTTCCACACCAATATTCCAGGTGAATAGCAACCTTTCAAATGCAAGGCTCACTGCCGCCATTTGTTCATTCGATAATTTCTCCACTGGCGGAAATTGCTCTTTTTGCAAACCGCTATAATAACTGAAATCATGCTCAGGTTCATTTTCAAGCCAGCGCTCTACTTCTTCAAAGTATCGCTCAATGGCTTCCATATCGTTTTCTGCAGAAATAGAAGAGTAAGTTTCGGGTTGTTCTTCCCGGCACGCTTCGGCAATATCTGAAAGAAGGTGGTTAATATAGGACTGCATACAATTAAACTTCAATTATGCAAGCATAATCGTATTTAGTAATTATAATGAAATAGGACTGTTTTAGGCTAAAAGTTTTGTTTTTCGGATGCGGCTTTGATTGAGTATAACAATGGAATAGGATGTACAATGACCAATACCGTTATACCCGTTATATATTATATGGAAAGTTAATAATTATTGTAATAAAAAAAGCAGGAATTTAACATCCCTGCTTTCATTAAATAATTTCAAAATAATTCTTCAGGCTGCCATTCTGCTGTATAACTGATGGCCAATGGCCTCAGCAACTTTAGGTGGAATATTAGTCGCGGCAGATCCCCGGTCGATGGCCGTTATTCGTTTCAATCCCGGATGCCATCCGAAAATATACACAGGACTCCCATTTACACTTACCCGGTATTGTGTTTCCATAGTATACGTTTGAAATGAGGTGGCTTTTACAAAAAAAGGAATGTCATCAACCATCATTTCAAACTCCTCTGTTCTTGTTGCATTTTTCTTAGTTTTCATAAGAAATCTCCCTTTTAAAATGTAATGAATACCGCTAATTTCCCAACAACTATGCCGGAATAGCCGTATCATGCCAATCAATGGCCATGTACTTTTTCACATTTTTATGCGGAGATCTTACGAATTAGCGCAATATGATTTATACCCGTAATAAGTGGGCAGTAAAAACAACAAATTGAGGAAACGATAACCCTATGAGCCTCTTTGCGCGCGGCCGGCTACCCGGGTTGATTTAGCAGCTCCTTTACTATTGCTTTTTCCTTTAGTTGGAATGGGAGATTGTTTGCCTGCAGTTTGATTGCCCTTCTTTTTGTCTTTATTCTTATTAGTATTAAACAGTGACATATAATTCAATTTTAAGCTGGTAAAGTTACGAAAGCCATTCAAATTTGATCACGTGCCTGCAAGTGTTCAATATAACGAATTACCAATTACAAACGTATGCAACTCTGTTTTATAATCCGGAATTTGTGAATCTTTTACCAAATGAAAAAGTCATCCTGCAACAGATGACTTTTTCTTTTTCATGGCTAAAATTCTAATACTGAAAACTTAAAACGTAACAACTGAGTTGCACATGGATTTGCTTCCTGCCCACCGTATACTAACGCTCGTTATTCCATAATCACCTGTAATTCAAACAATAACACCATGCCACCGTCGATTATTCGGCAACTCACCACAAATTTACAATAAATTTCTTAAAATATTCCAATCTTCAGAATTTTATTCAGAAATACCCTAATTTTACAGAAAATTCATCGGAATGGATGTCGTTTTAGATAATACCGATTTGCAAATCCTGGAGCGCATGCAGGCGAATGCCCGCATTTCAAATGCCGATCTGGCGCGTGAACTAAATATGGCTCCATCAGCCGTTTTGGAACGGGTAAAAAAACTGGAGCAAAAAAAAGTGATCCAGGGTTACACTACACAGATCAACCCAACAACAGTTCAGCAAAAATTGCTGGCATTCATTTTTATTCGCTCTTCAGAAGGTTTTACCTGCAGCAGCAACACGGCCCAGGCATTAGCAGCTATCCCTGAAGTGCAGGAAGTACATCACATAGCCGGTGAAGATTGTTACCTTATTAAAGTTCGTACAGCAGATTCGTCGTCATTAATGAACCTGATGCGTACTCAGTTACAACATATCCCAAACATCGCATCCACTAAAACAACCATCGTTTTGGAAACTGTGAAAGAGCAACAACAATTGGTGATTCCTAAAATTTAACCTTATGTCGAATGAATTAAAAAGAAGCGCTTCTCCCGTAATGGTCGTAATTGCCTTTGCTACCGTGTACCTGGTATGGGGCTCAACGTATTTTTTTATACAACGCGCTGTTGCAACCATTCCGCCTTTTATCCTTGGTGCTATCCGTTTTATTATTGCGGGTGCAATATTATTGGGCTGGTGTATGTACAAAGGAGAAAAAATATTTAACTGGTCGCACATAAAACCCGCAGCAATTAGTGGTTTGCTGATGTTATTTATTGGTAACGGTGCTGTTATCTGGGCCGAATTATCACTGGCCAGCTCACTGGTAGCCGTACTCGTTTCATCGGCGCCCATCTGGTTTGTTGTATTGGATAAACCAAAATGGCATGAAAACCTTACCAGCCGTCCGACCATATTAGGATTGATCGTAGGTTTTATAGGTGTGATCTTGTTATTCAGCGAACAAACTTCCAAAGCATTGGGCAATGGTAATGGGCACCAGGTAATTGGATTGATCGTATTGATCATTGGCGCCATGAGCTGGGCTGGTGGCTCTTTATATTCCAAATACATGTCAACCTCTACCTCTGCAACGGTAAATTCCGGTTGGCAAATGATGGCTGCCGGTATAGCCTTTATCCCAAGCAGTTTTGCAAATAATGAATGGAGCACATTCAATATAGAAGCAGTAACAGCCAGTTCCTGGTTTTCGCTGGTATACCTGATCACGATGGGTTCATTGGCAGGTTATAGCGCCTATGTGTGGTTATTGCAAGTGAGGCCGGCCACCCAGGTTAGTACCTATGCTTATGTAAACCCGGTTGTAGCTGTTTTATTGGGCGTACTATTTGCCCATGAAACGATGACCATACTGCAAATAGTTGGCTTAGCGGTTATTTTGTTAAGCGTATTGTTGATAAACATGGCAAAATATCGTAAAGAAAAAAAGGCAGGACCGGGGCAACCCGCTTCGCCCATAAATAAGAATATTACTATTCCTTCACCCAGGCAAAAAGTGGTGATCTAAGTCGTAAGTAATAGTTCACAGGATAATGCCGGCCGGTCGTGCTTTCACGAAGTTTAAGTGACGCATGATCGGCCGGTTTTGCTTTTGGTGCGTTTATTGAATTGGCTCTTACATTTTGTGTTAATTCCGGTTGAAATACCCTGCCGGTGGCAGTTTAATTGTATATTGTGGCGAACCCCTGAACGCAGAACCCCGCCAGGGCGGGACAGGCGCAGAACTAAATACCAAGAACTAAAAACTTAGAACTTTTCTCCCCTACCGTTGAAAATAATAGGGCTTATTACTATTTTTAACACTGTACCTTAATATTAGCATTATTAACATTCAACGAACACTGTACCTATAATCTCTGATCTATGAAAAAGGGTGTAAAAATCTTCTGGTGGGTCTTTTTTAGCGGACTAATATTGGGAATCTTGTTTATTGTTGCCGCCAATGTTGGTTTGTTGGGCAAAATGCCTTCCATTAAAGAATTATCAAATCCAACCGCACTTATTGCCAGCCAGGTGTATGCCGAAGATGGCAGCCTCATAGGAAAATACCTGATCGAAGACCGTATTGATGTGGAATACAAAGACATCAGTCCACAAGTGATGAATGCGCTGGTGGCTACGGAAGACGAACGTTTCTTTAAACATAATGGAATAGATGGCCGTTCCCTGCTGCGCTCTTTTGCCTCTTTTGGTACCAGCGGTGGCGCCAGTACCATCACCATGCAAACAGCTAAAAACCTTTTCACTGAGGGTTGGAGCACCCGTAATATCGCCGTTCGCGGAATTCAAAAATTAAAAGAAGCCATCATTGCTGTAAAGCTGGAGCGTAATTTTTCGAAAGAAGAAATTATTACACTTTACCTGAATACCGTTGCGTTTGGGGATAATGTTTATGGAATTAAAAATGCCGCCAAAACATTTTTCCAAAAAGAACCGGATGAGTTAACCACTTCCGAAGCTGCCGTACTGGTTGGTATGTTGAAAGGTGAGATCTACAATCCCCGTCGCTTTCCCGACAGAGCAAAATCAAGAAGGAATACGGTATTAGGACAAATGGTTAGAAGTAATTTTTTAACTGAAGCAGAAGCCAGTGCATTAAGTAAAGAAAATATAAAACTGAATTATAAAAAGCTGAATGAAAATACCGGGTTGGCGCCTTACTTCCGCGGCGTGTTGGGAGAAGAATTAAAAAGATGGTGCAAAGAAAATGAGAACCCTGCTACCGGCAAGCCTTACAACTTATATAAAGATGGGTTGAAAATATATACCACCATCAATCCGCGCATGCAACAGTATGCTGAAGAAGCGGTTTCAAAGCACATCAGCTACATGCAAAAAATATTGAATGCGCAAAAGAACATTAAGAATGGTTCGGTTTGGAAAGAACACGAAAATGTGCTGGAAGCAGCCATGAAGCAAAGCGATCGCTGGAAGAGTATGAAAAAAGAAGGCGTTAGTGAAGATGATATCCGCAAATCCTTCTTTGTGAAAACGCAAATGAGTGTTTTTGCGTGGAACGAAAAGCGGGAAATAGATACGCTAATGACCCCGTATGATAGTATTAAATATCACCGGCAAATGCTGCAGGCTGGTTTCATTGCCATGGACCCGCAATCAGGCGCTATAAAAGCCTGGGTTGGTGGTATTGATTTTAAAACATTCAAATTCGATCACGCAAATATTAATACCAAACGGCAGGTTGGTAGTACCATTAAACCGTTATTATATGGTCTGGCTATTGAAAACGGCGGCTTTACACCTTCTACACCGGTTGAAGATGTACAACAGAATTTTGAAGGTTTTGGTCCTGTGCCTGCTACCACAGCCTCTTGTTCCAATCAAACCATGCCAATGGCCGAAGCATTGGCTCAGTCACGCAACTGCGCAACGGCCTATATCATGAAACAACTGGGCAACAAAGGCAATGATGCAGCCGTACGGTTTGTTGAATTTTTGAAAAATTGCGGGGTGAAAACCGATATTGAACCCGTGCCTGCTATTTGCCTTGGTAGTGGAGAAACCTCACTGTATGAAATGATGCATGCTTACAGTATGTTCCCCGCTGGTGGCTTTTCTGTAAAACCCATGTACCTCACCCGCATTGAAGATAAAAATGGCAATGTGTTGCAAACATTCACTTCAGAGCGTAAAGAAGTGATAAGTACCGCTACTGCATATAACATCATTACTATGATGAATGGTGTTATGAAATACGGTACCGGTAAACGTTCTGCCAGTTATGGTATCAATGTTTCAAATGTTTCGGGCAAAACTGGTACAACCAATGATAACAGCGACGCCTGGTTTATGGGCTATTCACCGCAATTACTTTGTGGCGTATGGACGGGTTGCGATGATCGTTTCATCCGGTTCAGCAGCACCTCAGTTGGTCAGGGTTCTTCAGTGGCATTACCGGTTTGGGCTTACTTCTATGTAAATTGTTTAAAAGATAAAAACACGGGGCTTGATAGTAAAATAGCTTTTGCAAAACCAGAAGGAATGGTAGCAGATACTTTGATCGACTGGGCTAAAATGAAACCTGTACTTGATGAAGGCGCCCAAAGCACAGGTGGTGGAACCACTGCTGATGATTACGGAGCCATGCCAACGCAACCCGCACCGGCGTCTGGCAAAAAAGACAGTGTGTCAAAAGCAAATGTGCCGAAGCCAAACGACTATTAGTAGTAAGTTCCTATAAATATATTGGGCCGACTAAAAATTTTTAGTCGGCCCTTTTTCTTTTAAATTGCTTCAATATACACTTACATGCGCCAATTATTTTTGTCAGTCACCATTGCATTCATTTTTTCTTTTTCCTGCATAGGACAACCCAAACCAGTATATAACCCGGCAGAAACTTTTGCGCCGGGGTTCTATACAAATAAAGGCAGCACCATACGATCGGCCAATGGCGCTCCCGGTCCGGCTTACTGGCAAAACCGCGCCGATTATACTTTGCAGGCGACCATCGATACGGTGAAACAGCAATTGTCGGGTTATGCTATAATCCGGTATACCAATAATAGTCCAGATTCATTGCAATCATTGTGGTTGCAACTCGATCAGAACATTTATCAAAAAGGAGCTCGCAGCAATTACCTGTTCGATCAACAGCCGGAACAGTTTACAACAGGTTATGCATTTGACCAGGTACAAATAGAGCAAAATGGAAAAATTTTTACCGCCGATTATATAGTAACCGATACCCGGATGCAGGTTCGGCTTATAAAAGCCCTGCCTGCCAAAACCGGGAAGATCAACATTCGTATTAAATATCATTACACCATTCCCGGCGCATTTGGCGGCCGTACCGATTATGTGAAAACAAAAAATGGCACCATTTATGAAATTGCGCAATGGTATCCGCGTATGTGCGTGTACGATGATCTGACAGGGTGGAACACCTTGCCATTTTTAGGCAGCGGAGAATTTTACTGCGAATACGGCAATTTCGATTATAGTGTAACAGTTCCCTGGAATATGATCGTCGCTGGTGCCGGTGAACTGCAAAACCCCAATGAAGTACTTACGCCCCAACAAATAGCCCGACTGGCAACCGCCCGCAGCAGCGACAAAACAGTTATCATCAGGTCTGCAGAAGAAGTAACTGACCCGCGTAGCCGGCCGGTACAAAAAGGAACGTTAACCTGGCGTTTCAAAATGAATAATACCCGCGATGTGGCATTCGGCGCATCGGCTGCTTTTATGTGGGATGGCGCCCGGGTTAATTTACCCAATGGCAAAAAATGCCTGGCCATGTCGGTATACCCGGTTGAAAGTGACGGTAACGATGCCTGGAGCCGTTCTACTGAATATTTGAAAGCATCCATTGAACATTTTTCCAGCAAATGGTTTGTATATCCCTACCCTACTGCCATTAATGAAGCCGGCATTGCCGCAGGGATGGAATACCCCGGTATTTTGTTCGATGGCATGAATGACAAGGGCAAAGAATTATACTGGGTCACAGCCCATGAAATAGGTCATAACTGGTTTCCAATGATCGTTGGTTCCAACGAACGCAGCAACGCCTGGATGGATGAAGGCTTTAATACGTTTATTGATATTTATGCATCGGATGCTTTCAACAATGGCGAATATGCGCCCAAGCGCGATAGCGAGTACGCACCCGGCGGCGGTAATCCGGCTGATGAAATCCTGCCTTACTTAAGCGATTCAAAAGCGCCCTCAATGATGATGGCGGCTGATGCCATACCTGAAACGTATCGCCATCCGATCTCTTATTTCAAACCTGCCTTTGGTTTGTACCTGTTGCGAGAATACATTTTGGGTAAAGATCGTTTTGATTATGCGTTCAAACGGTATATTCATAACTGGGCTTACAAGCACCCTTCACCGGAAGATTTTTTTCGTACCATGGACAACGAAAGCGGTGAAGACCTTAGCTGGTTCTGGCGCGAATGGTTTTACAACAACTGGGCGTTAGACCAGGCAGTACAGCAGGTAACCATAACCGATAATAAAGTTCAGATCACCATTGCCAACCTTCACAAAATGGTAATGCCCGTAGTTGTTCAAATAGCATTCACTAATGGAACCACGCAGCGGTTCCAATTACCGGTTGAAACCTGGTTCCAGCATACTACCTACACACTGAGTGTTCCGGTTACAGCCACTATTACATCCGTTACCATTGACCCCGACCATCAATTGCCGGATGCCAACCGGCAAAATAATGTGTGGGCGGGTAAGTAAGCAGCCAATGAACTATTAACTTTGAGTAATAAAAATAGGAGCGAATGAGCCTGACAGAGAAATTATTATTCCTGGCATTTGGGTTTCTGGTCATCATTTTCATTGCCGTTGGATATTTAAATAAAAGCGATGCGTTAAAGCTTTTAAAAGAAAAATATGAAGCGGCATTGCAGGGAGAAGATCGGGCAGATGCTATTGCAGCCGGTCAGGCTTATTACCGTTCATTACGCGGGGGAGAATTAACTATTGAAGATGAACGGACTATTCTTCGCGACGTAGCTCACCTGCCAGAGCCGAACATTACAGAAGAAAATCTATAAATATATTTATTGCATAATAGAAGCTAGATTTCATTTAATTGGCTATAGCAACAAGCAAAGATCAATTTGCCTATTGTCAATTGCCTATTGCCCATTGATCATTCAACTTCACCCCACATCCCACATATATAATGCCGTTATACTTAACTTCTACTTTATATTCATACCAGTTATCGCTCATGCCATCGCTGCAAAATTGAGGCGTGATAATTATTTGCATGGTAGTTGAATCTTTTTGAGTGTTGTGCACATACTGCCTATTTTGTTGTACTGCCGTCACATAGGGAAATACGGCCGGCTGGCTGTTATCTACCTGCAAAAAACTGATCTGTTTATCCTTATCCATTTCCATCAACCAGAAAGGCTCATTACCCAGGGCAAAAAAATCAATCCCGGCGGTTTTCTTTTCCATCCAGGCAATATTATCTGCTCCTATGGTTTTACGCGTGAGGTAAATATCCGGGTAAACCGGCACTGGCGTACCCGTCATACTTAATTCAGTCAACCCTTTATTGGTAACAGCAAACCGTTTTGCAACGGCGTTGTTCACCAACAATTGCAACTGATCATTAGTGGTTTGCCAGCGGCCTTCTGTTTCAACAGGCGCTGCGTCTCTTCCATTAAACTCATCTTTCATGTGGAAGTGGTGATCTGCCAGGAAAAGAATTTTACGGGTGATATTCCGACAATCATTGCACGGTATTATACCAGTATAATAACCGGGCACAAAAGAAGTGGGCGAACCCAAGTCTTCCGTGTCATTTTGTTGTGTTGAATAGGGAGTATCAGAAGTTGGCGTAATGGCAGGTGGATGCGGTACAGGTACTGATGAGGGATTATTGCAGGCTATGGTAACCAGCATAAACAGGCCAAAACAGAATTTCATAATAATTATTACGAGCAAAGAGTGGGCCGTTGTTATGAAACCTGAATAATCTTATTGTTGATTTGTGATCTAATAAAAGGCTGTAAGCAGAGAATATTCCTATTAAAAAATCAGCAAAAGTAAGTTTTAGCGCATAACGTTAGAATAGGGTACGGATATTTGTAATTTGTCCTTCAGTAATAGGACCCATCCTGCTAGCTTGACTTGCCCTTGTGTTCCCAAAACTCTTTTACAATCCTTCCGTTAGCCATTTGTCTTAGCCGTCGTGTGAAGCGTTCTCCCTTTATCTGGCCGCTATCATCCTTACGGCCAAGGACCAGTACAATGGCATCCCCCTCTCTGTCGGTTTTAAATGACAGATCATAATGATTGCAATGCGTTTCAATACAAGAAGATGGTTGGTACTTCTTGCGCAAAATTTTTAAAACAGGTTCTTCCAGCTCCATAGTAGTAAATTTTTAACATGAGCAAATGAATTTCATTTTCATAGTTGGGCGAGGGCCTGCTTTCAACACCGTTATATGTTAGCCTTATCCTAATGAATCTAAAAAAAGCGGTCGGGGGAGTTGTAATCTATTAAGCATCTATCGTTAAGCGATTCAGCTATACTGTTATTTTACTAACACCGGTTAGTTCACCGGTTAAATAAGTACGTAGTTTACCCTGATTAATTATTATGGGTCAATAAAACGGTTAAAATAATAATGCCAGTTTATGTGAACCTACAAAATGCACAGTTTTTTTCGCACTTATACAAAAACGTGGCATATGTTATACAAATCAGGGAAGGATTTAGCGAATAAGGCGGTAGCTTGAACCACGCACAATATGGCCTGTGATGCATTTAATTGGAGAGCACGGAATGCCAATAGCTTCAAAAATTATAGCAGGTCTAAAAAAAGTTTTAGGAGAGCGGCATCCGAATTTAGACGGAAAATGTCTACAGCTTTTTAAAGTTACAACTTTACTAATATAAAAAACACACCCCTGTATTATGTTTGGCCCTATATTCCACAATTTTTATCAAAAGTCAAATGGCGAGACCCTGGTTGTTAAAATAGTCATATTATACTAAGCCATTTGTATTATCGTTTATTATCAACCTTTTACCGCTTACACCGTTAAAAATACGTACTTTAAATACGCTATGGATTATTTGAAGAAGTATAAGAGCTTTTTATACAGTTATTATCTCAGTTCCGGTGTAAGAATTACAGCAGGGGTGGTTTTACCTGCCGTCATTTTCAGTTATTTTGATATGCTGTCGCAAGGGGTGGCCATATCGTTGGGCGCCATGTGTGTAAGCGGCACTGATAATCCGGGACCTATTCACCATCGCCGCAATGGTATGCTGATATGCCTGTTGTTTTTAGTAGCGGTAGCCACTTTAACCAGCCTTGCAGCGGCTTACCCGGTTTTTCTGGGTATCCTCATCACAGTTTTTTGTTTTGTATTTTCCATGATCGGGGTATATGGCAGCCGGGCTATTTCCATTGGGGTATCGGCTTTACTAATCATGGTTTTACAGATCGGGCATCCCAGCCAGGGCAAAGAAGTAATTATTCAGGCAGCTTATATTTTACTCGGTGGGTTATGGTATACCGGCTTAAGTTTATTGTTACACAAGTTTGCGCCTTACCGGCTGGCGCAACAGGCATTGGGCGAATGCATTGCTGCTACGGCTAATTATATTCGAATTCGCGCTCAATTTTATGATGAATCGGCCGACTTTGATAAAGCATCACGCCATATGATAGAGCAACAGGTGATCGTTCACCAGGAACAGGAACTGGTGCGGGAGCTGTTGTTCAAAAGCCGTTATATCGTTAAAGAGTCTACCAATACCGGCAGAACCCTTTTGATGTTGTTCAGAAGCCTGATCGATCTATTTGAAAAGATAATGACCACTTACCATGACGATTACAAAGAACTGCATAAATTATTTGAAGGAACCGAGATCATGAGCCGCTACCGGCAGCTTATATTACAATTAGCTGCCGAGCTGGATGATATCAGCATTGCCGTAAAAAGTGGCCGCCGGTCGCGCGAAACAACGGCGCTCGCTGATGCAATCAAAGAAACGCGTCGTTATTATGTTGAATTGCGGAATAAAAAAAGGAACCCGGAAACTTTAGAATCTTTTATCACCCTGCGGAACATCCTGAGTAATATTGAAGACATTGCCAACCGCATTCATGCCCTGCATTTATATACTTCTTATCAGCAAAAAGTTACCACTACTACCGAACCGGGCGATTATGAAAAATTTGTCAACCGGCAGGATTTCAGTTTAAAAGTTCTTACTGATAACCTCAGCCTGCAATCCAACTTTTTCAGGCATTCCTTGCGGGTAAGCCTCGCTACCCTTGCAGGATATATTATATCCCTGTCGCTGCAGGTTGGCCATAACTACTGGATCCTGCTTACCATTATTGTGATCTTAAAACCTAACTATAGTCTTACCAAAAAAAGAAATTTCGAAAGGTTGTTTGGCACCATTGCCGGTGCGCTTGCCGGTTTGATCATTTTGTATTTTATAAAAGACAGAACGGCGTTATTTATGATCATGCTGGTGTTGGCGCTGGGTACTTACAGCCTACTTCGTACCAATTATATGCTGAGCGTTATCTTCATGACGCCCTATGTGCTGTTGATCTTTCAATTATTGTACGATACACCAATCAAGAATGTGCTTACCGACAGACTGATCGATACCGGTATCGGTTCGGCCATTGCCTTTATTGCCAATCTTTTGCTGGTGCCGTTATGGGAGCATGAACAGATCTCCACATTAATAGCTACGTCTATTGAAAAAAACACTGCCTGGTTTAAAACAGTTGCTACAGCCTTTATGGGGAAACAGGTACCGCCCACAGAATACCGCGTAAGCCGTAAAGAAGCATTTGTGGCATTGGGTAATTTGTCGGATGCTTTTACCCGCATGTTGTCGGAACCAAAATGGCAGCAGAAGAACATTAACTTAATACACCAGTTTGTAGTGTATAATCATTTGCTTACCTCGCATATCGCTACGTTATCGCATTTCGGACAACAATTTGCGACGATGAATGCAACGAAAGATTTTATTCCGGTAATTAACTACATTGAATCAGAGTTATGCGCTGCTAAAGCAATTATTAACAAGGAAGAAACGCTTACCGAAACAGCGCGGCCACCACATTGGCAACAGATCGATAAAAGAGTAACCACTTTAATGATAAACCGCCAGAAAGAACTACAACAAGGGTTAACAGATACCGACACCCGTAAATTATTATTGCCGGTAAAATCTGTTACCGATGAATTCAGGATCATCCACGATGTAGCGACTGATATTAAAAAGGCGGGTTTACAGTTGGTAGAAAGGGGTGAAATCCGCTAAAAGCCACAGGCTACAGGCAAAAGCCGAAAGCCAAGATCCTTTTAACCCCGTCTTCATCGGGGCAGGCTGTGAAAGCATTTAAAGCCCAGGCCGCGACCCTTGTAACATGTAACTTGCAACCTGTAACCTCAACTTCGCGGCAAGCGCAACCCAGGTAAACCGGCAACTGGTAACCGGCCACCTACTCCCTCATCTTTCCCGATTTCTTCAAATACCGCACAAACAGGTACATTACCAGCAGGAACGGTAAAATTATAGCCAGCAATAAATTGCGAAGTTGTGTATCGTAATTGGTGAGCTCGGGGTATTTGAATAATAAAATGAGGGTAATACCGCTGAGCCAGATGTATTGGGTGTTGTATTCTTTCAATATCCAACGACGCCATTTAAAGTGCATGCTTTTAAATGTAGTTGAAATGCCCTGCAACCTGGGTACCCACCGGTTCACCGATTTGGCGTACCTGTTATATTGATCGCCGAATTTGTTTCGTAGAAATTTCTCTTCGGCCAGCACAATGGCCTGGTATACAAAAAGAAAAAACGGAATAAATACCGCCACATACAGGAGAGAATTTGACAGCACGCCAACTCCGCACAACATTAAAATATTACCTACATACAATGGGTTACGGCAATGATTAAAAATGCCCCCGGTCACCAGTTCCTCAGCATATACCTTCCCCTCTTTACCGCCGCGTATGATGTAGGCAAGGCCAATGGTGCCCCCTCTGATCAACTGGCCGCTAATGGTAATGATCAAACCCAACGTAACAGGCCATACGTAATAATATGGCCCCAGGTACGAAGGCGAAAAAAGCGGCGCCGACGGAATAAAAAGTGCGAGATACAGGAACAGGAACAAAAAATTCCTGTACCGGAAAAAGAAATTACCGATTGAGATCATTCTTGTTATATACGTTTTAGTTTTTTACGGCAATCAGGCCTGAGAAGTTATACCATTTGAAAAATATTTCACAATGCGAAAACCCGGCTTCACGCAACATCAAAATGTTTTCGCTGAGCTTATAGGGGATCAATACATTTTCCAGGGCTTCCCGCTTTTGAGAGATCTCCATTTCACTGTAGTGCTGCCGTCTTTTATAATTGTAGTAGTAATCAATAAAATCGCGATTGAACTGACTCTCTTCCGCCAGAATTTTTTCTACTATGATCAATACACCATTATCCACTAACCCGTCAACTATTTTTTTGAGCAATTTTTCGCGGTACAATGGCCGTACGAACTGGAGTGTTAAACAAAGGATTACAACCGAAGCGTTTTTGATTTCAATTCCATTGTTAAGGTCGCCCACACACAGATCGTAGGGTCTGCTGATGCCGGCATCATCGAGCTTGGTCTTACATTTTTGCAGCATATCGGCCGAATCATCAATACCCACAAAACGAATATCCTTTGATATCGTTTGGTCCATCAGCAAAAATGAAGTCCCGGTAGAACAGCCAAGATCGTACACATTGGTCCCATCAAGTGCATGATTAGCAGCCAATTCGGCAATCATCCGCTGCATCTCACCATAAAACGGGACCGACCGGTTCACCATGTCATCGAAAACGTCAGCTACCTTTTTACTAAAGGTAAAGTCGGCCGGCTTTGCTGTCTGTTCTTTGAAAACTTCGTCTTTTAACATCGAGCTGGTTTCTTTTTAGGTTTTTTAATGAGACGACATTCGTTATTGGATATTGCTATTTTGTCATAAATAATTGTACCAGAAAAAAGCATTAAGCAGGCCTTTTTGTACAATTTTCCACCGTGTGATGTATTCAATATACTCAAAAATGCCCAAACAACCTATCATGTAGGCCTTCTTACCCAATTACAAGTAGACAAAATGGCAAATTGTGTAGACAGAACAATTAATAGTCAGGTTTAATTGGTTAAGACTGATATTTATAATGAAATGTATTTTTTACAACATGGACCATTTTGAGACAAAATTGTCCCAACGCAGGAGCCTGTTTGGCTCGGTCTAAGAGTTTGTCAGTAATTTAAAATAAGTTTAATATAAAGGCCGGGCAATTAAGCGGCGAAATAGTTTGAAATGCTTGCATGGCGTAGCATCTTTGTGTTGTTAACAGTTAACGCGAATCCAATTTCTTGAAATATCCAGTCCTGTCCTTTGAAAGCTATCTGAATCCAATAGTTGAAAAAACCATGTATCCAAACCTATGAGATCCGTCCAATCCTAATGTAGAAAAACCATTCGTTTACCAAAGGATCCCTTAAATGAAGTAATTACCCCGCTTCCATTCCGATTGCTATCGGTACGGAACGGGGTTTTTCTTTTTTGCTTACTAACGGATAAAAACCTCCTGCTTTATGCGAAATATGCTTATTTTTACTTATGCATGTCGGTTGCAGGTAAGCTCCTTCAGTTGCCCGGCATCGTTTCTCTCTGCAGGTTTTTCCCGATCATTCGCCTGAAACCAGTTGTTATAAAATGATCGAATCCCAACCCTGTGCAACTCAGGTTTTCCCGCGCATCCTATTTACTGTAATGGTGAAGTTCCCTGGTTAGGTTAATTGGTGATTTGTATTCAATTATTGTAGCGACTCTTAATCAGCTTTTAAAGAGAATGTCTCATTACATGAAACAAAAACTTATGTGCATTTTATTTATTGATGATGACGAACCAACCAACTTCTTAAACAAATTATTAGTGGAAGAAATGGGTTGTGCCCATCATGTACAGGTAGTTACCAGCGGTATGGAAGCGCTGGAATATTTAACGGGGACCGGTTCTTTTAATAACAACGAACAAAATCATCCCCGGCCCGACCTGATCTTTCTCGATATTAATATGCCGGGTATGGATGGCTGGGAGTTTTTAGATCATTATCAAAAACTTCCTCCACATCAAAAAGCAAACATTGTTATGGTCATGCTCACCACGTCATTAAACCCTGATGATGAAAAAGCAGCGCAACAAAATATTGAGATCTCCGGGTTTGAAAATAAGCCACTGCAACCCGAGGTGATAAAAAAAATATTAACCAGGTTTTTCCCGGAAGTTTGTTAAAGAACTTGCGATTGTTTCCTTATGAAAGATCCTAATGAAATTCTACTTGAAAACGAAAAAGCATTCAAATCTTTATTTGAACATGCTACCATAAGTATTTTAGTAACCGATGAAAAAGGTGACATAAACCTGGTTAATCCCAATGCCGAAAAACTGTTCGGGTATACGAAGGAAGAATTAACCGGAAAATCCATTGAACTGCTAATTCCCGAGCAGTTGAAAGATAAACACCGCCATTACCGCCAGCAATATTTTAAAGCCCCGAAAGCCCGCCCGATGGGATTGGGCAAAGACCTGTTTGCCCTCGATAAAAATGGCCGCACCTTCCCGGTGGAGATCAGTTTAGGTTATTATAAACTGGGCAGGAAGAAAATGGCCGTTGCTTTTATAACAGATGTAAGTGAAAGAAAAAAAGCTGAAGAAATTTTACGGTCGAGCGAAGAAACCACGCGGCTCATTATGAACTCCGCGCTGGATGCCATTGTTTGCATCGACACTGATGGTTATATCACCGTATGGAATCCGCAAGCTGAAAAAATATTCGGTTGGCTTGAAAGCGAGGTCAAAGGTCATCGCTTGTCGGAAACCATTATTCCTGTACAATACCGCGCTTTACACGAAGCAGGGTTGAAGCGTTATTTAACAACCCGGCAGCACACCGTCATCAATAAACTGATTGAAATTTCGGCGCTGAATCGCAATGGAAAAGAATTTCCGATTGAGCTAACGATAATACCAATGCGCCAAAAAGACAATGACTTTTTTTGCGCTTTTATCCGTGATATTACCGAACGGCGCGACGCAGAGGCCCGTCAAAAAGAATATGCAGAAGACCTTAAACGCAAGAACATTGAGCTGGAACAATTCGCCTACGTGGCATCCCACGACCTGCAGGAGCCATTGCGAACCGTATCGGGTTTTGTTGAATTACTGAAACGTCATTATAAAGACCAGGCCGATGAAAGTGTAACCAAATACATTAATTACATTACCGATGCCTCTGACAGAATGCGGCGCCTGGTGCAGGACCTGCTTGATTATTCGCGCCTGGGCCGGCAACGCATTCTGGAGCCGATCGACTGTAACCAGGTGGTAGCGGATGTGCTGTCGGACCTTACAATGGCTATTCAGGAAAGCCAGGCAGTTATACATAAAGAGCAGTTACCCGTTATTTCAGGCTATGCAACCGAAATAAAACAGTTATTTCAAAACCTGATCAGTAATTCGCTTAAATTCAGAAAGCCGGGTGAGCCGCCGGTTATATCTATATCGGTCATACCAAATGAAAACCATTGGCAATTCAATATTACCGATAATGGTATTGGTATTGAAGAAAAATACTGGGAACGCATTTTTGTGATCTTTCAACGGCTACATACCAAGGCGGAATATGAAGGGACCGGCATTGGGCTGGCCCATTGTAAAAAGATAACTGAACTGCACAACGGAAAGATCTGGCTAGATTCAACGCCTGATAGCGGGAGTACTTTTTATTTTACTGTTAGGAAGAGGAGTAACGATACGTGGGTTGGAAAAGGCAACAAGGTATAAAGGCAACAAGAAAATACAGCTACAAGCCACACGCTGCATGCTGCACGCACATACAGATCGCGCTATTCAACTAACTTGTTAACACGGTAACTTCTCAACTTTCCAACTATTCTTTCCCCTCCTTCAACTCATTCACTACACCCTTCACCAACTCCGGCTCAAACCCTTTTTGCAACAAATAATCAGTGGTTTTAGCCATCTTTACAAACCCATTCACACCTTCGCCTTTTATGGTGCTCCATTTTTGTTTAGCCAGCTTGTGCAATGTTTTATCGTAGTCTGCGGCATCCAGTTCTTTCAGGGCTTTGTTGATACAATAATCGCTTACCTGCTTTTGCTTCAGGGCATGTTTTATTTTCACGCGACCCCATTGCTTCATGCGAAATTTTCCGCCGGCAAACTGAATGGCAAAACGTTCTTCATTCAGGTAATCCTCTTCTATTAACTGCGCCAGCGATTCTTCTACCATTTGCTTTCGCAAGCCAAAAGAATATAGTTTTTCTTTGGCTTCTATATGGCAGCGTTCCTGGTAAGCACAATAATGCCGCAGTTTTTGCAGCGCCTGCTCTTTGGTAAGTTGTTTTCTCTGTAACATCTCGTAAATCAAAAATCGGGAATCACTTGTTGATTCCCGATTATATAAACTGTAACTTTTCAACATTTGAACCCCAACTCGCCGGGGCAACCCATCAACTACTCTTCAATCCTATCCAAGCAACCAAACTCATTCTTCAGCAGGTCATCATAAAAATCGGCCTTCTTAAACAGGTTGTCAAAGGTTTTTACACCGCTTTCTTTGGTGATATCGAGGTCGTACATAATGCACGATAAAACAATGTTCTGCTTCTGACAGCTTAATACCAGGCTGTTCGTGCGGTAGTTTTCCTGCAACAGGAACTGGTATAGTGGCTTTATCTTAAGTGCATCCTGCGGCATTTGCACCAGGTACGCATCGCTCACCACAAAGTAATTTTCAGCATTGTAGGTGATCTTGATCTTGGCGCTTCCTTCACGAACTTCCCAGCGGTTCACACCATCGCGGGAAAGCTTAATGTCTTTACCCAGTTCTTTCAGGATATCTTCAATGGTTTTGGCCACACCCGTAGGAACTACTTCCTGTTCTGGCATCACCGGCAGTTTTACTTCGGTACCGCAGGCCGGACAATATTTCTCCGAATCAATATTGTTAGGCAACACCAGGTAATCGCAGCTATGGCAACGGGTACTGGTAACCCCTTTATGCGGTGCATACAACTGCAGGGCAGTCCGCAGGTAATTCACCGGTAAGGCAAAACCCATGTTATCGCCGCCTTGTATGCGGAATGAATTCACACCAATTACTTCTCCATTTGCATTCAATAGCGGCCCCCCGCTGTTACCCGGATTGATGGCTGCATCTATCTGAATAAATTTTAACCCGTCGCGAATGCGGTCTACTTTCGAAATAACACCTTGCGTTGCGGAGTAATTAAAACCATAAGGGTGGCCGATAGCCAGCACTTCATCCCCATCTTTCAGGGTTTCATACTGGCCTAACCGTATAGCCGGTATTTCAACATTGGCCGGGCTTTGTAAAAAGGCCAGGTCGTGTTTGCGATCGGTATACCAAACCCGGGATAATGTTTTTTCAAAAGTTTTACCGGCAATGGTTACTTCGGCATTGTCCTGCACCACGTGATCATTAGTTACTATTATATCAAATTCCTTTAAATAAAAGCCGGTACCGGTACCGGTTTGTGTAGCTATTTGTATGATGGCTGGATGAAACTGCCCGATTATATCTTGGACCATAATTAGTTTGAATCAAAATTTAAAAAAGTGATTTCCGTACTAAAACTGCTGTTGAAGGCTACAAGGCTGTTGAACTTCAGCGTATCCATTCTGAATTGCAGTTTGGGATACTTTGCTTTCCAGGTTTCAACAATTTGTTCAATCCGTTCGCGAATGGCTTCGGGATCGAACCGGTTGGCTGCAGCGTCGTAATAGGGAACAGTAAATCCAAGCGCTTCAAAATATGCACGATAGTTGATCTGCATAAATAACAATACCAGTTCGCTGAGCGCTTTGGGCAAACTATATGAATACTGGCTGAATGAAAGCGCGTATTCCATTACATTGTTTGCAATTAGCGGATAGTTGTTATCCTGGTACCAAACCGCATTTTGAGCGGCGGCGTTGATCGCGTCTACTATTGTTTTGTGATGTTGCGGTACAACGATGGCAAACGTATGTTTTGAGCGGAACAGGTATGGGTGCACTTCCTCTTTTGACTTACTGAGAAGTTTCTTATATCCTTCTATCATCCCCTGGTTGCGCTCCATGGTTTGCTTCTCATCTTTTCGATAATAGATCTCCACTATCTTTTCAAGTTCGTTCAACAGCTTGCCGTCGGGACAAATCAAATAATCAATTCTGAAAGCCAGGGACAGCAACAGGTAAGCAATACCACCGGAGAACTTATCTGCGTCTAAAGAGGCTGCATAATCAAGCGTTTCCCTGATCCAAAGCATCATGAAATCGTATTTCACGTCTTTTTCTGACTGGGGAATTTCAATGATATGTTCCGTATCTACTGTTTGCAGTGCGGCAAATTCCTGTACCAGCAGGTCGTCGAGCTTATCGGCTTTAATGGCCAGTTCTTTTAAACCATAGTACAGCTTATTGGGATTGGCAGTTTTTATATCGCTGTCGAAGCGCATGCACAACCGGTCATTATCGAGTGCATAACGGCTGTAATAGAGGGTAAAATTCATTTCGAGCAACCGGCGCATGACAGGTACGTTGGGTTGCGGCATTTTGGCCAGGGTTATTTCGGCTTTCAGGCTATCCTTGTCAAATTCGCCTCGAACGATCTTTGAACCCTGGAAAAGCTGGAAAGTGCCACTGTCGTTGGTGCGGTTCAGGATCACATTTCCCTCTTTGTTGTCGGCCAGGTAATCGAAAAATGCATCGATGCTTTCGTAATATGACTGTTGCTTGAACAGGTTGTCGGCATCGGTCCAGCGGCGTACTTTTTCTACCGTTTTGTTGTTATCGGAATAGCGGCCAAAAGGAATCTCCGGGTTTTCCGGCTTCTTCTTACCCCGACCGAAAAGTTTGTCGAACATATAAGGTTTTATTGATTATAAATACAAATCAGGTTACTATATAAACACCAATATACAAGGTAAAATTGCTGCTTGCTCCATATTTAATCAATGACTTACAAAAATGCCCAGAAACGCTAAAGGTTTAACGCCCAAAGCTTAACGTTTAAGCCCCGGCATTCGGCGCTTCTCTTTCTCTGCCTGTTTGCCGGCTGGTTCAGCATTTTGCACCGGCGATTACGACTACGGCCGCCTGAGGCTTCATCAAAGAAAGGCCTGCTGCCCTGGATTCGCCTTCAGCATTCTGCATTCGTGTTCTGCGGCATTACCGTGCATTAACGAAAGCACTGCTTGTATAAGTATTATAAGGGAAAGCCGCCTTAACCAAATAGGTAGAAAACCAGTTGAATTGTCCCAGTTTTGCAGTAAAACGACGGTAACGGCCTTCATTTACATTCTACGGTTTGGGAAGTGGTAATATTGAAAATGGCGCCCAATACACATTTCAGGCGCCGGCTTTTCAATGCCGTTGGCAGGCAAGTTATGATTTTTGTGGATTTCGTGTTTTAAAAAAAGCGGGTAAATTATTAAGTCATAACCCTATATTTGCTCAAATCTTAATCAGTTATATGAAGTTTATCGTTTCATCTTCGGCTTTATTGAAACAATTACAACAGATTAGTGGGGTGATTAATGCCAATACGGTATTACCGATCCTGGAAGATTTTTTGTTTGATGTACAAAAAAATCAACTATCGGTAGTAGCAACCGATTTGGAAACGGTAATGAAAATACAACTGGAGGTAGAAGCGAAAGATACCGGTCGGGTTTGTATTCCTGCCAAAATACTGATGGATTCTTTAAAGAACATTCCTGAGCAACCGCTTACGTTTAATATCGATAAGAACTATGCCGTTGAAATTACCAGTGATAACGGTAAGTATAAAGTGATGGGCGAAAATCCCGATAACTTTCCCAAAGACCCGGTTGCTGATGAAACAAATTCTTTCACCGTTACTTCATCAGCCCTGGTAACCGCTATTAACAAAACGCTGTTCGCGGTGAGTAACGATGACCTGCGTCCTGCCATGACGGGTGTATTCTTCGAAATGGATAAAAAAGGATTGCAGTTTGTGGCTACAGATGCGCACCGCCTGGTACGGTACAAACGCACTGATGTAAGCTGCCCTAAAAGCGATTCGCTGATCGTTCCTAAAAAACCGCTCACGCTGTTGAAATCAGCCATGCCGGTGAACGATGATGAATTGACCATCAGCTACAACAGCAATCACCTGTTTGTAACACATGGTACTACACAATTAAGTTGCCGCCTCATCGATGCGCGGTTCCCTGATTATAAAGTGGTAATTCCTGCCGACAACCCATATAAATTAACTGTTAACCGAACCGATTTTCAGGGTGCTTTACGCCGCGTAGGTATATTTAGTAATAAAAGCACCAACCAGGTAGTATTGAGTATCAGTGGCAGCCAGTTACAGTTAACGGCTCAGGACATTGATTTTTCTTTTGAAGGTAATGAGCGCATGAAATGCCAATACAATGGTGAAGACCTGCAGATTGCCTTCAACGCCAAATTCCTGATTGAAATGTTAAACGCTACCGATACAGATGATGTAACGGTTGAGTTATCAACTTCTACCAAGGCTGGTATCATAAGACCAAGTGATCAGGATGAAAATGAAGAGTTAATGATGCTGGTTATGCCATTAATGTTGAATACCTGATCGCTATTTTTATATATTTTGTTATTACATAGCAAATCCCGCCAAGGCGGGATTTTTTCTTTTTATGATGACAAAAAATTATAAGTGAAGCAGATAAAAAATTAAACGGTCACAAAAAATTATTTCTGCATTTTAATGAGTAAACACCTGCTTAAACAATTGCCTGTCTACCGGAAGTGTACAAAGGGGTTCTTTTATAGTTTAGCATTGCGTTACCGCAATTATATAACAGTAAAAATTCATGTCCCCCTCAATAAATTTATAAAATGTGCGGTCCTGTAGAACAGGCTATCTCCCGAAAGATTTTTCTGCGTAAATTACTGTACAAACGATTCTTTCTGCCATGCAAGACTTCATGAACTTTTGGGAGAATATCCAAAGTTGGCATAGGATGGCCATTCTGCTGGGCGGTATGGTTCTCTTTTGGCTGATAGAAGGATATTACCCTCTTTTTACCTTTTCCTGGAAACGGTATAAACATGCCGGGGTTAACCTGGTATTTCTGTTTACTACCGTTGTACTGAATTTAGTATTGGGCTCCATTACCATCCTTGCCTGCCAATGGGTTACCGAAAACCAGTTTGGTTTGCTATATATATTGAACCTGCCGCTTTGGGCCAATATTATTCTGGGATTGCTCTTTATGGATTTCTTCGCCCAATATGCACCGCATTACATGATGCATAAAGTAAAATGGATGTGGAAGTTCCATATGATCCATCATAGTGATACCAAGGTAGATGTAACTACCGGCACCCGCCATCATCCCGGCGAATGGATCTTCAGGGAATGTTTTACCATCATAGGCGTTTATGCAATGGGTTTATCTATCGGGATGTATTTTTTGTATCGTAGCGTGTCGGCTATTTTTACACATTTCAATCATGCCAATATTCGCGTACCCCGGTGGCTCGATAAACCCATCAGTTGGATCTTCGTTTCCCCCAATATGCATAAGGTGCATCACCATTATAAACGCCCCTATACAGATACCAACTACGCAAATATTTTTTCTTTGTGGGACCGCCTGTTTGGCACTTTTGCTTACACCGACCCGAAGAAATTACATTACGGCCTCGACGTGCTTGACGAAAAGACTGATGAAAGTTTGATGTATCAGTTGAAGTTGCCGTTCGATAAGAATGTTAAGACGGATTATTAAGTTTATAGTTTTTGGTTTATAGTTTATTGTTGTTGCAGTTCGGGTAGCCCGCACAATTACGGCCGTCCCGCATTGCAGAACCATAAACAAAAAACTATAAACAATAAACGGTTATTGCTGCTGCTGTATCATCTCCATATACCTCCGGTACGAGTTTTCATCACTCCTCTGCTGGCCGTTGGTAATGGGTTGCGGCGTTAAGATGGTAGCATGATCATCCTGCACATTTCCATCTTCATAACTAACAGCCACGCCTACTTCCAGGCTATGGTTGGAAGTGCCTTTGTACGTTCCTTTCACCGGTGAGCAATCACTGAAATTACGGCCCACCGCCAGTCGCACATGCAGGTCGTTTACAAAACAATTATTGGTGGGGTCCAACCCCAGCCAGCCGTATGCTGGTAAATAGGCTTCTACCCAGGCGTGGGTGGCGCCTTCGCCGCGCATGCCGTTGCGGTTCGGACAAATATAACCACTCACATAGCGGGCGGGAATGCCGGTCATGCGGAGCATAACCAATAAAATATGCGCAAAATCCTGGCAAACGCCGGCTTTCAGCTTCCAGATCTCATCGGGTGTGGTCTCTACGTTTGTAACTCCTTTTATATATTGAAATTCTTTATAAACATATTCATTTAATTGCTGCACCGCAACAAATGGCGTGAATTGCAGGTGCTGGCCTACCTGGGTATCGCGTTTTATTTCATGCACTACTTCACAGGATTCCTGCTTCAGAAAATCAATAAACGGCACCTGGTATTTGATCGCCTTTAAATTATTCCATTGCTCTTCTTTGGGAATGGAATCCTCTGGTAACTCCCTGCTTTTGGTGATCACTTCAATTCGTGAGTCGATCTTCAGTTCGCTGTGCGGGTCGGCAAACATAAAGGAGCCCACTTCGTTACCATAATAATCTTTATACACATCCAACGCCGGTTCGCCGGTTATGGTGAGGTCTTGCTTTAAAACTGTCTGATACTCATCCTTTACAGGGAACAAAATGATCTGGTTGGCACTATCACGAACCGGCACCTCGTACATATACCTGGTAACGTGATGAATTTTGAATTGTGGCATGGTTGGCAAAAATACAAAGTCCGTACTAGTTTATGAATACGCAAAACAACATTGGTTCAGGGCGTTGGCAATAGCGTATAGATCTTTCTTGATGTCAAGTAAGTATTGGTGAAGATCCTGGCTAATGATGGATTCAGGTGTACTATATCGCACCTTACTCAGCAACTTACCGATCATAAAATCGAGTTGCTGATAATTGTTCACTTTGCCCTCCTGCTTCAGCCGGTCGAAATAGCGCTGCAACCGGGTTACTGAATAGATGATGGAGCGGGGAAAATGATTGTTCAGCACTACCTGTTCCACTACATTCCGGGCTTCAAAACCGGAGCGATACGTTTTCAGATATAATTCATAGCCGGCGATCGATAACAACAGGTACTTCCAATAGGGAGCATCGGCCACCGTATCGTTATCATATTCATTATTAATGACCCGCATATTGAGCAGGTCGGCCGATAAAATGGCGCGCTCCAGGAATTTGCCAATGTTCATAAAGGAATAGCCTTCGCCGCGCGACATGGTGATCTCGGCTGTTCCGTAATACAACAATCCCTGTTTTATCAGCACATCCAGAATGGTAATGGGATCATCTTTCTGCAACCAGTGAGCAAGCCATTCCTCTTTGGTGGTGTGATAATAATCATTCAAAGATTGCCATAGTTCTTTGGTGATATTATCCTGTACGCTACGGGCATTTTCGCGGGCCCGGGTTACAATGTTCACCACAGAATTGGAATTACCTTTATCGGTGACAATATATTGTAATATGGCGCGCGGATTTGTCTCCAGCTTTTTGGCGGCTGTTTCATCGAGATAAGTAAACAGGTGCAGAACCGGTTGCCAGGAAAATTCCATGATGCTATCCTGCGAATACGCGTAGTTGACCTTCAACATTCGTAACATACCATCGCTGCGTTCAATGTAACGGCTCATCCAGTATAAACTATCGGCTACTCTACTTAACATATTTTACCCCCCAGCCCCCTAAAGGGGGAGCAATTGCCCCAGCCTTTAAAGAGATGATGTTTTATTGTTTTAGTTATAGGTTACAAATTTTCAAGCTCGCCCATTTCCGGTTTCACTTCAACATTCAATATTTCCTTCACTTTTTCATTTCTCTGTTCCTCATTTCTAATTTTTCATTACCCTGCCAGCACCCACGTATCTTTACTCCCTCCGCCCTGCGATGAATTCACCACCAGGGAACCTTCGCGCAAGGCCACCCTCGTCAATCCACCCGGTACAATTTCAATACCGTCCGGTCCGCACAAGGCGTAAGGCCGCAGATCAACCCGGCGTGGTTGCAGCTTTCCCTGCATATAACAAGGTGCAGAAGATAAACTGATGATGGGTTGTGCAATAAACTGACGCGGGTCTTTCTTAATAGCCTCACAGTAATTTTTTATTTCTTCATCGCCGGCCGCATTGCCCATTAACATGCCGTACCCGCCGCTTTCATTCGTTTTTTTAACCACCATGTTGGTGATATTGCTGAAAACATATTCCTGGTGTTCCGGATCATCTAACCGGTACGTAGGCACATTTTTCAAAATGGGTTCCTCATTCAGGTAATAGCGGATCATATCGGGCACATAACAATAAATCGCTTTGTCATCGGCCACGCCATTACCGATTGCATTTACGATAGCCACATTCCCTTTGCGATAAGCATTCATAATGCCTGAAACACCCAGCATGCTATTAGGATTAAAAGTAAGCGGGTCGAGGAATTCGTCATCTACGCGGCGATAAATAACATCTACCTGCTGCAAACCATGGGTGGTTTTCATATATACTTTGTGATTATCTACCACCAGGTCACGGCCTTCAACCAATTCTACTCCCATCAACCGCGCCAGCGTGGTATGCTCGAAGTAGGCGGAATTATAAATACCCGGGGTTAATAAAACAATGGTAGGGTTGGCAATTTGCCTGGGCGAAAGCGATACCAGGTTCTTATGTAAAATATTAGGATATTCTATTACACTACGCACATTATTCTGCGGCAGCAGATCGGGGAAAATGCGCTTGGTGATCTCGCGGTTCTCCAGCATATAGCTTACGCCGCTCGGCGTTCGCAGGTTATCTTCTAAAATATAAAAAGAACCGTCGTTGTTGCGGATCAGGTCAATGCCCGCAATATGCACATACAGGTCGTACGGCACAGGCAGGTTGTACATTTCGCGCAAATAATGCGGACAACTATATATCATGTCAATGGGCACTTTCCCATCTTTTAAAATAAACTGGTTGTGATAAACGTCTTTCAAAAAAAGGTTCAGGGCCTTCAGCCGTTGTTTTATGCCTTTTTCAATATGATCCCATTCTGCAGCGGTAATGATGCGGGGAATGATGTCGAATGGAAAAATTTTCTCAATGCCTTCCCCGCTGCTGTACACGGTAAAGGTGATGCCCTGGCTCATAAAGAGCCGTTTGGCCAGCTCTTCTTTTTTATTCAGTTCGTCGAGATCCAGTTGCTGCATAAAGGCCACCACCCGCTGGTATTGTTCGCGCACGGACGACTCCATATACATTTCATCCCAGGTATTGGTATCTACATAATAAGACTTTAGCAATTCGGTGGCTTGCATACAGATTAGTTTGGTGAATCAATTACCGGCAGGCAAATCGTTGGAGGGAAAAACAATGGTACGTATTCAAATATAATGAAATCAACGCGTTTAGCCATCATTCAATGCGGCTTTCTTATCTTTATCCCGATGAAAAAAATTGCAATGATCCCGGCCCGCTATGCGGCTACCCGGTTTCCTGCCAAACTGATGCAGCTACTGGGTACTAAAACTGTTATCCGGCACACCTATGACAACACCGTGGCCACAGGTTTATTTGATGAAGTTTGGGTGGTAACTGATAGTGAAATTATTTTTAATGAAATTGCATCCAATGGCGGCAAGGCCGTAATGAGCCGCCAGCAGCATGAAAGTGGCAGCGACCGTATTGCCGAAGCAGTGGCAGATATAGAAACAGATATTGTAGTAAATGTGCAGGGCGACGAACCCTTTGTAAAAAAAGAACCGCTTCAAAAATTATTACAGGTATTTGAAGGCGAAACCGGAGAAAAAGTACAGGTTGCTTCCCTGATGCAGGTGTTGAAAGAACCACAGTTCATTGCCGACCCGAATTATGTGAAAGTGGCGGTTGATAAAAACATGAACTCGCTTTTTTTTAGTAGAAGCATCATCCCTTATCCCCGGAACAACGAAGCGGTGATCACCTATTACGAACATATTGGTGTATACGCTTTCCGCAAAGAGGCCCTGATGGGCTTCACTACCTGGCCGATGACCCCCCTGGAAGCTGCAGAAAAAATTGAATGTCTCCGCTACCTCGAAAATGGCATACCATTAAAAATGGTAGTAACGGAATATATGGGTGTTGAAATTGATACACCTGAGGACCTTGAAAGAGCAGCCCGGCTATTAAAATGATTGAAAAATTATTAATCTCTTTTAACTAACACCATGACGCAACCACTTTGGGGTATTGATCTGGGAGGAACCAAAATAGAAGGGGCCATCGTTCCTTCATTAGATAATCCACAACCCATTCTCAGGACCCGCATCGATACCGAAGGACATAAGGGATATGAACATATCATTCACCAGATTGATAAGCTGGTGCAAACGATGAAACAACAATCGGGTTTGCAGCCTGCGCGCCTTGGGTTGGGAACGCCCGGCGTACTGGACCCTATTTTGCAAACCATGAAAAATTGCAATAGTACTGCTCTGAATGGTCAGCCGCTGAAAAAAGACCTGGAAGAAAAACTGGGAATTCCCTGTGTGCTGGCCAACGACGCCAATTGTTTTGCCCTTGCTGAAACGCACTGGGGTGTTGTAAAAGAAAAAGCACCCGGCGCACAGGTTGTATTCGGTATTATTATGGGCACAGGCGTAGGCGGCGGTCTTGTCGTAAATGGCCATGTATGGAATGGCAAGCATGGTATTGGCGGTGAGTGGGGCCACAACTTTCTCGATGAATCCGGCGGTCCCTGCTATTGCGGCAAAACCGGCTGCGTAGAAACGGTATTGTCGGGCCCCGGTTTGCAACGGTATTATAAAAGCATTACCGGTTCCATGCTTTCTTTGAAAGATATTCTGGCGCATGCCCTGCAGGGTAATGACCAGGCGGCCATCAAAACCATTGACAGGCTGAACCATTTCTTTGGAAAAGCCGTTTCGGTAATTACCAATATGCTCGATCCCGATGTAATTGTTGTAGGTGGTGGCGTAGGAAATATCGACAGCATATATACAGCCGGTGTAGAATCGCTGCATAAATTCATTTTCAATAACCGGGTTGATGTGCCTATTTTAAAACCCAGCCTGGGCGACAGTGCCGGTGTATTTGGCGCGGCAGCGTTGGTAGCATAAGATAATGTCGAATAACGAATATCGAATGTCAAATATCGAAGTGAATTTCTTTTCAACATTTAATATTCGACATTCGATATTGTTTAGCTTTTAGGCTAAAACTGTTATCAACGACTTTATAATCGCTCCCAGTTTCACTCCTTCCAGGATCCGGCTTTCAGAACCGCCGTGTTGTAAAATGGATTGTTCGTGTGAAGTAATGCACATTTCACAACCATTGATAGAAGAGATCACCAGGCTCACGAGTTCAAAAAATTCTTTGCCCAAAATTGGGTTCATCATAATGCTCATTTTTATACCGGCTGGGGTGTTGGTATAAAAATCTTTCTTTACATAATGACGGAACCGGTAGAAAATATTGTTCGCGTTCATCAGGGATGTACACGAAACGATCTCGGCCACTTCTGCATCTGTAGCGCCTGCTTCCTGGGCCTGCGCACGGAAAGTGTCTTTCAGCAGATCGAACTTTTCATTAACGGCTACAGCGTATGCCAGTAATAACGCTTCTTTTTTATTGAGGTACTGCGTATTGTTCAGCACATTGCTCACATTGATCTTCAGGTCCTTTATATATTTCGATTCTACCTGCAACAATTGCTGTGCGGCGGAAGAAGGACTATAGTCGGGTATTTGCAGATCATTTAACAGGTTAGTGAAAGTCTCATTCTGTATTGCTATTTCCTGGCTCATGTTGTTGGGTTTTTAAAAAAACGGGGCCTTTTTAGTCGGCCCCGTAGCGTTATCCAAACACTCTGAAAAATTAGTTCATGCTTAATTGGGTAGTCAGTGTATCCTGACCTTTTTGCCAGTTGCAGGGGCACAGCTCGTCTGTTTGCAATGCATCCAGTACACGAACAACTTCCTGTACATTACGGCCAACATTCAGGTCATAAACACTTACCCAGCGTACAATACCTTGTGGGTCGATGATAAATGTAGCGCGGTAGGCGATCTTTTCTTCTGAATCTAAAATGCCCAGTTCTTCTGCCAATGACTTAGAAGTATCGGCCAGCATAGGGAATTTCAGGTCGCGAAGATCGCTGTGATCTCTTCTCCATGCAGCGTGCACAAATTCTGAATCGGTTGAAGCGCCGATCAGGATGGCGTCTCTATCAGTGAATTCGCTGTGTTTTTTATTGAATTCTGCAATTTCTGTAGGACACACGAAAGTGAAATCTTTCGGCCACCAGAACATTACTGTCCATTTACCTTTGGCAGTAGCGTACTCGTTGGTTAATTCCATGAATTCTTTTCCTTTCTCTAAAGATACAACCGCTTTTTTCTTAAATGCCGGGAACTGAGTTCCGATAGACAACACTTTGTTACTCATATTGTGATTTAAATTTTTACAATTTACGCTTAAGGCAGAACGCGAAAACCATTTTTCAACTGGCATTAAGCATTCTAAATAAAACTAAAGCACACTTTTTCGCTGAAGCCATTGTATGTTGGCGTTTAGCGTTTAGGTTTTAGCGTTCAAAATGGCTGGAAACAATCGATGCCCGCTTAGGGCGTTGTGGATAGGCAGGTGCAAAGATGCTAAAAAACGATATAGATTTTAATAGGATTATTCTATAAAGAGATAGATTTTGTCTATATAGGAAGTTTATTAATTATTCGCATGGCTAAGAATCTGATTTACTTCCGACTCGTTAAATAGTGTTGGAATAGCGAAATAATTTTTATCTAAAGGCTGATATATTTTCTGATTGGAAAAAACAATCCCATTTATTAAAATGGCGATTTTTTTATGGAGATATTCTTTCAAAAACGCTGCCAGACGCTTCCCGGCGGTTTCGTTCAACTCAACTTCAATCTCCGGATATCTATGTGCATCAGTAAAAACAACACTTTTTATTTCTGCACCTTTAAATGATACAGCATTGTCGAATATTTTATACAGATTTAAATATCCATTCATATTATTTTTAACGTCTACGCCATAGGCAAATACAGGTTTCTCTGGAAAAAAAGATTGATATGAAGGATTTACAATTAACTGATTGAACTTAGCAGTATCCTCTTTTGCTACGCAATAAAATGGGACGGAGTTTAAATAACTTGTTTTGCCTTGATAGGTTATACGATATCTCTTTACCCAATGAGTTATGTAGAACTTATTTGCAGTGTCCGCCATATCCAAAGGGTGCTTAAAGTTTTTAGGGGTTTCTTTTTCCATCTGTCGATTGATTTTCCAAAAACAGGTGTCCGAATCCAAAGTATCTATCAAAGCTAATTTTATCTCGTACCTGAAATTTGTAATGGGTTTGGCTTCAGGTTTTTGGGCGTTGTTTGCGCAGGCAAAACAAAAAAGAGTGATAAAAAAAATTACAAACAGTTTCATAGTACGTTAAATTAATAATATTAGTCAACACTCAAAATACATAAGTTAATATTAAACCGTTCTCAGCATTACGTCCTGCGTCTCTGTTTCAAAAATTATTATTCCCTCACCGGTGTCATCCAGCTGCGCTGCCAATTCTCCTTTGTTATTCCACACCGCGCTTTTTCCGGCACATAACCCATCTTCACACATCCCAACACAGTTCGACATAAAGACTGTCATCGAATATTGACGGGCAATATCACTTAAAGTTTTAGTAGCTTTTTCAACCCCGCCGGCTGTTTTTGCCACACTGGCTATATATACCTGCGCCCCGCTTTTGGCAGCACTTTCCGAATGTTCCGGTATGGATATTTCATAACAAATGGCCAGGGCAACGGGTGTGTTGTTAATTATTAATCCCTGTAAATTATTACCACTAATGAAAAAGGGCTCTTCATCGGCATGCAAATACATTTTTGAATTTGTTTGCCGTAATCTGTTTGGCTGAAACAACACCATCGTAATGTGAATGCCGTTTGGGCTTTTTGTTGGAACGCCCACTCCAATGGTGATCTGCTTTGTATCGCTGAGTTGTTGAAAAATCTCAAACCGGTTATCGGTTGTGTCAGCCGCCAGTTCTTTTGCCAGCGATGGTTCGTAGCCGGTCAATGAAAGCTCGGGGAAAACAATAATATCGGCGCCGTTAGAAACCGCCAGCTCTATTAAAGAAATATGGTTCTTTATATTACTGTCAATATCACCGGTGACCGGTCTTGTTTGCGCTACGCCTATTTTCATTGGATGGTTATTAAATTTGAAGGTAGCTCTAATGCGGATATCCCCAACGTTTTTCGAACAGCTTAAATTTCGGAAAAGCCTTCCACTTTCAACCTTCAGATATTAAAAAAAATAATTAGATTTAGTATCCAAGTCCGGCAGCCCAAAACACATTCACTATCCCAAAACAAAACTCACAATGAAATCCTTGCTGGTATTATTAATAGGTATGATCCCTGGTGCCGTTATATCCCAAAATAAACCAACTTATAAAGAACCCTTTCGCCCGCAATTTCATTTTACGCCGTATCACAATTGGATGAACGATCCCAACGGACTGGTATATTATAAGGGAGAATACCATTTGTTCTATCAATACAATCCCATGGGCAATACCTGGGGACATATGAGCTGGGGCCACGCCGTTAGTCGCGACCTGGTTCGCTGGCAACCCCTGGCGCTTGCTATTCCGGAGGATGATAAAAACATGATCTTCTCCGGTAGCTGTGTAGTTGATAAAAACAATTCCAGCGGTTTTGGGAAGAAACCCGGACAAATTCCACTGGTAGCAATATATACCGCACATATCATTCCTGATAAAACAAAACCCGATGACTACCAGCAAAACCAGCATATCGCTTACAGCCTCGACGATGGCAGGACCTGGAAAAAATATGATGGCAACCCGGTACTCGATCTGAAGAAAAAAGATTTTCGCGATCCTAAAGTATTCTGGTACGGGCCTGGCAAAAAATGGATCATGGCCATTGTATTACCGCAAGAACATATTGTTCAATTTCATGGTTCCACCGATCTGAAAACCTGGTCGCACCTGAGTGATTTTGGTCCGGCCGGCGATACCAATGACATTTGGGAATGTCCCGATCTGTTGCAGGTGCCCATCACTGGTCAACCCGGCAAAAGCAAATGGGTGCTGATCAATTCGCAACAAACCACCATGCAATATTTCGTGGGCGAATTTGATGGCATCCGATTTCAAAATGAAAACCCCGCCGACACTATACTTAGACCCGATTACGGTCCCGATTTTTATGCGGCCGTTACCTATAATAATCTCCCACCCGGCCAGGACCCGGTATTACTGGGTTGGGCCAATAACTGGAAATATGGCCAGTCTATCCCTACTTCGCCCTGGCGAAGCGCCATGTCGGTACCCCGTTCATTGAGATTAAAAAAATCAGGCAATACCTGGATATTGCTGCAGCAACCCGTGAAATCATTATTATCGCTGCGGGGTAACGTCACCGAATGGAAAAGCAAGATTATTTCCGGGGAAACCGTTTTCCCGGCAAAAGGCCAGGTAATTGAACTGGATGCGGATCTTATTCCCGCCAAAAACGCCATTTGCGGCGTACGGCTGGCGGCCGGGGGCGGGCAATCAATTATTATTGGATATAATGCGGATAGTGCAAAATTGTACATCGACCGTTCAAACAGCGGCAACACCTATTTTAATAACCAGTTTGCTGCCTGGCAATATTCCTCCGCCCGGGTTCCTTTGCAAGACGGCAAGTTGCGGTTACACATATTCTTCGATAAAAGTATAGTGGAGGTTTTTGCCAATGATGGCGCCACGGTATTAACAGCCCAGTTGTTCCCCAGCGCCACCCACGATGGAATTGAATTCTTTAGCGAAAAAGGCCCCACCCGTATTCCTATCGCCAAAGTATGGTCTTTGAGCTCGGCCTGGAAATAGCTAGTGGCCAATGGATAGGTAAAGAAGCATTAAATTGGCAATGGGCAATAAGCAAGCCTTAATAGGTTTATGAGCTAAAAAATTCGGTAACATTTGCCTATTGTCTATTGCCTATTGCCAATTGATTTTCCGACCTTCGCAGCGCTAAATCACAGTATCTGTTAAAAATCATTTAGCGTAAGCATATGAAGTTCAGAAACTTTAAAATGGTCGGCTTTGTTATTTATGGCCGAGGCAGTTTTAACCAGCTCGATGAAATTTTAGCTCCACATAGAAAAGGCGAGGCGCCGATGATCTTTCTCGTAGATCATTTTTTTGAAAACGGCGCCGCTACCGGCGACGGAAAGCCGCTCATTAATCGCATTCCCCTGCGTGGCAAAGACAAAGTGATCTTCGCCGATGTTACTTACGAACCAAAAACCACCCAGGTAGATAAACTGGCAAAACAATTGAAAGACGAGTTTGGCACAGTGAGCGGCATCATTGGCATTGGCGGCGGTTCTACCATCGACCTGGCCAAAGCAGTTTCCCTGATGATGACCAACCCCGGTTCTTCAGCCGATTACCAGGGCTGGGATCTTGTTAAATTACCTGGCGTATATAAAGTAGGTATTCCTACATTGAGCGGAACCGGCGCCGAAGTTTCCCGTACAACCGTGTTGACGGGTCCAACCCGTAAACTGGGTATGAACTCTGACTTCACGCCATTTGACCAGATCGTACTGGACCCCGAATTAACAGCCAATGCACCTGCCAACCAGCGTTTTTATACCGGTATGGATTGCTATATACATTGTATTGAAAGTTTGGAAGGAACTTACCTCAACGAGTTCAGTAAATCGTATGGCGAAAAAGCGCTCGAGTTATGCCGGGAGGTTTTCGTAAACAAAAAACAATGGGATGCCGAATGCGATGATAAACTGATGATGGCTTCTTATGCCGGCGGTATGAGCATTGCCTACTCACAGGTAGGCGTGGCCCATGCGGTGAGCTATGGGTTAAGTTATTTGCTGGGAACCAAACATGGCATTGGCAATTGCATTGTGATGAATCACCTGGAACCCTACTACCCTGCAGGCGTAGCAGAATTCAAAAAAATGGTAGAACAAAATAACATCGATATTCCCGTAGGCATTTGTAAAGGATTGACCGATGAACAGTTCGATACCATGATCAATGTTTCCCTGGGCATGAAACCCCTGTGGGAAAATGCGCTGGGAAAAGACTGGGAAAAAATCATGACGCGCGAAAAGCTGCGGGCGCTGTATGAGAAACTGTAATTAATAATAATATAATTATAACGAAATGATATACGAAAACGGAGTTGCAATTTGCAGCTCCGTTTTTGTTTAACTGAGGCGGCACATTTAATGGGCAACGAGTAATGAGAAATGTCTGCTCATCGGTAGCATGCGTTTAGCCTTGTGCGTTTAGCATTAAGCCTTTTTCCGTAAATTCACTTAAACCTATTTGTATGAAAAAAATCATGTTGGGGCTTTGCCTGCTTGCAGCCCTTTCTTCCAATGCACAGGAAAAATATACGCCCGTAATTAAACAAGGCTCAAAATTGCATTATTCGGCAGCCCTGCACGGTCAAAGCTTCCCCTGTACTTTTTCTCTTGATTCGGTATCTGTTAACTACGTTAAAGTAGGTTGGCTTGTTGAAGGATTTGGCAGCGGTACCTGGGTTATGAAAACTAAATCATTGGAAAGTGGTTCCCGGGGTTATTGGGGCCAGCCTACGCCAGGCACGCAGGAAGACATGGCCGACGACCAAACCGTTATCCTGTTTTCGAAGGCCCAATGGGACATGTTGCAGAAAGACAAAAAATTGAATTTCGATCAGCAAACCTTTACCGTAAAATCGCCGTCTGAGCAACAACAATTAAAATTATCGGGCAAGCCGGTTGATGTTTTTCTGCTTGAAAACCCAAATGGTTCTACCCGCATCTGGTTGCTCAACAATGCAGCCTTCCCGGTATTGTTAAAAATTGAAGGCAATACCCTGGGCGCCGATCTCACTATCAATTCTGTAGAATAGGTATTATAATTGCAAGTTAAACAACTGAAAAATGTATTTTCTTCCCCTCCGCGGGTGGGGAGCTTGTCCCGACTTGTTGGGAGACCAGGGGGGGTGGCCGCATTTTTTCAGTTTTTTTAGTCATTTTTGTTATATGAGTCCTCAGAAATACCTGCGTTATTTAATGTTGCCATCATTGTTCGGTACCGACCGGACCAAAGAAATTTTGCAGGTAAATCCAACCGTTCTTCCGCAACGCGAAGAAGCCAAAGAAGTAAAGATCTCTGTGCATGAATACAATGCAACCTCTTTTCAGGAATATGGGGTTGAAAGCGTTTCGGAATGCCTGCATTGTAAAGAAAACGAGTATATCAGTTGGATAAATATCGATGGCCTGCGCAAAAATGACGTAGAAACCATCTGTAATTATTATGGCATTCACCCCCTCATTATTGAAGACATACTCAGCATTAACCAACGTCCCAAAATGGATGAGGTAGAAGGGGTTTTATTTTGCCTGCTGAATATGTTATACTTCAATGAACAGAAAAAATCGGTAGAAACAGAGCAGATCAGTATAGTGCTGGGACCGAATTTTGTGCTTTCTTTCCAGGAAGATGCGCACCGGGATGTTTTTAATCCTATCAGAACGCGGTTGAAGATCAACAATGCCAAGATCAGGCAACGAAATGCCGATTACCTGTGTTATTCGCTGCTTGATATGATCGTGGATAATTATTTTATCGTCATGGAAAAAGTGAGTGAGCAAATTGAAGTGGTGGAGGAAGAAGTGATCCGTAACGCCAATACCCGTTCATTGGCCAAGATCAATCAACTGCGTAAAGAACTGATCGTATTAAAAAGGAATTTCGCGCCCGTGCGCGATCTGCTGAGCGGCATCATTCGCAGCGAAAGTGAATTACTCGAAGACCGGACTACCAAATATTATAAAGACGTATACGATCACATTGTACAGGCCTATGATCTGAGCGAAAACTACCGCGATATTATAATGAGTATGCAGGACCTGTATATAAACAATGTGAACCTGAAGATGAATGAGGTAATGAAGGTAATGGCCATTGTAACCTGCTTAATGGCCCCCGCAACCGTTATCGGCGGCATATTCGGCATGAACTTCGACCAGATCCCCACCATCCATAACCGTTGGGGATTTTTTATTGCCGTAGGGTTAATGCTGATCGTTCCGCTATGGATGCTGAACCTTTTCAGAAAAAGAGGTTGGTTTTGATAATTTATGGTTCGATGGCCTGATGGTTTGATGGTTGTAATTCCCGAACTTTATAAAAACCGATCTATGGTAAGCTGCTAAAAATTTTCAGCAGCTACAGCCATCTAACAATTCAACCATCAAACAGTCTAAATAATGCCCTCTAATCGCCGACATTTTTTAAAACAACTGGGTGGCCTGGCTGCCGGCTTTGGCGCCGCTTCCACCGGATTATCATTTATTAATCCTTTACCGGCCGATATTCAAACAAACACCCATACGTCTGACACAGATTCGTCAGCAGCTCCTTTGTTTTTTACCATTTCACTGGCCCAATGGTCCCTGCATAAAAAGTTGTGGGCAAAAGAAATGGACAACCTCGATTTTCCCGCAGTAGCAAAAAATACCTACGGCATCAGTGTAGTGGAATACGTGAACCAGTTTTTTAAAGACAAAGCAAAAGATGAAAAATACCTGGCTGAGTTGTTGAAACGATGCAATGATAATGGCGTTAAAAATCATCTGATCATGTGCGATGGAGAAGGTGACCTGGGCGATGTGGATGCCAAAAAAAGAATGCAGGCTGTAGAAAACCATTATAAATGGGTGGATGCCGCCAAATACCTGGGCTGCGCTACTATTCGCGTGAATGCATTCGGCGCAGGCAGCTATGAAGAAGTACAAAAAGCGGCCATCGAAGGCCTTGCTAAACTTGGTGAATATGCCGCCAAAACCGGTATTAATGTAATTGTAGAGAACCATGGCAGCTATACTTCCAATGGTCAATGGCTGGCTGGTGTAATGAAGGGTGTAAAAAGAAAAAACGTAGGCACCCTACCCGATTTCGGCAACTTCTGCATTAAGCGCGAAGGCGGTCAAATGTGGGGTACGCCATGTATAGAAGAATATGATCGCTATAAAGGGGTTGCTGAAATGATGCCCTTTGCCAAAGGAGTAAGCGCCAAAGCCCACGACTTCGACGAACAGGGTAATTGCATTGAAACCGATTATGTAAAAATGCTCAAGATATGTAAGGATGCAGGTTTCAAGGGTTATATGGGCATTGAATACGAAGGCGATAAATTAAGTGAAGAAGAAGGCATCAGGAAGACAAAAGCGTTGCTCGAACGAGTTGGCGCCAGCATTAAATAAAGAACCTAATAAAATACAAATCAAAATTTTAAAGACCCCAGGAAGCCTGGTGTTTGTTGGATCTTGTAATTTAAGTTTTGAGATTTCTTTCTTTGGTTCTTGTTATTTGCTTTTTGGAATTTTTTCTTAATAACTTGTTTCGTCGAGTTTTACTTTTCCTTTGAACGTCCAGAATACAAATGATGTGTATGTTGCCACCAGCGGCGTACCAATCAGAGCAATGATCAATAAGATCTTCATGGTCTTTGCCGATGCAGCCGCATTGTGCACGGTTATACTATTTGCCGGGTTATCTTTCGAATACAATAAATAAGGAAACACTTCCAGCGCCACCATCGCCAGTAACAAAGCAATTGTAACCGATGAACTGATAAACGCATACCGGTATTTACCAATTTTCAATTGCCGCGGTATATTGGCAATGGCCAATACCATTAGTACCGGAATAATAAATGAAGAAGGATGCAATCTGAAAAAGTCGCTGAGGTGCGGTACATACAATAATGTATACAACGTAGTGATCACAAAACTCAGCACAAAAAATATAATGAACTGCCGGGCCAGCATGTACAATTTGGTGTACAACCGGTTCTCTGTTTTCATGGTTAGGTAAATAGCACCGTGCATCATAAACAACGCAAGCGTTGTAATGGCCACCATGATAGAAAAGAAATTAAAGAACGACAACCAGTCGCCATTAAACTCTTTCTGTTCATTCAATGAAATACCTAATGCCACATTGCCCAACATTAAACCCAGCGATAACGAAATTATTATCGAGGCTACACAGTATACCACATCCCAGGTCTTGCGCCATAATAACCCCGGTTCTTTACTTCGAAATTCTATGGCCACGCCTCTAAAGATCAATCCCACCAGGAAGATCATAAACGGTACATAGAACGCAGAAAATATGGCCGCATACGCTACCGGGAAACCGGCAAACAACGCACCGCCGCCAATAACCAGCCATACTTCATTACCATCCCAAACCGGACCGATAGCATTCAATGCAATACGCCGGCTTAGTTCTTTATTTAAGAAAAGGTGCAATGCCCCGGCGCCCAAATCAAATCCATCGAGAATAGCATAACCACTAATAACAGCGCCGAAAACCAAATACCACCAAACGTTGTAGTCGAGACCTAAAAATGTTTCCATTGTTATAATTTGAGCAATAATTACAATAGATATTTTTATTTAGAGATTTAGAAATTGCGGGATTTCGAGATTTAAATACGGCCGAAGCAGAAGAAATCTCAAAATCACTAAATCAGAAATTACCAGTGTGGTCTAATATGGGGTTATCCCGCTTGCTTCCCTCATCAATATCTTCTTTTGTTCCATGATCAACCGGCCCATGTTGAATTTTCTTATTCAGCAAATAAAGGAACAAAACAAGTAACAACGTATACACTACTGTAAACAGCACCAATGAGAATATCACCTGGTTGGCCGTTACTGTTTTCGACAATGCATCGGAGGTTCTAAGTAAACCATACACCACCCAAGGCTGACGGCCCATTTCGGCGGCAAACCATCCGGTTTGGTTCGCGATCTGCGGAGCTAACACTGCCCATACAAAAACCCACATCAACCATCGCTTTTCAAAGAGTTTATTTCTAAAACTCAACCACGAAGCATACACCGTTAAGCCTATCATAAACATACCTATGGCTACCATAATGTGATAGAACTGGAATATGGTATTAACCTGGGTTGGCCTTTCTTCCGGTTTAAACGTATTCAATCCTTTCACCGGTTTTTTAAAATCGCCCTGCGTTAAAAACGATAACCCGCCGGGAATTTTTATGCCGGTCACTTTTTGTTTTTTATTATCAACATACCCCAGTAAAAACATATCGGCCACGGCCATGGAATCATAATGTCCTTCGAGCGCGGCCAATTTAGCCGGCTGATGTTTATATACTACATCAGCGCTTCGATGACCGGCGAACAGTTGCAACAAAGAAAAAATGGTCCCGGCTACCAATGCAATTTTAAAAGAAGGCTTTGCAATGTCGAGGTGTTTGTTTTTTAAAATATACCAGGCATTTACACTCAGTACTAAAAATATCCCGGCGAGAAAAGCGGCGATCCACACATGAATCAATCGGTCAACACTGGAAGGATTAAATACCATGGCCCAGAAGTCGGTGATCTCGGCACGGGCTTCCATCCCATTACCTACAATGTGATAACCGGCCGGTGTCTGCTGCCAGGAGTTAGCCACTACGATCCAGATGGCAGAGAACATCGAACCGAGGAATACCATAATGGTAGAAAAGAAATGCACGCGCGAGCTCACCCGGTTCCAGCCAAAAAGCAGTATTCCCAAAAAGCCCGATTCAAGCGCAAATGCAAAAATACCTTCCGCTGCCAGGGCGCTGCCGAAAATGTCGCCTACATATTTTGAGTACGTTGCCCAGTTGGTGCCAAACTCAAACTCCATGATAATACCGGTGGCTACGCCAATACCAAAGATCAGGGCAAAGATCTTGATCCAGAAACGGGTGATCTGTTCATATATCTTCTTCCCTGTTTTCAGGTACAACCCTTCAAATACCACCAACAACAATCCGAGTCCGATACTTAATGGCGGATAGATGTAATGAAAGGCAATGGTAAAGGCGAATTGAATACGTGCTAATATTTCTACGTCCATGGTGAACGGTTTTAAATTCTTAAGTATTAACTGGCGTGCCACGGTTCGTTTTTCGTTGCGAGCATAACCGTGTCACGCTATATTCCAAAAAAAAAGCCGATGCGGCGGCATCGGCTATCGTTAGTTATTTTTTCTTAAAGATCGGAACAGTGCTGCAAGGTTCGCCATACATAATGCTCTTGGTCACCGGCATTAATTTTTTTGTGATGGCCAGGTAGGCAAATTCTCCAATGGGGATATCGCCGCACCCTTTTACAACAACTCTTTTATCAATGAAAGGCTCAGGATCTATTGCCTCGATCCGCTGCACAAAAAGTTGTTGCCTTGCCGTTTGTTCATTGCCAAAGATGATATCTTTTGCAACCGGTTGCAGGTAAGAACCTACCAGCATATATGCCCACATGGGAATAATGGCATCTGCTGTACAGGTAACTGCTACTACCTTATTTTGATAAACAGACCAATCGTTATTTTGGAGCGCTGCCCTGAATTCTTTCTCTTTCAGGATGAGTTCCATGAATAAATGCGGTTTCAGATCAAAGACCGCAATTTCTTCCGCAGGATAATAGGTCTCCAGGTCAAGCGTGACCAGTTGACTTTGCGCAACCTTATTTACAATTTCTTCACTCATATTAATCATTTTCACTTAAACAGGGACAAAGTTAGTTGATATGTTGATATGTTGCCAATCATAAGGAAACAAACTACCCCTCCACCCAGGGGCTAATCAAGTTGACAGGTAACAAAGCTTGCCCCAATAAGTTGGGTTTACAAGTTAACGCCCTCATTTTGTGTTAAAAGAGAATGGTTGAAAAGTTAAAAAACTCAGTAACCCAATGAATTATAGAAAAAAGAAACGGGGTTGACCGGTTTAAACCCAGTCAACCCCGTTAAATTATTAGCTTATTAACTAAAAGAATTTGATCCTGTTATCTTTAATATTAGCAGACTTCTTCATGATCTCGAGGGTTCTGTACCCGAACATTGCTCCCATTTGTTGTGACATGGCAGCCTGTTGTTGTTTCACATCGAAATTAGGATTGGGCACTGCTGAAATGTTATCAACTTTGATCACAAACACCCCAATTTCTCCTTTAATAGGACCTGAAATTTTTGCCTGGTAATCTTTATTGAAAGCAGCCCCCAGTACTCTCATTTCATTACCAACATTAGGAATGAAGGTGCTGCTGAACGTAACACTATCAGCTCTTAATACCTGTTGGCCGGTAGCCTGTGCTACTGCTTCTAATGTAGCAGCAGTACCAATTTTCTTACTGATGGCCTCCGCCTTTTTAATGTTCCGCACTTTATACTCAACCAATGGACGGGCTTTTTCAACCGGCATAGTTCCTTTTTCATAAACCTGGGCAACGGCAGGAACAACATATTTATCACCTACCAAATAGGCATGTTCAGCCACAGTTCCCTTTTTAGCATCTGTGAAAGCCCAACGAATAATTTCGCGTGCTTCACCTAAGCCCATGATCATGTAATCAGTTTCTTTTACATCGGCAGGGAATCTGCTCAGCTTTCTTTTTGTAATGTTATCATCAAACTCCTTCAGTGAACGGCTTTCTGAGGCAAACTGTTGAGCTATACCGCTGGCCCCATTTACAGTTTCATCACTTGCCACAACCGGGCGAGACAGATACGCAATTTTATAGGCAGTCTCCATTTTCTTCTGGTTCAGCACTTCTATATAATGGTATCCGCTATAAGAAGCGTTTTCAACTTTCACTACTTTTTTATCACCGGAGTTGCCATAGAATATCACTTCAGCAAATTCTTTGCTCAGGTTAGAAAACTGCATAGAAGTAAATTCATATTCACCTTTTTTATCTTTACTACCTGCGTCGTCGCTGAATTTCACCACCATGCTGTCGAAGCTGGCGCCACCTCTGATAGCATTTTCAATACTATCGATTAATTTCTTGGCAGCGCTGTCTGTTCTTGTCTGGCCTTGTTGGTCAGCCATTTTAACAAGGATGTGACGGCATTTCACGCTATCGGGCATTGTACGGCGACCAACCATTTTAGCCAGGGTATAATTAGGACCATCCAGGTAAGGACCAATCACTTGACCATCGCTCAATTTGCGAAGGGTATCAGCATTGGTCATTTGCATGTGGCTGCTTAATACATAACCATCGAAGTAGGGCGTTTCGCTCGAGTTGTTCGTGAGCACATTTTGAATTTCGGCAGTAGAGGCGGCTGCAGCCAAAGCGTCTCTTTGTTTAGCTACATTATTATATATAGCTTCACTATCGCTTTTGCTGGGCGCTGCATCAAAAGTTACATACACCAGGCTGCGCTCATTTTCCTGTTTGTACATTTCTTTATGTTTATCTACATATTGCTTCACATCTTCGTCAGTTACCTGCACAGTAGAATCAGGAATAGTAGAATAAGAAACATTCACATATGAAATGGCAGCACGCTGGCTGTTTTCAGCATTGCTCTTTTCAAGCAACCATTTTGGAACGTACATGCTTTTTCCCACCAATGCAGAAAATTTTTCGCGCTGACGGGCTTTCATTAAAGAATATTGAAACTCCTGGAAACTTTCATATTGAGGGGTGCCCTTTTTCAATGACTTTATAGCCTGGTAAGCTGCATTTACATTAAACTGACCAGTAGAATCAGTGAACTGCTGTCTCAACATTTGGGGCGGGTTAGCTCCATATAATATATCGCCTAATTCTTTCTCACCAACCTTGATACCTAATTTTTCATACTCATCAACCATGATCGCATCTTCAACAAACTCGTTCCACAGACTTTCACGAATTTGATTACGCGTTTGGTCATTAATAGGATAATTCTGGGCACGGTAGTTTTCTTCGGCCATTTTGTACCGTTGCTCAAAATCGCGGGCATCAATACTGTTGCCATTCACTTTGCCAAGTGTTGTGGAACTACCACTGAACATACCACGGCCTCCTCCCTGAAGAGCATCCTGTACAATAAAGGCGATAAGGGCTAATGCAATCGCTCCAATGATGATCCACGCTGCTTTGTCGCGGATGGTTTGAATAACTGACATATTATATGTGTATACCTCTTTTTATAAGGATGGCAAAAATAGGAAAAGAAAGTTTATGAACAAACTGTGGAAAACCATTCAAAACCAGCATCGAGTAAAGGTTTTACCCATCCAGATATGTGAACAACCGCCAATTTTTTAATAAATCCCGGATTCGTGAAACAATGCCGTGAAAACAATGCTAACAGGGGGTGCTGAATAACCCCTAAAACATGTGGGTAACCCCGGTTTTTGCACTTTGGTTTTGGTGGATAGATGGATTAAAAGTTTCAATGAATAGTTTTCCCTAATCCCTGATGTATAAAAACCCTTAGTTATTCCACCTCCGTTAACACCATTTTTGTATCCACAGCCCCTTCTATTTTTCCCGGCGCTTTTTATTCCACCGGGGTGGATAAGTGCGTAAAACCCGCGTCTGCTTTCATTTGTTTATTGTTGAAAGAAAGTGGAAAACCGTGGATAACCAGGTTGTTGTAACTTTACCAAATTTTACGGCTTTCATTTTATCCACGAATCCACAGCCGTAATAATAATAGGTTATTTATAAAAAAATAGAATTAATATAAATACTATGGAAGATATCCACGTAGCTAACGCAAAAAAAAATTTGACGAAGGCGGGGTTTCTCGACATTGAAATTGATCCCACGCTGGATCTGTTTCACGAAATTGAACGGTTAAAAAAAGAAAAAAATGCGATCCTGCTCGCGCACTATTACCAGGAGCCCGATATCCAGGACGTGGCCGATTACATTGGGGATAGCCTGGGCCTGGCGCAAAAAGCACAAAACACGAATGCGGATATCATCGTTTTTGCCGGCGTGCAATTCATGGCGGAAACTGCCAAGATCCTGAACCCGAACAAAAAAGTTTTACTGCCCGACCTGAATGCAGGTTGTTCGCTGGCTGATAGTGCACCGGCCGATCTGTTCAAAAAATTCAAAGACCAACATCCCGATCATATCGTGATTTCTTACATCAATTGCACGGCTGAAATAAAAGCACTGAGCGATATCATTGTAACGTCGAGCAACGCCGAAAAGATTGTTGAAAGTGTACCGCGCGATCAAAAAATAATTTTCGCACCCGACAAAAACCTGGGAGCCTACCTGGTGAAGAAAACGGGCCGGGACATGGTATTGTGGAATGGCGCCTGTATGGTGCATGAGATCTTTAGTCTGGAGAAGATCACGAAGTTGAAAACCCGGCATCCGAATGCGAAATTCATCGCTCACCCCGAATGTGAGGAAGCCGTGTTACGATTGGCCGACTACATCGGGTCTACTACCGGTTTGCTGAAGTATACCCAGCAAAGCGATGCAATGGAATTTATTGTTGCCACCGAAACAGGCATTTTGCACCAGATGCAGAAGTCGTCACCTGAGAAGACCTTCATCCCAGCTCCACCCAACAACAGTTGCGCTTGCAATGATTGCCCACACATGAAACTGAACACCCTGGAAAAGCTGTATCTGTGCATGGAATATGAGGCGCCAGAGATCACCATGGAGGAGGAATTGAGGAAGGCAGCCAGGAAGCCAATTGATAGAATGTTGGAAATCAGCGCACAATACGGTTTATAGTGGGGAAAACCATGTGAATAACCTATGAATAAGCGGCTTTTTCGTAACAATGGCTGTTAGGTAAGGGGTTTTAGTTCAGAACCATTTTGTTGAATTAGCAATCAAACTATATTTGCTCCATGGCAGAAGACTTGAGCATAGTGCAGGGCACAAAAGAAGAAAAATATCAATCTGTAATTCCTCAAATAAAGGCTTTGATTGAAGGGGAGCCCGATGTGGTGGCCAACCTGGCTAACATTGTAGCGGCGTTGATGGAACAGTTCGGCTGGCTGTGGGTTGGGTTTTACCTGATAAGGGAAAACCAACTGGTATTGGCTCCTTTCCAGGGACCGGTTGCCTGTACCCGTATTAAAAAAGGCAAAGGCGTTTGTGGTTCCAGTTGGGAACATGCGAAAACTATCATTGTGCCAGACGTAGAAAAATTTCCGGGTCATATTGCCTGCAGCAGTAAGTCGCGATCGGAAATTGTTGTGCCCATCATTCGAAACGGTAAGGTGATGGGTGTTTTGGATGTGGACAGTGAGCAGCTTGCTGCTTTTGATACGATCGATCAGCAGTACCTGGAAGAGATCGTTGATCTGATCATTTTCGAGTAAGCACATAACAACTTGTCATATGAGAAGAAGAAAATTCATTGAGCATGCTGCAATGGCTTCCTCCGCTGTTCTTTTGGGGCAGACTGCGATTGCGGATTCCGGCAAAGCAGTTAAAAAGGAACTGTATGAATGGCGTGAATATGAATTTAAGTTTCGGGGCAATCAGAATTTGTTGCATGACTATCTGGAGAAATCCCTCATTCCGGCATTAAATAAATTCGGGGTTAAGACAGTTGGTGTTTTTAAAGAGATCAGTAAAACTGAACCGGTAAAAGTTTATGTGCTGATCGCCTATCCATCGTTTGAGGAATATCTTTCCATAAATACGAATATTAAGAAGGACCATGATTTTATAAAGAGCAGTGCTGCCTGGAATCAGGTACCTGCGGAGAAGCCGGTGTATAACAGGATCTCTACCTCGTTATTGTTAGCTTTCGATGGATTGCCGTCGGTAAAAGTTCCTGCTAAAGAATCACGCATTTTTGAGTTGAGAACTTATGAAGGTTATAACGAAGATGCCGTTAGCAGAAAGATAAAGATGTTCAATGAGGAAGAGTTCCCGATCTTCTATAAAACAAAGTTGACTCCTGTTTTCTTTGGCGAGGCAATTGCCGGCGCCAATCTTCCATGCCTCACCTATATGATCACGTTTAAGAATATGGAAGAGCGTGATAAGAACTGGGAGGCATTTCTTGCAGATGCTGACTGGAAACGGATTTCGGCCGATACTAAATATGCCAATACGGTATCGAACATACGAAGAGTTTTTCTTGAACCACTTCCCTACTCTCAGGTTTAGTAAAAGGCTTGATCTATAAGTACGATTTTATATATTACCAATCCCGATAAATCTTCACTTTATTTTAGCTTCTATTTCTTCCCGTTATTTTAAAAGAAAAGTAAATTAGTTAAGGTAGAAAGGCCAGGGAATATATTTACAATATTTATAAACTGATCCTTATGCTATTTCTTCATTTGCTTGATATTACATTATGGACACTTGCTTTTATTTACAGAAAAAAATTAAGAAGGGAAACCAGTCCCAGTATAGGGGAAATGATTAAAGAGTGGAAACAAAAAAAGGTTTCCGCTACGCCGGCTAATTAAAAGTGTTGATTTAGTTACCTGCCCATATACACCATCAATATTTGTACATCGCTAGGATTTACACCACTGATACGACTTGCCTGGCCAAGTGTACGTGGTTTTATTCTTTTAAATTTTTGCATGGCTTCAGCCGATAAAGAAAGAATGCGATCGTAGTCGAAATTCTCCGGGATCAGCAGATCTTCCAACTGATTCATTCTTTTTACAAGTTCTTTTTCTTTTTCTATATACACATTGTATTTGATCTGGATGTCGGCTTGTTCAATGATCTCATCTGTAAAACCGTTTAACGCCTGTTGAATTTTTGGTAATCCGGCAATCATAGCATCCAGCGTAATATTCGGACGCAACAATAGCTGAATTGCTTTTTGTTTTTGCGGAAGCGGCGCAGAATTATTTTCAGCCAGGAATCCATCTGCCTCATTAGGCTCGAGTGAGATCTCTTTCAGAATGTCTTTAATTTTTTCAACACCATCTCTTTTGCTGATCACTTTATCCATTCTATCCTGAGATGCCAGACCCAGGCGATAACTTAATTCGGTTAACCGAAGGTCTGCATTATCCTGGCGAAGGATCGTTCTGAATTCAGCGCGGCTGGTGAACATGCGGTAAGGTTCTTCAGTTCCTTTGCTGATGAGGTCATCGATCAAAACGCCAATGTAAGCATCACTTCTTTTTAAAATAACCGGTTCCAGTTCTTTCGCTTTTTGATGGGCATTAATGCCGGCCATCAAACCCTGGCAGGCAGCTTCTTCATAACCGGTGGTACCGTTTATTTGTCCCGCAAAAAATAAATTGCTGATCAGTTTTGTTTCCAGGGAATGATTCAACTGTGTTGGTGGAAAGTAATCGTATTCAATGGCATAGCCCGGACGGAATACACGAACATTTTCAAAACCGGCAACCTGACGCAAAGCTGCAATTTGAACTTCTTCAGGTAAAGAAGTAGAGAAACCATTAACATAAATTTCAATGGTGTTCCAGCCTTCCGGTTCCACAAAAAGTTGATGTCTTTCTCTTTCTGCAAAGCGATTGATCTTGTCTTCGATACTGGGACAATACCTGGGACCAGTTCCTTCAATTCTTCCTGTGTACATAGGACTCCTATCGAACCCTGTTTTCAGAATATCATGCACTTTCTGGCTGGTATATGTGATCCAGCAGCTCCGTTGTTCAACAGGTTTTTTTGTACCGGTATAAGAGAAGCCAACTATTTCGTCGTCTCCTTTTTGTTCTTCCATTTTACTGTAGTCGAGACTGCGACCATCAATACGGGGAGGCGTACCGGTTTTAAGGCGATCGCTTTCAAAGCCGAGTTCAACCAATTGCTCGGTAATTCCGGTAGCGGCTTTTTCAGCCACCCTACCTCCGCCGAATTGTTTTTCACCAATATGAATGATACCATTTAAAAAAGTACCGCTGGTTATTACGACTGATTTGGATGGAATATGATGACCAAGACCAGTGACAACACCACAAGCCCGACCCTCTTTAATGATGAGTGAGCGCACCATGTCCTGGTAAAAATCAACGTTTGGAGTTTTCTCCAGCATCTCACGCCAGGTGGCAGCAAACAACATGCGGTCGTTTTGTGCCCTGGGGCTCCACATGGCCGGACCTTTTGAAAGGTTCAACATGCGAAACTGGATCATACTGATGTCGGTAACGATACCTGAGTAACCACCCATGGCATCTATTTCACGAACTATTTGTCCTTTGGCAATACCACCCATGGCTGGGTTACAGCTCATTTGAGCAATGGTTTGCATGTTCATTGTTACTAAAAGAACCTTTGAACCAAGGTTGGCGGCAGCAGCGGCAGCTTCGCAACCTGCATGGCCTGCGCCTACTACTATTACATCGTATTCTGGAAACATGGTGCAAAATTACACTAAGCATGTCAAGGGGTAAAAAGAGAAAAGGAACGATAAGTGAAAACAAGGACCGGGAGGTTTTCCTTGCCCTTGCCTAGGGAACAATGTTTATGACTTTGTGCCTGGTAAAAGCACTGCTATCATTGGGAGTATAGCATTGTGAGTTTATCATTTTTTCCTGGTGACACAAACACTACTAATGAAGCCAGGGGTCATATAGTTATGCGTGTATACTTATGCCTCTATGGAGAATAAGTATGATTAGAAAGATGGACTGCATTTGACAAGTACGGGGATTAAAATTGGAGAAGATCCTTGTTATGATATCAACTAAAGGGTACTTGAGCAGGTTCAAATAAAGGGCTGGGTATTTTAATACCTGCCTTTTAAGTAAGTATGTGTTGTTGGCATTTAAGCTGTACCGGTGAATTGAAAGTAGTAACAATATTATTTGCTTTGCTTGACCTGTGATCCTCCGGTCTGTGCCTGAGATTTTGGGTCCCCACCTTGTAAACTTGTAATGTAGTAGTTTGCATACTCTAATTTCTTTATCCTTTTCCCTGAAGTATGGCACATTTGGTTGGTCTTGCTTTTCTGTCCCTATGACCTGAACTATCTTTTCTTTCTCTTACTTCGTTTATGTTACTCATTTGTTCTTTTTATGTTAGTCCTTCAGATAGTATAGAATAATAACCCTTTCGTTGAGCATGTATCTCAACTCATTTATTGCTTCTTACCTTTCGGCTTTCTCGTCCTTGGTACCTTATTATGATACTCCCTCTTCTTCTTTTATTGCTGCCTTGCACTTAGAATAGGATCAAAAACCCTTGGTACTTTCCTTGCTCATTTTCAATTAGAATGCCTATGATTACTACTTCTTTCCCTTGTTCCCTTTGATGCATATATTCCCGACCTACCATCTTGTGTTTAATCATACCTATTTTTCATTTATGCCGCTATCTTGATACAAATTCGTCCTGTATTGTAGTATTTAGTCACTATTTCTTTGCTTAGACAGGTAAAGTAAGCCTGAAACACTATTGTTCCACGTGGAACTCTTTGATTTGCATTGTTTTTGGAAAGAACCGGGTTATTATCACCATATGATGAGGCAATTTGGATATCAGAAAGAGAGGTGGGTGTCCCTGATTCCCTGAACTTATAATTTTTTTAAGGGTTAACTGGATTCATTTTAAGCTTTTAAATAAGCGCAATCTTCTTCTTTTCTCGTCGAGGTTTTCTGTATAGGTTATACCTAAGTATCTCGTGCTTTTTTAAATAAGTCAGTCTTGCCATAGCAAGATGGCTTATTGAAATCAACAATATATCCTAATTGTTCTAGTCCTTTTTTGGTTTATAGAGAGGGCAGGAATAGAATACCCTTTGTTCAATTCATTCTATTCCCTGGTTTTGGCTCCGCTTACATTAATATGAGTTAACTACTCCCCCTATTTTCGTTTCTACTGATCTCCCAGGTCGTTTAATTAACCATCTTGTGCCTTAATAGAAAGGCTATTATTCTATTAAGATGTTGCTCTGTATCCTTTCTGTAAGCCACCCTATCAGCTATCTTTCTTGAATGGTGCCGGGGGAAGTTCTGTTTCATGAGGTAGGTGAATGAAACAAGCGCAGGTTCGAATCCCTCTTTCTCCGCGATAACGATAATATGGAAAAGTTCTCCAGTAATAGGGTTTGAATGATTTCTTCTGGTAAGTAAGCGGTATGTATAAGAAAATGGTAGCGCTTCCATAGGGGCATAGCTAAAGTTCAATATAGGGCTGCCCTCTTATGATGTGGCTTTATTATTATCCTTCTTGGAACCCTTTATACTTTCCAGGTGGTTGAGTCCTTTTAAAGAGCGTTATGCCAGGTGGATACCGCTTTAAAGGTGATTTTTCCTTTTAAAGCACTTTCTTTTTGGGTATTTCATTTCAAAATAGCGACGGAAGTTCCATTTTAAGGTAAGGAGTAATTCACCTGACCCCAGGTATAATTAAATATGTTAGTGGCTTTCATTGGAGAAGATTCTTTCACTAAGGTTATATAAGGGGCTCTTCCTTTATATTAAGAGTAGATATGGGAACATTAATGGATAGGATCCTGGATTAGATACCTTGCAGGTAGATATTTAGGCTAACCTTCCCGCTACGGTTCTTATATACCTGGTATACTAACAACCTAAATTTAAAGGAATGAAGTTGGTGTTTCTGTACTGTTTTCATGAACTGGTCCAAGCTTTCTAAGGGTTACAACCTCCTTGTTGGGCAGGGACTAAAAGGGTTCCATTGGCCCACTCCATTGTTACTTTCTATTATGAAGTAAGGTGGGTGGAACCAAATGGTTTTCCAGAGAATTGGTGGCACTGGTCTTTAATGACAAACTCTCCACTTAATTGTGGTCGCGAGATACAGGCCTGGGAAGTAAAGGGAGAGCAAGGACTTTTCTATCATTTTCGAAAATGGCATTGTTTCTCCAGGGGGAGGATTCCGCAAGTAATGAAACACGAAAGCCTTTTCGAAGTGTAGGCAGGGAACGCTCAAGGCTTAGTAAGATTATAGAAGGGATGGATCAAAGAGGTCCACATCCTTAAAAATGATACCTATGGTTATTTTTCCAGGTTAAACCTACAATGAAGTATACCTAATTAAACCATTGTCAACCAATTTATTTTGTTCCACGTGGAACACGCTATTTGATTTTTGACAAATAATACTGTAGATATTTATCCTCAGCCTTTCTCATAAGAGCCTGGTCTTTTTCTGACTTATCCTTATAACCACATAAATGCAGGGCTCCATGGAAGATCACTCGTAAAAGTTCATGCTTAAGAGGTACCTTGTAGGTTTGGGCATTATCCTTAACCCGGTCAACACTTATATAAATTTCGCCGGTGACTGCATTGGGTTTGTCTGAAAGATCAAAGGTGATAATGTCGGTGTAGTAATTATGCTGCAGGTGCTGCTTGTTAATCTCCAACAGGTATTCATCTGAACAGAAGATGTATTGGAGTGTTTCCAACCGGGTTTTCTCTTTTTTAAAAAGGTCCCGGATAACATCTTTTACCAGGGTTCGCTGGGTAAAGGAAACTGGTAACAAAAAGTGAAATTGAATGAGGGGGGATATTTTATTATTATGCATTTTTCGAAATTCGTAACTGTCATTAATTAATACAAAGCTACATTTGTTGACTATTGAATTATGAAACGATTATCAGAAATAGAAACAGGAACCATTGCCCGGATACTTTCTTTTGAGAATAATGATCTGTTCCTTAAACTTATGGAAATGGGTTGTGTTCCCGGTGAATTGGTTAAGGTAGAACAGGTAGCTCCCTTGGGCGATCCCATCTCAATAACGGTGGCTGGTTATAACCTCAGCTTACGATTAAATGAAGCCGATAACATCTTTGTAGAGGAACTGGGACTTTCATAATGTGGTCCCCGTTTCTTTTTTGACATATCCCTTCCCTTTTGCCATAATTATAATAGCTCCATCCTTCACGTGTTTTTGAGGTTTCATTGACTTCATCCCTTTCTCAAACGCAGTAACCGATTTTTCCCAGAACCTATTCTGTTTTCATGAAATGGATATTGTTTCCATAAGTTTGATACTATTCTCATGAAAATATATGTTTATTCATGAGAAACGATCCTATTTTATTGAAGAAAATGTTTTTTCCGTTCGAAATGATCCTGTTTTCATGAAAATGGATGTCTTTTCATAAGAGTTGACACTGTTCTCATGAGAATAGATATTGTTTCATGAGAATGGATGTTATTTGCATGAGAAAGGATACTGTTTCCATAAGAACTGATACTGTTCTCATGAAAATATATGTTTGTTCATGAGAAACGATCCTATTTTATTGAAGAAAATGTTTTTTCGGTGAGAAATGAAACTGGTTTAGTGGAGAGCGATGTTTTTTCGTGCGTATCGTTTCTTTGCAAAAAATGGTCATCGCTACTCGCGATTAATTCAGAACTTTAAAGAGCGGAATTACAATTACTAATTACAGATGAAAGTTGGACTTTACTTTGGGTCGTTTAATCCTATACACCATGGTCATTTGATCATTGCTAATTACATGTTGCAGAACTCTGATCTCGATCAGATATGGTTAGTGGTGTCACCTCAAAATCCTTTTAAACAATCGGGCAGTTTATTGAATTCGTATCACCGGTTATACCTGGTACAACTGGCAATTGAAACTGAGCCAAAATTAAAAGCCAGCGATATAGAATTCAGGTTGCCGCAGCCATCCTATACCGTGAATACCCTTGCCTATTTGCAGGAAAAGTATCCAATGCATCAATTTGCCATAATTATGGGCAGCGACAGTTTTGAGAATCTTTCCAAATGGAAAAACTATGAATTCATTTTGCAGCATTGTCCTATTTATGTGTATCGCCGGCCCGGCCATGAAGTGATCAATAATTTTAAGCAAGGCAATATTATCGTCATGGACGCTCCCCTGTTGCAAATCTCCGCTACCCTCATTCGCAACAATATAAAACAGGGCAAATCCATCCGATACCTGATTCCCGATAAAGTAATTGAAGAAATAGAGAGAAACGGTTTCTATCGATAACGAACAAACGAAGTTAGGTATGATTGTATTCACAGCTACAGTTTCACCTGATGCCATCCATCGTGCCACTTTGAAAATTTAAACCGCGCACCCGGGAAATGAGGAATATGTCGAATTTAATCATATTATGAAAAAACATACTGTAACTTCATTCTCATTAGTGATCGCGCGTGACCAGCAAAAAGTCAGGGGAAAAAAATGATTCGTTTTACCCGGAAGAAATTATAACGAAGTACAAGCGATTGCAGAAATTACACCGTACATATTTGTGGCATCCGGGAATGGTTGTGTAAATGCATCGCGCAGTGAAATCTTATTATTGACGGCTCTGCATGGTTCGTACATATTTTCAGTACAAACTAAAAAAATTGCAGCAACAAAGTTGGGATGGCGCAAATGAAGCCAGGGTGCTTACCGCATTATGTTGGAAATATTTTGAACCCCGATTGCGCTGGAAACCATCATTATAAGTCGTCGAAGTGTTGTACAATGCCTAACTTGTGACCTTTCGGGTTTTGAATAAACGGGAATGATAATTCTGCGCCATATACCTTTTTTAAAAGCAGTTTTTCTTCATAGTGTTTCTGCCTTTGGCGGACCGCAAGGTCATTTCGGGATGATGATGAAAACATTCGTTCATCGCCGGCGCGATGTAACTGAACAGGAATTGCTGGAGTATAATTCTTTTTGTCAACTGTTGCCCGGCGCTTCTTCTACCCAGGTTTTAACATTGATCGGTTATAAGCGCGGTGGTATTCCGTTGGGCATCTTAACCCTGTTGATATGGATCTCCCCTGCCTGCCTGCTGATGGGCGCTTTTTCTTTCCTGCTTGAATTTTTCGAAAGCAAATCTATAAGCGATGGCATCTTTAAATTCATTCAACCCATGGCCGTCGGCTTTCTGGCCTTTGCAGCCACCCGGTCTTTCAAACTCGCTATTCATAATAATATTACCAGGATAATAATGATAGTGAGCACTATCACTACTTATTTCCTGTTTAAATCGCCCTGGATTTTTCCGGTGCTGTTGGTGGTTGGTGGTTTTGTTACCAACCTCAGTGATAAGCGCATTCCCGAAAAAGCGCAGTCCGTTAAAAAAATAAAATGGGGAAATATCTGGCTGTTTGCCATCATCTTTTTGCTCGCGGGGGTTGTGAGTGAATTGGCCAGAAAAAACGACTGGCCCAATCGCCGCCCATTGAACTTGTTTGAAAATACCTATCGTTTTGGCAGCCTGGTTTTTGGCGGTGGTCAGGTGCTGATCCCCATGATGTATGAGCAATATGTTGAACGTCCCAAGTCGCCGGTGGTAATCAGGAAAAACCTGAATAAAAAGGAAAATGTGATCAGCATCGAGCGTGATGATTTTTATACCGGCGCCGGAATTGTAAGGGCCATACCCGGTCCTGTATTTTCCATTGCTTCTTTTATGGGCGGCATGGCCATGAAAGACAAAGGCAATGCCTGGCAGGTATTGGGATGTATCATTGGGTCTATTGCCATTTTTTTGCCCAGCGCTTTACTGGTCTTGTTCTTTTTTCCGATCTGGTACAACCTGCAGCGCTATGTTGTTGTATACCGCGCTATGGAAGGCATCAATGCGGTAGTTGTAGGCATTATGGTAGCCGGCACTATCTATATGATGCGCGATATTTCTGTTATTGGCTTTCGTACCGTTAGTATGGTGAACTTGGGCGTTATACTGGGCACCTGGTTGCTGCTTACCTTCACCCGTCTTCCCTCTCCATTGATAGTATTGATCTGTTTCCTGCTCGGTTGGGCATTTCAGATATAAATAATGCAAAACGCAAAACATTAAACGCCGAACTCGAAATGCAGAAAAGCTCAAATATCGGCGTGAATCCCGAAATGCGGGAAAAAGCGTTCAGCCTTCAGCCTTCCGCGTTGAGCCAATCTGTTTTGCTATTCCCGGTCAATTTTAGTAAATTACAGAGAGAGCTGTTTGAATGGTATGAGGCGCATTCTACTATATTTTCTTTTGCTTCTGGCTGGTCCCTGGCCTTTGTATGCGCAAAAAGTACTATCTATAAAATTAGATGCTACCATTAACCCGGCTACTGCCGACTTTATTCATCGCGCCATTACAGTAGCGCAAAAAGAAGGATCAACCTGTTTACTCATTCATCTTAATACGCCCGGCGGATTGCTTAAAAGTACCCGCGTTATTGTAAGCGATATATTGGAATCGCCAATACCGGTTGTAGTATATGTTGCTCCCGGCGGCGCGCATGCCGGCTCTGCAGGTGTATTTATAACTATGGCTGCGCATATTGCGGCCATGGCCCCCGGCACTAATATTGGCGCTGCGCACCCGGTAAGTGCGCAAGGTCAAATGGATACCATTATGAGCACAAAGGCTACCAATGATGCCATTGCATTCATCAAGTCCATTGCAGCCAAACGCGGACGAAATGCTGAATGGGCTGCACAAGCGGTTCGCAACAGTGTTTCACTTACAGAGTCAGAAGCGTTGGAATATAATGTCATCAATTTAATTGCCTCCAATGAACAGGAGTTATTGAATAACATCGATGGGAAAAGCATTACAGTTAGCTCGGGAACCGTTGCCTTGAAAACGAAGAATGCTTCAGTGCGATCGCTCGATATGGGATTGGGTGAAAAGATCCTGAATATCCTCAGCGATCCCAATGTGGCGTACATCTTATTCCTGCTGGGTTTATATGGGCTAATATTTGAACTGTATAGTCCGGGCGCTATTTTCCCCGGCGTAATTGGCGGCATTTGTATCATCCTCGCCTTCTACACTATGCATACATTACCGGTGAACTATGCCGGCCTTGCCCTGATTGTTTTTGGTGTTATCTTATTTCTGCTCGAAATAAAAATAGTCAGTCATGGACTGCTTGGTATAGGAGGTGTCATTTCTTTATTGCTAGGCTCCATGATGCTCATTCGAACGGATGAAGCCTGGTCCATAGGCAGTCTTTCATGGAGCGTGATCATAACAGCGGTTGCTGTAACCTCGCTTTTCTTTCTGTTTGTGGTAGGCATGGGATTAAAAGCGCAGCGGGCCAAACCGGCCCTTGGGTTGGAAGCAATGATCGGCGAGATCGGCCAATCATTAAGTGAGTTGAATCCTGCAGGCACAGTGCGGATGCATGGCGAGATATGGAGAGCGATATCGGCATCCGGACTTATTCCTGAAGGGAAAAAAGTGGTTGTAACCGGGTTTTTGAATTTTACCCTGCAGGTTGAAGCATATAACGAACCATCCACATAAACCTCTTTTAATATGAATTCATTACCTATCTCGGCTTCGGCCATAGTCATAATACTATTCCTGATCTTTGTATTATCCAGCGCCATTCGCATTTTGCGCGAGTATGAACGGGGCGTTGTTTTCAGGTTAGGGCGACTGATTTCTGTTCGCGGGCCCGGCCTTATCTTATTAATACCTGTTATTGATAAAATGGTAAAAGTAAGTTTGCGCACCGTGGTAATGGACGTACCACCGCAGGACATCATCACTGAAGACAACGTATCAATAAAAGTAAACGCGGTGGTGTACTTCAGGGTGCTGCAGCCACAGAAAGCCATTGTAGAAGTTGAGAATTACCTGGTGGCCACTTCCCAGTTTTCACAAACCACTTTGCGGAGTGTACTGGGCCAATCGGAACTGGATGATCTGCTTTCACAACGGGAGAAGATCAACCAGAAGTTACAACAGATCATTGATACGCATACCGAGCCATGGGGAATAAAAGTATCGAATGTAGAAGTTAAGCAAATTGACCTGCCGCAGGAAATGCAGCGGGCAATGGCCAAGCAGGCAGAAGCAGAACGCGAGCGCCGGTCGAAGGTCATTGCTGCGGAAGGAGAATTCCAGGCTTCGCAACGCCTGGCAGATGCGGCCCATATTCTGAGTGAACAACCCAGCGCGCTTACCTTGCGATACCTGCAAACCCTTCGGGAAATTGCCACTGAAAATAATTCAACCACCATATTCCCCGTGCCTATTGACCTGTTAAAACCGTTTTTAAACGTGGAGAAAAGAAATGGCTAAACTAAGGGGTTATCAGTACGCCTGCATATTGATAAACCCTGGTGGCCACTACGTCTTTTATTAATTTTATACTACATTCCAGGGGGTATTCTTTTATTAAATGCCCCCTATACAGTAACTTCATAATGGTATTTATGACCATTAATCATTAATTGATGCTTACCGCCGGTCGCTTGCCAGCGTACTATTTATAAAAGCAGAAGAAAACAGGAACATGAGTGCAGAACATCAACGACTTGCGGTTAATTCCACCAGGAAGATTCCTTTGGAACAATGGGGACCGTATTTAAGTGAACGCCAATGGGGCACTGTTAGAGAAGATTTTAGTCCAAACAGCGATGCCTGGAATTATTTTACCCACGATCAGGCCCGCTTTCGCGCCTATCGCTGGGGGGAGGATGGTATTGCTGGTATTTCAGATTTTTTTCAAAACCTGTGCTTTGCCGTCACAGTTTGGAATGGCAAAGATGCTATATTGAAGGAACGACTTTTTGGCCTGGGTAATTACGAAGGCAATCATGGTGAGGATGTAAAAGAATTGTATTACTACCTCGACAATTTGCCTACGCACTACTATATGGAGTATTTGTATAAATACCCACAGCAAAAGTTTCCTTATGATGATCTGTTAGCAGTGAACAGGCAACGCTCCCGCACCGAGCCGGAGTATGAGATCCTGGATACCGGCATCTTCAACAACAATGAATATTTTGATGTACAGGTAACATATGCCAAGCATAATTCGCGGGATATTGTTATTAAGATCAATGTTCATAACCATCATACCAAGTCAGCGGAAATAACAGTGTTGCCTACCCTATGGTTTTACAATCGCTGGAGCCACGATGCTTCCAAGAAAAAGCCATCCATTGCATGGCGCGATAAAACTTCGGTAAAGGCTACACATCACAGGCTTGACACTTATTATTTATATTTTCAACCACCGCGCGATGCGCTGTTTACTGAAAATGAAACCAACTTCGAAAAAGTAAACGGCAAACCTAATTTATCTCCTTTCACCAAGGATGCATTTCACGACGCCATTATAAAGGGCGAGAATATTACGGCTTTGCGTCAAAAGAAATCGGGAACCAAGTTTGCGCCTGTTTACAAGTTACGCATACAGGGTGGCCGGTCAGAGGCCATTTATTTACGCCTCAGCAATAAAATAATAGATGTTCCTTTTCACAATGGCTTTGAAGACATCTTTGCACAGCGTAAAGAAGAAGCTGACGCCTTTTATGCAAAAGTGTTATCTAATACGAAAAATGCCGGCCTGGCAAAAATTCAACGCAGGGCGTTGGCGGGTTTGTTGTGGAGCAAGCAATATTATCATTTTGATATAGAGCGCTGGCTTACGACCAGTGATCAGATAACACCCGTAAATCCATCCCGGTTAACAGGACGGAATCACGACTGGAAGCACCTCAAGAACCAGGACATTATTTGCATGCCCGATAAATGGGAGTATCCCTGGTATGCGGCCTGGGACCTGGCTTTTCAGTGTATTCCCATGGCCATGGTTGATCCCGTATTTGCCAAGCACCAGCTTACCTTAATAATGCGGGAATGGTATATGAAACCCGATGGGCAATTACCGGCCTATGAATGGAACTTCAGTGATGTGAACCCGCCGGTACAGGCCTGGGCGGCGTTGGAAGTATACCGAATAGAAAAAAAGCAAACCGGCAAAGGCGATATCCCGTTTCTGAAACGCATCTTCCAAAAGCTCATCATCAATTTTACCTGGTGGATCAACCGTAAGGATTCGAACGGTAACAACATGTTCCAGGGAGGCTTCCTCGGCCTGGATAACATCGGGGTATTTAACCGCAGTCACCTGGTGCATGGTGATATGGAGTTAGAACAAGCCGATGGAACGAGCTGGATGGGCATGTATGCGTTGAACATGATGGATATGGCATTGGAAATTGCCATGCACGATATTTCGTTTGAAGATACGGCGACAAAATTCTTTGAGCATTTTGTAATGATTGCCGAAGCGCTGAATGAACAGGGCATGTGGAACCAGGAAGACAAGTTCTTTTATGATACCTTGTCTATTGCCGGTTCTGAACCTTTGCATTTGCGCATCTTCTCTATTGTAGGGCTAACATCGCTTTTCGCGGTATCAACTATTGAAAAGCGCATCCTCGATAAGCTGGATGATTTCAGAAAACGGATCACCTGGTTTGAAAACTACCGGAAGAAGAATAATAAGTTCTGGCCCAATGAAGAAAGAAGTGACGGTAAAACCATTTTATTATCACTGGTGCCAAAAGAGCGGGTCGTGTTCTTATTGCAACGGTTGTTAGATGAAACGCAATTCCTATCACCATGGGGTATACGCGCATTGTCGAAATACCATGAAAAAAATCCGTTTTCGGTAACTATCCGCGGTATCGAGTATAAGATACAATATGAACCCGGCGATTCCACTTCTGATATGTTCGGCGGCAACTCAAACTGGCGCGGTCCGTTGTGGATGCCTATCAATTATATCATCATTCAATCTATTCGTCACTTTGGTGAGTTTTATGGAAATGAACTGGAAGTAGAATGTCCCATTGGTTCAGGAAACAAAATGAACCTGGTACAGGTAGCCGAAGAATTGACCCGGCGGTTGATCATGTTGTTTCAACCAAACCAGCATGGCAAACGGCCTGCACACGGTGCATACAGTTGGTTTTATCAACGCTCCGAAAATGCAGATCTCGTTTTGTTCTACGAATATTTTCATGGCGAAACCGGTGCGGGCTTAGGCGCTAACCATCAAACCGGCTGGACGGCACTGATAGCCGAGCTGGTACATTCTTTATCGGAAAAACAATTTATAACTGAAGAGCCTTCGCCTGCGCAGGTTCAGAAATTATAATACATCAAATAGTTTCCAACAGCTCAATTCTGGAATAGAAAATATAATGCCGGATGATCAACATCATCCGGCAATTTTTTGGGGTTGGCCTGTCGGGTTTGCCATTGCATCTTGTATAGCAAACAAACAAATAAACACCTTACAGGTCTTTCATTTTCAAGGCTGCTCAATGCTTCCACGCTGATGGCATTCCCCACACTGCCCATGGCATAAACATTGCAAAACTGTAAGAGTACAGACATATTTTAACATAAAAGGATAGCTATGAAGAAAGTATATGTAGTTGTTCCGGCTTTCCTTTTTGTCTTCGCATCAGTATGTGCACAGAACGATTCTGCTAGCCTACCAGGCGATACAATTCCCATAATGCAGCCGGACATAAAAAAAGAAAAACCGAGAGAGGTGTATAAGTTGAACCCGGGCGTTGATATACCGGTTACCGCTACGGGAACTATATGGTCGTTATATGCGTTCACAAAAATTTACAGTAAAGATCCTTCTAACAGTGAAACCATATCGGCGCTGAAAAAAACCGATGTAAATGGTTTCGACCGTTGGGCAATACGGCCATATTCGAAAAAGTTAGATGATATAAGTTATATCCCTTTTTATGGATCGATGCCATTGCCTATTCTTTTTTTGTTCGATAACCGAATGAGAAAAGATATCGCCAAGTTGTCGTTCCTGTACCTGGAAGCCATGTCGATAACAGGATTACTCTATACCGGATCAACCTACTTTACCAATAGGTACCGGCCATATGTATACAGTGAAGAAACGCCGTTAGATTATCGTACCCGGGGTGGCGGTAAGAATTCGTTTTATGCAGGGCACGTAGCATTGGTTGCCACCTCTACTTTTTTTATGGCCCAGGTGTATGCCGATTATCATCCTGAATCAAAATTCAAATGGGTTTTTTATGGAATTGCTACCGCAGCTACAGGCGCAACAGCCTGGTGGCGTCTCCGGGGCGGGCAACACTTTCCTTCTGATATTATATTGGGACTAACGCAAGGTACACTCACCGGCCTGCTGGTTCCAAAGCTTCATAAAACCAGATTGATAAAAAATCCGAATCTGTCTATAATACCATTTACCGGGCAAACGCATGGATTGGCTGTAAGATACAAGCTATAAGCAAGAGGTTACTGATAGAATAAAAGCAACTGCACAGAGGTAATATTACATTACAGAAAACTCTATAGGATACTCTACAATCCCCGACACATTGGATAATGCGTTGGGGATTAATTCCAGTGCCATAAATACTTCGGCAGGCGCTTCAAAGGGCGGTTTAATATTCCACCGGTTCGCTGGCAAAAAACCAAACTTTGGAAAATAATATTCATGTCCAAAAACGAATACATCAGTAAAACCCAGATCTGCTGCTTTTTGTAACCCGTAAGTGATCAACTTGGCTCCTATGCCTCGTTTTTGATAATCGGAATGAACTACCATTGAGGTTAATCCCAAACTTAAATGCCGGTAGTCGCCGTTGGAGATGGTAATTTGGGAAAATAAAATATATCCGATTAATTCATCATCTGAGAAAGCCACCAGTGATAATTGAGGAATGAAATTTGAACCCTGGCGAACATGATCCACCAGTTTGGCTTCATTGTCTTGCCCAAATACCAGTTTATTGAGCTCATAGATCTCATCTATGTCGGCCGGTTGTTCAGGCCGGATTGAAATGTTCATTGTAATACCATTTCATAAGTTATAATACAAATTACGAACCACATATTTGAAAGGTGTAGTACCAAACAACTATGTCATATTATTTATAAGATAACGTAAGTAAATTATTAGTTGTATACGAAAGTTGAAGATTTTGTTAATGGTTAGTGAATGCATTTATAACCAGATATAAAAGAACAGGCAGCACCAAAGGTTTATACTTCTAAATCAGCTATTTCTTTGGCATAATCGTATTGAAGATCTTCATGCAGGGTTAACAGCGTCTTATTTATTTTTTGCACCTGGCCTTTATACAAATTGGCAATGATGGGGTTCTTTTGAATGGGGATGCCTGCTTCCTTTATAGATTGGCAAAAATAGATCAGCAACTCTACGGTAACCTGTGCGGAACCTGTATACCTGATATGTGTATTGATATTCCTTAAAATTTTGCGCAACGTTTTTTTAACGTAATACAAATTGCTTTTATTGATCTCTGCAAATTGTTCATCTACTTCTTTTTTGATCGATTGCACATAGCCTTGCTGATCGTGGGCTTCAAAAAGCAGGTACGTTAATAGCTCCTTGTTTTCCTTTTTATATTTTGCCAGCCGCAAACATAATTCAGTCAGTTCGGCGGCATGGGTGTTCAACAATTCCTGTTTTAACTCATGAATGGTGGCGCTTCTCATAGGCACAAAAATAGCAGAAGCAATTTTAATTACCTTTACTACACTAATTCTAATCATGTCTACACTTACCATTACTACTATACAAAGCAATTTGCATTGGGAAAACAAAGCCGCCAATTTGCAAATGTTTGAAGAAAAGATCCGGCAGTTGCAGCGAACCGAAGTGGTCATACTGCCCGAAATGTTCAGCACCGGTTTCAGTATGCAGGCCGAAAAGCTGGCGGAAAAAATGGACGGCACAACTATCGCGTGGATGAAGAAACTGTCGGCCGAAAAAAAGATCATTCTTACCGGCAGTTTGATCATTGAGGAAGAAGGGAATTACTATAATCGCCTGGTATGGATGTTGCCTAACGGACAATACGGGTATTACGATAAACGCCATTTGTTTGCTTATGCCCAGGAAGACAAACATTATACACCCGGCAATAAACGCCTGATCGCTTCTGTAAAAGGTTGGAAGATCAACCTGCTGGTGTGTTACGATCTTCGTTTCCCGGTTTGGAGCCGGCAAAAGCCGGCTGCCTCTTCACTGGCCGACCTGGTAGCGTCGGAAATGGAGGCGCATGATCTGCCAATGGCGCCACCAGAGGAAGTAGGGTCATCGGTTACCGATCTTACGCCCGAGTTCGATGTGCTTGTATATGTTGCCAACTGGCCCGAACGTCGAAACCATGCGTGGAAGACCTTGTTACAGGCAAGGGCCATAGAAAACCAATGTTATGTTGTTGGGGTGAACCGCGTAGGAAATGATGGAACGGGGCTTAATTATAGCGGGGATAGTATGATCGTTGATGCCTTGGGCACTGTTGTATATACCAAAGCCAACGAAGAAGATATTTTTACGATAACCCTGCAAAAGGAAGCATTGGAAGAAGTTCGCAATAAATTACCCTTCCTGAAAGATGCGGACCGGTTTATAATTGCGTGAAACGGCAGCGGGCCTCACTAAATAGGCAAAAGCACCATTAAGATGGTTCGAATTGCAAGATTGTTGTATCTCTGAAATTCGAACAACGATCATTTCACTCAGCACTCCAGCAATCAAACCATCTACCCATCAAACAATCACAAATCATGTTAACGGCATACACCAACGGAAAGATCTTTACAGGAAATTCAATAGAAAACAACAAAGCAGTACTAACAGATAATGAGGTTATCGTTGATGTGATAGACGCTGATAAAATTCCTACGCAGTATAGAACGGAAGACCTGGACGGATTTACCCTCGCTCCTGCTTTTATTGACATGCAGATCTACGGCGGTAACGGAAAATTATTCTCCCAGGAAATAAGTGTTGAATCGTTAAAGGCAACTTATGATTACTGCCTGCATGGCGGCTGCACCCATTTTATGATCACCATGGCCACCAATTCCATTGAAAAATTCCTGCAGGGGTTTGAGGTGGTTCGTGCTTACTGGCAGGAGGGTGGAAAAGGGTTACTGGGCCTGCACCTGGAAGGACCTTATATTAATCCAACAAAAAGAGGCGCTCACCTGGCGAACTGCATAAAGGTGCCTTCCAAAGAAGAAGTGACCCTATTGCTGAAAAAAGGCGAAGGCGTATTTAAAATGATGACGCTAGCGCCTGAGCAATGTGATGATGCAATTATTGAACTACTTCAAAAGCATAACATCTTAATTTCAGCGGGGCACACCAATGCTACCTACCAGCAGGCAATGACCGCTTTTAATAAAGGAATACCTGCCGCCACCCATTTGTTCAATGCCATGTCGCCCTTGCAACATCGCGAACCCGGGGTGGTGGGCGCTATCATGAATCATCCGTTGGTAATGAGCAGCATTGTTTGTGATGGGGTTCATGTGGATTATGCTGCTGTACATATCGCCAAGCAGGTTTTGCAACAACGCCTGTTCTTTATTACGGATGCGGTGGCCGAAACAACGTCGGGCGAATATCAGCACCTGTTCCGTGGCGACCGGTATGCCTTGCCGGATGGAACTTTGTCGGGATCGGCGCTAACAATGTTGCAATGCGTTAAAAATGCGGTTACCCATGTTGGTGTTTCCCTGGAAGAAGCATTGCGAATGGCATCTGCTTATCCGGCGAAATTGGTTCCCTATAAAAAGTTGGGTAAAATAGAGAAAGGCTACCAGGCCGATTTTGTTGTGTTTGATGATCTGTTGGAATTACAGCGGGTTTATTGTTGAGCCACCCCAATTTTATGCATGATCATCCCCCGTATAACGGCCTTTTTAGGATCAATTCCCCGGCGAATGGTTTCGCGGGTTGGCGACACCTGGATATCGGGCAAAATACCGCGGCCTTCTTTAACGAGGTTCTTATCCATTACCAGTCTGAACTTGGGGAGCCGGAAGCGTACCTTGGTATTGGGTAACGTAACATCGGGGATCATCCAGGCCGAATTGCCATAAGCGCCACCGCCCGTTTCTTCCCCAATTACTTTCACGTTATGCTGGCCTTGCAATACTTTTACAAACAAGGTGGTTGCTGAAAAAGAATTGCCGCCGGTAACGAGGTAAATATCACCATTGAAGTGATGCCGTTTTTTTGGACGGAAATAATGCCGTTCGAAATAACCGAAATGATAGAGGCCATCCTTCTTTTTATGCGTTACAAATTGCATAAGCGACCAGTAGAACGGTTGCCAGGAAATGTATTTATGATACCGGCTGCTTCTGCGAACTGCGTATAATGAATCGGCCAGTTTAAATTTTTTATCAGCTAAATACCGCGTTAATAAAGTAGAAATGCCGGCATCGCCGCCGCCGTTGGTGCGCACATCAACTACCAGGTGTTGAATATTGCGGCGTTGCAATTCGCGAAATGACTTACGGAAAAAAGACCGTAATTTATTACCCCTTCCAAATGTATGCACCGTCATATAGGCCGAAGACAGCGTGGTGTCGATCTGCACATAACGAGAGCTAAGAGAAAGCCGAACCTGCGGCACTTCTTTTGGCGGTTTTGGCGCCTGGCCGCCAGCTTTGACAATCTTTTCCAACGAATCCTTCTTCTTAGCGGCGGGATCGAACACCGGTACATCAACCGTTTTTTCTATGCCTGTGCTATCCAGGTATGTTACCGTGATCTGATCTTTCAACCCCAATACATTCCGGTACAGGCTGCCGAAAGCGCCGCTGTTACTGAGCGACTGGTATCTGCCGTTAATGCTATTGCCATCGCCGGAGATATAGTTCATGAAAGTATCTGTGAGCTGGCGAACGCTGTAACCATCGATGGCGGTAACCAGCGTGCCGAATTTTAATATAGAATCCTTTCTGTTAATGTTAGCCGTAACCGCCAAAGAGTCGCTCCAAACCTTGAAGCTCAGGGGAAACATTTTGATCCTGGCAGTATCGAGGTACCTGCCGTATTGTTTTGAATATTTTACAGCCGTATGCCCACAATGAACCTTACTTACAACATAGGAAAGAATGTTCCGGAACTGCAGTTCGGTCATGGAGTCGGAGATGCGGCGAAATCCATCATCAAAATAATAATCCATGCTGTCTTTGGTCGTGAACCAATACAGGCTGGGGTGCGATTCCTCCAGCACGCTCCGGAATACCCCATAATCCTGCTGTAATTGCTTTTGCGTGTATTTATGCTGGGGATCAAAGGTCTTGCGTGATGCAGAGCAACCTATAAGGCAGGTAATTACAATAATAAAAGCAAAGTAGGATATCTTCTGCATCATGCTAGCACAGGTTTATTTTTTGAAGGCGTTCCAGCCCTGGGCTGTAATAGGATGTACCTGCCCGCCTTTGGTATTGATTTTCACCCCTTCAGCAGCATCGGTCATATAGCCAATGACGCTAATCTGTTCATTTAAAACGATCTTTTCGTAATCTGATTGTGACATAGTGAACAGTAATTCATAATCTTCGCCGCCACTTAACGCACAGGCAGTTGGGTCTATTTCAAACTTGAAGGCCGCCTTGCGCATTTCTTCTGCAATGGGTATTTTTTCCTCATACAATACGCATCCCAGTTCGCTTTGTTCGCAAATGTGAAGTACTTCTGAGCTAAGCCCATCGCTGATGTCCATCATACTGGTGGGAACAATATTTTGGGCTTCCAGGAACTCAACAATGTCTTTGCGGGCCTCTGGTTTTAATAGCCGGCCGATCACATAGCTTTCGCCTTCAAGGTCAGGCTGTACCTGGGGGTGTTCAAGATATATTTGCTTTTCGCGCTCCAGGAACAACAGTCCCACGTAGGCCGCGCCCAGATCGCCACTGCAGCACAGCAGGTCGCCTTTTTTGGCGGTATTCCTTCTAACATATTTTCCGGGCGTTACTTCACCTACGGCAGTAACAGAAATAACAAATCCTTTTTGTGAAGAACTGGTGTCGCCACCTACCAGGTCGACCCCATATTTTTCGCAGGCGGCATAAATGCCTTCATAAAACTCGCTGAGCGCTTCTACACTAAACCGGTTACTGAAGCCAATGCTAACAGTGATCTGCGTAGGGGTGGCATTCATTGCATAAATGTCGCTCAGGTTCACCACCACACTTTTATATCCCAGGTGTTTCAGCGGGGTATACATGAGGTCGAAATGAATGCCCTCGATCAGCAGATCGGTGCTGATAACGGTTTGTTTACCAAAATGATCAATAACCGCAGCGTCATCGCCTACACCAAGAATGGTAGAGGCGTTTTGTATTTCTATATTTCTGGTAAGGTGCTCTATCAATCCAAATTCACCCAGGGAACTTATTTCTGTTCTGCTTTCACTCATGGTTCAATTATGATAATATCATTTTAAAGTAAAATAGCAATACCTGCCACGTTGTTAGAACGGGCAGGTTGATAAAGCTATAAAGTTATTTAAATTATCCGGTAGGTACCGGGGCCAATAGGCAATTGACAATAGACAATTGGCAAGGGAGTCTGAAATTCGAGTTGCCTATTGCCAATTGTTTTCTTTGCCAATTGTCTTACGCCTTGTCATTTACCCAATTTAACATATCGTCATGGATTTTTCCGTTCGTTGCGGCGATATGTGGTTGATAGGGAGAATAAGGCTTGCCTTCGAAATCGGTTACTTTACCACCTGCTTCTTCTACAATTAAAAATCCGGCGGCGCTGTCCCAGGCCTGTAATTTATGTTCATAAAAACCATCGAACCGGCCGGCGGCAACCCAGCAAAGGTCCATAGCTGCAGAACCCAGGCGACGAACCGGGATCCCTGCTCTGATGAAGCGGGAGAATGCTTCCAGCGGACCATTGGGTTTATTAATATAAGTATAAGGGAAGCCGGTTACCAGGCATGATTTTCTGATATCGCTTTCGGCACTTACATGAATAAGCTCGCCATTGAGCGACGCGCCCTTTCCTTTTTCAGCGAAATAATATTCTTTAATAAAGGGATTAAGCACGGCGCCCATCAACATGGTGCCATTGTGCTCGAGGCCAATAGACACGCAGCAAATAGGAATACCATGGGCGTAGTTTACAGTACCATCAATAGGATCGATGATCCATTTGTACTGACTGTCCATGATGATCTCGCCCGATTCTTCACTCATGATGTAGTGATCGGGGAACGATTGCTTAATAGTTTCAAAGATGGCTTTTTCAGAAGCATGGTCCGCTTCGGTAACCAGGTTATTGATACCTTCTTTATTGCTGATCAGCAGATTTTTTGAGTTAAAATAATGCTGCATTACCTTGGCGCCCGCTTCTGTGGCGTTTATTAAAGTTTCTTTTAACATGGCGCAAAGATAAGGGAGTAGGATCCAAGGCTCAAGAACCAGGGCACAAGTCTTGAAATTCAGAGGTTACGATAAAATTCAGGAATCCTGCGTTTTCAACCCTTGTACCTTGAACCTTGTATTCTTGTACCTTGTATCTTGCATGCTTATGCTGCTGACGGTCATTATTGTAAACTATAATGTGAAATACTTTCTGGAGCAATGCTTGTGCTCGGTAAGGAAAGCAATTGGGGAAATGACCGTAGCTACCGGCGAGCGGAATGTGGAAGTGTATGTTATAGACAACAATTCAACTGATGGCAGCATTGAATACCTGCAAAATCGCTTTCCATTTGTTCAGTTTATTAAGAACAGCGTGAACCAGGGCTTTTCAAAGGCCAATAACCAGGGTATACAGAAAGCAAAAGGAAAGTACATCCTGTTTTTGAATCCCGATACCATTTTACCGGAAGATGCTTTTACAAAGTGTATTGCATTTATGGAATCAACTGCCGATGCGGGAGCGTTAGGCGTTCCAATGATCGACGGTACGGGGCAGTATTTAAAAGAATCGAAAAGAGGGTTCCCTTCATTGTGGGTATCGTTTTGTAAAATGAGCGGGTTAACGCGTTGGTTTCCCACCTCAAAACTTTTTGCCCGCTATTACTTAGGGCATTTGAACAACCAGGAAACTAATAAAGTAGATATTTTGTCCGGCGCCTTTATGATGGTGCAAAAAGCCGTACTGGATAAAACCGGTGGCTTCGACGAACAGTTTTTTATGTATGGCGAAGACATTGACCTTAGTTACCGGTTGCAGCAATCAGGGCATCAGAACTATTATTTTTCCGATTGCACCATCATTCATTTCAAAGGCGAAAGCACCCGTAAAGACAGCAAGTATGTTAGATTGTTTTACAAAGCGATGGTGCAGTTTGTACAAAAACATTTTCATGGTGAACTGGCCTGGTTATATACCGGATTACTGGAAGCCGTGATCTGGTTACGGGCTGCCATCACTGTTGTAAGCAGGGAGCATGGCGAACGAACGATCAAATATGAAGGAACGCCCGCTTTTTACCTGGCAGGTGATGATAAAAGCGGTAATGAGGTACGTTCTGTATTAACTACTTTTCCTAATTATTCCATCATCGCTATTCCTGAAGATGCAAAGGAATGGATCTTCTGTGAAGGATCTTCTTATTCCTTCAAACAGATCATCGAACAGCTAAAAACCTGTCCCGACTGGTTAAAACCTTTTATACATGCCAGCGGTACCTATACCATTGTAGGAAGCCATTCAAAAGACCAGCGCGGCTATGCGATTGTTATGGAATAGCCTTCTCCGTTACATCATCAAAGTTTATTATATAGTAAATGTTATTATTTACGGGCCACTACTAATTTCAACAAAATTTTTACACGGTAATTGATATGTTTGGCGGGAAACCATTTTTCTTATCAAGCTTAAACTTTTACCGTATGAACCTGCTAAAGAAGTTACCGCTGTTTTTATTACCCTTGTTGTTATTGACCGCCTGCAGAAAAAATAAATTAGAAACAACAGGCACTTTAAAAATCGATTTTCAAAATGGAATTCCTTCGTGCTATTCCATTTATACAGAAGCCTCGTATTATAGTTCAATACGTACCCCTTTGTACCAGGCCGGTTATCGTCCGGCAGCCATTGAGGTCGTATTTGATGGCAACACCGTAACTTTTAAAGGGTTGAATTATGGTAATTATGTACTTTCTGCCTGCTCATATGGAACTTTGGCTGTACAGGTTGTGGCAGGAGGTACCAGAACGTACAAGTTTTAGATTCATTTGGGAACATCATTGTCAACACCTTAAAAACGACACCCTTCAAATCAATTCTACAAATAAATGAATTTCAAAAAGTCGTCCTAACGGGCGGCTTTTATTCTTTTTTAACTTGCCGTACACCCTAATCTTTGCAAAATGTGCAATATATCATGCCAAAAACCTTTAATTTTGGTAATGCCTGACCAAACGGGCAATTATTGAATGGCCCTAATTGATATCTCTTTACCCCGGTCGGTTGCAAGAGCGTTGAGATTGCCTGCCAGGTCACCCAGGCGGCAACAGATCAGGGTGTTGAAGAAATTGCTGAAGAAAGCCCGGTTTACCGAATTCGGTCAAAAATACCGGTTCGATGAAATTCTATTGAGTAAGCACGCCGGGAAGAAATTCCAGCAACTCGTTCCAACCTACGATTATAATAAGATCTATTCTGAATGGTGGCATAAAACCCTGGAAGGTAAAAGGGACATTTGCTGGCCTGGAAAGATCAAATATTTCGCCCTTAGCTCCGGCACCTCCGAGTCTGCGAGTAAATATATACCCATTACCAATGATCTGATGCGGGGTAACCGCATAGTCATGATCAAGCAATTACTTTCCTTACGTACCTATCACGATATTCCGGTAAAAAGTATTGGCAAAGGTTGGTTAATGCTGGGCGGCAGTACCGACCTGCAAAAAGGCCCCGGCTACTATGCCGGCGACCTCAGTGGCATTACCGCCAAAAAAGTGCCTTTCTGGTTTTCGCCTTTTTATAAACCTGGAAAAAAGATTGCCCGTACCCGTGACTGGAACAGTAAGATTGAAGCTATTGTAGAAGAAGCGCCGAATTGGGATATCGGCTTTGTGGTGGGCGTTCCGGCCTGGATACAAATGTGCATGGAAAAGATCATTGAGCGCTATCAACTCAATTCCATCCACGACATGTGGCCGAACCTGGCTTTTTTCGTTCATGGCGGCGTTTCCTTCGAGCCCTATAAACATGGGTTTAATAAACTGGTGGCTAAACCGCTTACGTTTATTGAAACTTATCTTGCTTCGGAGGGATTCATTGCTTATCAGGACCGCCAGCAATCACAAGGCATGCGGCTGGCCCTGAACGATCATATCTTCTTCGAGTTTGTGCCTTTCAACAGCGATAATTTCGACGCTGATGGTAACCTGGTAGAAAATCCTGAAGCTTTAATGATCCACCAGGTGGAAGAAGGGAAGGACTATGCAATTTTATTAAGTACCACTGCGGGCGCATGGCGCTATTTGATTGGCGATACCGTTCGCTTTGTTGATAAAGAACGTTGTGAAATAATCATTACAGGTCGAACCAAACACTTTTTGAGCCTCGTGGGTGAGCACCTGAGTGTTGATAATATGAATAAGGCCATAAAGCTGGCCAGTGAAGAGTTGAATGTAAATATTCCCGAATACACGGTGGCCGGTATTCCCCATGGATTGAACTTCGCTCATGAATGGTGGATAGCCTGTGACGATGCCGTAGATGCGGAGGTATTGCGTGAGAAAATCGACAGCAGTTTGAAAGAACTGAACGACGACTATGCGGTAGAAAGAAAAAGCGCATTGAAGGAAGTTTACCTGAATGTGCTACCTGTTTCAAAATTTATGGAGTTTATGCATTTGAAAGGAAAGATCGGTGGGCAGCATAAATTTCCACGTGTTATGAAGGGTAAGATGTTTGAAGACTGGGCAAAATTCATAGAGACAGGAACTATTTCGCAACCCGCGTAATATTTTTGATTTTGGGTTAATCTCGAAACCCCGAAATCTTCCAAATCTCGAAATCCCCAATATGTTTTCCTACCTTGCGTACACATATATTAAAATTGGAAGATTTATAAGGGTATCAGCATGTGGCAAGCCATAATAAGTGGATTAACACTGGGATGTATTCTTGCGCTCTCTGTAGGGCCTGTAATATTTACCATCATAAAGCAGAGTTTAAATAACGGTCATACCGGGGGCCTCACTTTCGTAGCCGGGGTATGGTTAAGTGATATTATATTAGTAGTGATCAGTAATGCCTTTTCGGCCTTTGTTGGTGAATTACTCGAATACAAAAATATAATCGGATATATCGGTAGCGTATTTCTGGTAGGCGTTGGTATTTATTATTTGTTCTTTAAGAAAGTGACCCTTCGTACCGATGCCGATGGCAATGCCATAAAGTTTAAGGGGCTGGAAATATTGAAGATCCTGTCGAGCGGCTTTTTTCTGAATACCTTAAATCCCAGTGTATTTATCTTCTGGCTGGGCACTGCAACTGCATTTTCCAAATACAGCTTTAACCAGCGGATCCTGATCTTTTCTATTTGCCTGGCCTTTAATATTGCCGCAGATATCTTAAAAGTGGTGTTGGCCGGAAAATTACGTACCAAGCTTACCTTGCATAACATTTCATTAATTAATAAGATCTCAGGTGTTATACTGGCTGGCTTTGGAATAGCCCTTTTTTATGGCACCTATTTTTTATCGGATAAGATCAGGTAAGTGTTACCTTTTACTATTCTTCCAGGCTGTCTTTAACAAATCATTAGTTAAATAACAAAAAGGCACTGTGTAACTTGTTGGCGAATGAAGCAAGCTATACTTTTTATATTACTGGTATCAATAGCGGAAGTAACCTTATCACAATCTTCAGATTTTATTGTTTTAAAAAAGCGCAACAACCGAACGATAAAAACCTATTATCCCGGCGCTTTTATTTCAGCCGTCACATATAATGGTTTTTCTATAAATGGATTCATTAAAGATATCCGGAACGACACCCTGATCATTTTGCAACAGGAACGCCGGTTAATGCCTACTGATTTTGGCGCTACGCTGGATACGTTGTCTTATACTGTAGGCGTCGATTACCATACTATAAAATCTTTTCATTATACCAGTCAATATACCTGGGGAAGAAAAAGAGGGTTTGTTGAGATCAACCTTCCCCGCCTGATGAAGGTGGGCGGTATCGGGTTTCTCATCCTTGAATTGGTGAATACTGCGTACAGAAAAGAATCCATAACGGCTAACAAGAAAATGCTTCCTCTGGGCATAGCGGCCGGCGTTGCGGCTGCAGGCATCTTCATGTCGTATCAGCAAAACCGAAGCGATAAAGCCGGAGGAAAATATAAGGTGGTATATGTGAAAAATACTAAATAGGAAAATATAGTCACCCTATACAACGTTAAGGGAACAGCAATCAAAATTGTATCTTGCAGGCCAAAGCAGTTCCCTACTCATGTCAACTAAAACGAAAGAAAAAGCCCTTCGCATCTGGCGTATTGTTAAACGGACTTTACTCTTTCTATTTCTATTCCAGTTATTTTATATTCTCCTGTTGAAATGGGTTGATCCGCCGTTTACCTTAACCCAGTTGGGCAGCTTGTTTACCGGTTATGGGTTGAAAAGGGATTATGTGGATATGAAAGATGTTTCCTCATATGCCCGCTTATCTTTTATTGCTGCTGAAGACCAGTTATTCCCCGACCACAATGGGTTCGACTGGAAGAGCATTAATAAAGCGATGGAATACAATAAAAAGAAACCCAATCGTGTAAAAGGGGCTTCCACCATCAGCCAGCAGGTGGCCAAAAATGTTTTCCTGTGGCAGGGCCGAAGCTGGCTTCGTAAAGGCCTGGAAGTGTATTTCACCTTTATGATAGAATTGTTGTGGGACAAGAACCGCATCATGGAAATGTACCTGAACGTTTCTGAAATGGGGCCCGGCATTTTTGGGATTGAAGCCGCTGCCCAGAATTACTTTAAAAAGCCTGCTAAAAAACTCAACCGGCAGGAAGCGGCCATGATTGCAGCCTGCATGCCCAATCCAAAGAAATTTACTGTAAAGCCATTATCGCGGCACGTAGCATCGCGCTATCCCTGGGTAATGAAGCAAATGGCCTTTCTGCAAAACGATCCCGATATTCAACGGATCCTGCAATAACTATTTAACGTAAAGATTAAATTCAGTGCTGTTAATAGTGGGGAAGCCCGGTATAACCGTGCCGATACATAACCTGGCATTATATTCCCCGGCAGCCAGCCCGGAAGGAATATTTACCGTTAGTGTCATGGCGTTACTGGTTAATTTTTTAACAACAATGCCGGTATTAATAAATGTTTTTACATCTCCATCTTCATAAAGCACTAACCATATAGGCGTTTCGCTATAGGCAGGTTGCTGAAATAAGGCCCTGTAATTTTCCGGGACAGCAACTTTTGTACTTAACTGCAATGTGCGCCCGGGCGAAAGGGAACAATTTATATTGGAAAACAATACCCGCGAGAAAGAATAAAATCCATGTTGAACGCCATCGTGCGGAAATGGCCATCCAAATGGCTTGAAGAGTTGTTGAAAGTAGTTGCTGTTACCCGGCACAATCATATAAACAGTTTTGCTGATGAGCGAATCTTCTATTGGCCACATATTAAAATTATTGCGGCGATAATACGGCGAGTTCATGGAGAATGCCGGCTTGCCGGTATAGAACCAGAATTTGGATGCCCGTTGGTACGTATTGATGAATACGATCGGCAAGCTACTGGCCTTTTGTTTCATCTCGGTTGCCCATTCCCGGTTTCCATGAAACTCATTCCTTTTTATCCATGAAACAGGCGGAAACCAGGACATGATATACAGCCTTACCGCCAGTACCAACAATAAAGTAATGGGGATACTTCTATACAGCCATTTTTGTAACCGATAATTTTTCACCAGGTATCTATGGCTGAGCACCATTAAGGGTATAAATGCGGCGATGGTCCAATTAGCTTCCACCCTTCCTTTATAGGTGCTTATCAGAAATAAAATATATGTGCCCACCAGCGTGTATTTCATTGCCCGTTCCAGATCTGAAACCGGGCGGTACCGGAAAGCTGCCCAAAGCAGAAACCAACCTATTACGGGGCCGGCAAAAGCAATTTGCCCGAGGATGTATTCAGTAGTAAAAGCGAATCTGTAATTGGAAGCATTCCGTTCGAGCAAATGATATTGAATTGAGGGAAAATTATGCTGGTACTGCCAGTAAAGGTGCGGCGCAAATAACAACAGGCAAATAAAACCGGCCAGCCAGAGGTACTTATTGGTTAATAATCGAAGGTTCGATAACAATACCAACACTATCACCAACACCCCATGATATTTGCTATATAACATGCACGCCATGCAAATGCCCAGCAGCAGGGCGTTGATAACATTCCTGTTTTGCAGGAACCGCTGGTACAGCCAGAAGAAGAGCACTATAAAAAATAACAGTGGTATATCGGGCACTGCCAGTATACCGCCTATTTGTGCCACCCCGATGGACAATGCCACAGCATAAAATAATAGGTCGTCTTTTTTATAGGTAAGTTGTTGAACAAAAAAAATGGTGGCGGTATTCAATAATAAAACAAAAATACGAACGCCCAGCTCGTTATGAAAAATAGCATAACCCGCTCTTATCAATGCTGCGATCATGGGCGGGTGATCAAAATAGCCCCAGTCTAAATAGCGGGAATAAACCCAGTAATAGGCTTCATCATCGAATAATTCTGTATTGCCAGCCTGAATAATACTTAACAAAGCCCAGCAGATACAAAATAACAACCGATGATGTTTATGCAGCGCGGTTTGCATATTACAACAACAGAGCAACAATATAAAGGGTTCTATTGCGCGAATAAATCGTTCACCGCTTGAATGGCCTTTTGAAGCCGTTCATCATAATTTCCAGAGATCTCTACCCAGGGAACGGACTGGTTGATCAGGATATTTTTGTAGATGTTGTAGAGCTGTTGGCGGCGGGTTAAGTCGGGATACTCACGTAAAATATCTTTTACCCAGGGTAAGTCAATATCGCATAAAAGGTATAAGTCATATTTTCTTTTTGTAATCTGATCAAGTATCCAGGGGTGACATTTATCATATACAAATTCACACCATACTTTCATTACATACTGATTTGTATCAATAAACAGCACCCGTGAATGGCCTGCTTTTTCGATGTGGCTTTCTTCTAATGCAACCTGGCCTTTGGCAATGGTAAGTAAGTCATCATAAGTATAGCTTGTGCCGTGTTGCAGAAGATAGTCACGGGCATATTCCGGAACCCAACTGGTGTTATAGTAATTGGCCAGTTGCGCACACAATGTACTTTTGCCCGTTGACTCAGGACCAATGATAACTACTTTTTTCATTCCTGTTTTTTATCATGCAACTGCCGGGCACGTCTTTTCCATTCCAGCAAACCAAAGATGGCCATTACAAACAGTATAAAATAAAAGACACTCGTAAATACGTATTGCTTTACAAAGTATAACGGTATGGAGGCGATGTTGGTTGCGATCCACCAGTACCAGCTTTCCACTTTCTTTTTAGCCATAAGCCACATGCCGGTGAAAGCGGTGGCTGAAGCAAACGCATCAGCCCAGGGAATAGTGGCGGAAGCGAATGCATATTTCATCAAGGTAAGGGCGCTAAAAATAACAACATAAAAGAAAGCGCAGAACAATAGTTGTTGCAACCATTCGCTACGGGTAGAATATTGTATGCTTACCACGTAATGATGTTGCTGGTCTTTTTTTAGCCATAGCACCCATCCGTAAATACTCATGATGGTATAATACAGGTTAACGCTCGCTTCACCATACAAATGACCCTGCACGCTCAGGAATATGTAAATTACTGTACTTATAAGGCCAACGGGATATACCAGGATATTTTCAATTCGTGAAAACCATACACTCGCAATACCCGCAAATACGGCAATATATTCGGGCCACGTGGTGTTGCGCATACCGTCAACAAACTGTCGCAAAATTTCTTCGTAGGTCATTCTTTAAAAAAATGCAATATAGTTCTTCTCCTCACTTTCATGCTGGTTTCCGATATTTGGCAGATAAATACTTGTCAATTGAGTTATTTTGCCAATAAGATCGTTTGGATAACCGGTGCTTCTTCAGGCATTGGCGAAGCACTTACTTATGAACTGACAAAGCTGGGCGCAAAGATCGTTATTTCGGCCAGGCGTGAAGAAGAACTGAAACGGGTGCAGCAACAGGCCGGCCCTTCTAATGTTTACGTACTTCCGCTCGACCTGGAAGCGCCTGCTACCTTCCCAGCAAAAGTGCAGGAAGCCATTGGCGCTTTTGAGCAGGTTGATATTATGATCCACAATGGTGGCATCAGCCAGCGATCTAAGGTAATAGATACATTGCCGGCAGTGCAGCGTAAGGTAATGGAAGTTGATTATTTCAGCTATATAGAACTAACCAGGTTGTTATTACCACACATGCAACAGCGAAAAACCGGGCATATAGCCGTGATCAGTAGTGTAATGGGTAAAATTGGAACGCCCATGCGCTCGGCCTATTCCGCTGCAAAACACGCTTTGCATGGCTTCTTTGATTGCCTGCGGGCCGAGGTTTGGAAAGATAATATTAATGTTACCATCATTACGCCGGGTTATATTCGCACCCAGGTATCATTAAATGCGGTTACTGCTTCAGGAGAGAAACTGAACGAGCTGGGAAAAAATATTGGGCATGGGTATGCTGCCGATAAAACGGCGCAACAAATACTGAACGCAATACAAAAAGGAAAATTTGAAAAATATGTAGGCCGGCCTTTTTCAAAAGAGTGGATGGCTATTCATTTGATGCGATTGTTCCCAACCTTGGCCATTAAGGTTTTTAAAAATGCCGTACCGGAATAGTTCCTTCGTACAGCTCACAAAATTTTTTAAGATTTTTCAATCCTTCGGTAAACTGGCGGTTGAGGTTCTTGTGGATCATATAGCCCATTAACCGGCCCATTGGGTAAGGTAACATGCCGGAGTTTTGCCAGGTCACTTTTGTTTCATCAGTTCCCCATTCTTCAAAAAGCCAGTTGTCGCGGGCGATTGTTTTCAGCGGCCTGATAAATTCAAAGTCAAAATGAATGTGCTTATCATCAATATCCCGTAGCGTTAAGCTGCCTGTGCCTATATTGGTTTCTTTCCACGAATATTTATGCCCCGGTCTTTTAGCTAAACCGGTGATATTGCTTTCGCTGTTAGCGCTTTTCTTATGCCAGGGATTCCATTGGATATGGTTATGAAAATCGGCCACCTTATCCATAACAAAGCCGCACGGCTTTTTTATAATAGCTGATTTCTCTATAAAGTACCCGTCTGGTAAAAATAAAGCGATAATTAACAGAAGCACTATAACTACCACCAATGCTCCCAAAATATACAGAAAGGTCATAAACCTGCTGTTTTGTTGAATTTACTGCATTCCTGCAATACAGCCAAGCAGGTTCGGTAATTTACCAAATCAAATGTTCAAAAGTCGAACCGGACGGTGGCTGTAGCATAAAAAAGATTTTCCGCTTTTTGGGATGAAGTGCCATCTGCAGTAACTACATTTTGCGGTATTACATAAGCGGGTGTAAAAATGAGGTTCATTTTACCAATGCCATATACAACAGGACAGGAAAGCTCATACGACATAATACTAAACCTGCTGCTGCTTTGGGTAACAGTTTCCTGGGAAACCGGAAAGATCAGAAATCGTTTTTCCTGCAGCCAGGTTTTGCTGAAGCGCTGGGTGCCAAAATAACCAAAAACAGCAGGAGCTATCACAATAACCCCTTTTTTACCAACCGAATCGAACCGGAAAGCATGGTCAAGTCCCGCATAAGCGCCAAAATCAGTTTGATTGCTGAATTTCGCATCGGCGCCCCCGTAAATAGCAACCACTTTATTTTTATTCGACAAATTTATCCCAGCTTGTCCTTTTACTACCGACTGCACCAGGCTTACATCAGCATTATAAAAAAAGCGACTGCCAAAAATATTTCCTTTCCAGGTTTCTTTTTTGTTTTTGAACTTATAGCCAGCCTCTACCGTTGTGGCCGCATAAGAAGTGGCTACCGCATTATTGATGAATATAAAGTTCGAGAACACGTACAATCCATTCGGTAATGTGATACCGACAAAAGGATAAATGCCCTGGCTTTTCAAACTATCTGTACGGCCATAATAATTCAGTGTAGAATTATACGACACGCCTGCAGTAAAAGTTATTTTCTTTTTAGGAGCAGTAGATGTAGAATCGGTTTGTTGTTGTGCCTGTAATGCCATGCTAACAATAGCAAGCGGAAAAAGGGCAATTACTTTTTTCATCTGAAAATATTTATTGTCGTTTAGCCAAGATGGACCTTACCTTCCGGGGTGCATCGGGAAGGACGATTCATAAAACAATTTGTAAGTGCAGGTTGAAAAAATGGGGCTGACTAAATAGTTACCTGATTGTTTGATGGTTCTATTGTTGGAGTTATGAGCGGTAGAATCGCTGCTTGAATTCAGAGATTACAACAATCAAACCATCTAAAATAGGTCTATAAACCTTTATAGTCAGCCCCCGGAAATGAATCACTGATGGCCTATTATTGCTTGCTGGCTTTAACAGCCGTAGCACTACTTGCCTCGGTTGAAGAAGATACGCTTGTATTGGCAGCGGTTTCTTTAACTGCATTAGCTGTGTTGGTGGTAGTTGATTTTACTTTGCCGGCTGCTTCCTGGGTTTTTGTAACGGCAGCACCTTTTGTTTGTTGCACTTTTTCAACGGCAGCGCCACTAACTTGTTCGTTAGCCTGGCTACTTGTGTTACCGCTTACACTAACTGTTTTATCGGCGCCCGCTGATACGGCAACGTTATTATTGCTATTGGCTGTACCTGCTTGAGTTGTTGCATTGCCTTGCACATTGACGCCAACATTTGTATTAGCATTGGTATTATTTGCTACATTGGTAACATTACCGGTAGTATTGGCAACACCTTTCTTAGCGGAAGAAGTGGTATTGGCTGTAACTGATTTTGTTGTGCTTACTGTTTTCTGTGAAGCGCTCTGAACATTTGCACGGGTCGATTGAACCGCATTTCCGGCAGCACCACTGGTACTAATACTGGTAGCAGAATGCAGGGTAGCCGAAGTTGTGGAACCCAGGTTGATCTGTGCTTTTGAGGCAGAGGTAATAATGGTAGCTGCTGCAGTAGTAATAAACAGGATGTGTACTTTCATAATTCTTGATTTTAGATTAATAAATAGTCGTTTTTATGGTTATGACATACGTTGCCCTCTTCCACCGGTTGCATAAAAAAATGCCGCCTGTTGAAACAAATCAGTGCCATTAAAATCTAGCTGTTCAGATAAGGGGTAAGCCTAAGAATAATACGGGTAGTACTGTATGTAGTTACTGTTTGACCGTTTCTATGGATAATGGTTTAATCGTGAAACGGCAAACGTGAAATTTGTGCATTGTAATAATTATTTTTCTCGCTCTCATTCACATACATACAAAAAAAAGACCTTCCCTTTTGGGGAAGGTTTAAACAAGCGTTAAAATATGTTAACGTAATACGTTATTCTGCTTCTGCCACTACTTCTTTAACTTCAGGGATCATCCGCTTCATCATGCCTTCAATACCAGCTTTTAATGTTATCATCGATGAAGGGCAGCCGCTGCATGAACCTTGTAACATCAGGTTTACAACGCCATCGCTGTAGCTTTTAAATTGAATAGCCCCACCGTCCATTTCAACGGCAGGCTTTACATAATTTTCCAGTAATTCTTTAATGCGTTTAACCACATCGTCATCATCTGCGGCAACTACATTCGAGCTATCCTGCTTAATAGTAGCTATTTCTTCTTCGTTGATCACCACTTTTCCTTCTTCCAGGTATTCTTTCAAAAACTGGCGAATGGTAGGAATTACATCGTTCCACTCGGTTTCAGCGGTTTTTGTAAGCGTTACAAAATTGCTGGCAATAAATACGGCTCTTATAAAGGGAAAACCAAAAAGTTCAGTAGCCAGTGGCGAGGCCTTGGCATTTTCCAGATCCGGAAAATCAATGCTTTTACCAGGATACAGTAATTTGTTAGCCACAAACTTCATTGTCTCCGGGTTAGGCGTCATTTCTGTATAAATACTTATGACAGGGCTTCCTGTTTTGATCATGATACTTCCTTCTTTTAAGTTGACTACAAAAATAACAAAAGCCCGCTGCAATTGTTTCTTATTTTGAAAAACTTTGGACTGTGAAAAATAACACGGATGGCCCGGAACTGGAATTTACCCGGGGTTGAAAGCAGGTAGCAACAGTTCGGTAGTTCGTAACAGCTAGTTTAGTGGTCACAGTCATCTTCATGAGCGTGGTTGTGTACCCGGCAGGCCCTGAAATTCATTAAATGGGCAGCCACGATCAGCAATACGGCAAAAGGTAGGATCCACAATTGGTATTTATGCCATATTTGCTTGGCTATCAGGCCACTAATGCCAATTGAAAACATAATAATGGGCAATGTGCTGTGGTGATGTTTTTTATAACCATGGCGTAAGGAATAAACGCCAATGCCAAAGGCCAGAACGATCATAAAATACTCAAACGCCTCATTATCAATGATATTTATGCCTAAAACAGGCAAACTGGTTAACAGCAGGGGTAAAATTGCGCAATGGATAGCGCAAGCCAGTGAAGCTGCCACCCCCATTGCATCCCAATTTACTCTAAAATTCATGGCCACGAAGATAAGAAGTAAATGCACTGGCATGCAACTTTGTTGCAAAAAGATTCGTTATAAAAATAAATTCATTGGTGGCGAAATGGGTAACCGTACCTTTACGGCCTGAAAAATTATTCATGCTATGAGCCGGAAAGTGATCTTCTATATTGCTTTTTTCGTGGTGTTGGTGATAGCCTTTTATGTGGCCTTAACCCAGGTTATACCAGGCTTTGGGGAAGTGAAGCTGCCGGTGGTAAGCCGGGTGCAGCCCTTCAGCTTTACCAATCAGGATGGGCAGGCAACCACCCAAAGAAATGTGGAAGGCAAAGTGTATGTGGCCGAATACTTTTTTACAACCTGTCCAAGTATATGCCCCATGCTGAATACCAATATGCTGAAGGTGTATGATGCATATAAAGATGAACCAGGCTTTATGATCCTGTCGCACACGGTAGACCCTGATAATGATAATGTAGCCCGGTTGAAATGGTACGCCGATTCGTTACACGTAAATACGCAGCGCTGGGTGTTTTTGACCGGAAGAAAGGATAGCCTGTACAAAGCAGCCCGGAACAGCTACCTGTTAGATGACCCCAATAATAATCTGCAGAATATAAGCGACCAGTTTTTGCATACCCAGTTTTTTGCCCTGGTAGATAAAACCGGACGGGTACGGAAAATTTATGACGGTTTAAAAAAGCAGGAGATTGAAGAATTGAAAAAAGACATAAAGCGATTGTTGAATGAACGCAGCTCCGGTGAGCGGTTTTCAAATAATTTGTTTGGCAGTTAATACTGCAAATGGTTAATGTTTTTACAATGGATGCACAGATAGACGAAATACTCCGTAAAAATCAACTGAGTGTAACCGGTAGCCGCAAAAGGATCCTGGAATTATTTTTAATGAGCAATGGAGCGCTGGCACATGGCGATATTGAAAAAAAGACCGGTGAAAAATTTGACCGGGTCACTGTATACCGCACCCTGCAAACATTTTTGGAAAAAGGCATTATTCATAATATTCCTACCGCCGATAATTCAGTATTATATGCCCTGTGCAAAGATGATTGCAGCGAAGGGCACCATCACGATAACCATGTGCATTTTATTTGCAGCGAGTGCGGAAAAACAATTTGCCTCGCCGATGTAACTGTTCCTGAAGTAAAACTTCCTGGTGGGTTCTTACCCCACGAATACCAGATGGTGGTAACCGGTTTATGCAAGGAATGCCGGTAAAAAAACTGACTGCCATCAGTTAAATTATTATCTCCGGTTAGCCGGCAGCGGTGTATTAACTGCCGATTCGTACTATTATCCCGGTGTGCAGTAACCGGTATTTTTATTTTCTATAAAAAAGAATAGTAAGCCCCCAGATTAAAGAATGATTAAAATAGCATAGTATTTCGCAAAACACTAATGCTCAAACAATTTTGCTTAGATTAAATGGAGTGCTTCACGGCACTATTTGCGATTTATTTGTGGAGCTTAAATGAAGATTAAATAACTAAAAAAACAAAGCCCCGATGTAGAAACACCGGGACTTTTGGTTAAGGCTCTGATTAGTAGCTATTTTATGATGGCAGGTAGCAGAACTACCTAGATCAATTTATTTTTAGTGCTACAAATATAATAGAATGAATTAATATTTCGCATACCATGAACTGGGTATTTTTTTCCCGGCTAGGGATGAACGTTTAGTTTGTCCATTTCTCCTTTTACAAACTGCATTAACTGTTTTATATAGTCGGGCGAAAAATTAAATACAAGTCCTGCTGCGCTGTAGAGTTCAGGCAAAGTTTTAGTTCCACCCAATTGCAAAGACATCATATAGTTGTTAATTGCTGCTGCTTTGTTCTGTCTGAATTGCATCCACAAACCAATGGCGCCTAACTGTGCAATTCCATATTCTATATAATACAAGGGAACTTCAAATAAATGCAATTGTCTTTGCCAGGCGTACGTACGATATTCTGTAAGCCCTTCCCAATCAATTACATTGCTCTGGAATTCGGTTAAGATCTCCATCCACTTTTTCGCTCTTTCCTCTGCTGTGTGCGCGGGATTTTCGTATACCCAGTGCTGAAATTTATCTATTGTGGCAATCCAGGGGAAGATCGTGATCACTCTTTCCAACTGGTGCTCCTTTGCCCGTATCAGGTCTTCTTCTTTATCAAAGAACACATCCCAGGCATCCATGCTGAACAATTCCATCGCCATGCTGGCCACTTCGGCTATCTCCATGGGATACTCTTTAAAAGAAGTTAACTCCAATGGATGGGCGAGAAATGAATGCACCGCATGGCCGCCTTCGTGCACCATGGTGGTAACATCACTCATTTGGCCAGCCGCATTCATGAATATAAAGGGGGCGCCTGTTTCGGCGAGCGGACAGTTGTACCCGCCCGGGGCTTTTCCCTTGCGGCTGTCAAGGTCGAGCCGTTTCATTTCGCCCATTTTCCGCAGGCAGTCTGCAAAGAAGGGATGCACCCGATCAAAACATTGAATGCTTTTTTCCAACAATTCACTGCCAGTGCTAAAGGGGTTTAGTGGAGTTATTCCTTCCGGTTCTGCTTCCGAGTCCCAGGGACGCAAAGTGGGAAGGTTCAGTTTTTTCTTTTTTCGGTCGTTGATTATGTTTACCAGGGGTAAAATATGCTGTTTAACCGCTTCATGAAACTGAAAGCAATCTTCCTTGGAATAATCAAAACGGCCGAGCTCTTTAAATTTATAATCGCGGTAATTATCGAAGCCGGCATTTTTAGCTACTTGGTGTCTTTTTTGAACTAGCTGCGTATAGAGGTTGTTCAGGGTCTCCTTATCTTGCAGGCGCCGTTCGTTAATTTTACGATAAACGCTTTCGCGTAAATTACGGTCGTGATCTTCTAAAAACTTCGAAGCCTGTTGCAGAGTATATTCCTTTCCGTTTACTTCAACCGTCATTTTACCGGCAATAGTTCCGAACTGTTGCGCTAACACAGCCAGTTCCGATTGCAGGGGAATATTTTCTTCGCGGAACAGCTCGATGCTTTTACGAACACTGCGCAGGTAGGTAAAGTATTTCTTCTGGTCAAGCTCGGCTACAAACGGGCTTTCAACCAGTTTTTTATTCAGTTTATCGGCATAGGGTTGAATTTTAGGCTGGATCTCTGTTACAAAGAACACGAATGCTTCTTCCAGCGCCTTGTTTTCAGTATCACAGGTCATTTTTATCTGACGCCAGCAGGCATCTTCACTCACCACGGCTTCCAGCTCGCTCATATCGTGTAACCATTTTTCCAGATCAGCCTTTGAATTGACAGGTCTGTCGAGGAGATTTTTAAAATAAGGTTCAAGATTATCCCAGGTAGTTACCGTAAAATCCTCCGGCAAAAAGTGCCGGGGCAATTTTTTTATGTCTGCAGTATGATTCATTAGTTCACCTTTTTAAAATAAGAAAGCTACAAACTTCCGGTATAAAAACCAGCAGCCTGTAGCCTTAGTTTATTAAAGTTTATTAAATTACTTCTTAGCGTCTTTTTTTGGAGCTGCTTTCTTTTTAGCGGGTGCTTCTTCGGCATCACCTTCTTCCTTTTTGGCTTTGGGAGCTGCTTTTTTCTTGGGAGCTGCTTCTTTCTTTTCTTCGCCAGCATCACCTTCTTCTTTTTTAGCTTTAGGAGCTGCTTTTTTCTTTGGAGCCGCTTCTTTCTTTTCTTCGTCGCCTGCTACTTCTTTTTCTTTTTTAGCAGCTTTAGGCTTTTCTTCTTTTACGGCAGCTTTTTCTTCAACAGCAACTGCTTCTTCAACCAGTTCTTCCTCAGGAGCTGCTTCTCTCAGCTTGATCTCAATATTATTCGACTTCAGCACGCCAAACCACTTTACCATCTTCTTCATATCGCTTGAGTATACGCGGTCGAAATCCAGATCGGGGTAAACTTTTTCGAAATACTTTTTAACGGCGGCATTATCTTTTTCATCGGGCATTTTTTCGCCGCTGCTGTCCATGGCAGTAAAAATATCTACCAGGTTAACATTATCCCGAACTGTATATACTTCAATGCTTTCGAGATGAGAAAAATTATGTATCCTGCTCGAAACAAATTTTGTGCTTTTGTCTTCCAGTGACCGTACAATAGCGCCATCAGATTTACTGCTCACCAATTCGAATAATCCTGGTAAACCCGTTACGGCAACAATTTTAGCGTATTCCATATCAATCAAAATTTTTAAGGAGTTGCAAGATAATCTGAATTTGGCAAACGGTGTTCCAAAATAGTCTGAAAGATAAGGACCGGGCTAATTCGCACCCTTTACCGGGCATTTTGGTCCCATAAACTGACCTGCGGGCTTTTTTTGACTTTTTAGGCAATAATTTTTATCCCGGCGAAGGTTTTCGCACAAAGCGGCATCCAACTATCATCTACTTTCCTAAAACTAAATCTCATAGTATGAAAAAAACGATATTATTATTAACGATCGCAATAATTGGGGTATTAGGTGTTCAGGCGCAGGGCGGCGGTGGATTTCAACGCCGTACTCCCGAAGAAAAGTTAAAACTTACCAAGGAAAAACTGGTGGATCTGAAGCTGGATAAAGATCAAATCATTAAAAGCGATAGCGTTTTTATGGATTTCTTTAAAGCGCAGGATAAAATGTTTGAAGAAATGCGGGCCAGCGGCGGCGCCCCCGATCGGGAACAAATGCGTGAAAAAAATCAAAAACTGATTGGCGAGCGCGACGATAAGCTGAAAAAGGTGTTTACAGAAGATCAATTCAAGAAATGGAAGGATGAAATAGAACCCACATTACGCCCGCAACGCGGTGGCGGTGGCCCCGGTGGAAATCGTAGTGGCGGCGGCGGAAATAATTAATGGCTCTGATGCACTCGTTATAGGATGTACCCCGGTAGTTTATATTATCGGGGTTTTTTAATTACTGCCCCATCCATTGCTTAAATGCGGCCGCATTTTCCTGGCTGATTATAATATCCTCGGTAACCAGGGGAGCCACTTCAAGCAACAACTTACTTTTAGAATATGCCTTTATTCGTTTAATAGCGCTCATATTGACCAGGTATTTCCGGTTAACCCGGTAAAAAACCGCGGGGTCTATCTGGGTTTCAATATCGGCCAGTGACTGGTCCATGATAAATTTCTGTCCGCTACTGTCTACCATGCAAACCAGTTTATGGGTGGCATAAAAATAAGCCACCTCTTCAGCTTTAATACTAATGTAATCGGTGCCGCGCTTTACCAGGAACCGCTTTTTATAACCTCCCTGGGACTGTGCCGATGGCCATTGGGCCAAAGACTGGTAATTGCCGGTAAAATGCTGTTTTAATTTTTGGTACTTTTTAAGGGCCGCTTCCAGTTTTTCAGGCTTTATTGGCTTCAACAGGTAATCGATGCTGTTATACTCAAACGCTTCCTGCCAGTATTCGTCGTAAGCGGTAGTAAAAATAATCGGGCACTCTACATTGATCTCTTCAAATATTTTAAAGGACAACCCATCACTGAGTTCAATATCCATGAAAATTAATTCGGGGGCGGGATGCTGTTGCAACCAATCGATGGCCTCCCTGATACTGCCAAGCACTCCTTCAACATAAACCGGTTGATCGCACAGAGCAAGTAACGAAAGTAATTTTTCTGCTGCAGGTTTTTCGTCTTCAATTATAACACATTTCATCTGGAAGGTATTTATTGTTTATCAGGCAATTTTTAAAACCGGTAACGAAACGGTGAAATCACTGGCCGATTCTGTAACACTGATCTCTTTACTGGTAGTTAATTTATAGCGTTCGCCCAGGTTATTTAAACCGATGCGCGAAGAGGCTTTGCGTAAAATTTTTTTTCGTACCTGGTTATGAATGATCAATTCATCTTTTTGCATTTCAATGGTAATTACCAGGGGAACAGCATCAGAAAATTCATTGTGCTTGATGGCGTTTTCTACCAGGATCTGCAAAGAGATGGGCGGTATAACATACTGATCATACAATGCCGGATCGAGCATGATCTGTAATTGTACAGCTTCTTCAAACCGGATCTTCAATAAAGAAAAATAATCGTTTAAAAATAACATTTCTTCATGCAACAACACCAACTCGCGGGCTTTATTCTGAAGAATGTAGCGATATACATCTGCGAGGTTATCATTGAACTGTCTGGCTTTTACCGGATCTTTTTCAATCAGGTACGATAACGTATTCAGCGAGTTAAAAATAAAATGCGGGTCAATTTGATTTTTGAGCGCTTCAAGCTCCGCTTCTGCGCGGGCTCTTTCCAACTGTTCTTTTTTAAGTTTTTCACTTTCTGCTTCCCGCACCAAAAACACGGTTTCATAAATATGCGTAATAAACAACACGCAGATCATAATGATCAGGGTGGTGGTGGCAATTACATCCCAATTAACTTTGCCCGCATTAAATAATTTATACCAGATCACCAGCAGCAATGCACTGATGGGAATGGTGTAGAAAGATATTGTCAATACCAGCACCACTATTTTGCGTACCGGTTTATTGAACCAGTCAAAATAACTGCGTAGCGTAAAAAGAAGATAGCGGTTCCCCTCCCATATTATAAAGGCAATGCCAATGGTATACAGAAAGCTGAGTTTGATTTGCCAAAGCGAAAGAGCTGCTTGATTGATCATGCCGGTAACCAAAGGTATAAGCACCCCAAATGCCGGGATGAGAATTACCCTGAACCCGATATCATTCAACCTTTCGGAAGCACCGGTTTTTTTTATCGGCTTATTATTGATATTGATCCCCTGCTTTTCCAGCCTGATTCCTTTTTAGTTGAGCGTGTAAAAATTAGCAAATAGATTTGAATTAACCATAAAACCTGTCAGGTCTGGGCAATCAATCAGCCATGAAAAATAAGTTGGATTAAACAATCTCTGCTTCATACCTGACGGGTTTTACAAAAATTATTTGCTTATGACAATGCCACTGATAAACTGGTGGGCGGTGTTAGTTGCCGGTATCTCTGCTTTTGTAGTAGGCGGTATCTGGTACTCGCCCGGTCTTTTTGGTAAAGCCTGGATGAAGGATAACAATTTTACTGAAGAACAAATAAGAAAAGGCGGTAACAAAGGAAAGATCTTTGGCTTTACGCTTATTTTCTCCCTGCTGATGGCAGTAAACCTCGCTATGTTCCTTTCTCCGGCAGCAGATTGCCCGCCTCAATGTGCACCCAAACCCGATGTGGCCTGGGGTGCTACCGCTGGTTTTCTCGCCGGCATCTGGACCTTCTGCGCTATTGCTATTCATAGTTTGTTTGAATTAAAACCCTGGCGATTGATCTTTATTAATGGGTTTTATAGTGTTGTGGCATTAGTGCTGATGGGCGCCATCATCGGGGCCTGGCGATAGAAAAGTGGAGGTATGGCAACAACTGTTTTAGTTAGCCAATATATAACAACCGTATAGCCATGAAAAAACCCTGAGGGTTGTTGAGCATATTAATTGCTTTATTAGGTGTGGCACACTTTGTTAAGCCGATCCATGTAAGCGTGCCACACCTTATTAATTATTATTAACGCTTAAAATCGCCGCTTTATGACCAGTGCAATTAGTTGGTTTGAAATTCCTGTTCTTGATCTTAACCGGGCACAACAATTTTATGAAGCCATATTGGGTGTTCAGTTAATTCCTATGGACGACTTTCCAAATATTAAAATGCGCATGTTCCCTATCGATGATCCTATGACTGGTATTGGAGGTGCACTCGTGCATACGGGCGACAGTTTTTTTAAACCTTCTTCAACCGAAGGGCCGCTGATCTATTTAAATGCTAATCCCGATGTACAACGGGTGTTGGATAAAGTAGAAGCAGCCGGCGGAAAAGTGATCATACCCAAAACGGAGATCTCTCCCGAGTATGGCCATATGGGTGTTTTTATTGATAGTGAAGGCAATCGCATTGGGATACATTCCGTGCCGGCCATGAAGTGATTGAACTGTCATTTTTTTGTTTGGGAGATCACAGGTTTACAGCCCGGGATGTTCCCAACATGCGATAATTAAAATGTAAGCGTATGTCGACTATTGACTGGAGCCGGTTTGTAACGCGCATTAATGTAAGTGCGCCTATAGAAACCTTGTACCTTGCCTGGGCAACGCGTGCAGGTATGGAAAGCTGGTTTGTTCGCTTGAGTGAATACAGGAATAATGATGGAAAAGAAAGGGCCGCAGAAGAACAGGTAATTGTAGGCGATACCTATAAATGGTTGTGGCACGGCTATTCAGATGAAGCTGTTGAACATGGGCAAATACTTGATCTGAACAATAAAGATTATTTCAAATTCAGTTTTGGCAAAGCGGGTATTTGCTCGGTGAACATAAGACCAGAAGAAGGTGAGCATATTGTGGAATTGATACAGGAAGACATTCCGATTGATGAACAGGGAAAGCTCAATTTTCATGTTGGCTGCAAAACCGGCTGGACGTTTTACCTGGCTAACCTGAAATCGATTGTTGAGGGAGGTATCGATTTGCGAAATAAGAATGTGAAGCTGAAGCAGGTATTGAATAGCTGATCTTCAATAAACTACATCCAGAAAGGGCGTTTATATACCAGTCCCGGGGTTTAAAAACTCCGGGACTTTTGTTTTGAGCCTGTTAACCGGGTATTTATAGCGACCATTTCGCCCTGCTTCCCTGTACGCATAAAATCGTAAATCAAATCGCTTGGTTTTTCAGGGTTATGACCTGTGACACTTTTGGGTTCGGAGTGGAACTTTAACTGGAATCACAGGGACCTCATAGGGACCTAACAGGGACTTCACAGGGACCTCACAGGGACCTCACAGGGATTTTATCCTTATGAGGTCCCTGTTTGGTCCGGGTTAATACCTTGTTTGGCAAAGTAAAAAACAAGTAAGGCTCTTGTAAAACCCACAGCAGGTTAGGATTTGACTTTTTGAAATTGAGCAAACAGGGGCCAACTAAAAAGGCCTTCCGCCGCGCGTGGCTCACCCTGCTTTAGTGCATAAAATAAGGGTGAGCCAACCTTAAGAGGCGGACCCACCCTTGCATACCTGACTTTTTAGTCAACCCAGGGCGCTATTGTAAGAATTATTTTGCCCTGGTGAATATAATTTCCATGGTCTTGAATTCCTTGCCATCCTGCGTCATAAACATTTCCAGTTTTTGTGTATTGTCGTTAACTACATTAAAAGTTTGTCTTACATCCATTTCTTTTCCTGTCATTGGGTCGGTTGTTTTTCCCTTTAAAGTAGCGGTTTTGGTAGCATTGTCCCAGGGACCTTCCATATACATAATACCGGTTCCCATGTTATCGATCCAGGTACTGATAAACATTTTACGGGCATTGTCCCAGGCTAAAGTGCCCTGGCCTTCAAAAGGCTGGCCCATCATTACACCGGAATGAGTGCTTTGCTGATACCTTCCACCCATAATCATTTTATTTACACAAGTTGCGGTACTTTTGGTTGGCGGAGCTCCCGGTTGCATCCAGAACGTTAGGTCCTCTTTCCATTTTCCATCCCATTTTGCAATCATTTTATGTACGTCGCCAGGGGTCATGTAGGCACTCCATGCTTTCATCATTGAATCCTGCTGTGTTTGTTGCGCACTGGCCGTAAAACTGTTGATTATAAACAGAACGGCAGAGGCCATAGTAACAAGCTTTTTCATATCTGTTAGTTTTTGTTAAAGATAAAGGATCAAAAAAAGTACCAATATGTGTAAGCTGATAAATATCAATTAATACCGGATGAAGCGGGAATGCGCGCAGACGAAAAAGAAAGAAAGCAACATGTCTTTTTGTAATTTCATAAGCTATACTAAAAACCGGCATATGAAAAAATGGGTTACTACTATATGGTTGTTGCTGATATTATTGAATGTGTCGAAAGCGCAACCGGGTTTTTCGAACAGGGAATTCAAGCCGCTGCATAAACTAACCGGTTTATGGAAAATGGATTCACAACGCGGTGCTATATACGAAGAGTGGGAGGTAAAGAACGATAAAGAATTGCTTGGCCGCAGTTATAAAATCAGGAACAACGACACCGTACTGCTTGAAAACGTAATTATTTCTTTGCAGGGCGATGCTATTTTTTACACGCCGGTTGTGCAGGACCAGAACAATCGGCAGCCGGTTCTTTTCAAGTTGATATCCTGCAATAACAACCGCTATGTGTTTGAAAACAAAGAGCATGATTTTCCGCAGCGGGTAATTTATGACCTGGCTTCAGCAAACGATTTGCGCGCCCGAATTGAGGGCAGCAAGAATGGAAAGGAAATGGGGTCAGATTTTAATTATACACGGGTGAAATAGGAAGAAATGCCACTAGTTATTCTGGAAATTGCGATTTATCAATGTTAGGTATAATGCGCAAGGCGTTTTTGTAATATACTTTCTTCAGAATAGCATCGGGCAATCCCATGCCATACATGGCCCAGAAGGCGTGGTATTTTTTGTGATAAGGAAAATACTCATCTTCTGTTTCCAGCACCCTGAAGTAAGTGGCATATTCTTCAGGTACCCAGCTATCTTTTCCAAATAAGATCCGGTCCTGGTATTTTTCAAAGAACTGTCGGGCCATGCGGGGTTGCCGGCCCAGTTCTGCAATCACAGCGCCAAACTCCACACACACATTTGGCATGTCGTTTAATAATTGTCCAAGCTTGGTGAGGTTGTTTGGATACCAGCCAAAGTGCGCGGCAATAAATGTGGTGCGGCTGTGTTTTTTAAACATGCGGTGTTGTTCTTCTATCAGGATCTCCCAGGGGGCAGGATCGGTATCACTTCTTTTTCTGGCGGGGTGTGAAGTAATTTCCAGCCAGCGTTCGTTGTGTTCATCTTCGGGCTCCCAAAAAGGTTTGGGATCGGCGGTATGAATGAGGACGGGAATTTTTAATTCACCACATTTAGCCCAAATGGCATCGAGCCGGGGATCATCTACGGTGACGCGTTTGCCGGAATTGTCTTTTACAGAAAGTCCGAGGTTTTTAAAGATCTTCAATCCGTTGGCGCCGTACTTAACATCTTCTTCCAATTGTTTAACGGCTTTTTCCGTCCAGCCCGGTTCGCCAATGCCGTTAAAACTGATATTGGCAAAAACTATAAATCGTTTGGGACTGGTTGAACGAATATTGTCGATTTTGTTTTGAAGCCGGTTGCCATTGTCGCCACTGAGGTTTACCATCACCGCCATGTTTAATTTATCCATTTCTTTTTCCAGGCTTTTGAGGTCTGATGCAGACATGCCTCGCTGGTGATTGTGTACATCGATAAATGGAAAACGGGCGCGGCCTGTTTTATGTTCCGGAACCACAAGCGTAGAAGTGGGCGTGTATTTTTCAAAATCCATGTGTGCGGAAGTCTGGGCAATGGCAGATTGAAGTATTAGTAAGGAACCGGCAATGATGAATAACTTCCTCATACAAATAATTTCCACCAAATTAGGAGCAATTGGTAAGAATGAAAAACCGACTATATAAAAAGAATGAAGAATAAAAAATGAAAAACAGAGAAATGAAAAAGGTAAATAAAGCCTTATTGCCACGTTGCCTTTTTAGTCGAGGTTCATTTTATATTTATCCGCATATTTATTTATCCATTCATACAGGCGGTATACATCGTCTTTTTTGAATAATTGTGTGCCGGGGTTCATGGTGGCAGCGGTTCCGCAGGCAACGCCAAACCGCACCGTTTCTGATAATGATTTTCCCTGAGCCATCATCCATACCATGCCGGCTACCATACTATCGCCAGCTCCTACGGTACTTTGCTTTTTTACGGTTGGCGTAGGCACATGCTCGCATCCTTCGCGGGTAACCAACAAAGCACCTGACGGCCCCATAGAAACTACCATCACTTCGCACCTGCCTTCCTTAATGACCTCCATTGCTGCATCATCTACTTCATTCAATTCAAGATGCTCCCTGCCTACCAATGCACACAGTTCACTTAAATTGGGTTTCAGCAAATACACACCTTCTTTGGCGGCCAACTGCAAAGGTTTTCCTGATGTGTCAATGATGTACCGCGCATTTAACTGCTTTACCACTCTGGCCAACTGTCCAAAAAAGTCCTCTGGCAAACCGGGTGGCAAGCTGCCGCTGGCGATTATAATTGATGGCCGGGGTTGCAATTGTTGTAATATGTCGAAGCAGGTGTGTGCTTCCTTTTCAGTAAGCGACGCTCCCGGCATTACAAAGCGGAATTGAGAATTGGTATCCGTTTCGCGCACAACAATATTTTCACGGGTCTCATGTGCAACGGGAAGACATTTAAAATTGATCTGTTGTGCTGTAAGATAGTTTTCGATGAGTTTACCATTCATACCACCTGATGGGAAAATGGCCAGGGATTCGCCGCCTAATTCTTTTATGGCCTTGCTTACATTAATGCCGCCGCCCCCTGCCTCGGTAATGAGTTCACTGCAACGCATTTTCTTCTCCGGTACCAGTTTATTAACTGAGGTACTTTTGTCAACCGCGGGGTTCATGGTAATGGTAACAATCATGGGCTGATTTTTGAATGCCTGAAAATTTATTCCTGTAACGCGCTTTCTATCCGCTGCTTCAATACGTCATACGTTGTATAACCTGATGCCAGCATAACGAATTTCGATTCATTTACCTGCAATAATACTGCCGGGTATCCTTTTACCTGCAGTTGTTTACACAGGTCAAATTCATACTGTGCTTTTTCTTTATAAGCCGGGTCTTTCACCAGTTTATAAAACGCATCGGCAGGTATTGCATATTTCTCCAACAAATGCCGGTAGGCCTCATCATCGCACAAGTCGCGCCCTTCATATTGCAATGCATATTGCAGATCGGCTGCAAACGCTACCTGTTTATCGGGATGATATTCTTTAAACACACACATGGCAATGGCCGGCTTTTCTGAATCAGGGAACCAGTCGCTCCTATCAGGGTTTTTAATATGCCATAGAAAATCTTCCCCAAAGGTAACGCCTGTATGTTCGGTTACTGTTTTGCAATTGTTTAAAAAGTAACCGGCCATCAAACTTATTGGCTTTGGTGATTCGGGAAGGATCATTCCACCCGAAAGCACTTCAAATTGTACTTTATCCCTGAAGTCCGTTGCTATTTGCAACATAACCCCACTAAACCCATAACACCAGTTACAATACGCATCGTAACAATAAAAGATTACTGGCTCCATAATAATGTGAAATTACGTCGTTCTTGTGAATATCAAAATAAAAACGGCTATCTATGCGGTTCACAGATAGCCGTTTACGATAGTTGTAAATTTATAATTTCTTTTCTGCCTTATTTTTTACGTTTCCTGTAAATAAGAATGGCTTCTTCCGTTGTATTGGCGCTGCTTTTAACCAGGCCTTTTAACGTGAGTATATTTTCATCAACACCGATCACTACAAATACTTTCGCATCATTACCTGTTACATCATTCAGTTTTAAAACAGTGGGTCTTCTTTCATCTACTACTCTTTTTCCCAGTTCATATTTCACTTCTTTTACCAACTCTTCTTTAAGGTTCCATTTATAGGTTTTTACTTCGTTGGTGCATCCGCTCTTGTTGGAGCCATAATAGGTTTTTGCATTGTAATCTGGTAACAACTCAATTTGCTGATCTTTTCTGCATTCATCAAATTCCCAAAAGGCATCTGAAGAACGATAACCATCTTTATTGAGATCAACAGGGCGTTTAAATTTTACTGATTGTAATACCCACAAACCCGTAAACTGCGAAGTATCGTACTGGGCGTAGAGTGTGTAAATGAATAAAAAAAGAATACAAGAAGCTAAAATTCGTTTCATAGTATAAGATTAAGGGTATAATTCACAGAAACGATTTTCTGTAAATAGAACGCCGAAAGATCAAAAATATTTCTCTAAAATCGAAATGTTTGCTTAAAAAAAACTATAGCAATTATTTATTAATCAATCCTTCAAGCAACGTTTTTGTGAGTGGCCATTCTGGCTGAATAATACTATACACAATCGTATTGCGGAATGTTCCATCGTCATTTTTGCGGTGGCATCGTAAGAGTCCTTCTTTAATGCCGCCGATCTTTTCAATGGCTTTTTGTGACCGGTGATTGGCTTCTCTTGTTTTGAATTCTACCCGCATGATATTCTGTCTTTCAAAACATTGGGCCAATAGTAAATATTTACTTTCTATGTTAACCTTTGTACCCCAAACAATTGGTGATAACCAGGTAGGGCCGATCTCAAGTTGTTGATTAACCGCATCAATATTTAAAAAGCCCGTGCTTCCACAAATCACCTGGTTTGCTTTGTTCCGTATAACATACGTTAGCTGTTGTTCCTTAAGATTTTTCTCCTGCAATTTTTTTATAAAAATCCCGAACGACCAATTGTTAGTTATGTTATAAGGCAGGTTTTTCCAGATCCTTTCATCTAAGGCAATTGACGCTAACCCTGTAATATGATCATCGGTTAACCTTTCAAGATCAATGTAACGACCGCCTATGAATTGTTCAAATTGCATGCAATTGTTATGTGTGTTTGAGCTTTATTTTGTACATCGTTGCATAATACCCAATCAGGGGATGGTTCTTTCTGCACGATAAAAAAAATCCTCCCGGTTTAACCGGGAGGATTGCAAAATATATTTTATAGGATCAAATTAGAAAACCCTTCTGCCACGGCCGCCACCTCCACCAGAAGAACCGCCGCCATTATTATTGTTTCCGCCGGAAGGTCTTGAAAAGCCGCCACCATTACCACCGCCGTTGTGGCGAGGTTCAATATTTCGTGGCGCTGAAATATTACCCTGGGGAGCCGGCCGGCTTTGTTGCTGCTGGAAGCCGCGGTTACCACCAAAGCTACCTCTGTTACCATTTGATGATGGTTCGTACGCGCGTTGTTGTGGAGCGCGGTTCTCAAAGCGATTTCCGCCGGGTTGATCAAAGCCTCTTACCGGTTGCCTTTGCGGTTGCTGTACCCGGTCGTTTTGAGGGTTTGGAATGTTGTTGTTATTGTTATTATTCCAATTGCGGTAACCATTAGAAGGATTGGTTATTCTCTCCCGATTCTGCGGTTGTACAACAACTCTGTCTGAACTTCCCGGGCTTCTCCAATCCCTGCTATTTCCACTGGCCGGGTTCGTACGTTGCCGGTTATACATGCCGTTCTGTTGATTGAAATTTCTGCTGTTGTCAATTCGTTGATTGTCAAAATTGCGACTATCATTATTGAACCGGCTACTGTTGTTAGCAACATCCATCCGGCGATTATTACCGCCATAGCGGTTACCTCTATCAGGTGCATAGCGGCGGGGATTATCCCTGCTTACAATACCGCCCCGGTTGCGATATATATTGGTATTGTTATAATAATTATTAATAACTGTTACGTTGTTGTATTGACGATATGATCTGTAGCTGTTATAACCATAGTAACCACCCCGGTAATAATAAGAAGGGCCGTAATAACAGGGGCGATAAACGCGTGGTCCCCACCAGCCGCCATAACCCCAATAACCCCAGGGATTACCAAAGCCTATGCTTACATTAAACCAATCGTAACCAAACCCAAGGCCAAATCCCCAACCGAACCAGGGATTGTAACGGATGCCAAAACCCCAGGTATAAGGACGTGCATAGTAGTAATGGCCGTACCAGGGCCGGTAGTAATAACCGGTTCCATATACTACAGTTGGTCCATATACATACGCATTCAAATAACCCGGCGTATAACCCATATAAACATAATCGGGCGTTACATCATAGATGTCCACATACTTCATGTAGTATACGGGGTAACGGGGTGGAATAAGTGCTACGGCATAAGGACGGTTTACGCAAACTACCCAGGGGCCTACTGCATTGTACGATTCGAACCAGATACCATTATCAACGCAATAGTACCGGCCCCGCCAGCGAATTACCGATACCGGCGTATTGGTAGCATAATACATATCGGTTCCATCAATAGCTTCAAATTGAGGGTCGCCATCATAATCAACATCTGCACGTACTTTACTGCGTTCTACTTTGGCGGTCTGGGGTATTTGTGCTTCGGCAATGGCATCCTGCGCTTCTTCGGTTCCGGCTACACTGGCCAGCACATTGTCTTTAGGTGATCCTTTAGGAATTTTGGCGAAATCGGCGGGTAACTTATCTGCCGCTACATACTGCCAGCTACCGCTGAGGGTTTTGGAGCGGAACCAACGTCCAGACAACAACACATAATACTGTTGTGAATTGATGTCCATGAAAATATCGTTCTCAGAGTTAGACACATACAGTAATCCAGTTCCCTGCATCGCTGCAAAATTGGCTTCACCTTTCGACTGGATCAATTCTGCGGGCTCGGTGGTCACTACAATATTGTAAATGGTATTTTCGTCTGTTTCTTTTCCTTCTTCCGGATTTTTTTTATCAGCTTCTTTGATCGCAGCTTCTATTTTGTCAAGGTTGGAAGGAATATCGGTGATGAGCTTGAATGGACCGGTTGCTGCGGGCGCTGTATACCAGTGCTTACCACCATATAAGTAGAACTTGCTGTCACGGTTTTTTATAAGAACAAAAGGTGTATTAACAACCGCCTCAACACCCCAGTCTTTGTTGGCCTGCAGTTTAGGCGTACCGTCTATTGAAACCAGGATAGAAGGAACATTGGTATAAATAACTTTAGGCGGCGTGTTGCTGATCTGGTTGGCCAGACTGGTTTGCTGTTTATTCAGATCCAGGGACGATTGCAGCTCGCTTTGTGCAAAAGAAATGTTCCAGGATGGAACTTTTTCTTCAATGGTATTGGCGATGCTTTCCAGCTTATCGTCGTTGGTTTCGCCGGGGAGCTTGATGTTGTTGATATAAATGGATTTAACCTGTACCTGCTGGCCCTGGGTTTCCGTAGTGGCTTTTAACCAGGCTACGCCAAACACCGGTTCCGATTTGCCATTTTCCAATACAGAAATAGCGGCATGTGCCTGTAAGGTGTTATCAGCAAACGATTCGGGTTGCCATTGATACAACTTAATGATGGTGCCTTCGGAAGTTGTTGCTGTTTTGGGCCAGTTTTCCTGGGCCATAACATAGTGAGTGATCATGCTACCCACCAAAACGGCCACCAGTGTAAAGATCTTCATATAGGGAAGTTTATATTTTTAGAAAAATCCATTACGGGGAATTCTTACTTTAATTTACTACCATTCGACGGCAGTTTTAGTTAGGGGTTTGTAAATATCCCAACATTGACAAAATATTAGACAAAACAAGTGTTAAAGGGGTGGTTTTTGCGATTAAATTAATGAGTTTTTAACAGGACGGTTGTTGCAGAATTGGAATCTTACGTGAGGTTACCAGTTACCGGTTTTCTGGGGTTTTAATTCCATGATTAATGCTTAATATTATGCATACTGCCAGTACAAGCATTTGCGCTTGTTAACTTCCTGAACTTGTCAACTCATCAACGGCAAGCCTTCAAACTTGCACCTATTTGATCTTTTACGTGTATTTTTGGGCGACTTAGATATGAAAAAGCGGAATAACCTATTTATTGCCCTGGAAGGAATTGACGGAAGCGGTAAAAGCACCCAAACAAAACTGTTGACCGAACAATTAACCAGTCAGGGGCATAAAGTATACAGCACCTTTGAGCCTACAGATAACCCCATTGGTAAATTGATCAGGAATATCTTAAAGGGTAATACGAAAGCCGATCACCGGATCATAGCCGGTTTGTTTGTAGCGGATCGTTTAGATCATTTGTTGAATGAAGAGAATGGCATTGTTAAAAAACTGGAAGAAGGCTTTACGGTGATCACCGACCGGTATTGTTTTTCATCTTACGCTTACCAGGGCACACATATGAGTATGGATTGGGTGATACAAGCCAACTCCATGAGCGCCGATATTCTACGACCCGATATCAATATATTCATAGACGTTGCCCCCGAAACAAGTATACAACGCCTGCACGCCAACCGGGATAACATTGAACTGTTCGAAACGCTCGATAACCTGAAACTGGTGAGAGCAAAATATATGGAAGCGTTTGAAAAATTAAAGGCAGTAGAGCATATTGTTATTGTTGATGGCAATCGTTCTCCAGACTTAATCGCTAAAGATATCTGGCAGCAGGTGCAGTCAATGATGGTGCAATAAAAAAACAGTAACCGAATTACAGTTACTGTTTTTATAAGGAAATTTTCAATTTGTATCAATGTGCTTCCAGCCAGTTTATGCCTGAACCTATTTCAGCTTCAACAGGCACTTCATTGGGTAAGGGCAGCGCCGACCGCATACATTCGAGAATGATGGGTTTGATAGTTTCTATTTCTTCCTGTACCGCATCAAACACCAATTCGTCATGCACCTGAAGGATCATTTTTGATTGGAATTTATGCTTGCGGAATTCGTGATAGATCTTAACCATCGCCAGTTTGATCATATCTGCCGCCGTACCCTGAATGGGTGAGTTAATGGCGTTTCGTTCTGCAAACCCGCGTACGGTAAAGTTGGAAGAATTAATGTCGCGCAACCAGCGTTTACGGCCCATGATCGTTTGCACAAAACCATTTTCACGGGCGAAATTGATGGTATCATCCATATACTTCTGGATGCCAAAAAACTGCTTTTTATAATTGTCAATGATCTCTTTGGCTTCTGTGCGGCTGATACCGAGGTTATCAGCCAATCCAAACGCGCCCTGTCCGTAGATGATGCCAAAGTTTACACTTTTGGCTTTGTAACGTTGTTCTTTGGTAACGGCTGATTCTTCTACCCCATACACTTTTGCTGCTGTGGCGGTGTGAATATCCACGCCTTTTTTAAATGCTTCGCACATGGCAGGATCGCCGCTGATGCCGGCAACAATGCGTAATTCAATTTGCGAATAGTCGGCGGAGATCAACACGCGGTTGCTATCGCGCGGTATAAATGCTTTACGAATTTCGCGGCCTCTTTCTGTGCGAATAGGAATGTTCTGCAGGTTGGGGTTATTGCTTGCCAACCGGCCTGTTACGGCCACCGCCTGGGCATAGGAAGTATGCACGCGACCAGTTTTACGGTTGATCAGTTCGGGCAACGAATCAACGTATGTTGATTTGAGTTTGGTAAGTTCCCTGAACACCAGGATGTCTTCTACAATCTTGTTCTGATGCGCGAGTTTCATCAACACATCTTCGCCCGTTGCGTATTGACCGGTTTTTGTTTTTTTGGCTTTGGGATCAAGTTGCAGTTTTTCGAAAAGCACTTCGCCTAACTGGCGGGGTGAAGCGAGGTTGAATTTAATGCCGGCTTGCTTGTACACACTGTCTTCTGCCACCGCCGCTTCGCGTTCCAGCTCTTTTGAATACTCACGCAGAAAATCCACATCCACTTTTACGCCTTCATATTCCATATCCATCAACACTTTTGCCAATGGGTTTTCTACTTCGTGAAATACTTTTTCTACTTCGCGGCTTTTTATGAGCGGGGCGAGCACCTGTTTTAACTGCAAAGTAATATCAGCGTCTTCTGCCGCGTAGTCGCTTATCTTCTCTATAGCAACATCGCGCATGTTCAACTGGTTCTTACCTTTTTTACCTATCAGCTCTTCTATTGGTACCGGTTCATATCCCAAAAAGCGGGCGCTGAGCATATCCATACTGCGTTTACCATCGGGTTCTATTACATAATGCGCAAGCATGGTATCGAAGGTTTCGCCCTTTAATTCGTAGCCATACCATTTCAAAACCAGCATGTCGTATTTCAGGTTCTGGCCAATCCACAAAACTTCTTTTTTATTGAAGACGGGTTCGAAGTGCTTTAAGAGTTTATGTGTTGCTTCCTGATCGGCGGGACAAGGAATGTAATACGCTTCACCTGGTTTGAACGAAAAGCTCATACCTACCAATTCCACATCATTGGCATCCATGCCAGTGGTTTCGGTATCGAAGCAGATCTCTTTTTCTTCCAGCAATTCTTTTACGAGGCTATTAATAGCGGCTTCTTCCTGAATAGTGCGGTATTGATGCGCAGTATTGTGAATGTTTTTTCCGGCGGCGGGAACTACTTCCTCTTCCTGTGCACCCCCTTCTTCTGTGCTTTCTGTTTTTGGCGCTTTTGCTTCCGGTTTTGCTTTTCCGGTTTCTACCACATTTCCAAACAAATCGGTTTGCACTCCTTGTGGCACTGCCCCCGGCACGATCGTTATCTCTTCACCCAGGATGCGTTTGGCAACCGTTTTAAATTCCAGTTCTATAAATACTTCTTTCAACAGCTCGCGGTTCCATTCTTTCAGACGGAAATCTTCTTCATGAAACTCTATAGGCACATTGGTAATTATGGTAGCCAGTTTTTTAGAAAGAATTGCGGCGTTCTTTCCATTGCGAACCTTTTCTCCCAACGCACCTTTTATTTTGTCTGCATTTTCCAGCACATTTTCCAGGGTACCATATTCGTTCAACAGTTTCGCCGCCGTTTTTTCACCTACACCGGCTATGCCCGGGATATTATCCACTGCATCGCCCATTAACCCAAGGATATCGATCACCTGGTGCACTTCTTTGATATTCCATTTTTCACAAACTTCTTTAGCGCCCAGAATTTCTGCATCGCCACCCTGGTAACCAGGCTTGTATATTTTTATGTTGCCGTCTACCAACTGACCATAATCTTTATCGGGCGTAACCATATATACCTGGTAGCCTGCGGCCGCGCCTTGTTTACTCAAAGTGCCAATAACGTCGTCGGCTTCGTACCCATCTACTTCAAGAACCGGGATGTTAAAACCGCGAATAATTCTTTTTATATCGGGAATAGCTGCCATCAGGTCTTCGGGCGCATCCTGGCGGTTGGCTTTGTAATCGGTGAATTCGGTATGCCGTTCGGTTGGCGCCTGCGTATCAAAACAAACAGCCATGTGCGTTGGACGTTGGTTATTGATGAGGTCGAGCAGGGTATTGATGAAACCAAATTGTGCGTTGGTGTTTTTGCCTTTTGATGTTATGCGGGGATTGCGGATAAGGGCATAGTAGGCACGAAAGATGAGTGCCAGGGCGTCGAGCAAAAATACTTTCTTGTCTGTTGATTGATTCTCCATATAGTTCCTCCAATTAAAATTCTCAATGCCCCGAAGTTAGGAACTATGAAGCTTAAAAAGACGGTTAATTAGCCCATCGGCCCGATAGTTATATCGGTATAACACCCGATGGCTAATTAACCTAATATGGAGTTTCATTCACCCGTTAATGCAGGTGTATGAAGAATAATTAATGTATCCGGATTTACTTCTTTGAATATGACGAAGCATTGCCAGGTGCCGTTTTTGCAGACACTGCATGTGCAGTTTGGTCAGCTTGCGGCATGGGTTCATCTTTTGAAAAAGCAACCAGGTAAATAGCAAATGCCAGAATGGTAAATGCAAACAGGTTGAACAAACGACGGCGCAGACGACGGGCTCTCATGGCTTTAAAAAGATATTGGGTTTAGGGGTTGATTTCTAACGCATTAAAAACGGGGGTATGTGGAAAATATTATGTTATACCTAAAGAAATTTCAAATCAAAAAAACACAAGATGCCTACGCCTTCATTTCCTGCAACTGCTTTTGCAATGAAAACATTTCGTCGCGTAAGCGCGCGGCTTCCATAAAATCCAGGTCACGGGCGGCTTTCTCCATTTCTTTTTTGGTTTTGGCAATCGCCTTTTCCATTTGCGGAATGGTTTGATAAACGGTTTGCTCTTCTGCCGCCGTGGTAACGAGTTCTTCATTCGGCGCCAATGCATATGGGTTGGCAGGATCGTACCCTTTTATATCCAATACGGAGGTTTGGGCAAATACCTGGTCGCGCGATTTCTTAACCGTCTTAGGCGTTATTCCATTTAACGTGTTGTGTGCAATTTGTTTTTCGCGGCGGCGATTGGTTTCATCGATGGTCCGTTGCATACTTTCCGTCATCTTGTCTGCATAAAAGATCACCAGACCGTCAACGTTACGGGCAGCGCGGCCGGCCGTTTGGGTCAGCGATTTTTCATTACGCAGAAAGCCTTCTTTATCGGCATCGAGAATGGCTACCAGCGATACTTCCGGCAGGTCGAGCCCTTCACGCAACAGGTTCACACCAACCAGCACATCAATTTCTCCGAGTCGCAGCTGGCGCAAGATCTCCACCCGTTCCAGGGTATCTACTTCGCTGTGAATGTATTTCGATTTGATATTGATGCGGTGCAGGTACTTATCCATTTCTTCCGCCATACGTTTGGTAAGGGTGGTTACCAGTACGCGGTCACCTTTCTTCACCCGTTTATCAATTTCATCTAACAGGTCATCGATCTGGTTCACGCTGGGGCGAATTTCAATGGGCGGATCTAACAACCCGGTTGGTCGTACCACCTGTTCAACCACTATGCCACCTGTTTTCTCCAACTCATAATCGCCGGGTGTGGCAGAAACAAATATGGTTTGATCGAGCAGGGACTCGAACTCGTGAAAATTCAGCGGCCGGTTATCCAGCGCCGATGGCAACCGGAAACCATAATCAACCAACACCAGTTTACGGCTTCTGTCGCCGCCATACATTCCACTTACCTGCGGAACGGTTTGGTGGCTTTCATCTATCACGCACAAAAAGTCTTTTGGGAAATAATCCAGCAGGCAGAATGGCCGGGTGCCGGGGTGGCGGCGGTCAAAGAAGCGCGAGTAGTTTTCTACCCCATTACAATAACCCAGTTCACGGATCATCTCCACATCGTAATTCACCCGTTCGTTGAGGCGTTGCGCCTCTATAAATTTTCCAACGCTTTTAAAGTAATTAACCTGGGCGGCGGATTCATCCTGTATTTCGTGAAGGATCTGTTGGATCATGTCTTTCGGCGCCAGGTACAGGTTGGCCGGAAAGATGGCGGCATTTTCCACCATACTGATCCGTTTATTGGTCTTGATGTCCAGGCTTTCGATGGTCTCAATTTCATCGCCGAAGAAAGTGATGCGGTAACCAAAGTCAACGTACGGCAGGTTGATATCTACCGTATCGCCCTGCACCCTGAAGTTGCCCCGGTTGAAGTCGCCCTGGCTACGCATGTACAGAGAATTAACGAGGGCGTGCAAAAAGCCCTGGCGGGAAATCACCTGTCCCTGGTGAATGCGGATGATCCCGTTCTCGAATTCGGCCGGGTTACCGATACCATATATACAGCTCACGGAGGCCACCACAATAATATCCCGGCGGCCACTAAGCAATTCGGTGGTTGCCTGCAGGCGCAGTTTATCCAGTTCTTCATTGATACTCAAGTCCTTCTCTATATATGTATCGCTGACGGGCATATAGGCCTCGGGCTGGTAATAATCATAATAACTAACAAAATACCCAACGGCATTTTCCGGGAAGAATTGTTTGAATTCTCCGTACAACTGGGCCACCAGTGTTTTGTTGTGGGTAAGCACCAGGGTAGGTTTTTGAACCTGCTGAATAACATTGGCGATGGTGAACGTTTTGCCAGAACCGGTTACCCCAAGCAAGGTTTGATATTTTTCGCCATCGCGCAGGCCTGCTGTAAGCTGGCGAATGGCCTCCGGCTGGTCGCCGGCTGGTTGATATGGAGCGAATAATTTAAAAGCCATAGATTTCTACCTCTACACAAATTTACCGTATAGACCCTTTCCAAAGTTGTTGAGCTTTGGAAAGGGTGACGTTTATTTAAAACGATTTTGACTTTTAAAGGTTCAGAAATTTAGCTGAACCCTGATATGTATTTGGATGACCCTGCCTGGATGAACCGTTGCAAGTTTATAACATGTTCCCGGGAGCGCCAGGTGAGCGCTGGATAAGGTGCGATATAAATAATCGGGTAAAGTTGTGCGTACTGCTGTATTCGCGCGGTGACTATAATAAACGTTAAATTTTCCGGTTCAGGTAAGTCGTATAGTCAGGGATGTTGGCCATATATTCTTCACTCATTAACGGTGAGGTAAGTATGAAATCGGCTGTAGCCCGGTCGTTGGCAACAATACAGTTCCAGGCAATGGCTACCCGCAAAAGCGCTTTTACATCACTGTCGTGCGGTTGTGCTTCCATGGGGTCCCAGAAAAAGATCAGTACGTCGATATCGCCACTGGCAATGAGAGCGCCAATTTGTTGGTCGCCACCCAAAGGCCCGCTGAGTAAGGATTTCACGGGACGGTCCAGACTATTCTCCAACAATTTACCGGTAGTTCCGGTTGCTAAAAGCTCATGCCGGGCTAATACTGTTTTATTAAACTCTGCCCATTCTATCAGGTCTTTTTTCTTGTTGTCGTGCGCTACCAAAGCAATGCGTTTACGGGCGTTTAATTTTCTAACTCTTAGCATAAACTTGTGTTCTTAGTTATTTGTGTATATGGAACAAGGTAATTGACTTTTGAAAAACTTTAACTGCTCACAACGAATTTTATTAGCGACATCAACGTTTTCCACATTCGGGCATAGTAATTGTTAATACTGAAGTTCTTGATTTTGACCCATTAAATTCAATGAAGAAAGGCGTACTGGTATATTTAATATGCCTGCTTGTATATGTATGTACAGCGCAGGAAGGCACGATGGTTCCTCCATCGGCTAACATCTTTCCTATAGATACCTCTGTTGCTATTACTAATCTTTCTTTGAACATTATCGAAAACGCACGGGTTGTTTTAAACTGGAAACAGCCGGAAGATACCACATTTACATTTGCTGTTATAGAAAGAAGCAGTGGCGGTCGCAATTTTGAAGTAGTAGCTGTATTAAAGCAATCTGAGATAAAACCCGAAAATGAATGGATTGATGATGCTCCGGCCAAAGGTCGTAGTTTGTACCGGGTCCGTTTTTCTGGTAAAGACGGGCAGCCTGGATTCTCAAAATCAGCAGAGGCTTTGATTGCGGGTGATATTTCTTTTCGTTTTTATCCCAACCCGGTTGATAATATATTGATCATTCGATCTGAGAGTTTGCTCGATGTGCAGATTGTTGATGCCGTGGGCAAGCAACGGGTTAGTATTAACAACCTGCAAGGGCTTCAAACCATCAATGTAAGTGCACTTGAAAAAGGAATTTATTTTCTGCGGATAAACAATCATACAACTGGTCTTCTTACCCAGGAAAAACTGCTAAAGAATTAAAGAAAGGAATGAAGAATGCCTGCTCAACCGATAATAGCAGGGTTTATGGTCATCCATTTCAAAATGTCAATAACTTTCCTGTTTCGTATCCCCACTATTGAACGCTGTGCTGTGTTATAATATATAGTAAATTGGTTTACTGTACATTATAGACATAAAGGATGCATGTATTTATACGGAAAAACAGGTATTAAAAGCACCAATTACCTTGGTGTTTTTACTATTACCACAAAATGGTATTGCAGATATCAGAATTCAACACTATTTTTACCTCGGTTTTTCATAGGATATTGGATTTTAAAAGCGGGGTTGAATTTCTATTCAGACCCCTTTTTTATTTTATACAACTGCCATACTAACCAACCCGATATATATCACTTACATAAAGAGTTTGTTGCAAAAAAAATCGTCCCGGGAAACCGGGACGATTTACTTACTAACCCATATAATTCAACTGAACCTATTATTATCAGCAACTGTGCGTAATACCCGTTTTATTTGAGGGGGGTACTACGTGGCTGCTGTATAACTATCAAGCTTGTTGCATTTCTTTGATCTTTTCCCTGATCTTCGTTTCAATTTCATTTGACAGTTCAGGATTGTCGATCAGTAATTGTTTAACAGCATCTCGTCCCTGGCCGAGTTTGTTGGAGTCATAGCTGAACCAGCTTCCGCTTTTGTTTACGATTCCCAGTTCAACGCCCATATCCAGTATTTCACCGGTTTTTGAAACACCTTCGCCAAACACGATATCGAATTCTGCGGCACGGAAAGGAGGAGCTACTTTATTTTTTACCACTTTTACTTTAACGCGGTTACCGATGGCTTCATCACCGTCTTTAATTTGTGCTGTGCGGCGAATATCCAAACGAACCGATGCGTAGAACTTCAGCGCATTACCACCGGTAGTTGTTTCGGGGTTACCGAACATTACACCGATCTTTTCACGCAACTGGTTAATAAAAATGCAAATGGTATTTGTTTTATTAATGGTAGCGGTGAGCTTACGAAGGGCCTGCGACATAAGGCGGGCCTGTAAACCCATTTTGCTGTCACCCATTTCACCTTCCAGTTCGCCTTTAGGTACCAGGGCGGCCACAGAGTCGATCACTACTACATCGAGGGCGCCTGATAATATAAGACGGTCAGCTATTTCAAGGGCCTGCTCACCGTAATCAGGTTGAGAGATAAGCAGGTTATCTACGTCTACTCCCAGTTTTCTGGCGTACAGGCTGTCAAAAGCGTGTTCCGCGTCAATTATAGCGCACATACCGCCTTTTTTCTGTGCTTCGGCAATAACATGTATTGCAATAGTTGTTTTACCGGAAGACTCAGGTCCGTAGATCTCAACAATACGGCCTTTGGGTAAACCGCCAACGCCGAGGGCTGAATCAAGGCCAATGGAGCCGGTGGAGATCACTTCGATAGGATCCTGTGACTTTTCGTTCATCATCATCACACTGCCCTTACCGAAGTCTTTTTCGATTTTATCTATAGTAAGCTTGAGCGCTTTTGCTTTTTCGTTCTCTGCCATAATGGGTTGTTTTTAGTTCTTTCAAATTTACCGATTGCCAAATGTAGAGAAAATTATATTATCAACACTAATTATTTTAGTATTTGTGCACTAATTATTTTGGTGAGGGGGATGGGGGTTACCGGTTACCTGTACCGGTTGCCAGGTAGCAGGTACAAGTTTCAGGTTACAAATTGCAGGGGGAAGGCATAGATTGGAGAGACTGAATGTGTGATATTAGTTGGGGGGTTCGCGAATTAAAGCCGTAACAAAACAAAAAACCCTGCCAGCGCGACTTAGCAGGGTTACCCACATGAAATTTCTGAGAAAACTACTTCAGGAAAAGGCAATGGCTGAAACCATGTGGGGACTAAACAAAGTGACAATAATTCCTGATACCAATCAATACCACTTAGTGGTATTTTTTAGTCACGGCCTGTGTTTATAGAATTATACATTTTAACCTATCCTCAATATAGAAGGCATTATAATGACAATCTGCCAATTATAGATTACAAGCAGAAAATTTTTCATGTATGCATTGGGACCCTGCCGCCAGTAAAAATTGCAGCTAATTGCGGGGAACTAACAAACAAAATGGTAGTTTTCCATTGAAGGGTAAATTAAAAGATTATATCCTGGATATATTTAAACAGCGCTTCTTAAAGAGGCAGTGACAACAGAAAACGCTTCGGAAGGAGAAACCCGGTAAATAGCTAAAGTATTTTGTTAAAGATGTCAGAAATCAGAGAAGCGAATGGGTTAAAAATAAAGGAGAAAAACAGCATTGCTTTTTTTTGTGATCGGGTTTGTGATCTTTGGAAAGTGTTTAATACGCACGTACTATGTATAGCGTTTGTAACTAAACGTAAGTAAAAACAGTCTTTTGATTGTTGCGATAATGTAGATATATAATTAATTTTCTTTAAGGGCATCCATACATGACTATACCGGCCCATGAGGTGGTTGCATCTGTTAAAAAAATATTGTCACTTTTTTCATTGTAGCACCGGTTAGCAAAAAAAATTTATTAAAACGATCTTAAATTCCTGTTTTATACAAATTTACCTGCATGTTAATTGGTTTGATCAATACCTTTGCGGCTGCCAGGCACAATACTTGCGTTAGGGGGCAATAATGGGTGATGATGGAGAGGAGGTGTTTGGTTAAATAATTAAAACAACATAAAATATGAAATGTAAACAGGTGTTATTTACAGGACTTTCTTCTCTGTTACTTTTTTCATGTGTTAGCTCAAAAAAATATAAAGGCGAAGTAGCAAAGTATGAACAATTGAATGGTAACTATATCAAGTTGCAGGGTGATCTGAAGAGCTGCGAGGATGCAAAAGCAGAATATGCCCGCAATAAAGCTTCCCTGGAAAGTGAAATTGACAACCTGAAAAAGCAAAACGACTTTTTAAAGCAAAACAATACACAGGCTTTGAAACAACTGCAAGACCTGTCAGTTATTTCTTCATCGCAAGCCGAGAGCATAAAAAAATCTCTGGACAATATTGGTGCAAAAGATGCCTATATCCAGGATCTGCAGGCTTCTATGGCGCGTAAAGATTCTTTGAACATGGCCCTGGTGATGAACCTGAAAGGCGCTATTGGTAACCTGGCCGATGAGGATATCAATATTAAAGTTGACAAAGGCGTAGTATACATCGATATTTCTGACAAGCTGTTGTTCACCAGCGGTAGCTATGTTATTACCGATAAAGCAAAAGAAGTATTGGGTAAAGTGGCCAAAGTGTTAAAGAACCAACCTGATATTGAATTTATGGTAGAGGGTCATACCGATAATGTAAAATTTGCTAAAGGGGTATTGCTCGACAACTGGGACCTGAGTGTGCATCGTGCTACAGCAGTGGTTCGTGTACTGCAAAACCAGTATGGATTACCGCCTGCTCATATAGCCGCCGCTGGCCGGGGTGAATATTTACCGGTAGCACCAAACGATACCCCTGCAGGCCGCGCCGCCAATCGCAGAACAAGGATCGTGATCTTACCGCAATTGGATCAGTTCTTTAAATTGCTTGAAACCAAGAAATAAAGGGTAATCTCAATAAATCTATCAATAAGAGGCTGTATCGAATGATGCAGCCTTTTTTTATTCGTGTACGGAATGGCGGAAGGTAATTTGAGGCTCCCGTTATTGTACGGCTATTGTATTAAGTGATTTTACCTAATAATTATCGAATGATGTTTAATTTTAATCAACAAAACCGCTATTATTTTCCCAATCCCTGTGAATGCGATAATTTGTTTGTCCATTGATCATTTTTTCAGGTGCGATTCGTTTGAATAAAGAATCCCTGCGGAAATTTTCCTGACCGGTAGTTATGAAACATTTCAGATGGATCATTTTGGCTGCCCTTATAATAGGTGGTTGTTTGCCGGTTTGCCTGGCAAAGGATGAACCATTGATGGGAATAACTGCCCGCAAAGGTATACTGGACCTGCGTTCCGTGAATTTAAACGATCAATTTATCCCTTTGTCAGGCGAATGGCAGTTTTACTGGCATCGGTTACTGAAACCCGGAGACACTACCTCCGCCTGGCCCGATTATGTTGCATTTCCTGCGTTATGGAATAAGATAAAATTGCATGGCCAAACGCTTCCTGCTGAAGGCTATGCCACCTATTCACTCACTATACTATTACCAAACAAGCGGCCGCAACTGGCATTGCTGATGCCGGATGTCTACTGCTCATACCGGTTGTTTTTAAATGGCTCCCTACAGTTGTCCAATGGCCGGCCCGATACCACGGTTGAGCGTGCCGTACCTTTCTGGTCTACTGAAACAGTTACGCTTCCTGCTACCGCTGATACATTGCATTTGCTTTTACAGGTTGCCAATTTCTGGCATTCAAAGGGCGGCCCCTACAAAACGCCTGTTATTGGCAAAAGAACTACACTGAATTTAAACCTTCAACGCGACAAAGCTTTTGATCTGTTGTTGGCCGGCTGCCTGTTTATGGGCGGATTGTTCTTCTTTGGGTTTTATGCATTTGGCAGCCGTGATAAAGCGATCCTGTATTTTTCGCTTTTCTGTATTGTGTATAGTTACCGGATGATCGGTACCAGCCTGTATGTTTTGCATTCCATCTTTCCTGACTTAAGCTGGTTTGCGACCATACGTATTGAATATTTAACCCTTACCCTGGGCGTGGCCTTGTTTTCGCGATATTTCCACAGCGTATACCCGAAAGATGCCAACCGCATTATTGTGAACTTGGTAGTATGGATCTGCCTTGTCTATGTATTTCTCATATTGGTTACTCCCCCCCGGATCTTTACCAAAGGAATTATGCCGTTTTTGGGAGTTATGTTCTTTTACATCGGGTTTGCATTTTATTCCTGTATCCGGGCGGTGAAATACAAACGCGTGGGGGCGGTGTTTGCATTGATGAGTTGCGGCGTTATGCTGTTGGTATTTTTAATCATCAACCTGCATTATTTTCAGTTGGTAAGTGCCGAAAAATGGATCGTTTTCGCCGGTTATGTGCTGTTCTTCTTTTTACAATCACTGGTGTTATCGCACCGGTTTGCCTTTACGCTTAAAAAAGCGGCTGATGAAGCTCAACAGGGATTGAGGACCAAAACGGAGTTCCTGTCAACCATGTCGCATGAAATACGCACGCCTTTAAATGTCGTCATCGGCATGGCGCACCTGCTGCTTCGTAATACGCCGCGTAAAGACCAGGAGAAAAACCTGAATGTATTATTATTCTCGGCCAATAACCTGTTGGCGATAGTAAATGATATCCTGGATTATAATAAGATCGAAGCGGGGAAGATCAATTTTGAAATGATCCCAATGGACATTGGTTCCGTAGCTCAACATATTACCGGCGGGTTGAGCAGTAAAGCCGTTGAAAAGAAAATCACTTTAAATACAGAGATCGATGACCGGCTAACCAGGAAAGTGATCGGTGACCCTACCCGTACCAGCCAGGTAATTTATAACCTGGTGCATAACGCTATAAAATTCACCGAACAGGGGTCTGTTCTTTTATCGATACAGGCAGAAAAAATTACCGAAGACAAAGCAACACTTACCATCCAGGTTTCTGATACGGGTATTGGTATTGAACCGGAAAAGCAACAACTGATATTCGAGCGGTTTACGCAGGCTGATTCTTCTACTTCGCGAAGTTATGGTGGCACCGGGCTTGGCCTCGCTATAACCAAACGCATTCTGGAGTTACAGGGTATTGTATTGCATCTGAGAAGTGAACCGGGGAAAGGGTCGGTATTTTATTTTACCCAAACCTTTGCATTAAGCAACGAGCAGGTAAGCCCGGATGAGTTTATCAATAAGATAACCGTATCGGAAAAACAATTGCAAGGCGTTTCGATCCTGGTAGTGGAAGACAACCCCTTCAATATTATGGTTGCGCAATCGTTGCTCGAACGTGGCGGCGCTGTAGTAGAAGTTGCTACAAACGGCGCAGAAGCATTGGAGAAAATACAACCGGGTAAATATCATTTGGTGCTAATGGACCTGAACATGCCTGTTATGGATGGGTTTGAAGCTACCCGAAAACTGCGTACCCGCGGCGTTACCTTACCGGTTATTGCATTAACTGCCAGTTTGCCGGCCGAAGTAGAAAAAGATGTACAAAGCGCTGGTCTCACCGATATCGTTGTAAAGCCATTTAATCCCGATGAGTTGTTCCGCGTTATTTTGAAATATGCGAAATAACAGGCTGCTGCCCTGCAAGGCACAAAATTTTTTGTAATAAGTTAGAACCTATTTTTGTGCTATAAATTATTTATTATGAAATGGATCGGACGGCGCGAAAGCTCCAATGTTGAAGACCGCAGAGGTTTTTCAGGTGGCGGACTGGCTGTTGGCGGCGGCATTATTGGCGTTATTGTCATCTTGTTAAAGGTGTTTTTAGGTGGCGATGTTTCTTCCCTTCCTGAAGCTATGCCACAACAGCCTGCCAGAGAACTGAGTGCAGAAGAACAGAAGCTGGATGATGAAAGAGCGAGTTTTATTAAAGTGGTGCTGGCCGATACCGAAGATGTATGGGGAAAGCTGTATTCAGAGTCGGGCAAAACCTACGATCAGCCTACCCTGGTCCTTTTCAGAGAATCTGTACAGAGCGCCTGTGGTATGGCCGGTTCTGCTACCGGACCGTTTTATTGCCCGGGCGACCAAAAAGTGTATATCGATCTCTCGTTCTTTGAGCAAATGCAACAACAGTTGAATGCCCCTGGTGATTTTGCCATGGCTTATGTGATAGCGCATGAAGTTGGTCATCATATTCAAAAATTGAATGGCACCAGTGATAAAATGCACCGTTTACGACAACAGGTAAGTGAAGAAGAATACAACAAATACTCTGTCAGGCTGGAATTGCAAGCTGATTTCCTGGCGGGAGTTTGGGCGCATCATGCCCAGCGCATGAAAAATATCCTGGAAGAAAATGATATTGAGGAAGCCCTGAATGCCGCTAATGCTATTGGCGACGACCGGTTGCAAAAACAGGCGCAGGGTTATGTTGTTCCCGAGTCGTTTACGCATGGCTCTTCGGCACAACGTGTGTTTTGGTTTAAAAAAGGGTTTGAATCGGGCGATGTAAACCAGGGCAACACCTTTAATGATCCATCACTGAATTGAAAAAAATTACATGAACCAAAAGCTCAGGATGCTTCTTATTTGGTTTTTTGTAAATGGAGATTTCTAAATTTTATTTTGATTTTCAATAGTATACGAAATCACAAAATCTCTAAATTCCGCAATCAGCAATTCTTCTGCCTGGCATTGTTTTTTCAGGCAACAGGGTATGAGACCGTTTACCTTTATATTAATGTTGGTACTGTCTTGTAATGGTTCCCCCGGCAATAATTTACCCACCTACGACAGTGCCCAAAGCCCAAAGAAAGATACACCGATTACAGAGGTGCCAGGGCAGGTAAAAGATACTACCGGCTTGGGAGGGCTATGGTTTTTACAACCTGTACTGCCCTCCGATACCGTCACCGGTAAAATTCCCCGGCTTGATTTTAACCTGGCAAAAAAACGGTTTTCCGGCAACACCGGCTGTAACAGTATGAGCGGGGCCTTTGATTTTACCGATTCAACCCTGCAATTTAATCAGCGGATCATCACTACCAAGATGAATTGCGTTGGGTATAATGAAAGGGAGTTCATCGAAAATCTGCTACGAACGAACAGTTACCGGTTGCAAAACGGCATACTGATACTTATGTTCAATCAAACAGAATTATCGCACTGGACACGGAAAGTAGCACCAAGACCGGTGATCAATAAAGCATGATCCTTCAACTTCGCTCAGGAAACGATTTCGCTTGGGAGTTCACGATTTTTTCAACCCAACGGGTTTGATCTTGTCTATTAAAAAGGAGCTCATGAACAACCAGAAAAAGCCGATGCTAAAACCGGCCAGTACATCGGTGAAGTAGTGTACCCGTAAATAAATGCGGCTAAAGCCAATAAATAACAACAGCACGATAACGAGCACTAATAAAAACCATTTTAACATGGGGTGTGGTCTTTCTTCTTTCCAGATAATGATCATCAGCAAACCGTAAAAACACATGCTCATAAAGGCATGACCACTGGGAAAGCTAAGTCCTCTCGCTGGTTCCAGCAAGGGGATCAGGGGGCGATGACGGTTAAATAATAATTTCAACCCCAGCATGATCAATAAACTGCTTAGCGCAATGGCGCTGATCTTTATTGAATACCTTGATTTCTTTTTCAGCAGAAAAAAAGCACACAAAATAAGATTGGCGGGAATTAAAAAATAATGGGAACCAAAAAAGGTAACAAACTCCATTAACTGGGTCATGCCATCGGTGACCAATGAATGCGCAAAGGCAAAGGCCCTTTCATCAGCACCTGTTTTATCGAGGTAGAATACACGGTATGCAATGATCACGAAGCTGAAAAGGCTAACGGTAAACACAGCCAGTAATATGATAAGCTCCTTGGAAAGAATGACTACTTTGTCGGCTACTTTTCTTTCTTCGGGCGATAGATTCGTTTGTGCCATATGCTATAATATTAATGCCATTTAATCACCGGCTTTATTAACCTGCAACCATTCCCTGTAATTTAAAACTGCCCTTATTTCACCATAAGAAAATTCATCACCCAACTTTTCCTTAACCGGGGTGGTTGCAGCAGTTGGCAAATTTAATTCTTCTACTGCCTGTAGAATAATGGCTATTTTATTTTCGGCCACTATTTCCTTAATATCAATTTCGCCGGTTTTTATAAATGATGCCAGGTGGCCTTCAATGGTAGATGGGGCAAGTTCGCGCAATGTTGCTATTTCAGCAAGGGTTTTACCTTCTTTGAACAACTGCAGGCTTATCCGGTGCGAATCGCCTTTTTGCGGTTTGACCATTTTCTTTCCTATTTCTTCAGCCGTTTTAATTTCTTCAGTTTTTTTATGTTCTCCTACAAGGTTCAACAGGTCAGTGGCATTTACGCCTTTTACCAGTGCTTCAGTAATTTGTACGGCCTGGTTGAGTTGTTGTTTTTTTCGTTGTGGCAACAGACATAGCTGATGTAGCGTTGTTATGTACTTCTTTGCTTTCGTCTTTACTTTTATTTCGCCTATATGGGTTTTAATGGAATTTTCCATTTCTTCCATTCCCTGTAAAAAATAAGCACTGCCGGCCGATACGCGCTGGTGTAGAAATTGGTAGCCATCCTGCGGTGCGTTGGGTAATAACTGCTCCAATTGCCGGGTGAATTTTTCGGCCATTTCCTGTTGTTTTAAAACAGCCTCCAACACCTTCTTTGCCCACAGCACACAGGTGTTTTTATCGGGAAGCTGGCGATTTTCGTATTCCTCAAAATGCATTTGCATGCCTTCCGCCAACTTCAACCAATCGAATGTTTGCAACAGGGAGCGGGTAATATATATCTTTTGTTGTTGCTGTAATTCCTGTGCCAACTGGTCTTCCTCTTTTTCCAACCGGGTGAATTCCAATACCCGTGTATCGGTGTTAATGCTCGATGGATGAATGCGTGAATAGAGGACCAGTCCTGACAGAGAGGTTAACCGGCTTAACGCAACATACACCTGGCCGGGCGCAAAGGACGCACCAGCATCAATAATCGCTTTTTCAAAAGTGAGCCCCTGGCTTTTATGAATGGTGATGGCCCAGGCCAGTCTTACCGGGTATTGTTTAAAAGAACCAACTTCTTCCTCTTCTATTTTGTCCTCTTCATTATTATACTGGTAACGGATATTCCGCCAGGTTTCTTTTTCAAGCAGCATGTCGTGCTCATCGCCTTCCAACCGAACAAAGATCTCTTCTCCGTTGATTTTGGAAATGGTGCCTATTTTACCATTGTAAAATCTTCTTGATTCGCCTTTATCATTCTTGACGAACATGATCTGAGCGCCTTCTTTTAATTGAAGTATCAAATCGACGGGATATGCCCGCTCATTAAAATCACCTGAGATCTCAGCCTTACATTCGCAGATGTCAGTGGCCAGTTTATTCAGTTGATTTTGATTGATGGTGTCTGCCCGGGCATTGTGCGTGGTAAGCGTAATATAGCTTTCGTTATCGGGACATTCATAACCCGGCATATAGTGATTGTGCAGCAGGGCAAGGTCTTCGGGTGTTGTTTTATTGTTCCGGATATTATTAAGTACTCTGATAAAATCGTGTTCGTGCTGGCGGTAAATCTTTTTCAGTTCAAGATAGAGCGGCGGGTATTGTTGCAAGGCCTGGGCATCGAAAAAAAATGGACTTCTGTAATGTTGCCTTAAAACATCCCATTCTTCATTTTTCACTACGGGCGGCAATTGAAACAGGTCGCCGATGTACAGCATTTGCACGCCGCCAAAGGGTTCCTGCAATCTTCTTCTGAAATGGCGCAGAATGCAATCAATTTCATCCAGTATATCGGCCCGCAGCATACTCACTTCATCGATGATCAGCAGCTCCAGTTCCTGCAGTAATAATTTTTTGTCATTGGTGAGCCGCAGGTTTTTTAACAGCGTATGAGGTGTGTTGAAGGTGTTATTGCTATTCCAGCCACTTTGTTGTACCGGAATAAACGATCCGTGGGGTAATTGAAAGAAAGAATGGAGCGTAACGCCGCCGGCATTGATGGCGGCCACGCCCGTTGGCGCCACTACGGCCATTTTTTTAAAGGTGTTCTCCCGGATGTATTTTAAAAAAGTGGTTTTGCCGGTGCCTGCTTTTCCCGTGAGGAAAATATGCCGGTTTGTTTGATTCACAAACCGGACAGCCAGTTGAAAAAGTTGATTGGATGTGTCGGAAGAAAAAGCCATAGCGCCTCACGTTACTTTGCGGCAAGATAAGTATTGGAAGGGTTCCTTCCTGACTTTAGTTTACTACAGCAAAGAACAATGGAATTACCTGAGGTCATAATTTGGGATCATGTTGAATTCTTGGGGGATTTAGGAGAAATTTGTTGTTTTGCAGCCTAATAAAACGGATAAGAAACATTGGAAAAGGATCAGGAAAAAGCATTGTTAGGCTATTTTTTACCATCAGGGACACTTGATTATTTTGATATCACTCACTTTGTAAAAGATAAAGAAGGGTTGGTCTTGTTTTTAGAAGAAAAGAATCTACCTCCGGCCGAATATGCAGGCCAAACACTTCACTCCAAAGGGTTCTACCCGGAAGTTCGGGTACAGGACTTTCCGATTCGGGAAAACAAAGTAGAATTAAGTATAAAGCGCCGCCGCTGGGAAGTTCATTCTACCGGAGAAATTGTATCTCGCAACTGGGATCTGGTTATGAAAGGAGCACGACTCACTAAAGAGTTCGCGCTTTTTTTAAAAGACGCACTTGGACGATCATCCGATTAGTTGTCATCAACTGGCCCGGATGTACCAGATGGATGGCAGCCAGCTTCAGCAACAATACAAGCATCATATCAGCGATTACAAAGATTGGGACCAGCGGGAGCATGCTAAAGAATGGATGATTTTTGAGAAGAACATGGGCACTCATATAAGTATTGATGAGACGGCATTGTCCAATGATGAGCTTTATACCGTAATTACCAATAAAACAGCCAAAGGTCAGCGAGGCGCTATTGTAGCCATGATCAAAGGTACCCAGGCAGACAAGGTTATTGAGGTATTACAGCGAATCAGCAAGCGATTGAGGCAA
>NZ_STFF01000010.1 GCF_004834005.1 Niastella caeni
ACAACAATGCGGGAGAGTAGGTAGCTGCCATATTTATTGAAAAAGCCTTTCAACTTGTGTTGAGAGGCTTTTTTGTTTTTAGGAATACAGGGGAAGCTGCAAGCCATAAGCTATAAGCCGTAAGCCGTAAGCCGTAAGCTGCAAGCCGGCGCGGCAACGCTTACTCGTTGCCTTGTTGTCTTTTTGCCTTCAGTATTGCTTGCAGCTTGAAGCTTGTAGCTTGCAGCGTGTAGCTCACGCTGCTTTACTCGTTGCCTTGTTGCCTTTTTGCCTTCTGTATTGCTTGCAGCTTGAAGCTTGTAGCTTGCAGCTTGAAGCTTGAAGCCTGCAGCCTGAAGCCTGAAGCCTGCAGCGTACAATTCTTCATTGAACATTCGATATTCAGTATTCAATTACTTGCTAAATACATAGCTTTACTTCCAAACATATGCTCATATGAAAAGAAGGAGCTTTATTCAAAACACTACTTTAGCCGGCGCCGGTTTACTGCTTGGTAACCTGCGCGGCTTCTCAGCAGAAGATCAATTTGAACAATTCCCCGTGGTACGCACCCCGGCCGATAAACGGAACTTCACCAGCGAAGCCGTAGAAAAAGCGATCAAAGAATTTCAGGCCAATGTGAAACAACCCGAATTAGCCTGGTTATTTGAAAACTGTTTCCCCAATACACTCGACACCACCGTATTTCACACCACACAGCATGGCCGGCCCGACACCTACGTGATCACCGGTGATATCGACGCCATGTGGTTGCGCGACAGCAGCGCCCAGGTGTGGCCTTACCTCGCGTTTATGTTGCAGGATAAACCGCTGCAACAACTGGTTGCCGGCGTTATCAACAAGCAAACGGCCTTTATCTTAAAAGATCCCTATGCCAATGCGTTTTATAATGATCCCGAGAAAAAGAGCGAATGGGAGAAAGACCATACCGACATGAAACCCGGTGTGCATGAACGCAAGTGGGAGATCGATTCGCTGTGCTATCCTATCCGCCTGGCATACCGCTACTGGAAGTTGAGCGGCGACACCACGCCGTTCGATGCACAATGGCAACAGGCAATCAAGTCTATTCATACCGTCTTTCGCGATCAGCAACGCAAGAACGGGAATGGAGCATATAAATTTGAACGCACCACCCCGAAGGCTACCGATACCTTGCCAATGAACGGCTATGGGTACCCGGTAAAACCGGTTGGCCTCATCTGCTCGGCATTCCGGCCAAGTGATGATGCCACCGTATATTCATTCCTTATTCCATCCAACTTCTTTGCAGTAATAAGTTTGCGGCAGGCGGCTGAAATGTTTACGGCAATTGTAAAAGATACCACCACCGCCGCGCAATTAAATGCACTGGCCAGTGAAGTGGAGAAAGCCCTGCAGCAATACGCTACGGTCAATCACCCAACGTTTGGAAAAATATATGCCTATGAAGTGAACGGCTTTGGCAGTTATAACCTCATGGATGATGCCAATGTGCCCAGTCTGCTCGGCATGCCGTACCTCGGTTCGGTAAAAGCCACTGATCCGGTGTATCTGAATACGCGCCGCTTTGTATTGTCGAAGGAGAATCCTTTCTTCTTTAAAGGCGCGGCCGGTGAAGGCATTGGCGGCCCGCACGTTGGGCAGGATATGATCTGGCCCATGGGCATCATTATGCGCGGGCTTACCAGCACCAGCGATGCAGAGATCAAAAGCTGTATTCAATCATTGCAGAAAACCCATGCCGGAACAGGTTTCATGCATGAGTCTTTTCATAAAGATGATCCAAAGAAATTCAGCCGTTCCTGGTTCGCCTGGGCGAATACGTTGTTTGGAGAGTTTTTGTGGAAAGCGTATAAAATGAATAAGCTAATGTGATAATATGCTAATGTGCTAATGGAATACAGCTGCAAGCTGCACGCTGCACGCGAATACAAGCTGAAAGCTTAAGGCTGAAGGCCTAAAGCGGAAAGCGGAGTGCGGCAGATAAAAGCCGAAAGCGATTATATTTTGCTTTCGGCTTTGCTTTTATGCCTCGTTGCCTTTATGACCTGGCGCCAGCCCCTACTCGCCACTAGCCACTAGCTATCTGCTTCTACTTACATCAAATGAATATCTCCCCGATACCAGTTCATGCACTTTATTACCCAATGTAAGCGTAGCGGTAGAATTAGGGGGTACTACAACGGTATAAACTATTTTTCTGCCGCTTCTTTTCCACGACGACACAATTGTGCCATAGGGCGATTCATGCGTAACTTCCACCTGGTTCAAACTTTTTATAAAATACGGTTGTAATAAAATGTGTTTAAAACCGGCACTGCCGGCATCCGGTTTAATACCGCCCAATGCTTTGTACAACCAGGCGCCAATTTCGCCAAACATAATATGGTTCATTGAAATATCATTTGCGGCATCTATCTTCCAGTTCTCATACAGTGTAGTGGCGCCATTTACGATCCACCAGCCCCAGGAAGGATAGGTTTCACGCGCCGCTAATGTATACGCCAATTCCGCATAACCATTTTCACTCAATGCATTCAGGATCGATTTGGTGCCCAATAAGCCTACGTCCAGGTGATTGCTGTCGGCCTGTACGCGCTTCGCCAGGTTGGCCGCTACTTTCGATACCAACGTATCCGGTACCACGCCCCAGCATAAAGGAAAACTTAATTCGGTTTGTACGCCATTGCCATAAATGCCTGTTGCTGCATTCAGGTATTTGTTGTTGATCGCGTTCCTGATCTTTGTTGCTAATGCTGCATATTTTTCAGCATCTGCCTTTCGGCCAAACATACCCGCTGCTTTCGCTAATATCCTGGCATCTGTAAAATAGTAAATGGAAGACGTAAGCTCAACCGGTGATTTTGATTTCACCGGCACCCAGTCGCCCAGTCCCCACGTAGTTAAGCCGGTGGGGTAGAGCTGGTCGATGTGATCAACATAGCGTTTAATGTTTTCATAACAACGGGATAACAACGTGGTATCACCATAGAACAAATAAATGTTCCAGGGAATAATGGCAATGGTGCTGGTCCAGTCGGGACCATTGGCCCATTCATAACCCCAGCCACTGGTGGGAATAATAGCCGGCAACACGCCGTTGGCCTGTTGTTCATCCTGGTGATCGGCCAGCCATTTTTCATACACGGTAATTCCGTCAAAACTGTACAGGCCCGTCTCCACGGCTATATGCGCGTCGCCCGTCCAGCCATTCTTTTCCCGTTGCGGACAATCGGTAGGATATCCATACAGGTTCGACAGATACGAATTATTCGTCGCGCGCCAGATCTTATTAATAGTAGGGTTAGAAGTAGTGAATTGTCCAACCGGCGGTACATCGCTGTGCATAAAATAGCCTGTCAAACTTTCTTTGGTTAATGTCACCGGTGCGCTGGAGGTTACTTCTACATATTGAAACCCTTTGTAATTAAAGCGGGGCTCAAAGCTTTCATTCTCTTTACCACTGGTAATAAAAATATCTGTACCAAATGGATCGGCTGTTCCTACCGGCCGGTAGTGCACATCGATGTTCGACAAGTCAACATGTCCATCAGGCCGTAAGCGCTCGCCATGCTTTAATCGCAGCACCGTACCCGCTGGTGCTTTTACGGTAATGTTACTTACTCCGGCAATATTCCGGCCCAGGTCAAATACATAACACGTATCATTAAATACACGTATTGATTGTGCAGGGATGGTTTCAACGGCACGCACCGGTTGCATTACCTGTGCCACTATATTGGTAGAAGGCGCAGACCGGTAGATCACTTCTTTCCATTTTTTATCATCAAAGCCGGGTTCACTCCAACCCGGTTGTTCCAGTCGCGCATCATAATGTTCGCCGGTATAAATGCTGTTGAAGATGACCGGGCTTAATGCTGTTTTCCAGTCTTTACCACTGGTGATCGTTTCCACACTGCCGTCCTCGTACGTTATGCGCACATCCATACAAAACGTTGGCCGGTTGCGCCAGGGTGCTTCATGAAAATACCATACGGCGGTTGACTGATGATTGTACCACCCATTGCCCAACAATACGCCAATGGCGTTTTTACCGTTTTGCAATTGGCTGGTGATATCGTGCGTTACATACAACGTACGGCGGTCGAACCGGGTGTACATAGGGTCGAGGCGGTGATCGCCGATCTTCTTTCCATTAAAATATAATTCATATAATCCGGCCACTGCAATGTAAGCGCGGGCCGATCGTATCTTCTTACTAATGGTAAACGTCTTTCTGAAATAGGGCGCTTGTTTAATGGCAATGTCGCGACTGTCGCTGATCCAAGCGCCTTGCCAGCCATGTGCGCCCCCTGGCGGATTCATCATGCCGGTCTCAAAACTATTGACCGTTGCCAGTGGTGATGGCTGGTTATTGTGGTCCCACACCTGTACCGTATAATAATACCGCGTGAACGGTTGCAGAGGTTCACCCTGGTAAGTTGTCAATTGCGCCGCAGATGCTACCTGTCCGGTTTGCCAGCTGTTACCTGTGCCTTTACTAACGGCCAATGAGTCGGCGCCAACGATGAGTTGCCAGGCGGTTTGTTTAGCACCGTTGCGGGTATCCTGCAGCTTCCACGATAACCGGGGATGCGCCACATCGATACCTAATGGACCTTTTAAATATTCGCATTGCAGATCCACGGGGATACAATGTTGTTGTGCAAAGGAGGTAACAGGCAGCAGTAATAAAATAATATATTTCAAACGGATGGCTGATTGCATGATGCTGTTATGTGGTTTTAAGCGAAATATAGTGAATTAGCAAATACCAGGTAGTAAGCAGATTTAAGCCCTGCTAGCTACTTGCCACTAGCTACTAGCTTTTCACAAACCTGTATTGCCAATTTCTGCATGCCACGTTTTTAAACCACACTGTGTGGCTTTTACTATTATTAAATTATTTACTACTGCGTAACAAATCCAGCCGTAACAACATCCCTTATGTGCAAATCTTTGGCATGAAATTTCGCTATGGGTAAGCGCATTTTAAATAGTATGCAGTGCATAACACCTTATTATGACTAAACTATTATTCATGAGAAAAAGCATTTCCGTATCACTGTTCCTTTCCCTGTTCTTTGCATTAGGATGCACCCGGGAAATGTCACAGACACCTGCTACCGATGATGGTACCGGATTACTCACTACAGAAGCGCTTGCCGTTGAGGAAGCTACAGCCAAAGAAATGATCATCTGCGATCAGAAGAATGGCCGGATCGTAATGGTTGATGTTGCCAACAGTAATAAAATAACCTGGGAATGGAAACCCACCGCATCTTATGCTGCTATACGTTCAGGTGCGCAGGGCTGGTTCAGCAACATCAGCGAAGCCAAACCCATTTACAGTGGCAAATATATACTGGCCACTGCATCAGGCGGTGGTGTGGCCATCATCAATGTATCTACTAAAAAAGCCATCTGGTACGATTATGCCGGTGGCAATACCCACTCTGCAGAAGTGTTGCCCAATGGTAATGTGGTTACGGCATCTACAACCGGCGGTTACCTGTTGATCTTCACCGTTGATTCACATATCAATGATGACAGTAAACAAGGCGGCAAGGTCTCCTTCGAAGATGTGCACAACGTGGTATGGGATAAAACCAATAAACTGTTATGGGCAGCCGGTAAAGATAAATTGAAAGCATTCAGCTATAACAATAGTTGCGGTAGTCCGGCCCTCACTTTGAAAAAGACGTATACCATGCCGCAGGGCAATGCGCATGACCTGTTCCCGGTGCATGGCAGTACCACTGAGCTCTGGTTATCGAACAGCAACCATGTTTATAAATTCAATGTATCTACCGGTACGTTTACACTCATTAAAAATTCAGCAGGCGCTAATATCACTAAAGTAAAATCCATCAGCAGTGGCCCCAGTGGTTATACTACTATTATAGATGCGGCCAATGGCAAAGGTGGTGAAAGCTGGCGTACCGATGTGATCACCGATCTCAATGGCGCTACCGTTTTCAAGAACACCAGCTTCGGCATGTACAAAGCACGCTGGCGGCTCGTCAACTCTTTCAGCTATCCCGGTGGCGATAGCTTTCACGAGTGCACACACTAGGTTATAGGTGTATGAAAGATAAAGGCCTGGCGCGTAATAGTGCCGGGCCTTTCTTTTATTACAACTCTTTATGCTTTTGAACGGCATAATCCGTTGGCGTTACCCCAAACTGCTTATGAAAATTACGGGCGAAATTGCTTTGCGAACTAAAGCCGGTCATGGCGGCAATCTCATACATTTTGTAATCGCCGGCGGCCAGCAGCCCGGCGGCTTTTTTTAATCGCGTAATGTTTATCAGTTCGATGGGCGTAAGGTCGCTGATCGCTTTTATTTTTCTGTACAGTGTAACCCGGCTCATATTCATATGCCGCGCCAGTTGCTCCACATCCAGCTCCACTTCTTCTATGTGCTCCATAATGGTATTGTGCAGAGAGGCTAAGAAATGTTCATCCGATCGCGTGTGTGCCATACTATTGATGTGCACGAGTGGTGAACTGGCAAAATATTCCCGCAGCGTATTGCGGTTGGCAAGCAGGCTGGCAATCTGCGCCTGCAAATGTTCTTTCGAAAAAGGCTTTTCAATATAGGCATCGGCGCCCAGCTCCAGTCCCTGCACTTTTGCCTGGATGGTGTTCTTCGCCGTTAACATAATGATGGGGATATGCGAATGCTCTACATTCGATTTAATGATCCTGCATAATTCAAACCCGTCCATGTCCGGCATCATCACATCGCTGATGATCAACTGCACGGCATTCAACTCCAATGCCTGTAAGGCTTCCTTTCCATGCTGCGTTTTCAGCACGGTGTATTTCGGTTGCAGGATCCTTTCCAGGAAATCAAGTATTTCTTCTTCATCGTCTACTAATAATATTTTTGGTAACGTGGTCATGGTAGTTATTTCTTTTTGGCTGTTGGTTGTAATGGTAAACAAAGCACGAACGTATTCATGGCAACAGGGCTGTCTTTTACAAACAGACTGCCCTGGTGTAACTGCGTCAGCGAACGGGCCAGGGTTAAACCGATGCCTGTTCCTTTTTGTTTGGTATTTTCTTTAATGCGGTAGAACGGTTCAAAGATGCGCTCCCGCATGGCAGTGGGTATGAGCGCGCCATCGTTGGTGATGGCTATCGTAAATGTCGTATCCTCTTTCTGCACGGGAAATAATTGCGCCGTTACCTGTTGATCGGCATATTTCACTGCATTGCTTATCAGGTTGCTGAGTATCTTGTTTAAAGCGTCTTCATCTACGAGCGCAATAACCGGCGTTTCTGGTAACACCAGGTTATACTGCAGGTTCCGCTTTTTAGCCAGCGGTTGAAAACTGGTATACACGTCTTGCAACAGGTCGGTGATGTTTACCTTGGTAAAATCCAGGCTAAACCCTTTCGCTTCTGTTTGCCGGAAATCAAGGATCTGCGTGATCAGCGTCATCAACCGGTTCGTATTTCTTTCCATCGTGTTCACATCAGCGGCAATGTCGGGTAGTTCATTGATCTTTTCTATCAGGTTCTCTACCGGTCCCTTTATCAACGTAAGCGGCGTTCTTATTTCGTGGGCTACATTGGTGAAGAACTCAAACTTGGCTTCGTAAATTTCTTTCTCTTTTTTAACCTGCGATCGCTTGAGATAAGCCTGGGTCAATGAATACACGATAGCCATTACCACCGCCGCATACACCAGCCAGGCCCACCAGGTATTCCAGAAGGGTGGGGTAATGGTGATCAGCAATTGTTTCTCCTGGCTCCAACGGCCATTGGTAGCTGCGGTTAACCGGAATGTATATTGTCCCGGCGCCAGGTTGGTAAAATACACTTTACGGTTCGTCGGCAAATAGGTCCAGTTCTTATCCAACCCTTCCATCGTGTATTTGTATTCGGTTATTTCCGGACTGGTATAACTCAATGCCGCGAAATCTATGCTGAAAGATGATTCATCATATGGCAATGTAATTTCATTGGTGTATAAAATGGATTGCTGTAAGGTCGAATGCTCCTTTTGTATCAACAGTTCTTTGTTGTGCACCTGGAAGCCGGTAATATATACCGGTGGAAGATAATGGCTGGACTCAAAATCTTCAGGCCGGAAAGCGATCATACCCTTGATGGTGCCGAAATACAATTTGCCTGTAGCATCCTTGTAACCACTGTTGTAATTGAACTGATCGTACAGCAAACCGTTGGCGGTGGTGTACAGGACCATTTGCTGCGTAGCGGGATCTAATTTTACCAAACCTTTCGATGTAGTGATCCACAGCCGCCGGTTATTATCTTCTACCACCTTGAACACAAAATTACTGGGCAGACCGTTTTGCATGGTATAGCGCGTAAACTTTTGCCGGCTTGCATCCACCTTACACAAGCCACCACCTTCAGTGGCGATCCATAAGTTTTCCCGGCTGTCTTCACAAACCGCATTGATATCGTTGATGGATAAGTTATTGGTGTCTTGCAGATTGTTCCGAAACCGGCCCCAATGCCGGGTCAGCGGATCATAATATAACAGTCCTTTACCATGCGTTCCTGTCCAGATAATGCCTGCATGATCTTCTGCGAGGCAACTGATAAATGCCCCGGCGGGCGTTTCGTGTAACCACTCAAAATCAGCGGTTGCTTTTCGATAGCGATACAAGCCACCACCGCTGCCCGCATAAATTTCGCCGCGACTGCTTTGCAGCAGGGTCACAATAAAATCATTCCGGAACGTATTGTCGCGGATGTCGCTGCCATAATGTTTAATTACTTTCCCGGTTTGCCGGTCCAGGATGTCGAGTCCATGATCGAGCGTGCCGATCCATACTTCATTGCCCAGGATCAGCAGGCCATGAATATTGTGGTAAGCAATGCCTGTGGGCGTACCCGTTGGTTTAAAATGCGTAAAGGCGCCCGTACGTATATTCAACTTATTAAGCCCGGCGTCTTCCGTACCGATCCACAAATGGCCATCGGCGTCCTCGCTCATTTCACGAACGGCACTGCCGCTGATGGTTTGGGTAGTGCGATCGGGATAATACTTCGTGAATGGCGTGTAAGGTTTGGGATAATAATTCACGCCGCCGAAATACGTACCGGCCCAAAGGCCGCCTTCCCGGTCTTTACAAAGCGTATAGACCGCATTATCCGCTAAAGAATATGGATCTGAGAATTTCTTCTTCAGGTTCGTGAATTGCCGCGTAATGGTATTATAAATAAAGATGCCCGACTCGGTGGCAAACCAGTATTCATTGTCGGTGTATTGTAAAATATCCCGCACGTAGATCGTTGTTTTATCGGCGCTGTAGATAATCAGGTCGGTGTAGGTATTTGTAGAGATATTATACAACTTAATGCCCTGGCAGGTAGTGCCGATAAAGATCGCGTCTTTTCCTGCAGGGTAGATCTTTTTTATAAAGCAGGTAGGCAGGTGTGGTGAATGCGAAAAGACATCCTGCCCTTTGAAGGTTTGCGTAACCGTATCAAACCGTTTCACATAACCATCCATGGTGCCAAACCACATGTCTCCTGTTCCGCTCATACAAAGCGCCGTGGCATGAATGGTGCTATCTGGCGGAAATGTCGTCAACCGGCGTGTACTAAAATTGTATCTACAAACGGTATTGATGGAGCGGAACCACAGTTGTCCTTTTTGGTCCATTTGAATGTCGTTGATCTCCGGTAGTGAATCAATAAAACGAACCAACCGTTCCTTAGCATAATCAAATTGATAGAGCCCATCCTGCGTTCCTACCCATAAACGACCGCCGGGATCAGCAAACAGGCAGTAGATAAAATCATTTTTCAGCGGGCGATTGTTCTCGTTAGCCGATTTAAATAATTTAAACCGGTAACCATCAAACCGGTTCAACCCTTCCTTGGTGCCAAACCATAAAAAGCCTTTGTTATCCTGGATGCTGCAATACACCGTATTGTTCGACAAGCCATTCTCTACCTGGTAATGTTTAAAATAGTACGACTGACCACTGGCCATACTAACGTACAATGGTAGAACCAAAAATAGCAGGCATCGTAAAAGGCGTAAATGGCGTAATGAGCAGTTCATCCGGTTTTATATTATCCGTGTCACGGTTATCCGAAGTAATTTAAGCAAGAATGGTTCACGAAAAAACAAAATGTAACAAATTGAACAAATTCTGAAACGCAGGGAATAAATGGAGTGCGCAAGAAGAATTTATTTCATGGCACGATTCACAACAAAGGGATTCACCCTTTGAAGCCATCCTAAACTAACATTGATTGCCATGAAGCCATTAACCAAAAAATTACTGCGTAAACTTCTTTTATTCAAGTTTTTTTATTGCATTTTATTCGTGCAGGCAGCGGCGCAGCCAAAAGCTGGCATGGTGGTGTCGGGTCTCGTAAAAGACAGCGCCGGCGTACCTGTTGCCAATGCCACCATTTTGGAAAAGGGTACGAAGAATGCGACTACCACCAACAACGATGGCGCGTTCAACATCAAAGTATCGAATGACCAGGCCGTGCTCGTCATTTCTTCCGTTGGCTTTGCGAACCAGGAAATACCGCTGAACAACCAGTCTTATTTAAATATTTCTTTACAAAAGCTACGGCACGACCTTGGCGAAGTGGTTGTGATCGGGTATGGCACGCAAAAAAAAACATCTTTAATTGGCGCAATTGCCGTGGTCACCGATCGTGATATTGGCATGGTGCACGGTGGCGCTACCGTTAGCACCAGCCTGGCAGGTAAATTATCGGGCGTATCGTTCCGCATGCCCGATGGACGACCGGGCGCCAGCGCCAATATACAGGTGCGCAACATGGGCGATGCCTTGTTTGTAATTGACGGCATCCAGCAGGATGCGGGGCAGTTCAACAACCTGGCGCCAAATGATATTGAAAGCATTACTGTTTTGAAAGACGCCTCGGCGGCGGTATATGGGGTACGGGCCGCGAATGGCGTTATTGTCGTAACCACCAGGCGCGGCAAACTGGCTACGCGCAATGCAGTAAATGTAGATGCGTATACCGGGTACCAGAACTGGTCGCGCTTTACCAAGGTACTTAACAACAGTTACGATTATATGCGCTATCGCGCCGAAGCCGAGATCAACCGGTACGGCAGCACCACCATTACACCGGAAGAACTGGAGAAATACAAAGCGGGCACCGAACCCGGCTACCAGAGTTTTGACTGGAAGGATTTTATTATTCAAAAGAACGCGCCGCAGCATTCGATGAACGTGAATGTCACCGGCGGATCAGATAAGATCAATTATTATTTATCGGGCACGCACCTGTATCAGAACTCCGTACTGGGCCGCGAGTTTAAATTCAACCGCACCAATATCCAATCGAATGTAAGCGCGAAGATCCGGGACCGGTTGAAAGTGGGCGTGAACATCAACGGGCGTATCGAGAGTCGCGACAATCCTGGCGTACCGGGGTTTGATGACTACTGGCTGGCGCGCTTTGCCGTCCTGCGCAATACGCCATTAGAGCGGCCATATGCCAATGACAACCCCGCGTACCTCAATGATATCAAACACAACGAAACCAACTGGGCTTACCTGAACAATAAGAATGCCGGTAAGTACCGCAACGACTGGCGTGTGCTGCAAACCAATTTCAATGCAGAGTACCAGGTGCCGTATGTAGAGGGCTTAACCATCAGCGGCGTGTACTCGTATTATTTAGCCGACTATATCCTTAATAACCACGAGTACACCTACAACACGTATACCTATAATCCCACCGATCAAACGTATAAAGCAACCGGTGGCAGCACCAATCCCTGGCGCGAACGCGAGCAAACTAAAGTGATCAACATTACACAGCAATTAAAACTCAACTACAGTCGTACGTTCGGACTGCACTCCGTAGGCGCGCTGGTGGTGAATGAACGCATCAGGAACCAACGCTTGCGCAACTGGATCCATTCTGTGCCAAGCACCAATGCGCTTACGCTTATTTATTTCAATACGGCCGATACGTACCAGGACAGCGACGATCGCGAAGCGCGTATCGGGTATATCGGCCGGCTCACGTATAGCTATAACAACAAATATTTCCTGGAAGTATCTGCCCGCCGCGATGCGTCGTATTTGTTTGCACCGGGCAGGCGCGTGGGGTATTTTCCATCGGTGTTTGCCGGTTGGCGCATTACGGAAGAACCGTTCATGCAAAAATGGTTGGGCGGAAACAATCCATTGACAGATCTTAAAATTCGCGGTTCGTATGGTGTATTGGGTGATGATGGCACGCAACTCGGTTTGCCGGCGTTCTCTTATGTGGAAGGCTACAACTACAACCAGGGTATAGCCATCTTAAGTGGTGTGGCTATTGTGGGATCGAGAGACCGGGGCGTGCCCATCACCAATATTTCCTGGTTGAAAAGCAAGATCACCGATCTTGGTTTTGATTTCAGTTTACTGAATGGAAAGATCACCGGTACCTTCGATTACTTCTATCGCAAGCGGACGGGACTGCGCGGCCGTAAATCGAATGTGTTAGTGCCCAATGAAATTGGTTATGGCCTGCCCGATGAGAACATCAACAGCGATGCGCAGTTTGGCGAAGAAGGATCGATAGCGTATAACGGCACATTCAGGAAACTGAAGTTCATGATCAGCGGCAACCTGTCGTATTCCCGTTCAAAATTTATTTCTTCCTACAATCCCGTGTTCTTTAATTCGTGGGACCAGTATCGTTATTCAGGCGAGAACCGGTTCACGAAGATCAATTGGGGGTATGACGTGACCGGTCAGTTTACTTCACAGGAGCAGATCGATAATTACCCGGTGAATATCGACGGGCAGGGAAACCGTACTTTGTTGCCCGGTGATCTTATTTACAAAGACGTCAACGGCGACTTAAAGATCGACGGCTACGACGAACGGCCGATCGGCTATGGCGCCGGCACGCAGCCCAATATCAACTACGGCATCAGCATTGCGCTGGCGTATGAGAACTTCGATTTCCGGGCCGACTTCTCCGGTGCGGCCGGTTATACCTGGTTCCAGAATTACGAAACCAAATGGCCATTTCAAAATGATGGCAACCTGAACACCATCTTCCTCGATCGCTGGCGTCGCGAAAATCCCTTCGATCCCAAGAGCGGGTGGATCCCCGGCAAGTATCCGGCGTTGCGGTTCAACCAGGGCGGACACAGCAATTACAATCGCACGTCTACTTTCTGGGCGCATAATATCAAATACCTGCGGGCGCGCACGCTGGAGTTGGGTTATTCGCTACCAAGAAAGCTCATCAGCAAAGTGAAGATGGAAAGAGCGCGCTTCTATGTGAACGCCTACAACCTGTTCTCCATCGATAATGTAAAAGAATACAATATCGATCCAGAGATCAATGACGAGAATGGACTGCAATTTCCGCAGAACAAATTTTTGAACGTTGGTGTAAACCTTTCTTTTTAACCGCACCGGATTTTAATACATACCATGAAAAAGATATTACCCATCCTATTCGCCATCGCGCTGTTGTATACAGCCGGTTGCACCAAAGACAGCGATTTTCTGAATGTACAACCTACGTCGATCCTCACCAATGAGCAGGCATTTTCCGATCCGGCACAGGTGCTATCGATCCTCGCAGACTTGTATAACCGCCAGCTCGACTTTTCCGGCCTCGACAATGGCTGGGCGTCATTTGCGGATTTTAGCGAAAGCTTCCCTTCCGAGAATGGCAGCGCCCACATTGTGCAACGCAATGAGTGGGGCTTCGATGCCTGGAATACCTGGGACTATGGTTACATCCGTGATCTGAATTTATTTATAGAACGCGCTACAGTAGCTAAGGCATTGTCGGATGCAGATAAAACACGCTTTCTTGCAGAAGCCCGCTTCCTGCGCGCCAGCTATTATTTTGAAATGGTAAAACGCATGGGTGGTGTGCCGTTGATCACGGAGTCGTTGTTGTACGACTTCAGCGGCGATCCCACGTACCTGCAACATCCCCGCGCCAAAGAACACGAGATCTATGATTTTGTGATCAGCGAAGCAGAAGCGGTGAAGAATAATTTGCCGGAGAATCCCAATGAAAAGAGCCGGGTAACCAAAGGCGCGGCGCTGGCAATGATAACAAGAGCGGCCTTGTACGCCGGTTCTATTGCAAAGTATGGCGCCACCACACCACAAGTAACCCTGCCAGGGTTGGAAGTAAGCATACCCGCATCCATGGCAACCGGTTATTATACAAAAGCACTGAATGCCGCGAAGGAGCTCATCAGTGGCAGCGCCGGCTCATATGCTTTATACAATAAGAAGCCCGAACTGGCGGAGAACTTTGCTTCCATCTTTCTAGATAAAGGCAATAATCCCGAAAGCATTTGGGTAGAAGATTTTAAACTGAAGAGTGGTCGCGTGCAGGGTTTCACCGTATCTACCCAACCGCGCTATGGCGCCGAAGAAGAGGAGGGCGGTCGTATCAATCCTTCGCTGAACCTGGTGGAGTCGTTCGAGAAATTAGATAATACCTATGCGCCTGTTCCCATAACGGATGCGGCGGGCAATCCTATATTCTATAACAACCTGTCGGAAATTTTTGCCGGGCGTGATGCCCGGTTGCATGGAACAGTTATACTGCCTGGTTCTTCCTTTAAGGGCCGGCCGGTAGACATTTGGGCCGGTTACCAGTTGGCAGATGGCAACATCATTACCGGGGATGATCGCGGCGCGCAAAAGACATTGCCCGGACAAACGGCGCCCGTACAGGTTGTTGGTTTTGACGGACCTGTCAGCTCCAAAGAGTTCACGGCGCAGTCGGGATTTTATTTACGCAAGTATGTTGATCCCACCCCGGGCGCCGGCTCGCGCGGTACCAATAGTGAAGTGCCCTTCATCAGGTACCGCTATGCCGAAGTATTGTTGAACGCCGCCGAAGCGGCTTTTGAATTAGGGCAAGCCGACGCAGCAGCCGGGTACATGAACCCCGTTCGTGCCCGCGCCGGGTTAACCATTCCCCTAACGGCCGCGGACATTTCTTTTGATCGCATTGTACATGAACGCCGGGTAGAGCTTGCCTTTGAAGGCCACATCTTATTTGATATGAAGCGGTGGCGACTGGCGCACATCGTGTGGGATGGAAACAAAATGACGGTGGCCGATCTGCTCGGTAATATCGGTTCCGCTACCAAGCGCAATACGCAGCCTTATGGCTTATGGCCGTACCGGTTGCATGATGCCGCCAGCGTTAACAATGGCAAGTGGGTGTTCAGGATCGTATTACCGGCGCTGGTCACCGGCGCCAACCGCTTCCGCCTGGGGAATTATTATTCTTTCATTGATGATAATATACGGGCTAATAATCCGAAGATTGTTAGGCAACCGAATCAGTAGTAGGCAGCTATAAGCTATAAGCTGTAAGCAGAAAGCAGAAAGGCTGCAAGCTATAAGCTGTAAGCTGTAAGCAGAAAGCAGAAAGGCTGCAAGCTGCAAGCTATAAGCTGTAAGCAGAAAGGCAGAAAGTTGTAAGCTTAAAATTGTATTTGCTTATAGCTTAAAGCTTAAGGCTTACGGCTCACATTCATAATTCACAAAATAAATGCTTATGACAATAGATCGTATAATATTGATAGTGGTCGTTATCACAACTATCTCTTGTAAAAAAGATAACTATGACTCTCCGAATGCTCATCTTCACGGTCATGTCGTATACAAAGGCGAGGCCATTGAACTGGAGTATGACCAGGTGAGGTTTGAGCTGTATCAGTATGGATTTGGAAAAACGGGACCTATCTCCGCCGTATTTGCACCCGATGGTTCGTATTCAATGCTGTTGTTTAACGGCGAGTATAAATTCATCATCCCTAACGGACAGGGACCATTCAAATGGAAACAAACACCGCAGGGCGCACCGGATACTACGGTCATTACCATGAACGGAAGCCAGGAACTCGATATAGAAGTAACGCCGTATTATATGATCCGTAATCCGCAGGTGACTGCCTCCGGGGCTACCGTATCAGGCGTGTTCAAAATAGAAAAGATCATCACCGATGCCTCGGCCAAAGACATTGAAAGCGTGAGCCTGTACATCAATAAAACCCAGTTTGTATCAGGCGCCGATAATGTGGCGGTGAAAACGTTAAACGGTAAAGACATCGCCGATCTAAATAACGTACATTTAAATGTAACCGTTCCCAATCTTAACCAGACTTATTTATATGCACGGGTTGGGTTGAAGATAGCTGGAATAGAGGATAGGATGTTTTCTCCCGTAACTAAATATCCCTTTAGGAAATGAAAAATTAAAAACAGAGAAATGAAGAATGAGAAAGTAAATACACAGGGAAATGAAAAATTAAAAACAGAGAAATGAAGAATGAAAAAGTGAATGCACAATAATAGGGGTATTTACTTTTTCATTTTTCATTCTTCATTCTTCATTTCACATTCTTCATTTCTCATTTCAAAAAAACAAATCTAGTATATGAAGAGATCGTTTTTGTTTTATGTTGCAAGTGTAGTAGCAATGCATTCTTTTGCCCAGCCTTCCTGGAAACCAGCCGGGGACAAGATCATGACCAGCTTTGCGGCAAAGGTAGATCCCCAACAGGTATTACCCGAATATCCGCGACCTCAGTTGGTGCGCAATACCTGGCTTAACCTGAACGGACTTTGGCAGTATGCCGTGTTACCCGCTTCCACGCAAACCATTCCAACAACATATGAAGGTAATATCCTCGTGCCGTTTGCCATTGAAAGCGCGCTCAGTGGTGTTGCTAAAACAGTAGGGAAAGACAATGCGCTGTGGTACCAGCGCAGTGTTACCATGCCGGCCACCTTTAAAAATAAACGCGTGCTGCTGCACTTCGGTGCGGTAGATTGGTTGTGCGATGTATATGTAAATGGAAAGAAAGTGGGCATGCACCAGGGCGGGTACGATCCGTTCTCGATGGATATTACTGCAGCTTTAAACAAATCTGGTAACCAACAATTGGCGGTGCGCGTGTGGGACCCAAGTGATGAAGGTCCGCAGCCCCGCGGCAAACAGGTGAACAAACCCAACAGTATCTGGTATACGCCGGTGACCGGTATCTGGCAAACGGTGTGGCTGGAAGCGGTGCCGCAATCTTATATCAGCGATCTCAAACAAACGCCGGATCTCGACAAAAGCGTTGTGCAGGTAACAGCACAGGTAGAAAATGCACAGCCTGGTGACCAGGTAGTTGTTTCAGCATGGAAGGGTACGGAAAAGATCGCCGAACAAACCGTTGCACCCGGTGCGGAAGTGGCGCTCTCCATTCCCAATGCTGAGTTATGGTCGCCCAAACATCCTTTCCTGTATGATCTGAAAGTATCGCTGTTGCAAAAGAATAAAAAGACCGATGAGGTGAGCAGTTATTTTGCCATGCGCAAGATCTCGGTAGGGATGGATAACAACGGTATTCAACGCATGTTACTGAACAATGAATTTGTATTTCAGTATGGTCCGCTCGACCAGGGGTGGTGGCCTGATGGCTTGTACACCGCGCCCACCGATGAAGCGCTGAAATATGATATAGAACAAACAAAGGCCATGGGCTTTAATATGATCCGCAAGCATGTAAAGGTAGAACCCGCGCGCTGGTACACGTATTGCGATCGGTTAGGTATGTTGGTATGGCAGGATATGCCCAGCGGCGATCTTGGCAACCGGTGGGAATCCCGGCCCGGTGTGTATGGACATGCCAGCGATAAAAACCGTACGGCGGAATCTGAATCTATTTACCGCAACGAATGGCGCGCCATTATGCAAAAGCTGTATCATTTCCCCAGTATCATAGTGTGGGTGCCATTCAATGAAGGATGGGGGCAATTCAAAACAAAAGACATTGTGCAGGTGACGCAGCAGCAGGACCCTTCGCGCCTGGTGAACAGCGCCAGCGGCGGCAATTTTGAACCGGTAGGGCATATCATGGACCTGCATAACTATCCCGATCCGCTCATGCCCGACCCGGCGTTGTTCGGTTCTAAACAAGTGCTGGTGCTCGGCGAGTTTGGCGGTTTAGGTTTACCGCTGGAAGGTCATACCTGGCAGCAAAAGAACAACTGGGGATACCAGAGCTTTAAGAGTAATGAAGAGTTATTGAAACGGTATGAAGAATTTGTAAACCGCATTCCGCGACTTATCAAAAGCGGTTTGTCGGCTGCGGTATATACCCAAACCACCGATGTGGAAGTGGAGACGAATGGATTGATGACGTATGATCGTAAAGTGATTAAGATGCCGGTAGAGCGTTTGCATTCGGTGCATGGGAAGTTGTATGAACCAAATGAGGTGGTGATAACGCCGTGAGAGGTGAGTGGTGAATAGTGAGTTGTGAGTGGTGAGTTTCTGGCCGGCTTGGCGTGATGTTAAAATTTTCGCGAGGTTTCTACTCACCACTGACAACTCTCAAAAAGCAATCATAGAATGCTAATGAAACAGATACGACTACTAACCTTACTAATAATAAGCTTCCTGCCGGTAACGGCGCAACAAATGGCTGTTGCTACGAAAGACCATTTAAAAAGGAATCAAACAAACAGCTACTACATTGGTAACAAATCTCCATTAAAACCTTCTCCTTTTATCAAACTACCCGTCACTGCTTTCAGACCCAAAGGGTGGTTGCTTAATTTTCTTAAGCTGCAACGCGATGGGCTTACCGGTAACCTCGGCAAGATCAGCGCGTGGCTGGCAAAGACCGACAACGCCTGGCTTACCAAAGATGGCAAAGGAAAATGGGGGTGGGAAGAATTACCCTATTGGTTGAAAGGCTATGCGCACATCGGGTATTTGCTGAATGATCAGGCGATGATCCATGAATCGAACTGGTGGATCAATGCCGTGCTCAACAACCAACGGGCGGATGGCGATTTCGGTCCGGTCGTATTGCGCAATGGCAAGCGCGACCTGTGGACCAACATGCCAATGTTATGGTGCTTGCAATCGTACTATGAATATTCGAACGATGCGCGGGTGCTGGGCTTTCTAACCAATTATTTCAAATGGCAAAATGCTTTGCCGGATAGTATGTTTTTAGAAGACTATTGGGAGAACAGTCGCGGTGGAGATAATATGTACAGCGTGTATTGGTTGTACAATCGTACCGGCGAAGCCTGGCTGCTGGACTTCGCCACGAAAATAGACCGTAATACCGCCAATTGGCGACAAAAAGACAATTTACCGAACTGGCATAACGTAAACGTAGCGCAATGTTACCGCGAGCCGGCTACATATTATATGCAAAGCCACCATCCGGCCGACCTGGAAGCCACGTATAATAATTTCAAACTGATACGCGACCTCTATGGACAAGTGCCCGGCGGTTTGTTTGGCTCAGACGAAAATGCGCGCAAGGGATATGATGATCCGCGGCAGGCGGTGGAAACCTGTGGTATGGTAGAGCAAATGACCAGCGATCACTTGTTGTTGCTGTTTACCGGTGATGCTATGTGGGCCGATAATTGCGAAGACGTAGCTTTCAACATGTTTCCCGCGGCGTTCATGCCCGATTACCGGAGTCTGCGCTATTTAACCGCGCCCAATATGGTGGTGAGCGATAGCAGGAACCATGCGCCGGGTATTGCCAATGAAGGACCGTTCCTGATGATGAATCCGTTCAGCAGCAGGTGTTGTCAGCACAATCATTCAGCGGGCTGGGCGTATTATGTAGCGAACAGTTGGATGGCTACACCCGATAACGGACTGGCGGCGCAACTGTATACGGCCGGCGACATAACCGCCAAAGTAGGCGATGGAACGGAAGTTACATTATCCAGCGAAACGCATTATCCGTTTGAAGAAACGATCGACATCACGGTAAAAACCCCACGCGCAGTGCATTTCCCTTTGTATTTACGCATTCCCGGCTGGTGTACAAAAGCGACGATAACCGTAAACGGAAAACCAATAGCGACGAAAACGACACCCGGTACGTATGTGCCTGTAACACGCACCTGGGCTAACGGCGATAAAATAAAACTGCAACTGCCCATGCAGTTGCAACTGCGGCAATGGACGCGTAACAAAAACAGTGTAAGCATCAATTACGGACCGCTCACATTCTCTTTACAAATAAAAGAAGAGTACAAGCGGCGGGATAGTAAAGAAACCGCCATATATGATTCACGCTGGCAGGAGAATGCCGATGTAACCGCCTGGCCATCGTATGAGATCTTTGCCGCATCTCCCTGGAATTATGCATTGCAGGTTGATCCGAAGCAGCTCAGTAAATCATTTACAGTGAAGAAAAAGCCGTGGCCGGAGGATGACAATCCATTCACCAATGCCACTGCGCCGATAGAACTTATTGCCACTGGTAAACAAATTCCCGGCTGGACGATCGATCAGTACGGCCTATGTGCGGTGTTGCCGCAAAGTCCGGTAGCGGCGAGTGGCGCACTGACAACACTTACCTTAGTGCCGATGGGCGGGGCGAGGCTGAGGATTTCAGCGTTTCCGGTAGTGAAATCCCTAAATCCCTAAATCTCTAAATCTTCTTCTTCCTACTCTCCCTTCCACTTCCGCGCAATCTGCATGGCCGTCTCCAGCATGGCAGGGTTCCAGTTCTCGATGTTCCAGACGGAGTTGGCGAGGGAGGAACGGCGCAAAACTGTCACGGCTTCATTGTAGGGAATGTCTGATTCAAGTATGCGTGACAGTTCGCGCTGTTGTTGAAACAGGAATTCATCTTCGGGTGGTGGGTTGGTATTTAATACATGTAGCGGTAAGAAATTATTTTGACTATTACCATGGCGCGATTTATTCTTCTGCTGCAGGACCTTTTCCATTTGCAGGAAATCATTATAGAACTGTTGCCGGCTGGCAGGCGTTTTCAATCCGCTCCCCACTTGTTCAAGCACCACGTATTTGCACTCCGCACAACGATCAATAGCCATCTCCAATAAGGAGAACACTTCGGCAGGCACCGCATCATCATGTGTGTCTCTGCGAATGCGACGGTCCCGATCACACGCTACCGGTTCCCAACTGCCACCGGAGATATGGATCTCGCGCACTTTATGTAATGGATATAATGCCAGTAACTCATTCGCATCGATCCCGAAATTTTCCAACTGGCAGTACACATTATGCAGGTCAAGGATGATGAAACCATTTACCGGTTCAATCAAATCATGTAAAAAATAGCCATGCCGTTTCACATCATCGCTCGTATAGGCGAAGGCGAGATTTTCCAACCCCACCGGGCATTGCGCTGCATCCTGGATGCGGCGCAGGCGATCGCGGCCAATGCGCAACGTGGTAGCCGAGTAAGGGATGGTGAGCGGCGCGCCTGCATGGAAATCTTTCCCGGTCATGAAACCAAAATGTTCAGTGACCTGTTCCAATGGAAATCGCTTTGTGGTGGCACGCAATGTTTCCAGCCATTGCGCCTGTTCGGGCAACCATTTACCGGAAAAAAGCGAAAAGAACACGCCGTGGCCGGTGAGCCTTTTCGCCTGGCTATAGGCGTGTAATAATTCTTCAAACCAGGGTGGCAAGACGTTCCGATTGAACAAGACGTCGAACGACCACTCAATGGCCTGTACCCGTTCTTCGGCGAACAACGGATAACAGGCGTTGAGTATATCTGAGTCAAGATTACAGGCGGCTGTAGCAAGTAGTGTAGTCATGCAAAATTTTAACCTTGTCCGCAGGCCGGGCAGTTATATGGAACGGTGGGCGGTTTAGGCTTACCCTTGCCTTCTTCCTCTTTTTCCTTCTCTTCTTTGGAAGGACCATCCTTATCTTTCGTGCAGGACTCAAGCCCCTGCAACGTGATGCCGGTGAGAAGGGCCGCAAGAAGTGTTTTTGACAGTTTCATGGTGCGTGCTTTGGTTTTTGGTTGCATGTTTGACCAGCGATGTGAGGGGAACGTTGCATGGGTTATCATGTAGAATTAGTAAACTGTATTGCTTTCGGCTTATAGCTTATAGCTTTCAGCTGTATTTCCTGCCAAGAAAGCTCAATAAATAGTAAAAGCCCACTACCAGGGGTCACAAGACAATATTATATTTGCCAAAACGCTGATATCCGTTATGAAAGTTATTGTACGCCCCTTGCACACATTGGCCGGCATTATGTTACTTATCCTGACCGGCACGCAAACCACTTCTGCCAAAACTATTGTTGTAAAAACCATTGGCGCTTTGCAAAAAGCGGTGAATGAAGTCAATGCCGGCGACACGGTGTTGGTGACCAATGGCCTGTATACCACCGGAACGGATATTACCATTACGCGCGAAGGCACAGCGGAGAAACCCATTACCATAATGGCGGAAACTAATGGCCAGGTAGAGATGACCGGCCTTGGTGGCTTCAGCATCATGAGCCCCGCAAAGTATATTGTGATCACCGGGTTTAAATTTACGCACGCCGCATCGAGGGCACGCACCGGAACAGGTACCAGCTTTTGTCGCTGGACGCACAATACTTTCGAGAATGAAGCCGACGGTGAGGACCTGGCCATTGCCGGTAGCGATCACCAGATTGATTATAATACATTCAAAAATAAAAACGCCATGGGCCGCTTCCTGGCTATTCGTGGCGATGGCAAACAGATCGCCGAGCGTATATGGGTCCATCACAATTATTTTTACAATCATACCAACCAGGGCGGGAAGAACGGCGCTGAAGCATTGCAGTTTGGACTGAGCGGATTCAGTATGTCGAAAAGCAACAGCATAGTAGAGTATAATTTGTTCGAAGAGTGCGAAGGGGAGAATGAGCTGATCTCCATAAAGGCATCGGCGGTGACGCTGCGATATAATACCATTCGAAATTGCAAAGCGCAGTTCACGTTGCGGCATGGCAACTTCAGCCAGGTGTATGGCAACTATTTCAACAATACGCCCGGACTGCGCATCTTTGGCGACGATCACTTAATTTATAGTAATTATTTTGAGGCTTGCCCGGTAGGCATTAACATAGGTAATGGCGACGGCGAAGTAGCGGATGGAGCAGCATTGACTTGTCACGACCGGCCCGACCGCGTACTGATCGCTTTCAATACCATCATCAATTGCAAAGGCGGAATTACACTGGGCGCACGCGACAAGGGAATGGGCGCAACAAGCATTACTGTAGCCAACAACATCATCAAAGGCGGCGTTACGGCTGTTACCATTGCCGGTCCTTATACCAACCCGGTGTGGGAAGGGAATATTATTTTCGGAGCAGAAAACAAAGGCGATGTGCCCGAGGGCACCTTCACGATGACCGATCCCAAACTGGGCCGCGATGCGAGCCAGGCGATACATTTGTTGAAGGGAAGCCCGGCCATCGATGTGGTTGTTTTGCCCAAGGGCAAGAAAGTGGAGAATAAATGGGCCGCTATCGCTACTGACATGGACGGACAAACGAGAACAATGCCGCTCGATGCAGGCGCCGATGAAGTAAGCACAGCCCCGGCAAAAGCAAAATTGCTGAACCCGGCGGATGTGGGGGTGGATGGGAAGTGAAATGAGAAATGAAGAATTAAGAATGGAGAATGAGAAAGGAAAGGCAAGAGTGAATATCGAATATTGAATGTTCAATGTAGAAGGTAGAGGACGTCTGGGTGCTTTAAAACAAGAAGGGACTGCACGAAAACAGTCCCCTGGTTTGTAGCTTTTATGTCGCATAAAACAATAAGGTAGGAGCGAACCTAAGTAACATATAATGCTCCTGTGTAATCTGATAATTTTACAGCGCCGGTATAAGTGCTTTTCGAGATCTGTTTGCCATCGGCTGATATAAAGCTTAACCATGTTTGTACGGTGTGGCCATGGAATTGAGGTACTTCCAGAATAGCTTCTTCATCCTGCCGCCTGGCTCCCCAGGTAGTATAAATACATTTGTTCAATGCTTCGCAATAAGCTACCAAAATCGCTTTATCGCTACCTTGTCCTGTACGTGAACATTTATAGTGCTCCCAGGTAAAATGAATGGTGCTCAGGGATGCTTTCACGTGCACCAATATTCCGCCCGGTAAATTGCCCTGGCTTACCAATACTTTGCTGTAATCGATGTTGAATTCGGGGCCGGTACAGGATAAGCCATTTTTGAAGATGTCTGCCATGACGAAGCTGATGTCATTAGCCCTTTTAACAAAACGGGTGCTGGTAACCAGGAATGGGAAAAGGCTAAGTACAAACTCCGACAATTTTACAAACATGGTTTGTTGTGCAAACTGCAGGGTGGTAAGGTTTCGGATATTATTCGCCAGGTGCTTGCTGAACAGGTAATAAGGATTGTCTTTGTTGCTTTCTTCAAATGTGCTGTTGAATAGATCAGCGGATGATGCGTTAATAATTGCGTGTAACATAAATTGTGTTTAAAAGTTGTTTAATAAGATTGTTAAATCAGCCGTTACCGGCTTTTTTAAATGCTACCCCGAAAATCCACGGGGTAGCATTTGGTTTTAATTGGGCGTTTTGCCCTTCCCGATAGGAACCGGGATTATTTGGCCGTAAATAATTACGGCTTATTGTCTTCCCCCGATACAGCCCGGGCGTTGTTCCGGTTAGGTAATGGTTACCGAACCGGTATACACACTGGTGGCCATCAATTTTCCGTTGGCCGACATGAACGTGAGCCAGGTATGTACCACTTTGCCCTTGAATTTGGGCACATTGAGCTCAGCACTTTTGTCTTCGCGGGTTGCTACTGGTTTAAACACTGTTCGGTTAAGCTCCGGACAGTAAGCAACCAGTATGGCCAGGTCTGTGGGCTTTTCCCTGCCGTTTTCCTCAGTGCCAGTCCAGGTAAACTGAACGGTACCGGTCTTTGGCGAAGAAACTGCCGGCTCTTCTACATTGGGTAATCTACCCTTACTCACTACTACACGATCATAAGCGATCTTGAAATCGGGATTCGTACCGTCGATGGCGTTTTTCACGATATGCGACAAACCGTAGTTCGCGCCCGTCATTCTAACAGCCTGGTCCTTGAATCCAAGCAAGAGCAGATCATGCATGCTTAGTGCGAAGTCAGAGGCTGTTTTAAATTTAGCCTGCTGTTCTTCCTGTTTAGGTGTTTTGGCTTTTTTGCTTTTTTTAGGTGTGCTCTTTACAACAGCAACACCATTCCAGCTACTACCAACCACCTTTCCTACTTTTCCTGAGTAATCGCCCAGGATTCCGTTTGTTTGCTTTCCCATAATTGAAACGTTTTAAAATGTGAATGAATAATTGTGAATGCACTTAGCACATGTTCATAACCGGTATTTGATCATTTGCCTTGTGCGATACAAATGTAAGGTCAATGAAATATAAAAAACAACAGTGATGAATATCCCACAGCCGTAAATGGTACGATTGAGCCGAAATGGTTCATAATAGCCGAAATTGTACAAAACAGCCGTTTTTGTTCAGTTCAGATGCAGTACTTATAGTATGAGGGCTGGAAGTATAGTATGTTCTTGTAGAAAGTAAGTGTTTATTATAAGAGGAAATGGGAGGGTGGAAATAGTCACGTATTTCGAATGTGACTTACTGAATTCTTCGGATTTTGTTCGGATCTTCCCAAGTGATACACTGGGTTTTCTTCGGGAATTTGCGAAGAAGATCCGAACACATCCCATAGCAGACCCAAAGCAGACCCGAAGAAAGTTGTTAATTTACCTGAGGTATGGAATGATCTCTTCTTTAGGAATATTTTTGTGCTTACAAAACTCACCTACTGTAAGGAGATGGTGTTTTTCTTTTCCCAGCAGTTTAAGAATTTTTGAGTGAACACGACGTGCATTACGAGGGGTAAGGTGCATGAATTTTTCCAGATCACATGGTTTTATAATACCGCGATAATCCGGCGCCGGTTTGCTAGCCCTCAGTATTCCTTTCGGGTTATTCAGCTTATATAATCTGAGTGCTTCCTTTTTCTTTGCACCACGTAGTTTTCTTTTATCCGGCTTATCCTTTTCTAATCGCTCCAACTTGATCTTTTCAAAATATTTACCATTGGGCAGTTTTGCTTTTCGGGGTTTTACTTTTGGCGGCGCTGGTTTGGCTTTTGTGCGGTGATAGCGTACAAACCGGCCTGGCTTAATAATGGCAAGCTTAGGATCCTTGTTTCTGCGATGGCGGAGTTTACACTGGTCCCTTGGATCAGGTGGTGGCGTAGTAAGATCAGGCGGCCACCTCCTTACAGTAGTTGTAATTTTAAGTGGAAGGAAGGTCATTGGCAGCGCTTTTTAATTTGCATGAATAGATTGTTGTCGGGCGAAAAGCAATGCGTTACTCCATAATCTTTGTTTAATGCGTTGCTTTTTATGGATGGAGATCGTACTGCGTTTCTTTTTCATGCTGGTGCGCATCAGCACTTTTTTCTTTTTGAATGTTGACATGGTAGAATGGTTTGAAATAATGATTAGAGAATATGGATAAAGCCAGCCACGCTTATCTGTATTGACAAGGAAATTGGATGGTGGCTGACGGTTATTTATGGATTAGTTTGTCTGCTCTTTGCTGAAATTCATAGGCTTCCATGTGGAAGAAATATTCCTGGATAGATTCCTCATCCATTTTATGATATTTACAAATGTCCTTAACAGTAATAACGTTAAGGGCGGGCCTTTTATATTCCTGTTGTATTGTTCTGATCAGTTTAAGGGCAGTGGTGCGATGGATGCGAAACATATGCGCCAGCTCATCTATGGTAACTGTTTTATGCGGCTGGAATATGTCTAGCTCGTAAAAGTAACAGAATACATCAGGCACCGTTTTGTCGCCGAGACCGAGATAGTTAACAGCGCGGGAAACCTTGATAGCGTAAGCGGGTTTCTTTTTCTTGTTGAACCTGGACATATGATTAGTTTAAGGGTCTTTTCCATTGCATATACGTTGGAAAAGATGATCAGGTTATAAAAGATAGGAGCAAGGTTATAACCTACTAATCAAAACCGGAAAGTGAAAGGTGGTGTTCATGGGGTGGTATAACGGGTAGCAATAGGATTGCAAGATATGTTTTTAGGCGAAAGTTGAAAATAGTTAAATAAAAGTTTTGGCTGACCGTTAAGGTTTGAAGAGAATTTTTTGATTTAAATCAATTGGTAATAAGTAAAAGCTGACTTGAGTTTAAATCAAGGGTGCATATATTTGTGTAATGAAGCAAACAGAAAATAAATCAACAGAATTCGTCAAGGTCTCGAAGGCGGGGCTTATAGCTTTGATTGCTTCACAAATAAAAGGGAAAATCCTTTTCCCCAAAAAAATGGAAGAGGCAAAAAAAATGCTTGACCATGCCCGTTTTGTAAAAAAGTAAAAGACTTATTACTGATAAATTATCTGGCGCTCTATTGGGTGCCTTTTTTATTATTGGGAGTTTCAGGTACCCGCCCTCTGCATTTAAGAAGTTACTAAATTCACTGAGACGTTTTTTCATCTCCAAGAAACGTTTATGTATTTCCCCACTCGCTACTAGCTACTCACTACTAGCTGTTCTTCTAACTATTCGCTTGCCCCTAACCACTAGCTTTTCCACTTTCCCTTTAGTTAATTCTACATACTTTTTGTTTAAATAGTATACAATTGCTCTGATCCCGACCTTAAAGTCTTCTATCCCTTTTAGTTATCTTTTGCACAAAACCCGCAAATGATGGCTAAATTTTGCATTTTTGACAGCAATCAAGTATTTTGAGTGCTGGTATGAGTAGTGTTATACTCACCTCGTATTGTGTTTTTTACCTTATCTCCTTGTCCGAAAATCCCAAACGCATTTTCAAGCATCATAATATCTTCCCCTGATCGGTTCCTGCCTGCCGGCGAATGCTGTGCAGGGTAGGCGAAGTGCAGGGTGAAGCCCGAACACAAAGGCTCTGGGCGTTCTGCCGATGCGGAACGCAAAAAGTAAGTTGTACAACCATTGAGATTCCCGAACCAAACGCAACTTACTTATGATAACAACCTCCCGCTTTAAAAACGGGGATGGTTGTAAGAGCCGTTTTGTGCAGACCCACCAACAGATTGTGAGATAAACAGAGATATGAAACAACACAATCAACGGCGTTCCCGATGAAGCAACTGACTGATGAACTGCTTAACGAATTTAGCCAGGGCAGCCCGCATGCATTTCAAACTATATTCGATAGTTTCAGGATGCGTATTTTTTATTTTGTAAAGAAACTCATTGATGATCGCCTTATTGCAGAAGAAATTACATCCGACACATTTGTAAAACTGTATCGCTTACATGACCGGTTCAATACACTTAATAATATACAGGCCTTCCTATTTATTACTGCAAGAAATGCTTCGCTAGATTATTTAAAATACCGGCAACGGCAACGACTGAACCTGGCTGAGTTGCAGGCGCATGAAGAACAGGAGATCGACTTTCCGCTGTTTGCCGAAACCAATATTCAGGCAGATGTACTACAATTTATATATGAAGAAATAGAGAAGTTACCCCAGCGTAGCAAGACTATTTTTAAGCTGTTTTATATAGAAGGGGTGCCGGTACGCGACATCGCCAACATGATGAAGATCAGTCCGCAGACCGTGGCCAACCAAAAGCACACCGCCCTTAAATTATTGCGAATGAAAGTGTTGGACAGGCCCGGCTTGTTGTTGTGGCTGTTGTTTTTAGCAGGGGAGAAGCGTTGAATAAAAGAAAGTAAGATCCCAGTATAATTTTTTTGTTAATTCTTTGGTATAAGTGATTGTTCATGTCGTTTCAATATATATGTGTACCCGGTTAAACAGACACGATGTATGTCCGGGCCAGCGAATCGGAGCGCCAGAAATGTCAGCGGTGCCCTTTATCATTAATTAATGCCATTAACCTGATGCCTCAAGAAAGCCACATAACCCGGTTAATAATAAAACATCTGCAGGAAACGATCACGGCAGATGAAACGCTCGACCTGCAGCAATGGATTGCGGAAGATGAGCAGAACCGGAGACAGTTTGAAGCGTTGACCACGAATGAAACGTTGCGGAATGAGTTGCTGGCATATAGTGAAAGCGAGCAACGAATTAAAGCGCAGGTATATGCGCAGTTACCGGAAGTGCAGAACGTGCTTAATGCGCCACCCAAAAGGATCTGGATGCGATATGCATCCGTAGCTGCGGCGATCCTGGTGCTTGTGGTTACCAGTATCTGGTATTGGTTACCGAAGGAAGCCGCAAAAACAACTACAACAACAGAACAAACGCCGGTGGCCGCCAATATCCCGGCCGGTGGAAACAAAGCTACATTGACGTTAGCAGATGGAACAGTGATAGATCTGGATAAAGCAGCGAATGGAGAGATTGCAAAACAAGGTAAATCATCGGTGACTAAAAGAGAAGACGGGCAACTGGAGTATCAATCGGTCCCGAAAGCTTTCGGGAGCAATCGTGAATCGTCAATTACGTATAATGTTTTAAGTACCCCAAGAGGCGGACAGTACCAATTATTATTACCCGATGGAAGTAAGGTTTGGTTGAATGCCGCTTCGAGTATTAAGTATCCGACGGCGTTTAGTGGAAGTGAGCGAAGGGTAGAAGTAACCGGCGAAACCTATTTTGAAATAACGAAAAACCCTGGTAAGCCATTTAAGGTAAATATACTTCCCTCTGCTGAGGGAGGCGGCCGTGGGGGAGAAATACTTGTTACGGGAACAAGTTTTAATGTAAATGCATACGGAGATGAGCAGCCTATTGTGGCCACGTTATTAGAAGGGAAAATAACAATCTCGGAAATTGCGATAATGGGAACGCAATCGGGTGGCTCAGCAGTGAATAACCACAAACCTCAAACCACAAACCACAAACAATTGCTTCCTGGTGAAGAAGCCCAAATAAAAGACAAAGCAGGCATTGTGATCAGAAAGAATGTAGATACGGAATCTGCTGTTGCCTGGATGAAAGGCTTCTTTGATTTTCACAATGCCGGCATAAAGACGGTGATGAAACAAGTGAGCCGTTGGTATAACGTAGATGTTCAGTATACAGGAGCCGTACCGGCACAGACCTTTGAAGGTTCGTTAGACCGGAACATACCCTTGAATGAATTGCTTGCCTCGCTACAACAAATGGGAACAACAAAATTCCAGATAGAAGGAAGGACCATCAAAGTAAAATAGATAAGACTATTGAAATAAATCTTGCCTATGCTATCCCGACCGGGATACTACGTTGTTTGCCTGCGCTAATCAACCATAGATCATTAAACCCTTACAAACTATAATATAGGAACCTCTTCCAGGTTAACCGGCTTCATGCTGTCTGTAATGTAATGGTATATCATTATTAGGAAGCGGGCCAAGGGTTGGAAACTGAGACTTTACAGAAATAACCGGATTCTGATTGCGGCAGAACCCGGTTGTTAGGAGGTTAACTTTTTAAATGCGCGAAACATTTTTATTAACCAACAACTGACCAAAGGTATGAAATTAACTGCTAATCCGGCTTCAGGGTCTTCGACTGCTCAAAAGCGGGTTCGAAGCTTTGGGGCACAACTACTGCGCGTTATGAAGTTAACCACTATCATAATTCTAGCTGCCTGTTTGCACACCAGTGCGAATGGGATCGCCCAGCAAACGGTAACGTTCTCCGGCAGGGAGGTGAGCCTGGAGAATGTATTTACGGCGATAAAGAAGCAAACGAACTACCGGTTCTTTTTTAATACCGACATGCTACAGCGTGCCACCAAAATATCAATTGAGGTAAAGAATGCGTCCATCGATCAGGTGATGAACCTGGTGCTCAAAGATCAGCCATTGACCTTTGCTATCAAGGGCCGCACCATCTTCATTATGAAGAAGCCCGAAGAAGAAAAAAAGACCAGTCAGAATGTGGATATGACCGGCGACCCGGTGACGGTGAGTGGAAAGGTGACGGATGACCAGGGACAACCCCTCGTTGGCGCAAATGTGAAAGTAAAAGGTAGTAACACGGGTGTTACTACCGACAACCAGGGCCGCTTTACATTAACCAACGTTGACCCCAATGCGACGTTGGAAATTTCATTCGTTGGCCATGAAACACAACTCCTTTCGGTGAAAGGGAAAACTTTGTTTACGGTAGCGTTGGGGCAGAAAATTAGCACTTTAGATGAAACAATTGTGATTGCTTATGGAACTACATCTCGACGATTTACAACAGGTAATGTAGCTACAGTAAAATCTATTGATATAGAAAAACAACCGGTGCAAAACCCTTTGTTAGCGTTGCAAGGAAGGATTCCGGGATTATTTATAACGCAAGAAACTGGTGTCCCAGGAGGGGCCGTAACTGTTAGGGTGCAAGGTAGAAATAGTATAGTAAGTCGTAATTCACCGTTATATGTTGTTGATGGAGTTCCTTTTTTTTCACAATTGCCTGTTATGGGTAATGATGTTGTGCTTGGAAATTCACCTGATGGGTTAGGGGCGAGTCCATTGTCATTTATTAACCCTTCTGATATTGAAAGTATTGATGTTTTAAAAGATGCTGATGCAACAGCTATTTACGGATCAAGAGCTGCAAATGGTGCTATTCTGATTACTACTAAGAAAGGTAAAGTAGGTAAAACGAAATCAACATTTAATGTTCAGCATGGATTTGGTAAAGTGACTAGACTTAATGAAATGTTAGATAGAAGACAATATCTTGACATGCGTTATGAAGCTATTAGAAATGACGGGATTGATTTAAATAAAATATTACGGACAAATGCTCGTTATTATGATTTAAAAGTGTGGGATACGACAAGATATACTGATTGGCAAAAATTACTAATTGGCGGGACTTCAAATTACACAAATGTAAGTGTTGGCATTTCAGGAGGAACAGAATCTGTTCAATTTCTTATTGGCTCCACTTATAACAAGTCAACTACAGTGTTTCCAGGTGGGTTTTCTGATCAACGATTATCTACTCATTTTAATATAAAAAGCACATCAGCTAATAAAAAATTTCATCTTGAATTTACTGGTAACTATATGTATGATGATAACCGATTGCCAAGTACAGATATGACATCTTCCGCAAATACTTTGGAACCGGTTGCGCCAAACGTTTACAAGGATGATGGGACATTAAATTGGGCGCCAGATTCTTTGGGGTCTTCAACATGGGATAATCCATTCGTTAGTATAGTTTACCGCAATTTTTATGCTAAAACAAATAACCTTATTAGTAACTTAGGGTTAAATTATGAACTAATCGACGGCCTTTTCCTTAAAGCAAGTATAGGATACAATTCATTGCAAGTAAATAATTTTTCTGGTACTCCATTAATGTCAATAATGCCAGAACGAAGAGTCAATTCGGTTAGTAGTGCAACATATGGTAATTCAACCAATAACACTTGGATAGTTGAACCTCAAATTCTTTACAATAGAACTTTAGGCAGAGCAAAACTTGAAGGAATAATTGGGTCAACTATACAGCAATCAAAATCGACAGGGAGAGTATTGAACGGGCAGAACTATCCCAATGATGAAGTATTACAAGACTTCAAAGCAGCATTAACACTCCAAGCAGGACCTTCAACTGTATCGCAATACAAGTATAATGCACTGTTTGGTAATGTCAACTTTAAATGGGATGAAAAATACATTATAAATATGGTTGCCAGAAGGGATGGTAGTTCACGCTTTGGCATTAATAACAGATTCCAAACTTTTGGGAGTATAGGGGCTGCTTGGATTTTTGGAAGTGAGAAATTTATTGAAAAGACCTTTCCTTTTTTAAGCTTTGGTAAAATTAAGGGTAGCTACGGAACAACTGGAAATGATGGAATTGGCGATTATTCCTATTTAAGTCTTTATAGTTATCTTACTTCAGGCATACCATATCAAAATTCGGCTTCATTAAATTCTGGAAATCTTTCTAATCCCTACGTGCAATGGGAGGAGACCCGAAAATTTTCATTGGGAATTGATTTGGGATTTTTAAACGATAGAATTTTAATTAATGCTGCATTTGCTAAAAATAGATCTTCCAATCAATTGCTAGAATATAACTTACCTATTATTACTGGCCGATCCTCAATAATTGAGAATTTCCCAGCAACTATTCAAAACATAAACTGGGAGTTTTCTCTTAATAGCACAAATATTAAAACTGCAGCAGTAAAATGGACTTCTGCCTTTAATTTAACTATTCCACGCAATAAGGTGGCTTCTTTTCCTGGAATAGAAAATACTACTTATGCTTCAGGCTCTGCTGGAGTAATTATTGGAGAGCCTTTAGGGATAGTTAAGAGATATTTATTCAATGGAGTTGATCCTTTAACTGGTAATTATCTTTTTATTAATAATAACGGAGATATTACAGCGTCTCCAACTTCCGCAGATAGAATTTCTTTAAAGTCAAATGCTCCAAAATTTTATGGCGGATTAGAGAATATAATTAATATTAAAAACTTTGAAATTAGTTTTTTATTTCAATTTGTAAAACAGGAAGCTCGGAATGCTTTTTATAGTAATGGTATATCAGCTTATGGGCCTGGTGTATTTGTATCTGGGTATAGTAATCAACCTATTACTGTCCTTGATAGATGGCAAAAATCTGGCGATGAGGTAACTGTAGCGAAGTTTAAATCTAGTTTAACTGCTAATTCAGTGTCGCTTGCATATGTACAAGGAAGTACTGCTGGATTTACTGATGCATCATTTGTTCGGCTCAAAAATATTAATCTGCTTTGGTCATTTCCAAAACAGTGGTTAAGGAAAGTCAATGTTGATAATGCGCGAATGTATTTACAGGCGCAGAATTTACTAACAATAACCAATTTTGCCGGACAGGATCCAGAAAATATAGGTTCGGCTGTATTGCCTCCTCTTAGGTTGGTAACAGTCGGAATGTTTATCGGTTTGTAAAAAGAGATTTATTACTAGGAAAAAAATACTTATGCGCAGATATATTACAATGCTTCAATCAAATACCAATATGACAAGATTGTTGATGATGGTCTTGTTTGGTTGCCTTGCAGTTTTCGAAACGGGTTGTAAAAAGCTTGTTGAAATTGATGCACCTGTAACAAGTGTTAATGAGGAAAATGTTTATAAAAGCGACAAAGAAGCAACGGCTGTTTTAACTGGTTTATATAGAGGTATAGGGGCTAGTGGTTCAATTTTCACCGGGAAAACTGGAATTTCTCTACTTTCAGGTTTGTCTGCGGATGAATTATCGCTTTTTAGTGGGTCAACAGATAATACGTTGTTAGCATATTACAAAAATAAGTTGAATGGACTTGATGTTAATCAGCAGGGCGCACAAGCATGGGAGGCATTGTACACCAGGATTTATACATGTAATGCTGCCATCAAAGGAATAAGTGAATCAAATACAATTACCGAAAGGACAAAGCAACAATTGTTGGGAGAGGCAAAATTTTTGAGAGCTTTTTTTTATTTCTATTTGGTTAATTTATTCGGTGATATCCCTATGGTTTTAACCACTGATTATAAGGTAAATTCTTTATTATCCCGGTCATCAAAAAATGAAATATATGATCAAATTATAGTGGATTTAGGTGAGGCTGAATCAACTTTGAGTGATGATTTTTGGGATGCAAATTTACAGCCTTATACAGGTGTAAAAGAAAGGGTGAGACCTACAAAATGGGCTGCTGCAGCTTTGTTGGCAAGGGTTTATTTATTTAAAGGAGATTATAATAATGCAGAAAGTAAAGCTACGTCCGTTATAAACAATACTAGTTATTTTTCTTTACAAAGTTTAAAAAATGTATTTCTTAAGAATAGCCAGGAAGCTATTTGGCAAGTGCAACCAACACGATTGTACTATAACACTGAGGACGCAATTGCATTTGTGATTCCTTCAACTGGGTTTAGTACCAATTCTCCAGTCTATTTGCCACTGCAGTTACTAAATGAGTTTGAACAGGGGGATGAAAGAGTAAAAATTGGGAATTGGGTATCAAAAACTAATTTAGCTGGAACGGATTACTATTACCCCTCTAAGTACAAAGTAAATACTCAAAATACAGCTGTGGTTCTACCTTCCAATTTAACAGAATACCTTATGGTACTTCGTCTTGCTGAACAGTACTTAATACGAGCAGAGGCAAGGGCAAAGTTAAATAATATTCAAGGGGCAGTGAGTGATATTAATGTTGTTCGGAAAAGAGCAAGATCCAATCCTTCAGTGGCTTTGCCAAATCCTTTACCTGATTTATCAACATCCTTATCTCAAGCAGAAGTGGTGAAAGCTGTTATGCATGAAAGACAAGTAGAATTGTTCACGGAGTTTGGTCATCGTTGGCTAGATTTAAAAAGGTCAAATTCGATTGACGAAGTAATGGGAAAGGTGACGCTCTTAAAAGGGACTAATTGGGAGTCATATCAACAATTGTATCCTCTTCCATTTTCAGATTTGCAAAGAAATCAAAATCTCACTCAAAATCCGGGGTATTGATTTTAAAGTATCGAAAATTATATGAGGGTGTTACGAAGTTATAAGTATAATTAATAGCGCTTATGGCCTTTTTATTATTATGGTAGTTTGATGATTCAATCATGGTGATTTTTGTTAATGGATTAATCATCACTACCTGAGTTGGAGATAACATTTGTTTTTATGAACAATCCAGCTAGTGACTGGTGTCAATATACGAGCTTCCGTCATCGAATTGCTAACAGATGCAATAAAATGAATTCATTGCTTGTCCATTATTACCATAATATTTAAGTAATGTGTGGAGCCCATAGTTCTTGGATTTGAAATAAAATTATCTTCAAATATAACAGACCATATTATCTGAAATTGGTCGGATATTATAATAGTAGTCCATTTTCCTAAAATATCTGATCAAGCAGAATAATGATAAGGTAGTGATTGATTAACAGAAAATCTTTCAGTAGTTAGTAATATTGTCCTAATCTGTTTATTAATTGTTCTTTTATTAAAAGCGTGACCAAACTATAAAAAGAGCAAGGTGTTTTGATATTAATTTTTTATGGACGTTAAAATTGATGTTTTAAATGGCACAAAGGTTTTTGATTTGGCTAATAATATTTGGCTGGCTATTAGTTTGCCCTGCATTTAATTTTGCTCAAACCATATCTAATGATGGAAACGAAGGTTTATCCTTCAATGGTATTCGTTGGACAATTGCAGACTCATGGGATAAGGTTATAGAAAAAGCCTCAAAAGACAATAAATTCATATTTGTGGATTGTTATGCTACTTGGTGCGGTCCTTGCAAAAAAATGGATAAAGAGGTTCTCATAAAAGAGAATGTCGTAAATTTAATGAACAACAAGTTTATTTGCCTTAAACTTCAACTAGACAAAACAAGTAAGGATGATGAAAATGTGAAGAAGTGGTATCTCGAGAGTGAGAGACTTAGCAAACAATATCAAATCATTTCGTTTCCAACTTATCTTTTTTTTTCTCCTAAGGGTAAACTGGTACATAGGGGCACCGGTTTTAATGCTGAAGCAAGTTTTCTTTCATTGGCCAAAGCTGCGTTAAATCCTGAACATCAGTTTTATACACTTATTGAAGATTATAAGAAAGGGAAGATCAATTATGATGCAATTCCTTACTTGCTTACCGTCGCGCAAAAATCAGGTAATAGGGTACTTGTTGAGTCGCTTAAAGGTGATTACAATAAGCACCTCAATAGCTTGCCAAAGGAAAAGTTATATACAATAAGTAACATTGAATATCTCAATGCTAATTTGAAAAGTACAGGATCCCCCTTTTTTCAATTATTTTATCCTGATGGGAAAAAGGTTAATGAAATAATGAAACAAAGTGGCTATGCTCGGCGTACTGTTGATAGTGTAATATCAAGGGAGTTTATTTATCCTGTTTTGAGGTTTACTCCTGAAAATAAAGAACCAGATTGGAATATGATGAGTAGAACTATTGCGCAAAAGTTTGGGAAGTCATATGCGGAAAGGACTATTTTATGGGCTAAAGCTAAACGGGTGGATAGAGAGCTTTATAGGAATGATTTTCTATTTTTGAAATATTTTTTACAACTTGTAAAAATTGGAGGGTTTGATACTTCTTTCTATCGTTCAGATGTTTGGTTAAATGTAGTTGCATTTGAAAAAATATTTAAGAAAAGCAATGATTATTTTCAAATAGATGCTGCCATAAAATGGATGTCAGGTGTTGTTCGCCGTAACCCCACTGAATCATATTATATCGATACATATATTAGATTATTATATAAGGCTGGCAGGAAAGAAGAAGCTGTCCTAACATTGAAGCAATATGAAAACTACGCAATTAAAACAAAGAATAGTGGAATGTTATCTTTAACCAAAAATTTAATAACTGCGATTGATGATGATAAGCCAATTTGGCCGCCTACAGATTTTTCCGGAATATGGATATTGAAAGATATCAGGAAATTGAATGGGTATGAAATTTCAGACGCGATTTTAGCTGATTTAATATCGATTTCTCAAGATGGTACAAGTAAATTAAAGATTGAAAGGAAGATGAAGAAAAATAATCAAATTGTCACAACAACTGAAGAATTTTTAGAGGACAAGTCTGTTGAAGAATTTACAGCTCTTAAGCGAAGAAAAGTTTCCCAGATAAAATGGGCTTCGGATTTGAAAAGTCTTGTTCAAAGGAGTGTTTATTTTGAACCAGATTCAAATAATGAAGAATATACTACTAATGATGAATGGCATCTTGAGCAGAATGGGACAGTTTTACTTATATATAGAACTCGCACCTTTAAATCAGGTGTTATAAAAAAATGGGTATCTACATATTATAAGTTGTAAAAATTGACTTACTTATTAGGAGTTGCAGATTCACTCCACGCTATTGCTAATACTTGTATAACCCTGTACGGTCACCTCTATCTTGAAAGAAGCATAGCTCTTTGAAAAGTAAACGCCCAAGCAACTACAAGTCCAAATAATTGGCTATTAAAGAATAGCTTTGCTCTTTGACATATTGGTTAATTATGGAACAAATTCAGAAAGTGGCTGGTGGCAAGTCAATTGTGCGCCGGTCAGAAGAAGAGATACAACGGTTCCTGAATGAACAGGAGCAAAGCGGGCTCACGGTAAAGGAGTATTGCGAGATGTATGATATAGTGGAGCAGACATTCTATGGCTGGGTAAATCGCTACCGGAGTAAGGGTGTGATGGATTAGCGGCCCTTATCTTAGCCGCCTGGGTGCGAGAAGAAATTCCCAGGTTAACCACCACCCTTCGAAGTCCGATTGGCAAAGCGATGGCATATTTTTTCTGAGCGGGAAAAGCAACTCGGCATGTACCTGCATGATGGCATGTTGCTTATGGATACTAATCTTATCGAGAGCACCATCCGGCCGATAGCGCTTGGCCGAAACAACTTCATGTTTGCCGGATCCCACAGCTTGTCCCGCTCCGCGGGAATGCTGCTCAAAACGTCGCCATTATATATTCTTTGTTTGCTACTTGCAAAATTCACGATGTAAATGTCTATGAGTGGCTTAAGTATGTGCTCACAGCCATGCCTACGTTCCCATCAAGCGGATCAAAGAACTGCTGCCGCAGAATTGTTCCCAGCTGTGCAGACGAGAAACTCATCAATGAACCATAGTTACCAATATTAAAAAATTAAACTGCAGAGCTTTTGGGCAATGCCCAGCAACCCTGTAGTTCAGAATTATCTGGATTAAAAATAAATATTTAACCAAATATAGCCGGCCAATATAGCTTAATACCTGTAGTTGGCCGGGTGATTACCTTTCTTGCTGTGTTATTTGGCTACTCGATTCGTTTAAGTTCTATGTGAAAGAAATAAAAGATGTCATCGAAAGTGTTGCAATGTGGGATTTTTCTCTAGCTCTTGATAGTGGGCGAAGGTTAGAGGTAGATCATTTAACTGGAATAACATTATCAAGACTGAAAATCTATCAGGAATAGCCGCCGTTATGAAGTGAATAACAGTGTTGTAATGATATTTATGAAATTGACTACTGCGACAATGCGTCGTTAAGAGTTGTTCGTTCCTTGCTTATTAATATTAAAAAGGGTAGTATAAGTGAAATATAATTCTAATGGATCTTTATTTAGTTTACAGATTCATGTAACCAATAAGTATTCAAAGCATACATGACGGCTTCTCTTGATTATCACATACTGCTTTCATTTATATGATTTTTATTTTCGAAATAATTATCAGGTGCTCGAGTATATTGCCCATTGTATTTTTATTATGCTATAATATTTATCCGAAGTGAAGGCTATTATTTCGTAACTTAAAGATAGACATACCATTACTTAAATATTAAGACTCATTTTAATGTTAGTTATGAAATACTTAATTATTTGTTTGCCTTTTGTGTGCCAGTTTCTGGTAGGTTATTCTCAATCAATTGCCGTTGACAACGTATCTTCAGAAAAATTCACAACAATACCATATTCTATTCTCGATAGCTCTGCTATAGAAAATTGGTATGGATTTTATTCCGATGAGGATGTTCGCATTAGTTCTAATGGTAAATTCTTTTCGTATTCAATATCAAATAAGCCCAAAAAAAGGAAAACGCTTGTTGTTGGAACTGTGGTTGGTGGATGGAAAAAAGAGGTTATCGGTGGATCAGCGATATGTTTTTATGAGAATAATAAGAAGTATGTATACGTAATAAAGGATAGCCTCTACTTTTTAGATCTTACAAATAAAAACGTGGAAGTAATCGGTATAAAAAAGTGGATTCAACCCAAAAATTCTATAGGGAAATGGCTGGCTTGGCAAACAAGCGACGAAAAGGATGAATTGGTAGTAAGAAACTTAATAGATGAGCATGAGTTCAAGTTAGGACATTCTAATTTTTGTAGTTTTGACGAAGAGGGAACGGTGCTTTGGTATACAGTAATTTCAAAGGAGGGGGCACAGGTTGTTACCTCAGTAATGAGAATAAAGCTAGATAATGGAAATGCTACAAGGGTATGGCAAAATACTAATAGTGAACAGAAACTACTAGGTTGTGTGCTGGACGGTTCTGGTAAAAGAATTGCAATCAATATATCTGAGAAAGGAGATGGGAATTCTATATGGTATTACACCGAAGGAATGCCGAATGCTCTTCCAATTGCAAATCAAAAATCGCCTGGAATAAGCGGTGGATTACAATTGGCAACTGCTTTCGATTTTAGTCCGGACGGTCATTATGTTTTTATAAATTTAGAGAAGCCAAAAATAGGCCGCATGCCTGATAGTCTAAGTAAGCTAAATATATGGAGTTATAGAGATACGGTATTACAAAGTAAACAACTGCAGAGACCTTTTGATAATGACTTGGAATCTCCTATATTGAAATCTGTTATTTCAGTTAATGGAGATAGTGTGATTCAACTCAAACAAGGGTTTGGAGATTTAGTAGATGCATTTCCAACTAGTATTTCACGTTTTGTTGTAATAAAGAAAGATGCGAATGGGGATCGATTGTGGCAAGCAAGAGAGAATCCTGCTTCATTCTGGCTAGTGTCACTACAGGACGGAAAGAGAAGTTTGCTGCCTATTAAAGGGGCGAATAGTAAAACTTGGTTCTCTCCTGATGGTATTTATTTATTGTATTACGATTCAGAAAAGCAAGGCAACTATTTTAGTTATGAGTTAGCTACCGGAAAAACGATTAATTTAACTGGTATGTTACCTTCTTTTCTTTTTTCAAAAGAAGAAGATAATTATTATCCAGCTGGATATGTTTTTCCTTTTCCTTCTCCTGTAGGATTGGCTGGTTGGCTTAAGGACAAGTCTGCTGTTCTTGTTTATGATAATTTTGACATTTGGCAATTAGATTTACAAGGGCAAAAAAAGCCTATAAATCTTACAAATGGTTATGGACGCCAAAGAAGAATTAAACTGCGTTTGACAATTAGCGCTCAAGAGACACTTATATGCTTAAATGATGAGAAGCCGTTGCTACTTACAGCTTTTAATATGCAAAGTAAAGAAAACGGTTTTTACAGAAAGAAAATTGGAGTTAAGGGAGACCCTGAACTTCTTACAATGGGGCCATATACATATTTTCACTCTGATTTAGCTGTATATCAGTTCCCTCTTCATAAAGATCCAGGTATGGTACCTTTAAAAGCAGCAAAGGCTGATGTTTGGATTATTAAGAGGGGTAGTGCTACAAATGCACCTAATTATTTTTTAACCAGAGATTTTAAAAGCTTCAAACAACTGACAAATATTCAACCTCAGATAAGGTATAACTGGCTAACAGCTGAATTAATAAGCTGGTCTCAACCAGATACTATAATTGGTCAAGGTATATTATATAAGCCTAGAAATTTTGACTCAACAAAGAAATATCCAGTTATTATTTCTTTTTATGCCTTACCTTTTTCTCAATGGTTAAATCAGTTTCCTGTTCCTCACTATACCAACGACGGATTTATTGATATACCATGGTTTGTAAGCCGTGGGTATTTAGTTTTAATTGCTGATGTTATCTTCAGGCAAGGCAAAATGACGGAATGCGGCTACAATACATTAGTATCAGGAGCTGAGTACCTTTCTAAATTTCCATTTGTGGATGCAAATCGAATTGGTATAAGCACTCATAGTCGTGGCGGGCAAATAGCTTATTATACGGTTACACACAGTAGTTTATTTGCTGCTGCTTTTGTTGGTGCCGGTGCTAGTGATATGGTAAGTTCTGCATTGGAGTTGTCTGGCGGAATTAAAAAGACAAATTCTAGGTTCTCAACTTCAGAGACCTATTACGGAGGTAATATTTGGCAGCGAAGGGAAAGGTATCTTTCTGAATCTGCGGTACTAAATGCTGATAAAATTACAACCCCTTTGCTCATATTTCATTGCATGAACGATATGACAATGCCTTGGGAACAGGGTATGGAAATGTATTTAGCTTGCTGGAGATTGAACAAAAAGTGTTGGTTACTAGAATATGATGGAGCTGGAGCAAACCATAGTGTTGCAGGAAAAGATGCAAAAGATTTAACAATACGAACTACTCAGTTTTTTGACCACTACTTGAAAGGACTTCCTGCTCCAAAGTGGATAACGAGTGGAGTAAGAGCATCTCGTAAAGGATTTGAAACTGGATATGAGTCAGTAGAATCAAGTATTAATCCGTAAAGCTCTTGAATAAAAAGCATGTAGTCGGTTTAAGTTGCAATCTTAATTTAACTATGTGGACGATATTCCATGTTCAGCATTTTTTATGTAGGTCATTTTGACAGATCTCTATTCTTAGAAATATTTTATTTTGAATTAATCTAAATGAACAACTGTTAATATAAACAATCGATAAGTTAAAACAGTAAATTGCAGATTATCGAGAATATGGTTTTCATTGGAATATAAATTCATTTAGATTATTCTAAAACAAGGTTAATCATGAGTAGTAGTGCATGTTAAGTGATCATAAATTAATTGACTGGGCCTAAGCGGTTCAAAAGGAAAGGGAGCCGCAGTTAAAGCAGCTCCCTTAGTATGTATTTTAATTCTTACAATCCTAGCTTCTTCTTATTCATCTTCTAAGGTTGTAGAAACTAAGCAGCTTGTCTGAGAACAATCAGACAGAGCATCAACAGCTTCTCCATTGATTGATGTAGAAGTGTATGAAGTTGTAACATTCCGATTAAAGAATACTGGTATTGGAGTATCATCACAAGTTGTTATAGCTGCATCCAATGTTCTGTAGCAAGTAAATGTTCCATAATTTTTTGCTTTAAAAGCAAGTGCGCCCGCAACTACTGCAATAACTCCAATAGAGAGCAACATGATTTTTGCTTTTTTCATAATGAAAGGTGCTTTTTTAATCAAAAAGCTAAACTTTTGTATTTAAATGATTGCCTACTTTTTTATACTGGTTTTCGGCTATTCCAGGTTTTCACAAAGGACGATGAGTGTAATGCCAGTTCCTATGTACACTAAGAACAACAATAACTCATTCTGCCGGGCCAAGGCAGGTGCGCGCAAACATTATTCAAAGGCAATATCTTTAATTAGATTGGTGCTAATCTTTCCCATCATTACTTGTTTAAGCAATCCGTTTTTACCATAAATTGCAATGCATGGTACACCTGATGAATTATAGTATTTATTAAAATATCCTTCATAATCACGTCCAATCGTTATGTTTGGGTATTTTGTGAGTTGATATTTGTTAGAAATTTTTTTTAAATCATCTATAGGAAAGGCTGAGAGAAAAATAAATTGAATTTCTGTAAGTCGTTTATTCTCATCAATAATATCTTTCATCATAGCATTGCAAAAAGGACAGTACGGACTAATGTCGATTAGTACAACCGGTTTTCCGTTTGAAAAATCTTTTGCGTTAATATTAGTTATGCTATCTGTTAACATTAAATTGAGTGATGGAATAGGTTTGCCTTCATGCCCGGAATTCAAACGAGGTTCTTTACCATAACAACTAGCCAGAAAGCAAATAATGATGATTATATGAATATAGGTTTTCATAAAAAAGTGTATTTATTACGACATTATTTGGTTTACATTGTTAACAACATTATCAGTCGTGGCATCAGTATTTGTATGTTGTATTATTATCATTTTTTGAATTATGTAACTAATGAAAGTAACTGAGCAAACGAGACTAATAATTATTTGAAATAATTCATAACGTAATTCAATAGGAGCCGAAAGTATACTGAACAATGAATTGCTTAGCCAAATGATAAGAATATACTTTATTATTTTTCTGCAGGTTGGGCTACATTTTTTTAATCCTGCCAATGCAACAAAAGCAAGTAGGCTTGTAATATAAAGAATATTGATGACAGGTGTGATCAGTGTAAAAATATTTGCAACAATAATGTATTTACTATCTGTATTTTTCTTTATAAACTTGTTTTTCCATCCAAACCACTTCATTGCTATTGGCTCTACTGTATACCCTCCCATATTATATATGCCCATAAAATAGCTCGGCGGTAAATAAAAATTTTTGATATTGGACCATATGAAATTTTTACAAAATTGGGTAGGATGCTGCATTATTAAGTATTGACCATATTTTGCATATAGAGGAGCCATTGATGCCCACTTTTTAAGGAAAGAAGTACTATCTTTTGGCCATTGTTGCTCCATAAAAATTCGCAATGGTGATTTATAATCCCACATGTAATAAATGCCCACTTCCTGGTCAGGTCGTAATGTCAAATGACGTAGAGAATCCATATGATGATTTACTATGTTATGTACTTTTCTAAACTTTACAGGGATCTTTTTTTCACTTATAGGGTCTGCAAAGGCGTATCCGTAAAGTGCATTGGCTGCAATTTGCCATCCTCCAAATGCTGAGTATTGTACAGTTTGCGTTTTTACAAAGTATTCGTACTGCGTTCGGCTAATAAAAGACAATAGTAAAGTAAACATGACTCCAATTCCTAGCCACTTGTGTATTTTAGAGGCATTACTAAATATTATTACAATAGCACTTATTACAGGGTAAAATAATGCGTTATGGCGAACTGTAAAGGCGATCAATACAATTGTCGTGTGGAGTAGGATTAATTTTATACTGGGTTGATGAATAATCCAAAGTAACTGAGTTAGCCATAGCAAGCTAAGTGTTAAAAACAAATTGTCACTAGATATTGAATTTGCTATTTGTGGTAATAAAGGGTTTGTTAAAGAGATAAAAAGCAATATGCGGAAAAGCCATGTTCCTGGTGAAATTAAATAACGAAAAGTAAATAAAAAATACAGTAAGCTTAATTGCAACAATATGTATTGTATAAGAACGAGTATGAGATGTGATTTACTGAAGCAGCTTACAAATCGTAAGAATTTTGAGTATCCTATTGGCCATATCCCAATATAGCTGTTAAAATATGCGGTTTCAAGGTAATTATAGGAGTCTGGCGGCATAAAATTCGGATAAGGATATTTGAATTTTAGCCAAGTAAAGGAAATAAGTATTAGCGTTATAGAAAGGATAAATATTCGTTTATTCTCTTTATTCAGCAAAAGCCATTGTCTAAAATCTAAAGGTGATATGGTTCTTTCGAAAAGCATACTTGAACACTAGTTTAATTATCCTTTATTGCTATTTTTATTCGAACATCTTACCCTGTAATTTGAATCAAATTCAGCGAACAATTGAGTTTGTATGACTAATATTACGTGGTTAATTGTTAGTAACGATTGAATTAATGGCATTAATTATGAATTTATTGTGCAATGGTTAAATCTTTGTTTTCAAAATTTAATTGTAGAACATCTGGTTTCAAAGCTGATTTCCATAACCAATCTAGTAATAAGCAAGTAAACATAGTAGTAAGGGTGATAGGAAATGATTGGAATCGTAATGCTGCTGAAGATGCAAAAATTGTAAAAAAAGCGTTAAGTACCCAAATGGTTGTACCTAATAAAACACCTTTTTGTAACATTGGTGCATTTTTCCATCCTTTAAGCATTGAATAAAATATGAGCAAGAAAAACATTATAGCATTAATGATACCAGAGAAGATTGGATAGAAGTCGAGTGTAATTGTTTGTTTATTTTTAAATCTAGTTACTACTTTTCGACTTGAATAATCAAACCATTCTTTTGCTATCGGAGCTACACTGTCCTTTCCTGAATTGTAGTTTTCCAGAAATTCAACAGGTGGTGCATAATATTTTAAACTATTAGGCCATATGAAATTTTCCATAAAATGAAGAGGATATTGGCGAATGATGTACAAACCATAAGATTTATAAAACGGACCCATACTAGCCCATTTTTTTAATTCGCTAGCTTTTTTGTTGTTATTAAATAAGCTATCACGATATTTAAACATAGGTAAACCCGGACTCCACATATAGTATGTGCTAGCTTTTACAGCTTCGATTGGAAACTTTTGTGTGTCACGTGTGGAGTCGAAATATGCGCGTAACATATTGTCAAAAGCAACGAATTCTTTTTTTACAGGCTTACGTTTTAAGCTGTCGACATATCGATAAGCATACATAGCATTATTGGTAAGTTGCCAACCGCTAAAAGGCGAGTATTGCCAATAGCCAGTTAATTTTTTATATTTAAAACTAGTATAACCAATAAACAAACCGCAAAAGAGTAAGCTAGCTACTGCTCCAATTAATCTTTTGTGCAAGTGTAGTGGTGATAGTGTGAATGCCGCAATAGACAAAAATGGATAAATTAGTGCATTATAGCGAATCGTAAAAACAACAAATAGCAAAACTGTGTGCCAAACTATTATTTTTGTTGAAGGCTTGTGAATAATCCATAGTAGAGAAGTAAACCAAACAAGGCTGAGGGCTGTAAAGATGCAATCACTACTTACTAAATTGGCGAGATGTAAGAAAAGCGGATTAAATGTCATGAATGTTAAAAGTAGATATTGTAGTACTCGGCTAGGCGAATAAAAATAGTATATAGAAAAAAGCATACAGAGAGCTCCAAAATGAATCAATAAATACTGAAAGGCTGTAAGGAAAATATCGGATTTTGTAAGAACACTTAATAATCTTAAAAAATTAGAATAACCTACCATGTATGTATTAATTGCCAAGTTTTTAGAGGCAGCATTGAGATATGAAAATGAATCCCCGTGGATATAACTGGCGTAAGGATAGAAATATTTAAATATCCCAAACTGAATAACTATGGCTATTGCAACAAACCATAATGTAGTCCGGTTTTTTTTATTCTTAATCAAAAATTCTTTAAACGATACTTCTTGTGAAGCCCAAGTAGTTCCTTGATTCATCTCGTTAAATTGAATGTCAATAAAAATTCTTTTTAGCCTTCTTTTTATTCTACTTATGAATGAGAAATGCTGTAATTTATTTCGACAGCCCAGCCTTTGTTAAATTCTTTTTTTTCCTTTTTGAGAAGGTAGATTGCCCATCCATTGAGGAGAATAGATGCACTGTTGAATATGATATGTTGCTCCCAAGAAAGCTGTTCCATTATCCCCCCACAACTACAAGGCATCTCCGGCGCAATAATAAACATCGCAATAATATAGACAGTGAATAATGTCATGATCCCAAACGAAGCATACAACCCTTTCAATCGCCACCTGGGAATAACAAGCATTAATACGATGGCGAATTCTACAATTGGTAACATGATAGCTACAGGCTTTGCAGCCCACGATAAAATAGGAGAATCAGCCAATTGCTCCTTAAACACACTATAATCCATTATCTTGGCAATGCCGGTGTAGAGGAAAAGAATTATATTAAGCACAGTAATTATCTCAATGATAGTTGTACGCTTGATCATTGCTAACCAATTTAAAATTGTGAGAATAGTAAATGAGAACAGTCTTTTGATAGAATATTATCCAACTGTTTGTGCTGGTACTTTTATATCTGTTTGTTTGCGGAATAGCTGATTATTAAACAACCCATACTTCAGTATACAATAGATCGCCCGCACGCCATCCTTCCACCCGATTTTCTTTCCCTCGGCAAAAGTTCTTCCGTAGTAACTGATACCTACTTCATAGATCCGGATGCCGGGTACCATGGAGATCTTGGCAGTTACTTCCGGTTCAAACCCGAAGCGTTTCTCGTGTAAGTAAATGCGTTGAATAATGGAGGTGCGGAATAACTTATAACCTGTTTCCATATCCGTTAGGTTCAGGTTGCTGAACATGTTCGACAGGAAGGTGAGGAACCGGTTACCGATAGAATGCCAGAAGAACAGGATGCGGTGTGGATTGCCGCCCATAAATCGCGAGCCGTATACCACATCTGCCGAGCCAAGCACTATTGGTTTTAACAAAGTGTTGTATTCGCCCGGGTCATATTCCAGGTCGGCATCCTGTACCAACAGGTAATCACCGGTTGCCTGGGCAATTCCTGTATGGATAGCCGCACCCTTTCCCTGGTTTATTTCATGCCTGATGTATTGAAAGTAGTTAATGGTTAACGGCGTAGCATTGGCAAAATATCGCTGTATCACTTCTTCCGACCCATCCTTCGAACAGTCATTCACAATGATCACTTCCTTCTCTATATTCCCGATCAGCTTCACCTCGTTTATCTTGTCTAACACGATCGCAATCGTCTTCTCTTCATTATACACAGGAATAATAATCGATAATCGCTGTATAGGCGCCTTTGATGTGGTGTTACCTGTTCCGTTTTGTGCGGTGATTTCAGCGGCCAATTTGTTTTCGATCAAAATGCTGCTCATAAGGATAAGTTGAAAAAGTGTGTGAGATGTCTTACTGAACTGTATGCAAGTTAATTCATAGAAAGTAGCGAGTTGGTTTCCTAATGTGGCGAATCGGAACTTTGCATTATCTCCTGCAAAAGCGAATTGATGTCATGCTTCGATATGTTATTACGCCATTCCTTAGGCGTAGTACCCGTCAGCTTCTTGAAGCTCTTGTTGAAATTGGTTTTGTCTAACCCTATCTTGTCTGCTATCAGTTTGATCGGGTAATCTGTTTCTGCCAGGAACAATTTCGATTTTTCAATTCGTACCAGCGTAAGGTATTCATGCAAGGTCCTTTGGGTTACCTGCTTGAAGCCAAGCTTTAGTTTTTTTTCATTCGTACAAACAAAACGGGCCAGGTCCTTTTGGGTATAATGCCTGTGATATTCTTTCTCAAGAATATTTTTTACAGCCACTATCTTTTCCAGGTCCTCTCTTTTTAAATTAATAGGTTGCATTTGGAAAGGTTTATTTATGTTAATGTTACTCAAGATGCCTACGGTGTAGGGAAAGGGTCCCGGCTTGCTGATGAAGGTTTGTAGCGACCTGTCTTTTTAACTAATAGAAATTAGTTAAGCAGATGAACACCACCCGCCGGGCCCTATGTTGGGTATGAAAGTCCTTAGTTTATATAAACGCTGTGTATAATTAGCTGGCGTAGGAGTTGTAATTGTTGAATAGGAAAATGAAAATTCGATTCACGGTCTGGCAATAACTGGATGGTTCCCGGGTTGAACGGGCGGTTGAATAAGGTTTCCATGTTCTATCTATTGTTTAGATAAATTAATGGTTGTCCAATCTGGTAATGTGTAAAATAAAAATCTACTGTTACTATATTCTTCTGGTTATCTTCCGGCTGACAAAAGTGCCGGAGCAATCATTCATTCTGTAGCAATTTACACCGTGATCATGCGAAAAAAAAGAGATTTCAATTTATACTTGGCGCTACTTATTTATACTTTGCACGATTTTAGTTCTTAGTTAATGGTTCTTAGTTTTTTGTTCGCTTTGCGCGTACATCTTGCCGTAAATTTTAAAATTTATTTTCTTTTTCAGTAAAGGTCAATAGCTGCATTGGTGTTACTGCTTGTTGCCCTGTTGCCTTTCTACCGCTATGCCTTCTTTACTAAAGTCGAACATCTCTTTGGGTGTTACGCCCCAGTACCGCTTGAACGCATTATTGAAAGCACTGGGATTACTATAGTGCAGGATAATGGAGATCGCCTTCGCATCTTTGCCGTCTGCGAGTAATTGCCTGCCCAGTTCCATCCGTCGTTTCATCTTGTATTCGCGGATGCCGAGGCCGAATTCTTCTTTAAAGGATTTTTGTAGCACGTTGCGGCTGATCTGATGCGCCGCCGCCACATCATTGGCGGTATTGTCGTCTGCCTGGTTTTTATCAAAGATTTCTTTGGCAGCCGTTATGGCTGTTACCACATGCTTCTTTAATTTCCGTTTGTGCATGGGAGGTCGGTTTAATGATTATTGAATACATACAGGTGCGTCCTTAACCGGGTATGCCTGTATTATTTGGTAGCGTATGAGATAAACGGTTCTTTCATGATCCAGGGGTAAGTGCCCCGGGGGTTATTGAGTTGTAGTTTTTGCCAGGGCGTGGGCGCCATGCCCGTTACTTTTTTAAACATCCGCGAAAAGGACTGCGTGGTGGTATACCCGGTTGCCCTTGCAATTTCGTTGATCCGCAATTTATTTTGCAGTAACAAAATAATGCCTTCGCTGGCCCGTAGCTCAATATAATATTCCTGGAAACTTAGATAATGTACCTTTTTAAACTGGCGCGATAGCTTGCGGGGGTCCATCTTTATCTTGCGGGCTACATACGCAAGCGTCAAGGGTTTGTTGAATTCATCATGAACGATCTCCTTGGCCTTTATTATTTTTTTCAGGTCAGTGTCTGCACTTGATTTTTTTTTCATAATATAGGTTAAGGTATAGTGAACAGATGTGGTTATACTATTCCCGGTACAGCTGGTATGTTGCCATGCCGGCCGTTTATTGCTGCCTTCCCTTACAGGAAGTATAAGGTCGGGTCATTTCAGTAAATTAAGGTTGTATCATGGTCGCTGAGCTGTTCCGCATCGATCTTCAGTCTTCCAAAGGGATAAATATAACCGTTAGTATTCTTGCTCGTCGTATAATCAGGCTCGTTCTGCTTTGTAAATGTAGAGAACAAACCAAATGCGCTTCAATATTTATATTGGCTCTATGTATTTTCCTGTAAATTAATAATGTGCATTTTCGAATTTTGCCAAAACGGCGAAACATGATAGGAAAAGGCAATAAGGCAACAAGGCATAAAGGCGTAAAGGCAGAAAGGCAACGAGGGAAACAATTGGCAATGGGCAATAAGCAATTGGATCGGTTTTCCGCTTTCCGCTTTAAGCCTGTATTTGCGTGCAGCGTGCAGCTTGAAGCGTGCAGCTTGAAGCGTGCAGCTTGAAGCGTGCAGCAGCGCTTTATACCTCTATGTCGTTTCTTAAGAAAAAAGTAAATTTGTATCACCCTGCAAACCTAATTTTTACTATGCAATCGGTTCCGCTCTATGTTTTTTATTTCGTGTTGATGTTGTTGGGTACCCAAAGGCCGCCGGAGCGGGTAATTTCCTGCGCTCCCGCAGTTACCGCCTTCACCGGTTCCATTACCAGTGTGCGCAACGGCAACTGGAGCGACCCGGGTACCTGGGGCGGGCGGGTGCCTGGCCCAAAAGACGCGCCGGTGATCGCCGATGGGCATATTGTGCAGGTAGATGCCAATGTAGTAGTGGCCGGTATGCAGGTGGCCGGTCAATTGACGTTTGATCCCAGCCGGTCAATTACGTTTTCTTCTTCTAAAAATATCCTGGTCACAGGCCAGTTGCAGATGAAAGCTGCCAGCCCGGTTATCACCCATACCCTTCGTTTTACCGGTATTAATGAGAATAATTTTGAAGGCGGTGGTATGGATATGCTCGACAGTGATATCGGTTTATGGGTGATGGAGATGGGCCAGCTACAACTGCAGGGGCAGGAAAAAACGGCGTGGACAAACGCAATTGGCGCAATTGCCGCCGGGGCAACGACTATTACAGTGCGGGACGCCACCGGCTGGCGGGTAGGGGATGAGCTCCTCATAACCCCTACGGCCGCGAATGCGCGGAATGTAGACGTTCGTACCATCACCGCAATAAAAGGCAATACCGTTTCGGTGAATGCCGCTACCACGGCGCACCCGTTGATCAATAACCTGTGGACTGCCGAAGTGGGCAACCTCTCGCGCAATATTCGTGTTGAAGGCTCCGCCACTGGTAGATCGCATATATTCATCCGCTCAGCCATTCCCCAAATGGTAAAACACGTAGCGTTCCGGTATTTAGGCCCGCGTAAGAGCATGGGTAGAACCGAAGTGAAAGACCAGGTGCAGGGCCGGTATGGACTGCATTTTCACCATTGCAATGATGGCAGCGACGGATCGATGGTGGAAGGCTGTGTGATGCGCGATATCGATAACCACGCCTATGTGCCGCATGTAAGTCATGGTATTACCATGCGGCATAACATCGCCTACAATTGTACGGATGCGCCGTTCTGGTGGGACCTGCCCGATGCTACCCACCGCACCGTGTGGACGCATAACCTGGTGGTAGCACCGAAATATGTGCAGGGCGCTTTGTCGCTCGACACTAAGGGTTCGCCCACATTCGGTACGCATGGTTTTGTGCTGAGCATGGGCGACGACAACCGCTGCGATAGCAATGTGGTGGCCGGGCAGCAGGGATTGGAAACGGTGAACGCGGCCTACGATTGGGAAGAAATGCCCATTGAATCGGCCTGGATCTTCAAAGGCAACATCGCGCATAATTCCGATTGCGGCATCCGAAGCTGGCAGAACAATGGCAAGAACCACGTGCTGGAACAAACGATCATTTATAATTGCCGCGTGGGCGTAATGCATGGCGCGTATGTGAACAACTATACTTACAACGGCGGTTATTTATACAACAGCGTGTTTGAAGACCATGCGGCCAGCGGCGCCAATGGGGTGCGTATTGAGAATATGATCCTGGACGGGGACTCGCAAATTCCATATCCATTTACCATGGTAGAAGGGCCGGCGAAAGGCGAGCGGCCCGTATTGCTGCGGAACTGTACCATTAAGGGCGGCACCAAAGGCGCGATCCTGAACGGCAGCAGCAATGCGGTAAAAAGCCTGGATGTAGTGCAATGCGATATTCGGGGGCACATTACCCTGGCGCCCAATGCAGGTAAGGAAGAAGTGATCCGCGTGCAGCCGGTAAAAGGGGCGGCGTACACCATTACGAAGTCGGGCAAAAAAGAAGGAACGGCTTTTGCGCCGCTGATCTTGGGTTCAGGCGCCGGATTGAAAGGCGCGTATTATAATGGCACAGACTGGAACGATCTGGTGGAGGCGCGCATTGATCCGTTGATCAGTTTTCCCGAGTGGCGGTTGCCCATGCCGGGCCTGGCCACGGGGGTGCATTACAAGATAAAAGATACGCGGTACAGCATTCGCTTTACCGGTTTTATAGAACCCCAGTATACAGAGGAATATATTTTTTCTACGGAAGTTGCCGGCGGGGTGCGGCTATGGGTGAATGATACATTACTTATCGATCGCTGGCGCGATGAATATACTACGACGCACACATCACCTGCCATTGCTTTAGAGGCAGGAAAAAAATATGCCATCAGGCTGGAGTATTTCAACCAGGACGATCGCTCATCTTTATACCTCTTCTGGCAAAGCGCCTCCCTGCCCAGGGAATTGGTTCCACAGAGCCAGTTGTATGGGGAGTAGGGGATTAATCCACCACCACCTTATTTACAATTACCTCACCCCTGCATATCTGCTTAAAGAAAGCGGCCGTCCGCGGCATGGTAAAACCCGGACCATATTGATCTGGACCATGACCAGCACCTGTTTTCAAATAAAGCTGGTAAGGAACATGTACGGCATGTAGTCGCCGGGTTAAACAGGCAGCACCAAATTCCAAAGCATAGTTAGAGCACTTGTTGGCATAACCGAAATCATACGGTACTACATTATCACTGGTTCCATGAAAAGAGATCATGGCACGGGCGGTAACTGCAGTTACCAGGCTGGAGTCGGGCAGGGCGCCCCACAAGTTAGCTACCCCTTTTATGGTAAATCCATTGGTGAGGCTGTTGCCACTGGTATTAAGGGGGCCAAGCAAAGTCCGTTCGGTGGGGGTTAACTGCTGCGCCACCGCATCAGGAATATAGGCAGTCGTAAGTGCCGTACCGGAACCCGCACTGGAGCCGCCAATAAAGATCCAGTTAGTATCAATGGCATAGCTGTTGGATTTGGAAACCAGGAAACGTAAGGCTGCATTGGCATCCTGTATGGCGCGATAAACAGCCAGTCGTTTGGAAGCGGTATCGCCATTGCAGGAACCCGATCCGGTCCGCCAGCCTAAACGGTAATTGATAGAAGCGGTCACAAAGCCGGAGTCTGCGAGTATGCGGCAATGCGTCTTTATATCATTTTTATCGCCTGAAGTAAAACCACCGCCGTGGATCATTAAAACCAATGGATATTTATCAGCTGTAGTAGCGCCGGCGGGAAAGTAGAGGTCCATAAGCAGGGAAGTGGTTTGGCCGCCGCTGTCGGCTGCCGAGCCATATTGAACATTTTGTAGTGCAGTTAAAGGTTGTGCAGGATCATCATCATTTTTAGAACAGGAAAGAACAAGCAGTAACAGGGCATAGGGTAATAAACGCATAGCGACAAGGGATTTAAGTTGCCGTAATAGATTGTTAAAAGCGGCAAAGGTTTAAATGGGGACTGGCATATTTTAGCCTGATTGCCTGGATTGCCTGCGGCGATCCACTCCGCACTGCATTAATCAAAATGGATTGCCTGGATTACTTTCAGTGATCCACTCCGCACTGCATTACCCAAAGGCCTGCCAACCGCTTCGCGGTTGCGGCTTTTTTATTTGTCTGCTTTTGCGAACAAGTTCGCAACGCCGCCAAAAAATAGGATTGCCTTCGGCGATCCACTCCGCACTGCATTAATCAAAATGGATTGCCTGGATTACTTTCAGTGATCCACTCCGCACTGCATTACCCAAGAAACCTCGCCCCGCCGTTGGCGGGACGGTTTTGTTTTTCTGTCTGCTTAGCCGAGCAAGCTCGGCACGCTGCCAGAAAAACAAAACCCGCAGCTTGCGCTGCGGGTTTCTTGTTGCCCGACCTGGATTCGAACCAAGACAAACAGAACCAAAATCTGTCGTACTACCATTATACTATCGGGCAGCCTGTTGTCCTTTTAGAAAGGAGTGCAAAAGTAAGGGCTTCTGTCCTTTTCCCCAAATGAAAATGCCAATTATTCTTTATTTTTCCCCAGAAAATATTTTTACCATTAACACATATCATTTTCTATTTAACCAATCAACCTTGTCAAAAAAAAGGTCACATGTCAAAATTTAATCGCCGCTCCTTTTTACACACTTTTAAAGCCCTTTCTGCCGGAACTTTACTCTCGGCCATTTCCCAGCCCGCATGGAGCCGCAACCTCCATCGCGCCCTGGAAAACGCCAGCCTGAAATCACCCGATCAACTGGCCTCCGATGACGATTTCTGGTACTTCATCCAACAATCCTATACCGTTTCTCCCGGTCTCATCAATTTAAACAATGGCAACGTGGCGCCTTCCCCCAAAACCGTACAGGACGCCATGAAACGCAATTTCGACCTCACTAACGAGGCGCCCAGCCATTTTATGCTGCGCGTGCTTGACCTGGGGCGGGAACCCCTTCGCCGCAACCTCGCCCGTTTGGCGGGCTGCTCTGCTGAAGAGCTTGCCATTCAACGTAATACGTCGGAAGCCCTGGAGGCCGTCATCTTCGGCCTGCCCCTTAAAGCGGGCGACGAAGTGGTGCTCACCAAACAGGACTACCCCAATATGATCAACGCCTGGAAACAGCGCGAAATGCGCGATGGCATTAAGCTGGTATGGGTGAACCTGGAACTCCCCAGCGAAGACACCGACTACCTGGTGAAAGCCTATACCCAGGCCTTCACCCCCAAAACCAAAGTGGTGCATGTTACCCATGTTATCAATTGGAACGGTCAAATTATTCCCGTGAGGAAAATTGCCGATGCCGCTCATCAAAAAGGCATTGAGGTAGTTGTTGACGGCGCCCACAGCTTTGCCCAATTTCAATTCACGGTGCCTGAACTGGGGGCCGATTATTTTGGCACCAGCCTGCATAAATGGCTCAGCGCCTGCATCGGCACCGGGTTCCTGTATGTTAAGAAAGAAAAGATCAAAAACCTGTATCCCCTGTTTGCCGCGCCGGATGCGCGTGCCGACGATATCCGAAAGTTTGAACACCTGGGTACCCGGCCTTTCTTTATTGAACAGGCCATCGGTAATGCCATTGAGTTTTATGAAATGATCGGCGCCGAACGCAAAGAAAAACGCCTGTTCTACCTTAAAAACTACTGGATGGAAAAGGCAAAAAACATTCCGGGGGCCAGGCTGGGCACTTCCATGAAACCTGGTTTTGGCTGTGGCATCGGCCTGGTTGACCTGCCCGGCAAAAAAATGCCAGAACTGGAAGCGTATTTATGGTACCATTATAAAGTGCACGCCTCTGCTGTTGTGTTGGAGAACATCCATGGTTTACGCGTAACCCCGAATGTGTATACGACCACTAAACAATTGGATGTGCTGATAGAAGGAATTAAAGCATTTGTTGAAGCTAGTAGTAAGTAGTAAGTAGCTAGTGGCGAGTAGGGGGCTGGCGCCAAGGCATAAAGGCAACAAGGCATAAAGGCAACGAGGCATAAAGCCAAATGTCAAAAGCCGAAAGCAAAATGTATTCGCTTTCGGCTTTCAGCCTGTATTCGCTTGCAGCGTGTAGCTTGCAGCTGTATTAACTACACCGCTTTTACCAAATAATAATTCTTCTTCCCTTTTTGCACCAACATATATTGTCCGTGTAACAACAGCGAGGAGTTGAGGGTGAACCCCGCATCTTCCACCTTCCTGCGGTTGATGCTTACGCCGCCGCCCTGTACCATTTTGCGGGCTTCGCCTTTGCTGGGGAAGATATTGGTTTCTGCCAGAAAGGTTACCACGTCAACGCCTGTTTGCACTTTCGATAATTCATAATCGAATTTCGTTACGCCATCCATGCTCTCCAGGTCTTCCAGGCTCAGCGATTCGGCAGGGGCTGTCTTCTTTCCGAAGGTGAGAGCTGTGGTCTTCAATGCCTCCTGGTAACCTGCTTCACCATGTACAAAGACGATTACTTCTTTGGCAAGTGTTTTTTGCAACAGACGAGCGCCTTTGTCCTTGTGGTGCTCTTCTATTAACTGGTCAATGGTCTCTTTGGATAAGAACGTAAATATTTTTATCCATTTTTCAGCATCTTCATCTGAAGCATCGAACCAGAACTGGTAAAAATCGAATGGTGAAGTTTTGTCGGGAGCCAGCCACACATTGCCTTTTTCACTTTTTCCGAACTTGCTACCATCGGCCTTGGTCAACAGGGGGCAGGTCATGGCAAAAGCTTCTCCGCCGGCTTTGCGTCGTACGAGTTCTGTACCCGTAGTAATGTTACCCCATTGATCGCTGCCGCCCATTTGCAGTTTACATTTCTTATGCTGGTACAGCCAGTAAAAATCATATCCCTGCATCAACTGGTAAGCAAATTCGGTATAACTGATGCCGGTGTCGCCTTCAATCCGTTTTTTTACGCTGTCTTTGGCCATCATGTAATTCACGGTAATATGCTTGCCCGTATCGCGCAGGAATTGAATGAACGACATGTTTTTGAACCAGTCGTAGTTGTTCACCATTTCTGCCGCATTGGGTTTGGCGGCATCGAAATCGAGGAATTTCTCCAGTTGCTTTTTAATACCATCCAGGTTCTTCTGCAATTGTTCTTCACTTAAAAAATTCCTTTCTTCACTTTTGCCTGAAGGGTCGCCGATCATGCCGGTGGCGCCGCCCACCAGGGCAATAGGCTTATGACCGGCTTTTTGTAAGTGTACTAACAACAAGATGGGTACCAGGCTTCCAATATGAAGACTATCCGAAGTTGGGTCGAAGCCGATATAGCCGGTAGTCATTTCTTTGCTCAACTGATCTTCAGTTCCGGGCATAATATCTTGTATCATACCGCGCCATTGTAATTCTGCAACCAGGTTCATATTATATTGACATTAAACGTGTAATAAATAGTTTTGCCATTGCCCGCACAAAGGGTTTACATTTGTGCTACCCCTACATAATTCAACTGTTTTTTGTACATAGTTTCATGTAGTAAATCAATGAATTATGCAAATGTAAGGATTGCCGCAACTTTGCTTAAAAAATGCAATATTTTAATTGTAAAATCGTTTGGAAGTGTTGACCCTGACCCGTTAAAAAAGGCTTCCTATCAAAATCATATATTAAGCTCGCTACCAACGGGTGCAGCCAATATCCTAAAGAAATAGTCTATTCATAAGTTGCTTATTTCGAAAATTGGATCAATGAAAAGGACCCGTTTTTACGTTACCCTGGTTGTGTTATTAATACAGCAAATTTCCTATGCTCAGTTTCGTAAATATTCGAATGAATTTTTGAACATAGGAGCCGGCGCCCGGGGATTGGCTATGGCCAGCGCCCAGGTTGCTTCGGTTAATGATGGCACAGCCGGTTACTGGAACCCTGCCGGGTTGGTGTATGTGAAAGATAATCCCCAGCTTAATTTAATGCACGCCGAATACTTTGCCGGTATCGGCAAATACGATTATGGCAGCCTGGCCATCCCGTTAAAAGACAATAAGCGGGTGCTGGGATTGTCGTTATTACGGTTTGCCGTAGATGATATTCCCAATACCATTTTCCTGGTAGAAGCTGATGGCTCCATCAATTTCAATAATATTCCAACCTTTTCTTCAGCCGACTATGCCTTCCTGGTTTCCCTGGCCCAACAAATAAAAACTTCTGGTAAAAGCAGGATCAATGCAGGTATCAATGCCAAGATCATTCACCGCAAGGCGGGCGACTTTACTTCGGCCTGGGGTTTTGGGTTTGATGCGGGCATCCAGATCGTAAATGACAAATGGAAGATCGGCATTATGGCCCGGGATGTTACTACCACCTTCAATGCCTGGTCGTTTAACCTGACCGAAAAAATGCGCGAAGTTTTCTATGTAACCAATAACGATATCCCGGTTAAATCAACCGAGTTAACCGCTCCCAAACTGATCCTGGGCGGTGATTATATTTTTAAACTGAACAAGAACCTGAACCTGATGGCCGAAGCCAATCTCGACCTCACGTTCGATGGCCGTCGCAATACCGTGATTAGTTCCAGTGTAGTGAGTTTAGACCCCAAGCTCGGACTGGAAGCGTCGTGGAAGAATGTGTTCTTTGTTCGGGGCGGGATCAACAACTTTCAAAAGGCATTGGATGATGACGATATCACCAACACAAAAAAGGTATGGATCTATCAACCGGCCGCAGGCGCAGGTTTTAGACTGAACAATGTGTTGATCGATTATGCCTTTACCAACTTAGCCAATCAATCGAATCCGTTATATACCCATGTGTTTTCGTTGAGAGTGGACCTGGTGAAGAAGGGAAACAAAAAATAAAGTACCCTATAGAAAGGAATCTGAAACTTGTATATTATGAGGAAGATTTTTACCCTGTTGCTGTTAGTAGCGGGCTTTGCTGCTACTGCCCAGCAATATAATAATGAATGGATACAGTTCAATCAAACGTATTATAAATTCAAGATAGCCAAAGATGGCGTATATCGCATTCCTAAATCCCTGCTGGATGCGAATGGCCTCGGCGGTACGCAGGTGCAATTTTTAGAGCTATGGCGCAATGGCGAGAAAGTACCGTTCTACCCATCTGTTTCAAGCGGCGTATTGCCTTCCAACGGCTACCTGGAGTTCTGGGGCCAGGCCAATGATGGAAAACCCGATAAATATTTATATAGGGACACGCTGTATCAGCATACCACGAAACACAGTTTGCAATCAGATACCGCCGTTTATTTTTTAAGTGTGAATACCAGCCAGGCGGGTTTTAGATACACTGATGTAACTAATAATGTAGCAGGCAATGTGTTGCCGGCAGAGTCTTATTTTATGTACACGGCGGGTAATTATTATTTCGCACCTTATACCCCCGGCGTTTCAACGGGCATGCCTAACGCGGGGTTTGCATCTCTGGTAGGGGTGTATGTATATTCTTCTTCGTACGATAAGGGCGAATTTTTTAGCAGTGGTGATATTGGCCCGGGAGCCGGGCTTACCACACCTATTAACAATTTGAATGTGTATAGCAGCGGTCCGCAAAGTTCCATTAAGTTTGGGGCCACGGGTAATGCCATCAATGCCCGCAATATAAAAGTGCGTGTAAATGGTACTGAGGTGAAAGACACCGTGATGGATTATTTTAACGACCTGGTTACCACTGCTCCTGTTGATAATAGTATAATCAGTTCCGGCAGCGCTGCTGTAAATTTTATCAATACGTCGGGCAACTCCTCCGATCGTATGCAGGTGTCGTTCTTTGAACTTACGTATCCGCGTACATTTAATTTCAACAACCAAACGAATTTCACATTTGAATTGCCGGCTAAACCCGGCGGCCATTTTCTGCAGATCAGCAATTTTAATTATGGCAGCGCCCAGCCGGTGTTATATGATGTTAATAATGGCGAGCGGTATGTAGGCGATATTGCTGGCGGTATAGTGCGGTTTGCCTTGCAGGAAACGACTAAGAACAGGCGACTGATATTAGTGAGCGGGGAAGCCGCCAATATTACCGAGGTAACGAAATTGACCAGCCATAATTTTATAAATTATAACACTGCTGCCAACCAGGGCCGTTATATCATCATCAGTAACCCTGCGCTGTATACCGGTACGCACGGTAATAATCCCGTAGAGGATTATAAGAACTACCGCGCATCGGCGGCCGGTGGCGGTCATTCTGTAATAATCGTCGACATTAATGAACTGGTTGACCAGTTTGCTTTTGGTATAAAAAAGCATCCTTTATCTGTTCGGAATTTTATCCGGTATGCGCGGGCAAAGTTTACCGCGAAACCTGAAAATGTATTCCTGATCGGTAAAGGGGTAACGTATCATGAATACCAGCGGGGCGATAGAAACCCGAACAATTTTCCTTTATACGATAAACTGAACCTGGTTCCCACATTTGGCAACCCGGGATCGGATAATTTGTTAAGTTCAGAAGACCTGGTCATTCCTGTGGCTGCAACGCCCATTGGCCGTTTATCGGTGGTAACCGGTAATGAAATTGAAGATTACCTGGAGAAAGTGAAGGAATATGAAGCCGTGCAAAAGAATGCCCCCAATTCAATTAGTGGCCGGCAATGGATGAAGAATGTAGTGCATGTAACCGGGTCGAGCGATGCGTACCTCGGCACTGTTTTGTGTAATTACATGGATATATACAAACAGATCATTGAAGATACCCTGTTCGGCGGTAAGGTGAACATGTTTTGTAAAACATCCACCAACCCGGTAGAACAGGTGTCTGCTGCCAAATTAACCGACCTGTTTGCAGAAGGTATTTCCTTCCTTACTTATTTTGGTCACTCATCTTCTACCACGCTTGAATTCAATATCGATAACCCGAATGCATATAATAACCAGGGAAAATATCCTGTGTTTTTTGTGAATGGCTGCTATGCGGGTAACTTCTTTACCTACTATCCGCAGCGTTTTACGGCCAATGAAACCCTTTCGGAAAAATTTGTGCTGGCCAAACAGCGTGGCTCCATTGCCTTTGTGGCCAGTACGCACTATGGTATTGTTAATTACCTGAACCTGTTTTTAACCTACCTGTATGGCAGCATCAGTGGCGGTGATTTTGATAAAACATTAGGAGAAACAATGCGGGATGGCCTGCATAGTATGCTCAATGCTACAGGGTCGTATGATTATTACTCCCGGTTGCATGCAGAGGAAATGACCTTGCATGGCGACCCGGCTATCTTTATTAACGCCCAGCCCAAACCGGATTATGTAGTGGAAGAATCGCTGATAAAGATCAACCCGGTTTTTATATCCCTGGCAGAAAATAGTTATAAACTTAAAGTGAAAACGGTGAATCTGGGTAAAGCCACACCAGATTCTGTTGTGCTTGAAATAAAACAGCAATACCCCAATGGCAGCATTGGTGTAATATACCGCCAAAAAATACATGGCGTTCGCTTTGCCGATTCACTGGAACTGGATGTGCCAATTGTAGCTTCCCGCGATAAGGGACAGAATAAGGTCATTGTTACCATCGATGCTGATAATACGGCAAATGAGATCGCGGAAAACAATAATACCGCCAGCAAAGACTTCTATATTTTTGAAGAAGAGGCGCGGCCGGCTTTCCCATATAATTATGCGATCATCAGTAACCCCACGCAAAAGTTAATAGCATCTACGGCTAACCCGTTGAGTACTTTGCGTGACTATGTGATGGAGATCGATACCACGGAAAAATTCAATTCTTCGTTAAAGGTCACCCAATCTGCATCTTCCATAGGTGGGGTAATTGAATTTAATTCAAACCTCACTTATAAAGACAGTACCGTGTATTACTGGCGCGTGGCGCCTGTACCCACACCGGGTAATATTTACCAGTGGTCGAACAGTTCGTTTATGTACAAACCCAACACAAATGGATATAACCAGTCGCAATATTTCCAGCACGTGGGTTCAACAACACAACGCCTTATCCTGGATTCCGCTTCGCAAACGTGGAAGTTCGGAGTCAATTATGGCAACATATTCGTTAAGAACTGTATTTACCAGACCCTTGTTTGTGCTACCGATGGCGATTTTACCGTCACCGTTAATGGTATAGATAATATCAGAAGCGCCTGCGTGGGGCGTTCAGTAATATTTAATGTATTCGATAGTGTTACATTGGAGCCCTGGAAAAATGTGGATGCGAATGGTAATCCTTTGTACCTGTATGGTAGTGGCAATTCGGTGTGTGGAAGAGGCGGCCGGGAATACAATTTCGAATATTCTTACATGACGCCGGCCAGCCGTAAACTGGCCATGGATTTCATGGACCTTATCCCTGACGGCGCCTTTGTGGTTGTGCGTAGTTTTGATACCAGTAAACCGGCATCGTTTGCGCCAACCTGGATGGCCGATACCACTTTATACGGCAGTAATAATTCTTTATATCATAAACTGCTGGGGGCCGGTTTTGTGGGCATCGATTCTATTGACAGAGGCCGGGCCTGGATACTGGTGTATCAAAAAGGATCGAGTTCAACATTTATTCCGAAATACGACTATGGACAAACGACAGCTTCAAGAATTAACGTATCGGCTGATGTGACCATGCCCGATACACTGGGTTTTATCAGGTCGCCGAGGTTTGGCCCTGCCCGAGGCTGGAAGACGATGGCATGGGATGGCGCCTCTCTGGAAAGCCCGTCGTACGATGAACCAACGGTGGATATCATTGGCATAGACTATAATAATGTAGAAACCAAACTGGTAACTCTCGATAAGAACACCCACAACTATGATCTGTCGGCTGTGGATGCCAGGCTGTATCCGTATTTAGTGCTTAAAATGCGGAATACCGACCCGAAAAACCTTACGCCCTACCAGTTAAAATACTGGCGTATTTTCTACGACCCCATACCGGAAGGCGCCATTGCTCCTAACCTGTACCTGGTGGCCAGGGATACCATGGAATTGGGTGAAAAAATGAAATTTGGAATAGGCTTCAAAAATATCAGTTACACCGACTTCGACAGCATGACCGTCAAGGTCACCATTATTGGCCAGAACAACGTAACGCATACGCTGCCTGTAACGAAATATAAACCTATCATCAGCGGCGATACCATCAAAGTAGATGTAGAGGTAAATACCGAGCTCTACCCGGGCAATAACGTGTTGAATGTAGATGTAAATCCAGAGAACGATCAACCGGAGCATTATCACTTCAACAACTTTGTGTACAAGAACTTTTACGTGCGGCCCGATAACACCAAACCGTTGCTGGATGTTACATTCGATGGGGTGCATATCCTGAATGGGGATATCATTTCAGCTAAACCACATATTCAGATCAAACTGAAAGATGAAGCGAAGTACATGTTGATGAACGATACGTTGCTGAGCAGCGTGCAGATCAGGTATCCTGATGGTACGTTGCGCACATATAATTTTGCTGATGGCGATACCTTGCGCTTTATTCCTGCTACCAGCGGATCGGACAATACCGCCACGATTGAATTTACGCCGCAGTTCACTACCCAGAGCGACCCGAATGGTGATGATTATGAACTGATCGTTTATGGAAAGGATAGAAGTGGTAACAAGGCGGGTGAGATCGCTTACCGCGTAGGTTTCAAGATCATTACAAAACCAATGATCTCAAACATGTTGAACTATCCCAATCCGTTCAGTACTTCTACCGCCTTTGTGTTTACGATAACAGGTAGTGAAGTTCCGCAGAACATCCGGATACAAATATTAACAGTGACCGGTAAAATAGTTCGGGAGATCACCATGAATGAACTGGGCCCGTTGCATATTGGCCGGAACATCACCGAGTTTAAATGGAACGGTACCGACCAGTATGGTCAAAAACTGGGCAACGGGGTGTACCTGTACCGGGTTATTACGTCCCTGAATGGCAAGTCAATGGAAAAATACAAAGCCACCAACGACGATACCGATAAATACTTTAATAATGGTTACGGAAAAATGTACCTGATGCGATAATTTCGGCAATCAATAGTAAATAATGACAATTTTCAAAAGTTCTGGTAAATGACCTTATTACAATTAAGCACATTACCGGAGAAATGGTTAGGGAAATTTGCGAAGCTGTCGTGGTGGAAGCAATGGGGAATTACAAGCGTTCTTGCGCTGGTTTTATATTGGCCGATTTTGGGAAATTCGTTTGTGGCGGATGATTTTATCGTTCTTAAAAAAGTTTGCTTAGATAAAAAGCTAAATACTGATGGTTTTTTTCGCCCGTTATCCGATATCACGTTGTATATAAACTTTATGGTTAACGGGTTTCAACCTGCTGGCTATTATTTATGGAACATTCTCATTCATGCGCTGGATACCGTGTTGCTGTTCCACTTTTGCCTGCTTTGGAAATGGACCTATAACGAGTACAAACAATTGATAACAGCAGGGCTTGGCGCCTTGCTGTTCCTTTCTTACCCTTTTCATAGTGAACCCGTTGTTTGGGTGTTGGGCAGAGCTGCCCTGATGGGCAATACGTTTGGCATGCTGGCCCTGGTATGTATGGTCAGCAACCGGGCAACCTATCAGAAAATGGCCGGGGTTGCAATTTGTTATTTTATAGGTATGACAGGTTATGAATCGGTCATAGTGTTACCAGCCATGGTATTTGTGTGGTTACAATCAACATCGGCGCCCATTAAAAAGCAACTGGCCTGGATGGGTTGCATGCTATTTACCTTTTTATTACATGTTGTGGTTCGGGTAAATGTTTCGGGGACCGTTACTGGTGATTACGGTACCAGTTTTTTTAAAGTGAGTGTATTAGACATATTGGCTAAATCGGCTAAATCACTGGAGCGGCTTTTTCTGCCACCTATGGAAGATGACCGGGTTATAGTAGCGCTTTTTTCAATGCTTGTTATATTGATAGGTGTAGTTTTATACAGGCTTTGGAAAAAGATGGAGGGTAACCGGAAAGAGCTGTTTTTCTTTTTACAAATGCTGGGTTTGCTGTTCATTGCCCTGCTGATACCCTTTCTTTTTGGCGTTAGCACCCACACATCGGAAAGTGACCGGTTCCTTCATTTCCCTTCATTCTTCTTCTGTATCCTGGTCAGCTTTTGCCTGGTGAATTTGTTGCACAACAAGCGGAGCTTCGCAGTAATTGTTTCGGGTATAGTAATATATAATATATGTTTTCTTGAAACTACCAACTATAACTGGACACGCGCTTCCCGGGCGGTTTCAACTCTTTTGCAAATTGCTCACGATCAGGCCGGTAAAGGAAAATTGTATATAGTAAACCTTCCCGATGAAATAAATGGCGCCTACATATTCAGAAGCGGCTTACCCCAGGCGTTGATACTGCATAAGCTCGATACCGCTTCTGTACGCATAGTTAACCAGGTTAAACGGGATAGTTTGCTGGTATTACCCGAAACCATACAACCCCGGGCAGAAAAGAGTTGGGTATTCATTCCCCCACGGGTTGTGGTCAACAGGTCAACGACCCCGCCTGTAACAGATAAAAAAGCGGTTATTACTATTTCGCCCCTGCCTGCAGATCTGACCGTTTATTGGAATAATAAAAAGTGGGTCACGCTTTAATACCGGCTGCTGAAAATATTGTATAGCTTTGCCTGTTTCTCCGGCCATTTTATTTTATATTCAGTAATAGTACTTTACGATAAATATGTATAACCTGTCAAGTTATATAAAGCGGGGTCATCGGTTTGTTCATAATCAACTTTTTCCGGGTAATAAAAAATTGTCGACATTGATGATTTATGCAACGGATCTGTGTGATTCCGCCTGCAAGCATTGTCTTATCTGGGCTAAACGGCCTGTGCATTACCTGTCTTTTGAAAAGATAAAAGAGATTATGCAAAGCAGGTGTATAACAAAGGATACGGCGGTAGGGCTGGAGGGCGGGGAGTTTATGCTGCATCCGGAGGCAGAGCAAATACTGGAATGGTTCCATCAGCATCACCCCCAGTTTGATCTGTTATCGAATTGCCTTAAGCCGGAAAAACTGATCCAGGCCGTAAAAAAATTCCCACCTAAACGATTATTGATCTCATTAGATGGCACCGCCGAGACTTATTTATATATGCGTGGCAAAGCAGGATATGAAAGTGTGCTTACCGTTATTGAGCAGTTGCATACTGTGTTGCCCATTTCGGTTATGTTTACGCTGTCTCCTTATAATGATTTCGAAGACATGCGGCATGTTGCAAATGTTTGTAAAAAATTCGGCATCGATATGCGGGTTGGGATCTACAACGATATCGCCTTTTTTGATACCGTAGATAAAGCCCATGATACGGAAATTGGAAGTCATAAAGGAGAAGATCAGTTGCAATTTGCCGATGTAAAAGATCTGAAAGCGGCTGGCGTCTTTGAAAAAACAAAAGCGCAAAAGCAGCTTGAGCTTACGGGCGATTTATCGGTGCCTAAACACGATTTTATGCGATTGCGGGAAAATTTTACCGAAAAGATCCCCGCTATTATTAAAGAGTTCAGTGAAAATTATGATTTCCTTGTTTTGTATAACGAATGGCGGCAGAACAATTTGAAAATGCGTTGCTACAGTATTTTAGATAGCCTGGTGATACTGCCCGACGGAGCGGTGCCAATTTGCCAAAACCTGGACCTTAAAATTGGTAACGTTTTTGAAAAAAGCCTCGATGAGATCTTTAATGGAAAACCCACCCGCCAGTTACAGAAGCATTATGTTCAGAATTGCAACCAATGCTGGCTTAATTTTCATCGTAAATACGATGTGATCCTGTACCGCACTTTTGAAAAGTATTTCGGTAAATTCCTTACCTCCAAATTATTTGGTTATTATCAATGGGAAGCCGACAGGCATGTTACTTACAAAGAATATTTTAACAAGCCGGAGAATAAGGGTTAGCTACTATCTGTTGCCGATACCCGTTTTTATTTTTTCAAGCACTTCATAGGTAGTTACCAGGCTTTGCAAGCTATGCTGCTCGCTGTATTTGCTTTGCTCTACACTGTTTGTAAAATGAGCAATTTCTCCTGAAAACCCCTGCATGGCAAGATTGTTTTTACCGGCTACTGGTATAAAGCCGGTATTGTCGAGATGAACTTTTTTAACAACAGGCGTTTGGAATATTTTTTCGAGGGGTATATTCAAGAACCGCGACGACTTTTCTATACTGATCAGTTTATTGGGGTAGGAGGCCTGAAAAATGGCGCCTGGCGTATTCATTTCCAATTCATCAACAGGAAACTGCCACGAATGATCTGTTGACAAATGTACCATGCCCGTTATTCCGTTCGTATGTTGAATAGATAAAAAACAGGTTATATTGTTTTTCAGGGAGGTATTAACCTGAATGTTCTGTATGTTGCCAAATAACCGGATGCAATTATCAACAGGGTGAATGAATAATTCAAATACGGCATCGCCTTCGGGGTACGCTCCGGTAAGGTAACGGTAACAATAGGTTGTTGTTTTTAACCGGAAAGGTTCGAGTAGTTTATTGATAGGGCTGAAACGCTTCTGTAACCCGGGCATGCCATGTTGAGGCCCCTGTAGTTTTATAAGGTTTTGCAACTCCTGTAACGAAAAGCATGGGGGTTTTTCAACAAACACATGTTTGCCTGCCAACAGCAACTCCCTGGTGATAGCGGCATGGTTTACAGGGGTGGCGCATACAAATACCCCTTTGATTGCCGGGTCATTAATGATATCTGCAAGCCGATCGGTTCCTGCACAGCCGGGAAAGCGGGCGGCCATTTTTTGGGCGTGTTCCAGGTGCCGGGTACAAATGGTCTTTAACGGAATGCCCAGATAATGGATGGCTGGGTATAGATTACTGAAACTATGCTGTCCGGTTCCTATAAAAGCATATTGGTGTTTGTAATTGAAGGGTTGGTTCAGGAATGATGTTTTCCTGTACGTTTTATAGCGATCGATCAAACGTTGAATAAGCATGTTGTTAATTTATTCAAAGGCCGGTGCGTGATTGCGTTATGCGTGCTACGTATTTTCCTACCATATCAAACTCAAGGTTTACCGTTGTTCCCGGATGTATATTTTTAATATTGGTATGCTCGAAGGTATAAGGGATGATGGCTACTGAAAACTCATCTTTGGTAACGTTGAATATGGTGAGGCTGGTGCCGTTCATGCTGATGGAACCCTTTTCAATGACCAGGTTGGTAAAGGTGGCGGGAAACCGGAACCTGAACTCCCAGCTGCCGTTCAGCTCCTTCCGGTTGATGCAGGTGCCGGTGGTATCAACATGGCCCTGCACAATGTGCCCGTCGAGGCGGCCATTCATGGGCATACAGCGTTCCAGATTTACCAGGTCGCCGGTTTTCCAGTGCCCGATGTTGCTTTTTTGCAGGGTTTCGGCAATGGCAGTAACCTGGTGGCGGTTGGCTTGCACCGCTTCTACCGTGAGGCACACGCCGTTATGGGCTATGCTCTGGTCTACCTTTAATTCCTGGGAGAGGGGAGAGGAGATCCAAAACGTTTTATTGGTGCCTGCGGCTACTACTTCTTCAACCAGACCTATTGTTTCTATTATTCCTGTAAACATGGGAGCAAAAATCGGTTTTTTGGAGGTATTTTGTATGTTTTCGATTTTTCGGCTATATTTGCAGCCCTAAAAAGCCTTAAAGGAGGTATATAATTATGCTGATTATAGATTCAAAAGATTGCGAAAATATCGACAAAGCCCTCAAAAAATACAAAAAGAAATTTGAGAAAGCTAAGATATTGGTGCAGTTAAGAGAGCGTCAATCTTACACTAAGCCTTCGGTAAAACGTCGTAACGAGGTGTTGAAAGCTGTTTACAAGCAGAAGGTTGCCAGCGGCCAGATTGAAGGATAATCTTTAATTGCTGTTACAATAAATAATTAAAGATAGCTGCAGCGCTTTTTGGCTCGTTGCGGCTATCTTTTTTATTTTATATGGTGTAGTTTTGAGGTCATGATTCAACCTTTTTTAGATTACCTCAAATTTGAGAAAAGGTACTCGCCGCATACGATCCTGGCATACGAGGAAGACCTGCGCCAGTTGTTTACCTTCCTGAACGAACAGTTCAATATGCAGGCGCCGGCGTTGTCGGAGATCTCCGCTACTTTTATCCGCAGTTGGCTGGCTTCGCTGAAGGAGAGTAAGAACAGCGCCAGGACCATTAACCGGAAAATATCTTCCTTAAAGTCATTCTTCAAATACTATTTACGTACGGGTCAGTTGGAGCAATCGCCCATGACTACGATCATCTCGCCTAAAACACCTAAAAGATTGCCGGTGTATGTTGAGCAAAAGGACACCAATACCTTATTTCAGCATGTAGAATTCCCCGATACCTGGGAAGGGAAAACCGATCACCTGATCCTGGCTATATTTTATAATACCGGTATGCGGTTATCGGAACTGGTGAACCTGAAAGAAAGCCAGGTAAATACGGCTGCCAATGTCATTAAGGTATTGGGTAAAGGGAATAAGGAACGGGTTATTCCGGTGAGCCCGGCATTGATAAAAGAGATCAATGAATACATGGTGCTAAAATGTTCAGCAACTGAATTGCCCAACCGCGTTTATTTACTGGTGAATGATAAAGGCCGGAAGTTATATACTAAATATGTATACCTGGCAGTTAAGAAATATTTAAGTGTCGTTACTACCATTGATAAAAAAAGCCCGCACGTATTACGGCATACGTTCGCTACGCATTTAACGAATAACGGCGCCGATCTGAATGCCGTGAAGGAACTGTTGGGCCATTCGAGCCTGGCCGCTACCCAGATCTATACGCATAATTCCATAGAGAAGCTGAAGGAAGTATATAAGAAAGCGCATCCTAAAGGTGGCGCACAATAAGTGTTGGGGTAACAGATAAGGGCAATAAGTGTTTATCTGCACCGGTTATTTATAAAACATTTAAGCATCTTAAGTTGGGTTGTTAACCATTGGTTTTTGATACATATTTTATTTGGAAAAAACAGCTTGTTGTATTATCTTCATAGGGATTAAATATGGTGCTTATGTAGTAGAATCATTTCCTGCGTTTTACCACCTGTTTTACTTTCTCTCTCATCATGATTTGGTGGTCACTAAAAAGATCTTTCATTTATTGTTTAAATAATTGTTTCACTGTTAAAATGCGATTGTTATGAACGTAAACATTCAGTCTGTGCGGTTTACTGCTGATTCAAAATTGATCGAATATGTTAATCGTAAACTTCAAAAAATCACCACTTTTCACGACCGCATTATTAAGGTTGACGTATACCTGAAATTGGATAATGTGGTCCATAATATAAAAGACAAAATCGCAGAAATTAGAGTCCAGGTCCCACGCCACCAGTTCTTTGTGAAATCAAGTTCCAAGTCATTCGAAGAGTCGTTCGACAATGCCCTGGAATCGCTGGTTAACCAGGTGAAAAGGAAGAAAGAAAAACAAGCTGCCTAAATTCTTAAAAATATTATTTAAAACATTCACCCTTACAAAACCTCCCCCGGGAGGTTTTTTTTATGCCCCTGCCGGAAGGGAAGTGGCCATTTTGAAAAAGAGGGTTTCTGTTGTGAAAAAGGAAGATGTGTGTTGTGAACAGGAAAGACTTGAAGAAAGAATATGGTTGGTTGACTAAAAGGTCATTACTTTGCACTCCCTGATTGAGCAGATCTTCTTTTATTGAATCTCCGTAGGAATTGCATTCGGAACCGCAGGTATAACGGTGTTCCCTGAAAGATTTTGCAATTCATTGAAAACAAGCAAAAAAAATACGGGTCAAAATTTTTGAATTACACAAATTCATTTACCTTTGCCTTCCTCAAAAAATAGCAGGGTAAGAAAAAGAGGTGCGAAAAGTTCTTTACAGGCTTGAATTTCAAGTGATTTGCCGGGTGGTTTTTGGCAAAAAATGAGATAATTCAATAACGATAACAGCAAATTAATATTGCTGGAATTGCTAGCCCGTTGAGGTAGCTTATTGAGACGATAAGTTAAAAAAGTTTTTTGATATTAGCCACTTTAGCTCAGCTGGTAGAGCATCCCGACTTGCAGTCGGGAAGGTCGAAGGTTGAAAGCGACAAGTTTTAAGTTTTTTGATATTAGCCACTTTAGCTCAGCTGGTAGAGCAACTGATTTGTAATCAGTAGGTCGTTGGTTCGATTCCGACAAGTGGCTCAGGCAATTTCACATTGCACTTTTAATTTCTTCTTTTGTTTTCAAGGGCAGGTTCCAGAGCGGCCAAATGGGGCGGACTGTAAATCCGCTGTCTTTCGACTTCAGAGGTTCGAATCCTCTCCTGCCCACATCGCCCGCCGTAGCTTTAGCGAAGGCGGGCATCGTCCATGAAGGAGTTCTTAAATTTATTCATCCACCTTCGCCAAAGCTTTGGTGGATACCATGCGGAAGTAGCTCAGTTGGTAGAGCGACAGCCTTCCAAGCTGTAGGTCGCGGGTTCGAACCTCGTCTTCCGCTCGAATGGGTTTTGAGATTTTTTTGCCTCACAACTCTATCAGCCGTTGTAGCTCAGTGGTAGAGCACTTCCTTGGTAGGGAAGAGGTCGTGAGTTCGATTCTCACTAACGGCTCATAAGTTATTTGAAGCAGTTTATAGTGTTGGCTCAGTGGTAGAGCATCCCGACTGTGGTCGGGAAGGTCGCCGGAGTTCGATTCTCACTAACGGCTCATAAGTTATTTGATAACTTTCATCTATACCGGCGTCGGACCGTGTGGTTGACGGAATGAAGCACAGCCTGGTATAGATCCAAACGATGAAGTGTGCGACGCAACAGAAGTTTCATAGGCTTTCTGTCGCCGGTTACATAAATCCTTTTTACCGAAATGGTTATGAAGGACGTATTTAATTATTTGTAAAACCACAACTAAAAACAGATAACGATGTCAAAAGAGACTTTCAAGAGGGATAAACCTCACGTTAACGTTGGTACCATTGGTCACATTGACCACGGTAAAACCACTTTAACTGCCGCCATCACCACCATTTTGGCTAAATCGGGATTGGCGACAGCAAAAAAATATGACGAGATCGATGCAGCTCCTGAAGAAAAAGAGCGTGGTATCACGATCAACACCGCGCACGTGGAATATCAAACTGCAAATCGTCACTATGCACACGTGGATTGCCCCGGTCACGCTGACTATGTGAAGAACATGATCACCGGTGCTGCCCAGATGGATGGTGCTATTCTGGTTGTGGCTGCTACAGATGGTCCTATGCCCCAAACTAAAGAACACATCTTGCTTGCCCGTCAGGTAGGTGTTCCCCGTATGGTGGTATTCATGAATAAAGTTGACCTGGTTGATGACCCAGAGTTACTGGAACTGGTTGAAATGGAAATCCGCGAGCTGTTAAGCTTCTACGGTTTCGATGGTGATAACACACCAATCATCCGCGGTTCTGCTACTGGTGCTTTGGCCGGTGAAGAAAAATGGGTTGCCGCTGTTGTTGAACTGATGGCTGCCGTTGATTCTTACATTCCTTTACCTCCCCGTCCGGTTGACCAACCGTTCCTGATGTCTGTTGAAGACGTATTCTCAATCACTGGTCGTGGTACTGTTGCTACCGGCCGTATTGAAAGAGGTCGTATTAAAGTAGGTGAAGGTGTTGAGATCGTAGGTCTGGTTGAAAAACCATTGACTTCTACTGTAACTGGTGTTGAAATGTTCCGTAAACTGTTGGATGAAGGTGAAGCTGGTGACAACGCAGGTCTGTTACTGCGCGGTATTGAAAAGAAAGATATCCGCCGTGGTATGGTAATCGTTAAGCCTGGTTCTATCACTCCTCACACTGAGTTCAAAGGTGAAGTTTACGTACTGAGCAAAGAAGAAGGTGGACGTCACACTCCATTCTTCAACAAATACCGTCCTCAGTTCTACTTCCGTACTACCGACGTAACCGGTGAAGTAGAATTACCTGCTGGTACTGAGATGGTAATGCCTGGTGATAACACCAACCTGCAAGTAAAACTGATTCAGCCTATTGCGATGGAAAAAGGTCTTAAATTCGCGATCCGCGAAGGTGGCCGTACAGTAGGTGCAGGTCAGGTTACTGAAATCCTGAAATAATGCGCACACCAATCCACCTGCTGGTGGAAAGAGTGTTAAGCGTTTAGTATATTTGCAAAGTACTTGAGCCTTTAACGTTCAGGTACTTTGTTTTCTTAATACGAAAGTTCTTTTTACGCGGAACGCAAAATGCGAAACGCCTAACGCCGGTTTTAAAGCGTTAAGCGTTCAGCCTTAAGCATTCAGCGTATATACGGGCATAGTTCAACGGTAGAATAGAGGTCTCCAAAACCTTCGATCTGGGTTCGAATCCTAGTGCCCGTGCTACTTTAATTTGAAAATGTATTAATTTGAAGATTTGAAAATGAGGATCGCTTTGTGTTGAGCGAGTCCCGGGTTGCTGAAAGCCTCATTTTCAAATTAGTATATTTTCGGATTTCAAATTGCATTTATGAATAAAATATCAACATACCTCAGGGAATCATACCGGGAATTGGTTGAGAAGGTGACCTGGCCTACCTGGTTGCAATTACAGCAATCTACTGTAATTGTACTGGTAGCTACCTTATTAATCACCGGAGTGGTTTGGGTTATGGACCTGGTTGCCCAGTCGGCCCTTCACTTTATTTACTCACTATTCTAATGATGGAACAAGCTACTCAACAACAAGAAACTAAATGGTATGTGCTGCGGGTGGTGAGCGGCAAAGAGCGCAAGGTAAAAGAATACCTTGATAAGGAGATCTCCCGCGGTGGTTGGGGCGAGGTGGTTAAGCAAGTGTTTCTGCCTGTGGAAAAGGTATACAAGGTGCAGAATGGAAAGAAGGTAATGCGTGAAAGAAACTATTACCCAGGCTATGTAATGATTGAAGTGCTGGAAAATAAACTGTCAGACGATTTACGGGAAGCAATTAAAAATACGACCAATGTGATCCATTTCCTGGGTAAGGATAATCCTATTGCCCTGCGGAAAGCCGAAGTAAACAAAATGCTCGGTAAAATGGATGAAATGGCTGAGACCGGCGGGGTAAGCATGAGCGAGCCATTCATAGTTGGTGAAACTATTAAGATCATCGAAGGACCGTTCAATGACTTCAATGGTATTATTGAAGAAGTGAACGACGAGAAGAAGAAACTGAAAGTAACGGTGAAGATCTTCGGACGTTCTACGCCGGTAGAACTGAACTATATGCAGGTTGAGAAACTGGCTTAATTTGCTGATGTGATCTTTAGCTAATGTGCTAATTGAAACGCATCGCGCATTAAAAATACTTAGTAAAACATCTACCTCAGGGTGGATGTTTTTTTTTGCCCAATGAGTATGGTATACAAAGGGGGAAGATCTGACCTGTTATCAGCATGCATAAAAAAACCTTTCCGCATCGGGAAAGGTTAATCTTTTTTGTTGTAGCAAAACACCTGGAATTGCTTAAGCATGCTCATCCTCATCCTCGTCTTCATCATCCATGTCTTCTTCAACAGTTTCTTCGATGGTTTCATCGTCTGAATCAGTGTCAACATCTATATCATCCACATCAACGTCAACGTCTGTATCGGTATCATCGGTGTCAGTATCAATATCAACATCGGTATCAACATCTGCATCTGTTCCCTCTACATCTTCATCCAATACAGGAGGTACGATCATTGGTTCTTTTTCCTGAATGGGTTCTGGCTTAGATACAGCTCTTTTCTTTTTAGGCGCTTTTTTGGCGGCCTTTTTAGCTGGTGATTTTGAAGCTACTTTTTTAGCGGCTTTCTTGGCTGCTTTTTTAGGAGCTGCTTTTTTTGCTGCCTTTTTCGTTGCTTTCTTGGCAGCTTTTTTTGCTGCTTTCTTAGCTGCTTTTTTAGGAGCCGCTTTTTTAGCCGCTTTCTTCACAGCTTTCTTGGCAGCTTTTTTCGCAGCCTTCTTTACGGCTTTCTTCGCCGCTTTTTTGGCCGGTGATTTTTTCTTAGCTGCTTTCTTAGGAGCGGCTTTTTTTGCTGCTTTTTTCTTTGCTTTGGCCATAGTGTTGATGTGTTTTTTGTTGTTGGTTAATTTCTATAAGAAGAAGCGTTATGTATAATTAAACGCAAAAGCTACGTATAAAAATTCAAAAAATAAAAAACTACTACCATTTTGCTAACAGTACCCCAACTGTTAGGTGTGTAAATGGGTTGTTATTCGTGTTTGTTCTTGCAAAATTCCGGCCATCATTTACAGGTTGCGATGATGTGTTTTAGGTAGCCGGTTGCTATGATCATCATGTGGCAGCCTGTCATATTTAACAATGGCTTCATGTGCCGAAACCCTTGCCCATACCGGGTTTCACGCAAAGGTCATACCGGCTGCGCAAGCAGGTTGCCCCGTAAAACAAGCTGGAAAATGCCCGCATGATGGCAACCTTTGGGTAGATAATGAGGGCTTGTGTTGCAAAGGTATGGACTGCATACATTATCATAAAGCGTTTAACCGGCAGTTGTAATAATGTTATGGTTAAAATTGTAATGAACATAGATGCATAAAGGGTCATGAAGGTTTAGAGGCAACGAGGAAGAAAGGCATAAAGGCAGAGAGGCATAAAGGCAACGAGGAAGAAAGGCATAAAGGCAACGGGGCATCGAGGCCTGCAACCTGTAACCTGAAACTTGGAACCTGCAACCTGAAACCTGTAACCTGCAACCTGCAACCTGAAACCCGGCACCCGGTAACCGGTAACTGGTAACCGGCATCCGGCACCTGTACCCTGCAACCTGAAACCTGTACCCTGCAACCTGGAACCCGGTATCCTGGCTCCCCCGGCACCCGGTAACTGGTAACCAGCCCCCGGCCTACTTTGCGATTCATTTTTTATATTCAAATGAAGATATTTTCAAAACTTTCGTTACCTTTGCGTCCCCAAAAGAAAGTTCTTTCATTGTCCGCCGAAGTTCAGCGTAGGCGGAAACCGATAGAATTTGGGAGATCAAGTAATTACGCCAAAAGGCATGATGAACGATCGTTTGAACCAATAAATCAGTAAAAATGGCAAAAGAAATTACCGGCTTCGTAAAGCTACAGGTAAAAGGCGGCCAGGCAAATCCGGCTCCTCCTGTAGGTCCTGCACTGGGTTCCAAGGGTATCAATATCATGGAATTCTGCAAACAATTCAACGCCCGTACGCAGGATAAAATGGGAAAAGTTCTCCCAGTTTTAATCACCGTTTATTCCGACAAATCATTCGAGTTTGTAATTAAAACGCCTCCTGCAGCCGTTCAGTTGCTGGAAGCCGCCAAATTGCAAAGCGGTTCTAAAGAACCTAACCGTAATAAGGTGGGTAAAGTGAACTGGAACCAGGTAGAGGCTATTGCTAAAGACAAAATGCCCGACCTGAATTGTTTCACCCTGGAAAGTGCTATGCGCATGGTGGCTGGTACCGCCCGCAGCATGGGTCTTACCGTTGACGGCAAAGCTCCCTGGGAAAATTAATTGTTCACTGTCCCGGTAAGACGGGAATTTTAAAACTGAATGACAATGGGAAGAATTCCTAAAAAAAGAAAAGTAGCTGACGCTAAAGTCGATAAAAATAAAGTGTATTCACTGAAAGAGGCTTCCTCTATCGTGAAAACCGTTAATACTACAAAGTTTGATGCATCGGTAGATCTACACATCCGGTTAGGGGTTGACCCGAAGAAAGCCGACCAGGCTATTCGTGGTACTGTTACCCTGCCGCATGGTACCGGTAAAACCAAAAAAGTACTGGTATTATGTACGCCCGAGAAAGAAGCAGATGCAAGATCAGCCGGCGCCGATTTCGTAGGCCTGGATGAGTTTGTTCAAAAAATTGAAGGTGGCTGGACTGACGTAGACGTTATCATCGCTACGCCTTCAGTGATGCCTAAAATTGGTAAGCTGGGTAAGATCTTAGGTCCCCGTAACCTGATGCCTAACCCTAAAACAGGTACCGTTACCAATGATGTAGCTGCAGCAGTAAACGAGGTGAAAGGTGGTAAGATAGCTTTCAAAGTTGATAAAGCTGGTATCATCCATGCTTCTATTGGCCGCGTAAGCTTTAGCCCTGAAAAAATTGCCGAGAACAGCCATTCGCTGATTGATGCAATCATCAAGGCAAAGCCTTCTTCTGCAAAAGGCACTTACCTGAAAAGCGTGTTCATGGCCAGCTCCATGAGCCCTGCTATTGCAGTTGAAACAAAATCTTTAATGAACTAAACTTTAATAACGCGACGAAGTAGTCCGCCACGGCGGATTATGAGCGAAACCAACAAAAATTTAGCGTTATGACAAAACAGGAAAAAAACGAAGTAATTGAAGCGTTGAAAGAGAAGTTCTCTCAATACAACAATTTCTATGTTACCAATACAGAATCATTAACGGTTGCTCAGGTAGGTAACCTGCGCCGTGTATGTTTCAATAAGCAGGTTGAAATGAAAGTGGCCAAAAATACCCTCATTCGCAAGGCGCTTGAAGCCCTGGATGAAAAAAGGTATTCCGGCATGTTTGAATCACTGAACGGTGTTACCGCTTTGTTGTTCAGTGAAAATGCCAAAGAGCCTGCGCTGATCATCAGCGATTTTCGTGCCGCCAACACTAAAGGAAAAGTTGTTGCCACGAAGCCCGAATTGAAAGCCGCGTTTATCGATGGCGATGTATTCATGGGCGACGATCAACTGAAGACCCTGACCACCCTGAAAAGCAAAAACGACCTTATCGGGGAAATCATTGGCTTGTTGCAATCACCTGCGAAGAATGTTATCAGCGGCCTGAACGCTGGCAACAAACTGGCTGGTTTGGTGAAAGCTTTAGAAGACCGCGCACAGTAAGATTGCTGATTTAGTGATTGCGGGATTTCAAGATTTAAATCCCAAAATCTCAAAATCACTCAATCTCAAAATATTAACTCTGGCCTGAGAGTTATGTAAACACAAATTTTTTTAAACATCCGCCGGAGTCCCGATCAGGCTATCGGAAACAATGAAGGCGGGAAAAATTTACAACAATGGCAGATTTAAAAGCATTTGCAGAACAGTTGGTAAACCTGACTGTAAAAGAAGTTAACGAGTTAGCAAAAATCCTGAAAGAAGAATACGGCATCGAGCCTGCAGCTGCTGCTGTAGCTGTTGCTGGTCCTGCTGCTGGTGGTGCTGCTCCTGCTGCTGAAGAAAAAACTGCGTTCGACGTTATCCTGAAAAATGGTGGCGCTAACAAACTGAACGTTGTGAAAGTGGTTAAAGAATTAACTGGTCTTGGTTTGAAAGAAGCTAAAGACTTAGTTGATGGCGCTCCAAAAGCAGTTAAAGAAGGTATCAGCAAAGCTGATGCTGATGCTCTGGTAGCTAAGCTGAAAGAAGCTGGCGCTGAAGTAGAAGTTAAATAAGGAAAACTTCCAACTAGTTATAATTACCCCGGTGTTTACACCGGGGTTTTTTTATTATATGGGGTAAAACCGTTTTGGTAAGTTTTATTTTCATAGTTTAGTAGTCTCCTTTATATAACATATAAATAAATATGAAACGGGTCTCCCTCAAAGATATCGCTCGCATTGCCGGTGTTTCGCCCTCAACTGTATCGTTTGTATTGAATGGCAAGGCAAAGCAAATGCGGATCAGTGAAACGCTTGCCAGTAAGATCATGGAAGTGGCTAAAAAAGAAGGCTATCATCCCAATCCCGTCGCCGTTAGCTTACGAACTGGAAAATCACAAATACTGGGACTGATCGTTGAATCTATATCGGGTAACTTTTTTGCTTCCCTGTCACGGATCATTGAAGAAGAAGCCGCCCGGTTTGGCTATAAAATAGTATATACAAGCACTGAAAATAATCGCCAGAAGGGTAAGGAACTGATCGGCATGCTGTCGCAGCGACAAGTAGATGGCTATATCATTACACCTACGCCTGGTATGGAACAGGACATTAAAGATCTGATCGCCGATAATAAACCTGTTGTGCTGATGGATAGCTATTTCCCCGGCATAGATGTGCCGCATGTGCTGGTCAATAATTACGAAGGGGTGAAAAAGGGCATGAACCACCTCATTGAAAAAGGTTATCGCCGTATAGGCTTCGTTACCGTAGACCTGCACCTGGTGCAAATGGAAGAGCGGTTGAAAGCCTACCAGGATAGCATGCACGAGGCCGGATTGGCTACCGATAACCTGGTGCTGACCCAGAAGTACGAAGAAGAAAAAGAGCTCGGCATTCAGCAGGTGACTTCCTTCATTCAAAACACGCCCGACCTGGAAGCCGTGTTCTTTGCTACCAATTACCTGGGTTTGCTGGGGCTCGAAAGCATTCACCGCCTGGGCTTAAAGCTGCCCGACGACCTGGCCATGATCTGCTTTGATGACCACGATGTGTTCCGCCTGTACCCGCCGGGTATTACCTGTATTCGCCAGCCGGCCGAAGAAATTGCCAGAAAGGCCCTTGAGTTGCTGATGGACCAGTTGGGTAAAGGGAGTAACACCGGTGGCGAAACCAAGATCGAGATCTCGCCGGGGCTGGTCATTCGCGGAACGACGGAGTATGTGCAGAAGGTGAAGTAGGGGCGTAAGCCCGAAAGCCGTAAGCTGTAAGCCGCAAGCTAAAAGCAAACCCGAGACCCCGACTACGCTCGGTCTCCTGGGAAGTCCTTCGACTGCGTTCAGGGCGGCTCCGGAAAAGCTCACGTTAAATATCAATTAATTATAAACGGTAAATAATATACATGAGTGGCGGCCGGTATTTGTGAATAAATTCTTGCCTGAATTGGTATATTTCTTACCTTTGCCCTCCATTTTTCACAAAAAGCTAATTAGCAGAGGTACGTTGATACATGGCCAATTTAACATAACTGCCTCTTTTTTAATTCTTTGGGAGTTTAACCTTCGAGTTCCGGCATGAACAAAAAAGGGTTAGAATTCTCAAGGAAAATTTTTTTGTATATAGATGGTTGGTCGATCGAACAATAAAAAAAACCGGTTTTAAGCAATATGTCTTCAACAAAACTGTCAAACAGGGTCAACTTCGGTAAAATTAAAAATCTTGCTGAAGCACCTGACTTACTCGAAGTACAAATTCAATCGTTTAAAGAATTTTTCCAATTAGAGACCACACCCGACAAGCGTAACATTGAAGGGTTGTTCAAGGTGTTTAAGGAAAATTTCCCGATTACCGATACACGAAACATATTCGTGCTCGAATTCCTGGATTATTTTATTGACCCGCCCCGCTACACCATCGAAGAGTGTATGGAGCGCGGTTTAACATATGCTGTTCCGTTGAAAGCAAAGCTCAGGCTGAGCTGTAACGACGAAGAGCACGTTGACTTCCAGACCATCGTTCAGGATGTGTTCCTGGGTAACATTCCTTACATGACCCCCCGCGGTACCTTCGTGATCAACGGAGCTGAGCGCGTGGTGGTTTCTCAATTGCACCGTTCTCCTGGTGTATTCTTCGGCCAGTCAATTCACCCCAACGGTACCAAGATCTATTCTGCCCGCGTAATTCCTTTCAAAGGTGCGTGGATGGAGTTCGCTACCGATATCAACAACGTGATGTATGCGTACATCGACCGTAAGAAGAAATTCCCGGTTACCACGCTGTTGCGCTCTATCGGGTACGAAACCGATAAAGACATCCTGGAACTGTTCGGTATGGCCGATGAAGTAAAAGGCGATAAAAAATCACTTCAAAAATATCTTGGCAAACGCCTCGCTGCCCGTGTATTGAGAACATGGGTTGAAGACTTTGTAGACGAAGATACCGGTGAGGTAGTGTCAATTGAAAGAAACGAAGTGGTGTTGGAGCGCGATACCGTGCTTGATGAAGAAGCAGTAGATATGATCGCCGACATGGACGTGAAGAGCGTATTCGTGCAGAAAGAAGATGTAGGCGGTGACTACGCTATCATTTACAACACCCTCAACAAAGATACTTCGAACAGTGAGCTGGAAGCCGTTCAGCACATCTACCGCCAGTTGCGCGGGGCCGATGCGCCGGATGATGAAACAGCCCGCGGTATCATTGATAAATTATTCTTCAGCGACAAACGGTACGATCTGGGTGAAGTAGGTCGCTACAAGATCAACCGCAAGCTGATGCTGAATCAGCCGCTTGATCAAAAAACATTGACCAAAGAAGATATCATCGAGATCATTAAATACCTGGTTCGTTTGACCAACGGTAAAGCGGAAATTGATGATATCGATCACCTGAGCAACCGTCGTGTACGTACTGTGGGTGAGCAATTGTATGCTCAATTCGGTGTTGGTTTGGCCCGTATGGCCCGTACCATCCGCGAAAGAATGAACGTGCGCGATAATGAGGTGTTTACGCCGGTTGACCTGATCAACGCCAGAACACTGTCGTCTGTGATCAACTCGTTCTTCGGTACTTCTCAATTGTCTCAGTTCCTCGATCAAACCAACCCGCTGAGTGAGATCACGCACAAACGTCGTATCTCCGCACTCGGACCCGGTGGTTTGAGCCGTGAAAGAGCCGGTTTCGAGGTTCGTGACGTACACTACAGCCACTACGGCCGTTTGTGTACCATTGAAACACCCGAAGGTCCGAACATCGGTTTGATCTCTACGCTTTGCGTACACGCCAAGATCAACGAAATGGGCTTTATTGAAACGCCATATCATAAAGTAGATAATGGAAAGGTTGACCTGAAAAAGCTCACCTTCCTGAGTGCAGAAGAAGAAGATAACGCCAAGATCGCCCAGGCAAGTTCGCCGCTCGATGAGAAAGGCCACTTCGTGGAAGAGAAGATCACCAGCCGCCAAACGGGCGACTTCCCGATCCTTGACCAGAACGAAGTGGAATTCATGGACGTAGCGCCAAACCAGATCGTGGGTTTGAGTGCTTCCCTGATCCCCTTCCTTGAGCACGATGACGCCAACCGTGCGCTGATGGGATCGAACATGCAACGTCAGGCTGTTCCGCTGATCCGTCCTGAGAACCCGATCGTGGGTACAGGGCTGGAAGCTAAAGCTGCCCGCGACGCCCGTGTACAGATCCTTTCTGAAGGCGAAGGTGTAGTTGAGTACGTAGATGGTAGTGAAATTCATGTTCGCTACGACCGTACAGAAGCTGACCGTTTGGTGAGCTTTGAAGATGACCTGAAAATTTACAAACTGACCAAGTTTATAAAAACCAACCAGGAAACCTGTATCAACCACAAGCCTGCTGTTAAAAAAGGACAACGCATGAAAAAAGGCGATTTCCTTACAGAAGGATATGCGGTACAGGGAGGTGAACTGGCACTGGGCCGTAACCTGAAAGTGGCGTTCATGCCATGGAAAGGGTACAACTTCGAGGATGCCATTGTGATCAGCGAAAGAGTAGCCAAAGAAGACCTGTTCACTTCTATTCACATTTCTGAATATGAACTGGAAGTGCGCGATACCAAACTGGGTGAAGAAGAGTTGACTCCGGATATTCCAAACGTATCGGAAGAAGCTACCAAAGACCTGGATGAAAATGGTATCATTCGCATGGGTGCCGCCATTAAAGAAGGCGATATCCTGATCGGTAAGATCACGCCTAAAGGCGAAAGCGATCCTACACCGGAAGAAAAACTGTTACGCGCCATCTTCGGTGACAAAGCCGGTGATGCCAAGGATGCTTCTTTGAAAGCGCCAAACGGAGTAGAAGGGGTAGTGATCGGTAAAAAGCTGTTCCAACGCGCCAAGAAAGACAAGAACGCGAAGATCCGTGAGAAAGCGGCTTTGGAAAAGCTGGAAAAAGTGCACGAGAAGAACGTGGAAGACCTGAAAGAAGAATTGTTGAACAAACTGCAGACCTTATTGAAAGATAAAGCCTCTGCCGGTGTAAACAACAACTTCGGTGAAGTGCAGATCGGTAAAGGCGCCAAGTTCAATCCAAAGAACCTGGGTGGTATCGATTACCAGAACGTAAACCCGCTGGGTTGGACAGGTGATGCACCTACCGATGATGCCATCAACACCTTGTTGCACAACTACAATATCAAGTACAACGAAGAACTGGGTAGATATAAAAGAGAGAAGTTCAACATTTCAATCGGGGATGAGTTACCTGCCGGTGTGTTGAAACTGGCTAAAGTATACCTGGCTGTTAAGCGTAAGCTGAAAGTGGGTGATAAAATGGCCGGTCGCCACGGTAACAAAGGTATCGTTGCCAAGATCGTGCGTGCAGAAGACATGCCGTTCCTGGAAGATGGTACGCCGGTTGACATTGTACTGAACCCGCTGGGGGTACCTTCCCGTATGAACCTGGGCCAGATCTATGAAACTGTATTAGGCTGGGCCGGTTTGAAAATGGGAGTGAAGTTCGCTACGCCGATCTTCGACGGGGCCACTACCGAAGAAATTGCTCAACACATCAATAATGCAGGCTTACCAAGCTTCGGCCATACGCACCTGTATGACGGTGAAACCGGTGACCGTTTCCACCAGAAAGCAACCGTGGGTGTGATCTACATGATCAAACTACACCACATGGTTGATGATAAGATGCACGCCCGTAGCATTGGACCCTACAGTCTTATTACACAGCAGCCGCTGGGTGGTAAAGCACAGTTCGGTGGTCAGCGTTTCGGTGAAATGGAGGTGTGGGCCCTGGAAGCGTACGGTGCATCGAACATTCTGCAGGAATTGCTCACCATTAAATCGGATGATATTATCGGCCGTGCAAAAACCTACGAGGCCATTGTTAAAGGCGATAATATACCAAGAGCCGGCATTCCTGAGTCGTTCAATGTATTGGTGCATGAATTGAGAGGTTTAGGTCTCGATCTGAAATTTGAATAGTTTATGGTTTATAGTTTATTGTTTATGGTTCTTTAAAGTCGGGATCGCTTGTACAATTTGAATTGCTGAGCAGCGAATAGAAAGTACAAGTGAGTGACACAACAAAAGCCGAGCAATGAACAGAAAGCCTACAATAAGAAACAAAAAACTAGAAACAAGAAACCTGAAATATGGCTATTAAAAAAGATAATCGTCCCAGAGCCACATTTTCTAAGATCACTATCGGGCTGGCTTCACCGGATTCCATTTTGGAACGTAGCTATGGTGAAGTATTGAAACCTGAAACCATAAACTATCGTACGTACAAGCCCGAGCGTGATGGTTTATTCTGCGAACGTATTTTCGGACCGGTAAAAGATTATGAGTGCGCGTGCGGTAAGTATAAGCGTATCCGTTACAAAGGGATCGTGTGCGACCGTTGCGGTGTTGAAGTAACAGAAAAGAAAGTACGTCGTGAGCGCATGGGCCACATTAAACTGGTGGTGCCTGTAGTACATATCTGGTATTTCAAAAGCTTACCTAATAAAATCGGTTATCTGCTGGGTGTTAGCTCCAAGAAACTGGAGAGCATCGTTTACTACGAGCGTTTTGTAGTAATTCAGGCCGGTATCAGGGAAGATCGCGGATTAAAATCAGGCGATCTGTTAACTGAAGAAGAATACCTGGAAATACTGGAGAACCTGCCTAAGGAGAACCAGTACCTGCCAGATGATGATCCGCAAAAGTTCATTGCAAAGATGGGTGCCGAAGCGGTACACGATCTGCTGCAAAGAATTGAGCTCGACAGCTTATCATTCGACCTGCGTAATGCCGCCGCTACCGAAACTTCACAGCAACGTAAAGCCGATGCATTGAAGCGTTTGAGCGTAGTGGAAGCTTTCCGCGAGGCCAATAGCCGCATCACCAACCGCCCTGAGTGGATGGTAATGCAATACATTCCGGTTATTCCGCCCGAACTGCGTCCGTTAGTACCTCTGGATGGTGGCCGTTTTGCCTCATCTGACCTGAATGACCTGTATCGCCGCGTGATCATCCGTAACAACCGGTTGAAAAGATTATTAGAGATCAAAGCGCCTGAGGTGATCCTGCGTAACGAAAAACGTATGCTTCAGGAAGCGGTTGACTCTCTGTTCGATAACTCACGTAAATCAAACGCCGTAAAAGCCGAAGGTGGTCGCGCATTGAAATCACTGTCGGATGTGTTGAAAGGTAAACAAGGCCGTTTCCGTCAGAACCTGTTGGGTAAACGTGTTGACTACTCTGGTCGTTCTGTTATCGTGGTAGGTCCTGAGTTGAAACTGCACGAGTGCGGTTTACCGAAAGATATGGCGGCTGAACTGTTCAAGCCGTTCATCATTCGTAAACTGATTGAAAGGGGTATCGTAAAGACTGTAAAATCGGCTCGTAAGCTGGTAGATAGAAAAGAAGCGGTTGTTTGGGATATCCTTGAAAATATCCTGAAAGGGCACCCGGTAATGTTAAACCGCGCCCCAACGCTCCACCGTTTGTCTATCCAGGCCTTCCAGCCTAAACTGATAGAAGGTAAAGCGATCCAGTTGCACCCGCTCGTGTGTTCTGCGTTCAACGCCGACTTCGACGGTGACCAGATGGCGGTTCACGTTCCGTTAAGTAACGCGGCCGTTCTGGAAGCCCAACTGTTGATGCTTTCTTCACATAACATTTTGAACCCGCAGAATGGTGCGCCAATGACCCTGCCTTCACAGGACATGGTGCTTGGTTTGTACTACATTACCAAGGGTAAAAAATCTACCGAAACCGAAAAGATCCGCGGGGAAGGAAAAGCTTTCTATAGCACTGAAGAAGTTATTATTGCGTACAATGAAGACCGTATTGACCTGCACGCTCACATCAAAGTGAAAGCGGATGTACGTAATAACGACGGCGCTATTGTTAAAAAGCTGATCGATACAACCGTTGGCCGGGTGATCTTCAACGAATTTGTTCCCAAGGAAGTTGGCTACATCAACGCCCTGTTAACAAAGAAGAGCTTGCGCGAGATCATCGGCGACATCATCACCATTACGAATGTGCCTAAGACAGCCAAGTTCCTCGATGATATCAAACAACTTGGTTTCCGTACGGCCTTCAGAGGTGGTTTGTCATTCAGCATCAATGACCTCATCATCCCGTCTATCAAAGGCGATGTGCTCGATCAGGCAAAAGGTGAAGTAGACGAGGTATGGGATAACTATAACATGGGTCTTATCACCAACAACGAGCGGTATAACCAGATCGTAGACATCTGGTCGAGGGTGGATACCCGCATTACCGAAACGTTGATCCGTGAATTGAGCAGCGATAAACAGGGCTTCAACTCTGTGTACATGATGCTTGACTCCGGAGCCCGTGGTTCCAAACAGCAGATCAAACAGCTGTGCGGTATCAGAGGTCTGATGGCGAAGCCCAGAAAATCAGGTTCAACCGGAAGTGAGATCATCGAAAACCCGATCCTCTCTAACTTTAAAGGTGGATTGAACGTATTGGATTACTTCATCTCTACGCACGGTGCCCGTAAAGGTTTGGCCGATACCGCCTTGAAAACAGCGGATGCCGGTTACCTGACCCGTCGTTTGGTTGACGTAGCACAAGATGTGGTAATTACAGAAGAAGATTGCGGTACGCTGCGTGGTATTGCCACCAGTGCACTGAAAGATAATGAAGAGATCGTAGAGCCATTATACGACCGTATCATTGGCCGTACTTCACTTCATAACGTATACAACCCCCAAAACGATCAACTGATCGTTGAGGCTGGAAAAGAGATCAACGAAGAGATCGGCAAACTGATTGAAGAAGCCGGTATCGAAACCGTTGAGATCCGCTCCGTACTTACCTGCGAAAGCAAACGCGGGGTGTGCGTAAAATGTTACGGTAAGAACCTGGCCACAGGTAACCGGGCACAGAAAGGTGATGCTGTAGGTATCATTGCTGCCCAGTCAATCGGTGAGCCTGGTACACAGCTTACCCTGCGTACCTTCCACGTGGGTGGTGTTGCCGGCTCTGCATCAGTAGAATCTTCACTGAATGCTAAGTTCGACGGTACCATTCAGTTCGACGGTTTGCGTACTGTAGGTTCGGTGAACAATGAAGGTGATCCTATTCAGGTAGTAATCGGTCGTACCGGTGAGATCCGTAACGTGGACCTCAAGAACGATCGTTTATTGAATGTGGTGAACGTTCCTTACGGTTCAACCCTGTTCGTAAAAGATGGTCAAAGTGTGAAAAAAGGCGATACCCTGTGTACATGGGATCCGTTCAACAACGTAATCGTGGCCGAGATCGTTGGTCAGGTGAAATTCGAGAATGTAATTGAAGGTATTACTTACCGCGAAGAGGCCGACGAACAAACCGGTCACCGCGAGAAAGTGGTAATTGAAACAAAAGATAAAACCAAGATACCTACCCTGATCGTAGAAGGCAAGGATGTAAAACAATACAACCTGCCGGTAGGCTCACACATTGTGGTTGATGAATCAGAAGATGTGAAAGCCGGTCAGGTGTTGGTGAAAATACCTCGTACGCTGCGGATGCAACGCGACATCACCGGGGGTCTGCCTCGTGTAACCGAGTTGTTTGAAGCACGTAACCCGGGTAACCCCGCCATCGTGTGCGAAATTGACGGTGTGGTAGCCTTTGGCGCCATTAAACGTGGTAACCGCGAGATCGTGGTTGAAGCGAAAGACGGCGTTATCAAAAAATACCTGGTACCGTTAACCCGCCAGATCCTGGTACAGGACGGCGACTTTATCAAAGCCGGTGCGCCGCTATCTGACGGACAGGTTTCACCAAGCGATATCCTCTCTATTAAAGGTCCATTCGCTGTACAGGAGTACGTGGTGAATGAAATTCAGGAGGTTTACCGTTTACAAGGTGTGAAGATCAACGATAAACACATTGAGGTGATCGTTCGCCAGATGATGAAAAAGGTTGAGATCGTGGATCCGGGTGATACCCGCTTCCTGGAGGAAGATCTGGTTGACCGCTTTGACTTTAACGACGAGAACGACTGGATCTTCGATAAGAAAGTTATTTCTGAACCAGGAGAAAGCGCTCGTTTGAAAGCCGGTCAGATCGTGAGCCTGCGTGAAATTCGCGAAGAGAACTCACTGCTGCGTCGTACAGACAAAAAGCTGGTTGAGTACCGCGATGCCAACCCCGCTACATCACATCCTGTGCTGTTGGGTATTACCAAGGCTTCACTGGGTACACAAAGCTGGATCTCGGCTGCATCGTTCCAGGAAACAACCAAAGTACTGTCATCGGCTGCTATACAAGGTAAGACCGACGATATGCTTGGCTTGAAAGAAAATGTGATCACAGGTCACCCGATACCGGCAGGTACTGGTTTGCGTGACTTTGAGAACATGATCGTTGGTAGCAAGGAAGAATATGAATTGCTGCAAACTACCCGGGAAGCGATGAGCTTTGACGAAGAAGAATAATGCAATAATTAATTAAACGTAATACAAAGTAGGAAGCTAATCCCTTCCTACTTTTTTATTATTACTGTTCCCCTGTTAAAATTTTTAACATTCTCTTTTAGACTTGTATTCTATCTTGCAAAAAAGGCGTTCATGAAAAATATTTCTACTATATTAAGTGCTCTGGCCCTTGCTCTCATAGGTATACTATTTTACTTACATTTTGCCCATGCTCAAAAACAGAACAAGGTATCAGTAACAGCAGATAAAAATGCATCCTCTTCTTTTGCCATTGCCTACTTTGACATTGATTCCCTGCAGGAGCATTATGAATATTTCAAGGACGTATCGAGCGATATTAAGAAGAAAGAGAACGCGATGAACGCCGAGTTGACCGATTTAACGAACAAGTACCAGCGCACCATTCGCAAATGGCAGGAAAAAGGCAATGCCATTACGCAGGCGGAAGGCGAAGCGGCCCAACGGGAAGTTGGTTTGCAGCAACAGCAATACCAGCAACGTAAGGGCGAACTGGAGCAGGAAATGCAAAAGCTGCAGGTTGATCGCATGACCGAACTGCGCAAGCAGGTAGAAGAGTTTTTGAAAGAGTACAATAAATCGAAGAAATACTCCTATATACTTTCTTACGAGCCAGGGTTTATAATATACTACAAGGATTCGGCCTATAACATCACCGGCGATTTGATCACGGGGCTGAATACGCAGTATAAGGAGAAGAAGAAGTAAGTTACCGGTTGCCGGTTACCAGTTACCGGGGAATACTGGCCTAAAGCTGAAAACCGCACCAAAATACACACAGAGCCAAAAGCGAATACACTTTGCTTTTGGCTTTTTGCATTTGGCTTGCGGCTTGAAGCTTGCAGCGTGTAGCTTGAAGCTTGCAGCTTTCTGAACATTTCCGTCAATATCAGTTAAATGTGTGGAAATTTGGATTAACCACGATTCAAGTTAGTTTCCTTATCTTGGGACGGTTAAAACCTGATTTTCTTACTCTTATATAACCAATATGGCAGAACAAGCTTCTTCTTTTAAACCATCGCTCAGTTTAGTGGATGCTACCATGGTGGTAGCCGGTTCTATGATCGGTTCAGGTATTTTTATCGTTACATCAGATATAACAAAAGATGTGGGCAGCGCCGGTTGGGTTATTGCGGTATGGCTGATCACCGGTTTTATGACCATTGTGGCAGCGGTAAGCTATGGTGAGCTGAGTGGGATGTATCCCAAAGCCGGTGGCCAGTATGTTTATCTCAGAGAAGCCTTTAACCCCCTGGCCGGGTTTTTATACGGCTGGAGCTTTTTTTCCGTAATACAAACGGCGACCATTGCAGCTGTAGCGGTGGCATTCAGCCGGTTTACTTCTTATTTAATACCCGAAGTGGGGGAAGATGTTTTTCTGCTAACCATCGGAACATTTAAAATATCCGCCGCCCAGGTGCTGGCCATTTTCCTGATCATATTTCTTACCTATACCAACACCCGTGGCATCAAAGGCGGCAAGATCATTCAAACCGTTTTTACCAGCGTTAAACTCTTCTCTTTATTTGGCCTGATCATTTTAGGGTTTCTGCTTGTAAAAAATAGTTTTTGGGCCGAGAACCTGTCGACAGGTATGAATGCCATGCATTTTACAAAGACCCCCGGGGCTACTGTCCCCAATCATGGCTCCTGGCTGCCCATTACTGGTATTGCTTTAATAGGAGCCATTGCCTCTGCCATGTCTGGTTCTATTTTCAGCAGCGATAGTTGGAACAACGTCACCTTTATTGCTGGTGAAATAAAGAATCCTAAAAGAAATATCGGATTGAGCCTCTTTTTGGGTACGCTGATCGTGACCATCATTTATGTAACGGCCAACCTGATGTATCTGAATGTGCTACCCCTGCACGACATTGCGTTTGCACCTTCAAGACGGTTAGCGGTAATTTCGGCCGAATCTATATTTGGACCAAATGGCGCCTATGTAATAGCCGTGATGATCATGATATCGACTTTTGGTTGTAACAACGGACTGATACTGGCCGGCGCCCGGGTTTATTATACCATGGCAAAAGATGGCTTGTTCTTTAAAAAGACTGGTACGCTGAATAAAAATGCCGTACCTGAATTTGCTTTGTGGATTCAATGTGCCATGGCCAGCATACTTTGTTTGAGTGGGAGCTATGGCGATCTGCTGGATATGATTGCCTTTGTAGCGGTGCTGTTCTATGCGCTGACGATTTTGGGTATTTTTATCTTACGCAAAAAACGTCCGGATGCAGAGCGGCCATATAAGGCTTTTGGTTACCCGGTATTGCCTGTCATTTATATCATACTCGCATTAACGTTTTGTATATTCCTTATTAAAATGAAGCCTTTGTATGCCGGTGTTGGCCTGGGAATTGTTTTAACAGGTGTTCCTTTATATTATCTTGCAGTGCGAACAAAGAAAAACGCATAGTTGCCGGTTGCCGGTTCCCGGTTTCCGGGCAAAAAATTGGAAGATCCCGATTATTTGCAGAGGGATCAAAATTCAAGTCCTGGCAACGGGTAACTGGCAACTGGTAACCTGTAACAGATGAAAATATGAGTAAAGTAGATTTCGATAAACTATTTGCCGGTTTTTCAAATATCAAAGTTGGTGTCGTAGGCGATGTAATGCTGGATATTTACTGGTGGGGACATGTGGAAAGAATATCGCCGGAAGCGCCCGTACCTGTAGTGGCATTGGATAAAAAAGAACACCGCATAGGCGGGGCAGGCAACGTAGCGCTGAACCTGGCTGCATTGGGCGCGCAGGTTTCCATACTTTCTGTGATGGGGGATGATGAAAACGGCCGCACCTTAACGGAGCTTTTCAACGAACATCATATTAATACGACCTGGATAGCGCAACAACCATCGCGCATTACCACGGCCAAAACCCGCATCATCAGCCGTAATCAGCAAATGATGCGACTGGATGCGGAGATAACCAGGGACCTGAGCATCGATGATGAGAACGCCCTGATTGAAAAAGTGCGCCTGTATATTACCAGCGAACAACCGCAGGTGGTCATCTTTGAAGATTATAACAAAGGCGTGCTCACCGAACGGGTGATCAGGGAAATAACAGCCTTGTGCAAACAACATGGCGTGATCACAACGGTGGATCCTAAACGAAAAAATTTCTTCTCCTACGAAGGCGTAGATATTTTTAAACCTAATTTGAAAGAAGTAAAAGACGGGCTCAACCTGCTGATTGATGAAATAAACCTGCCTACGCTCACAGATATTCATCAGCAATTACAAAAGAAATTACGCCATTCCATTTCATTCATCACGCTGTCGGAAAAAGGCGTTTTTTACCAGGAGAACAGCACGTCGAAGATCATTCCTTCCCATTTACGAAATATTGCAGATGTGTCGGGCGCCGGTGATACCGTGATAGCCGTGGCATCATTGATCTATGCCGCCACCAAACGTATTGACCTGATGGCCGAAGTGGCCAATATTGCGGGCGGACTGGTATGTGAGGAAGTAGGTACGGCTGCGGTGAATAAGGACAGGTTGTTGCATGAATGTAAGGAGTTGCTCGGGTAGTGTAGGGCGTTGGCAAAATAGGTGCAAGCCGTAAGATTCTGTAAGCTGTAAACAGGAAGCTGAAAGCCCCAGCCTAAAGCAAATACGTCGCAGGCCTGGAATAGAAGAACCACAAACTATAAACCACAAACCAGAAACTGTGGCATGCTTACCGCAGCGGTTCAATCATTCATAGAACAATTATTAAACCACACCTGTACGTTCACTTCTGTAGGCGGTGGCTCCATTAACCATACCTACCGAATACGGGCAGGCAGTTCCACTTTCTTTTGCAAGGTCAATAGCCTTTCTGCCTTTCCTGCTTTATTCGACACCGAACAACAAGGGTTAACCTTGCTGGCGCAACAACAAGTGATCCGCATTCCCCGGGTAATTGCTACAGGCCATGCCGGCGATAGCCAGGTATTGTTGCTGGAGTGGATTGAGCAGGGCTTAAAGACCGATGCTTTCTGGAAAACATTTGGCGAACAACTGGCCGCTCTGCATCGGATACAGGGCTCTGCCTTTGGATTGGCTACCGATAACTATATGGGCGCCCTGCCGCAAAACAATAAACTTGCTAACAACTGGATTGAATTTTTTATACAGCAACGATTGCAACCGCAGGTGCAACTGGCCGTTAACCGTCAATTGCTGGAACCGGCACAGGCGCAGTTGTTTGAAAAACTATATCAAGGGTTGCATAATATATTTCCTGCAGAACCGGCTTCGCTGTTGCATGGAGACTTGTGGAGCGGTAACTTTTTGTGCGATGATAGGGGGAAACCCGTATTGATCGATCCGGCGGTGTATTATGGGCATCGTAGTATGGATATGGCCATGACCACCTTGTTTGGCGGCTTTGATGCGCTGTTTTATGAAAGCTACCAGTATCATTTTCCCCTGCCAGCCAATTACAGGCAGCAATGGGAGGTTTGTAATTTATATCCATTGTTGATCCATTTGAATTTATTTGGTAAAAGCTATCTGGCCGACATTTTGAATACAATCCGGCGGTATTGATTTACGTTATATTAAAGCTGAACGCCATAAAGGTAAATTGGAGAGCCCGGGCCGAAAGCGGGTAAGTTGCAAGTATTATGTAATAGGAGGTAAGTTATAGGTAATAAGTGGGTAGTGATCAATGCAGGTGATTCTATAAATTTGTGCAACGAAATGCAGCAGAATAACTTATATGGCCGTCTTAAACAAAGTGATAACCTCTTAACGAATTGAATGCTGGCTGTTACTATACTGGGAAATAACTCTGCCTTGCCGGCGTACGACCGGCACCCTACGTCGCAGGTAGTGACGCTGGATGATAGTATATTCCTGGTAGATTGTGGGGAAGGCACGCAGCAGCAATTGGCGAAATACCGCATTCGCTGGTCACGCATTAATTACATCTTCATCTCGCACCTGCACGGCGATCATTATTTCGGTTTACCGGGTTTTTTGCACAGCATGGGCTTGTTGCATCGCGAGCACGACCTGCATTTATTTGCGCCGGCTCCGTTAAAACAAATACTCGATCTGCAACTGGAAGCCGCTTCCAACCTGTTGCCATACACCTTGCATTTTTATCCGCTGGAGAAAGAAGGGGTGATCATTCAAAACGATAAATTTAAAGTAACCTGTTTTGCCACCAAACATCGTATTCCGTGCTGGGGGTTCCGGTTCGACCAGGTACGCGCCCCACGCCGGGTGAATCCCGAGAAGGCGATTGAATATGGGGTTCCGGCCGCCTTTTACGACCGGTTGAAATGGGGGGAAGATTATACCAACAAAAATGGCGATTTGATAAAGAATGAATGGGTGACCAACCCCGGTGCGAAGCCATTATCGTACGCATACAGCGCAGATACTATTTTTGATGAATCATTGATAGAAAAAGTACAGGGCGTTGACCTGTTGTACCACGAGACCACGTATTTAAAAGACCTCGAAAAAAGGGCGGCGCTTCGTTTTCATTCTACCACAACCCAGGCTGCCTGCATAGCCAAAAACGCCAACGTGGGCCGGTTGCTCATCGGTCATTTTAGTTCGAAGTACGACAAGCTGGATCTCTTTGAACAGGAAGCGTGTGAGGTATTCCCTAATACGAGCCTGGCGTTGGAGGGAGTTACTTTTAGAGCGATTCCCAGGTAAATATTGAATATCGAATGTAGAATATCGAATGCTGAAGTTAAAGGCAAAAAAACAAATGTCGAATGCGATACTTCGACATTCGACATTGAGTATTCAATATTCGATATTTCTTATTTCCCTTTAAGGAACTCCTGTACTTGTTTGTACACCCCTTCACTCAAAGGAACCATGGGCAATCTGAGGTTGTTTTCGAGCAATTCCAGTTCGGCCATAAAGGCTTTTACGCCGGCAGGATTGTTCTCAACAAACATCAGGTCGTAGGCTTCAATCAACACATCGTTGAGTGATTTAGCGGCTTTAAAATCGCCTTTTAAACACTGGCGAACCATGTGGGTGAATTGTTGAGGGAATGCATTGGCAGCTACACTGATAACCCCATCCATACCACAGGCAATTTGCGGTAATACCAGGGCGTCGTCGCCACTCACTACCAGGAAATGCTCAGGACGATCGCGGAGAATTTGCATGCATTGGCCCATATCGCCGCTGGCTTCTTTAATACCCCCGATGTTTGGAACCTCGTTAGCGAGGCGCAGGGTAGTGGCAGCGGTCATATTGCGACCGGTACGGCCGGGCACATTGTATAATAAAATAGGTTTGGGCGATGCGGCAGCCAGTGCTTTGTAATGCTGGAAAATACCTTCCTGCGAAGGTTTGTTGTAATAAGGGCTGGCGCTTAAGATAGCGGTTGCTTTATCTAAAGGAAAAGTTTGCAGTTCATTAATTACTTCAGGCGTATTGTTACCACCAATGCCCACTACCACAGGAACACGGTTGTTCACTTTTTCGTAGGTGAAGCGGATGATGGCGATCTTTTCTTCTTTGCTGAGGGCAGGCGTTTCGCCGGTGGTGCCGAGCGTAACCACATATTCAGTACCGCCATTGATTACGAAATCTATGATTTTGCTTAACGCATCGAGATCAACTTCCCCATTTGATTTGAACGGTGTGACCAATGCCACGCCGGTGCCGTATAAAGATTGACGAAGAGACATAAAACTTGTGATATTTAATCCCGATAGCTATCGGGAGCATATTTTAGGTTGAGGCTTTTCCGCCTTGCGGGACGGAAAGCCCGTTTAAATTTGGTAATAGCTGAATAGAGATAAGGATGACCAAGTGAGTGACACAACGATGTTGAGCAGAATTACTACAGCCGGTCTCAAAATCATCAACGTTTCGACCCTTCGACCCTTCGACTTCGCTCAGGACGCTCAGGGCGCTCAGTGTATGAACCTTGCCATTCGACTTCGCTCATGACCGATCAATGTTACCCGGGCGGTTAGGAAGCTATTTCATCCCAGAAGCCCATCTTGTTAAACTTATCGATCCGCTTTCGAACACGTTCTTCGGGATCCATCTGTTTCAGCTCCTTGATGGTGTTAATGAGGTATGGCTTTAATAAAGTAGCGGCTTCATCGTAATCCCAGTGTGCGCCGCCAACAGGTTCGGGAATAATACCATCAATTAATCCAAATTCATACATATAGTCGGCAGTGAGTTTTAGCTGTTCGGCTGCTTTTTCTTTCTGGTCCCAGCTACGCCAAAGAATAGAGCTGCAGCTTTCAGGAGAAATAACGGTGTACCAGGTATTTTCGAGCATATACACTTTGTCGCCCACACCGATGCCCATAGCACCGCCGGAAGCGCCTTCACCAATGATCACACATATTACAGGTACTTTAAGCCGCATCATTTCATAAATATTACGGGCAATGGCTTCACCCTGGCCCCTTTCTTCAGCCTCAAGGCCGGGATAGGCGCCGGGCGTATCGATAAGGGTAATGATCGGTTTATCGAATTTCTCAGCCAGCTTCATCAGCCTCAGGGCTTTGCGATACCCTTCGGGATTGGCCATACCAAAATTACGCAACTGGCGTGCCTTGGTATTGATACCTTTTTGCTGGCCTATTATCATTACGGTTTGACCATCGAGGGACGCGAAACCGCCCACCATGGCCTTATCGTCTTTTACATTCCGGTCTCCAAACAACTCCACAAAATCGGTGGTCATTTTGGAGATGTATTTCATTGTATACGGACGGTCGGGGTGACGGCTCAACTGCACTTTTTGCCAGGGCGTAAGGTTTTGGGTGATGGCCTTACGGGTCTCCAGCACACGCTCTTCCAGTCTCTTAATATGGTCAGTTAGATCAAGTTTGGTCTTTTCGGCCTTTTGTTTAAAGCCTTCTATATCTTCAAAAAGATCTTTTATTGGTTTTTCAAATTCCAGAAACTGACGGTTTTTATCTTGCGGCATAGGCAGTGATAATAAGCTGTAAAATTAAGGGATGAAGGATTTTTAATAAAAGTTTTCTATAAACGCCCGTTTACCTGCTCCTCCCTGCAAAATCCATGATTCGCCGGTAGTCTTGCGCTCCGATACAGAACTCATTGTTACTGAGCAGGTATCAACGCATTTTCGGGGCATTTTATGATACACTTTCCGTTTAAAGGCTGCAAATGTAGTTCGAAAACCGCAATAAATACCCCACCGCCCCCCAAAGGGGAGAAATCAGTGGCCGGTTTGTTGTTACCGGGTACCAGGTTCATTTTACTTTTTCGGCAAAATAACTGCCTGCCATGAGCTGCAAAGCCATTGAAAAGGTAAAGCGACAGGCACAAATTTTTAATATTTCCTGCAAAGGAAAAAGAAGATGCCTGCGGATATCATTCAATCAATTGGAGAAATGCTGATCAACCGGCAGCAAAGCATTGCCGTGGCGGAAAGCGTTACATCTGGTTATATGCAGATGGCTTTATCCACCGCGGTAGACGCTGCCAAATTTTACCAGGGTGGCATTACTGCGTACAATCTCGGACAAAAAAGCCGGCATTTGCATATTGAACCAATTCATGCCATGGCCTGCAATTGTGTGTCGGAGCAGGTGGCGCATGAAATGGCCTTGCAGGTATGTAATTTATTCAATAGTCATTGGGGATTGGCCATTACCGGTTATGCATCCAGGGTGCCGGAATCGAACAACGAACTGTTTGCTTATTATGCCATTGCCAATGCAGGTATAATAATGAAATCAGGTAGAATAGAACCGCCTGATGGCGAGTCTGATCAGGTGCAATTATATTATACAAAGGAGTTGTTGAAGAACCTGGAAGTTGTGCTCGAACATGCGTGAGCTTTGCATGCGTGTTCAAAATAGAAAAATAGAAGTAGTGCAATTAAAATGCATAATGCTTTTCAATTTCTTTACCTACCCGCTTTATTAATCCTTCAGGGCGATCTTCATTTGCTGTCCATTCGTTATTGTTCAAAGATAAATAACCAAAGGAGGTGTCGTTCAGCACTACATGAAAAGAAGCCGGAAACCCGGAGTCGTTGGTTTTATCAGATGGGTTTACCCAGCCTTTATACTTTGTGCCGTCTGCATCAAATGCGATATCAAAAATGTTTTCTTCTGAAGCCATTTTCCGGAAGTGTTTATTATATGGATATAATATTTATACCAGCGTGGGGGCAGTCAAAGGCAATACACAATGAGCAACTGGCAAAGTACCATTGGTTTCTTTGCTGGTGCTTATTGTAGAAAACATTCCCCTACGCGGCACAGGAAAGCTTATTTAAACAGCTTTTGTAGCGCCGTGATGGCTGTTTTCATATTAATGCCTTTGCCTAATACGGGTTTGAAAATATCGCCCTCGTCCTTTATGCGGGCCACGGCATTGTGAATGGTGAAGTCTTTCATTTTAAGTCCTTTCTTTACTTCTTCCCAATGCAAAGGCATAGATACGGTAGCGCCGGGTTTGGGTCGCAATGAATAAGCAGCTGCCAGCGTAGCCTGCGGCCGATTCTGTAAGAAATCGATATATAATTTCCCTTTGCGGTCGGCGGTAGCGCGTTCAATACTCGTGAAGCGGGGAATTTGTTTATGAACTATCGTGGCTATCAACCGGCCAAATTCCCTGGAGTCTTCATAAAGATATTTTGCGCCCAACGGAATATAAATGTGAATGCCGGTTGAACCCGATGTTTTGCAATAACAGGGAATGTCGGCGCTTTGCAACACCTCACGCGTAACCTGTGCTGCTTTTATTACCTGGTTGAACGGATTTTTATCGGGATCAAGATCGATGATGCACCAGTCGGGATTGTCGGGTTTTTGTACCCGGCTGCTCCAGGGGTTCAATTCAATACAACCGAGCGAAGCCATGTACAACACATCTGCTTCCCGCACGGGCACTAAAAAACTTTTTTTAATGCCTTCACTGGTGTAGGGGAAGGTGTTGATCCAGGGCGGTATTTTACCCATTACATTTTTCTGGTAGAAGCTTTCACCATCGATGCCATTGGGGAACCGGTTCAGCGATTGCGGTCTGTCTTTCAGGTAAGGCAATATTACCGGCGCTACCTGGTAATAATAGTTCAGCATATCCCGTTTGGTGATCTTTTCTTTGGGCCAGTATATTTTGTTGAGGTTGGTGAATTTTAACGTGTGCCCGTTTATAGAGCGTTCCTGTTGTTTTTCGCCGGGGTTCAATAGTGTTTTGCGTTCACCGGGTTTTCTGCGGGTGATTATTTTTTCCTTATGCAGAATAGATTCTTTTACTACTTTCTTCGTGGGCTTTGCTTTTTCCGCTTTCACCTCCTTTGCATTTTTATCAATACGCATGCCTTCAAATGAAGGATGCCGCATAACGCCATCGCTGGTGATCTCAGCAAAAGCCACTTCGCAAACCAGTTGTGGTTGTAACCAGGTAGCTTTTGCTTTCGGGGGATTCGGCCTGAACCGGGATGGTTTATTATAATCAGGCTCAACATCAAACGGGCAGGTAGATCGGATCAACGGTTTGAATTGCGCTATCATGGCGCGCTGTTCTTTATCGGTAAAGCCGGTACCGATCTTACCCGTATAATGCAATTCGCCATTTTCGAATACGCCTACCAGCAAGGAGCTGAATAATTTGGTAGTGCCTTCGTTGCGGGTAAAGCCGCCGATCACTACTTCCTGGCGTTTGGCGATTTTTATTTTCAACCAGTCTCTCGTTCGTACGCCTGGTGTATATACGCTATCGGCTTTTTTGGCAATGATGCCTTCCATGTTCATCTTCCTGGCCACTTCGTAAAAGGTGGTGCCGGGCGCATTAAAGCTTTGACTAAGCTGGATCGGGGGATGTGCCGGAAGTATTTCATTCAATATTTCCCTGCGTTGTTGCAACGGCACATCGAATAGTAAGTAACCATCCAGCCATAACAGGTCAAATACATAATACAACAACTCGCCATCGGCTTCGCTGCGCCAGTTCTGCAGATCGCCAAAGCTGGAGATGCCTTCTTTATTGGAAATAATGATCTCACCATCGAGCACCGCACTCAAATTTAGTTTTTCGAGGGCTGTTGTAATGGGGTAGAATTTTTCGTTGAATGATTTATTGTTCCTCGAAATAAGCGACACGTTGTTTTTATTGCAGAAGGCGAGCGCGCGATACCCATCCCATTTAACTTCAAACAACCAGTTGTCGGCATCAAAAGGTTTGTCAACCAGTGTAGCCAGCATAGGAGAGAACCGCTCAGGAAATGGGGCTCTTATGCCTGCTTTCCGGCTGCTGGCTGGTGTTTTCCGCTTGCGGCCTGAGCGAACCGGTCTTTTCTTCCTGTTGGAAATTAATGCCATAATAGAAAGAGCATAATTTTTATGCCATGACCGGGCATAGTTTTTTTGAGCGTTGTATATGCCTTCAACCGTAATAGCCCATATGGTTTATTACCCCGAAATTGCTACGCTTCGGATAACTTATGTTTCAGGTGAAATATATGATTACAAAAAAGTGCCTGTCGATATTTATAAGGCTTTGAAGCTGGCTCCTTCCAAAGGGGAGTACCTGAATAAAGTTATTAAGAAGCATTATCCCTATAAAAAGGTTTCATAGATCATAAGGCTTATGACGCGTCGTCAACCAGCTTTTCCCGGATCTTGAATTCTTCCATATCGATCAAGGATAAATATTTTCTGATCAGTTCTTCATCGTATTCTGTTTTATGGTTCATGGCAAGCAGCGCTTTGCGTTGCTGTTCCAGCATTTCCAGGTAAACGAGTTGAAAGTTTTTCAATGTATTCTCATTGGCGTTAGCTGACTCTTCCAGTTGTTCGGTAAAGAATTTCAGGTCTAATGTAAATCGTTCGTGCAGGTTCTTCAGATGGTCATTCTTCCGCCAGTGTTCCCCAAACTTTTCTTCCAAAAATTGTATAGAGGTTTTTACAATTTTATGTTGCATTTTCAATTCCTGTTTGTGGTCGGGGATTGTATTATGCGGTGCTGTGGGTTTTACTTTCCTGATCAACCAGGGAAGCGTTAGTCCCTGGAATACCAGCGTAACGAGTATAACAATAAATGTGATGAAGAGGATCAGGTTGCGATAAGGGAAAGGGTGATCTCCATTGATGAGCAATGGAATGGAAAGGGCTGCGGCCAGCGATACCACGCCGCGCATACCTGCCCAGCCTACTATAAGCGGGTTTCGCCAACCCGGCTTTGCCTCGGCAACAGTAATAAACCGGCTCATGAATGTTGTGAAAACAGAAGCGCCCAGTGTGCAAAGTATCCGGGTAACGATCAGCGCCAGTGAAATGATCAATCCATATCCAATAGCGCTGCCTAAGCTGATATCACCCAACTGGCTGGTAATGGCAGGCAATTGAAGACCGATGAGCATAAAGACAAGTCCGTTCAATACAAACACGAGACTGGCCCACACATTCACGCCTTCTATGCGGGTGCGATAGGAGAACATGCGGTGTCTCTGGCTTGATAACAACAGACCGCCGCTGACAACGGCCAATACGCCTGAAAAATGGAACTGCTCTGCAGCATAATACATGCAATAAGGCGTTACCAATGTTAGAATAATATCTATACCGGGCGTGGTAGGCAACCAGTGATGGATGGCAAAGAAAATGGCGCCAATGGCGAGTCCGATAAGTGTGCCCATGATAATGACCAGGAAAAAACTGCCGATGGCTTCCTGGAAATGGAATTGCCCGGTGATCACAGTGGCCAATGCAAAACGAAATACAATAAGTGAAGACGCATCGTTGAGCAGGCTTTCTCCTTCAATAATGCTTACCAGTTCTTTATGCACTTTTACCTGTCGCATGATGGTGGTGGCGGAAATGGCGTCGGGCGGAGAAATAATACCACCTAACAAAAATCCCAATGCCAGGGTAAAACCAGGAATAGTGGCATAGGATACATAAGCGATCACACACGAAGTAATGATGACGATAGGAAATGCAAAACTGGTAATTACCCTTCGCCACTTATAGAACTCTTTCCAGGAGGTTTGCCAGGCTGCTTCATAAAGCAGGGGCGGTAAAAAAATAAAGAAAACCAGTTCGGGGTCAATAGTAATATGCGAGAAGGTGCTGGTGAAACTGAGCGCCAATCCGCCCAATACAAGCACGATGGGGTAGGCCAGGCGAAGCCTGTTGGCGAACATTACCAGGGCCAGGATTATTAAAATAAGAAAAATGTATTGAATGAACAGGTTGTGCATGAAATGGGTGTTGGCCGTAAAAGTAATTATTTGGCCGAAATTTCGTAGGTTGGGTATTGTAGCTGATCAGCCAATCAACCATAAAAATACATCCATGAGAAAAATAATATTATGCCTGGCAGTTTCTTTACTACTAATCCTCCTCATATAAAAAGCCGCAGATCAACAGCAACGGAATGGTAATCCATAACAGCGAATACCATTCCGGATCGGCTACCATTCCATCTTGTAATGCAATAGCGCTTATCAGGACTAACTGTATAGCAATAGCCTTACCAATCGAAACAGGTCGTTGATTCCGGTACATGACAAATGTTTTAACCGTTAATACTGGAGATTATTACAAAGCGATCAATAATCCCAATCCATTAAGCGGATCAGGCAAGGGTTAACCGGTTGAAGTCTTTAAATGTAGAGAAGTAATAAAGCCGCGGACAAAATGGTACAAATTCGGGAAATGACCAGGTAACACAATTGCTTATATCAAGTATAATATACCTGACAAAGCGAGTAATTTGTGTATGTAAGGAAATACCTGTCATTTAACCAAACTTAATGAATAAAAATCACTACCCCAACATGAAAACATTAATACTTAGTTAATTATTGAAGAGGAAGGCCTGTCAATTGCATGGTAAAATAGAAAAGCCTATAATAGCGGAAAAATGGATTAAAAACATCCTTTTTACAGCTTAAACAAGTACATATGGAAGTAATAATTGCGTTGCTGACTTTGATATTATTAGAAGTGGTACTGGGCATAGATAATATCATCTTCATTTCAATAGTTACATCGCGGTTGCCGCTAAACCAGCAAAAGAAGGGAAGAAGGGTAGGGCTGTTATTAGCCATGGTAATGCGGTTGTTGTTGTTGACCGTCATATCCTGGGTGCTGAAACTGGAGGGCAACCTGTTCACGATCTTTTCAACAGGGATATCCGGTAAAGACCTGATATTAATTGCCGGTGGCCTATTCCTCCTATATAAAAGTGCATCGGAGATCTATCATAAAATGGAAGGAGTGCCAGGCGACACGTCAAAGACAATTAAAGTGACCGGGTTTAGAAGCGCCATTGGCCAGATCTTAATTCTTGACCTGGTGTTCTCTATAGACAGCATAATTACAGCCGTAGGTATGGTAGATGAATTATGGGTGATGTATACCGCGGTGATCGTAAGCGTAGCGATCATGTTGGTTGCTGCAGAACCTATAAGCCGGTTTGTAAATAAGCATCCTGCCTTTAAAATGCTTGCACTTAGCTTTTTATTGCTGATCGGCTTTGCGTTGATCGGCGAAGGGCTGGGCCTTCACATCCCTAAAGGGTACATTTATTTTTCTATGGCATTTGCCTTGTTGGTAGATGTCTTCCAAATGAGAATGAGCAAACAAAAAGCTGAGACCATTCAAACACATGAACATTACTTACCGGGTGAAGCAGAAAAAGTGAAGGACGTTCTTAAGTAAGGGCTTTGGGTAATCTTTAAAATTTTTAATTACCGGGTTTAGCTATTATACTTACTGGCATATTCATTGTAAACGTATATCGTTTATTTAATTACTGTACCTAATGAAAATAGCTCAATCTATGAGGAAAAAATTTACTGTATTTACCTGCCTGTTAGTTGTTATATGTTTGTCATTGACCTCCTGCAAGAAAGATAACGATAACAATCCGAAAGAACCACCCGGTTCAACAAATGATAATCCAAAGCCGGGTGATAATCCCCCCACAGTTGCCAACCCCACGAATGTGTATGATGTTGAAGTAGTTAAAGGTGTAGGCACCGGAGCTACGCTGTATGTAGCCACCGATGGCAATGATGGCGCAGCGGGCACCATTACCGCACCACTGAAAACACTCAACAAAGCGGTATCGCTGGTGAAACCCGGCGGTATAATAATAATGCGTGCCGGCACTTACCAGGGAGCTGTTATTAATACGGGGTTTGGTACTGCCGATGCATGGGTTACCTTAAAGGCTGCGCCGGGTGAATCGGTTACGTTGCAGGGAAACCCGAGAGGCAGTTCCGTTGCAACCATTTATTTTTATACCAGTAGCTGTGATGAATATGCACCAGCTGGTTCAGTGTGCGCATCAGCCTATTGGCGTATTAAAGGGTTGAAGATCATGTCAACCTCAGCCGGTGGAGCAGATGCCAATGCCGTGAAGATCGATATGCCGCATGTGCAGATCGACAGTTGTAATTTATGTTGTGCCGTTCCGGATATTATAAAAATCGTTCGTACTGCCAATAATGTGGCCATTTTAAATTCGGAGATCTACGCCGATCCCGCCATTGTTAAACCTGGTGGTAATTCGCAAGGCATTGATATTACCGGCGCTGATAATATTCGTGTTATCGGTAACTATTTGCATGACCTTCCTGATGTAGCCATGTATGCAAAAGGAAATGCCCGTAAGCCCATCTTCGCCTGCAATCGCATCAACAATACAGGTTTTGGCTCCGCCAGCGGTGGGTATTGTGCCATCATGCTTGGACAACAAACAGACGAAAATCGCCTGGTAGATGGTCCTTATGAATCGTATGACGGACTGGTTGTTAATAATATCATCAGTAATGTTTCCGGAGCCGCACTTGCCGCCAGCTCCAGTTCCAATTCGCGCTTTTATCACAACACCTGTTATATGACCGCACTTAGAAGCCACAGCGGCATGTTGATCAGTACGGAAGGCGGTATTGGCTATACGCCGAACAAAGGAATTGAGTTTGTAAATAATGTTTTTATACAATCAGCTACGCGTCCACGAATAATAACCAGTACCGACCGGGAATATACAAAGCCAACAGAAGGGCCGCTGGTTTTCAAGAACAATATTTACTGGAGTTCCGGCACAGCGCCTACTTTTATCTGGATCCCCAAATTTTATAATGAAAAGCCTTTCGATCAATGGCAGGCTGCGTTTAAAGATATTTATGGTGGAACAGACTTAAGTTTAAATAATGTGAATCCATTGCTGACGCTGGCGCCAAATAATTTTGAACCACAAGCCGGAAGTGCGGCCATTAAAGGAGCCGCCACCGGTTATGCCACCTATGATTACTCAGGGAAGAAGCGAACCGGTACGCCTACCATTGGCGCTATTGAAATTAATTAAGCGGGCTCAACGCACCTGATGCGGATCTATAATAAAAGTTATCGCCATGCTGGTGATAACTTTTTTGTTTTGTAGTACTTGCATTGCGGGTGTGTCATTGACAAACGGAGCTGACAGTGCTCCATTTGTTTTTCTTATCAGTCAGATCTTCATTAACATTTTGTTGATTGCTGACCTTCTTTACTATCTCTTTGTTTTTGATTCCCCATTCATTTAACCGGGCTAAAATAGGTAGAATGCTTTCTCCCAATTCAGTCAGCGAATATTCCACGCATAAAGGAAAACCAGGATGAATAGTTTTTGAGAGAATTTCGTAAGCTACCAGCTCACTCAGTTGCATATCGATCACCCGGGGACTTGTGTTAGTTATTTCGCGATGCAATTCACTGGGACGTTTAGCACCCCGGCTAATGGCATCTATGATGCAGGGTTTCCATTTTGCGCCAAATACTTTCATGGCCACGATGATGCCGCAGTCAAGGTCTTCCTGTATCTTTCTTTCGTACATCTTTTTATTGTTAAAATTAACTTTTTCCTGAATTAATTACCCGGCTTTTCATACCGAAAAATTATTCGGTACCTGAAAATCAATTCGGTTATTTTATTTCTTGGACCAGCATGCGAATTTGCAGGCAATTATTCACTTTTCAAGTTTATACTATGCCTGAAATTTTGAAACCTTCCGATACGGCAGGATCTGCCAAACGTATTTCGTGGTTCCGTTTGATCACTATTCGCCAGTTCTTATTCTGGGTAGCCATCTTTGTTGTTACCCGGCACTTCATGAGCGGCGCTGATCATTTCCTACAATTGACGCCGGAAGCATTGGGAAAATATTTTAACTATAAGTGGGTGCTGATCGCGCATATTACGGGCGGCGGCGGTGCGCTGGTACTGGGACCTCTGCAATTCTGGAGCAGGTTCAGGGCGCGTTATATCAAATTACACCGGTGGGTGGGCGTTGGTTATTTGTTGGCAATACTGGTAAGCTCAATATGCGCCGTAATCCTCAGCTTTACTACGGTTTATGACGTCAACTGGGCTTATGCATTTTCTGCGCAAGTATGGGTAAGTGTCTGGATCATTTCCACGGTCATTGCCTATCGTGCGGCACTGCAAAAAAAGTTTAAACTACACCAGGAATGGATGACGCGGAGTTATATCGTAACCCTGGCATTTATTGTTTCAGGTCTGACGCTAAAATTCTTATTGAAGATAGGGTTCGGGACTTTCGAAGCTATTTCTCCCTCGCTTTTCTGGATGGGATGGTCAGTGCCGCTTTTTATTTACCAGGTAGTTTTAAGTTGGAAAGCAAACAAATGAGCCTCCTTATGGGGGCTTTTATTTTTAATGCATTCTCTATTGGTTCAGTGCATTCAACTGAATATTCCCCTCAGTCCCTGGCATTAAATTTTCTGTAACTCATTGAATAAGTCCTGTCCTGGCTCTTGTAGCGTAGTACAATTCCTCATCACGAATCGCATAATACGATATAACAATGGCGCAGGAAAAGTTTCTCTGGTGGCAACAGGATGTTATTTACCAAATATATCCCCGGTCTTTTCAAGATACAAACGGTGATGGTATCGGCGATCTAAAAGGGATCATACAAAAATTAGATTACCTGTCATGGCTTGGTATAGATGTTATCTGGCTCTCGCCTGTTTATCCATCGCCCATGAAGGATTTCGGTTATGATATTTCCAATTATACAGATGTGCATCCGGTATTTGGTTCCATGGAAGATTTTGAGCTATTGGTTGCCCGCATCCATGCGCTTGGGATGAAACTGATACTTGACCTGGTTCCCAATCATACCTCCGATGAACATCCCTGGTTTATTGAATCAAGATCGAGCCGCGATAATGCTAAAAGAAATTGGTATATATGGGTAGACCCGCGTGAAGACGGCAGTGCACCCAATAACTGGCTTAGCGTTTTCGGCGGTGATGCCTGGCAGTGGGATGAACATACCCGGCAGTATTACTATCATGCTTTTCTGAAAGAACAACCCGACCTCAACTGGCGCAATCCGCAGGTGCAACAGGCCATGTTGAACGTTATGCGATTCTGGCTCGATAAAGGGGTAGATGGTTTTCGGGTGGATGTGATGTGGCACATGATCAAAGACAGTCAGCTTCGCGATAACCCACCTAACCCGGATTATACTGAGCTGCAACCCGATTACAACAAATTATTGCCGGTTTACTCAACCGACCAGCCGGAAGTGCACGACATTGTTCGGCTAATGCGAAACCTGGTTGACAGTTATGGTAAAAAAGTAATTATAGGAGAAATTTACCTGCCTATTGAAAAACTGGTAGTGTATTATGGGGTAAACAATCTGGGAGCACATTTACCATTTAATTTTCAGCTACTCACGCTGCCATGGCAGGCCACGCAAATTGCAACAGCCATTGACCTGTATGAAGGTGCATTGCCGGTGAACGGCTGGCCTAACTGGGTGCTCGGCAATCATGATCAGCAGCGTATAGCCAGCCGCGTAGGAATGCATCAGGCCCGGGTTGCTGCCATGTTGCTGCTTACACTCAGAGGCACGCCAACCATATATTACGGTGAAGAAATAAGCATGATGGATGTTCCTATAGAAAAGGAACAGATTCAGGACCCGCAAGGGCTCAATATGCCTGGCAAAAACCTGAGCAGAGACCCGGCACGAACACCAATGCCATGGGATGCCAGTGATTTCGGCGGCTTTAGCAATGCAACCCCCTGGTTGCCGCTGGGCAGGAATTATAAGCGGGTGAATGTACAGGTGCAGCAAAATGACCCGTATTCAATGCTTTCGTTTTATCGCAAGCTCATACAGATCCGTAAAAAAGAACCTGCCCTGCGAATTGGCAACTACCGGCCCGTTCATTCAGATCATCAGCTCATTTCATACACCAGGGAGTGGGAAGAAGAAAAGTTTCTCGTTGTACTTAATTTAACCCATGCAGTAAGTTATTTTGATCCTCCTCATGTACAGATCAACGGAACCATTGTAGCATCTACGCATAATGAACTGGAAGGGATGTATGTAAACGGCGCCATTTATTTAGGCGGCGATGAAGGAATACTGGTGAAGTTGAACGACATATCGTCATTGTAGCATGGATGCATATGCTACAACACAATATGGAGGCAGCTGTACTTTCTCATTGCCATTCATTTGCAGAACAGGCTTATAATTTTCTGAGGTGTGTTGATACTGCCATTGAGGTTGTTTTGAATGCAGCAGTAAATGCCAGGCCGGTTGGCTTGAAGGCAGATGATAATGCAATTCCTTTTCAGAAAGATTGAATAAACATATTAAATGATGTGCTGCGTTTTCGCTGCGCCGATGAATTGCTAATCCTTTTCCACCAAACACTTCCGCGCTTATATATTTCTTATCTGTATACTGAAAGATGGAATGGCTGTTGCGAAGGCGGATCAATTCCTTATGCCAGTTGAGTAACATCTTGTATTTCCCTTCATGACGTTTATGCCATTGTAGTTTACATTTCATAAAAGTTTTTTCCGCCTGCGGATCAGGAAATATCTCTCCCTCATTAAGGAATGAGGCAAATTCTTTTTTTCTGCCCTCCTTTACTGCTTCAACCAGTTCTTTATCGGTATGGCTTACAAAAAAATAAAAAGGAACATCTTCGCCATATTCTTCGCCCATAAATAACAACGGTACATAAGGAGAAAGCAGGAGAGCCGCCGCTGCCAGTTGAAGTTTTTCAACATCTACGAGCATAGATAATCGTTCTCCCTGTACCCGGTTGCCAATCTGGTCATGGTTCTGATTGTGTGCTATAAATTTATTTCCGGGAACACCTTTGGAAGATACGCCGAAATGTTTTTTTCGAAATTGCACCCATTCTCCGCTGTGCACGAAACCATCTGTAAACGCTTTGGCCAACTGTTTCATGGTCCCAAAATCGTAATAACGCTCTTTCCCTTTTTCATCGAGCAGCACATAGAGCGCGTGATGAAAATCATCGAGCCATTGTCCGTCGAAACCGTACCCGCCCAGTTCGGGCGGTTGAACAACTTTGGGACTATTCAAATCGCTTTCTGCGATCAGCAAAAAAGGCCTGCCAAGCTTTTCTTCCAATGCTTTTACCTTTTGATGTGTATACTCCCAGAAGTTTACAGCTCCGTTATCAAACACAAAATGTATGGCATCACATCGAAGTCCGTCAATATGAAAATGCTCAAACCAGTACAGGGGGTTATTGGAGAAATATTCCCGTACACCATCACTCCATGCGTCATCAAAATTAAGCGCCTTTCCCCAGGGGGTATTATACTTGTTTGTAGTGTAAGGACCGAAACTGGAAAAATAACAGCCTTCAGGCCCAAGGTGATTATAAACAACATCGAGGATAACTGCAATGCCTTCGCGGTGACAGGCATCAACCAGTTTTTTCAATCCTTCAGGCCCGCCATAGGTATTTTGAACAGCATAAGGATAAGCGCCATCGTAGCCCCAGTTGCGATTGCCTGCAAATTGCGAAACGGGCATTAGTTCAATGGCATTTATACCGGTTTCTTTCAGGTCGTGCAGCCGGCTGATGATTGCTTCAAACGTCCCTTCTTTTGTAAAGGTGCCTACATGCAATTCATATAGGATCATATTTTGCAAGGGTATGCTTTTCCACTGCTGATCAGTCCAGGCAAACAATTGATGATTTACCACTTGTGAGTGACCATGTACACCCTGGGGCTGAAATTGAGATGCCGGGTCGGGATAATCTTTTTCACCATCAGGTTTAAAAAAGTAAGTGGCATTATCGGGGAGATCATCTATTGATATTTTCCAGTATCCTTCTTCGTGCTTTGTCATTTCCATCTCCTTATCATGAGGATGTACCAGGTGCAGCACCATTCGATTGCATAATGGCGCCCAAACAGAAAATGTGGTTGTGTTATTGTTTTTTTCTGTTCCGTGTAATGTTGAGGTAATGAGCATTTTGTACTTATATTCAATATTCATGCCCGGGCATGGGAGATACGCATTGTTCTATTTTCGGCTATAGAACAACTTTACCATTAATTAATTGGTTAACTTGTGTATGTATAATCTGAAGTGTAATGAATTTCCAAACATTTGCACCTCCTGAAAACCTGACGCCTTTCATAAAAAGCTTCTGGGCGCTTAGCAGCGGCATCGATACGCCTGTTATGACACTCAGGGCATTCCCGGATGGATGCCCCGGTGTGATCATGGTTGAATCGGAAAGCGCCGTTTGTGATATTCATAAAAAGAAATTACCCGGGATCTATTTGCATGGCCAATCAATTAAAGCATCTGAACTTACTTATTCGGGTAAGTTTTCGGCAATAGGGATCAACTTTCAGCCGCATGCTTTGCGATCTGTTTTTGGTATTAATGCGAACGAACTGACCAATACCGGTATTGATATTACATCCCTTCAAACTAAAAAAACTGTAAGCTTTTCCGAGCAATTTATTAATGAAGAAACAATAGAAGGCAGAATAAAAATGCTCGCTGATTTTTTATTATTGCAACAGCAAAATAATACCAGGCAAACAGATGAGGCGGTCAGGTATGCCATAGGACTGATCGTTCAATCAAAAGGAAATCTGTTATTAAAAGAATTACATAAAAAACTCCAGCTTTCCGAGCGCACCCTCGAGCGAAGGTTTAACCAGGCGATTGGTATCTCACCCAAATTATTCTCCAGAATTTGCCGCTTTCAGGAAACGCTTCATCAATTACGTTCAAGCAGCTACGATAAGCTTTCAGATATTGCTTACGAAAATGAATACTTCGACCAGTCTTATTTTATCAGGGTATTCAAAGAGTTTACCGGATTTTCTCCACTTGAATTTAAGAAGACCATGCAGTCGCAAGGATATTAAAACCTATTTATATCTGTTGGGAAAAATGGCTCCTGTCGGTTTCGTACAATTTTAAAAAATGTGCTGCCGCTAGTTTTGATTAAAATTTAAAACTATGAGCAACACAACAACAGAACACAAACAAATTCTTGTAACCGGTTCAACCGGTAAAACCGGACGCAGGGTTTTACAAAGGCTATTAGATCGTGGAATTCCTGTAAGAGGCGTTTCGGGTTCCGGTAATCCCCGGTTTGATTGGAATGACCCTGCTACCTGGGAAAAGGCATTGAACAATATCAGGTATGTGTACATCTCTTATTATCCCGATCTGGCTGTGCCTGGCACCGGTAAAGTCATGGAGGCCTTTACTAAAATGGCTGTAGAGAAAGGAGTGCAAAAACTGGTATTGTTATCTGGCAGGGGAGAAGAGGAGGCGCAAGTGTGTGAGAAGGTAGTGATGAATACCGGAGTAGATTGGTCAATTGTACGGGCCAGTTGGTTCTGCCAGAATTTTAGCGAAGGCAGTTGGTTGGAACCGATCCTGGCTGGTCATATGCCGCTTCCTGTTGGTGATATTGGCGAACCATTTATTGATGCCGATGATATTGCCGATGTAGCGGTTGCGGCACTAACGGATGAAAAGCACAATAAAAAGTTGTATGAGGTTACAGGCCCACGCTTATTGACGTTTGAAGAAGCCATCAAAGAAATAGCCCGGGCCACAGGCAGGAAAATTACGTTCGAACGCGTACCGATAGATGCGTATTCAGCTATCCTGGCCGATTATGGATTGCCTAAAGACGTGATCTGGCTGGTTACCTACCTGTTTACAGAAGTATTGGATGGCCGCAACGAATCCATTGCCGATGGTGTTCAGCAGGCGCTGGGAAGAAAGCCAAACGATTTTAGTGAATTTGCCCGGAAAACAGCCGCTTCAGGGGTATGGGCGCAATGAGTGAATAGCCTGAAACAAAAAAGGACCATCGTTGCTGATGATCCTTTTTTGGTATTGGCAGCATTATTTAATCAACATCTGTTGGTACGAAAATAACTTCTACTTCCTGTCCGGTGTACTTAATTAGTTTATCAGCTACTTCTTCTACAATTGTCCTGGCTTTTTCAAATGTGATCTCCGCATTGAAGGTCATTTTTATTCCGGTAGTTTCCCTGGAATAGGAAAATTCATCTTTACCAACGGTGTAAGCGGTAGCGTCGTTTTTGGAAACTTTTGCCCAGGGCAGGGAGTCTGGTGTCATCAGCTTGTCAAAGTCCTCCGGTTTAATTTCTATATCACCTGGGGTAATTAAAAAATCGAAGTCTTTACCTTTCATGTGTGTTGATCGCATTGGACTAGCGGTTAAATTGACAGAGAGCGTAACTCCCCGGATGACGATTCCAATTTCCTTCCAATCGCAAAGGTAAGCTTTCTTTTAGCCACGATAACATTGTGTCAAAGTGATCTGTTCTACTTTAAACGTAAAGGTAAATCTCTAAGTCGTTGTCCGGTTGCTGCGAAGATGGCATTTGCCAAAGCCGGAGCAATAGGCGGAACGCCCGGTTCGCCGGCGCCGCCCATTTTCCCGGTGCTGGGAACAATATGAACTTCAATGGCGGGTGTTTCATTCATTCGCAACATTCTGTAATTATGAAAATTGGATTGCTGAACGCGACCTTTTTCAAGTGTTATTTCGCCATACAAGGCTGCGGTTAAACCAAAGACAATGCCGCCTTCCATTTGTGCAATGACGCCATCGGGATTTACTGCCACGCCGCAATCAATAGCGCAAACGACCCGATGTACCCGGATGTTTTTATTTTCAATTGATATTTCTGCTATTTGTGCTACATAGCTTCCCATTGCTTCGTGAACCGCAACGCCTCTATACCTGCCCTGGGGTAATGGTTTGTGCCATTCCGCTTTTGCTGCTGCCAGGTTTAATGCGGCCAGGTGGCGCGGATGATCCTTTAACAACCTGCGCCTGTATTCAACAGGGTCAACGTTTGCCAGAGCGGCCAGTTCATCTATAAGAGTTTCTATAACAAAGGCGCCATGTGTATGGCCCACTGATCGCCAGGCTAAAACGGGAACGCCGTTAGTGGTGGTCACTAATTCAAAAGACTTGTCAGGAATGGCATCTGCATAGGGGTAGCCTGTGGTAACAGAACTATAATCGATGCCATTATGAACGATGTATTTTTCCAATGGGCTGTTTACAAAAAGCGATTGACCTACGATGGTATGTTGCCAGGCAACAGGAAAACCTGCTTTATCAACCCCGATCTGTACCCGATGCAAATAAACAGGGCGGTAATAGCCGCCTTGAATGTCGTCTTCTCTTGTCCAGATCAATTTGATAAGCTGCCCGCTAATTTTTGCGATATTCACTGCTTCCATAACCCAGTCGAGACTAAATGAACCCCGCCGGCCAAAACTTCCGCCAATGTAAGGGGTATTGAATTCAACTTGTTCAGGTTTCAATCCTAAGAAAGCAGCTACTTCCAGTTGATGTAATAATTGCGATTGGGTGCCGGCCCAGATCTCGCATTTATCCTGCGAAATTCTAACCGTACAATTTAACGGCTCCATGGGCGCATGCGCCAGATAAGGAAAAGTAAACTCCGCATTGATTGACTTCGCTGCATTTTTTAATGCTGCAATACAATCGCCTTTTTGCACAATTGGAATGCCCTTTGTTGTTGACAATTTTCGATATTCATTCAATTGGCTTTTTGTGTCAATGTTCTCATGAACGCCATGTTTCCATTGAATTATTAAGGCATCCCGCCCTTTTTTCGCTGCCCAGAAATTATCTGCAATAACAGCAATGCCAGTGGGAATTTGTAAAACCTGTTTAACACCTTTTATCAATTTAGCTTTGCTTGCATCAAAAGAAGCAACTTGTCCGCCAAAAACAGGCGCGTGGGCAACCACGGCTGTAAGCAAACCGGGAAACTGAACATCTATTCCATATTTTGCCGAGCCATCTAACTTTTCGCGTGCATCTAACCGTTTTTTAGATCGGCCTATAATTTTCCAGTCTTTGGCTTCCCGAAGTTGTACGGTTGGCACGGGTAATAAAGACGCTTCATTTGCCAGGTCGCCATAAGGGACCCGTTTTTCGCCAATTATAACAAATCCATTTTCCGTTTTACAGTCGCTGGCCTTAACTCCAAATTTTTGAACGGCAGCATTTACCAGCATGGTGCGGGCGGTAGCGCCCACCAGGCGATAATTATCAAATTCTGATTTGGTTGTTTCTGATCCGCCGGTAGATTTCAAAATGGGTTCTGAATAATCGGTTGCTGTTCCGGGTGGGCTGTGCTCAACTATAATTTTATTCCAATCGCAATCCAGTTCTTCTGCAATGAGCATGGGTAAAGTAGTCCAGATGCCTTGTCCTATTTCTACTTTCGGTATCGAAATATGGATGCTGTTGTCTTCGCCAATGCGTAAAAAAGGATGCAGTCTGAATTTATTGGCTGGTGCAATTGCCGGGGTCGGACTTTCCGCGGGTGCAGGGATCACAAAAGAAATGAGCAGGCCGCCAGTTGCCGCCGTACTGATCTTAAGAAAGTTCCTTCTGTCAATTTTACCAGCCATATTTTTCGGAGGTTGTTTTTCCAAAGTACAAAACAGGGCTCTGGTGAAAAGGTTAATTATGAAAAGCCCGCAAAAATCGTTTCAAGCGGTCTGATTGCTATATCGGAGTACATTTTCAGCAGGATGGATAACTGTTAGCAGGTATTGGAAATAATTATTTATGTATCGTTTTTAGCGCCGGCCCTTGTTCCGTTTTATGAAATTAACATATACTGAAAGCAGAACGGCTGCCAGGAAACACACCAACGTTACCTTGTTAACGAAATCATCGGTGAATTGGCGGCCGGTAATTTTATTGGCGAAATAGGTGATAAATGATCCCGGTAAATTACCTTCTCCCAACTTTTCTTTTACCTCCCATTGCCAGTGGGTGATAGGGCAATACCCAATGCCAAACCATATACCCAATATAAACCAACTGCCTGCAGTGAGCATGATAACGATAAAATGAAGTTTCCTGGTAGCGGGAAAGATCCAGCCGAATAAATTAAACCCGATGATCAACAGATGGAGTACCGTAAGCAAAGCATCAACAAGGGGGAGCATCGTTTGTTATTGTTTCCTAAAGATCGGAAGAATAATGATGGCGCCGTTCACAAAAAACATCCGTTAGGGAAGGGAATAAATGATTAATATAGCAGTAGATAATAAGACATATGAAAAATAGCAATGGTAATAAAAAAGCGTTGTCATCGGCACAACGGGAAGCGTTACTCAAAGCGTTAAAAGTTCGTTTTGAAAAAAATGGGAACCGTCATAAAGGTCTTGACTGGGCTACCATACAAGCAAAGCTGGAAGCAAATCCTAAAAAGCTGTGGTCGCTTAATGAGATGGAAGAAACGGGTGGTGAACCGGACGTTGTTGGTTATGATAAAAAGACGGGCGAATACATTTTTTATGATTGTTCAGCGGAAACCCCGAAAGACCGCAGAAGTATTTGTTATGATGGAGAAGCGCTGGAATCGAGGAAAGAACATAAACCGAAAAACAGTGCTGTTGATATGGCAGGTGAAATGGGCATTGAGCTGTTAACGGAACAGCAATACAGAGAACTGCAGCAACTGGGAGAATTTGATAAGAAAACGTCGAGTTGGGTAAAAACGCCTGATGATATCAGGGAACACGGCGGCGCTCTCTTTTGCGATCGACGTTATGGTCATGTGTTCGTGTATCACAATGGTGCAGAATCTTATTATGCTGTTAGAGGATTTCGTGGGGTGTTGAGGGTGTGATTGAATTAAAAATCCGGGATCAACCCGGATTTTTAATTATAGAGATCAAGAGATCTGCAGGTTTGTATCCTGTGATCAGGATCGATTGTTGACCGGCACGCTGTATTAACAATGCCGGAAATCGTTGAATGGAACGATATTTCACCTCCTGTATATCTTTACGGAATGCTTCCAGTCCATTGCCATTTTTCATGTCGTCATAAAAGCGAACAAGATCAAAGCTGGCCATCGCTGCAGCAACCTGTTCAGCCACCTGCTGCAATACTTCATATTGCGCAATATTCAGGCTATGTACCATGATCGCTTCCTGTACATAGTGGAAATATAGCTCACCAAGGGCAGGGGATTGAAGCATGGCGCATTTTACAGCTATGCAAGCCGGATAGGAAGAGGCAGGCGGATTATCAACCCATATTTTGTGTGGTATGGGTAAACCGGAAATTTGACTTGCCTGCATCCACACAGGTCCCATTTGGGCCGGGCGGCTTATACAATTCAGGGAATCTATGTACTTATTCCATGCCGGCAATAAACCGCCCATGCAATACCGCCAGTGTATGGTCCCATTCCATGCTGTTTTTAGTTGGGCCAGTTGCCGGTTCATTGCCCAGCTCCAACAACACAAAGGATCGGTAAAATAAACAATGTTTAAATCCTCGTCTTTTCCCTGCCTGCCAGCGGATGTATTACAGGCCTGATTGATCGTTTTTTCCACTTTTGCCCGATTTGGTTTTACGTTTTGATTTTTCATTGGTGCTTTCTCCCATTGGCTCATCCCATTGTTGTTCACCTATAGGAGCGGCAACATTTATTTCTTCACTCCGAATGCCACTAAGCTCGCGGTCCATTGCATCAACCCTTTCAGGCGTACGGTCTGTTCCCATTGGCTGCTGCTGCATTAATCCATGTGTTTCCAGTATATACTGTATCGGATCTTCTACGTATTGGTAATTTTCAGCAAGCTGACTTGTCTGGCCTTCATTCCAGGGGCCTGAAAAATCGTTGCCGGTAGACATATTAAAATACTGATTGCTGTACCTGGGATCACTTTGAAGAACGCCTGGCGGGAAATTGGGTTGAATGGTTCCCAGCGCTGCTTCAAACATCTGGAAGTGCGCTACTTCTCTTGTCATCAGGAAACGCAGGGTGTCTTTTACATACGGATCGTTGGTAAATTGCAACAGGTATTCATATACCATTTTGGCTCTTGATTCGGCTGCAATATCAGATCTGAGATCGGCAGTAAGATCTCCTGTGCAATCGCCGTTAATATAGGCTGCGGTCCAGGGAACACCCTGGGTATTGGTGTAAGCCGGAGTGCCGGCACTGCCAACCAGGAACTGTGGAGCCGTCATCCCTTCATGGATCATTTGTTCTTTAGCGCCTTTTCCGTTCAATAATTTCATGATCTCTGAATTATCAGCAGCATTCTTTAAATCACCATTAATACCAGTCAATAACATCTGGATAGTAGCGCCAACTATTTCCAGGTGGCTGAACTCTTCGGTGGCGATGTCCATCAACAGGTCATACTTATCAGGATAAGGTTTTCGGGCGCCAAATGCCTGACCAAAGTAGCGTAAAGCTGCGGCCAGCTCACCATTAGCGCCTCCGAATTGTTCTAATAATAAAGTAGCAAATGCAGGATCGGGTTTTGATACCCGTGCATTGAATTGTAATTCTTTAACATGATAAAACATATGCGTTGAATTTTATTTTAATTAAGAAAACTGAATTACAGCACGCTTTCAATAAGCATGTAATACCTATGTTTCGTTGGGTAAAGTCGCCCTTTAACGAAGCAAAAACCAGGAAGCAATTATTTATTTGACACTACATTTGGCGGGACATAACGATTCGCATAAAATTCATGCCGCGCATTATTTCCTGTTATAAGGATATATTGATTGAGTAGCGATCTCAACGTTTTTAAATAATGCCTATAATTATACTCATAATACATCACATTAATGTTGCTGGCTGCAGGTAACAAAAGGCTTACCAATACTGGCATAGCCAGACTATGCAGGCTGGCATAACTTGTGAAGCTTTTATTGTAACTAAATGCTGATGTTATGAAACTAATAAGCACGAGGGTCCATGGATACCTGGATTATATTATGGGGGTATTACTCATAGCAGCGCCATGGATATTTGATTTTGCGCGGAATGGTGCAGAAACATGGGTACCGGTAATCCTGGGTATATCAACGATCTTATACAGTTTGCTAACAGATTATGAATTGGGTGTAACCCGCATGATCTCAATGCGTACACATCTTATGCTTGATCTTGTTTCAGGTTTGTTGCTGGCTGTTTCGCCCTGGCTGTTTGGCTTTGCCGAATACATTTGGCAACCGCACCTGATATTAGGTCTCCTTGAAGTTGGAGCGGTGTTAATGACAAGGCGTGAACCTGGTGAAAGACGTACGCCTGCCGATAGAAATATACACCAGCGGACTGCAACGGGGCATTAAGCCTGGTTTTTGGAGCACTTGTTTAATTCAAAAGTTTGTAGATCTGATCCGTGGCTCGCAAGGGGTTTGAATTTTAGTCAGCCCTAAAATGCAAAGGGGATCTCCGATGTATCGGGGATCCTCTTTTTTGTGACTGAAGCCTAAGGAGGAGGAGAGTGATCAGGAAATACATTAGGAGTTGTCATAATTCCTTTCGGCTTGCTGGTAATTATCCTACTACCACTTTGTAGATATTGCCGGTTGATCAAATCGTGGTAACTTCAGAGGTAACAAAACTTATGTTATGAAAGCTGAAATTACAACCAACCGCAGGGGATTTATTAAAACTACTGCCACCCTTACTGCCGGTTTAACTGCGTTACCAACGATATTGATGGCCGCTGAAAGTACTGTTGAGGATGGTATCCATATTATAGGGCCCAAAGAAGGTTTCTCTCCACAGATAGGGACCCTGGTATCTATGATGAACTGGATGCGCGAAACTGTATTGCGTTCGGTGAAAGGAATGAAACAGGAAGAACTGGACTACCTGCATGATCCCAAATCAAACACTATCGGAGCAATGTTATTGCACCTGGCGGCCACCGAAGTTTATTACCAGGGTAATACTTTTGAAGGACTGAAAGAATTTAAAGACAAAGCTACCTGGTCAATTCCCATGAGGCTGGGCGAGGAAGGCCGTAAAACCATAAAAGGTCATGACCTGGCTTATTACGTTAACATTCTCACCGAAACCCGCGAGAAGACCCTGACCGAACTGCGCAAGCGTGACGATAAATGGCTGATGACAGTAGACCCAAAATTTTTTGGCGGCCAGCCCACCAATAATTACTGCAAATGGTTTCATGTGGTGGAGCATGAATCTAACCACAATGGACAGATCAAGTGGATCAAGGGCCGGTTACCGGGAGCAGCAGGAGGAGGGGATTAGATAAGTCTCCTGCTTCAAAAACAAAAATGCCATCCCGGACCAGGGATGGCATCGTTATTCATTACAGGAATTAATTATTATTTCTTATCGATCTTATACAACCTGCCACCATCGGTTATGGCATACAACGCTTCATCCTTTCCTTGTGTAATATCCCTGAATCGTTGGTTTTCGCTTGCCAGCAATCTTTCTTCCCCTACCACCTTGTTATTATCTATCACCAGGCGTGCAATATGAGTACCACTTAACGCACCAATGAACAGATCGTTTTCCCATTCAGGAATACGATTGCCTTTGTAAAATGTCATTCCACTGGGTGAGATAACCGGGTCCCAGTAATAAACCGGTTGTTCCATACCGTTTTGCTGTTGTATAGGCGGATTGCCTATGGGTTGTCCACCATACTCGATACCGTAAGTAATAACCGGCCAGCCAAAATTAGCGCCTGCCTTAATACGATTAATTTCATCGCCGCCACGGGGGCCATGTTCGCTTTGCCAAAGCTCGCCGGTTGTTGGGTGAATAGCTATTCCCTGCGGGTTTCTATGACCGATACTATACAATTCCGGCAAAGCGCCTGACTGGCTGAACGTAGGATTTCCGGGCGCAGCCGTTCCATTGGTGGTAATGCGGACAATTTTTCCCAAAGCCGCCGTTACCGACTGGGCCAATGGCCGTGTAGCTATATCTGACCGTTCGCCGGTGCTCACGAACAGATTACCGGTTTTATCAAAAAGAATGCGGCCTCCGTAATGCATGGTGCCATTATAAGCGGGATTGGCGCGGTAGATCACTGTTGCGTTCTCTATGCTGGCTTCATTGTCGGCAAGCCTGCCTTTGGCTACTGCGGTTACAGTACCTCCTGTTACAGGTTCAGAAAAGACCCAATAGACCATTCTGTTTGAGTTAAACTGTGGGTCAATACATAAGCCTAACAAGCCACCCTGGTTACCAGCATTAACTGCCGGAATACCGGTGATGGGGTTACCTACTGTACCGGTGTTCGTAACAATACGCATTCTTCCTGCTTTTTCGGTGATCAGCAACCGACCATCCGGCAGGCTTGTGATGCCCCAGGGGGCAGTCAATGCAGATGTGAGAACAGTTGCCTGATAAGCAGCGGCGGTAGTAACACCATTAATACGTGTTTGCCCGGTAAATGCAGGTGGGTAGCTGGTATTGGCCGGTTTGGTCTCCACGGGTTTGCCTGTAGATGGAGAATCAGGTTTTTTGTCTTTATCATCCTTGGAGCAGCCATTCAAAACTGCTAGCGTAGCCGCAAGGGTGATAAAATAGGAAATAGATTTCATGTAACTACATTTTTGGTGGATAAATTAGTGTTCCCTTACCTGTTAAAAAATCGTTCCAGATTTCTTTCTTTAGCCAAAAATATATTCACCTGAGCATGATGTTGACGATGTAGTTTCTCAAATATGAATTTTTAATAATACTACTTTTCAATGCATCGAATAATTAGGTGTGTTAGGTACATTAAATATCCTCAAACATGCAAAAGATGTTGAGAGCAAATAATTAGAAAAAAACCTTTGTTATAATATTTTGAAGAGAATCACTGAAAGAGATTCGTTTCTTTAGCGTGTGATTTTTACTTTCAGGAAACCAATAGAGTTTGATGTCAACTTTGGTCACTTGTTTTGGAATAGTAACAAAACAACTACTTTCTCTATCTCCCAACTTTCAACCAGATCTCTGATTGCTGTTATTTTTAGGGCTGTGTGGCCCAGAATTGTAAGAGGCGGCCGGCTAATGGATATTTCAGCCAGCATACCGATCACCCAATCGACAGCCCTAAAATGTCCCTGCTCTCCACTTTTTATTAGTTTTCAATAAAAAAACTAAAAAACTTTTTTGGAGAAAGCCCAAAACTACTATCTTTGCCATCCCAAAAACGAACACGCTATCAGCGAAAACGTTTCGAGGTAAGGATCGGTAATTCAGTTGGTTAGAATACATTCAGCGATCCGGGTAGCTCTTAAGATTAAAAGCATTATCAAAATAACTTTGCAAGACCCAAAAGGTTAAGCAATGGATCGGTAGTTCAGTTGGTTAGAATGCCGCCCTGTCACGGCGGAGGTCGCGGGTTCGAGTCCCGTCCGGTCCGCTCACAAATCGCTTGAAACCCGCGCCCAGCGCGGGTTTCGGCGTTTTAGGGATTCTTTTATGCGACATAACCGGACAATACCCCAAACGTCCTCAGTAAAATTTGAATATCTAATCTATTGAACTTCATCTATCTGTAATAAATTGCAGTTTTCTATCCTTACATAAATGGACGAATTATTACTCGCGTAAAAATGATACATAAAACACTAACGTGATTGCTCAATTGAAGCTGCTTCCTAAGTAAAAAGCATGGAATTTTGTCATCCCGGAATCCAAAAGTAATGACATCACCCCAAACGTCCTCAGTAAAATCTGAATATCTAATCTATTGAACTTCATCTGTTTGTAATAAATTGCAGTTCTATCCTTACATAAATGGACGAATTATTACTCGCGTAAAAATGATACATAAAACACTAACGTGATTGCTCAATTGAAGCTGCTTTCCTAAGTAAAAAGCATGGAATTTTGTCATCCCGGAATCCAAGAGCGATTCCATAATTTAAAAGAAGTAGGTGGTGTAGCTTAGAAAATGATAGCGCTTTTCGAATACAATAAATATTCGTAAGTCTGAGAATTAATAATCAACCAATTTTTTTAAGGGTATATTCAGGGCTTCAGCAATAGAGACAAGAGTATCCAATGTTGCACTATACTTCGCATTTTCAATCCGCTGAATGGTAAGCTTGGATACTTCTGCGATATCCGCTAGTTCTTGCTGGGACATACCGGCGTTTTCCCTAAGAATTCTTAGGTGTGTAGCAAATGCTTTTATAGATGCCGGATTTTTCACCGGCTCAAAAGTCGTCTTCAGTTAAAATTTATTGGATACATATATGTATCCAAAATTGTATATTTGTATGAATGTGAAAGGGATAGGCCCTTTTTATTTCTTCGGTCTGAGTGATATCGTTGTGATTGTGTAATGAAAAGCGTGAAAATGGGAAACTCTTGGACTACACCCATCGTGCTGATTCCATTGGCGGAAGAACAGTTCTGGGAAAGGATGCGCCTGATTGTACGGGAAGAAATTCAGCTGTTTCAAAATTGGCAGCCTCCCGTAAGTGGGGCTGAATTTCAAACACCTGGCTTAACCTACAAGCCCCTTTACAAAATGGTCGAGGTGCAACAGCTCCTTCAGGTATCACGGACTACAATTTATGAGTGGATAAAACATGGAAAGCTGAAGCCTTACAAGGTTCGTTCACGGGTTTACTTTTTGTGGAAGGATGTACAAAACATATTAAATTCTAACGATTCTGAAAAGTAAAACACTACTCGTTTGAAGTGAGTACTATTAATTTAGCCATTATTCACTGTAAATGAAAATCAATTCTTTCGGAAAAAATTGCAGTAATCAATAAGGTTGGTTACCGGCTTGCCTCCTCCCATAGATTTTAGATCAAGCGCAGGAACTTTATTTGGCCTGGAGACTCCTATTGCAATCCTAAAATCGCATTTTTTATAATCCCGAGGCGACATTCCGGTTGGTATTCTTGAAGACTTTGGGGAATGTAAAATATTACAGTAGCCTATCTAACTAAGATATGATGTCGGCGCGTAACTCATTTGATAGTCGCCATAAGTCCATCACCCACCATCTTTATTTTAATGCGACTGAAATGAATTTGTTTTCTTAGCTGGCTTGGCATTAACTCTTTGTCGCCATTAATACCCGTTTCTATAAAGTAGTATACATTTAGAGCAGATAGGTAACAACCCATTCCCTAAAATATGACGTAACTTATTGAACTTATCACTTCTCCACAAGTTTAATAAGCCATAATCTTTAATGTTTCCTATACTTAATTCTGGGAAAAACTTGCAACATGTTCCCGCCCTTCCATCTGCAAGTATTTCAATCCTTGATGACCATGCGAAACAACTCCTGGTTGAAGAGTGTGAATCTATAATGAAGTCTAGAATTTCGTGATCCTGCATGTGCTGTTGAAATCTAACTCTGCTGTTCCATATTCTGCTTTTCAATTTTTGTATCTGTTCCTGTACTATAATTGCTGAGTCAGGACTTAACTTATAATTAAACGAATGCCAGCTTTTGGTGCCAGATAGTGTAGACTCATCCTCAATCCATGCTAGCTTTGAATTATAAAACTTATCCATTTCATATGCTCTTTGCGGAGATATATACCAAGGATAATTAAAATACACTGAGTCCACTCCAAGATCATCAAAAAATTCCATAAATTCATAAATATGAGGAGCAAGAGAATCGTTTAAAACAGCATTGATTGAAATGGTCCCCTTGTAAGTTCCTTTTTTTTGCTCAGTAAAAAGATCGCTAATTTGAGTCATTACGCGTTCAAATGTTAATTTTCCTCTCAGTTCATTGTTTGTATCTCCTAGTCCATCTATGCTAATTAGCAAAGCAAGATTTGATGATATTCTAAGTAACGAATCCATATTCTTTTGAATGAGCAATCCATTCGTACACATTGTAGTGTAACGTAAGTCTTTTTCTAATGCTTTAGAGATCCCTTCAAAATTCGAATGAAATAGCGGTTCGCCTCCCCATATATAAAGAGACGATTTTATATCCAGGGTTTCTTCGAGAATCTTTTCGAAAAGATCTACCGCAATTTCGTTGTGCATATTTTTAGCACTACTTGCACTATTAAGATATCCCGTTTCATTCCATTGATAACACATTTTACATCTTAGATTGCACGCATAAGTTAGTTGAATACTTATTTCTTGTGGAATATCGATGTAATATGCAGGATTTGATAATCTCATCTTTCTGGTATTTGACCATTGTTCAATTCTTTTTACCTGTCGGTCAAATGTTGTTTTGTCAAATTTTCTATTAGTTTTTGGTTCCATTATAGTTCGATTAAATATTCAGCAATTGAAATTGTATCTTTTTTCTTTCTTTTCAAATTTTGATGAATATCGAGAAGTATTTTGTTCGAAAAGCCATCTCTTTTCCAATCGTTAAAGGATATCCCAAGGCCAAGAAGTTCCCACAAAAGGCCGTTTTTTTGTTCATATTCTCCAAAAGGGTCTAAAATTATTAATGGTGTTTCAAAAGATAAAGAATCAATCAAAGTTCCTCCACCAGGTTTACTTACAATAGCGCCACTTTCGTTGCATAAGTCGTCGAATGAAATAACTTTAGTTGAATCATACAATTCCGTGAATTCATCGCCGACAGATTTAATTGATGGATATTGACAGTTTCCGCCGTCGTCTTTTATCCAGTTTTTCCAATTGGGATCAAGATAAAAGTACTTACATCTACAAGAAGTCATATTTAGGTCTTTGTGTTGGTAACCTAAAATATTCAATGAATACGGCGAGTCAATTAACTCGGCAACTGCATCCTGATAATTTCCAATACCCCATCCTCCACCATGAACAAGTAAGTTGTTATATATACCGTTATAGGATAAATTGCCGTGTAATGCAGTTTCGAAATGAAAATTAACAGCTTTTGTTTCCCAGTTACAGACCCATAATTGTATATATTCTGAATTAACGTTTGGGAACAATCCCCAAGAAGTTGAGTAGTCACAATCAACATGGCATAAAACAACAGTAAACGATTTGTAAGAGCCCTTATCTACATATTCATCTATTATTGGCAACCAAAATCCTGAGAATAGAACAAACTTTCTTATATCTTTTTTGTCCCAGGCTGAAAATAATTTACTGACTTTATCTCTATCAAGAAATGGGCTAAGGTCTTTGGCGACTAGTTGAGCTGTTTTGGCAAAAGTGAAATTCTCATGGAAGAGCTTTTTGGCTTTTGCGACATTATCTTGCTTTTCATCCAGGAGTAATCCTTCAATTACATCAACATCCGCAGAAACGCCCCTTTCCCTTAATTGGTCGCAAAGTTTCAATCCTGGCACGTAAAAACCAAGACCAGGCCCAGCACATAGTATTTGAAAATTTATACTATTCATAAGCTGGCAGAAATTGGTAGGCTTGAATTAAGCAAAGAGTAGAGAGCTGCAGATAAGATTTCTTCATTTGTAAAGCTTTTACTTTTAATAATAGAGATATAAATTCTGCCTTTGTATGGATAACCAACGTTATGCTTAAAATTAATATCAACCGTATTTGCTGATAGTGGAATAATGCCATAGGGTTTCTTTGTAGTAAAAATTAAATCCTCTTTGTCCCAGATGTCAAAAATGTCTTTAAATGAAATGTTTTTATCTGATTTTAGATAAATACAGGTAAAAAATCCGTCAGTCTTAAATTTATTTAAAAAATAATTTAGGTGCGTATTAAGAGTTCCCATCGACTTACGTGCATTTATTTCTATAATAGGAAATACTTTGTCGTCGTATGTTATAAGAGAGTCAATACATACAGGTCCAAAATATCCTTCATTGAATAAAGCATTTCCGACGTTTTCTACGATATTAAAGTATTTATTTTGATGCAACAGTCTCAATAGATTAACATCTGCATTTTCAATGCTATTGAAACAAAATCCACTATTGTGGAATTGTTGTACGTTTAGTATTTCAATATTGCCATCTTTGTCGATTTGCAAATGACTAGAAAAGTCTCTTTTTTTTGGTAGCAATTGTTCTATTACAAAATCTATTATTTTGTTTTCACTTTCTTGTTGAGAAAAATAAGACACAATTCTTAAAAGAATGTTTAATGAAGTGACTTTCAATATTCCTTTACCTGAAACCCCATAAGAATCTTTTATTAATATAGGACCATTTTCTAACATTTTCGTTCCAGCAGACATTAGTTGCTCTGAACTGCGAATGACTATTGAATATGGTGGACTGTATAGTGTAGAGATTTGTGATGAGAATGATTTCGAATTAACTTTAACTACAGTCCCATAACTGGGGAAGTTGTACGTTATGGAGTATCTTTCGCAAAAAGAAATAATAACCTTAGCTATCGAAAATGGCGATATATCATGCCCTTCTATATTTAAGGCTTTCCATTTGTCTTTAAACGATAATTCATTTTCTATTATTTGATCGAATATCGTTTTGACCCGCCCTGAATCATGTCTTATATCAAAATCATTACAGGAAAATGAAAAACCTATATCTTTTAAGTAGTCTTTAAGCATAGGATTCATTGCTACGGATGTAATTAGTAAATCATTGCTGCTTTTACAAAATAAAAATTGCATCTCATCCATAACTTGAACGATAGCTTCAGCTTGGGTGTCGTACATTTGAGGCAAACTGACATAATTTGCTTCCTTCCAATGTGATTCAGCATTGAATGAGCCCAAAAAGCAGGTCATGGGGTATTTTTTATATTTTCTTGGTTGGATATAAAATCTACAAAGCTTTCAATAGATCTTAGTTTATTAAAATCAAGCTTGCCATAATCAATATGAAAATTAAACTCCGACTCAATAGTTAGTAAAAATTCGATCATTTGTAAAGAATCCAATCCAATGTCATTTATTAGATCAGCAGAACTATCTGCGTTAATCTCAATTGATGGATCTTCCATAACTTCTGACAATATTTTTTTGACTCTCGCTATCATTTTATTATTTTAAATAATACTGTAATCGGCGTATGTACACTGTTTGATTTAGGCGTAATACTTTATATTATATCTTATTAATTACTTCATTACATCGGTTACTATTGGCAGTAGTTATAAGTTCAATAACAACTTGCAATTTATTCCTCATTTCTGTTGGGTTAACAGGCCATAATATTTTATCCCAGGCTAGATCTAGAGATAAAGATTGTGTAAACTGATGAGCCCCTAGCGTAAAATACCCGATCGGTACTTTAGAACTCGACGCGGTTATCAAATAAACTCGTTCAGAAAAGAGTGCGTTTGGAAATTGTAGGGGATCGCTGTGCATAATGAAACTGCATCCCTTGGACAGGTTTATGCGTGAATTGTTGCTCTGTCTAGTACTAAGTAAGAACCGGATTAGCGATGAATAATCGTATTGCTTATGTAGTATTGATGCTAATACTGTGTCTCTAGTGCGTTGTATAAAGCATTCAATTGATTCATTAGGGTTGATCGTAAATCGGACATATAACGGCGATACAAGATTGCCAATGATTTTGTGATCTTGAGGTCGGGATCTATTAGATATAGGTATACCAATTACCGCATCTGTAGTTTTGTCAATTGAAAACAGCAATAATAATTGGCAAGCAACAACTATATTAAATAATGAACATTTATTTTTTTTACATAAGAGCAATAGACTTGTATAGGTCTCTCCTTTTAACTGCATCTTGATAAATCCAGCAGGATGCATTTTCTTTGTTGCCGAAGCTGGAAAATAGAGTGGTGCCTCTTTTAGATGATTCTGCCAGTAAGTAAGGTTTTCATTTTCACGGATCCTTTGTTTTGTTTCTCTTAAAATATATTCAGAAAAAGAATTACACTCACTATCGGGTAATATTGAATTGCAACAGAATAAAGTATAATTATCAATCAACTCTTTTTCAAAATTATCAAAGGCTATTTCGTCCACTGATATATGATCTATACATATGCTAAGTAATGATTCGCCATTGACCTTTACAATTTTTGCCTTTAAAGGAGGCTCTGTCCTTAAGTCCATTATCGGCTTGCTCTCTTCTTTAAGAAGGATGTTTGCATAAATTGACTTAAATAATTTCCCAAGTCCCTTAACTTCTTCTTTTGTAATATCAATATTCAAATTGGGAAAATGCTGGGTTAGGCTGTTGGGAGCTTCATTAATCTGTAATCTAAGGGCTGGATGTTTTGAAACTGTATACTGAAGGGCTTTTATAAATTCAATATACTTATAATTTTGTCTAAAGCGATAAACTCGCTGAAATGGCTTGCATAATGTCGGAGCCGATTTCAGCCTATTGTATAAATAGCGTTGCCCACTGGTCAATAAATACATCTTTGATGATGTCATTTCTTTCTATTAAAGATGAATGATACTGGATGCCATATACAAAATGTTTTCGATGGAGGTAGGGAAATGAAAGGTCTATTCAAAAGAATGATTCTTATGACAAATTATTAGAGTGTCGTAGTGAACGATGGTTTAAAATAGAATCACTGGCTATACGTGCGTTGTTCTCTAAGAATAAATATGCAGGCGATAGTGTTATAATAATTGGCAACTAATTATCTAACCAGGCCTTAAGATCATTTGTCTTATCAGATATCATAAGTTACAGAATTATCTTGAATAAATTTCTGATAGGAAACATAATTATAATAACATGACGTATCCTTGCGTGATATATTAATTTACGCATGCCTAAATTCAAAATGAATAGAACGTTGCTGCCGATTCATTGAGCACCTTGCCATGGTCTTGGAGATTTACTGTATTAACTTAAAACGCGCAGCAAAGCTTGATAAAAGGAATAATTAAATATAGTTTGATTATATTTGAAATCATCAGATCGGTTAGTGTTGTGTTTTGGGTACATAAATCATCATTCTTTTTAGCGTATGAAAACCGGTACGCTCGCAGGCCGTATACGTATTTTGATAAAGTAAATATTTTAAATGTATATAAGAATTATTAAGACAATATTACTGGTCCTACTCTTTGGAGTATCAAAGCTTAAAGCTCAAAATGGTACTCATATCAAGGATCTAACATTTAAGAGTAAAATTCTAAATGAGGATATAAAATATGATATTTATCTTCCTCCACAGTACGATACAACAAAAAAATATCCATGCATTTATTACTTGCACTGCTTTGGCGCAGATAACCACCTTTCTTCGCACTTTACTCGGGAGGTAGACTCCTTAATAAAGTTAAAGCAATTTCCAGAAGTAATAATCGTATCACCATTTGCAAAAAACAGTTGGTATTTAGATGATTACTCAGGGAAATACAAATATTCTTCAATGTTTATAAATGAATATTTGCCCTTTATTAAAAAACAATATTCCATCTTCACTGAACCATCAAAAACAGTTATTACAGGATTCTCAATGGGAGGTTTCGGAGCCTTGAGGTTTACAATGTTGTATCCTGAGTATTTTGGTATTTGCGTTAGTTTTATGGCGGGTATGTCTACAAAAGAACAAATATGTCAAGATTCGGATGCTGATTATGCATTTTTTCATCAAAAAATTTATGGTGATAATTTGAAAACAACGGAAAGAGCCAATAAGTATTTTGTAGATAATAATCCGCTTTATATTGCTGAAATTGTTAATACTGAGATATTACGCAAATCCAAGTGGTATATACAATCATGCGATGATGATTATCATTCATTAGGGAATGTTGAATTGCATGCTGTTTTTCATAAAAAAGGGGTTAAGCATGAATTTAGAGTCAATGATGGCTCTCATGATGGAAATTGTGTTAATAGAAGTATGCAGGATGCTTTGAGGTTTATAAAATCAAGTATTGCGGATCGGTAGCCTGTTTTCCCATATGCACTCAACCTGAACGCCCGGCGTGGGAAAAACAGAACTGTTTCATGCAAATGTTCAGCGGCTTCCTATACAGCTCCGATGTGTATAACTACAGCCACATAGTTTTATGCCTAAGAAGAGTTTTGCTAGATTGAATACTTGAGCCAGGCAGGATGTCGCTTTGTATTAGTTAACAGAGGGAACGAAACTGGTATCTCCCGAATGATGATGATAATTACAATATTTCAAACAATCCTCATTGAAAGAAATTTGCCAGGATCATTGATTATACACCTGGCGCCCCAGAAGAAATTAAACTAGTAGCACAAACGAAAACCACTATATCTCTTAAAAAAGTAGTTCAAATCATGGGCCGCACAACAGCTAGCGGTCTCTACCCAGGTTAACATAATGCTGGTTATAGAGTATGCCAAACTGCTGTTTTATTATTAGCTTAATACCATACGGTTGTGCATTCTATATGCTAAATTATACCTTGGCGATTACATGTAACGCATTTCTTTCAAAACATCTTTTATACTCTTGTATCTGTTATCAATTAACAGACCTAATGCAATTAATCTGATTCTCACCACCTCAACGGAAACTCCATATAATGTGCTAAGTCTTGTTAGCAGGTTAAAGACCAGGTTTTGATTAACCGGCTGATTATCCCAGTAAAGAGCTCTTTTATAAATATTTTCTTTGGCAAAATACGTTGCGACTTCTTTTATAAGTGTACTAATAGGTAACAGTAAATGACTTGCAAAAAGATTAGCCTGGTATTCGAGGCGCTTCGTCGTTGCTTCTGAAACGGCATATTTAAATGACAAAGAGTAGTCGGTGTCCGTCTTTTCAGTAACTTTTTCCTGAAGAAGCTTTGAGTGAAGTATCAAATGGCCAATCTTATGAGCTAAAGTAAAACGCCAACGGTTTATGTCAGGTTTCAATGATTTTGAAACTTGAATTTTCAAAGGGCTAAACGTTATTTTTCCGAGTATATTATCAGGAAGTGTAGTTTCGAAATCGAATGTAACAGGATATTTTGTTTCAAGAAATCTGCATAACTTCATTTCATCCAACAGTTTTCCATTGAATACATCGTATCCTTCTAGCTTTTGCACTATGTTATCTATTTTTTGTGCAGTGATAAAAGGAATATTGATGAACTTCTCCTTATATGTGAAAAAATCTATCACTTGTGATTGTATAAGGAGCTCAGTCACCGTTTGTAATACAAATTCGCCATTCATAGCCAGAAAGTTCGGTCGGCTATCGCTGTCGTTTTCAAGTAATATAATCGCGTCAGATTTCTTTAGCAAAGCATCATTATTAGCTTTACGGTGTACAAGCCATTCAAATTCATCATCGCCGTTAACCCTCGCTAGGCCGATGCCGGCGGACTGGGCAAAATTGTATAAGCCAGATTGGAAAGTGCTATTTGTTATAAGGATGCCCTTTGTATTGTGTTCGCTTATCTGCCTGATTTTTGAATCAAACTCTTCCAGATCGTTTACAGGCACTGATGACTGATAGTTTTTGCATTCGATAAGCGTTAACAGTGAATAGTTGGAGTTATTGTTTAGATATGTTTCGATGGCAATATCAAAAATGATTTCGGATTTTCTTTTTTCAGAATAGTAGCCCTTTTTTCTAAAGATTTTACTACGCTTTCCGCTGACATAAAAATCATCGTTGTCAAGTAGTTTCTTAAAAAGCTCAAATGTTTTGATTTCAAATGAATCGCCGCGGCTATAGGTGCTAGAATCACTCATGATTTAATATTTAATGCCGTTTTGGAAATATTACAGAAATAGTAAGCTGCGTACAAGTAAGGGATGTTTAATCTGGCAGAAATAAATTAATCAAAAAATGACAATGGTGAATTAATTGACGCGTTAAAATCTTCTACGCCTTAGAGTTTCTTTTTGGCTGTCGTCAATAGCAAATAAAATTGAATGACCGATTTTAATAGCAGCCTCAATAAAAGTTGCAACTTTTTCGGATGCAACTACATTGGTCCCGAGAAGGCCCTTTTGGACAAGTTCAATAAATAATTGAGTGCCGATGTATCTTTTACCTAAATTGTGAAATCCAACTTGTAGTCCACCTTTGGGGCCTTGAATAGACGGATCCTTTAAAAGAATATTCCAATGATTCAATGAGATGTAAGCCCCAGGAACTATCGAAGCATCGTCAGCCTTTAACCCGATTTTTTTACAAAGCTTGAAAAATATAGGGCAATCCGTCAATCGATAGTCAATCAATGTGCTGCTCACTGGTTCAGCATTCAGTAATTTAAAAAAATTATCCATCCGTAATAGTTCATCATTGTGTGAGTTTTGATTTGGGTTATAATAAAATTCTCTTTTCTCAGTTTGATTTTCCATAATCTTATATTGAACGAAAGTAAAAGCCTGATATTTCCGATGGTAATAGATTAGATCAACGCCTAAAGCCTTTTCTAGTGGTTTACGGTTGGCGTTAATAATCACTAAACGTTCTTCTAGTTCATTTTTAAATTCCACAATTCCCGTAATATTCTTGGCTATTTGCTCCCATCCCGGAAGCGAATGAAGGTCGTGGCTAATTGCATCGTCTTCATAAATTGTATAATCAGTTAGGCCAGTTAAAAATGATTTGCCATTTAATCCTTCTTCAGGATCCCAAGTTTGAATAATTTGGCTTCTATCGATACCAAATATATCCAAACAAATAGAGGTGGCATCCTTTTCAGTGGCAACATCCATGGCTCTGTTATTTACTTCAAGTTTTGGGGTGTTTATTTTATTGGCTAATCTTAAAATTTGTTCTTTTTTTTCAGGGAGTATTTTTAATAAAGCCTTGAACAATTCCTTACTTGTCTCTTTAGGAATATTTTTATACTGTCTGGTAGCAATGTCTTCTATATTTTTTTGAAGTACAGAGGATACATTAAATAAAAGGGTACTTACAGGAATAAATGGTAATTCAACGATATCAGTAATTTTAATTCTAACCTGACTGGTTGCCACTCGCTGACCTTTTCTTAAAATGCCTATGTGGGTAAAACCAGGTTCTTGTTCTTCATAAGGGTTAGAGGTTAATCGGATAAGTATTAAGGCGATCTTCGCTATCTGTGAGGGATAGGTAGTCATAACTGTAGTAAATTCCGAACTGACCGAGAGTCGCTCTTCAATCGCATATGCCAAATCTTCGCTTAGAATGCATAACGTTGCATTAATTGAGAAGTTGCTCATAAACAAATTCTAACTTTTTATATAGTATAAAATATCTCCTTAAGCCATTTTAATATGAGTAATTATAATTAGATTTACATTATTTATCTTGAAGCTATACTTTGTTTACGCATTATAATGTTTTATTAAGTACAACATTAGCGCATTCTATTACTTGGGAACATTTAAATCTAAGCAGGAACAAGTTTATATAACTGATATTGCACATATTGCTGTGTAATTCTTTCCTGTTCAAGTCTTTTCTTATTTGCTATTAAATATTCATAACATCCCTTTTCTTTATCAGAAAGGCGAGCTAATTCACTTTTTCTTTGGGTATTGGCAACAGAAAAGTGACCGAACTGGGTATACGTTTCCATATCCATTAAAAAGCTTTCTGATTTTGGATAATGCTCTCGTATCATATTGAGCATCTCAAATCCTGCTGCATCCAAATCGAACCAGCAAATCAGTCGCGTGTCATCCAACCAGGGTAAGTGTTTGCTCAATCTGCTTTTAAAGCCCTCACCAAAAATGGCTACTGCATTTTTTATTTTGGGAAACGTGAGAAAACAAGTTTGATTCTCTATGATAAAAACTTTTTCAGGCGTCCATTTAAGCCAAGCTGCATCATCAAGCTTTAGCGAGCATTCATCATAACCTAAGTATGGTTTCAGATCATCATCCAATATTCTGATTTGGGTATAAACTTGAACTTTCTTTAAAGAGTACCTTAAGCTAAAATCCGTTTCGGTACTGTTTATCCAATCAGGGGGAAGCAGTTGGTCCAGTAGTTTTTTTAATAACGCTGTATTTTGTTCAATAAACTTAGAATGCACTTCAATAGGTAACTCACGAATATAGAGGGGGTGTGGTGGTGCATAAGTAGTAAAGTACTTGCACACCTTCATGAGGTCGTTCCACTGCTCATAGTTTTCCAGAACAAGCGCTGAATTAGTATTTACCCAGTCAAGCAAAGTAGGAAAATTTAAAAGGATGCATTTCCTTGCTTCCGTAATTTTCTGATAATCCTGAGTTTTGTGCGTGAAATAAAGGAAGTCCTCCAGCGATTCAAAATAGATTTTTGTGGGCATGCTCTGACTAATGCCATTTATCTTTTTATTTGCCCACTCCACTGTGTAGCCTTTTCCTTTTGCTTCCTTGGATTGTTCAAAAAGAGGTACTAGGTCGTTATTCCAATCACTAAAATTGCTCCCACTAATTTGTATATTACTCGGTATAATCAAGGGGAATAGGGATGCTCCTTTAAAATGGGCGTAGAGCACCTTCAAAAATAGTTTTTCCGACTTGATTAAAAGTTCTTTAGGGGTTATCATCTGTTAATTTGGCTAATTGTTTGAACCCTTCCTTTTTTTCCTCATATTCTTCCATATTAAGGTTATAGACAGTAGAAAGCTTTTTGTTTTTAATCTCTACAAAATGCACCGCATGGATGTAGGGCTCCGCAATGTTGATTTTATCCAGGGGAGTAACCACCAATAGTTGCAGGTTGAGTTGCGCACAGAATTCCATTAGGAATTTGCTTTTTTCCGGGTCTAATTTGCTGAAGGCTTCATCTACGGTTATGAAACGAAGACTTTTATGCTGCTTGCCAGGCTGGTAAATACCAAATTGGTGTGCTATGGCGGCACCCAAAATGGCATAGGTAAATTGCGCCTTTTGACCTCCGGAATAACTGGCGGTGTTATCGTGGTATTGGCCGGGTTTATTGTCTATAAACGAGTATTCCCGTGCACTGAAGGTGAGCCAGTTTCTGATGTCGGTCACTTTCCTTCTCCAGGCTTCTTCTTTTTGGAGTTCTGTAATAAGTTCTTTTATTGCATGAAAAACTTTTTCCCGTATGGCTTCATCTTTTTGTGTGGCAAATTCCAAAGTGTTGGGTATAGCTGCACTTAATTGATCTTTAAAAGGCTTGATCTCCTGATCTCTGGTTGTTCTGCATTCCAGTTGTAAATACGTGTCTGGATTTCTGTTGAAGGTGATTTTTTTAAGAGGAACATTTAATTCCTCTATGACTTCTTTTATTTTGTCTTCTTCATTTATCAGCCAGGTCCGGAAATTGGTCAATGCGTCTAACATGCTTCGGTCCATATATTCCCTAAAGCGTCTTTTATGCTCCACCAATCTTTGGTTACAGATGTTTTTGTACAGGTCTTCCAACTCGCCCAAGCTGTGAAGGTTGGCTGCAATATTGAGTACATCTCCACTCCAGTCTGGAAATTCCTTTAAGATTCTTTCGATTGGATGCACAAAGGCGTTGATATGGGAAATCGTATCCTGTTCTAACTCTTTTAAAGCATTCCGAACACCATTCAATTTTGCTTTAAGAGCACTATCCGTTTGCTTTATTAGTAGTTCCAATTGATCGAGCGTATTAGGGAGTATGTTTTTTATCACACACTCTTTTAGAAAATCCTCAATCGCCTGACTTCCTTCATGCGTCAATTTTTCAAATTCCAGTTTTAGCCTTTTTAAATTATTCTGATTATATTCCTGATTGAGCCGTTCCAATCGGCGGATAACACTATCCTTATCCTTTCGTTTTTCACGCAGTCTGCTTTCTACTTCATCCAATTGGTTAGAAATCGTTAGATATTTGTCGGACGATGTTTTTAACTCTTCTATCTGCCTTGATATGTCTTCTATCTTTTCTGCGTGTTGCTGCCAATTGATATCGTCAAAAAACTTCTTTTCAGCGATAATGCTTAGCAGATTACTCTTATTTTTTAAAGCATCAATGTCAGGCGCCAGTTCCTGAAGTTTTCTGAAAAGCTTGTTGTGCTGTTGCTCCAGCGTATATTTTTCTTCCTGCAATAATTGAACGGTGGCTTTACTGTCCCATCCAAGCGTATACTGTCGTTTGTGCCATTGGCCAGGGCGGTCATTTTTTTCATGCCGGTTGGCATTTCGGATAAGACCGTTGGACGTGATGGCTTTTCGACTGCCGTAAAAAACCTCTAATTCATCGGTACAATAATAATCGAAGCGTTCTACTAACTGGGTCTTCAGCCATTTGGTATATAGTCCAGACTTCTTTAGTTCAATCTTATTGAGCAATGAATTATTATCTGTAGGCCATCTGAGCAGGGACTCGCCGGATCTGCGCTCAATTCGTTCATATACTAACCAGGCATTTAAATTATGAGTGTGTACAAAATGGTTCACCTGTTTATTGAACGTTTCAGGAACCAGTAATCGTAGTGAAAAGCTATGCAGAACCCTTTCGATGGCATCCTCCCAATGCAAGCAATCTTCACGCACTTTGATCAATTCACCCACAAAAGGTAATTCATCTTCCCCTGTTTCCAATAAATTGAGCAAGCGCTCTCGCACAGCAATTAACTCTTCGGGAAGGCGATTGTTTCTTCCAATTAGCGAAGTAATTTTGTTTTGTGTTGTTTGAATTTGATCGGAAACTAACTCTTTTTCATTTTCGGTTCTAAATCTATCGTAATTTAATTTGTCGTAACTTTCCTGGACGGTAGTTTTCAATTGTTCTACATGTCGTACATTTTCCCAGAAGGATGTTTCATTGATCTCTGTGTTTAAGCCGATCTTTCCTGCTAGGTTTTGGTAAATTATATAATCTTTTTTCTTGGCCTCTCTTTTTTCAGTTTCCGAAAGCAAATCTTTCTGCAATAACTGAATCTTGGTATCTATATTAAGGGAGGCTTTTTGAGTAATTAATGATTTTTGCTCTTCTTCCAGCTCCCTAATAGCTCCTTCCATCAATTTCTGTTCTTTTTCCTTTTGTTCTACTTCTTTTTCAATCTCTGCAATATGAGTTTCCAATAAACCATCTTCGAGTTTATCCAGAAAAAACGGAAGCTGCTCCCCTATAAAGGTTAAGGATTGTAGTTCTTGGTTTTTGTGGGCAAGCAGCTCTTTATTCATGACTACAGGTTCCAGCAGTTCCAACTGCTTTTCATCTTTTTGTATGGCTTTGTGACTGATCAGCAAGTCCGTGTAATGGTCATATAAATTCTTAAACTGTTCTTCCGCATCTGGCTCCTCCAACATTTGCTGTCGGATAAACTGTGTTAAATCTCCTAAAACCTTTATACCCACAGTTTGATTAAACAGGGAAAGGGCTTTTTCTTTCAGGCCGAACAAATCGCTAAACCGGGCCGCATATTCCTTAAAGGAGTCGAAAAGTTCTGTTTTGGGGAATTGCTTTTGCAGTTTTCTCTTCCATTCTCCTTTCAGGTCAAATTTGCCTTCTCCAAAATGCTCGTGGATATTTAAAGGATAGGGTGAAACAATAAATACTTTTTTTATAGCGCCACCGCTAAACCATCGTACCTGAACCAGGGTAATGGTATGCAGCGAGGCGGAGTTCTGGAAAAGAACCAATAAAACAGAATAGGGATTATCACTTTTACTTCTGAGTTGCTCTGTCTGGGAACGATCGTCCGCATCAGAATAGGTTTTCCCGTGATAACCCCAGAAATAAGAGTTTTCATCCCTTTCTTTTTTGGCCTCCGCTCCGGATGACTGGTTATAAAATCGCTTATTACTGGGAACCAGTAAAGTTAGCAGCGCATCGATCAGCGTGGTTTTGCCGCTGGCATTTGCCCCGGTGAGCAAGGAAGTTTTACCCTTCGGTTCGATTTTGAATATCTTATTATGGAAGGTTCCCCAGTTGAAGATTTCCAAGGTACGTAGCCGGTATCCGCCTTCTGCGTTATTGTTGAACAGTGTTGACATGATTTTGTAACTTGGTCTTAATTTCCTCAAGCTTGTCGTTAGTAACCAGGGCTTTAATAATCCTTTTTACTTCATATTGATTATTATCCCTGTTGGTAATGTCTTCACGGGATAATTTCAGAATTCCTATATTGACCAAGTTGTTGATGGGTTTGGACAAGTCCTTCCATAATTTACTTTTATTGGTTTGATCTTTATAAAACAATTCGATTCGTTCCTTTATCTCTTTTTGTGTGAGGAACAGTTTAGAGCCTTCCATGACCACATCAAATTCCTCAAGGATCTCTCGCAGGATGACACAAAGCAAGGTGGCCTCATAGGTCATAGTTTGTTTGCGCATCAGGCGGGGGAGCGGATTTTCCTCATTTTCCTCTGCTTCCGGTTGGATAATTCGTGCAAAGCCATCCGTTTCATGGATGGAGAGTTCTATGCCAAATTTGGCAAAATGCTCCCAAACCGGGGACTGCCAGGCCATGAGGTCTCGCCAGAGGTTCTTCTCATCAGAATAAATGGGGCCTTGCAGCAGTTTAATAATTATATGCGCATAAAGCGCTCGTGGGGTAGATTCCATTAGGTAGTAATAGCTTTTGTGTAAATAATCATGGGCATGTTCACTTTTCTATCCTTAATCCAAATTGGATCAATAGTTTTTTCCAGGATAATGTGGTGTGTAGAGCTACTGGCAATGGAAAAATAACCAACCAGTTCGCTGAGTCCGTTTTCCAGTCCATATTGATCCACTATGGTTTTCAGGGTAACCTGATCTTTTCCTTCTAACATGGTGTGGATCCGATGTAGCAGCTTCTGTTCGTCAATGGTAAACTGGTCATAAAGAGCACTTAAGTCAACTTCTTCCGAAAGAAGCCCACCTAAGCCTTCCGGAAAATGAAGGGAGAGCGAGTCCTGCTTTTCATCCCCTAATTCCCATCGGTCAAAAAGGTTTATATTAGGTTCAAGTTCTATTTCCATGAAGGCGTCGTCTTTGATGCGTGTATCTGCCAGTGTATAAGCCATTTGACGGATTTCTCCGATCAACTCCATAGCCCTTCTTCTTTCCAACAGATTTTTCTCCGATAAGACACGGCTGATTTTCTCGCTTAGTTTTTTATTGGAATCGATGACTTTTCGACCGGAAGCATGTAGATAGCGTTTCAGATTTTTTAAAAAGCGGTCGTTATTATATTCAATATTTCGCTCGTTTAAAAGCTGATACAAATGATCGGTAAGGGCACTGTATTCCTGCTGCCTTTTTTCGTCCATGAGAAATTCCCAAAAGGCTTTAAAGCTTTTGCCCTGATCTTTATTTTCAATCTCATCCAGGGCATCGAGGGCAAATACCAGCAAGGAGCCCTTAACTACATCTTTTTCGGTGTACTTGCGTTGGATTTCCTTGCGGATTTGTTCAAAGTTTTGTTCTACTTCTGTAAAATCAGATAGCAGTTCACGGGCCATTTTGTTTAGGTTGTAGAATTGCTCCTTGATTTCTGTTTCATCAAAAAGGGAAGGTTTTTTACCGTTCTTCAAAAGGTTGATCTCGTTTTCAATTTCCCATTTCCTTTGTTCAAGTTCCTGAATTCTGACTTCAGCATTTTCGGTTGTCTTTTCAATCATCTCTTTTAATTTAGAAAAGATGTCTTTAAAACGGCTGTTGGTACCAATGAATTCCCGGCGTTGCAGGTCATCTATCCAATTCATCACTTTCACAGTATCAGAAGTTAGCTCGTGCAAATCTTCCCCATCATCATTTGGATATTTTCGCAAAAAACCTGAATTACTCCATCTCTCAATATATTGGGCAGCCCGCACGCTATAGTCGTCAAAAAGGGTAGTCGCCTTTAATTCATCATCGTTTTCTTCATACTCCAGGTCCTCAAGGTACCCTTCGAGCTTGTTTCTTAATTCAGTATTAGATATGGTAGTAGTATGGGTAGCTTTAAAGACTTTATAAAAGAAAGAAAGCATGAACGGAGCATTTTTTGTCCGTACCAGCACTAGGGGTAAAGCAGTTTTAAATTGAAGATTAAGCTCATCGAAAGTCATTCTCTAATATAAAAAAAATTACATTACAAGTAAATAGGCCGCACCGAAAGGAATTTCAGCAACCAATTTGGAAGAGGAAAAGCCGGGCAGCTATTTTCGCCATTGTGTAACCTGGTTTGAAATATTTCGTATATATGTCCCGCTCAGAACGCAGTTTTTGGCTATATGGAGGCGGTCTTGGCGCTTCAAAACACAATCTTGAAGGCGATTTGAAAAAAAACATCAGATTAATTTTCAGCTACATATAAGACTTAATGCGTCTTGTTTACATGTTTTGTTAAACAGAATGTCCCCTTTTTACTTACTTTGTCGTAATATGAAAATTCGCAATGCCAGCGCAGGAAAGGATAACTTGGAGAAACAGATTGCCTATTACAAGGGAAAAAGTCTTTCGCAACTTCACACAATTGTGCCTCGATGGGCGTATGGAGACAATGCAGACAAAATCCGTGACCGGGGAATCAGCGCAGAACAGGAACGGTATATCATCTGCCTGACCGATGTTGGGAAACTTATCCAATGTGTCGATTTTGGGGAAGTTGAGCGGATGCTCCTGTTTACTGGTGAACTACTCAATGATGGTCGTGTCGCCCGCATTCTACACCGTTGGGAACAACTGCAATACATAGATCCACCGACGATTTATATAACGGAAGGCATCGATCATAGGCTCGTCTTTGTTGATGGACGACATCGAACAAAAGTAGCTTACTTAATAGGCTCTTTGCAAATACCAGTTGCCGTTGAACCCGGGGACATGGAAATCATGAAGACCATGATGCCGCTTTGGGCGATATAGAAGTTAAATACTGAATTGGCATACAAAATCCTAAGTTTTCCCTTTCATAATATGCACTTAGAATGCACTCGGCTCTACAATAACAAGTATGGTGTAAATTAAAAAAAGCTAATGTCACAATCGTACTATGTCAAACCAGTGCCTAAGTTTTGTCTCTTTCGACGTGTCTAAGGTGGGTACGGAAATAAACAGCCTCTCCCTTGTCCTACTTATTCCTACATAAAATATTCGATGCTCTTCTGTAGTAAGTAACGAAGGGTTTAAAAGAAATGTAAGATTTGCTTCTTCTTTTAATATAACCACAACGTTATCAAACTCGTCTCCCTTTGCCTTATGGATAGTGCGATTAAGCGAATTATCATCCTGAATACTGACACAAACTGCTAATTGCTCATAGGTGAAGGCTGTGTAAAAAATTTGAGGCTTGCCACCAGTAACTCTCGAAAGACTTGGGTTTATATGTTGTTTCAGCAATTGAAAAAATGTCAATAGGGGCTGGCTTTTATAGGCTTCATATTCTGAAAGTAATAGTGATAATTTTAGGAATGCAATTTTTTTCCGAACACCCTTGTCTGTGATTTCTCGGAAATTTTTACTAATCTCTTTAATGGCCTCTTTAAAACGTTTTTGTCTGGCTAGTTCAATGGCGTTGATTGTATATACTACTGTTTTTCTCCTTTTTGAATCGCCGTCGAGATCGAAAATGTCATCAATCAAATTACTAGATGGCGTACTTGTATTCAATTGACGCTTCATTGTATTAGCCGTTATGTTATCTCGTGAAAGAGTTGCTATCGGAGAAGTTCCGCAAATGGATTTTACTGCAGTAACGGCCGCAGTCATATCTCCAACATAAATAATTGGGCGTGTTCCTTGTTCTTGCCTTACTGGTTTTTGAAAGATGTCGCTGCGAACACTGTTAAGAACATCAATGATGGAGTTTGTGCTTCTCCGATTATCTGCAATCATAAAGTCCTTTAAGGCAGGAAGCTTGAAGTCGTCAAATTGCTTCATATCCGCCCCCTGGAACTTATAGATAGATTGTGCTTTATCCCCAATTATACCCACATTCACCAATGTGTCGCCCAATAATCTCAGAATATCGGCCTGTATTGGATTGGTATCTTGAAATTCATCAATAAAAAAATAAGGGAATTTGGCCTTTAGTATCGTGAGTATAAAGGGAAAGCGTGTTATTAGCTTATGCGCAAAAAATAGTACATCTTCATGATGCAAAATCCCATCCTTCCAGTAAATCTTTTTGTATCCCAAAAGTGCCGTATCTAATTTATCCAGGCAAGCTTGTTTTGCAAGCCTTGTAGTGCTCCCATTTGTTATGTGTACAGCCTTACTGTTATCTGCAACTATGAATATTCCTTGAGAAGTTAGCTGATAGGAGATAGATTCCAGCCAATTTTTCAATGCCGCGAAATTATTTGGCCTTTGAACGAGTTGATTGTAAGTATAAGGACTGGCGAGCGTGGTTCGGTTCGGATGATTATCGAGCCAATATTTAATCTTTTTACCACTTGGAAAGTGGTCATCATGACCATCCATTTTACCTACGTTTAACTCATATTCGGCGGCAATGAAAGTTGCATAGGGCTTAATTACATGCTTGTACAGAAAGGCATGTATAGTCGATACTTCTACTCTCTCTGCAACAAAATCAAGTCTTCGAACAATTGTATCTGCGGCAATATTGGTATAAGTGATACAAGCTATTTTTTTGGACTTTCCTAAATTCCCAGAATGTTGTAACACGTTCTTTATGTGTTCAACGAGCCAATAAGTTTTGCCCGCTCCCGGGCCCGCGGAAACCCTAAAGTGGCCATCCGGTGAAATAATAGAATCAGATTGAATAACGGTAGGCGTAGTTACTGGCATATCCACGTAATTGCATCTTGAATATATGATGGTACCTTGAAGTCTAATCTGTGTGAAACACTCTGCGCAACAGCAGGCCCGGTACCAGGTGTAGCAGGCGGAGTGCTTAGAACGGTTGAAGATGTATTGGTCGCGGTTGTTGCAACCGGAGGGGGCATTGTTACTGATATAGGCAATAGCAGATTCTTTTCAAGTTTTTCTGCCAGTTCAAGTGCATTTTCTCCCTTCCCGACAGAAGCGAGATAGCGTGAGGCAACAACAGCCTTCTTCTTGTCATCTTCAGTCCAAGAAGGATCTGTTAATGAAGTAATAGCGGTTTCTATTTCCTGATTTGCGCCACTAGCTCGAAGTTCGGTCAGCAGATCCTGTAAGGTTTTATTTTGATTATACAGATTGAGTAATTCCAATATTTCACTTCTATTTGATATAGAATCCGTAATGAGAATGTCGGAATAAATATTTTCCAAACAAAGCTCATACTCAAAGGTTTTCCCTTTGGGGTGATCCTGCCCGAAAAATTGAATATTGGGGTGGCCATTATATGTTGTAATCTTATCTGAAATGTGATCCTTATAGGTAAAGTTGGCAGTATCCTGATTGAATGAATATGGATAGCACTTGGTAAACCCTCTGCCGCCAATAATCTTTTGTCGTTCAGGGTCCCGATCCTTTAAACAAGCAACCTTTTTAGGAATTGCAAAAGAGTTATTCTTGTCGAACATATGCAAGAAATTATCAAAGAATCTGCCACCAACTGGAATAATGGCAATATGATGATCTTCCAACTCCTTTCCGCAATATTTAGCGAGGGTAGGCACAAGAAGCTGCTCTGCCATACCTTCCACAAAAATGACTTTTTGAGCAAAGAGCATATCTGAACGAGTTGCATCTAAATAACGCTGAACATATGTCTTCGCATTTTGACCGGCATCTGTAGCAGGAAAGGTTTTACCAGGATATCCTACATGAATGACCCCGCAATCATTATGGAGACATATAATCTCATCAAGAGATACTGCGGAGGTTATTTGAGTGGAGTGGGTAGTAACAAATACCTGGCGCACTTTTCTGCTTTCCTTATTTTCCTTTAAGAACTTAAGAAATTTATACTGCATTGAAGGATGTAAATGCGCCTCCGGTTCTTCAATAGCTAGTACAGGAAATACTTTGGCATTTCCACCCAAATAATTACCATCTGCATTAACCTGCATTTTCGCCAGCAAAAGCGACATAAAGATGAGGTTATTGTAACCTAGGCCATTGTGTGTAGCGGGGATTTTAATATCGTTATGATCGTATCCTATGATCAGTTTTAATGCCGAATAAAAATCTACATCGGAAAGTGACCCGGCAAAATCGGGTTTCGCATTGTTGAAAGTAGCCCCCGTTTGTTTAGCATAGGATAATATCTGTTGTTTGCCCTCATGCATCCTGGTATGTAAGACCTGAAGTAATTCATCCGCTTTTGTTGAAAACTGCGTCCGTAGGGTTTTTATTTCCTCCTGTTTTTGCAGTTTGTTTTTTAGAGAGTCATCAACGGACTTGATATCATAATCCATGAAAAAATCAAACACCTCCCTTAACATAGTGTTACGACCAGTGAACATGTCGCGCTCCACATCTCTGATGGCGTTGAGAAACTGGAAATCGAATTTTTGTAAAGAATCGCTGTCTGCAACAGTTTGGAGGCTTGGATCACCGCCATAAATGCGATACGTATAAAACCGCAAAAATTCGTGTTTAATTGTGAACCAGGCGGTATCCTTATCGGTAGCATGCGTTAATGCCTGCTGGTAATCCGACAACTTATCCAGTGGTAGCGAGAAGACATATGTCAGGGCTGCATCATATGGCTTTTGCAGGTTGGTTAGCCAATTAGAAACCATCACTAGATCATCGCTATTTGGATCTTCATTCAGGCTTTCTTTTAGTATTAGTTGAATCGTGACTTTTGGTGGCTGGGCCTGTAATTCCGCTAGGGATGATTGTTTGGAGAAATCGTCTATTTCCAGCCTACGGGCTTCGTCATTATCAATAATCAGTCCCAGGGCTTTTAATAAACTGGTCTTACCTGCATTATTGTGTCCAATTATCACGTTGACGCCATCGTTGAATTCGATAGTATTATCCGGAAAATTCCGGAATCCTTTGATGGATATTTTGGAAATGTACATGAGTGAATTTTAAAGATGGGGTATAAGCTTAAATTTATATATTATTCACTTCATGCGTTAAAAACAGTGGGTAATTCCCCCAGAACTAGACTATAATCAAGTTTTTGAACCTAATTGATTAATTTCGATATGCAAGCTCTTTCACATCCCTCAGTCAGTGAGTGATCCGGTGAGTTCGATAAATTAGATTTATAGGTGATTAATTTTCAATAAATTATGGAGGATATTCTAATCCTGTCCTGCCGAGAATATGCATTGAGTTTAGAAATGATAGATTTAAAAGACCGTTGAAGGCAAGGGGTGGCTATTCGCAGATGCAGGTGTCGTTTACTTTTCTGTAACATTTTTGCACAATATTTCATGGTTGGTAAACTGCGGCATACAACAAAATAGGCTATCACGAAAGAACACTTCTAATCCGTTTCATTTAGATATGGTTGGTAACGGCGACCAAGCTGGACTCGTGGATGTACGTATGATGCCCGATAAATGGAAATAAATTATATCGGCAAAAGCATATGTTATTGCCAATTTGTCTTATCTTCGTAAGGACATGTTCGGATACGTAATGACATGTAAGTTTTTTGAAAAAAGTAGGATTCGTCGCGTAAGAATTTAAACAGTAAAGCACATGCGTTTCATTTTCAAATAATTGTAACCGTTAGGGTTAAGTCCCGTCCGGTCCGCAAAAAAGGTTCATCAGCAATGATGGACCTTTTTTATTTTTATCCAATCTTTACTTACAGCCGGTTGATTTTCAGGTATTCATAACAGCGGGCCATTTTTATTCTTCCGACCTTTAATTCAGGTAGACACATTGTTGAATCGACCAATTGAATCGACCAAATTATGTTGTTACCTATCAAGCCGATTTGCCGCAGCAATCGAATTAAAAAAGATGGAACTGCGCCGATTTTTCTGCAATACTGCTACAGCAGAACGAAACGTACATTATTAAGCACAGGAATTGCTGTACCGCCGGAATACTGGCAGAAAAAGCAATTACGCATCTCTCCACAATTACCGCCACAATTCGGCAATGCTTCAAAACTAAACGATGAACTACTCCGTCAAAAGCGATTGGTGGAAGACCTTGTTGCAGAAGCTGACAAAAAACAAATAGAGGATAAAGGGGCGTTTGTAAAAAAGATGTTCACTCCAACGCTCGATCTGCAATCTCTCAATGAACGGGCAACCTTGGTCGCCAAACAGGAAGTAGCTAAAAAAGAAGCGAAGCAGGATATTTACTATCACTTTGATGAGTACATAAAAACGAAGGAAAGAAAAGTAAGTAAAGCAACACTTACTGTATATGGTAATGTAAAAGCCCATCTACAGGCATTTGAAAAATACCGTCAGGAGAAGATCAGCTTCGCCAGTTTCGATTTTAATTTCTACCACGACTTTATTGACTACCTCACCTTTGAACATGTGCATATGCGCCGCCAGGAAGTATTAACCGGGTTAAAGCTGAATACCATTGGTAAAACCATAAAACATCTGCGCGGCTTTATAAAAGATCGGGTGAAAAGAAAGATCATTGCACCCATTGACCTTACCGATTTCAAAATTCCCGAAGAAGAATGCGATGCTATTTATTTAAGTCACCAGGAGATTGCTACTATTTATCAAACCGATCTATCCGCACATCCACACCTCATTGAATACCGCGACCTGTTTGTGTTGGGCTGCTTAACCGGTTTACGGTTCTCCGATTTCTCCACTCTAAAGCCCGAAGATCTGCAACGGGATATGCTTTATAAGAAACAGGAGAAATCAGATCACTGGGTTATTATTCCTTTACGCGAAGAAGCAAAACACATCTTCACCCGTCAGTTCCGGGAGCGCATACCCGCACTCACCAACCCGGAATTTAACCGCCACATTAAAACCATTGGTAAACTAGCAGGACTAAACCGCTCCATTAAATTCTCCTACAAAAAAGGAAACAAAAGCATCGAGGTTATAAAGCCCAAATATGATTGGATCACTTCGCATACTGCCCGCCGATCATTCTGCACCAATGAATTCCTGGCCAGCACACCGGTTGAGCTTATTATGAAAATCAGCGGCCATAAGCGAACAAAGGATTTTTATAAGTACATCCGTATTTCACCTGAAGAAGCAGCAAATAAAATAAAGGAGTTGTGGATAAAGAGGGATGGGATGCGGTTGGTACAGGAGGGTGGGGAGGTTGTTTTAAATAAAGAGGAATGAAAACGATTTCAATTTGGCCGTTACCGACTGCCAAACTATAAAGTGTTGATACATAGGCGAACGTAATTGGGCAGTTGCTGACTGCCTCGGCTAGTCAGGAACTGTCAATAGCTAACAGGTGGAAAAGTGAAAATTCACAAATATGTTTTAACTTTATGTCGATTCCAACCAAAAATGAGAAGCATCCTAAAGGCTTGATTAATTAGATGCTCCCCCGTTTATTATCTTTTGTATTGTCAGGCTTCTACAAGCGTGATGGTGATTCCTTTTTTTAAAATTTTTTCTCTTGTAGTTAATTTATGGGTATTAAGAGCTTTGATAAGGACTTTCTTGTCCATTATAAAATAGATAGTTTTTTTAGCCCAGAGAAGAAAGGCGGGCAAAAGGTTGTTCTCTTTCCTGTTATTGAAGGGGTTAAGCAAGTGATGAAAATATATGAGAGTGGGAAAGATGAACGCTTTGATCTTGAAATGAATATTTATGAAAATTTTAAAGGACATCCTGGCTTGCCAATCATTTCCAAAATTGATGAATATCATGGAGAATTAATTGTGTTTGAAGAGTATATTGAAGGAGATACGCTGGCTGATATTATTTCTTCTTATAAAGGTGATGCTGATAAAATTCGAAAGTTACTTTCTGGTATCTGTGATATCATGGCTCCTATATGGAGATGTAGGTATGTTCATAGAGATTTGAAGCCTGAGAATATAATGATCCGGAAAGACGGATCTCCAGTAGTACTTGACTTTGGAATCGCCCGTGACTTAGATGGGGCTACGATAACAGCAACGGGCATTCAACCTGGAACATGGAAATGGGCATCACCTGAGCAGTACGCTGGGAAAAAGGACATGATTTCTTATAGGACTGATTTTTTTAGTCTTGGCGTGATTGCGTATAATTTGTATTATAACACTATGCCTTTCGGTGATACAATAAACGCAATAGATATTAAATTTAAAAGTGGAAACGAGAGTTTTTCCATGGATAATTCTTGCCCTTTAAAAGAATATTTGAGAGAAAGTATGAGGTTTAGTGTTGCTCAGCGCCCAAGATTAGTTGAAGATTTAATTGCATTAATCTAATATGAAAGTTTTACAATTAGCAGGACATTTAATAAAATGGAATTTAGATGCATATTATCAAAATGATATAAGCGAGGGTTTTGTTATATGTGCATATAACTTTGAAAATGGATATTTCAGCCGCGATAAAATAAGCGGGTATGAAACAAGTGATATTCTTAACAAAGCTTATTTTGATTTGCAGTATTTCGCCAAAAAAGATGCGAAGAATATAACAAAAGGCAAACTGGGAACTTATCCTTTTCACCCTGCTGCAGCTATGGATGACGGATCGCAAACAAATACATGGATTGAAAACTTAATTAAGCAAGGTGTTAAGTTTCAAATAGAAACACTTGGGTTGAAGAATATTATCATTCCTAATTATTATGAAAATGATAATCTTGAACAATTTGTAGGAATGATTAAAACAATTAATAGATGGCTAAGTAACAATAAGATTGAAGGTGTCAAGTATTATATGACCATTCCAATTACTAATCATACAATTATTGACGCAGAAAAGATAGATAAGCTATTGTTCTATTTAACGGATATAAGTATAGTTTTTGATGGATATTATATACTTTGTGAATCAAAGCCTGATAATCGTCAAAAAGTTAGTACCGACTTTAAATATTTAAATAATCTTACTACTGTATTGTATGTATTAAAGAAGCAAAAGTTTACAACTATTTATTCATATGCAAATTGGGATGCGCTAATATTTCTGTCATTAACTGATATCGATTATATTACTATAGGAACTTATGAAAATCTGCGCAATTTCAGTATAAAAAGATTTACGATGGATGAAGATGGAGGCCCGTCCAAAGGGTGGTATTTTAGTGAAAAGGTGCTAAATTTTATTAAATCACCTTGGCTTGATCTTATTCGCATGAATAATGGTCTTGATCTTATAAAGAACGAGCGGAATATATTTTCAGATGCAATCTTAACTTTCGGTTATCCTTGGAGCAATCAAAAGCCAGAGGTTCATAAAAACTATCTTCTTTCAGTTGAAAGACAATTGAAAGAGATAGCTTCCATTGAAGATTTATCAGTGAGAAAAAAATATATGATTGACAAAATAGATGCTGCTATTGCTACTTATAGGAAATTAAATGAAATGAATATATACTTTGATGATGAAAGTAGAAACTATCACTTAGCCACATGGCGATCATATCTTTTGTCTAAAAACATCTTGACGTAAAGTTTCATTTAGAAGTATCCACATTGTAGGATTAATCGGAGCCTCCTTTTGTGGTCTATAATGAATTACAATTTGCCCCCCTTTAGATATTTCAGCCAAGCCAACATTTAATTTTCTAAATTCTCCTATGTTATTAAGAGCAGGTTTAAAATGCTTAGAATCCAAAACAACAAAAGATTTTTCTGCAAACCATTTATAACGGAATGCTTGGGCTAATGCGCGTCTCCAGTTTTTCAATTTAGCTTCGATCGCAATATTTGAAAGACTGACGCCTTTATATGTTTTATTAAGTCTAATAAGATTGTCGTGTTTGTATATGTAGCTATCTTGAATTAGTTTCTTCAATGAGCGGTTAATTGTTGTTGTGTTAGATTTGGTGACATTCTTCAGTGTGTCAAAAAGAATTTCCTTTTCTGTCTCTATTATACGGTAAACGATTACATCAAAGTAAGTTAAAGAAACAGATCCATTTTTTCTCTTGGGGCTTAATTTCGATATGACAAGGTCCGCAACTCCAAATCCAAGATCAACTTCTTCTAAAATATTTGTATTGAATTTTTGAGTATCCCAATGGCAGATGGAAATATAATTATTTTTTAGTGTATTTACTAGTTCTCGTTCAGTAAAAAACATAAGTGCTATTTGACAAAGATATAAGTTGAGTCGTCTAAGTTATTACCTGTCACTAATGCATCAATATTGGATCTGATTGATGACACGGATTTTTTGTGGAAGCTCTCAAAAAATGTAAGAGGATTCATTTCTAATAGTCGATAAAAACCATCCGTACAAATTAACATATGGCTATGTTCTAACGCCGTTTTTTTTTGTCTAAAATCCTCGATCAGTAAATTGGGATTTCCTAAATAGTTTGATAAGACATTTTCTTTGAAGCTGTCATCTTTCGTAATTGCCTCCATGTATTGACTAGTAATAATATAGACTCTTGAATCTCCTAGCCACGAATATAATATTGAACTGTCATTCTTATCTATATATACTAAGCAATAAGTCGTATACGGTTCTTCTAAATCAGATTTTACCAAATATTGATTTAAATCATACATAAATTTCTTTATGCTTATACTTGGGTTAAGATATAATTTATAATTAGATTCTATAAAAGTCTTTGCTCTAGAGGCAGCCTCCTTTCCATTCCGTGCGCTACTAACTCCATCGAAAACAGCAAAAATATTATAGCTGTCTTCATCAATTACTAAAAACTCGTCTTTATTCTCCTTGCTTTTTATGCCTTTTAAAGTCGAGGTGATATAATTAATTGAATTGCTCATGTAGGGATATTTCTAATCTGATACGTCCTAATATAATATACAAAATATTAATAAAACAAGAAAAAGTAGCGCAATTTCGTATCCAAAACGGAATTTGTAAAAATGACATGATAATGAGACGTTTGTAGACTGGCGAAGGACCGCTTTCAGGAAGTTTTAATAGCAGACCTTTAAAAGAATAAATTAGTCTAATTTTTTTAAATCTTTTGAATTCCAAGCCTGCCCAATAATGTCCTTTAAAATGTTAATCAATGTTGAAATGAAGGATATTTTTTTCATTATTTGTAATCGTCATGTCGAAACGAAATTTTGACTGAGCGCAGATTTCTCCTCTCGATCTTACTGCATTACTATAAAAGTTTCTTAAAACAAAACTTATGAAAATGCTAGGGGTAATCGGCCTATTAACTGGAATACGGCAAAACTCATATTCGCCAAAACTAACATGGGAATACGGATGGTCTATTTCTTTAAAAAATTCCTCATTTTCATTGTAGTCGAATCTAATTGGAAAGGCAACAATATTTTTCTCAATCATGTCGTGAAATTCAGACTGACCAAAGTGCAATTCCTCATAGTCTTCGGGTGCAGAATCATAGTGCTCTAGTTTCGGTGAGGGTAGAAAAGCTAACCTATGAGATTCTAACTTGCGACCCGTTTGGTTAAATTCATACATGAATTGTATTAATGCACCATCGATCATTTTAAAGTTGAAGTTTTGATCCGACTCGAGAACAGTATACTTTTCCGCATATGGAATATTCTTCAATGCTATTGATATATCATTTTGGCCATTCCAGGTTATTCTTGAGCCGTTTCGTTCAGGCCATTTTTCTTGCACTGATAGCCCACTTTCTATTACTTGCTGGGTTATTGTAACAATCTCTTGATAAGTATCATTTATTGTCATTTAGTATCCGTCTTAATTGTTCAATTGTTTCCTTTGATAAATCTTCTATATGAATTTGATTATTTTTAAGTTTATTTATCAAATTGCTTGCTTCCTTTTCAGATTCTGTAATCATTTTTTTATCTGCCTCTGAGAGATCTCTATGCAAGACATTTAGTTTATCCATTTCTTCAATTGTAGGATATCGAAAAGATAATTTAAATCTTGCTCTTTTTGCTTTATCAAACTCCTGGTTTAATTTTACCATACTATCTCCTATTCCTAGGACCCTAACCCATCCTTTACTTCTTGTAATGGCGGTAAATAAGGTATTACGTTTCTTTATTAATTCATAGCCTTTATAACAATATTCGGCACCAACAACGTAAACCATTGCAGCTTCGTTTCCTTTTGCTCTGTAAATGCTTGTAAAAGCTATCGATTTTTCCATAAAGAAATCATCTGGAGAAGTATTGACTCCTGCTAGGTGAGATTCTATACCTTTTTTGAATAAAAGATTTCTTAAAGGCCCTAATTCGTTTTTTGCCTTGATTGCATTAGGGTGAATAACTATAATATCGCGAAATACTAAATCGTCTTCTTTTAAGTTTTTTTCAATTTCACTCGCAATAAATTCATACTGTTCAGTATTATCTTTGAAACAGTAGAATTGGATTAAGTCATTAGGATCAGATTTTTCAGTGAGGAAATCTGGACTTGTATCATTATCACGTTTTAGAGTGACATTTTGGCCAAATTCCAAGTTTCCCGAATCAACCTTATAACCAACATCCCGCCAAAGCTCCTTATCATTAAACATTGTAACTAGCTCTTGATTTTCACGATAAATGCCAAATCCTAATGCATGTGCAGTAACTAAAACAGGTGCTGAATTACGATAGCATTTTTCAAGTATAATGTCTTGTTGAGGTTGGTTTTTGACGTTTTCAAAATCAATTCCTTCGAAAATTTCCTTTGGATTTTTTAAGGGATTGACATCATTTAATTTTTGAAGCTCATCATAAGCATAAATCAGCCGTTTGTTCTTCGGATTTTTAATTGATGCAGGTTTCAATAAACTATAGCAGATTTTTAGGAATGATTCTGAGAAGTCTTGTGCCTCATCAACTAAAATTGCATCATATGTTTCATTGAACATTTTAGCCTCGGAAATTGCTCTTGCCGATATAACTTCAATTAGGTTTCCTGATGAGCCATATTTAGCTTTTGCACTGTCATAATCAAGGTACTCGACATTATTAAATTTGCAAAATTCATAATAGAGGCCATTGTCTCTTGAGCTACCCCATGCTTGTAAAATTTTAACTTTACTCCAATCAGGCTCTTCGTTTTTATGTTCTATTGTAAACTTTGTTATTAAATCTATAAATTGATTTCGTAAAGATCGGGTATAGTAGGTAACCCCGATTGTCCATTCGGGGAATTTAGAATGCAAATAGGCTACTTTTAAGGCTAAAATTATCGTTTTTCCTGAACCAGCTAACCCTCTAATTCTTTGAATGCCATCTACCGTTTCAATTACAGCTTTACTTTGTCTTCTATCTAAGTTAGCTATTGATTTCTCCAATTCATTCAGTATTGCACCTTTTGAATTTGAATTTGAAACTTTTCTAGGGGGCCTAGATTTTAATTTCGTAATAGCCTGTACTGCTTGAACTAGTTTTCTATAGTCATCATACAGCAAATCTTCTTGGACATTATTATTAAAAAATGTGGATAGGTCTTTGCCCTCAATAATAACATCTTCTTTTTTATACTTTAGTGGCCAGGATGGCGCAATAGTAAGTACATTGAGATTTGCTTTTAGTTTACCTCTTTTTGCAGCCAACTCTTTATACCCTATCAACCTTTGTAACATCGAATTGTAAAGGCTGTCTCTTATTTCATCTCGTTCCGAGAATTCTGGCTCCTCAACAACATCAAATGCAATCACTCCATGGTTGCTTGTTATTAATAAAGCATCTAAAGATGTATTATCATCAAACGAACTTATAATTGGATACCCTGTATATAGTACGCCTTCTTCAATATTAGAATTCTCAACGAAATCAATTAAAGCGTCAGTTGATGCTGGCTTTGAAGCTGCACCTCTTATTATGTCTATCATAAAATCGCACAATTAATCAAAAATGGAACATTTAAAATAATGAAATTAGATCAATTTGGAAATATTGAAGTTCAGTTAGTTTTAGCTGAATCAATATGCTTAAATTTATAAACTTTCAATCTTTTTGTGAAAATCAGATAAGGTAATTTTGAAATATTTGCATAAAGCCGCTAATGTGCTAACCGTCAGATTTGCCTTCGCCGTTTCAATCCGGCCAATATGGATATTTATATCATTATACACTTCTTCCTGAGATACTCCTTTTTCTTCTCGTAATTCCTTGATGACAATCGCTATTTTCTGTAATAATTTATTATCTCTTATCTGGCTCATATATGAGTCAAGATGTGAATAAAGAATTACCTGGTTAATGACGAATATGTCATTATTTGTATTAAATTTAGTGTACTAACGTATTCTTGAATGAAGTACTTCAAGTAAAACAGGGTACTTACGAGGCTCGCCACACGAATCTTACTAATTCCCAAATGCGAGGTAAGTAAAGCGCCCAATCCTTATATTGCACTATAGGGTTGGGCCTACTTATGTCTTTTCGCATTTGGCTACCGTAAGGTGGTGGGCTTAGTCAGAGCCCGGTGTGGCAAAGGACAGGTGGGTTCCAACCCTTTAGTATTCTGGCCCTTTTAAATCCGCCTCAGAACCTTCCTTTCTTTTAGGCTCATCAAACCATATCATGTAACCTAAAATCTTTTCGCATGAATGAGCCATTAACTACTCGGAGGTACACATATAACGGGTGAAATCCTTGAACAGCGAAAACGGTATCCACAACAAGTACTGTTTTAATGTTTGATAATTGTACAACCAAAATAGGAAACCAATATCAATACATTTCGTCAGGCATCTGCAAATATCGTTTAGTCCGGTGTTTGTTTGGAAGGAGGAACAGTAGTTTGCTGGAATGTATGCGGGTTGCTTAGATAGGCCAACGTCAATGCAAACGGGTCATTCTTATATGATTTTAACTGTTCAAGCCAATTTTCGATCGATGTGTACCGGCCCTTGGTCTTCATGTCGTTCATCGTTTGCTCAATAAAGTTTTTGAATTCTGGGTTGCCTTCCCGGATAGACGCTATGAGGCCAATACATATATCCTTGGCTTTACTGAACCGTTCCCTAGCGTGATTATAATCCTCCAGGGTAAGGTCCGATGGGACAATTAGAAACTCATCGTAGTCAGAATAAAATCCATTCTGGCGCAACTTATCTACTTTGCTAAACCAGTGAAATTCGCGCTTAAACTGGTTGACTTTTTTAATTCCGTAGTACTTCAACAAGCGGGTGAAATCCGGATCGTCTTTTTTGTACATCACCATCCATTCCATGATAAGGGTAGGATTGGATTGAAGTAGTAAAATGAAACCCTTTAATTCATCCATGAGCAAGCCCATGGCATACATGATATAAACTACCAGGTAACGCATGGTATGTGACTTGAATAAGGCTTTCATACCTTTAAGATTGCGTAGCTTAAAGCCCAGGCTATCTAAAAACAAAATCGTTCCTTTCACCAGTTCTTCGCTGCTGATAATCATCATCGAAATCGCATACCCATAGTCCTGTTGATGTGTAGCGGCTGCCTGCGCGTTTTCCCAGTGTTTATTGGCTTCGGATAGTATTGCATCTGATGCAGTCCTGCATTCTGCCATACTTAGATTCCCAAATGATTTTCCTGTCATTTTCGTTAAATTATACTTACACAATATAAAGGAAGTTATCGACACCCAAGCAGTGCTCAACCATCGCCGATGGTTAGACAATTTGCCAGAACACCGCTTTTTGAGGACAAAGACCTGACGATGTGGGGCAAAGGCATTGAACTAAATATTGGCGCGTTACATTCAATCTGGTATGAATTAAATGCTTTGGCACAATGGGACGAAAGCAAAATGAGTAAACATCGGACAGCCATTGAGTTTACTCGATTCAAACTCCAGGGCCAATTGATCGCGGTTGTTAAATTCTTTTTATTCGATTGCAATGAAATGATTTTTCTGAGCATGAAGCATGATATACAGATTCAATTACAGAAAATGGACCTTCAGTTAGAAAAGGGTGCGTATTTATTAAAAGCTCAAAAGGGCATTTTGTTGCAAAAAGACCAGTTATGGGAGTCGGTATTCATGCGCTTGATTGAATTTTTAGATATAGAACTTGCTCATTTCCGCGCCTTGAAGGAACACGAGCGCGTAGATGCCACCAATGAGCTCATCTGTACATTTCTGGCGGATAGCAATTCCCGAATCTCTAGTGGCAGGCTATTGGGATTTTTGCTGACGGATCAAATAGATTGTTTTTGCGCAGATTTGAAGGAATTTGCGATGCGGGTACTCAGTACGCACGATGTTGGCGGAAAGGATCCTGAAAAGGTATATCATTTATTTTTGGTGGGCATCTTCTCTGCTTTCGCACACCAGTATGAACTCTCTTCCAACCGCGAGGTGGGGCTCGGCCGGTTTGACATCTGTTTAAGGCCGTACATCCTGGGTAATAAGGGGTTAATTTTTGAAGTAAAACGCGCTAACAGTAATAAAGAACCGGTGGTGAAACAATTACTCCAATCCGCACTCGAACAAGTGCAGATAAAGAAATACTCGTATGAATTGAAAGGGGGAGGTGCGCAGGAATTCACGGCAATTGCGGCCGTTTTTTTCGGCAAGGAACTGTTTTTTAAATATGCAGTTGTACCTATTCCTTAATATTAAATACTTTTCCCGTAATTAATTAATAATTAATTATTTATATATTAGGCAATTTTTCTAATTTCTCCAAATCATGTATAAAATGGCTCAAAAAATGTACCGACGGGTCACATCAACCGCCGAAGTTTTAACGAAGGCAGTCAAATAAGTCAAATAAAAGTAGGTCGAGAGGCCTGCTTTTTTAGTTTTTTGAATTCCTAAATGGTACGATTCAAACAAAGTTGGTCATCTCATAGGGCGACAGGTTGTAAATAATTATCACCGGTATGCAAAACTAAAATCGGAATGGCCGACTAAAAAGAGAAATACCCGGTCGTTTGTACCGAGCTATCAATTGGGTAGATGGTTACCCGGGGTTGTGTATACTTTTAATCAGAGGAATGGACAGAAGGCTAAAGATAAAAGCCAAAGCACAGATAGAATTGAATACCTAAGAACTTGTCAGCTCAATCAACGTGTCAGGTTTATCAACTCAAAACCTACTGTTTAAATAATCCGGATCACTATATAGGATTGCCACCTGTATTTACAATTCCCTTTAACATTTCGGCCCTTTCCTTGGCTGAAAGGCTAGATATTTTATACAACCTAGAAAGGTTCTGTTTTAACTTGTCCTTGTCTGATCCATAAAGCTTGTTTAGGAGTTCTGCCGATGAATCGTTGGCAGGGAGAAGGGGTGTGGCGCTAAGCTTGCACTTGACATAATATATAATTATTAGCGTAGGAGCTTGAAATTGCGATCGTTTGCACTTGGTTGGTTCCTGTACTTGTGCAACCAATCTTTCTTGTTCCCCCAAAACCACCTCAAGTTTTGGAAGGAAATTATAATAGAATGATGGCAAATAAATAAATGCCGTTAGGCTAAATAAAGCAGGAAGGCCACCAATTAAAATAGCGGGAAGCATGGGGCGCCAGCTATTATAATACGTTAGTGTTAGTAGTACGCTAATGGTCATAATTAGTCCAAAATGTATCAAAACCTCTCTAAACCAATAAGTTCCGATTACCAATATTTGGGTAGCCTTAAAATTCCAGGTGGGATTTAACTTAAGGCGTTTCTCATGTTCCGCTATAAATAGCGATCTTATGGTTGTAATGTTTAATGTGTGTTCCCTCGTTATAAAGGATGTCATATTCCTCAGATTCACTCTTCGCATATACTAACGGTTTCTACTTAAAGTTAGAAAAATTAATTCATATCAACCGGTTAATGGTTTCACATTAAATGAAATTTATTTATCTTAAAGTCCCTAAATGTACTAACATAAAAGTCAACAAGTTTGATCTCAAATAAGCACTCCCTAAACAATGATTCAAACTTCTATAAAACAGGATTTTCTCGAATTGTTCTACTCCGATATTTCAAATTACTCACTCGAGAATGGCAATAAATTGAACGTATTTACATTGAGAATCATTAATAATCAATTCGCTTATGAGCAATTAGTAGAATTATTGGGAAACAAACTATATCATTTCGCACTATCTAGGTCGGAAGTGGAAACTCTAAAACAAAAGGATCAGTTAAATACCTTAATTACAAAAGCGAAGGCAAAACTTAGAGAGTATATTGAGAAAGAAGATGCCGGTGCAAGAGCAGGTCAAAACGAGGGCGGTGAGTTAGGTGAATTGCTTTTGTATTGCCTGTTAGAATGTCATTTAGACGCTCCAAAAATACTAAGTAAGCTCGAAATAAAGACGTCCAATCAAATGTATGTTAATGGGGCGGATGGAGTACATTTATTAAAAGTGAACAGCCGTGATTACCAGGTATTGTTTGGCGAGTCTAAGCTACATGCCGATCTTTCGAAAGGCATCTACGAAGCGTTTTCGTCAATTGCCACACTACTAGAAAACCGTAAAAACAAGTTGTTTTTTGAGATTGATCTGGTCAATAGTCAACTTGTCAAAGAAGTGTTTGATGATAATACTTATCAGTTTCTAAAAAAGATACTTCTGCCAAGTGCTCAGGAGGACCAAACGAACATTGACTATTCATTTGGGATTTTTCTGGGCTTCAACATAAATATAACTGCTGAAGAGAAACGCAAATCTAATTCTGATTTTAGGAAAGATATTAGGGAGCGAATTAAAGTAGAAATAGAAGATAACCTATCTACAATAAATTACCAAATCAGAAAGCAGAACTTTTCCGGATATAATTTTTACGTTTATATTATACCTTTTAGTGAATTAACCGTTAACCGAGTGGAAATTCTAAATAGACTTGCGCAATGATGGAGGCACTAATAGATAAACTAACTGTCGAAATTTTACATGAACCGTATTTTTATAGTTTAGTGGATAAGTGTGCACAACTCTATGCTTCAAAAGAATTTGATTTCAATAGCAATTTGACTGATAATGAATTGCTGTCGGCGAAAGAGCTAAAAGACTCCTTGAAATATGCCGATCTATTGTCGAACTCGTCCGATGTTGTCGCGCGCGAATACGCCTACCAGATTATAACCCATTTGAACTCTGCATTTGCGCAAAATCCATTTTATAAAACTGTTTCTAAAACAGTTTATTCGAAACTCGGCAACTTTCCGGCGATTAACTACCTAGAGACCAGAAACGGGAATTCCGCAGAGGTACCCTTCGAGCGTTTGTTAGAGATGGAATCAAAAAAGATTTTACAAGCGGTACCGAATCAAGATGGGTATGTGTTTACTGATGCACAATACAAGCTTTTCTCTCGTTTGATTTCAAGCACTCAATTTAGTTTTTCCGGCCCGACATCTATGGGTAAGTCTTTTGTTATCAAGTGTTTTATTAAGAGTATCATTAGAAATATACCATGTGAAAATATGGTAATACTCGTGCCTACAAGGGCGTTGATAAATCAATTTGCCCTGGATTTAAAAAAAGATTTGGATGCAGATCTTCGGAACTATAGGTATAAAATCATTACAAATTCCAGTGTAACTGAGTTAACGGAAGAGAGTTTTAGCTATATAATGGTGCTTACGCCAGAACGACTAATATCATTTTTGTCCAATGACCAGCAGACGCCAGTGGGTTTCCTGTTTGTCGACGAAGCGCATAAGCTTGCACAGCTAAAAGATACACGGAGTGTTACAACTTATAGTGCAATCGAAAAAGCGCTGTTAAAATTCGGTCGCAATCTAAAGCTTTATTTCTCTTCACCTAATGTATCGAACCCTGAGGTGTTCCTCGACTTATTTAACAGAAATATAGGTGATAGTACTTTCAAAACTGAGGAGTCACCAGTAACGCAGAATATCTATTTTATAGATTTATTGGAAAAGCGGGTTGAATCAATCCAACGGAACGCGACTCAAAATCGAATTATTCCTTTTGACAGTCGTTTTAATTCCGTTAACGACGTTATTACATTAATGGGTAACGGCCAGAATAACTTAATCTATAATAATAGCAAGCAAAAAACAATCAATGTAGCCAAAACATTTGCTGATTCGAGTTCGATGATAGTCAATTTGCATTCCGAAGTTGTCAAAGCCATTGTTCAAATCAGAGAATATGTGCACCCTGAATATTATCTAGCGGATTTATTAACAAAAAAGGTCGCTTATCACCATGGAAAACTACCACAGTTAATCAGAAATCTAATTGAGCATCTATATAAAAATGAATTGGTGTCATATGTATTCTGCACCTCAACCTTATTGGAAGGTGTAAATATGCCAACAAAAAACCTTTTTATACTTAATAACCAAAATGGTTTAAACAAACTGGAGGATATTGATTTTTGGAATTTGGTAGGGCGTGCAGGTCGTTTAAATGTTGAATTGTCAGGAAATATTTATTGCATACGGCATGAGGACTGTAATTGGGATAATAAGGATGTAATCTTACAAAAAAAAGCGATAGCCATTACACCGACGGTAATTTCCAGGATCGACAATAATCTCAAAAAAATTGAGAGACTTTTATTGGAACAGGAGATATCTGGTTCACAAATTGAGAAAGAGGTATTAAAATATATAGCAAATATTATTTCTATAGACAGTCTACAAACTAAGTCAACATATCAAAGTCCGATCATAAACAAATTAATTCAGGAAAAAAAGGAGAAAATCATTCAGATCGCACAATGGCAGGGACAAAATATTAATGTGCCATTCCGCATATTAAATGGAAACCCGTCGATTAGCATTACTATCCAGCAAAAGGTTTATAACCAACTGTCAGACGATCACAGAATGGGAGTCAATATTTTGCTTCCAAGCAGTAACAGTGAAAGGTTTTACGAAACTTGCAGAGCATTACTTGAAAAGTTCTACGAACTCTATAATTGGTCAACAGCAGAAAGAAAGTTACGCAATAGGAATAGTCTCACCTATTATGCGGTTCTAATGACTCAATGGATTAAAGGATTTAACTTGAGTCAGATTATCCAACAGTCTATTGATTATTACGGCACTAACAGTAGCAAGATTGAAGTTAATTATAATGAGTATGTGCCTTTCGAAAAAGGTAATGTACAACATATTAATATCGTGATAGAAAATATTATCGATGATATTGAACATGTTCTGCGGTTTTTATTAGAAAAGTATTTTAATCATTATTATCAGGTACTTCTCAATATCCTCGGTGAGAACCATGCTGGTGAGAATTGGGCAAATCTTTTGGAATATGGAACCCAAAACAGAGTGGTGATTGCCTTGCAGAATATCGGTTTATCACGTCATACTGCTCTGTCGGTGTATGCCCGCGGTCGCAGCTATTTAAATATAGAAGATGGTAAATTAAAGGAAATTAACAAAGAGGGCTTATTGCGAATATTCAGTTCAACCTCTATTGAATATGATGAGGTTCAAAAAATGCTTTAGATTTTTAAGATGGTTTAACCTGTATGGGATGTAACAAAATTTATTGATTATCATTAAAAGAACAAAAAGCTATTTATATTAAAGAATTGATAAAAATTATAAAACGACATGAAGTCAGTAGTTAAACAAGAAGAATTTTTAAAAAAATATAATATTGACATTAAAGTTTTTAAGGATACAACTCTCGTTTGGGAAGACCTTAATAAGATATATTTAGACTACTGTAAGGAAATTCCGAAGCTTGAAGCCTCAGCAATTTATATTTTCAATAACCTAATGAAGGTGGCTGATGTACACTCAGTCAGGTATAGAATAAAAGATGCTGAACATGTAGTTGAAAAAGTTATCAGGAAACGGATAAAAGATCCTCAGAAAGTAATTACAATAGACAACTACAAAACTGAACTAACAGACTTAATCGGTGTGAGAGCTCTTCACTTGTTTAAAGAGCAATGGAACTCTATACATGAATTTATAACAGCAACTTGGGACCTGAAAGAAATTCCAGTTGCTAATTTTAGAGAAGGAGATTCTGCAGAATATAAAAAAAAGTTTGAAGAAGCAGGCTGTGAATTAAAAGAGCATCCGTTTGGATATCGCTCTGTTCATTATATAGTAGAAACAAAACCAGCGAAGAAGACTTATTTTTCTGAAATTCAGGTGAGAACAATATTTGAAGAGGCTTGGAGTGAAATCGACCATACAATTCGGTATCCTTACGATCAAGACAATCTACTATTTGGCCAGTTTCTATTAATTCTAAATAGGTTGGCAGGGAGTGCAGATGAAATGGGGACATATATTTCTTATCTAAAAAGAGAACTCCAAGAAAAAGAAAACAAACATAGGCAGGCTATAACTGAAAAAGATACCCTTATACAACAATTAGAGCAGAAAATTAAAGAGCTGAAATTAAAAGAGCCAGATTTGAAGTTTATAACTGAAGCATTGAACAAATTAAAGCTTCCCATCATTGATACTTCTGGATTTAAAGTTCCGGATTTATCTTGGTTGGACAAGATCAAGCCAATTACGTTAACTAGCTTTCCTACATTGGACTTAGAATCTTCTTCCATAACTTGGATGGATAGAATCAAAGCCTCTGATGAGAAAGGCGGCAAGTCAAAAGATAAAAAGAAAGATTGACTATTACAATTGATTTCTAACAACATTGCATTGGTGTTTGTGGTGGCGTAACCTTAATAGTACTGTCATCGTAGACTTAATGTAAAAGCTCAATAAAAGTGTATAAAATTAAGCCTACCTTCGTAAAGCCAACGTCAACCTGAACCAACCCAGGTAAGAATAAGCCACCCTCGCTCATTGAATCGACCAAAAAATCGACCTAAAAATTAAAGCGCTGATTTTCCTAAAGATATAACGGCCGCACATATCCCGTCCGGTCCGCTGGTAAGTAGAAACGCCTTCAAGTCGTTGGATTTGAAGGCGTTTTTGTGTTCGAAATATTTCCACGTGACTAACTCCTCCTTGAAATAAACTTTGACTATCAAATAATTAGTGGGCTCGAAATGTTATAATAAAATAATCATATATTATCACCCCAATTATTCCACGCAAAGGATAACAAAGCGAGTTAAAATCTGCTTCATATGTAGATAACGGAACATGATAACCCCCTAATACGTTTATGGTAACCCCTCATTTCGGTGATGGTGGTTCTTCGTCAGGCTTGGTGGTCGTGTTGATTAAACGCGACTCTTTTATAATGTAATAAGAAGTTTGTAATCTCGGCAAACGAATGGAATGCCATATGATGAATTAATGTTTGGGGAATCGGAAATGTTCCAGGTGATTAATGCTGAAAAGAAAGATGGGAAGGTGTTAATCTATGTCAACAGTAAACAACCCGGAAGTAATTGTCCGGAATGTAATGACTTGAGCTCCCGTATACACAGCTATTATACAAGAAAGATTATGGATTTGCCAATGGTAGGTAGTCAAACCTGGTTAATTCTCAACGCAAGAAAGTTTTATTGCCTCAATGTTAGTTGCGTCCGAAAAGTATTTGCAGAAAGGTTTCCAGAGCATGTAGTCACTCGTAAAACAGTTACAAAACGAGTGAATGAGAAGTTTTTAAAAATTGCTTCGTTAATGGGAGGGAATGGAGGAGTGCGAATATGTCAATTAATGAATCTCCCGACCAGTAGTTCAACCTTAATCAGATTAATACATCAACAACCCCTTGAGCAAAATACTGTTCCAAAAGTATTGGGTATTGATGACTGGGCTTTTAAAAAGGGATCTCGATATGGCACAATTATCGTTGATCTTGAGAAAAGAAAGATAATCGACTTGTTGCCTGATAGAGAAACTCATTCAGTAGAGCAGTGGCTAAAAGCACACCCTGGTGTTGAAATTGTAAGTCGAGACCGGTACGGTAACTTTGCCAATGGTGTAAAAAATGCATCTCCACACATTAAGCATGTCGCAGACCGCTGGCATCTGCTTAAAAACCTAGGTGATGCTATGCAAAAAGCATTGGATAGAAATGTTATCATTTTAAAAGCGGCCAGACAAAGGAAGAAAACTCAAGCGCATAGCGAAATACAACCCCTGTCCGGTGTAGAAAATGAAAATGAAATAATTGATAAGGGTGTAATAGCTAAAAAGTTCTATCTAGTGAAGCAAATGCTTTTGGAGGGTAATAGTATTAAAAAAATAGCAAGGGATACGGGTGTAACACGAATCACTATCAGAAAGTGGAAATCGTTTGACGTTCTGCCTCCTAAGAGGTCACCAACAATGACCAATATGCACTTATACGATGAATTAGTAAGAGAAATGCTGGTTGAAAACCCAACTATTGAAACAAAAGCAATCTTAAAGAAAATTAAAGAGATGGGTTATAACGGATCGGTAACTATGTGCTATGAAAACATCAGAAAACTGCGAGAAAGAAAAACAAAGAATACAGAACATCAATTGTCAACAGTTTTCTGGGTGCCGCCTAAAGCCAGCAATCTTTTTTATTTAAATAGACGAGGTTTATCACAGAGCGAGAAGATGTTTATTGATACCCTATGTGCAGAAAGCAAAGAAATAAAAAGGGCTGCAAAACTCATAAGGCAATTCAAAAGTATGCTCAAGAAAAAAGACTGCTCAATGTTGAGTGTCTGGATTAATAATGCAATATCCTCAAACGTAAAAGAAATCAAAGGATTTGCAAAAGGATTGCTTTCTGACTTCGAAGCAATCGAAAATGGTGTAAAATTGCCATGGAGTAATGGTCCGGTAGAAGGCATGGTTAATAAGTTAAAAATAATCAAGCGTCAAATGTACGGCAGGGCTAGTTTTGAACTTTTAAGGAAAAGATTAGTTAACCACCAAACCTGACGAAGAACCACCTTCGCCGAAATTTACACTTCATATTTTTGAGACGGCTGCTTTTTGATTTTATAACTTTTTCTTTTCCTTTGATCCAAAGCGAGCAGGAAATTGAATTGAGATAGGGCCTCCGCGGTGATTGGATATATTAAAGATGGCCATTTGCAAAGGGTCATTATATTTGGTACCTTTACATCACGTTAGTTATAAGTGGGTAAATGAATTGATGCCGAATTGCGCGGTTAAAAATTTCCAATTATGGCTGGCTGTCGATTTTGCATCCAAAAGGTGGAGGCAGGATTGGAGTAGATTGAAAAAGGTCTTTGTAGTATTGTTTTTTTTAGGTTTAACGATTTATTATGGTAAACATGTGAAAGAATCCGTTGTTTCATTATTCGATAATTCCCCTGTCATTGAGCAGGTACAAAAAAACACAAAGGAGGTGAACATGAATAATAAATACTCAAACAGAATAGTGGTAATTGAACCTACAAAGACAATATCAAAACATCCTGCTAATCATTAAAGATAGAATAGCCTGCTTAGCGAGGCTATTTTTTTTAATTGCATTAGGATACCCGCTATAGAGACAAACCAATGTAACAGCTGTTTATGTTAGATTATAATATCAGGTTCTTTAAAATCCAGTTTCCCAATTATAACATCGTCAGGTATTGAGTAATATCCAAATTTGTCACTTTTTTTTGAAAAGATGCCGAATGTATTATTGTCTAACCATTTAGTATTTTTTGCCATTTCGTAAGCAATGTCATAACAAAACCAATTTCTATTTTTAAAAAGTGTGACTGTTTTTGTACTATCACCAGTTTTTAATAATAAATTCAAGGTGGTTGTTTGCTCATTTTTTTCGATTATAACTTGGCCTATCCTTTTTTTATCTCTCGACATTTTTGCCGGGTATACTATTTTAAATTCAAAATCACATTCAATGATATCGATATACGCTTTTTCGAAAACTGTCCTGTCCCAACCGTATTCGTCACTTAATTGAATTGTTGCTGTTTGAATTATGTCAAGAATGTATTTATATCTTCCTTTCCTATCAAGAGAAACATATTCGTCATGGCTATAAAAAGGAGCAATTGAAACTATTGATCCATTTTTCCATGTCCGATTCCAAATGTTATGATAGGCTGGTTGGATTGTTATTCTGGTAGTTTTAGGAGGTTTATAACCATTCATCTTCTGAACATACAAATCACTTACATAATTTTTTAATGAAATATCCTCCCAATATTCAGGTGTGTCGTTTTTGTATGGAGTCGGAGTATATAATGTTATGTCAGAGAATGGTGCTCCCATAAAAAATTATTGCTAACGAATCGGTATTTGCGATGGCAAGATATTAGCATTTTGTCACGCCGTACCGAAGCTGATTGTTGTTTTATTGTTGAAGATAATATTTATCGATTAATTATTAACGTCAAGCCGCGAACAGAAGGTGACTAAAAATATAAAAGCTCATTGTTTATCTCGTATTTCGGCGTTATTCGTCTGACAAAATATTTTGTTCGAACCGAATCCCCATTACTTGTCAAGGATTCTTTTTTAAGTTGTCTTTTGAAATTCCGGAAAATACTTATTGGAAAAGTCTACTATATTATGGAGTTCTGTCGCAAACCGGTTCGAAAGTTGTAACCTACAGCCCGCAAAAAAGGTTCATCAGCAATGATGGACCTTTTTGCATTTTATACCACTTTACTTTTAGCCGGTTGATTCAAGGAATCAAGTCACATTCCTGGGGGATTATAAATTGGGCTCCTTGAGCTATTCCAGTGTTAAGGTTTGCCAGGTCGCAACTAACCATTTATGTTTCAATCTTAACTTTTTATGCATTATCACTCGCTTTTTTCATAGTATCCATAGCTTTTTTTGCATCATCACTCGCCTTTTTTAGTGCTCCTTTACTCATTCTATTTGTATCAATTGCCTTTTATGACTCGTCACTAGCCTACTTTAGAACGTGAGTAGCCTAATATGGTGTACTAATAGCTTATGTACGATCGTATGTTGCTTACTTACAATCTGAAATTGGCTATTTGTGTGGCAAAAAAAACTATTAATGCACTGAAATTGCGAAGGGATGCGCTAAAATAAGCGAGGTACGCGCCAAAATAAGCTACTGGTGAGCCACAGTTAGCTTTGGATGAGTCATAAAAGGCAAGGGGCGCACTATAAAAAGCAACTTATGTACTAATTAAAGCGAGGGTTGCACCATAAAAGGCTACAGTTGTTTCAAACAAGGCTACATTAGCTCCAATGTTTGCAATTCCGGCCAAAGTGATGAACATTTGTGTGAATTCCTTTAAAAAGACCGGGTGAAAAGAAAGATCATTGCGCCGATCGATCTTACCGATTAATTGCCACCATTTACCAAACTGATCTCTCCGCGCATCCTCACTTCATCGAATACCGTGACCTATATGTATTGGGTTGTTTAACTGGCTTACGGTTCTCCGATTTCTCTACCTTAAAACCTGAAGATCTGCAACGGGATATGTTATATAAAAAGCAGGAGAAATCAGATCCCTGGGTTATTATAGGATGCGGTTAGTACAAACCGATACTAAAATTGTTTTAAATAAAGACATTAACCATTAATCAATAAACTATGCAGACTAATCACCATTGTACCCAGTTATTGCTTGATATTAATCAAGCATCGCGAAAAGCCGATATGTGGTTGCTCGGATGGTTAACCAGGAGCGATTAGATTTCAGTTGTCAAGGACAACTTGACAACTGACTTGGTTAATCGTTGCCTGAGCGGACAGAAACTTTTTTACAGTTTAAATATAGTAAAATGGAAATTATTCAAAGTATTCAAGATAGAATTTATGAAATAAGGGGCGAAAGAGTGATGCTTGACAGGGATCTGGCTGCCCTTTACGATGTAGAAACAAGAATATTTAACCAGTCTGTAAAGCGGAATGGAAAGCGTTTCCCTGCCGATTTTATGTTTCAACTAACAAGAGACGAGTGGGAAAGTGTAAGATTGCAGATGGAGAGTTCACAGAAAAGTATGTCATCACAAATTGTGATGACATACCCAAGTAGGCGCCCCAATAGTGCGTTGCCCTATGCTTTTACTGAACAGGGCGTTGCTATGCTAAGCGGCATACTAAATAGTGATCGGGCAATAAACATGAACATTGCTATCATGAGAGCTTTTATTCAAATAAGGCGGGTTGTCTATAAGGAAAACGACCTGGTAGAACAATTAAAACAAATTAAAGAGCGCTTAGGCGAACATGATGTCCAACTCAACCAAATTTATGATGCCCTGGAAAACTTGCTGGATGAAAAAGCGGAACAAAGGAAATGGGAAGATAGGGATAGAATAGGATTTAAAAGGTAGAGTTGTACCATTGTTTATTAATTAACTTAAAAGTGATTTTAATTAGGGGTTACATGAACAGAATGTGGGACTATATTAGTAAATCTATTGGAAAATTCAGACAAGATGCTTTGTCAAAATTTATTTATGATATAGGTAAATATGTAGGAGCAGGGTTGCTCACTTTATTTTTGGCAAAGATTATTCCAGCCGATACATCTTTTAGCAGCATTATTAACAAGAGTATAAGTTTGACCGTAATTAATTTTACGCTTTTACTAATAATTTCTATAGTGTTTACCTTATTATCTACCCGCTTTTATTTGCGGAAAAAGTTTAAAAAATTACAGGAAGATACTTATACAGATGAATTAACTGGGTTGCTTAATGAAAAAGCATTTAAAGATCTTATGCCCAAAACCATTGAAATATGCCGAAAACAAAACATTAAATTATCACTTATTATTATTGATATTGATGATTTCAAGCTGTTTAATAAACAATATAATTATCAAATTGCTAATAAAGTTTTATCAAAAGTTGGTACTCTATTGAAGTCAGATAGCAGGGCTACAGACATTACATTTAGACAATTCTTCAAGGGAGATTCTTTCAAAAAGCACGGATTGGGCCACTTCCCAAAACAAAAAAATGTCAAAACGTAATAAAACCTGCAAAATCAATGATTTGCAGGCTTTTTGCTTTAATTGGTACGCTAATGCTTATCTGCTATTCAACTTTCCGTCAAACTTTTTGATAGCTTCTGCCGTAATTGGCGTAAAGAAATTAACAAGGTTTCCATCCGGGTCACGGAATAAAAACGACCTGTTTCCCCAGGGCATTGTTGTAGGTTTCTGCACAATGCATTGCTGAAGAAAATCAGCCAGCCTTTTGTAATCGTTATCTACATCTTTAGTGATAAATTCTATTATGGCTGTTCGATTCTGTGCGGCTTTTGCAACCTCGTCACCTCCAAATAGCTGTAACGTTCTGGTACTCCCAATTGCCAAAGTGGCCCATTGGGTTTGCAGTTCGGCAAAATCATCGGTGTATTGTATTGCAGATATACCAGTAATATGATTGTAAAATTCAACCAGTTTTTTTACATCGGCCGTAATAATTCTAACTGACATCAGGTTCATAATACTGTTTTTTAATGGGTAATACATGTTCTTTGTTGCAGCAAAGATGAAACAGGCTTATGACAAGGGTGTGTCAGGGGTGGTGAATTTTTTTTCTTTTTCACGTAAATATTCCTGAAGAGTCATTTTGTGCGGTTGAAAATTCAATTCAGTCAATTCAAGTTTTAGGATGTTGCTAAGTTTGAACATCCTAAACTCATTTCTTAATCTACAATAGGCAATTAGCGCCCAACTTTCCTCAATACAATAATACAAGGCAAATGGCTCAACAAACCTTACTGTTTTTTCTTTTTTACCTATTGAATGATAATGAATATTGAGAACCTTAAATTCGGTAAGGGCATGTTGGATTAGTGTAAGCAAATCGCTTTTTTGTGTTCTTAACAATAAGGGGCTAACAGCAATCCTGTTTGCTAAAAATTCTACTTTTTCTTTTGTAGAAAATTGCAATACTGCTTTTATTTTGTTCAAAGCAGATAGCAATTCTCCTGTAAATGAACGGTCGGTATTCGATAATAAAAGTTGTTCAGCTGTAATTAGCGCGTTTGCTTCGCTCGCGGTAAACATTACAGGCGGCATTTTATATCCCTCCATTAGCGAATACCCTTTACCATCTATTGTTAAAACAGGTATGCCTGCATCTTCAAGAGCTTTAATGTCTCTGTAAATTGTTCTGATGCTTACGTTGAATTTTTTGGATAGCTGAGTGGCGGTCAAAAGACTTTTTGTTTGCAATTGTGTAGCTATTGCAACCAGTCTTGAGATTCGCTTTAAGTCGTTGTCGTTCATTTTTGTTAATATGGTTCGCCGGCGGAATTTGCAGACGTATAGGTGTTCATTGAACCCCGGCTCTGAATCAATGCTGATATAAAGTTAATAAAGATGATATTTATTTCTATTGCTCTATGCTTTTCATCTGTCAAAACAGCCGTTTTTTGGCCATCTTCTGCAAGTTTAAAATGGTAATTGAAGCTGAACTTTCTTTGTGCCCGGTGTTTAATGACGTAAGGATTGGCGGGCAGGTGGTTTTAGAACCGGCTTTTCCATATGCCGCATTTATGACTAACTATGCCGCATCTATAACTAACATTGGAGCAATCTGACTAAACACCGGAGCAATCTTTTAAAAATGGAGCAACCTGACTAAACATTGGCGCAACCTTATAAAACTTTGGAGCAACCCTATACAACATTGACCAATAAGTGCATAACTTTCGTGTAAAGTTCTGTACTTACATGCACAAGTTACATACTTATGTTGAATAGTTATGAACTGATGCTCCATTGTTAGTCATAGATGATCTATATAGAATGATCGATACAAAATAATACGTAATTGATCTATGTTAATGAACGAGGGTTAATTCATATTTAGCAAGGATAATTGCATAAATACGTATTGGAAGTAAGCACCATTCCGCTTTTACAGCGATGTAAGTAGCTAAACTGCACTTCGATACCAGGATATCACACGGGGAAACAAAATAGCTGGAATGCGATTATCATTGTCCGGAATGCAAGGCACACAGGTGCGAAAACAACATCTCAACTGGCTAAACCCAAAAGCAATCAAACGATGGTCATTGCAATCCAAACAATAGCCCCTGCATTCCGAACAATGCCTCTTGCAATTCAACAAAGAGGTTATGGCAATGAATGACCAGGTTTCGTAAACCAACAAAAAGGAAACCCCGGTTAATTATCAGGAAATATCATGTAACACCATGGCTGGCTGCCTGTAAAAATAATAACGATCCTAAACAGACTGCAAACAGCTGAAAGAACAGGCTCGCCCCCAGGTATTTGACTTGCTCCGATGTATAACAAAGTAAGGTAACCAGTCAAAATGGGATCCAGGAATTTGACTTGATCCCGGAACCTCCATCAGGCATCTGCGTTTTTTTATAAAAAACCGGGTGAAAAGAAGATTACTTTTAACATTTACCGAAGAATTAGGCAATATTTATTACCACGAAAACCATCCGGGAAATATTAAACAGTTAAATTCGCCCCACCCTAAAAAAATCAGGTTTTATTTTAAGTTATGTTTTTAAAAGCACTTACTGTAGCCGGCCTTGCCACTTTTGAGATCTATGCAGCCATCCCTGCCGGATTTGCCTTTGGATTATCGCCATGGACAATTTTTTTTGCAAGCATTACCGGTGGTTTAATTGGAACTTTTGTCGCGGCTTTTTTAGGCGATAAAATCAGGGCGTTTTTTCACAAAAAAAAGCCTACTAAAGACGTTGCTGAAAAAAAGCACCCTATGATGCTTCGTTTGTGGAACAAGTATGGCATAATTGGATTAGGGTTTTTAGGAACAATGTCGGTTGGTGCACCAATAAGCCTGGCTGTAGGTATAGGGTTAAACGCAAATATTAAAAAATTGGTCACCTGGTGCTGTATTGGTGTTATTACTCGCTGTATTGTATTCACAATAGTTGGATGGTACGGATTAAAATTGCTTTAATGCTATACCGAAAATTGCTTTTCAGTAAGGACTTGCTAAAGCAATTTTTATCATACATTTTACTATAAACCCCACTTTATAATTCTACTTTGTCAACAACTCCTAACTATGAAATCAAAAGTTTTTGTTCTTGTCCTTGTATTAGCAATGGTATTTTCATCAATCTCAAAAGCACAGGTTTCTTATGGAATCAGAGCTGGCATAAGTCTGCAAGATCTCAACAGCAAATGGCCCAGGGGAGATGATATGGACTATGATCTTAAAACCGGCTTCCATGTTGGCGCCACCGCAGAAATGCATATAACATCAGATCTCTATATTCAACCAGGCGTATTGTTTAGTACAAAAGGAGCCATACTGGAGAATCATTTTCACGCTAAGGAAATAAAAATAAGCATCTCGTACATTGAACTTCCTGTTAACTTTTTATATAAGCCAGCGTTCGGGCCTGGTAAATTATTAATGGGGATTGGTCCCTACCTTGCCGTGGCAATAGGTGGCCATGTAAAAAGGGATGATAAAGAGGGTAAAGTGAAAATTAAAAATGAAATAGCATATATGGAATGGAGTGACGCGCCGTATGATGCCAAATATTATGTGAAGCGTTTTGATTTTGGTGGTAATCTGTTGTTTGGGTATGAATTCACAAAGAAAATTACTGCTCAACTGAATGCGCAATTGGGATTGGCAAATATTGCTCCCAAAATGGACTCGGGTGGCGGCATTGACAAAACACAGGCTAAAAATGTCGGCTTTGGTCTTTCGGTTGGTTACCGCTTCTGATTTTTCTCATATATTCCTTAATGTATCTTATCTTAGGTTCATCGGGTCTTTTGGAATTGCTTTTGCTCTTCATTAAACTCTTATTATGAAAGCACGTATGCTGATCTTTTTATGGGGATCATTGGTTTATACCGGATGTGCAGGGCACAAAGAAGCCGGCTCCCTATGGAATGCGCAGCCATCCAACACTGATAAAATAAGGACCGATGGAATGTACAATACGCTCGATACAACCTTAATGCCTAATGGCAAAAGGGCGAGTGATTATACTACTACCATTTCATTTATTGTATTTAAAAAAGATCAACGTATATACAGAGACAATGGAGGGAATATTGATTCACTTCCTTTTACATGCGAATACTACAAGCAATCTAACAGAAAGGCCCGGGGGCAATATGAAATAAAGGGCGATTCCATTATCGCTTATTTGCCGGCCACTTTTATAGTATGGGGAATGCGATTCAAAACATATAATGCCTGGTTTAAGGGATATATTAAGAACAGAGATACAATAACCGGCTGGCATGTTGTTCCTCCTTATCCAAAAAAAATTGGAAAATGGTCATTGAAACTCGAAAACAATCAGGTCACATTCACACCCCATACCATTTATTTTATTAAAACGGATGCTGTGAGTTGTCTCGGAACTGATTCTTTAGATATTCAAAAATAAGATCAATAACAAGTTGCAATAGCGGACAGTATACCTAACATACTGCCCGCTATTTTTTTGCCAGGAATGCAGAAGGTATTTTTATAATATTTGAATTTCATATTTAAATCATGTTTGTTGCTGTCTACTTTATAATTTAAAGTTGTACCTTAACCTGCATGCTTGCCCGCCGTCCCCCGACTCGTCGGGGTCGTTGAAGCATTAGCTGAGGCGCACCATTTAGCGAAGGTGGGTGTCTTGCGTCTTAAACTTAAACCTTATACAATAAACCTTAAACTAACGCTATGAAGTATTCGCTATTCCTTCTCCTTTTGTTATTTTCTTTTCTCTTCCATTCACAAGCTCAAACAATTCCTTACGGTCAATGCGGTTTACAATACACCTACGATGCCGCAGGAAATGTGCTCAGCAGGGATTATATCTGCAACAATACACCACCCGGCGGAAGAATGGGCATTATTGCCAACACCAACGGCGCTACGGAAAAAGAACAGGATCAAAAAATAGTTGTACAGCAGGTAGAAGCATTGTACCCAAACCCTACAACAGGCCGCTTTAATGTTACCTTTTTACAGGCGCTGGATAACGCCGTAATACGCATTGTTGATATTAATGGTAGAACTTACAGGCAATTTAAGGCCAGCGGCACGCAAATTCAGTGCGATATTAGCAGGCTGCCGGCTGGTATGTACTCCATCGAGATCATCGATAAAAGCACTGTTATTTCAAAAAAAGTTATTAAGCAGTAACTATGTTGCCCGTTGTGGTTCTACAATCCACAATCCACAAACTACTTCTCATCATTTAATACTTGCACTTTACCCCATTCCATTATGAAAAAGGAATTATACCTCATCCTCATCGTGGTATTCCACGTATTCATTGCCCATGCCCAACCCGACCAGAGTAAGCCTGTAGGGTCAATACATGGCCAGGCATCTGTTTCTCCCAATGGCGCTGCTTCCTATTCCATTCCCATACCCGCCCCTGTTGGTATTGCCGGTTTGCAGCCTGCCTTATCGTTAGTATATAGCTCCCAGGGAGGTGATGATCTGGCCGGATGGGGCTGGAGCTTAAACGGCTTAAGCGCCATTACGCGCGGTAACCAGGCTAAATTTTACAATGGCAAAGTAGAACCGCTAAAGCTGAATGCCGACGATAATTTTTACCTCGAAGGTCAACTGCTTATGCCGGTATCCGGTACAAATGGCGGCGATGGTACCCAATACAAAACACAAACAGAAAATTATTCAAAGGTCGAGTCATTTGGCGGAACAGCCGGCAATCCTTTATGGTGGCGTGTTACACAAAAAAATGGAAGCATAATTGAATATGGTAAAAATGAAGATGCTAAGTTGTCGCTGAGCGCTACTATCGGCTGGCTGGTATCGGCCATAACGGATGTAAATAATAACAAAATTAACTTTACGTATTCACAATACGACGCAGAAGTTGTTATATATCAAATAACGTACGCAAGTACTATAATCAGGTTTTCCTATGTTACCAGGGCCAACCAGAATTTAGCTTTCATTAATGGCCGTAAACTCGTTAATTCAAGGCTGCTGTCTCAAATAAGCATACTGCAGAATAATGTTATACAGCAAAAACTGCAATTAACCTACGAAACACTTCTTCAGCGCAATTATCTTACGCGTGTAGATCTATTTGGAACCGATAACACATCGGTAGTTACAAAATTCAACTATGGTCAGGTATCGTCGGAAGAGAATGCCGCAGTAATAACCGGAACTTACCCGGTTGTGGGAGGCTCCAATAACTGGACGCTTACACCGGGTGATTATAATGGTGATGGAAGATCTGATCTCGTCGTTGCCAACCTTCAATATAATGTTCAGGATAACGAAATAAAAGATGTAACCTCTTCTTACTATAATCTCATTACAAACGTAGGGATGCCCGCCAGCTCTGGTGCTTTTCAACCGGCTAAGCACGAATTGCAGGCATCGTACAATACCAATACCTACTTAAAAGGAAACGATGAGAATCATCCTTTTGTTTACCTCAATACCGACCTCGATGGAGACGGCATTGATGATGCTGTAAGAGTTGGTAAGAACCTGCACCAATACCAGGATTCGAGGGGTGACTGGCACAACGACGGTATGTATTATATTGATAATTTCAGTATCGACAAATTCACGCCTTCAGGTACATCCGTTACACGGTCAACAAGTACCATAAGCAATCCTGTCGACGTACAGGGCACTTACCGGTTTGTATTAAAAGATGCCAACTCAAGTATACAGGGCGATTTTGATGGCGATGGCAGTGTTGATATTATTAATGTGCTGGGCCGCCAGTATCAATCGGGCGAGAAAGTTGAAAAAATTTTGGGGATCGTTTATCGCCGAACACCTATTTACGATTATGTATGGAAAGGTTTCTTTGTAAATAAATTAACCGGTGAAATAAATGCCGAAATATTAAATCTTGGCAGCCAGTTTAAAGATGCAAAAGCAATTTACCCTATAGATTTCGATGGCGATGGGAAACAGGAACTTTTGGTAGTTAAGGCTTCCAATGCTTTTGTGTTTACAATAACCAGGCTGCCGGCCAGCTCAGGGTACTTATTTAACTGCACACAAATAGGCGTTACCCCCCTGATAAGTTCTATTGCCGGGAAAGTACTTCAGGTTGGCGATTTCAACGGAGATAAGAAAACGGATGTGTTGAGTGTATATAATAACAGCACATCGGTGAGAATGTTTTATAGTACCGGTACCGCTTTCGTAGAGGGTAACATAACGCTTCAAAGGGCGGTGAATTTCAGCAGTGCATGGCCCGACAGAATTGTTGCTGCTGATTATAACGGAGATGGATTGACAGACATTCTGCATGCATATGAATACCCTGTAACCATATCTACCGGGCCCGGTTCAACACAAACCAGTTACTACCCCCGGCAGGAAGTGTATTATATGAAGGGGCTCACATATAATACTACATATACTTATAACACGGCAGAGATCTGTGAAAGCGAATGGGCCTGGTTCCAGAGCCAATATCCTGATGCTGTTATTGATTCCTATTCACCCGATCTCGTGTGTGCCACTGGAGAATATGTTATGTACGTGAATTATAATTTTCAGCCTGTTGATAGTTATACTCCCCGCTACACCTTTAAAACATCTTACCTGTCGGGCATGATCAGCAATTTCAGGCAGCCGGTAGAAACAGGTGATTTTAATGGCGATGGAAAAACGGAGGTGATGCAATCGCTCAATGGTACCGGCTATGCTGTATTTTATTTTTCAGGACTTTTTAACGACAGGAACAGCAGCAGGCTTCAAACAGTTACCGACGGCTTCGGCAACATTACCACTTTTAACTACAACACGCTTGCAAACGGCGGCGCAACCCTGTACACCCGGTCGGCTAACTCAGAAAATAGTTATCCATTCAATACAGTAAGTCTGCCCATAACTGTTGTTTCAACCATGTCGTCGCCAAATGGCATTGGAGGTACACAAACCAATGTGTACCAGTACCGCGATGCCATCGTTCACCGGGCCAAAGGATTACTGGGCTTTAAAGGCGTTACTGTTACCAATAGCACTTTTGATACAAAAGTTGAAAGCAATAATATATTAAATTCAACGCACAGCATATTGGTTCCGGCCAGCACAAAGTCGTGGCTCAATAATACATTGATGAGCGAAGTGTTAAAAACCTTTGCTATTACTACCATTAGTAATGGCAGCACAAGGTATTACCCGGTAAGCCGTTACAAATTCGAGGTTCAAAGCAATACAGAAATAGACCAGCTTTCGAAAGCAGCCAAAAATACCACTAGTCAGTACGATGCTTACAGCAATATAACCTCGCAAACAGTGGTCACCGGATACTGGACGGGTAGTGCGGTATCGGCTATTGAAACTGCTGTTACCACAACAACATACCAGCAGGCAGGCAAGGCCATCTTTCCTTTACAGCCAACGCAAACAACCACCACTAATACCCGCAATGGTTCTCCGGCTTTTTCAAAAACAACGGCATACACGTATACGGCCGACAGGGGCCTGCCTTTAACAAAAACGGTTTGGAGCGGTACACCGCTTGCATCCACTATAACATATAGTTACGACCCTTATGGAAACGTTACCGGATCGGTTAACCAGGTACCCGGTAAATCAAACGTTACTACTACAATTACAATTGATGCAAGTCGCCGCTTTCCTGTTAAGAACGTAACGCAAACCGGTGCTGTAACAGTTACCAAGTCGGTTACTTATCATTCTTATTGGGGCAAACCTTTGACAGAAACGGAGGGTGACGGCTCAGCAGGCTCTCTTACTACCACTTATGAATACGATGGTTTCGGCGCGCTTAAAAAAACAATTACTCCACTGGCCCATACTATCAATCATTCCAGGGGATGGGATGTGTCGGGCAACCAGTTGTATTATAGCCTTAACGATTACCCGGATGGTGTAGCGCCCGATGAAAAGACCTGGTATGATAAGCTGGGACGTGTTATCAAAAAACAGGTATTGGGATGGAATAACCAATGGACAACCGAAACCACCAAATATGACGCAAGGGGCCGTACAACCGAGATCAGCCGGCCTTACTACTCCGCCGAAACGCCTCAGCTCATTACCTATGCATACGATAATTTAAACAGAATTATTACGCAAACCACCCCGCTTGGTTCATCGGGTTATACATATAACATGCCAGGCAACGGGCAAACAAGTGTTACTGTTACCAATGCGGCCGGCCAGGCAAGTACACAAACAAAAGATGCTACCGGATTAATAATAAGCGCAGCAGATAACGGCGGCCAGCTTACCTATACTTACAACAGCCAGGGTAATCAAACAACGGTGCTGTTAAACCAACACCAGGTAATATCAGGCGCCTGGGATAATTATGGCAGGCAGGTCAGTGTAAACGACGCTAATTTGGGAAGCCTGTCATATGAATATGATGCATTGGGCCATCTTACCAAACAAACCGATGCCAATGGCGACGTTACTACTTTGAGCTATGACGACCTCGAAAGAGTGCTTTCAAAAACAACCAAAGAAGGGACCACCACTTATGAATATTATAACACGGCCACTAATAAGCAATTAAAAAAAGTAACCGGTACGGCCGTTACCGAAGAATATAATTACGATGCATATCAGCGCCTCACCGGTAAAATACAAACAGTTTCAGGCACAGGAACCTTTACTACTACATACCAGTATAATGCAGAAGGTAACCAGTCTGCGATCATTTATCCAAATAATGTAACGGTTCAAAGCCAGTATAATACAGCCGGCATGCTTACACAGGTTACAAGCAACGGAAAAGTTTTGTACAATACCGTTGCTGTAAATGGTTTGGGGCAGGCCACGCAATACACACTGGTAAATGGAAAAACAAGTACCGCAACTTATGAGAACGGATTGCCAACCCGCCTGTATACACCGGGTGTACAGGACCTGAATTTCGTGTTCAATAATCAAACAGGGAATTTGACCAGTCGCAGGGATGCGATCCTGAACCTTACCGAAACATTTGAATATGATAACCTCAACCGGTTAACAAGTGCTGCGGTAAATACGGTGCAGCAGTTTGCCATTACATACGATGCAGCAGCCGGCAACAGAGGTAACATTACCCAAAGATCAGATGTGGGAACGTATGTGTACCAAAACAACAAGCCGAATGCAATTGCGTATATCAGTCCGCTCAATGCGGCGGTAGATGCAAACGCCAGTAAATTTACTGCTACGTATACAAGCTTTCAGCGGCCGCTGCACCTTGATCAAAATGGAAAAACCCTCGACTTTTCCTATGGCGTAAATAACAGTCGCATTAAAACCGTGCAGGTGGCGGGCGGGCTAACAGAAACCCGTTTGTTCCTGGAAGGCTTTGAAAGGCAAACAATTTCTAACGGTACAACCAACGATATCATTTACGTTGCCGGTGGCAATGGCCTTTGTGCCATGATCGTAAACGGGCAGGCTTATGCAGTATACAAAGATTACCTGGGCAGCATTTTAACTGTTACCAATGAGCAGGGAACAGTTGTTGCCCAACAAAACTTCGATGCCTGGGGCCGAAAAAGAAATGCGCTTACCTGGGAGTACAACGGTGTGCAACCAACACCTGTGTGGTTAGTTAGAGGATACACAGGGCATGAACATTTGCCTCAGTTTGGCCTCATAAACATGAATGCCCGGTTATACGACCCCACAACCGGTCGTATGCTTAGCCCCGATCCCTATATTATGGGCCTGGATGATACCCAGGGGTACAACCGGTTTGCATATGCGCTCAATAATCCATTAAAATATACCGATCCGAATGGCGAGGTAGTGTGGTTTGTTCCGATCATATTCGCTGCAGTAAATGTTGCAGTTGATCTGATAGTGAACGACGGGGATATGAGTTTCGGACAGATCGTTATGTCGGCTGTTTCAGGCGCCATAAGCGGCTGGTTGGGAGGAGCAAACATAACAACTGTGGGCGGCGCGCTTCTGGCTGCCGGTGTAAGTCAGGCAAACAGGTTTATGCCAGCTATCCCAATCTATGAGTCGGAGAATTTCACTTTAAGCGTATCGCCGATGATAGGGTATGGTACTAGTGGATTTACCGGCGGCGCAAGTTTGAATGCAAGTGGTTTAATAGGCGATTTTGCCTATTCTGCCAGTGTTGGTATAGGATTTAATTCGGGGGTAAGCAGTTTAGGCGAAGCAGCAGGGAGCAGCAATTACTGGTATGCAGGTGGTTTTGCTGGTTATTACGATGGAAACACCACGTATGGAGCAGGATATTCGTATTCGCATTTTAGTGGGAAAACAAAACAGGGAATTGGTGCTGTTACTTTAAAGTTAGGTGATGTGGCAATAAGGCTCGATGAAGATTACTTTGGAGATGGAAAGGACCGGAGCAGAACAGGCGGACTATTAATAACCTTTAGAGTGAATGATGAACTTACCCTTGCCGTTGGTGGCAGTATGATTACCGGCGAGGCTCAGGGCGATGCAATAGATACGGAGGGTGACAACCCAATTGCCAAAGAAGGCAAAGGAATGTGGAATCCCGATCTCGAGAAGAACCCTGATTTACGTGGCGGAACAATGTACTTTGGAGTAATATACCGGGGGCAGGCTTTCTTTTTGGGGCATAATAGTGAAAAACGATTACATGCAGTTCAAAACTGGATTCACCGGAATAAGCTGTTAAACTTAAAAACACCTTATTTCCCGGATAGAAATTTATGTCCGGGAATATATAGTTATTACGGCAGCTTTAACCCGTACTATCTGTACTATTAAACTGCTTTAATGAATTTATAATAACAGGCATTAGATCTTGGAATTAATACCCAGGACCTGATGCCTTTTTTATTGAAATAACTTAATTGTTTTTATGCCGGCACCTCAGTGCGGGGGAGGTAATAATAATTTTCCAAAGCGCGGCAGCAACCACCAACCACAAACCAACAACCCAAACCACAAACCAACAACCCAAACCACAAACCAACAACCCAAACCAACAACCCAAACCAACAACCAGAAACCAGAAACCACAAACCACAAACCAGAAACCACAAACCACCAACCACAAACCACAAACCACAAACCACAAACCACCAACCAGCAACCCAAACCAGCAACCACAACCATATTCACAAACCAGCAACCCAAACCAGAAACCACAAACCACAAACCAGCAACCCAAACCAGAAACCACAAACCACAAACCAAAATAACCCTTTAACGAAACCGTTTTCGTAAATAAAAAGCAATTACTTAATATGTAGGCGGATTAAAAATGCGCAACTTCAGTGTTCGGCACAATAATGCACGATTAAACTATACACACAAAAACCTGCCTGTAAAGATTTTTAACCTGGTTACATTGTTATAATTAACTGCATGAGGCCAAAAAAGATCTGGATTTCGCTACAGATGCTGTATTTGCTTGCACTTTCCTGCAAACAGGGATCAACTACTTTATTTACCGAAGTAGCACCATCCCACTCCCACATTGATTTCACCAACGCCATTAAGGAAGATAAAGACTACAATGTTCTTACGTATGAGTACATCTATAATGGTGGGGGAGTAGCGGTTGGCGACCTGAACAACGATGGATTGTCCGACGTAATGCTTACCGGTAATATGACGCCCAATAAACTGTATTTGAATAAAGGCAACCTGCAGTTTGAAGATATTACCGAAAAAGCCGGCGTGCAGGGCCGAACTAAATGGAAAACCGGCGTTGTAATGGCCGATGTAAACGGCGATGCACTGCTCGATATGTATGTATGCTACTCAGGCCCCGGTACCGACGATGAAAGAGCCAATGAATTATACATCAATACCGGGGTACAAAACGGCATTCCTGTTTTTAAAGAACAAGCCAAACAATACGGAATAGATGCGCCAGGTACCTATACCACCACCGCTTCGTTCTTTGATATGGATAACGACGGCGACCTCGACCTGTTTATGGTGAACCATGCCGACCTGTTCTTTAACCCGTTCTTTAACTCAACCAAACTGCGCAGCAACCGCCACCCAAAATTCGGCAACCGGCTGTACCGGAACGACAATGGTGTATTTTCCGACGTCAGCGAACAGGCCGGCATCGACGGCAGCGGTTTGAATTTTGGCCTGAGTGTGGCAGTTAGTGATATCAATAACGACGGATGGCCCGACATTTATGTGACCAATGATTACGATGAACGCGACTTCCTGTACCTGAACAACCAAAACGGCACATTTCGCGAAGTACTTACCCAGGCTGCCGGCCATCTATCGGAATTTGCCATGGGCTCAGATATTGCCGACTTTAACAATGATAACCGGCCCGATATTATGGTGCTGGATATGTTGCCCGAAGACAACCACCGCCAGAAATTATTAAAAGGCCCCGATGCATATGACCGCTATTCGATGCGTGTACAAAACGGATACCATTACCAGCAAATGCGCAATACGCTGCAACTGAACAATGGCACCGACAGCAGCGGTATTCCCATCTTCAGCGAAATTGCGCAAATGGCAGGCGTATCGAATACCGACTGGAGCTGGGCGCCCCTGTTTGCCGATTTTGACAACGATGGCTGGAAAGACCTTTTTGTATCGAACGGTATATTTAAAGATATCAACGACCTCGACTTTGTAAAATTCACTTCGGGCTATTCGCAAAACCCCAACGTTGGCAAAATAAACGATAAAGACGCCATGTGGCGGCTGATACAACAAATGCCAAGTACCAAACTCAACAACTACCTGTATAAAAACAACCAGAACCTGGGCTTCACCGATGTTACAGCCAGCTGGGGCCTTACCAAAAAAACAGTGAGCAATGGCGCTGCCTATGCCGACCTCGATAACGATGGCGACCTTGACCTCGTTATAAACTCATTGAACGATAAGGCATCTGTATATAAGAACAACAGCCGCGAAACCAGCGGAGGGCATTATATAAAGCTGCGCTTAAAAGGAGCAGCCAAAAATACTAATGGGATAGGCGCTAAAATATTTATTGAAACAGAGCATACCCAACAATTTCAGGAGCAATATTTAACACGCGGTTTTCAATCGTCGGTTGACCCCATCATGCACATTGGGTTGGGCGCCGATAGCATCATTGAATCGTTAACTATTACCTGGCCTAATGGCAAAATCACACACCATGGCAATGTAAAAGCAGATACGTTGCTTGTAATTAACGAAATTAATACTGCCTTACCGCCACACAGTGAATTTCCTGCTGCCTCCTGGTTTCAGGATGTTACCCAAATAGCAGGCCTCAATTATATTCACAAACCAATGGGCTTTGTTGATTTTAAAGTGTTCCCTCTGCTGCCCTACCAGTTATCGAAAACCGGTCCGGCTATAGCCAGGGCAGATGTAAACGGAGACGGTCTTGAAGATGTGTTTATTGGTTCATCAACCGGTTCAGCCAGCGCATTATACCTGCAAACAAAATCAGGCACATTTACACCCGCAACAAATCAGCCCTGGAACAACAATACAGGTATTACCAATACCGATGCGTTGTTCTTTGATGCCGATAACGATAAAGACATGGACCTGTATATCGTAAGCGGCGGCACGGAATACAATCCGGATAATAAAAACTACCAGGACCGTTTTTTTGAAAATGACGGTCATGGCAATTTTAAAATGCGTGAAGATGCGTTACCCGCTGAAACAGCCAGCGGTTCCTGCGTTCGCGTTTCGGATATAGATCATGATGGACGGCCCGACCTCTTTATCGGAAATAAAATATCACCGGGTTCTTTTCCGCAGGCGCCGGAAAGTTTTATGCTGAAAAACAAAAGCGCCAACGCACACATTCAGTTTGTAAAAGACGTACAGAAAGATACCACGCTGGCACATGCCGGCATGGTTACCGATGCCGCATGGGTTGACCTTAATAAAGACGGCTGGGATGATTTGATTGCCGTGGGTGAATTTATGCCCATTACCATTTTTGAAAATCACCAGGGACAACTGGTAAACAAAACAACCAGCTATGGCCTTGCCAATACCGAAGGCTGGTGGTGCCGCCTGTTGACCGGCGATTTTGATAACGATGGAAATACCGACCTTGTTATTGGTAACCTGGGCGCCAATACCCAATTCAAAGCATCGGCGCAGCAACCGGTAAGTATTGTGTACAAAGATTTTTTCAGCAACGGCAGTATCGATCCGGTTCTATGCTATTATAATGGCGGAAAACAATGGCCTTATTACTCACGCGATGAAATGGCCGAACAAATTCCAAGCATCAATAAGAAGTTCCTGCATTATAATGATTACGCCGACGCGCAATTGACCGACCTGTTTTCTGAAGATCAGCTGCAGGATGCACACACGGTTAATATCAGAACGCTTACTTCGGTATTTGTAAAAAACACCGGTAATAAAAAATTCATATTGCAGCCGCTGCCGCAATATGCACAAATGAGCGCCGTAACAGGCATGGTGGCTACCGACATCGACGGTGATGGCGACAAGGATATTATAGTTGCCGGTAATTTTTATCCGTTCAGGGTGCAATTAGGCCCGCTTGATGCCGGCATTGGCCTTATATTGAAAAACAACGGCAAAGGTCAGTTTACGCCATTATTGTATGAACAAACCGGTTTATGCATACGAGGTGATGTCCGGAATCTGATGAGCGTGCAGGGCGGCAACAACCAGTTTTTAATAGCAGCAAAAAACAATGCTCAGTTACAAATATTGAAACTAAGACACTTTAAATAAGTGAGAATTGCGGGGTTTACAGATTTCGGGATTTTGAGATTTTATTGGAAAATCTGCTTTGGCAGAAATCTCAAAATCCCAAAATCCCAAGATCTCAAAATCAAACGATGACGGCCAGCAATGACATAACGCCCAACATGTCGGTTAAAGCACTTTTTGAAGCCATTGCTCAAAACGAGGAGCAGGCCTTTAAAATGTTGTTCAACTTATATAAAGCACGCACGTATGCTGTGGCTTTTAAGTTAACCAAGCTGGCCTATGCATCGGAAGAGATAACGCAGGATGTGTTCATCAGCATTTGGGTTAGCAGGGCGCAACTGGCCCAGGTAAAAGATGCCGAAGCATATATTTACACTGTCATATATAATAAAGTAAGCAGGTATTTAAAAAAGGAATCCAACAAGGAACGCATACTGCAATTATCAATCTGGAATACCAAATCCTACAGCAATGAAACCGAGGAAACGGTTTTTGTTCATGATCAGCAAAAACTGCTCTGGGAAGCGGTACAACAACTATCTCCGCAAAAAAAGCTGATGTATGAATTGCATGAGATGCAGGGAAAAAGCTACGATGAAATTGCCAAAACGCTGGATCTTTCTCCACATACCGTAAAAAGCCATGTATTACAGGCTGTAAAATTTATTCGCAATTGTCTCAAAGACCGCGTGTTATTCATTTTAATGCTGTTAGCGTTCTTACTTATGCGATAATTTTTTTCATTTCCACTCATCCGTTTTCAGTTGGGCTGACTCTATAATAGTAAGGAGTATGGTGTGCCACATCAGCGGCGAATTAAAGCCGGTTATTCTGGCGTGGCGCACCTGATTCCCGAACTGTTTATGAGCAAAGAAAGAATACAGCATTTATTACAACTATATGCCGCCAACCAGGCCAGCCGCGAAGAAGTGGAAGAATTATTCGCATGGCTGAAAAAGCAGGAAGGCGACGACGCATTAAAGAAATTCATATTTGATACTGCGGGTAAAGAAGCACACAGCGCAACGCTTCCTGAAAAAGATTGGGATAGGATCTGGCAATCGGTTGAATCAGGAATAACGAGCGCCAATACTTCTGCAAAAATTGTTCGCCCCTATTGGTCCCGCGTATCGCGCGGTGGGATAGCGGCCGCCGTATTATTGCTGGTAATGGCCGGTAGTGCATGGTTCTATTTTTCACGCCCGAAACCAACTTCAGCACCCGTAGTTTCCGCTGTTACAATTAAAAAAGATATAGCTCCCGGTGGCAATAAAGCCCTTCTTACGCTGGCCGATGGCACTACCATTGTACTCGATACCGTGCAAACCGGTTTGCTGGCATTGCAGGGCCAAACTAAGATCATAAAACAGAATACAGCACAGCTTATTTATAATTCACCTGCTACATCAGAGCAAAAGGCCGGCGAAGTATTGTACAACAGGGTTACAACTCCGCATGGCGGTCAGTTTCAGTTGATGTTACCCGATGGAACCAACGTATGGTTGAACGCAGGTTCGTCACTATGCTTCCCGGCCACTTTTTCAACTTCTAAAAGAATGGTGCAATTAACCGGTGAAGCATACTTTGAAGTAGCGAGCCTGACTCCGCCAGGAGGATCAAAAAAAGTTCCATTTATTGTAAAGATCGGCACCTCTTCAGGGGCGCAGGGGGAGATAGAAGTTCTAGGAACCCATTTCAATGTGAATGCTTATGATGATGAAGAGGCTATTAAGACAACCCTGCTGGAAGGAAAGGTGAAGGTCGTGAAACGTGAAACGGTCCCGCAAGGCGGGAGCAAAGAAGAGTCAGGCATCTTGAAACCAGGCGAACAGGCTGTATTGTCGCGAGCCCATTCACCATTGACCATTCACCATTCACCCAATGTGCAACAGGTAATGGCCTGGAAGAACGGATACTTCCGCTTTAAAGAAACAGGCATTCGTGAATTGATGCGGCAGGTTGAAAGATGGTACAATGTGGAAGTTGAATTCAAAACCGATCGCACCGATCAATATTATACCGGTGTGGTATCGCGCTCGCAAAATATTTCGGCCCTTTTACAAACATTGGAGTTAACCGGCACCGTGCATTTTCAGATAGATAACCATGCGGCAAAAGGAAAGCAGGGAAAAATTATAGTATTACCGTGAATGGTCAATGGTGAATAGAACCCTATTTGCGAGGTTAATAACTAATACGAGACTCAGAAATTTCGTGAGTCATTGACCATTCACCATTCACCAAAAGAAAACCGGAAGCGTTGGAGCCGCTCCCGGTAGCATTAAGGTGTTTCAAAACAAGTCAGACTGTAGGACCGACATTGAATTGTTAAACCAAAACTTCACAAAAGTATGAAATTGACAGTTTACTGCGCACCATGGCAATTGAACAGGGTGCCTTGCAGTAATGAACACGTATCCGGCAAAACCCCACCGGCCAACTGGTGGCTGCCGGCCAAAATGCTGCTAATTATGAAATTAACTGCTTTCCTGCTATTGGTAATTTCCCTGCATGTAAGTGCCAGGGGCTTATCGCAGAAAATCACCATCGTTAAAAAAAATGCAACGCTGGAACAGATCTTTGAACTGATCCAGCAGCAGGGTGGTTACGATTTTTTAGTTAGTAGCCAGGTGCTTGCCAAAGCGCATCGCGTAGATATAGAAGCACGCAATGCCACCGTAAAGGAAGTGCTTGACCAATGTTTTAAAAATCAGCCCCTCACTTATATTCTGCACGAAAAGACCATCATCGTAAAAGAAAAAGAAAAGAAGGAGGAAAAAAGCACGGCACAGGCTGTAACCATTGTTTCCGAACCGGAACAAAAAGCAAGCGGTTCAGGCCATGTAACAACAGCCTATGCAACCACAGCACAAACCGTTTCAGGAACGGTGAAGGATGAGAAAAATCAGCCAATTGAAGGCGCGGCCGTTTCTATCAAAAAATTAAATATAGGCACCATTACCGACCACAACGGTAAGTTTCAGTTCACGGTGCCCGATGGCGCCTGGGAGCTGGAAATATCTTCGGTAGGATACCAGCCCATTACAAGGACCATAACAGTAGGCGAATCGGCTGTACCCACGTTGAATGTGAGCATGAAATTATCTGCTACAGGTTTAACCGATGTGGTGGTAGTGGGTTATGGCACCCAGCGGAAAAGAGATGTAACAGGAACCATCAGCCGCGTAAAGGGCGAAGACTTTCAAAACCTGCCGGTTACCAATGCCGCTCAGGCATTGCAGGGCCGGGCATCGGGCGTTGATATTGTAAGTGGAGATGGAGCGCCCAACAGTACGCCCGCTATTCGAATTCGTGGTACCGGCACCCTCAATAGCGCCGATCCGCTGGTAGTGATCGATGGGGTTCCGGCCGGCAGCCTTACCGATGTAAATCCTAACGATATTGCCTCTATCGAAGTGTTGAAAGATGCTTCTTCATCGGCCATATACGGTACAAGGGCCGCCAATGGCGTAATACTCGTTACCACTAAAAAAGGAAACTATGAAGAGAAATTAAAGATCAATATAAATGCTTATACCGGTCAGTCGAAAGTATTAAAGAAACTCGATCTGTTAACAGCGCCCGACCTGGTAAAATTAAAGAAAGAAGAATTTAACAACGATGGCTCATCTATACCCGCCATCTGGAACGATCCGAATTATGCCGTGCAACGTACCAACTGGCAGGATGCCTTGTTTGGTACCGGTAAAGTTAATAATGCAGATGCGTCGTTAAGAGGAGGAAACAGAAATTCCAACTTTAGTTTATCGGGCAATTATTACGATAACAAAGGGATGATACAAAACTCTTTTTTCCGCCGTTACAGCGCCCGTTTTAATTCAGAGCATAAGATCGGCGGCCGTATTAAAGTAGGGGAGAACTTTTTGTATTCATCAACCAATGATGCCGGTCCCAATACACGTTCGGCACAGGACGGTCTTGTATGGAGCGCCATTCGTTTTAACCCGGCTATTCCCGTTAAAAAAGACGATGGTACCTGGGGCAGCTCAAAGGCCGACAACGAACTCGGCGACATTAACAACCCGGTATTCACGGCCGCCAACATCGACCAGTCGAACAGAAATTCACGCGTGCTGGCTAACGCTTATGCCGAAATAGAAATTTTAAAGAACCTGAAGTTCAGAGCTAATTTCGGCTTCGATCAAACGCTGTACAACTATTATAATTTTTCCATTGCCACACCCGATCAAACCAGGGTAAACTCGCTGGCCATATTAACGCAGTCATCTTCTAAAAGAACTTCTTTACTGGAAGAATATTACCTTACCTGGGATGGCAAATTTGGAAAAGACCATAATCTTTCTGTAGTGGGCGGTTATTCGGCGCAGAACCTGAAAAGCAACTGGTTCACAGCCGAACGCCGGGGGTACGACGATGCTAACCGCGATCAGCGGGTATTAAATAGCGGTAGCAGCGGTAACCAGTTTTCGAGCGGCAATAACAATCCCGACGAAGGGCTGGTTTCTTATTTCGCAAGGGCCAACTATGGGTTCAAAGGAAAGTACCTGTTAACAGCCACCATGCGCGCCGATGGATCGAGCAAATTTCCAAAGGGTAAACAGTGGGGTTACTTCCCGGCCTTTTCAGCCGGCTGGCGCATTTCGGATGAAAACTTCTTCAAAGACAATGTTTCATTCATCAACTCATTAAAGATCACCGGTGGCTGGGGCCAGTTGGGTAACCAAAACGTTCCCGCTTATCAATACCTCGGTATTGTAACGCGCGGCGGTTCATCAACCATTTACGCGTTTGGTACAGGCACTACAGTGGTAGATGGTGCATTTATTACCAGCCTTGGTAATCCCGAGATTACCTGGGAAAGAGCTGAAATGACCAACATTAGCCTTGAGTTTGCTACTTTACATAATAAGTTGACCGGTACCGTTACCTGGTTCAACAAAAACACCAAAGACATGCTGATTCCCTATCCGCTGGTTGAAACCTATGGCGCAGGATCGGGTTATGTACCAGGCGGTGTAGTGATCGTTCCCAATCAAAACATCGGCACTTTAAATAATAAAGGTGTTGAAGTAGAGCTGGGCTACCAGGATAAAGTGGGCGAACTGGGTTACTCAGTTAGCGTAAATGCCGCCTTCATTAAAAACAAAGTGACCAAACTGTATGGTAATAATAAAGATTATATAGGCGCTGCTTTTTACGGACGTCAGTCGCTCGAAACTTCCCGCACGTACGAAGGGCAGCCCATTGCTTCGTTCTACGGATATAAAACCGGTGGATTGTATCAGAACCAGAGCGACATTGATAAGGATCCTAATATTACCAACGATCCAAACAAGGCAAATATTAAACCCGGTGATGTAAGGTTTATCGATCAGAACGGCGACGGCATCATTGACGGTAAAGACCGTGTAAATCTCGGCGATCCCAACCCGGGCGCCACCTATGGCATCAACGGCAGCGCCTGGTACAAAGGCTTTGATTGCAGTTTCTCTTTCTCGGGTGTAATGGGTGTTGAACTGTACAATGCCGATCGCATGGCCGGCCTGGATGGAACACAGGTATTTAACATGTACCAGGAGGCATTGGGCCGCTGGCATGGCGAAGGAACCAGCAACAGCATTCCACGCTTAAGCCGGAATAACGCCAACCAAAACAACAGGTCGAGCGATCTATGGATCGAAAAAGGGAATTACCTGGCCCTTAAAAACATTTCATTAGGATATACTTTTCGTAAACTAAAAATAGCCGACGCATCATTACCCGACACCAGGGTGTACGTAAGTTGCTACAATGCATTCATACTTACACCATACAGCGGTTATACACCTGAGTTGGGATATACCGATGGCAACCGACAAAGAGGAGTTGATGTGGCGCAATACCCGCCTTCAAGAACACTGATGATAGGCGCCTCTTTTAATTTTTAGTTTTAAAACAACAGTATTATGAAACTTAATCTGGTATATATATTTTTTACAGGCTGCCTGGTATTTATTCTGGTAGCAGGATGTATAAAAAAGCCGCTGGACAGCGATCCTACGGGCTCTTATACAACAGCCAACTACTGGCGTAATCAAAACGATGTAATTGCCGGCGTTAATGGCATCTACAATGTACTTACCCAGGAGGAAGGCGTAGGCCATAACAATTACGCATTCGACGATGCTGGCGACGATATTTCGGTTGACGGCGACCACGCCGATTTTTGGGAAATAGAACGGTTCACGGCAACGCCTTCCACCTATCAGTTGCGTCCTACCTGGTCATGGTCGTACGAACAGATCGCCCGTGCCAACAATGCCATTATGTATATTCCCAAGGTGCCCACGATTGATGAAGCCATTCGCAAACGTTCGCTGGGGGAAGCTTACTTTTTACGCGCTTACGGGTATTATATCCTGAACCAGTTATTTGGCAGCGTGCCATTGATACTGGAAGACAATGTAGCAACCGGTAACTACAACGTGCCCAAAGACGACATTACCAAAGTGCGTGCGCAAATTGAATCGGATCTGATAAAAGCAGCCGATCTGTTGCCCGAAACATACGGCGATCAGGATAAAGGGCGCGTGCATAAAGGCGCCGCCTGGGGTATGCTTTGCAAGCTGTACATGATGCAGGATAACATGGATAAGGCTATTGAATACGGATCAAAGGTGATCACTAATTCAAATTATGCACTGGCCGCCAGTTACCGCGATAACTTTACGCTTGGTAGCCAGGAAAGCAATTCGGAAATTCTCTTTGCTGTATGGAACAAGAACAATTTCAACAACGCACCCATTAATATTTATTTCACACCGCGTGCATGGAATGGATGGGGCTTTCATCACCCCACCCAAAACTTTGCCGATGAATTTGAAACGGCAGATTCTATTCGTAAAAAAGCCACGCTGCTCGAAGTGGGTGATTCAATTCCCCATCAAACCACACTGATAGAAATAACCGACAAAGATGCCTACCAGATGTTTGCCGGTAAAAAAGGTCAGTTAACAGGAAGAATGTTGCCGAGCAATTCGCTTGAAACCGGCTATTGCCTAAGAAAATATACGGCTTATAACCCCGATGGTTCGGGTAGTTTGGATGGCGATTTAAAGCAACCCCTGTTACGTACTGCCGATATTTATTTGCTGGTAGCGGAAGCTAAGATCAGAAAAAATGGCGCAGGCGCGGGAGATGCAGAGATCAATACAGTTAGAAAAAGGGCAGGGCTTGCAACCATAAGCGGTGCAGGTATAAAACAACTGATCCATGAGCGGCGTGTTGAACTGGGTGGTGAAAATGTACGATTTCAGGACCTGTTGCGCTGGGATAAAGCAAAGCTGATAAACCTTGATACCATTTTCAACAAACCGAAAAAAGCTTCTCCGTTGCAGCCTTATAATGGAGCAGTAGTGGTTCCTGCGCGTGTGTTTAACCGGCCTAAGAATTATTATGTGCCCATTCCGCAGGTTGTGATAGATGAAAGCAAGGGCGTAATAACACAGAACCCGAATTATTAACCAATAAGCAACAGGCAATAAGCAATTGGCAAATCTTTCAATGCATGAACCCCCAATTTGGTAAACCTTGCTGATTGCCCATTGTCCATTGCCTATTGGTTCCAAGTGTTAGTTCTTCGTTCAGTTTGGAGTTCCGGTCCGGTAGTCGGGTCGGAACTTTTTTCACATTGAAATGTTTTTGTAACTATGAAGCATTTGTTTATTTCTTTATTGGTTGTTTTTCTTTTCGCTCAAACCGCTTTTTCGCAGTTGAACAGATCAGCCCTTACCGCCTTTGTTCAGCGTATAGTAAAAGACAGATCTTCTTCTTTTATAGTTGAAGCTATACCACCGCAGCATGGCAAAGATGTATTTGAACTCGAAAGCCGCAAAGGAAAAATTGTATTACGAGGTAATAATGGGTTGTCTGTTGCAGCTGCACTGAACTATTACCTGCAACAATATTGTAATTGCCACATAAGCTGGAATGGCACTAACCTGCATTTGCCCGGTCAACTGCCCCTGGTTACAAAAAAAGTTCGTAAAGCCACTCCTTATAAATACAGGTATTATCTCAATTACTGCACTTTTCAATATTCAATGGCCTGGTGGGACTGGGACCGGTGGCAACAGGAAATTGACTGGATGGCGCTCAATGGTATCAACATGCCGCTGGCGCTTACCGGTGAAGAATCTATCTGGCAACAGGTATATAAAAAGATGGGCTTTACCGATAGTGAACTGGCCAATTTTTTCACCGGCCCTGCTTATTTTTCGTGGTTGTGGATGGGTAATATCGATGGATGGAACGGCCCGTTGCCCCAACACTGGATGGACCGGCAAAAGGAATTGCAAAAGCAAATACTGGAAAGAGAACGCAGTTTTGGAATGAAACCGGTATTACCCGCATTTACCGGTCATGTGCCACCGTCATTCAATCAGAAATTTCCCAATGCGAAAATAAAAAAGACCAACTGGGGAGCAGGTTTTCCGGATGTATATATTTTAGATCCTGCTGATGACCTGTTTGAAAGTGTTGGTAAACAATTTATCGAAGCGCAAACAGCAACGTATGGAACCGATCATTTTTATAGTGCCGATACGTTTAATGAGAATGTTCCGCCAACAAAGGACTCTGCCTTTTTGGATGCCATGAGTAAAAAAGTATTTCAATCCATGGCAGGCGCCGATCCTGCTGCGGTATGGGTAATGCAGGGATGGATGTTTCATTATAATTCCGATTACTGGCAACCAACACAAATAAAGGCCCTGCTCAATGCGGTGCCGGATGATCACATGATCATTCTTGATCTTTATAGTGAAAGCCATCCGGTATGGGACCGTACTGAGGCTTACTTTGGCAAACCCTGGATCTGGAATATGCTGCACAATTTTGGGGGTAACATCAGTTTATGGGGTAGAATGGCCAACGCTGCAAAGGACCCGTCTGCCGCATTGCACCATACATCATCCCGTAAAATGGAAGGCATCGGCTTAACCATGGAAGGCATAGAACAAAATCCGGCGCTTTATCACCTCATGCTGGAAAATGTATGGAATGAAGCGGGTATCGACCTTGAAAAATGGTTGTCACAATATGCAACACAGCGATACGGCGTGCATAACGATACTATTGATTCAGCATGGCGTATACTTGGGAAAACGGTGTACAATGGCGGGTTGGGCGAAGGAGGTCCGGAATCAATCATAGTAGCCCGTCCTACCATCCATATGTTTGGTGACAGAGTAAGAACAAAACTTGATTACGATCCCAAAGAACTGGTTTCCGCCTGGACGCTTTTTATGCAAACCATTCCTGCCTTGCAGCAAAGCGACGGTTTTCAATACGACCTTGTTGATATCACCCGCCAGGTATTGGCAAATTATGCCACACCGCTGCAACAAAAATGGGTGCTCGCTTATTTGCAAAACGATGCGGGTGCTTTTACAAGGTACACCCGGGAGTTTCTGGAGCTCATGGATGATATGGATGAATTGCTGGCTACCCGAAAAGACTTTTTATTGGGTAAATGGATTGCCGATGCCCGCAGTTGCGGCGCCGATGAAAATGAAAAGAAATTATATGAGTTGAATGCTAGGAATGTGATCACCTTATGGGGCAATAAAGAAAGTGAATTGCACGAGTACTCCTGCCGGCAATGGGCCGGATTAATAAAGGGATTTTACAAACCGCGCTGGCAACAGTTCTTCACCTATCTGCAGCAGAAAATGGCTACCGGCGCCAGAATGGAAATGAACGATTTTGAATCTGCAATAAAAACATGGGAATGGAATTGGGTTAATAGCAACGATCCGTATTCAGCCGAACCCACCGGTAATGCCACAGCAATTGTAAAGCGATTGTATACGAAATATTTAAACCGGGTGAAATAGGATGCCTTTCATCAAACAAAACTTTTTATTCTGTACAGTAGTAACAATTACCATCAATGCATGGGCGCAAACCGATCCCTTACCATATGTTAACCCATTTATTGGTACTACCCAATCAAATGTATTTACCAAATGGGGCAGTGAAGGAGGAACCTACCCCGGGGCGGTAGCGCCATGGGGTGCTGTACAGTTAACACCCGAAACGCGAACAACCGGCGAAGGATACAATTATCACGATAGCAGCATTTCTTTTTTCAGCTGTACGCAGCATTTGAGCGGCTTTCCGAATGGCTCATCGGGACGTGTGCATGTGATGCCGGTAAAGGCTGCTGATAAATTCCGTGTAAACACTTATCGCAGGAATTTTTCTCACCAGGAAGAAAGCGCCCTTCCCGGCTATTACCGCGTAGCGTTCAGCGATGATCATACCCTGGTAGAAGCCACTGCAGGGGAACGAACCGGCCACTTTCGTTTTACTTTTCCGCAAAAGGTAATACCGAAAATATTTATCGGCGATGCCGGTAAATTGACTGTGAGGTCAAAACAGGAGATAACCGGTACGGTGGGGAATGCATTATTCCGGTTCAATAAAGACTACATGGTTCGCGAGGAGGTGCCCGGCGGATGGTTGCTTACGTTTGCCCCCCAATCATCGCAACCTGTTGTGATAGAACTACAGGTGAGTTTTTCTACGGTAAACGTTGAAGGCGCTGTTCTGAATATGGGTGCAGAAAGCAGGCGTTTTAATGAACGCATGGAAGATACCCGTAATAAATGGCGCAAGGCATTGTCGGTAATTACCATCGATGACACCAGTGAAAGCAATAAAACCATTTTTTATACGGCTTTATATCATGCGTTATTGGTTCCCTGGATCGTTTCGGATGCAAATGGAAAATACCGGGGCGCCGATGGACGGGTTCATCAAACAACGGGCGCCTATCAATACAGTGGCTTTTCTCCCTGGGATACTTTTCGAACGTTACACCCTTTGCTGTGTTTGTTATTTCCCGGCAGGCAAAAAGATATGGTGGAGTCGATGCTCGACATGTACCGGCAAACCGGCTACCTGCCAACTGAATCTATGACCGGTAATCACGCCATTGCCATTATTACCGATTCCTGGTTAAAAGGAATAAAAGTTTCGGATGGCTTGCTGGCTTTACATGCCATGAAAAAGAGCATGGCGGTGGGGCCTTTTATTCAACCCGATATGGAAATTTACCGCAAACTGCATTATGTTCCATTTTCATATCCCGAGTCGGTTACCCGCACTGTTGAGTATGCATACAATGACTGGGCATTGGCCCGGTTTGCACAGGTAATGCACGATTCAGCCACCTATGAGCATTTTATACCGGAAGCGTTTAATTATCGCCACCTCTTTAATGCGCAGGAATTATTCTTATTACCACGTAATGGAGATGAATACAAATTACATCCCGGTACTTTTGGTTATAAAGAAGGGGATGCATGGGTGTATTCCTATTTTGTGCCGCACAACGCAAAAGATTTGGTGAATATAATGGGTGGTGATGATGCATTTGTTTACAGACTCGATTCAGCACTTGTTAATGACCAGCTGGTGTTTGATAATGAAACCGTGTTTCATGTGCCCTACCTGTTTAATTATACGAATGCTTTCTATAAAACACAGCAATGGGTGCAAAAAATAATGCGTACCCGCTTTAGTGCAACACCTGGGGGTTTACCTGGTAATGATGACCTCGGCTCTACCAGTAGCTGGTTCATCTTTAGTGCGATGGGGATTTATCCGGTATGCCCCGGCCGTGCGGTATATGCTATTGGTTCACCACTTTTTAAATCGGTCACTATTCATCTTGCTAATGGAAAGCAATATGTGATCAGGGCAGCCAATGCTGCTGCACAATACAGTTATGTAAAAAGCTTATTACTAAATGGCGCACCTTACCACCGTTTATCGGTATCACATGACATGCTTGTACAGGGCGGTGAAATGGATTTCGGGATGGATGCTGTGCCGCATACCGAATGGGTGTCTGATCCCGCTTTAACCGGCATGTCAGAAACGGTAAGTAATCCCAGCTTTCAGCTGGTTAATTATTCGGTTTCAAAGAATAGTGTAGTGCCGCATGAACCCGTATGGGTATATTTCACCTTGCAAAACACGGGAAGCACCGGTACAAAGAATGTAACGCTGTTTGTAAATGGAAAGGTAGTTGCGCAAAAGCATTGCCTGGTGCCGGGTAATGGAACCCTTACTGACTCTGTAATGTGCCGGTTGTATACTTTGGGAAAAGCCAGCTTGCAAATTGACGGGTCAATAGCCAAAGAAATTGAGGTAAAACGGGCCGCAACCGGCTTCACCATACAGCCTGCAATCAGCGAACTGGTAATAAAACCGGTTATCCGTTCCGGTGAATCGCAGGTGATCACTTTCAATGTACAGAATACCGATGGGGAGCCCCATACATTTTATATTCCTGTAAGTATAAACGATTCATTGATCTGTACAGATACCATCTCTTTGCAGCCGGGAGCTATACAGCCTGTTGCACAGGTTGTGCCGGTAAAAAGGGCGGGTGTGCAAACTCTTCGTGTTCATAAGGCAGCAAAATTATTTAAAGCGTGTAATAGCAACCTGGAGACAGCTTTATTGGATCTGCCGGCGGTTGCTGCAGATGGCAGGGTGGTGGTTGATCGCTCGGGTTTTGGGAATGATGGGTTAATTATGCATGGTAGTCCTGAGCGGAGTCCTGCGTGGAGTCCTGAGCGGAGTCCTGAGCGGAGTCCTGAGCGGAGTCCTGAGCGGAGTCGAAGGATGCGCTTTAACAAAGATTGTTATATACAGGTGCCCAGCTCTATATCTGTAGATAGCATGGGCGAAACCATCACCATGATGGTATGGGTGTTCCCCATTGGAAAGAATGAAGGACTCGTTGATCTGTTCACAAAAGGCGATTATCATGTATTGCAGGTGGCCGGTAATAAGCAGCTTACTTTTTTTGCAGGCGGCTGGGGCAGGGGAGAATGCAAGGCGCCGTTACCAGCCAACTGGTTCAACAACTGGCATCACTTAGCAGGTGTTTGTGATGGGAAGTATTTAAAATTATATATCGATGGCATATTGAAAGGAACTACCCCGTTGCCAGATCACATTAAGTTATCTGCTCCCAACAAATGGACGATAGGCCGCAATGAAGAATTTCCCGGGCAACGGATCTTTGATGGTTATATGGATCATATAAAGATATTTGCCGCTCCTTTAACAGCAAATGAAATAATGGGTATTGTGAAGAAGGAAAATCTATACCTTAGGTACAAGTAAAGCCGCGCTGCTGTAATATTTGAAAGCATAATTTCTTTCACAACCTCCCCGTCATGGTCAAACTAAAAAGGCCACCGGTTTTCGCCGGCAGCCCTGTCTTTCATGGCTAATAATCTTTATGACTAAGAAAAAAACGGTGCAAACCCGTTGCTGACAGTTACAGTTTTTATCAACGGTGTAATACTGTCGTACACTTTGTTGAATAGGAAAGGACCCATGCTCACGCGCTTCACGCCCAGGTTTTTTAATGTATCGAAACCGGGTAAACCAGGTATGCACATTACGTTAATGGGAAGTGGGGTGCTGCTAACCGCTGCGGCAATATCTTTTTCTTCACTGATGCAGGGAAGAAAGATACCATCGGCGCCGGCGGTTGCATATAATTTCAATCGCTGAACTGTTTCTTCCTGTTTGTTGGCTACGTTCAAAATATATGTGTCGCAACGGATATTGATGAATAGATCCAGTTTTTCAGCCGCCAGTTTACTTTTTATAAAAGAAATGGTTTGCGCAAAACGGTTAGCGTCTTTCAATGTTCTCCCTGACGGTTGTATGGTTGAATCTTCGATGTTGATGCCTGCCACGCCCAGCTCAACCAGCTTTTTTATATTGGAATAAATGCCGGCATCTGTTTCACTGTAACCCATTTCCATGTCAACCGATACAGGAATTTTCACGGTCGCTAATATGCGGCGAATGATCAGCAGGTATTCTTCAAAAGGCATGGCCTCGCCGTCTTCATATCCCAGGCTGCTGGCAACAGCTGCACTGGAAGTAGCTATCGCCGGGTAGTTTTCCTGTTGAAAGAGCAGGGCGCTTTTGGCGTTCCATACATTGGGCAATACAAATAATCCGGGTGTGTGATGTAGTTGTTTGAACTGTTGATAGGTTGTCATGAGTTTTTGCTTTATGATGATCAGTGTTGATTATGGCTGCCAGGCATAAAACAAAATTACCGGGGATGATGAGTTGAAAATTGTATAAAACGGAACAGTTAATGATCAGGGTAAAAAAATATTACAGCAAAGCTGCTGCTGTTGCGGTGCTTGCGTGTTTGTCGCTTTGATCGGCAGCCATGGCAACCGGAAAATTTTCTATGGAATAAACAGATGGAGTAAGTCCGGTAAATGATTTGAATTCCCTGATGAAATGCGACTGATCGGAATACCCGCATTCATACGCAATGGAAGTTAAGGAATCATTCCCTGCTTTTATCAGTTGCAAGCTATTTTGAAACCGGTTGATCTGGCTGTATAATTTCGGGGTAAGCCCGGTGTATTGTACAAACAATTGTTGCATGTAGCGGGCCGAAATACCATTGCGGGTCGCCAAGGTTTCCATGGTATCGAAAATATCCTGCTGCCGCAGTTCCTGCATCAGCTCGCTCACTACGGCTACTTTGTTCAGTCTTTTGGTGGCCAGTGAAAGTTGTTGTAATAAGAATGCTTCCACCAGGGCCAGTCTTTTAGTCCAGGACCTGGCTTCCTGCAGTTGGTCATGTAAAGAACGAACTGTGCTGCCCATTACATCGCCGAAATTGCTCACCTGGTGATTGAACAGGTTTACTTTGTCGTTCAGAATGCTGGCGGCGGCATGTGGATAGAGCCTGACTCCTAACATGGTATTACGGCCTACAGACCGTACGGCCAGCGGCCGCAACACTTGTCCCCATAATTCAATGGCGGGGGTGGTCACAAATTCGTCACCGGCACGTGTTTGCCAGCTACCGCTGCCGAGGTTGAAAATGATCTCCATACAGGCGCAGGGAAATACAAGGTCTTCGAAAGCCGCAGGGGATGCGGATTCGTACACATAGTAGCATTTTACATACGGTTGTAACGCTTTGCCAGGCTTGAATTCTTGGTAGGTCATGGTTGTTATAACTTTGAACGCAGCCCTTGTTTTCTTTTTAAAGATACAAAAGCATGGTTAATGTGAACGGCCTCTGCCACGTTTCGTACTGTGCGAAATTATTGGATGCCGTTTTGCCGGAATTGGATAAATCGGAACAATTAATCAATTGGCAATATGCAATCGAAAATGGGCAATCGGGGAACCGAAAAGTGTGCGGAGGCTCAGGTTAACCAGTTTTACCTCGTTACCAGGCCAACAATATTTCCTTCGGGGTCGCTGAACCAGGCAAATTGTTTGTGATTGGGTAGAATAACCGGGCCGATCAGTTTTTTGCCGCCTGATTCTTCAATTTTTGAAAGGCTTTCGTTGATGTCGGCCACCTGGATATAAAACAATACGTAATTGTGCGGTTCATGCCCCAGAGCGGTGATCTGTCCCTGGATACCTACTTCCGTATTGGTGTTGATCAACGATGCCATGGGGATGCCGGTGGGTGTCCACCCAAATAAGTCGGAATAGAATGTTGCCGTTTTGGTCAAATCTTTACAACCGATCTCAAAAAAAACAACCGGATTGGCAAAAGGGATTGTCATATAATGTATATTTTTTTAACGATGTTGTTGTGCGTTGTAGTGGATAGCGATCGTGTGCAGGATAACGGAGCTTTGCTTACTATAATTTACTGAATTTTACGCTATAAAGCAACTGGAATATTATCAAAGCAACGTTATCTTTTTGGGTCATGTCAATTTGGATCAAAAGCTTCAGTTTAACCTACTGCGAATGTTCGTGTTATTTATATGTAATAGTTTTATGGGGTTTTCTGTGCTTTACCGGAAAAGAGGCGTTACCTGCTGCTGTACAGGTGATTGATGCTGAAAAAATCCCCGGCTAAAAGTGCAATTATTTGAGCTTTTATCGTTATTAGATATGTCCTGTGGTGCAATACCTTAGCGGCATTAAAAAAATAACAGATGAAAAGAGCAATTTCCTTTTTTGCAGGCATGATGTTGGTGGCAGGCGCCATAGCGCAGGATAGTACCGGCTTAACAAACCCTGAAAGCGTAATCTCCGATGGTAAGTTCTTATATGTAACCAATCTTGGAAAAGCCCAGGGGCCAACTGGCAAAGATGGCGACGGGTATATCAGCAAGCTGTCGCTCGATGGTAAAATGATCACCCGCTCAATTACAGACGCAAAACTGAATGCACCCAAAGGCACAGCGATCGTAAGGGGCGTTTTGTATGTGGCCGATATTGACCGGGTAATTGGTATTCAAACAACAACGGGAAGAAAGGTGGTTGATATAAATCTTTCTACAACAGGAACTTCTTTTTTGAACGACATGACACCTATAGATGATTTTAGTTTGTTTGTTTCGGCTACTGATGTAGGAAAAATATTTGAAGTGAACCTGCGATCTGGTAATGTTCGGGAGGTTGCCAATGTAAAGGGCGCTAATGGTGTTTATTATGACAAAGCAACCAAACGCCTGTACACCTGCAGTTTTAGTTTTGAAGATATGAAAGGTGGTGAAGTGGGCGTGATCTCCTGGGACAAAGGTTGGGCTACCTATGAAAAAATTGGTGACGTGCAAGGCGCTTTTGACGGCCTGGCGCTACTCGATGATCACACATTAATTGTTTCTGACTGGGGCGCTATGGACCATCCGGCTGGTATTGTTGAAAAGGTTGACCTTACCACTAAAAAGGTTACCAAACTGGAGTGGCCCGTAATGAATGGTCCCGCTGATTTTTACTTCGATTCCAAAGAGAACCGCCTTGTGATTCCCGAATTGGTAGGGCAGAAAGTGTCAATACAAAAATTGTAGCCGGCATATCGGCTTTGAATACAAAACCTTGAGTGTGTTTATGAAGGCACTCAAGGTTTTTTTTGCTTTCCTCCGCCCCTAAAGAGAAATTTGTTACCGGTTACCAGTTACCGGTTGCCAGGGCTTGAATTTTCAGGATCCTGCATGTAGCCGGGGTCTCCGGATTTTTCCCCGGCGTTTCCTTTCACGTTTGCCTTTCCCGACTGCCGTTTTCATAACACTTCGTTAAACCAGCTATGTAGAATTGTTAAATAAATTCTGGAACGGTTTTCTCCTATACAAAGAGTATTCCAATTAGGTACATTTTATGTTTTCTTTACGAAGCGCACGTTTCCAAAACAATTATTTTTAATTCGTATAAATGATCGCTGTAAACCGTGTAAAAACAGGGAATCCCATGAAGAAAAAATCAGGTGATTTTTTTGCTGCCCTCAAATCAATAATACTTCCTGAAAGTAACGACCAACGGCAAGCCAATGGTCCGGTTACGAACAATGTTATTTTAAAAGAATTGCTCGATTGTTTTGATAATTCCTGCAAGCGCGAATCGGTTGGTAAAAGTTTATTGTTCAACATGCACTACCTCATCATTCTTCACCCTGAAGTGTATGAAGAACGGTTGCCATCACTTCCCATCATTGTAAAAGAAGCCTTGAAAGCATTTTATAACAAGCTGAAAAGCTATAAAAAGAATTATGATGAACTGTCGCCCGTGTCGTTTCACTGGCAGTTCCGGTTTGCGCCAGGAACCGATTTCAACCAGGAAAGAATAACGGTGGAAGATGTGCGGGTGATCGGTATGTTAACGGGATTAAAACCAACAGGCAGTGGTGGCGGAGATCGCCATAATACCGCTAAAGTGACCATGAAATCAAAAGCTACCAATGTTTTTGATAAAATGGATCTCAACCTCGATGTACTGCGGCATGTGCATTTTGCAGAGAACGGCACGTTCACGGTTAAATTCAATCCTGAGCTTTCCGTTACGAACGTTACCGTGAGCACTGCTACCGTACAAAAAACGGCGCGCCCTGCAGACAATGGCCTGGCGCGGATCGAATGTTACCTGGCCGATAAGAGTAAAGAAGTAGTGTACATTATGAAGGATACCGAAATAGTGATTGCCCGGAAGGAACCCGAGAATGTTGGTTACAGCAATTACCTGTTGATTGAATCAGGGTTTGTGTCTAACCCGCATGCCCGTATCCGGTGGAATGAAGCGCAGCAATCATTTCAGATCGCATCCTTTAGTAACAACGAGACCCGCGTGAATGAAACAGTGATCGCTAAGAGCGAAGCAGATAGTCCCCGTTGGTTCGACCTGAATGACAAAAGCCAGGTATTGTTGAATGGCATGGTCACCCTTTCGTTTAAACAGCTTTAAACATTCATGATTAACACCATCTCATCCATAGCGCTGTTTGTATTTGTGATTGTTTTATTAATTCGGCATTTTAAAAACCTGCCACGATAATATGAAAACTCTTTTGATCAGTGGCAATACGCATCCCGGGATGCGGCGGACGGAGAATGAGGATACCTATACCTGCCGGCAGTTATGGTCGCCCGATAAGGCGTTGCTGGTAGTAATAGATGGGGTAGGTGGGTATGCAGGGGGAAAGAAGGCGGCTGCTATTGCCAGGGAATCTATTGACCAGTACATGGAAACGCCGAAAGGCGATACGCTCACGATGTTGCGCGAAGCGGTGATCTTTGCCAATAACCGCATTACAGAAGAACGCATGCTGGACCCCCGGTTTGGCGAAATGTGTTGCGTATTGACGGCCGCCGTAGCTGATGCGGCTGCCGGCATCGTATATTTTGTTCATGTGGGCGATACCCGGATGTACCGGTTTCGCAAAGGCGTTTTGCAGAAGCTTACCAAAGACCATTCGTTTGTGGGAATACGTGAAGATGCCGGTGAAATAACCGAGCGGGAAGCCATGAGCCATCCGCAACGCAACCAGATCTTGCGCGAAGTGGGTTCCACCATTCACCGCATCGATGATGAAGATTTTATGCAGTACGGCAAAGAAGAACTGTTGCCGGGCGATGTACTGCTTTTATGTAGTGATGGCCTTACCGATATGGTCACTGCAAAGCAAATTACGGAGGCGCTTTCCACCTCCGCCGCATTAAATACCAAGGTTAACAATATTATTGCGCTGGCCAATGAAATGGGCGGGCACGACAATATCACCGTCGTATTGTTAAAGAACAATCGCGCCAAACCTCCGGTACAGCCAACAAACGGTACCAAAGTAAAAAAGGCGGTGAAGCCAAAAACCAATACAACGCCTCCGGTTCCATCCGCCGATAAACCAGTCGAAAAACCGATTACACCTACACCACCTGAGGCAGACAATTCTACTGCCACAAACGAAAAAAAGGAACCTGTTAAAAAGCCGGTCGTTAGCAACAAGTGGGTGCGCTGGAACGTATTGGTAGTTGTGTTACTGGCAGCAAGCTCCTGGTTCTTTTTCTCGCAAAGAAATGCAACAACTCCTGATAAAAATGAGACTACTAATGTACGGGAAGTGACAGCGAATGATGACACAGCCCGCAAAATGCCTGCATCTATTTTCAGCGGTCAGCATGCGGCGCCAACAGGCCCGGTAGTAGCGAAGGCGCCCGATACCATCCGGTTAACAGCAACAAAAAATATAGTGGATATTCAACGGTATGCCGATAGTGTTGGTAATAACCTGCTGCTGTTGCCTGCAAAAGAAAAGTCAAATCGTTTTGCAGCGGTAGAAATTAACAAATCATCGGGCAAGGCAGGTGATACAATGGTCATCAAAAACCTGCGGCTGAAAGGTTTTGAAACCGGCATTAAAGTGAGTATTCCGGTTCATGTAAAATTGGAGAACACATTTTTTGAAAACATTAAGTATCCGGTGAGTTACGCAGTTAAACAAGACAGTACCAATAAAAGTCACTCTGTACAAATGATCAATACGGAGATGCAATAAAATATGGCAACTTCAATTTTTAAAGAATATTTTAAAGGATACGAGATCCTGGGTGAAATTGGCAGGGGCAATGCCCGCGTGCTAAAAGCAAGGCACCTGGTTTCGGGTAACCTGGTTGCCATCAAGCACTTTGCCTTTAACACCGACGCCGATACCCTGCGCCGCTTTCAGCGCGAATCGGAGATCATGAAATCTATTCAGCATGATCACATTGTTAAAATAGTTGACGTTCATCTCGATGCGGAGCTGCCCTATATTGTTATGCAATTGATAGAAGGCGGTGATGTACGCAGGTTGCTGAAAGAACGCGGCACGCTGGAAGTGGATACCGTGATCCAACTGGCGCAACACATGACCGATGCATTGGACGCCATTCACGCAAAAGGCGTAGTGCATCGCGATATTAAGCCCGAGAATATCATGTACCGCCGTATGCCCAATGGCGAGTTACATTTCCTGCTGACCGATTTTGGCATTGCCAAATTAAGAGAGCAGACCAATACGGTTACCGGTTCTTCCATGCTCACGTATGAGTACGCTTCACCGGAGCAGTTCAGTCAGGCCCGGACCGTATCAACGCCTACCGATTATTATTCGTTAGGTGTTGTGTTGTACGAATGTTTAACCGGCTCAGTACCCTTCGCATATAATGATGAAGATCTGTTGTGGCACATCAATAGGGTGATAGAATGTCCCATTCCTGAACCCGTATTACCGGCCGACCGGTTTCTGCCACCCAGTCTGCTGCAGTTGCTGCATGGATTGATGGCGAAGCAGGCTGTGCACCGGTTGAACGATACAGCACATGTGCGTCAATTGTTGCAACAGGCAGCTATGGAAAATGCACAAAGCCGTTATCGTAAACCAGCAGCAGCATCCAAAACGAAAACAAAAACAGTTACCAAAGTTTTCACCAAACCATTGGTGCCGAAAGTGGTGGCTGGTAAAAAGAAAGAAATTGTTTTCACCATCCTGGGCGTGTTGTTGTTTAGCGCCTTCATGATGGGCATGTGGGCGGTGTTCCCGCATAAGAAAAGCAATAAGCCGGGCGAAGAAAAGGCCGCTACTGTTTTGCCGGTTGATTCTGTCTCTGCTGCTGAGGTGGCCGCACGCAAAACCAAAATTCCACATAATAAACCATCCCTGGTAATAACGCCGGTAGTGAATACAACACCTGAACCGGACCTGATACCCATGGCCAATGCAACCCCACAAACTGATGCGGGCGTAACGTTAAAGAACGGTATGTATTACGACGATTTCAGCGAAGATGCAGACACCATTTGGGAAACCGGTAAAGATGAGAACAGCGAATTTAAATTTGCCAACGGAAAATACATCATCAGGGGATTAACGGATAGCCTGACCTATCACGCTACCGTAAAATTCGACCTGGATATCCAACGGAATTTCAGCATCTCAGCCAGTGCTACACAATGGGGGAATGAACCGGATGAGGCGTATGGCATTAACTTTTGCGGCAATACCGACAGCGACGCTTACTTTGTTTATTACATCACCGCCAGCGGTTATTACGCCATTGGCTCCATGACCAACGGCGACTGGCATCCGATCATTAACTGGACCCACTCATCCAATATTCATTCGCACAACGAAATGAATACGCTTTCAATTGAAAAGAAGAATAACTCGATCTTTTTTTACATCAATGATAAAGTAGAAAACGTGTTGCCATTTACCGGTGGATACGGCAATTGTTTTGGCCTGCGGGTAGATGGCGCACAAACGGTAGCATTTGACCAGTTGATAGTTAAAGGTAGTCCCTGAGCGTAGTCGAAGGGGCATTAAAAAGCGTTGAGCGTAGTCGAAACGAAATTTAATAACGGCAACTGATATATGGAATACCAGACCCTCGACTGCGCTCGGTCTTGGCACTGGTCCTTCGACTACGCTCAGGACTAGTAACTTATTGAGTAGCTCATAAGAAAAGTAACATGGAAGTCCACCAAAAATATTCATATAAAGCAGAAGGCTGGGTGTTGTTAACAGGCGCTGCCGTATTGATGCTTGTATTGTTTGTTAAATTGTTCTTCACGCTTACGCCCACCTTAACCCGTGCCAACGAAGCATTAAAAAACAGTCGGGCCATAAAGCTGGAGGCAGGCATCAACAAAGATTCCCTGAAAAAAATAATTACCAGCGGTAACTATTTTACAGATGATCGCGATGTAAACCTGCTGGTAGATTCTTTATCCATGCGGCTGATAACAGCCGGCGGCATCGACAACCTTGGCGCCATCAATAAAAGTGCATTTGGCCTGGTTGCGCCGCTTGACTGGAAGGCGCCGACAGGTGGGGTTGATTTTCAGGGACGGCTGGAAGCATCGCGTCAACGGTTGGGATTTGATTCGGTGTTGTACCAAAAAGAATTGAATGATCCTACCAATTATCCTTCCTCAGTAAATGTATCTACTGGTAAATTTGAAATAGGTGGCCGGGTTTTATTTCAGGGCGAACCCATGCCCGGTACGCTGGTGCAGTTGCGGGAACACATCGCTACATTGGATGAAGATTCATTATACGATCATGTGCTGTATGCACGCACCAATGCCAATGGCGAATTTCAGTTTACCGGTTTATTACCCGATTCAGGTTACAGTGTGCTGCCGCTGAAACCTGGTTACGAATTTGGCGGCCGGCAGGGTAGTGCGCGGCTGGCAAAAAATAAAGCCTATACCTTTTCGGGCAAGCCGCACAAAATACGATTGATCGGTCCCATTGCATATGGACAAATAAAAGAAGACGGAGTACTGCTCGTTCGTACCCCTGAAGAATTTATTACTTCGTATTGGTTAATTGCCGGTGGTTGTATCCTGGCATTCTTTCTTGCACACATCATTTTATGGTTGCGGAAAAAGCAACCTGATATTTTTATGTTGCCGCTGTTGTTACTATTATGCGGCATTTCCATCCTGTTATTATTCAGTATTCAGAACCCGCTTACCGATACCCTGCATGCAGCCCAGGCTTTGCAGGGCGTTATTGTCGGGTTGACCGGCTTTCTTGTTTTCTCCCTTATAGATATCCGAAAATTATACACCCGCTGGTGGTTCGATGCCTTATTTAATTTCAGAAAAAAGAATGTATACGGCTTGCGTGGCTGGACGTGGTTGGTATTAGCAGTAGGCATGGCATTGTTGACCTTACTGATAGGGAGTGGTCCTGAAGGAAGCGGCGTTAAGGTAAACATTCAGTTGGGCGGTTTTACGTTTCAGCCAAGTGAAATAACCAAATACCTGTTGTTGCTTTTCCTAGCCGGGTTCTTTGCCGCCAATGAAGAGAACATCCGCAATTTATCGGATATCCGCTGGCGTTTCCAGGTAAGTATTGGCGTGCTGGTGGGCGTGGGCATTATACTGGCCCTGTACCTGCTGATGGGCGATATGGGGCCGGCGATGGTGGTGTGTTTTACCTTTTTATTCTTTTACAGCATTGCGCGTGGTAATTTATTGCTTACGCTGCTGGCCGGCGTATTGTATTGCGTGCTGTTATCATTTATACCCGGCTGGCTGGCAACGGCCATCAGTTTTGTGGCTGTTATATTGACCATGATCATTCAGCGCCAGGTTAAAACGGTGAAGTGGTATGGCGCACTGGCAGTGCTGGCAGATGCGCCCGTTATAGTACTATTGGTGATCGCGGCCTTTGCTTTTGGCGATCAACTGCCGGGCATCGGCGATCGCCTGGCCGATCGCAAAGCCATGTGGCTAAGCCAGTGGAATAATGACGTTTTTGGCGGCGACCACCTGGCGCATAGTTACTGGACGCTGGCTTCGGGCGGGTTAACGGGGCAGGGCCCGGGCAGAGGATTTCCCAATACCATGCCTGCTGCACATACAGATATGATCTTACCCAGTATTGGTGAAGAGCTGGGCTGGCTGGGACTGGTTGCAGTGTTTATGTTGTTTGGTATTTTAATTCACCGTTCCTTTTTGCATGCCCGCCGGGCGGGTCAACCTTTTAGTTTTTATTTGTGCGCCGGTATTGCCATTGCCACGGGGATCCAATTCCTGTTGATCGCCGGAGGTTCTATTGGTTTGTTGCCGCTTACAGGCGTAACCGTTCCTTTCCTGAGCTACGGAAAGATCTCGCTCATTGTTAACCTGGCCGCCATGGGCATTGTGGCAGGTATTTCTTCACGGCCCGGATTGGCAATTCAAACCGAGCATTTGCGAAAGTATTATGATTTTGTGCTGGGAACCGGTATCCTTTTCTTTCTGGCAGGTATAGCCGTATTATCATTCAAGCTATACCAGGTGCAGGTAGTGCACAGTAAAGAAATTCTGGTAAAGCCGGCCCGGGTCATTAACCGGAACGGATTGCCTATATATAGCTATAATCCGCGCATCGATAAACTCACCCGGGTGTTGGCAGCCGGTTCCATCTACGATCGCAATGGTTTGGTGATTGCCACCAGTGAACCCAATACTATCAGGCGCAATATGGATGCGTTTCTGGCAGCAGGAGTAGATACTACTCAACTGCAAAACCTGGTACAGAAAAGAGTGGTGCGCTTTTATCCTTTTGAAGAAGACCTCTTCTTCTGGACGGGCGATTATAATTCGCGCTTGTTCTGGGGTCAGGGCAATGGGTATTTTGCAGAAGCCAGGCACCTTACTTCATTACGCGGTTATGCTACCAGCCCGGAAAAACGTGATTATGTGAGCACAGAGTACCGACCTGATAAATTTACCCGGCCGGTACAGAAAACAATAAAACTGGTGAGCTACGATTATTCGCCGCTGGTAGAAAGTTTGCAAACCGGCATTGATACCACAAACGAAGCGGTGCGAAAAATAAAACACAAAGACCGGGATATTCATTTAACCATCGATGCGGGGTTGCAAAAAGAAATACAGGATTCGTTGCGGAAGAGCAATTTCAAAAATGATCGCATAGCCGTGGTAGTATTGGATGCCGGTACCGGCGACCTGCTGGCTTCTGCCTTGAACCCGCTGCCCAATTTGCAAATGCCCGATCTGATGTTGTTGCCCGACAGGGAAAGAAATAAACTACCCAAACCGGTTACCGATCGCGACCTGGGTTTAACCTATGCTACGGCGCCCGGTTCTACCGCCAAAATCCTGACCGGTATGGCCGCCTTCAATAAAATGGGGCCCGATGCTGCCAAAGTAAAATACAGGGACATTTATCGCAATGAGATCTTCCGCGATAATCCAACCGAGCAGGAGCCGTTCATACCCAAAGTGAACTATGTAGACATGCGCGAAGCGATCATTAATTCGAGCAACATATTTTTTATTCGCATGGCCAATGAGAACAGTCTCGAAGATCAGATGGCCGCCCTGTACCAGGCAACGGGCATGAACATCAATCAACGCGGCGGCTATGATTATGCGCCTTCGCTCAATAAAGAAAAAGCGTCGGAAGACCTGGCCAACTGGCGAAAAGACGTAATGAACCACGATCGCCGGGCATACAACAATCCCAGGTTACAAGGTACCAAGAATCGTTATCGCAGTCCATTTTCGGGCCTGGCCTGGGGGCAAAGCACGCTTACTTCCACACCGGCAGCTATGGCCAGGATGGCCGGCGCTATTGCCAATAACGGGGTTATGATGCCATCGCGGTATTTACTGAAAGAAGCCGGGAAGCAACAACCCGTGGCCGCGGGTATTGACATTGCGGAGGACACGTCGTATGCAGGTATCCTTACCCGGTATATGATCGAACAAAGTAATCAACCGGGTAAACAAAAGATAAAGAATATTATAGTGGCCGGTAAAACAGGCACGCCGGAGCGCGTGATCAATGGAGAAATTGAATCGGATGGCTGGTATGTGTTCTTTGCGCCTACACCCGATCACCGGTCGCGTACGGTAACCTGTATTAGAATTGAACGTGGAAAAGGCTCGTCCAATGCGGTGTTGGTGGCCAATGCCATTGCCAAAGTATTGGAGAGGAGAGGATATGTAGTTTCATTTTAGGGCAACTGGTAACCGGTAACTGGTAACAGAGTTGCCATTAAAATAAATAGCGTCAATAACCACCATACATCATTACAATGAAAAAATTCTTTAAACGGTTGCTCAACAACCCTACACCATTTGCGCCGGAACAGAGCGATAACGCACCGGCCGTGCCGCCAACTGGCGGAACGTTGAGCATTCCGGCTACCCGCGCAAAACGGGAAGAGATCATTCGTTTTATCATCAACGGGTTGAAGCCCTATATTGATGAAAAAGCGCACACCATTGCCGGTTTGCGGTTATACATGGTATGCAATAATAAAGAGCTGGAAGAAACGCTGCAGGTGGCGCTGTGCACCGATACGCCCGGTATGTTCCAGAAGGAGCACCTGGAGCGTAAGCTGGTGAATAATTTCATTCAACTGGCCGGTGACTGGTTCTTTGAACAGCACCTGGTGAAAGATAAAGTGCCCGATTATTGTATCACCAATGGCGCCATGGGGCTGGAGGTGATCAGGCGTGGACAGGATTTTGTACAGCAATATTCCATTGCCCGTTTGCAGGTGCTGGTGGGAAAAGCCGAGTTCCCGGAATATGAGCTGAACCCGCAACAACAATTAAAGTTTAACATCGGCAGAACGAAGAACCCGCAATTGTCATCGGGTAAGATCCATACCAACGATATTGTTTTCTGGGGGCAGGGCGAACCGCAGTTTGATGCGCAAACTGCCGCAGCCAATTTGCATGTGAGCCGCAATCATGCTTATATTTTATATAATCCGCAACTGGATAAATTTTTCCTTTTCCCCGATAAGGGCGGGTTGCCTGAAAATGGCAACAAGATCAGGATCTATACAAGTGATGACAAGGTGAAGTCGTTGAATGTGCCGGGCGTTTCGCACGAGTTGCAATCCGGAGATCAGATCGAATTAGGGGGCTGTGCTATTTTAGTGTTTCTGAAGTGATACATTGAAGCAGTTTAGTAGCGAGTAGTAAGCAGCGAGTAACTAGTAGGAAATGCAAAATAAGAATAGTTCGTTTCGAATATAAGCCCTACTTGCTACTCACCACTAGCTACTCGCTTTAATCCTACTACCTCAGAAGATTCATTATTAAAAAGAATCTCCCTACTTTTCCCGCAATGCCCTTGCACACGTTAACGTATCGAAGCAGTCGCGGAAATGAACGATCTGTTCATTTTCATTAAATTCATATATCATAGTCCATACTGTAGAAAAGCGTTTGTTGGTTTTACGGGCCACGGCATTAAAATGACCGGAAGCGATCACCAGGTTGCCATTTTCGAGAATATGTTCTGTAGTAAATTCCGACATGTCAAGCGTGTCTTCCAGTTTGGCAAAGAAATCTTTTATATCTTCCTTACCATGGTAAATGCCGGCAAAAGGAATTTCAGGTTGTCCCATTACTTCCCATACACAATCGCGGCTCAGGGTATCCAGGATGGTATTCAGGTCGCGCCGGTTATAGGCTTCATACAGTTGATTTACTTTCTGACCATAGTGCACTAACGTTTCCATAAACAATTTTTTTTGGGTTATAAAATGGCTTTAATACTTTCAAAGGAGTGCGGATGTTCCTTTGAGAACAGCAGTGATCTTTCATCGAATGGATTGGATTCATTCAGATCAGTAACCAGACTTTGAATAATGCTAGCCTTTAGTTGATGCCCAGGAGGAGGTTATTGTTTTGGATACAACCTATTATGCAGCGGTTCATGGTGTGCGGAGCAATTATGATAAGAGATGGTGGGATAAGATAAAAATAACGGCGATTATAAATATACTACAATTTGTAGGCGGTTCGTGCAAACAGCAGCGGTTTTTTTTGCAGAACATAGCATGTATATTGAATTAAAGATAAAACCTTAACCCCGTACTTTTATGGGCGGGAAAAAAACGGTTTTTGGTTAAAATCCATAAAACTTTTTGATTTTTTCATCTAATAGTTTAACTTACCCTCGATTGAAATTTATAGCCCAAAAGACCGCTTCTGTTTTAACGTTCAAGGTTCTCTCTCTGATTATTAGTATCCTGTACCGGATTAAGAAACACTGTTAGCTGAATGTTTTGCTTTTAGGATGAAAGACCTCTTTAGTTTTTTATTTAAGTAAATACCTCGTGTACTTACCTGATTTGTATTGTTTACTGTTATTATAAAAAAAATGAGTCAAAAACCTTTTATTTTGATTGCGGATGATGACCAGGAAGATCGTTTTTTGATGCATACAGCTTTTGAGGAGATTGGCCTGTCAAGTGATATTTACCTGGTAGAAAATGGCTTGCAGGTATTCTCATACCTCGAAAATTCCATAGCTCAAACAAACATGCCTTCATTAATAGTGCTTGATCTTAACATGCCCATCCTGAATGGCATGGAAACGTTGTCGCGTTTAAAAGCACACAGTCTATATAAAAACATTCCCGTAATTATGTACACTACCTCTGTACATGAGGTAGAAAAAGCAAGATGTTTGGAAATAGGGGCGGTTGATTTTATAAAGAAGCCGGCCCGGTTTCATCAAACCATTTCAACAGCAAAATTCCTGCACGAATCAGCCACGGAAAGCCGGCAATCGGCGCCGAAAGGCTAATGCGATGCAGTCGCAAACACTGCTTCAATGATCTTCATATTGTTGATCGCATCCTGTAACGGGGTGGGCACTGGTGTATTATTTAATATGGATTGCGCAAAGAGATCGCCTTGCAGGGTGTATTGATCTACCGGCTCAAAAATCATTTCTTCCGAACCGTTCTTCGTATGCAACCACAACCGGGTATCCTGGTCAGGCGGTGCATTAAATGGAATTTCTATTTCAACCCGGCCTTCGGTACCGAGTATCTGTACCCGTTGGTATGGCATTAACTGGGTTGAACAAGTGAAAGTGGCTGTACCGGCAGCAAACTCAAGAATGCCCGATGCCAGGGTATCTGTTTGCAGCACGGGATCAATGGTAACATGGCCCTGTACACGAACCGGTTCGCTGTTAAAAAGGAATCGGGCGAGTGAAACGCAATAACAACCAATGTCCATCATGCCGCCGCCGCCCAGGTCTTTTTTATTCCGGATGTTATTGGGGTCGGCATTATAATAAGAAAAGAAAGAATGAATGGTTTTCAATTGACCGATGCGGGCTTCATCGACCAGCTCTTTGGCCAATACCCATTGCGGGTGGAAGCGGTACATAAATGCTTCCATTACTTTAATCTGTGGATTCTGTTGGGCGACCTGTAATAATTGGGTGGCTTCTGCTGATGAAAGGGCTATTGGCTTTTCGCATAATACATGTTTGCCTGCCTGTATGGATTTAATGGACCATTCCACATGCAGGTGGTTGGGCAGGGGAATGTAAACAGCGTCTATTGCGGGGTCGTTCAATAATTCTTCATAGGAACCATATACCGTGGGAATCTTTAACCCGTTGGCCACTTCTTTCGCCTGCTCAGGATTCCTGGATGCTATAGCTGCTATTTCGCAATACCTCCCGCGCTGCATAGCAGGGATCACTTTTTCCCGGGCGATCTTTGCAGTGCTTAATATTCCCCAACGGATTTTTTTCATTATGAGTCCTTTTTATGAAGTAAATGTTCAGGGGTAAAAGTAGGAAAAAGCCGGTTACCGGTTGCCAGTTACCAGTTGCCGGGCTTTTGTTTCAGGATTAATAACTAAAGCGAACCTCAAAATTCAACGACACATACCGTTGAATTTTGAGGTTTTTATTAGTCGTGAGGTTCAAAGTTGAATGAACCGGGAACCTGGTAACCGGTAACTGGTAACTACTGATTATCTACCTGCGCTTCAATTACGCTTTGGATAGAAGCAGACACATTCGACAGCAGGTTATACCCGGTGGCGCTTTCAATGGCATCTACCGAGGTGCGGTATGTTTTCCAGTCGCTGTTCGTAGTATTGATGTTAGGCGTGTTCACGGCAATTACTCGGGTAGAAGTGGTAACCCGGCTCAGGTCGTTTGAACCATTTGCCAAAACAACGATCACTTTCCAGATGCGGTTAGGAACGGTGATGCGGCCATTGTCGATGGTATTAACCGTGCCATTGCTGCCGGTACCACCGGTTCCATAAGAACCCATAATTACAAACACTTCGTTACCGGCTGTAACCAGGGAACGCGTATAGCTTTCCAGGTTATTCCAGGTTTGCTGATTGTTAGTGGGCGCCTGGGGAATCATATTGGTCATTAAGAAGGTAGCTGAGTTAGCGGTCACTGAAGAGGTGCGGTCGGCCGACGGGCAATTATGACCACGGTCGAAGCCACTGCCTGAATAACTGGTGCTTCCCACCTGGTACCAGCCCGATGGCAGGGTAGCATCTGCTCTGAAGTCATCCTGACGGGGGGCGCTGCCCATATCAGATGATTTGATATGCCAGCTTACCCAGTTGGGGGTGCCGCGATCGCGGTGATAAGAAAGCGCATAATAAGTTTTAACCATTAAATAGTTGGTGTAGTTGGAAACATCGGTAGTGGCATTGCTGGGGTTACCCATCAGCATGTTGTCGTCGTCGGTACCGGTACCGCCGCCACCGCCGCCCGATGAGGAGGAAGTGATCACTACATCATCGATATTGATGCGGTTGGCGCCGCCGCCTGTTTTTACGATCGCAAACCGAACGTTGCCGGTGAGGTTAACCGTAAAGGTGGCTGTTTGCAGGGTGGTAGAAGAAGTGGTAATAGTGCTGCCTACTTTAGTGTAGGTGCTGCCGCTATTGGTTGATACGCGCAGTTCCCAGGTACTGCTGCCGTCGGTGCTGAAAGCCGCGTGTTGCACAGTTACGGTAGAAGCGCCATCGGCGAAATTAAAGTTCATGGTAAGGCTACCCGTGTTGCGTATGCGGGCCGACTGGCTGCCGTTCTTTCTATCGGTAGACAGGTTACCGATAAGGGCATCGTTAAAGCTCCACGAACCGGAAGACAAGGTAACGTTGGCGGTAGCATAGGCGGTTTTACTGCCCGATTCAAAATTCTCGCTAAGCGTGGTTGCTTCAGTTTTTGCGGAGGGAGTCGGGTTCTCATTGCCGGTGTTTACAGCGTCTATATTTTTTTTACAGGCTGCAAACAGCAGGGAAATGGACAGGACTCCGGTGAGGAGTCGCAGTTGGTTGTTTGGTTGTGACATATAGTTGGGAATTTAAAAAACGAAGTACGCGCAATATGGCCAGCTATGATTTTAAGTAATTATTACTAATGCAGCCAACTGCAGTACCTCATGATGAACATATATGTCACCGCTTGAAATTATTCCCCCGGTAGTGCACCTTTAATAATTATGCAGAAGATAAGCATTTTTCGTAGAATGGCGCTCGTTAACGTTCTGGTAACGGTTACAACACGTAGACTTTATATACTTATGGCAGTTTTGCGAAATGAATATTGCTGGTGCGGGTGGGCGGTGTAAACGAACTTATTCGTGTAGTAAAATACATCTTGTGTTGGTACAACGATTGTATCGTTTAGGCTAGTTGGTTAAAAGAGGGGCTGGATAGACATCCGCCCCCGTTTTAATCCAAAAATACTCTTTGAAAAACTAGATTACATAATTCAAATTACACGCCAATCACGTAATAAACTAGCTTTTGTATATATAATTCGTAGTAATGTGAATTAATTTCCTCAACAGTGGAAAATAAATTCCTATATGGAGATTCCTGAAATGATAAATTGTCCCGCTTTCGGAAATTTACTGTAGTATAATACAATGACTTTGATGTTGAACACTTTAGTTAACGTTGAACTAAATACGTGTTTCTCCTTAGGTACTTCACCAGGCGATATTTAATGGTCCAGGTTCAGATCCTTCGGTCCATCTTCTGGCCAAACTTCCTGTAACCCGTGTGTAAATTCCTGATGAACCAGTAATGTTGATAAAGCTGCTGAATGAGGAGGATGATCAGCAGGCTTAGGTACAAGTTGCGATCAGCGATGGTAGCGGCTTAGCTCCATCCATTTCAGAGAGCTTGTATGTGCAAGGATGCGTTCCGTATCTTTCGCAATAGGTCAATGCAAAATTAAAAACTATTACAAGGCAAATACTGCTTTAACAACAGGGTTACATGCATGCTTGCATACCGCCTGAAAACCAGGCCCGGAGCGACTTGTGACCCGCCGGGGCATTGACAATTGTCATAAAAACACCCATTTAGTCACGTTGTTTTTGCGTTGGAAACCATATGCAAAATCAGCTGAAATGCTTGCTGCACAAGGGTTTTGCAAATGTTCAGCAAGGTTTGCCATAATAAAACCGTGAAAAACCTGGTTATGCAGGCAATTAAACACGCTGTACTTTTACATCATCAAGAACGGTAGCACGGTAGGAAGTAAAGAAAGAGAAGAGAAGCTACCACGAAGCAAATGCTTCACACCAACCAGATTTTACGTTTTTTTCATATGGCAAGCAATCGTTAGAGGTCAGCTGTTTCTACAGTGGACCTTTTTTCTTTTACCCCCGGCCACCTAAAGGAGAGAAGTTAAGAAAAGCCAATTTTACTATGCCATTGCTTATTGGGGTTCACGGGATCAAGTGAAATTTTTGGGATCAAGTGAAATTGCCTATTGACTCCCCACTGTCCTGTACTGTCCTGCTCCGGTAAAATACAAAGGCATAAAGGCAAGAGGCATAAAGGCAATAAGGCTAACAAACTCAATAACTGAGAACCAGGAACTGAGAACTAAGAACTCTCGGATCATGTTGAATTCTTGGGGGATTTAGGAGAAATTTGTTGTTTTGCAGCCTAATAAAACGGATAAGAAACATTGGAAAAGGATCAGGAAAAAGCATTGTTAGGCTATTTTTTACCATCAGGGACA
>NZ_STFF01000011.1 GCF_004834005.1 Niastella caeni
ATGGCTGTGGGTTAAGAAAGATGGAAGGAACACAATTAAACCTGAATGATATTGACCTGAACAAAAAGCTACTATTTGTCAGGAAAGGTAAAGGAGGGAAACAACGGTATGTACCTATTGCCAGTAAACACGCAGAAGATATACGAAGTTATATAACAGAAGGGCGGGAGTGGTTCTTACATGAACATTATGCCAGGGATTACACCCGCAAACATGCAAAAAGAAAGCAGGCTTCAGGTGATGGAGCCTTTTTTATTTCACAAACAGGAAACAGGTTAACTGAATTCTATCCCCGGCTTACTTACCTGAAAGAAAAAGCAGGTATTGAAAAACAGTTCGGTTTGCACAGTCTCAGGCACAGCATTGCTACCCATCTTTTACAAAGCGGAATGCCTATTGAAGAAATAGCCAAATTCCTGGGCCACAGTTCTCTTGATAGCACACAAATTTATACTCATTTAACTATCACCATAAACCATACCCCTGATGGATAACTTTGAACAGTATTTGCTGGCATCAAAACTAAGTGCCAGCACTATTGAAAGCCATTATTACAATGTAAAGCTGTTTATGCAGTGGCTTAAGAAGGAAAAACACCTTGATGCAGCCAGTGTAGGCTACAATGACCTGCTGGCATACATTCAGCACCAGAAACAGAATAATGTAAGCCCTGCCACAATCAATTTACGCCTGAACAGCATTACCCACTATTTCGATTACCTGAAAAAGATTGATGAAGTAAGGAAGAACCCAGCCCGAACACTACGGGTAAAGGGAGTTATTAAACGGGTAGTTGAAACCCCTTTAAGCCCTGAAGAACTACAGTCCATGTACAACGATTACAGCCAGTTAAGGAAGATTTCACAGCAACAGGCTAATACAAACCTTGCCCATCAGAGAAACACGGTTCTACTGGGTTTAATGGTGTTTCAGGGTGTTCACAGTGGTGAACTGCAAAAGATGGAAGTGAGCCATATATCCCTGGGGGCAGGAACAGTTTACATACCATCCACCAGCAGGGGCAATAGTAGAACCCTGCAATTACTACCGGTACAGATTTTACCCATCCATGAGTACCTGGAGCAAACCAGGCCACAGTTAAAACCGAAAGCTGAAGAGCTTTTTCCTGGTAACCTACATAATACAATTTATTTACTGGTCCAGGAGCTACAGGGCATCAACCCTTCAATAACTAATGCCCTGCATATTCGGGGTTCAGTGATCATTAACTGGCTAAAGCTCCATAACAAGCGACAGGTACAATATATGGCCGGTCATAAGTATATCAGCAGCACAGAAGCTTATGCCATACAGGATATGGACACCTTACAGGATGAATTGTCAAAACATCATCCATTTGGATAACAGGACAGGATCAACAGTATGTTTTAGCACGTATCCAGGATGGTGATTTTTATTTTTAGCTCTTTTCATCTGTCCCTTCCCCAAGGGATCAGTGAAAAAAATGATGAATAGGCAAACCATTTAGGCAACGTACTGGCCACTATCAGCGATCGAAAATTTGGCGTACCTTCCGGCAGCAGTTCTTTGATAGATCACTACGAGCCACATATAGTGACTGCGCAGGATTATTATCCGTTTGGAATGCTTTCGAGAATAGCGCTTCCTAATAGTAATGTACCTTATAAGTTTGGGTTTAACGGCAAGATGAATGATGATGAGGTGAAGGGATTGGGTAATCAGCAGGATTATGGGATGAGGATATATGATGCGAGGATTGGGAAGTTTTTGTCGGTTGACCCTTTAACTCAGGATTATCCTTGGTATACGCCGTATCAGTTTGCGGGGAACACTCCGATACAAGCAGTTGATTTGGATGGTTTAGAACCCGCCGCAGCAGGAAAACAAGCTGGAGATATAGTTCATGAGAAGACGGGGCAATCATGGAAATGGGATGGGAAAACTTGGGTTGATAATAGCAAGTTGCAGGAAGTTGTTGTGACTGCAAAAAGACCTTTGTCAAGAAACTTTACTGAATGGTACTCCCATAATAGTAAGAAATATGATACTCAAATTGCGGCATATGAGGCATGGCAGTCTTATCCAGGATATCATAATGGAGAAGGGAAATGGGATAGGATGTTTAGGCTAATGGGGCATGGAAGTAAGGAAGCTCGTAAAGAGTATGCGTCGGGAGGTTATGATATGTTTGGAGGCTCTGGAGTACGGGCTGTTGCAAAAACCACTACTGCTATTGTAGAAAATACAACTGCAGTAGAAAAAAGTACAATAGCAGTTGAAGAGGCCGCTACAGAATTAGCATTTGACGCTGAAGCATTTTCAGATAAGATAGTTGCAATAAATAAAACTACAGAAGGTGGAGGAAGGATACTAAGCACAAGCCCTTCGTCAGTAATAAATTCAGCTATGTATTACCCGACTATAGCGGAGCAAGGAAGTGCAATCTTTAGGTCAATCATTAAAAACCATATGTTTATTGATGGCAATAAAAGAACTGCAGTGATGGCTTTTGAAGCTTATGCTAAGTTACATGGACTAAAAACTGTAAGTCGGCAAGAAATTTTGAATGTTGCAACTAAAGTAGCAACAAATCAAGTAACAGAGGTTTCTGAGATTTCAAAATTGTTAATAAAGTAAATTGTAAAAAATGAGAATAAAGGATTTTTCAATTAAAGATACTTTGACTGCGACCGATATTTTAGATATAATTAAATTAGTGGGTAAGAATAAAGATCTGATAATCGTTAAGAACGATGGCATTAGAGAAAATGATCAGTACTCTGTTATAATTATTAGTTCTAACAATCCCGAAAAAAGTTTTAGATGTGATAATGATTCCTTGCAAGAGGCAATGAAAAACGTTTTGAAGGAATATGTCATGAATATTTAAGGGGTAATGTATCAAAGTAGTTGGTGACTTGCAACCTCCACGATCTTTACACAATAAAGCGTTCGGATAACCGATAGATAATTAACAGAAAACATAACACAAAGCCAGGCTTAACCGCTTGGCTTTTTTTATTTTCTTTTTCTTGGTGTTGATCTTTTTCTACCTATTGATCTGTCATAAGGATTGTATTTTCTTTTTTCAGCCCGTTCAAATGCTTTTAGCTTTTTCTCAGTCCAAGCCTCTAGTTTGGCCTTTAGTTCGGGGTTATTATCCAGATTGCTCCAATCGACCTTTGAGAGATCAATAGCCGCATTTCCTATAACCAACGTGGGCTTAATTTTTACATAACTCATAATACAGTTTTAATTAGGCTTAATCTCTGCTAAAGCGAATATACAAAGTATCAAGGCAGGAACACCCTGGCTTTTATATTTCACCCCATTTAACACAATTACATGACTACAGCACTCAATACAGAAAACAGGGAATACATCGCCTGGCAATATGAACAACTCAATTTTTGGCTTCTGGGTGGCCTTAAAATAGAAGGACTGGAAAGAATGCGTGTAACCCTGAAAGTGGAATACAAACAGGTAGCAGTACGCCATAATATTGACCTGTACAACAATGACAGCCTGGATAAACTGGTACGCCGGTGTGCTGAAAGGTTTACCCTGGGTACTGCTTACATGGCTACTGCTTTTTCCATTCTGATAAACTTGTTGGAAGAATACCGGTTGGAACAACTAAAGCTCCTGGCAAAAGAAAAAGAACCGGTAAAGCAGCTAACTGAATCTGAAAGGAAGGAAGCTGAACAGTTTCTATGCCAGCCTGATTTATTACATCGAACCAATGAACTGATTGGGCAAAGTGGGGTAATAGGTGAAGAGAATAACAGGCTACTGATGTACCTGGTGTTTACCAGCAGGAAAAGGGAAGAACCATTGCATGTGATCAGCCTGGGTAGCAGTGGTACAGGTAAAACACATTTACAGTCAGGAGTAGGTGAACTTATGCCACCTGAAGATGTAATTCAGATCACCAGCCTGTCGGAAAATGCTTTTTATTATTTCGGTAAACAGGAACTGAAACACAAACTGATCCTGATTGGCAGAGCTATTCATAAAGAACAATTGGCGAAGTGGGCTGAAGAAGGTTTTGATTCGGAAGTTACCTTAAATTTGGCCGGCAAGCGGGTGTGGTGTGGAACAATTAAGGCGGTAAGGCGGTAGATCCTGAGCAGGTAATTCTGTTTGGCAGCCATGCTACTAAGTTTCAAATAAGCAGAAAATAGGGAAGTTGTAAAAAGCGGAGTGTTTTGCTGGTTTTGAACACCTCAATGACACCTTGATGATACCTCATTAGGTCCTCTTTGGGTCCTCTTTGCCTCCTCGGATTCCGAGGAGGCAAAGAGGTGGAACAGAGAAGGAGCCGAGGAGGCAAAGAGGAGGCTGTGTTTTTCATCACACGTTTTGAACTGTTCGTCACACCATTTATCGAACACCGTCCCAAAAAAAAGATGTTTTCGAGGAGAAAATGCTATTCATCACACCATTTTCCGAAGACCGTCACATCTAAAATAAAACACCATCACATTTTTGAAAAAACGGCGTGGTGGCTGGTATACATTTGTGTTATCAGTCACTGCCAGTGGTCTTTTCGCTCAGAGCTATCGGGAAGATTAAAAAATAGATCAAAGCTCTTTGACATATTAAGTTGATTAGAATTACCGAACGTACAAGAGTGCGACGCAACAGTAGCAAAATAGTAGTGCAAAAGTTGAGGACTAAATAATTTTTCCCCTTTAACGGCTGGGGTATTACCAATACGGTGTATGACCTGCCATATACCGGCTTTGTAGGTTTAGCGGATCAACGGTTGGTGATAAGCCAAAAAACCTGCGCAACCGGGTGAGCTATATCAGGATTAGATTCTGAATGTATGTTTCAAACTTGCCTATGTATAGCTTCTTCAGGACTATCTGCCGCTTGTGTATAGTTGCTTCAGGATTTATTCTTCACCTGTATAGTTATGTTAGGACGAGACAATATGCCGCATTTATGACTAACTATGCCGCATCTATAACTAACATTGGAGCAATCTGACTAAACACCGGAGCAATCTTTAAACATTGGAGTAACCTGACTAAACATTGGAGCAACCTTATAAAACTTTGGAGCAACCCTATACAACATTGGCCAATAAGTGCATAACTTTCGTGTAAAGTTCAGTACTTACATGCCCAAGTTACATACTTATGTTGAATAGTTATGAACTGATGCTCCATAGTTAGTTATAGATGATCTAATTAGAATAATCGATACAAAATAATACGTAATTGATCTATGTTAATGAACGAGGACTATTTCATAGTTAGTAAGGATGATTGTATAAAAACGTATTGGAAGTAAGCATTCGGTGACAAATTAAATCAATCAAAGACTTTTCTTAAGATTTATTTCAATACCTGGGTTTAGCGACTTGAGCTCATTAATAAATTCCATTTTTTGCTTCGGGGAAATTAAAACCGTACGGTATTTTCCATAGGAAATTTCAAGTCTGTCTATTGAAGTGGCGGGGGAGCTTATGGTACTATTTGTCTCCTTTATTTTCCTGATATGCTGAATATCAATTGTGGTCTTGTATAAGAAGCCGCATTTGATGATGAGCAGATTGTTATCGATCGTGTAGTAGGTTGTAATAAATGTATGGGTTATAAAAATAATGATTGGTAGCAAAATAGCCGGTCCCACCCAATGCGGTTCATTCATCGTTGTCAGGAACAATACTACCCCCAGTATCAGGGATATGGGAATAATCAATTCAAGCCCAGGTTTCGATCTGTATATTTTTTTCATCTTCTTGCAGAATAAATTGCCATTTACAATTTATCATTTTTTAGTTGTCTGGCCAAAAGCCTGCCCTGCAACCTCCAATCTTCTCGTCATACTCAACCCCAGTAACACCACTAAGATCAGGTATTCTCCCAGGGTATGCTCCATTTTTATATAATCGGTATTTACTACGTTTAACAACAGGCCGGTCAGCAGCCCGGCATAAAACCATTTGTTTGCCGGCTTATAAACAGTTGCGGCAATCAGTAACGGAAATAACCATTGGGTGCCATAATACTGGTGCCGCCAGATAGGGGAGAACAGGTCGGTGACCATATACAGGCAATAGCCAAACAGCGCTATGTTGGGTAACGTTATTATGTCGAATTTTTTGCGCGCCAACAGGTATAGGGCCAACAAGATAACGACCGATAACCCGGAGAGCAACCCCATCATGTTTATCGATAACCGTTTTTTAAAAACGTAATCGAACAGTACAAATACATTCCCGTTTTCTGAATACATCACAAGATTCGTTTCTTTCTCATGTTTCATGATCTCATCTACATCCCAGCCTTCCACTTTTTTTAATCTGGCGGTATCACCATTAACCGGCAACGCCCATCCTCCTAATGGCGCGATTTGATGCACTTTCGCCGACGCCTGAATGGCTGATAGGTAATCCTTCCAATAGGTCCTGTTATTGTCAAATGAAAAATAAATGGCTGGTAGTAATATAACCGGAATGAATAAAGTAGCCAGGTATTGGCGGGAGTAATTTTTTACCAAAAAAAGAAACGGGAAAAAGAATACAACCATGTTAGGCCGTATCAGCATTAATACAATAGCCGCAAGCCCTGCAATGAAGGCGGCCATTAGCTTGTTGGTCCTGGTAAGGCAATAATATACTGTTATAGCCAGCAATGAATATACGATATATACCTGGCCGGTGAGTACATGTGTCTTCCAGGCTTCTGTTAATAAGAACAGGGTGAAAAATGTAATAACAATTATTTTCTGCGTATTATTTTTTGTTAACCGGTAGGCTATGAAACCTGTGATGAGAATAAATAAATATTCCAGTGCCAGCCAGATGCGGGCAATATTGCGCTGCTGAAATTCAAGCAATGGATACAGTAAGGTATGAAAGAAAGGGGAGGCGGTAATATTTGAAACACCGCTATGGCCAATATTCGCACCATCATAATAACGAACAGGATCGCCTGGTTTCCATCTGTAGAAATAAGGCGATACATCATCTTTTTGCAATCGGCCGCCTACGATCCGGTTGCGCAGGTCGGGGGCGCCGGATCTTTCCCACGATAAACTCTTGTAGCAAACTAAGCATAAGGCTATTAAAAAGCAACAGACGGTGATCAGTAACGCTTTATTGGAAGTCATAAGTCAGTTTAGCAGGAGAAACCAAAATGTGCATCTCCGTGAAGATAAATGAATTTAAAGACTGGCAGGCGATAATCTTCCCCCGTCTTGCTGCTGCTCTTCTTCAATATATTCTGCATCCTGGTTCACTTTCCAGGGATCATATTTTATTTCTCCTGCCAGAATATTTTTTACCGCATACATAGCCGTCATAATACTATGGTCCTGGTTGTTGTATTTATGCATTCCGTTCCGCCCCACCAGGTGAAGGTTTTCATATTTTTTTAATTCCTCCCTGATCACATGGATCTTTTCTTTATAAGCATGGTCATAAACCGGGTAGGCTTTTGCCTGGCGAACTACATACCCGTCTTCCACCTGTTCTTTTTTAACCAACTTAAGCGATAGTAACTCTTTGGTAGCAAGCGCAATCAGTTTGTCGTCTTCCATATTCCACATACCATCCCCCTCAAAACAAAAATATTCCAGGCCATAACAGTCCATCGTTTGGTCGGGCACCATTTGCTTACTCCAGGTCTTGAAGTTTTGTATACGTCCTACCTTTACCGAAGGTTCGTGTATATAGATCCAGTTTTCAGTAAATGTAGTGGCGTTCTTCAATATTAGTACAACGGTAATGAAATCGCGGTAATGCAAGCTCTTTGCGGCCTCCAATGCTGTTGGTTGAACGCGCGGGTAAATGCCGGGAATAAGGTCGTAAATGGGGGCGGAAGAAATAATATGATGGAACCCATTTTGTGTAGTATCGTCGGCAAAGGAAACAGACCATGAGCTGTTTGCTTCGTGATAGTGCAAACTTCGTACGGTTGTATTCATGCAAACCCGGGCGCCCATGGCAATGGATCTCTGCGCGCATACTTCCCACATCATGCCCGGCCCAAAGCGCGGATAATGAAAAGAATCAATGAGGGTCTTAATGATCTTGTCATTATCTTTTTTAACCGCATTGCGTATAATGGTCCTGATGGAAAGCCCTTTTATTCGTTGTGCGGCCCAGTCGGCGGAGATCTTGCTGGTAGGTATGCCCCACACTTTTTCTGTATAGGACTTGAAGAATATTTCAAAAAGCAATCGCCCGAAATTATTCACTACCCAATCTTCAAAGCTTACCGGGTTTTTCACCGGGAATAATTTTGCTTTTATATAACTCACAAAGCAACGAAGGGACGTAATTACGCCCAGCTTCCTGATCACTTCCGACAATACAAGGGGGTAACTAAAGAACGTTCGATTGTAATAGATGCTGGAGCTTCGTTTGCATTCCAGCAGATCGGGGCCCAACAGCTCTTGCCAGAATGCGTTTACTTCGGTCGATTTGGAGAAAAACCGGTGCCCGCCAATATCAAATAAGAAACCTTTATATTTTTCAGTTCTTGAAATACCGCCCACATACCGGGGATCGGCTTCAAATACAACTACCTCATTTCCGTTCTTCGCCAAAAGATAAGCCGCCGTTAAACCCGCCGGACCAGCCCCGATAATACCAATTCTTTTTTTCATATTAGAACGAAACTCCTGATTATCAGGAGTTGATCGATGCAGTTTTAATCATAAGCGTTATACAGCCGGCTCAAATATAGCGTTTTGTTTAATAGGTTTTTACGCTTGTTTTTCACCTCATGTGGATCATGTATACGCGATAGTTTTATAATCAAAAATAATTATCTGTACTTTTGTTCAGTCATTTCTAATAACCCTTAATCTCATTGCTTTTAGTATTGGTGGCTATCAAAAATCTTCCCGCGCAAAGGTTGTTTATTATCAGGCGAATTATAACCAGCAGCTTTATTCTATTGGGGGTAACCGTTGCTGCAGTAAGCCAGCCGGTACGTTTTACCAAAACACCGGCCATGGGCGTACACCTGGCTTATTTTGATTTTAAGGGCGCCGGTAAGCTGTCGTCCTTTGGCCGCTCTATGAAACCCGGTATTGCCATCCATTTCCAGAATAGCTTCTCCAAACAATTTGATTATAGCATAACCCTGGCCGGTTCTTTCCTGGAATTCCCCGACGGCAAAGGCGGCAGCCTGGGCAATGGTAAACAATTGCTGCTCGAAAACGACTTTTCCGTCAGGGCGCGCCTGGTAAGATCGCCTGCTTTGTTTAATCCTTATGTGCAGGCGGGTTTGGGCTGGTCGCAATACAACAGCCATTATGGAATGTATTCGCCCGTTGGCCTCGGTCTCCAGGTGAATGTTACGCCCGATATCTTTTTATTGGTCAATACGCAATACCGTATTAAGCTAACAGCGGAGCAACACCCCCATTTTTTTCACAGCATAGGAATTGCCGGCGCCATTACCCGCAAAAAGATCGTACAGGCCAAACCGGTTTCATTACCGCCGCCCGTTGTTAAACAGGCAGCTCATATAGATTCCGATGGAGATGGGATTATCGACAGCCTCGATGCCTGTGCGCAAGTACCAGGTGTAGTTCGTTATCAGGGCTGCCCGGCTCCCGACAGGGATGGGGATGGTATTTTGGATTCAGCAGACCAATGTGCCGATGTAAAAGGAGTGGCTGCGTACAAAGGTTGCCCCATGCCCGATCAAGATCTGGATGGCATTGCCGATGCAGAAGATAAATGTCCCGGAATGGCGGGGAGCGCGGTTAATGGCGGTTGCCCCGAAATTGAAACACTTAAAACAATGATCAATTGGGCTGCGCAACATATTTTCTTTGAAACGGGTAGTTACCGTTTATTGCCGCGCTCATTTCCTTCGCTGGATTCTGTAGCAACTGTTTTAAAGAAGATCCCGGTGTTGCTGCTAACCATCGAAGGGCATACAGATAACGTTGGCGGTGTACCCTATAATCGAACCTTGAGTGAGAAACGCGCCGGCGCCGTGATGCAGTATTTAATAAATGCCGGTATTGCCGCTAACCGCCTGCAGGCTGCAGGTTACGGTCAGCAAAACCCGGTTGCCGATAATACTACGTCCAGCGGGCGTTCTGTCAATAGAAGAGTAGTGCTTCGATTACGGTACTAACAATCGGCCCAAATCTCAAAATCCCGAAATCTCAAAATCCCAAAATAGCTTACTTCCTACTTCTACATCTGCCTTATTTATTAGATATAAGTTGGTTTATATGTGTAAGGTAGTGAACAACCTGCCCCTCAAATATTTTTTATTGTCATGTCCCAAAAGTGTTAGATTTACACTTCATGTATTTTGTACACTCCTGGTGACCGTATTCAGGAATGTCAGTAATGACTGCTACGCCAACTAACGCTTATGAATATATCTTGCAGATATAGCTTTGTTGCTATACTTCAGTTATTCTTTTCCTGTGCGGCCTGGGCCTATACAGGACCTGCCATCTCTCATTTAGGAATTCAGCAAGGTTTATCCAATAATTCAGTACAATGCATTTACCAGGACCATAACGGACTGATGTGGTTTGGTACGTACGATGGGCTCAATAGTTACGATGGTTATGGCTTCAGGGTATTCCGTAACAAGATCAACGATACCGGTTCCATTCCCCATAATTATATCTATACCATTCATGAAGATAAATTCAATAACCTGTGGGTAGGCACCGGGCAGGGCGTAGCGGTATATGATCGCATCTTCGATCGCTTTTTACCGGTATACTTTCATCCTACCTATGCCAAAACGCAAAAAGATAAGGTCAACTGCAGCATCAATACTATTAGATCGGATGCTACAGGGAATGTTTTTATTGGCGCCAATGGCTGGGGATTGTTCCTGAAAAAGCCAGGTTCGGAGGTGGCTGTACAAATACCGGTCAAAATGTCGAACAACAAGGAATCGCATTATTATAACGTACAGGCTATATTCGTTGACAAGCAGGAAAAAGTATGGCTTTTTATTGAAACGGTAGGCTTGTGCCTGTTTGATCAAAACACCCTGAAGATCCGCCTGGTAAATAACACGTTCAAGTCAGTTATCTCCATGGAGGTAGATGGCGGACACATCTGGATGGGCACAGATAACGGATTGTATCAATACGCCATCGCATCGAACCAGTTCATCAACCACTTTACCGAAAAGAAAGACCAGCTTAGTGCGAACATGGTAGTGAGCCTGTGCAGTGATGCGAATAATAATTTATGGGTAGGTACGGTAGGCGGTGGCGTTAATATGTTGAATAAAATAACCGGCGCCTTCCAATACCTGCTGCCGGGTGAAAGCAAGGATCAACTGTCGAGTGAGTCGGTGTATTCTATTTTTGTTGATAAAGAATCACGGGTATGGATGGGAACGCTGAAAGGCGGCATAGATATCCTGGATGTACATAAAAGCAGGTTCCAGACAATTACGCATAATCCGTTCGACGCTAACAGCCTCGTCAATAATTTCGTGTCGTCTTTTTATGAAGATAAGAACGGCGACCTGTTTATTGGCACCGATGGCGGCGGATTCAGCATCTGGGACCGGCAGCGGAATACGTTCACCAATTTTTATCACGAGGTAGCTAATAACCGTTCCTTAAGTAACAATGCCATCAGTTGTATAAAAAAAGACCACCAGGGTTCTGTCTGGATTGCCACATTTGGCGGCGGCATCAATAAGTTCAATCGCGCCACCGGAACGTTTGAACATTACAAATGTATAAATGAAAACACCGGGGAAGAAAATAAGTATGTATGGCAATTGTATGAAGACCGCGAGCAGAACTTTTGGGCTACCACATTTGGCAATGGAAAGCTGTACAAATTAAACCGCTCGCAAAACAGGTTCGAGCTGTTCGATTCAAAACTCAATGACCTTCTTTCCATTGCAGAAGATCATACCGGCGCTTTATGGGTAGGGAATGCGCGGCAGTTGATTTGCCTAGATAAACAAAAAAAAGAACATGTTTATTATTCAACCGGCAAACCGGTACGCGCCATTTTCGAAGATAGCCATCATAACCTGTGGGTGGGCACCGAGGGTGGCGGACTGATCCTGTTCAACAGAAAGAAAGGCAACGTGGCTAAGCGTTATTCCACAGCAGATGGATTATCGAATAATGCGGTACTAAATATTCTCGAAGATACCAATGGGAATTTATGGATCAGCACCTTTAACGGGTTGTCGAAGTTTGACCCTGTCAAAAAAACATTCCAGAACTTTTATCAAAGCGATGGCTTGCAAAGCAACCAGTTCTCCTACAATGCAGCGCTCCGGCTGCAGTCGGGCGCGTTGGCTTTTGGTGGTATCAATGGCATGAACCTGTTTTATCCGCAACAGGTAAATACGCGCACGTTTATGCCTGCCTTGCTGTTTTCTGAAATATGGGTGAATAATAAACCGTTGGCCGAAGTGCCCCGCTGTATTGTGCGTGCCGGTAATGGCCACATCAGGGAATTACGGATCCCGTATAATGAAGCGATCCTTTCTTTTCATTTTACCGCACTGGAATACTCATCGCCCGAAAAAGTGAACTATGCTTATTTTTTGCAGGGGTGGGATAAAGACTGGAACTATACCGGCAACGTTCGTACTATTAATTATAATAACATCAGCGAAGGAAGTTATTTTTTGCGCATAAAATCAACCAATGCAGAAGGCATCTGGAATACCCGGGAAGCTACCATTAAAATAATTATCCTGCCGCCCTGGTACCGCACCTGGTGGGCGTACCTGTTATATATTGCTGTTGCGTCGGCCATCATCTATATATATTATAAATACAAGGCCCGGCAGCGGAAGCTGGAATATGAGATCAGGCTGGCCCATATTAATGCGGAAAAAGAAAAAGAGATCAACGATAAAAGACATTCTTTCTTTACCAATATTTCGCATGAGTTCCGTACCCCGTTAACATTAATCATCAATCCTATAAAAGATATGCTGCGCAGGGCAGGTGACCCCGCCATTGAAAAAGACCTTACCATTGTACATCGCAATGCCAAACGCCTGTTGAGTTTGGTTGATCAGTTACTGATCTTTAGAAAAGCAGATGTGGAAGCCGATAAAATGACCTTCGCAAAACATAACTTTTACAACCTGTGTAATGAAGTGTATTTATGTTTTGTGCACCAGGCCAGGACCAATCACCTTACGTATACTTTTGACTGTAATAATCCCAACCTGGAATTGTATGTAGATAGGGAAAAAATGGAGATCATTCTGTACAACCTTATTTCGAACGCCATAAAGTTTACGCCACCCGGCGGCGCCATTGCTTTTAAAGTGCAGGAGACAGACAATACGGTAGAACTATCGGTTCAGGATACGGGTTGTGGCATTCCTGCAGCAGCAACAGGCCGGTTATTTGAAAAATTTTACCAGGCGCCTTCCGGCAAAACGCCGCTTAAACCCGGTTTTGGCATCGGGCTGTACCTGGTGCGGCATTTTATTGAGGAGCATAAGGGCGCCGTATTTTTTCAAACAACGGAAGGGGTGGGCTCCACTTTCTTTATCACTTTGCAAAAAGGGAAAGCGCACCTGGCCAATGAGATCATATTGAATGAAGCGCAGAAAGAACCGGTTATCCTGGAAGAATTGCTGGAAGAACCGGTAGAAGAACAACCGGTAATTGACCATCAGGAAAGCAAACCCGGGATCGTGGTAACCGACCGTCCCTGTGTGTTGATCGCTGACGACGACAACGCCATCAGGCAATATTTAGTGCAAATACTGCAGGATAAGTATGAGGTGATGGAAGCGGAAAACGGCCAGGAAGCATTGGCGATGGTGCAAAAGAAATTTCCCGACCTGGTGATCAGCGACATAAGGATGGATGTAATGGACGGAATTGAATTATGTAAAAAGATAAAAAAGGATGCGGCGTTGAACCATATCCCGGTGGTGCTGCTGACCGGGTCGCAGGGCACCGACACCGAATTGCAAAGCATCGAGGAAGGCGCCGACCTGTATATTACCAAACCGTTCGATAAAGACCTGTTGCTGGCGAAGGTGGAGAACATCTTTAAAACGCGGAACGAGTTGCGGAATTATTTCTTTAACGAGATCACGTTAAAGCAAAACAGTTTGAAAGTTTCTGTGGAATACAAGGAGTTCCTGGAAAATTGCATTGCGATCGTTGAGCGTCACCTCACCGATGATAATTTTACCATTAAAGTGCTCGTAAAGGAGATCGGAATGAGCCATTCGAATCTGTATAAAAAGATCCGGCTGTTGTCGGGGCAGTCCATTACCAATTTCATCCGGTACATCCGGCTGCGGAAAGCGGCGGAACTGATGCTTAAAAACGAATGTAATGTGAACCAGGCGGCATTTGAAGTAGGCATCAGTGATATCAAATACTTCAGGACCCAGTTTAATAAGTTGTTCGGCATGAACCCGTCGGATTACATCAAAAAGTACCGCAATTCGTTTAATAATTCCTATCATGTTAAAGGTAAGACTGGTGGTGAGTAGCTATGGCGGGGAAGAGAAATGAAAAATGAAGAATTAAAAATGAGGAATGAGAAAGGAGAATACAGAATGCTAATGGCATCAGTGGTTAATCGTGAAACCCAGGCCTTGAACGGTCTTTAACTTTTTCATTTTTCATTTAACATTTCTCATTTTTAATTCTATTCCCTTTCTCACCTCATTTCTCTTTTTTTACGAATTACACCCCTGTATAATGCAAATTCCCCCCTGTACCGCCCCGTGAAAGGTGGATATTTTAGTGGGTATTTACAGACGAAAATAAATAGCCATGTTTAAGAAAGACGAATACTGCGCGCTCGCGGTAAAGACCGGATTTAATTTATTCCTGTTTATTGTATCAGCGTTGCCAGGTTTTGCACAACAAAGTGTGCACGGGATCAAAAGCAATCCGTATGAGAGCGAAGGATACCAACTGGTATGGGCAGATGAATTTAACCACGAGGGCAGGCCCGATTCAACGCGGTGGAGGTATGAAGCAGGATTTGTTCGGAATGAAGAATACCAATGGTACCAACCGGAGAATGCCATTTGTAAGAACGGCCAGTTGACCATTGAAGCCCGTAAGGAGCAAAGAGCCAATCCAAATTATAAAGCCGGGGATAAAGACTGGCGAAAAAATCGCCCGGGGATCGATTATACATCTTCGTGCCTGCTAACGGAAGGCAAGGCAAGCTGGTTGTATGGCCGGTTTGAACTGCGGGCGCGTATTGATGTGCGTAATGGCATCTGGCCTGCCTGGTGGACGCTGGGCATTGATAAACCCTGGCCCGGCAACGGTGAAATTGATATCATGGAATTTTACCGCGGAAAGTTATTAGCCAATATTGCCTGCCTGGGCCCCAATCACAAGCCGGAATGGTTTAGCAATACCTTTTCCGTTGATTCATTAGGCGGTTCAGCCTGGGCCAGTAAATTTCATATCTGGCGCATGGACTGGACTGAAAATTATATTGCCTTGTTTGTTGATGATGTTCTGTTGAATAAAGTGTTGTTAGATGTATTAGCGAACAAAGACGGCAGTGGGTTCAACCCGTTTAAGCAACCGCACTACATGTTGTTGAATATGGCTATTGGCGGGCAGAATGGTGGCAGCCCTGCCAAAACAACTTTTCCGGCCCTGTTTGAAGTGGATTATGTACGGGTGTACCAGAAAAATGAGCATTAAAATTGGGCTGACTAAAAAGTGTAACCTCAAAATTCCCGGATGGCTTGATGGTTGAACCTGCCTGGCGGCGTAAGTACAGCCATCTGGCAATAAAACCATCCAGCCATAAAAAAAAGTGAGGGCGCCTTTGGGCTCAGCCCTATTTCCTATATGCATTTCAGCCTTAATAAATTATAGTGTCCTGAGAAAGGACGGAATCAATACAAAAAAATACGGTGTATAACTTTCTTGGTACGTATTGTCCCAATCTGCTTTAGATTGAAACAATATTATTTTCTTTGACGACATGATCAAAGATACTCGCTATAATATTGCCCGTATGTTTATAGAGAACGGAGAGATCAAAACGATTGCCCAGATCTTCGATTATATACCCAAGTCAGTAGTTAGTCATGAAATAAGGACCAACAATAACCGGTTTACCAGGCTTATCAATGAGCCGCTTGAATTCAAGTTAATTGAACTGTCGAAGATAGCGAAAGCCATAGGCATTGAAACAAAGGTGCTTGTTAATATGGCATTGCAGGATGAGAACCGCCGGCCCAGAGCGGGTAAAAGAGCGGGCAAATAGCATGTTATATCAGGGTTACCAATTCAATTGAAACAAAAAAAGTACAAAATGTATAAATGAGTGTTCTGATGGAACAAAAAAACTACGGACCGTTGTTTTTTGAGAATTAATCACTAATTCTTTTTTTCTTTATGTAATGAGTATGGATAAGCGATATGAAAGTATAAAGTTCATGATCGAAACAGGACATATAACCGAATTCCAACAGATTTTTGATTACATCCCGAAAAGCTTGCTAGGCAAACACCTTCATACCAATAATCCACGAATGACCCGCCTTGTGTCGAATGTAAATGATCTTACGGTGCATGAGATATTCAGTATCAGTTCACTCTTCAATGTTGACCATAACAAAGTAACGCACATTGTATATACGCAATACCTTAAAGACAAAAAGAACAAATGATTCTGCCATTTGAGCAACGCCTTGCGTTATAACGTTTCTGCTTCATCCCATGGGCTTCCCGTTTCAATGGGCAATAGACAATGAGCAATAAGCAATAGGCAATGCTTAAAATGTGGGAACTCCTGCCAATTGCCGGTTGCCAATTGATCTCCAATTGCCCAATACCCGGAGGGGAGTATGAGCCATCCTGTTCAATCAGCGATGGCTCTATTCTTTTACTGGTTGCCGGTTACCAGTTACCGGTTACCGGTTTCCGGTTCTCCAGTTACAAGTTACAAGTTACAAGTTTCAGGTTTAAGGGCCCTTGCTTTGAGTTTTGAAGTTTAATCCCTGGAACTTGTAACCTGGAACATGTAACATACGGCTTTTCACGTTGCCGTTTCACGATTCACTCACCATTCACCATGTTAATTCTAGGTTATGTAAGCCAGTAAGAAAATTTTCTATTGTTGATAAATAATTAATTACTTACATTCGTCAGGTTATTTAAAACAAGCCCGGGAAATTTATTAAGCCTCTTATTAGTACTCACATTTGAACTGGCCTGATTACTAGCAGCAGCTACTGGATAAATATAATCTTTAACATACTGTTTAACAGGTGATCGTAAAGCCTGTACGAAAAGGAATTGCACGTAGCCGTAATACTTCCTTATTCCCTGATAATTGCTGGCAATTATCAGGAAAGCGTATTCCTTCAGAAAGCCATCCCACCTATATAAACTAAGGCGATACCCCTTTGCTGCCCGCGCCGGCATGCAAAGACTGATCGTTGTTAATAAAACTGGCAACGGTAAAGGTTATGGAAATGATTTGCAGCACCAGCTCTTATTCCATTTCAGAATCTTTTAAATTCCTTTTTATGAGAAAAGAGAAACATCAAATGCCCGTAGGCAACATGTCGCAGGAAGATGCCGGCACAGGTAAAATGCCTGGCGAAGCCATTGAAAAACAAAGCACACAAAGCACTGGTGGTATGATCGCATCGAGTATGGACACAAATTCCCCGTCGGGTGGAGGCGAGGGCGCCGTAGCCAATTCCATGCCCATGATGGAAATGGCCGCAGCAGGAAGTAACGGCGAGTCGGAGATGCGAAATGTAATTGTAGAGATCAGGGTCCCTTCTGCAAAAACAGCTTCTTTCGGCCTGCAGATGGGCGCCGGGTTAACGGCCTACGGCTTTCAGTTAGATTATAATTACGAGCCGGTACCGGTGGGCAGTAGTCCTAACGCTCAAAGCGGATTAACGGAATCCGAAGAAGGCCAGGTTGTATTGGTTCGTGGTACCGTGCCTGCCGGGCGGATCACCGAGCTGGAACAACAGCCCAACGTAATAAAAGTATGGAACGATACCAGGATCGAGCACTTTGAATATGAGGCGGATATTCTGGTGGAAGAAGAGCAGAAAGTGAAGATAACGCCCATGGAAGGACTGGGAACCTGCCCCATAGGCACCTGCGACTGTGCGCCGGGAACGCCAAAAGGAACTATTGCCGATGTGGCCAATTACCTGGGTGTTAACCAGATCTGGGCATCCGGGTTCAAGGGCGATGGCATTGTGGTAGGCGTGGTGGATGGCGGTATAACCGCACAGGGCCGCAGTATCAGTACAGATGATACCAACAACCCAAGCTGGCCTAATAAGTTAATTCCGCGGGTTATTGGCGGTTATCCTACTGCCAACTGGGGTACAACAGGCGCTGGCTGGGGCTGGCATGGCAACATGTGTTCAACCGACGTGCTGGGCATGGCTCCCAACGCGCAGATCTATGATATCCGCATTGCGGCGCCTAATATTCCCGCAACCATTTCTAACGCTATTGCAGGTTTTCAATGGGCTATCGATCAACATAAAGCCAATGGAACCCCGCAGATCTTAACCAATAGCTGGGGGATCTTCCAGGATAACTGGGACCCTGTTTATGCAACCGATCCCAACCATCCTTTTACCCGTAAGGTAGTGGATGCGTTGAACGAAGGCATTATTGTATTATTTGCTGCCGGTAATTGTGGCGGTTCTTGTCCCGATGGCCGGTGCGGTACGGATAACGGTCCGGGTAAAAGCATCTGGGGCGCTAACGGCCATCCACGGGTGATGACGGTAGGCGCCGTGAATAAAAACGAGCAGTTTGTAGGGTACAGCAGCCAGGGACCGGCCGCGCTCGATCCGCAAAAACCCGATTTCTGTTCAATTACCCACTTTACCGGGTTCTTCACCAGCGATAGCGGTACTTCTGCCGCTACCCCTGTTGCAGCCGGTTGTATAGCCCTGTTGAAACAGGCAAAGCCCTCATTAACGCAAGACCAGGTAAAAACTGTTTTAAAGAATACCGCTAAAGATATTGGCCCCGCAGGTTTTGACCAACACTCAGGCGCAGGCATTATAAGACCTAAGCAAGCCCTGGAATCCATTGCTGCCGCTCCGTCAGCATCCGGTCCGGTGGTATCCTGGGGGCCAAACCGCCTGGATGTATTTGTAATAGGCACCGATTCGGCGCTGTATCATAAATGGTGGAACGGTTCGGCATGGGGACCTTCGCTCACCGGTTACGAAAACATGGGCGGTACTATCATCAGTGCGCCTGAAGTTGTATCATGGGGCCCGAACCGGCTCGATGTATTTGTGGTGGGCGCCAATTCGGCATTGTACCACAAATGGTGGAACGGCGCATCGTGGGGGCCATCGCTCACCGGGTATGAAAATATGGGTGGCATCATTCAGGGACAACCGAAAGTAGTATCGTGGGGCCCGAACCGCCTCGACGTGTTTGTGGTTGGCACCGATCGTTCGCTGTATCATAAATGGTGGAACGGCTCTGCCTGGGGACCATCGCTTACCGGCTACGAAAACCTGGGTGGAAAGATCATCGGCAATCCTGAAGTGGTTTGCTGGGGCCCGAACCGGATCGACATCTTTGTAGTTGGAACCGACAGTTCGTTGTATCATAAATGGTGGAACGGTTCTGCCTGGGGACCATCGCTTACCGGTTGGGAAAACCTCGGTGGAACTATTCTTGGCCAGCCGAAAGCAGTATCATGGGGCCCGAACCGGCTCGATGTATTTGTGGTAGGCACCAATTCAGCTTTATACCATAAGTGGTGGAACGGCTCAGCATGGGGCCCTTCCATTACCGGTTATGAAAATATGGGCGGAACCATCATCGGCTCACCCGAAGCAGTATCGTGGGGCCCGAACCGGTTAGACGTATTTGTGACAGGCACCAATTCAGCGCTTTACCATAAGTGGTGGAACGGGTCGGCCTGGGGACCATCATTGACCGGTTATGAAAATATGGGCGGAACCATCATTGGTCAGCCGCGGGTAGCCTCCTGGGGTTCGAACCGGTTAGATGTATTTGTGGTGGGCACCAACTCGGCGCTGTTCCATAAATGGTGGAATGGTGCTTCGTGGGGGCCATCGCTCACCGGATATGAGAACATGGGCGGTATCATTACCAGGTTTTAGTGAATAGTAAATAGAGGTTCAAATAAAGCGTGGCTCGGTTTAAAACCGGGTCACGTTTTTTTACAGGTTACCACTCACCATTCACCACTCACCATTGCCCCCGGCTTCAAACTCTCACTCTATAAATTTTGTATTGTATTATTTAATCCCGATAATTGTGTTCAAGAAAACAATTATCTGAATGCAAAAGATTTATCTCAGTGATTCCGGCCCCAAAGTATCACCAGCTATTTATGGATTTTACAGATGGAATGAAGTAACAGGCGATGCTGCCCAAACCATGGAAAAGGTCGTAAACCTTTGTCTGGAATTAGGCATCAATACGTTTGATCATGCAGATATTTATGGTGACTACCAGGTAGAAGAACTGTTTGGTAAACTGATCAGCCGCAAGTCGTTCAAGCGGGAAGATATTGTTTTATTTTCCAAGTGTGGGCTGATAGAGCCACATGCCAGTTTGCCCGATGTACGCGTAAAGCATTATAACACTTCCGCAGCCCATATTCAGAAAAGCGTTGAGAACTCACTGCGCAAACTGAAAACAGATTATATCGACATATTCCTGCTCAATCACCTCGATCCGTTGTCGAATGTGGAAGAAACGGCCCTGGCGTTGCAACGCCTGAAAGATTCGGGTAAAGTGAAAAATGTGGGCGTGGTGAATTTCACTGTGTTTCAACACCAACTGCTGGCCTCTTTATTAAAAACGCCCATTGTAACCAACCATATTGAACTGAATTTGCTGAACACGTCGGCGCTCGATAATGGCCAGGTAGATTATATCAAACAACGGTATATGCGGCCGCTGGCATCAGCGCCTTTGGCCGCCGGCCGTATTGCCAATGGAACCGATGCGCAGGCGGTAAAAGTAAGAGGCAAATTGGAGGCGATCGGCAAAAAATATAATGCTGATATAGAATCGCTTGCTGTTGCCTGGCTGGTAAAATTAGGCGCCCTGCCGCTTATTGGCACCATCAATGAGCAAAGGATCCGCAATATTGCCAATGCGTTCACCATTGACCTCGATCACCAGGATTGGTATGAGCTGTATGCTGCTTCCAGGGGAGAATTGTAGCGAAAGAAATAAATAAAATCAATTTCCAAATAATAATCAGTCGCCGGTTACCAGTTTCCGGTTACCGGGATCTGGTAACTGGCAACCGGTAACTAAATTGAACTATCTTTGTGCCGTTTATGAGAACGTTTGAAGATACTTACCGGCATAAAGGATTGCGTAAACAATTAGTTGATCAATTAAAACAGAAAGGCATTACCGATGAACGGGTGCTAACGGCCATTCTACATGTTCCCCGGCATTATTTCCTCGATTCAGCATTAGACAGGGTCGCATATGAAGACCGGGCTTTTCCTATTGCAGAAGGACAAACCATTTCACAACCGTATACGGTTGCTTATCAAACTCAATTGCTCGACGTAAAACCTTACGAAAAAGTACTGGAGATTGGTACAGGCAGCGGCTATCAGGCTATTATCCTGGGCGAAATGAATGCACAGGTGTATACCATTGAACGGCAGAAAAAGTTGTTTGAAGAACACCGCGGCTTCATACTTCGGGGTAAATATCCCAACATCAAATATTTTTATGGCGATGGTTATGAAGGTTTGCCCACGTACGCGCCATTCGATAAAGTGATCGTTACTGCAGCGGCGCCGTATATTCCCCCCAAACTGATCGATCAGTTAAAAGTGGGCGGTAAAATGGTGATACCGGTAGGGGAGGGACATGTTCAGCGGATGCTGCGTATTACCAAACAACGGGATGGAAGTATGGCCGAAGAGTTATTCGATAACTTTTCGTTTGTGCCAATGGTTGAAGGGAAGAATCAATAAGCAAAGTTACCAGTTACCTGATACCGGTTACCGGAACGCAAATCATTAGCTGTTCGATCATTGGCGGTCATCCTGCATTAAGGTGCGGGGAACTGGTAACCGGAGTCCGGTAACTGAAGATGTATAACAGAAATAAGAATCAAGCATTCAAACTATAATCATTGAGAGTAGTTATCATCGGTACAGGAAATGTTGCCACCATATTGGGAAAAAGGTTTTTAGCGGCCGACCACGAGATAATACAGGTTTGTGGAAGAAACGCATTGCATGCTGAGGAACTGGCCGATATACTTTCTGCCACCTCCACAACCGATCTGAAGCAACCCGATCTTTCTGCCGATATCTATGTTATGGCGGTAAGCGATGGCGCCATTGCTTCCGTTGCTGCTGAACTGCGGCTCGATAAAAAACTGGTTGTACATACCGCCGGCGCCGTTTCAAAAAACATTTTAAGTGCATGCAGCAGGAATTACGGAGTGTTGTACCCGTTGCAAAGCCTCCGCAGCGAATTAAATGAACTGCCCGACATTCCTTTCCTTGTTGATGGCAATACAGAAGATGACCTGGCCCTGATCACGGAGTTTGCCAATTCCATCTCGCACCAGGTTCAGCAGGCAGGCGATGAGCAACGCCTGAAACTGCATGTGGCCGCTGTTATGGTCAGCAATTTCACCAATCATTTATACGCACTGGCAAAAGCCTATTGTTTGCACGAGAAGGTTGATTTTTCGATGCTGCTGCCGCTGATAACGGCCGTGGCCGAACGGTTACACGAATACGAACCGGTAGCCATACAAACAGGTCCGGCCCTGCGTAACGACGAAGCCACCATTCAAAAACACCTGGAGCTTTTACAAGATCATCCTTCGCTGAAAATTATATATACTTTGTTTACTGAGAGTATCAGGAAGATGTATAAGGTGTAGGGTTAAGATCGCTTCAAGCTGCAAGCCGAAAACCAAAGGCAATGAGGCATAGAGGCAAGGCTTGTCATACTTCCGACGTTTGCCTTCTGTTTTCCCTTCAACATTCAATATTCAACATTCGATATTCAACATTTCCTCTGCCTTTCCTTTCTCATTCCTCATTTTTCATTCTTCATTTCTCATTTCTTTCCCTTCTTTTTCTTCTTCACTGTTTTGCCTTTCTCAGCAACTACCTGTTCACCCAGGTATCTTTCCCTTATTATACGCATATGATGCGCTACATGGCCCGCGCATACAAATGCCAGTCCGGCTACGCTGATGGTATTGTTATTGGCAGAACCGGTTTGCCGCAACTGGTCATCGTCGAGCGAATTAAGGAATAGCTCGTTAGCGCTACGCAAGGCTTTAAATTCATCTACCAGTTCATTCCATTTGCGTTTGGGCGCCTTGGCGGTTATCGCCCAGGTGTTTTCATCAAAGCCTGGTAAAGGAGCAGGGTCCTGCCGCGCAAAAGTGAGCGCCCGGTAAATGAATACCCGTTCGGCATCAATGATGTGTTGCAGCAATTCCTTGATCGTCCATTTGCCTTCCGCATAGGCATAGTTGATCTTCTTGTGTGGTATTTGTTTCAGTAGTTTTCTAAAACGGCGGGTGTTGTTGGCAAGGGCCTCCTGCAGATCATCTTCCTGCAGGGCATTGATATAGGTAGTGTAAAAATCAGGTACGGTAACTTCTTTTCTACTAACCATATTTTTAGCTAAAAGTAATTAAAAAGTTACAGGTTTCAGGTTACAGGGGGAATTTATAAGCATTAGGTTGCCGGTTGCCAGTTACCGGTTGCCGGGGCTTTAATTCAATCCTCGCGAATTTCAGTTTACGGGTTTTTCCCGGCAACTGGTACCCGGTAACTGGTAACAAAAGAAACAGGGTACAAATTACCGGTTTTACCCTGTAACCTGTACCCTGTCCCGATATATCGGGATAACCTGTATTTATCCTTTCTTATTCTTCAGCGTTGGTTTGGGCGACGTTTTTTTCGGCGCCGGTTTACCTGAAGGATCGAGGGTAGCGGCTACTTTAGCAGCTTCATACGCGTTGATGATGCCACCGCTTTCGCTCAGGTCAGATAAAGCTACCGTCTCGTCTGTACCTGGTTTTTTAACCTTGGTTTCAGGCGCCTGCGACGATTTCATCAGGCAATATTTTAATTGCTGTGGTGTGAGGTAGGGGAAGTACTCTAACAGGAAGGCTGCAGTGCCGGCCACTACCGGGCACGCCATACTGGTACCCTGCGCATTTCCATACGTGTTGCCTCCGGGAATGCTGGAATATATTTTAACACCAGGCGCAAATACGTCTACCTGTTTTTTACCATAGTTCGAGAAGGAAGCAGTAAATCCACCGGACCTGGGATCGCCACTGGCGCCTACGGTGATCCAGTTGGATGCTTTCGTATTGCTGCCTTTAATCATGGCATTCGGGAAATTATCTGCGGTGTCGATGTTTTTGGCATCGTTACCTGCCGCATGCACCAGTAAAACGCCTTTGCTTTCGGCATATTTAACGGCTTCGTCTACCCATTTTTTCTGGGGTGAGAAGTCTTTACCAAAGCTCATGTTCACGATTTTGGCGCCGTTATCAGTAGCATAGCGAATAGCCAGGGCAATATCTTTATCGTGCTCATCGCCATCGGGCACGGCACGGATCATCATAATGCGTACATTATCGGCAACACCGTCCATTCCTTTTCCATTGTTGCGTATGGCGCCGATGATGCCGGCCACGTGCGTACCATGGAATGGGGTAGAAGCCATTACATCAGGATTACCGTAGTTACGGTCGTTGATATCCTGTTCATTGTCTTTGGTAATATCGCCGCGGTAATTTTGTGGCGCTTTATCTTTTGCCTCGGCTTTTCTTTCTTCGCCGCTTACAAACTCTTCAAATCCGTCGAGGAACTCCTTGTTGGTAGTTTCCATCATCTGGTTGGTTTTGAACAGGTACAGCAGGCTGCCTTTGGCCGATTTTTCTGAGGTACTTACCGCATTGAATGTATCCACGTCTGTACCGGTGTAGTTTTCTTTATTCAACGCTTTGCGCATAATGCTGTCGCTTTTTTGCGCGCTGAGCAACGCTCTTTTCAGCATCACGAGGTCAACACCTTCTTCACTGCCTTCGCCTTCAATTTTCTTTTTACTCTTTAACCACATTTTATACTCGTCTTTTTCATCAGCCGAGAGTTTGGTGGTATCAATGGTCTTACCATCGAATTTACTTTTGTACATATGGTACACGCGGGCGCCTTCGTAAGAATCCTGTTTTACGTTTTTGCCGTCTTTGCCGCCGATGAAGTTCCAGCCATGTATATCATCAGCATAGCCATTACCGTCATCATCCAAACCGTTTCCGGGTATTTCTTTGGGGTTGGTCCACAAAACGTCTTTGAGGTCTTCATGCAGGGTATCGATGCCTGAATCGATGATCGCTACTACTACGGTTTTCCCTTTGAGGTTTTTAGTACGAATAAAATCATACGCTTTATCTATACTGATCCCATAGAACCCGTCTTTGGTTTTGTCGAGCAGATGCCATCCCTTCGGCACATCTCCTGTTTTTATGCTTTTCTCCTGCTGTGCAAAGGAGGTATGGTCAGCAATCACAAAGGCAGTAACTAAACCTGCTACTTTTACCAGTTTATTCATGTACGAGTGTTTTTTGCTTTACTTATTTGTAACGTAAATTATTAATTGTGGAAACTATCCAAATATCTGGTTTTTTACTAATTCTTAACAAAATTTAGTCGTGTCGCGGTTCTATTGCATCGAAATGTAACCGTGGTACGCATTTTCTTTAACAAACGTTCATTTTCCCACGCGCAAAATATAAAAATAAAAGCCACGCATGTATCATATTACATGAGTGGCTAATAATTTGTTCATAACCTTTTGCTAAGAAAATGGCTTTCAGGGTATTTAATGGATCTCCCTTCCCGGTAAATCAGAGAGACCATATTTCAAAATTGCTCTTTTTGCCCATTGCCCATTGTCTGTTGCCTATTGGCTATTGTTGTGATAATTTCAATTCAACACGTCGGTTGGCCGCCCTGCCGGCAGGAGTGCTGTTATCTGAAACCGCTCTTTCCTGGCCATACCCTTTGGCGTTTAACCGGTTGGCGTCAAGGCCTTTTTGCATCAGGTAACTCTTAACGGCATCGGCACGTTTTTGCGACAGGATCAAATTCGATTCCGGTTTACCTACGTTATCTGTGTATCCCTCAATGATCAGTTTCAGGGAGGCATCGGCTTTCAGGATCGATACCACATTATCCAGCGCGCTGTAGGAGGCCGGCATAATTTTATCGCTGCCTAATGCAAAGAATATTTTTTTAGCGGCATAGTTCACCCGTTCAACAATTTCCCGCTTAATGGCCGGACAACCATTGTTCTCGCGCACGCCGGCTATGGTGGGGCACTTGTCTTCTTTATCGTTCAGGCCATCGCCATCGCTGTCGGGGATCGGGCAACCATTGAAGTCTTTCGCCCCTGCTTTATCCGGACAAAGGTCTTCTTCATCGTTCAGGCCATCGCCATCTGTATCGGGCGGCGGGCATCCGTGGTATTTCAGAATGCCTGCTATATCAGGACATTGGTCTTCTTCATCCAGTACGGTGTCATTGTCCCGGTCAGGTAAGGGACAGCCCCTGTTCCTTGCCAATCCAAACACTTCCGGGCATTTATCCACTCCATCGGCAACGCCGTCGCCGTCTTTATCGGGACAGCCGCCTGCTTTGGCCGAACCAGGTACATCAGGGCAGGCATCCACTTTATCCAACACCCCGTCTTTATCCTTATCGTTGGTTAAGACTACTTTTCTGCTCAGCCAGAAACCAAGCGAAGCGCCAACAACCCGGTGCCTGAAGGTGCCTTTGTACGGCGCATCGTAAAAATTAAGCAAGCCCTGGCTGAAGAAACCGGTCAATAGAACATTGCCCAGTTCAAAACCAACGCGCGCATTTATACCTGCATCGAATGTGGTGACCTTATAATCGTTTTTGCCTACCTGGATCTCCGATTCGTCTTTTTTGTATTGAACAGATGAATCATTGAGCGCTACCCGCGATTCGGAAGTTTGTTTACCATTATAAAAGAACGACAGGTAGGGACCTGCGCTGATCATGAAACTGCTTTTCCTGCCCATTCGCAATTTCAGGGTAATGTTCAGCGGAACTTCAATATAATTTGTATAAAGTGTAGTGCTGTGAAATAAGGTATCTGTTTTAACGGCGGCGGTATCGAACAATCGCTGAAACTTTCTTCCTTTGGCCATGTAAAGAACACCCGTTTGAAAAAAGGCTTTATTCGTATACCCAAGTGGGATTTCACCAATAATACCCAGGTGAATGCCGCTTCTTTTGGTGTAATACGGCTCGGTTGATTGTTCCCAGCCGGGCAAATCGTTTTTTTCAATTACTGAGGAAGAATGAGGGCCACCCAGGATTCCCAGCCGCATTTGTGAATGGGCAGTATACATAGAGGTGGTTAAAAGCAGCAGAGCGTAAAATTTCTTCATACCGGTTTCAGCTTCGAATCAGTTAAAAACGTTTTGGTCCTCAATTATATTGTTTGAAGCGGGAACTCAACTGTTGGTGAAGAATTGCTAGTAGCTAGTAGTAAGTGGCTAGTATGGCTTTTATTCGAGGCTTATAACTAATCGCTTGTTTCACTTTATTCTCAAATCGTACATACTATTTTTCTTCCCACTAACTACTAGCTACTTACTACTCGCTTACACATGAAACTTGATCCCCTGCGCTAAGGGTAATTGTGTAGAATAATTGATCGTATTCGTCTGGCGTCGCATATACGCTTTCCAGGCGTCACTACCGCTTTCGCGGCCGCCGCCGGTTTCTTTTTCACCGCCAAAGGCGCCGCCGATTTCAGCGCCAGACGTACCAATGTTTACATTGGCTATACCGCAGTCGCTGCCCATGGCAGATAAAAATTGTTCTGCTTCCCGCAGGTTCAGCGTCATAATACTGGAAGATAATCCCTGCGGAACCCCGTTTTGAATGGCGATCGCTTCATCGAGGGTGGTATATTTCATTAAATATAAAATAGGCGCAAATGTTTCCTGTTCTACGATCTTGAAGTGCGGTTCCACTTCGGCAATACATGGTTTTACGTAGCAGCCGCTTTCGTAACCATTGCCATCCAGCACACCGCCTTCAACAATAAACCGGCCGCCTTCTTTTTTACAGGCCTCCAGGGCTTTTTGATATCCGCTAACCGCCCCTTTATCGATCAGCGGGCCTACGTGATTATTTTCATCGAGCGGGTTGCCGATACGCAATTGTTTGTAAGCGGCCAGCAGTTTATCTTTTATAGAATCATATACTTCCTCGTGAATGATCAAACGCCGCGTGGTTGTGCAACGCTGGCCTGCGGTGCCAACAGCGCCGAAAACCGCTCCGCGGATGGCAATATCCAGGTCGGCATATTTTGAAATAATGATGGCATTGTTGCCACCCAGTTCCAGCAGGGCCCTGCCCAAACGGGCGCCAACCGTAGCGCCAACGGCTTTGCCCATACGCGTTGAACCGGTGGCCGATACCAGGGGAATACGGGCGTCGGCCGACAACCATTCACCTACTTCGCGACCACCAATCACCATTCCGTTAATGCCATCCGGCACATTGTTGCGTTTCAATACTTCAGAAATAATATGATGACAGGCTACTGCACACAAGGGGGTTTTTTCAGAAGGCTTCCAAATGCAAACATTGCCGCAGATCCAGGCCAGCATGGAGTTCCAGCTCCATACGGCAACGGGAAAGTTAAAGGCGGAAATAATGCCCACAATACCTAACGGATGCCATTGTTCGTACATGCGGTGCGCCGGGCGTTCGCTGTGCATGGATAAGCCATACAACTGGCGCGAGAGGCCAACCGCAAAATCGCAGATATCGATCATTTCCTGTACTTCGCCATAACCTTCCTGCAGGCTTTTACCCATTTCATACGACACCAGTTTACCCAGCGGCTCTTTATAGGTGCGCAAGGCCTCGCCAATTTGCCGTACAATTTCACCGCGCCTGGGAGCGGGCCAGGTACGCCATTCGGTAAATGCAGCCTGGGCTTTGGCGATCACGGTTTCGTAGTCGCTTTTATCGCCGGACTTTACAGTGGCAATTAATTTACCATTAACGGGGGAATAGGATTCTATTATTTCGCCATGCGCCGGCAGGGAGGAGATACCGGTTGAAACGCCTGAATTCAGTGCTTCTATTTTTAAGGGAGCCAGAAAATCCATATGGTGCATTTTGAGGCAAAAGTAACTAACATTCGTGAGGGAACAAGGTGAAAGTTGAGAGGCGGCAATCGTGAATGGTGAGTTGTCAGTGGTGAGTTGGTTCCTGAAAGTTCGGGTATCCTGATTTTTCTCGAGCCTTACTCACCATTCACCATTCATATTTCATTTTCAAATTATAACATTAGCCAACTGTTTCCTGCAGTATTCATTAAACTCATCTTCATCCGCATCGTCTTCCTCATCGTCTTCAACCTCGCGTTGTAAAATGCGGTTATTGGTAAAGTCGAGGGTAAGCAAACCATCTCTCAGCACAATATTGCTGAACTGTTTCCAGTGGTATCTTTTTTTGAAGAGGGAATTAAAAACAATTTCATTATCGGAGAACCCGATCTCTATGGCGTATTTCGCCTGGTATTCAAGCAAAGCCAGAATAATAAAAACGAAAACCAGCCATTGAAAATAGGGCATTTTCATCCAAACCAATGCGGCTATCAACAGGGCGCGGCTATAATATACTTTACGTTTTTTGGAGGTTTGAAAAAGATTCCAGGCTATAATGCCCGGTACAGCAACACTGCCTATCAGGTAGGCCACGCTTACATTGCTGCTTCGCAGTAATTCCAACGTAAAACAAACAACAGAAAAAATACTGAGGATCAGTCCGAGTATATCAATATACCGGTTATTTTGATTTTTAAGGGTTACAACATATTGATATACCATAGGCGGTTATTGGTTACTGGCCACCAGCATATTGGCTAATCTCCATAAAATATGCGCACCCACGTTGGCATCCCACTCATTGTTATCGCCTACGCCTATTTCAACCAGATCGAAACCGATAAACTGACGACCGCTTTGCACTATTTTTTTAAGCAAATAGAAGATCTGTTCCGTTTCAAATCCGCCTTGTACCGGTGTGCCTGTATTGGGGCACAATTTAGGATCAAGCCCGTCAATATCAAAACTTACCAGTACTTTTTGAGGTAATTTATTTACAATTTCATCCGTGATCTGTTTCCAGGTTTCTCCTTCGTACTGGCGTTCTTTTATATCCTTATCAAAATAGGTAATAACCCTTTCTTTGTTGTTCTGAATGTATTCCCATTCTTCCTGGCAATAATCGCGGGCGCCGAGCTGTACCAGGTGAGTAAGCGAAGGAATTTCGGTAAGCGCATTATACATAACACTGGCATGGCTGTACGTAAAGAACTCGTACGATTGGCGCAGGTCGCAGTGAGCATCAATTTGCAATACGCCAAAATCGCCATGCTGTTCGGCCATTGCCTTGAAAAAGCCTAATACGATGCTGTGATCTCCACCCAGTACAGCTACCAGTTTATTCCGGTTAATTAACTGTTTGGTTTGTTCGTACACCCATTTGTTCAAATAAACGCCGCCTTCATTGATATCCCGCTGCGATTTACACATGAAGAGGTTTTTCTCCAGTATTTCGCCATGAGAAATATAATCGATGTACAATTCCGCTTCTTTGCGCAGGTAATCGCTTTTCAGCAGGATCTTTTTATCGGGTGGGCGCATATAAAAACCCTGTCTCCACGATTCTTTGTAGTCAGGGTCAAATAGATCAACATGCATGCTGGCCTTAAATATATGATCGGCTGCACGGGCAGTACCTGCATTATAGCTTACTGTAACTTCCCAGGGAACAGGTAGAATAACAAGGCGGGCGTCTTCCTCGTTGAAGGGCAATCCAAAAATATTGTTATTGGGGTTACTTGCCGCGTTGGGATCAAAATGAGATAGATCTGTCATATATCATACGCTAAAAAAACGGGGATGCAAGGTAGCACAGGAATGGAAAGCAGCAAAAAAATTATAGTAAACGAGCTTACGTTTGTTAGTAGTTGAGGCCTGAGCGGTGTCGAAGGCCAGGTTAGGCATCGAGCGAAGTCGAGATGCCGATTACAAGTTACAGGTTATATAGCCCTCGACTTCGCTCGGTCTCCAGGCAAGTCCTTCGATCCTTCGACTTCGCTCAGGACCCGGAACCCGGTAACTGTAACTTTCGAACCTTTTCCGGGGTTGCTTTGTTACTGGTTCTTATTGGTTACATGGAAACAATTAATTTAATTATATAGATAAATCAACTTACTACATAATTAAAATCTATCTGACCCTCAATCTATTTTTGACCTAACTTTGCGGGGCATCAATCAATTGTGCCTCGTCTGCAAGACGTTATAACAAATATTTCAGATGAAAAAGATCCATATTGTTATTCTGGTGGGAATTGCGGTCTGCATCATGATCCTGTTGAGCTTTATGGGCGACCTCTCAACCTATGAAACCCTGGCCTCTGCCCGTCAAAAAGAAGGTAAAACCGTAACCGTTATTGCCAAGCTCGATAAATCGGTGGCAGCGCCCATCGAGTACGACCCTGCTAAAAATCCCAACTTAACACAGTTTTATGTGATCGACTCATTGGGAAACAGAGCGCAGGTGCGTTATTATTTTGAAAAGCCTTTTGACATGGAGAAAAGCGATCGTATTGTGCTGAAGGGAAAAATGAAAGGCGAGATATTTGAAATTACCAGTAAAGACGGTATCCTGATAAAATGTCCTTCCAAGTATAAAGACGATCCCAAGGCAGCGCAGAACAATCTGACTCAAAATTAAAAACCTGTAATGAAGTATATCGGTGAACACCTGTTGCCCGGTCAGTTGGGACATTTCCTGGTTGTGCTTTCTTTGGTAGCTTCCCTGGTGGCGACTATTGCTTATTTCAAAGCTTCTAATGCCACCTCACCCCAAGACCACGATGGCTGGAAAAAACTGGCCCGAATGGCCTTTATGATCGATGCCGGGGCAGTACTGGCTACTTTCAGCATCATATTTATCATTATTGCCAATCATTTTCACGAATATTTTTATGCCTGGAACCACTCTGATCGGTCACTAAAACCTAAATACCTGCTCAGCAGCATTTGGGAAGGACAGGAGGGGGCTTTTCTGCTTTGGACGTTATGGCATGCGTTATTAGGCCTGGTATTAATGCGTACGGCCAAAAAATGGGAAGCGCCGGTTATGACGGTGCTCAGCTTTGCCCAGCTTTGCCTGGCTACCATGGTAATCGGGATTTATGTTTTCGATGTCAAAGTCGGAAGCAGTCCGTTCTTATTAACCCGGCACCAGTTTCAGGATGCGCCCATTTTTTCGGGGGCAGATTACCTGAGCCAGCCGAAAATACATAATGGGAACGGCCTCAACCAGTTGCTACAGAACTACTGGATGGTGATCCACCCACCGGTTTTATTCCTCGGTTATGCCAGTACCATTATTCCTTTTGCCTTCTCCATAGCCGGTTTATGGAAGAAAGATTTTGGCGGCTGGACGAAACAGGCCTTACCCTGGTCATTATTTTCCGGAGCCATTTTTGGGCTTGGTATAATGATGGGTGGGGCATGGGCATATGAATCCCTCACTTTTGGCGGTTACTGGGCCTGGGACCCTGTGGAGAACGCTTCGCTGGTGCCCTGGCTGATCATGATCGCAGGCATTCATACCCAGTTGATCTACAATTCAACCGGCCATTCTTTACGCGCTACGCACCTGTTCTTTATACTCAGTTTCCTGCTGGTAATGTATTCAACCTATCTTACCCGCAGCGGCGATCTGCAGGATACCTCCGTGCACGCTTTCGTTGATTCGGGCATGAACTGGCAATTGCGCGCCTGGTTATTCATTTTTATTGTTCCGTCGCTGGTATTGCTGGTAGCGCGGTATAAAAAGATCCCGCATATTGCGAAGGAAGAAGAGTTCAGCAGCCGGGAGTTCTGGATGTTCATCGGTTCGCTGGTGTTGTTCCTGTCGGCCATGGCCATTATCATTCCTACTTCTTTTCCCATTATTAATAAACTGTTTGGCACCAGCCTGGTAATAGGTGAGGACAAAGAATTTCCCTATAACCGCATACAAATATTCGTAGCTGTGGTAATAGGTATACTCACCGCCATTGGGCAGTACCTCAAATACAGGAATACGACAAAAGCGTATTTCACGAAAAAGCTGTTGTGGGCCACAGTGGTTTCCATCCTGGTGTCGGCTTCCATCAGTTACTTCGGAAATATCAATTACAATAAATACGGGCTTGGTTTCCTGGCCGCCATTCACCTGGCGCTGTTTGCTACCGTATACGCTGTTATTGCCAATGCAGCCTACATTTATACAGGCCTGGGCGGCAAGTTAAAGGCAGCGGGCGCATCTGTAGCCCACCTGGGTTTTGGATTGATGCTGGTAGGGATACTTATTTCTTCTTCCAAAAAAGAAGTGCTGTCGGTAAATACCTTTAACCCGCTCAATTTTGGTCCTGATAAACCCAGAGAAGGTTTTGAAAATCTGACCCTGTTCCGCGGCGTTAAAACCGATATGGGAAAATATTGGGCTACCTATGTGAAAGATTCGGTGAGTGAGAATGGAAAAATTACCTGGTTCCAGGTTGATATGGAAAGAAAAGACGGCAAGGACAAGTTCACATTGTACCCAGACCTCATCAGGAATACCAAAGGGCAGGAGGGGATGTCGAACAACCCCGATTCACGGCATTACCTGCACAAAGATATTTTCAGCTATGTGAACCATGCCAGTTCGGTACAGGAAGGTTCCGATACGTCGCAGTTCAAAAATCATGTGGTGCAAACCGGCGACACTGTTTTTTATTCAGAAGGGTACATGATCCTTGACAGTGTTACCATAAACCCGAATAACGACAAATACAAATTCACCAGTAAGGATACGGCTATTATGGCCAACCTCACCGTGATCACTAAGGAGCAACAGAAACTTACTGCCAGGCCGGTATTTTATGTGCGTAATAATGGTCCGCAATACATTTTAGATACCTTGTATTCGCAAGGGTTGGCTGTTGGCCTTACCCGTGTTGCCGATAACAAGCACCTGGAGATCAGTGTGAAGGAATCTTCGCGGCTAACGCCCTTTCTGGCCCTGAAAGTATTGCAGTTCCCCTTCATTAACCTGGTTTGGTTAGGCGTGGTACTAATGATAGCAGGATTTGTAATGAGTATCGTGCGCAGAGTGAAATTATTATAGGTTACCGGTTGCCGGGTTCCGGGCTTTTAGTTCGGGACTCGCTAAAATAGGTGACAGGCTCCGGTTTTCAAGTTCCATTGGTCATTATGGGACTGCTATACCTCACCTAATGGTTAACTTATAAGGCATAAAACTGTATTTCCTGGTAACAGGTAACTGGTACCTTTGCACCTGCAACCTGAAACTTGTAACCTGTAACCTGAAACCCGTTTCCCAATTCAAGTAACCATTTCCCTTCATATAAGTGCTAAACCTTATTTCACAAAACCTTCATCACCCAATTGTTTCCCCTGAAAAATTCGTATTGTAACTTTAATACGTTCTTAAAACTTTTTTAAGAATTGTTTTGCAACGAAACGGGTTACTTACTGTGTCTTTTTGGAATTATTATTAAAACCAAAATTGTATTATATTAGTAGCATAGGAATGACTGCAAAAAGAAAAATACTCAGGGGGATAATTACTGTTTTGGCGATTGTAGCTGTATCTATAAGTACGGCACAGGCCCAAACTACTCCTGATTCTATTCCCTTACCGCAGTTAGGTCCCAACGATACTATCCCGGTGCCAGCCATGATCCACGGAAATGAATATGTGCCGGCACAAACGCTCGAATGGACTTGGGTACAGGTTCCCTATCCCAAGCATTTATTGAAGAAAAGACAGGAGTGGACGCGTTTGCGCAATGCCGTTTATGTCACCTATCCGTACGCCCGCCGTGCCGGAGCTATTATGAACGACATTAACGCGCACATTGCCAAAATGAATGATAAGGATAAAAAGAAATATATTCATTCCCGCGAAAAGGAGCTGAAGAAACAGTTTGCCGAACCGTTGAGCGAATTGTCGATCTACCAGGGAAAGGTATTAATGAAGCTGATCAACCGGCAAACCGGTAATAACTGCTATACCATCATCAAGGAATATAAAGGTGGATTTACCGCCCGGGCATGGCAAACCGTGGCCTTTGTCTTCGGCAGCAACCTGAAACAGCCATATAATCCCAATGGCGACGAACGCGAAATTGAAATGATTGTGCAGGAGGTGGAAAGAATGCAGCGTTTGTAAGTTTTAAGTTTTTAGTTTTAAGTTTTAAGTTGTTTTACTCCGGAGCTTATATTATATATAAGCCTCGCTAACTTTTAAACTAACTAAAAACTAAGAACTCATTTTCTTAATAATCCCCGTAGTTGAAAATCCTTCCACAATTGGATTGATAATAACTTTCCCGCCCGCTGCCATTACTTCTTTGGCGCCAACAATTTGCTCAAGCGTATAATCACCGCCTTTAACCAGCACATCGGGTTGCAGGGTTGTAATGAGGTTCAACGGCGTGTCTTCTTCAAAAATAACCACCATATCAACCATGAGCAGGGATGCCAACACGAGGGCTCTTGATTGTTCATCATTTACCGGCCGGCTGTCGCCTTTCAATCGTTTTGTGCTGGCGTCGGAATTCAACCCCACTACCAAAAAATCTGCTTCAGCGGCGGTTTGAGACAATGAAAAGATATGACCACGGTGTAGTATATCAAATACCCCATTGGTGAATGCAACCGTTTTACCAGTTACGCGCCATTGTCCTATTTTATGCACTGCTTCATTCAACGTGCATATTCTGGTAGTAATGATATCAGCTTTTCTCATTAACTGGTGTTCTTTTATTTAAATAGGGTAATAAGCTCAATGCGATGAAACCGCTGATCAGGGAGAAAAAGAATTGTACCGACCACATGAGCTGACCAAAAGCGAACCCCATGGTATCGGCTAATCCATATACATGCAGGGTGTTCTTCACAAACAATGGGTACACGCCCAGTCCGCCGCCGGGCGCCGGTACGATCATCGCCAGGCTACCCATGGTTAATACCGATAAGGCATGCGGAATGCTATAGGCCGCTGTTTCCCGCATGGCCCAGAACCCGATCTGTACGCTCAACAGGTACATGGCCCAGATAAAAATGGTATGAAAAATAAACCAGCCTTTGTTTTTGAGGTAACGTACGCTGGTTATACCATGCCATACGCCTTCAAAAATGGTCTTTATCTTTTGAATGAACCGCAGGTGTTTAAACTTTTTGAATACAATTATAACAGCGGTAACAGCGATCAAAAGAATGGCCAACAGAATAATGATCCTGGTGCCGGAAAAGGCGCCGGTCTTGGATTTAAGAATGTCGTTCAATGCCTGGTTAATATAACCACCGATCAAATCGGCCTGGGTAAGCAGGGTTATAATTATAACAAGCGCCAGGCAAAGCACATCGAAAGCGCGTTCGGCTACGATGGTGCCAACGAGTTTATCGGCAGGAACCTTTTCATAACGGGCCAGTATAGTACATTTTAAAACTTCACCCAACCGGGGTACGGCCAGGTTGGCCATGTAACCGATGAGAACGGCCATATACGTATTAGAGATCCTGGGTTTATAACCCATGGGCTCCATTAAGATCTTCCAGCGCAAGGCCCTGCTGTAATGGCTCAGTAACAAAGTGATCATTACCGGAATGATCAACAGGTAGTTTGCATTGCGAAAAGCATTTTTGATGTCTACCCAGCCTTGATCAGAAATGTCTTTTACCGACCACCATATTAAAAAAACACTGAGCCCCAGAAAAAGGAGATACTGAAATATGCTCAGAATTTTTTTATTCATACGGGGTGTGGTTGTTTAGCAAAGTTACAGGTTTGGAAGCACAAGGTTTCAGGTTTCAAGTTACAAGGACTACCTGTAACCTGTAACTTGAAACCGGTAACATAATGTTTATATAATAAGAGAAATTATTATAATTTATTTCCAGTCTGCGGAAATACTACAGCAGGTTTGAATGATTTTGCTTTTTCAAAATCGATCGTAGCGTAGGAAATAACGATCACAATATCGCCTACGGCGCCCTGGCGGGCAGCAGGACCATTTAAACAGCATACGCCTGAACCGCGTTTTCCTTTTATAAGGTACGTTTCTATGCGGGTGCCATTATTTACATTCACGATCTGTACTTTTTCGTATTCGATCATGTTGGCGGCATCCATCAGGTCTTCATCGAGCGTTAAACTACCCACGTAATTCAGGTTGGCTTCCGTAATTGTTACGCGGTGTATTTTAGATTTCAGTATTTCTATCTCCATGTTATGTTCTTGTTGTTCGAATTTATAAAACGGGCGCAAGCTAAAGATAATTGTTGAATTGTTTGATGGTTTGATTGCCAGGCCTCCGAATGCCGGAATATTTTATTTAGTCGTAAATTCTGATGATCAGGAACCCCAGCCATCAGGCAATCGAACCATCAAGCCATCAAACCAACATATTATCAATTAAACGCACATCATGTAAGAAGGCGGCAATCAATGCCACACGCGGTCCCTGGTAAATGGTGGCCATGGTGGCCGTGGCAGGTTGAAGCGTGTTGGCATCGGCCAACTCCACATAATCGATCCTGAACCCGGCATCGGTCAATAATTTCTCTGCTTTTTCTTTAATAACAGGCCAGAATACGCCCTGGTTGCATTCCTGTTTAATAAGCGTCAGACATTTATAAATAGTAGTGGCTTTTTGCCGGTCTTCGGGCGAAAGGCGCAGGTTGCGGCTGCTCATGGCCAGGCCATCGGGTTCGCGCAGGGTAGGGCAGGTAATTAACCCGGTGGGCGATTGCATCAATTGCAGCAGCCGGCTTACCACCATACATTGCTGGTAATCTTTCTGGCCCATAAATAATTTATGCGCCTGAACCATCGTCAGTAGCCGGTTCATCACCTGGCAAACACCCTGAAAATGGCCGGGGCGGTATTTGCCTTCAAGCAAAGTTTCAAGATAACCCAGGTCGTATTTTTCCAGGTTGTTGGTGCCGTTGGGATACATTTCGGCTATGGAAGGCAGGAACAGCACATCGCAGCCGGCCGCTTCAAGGCGCACAATATCCTGCTCGATGGTATTTGGGTATAACTGGTAATCACTGGCATTATTAAACTGGGTGGGGTTTACAAAAATACTGCAAACCGTTATGGATGTTTCTTTTTTCGAACGTTCAATAAGGGCAATATGGCCGTTGTGCAGGGCGCCCATGGTGGGTACAAAGCCTACCTGTTTGTCTGCGGCTTTTTGCTGTTGAATATACCGTGCAAGCGGTTCGGCATATTTAAATATGATCATTTAACGAAATTTTAAGTTTTATTGGCGCGCTGTTGTTGTTTCTATGGGAACCGGTTCATTATTTATTCTATTTGCAGGGATTCCCGGCGAGGTTCTGGAATACAGAACTGAGAACCCAGAACTTAGAACTAATAAAAAAACCTTAACTTTGCACCCTGATTTTTAAAAGTTAGCCCATCAACTATTATCTATAATGCTGACAAAGAAAAGAATTTTATTTATTGCTAACGAAATGTCCCCCTACCTGGAATTAACGGAATTCTCCGAAACGGTAAACCGGTTGGCAATAAAGGCAAATGAAAATGGCTTTGAAGTACGTTGTATTATGCCCAGGTTTGGGGTTATCAACGAAAGACGTCATCGCCTCCATGAAGTGGTTCGGTTGTCGGGCATTAATGTTTCGGTAGGTAATGATGATTATCCCTTACAAATTAAAGTAGCCTCTTTACCCAATGCGCGGTTGCAGGTTTACTTCCTGGATAATGAAGACCTTTTCAAGCGTAAATTCATTTTCAACGACGAAAATGAAAAATGGTTCGACGATAACGACTTACGTACGGTGTTTTTCTGTAAAGGCGCCCTGGAAACGGTAAAGAAATTCGGCTGGCCGCCCGACATCATTCATTGCAGCGGCTGGATGACCGGCTTAATTCCCCTGTATCAAAAGACTGCCTATAAAAAAGAGCCGGTGTTTTCGCATAGCAAAGTCATTTACACTATAGGCAACAACACCCTGAAAGAAAAGCTGGGTGATGATTTTCTGAAAATTGCTTCTATCAGCTCTGTTGTAAAAGAAAAAGACCTGGAGCCTTTTAAAGAAGGCACTACCACGGCCATGATGCGGGGTGGAGCTACCTACGCCGACGCCATTACCTTTGGCGCCGATAAGGTAGATAAAAAGCTGGTTGAAGAGTTCGGAAAAGTAAAAGGCAAGAAGGTGCTAACCTATAATGCCGAGTCTGACTTAACAGATTACCTGCAACTCTATCACGATTTAACCAAATAACAAGGTAGAAAGAACAGAAAAGCAATTTCTGATTTTAGAATTTCGAGATTTTGAGATTTGTTTATTATGCTAAACTCAAAAGAAATCTCCAAATCACTAAATCTCAAAATCAGAAATCTTATATATTTACCCATTAATATTCAATTCAATTCCTCAAACAAAAAAGTAGTATGCCTTATTTATTTACTTCTGAGAGTGTTTCGGAAGGTCATCCTGATAAAATAGCTGACCAGATATCTGATGCCCTGATTGATAACTTCCTGGCATTTGACAGCCAATCGAAAGTAGCCTGCGAAACGCTGGTTACAACCGGTCAGGTGGTACTGGCAGGAGAAGTTAAATCAAAGGCATATCTCGATGTTCAGGAAATTGCCCGTGAGGTGATCCGCAAAATTGGTTACACCAAGGCCGAATATATGTTCGAAGCCAGCTCCTGCGGTGTGCTGTCAGCCATTCACGAACAGTCTGCAGATATCAACCAGGGTGTTGATAAAACAAAGAAAGAAGACCAGGGTGCCGGTGACCAGGGTATGATGTTTGGTTACGCTACCAACGAAACTGAAGATTACATGCCGCTGGCATTGGACATAGCCCATAAATTATTGATTGAGCTGGCTGCACTGCGCCGCGAAGGAAAAAAGATCGAGTACCTGCGCCCTGATGCAAAAAGCCAGGTTACCCTCGAATACGATGATAACAACAAGCCTGTTCGTATCGACGCTATCGTGGTAAGTACCCAGCACGATGATTTTGATACAGAAGCCAAAATGGCGAAGAAGATCAAAGAAGATGTGATCAACATCCTGATCCCCCGCGTTAAGGCCAAATATAAAAAATACGCTCACCTGTTCAATGATAAGATCAAGTATCACGTAAACCCCACTGGTAAATTCGTAATTGGTGGTCCGCACGGCGATACCGGCTTAACCGGTCGTAAGATCATCGTAGATACCTATGGTGGAAAAGGCGCCCATGGTGGTGGTGCATTCAGCGGTAAAGATCCTTCAAAGGTTGACCGTTCTGCTGCTTATGCAACCCGTCATATTGCGAAAAACCTGGTAGCTTCCGGCTTGTGCGAAGAAGTACTGGTACAGGTTTCTTATGCAATTGGTGTTGCCCAGCCAATGGGATTGTACATTAACACGTATGGCACTGCCAAAGTAGAGCTGACCGATGGCGAAATTGCCAAGCGCGTAGCCCAGATCTTCGACATGCGTCCTTACTTTATTGAGCAACGCCTGAAACTGCGCAATCCTATTTACAGCGAAACTGCTGCTTACGGGCACATGGGCCGTCAGCCTGAAGTTGTTGAAAAAACATTCACTGCCCCCGATGGTAAAACCGTTAAGAAAAAAGTAGAGCTGTTTACCTGGGAAAAGCTGGATTATGTGAGAAAGATCAAGCAGGCGTTTGGTATCAGATAATATTTGAACTCATATAAGTACATGAATGCCATTCCGTTCTGCGGGGTGGCATTTGTTTATATGGATTGTTTTTTTTATATTTGTTGAAACCTTGAGTGAATGGTAACAGCATCACAGGCAGTAAAAATGTACGAATTGTTGAACAAGCATTTCAAGAACAATGAAGATGCAAAAGCAATGGTAGCAAGCATTGAAGATATTGTTGATAATAAATTTAATTCTGAAAGGGACCGCCTTGCTACAAAGATGGATTTAGCCCTTGTAAAAGAAGATTTGAAAAATGATATAGCCAGGTTGGAAACCCGCCTGGAGCATGGTTTTAAAGATCAATTGAAATGGCTCATTGTACTAATGGTGGGTTTGTCTTCGTTAGCGATAGCCATACTTAAACTTACATAATCATTTCGCAGAGATATATTATTCAGCCCCCCGATACATCGGGGGGCTGTTTTTTTGTAGCATAAGTTATATTTTCGGGCCATGAACGAACAACAAAATCCCTGGAAGATTTTAAGTGAGAAGAAGGTTTACGAAAATCCCTGGATAAAGCTTACAGAGTTTGATGTAATCAACCCTTCAGGGGGAAAAGGCATTTATGGAAAAGTGCATTTTAGGGGTATTGCCACCGGCGCCCTGCCCCTCGATGAGGAATTGAATACCTACCTGGTAGGCCAATACCGTTTTACCGTTGACCAGTATAGCTGGGAAATTCCCGAAGGTGGCGGCGCTTTTGGCGTTGACCCGGTAGAATCGGCCAAACGCGAATTGCTGGAAGAAACCGGGCTGGTAGCCGAAGAATGGACAAAGATCGTTGAGATGCATTTGAGCAATTCTGTCACTGATGAATATGCGGTTATTTACCTGGCGCGGAAACTGAGCCAGCATATGGCCAGTCCGGAAGAAACAGAACAATTGCAGGTAAAAAAAGTGCCGTTTGAAGAAGCATACCAGATGGTAGAACGCGGCGAGATCCTCGATTCTATGTCGGTAGCAGCTATTTTAAAAGTAAAATTAATGTTGGCAGATGGAAGGATATCATAAGAAGAGACCCGGTATAAATAAATCGTCGCTCATCATCGGTCGCCAGCCTGTTATTGAAGCCATTCAATCGGGCCGGCCAATTGACAAAATATTATTTCAACGCAATGTAAGCGGCGACTCTATCGGAACCATCAGGCAACTGGCTAAGGAGCATAATATTCCAATTCAACAGGTGCCGCCCGAAAAATTACAATCCTTCACAAAAGCAAATCACCAGGGGTGTATAGCTATTGCCGGGCTGGTGCAGTACATGGACCTGCAACAGGTGATCGACCATGTGCTGGGCAATGGGGAAACGCCGTTGTTTGTCATACTCGATGGCATAACCGATGTACGCAACATAGGGGCTATCGCCCGCACGGCGGTGTGTTGTGGTGCGCAAGCCATCATCATACCTGATAAAGGCGTTGGGGCATTGAATGAAGAAGCCATGAAATCGTCGGCGGGTGCGCTGGAAAAGATCAATATTTGCCGGGTGAACAGTTTAATGAAAGCGGTAGATACCCTGCACCTGAATGGCATAAAAGTGTATGCAACAGAAATGACGGCCGATAAATTCGTGCATGAAATTGATTATACCGAGCCCGGTTGCATTATTATGGGCAGCGAAGATCATGGGGTTTTTCCAGGCTTGTTGAAAATATGCGATGAAAAGATAAAGATCCCGATGGCAGGAAATTTTGAGTCGTTCAATGTTTCGGTTGCTACGGGGATCGTATTGTATGAAGCTATGAAGAAGAGAATGTCGATGTGATAATGTAATAATTCGATAATGCGATAATGGAATACAATTGGGAAGACGATTAAAATTCAGGAATCTCGAATGAAAGAACCACAAACCACAAACCACAAACCATAAACCATAAACCATAAACTGGTAGTTATGAATGCTGGTGAATACGGTAAAAAAAAGGCCATTCAATTGATCGAATGCCCCCGCGACGCCATGCAGGGCTGGCCGGTTTTTATACCTACCGAAAAAAAGATCGAATACCTGAATGCCTTGTTGCAGGTGGGATTCCACACACTTGATTTCGGCAGTTTTGTTTCGCCCAAAGCCATTCCGCAACTGGCCGATACTGCGGCCGTATTGAAAGGGTTACAGGTTAATACGAATACAAAATTGTTGGCCATTGTTGCCAATGAGCGTGGTGCCTCAGCAGCTGCCGCCTTTGACCAGATCTCATACCTGGGTTTTCCCTTTTCGGTGAGCGAAACTTTTCAGTTGCGCAATACCAATAGTACGATAGCACAATCGCTGCAACGCGTAGCAGAAATACAACGTATTTGTGAGCAAAGCCAAAAGCAACTGGTCATTTATATTTCCATGGGCTTTGGCAACCCTTATGGCGACCCGTATTCACCGGAGATCGTATTTGATTGGGTGAATAAGATCGCTTCCCTGGGCGTGCCCATCATTTCGCTGGCCGATACGGTTGGACTGGCAACACCCGAACAGGTACTTGAAATGACCCGTTACGTGATCAGCAAGCTGCCACATAATGAGATAGGGGTGCATCTGCATAGCAGTGCGCACAACCGGCTGGCGAAAATAGAAGCGGCCTGGCAGGCTGGCTGCCGCCGGTTCGATGGCGCCTTAAAAGGCATCGGCGGTTGTCCCATGGCCAATGACGACCTGGTTGGCAACATTGATACAGAATGGCTCATATCATATTTAGAACAATGTGAAGAATTGTCTGGTTTGAATAAAACAGCGCTGGCTAAAAGTGTTAACTTAGCTAACGAGATATTTACCTTATGAAAATCACCCTGGGTATACGATCATACCGCGGACGGCGCGGTGTTTTCTCCTGCACACAGGTTGATGGTACCATAACCAGAATCTTCTAATGCTTAAATCTGATAAAAGTGATTATGGACCTCCAGATACCGATTCATATTTCTACCTTGTCGACTCCGATCAATTACCAGGACAATATCATGTTAATGGGGTCGTGCTTTACAGAACACATTGGCGAAAAACTGGATGAGCTTAAATTCAGTATTCTGCAAAATCCCAATGGTATTTTGTTTGACCCAGCCAGTGTGGTGAGCAGCCTGGTTTCCTATATTCAGAATAAGCAGTACCAGAGCGAAGAGCTTTTTTACTACAATGAAGTATGGCAAAGCTGGCAACACCACAGCCGTTTTTCCAAAACCGATCTGCAGGATTGTTTGCGTGGCATTAATGCATCGCAACAGGAAGCGCATACGTATTTGAAAACCGCCAACTGGTTAATAATAACACTAGGTACCTCATTCTCGTACCGCCTTACAGAGCAGGTGCCGCAATCATTTCGCCGTGGCGCCGTGCGGGGGGCTGTTGCCAACAACCACCGTACACCGGCAGGTTGGTTCAACAAACACCTGCTCACCATTGAAGAAACAACTACCATGCTCGACAATTGTCTGCACCAGTTGTTTCAGTTCAATCCTAATTTGAAAGTGATTTTTACAGTTAGCCCGGTTCGTCATATCCGCGATGGCGTTATTGATAATAACCGCAGTAAAGCGCGATTGATAGAAGTGGTGCACCACCTCGTTAATAAGTTCGATAAGCTGTATTACTTCCCGGCGTATGAACTGGTGATAGATGTACTGCGTGATTACCGGTTTTACGATATTGATATGGTGCATCCCAATTACCAGGCTACGCATTTTGTGCTCGACAAATTCATGCGGCATTTTGTAGATGAGAAAGCGCAGCAACTGGCGGAAGAAATAAAAAAGATCGTGATCGCGCGTAAGCACAAACCTTTTCAACCATCTACCGAAGCTCATAAACGTTTTTTGAAAACACACCTTGAAAAGGCCCAGGAGTTACAGCGAAAGTATCCGTTTTTGAATCTTGATGAAGATATTAGATACTTTTTACAATAAATATCGAATAATGAATATCCAATGCTGAATGTAGAAGTTGTTTTCACTTCGACATTCATTATTCGACATTCGATATTTTAATATTCATCATTCAAAGCAAAACTATTTTTCCGATACATCCACTTCCCCCCGGTAAAATCAGGAAATTCAACAGTTTCATTGCCCAGTTCAATGCTTTGTTCGCTAAGTGGTGTAATAGCGCTCCAGGCCGCTGCATCATACACATCCATCGGCGTTGTCGTTTTGCGTTTTATTGATTCAACAAAGGCATGCAGCACAAAGAAGTCCATACCCCCGTGCCCGGCGCCTTCTGAAGAAGTGCTCCAGCGTTTCCATAATGGATGATCGTATTTGTCGAGGTAGGCCTTGGCATCTTCCCAGCTATCGTTGGTTTTGCTTACACCTTCAATATATAAGGAGTGATTAACGTCCATCCAGATGCCTTTGGTTCCCTGTACCCGGAAGCCGAGCGAGTAGGGACGGGGCAAGTTGGTATCGTGCTGCAATAAAATGGTTTCGCCATTGGCGCAACGGATCATGGTGGTAACAACGTCGCCCAACTTAAACTCCACCTTTGCATTCGGGTGTTGTTCGCCGCCATTCTTTACAACATATTCATGCAGGCCGCGCGATTTGGAGGCAAAGGAAGAAAGCGATACAAAACGGTTACCGTAATTAATATTGATCATTTCCGCTACCGGTCCAATACCGTGAGTAGGATACAAGTCACCGTTACGATGTACGGAATGCGCTGTTCGCCAACGCGCTTCTGAAAAGCCTTTCTCGCCAAACTCTGCACCGCCATCACGGTTATTTTGTCCGTTATTGAATTTAACATTACGCAGATCGTGCTGATAACCGCCTTGCAGATGGATCAGCTCGCCAAACATACCCTGGCGTACCATATTCAATACCGCCATAACATCGCGGCGATAGCACACATTCTCCAGCATCATCACGTTGGCATTGTAGCGCTCTGTGGCTTTTACCACATCCCAGTGGTCTTGCAACGTAATGCCCAGCATTACTTCGGTACCAACATATTTAATACCTGCTTCCAGGCAGCCTATGATCATGGGTGCATGCCATTCCCAGGGTGTTGAAATGATCACGGCATCCAGCTCTTTCAGTTCCAGCATTTTTTTCCAGGCATACGCATCGCCTTTATAGATCTTTGAAACAGGTTTGCCTGCTTTTTTAAAAATATTGCCGGCCATGTCAAGCATGCTGTCGTCAATATCACAAATGGCTACCACATTTACATCTTTACGCCGAAGCGCATTGTCGAGGTGCCTTTGTCCGCGCAGGCCTACGCCGATAAATCCCAGTTTAACCACGGGGTCGGCGGCTGCGAAAATTTGGGCAGTTGGTAATACGGCAAAGCCGGCTGTTGCCAGCCCGGTGTTTTTGACAAATGTTCTTCGGTTCATAGACCTTAATTTTGCATGAAATTTGGAGCAGCCAAAATACCAAATTAGCCGTAATGAATACTGCCGCTGAAAAAATCACGCAATCGAATGCGATCTTAAATTTTTATAAAAGTCTTTCGCCAAACCTACAATTACCGCCAGGAGTGCAGATCATGAACCCATTTGCCGATGCGGCTTCCTGGCAATTGACAGAAACATTCTATAACAAATTTTACAATGACCATCATCCGCGCACTTTTATTTTCGGCATCAATCCCGGGCGTTTTGGTGGCGGCGTTACCGGTATTCCATTCACCGATCCGGTTCGACTGAAAGAAGAGTGCGGTATTCACAACGAGCTGCCCATGAAAGCGGAGCTGTCTTCACATTTTATTTATGCGGTGATTGCAGCTTACGGTGGCCCTGAAGCGTTCTATCATGATTTTTTTATTACGGCTTTATCGCCGTTGGGATTTACAAAGAATGGGACCAACCTGAATTATTATGATGACGCCGCTTTATTAAAAGACAGTGAGCCGTTTATTGTGCAATGCATCAAAGAACAACTAAAAACCATTGTTACCACCCGCGATGTATGTTATTGTTTGGGAGAAGGGACCAACTTCAAAATATTTCAGCGGTTAAATGCAAAACATTCCTTTTTTAAAGAGATCATTCCATTGCCGCATCCGAGGTGGGTGATGCAGTATAGAAGGAAGAAAATACCTGAGTTTGTTGATTTATATGTGAAAAAACTAAGAAGGAGTATGTAGTTGTGGTTTATGGTTTGTTGTTCTTTACAGCGCGAGCTCAAATTTGATTTCGAGCCTCAACACGCGGCAGCAACTACAAACAACAAACGACAAACCAGTTAGTGCATTCTATCACCTCTAACTTCCAATTTCTGCATCAACTCTGCTTCGTAGGTCAACCATTCCTGCCAGCGCTTACGTACGGTGGGTTTATCTACATAGGTTTCAGCCAGCTCAATGAATAAATGATAATGGCCAGCTTCGCTCTCCATAAAGCGACGGTAAAAATTACGCAGGTATTCATCATCCAGTCCTTCGCTCAGGCGTTTAAAGCGTTCGCAACTGCGGGCTTCGATCAGCGCGAAGATCAGTAATTTATCAAGGAAGCGTTGTTCGGGGCTGCCGCCTTTTGTTTCAAATAGCAATAACTGGTTTACGTATTCATCTTTGCGTTGTTTGCCCAGCTTCAGGTTACGCTTTTGCAGTTCGGCCAGCACCAGCCTGAAGTGTCCCCATTCTTCCGTAACAATAGGCGCCAGTTCATTCACCAGCTTTTCTTTATCGCTGTATCGCTGGATCAGGGTAATGCAACTGGTTGCTGCCTTTTGTTCGCAGTACGCATGATCGGTGAGAATATATTCCAATGATAACCCGGCCAGGTTCACCCAGCGCGGATCGGTGGGCAGGTGCAGGCCCAGGATATTCTTTGTTTCGTTGGCAGTGCTCATAAAGTGCACAAAGTTAACACGTAAGTACGATATATTTGCTAGTAGTGAGTAGCTAGTAGCTAGTGGGAAAAAGCAGGGAAAAATCGCGAGTCTGGGATAATAGCCCTACTAGCCATTTACTACTAACCACCAGCCTCTAGTATTAATTATGAATGACGATTTTTTATTAAAGAAACTCAGTGAGCGGCAGCAACAAAATGCGTTCCGCCGGCTGATATTGCCCGATGGCAAAACAGACTTCTGTTCGAACGATTACCTGGGCATTGTTCGCAACCAGTTGATCGAAAAAAAGCTGGGGGAAAGCGCCAATACTATTTATAAACACGGGTCAACCGGTTCGCGGTTGCTGGCCGGTAATTATGCGTTGGTAGAAGAAACGGAAAAGTTACTTGCGTCTTTTCACGATGCGGAAGCGGGATTGATCTTCAATTCAGGATATGATGCCAACCTGGGATTATTGAGTTGCGTACCCCAGCGCGGCGATACCATAATTTACGATTATCTCAGTCATGCCTCCCTGCGCGATGGCATAAGGATAAGCTTTGCCCAATCTTTTTCATTCCGCCATAATGACCTGGCCGACCTGGAGAAAAGACTACAGGCCGCTACAGGTACTATTTTCGTGGTGACCGAATCGGTATTTTCAATGGATGGCGATATGGCGCCTTTAATTGCCATCAGCGCTTTGTGCGAACAGTATGGCGCGCACCTGATCGTAGATGAAGCGCATGCAACGGGCGTTGTGGGAGCAAGGGGCGAAGGGTTGGTGCAACACCTGAACCTGCAAAGCAAATGTTTTGCCCGTGTTCATACATTTGGTAAAGCAGTGGGTTGCCATGGCGCCATTATCCTGGGCAGTGACCGCTTGCGGCATTACCTGGTGAATTTTTCCCGCTCTTTTATTTACAGCACCGCTTTACCCGAGGCCAGCGTGGCCGCCATCCGTTGTGCATATGAGTTATTTCCCGCCATGCATGCGGAAAGGGCGCATCTGCAACAATTGATCAGCACGTTTCAACAGGCAAAAGTCAACCGGGAGAAACTGGTCTCCGATACGCCGATACAAATAGCCATCATACCCGGTAACGACCCCGTAAAACAGGTAGCCGGTGCATTGCAGGCAGCCGGGCTTGATGTACGCGCCATTTTATATCCTACGGTTCCTGCGGGGAAAGAAAGGTTGCGGATCGTGTTACATGCTTTTAATAGTATGCAGGAACTGGAACAGGTAATTAACTGTTTGTAGTTTGTGGTTTTTGGTTTGTTGTTGATCGCCTTTTTCGAGGCTCGCGAACATCATTGCCTTCTCGAATAAAAGAACCACAAACAATAAACCACAAACCGTAAACTATTTTTTTGTTTCTGAGTCTGGTAAATAATAAGTTTCATTGGGACCAATGCCTGTAACCTGCATGGTACATTCTTCGGTGAACCATTCATAGTGGGGTTGGTCGGCTTTGATCAATACAAAACTGCCGGGGCCATAAGCCATAGATTTAATGGTGGTATCAAATACTTTATCCAAAACAATATTGGCGGAACCACTGAGTATGGTCACATACAGGTCGGAATTATGTACATGCGGCATGCCTTTGTAACCTGGCGGGAAGATGTAACGTTCGATAAAGAAACCGGGTTGATTGCGGTGCCCGGCGAGGTAAATGTTCTTTCTGCCACTTTGCAGGGTAGTGTCTTTCACAGGCGGGAGTATCATTCTTGCTTTTTCACCTTTCTCCATTGGAGGATTTGCAAGGTTCTGCACCGGGTTGTTGGTACAGGACAGCCATGGAACCAGCAGCATTGCCATGGCATAATGGGCTGTCTTTTTCATAGCAAACAATATTTAGGTGACGAATAAATAAAAGAACTGATAGGTAAGGTACTAAAATTTCAACAATTATGTATTAAATATGGTATGCGGCCCCGGGCAATGACCATCGTAAACATTAGATAGTCAGGCGGATGTATCATGATATACTTTACATGATGAAACGGTGGGAATGAAACGGGATGTCTATAAAAAAAGAAACCATCCCGATAATCGGGACGGTTCGGTACCACGGACTGTAACCTCTAAGGTTGATGAACTAAACGATTGCTGATGACTACTGAACTGCGAACAACTTGGATGTATAATTGCTATACAAAAAATGCTATTATTAATAACCCGGCAAACAACAGGGCCAGCATCCTCTTTTTTCTTTGGTATATCCGGGCTTCCATCTCACTTTATATTTTTAAAGCACTATGCTGCTTTCTTTCCATTACAAAAGTCAGCATTCGTAGCTATCCTCACAATACAACTTTGTGGTAGTTTTCGGGGAACAAATTTGAAAAATTATGAATAGGTTGATTGCTAATAGCTTCTAGCATTAATTAGCTCTAAGCCCAAAGCAATACAAATTTTCTAAAGGCATTCCGCTTTTAGCTGTATTTCTGCTTTTAGCTTGCAGCTTGCGGCTTGCAGCTTATTACAGCTTGTAGCTTGTGGCTGTCTTCCGTATTAAAAAATACACTACTTTTAAAAAATCCTTCTAACCCCGATGTGAACCAAGCTATATGCGCATTATTCCATTAATTATTACCGTAGTCATTACTATAGGTTTGATCATCACATTAAGCAAGCCTATAGGAAGCATTCCGCCACTGGGAAGTTTTCTCAGTCCGCAAACTGGTTTCTGGCAAAATGCAGAGCCTGTGAATGCCCATCCCAATCTTGATCTTAATTTTCCGCAACTAAAAGATAAGGTACAGGTATACTTCGATGACAGGATGGTGCCGCATGTGTTTGCGCAGAATGATGATGACCTGTATTTCGTTCAGGGGTACCTGCATGCCAGATACCGGTTGTGGCAAATGGAGTTTCAAACATACGCTGCTGCCGGCCGCTTGTCTGAAATACTGGGTGCGGGGCCAAACAATGCATATTTGAATTATGACCGCAATATGCGCAGGGTAGGCATGCGGTATGGCGCGCGGCGTTCCCTCGATAGCATGGAAAAAGAACCGGTTACAAAAAGTATGCTCGACGCCTATACCACCGGTGTTAATGCTTATATCGATCATTTGTCGGCCAATGATTTGCCGATAGAATACCGGTTGCTGAATTATGTGCCTGAACACTGGAACAATTTCAAAACGGCGCTCTTTCTGAAATACATGAGCTACGACCTGACCGGAGCGGAAAATGATTTTGAATTCACCAATGTGCGCAATATATTAAGCCGCGAAGATTTTGAAGAACTGTTCCCGATCATGAATGATTCGCTGGATCCCATAGTACCCAAAGGAACGGTTTTTAATCCGCCGCCTGCACGGCCGCAAATGCCCTTTAACACCGACTCGCTGTATTTTAAATGGAATACGTTTGCCAGCATAACCCCGGTTGAAAAACCTGATAAAGACAATGGCAGTAATAACTGGGCGGTAAATGGCACTAAAACAAAAAGCGGCCGTCCTATTTTATGTAACGACCCGCACCTGGGACTGAACCTGCCATCTTTGTGGTACGAAATGCAGTTGCATACACCGCATTACAATGTGTATGGCGTTACCTTTCCCGGATCGCCGGCCGTGATCATCGGGTTTAACGATAGCTGCTCCTGGGGCGTTACCAACGCCGGCCGCGATGTGAAGGATTATTTCATCGTACATTTCAAAGACGAAACCAAACAACAATACGAGTTCAATGGCGCCTGGAAATCGAGTGAGCTGCATATAGATACATTCAGGATAAAAGGAAAGCAGCCATTTTATGATACCGTAGCCTATACCATTTTTGGCCCGGTGCAATATGATAATTCTTTTACCGGTAACAGCCGTTCATCAGAATACAACAATTATGCGGTACGATGGAAAGCACATGACCCATCCAATGAATTAATGACATTTTACCTGCTCAACCGCATGAAGAATAAAGCCGGGTATGAGCAGGCCATTAAATACTTTTCCTGTCCCGGCCAGAACTTTGTATTTGCCGCAAAAAGCGGTGATATCGCCATCTGGCAACAGGGAAAATTTCCAGCCAAATGGCGGCGGCAGGGCGATTTCATTATGCCCGGCACCGATACATCCTATTTATGGCAGGGTGCCATTAAACAGGAAGAGAACCCACATATAGAAAACCCTGCACGCGGCTTTGTAAGCAGCGCTAACCAGGCGGCTACCGATACAAGCTATCCCTATTACTTGGGCGGCAATAACCCAATATACCGGGGAATTATCATTAACCGCTACCTGCGGCAAATGAATAATATCAGCATTGATACTATGAAAAAAATGCAGACCGATAATTTCAATGTGTTTGCAGAAATGGCATTGCCGGTAATGATGGCCAATGTAGATGAAAGCACGTTAAGTAACGAAGAGAAAAAGTACCTCGATATTTTACGTGGCTGGAACTGGCGTTGCGATGCAACAGAAAAAGCGCCGGCTATTTTTCAACTATGGTTCGAGAACCTGGAGAAAGAAGTATGGGATGATGATTTTGATGTAGCGCACAAACCGGTTACCCTGCCCGACGATGCTACGATGTTAAAATGTATTACCATGGCGGGTTTTAAATTTGCCGATAATATCACTACAACACAAGTAGAAACAGTGCGCGATGTTGTGACGGCTGCGTTTAGAAAAGCAGTACCGGTAGTTTCAATGGCCGATACGGAAGGCTCCCTGAACTGGGGGAAATACAAAGACGTTGGCATTCGCCATCTGCTTCGTCTGGCGCCGTTAAGTCGTTTTCATGTTATCACGGGTGGGGGAACAAACATTATCAATGCTACCAAACAATACCATGGGCCCAGTTGGCGCATGATCGTTGAGTTGACCGATAAAACGGAAGCCTGGGGTATTTATCCGGGCGGACAAAGCGGAAACCCCGGAAGTAAATACTACGATAATTTTATTGACGACTGGGCAGTGGGGAAGTACAACAAATTGTGGGTTATGACGGAGGCAGAGGTTAAAGACAAACGTATACTTTTTAAAATGAACTTTAATTAGATCAGCGAGTAGTAAGTAGCGAGTGGCGAGAGGGGAAATGCAAGTATTCGAGTTGAGAATGGCGTGAGGCTTGACATAAGTACGTACCGAATGACGTATAAAGCCCTACTAGCCACTTGCCACTAGCATTTTGAATTTACAACAAAGACATTCATATTATTCTTATGAAATTTGGAATCTCTATACTATTGACAATCGTTGTAAGCTTTGCTGCGGGAATGTACCTGCCTTTCTGGAGTGCTGCACTGGTGGCGTTTTTAGTAGCCTTGTTTATCTATCAAAAACCGGGTATGGCTTACCTGGCAGGCTTCGTAAGTATTTTATTATTATGGGCATTGCTTGCCTGGTGGATCGATACACAAAACGATAGCATTTTATCAACCCGCATGGCCACTTTGTTTCCGTTGGGTGGTTCATCAGCTTTATTGATCCTGATAACAGGGCTTGTAGGCGGCATCATTGGCGGGTTATCGGCCTTATCGGGAAATTTTTTGCGGAAGTACCTGCAGCCAAATTGGCCCTGGAAATCTTTTTGATGCTTTATCCATTATTAAGTCCTTTTAACTAATTTAATGAATACCCAATCAACAATTGGCCTTATTTTCGCGTTCGTCGCCTTATGAGAATATTGACCTTAATTACTCTTTTTATTGTTTGCAATACATCACTTCGGGCTGCCCGTATCAGCGGCAAGATCACCGATGAAAATGGACAAGTGCTGGTGTATGCTTCCATCCTGGTAAAAGGGACCACACAGGGTACTACTGCCAATAAAGAGGGTGATTATTTTTTACACCTTCAGCCTGGCACCTACACCCTGGTAGCGCAATACGTAGGGTACAACCGGCAGGAAAAAACAATAACCGTTACTACTGATAATATCACACTCGATTTTCAACTTTCCTTACACCAACTGAATTTAAAAGAAGTGATCGTACGACCAGGAGCTGAAGACCCGGCGTATGAGATCATTCGCAATGCCATTAAGAAAAGGCCGTATTACCTGAACCAGCTCAATAACTTTCAATGCGAAGTGTATATAAAAGGGCAATTGCAGTTGCGTGCGTATCCGAAGAAATTCCTCGGCGAGAAAGTTGATTTCGAAGATGGCGACACCAGTCAAAGGAAAATGCTTTTTCTGTCAGAAACGATTGCCCGGTATTCGGTAGAAAAACCACGCAGGAACAAGATTGAAGTACTCTCAACCAAAGTAAGCGGCAAAAGCGATGAATTTGGTTTAAGCACGCCGCAGATCATTTCATTTTATGAGAACAACATACAGGTAGGCCGCAACCTGAACCCACGCGGATTTATTTCACCTATAGCCAGCGGTGCGCTGTATTATTACCGCTATCAGTACGAAGGAAGTTTTACAGAAGATGGCCGGGAGATCAGTCGCATTCGGGTAATACCAAAACGGCGGTATGAACCATTATTCAGCGGGTACATCAACATTACCGAAGGAGATTGGCGCATTCACAGTTTACAGTTGCGGTTGACGAAGGCCTCACAAATGGAGTTGATTGACTCGTTGAATATTGAACAACTATATGTGCCCTATAACAACGACGTATGGGTGATCAAAACGCAGGTATTATACCCGGCGGTAAAAGTACTGGGCTTCGATGCCTTCGGCAGTTTTGTAAATGTGTATTCTCAATTCAATATAGAACCTTCATTCACCCCAAAGTTCTTCAACAATACCTACCTGAAGATCTATGAAGGGAGCAACAAAAAGCCGGCTGATTTCTGGGACTCTATTCGACCCGTACCCTTGCAGGCAGAAGAAATAGCCGATTATCATAGGAAAGACAGCCTGGAAAAAGCACATAAAGATCCCCACTATCTAGATTCAATAGACCGCCGGCGGAACCAGCCGCACCTGTTTGCGGTTCTTGCAACCGGACAAAACTTTTACCGCGAAAAGAAGCGTGAGATCTATACCATCAACCCGTTGCTGCAAACTGTTGCCTATAACACCGTGGAAGGCTGGCTGGTTAGTTTTGGCGGCCGGTACCTGAAACGGCTCGATACCATTCCTGCTTCCCGGCGCGCCATCAGTATAGAGCCTGCCGTCCGGTACGGATTTAGCAATCATCATCTCAATGCGGCTGGTACATTTACCTACAGGCATGGCCGAAAGTATTTCTCTTCAATTTCAATAAGCGGTGGTAAATGGGTTTACCAGGTAAATAATGCCAATCCCATCAGCCAGTTTAGCAATACCATCCGGAGCTGGTTGTTCGAACGCAATTATGCCAAATTCTATGAAGCATGGTATGCGCGGTTCCATTTTTCAAAAGATGTGGGCAACGGAATTAGCCTGTTTGGCGGATTAAAATACGAAGACCGGATACCACTGGAGAATACTACCACTTACTCGCTGGGCGACAGGAAAAGCATTGAGTTCACCCCGAATTATCCTATCGAGATCATGTCGGAGAACTTTAAGCGCCACCAGGCATTCATCGGGAATTTTGGGGTGAGCTGGTTACCCGGTACAAAATACATCGAGTACCCTGAAAGGATCATGAACATCGGTTCAAAGTATCCGACTTTTACGCTTTCGTTTACGCAGGGAGTTCACAATTTGCTGGGCAGCGATGTGGATTATGCCAAATGGCGTTTTGATGTAAGTGAGAGCCTGAATTTAAAATTGGGCGGAAACTTCAGGTATAATATGTCTATAGGCGGATTTTTGAGACGCGATAGCGTTGCCGTGATCGATTACACCCATTTTAACGGAAACCAGATCCTGGCATCTGTGGAATACCTGCATGGTTTTCAATTGTTACCATACTACAAATACAGCAATAAGAACCGCCTGTATGCAGAAGGCCATTTTGAACATCATTTCAATGGCCTGCTTACCAATAAGATCCCTTTATTCCGCAACATCAACTGGTACCTGGTGATGGGCGCCAACGCCATTTACGCCGATAGCGACAAAGAATATGTGGAAGTATTCGCCGGTTTCGAAAACCTGCTGAAGATAGCCCGGGTTGACTTGGTGTGGGGCTTCGACAAAGGCCGCGTGTCTACCTTCGGGGTAAGGTTGGGCATTCGCGGCTTTGGAAAGCTTTAAAAGTTTGTGGTTTATGGTTTGTTGTTTGTGGTTCTTTACCACAAACTATTTTGTATTTTTGCCGCGTTTACAATTTTTGACTGCCCTGCAAGCGGTCGCAAAAATGAATATATGGCAATTTTACACAATCGCGTCTCCCAGAAGGAGTTGAAAGAACGTTTGTACCAGGAAACCGAACCGCGTACCACCATTTCGTTCTACCAGTATTTTCCCATCGCTGAGCCCGAACAATTCCGCAACGAACTGTACAAGAACCTGGAAGTAATAAAAGTATTTGGCCGCATTTATGTGGCGCACGAAGGCATCAATGCGCAGATCAGTGTGCCGCAAAGTAATTTCGAGGCCTTTAAGAATTACCTGTATTCCATAGAACCGTTGAACGGCCTGCGCCTGAACATTGCGGTAGATGATGACGGCAAATCGTTTTGGGTGCTGAAAATAAAAGTGCGCGAAAAGATCGTTGCCGATGGCATTTCCGACGAAACCTTCAATATGAACAACAAGGGAAAGTATGTAAATGCCGAGCAGATGAACATGTTGCTGAACGACCCTGAGACCATTGTGGTTGACATGCGCAATCATTACGAGTACGAAGTGGGCCATTTTGTAAAAGCCCTGGAAGTGCCCAGCGATACCTTCCGCGAGCAATTGCCCATGGCGGTTGACATGCTGAAAGAGCAGAAAGATAAAAATATCATCATGTACTGTACCGGCGGCATTCGTTGTGAGAAAGCCAGCGCGTACATGCTGCATCACGGGTTTCAAAATGTGTTTCACCTCGAAGGTGGCATTATCAACTATGCCCAGCAGATAAAAGAGAAGGGACTCGATAGTAAATTCATTGGAAAGAACTTTGTGTTCGACAACAGGCTGGGGGAGCGCATCACACCTGAGATCATAGCTAAATGCCACCAGTGCGGCAACCCGGCCGATACGCATGTGAACTGCGCCAATGATGGTTGCCACCTGTTGTTTATTCAATGCGACAACTGCCGTCAGCAATACGAAGGTTGCTGCAGCAAGGAATGCCAGGATTTCATTCACTTACCCGAAGAAGAGCGAAAGGAATTACGCAAAGGCATCGATAAAGGACGAAACATCTTCAATAAATCCCGGGCCCGCTTACGGCCGAAGCTGGGGAAGTAGTCCTGCTTTTTTGTATTTGCTTGCGGCGTGAAGCGTGCAGCTATTGTATTTCTGCCCACTTCAAACACACGGGATGCCCTACCTCAATTCGTTTGCCGGTATCAGTAAGCATACCGGTTTTTTTATCGCGTTTGAAGATCACAATATTGTGGGTTTCCTGGTTGGCCACCAGCAAAAAGTTACCAGTTGGGTCAATGGTGAAATTGCGAGGCACCTCACCTTTGGTTGATTCATATCCGAGAGCTTTGAGCTTTCCGCTTTTATCAATGGAAAATATAGCGATGGTATTGGAAGGAGTGCGATTGGTAGCGTACAGGAACCTGCCATCGGGCGAAACATGGATGTCTGCCGACCATTTCTTGCCCGTAAAATCAGCCGGATAGGTAGAGATGTGTTGAATCGGCGTCAGCTTTCCATCTTTATACTTATAGGCTGAAACGGCGCCGCCCATTTCTTCAACCAGGTAAGCGAATTTTCCATTCGGGTGAAAGGTAAAATGGCGTGGTCCGCTACCTGCCGGTGGGGCCGCAAAAGGCACAGGCGCTGGTTCGGGTTTACCGCTGCCCGGGTTGAAAGAATAGATCATCACTTTATCAATGCCCAGGTCGGGCACAAAAATGTATTTATCATCGGGCGAAAAAACAGTGGAGTGCACATGCGGTTTATCCTGCCGCTCTTTATTAACACTACTTCCGGTATGTTGAATGGTAGTGGCAGTACCCAAAGTACCATTAGCCATAATGGGCAGGGTAGAAAAGCTGCCGCCTGAATAATTAGCTGCTGCCACCCATTTGCCGGTTTTATTAACGGCTACATAACAGGGATGGTCACCGCCGGTGGATTGTTTATCGATGAAAGTAAGAGTGCCATTGCTTTTATCAAAGGAAAAAACCGATACGCTGCCTTTGTCATTCGCATCCTCATTTACGGCATATACAAATTTCTCATCCGGCGAAAGATCAAGATAGGAGGGGTTAGCAGCCGCGGCTTTACTTACAAAGCTCACCTCGCCGGTTTCCGAATTCATTTTATATACATACAATCCTTCGCTTTTACCTTTGGTATAGGTGCCGATCAATAAATAATAGTTCATTTGACAATCACCGATTATAGGGATAAGCAATAAAATTATGTGCCAGATCTTTTTCATACCGGGAAGATACGGAAAAGGCGGTTGATCAATTAACGGGTTAACAAGTTGATAAATTAGCTTTTTGGGATGCTAATTATTCTAAATTTTTAAAAAAACGATTGGCCCATATCCTGAGTGTTAAAGTAACAATAGTAATTGAACCCAGTACAATATAAAACGGCGTGTACCCGGAAACATTCCAATAGCAACTACCTGAAATAATAAGTAATACCATCCCCACGTTCAATAAGATCGTGGAAAGGCCAAATACATTGTTAAAGGTGAGCAATAGTATTTCATGATCGTCGTTAAAAAATCCTTCCTTGTAAGCCACCTTAGCTGTCTGCCTGAGCACCCACGTGTCTCTGCTTTGTGTATCTGAATGTTGGTATATTATTTCATTATTGTACCGCGAAGTGAATTGAAAGAAGGGAATGTAATATGGATTGTCTTCACTGTCTGGCCTCATCTCCAGTTTAACTACAGTGGCAATTGCTATATTTCCTTTTTTTATAAAGTTAATACGGTTCCAGAGAAATGATATCCCCACGATCAGCACTACCAGGCCCGATGCTAAAAAATATTCGAATTCCATTTCAGGCACAAAATATAAAAAGCCCCGGTGTTACAAAACACAGGGGCTAATCTTTTAACTTGTCAACTAGCTTTTCGCTTTCTCCAGTTCTTTCACTACCCGGTTGTAGGTTTCCTCTTCCGAAAGCGCCTCAGGTTTAAATTTCTCCCCAATCACTTTCTCATACAGCTCAATATATCTCTTTGAAATGGTGTTGATCCATTCATCGCTCATTTCGGGAACCGTTTGTCCTTCTTTGCCCATAAAATTATTGGCAATAAGCCACTCGCGTACAAATTCCTTGCTCAGTTGTTGCTGGCGTTCCCCGCTTTTTTGTCTTTCTTCAAAGCCATCGGCATAAAAATAGCGGCTGCTGTCGGGCGTATGAATTTCATCCATCAGGTAAACGGTGTTACCGATCTTGCCAAATTCATATTTTGTGTCAACTAATATCAAACCCTGTCTGGCGGCAATTTCTTTACCGCGGGCGAATAATTTCAGCGTATAGTCTTCAAGTATAGCCCAATCTTCGGCCGATGCCAGTCCTTTGGCAATTATTTCTTCTTTTGATATATCTTCATCATGTCCGGCTTCTGCCTTAGTGCTTGGCGTTATAATAGGAGTGGGGAAGTAATCATTTTCTTTCATACCTTCGGGCAGGCGTACACCGCATAATTCCCGTTTTCCGCTTGCGTAGGTACGCCAGGCGTGACCTGTTAAATTACCCCGCACTACCATTTCAATTTTAAATGGCACACATTTTTTCCCGATCGATACATTAGGCGCCGGTACCGATACTAACCAGTTGGCGCAAATGTCGTTGGTAGCCTGTAGCATGTAAGCAGCTATCTGATTTAATACTTGTCCTTTATAAGGAATGGGGCGGGGAAGTATCACATCAAACGCCGAGATGCGATCACTGGCTATCATTACCAACCATTGATCATCAATGGTATATACATCCCTGACTTTGCCTCGGTAAAAGTTTGTCTGCTTCGGAAACTGTAATGATTTCATGGGGCGAAGATACCAGCGATGTGGATAATCATGAAAAAAAGAATTCCCGAAATATCAACAAAATCAACAAGATGTGATTAAATAAAATTTTCTGTTGAAAGTTACAAGTCGTATTTTGCTCAATAACCATAAAAACTCCATGCTATGAGTAGATGTTCTCGTTGCCTGGCAGCTTTATCCTTGCTTTTGATGTATACGATTGCTGCCAGCGCTCAAACCAGTACTATTTCGGGCACCGTTCGGAATAGTACGAACAAAGAAACCGTTCCCTACGTTTCGGTGGCTATTAAAGGGACAAGCACCGGAACCTTTACCGATGAAAAAGGCACCTTTAAATTAACCACTTCACATGCCTTTCCATTAACCCTGGTGTTTACGTCCATAGGTTTTACTTCACAGGAAGTATCGGTAACCAGTGCCGGAACGCCTGTTGACGTTGATTTTGTTCCCGGGTCAAGTTTAGGTACAGAGGTGGTCATATCGGCCAGCCGTGTTCCGGAGCGAATTCTCGAGTCGCCAGTGTCAATTGAACGCATGAATGTAGGCGCCATACGGGCGGCTGCCGCACCCAATTATTACGACCAGGTGGCCAACCTGAAAGGGGTTGACCTTACCACATCGAGCCTTACCTTTCGCACCATCAGCACGCGTGGTTTTAACGGCAGTGGTAACCTGCGGTTCAACCAATTGGTAGATGGAATGGATAACCAGGCGCCTGGTTTGAATTTCAGTGTGGGTAATATCATCGGGCTTACCGAACTGGACGTTGATAACGTAGAGCTTTTACAAGGCGCTTCTTCTGCGTTGTATGGTTCAGGCGGTATGAACGGTACATTGCTGATGAACAGTAAAAACCCGTTCAAATACCAGGGACTGAGCTTCCAGGCAAAACATGGTTACATGCATTTTGATGATCCCAATAAAAGTAATGCTACGCCTTATTACGACTGGTCGCTTCGTTACGCCAAAAAGATCGGCGAAAAGTTTGCTTTCAGGATCTCCGGGCAATTCATAAAGGCCGATGACTGGCAGGCTGCCGATTATCGCAATCTGCAACGTAACAACGTATTCAGTTCATTAAAGGATGGCAATCGTACAACTGATCCCAATTACGATGGGGTGAATGTATTTGGTGATGAAGCCAGCGCCAGCATGCAGGCGTTTGCACAGGCAGCACGTGCTCAAATTGGTGCAACCGCACAGGGCCAGACTGCTATTGCCGGGGTGGATGCGCAGATTGCGGCTGGCATGACACCACAACAAATGGCGGCTTATTGGGGCACTGCAAGCCCTACCATTGCACAGGCACTCCCGTTCCTGATTGCTTCCAATACGAATGTAAATAACCCAAACAGAGGTATATATGGCGGCCAGAATATAAGCCGTACTGGATATAACGAAAGCGACCTGGTTGATTATGATACCTACAATGTAAAAGTATCAGGTGCTTTGCATTATAAAATAACCGAGAACATTGAAGCCATTCTGGCTGGTAACTGGGGTACCGGTACCACCGTGTATACCGGGGCCGACCGCTACAGTATCAAGAACCTGAAAATGGGCCAATATAAACTGGAAGTAAAGGGTAAAAACTGGTTTGTGAGAGGGTTTACCATCCAGGAAAATTCGGGTGATGCCTATACAGCTACTACGGCTGCAGTGGCCATCAACAGGCGATGGAAATCTGATGCTACCTGGTTTCAGCAATATGCAGGAACATATGGTGCAGCCAGGTTGGGCATATTACCAGGCACAGGCGGTGCTGTATTACCCGATGCAACTGCCCATTCAACTGCCCGGGGCGTAGCCGATGCCGGTCGTTATGTGCCGGGTACGGCAGAATTTCAAAAAGCGTTTGATAGTCTTACAAATGTATCCATCAGCAAAGGCGGCGCTAAATTCGAAGACAAGTCTGATATGTACCATTTTGAAGGTCAGTATAATTTGAGCGAACACATCAAATTTGCAGAAGTACTGGTAGGCGCCAGCTTCCGCCGGTATGTGCTTAACTCACAGGGAACCATATTTGCCGATAGTGCAGGCACCATTGGTATCAACGAAGTGGGTGGTTATGCGCAGGTTTCGAAATGGGTAATTGAAGATCGCCTGAAATTAACCGTTTCGGGCCGGTACGATAAGAATGAGAATTTCAAGGGCCGCTTTACGCCACGCGCTACGGCATTAATAAAGGTGGCTAAAGATAACAGCTTCCGTTTATCATATCAGCAGGCATATCGTTTTCCTTCCACGCAGGACCAGTGGATCAACCTGCGGACACCGGCGAGCATACTTATTGGCGGTTTACCAGATTTTTATACGTATTATAATTTTGGCGGAAGCCCTGCTTATACCGCTGAAAGTATAGTTGCTTACCGCAGTTCTATAAATAGTGGTACACCTAATCCAACGTTACTGAAAGTGGCTGATTTTGGTACGCTGAAACCGGAGATTGCCAACTCATATGAAATTGGTTATCGCGGTTTGCTTACTTCAAACCTGCTGGTTGATGCATATGGTTATTACAGCCAATACAAGGACTTTTTGGGCCGTAAGGCGGTGGGCCGGGGTTCAAGCGGCGATCCAAACAGAGCATTTACTGAATTGGCAAGTCCGTTTACAACTACCAATTACTCATTTATATCCAATTCAGACAATACGGTAAATGCATTAGGCTGGGGGGTAAGCGTAAATTATCGTTTACCCAAAGGATACGACTTTGGTGTAAACGTGTCGGGTGATCAGTTGAATGATGTAGATTCAGGATTGGTAACCTTCTTCAATACACCTAAAGTTCGTTTCAACATAACATTGGGTAACGAAAAGGTAAACGGTTCTAACTGGGGCTTTAATATTTTGTATCGCTGGCAGGATGAAATGTTGTGGGAAGGAACTTTTGGTACCGGTCAGGTGGAGGCATTTGGATCACTCGATGCAATGGTTAGCTATCGCTTGCCAAAGATCAAAAGCCTTATTAAACTGGGCGCTACCAATTTGACGAATAAATATTATACTACTGCCTTTGGTAATCCAAGTATTGGCGGCTTGTATTATGTAAGTTTTGGGTATAATGTATTTTAAAGTAATAAGTGAGTAAAATAAAAATGGCATCCGCCCACCGGTAGGATGCCATTTCTTTTTTATAAGGCCATTACTTTTTAATTTCTCATTTCACATATTTCATTCTTCATTTCGCTACGCCATACTCGCCGCTACCAGCTCCGCCACATCTAACACTTTCACCGAATCTTCTTTCTCCTTTTGCTTTACACCATCGGTAAGCATGGTATTACAAAACGGACAGGCAGCCGCCACAATATGCGATTCCGTTTCCAACGCTTCCTGTACCCGCTCCTGGTTAATACGGATAGTGCCTTTTTCTTCTTCCTTGAACATTTGCGCACCACCGGCGCCGCAGCACAAGCCTTTGCTTCGGCAACGTTTCATTTCTACCAGTTCTGCATCCAGTGCTTCCAGCACTTTGCGCGGCGCTTCATAAATATCGTTTGCCCGGCCCAGGTAACAACTATCGTGATACGTAATGCGTTTTCCTTTAAAGGCACCACCTTCTTTCAAGGTTATTTTTCCTTCATCTAGCAACTGTTGTAAAAAAGTGGTGTGGTGTATCACCTCATAATTACCGCCCAGCTCGGGATATTCGTTCTTCAGAATGTTAAAGCAATGCGGACAAGCCGTTACTATTTTTTTGATGCCGTAGCCATTCAATATTTGAATGTTCTGGTAGGCCATCATCTGGAACATAAACTCATTACCGGCCCGCCGTGCAGGGTCACCGGTGCAGGCTTCTTCTTTGCCCAATACCGCAAAATTGATACCCACCTTTGTGAGGATGGTGGCAAATGCTTTGGTTATCTTTTGCGCCCGCTGATCAAAACTTCCTGAACAGCCAACCCAAAACAATACATCCGGCGCAGTGCCGGCGGCGGTCATTTCAGCAACAGTGCGTATTTGCATGTGGTATACCGGTTTACGGCCTCAAATATAAGGTTTAAGCTGACTAATTCATACATCGTATATTCAACATGCCTTACGTGGCATAAGGTATTAACCATCTATGTATTTGGCAGCTCTTTTGCGAAAAGAACCTATAAATTTGATACCTTGAAAAAGCCCAACTTCATCATTATGAGAAAAAAACTATTGATTTTTATTCCTTTAACGTTCTTCTTTATATACCCGATCCGGGCTCAGAAAAAAACAGCAACAGAACCAACGCCGCCCAAAGTGGTGAAGCAAGGTGAAAACGCCAATACAGTTCGCCTCGCGCTCGACAGCAGCGTGACCACTTCCAATGCCGTAACCATAAAAGGACAGCGTGTGCCGTATACCGTAACGGCTGGTTCCATGCCGGTTTGGGACGAGAACGGCAAGCCGCTTGCCGGCGTTTTCTATACGTATTATGAAAGATCTGATGTAAAAGATCTTTCCACCCGCCCATTGGTGATCTCGTTCAATGGCGGTCCTGGTTCATCGTCGGTATGGATGGAGATCGGTTATACAGGCCCGCGAATGCTGAAGATCGATGATGAAGGATACCCGATCCAGCCATACGGATTGCGGGATAATCCGCACTCGATTCTCGACGTGGCCGATATTGTATATGTTGATCCGGTGAATACTGGTTTTTCGCGGCCGGCTGATAAGGAGATCCCCACTACTGCATTTTTTGGCGTAAACGCCGATATCAAATACCTCGCCGGGTGGATCAACACTTTTGTAAGCCGGTACAAACGCTGGCCATCGCCCAAGTTCCTGATCGGTGAAAGTTATGGCACTACCCGGGTATCGGGACTGGCCCTGGAATTACAAAATAGCCAATGGATGTACCTGAACGGTGTTATTCTGGTTTCTCCCACCGGCCTGGGTATCGATCGCAAGGGGCCCGTAGATGTTGCTTTAAGCCTGCCGTATTTTGCCGCCACTGCCTGGTTTCACAAAAAATTACCGGCCGATCTGCAAAGCAAAGACCTTACAGCCATGCTACCTGAGGTAGAAGCCTTTACTGTTAATGAACTGATACCGGCGCTGGCCAAAGGCGGTAGTTTACCTGAAGCTGATAGAACGGCTATTGCTGCAAAAATGGCGCGTTATTCGGGATTGTCGCAACAATTCATTTTACAGAATAACCTCGAAATACTGCCAGCTGCATTCTGGAAAGAATTATTGCGCGATAAAGGATTTACCGTGGGCCGCCTCGATAGCCGCTACCTGGGCATTGACAGAAAAGATGCCGGAACCGAGCCTGATTATTATGCAGAGCTCAGTCATTGGCTGCATGCGTTTACGCCGGCTATCAATATGTACCTGCGCGATGAATTGCGGTATAAGACCGACCTGAAATATTATATGTTGGGCCCGGTGTCGCCCTGGGATCGCACGAATGACCATACGGGTGAGAACCTGCGGCAGGCAATGGCGCAGAATCCATTTCTGCATGTGTTTGTGCAGTCGGGGTATTATGATGGCGCCTGCGATTATTTCAATGCGAAATACAACCTGTGGCAAATGGATGCTGCCGGGAAATTAAAAGGACGCTTGTCATGGGAAGGCTATCGCGGCGGACACATGATGTACCTGCGGAAAGAAGACCTGGCTACCTCTAATCAACACCTGCGGGAGTTTATATTGAAAGCCATTCCGGGAGATAAGCCAGCCAAATATTGAATATCGAATGTTGAATAACCAATGTTGAAGTGAAAAATTAAGAATGAAAAACAGAGAAATGAAAAAGGGAATACAGCGGTAGAATACTTTTTCATTTCTCATTCCTCATTTTTCATTTTTAATTTCACGTGTTCCTTCAAAAGATTCTTCTTCATTTTATCAATTCCCCTCGGTAAATTCTTCTTCGCATCTCCAATGATCAAATCCCTGTTGGGATTCAGTTTTATGGAAGCGTATTTATCTGACCATAAACCAATGCACAGGATCACCGGCAACAGATCGATGCCTTTTTCGGTAAGGCTGTAAACGATCTTCTGTTTGTGCTGGCTGTCTTTTCCCTTCCGGATGATCTTCTCTTTTTCGAGCATGGCTAACCGGTCGGCCAGCAAATTGGTGGCAATGCCTTCTGCCGAGCTGAGGAATTCGTTGTAATACCGCTTACCAAAGAACATGAGGTCGCGGATGATAAGGAGCGTCCACTTATCACCAAATATTTCAATGCCGTAATTCAGCGGGCAATCAGATCGCATAGTGTTAAATTTATAACCACTTGCAAATATAAAGTAGTTTATGTTATCTTTGTACCGCTTGTGTTTTGCAAGTGGTGCAATAAATAAAATACTATGAACAGAGTAGTAGTTACTGGTATGGGTGCGCTAACACCCATTGGCAACGATGTATCGGCATTTACAAATAATTTATGGAAGGGGACCAGTGGGGCGGCGCCCATCACCCGTTTTGATGCCAGCCGTTTCAGAACAAAGTTTGCCTGCGAACTGAAACAGTATGAGGCAACGGCCCTGCTCGATAAAAATGAATTGCGCAAAACAGACCTGTTCACCCAATATGCCCTGGTGGCGGCCGATCAGGCAATAAAAGATTCCGGACTTGATTTTCAGGCCATGGACCCCTTTGACACGGGTGTTATCTGGGGATCGGGGCAGGGTGGTATGCAAACCTTTGAAGAACAGGTAACGGAATATGTGGAAGGGGATAGAAACCCACGGTTTAACCCTTTTTTTGTTCCCAAACTTATTGTTAACATGGCTTCGGGGATGATCTCTATCAAATACCGGTTGATGGGCATTAATTATACTACTGTATCGGCTTGCGCTACCTCCAATACCGCCATTATGGATGCGCTCAATTACATTAGGCTGGGAAAAGCAAAGGTGATCATTACCGGTGGATCGGAAGCACCCATAACGCCTGCATCTGTAGGTGGTTTTTGTGCCATGAAAGCAATGTCGGTGCGCAATGATGATCCGCTGACAGCATCGCGTCCGTTCGATGTAAACCGTGATGGCTTTGTAATGGGAGAGGGGGCCGGCGCCCTGGTGCTGGAAGAGTATGAACATGCCCGTAAGCGCGGCGCAAAAATATATGCAGAAGTAGCCGGCGCAGCTATGACGGCCGATGCCTGGCATATGACGGCTACGCATCCCGAAGGATTGGGGGCTTTACAGGCCATGCGGTTAGCGTTAAAGGATGCAGGCGTTGCGGCCGGTAAGGTTGATTATGTAAATATGCATGCCACTTCTACATCCGTAGGTGATTTGAGTGAGATCGCTGCAATTACGAAGTTGTTTGGCAATGACATCGGGGCTGTTCATTTGAGCGCTACCAAATCTATGACGGGCCATTTGCTGGGGGCTGCCGGTGCTATTGAAGCCATCGCCTGCATAGCAAGTATAAACGAAAGTGCAATTCCACCAACCATCAATACCCGGCAACTCGATCCGGAATTACCAGCCGGTGTGCCCATTGTATTAAAAGAACCGGTTAAAAAGAATGTGGAAGTAGCTATGAGTAATACATTTGGTTTTGGCGGGCATAACGGGATCGTGGTATTTAGGAAGATGTAAGTTGTTATTTCTGCATATGGGGATAATGGGGCTTGCTACCTGGTTGTAGCGTTTATGGTTTATTGTTTTATGGTTCTTTTATGCGTGAATCCCGCATATTAGTGAGCAGGCTGAACAGGCGACAACAATAAACTATAAACGAGAAACCATAAACTAATAACAATCGTTTGCGCAATTTTAGTTTTCCAAATCATTGGTATAGAGTAATTTTTCAGCTTCTTTTAATAAAATTGAAGCGGGTCTTATTGTATGAATTTTCTGCGGGTTCCTTATCTGAATGGCATTGATCAACATACTTCATTACGCGATATTTCGGGTATACTTGATAAAGCACCCAGGCAACAATTGGTGTATGTTCCCTGGGCCGACTTCCCTTATCGTCCTGAAGTGCTGTTTTCCATAGCGCATGGCTGCGATGCAGTCTTCATAAAATATTTTGTTAAAGAAAAAACAGTGAGAGCAGTTAATAATACACTTAATTCACCCGTATATAAAGACAGTTGCGTAGAGTTTTTTATTGGCTTCGGGAACGAACCCGCCTATTACAATTTTGAATTCAATTGCATCGGTACGCATTTAATAGGATATGGGGCCAATAATACCGACCGCACGCTTTTACCGAATGAGATTAGTCAACAAGTAAAGTACAAATCTGAACTAACCAATGATCAAAACCAGGAAACCATTGGCTGGGAATTAACCCTGTTGATACCGGTATCTGTTTTTTATTTTCACAATATTCAGTCCATAAATGGCAGGCAATGCGTTGCCAATTTTTATAAATGCGGCGACGAATTACCCGAACCGCATTTTGTAACCTGGTCAAACATTCAATGGCCGCAACCTAATTTTCATTTGCGCCAGTTTTTTGGCACCCTGGTTTTTGAATAATTAGCTAATTCGATAATGTGATAATTCGATAATGGAAATACAGGTTGCTGATGTGCGGGGGTCTGCAATATACCCTGCTTAAAAGCGCGAGGCATGATATAATAAGTCTGTGTAACCTAACGTATTACCCCATTTGCCAGATATCACATTATCACATTCTTTTTTGGCTTGAATCTTGCTTTCCAACCCCCGATCAAAATTCACCGTATCTACCTTTTACCATAAACACTTTCACCGGAATCCGCTATCCCCTGAGAACTTGCCCTGAAATCATTCATTAAAAAAAATTACATGCGAAAACTTTTGCTATTGAGTATGCTGTGTCCTGTAATAGCCGTTTCCCAGCAACGCTTTCATGTTACCCTGTTTGGTGGCCTCTCCAATTATGCGGGCGATCTGCAGGACCATCAGTTTACCTTACAACAATCAAATTTTGCATTCGGCGCAGGTATTAAATACGATTTTACACCTCATCTCGCACTACGGCTGGCGTTTAACCACGGCAAAATTGAAGGGGACGATAAAAAAAGCAGCGATCCGATGTTACGGGCACGTAACCTCAGCTTTGCTTCAAAAATTACGGAAGGCAGTTTATTGCTGGAATATACCTTTTTGAATATGGAAGACAGAAAGATCTCTCCATATGTTTATAGCGGCCTTACCGTTTTTCACTACAATCCTTATGCTTTTGATACGCTCGGTAATAAGGTTTTCCTGAAACCATTGAGCACCGAAGGGCAGGGCCTTGATGCCGACCGCAAGTCTTACAACCTGACCCAGTTTGCGATACCGGCAGGAATAGGAGTGAAATTCAGGATCACCGATAATACGGTATTGGCATATGAGGTAAGCGTACGCAAAACATTTACCGATTATCTCGATGATGTAAGTACAACCTATTTCGATCAGTTTGCACTTGCGCAGCAACGTGGGTTGAAAGCAGTAGAAATGGCTTACCGGGGCGATGAAGTGAAAGGTTCCAGCGCTACTTACCCTGAACATGGATCGGTACGCGGCGGGGCAAAATATAAAGACTGGTATTATTTCACCGGTTTTACCTTGTATATTGGAATAGGCTCCGGCAAAGGCGGTGGCGGTGGTTCATTTGGCCGTGGTTCACGGGGTGGAAGGAATCAATTGGGATGTCCGAAGGTATTATAAGGTGAATGCCTCATTTTTCCCCGCTTCTGCATTCAACATTCGATATTCAATATTCAACATTCTCCCCGTACTTTTGCCGAATGGCATATAGAAATCAGCAACATTTTATTGATGTATTGGAGCAGGCCGGTGAACTGGTACGTATCAAAACCTATGTAGACCCCAAATTAGAAATAGCAGAAATTACAGATAGGATCAGTAAAACTACGGGCGGCGGCAAAGCCCTGTTATTTGAAAATACCGGGTACGATTTTCCGGTGCTCATGAACGCATATGGCAGCGACAAACGCATGTGTCTGGCATTAGGCGTACAACACCTCGATGATGTAGCCCGTGAAATTGAAAGCTTGTTCCATTTACTGGCTTCGCCCAAAGAAAGTATCATCGACAAATTAAAAGTATTGCCGAAGCTGTCGCAGTTTGCTTCCTGGATGCCTAAAGTAAAGAGTGGCAGAGGCGCTTGCCAGGAAGTGATCATGGCGCAGCCTGATATTACCAAATTGCCGGTGATCACCTGCTGGCCAAAAGATGGCGGTCCGTTTGTAACGCTGCCCGTTATTCATACCAAAGATCCCAATACCAATACGCGCAACGTAGGCATGTACCGTATGCAGGTGTTCGGGCCTGCCTTAACCGGTATGCACTGGCACAAGCATAAAGTAAGCGCCAAACATTTTAATGAATACAAAAAGCTCGGCAGGCGAATGCCCGTGGCGGTAGCACTGGGCGGCGATCCCGTGTATGCGTATTCAGCCACTGCGCCCTTACCTGAAAATGTAGATGAATACATGCTCGCCGGTTTTTTGCGCAAGAAAAAAGTGGAACTGGTAAAGTGTATTACGCAACCCGAGATTGAAGTGCCGGCCGATGCCGATTTTGTAATAGAAGGGTATGTAGAACCGAATGACGAACTCATATGGGAAGGCCCGTTTGGCGATCATACCGGTTATTATTCATTGCCCGACTGGTATCCGCGTTTTCATATTACAGCTATTACGCACAAGAAGAACCCGGTTTATCCTGCAACCATTGTAGGTATTCCGCCGCAGGAAGATGCCTGGCTGGGTAAGGCTACGGAACGTATTTTCCTGGCGCCTATCAAAATGACGATGGTGCCCGAAATTATTGATATGGATATGCCGGTAGAAGGCGTTTTTCACAACCTGGTTATAACAAAGATCAGGAAAGAGTTTGCAGGCCAGGGACAAAAAGTAATGAATGCCATGTGGGGGGCCGGACAAATGATGTTTAACAAGATCCTTGTGCTGGCCGATGAAGGCGTTACGATTCAGCAGTATGAAAAGCTGGCACAGTATGTATTTGCCAATATGAACCCGGCTACAGATATCTATTTGTCGCAAGGGCCAATGGATGTGTTGGACCACAGTTGCAGCAAACTGGGCTTTGGCGGCAAAATGTGCATCGACGGAACAAAGAAATTCGAAGAAGAAACCGATACCGCATTTGAGTTCCCGGTGTTAAGCACGCAATTCGATAAACAACTCCTGTTAAAACAGTTTTCTGAAATAAGAGGCATCAACGATGCATTGCCTGCCATTCATATTCCCTGTTTGGTTATTTCAGTAGAAAAGAACCGGAAGGGGCACATTCGCGAGCTGCATCAGCAATTATGCGCCACCGGTATGATAGAAGGTATTAAAATGGTATTGTATGTAGAGCATACCGTTGATGCCAATGACCTGCCGGTTGCTTTATGGCGTTTCTGTAATAACCTCGATCCCCGCCGGGATAGCATCCTGATACAACAACCTTCCCGGCAACTACCTGGTAAAACCTGGGCCTGCATGGGCTTTGATGGCACTATTAAAACCGCCGCGCTCGACGATTTTCACCGCGACTGGCCAAACATTATTGTAGCGGATGATAAAACCATTGCATCGGTAGATGAAAAGTGGGGCCGGTTGGGATTGGGTGAGTTTGTTCCCTCTCCATCACTGAAGTTTAAAGATCAGATGTACGGGGAGGAAGCGGTAGTTAAATAGTTTGTAGTTTGTGGTTTATGGTTTGTAGTTGTTGCCGCATATCAGACGGCTCAACAATTAGCGGGAATGCCGCTTAAAAAGAACCACAAACAACAAACTACAAACCACAAACTGTTATCTGAATTGAATAGCTTTGATCGGCTGTACTCTTTTAATGATAATGGTGGGTATCAGCAATACGAGAAAGCAAACGATAAACGTGCCGGTATTCACTGCGGCGATCTGCCACCACACAATATCAACCGCCGCCTCTGAAATGTAATATGCATCTTCCGGTAATTTGATAAAGCCCGTTTGTTGCTGCAACCAGGCAATCAACAATGCGCATATATTGCCCAGGAACAAGCCAAAGAAGGTTATAATGGCGCCATGATACAGGAATACGCCCCGAACCGTATAATTGCGGGCGCCCAATGCCTTCATCATTCCTATCATGCGCGTACGTTCCAGCACCAATATCAATAAACAGGTAATTAAATTCAATATGGCTATGCCGATCATGATGGCCAGCACAATAAAAATGGTCTTGTTCTGTAACGCCAGCCAGTCGAAAATGCTGGGATAAATGTATTTGATGGTATTGCTTTGCAAGCCGATCGGAATGTCGGGCACAACGGCTTCGCTCACCGCATCCATGCGATTATAATCATGCAGGAATATTTCATAACCGCCGATCTGGGTAGCATCCCAGTCATTTAATCGTTGTATCAGCTTCAGATCGCCAACTGCGATCAGTTTATCGTATTCTTCAATGCCTGTTTTAAAAATACCAACCACAGTCAGCTTGCGGGGGCGGGGAGGAGCGCCCGGTTGAATGAAATAGATCAGTACCTGGTCGTTTACTTTTAATTTTAACAAATTGGCTGTATATGCCGACAGGTTTATTTCGTTGCTATAACCGCTGTCGGTAAAAGAAAGCCAGCGGCCTTCTACCCTGAATTGCTCCAGGTTGCTGAAATCATATCCTTTATCGAGCCCTTTGAACAATACGCCTTCTATGGTTTCTGCGGTTTTCAGAATGGCATTTTTGGTAGCAAATGCCTGTACTGTTTTAATGGCGGGATATAATTTCTTAAGGCCGGTTACCGAATCACTGCGATGGATGGGCGTTTCTTCGGCAATGGCAACACGGGCCGAATAATAGCTTTGAATGCGGATATGTCCCCAGAAACTAAAAATTTTATGGCTGATCGTTTTTTGAAACCCGCTGGCAAAAGTTAACGTCAAAATCATTACCGTAACGCTGATAACAGTCGCTGCAATTGACAGGCGGATAACAAAACGGGAAAACGATTTCTGCTGATTAAACGCAATTCGGCGTGCTATAAAAGCGGCAATATTCAACCGGCATGATTTTTAGTTGATCAAAAATAACTGTTTAAAATCTCAAATCACAAAAAACAAATTCCAAAGCATAAACCTCAAATCACAAATTCCAAATCTCAAATAATAAAGCCAGCTATGGTTCCTGGATTTTGGTTCTTGTAATTTGTTATTTGGTATTTTTCTTTGGTTCTTGAAATTTGATTTTTGGTGCTTTTCTTTGGTTCTTGTAATTTGAATTTTGGTGCTTTCAATTATACAAAATGAAAAATATTCTCATATTAACGGCGGCTTACCTGATGAATTGCCTTGCAGGAAACGCTCAATTGACAGAAGCCGTAAACCTTCCTAACATAAAAACTACTCAGTTATTTCCTTCCGGAAACCAACTGGGGTACCCGGTATTAAGCCTGAACAGTTCAGACAGGCTGGAATTACATTTCGACGACCTGGATGGGAATGTTAAAAATTACTCCTATACATACCAGTTGTGCAATGCCGACTGGACGCCGGTCATGTTGAGCAGTTTTGATTTTATTAAAGGATTCTCCTACCAACGCATCAATACCTATCGCATTTCGTCCGTTGCCTTTACCCGCTACACGCATTACTCTGCGGTAGTGCCAGATAATAACTGCGCCCCTTCTCGTTCGGGCAATTACATCCTGAAAGTATTCCTGAACGGCGATACCTCAAAAGTGGCTTTTACCAAACGGATGCTGGTGCTTGATAACCAAACCACCATTGCAGCGCAAATACAACAGCCATTCAATGGCGAGATCTTCCGTACCTGGCAAAAGATCCCGTTCACGGTTACATTAAGCGATAGATTGCAGGTGATGAACCACCTGCAGCAAATAAAAGTGGTGATCTTGCAGAATAACCGGTGGGATAACGCGCTCGTGAATGTAAGGCCTACTTTTTTCGCTGGCAAGAAGCTTGATTTCAATACCGAAGACCAGATTGTTATGCCGGGCGGAAAAGAATGGCGCTGGCTCGATCTGCGAAGCTTTCGTTTGCAGAGCGATCGCGTAGCGAAGGCCAACTATAATACCCGCTCCACAGAGATCTTTGTTAAACCTGATGTTGACAGAAGCCAGCAGCGGTTTGTATATTATCGCGATATTAATGGTATGTACACTATTGAAACTACCGAAAGCCTCAATCCGTACTGGCAAACCGATTATGCAACGGTACATTTTGCTTATATCCCGCCCGATAATGTTCCCTTTGCCAATAAAGATCTTTATTTGATAGGGCAAATGAACAACTACAATCTCAACGACACCGCTAAAATGACTTTCAATAACGACACGCGGGCGTATGAAAAAACACTTTTCTTAAAGCAGGGGTACTATAACTACAATTATGTAACCATTGATCAAACCAATAAAAAAAGAGCGGCCTCTTATGAATATACAGAAGGTAATTTCTGGGATACCGAAAATGATTATATGATACTGGTGTATTACCGTGCACTGGCCGGCCGTGCCGATGAACTGGTAGGCATTACCCATGTAAGCTCACTCAATGGTCGTAAAGGCATACAGTAATATCGAATATTAAACCGAAGAATAACCAATGTCGAAGTATAAGAAAACAGGTGACTTTTACATTTACTTCAATATTTAATATTCAACATTCAATATTCGACATTATAATCTTGGTTTTTAATTCTTTATTCAAAATTCTTCGGTGCAATATTCGATATTCTATACTTTTTCCTACATTTGCACCGGCAGGTCTTACACGACCAGCTCCCGCTGAACCCCCCCAGGGCCGGAAGGCAGCAAGGGTAGGTGGTTGTAGCGGTGCGATGTAAATCGCCTGCCATTTTTTCTTTTTTATTGGGGATTGCAAATTGCATATTCAGGAATCACAAATGCAAAATTGTATGACCCCGACAGAACTACAGGATAGCCTAAAAAAGTTTGCTTATCGGGTTGTAAAAGTTACTGAATCAATACCCGATTCAATTCTTTCAAAAGTTATTAAGGGACAAATACTTCGCTCAGCCTTTTCTGGTGCCGCAAACTACAGATCAGCATGTACAGGATATACAAAAAAAATGTTCAATTCTAAATTGGCAATTGCCTTGGAAGAAGTGGACGAACCTGTATTTTGCACACCCCTTTAACATCAAGAAAAGGAAAAAACAACGCAAATACGTAAATTTGCAATCTGCAATCTAAAATCTAAAATAATCATGAAGTTTTTTATTGATACAGCGAATCTTGCCCAAATTAAAGAAGCCCACGACCTTGGAATCTTAGACGGTGTTACCACCAACCCTTCCCTCATGGCCAAAGAAGGCATTAAAGGAGAAGACGCGGTAATGCAACACTACCTTACTATTTGCGAACTGGTTGATGGTGATGTAAGTGCTGAAGTTTTATCTACCAGCGTAGATGAAATTATTGAAGAAGGCAAAAAGCTGGCTGCTATTCACCCCAATATTGTTGTAAAAGTGCCCATGATCAAAGATGGCGTGAAAGCATTGAAATGGTTTTCTGACAACGGTATTAAAACCAATTGCACTTTGGTGTTTTCTGCCGGACAAGCTATACTGGCCGCCAAAGCAGGTGCTAACTACGTATCACCATTTATTGGCCGTATCGACGACAGCAACTGGGATGGCGTTGAACTGATTAAACAGATCGCTCAGATCTACAAAATACAGGGGTATAAAACAGAGATCCTGTCTGCTTCTATCCGCAGCCCGTTACATATTGTAAAATGCGCTGAAGCAGGTTCTGATGTTATTACATCACCACTTGAACCAATTCTGGGCCTTTTAAAACACCCATTAACTGACCTCGGATTAGCCAAATTCCTCGAAGACGCCAAGAAAATGCGTACTGAACTGGCAACAGCTAAATAAGTCAATAAGCAATAAGCAATTTGCAATAGACAATAAGCAAAATTTATAAAATGGGACTGACCAAAAAGGTTAGTCCCTTTATTTTTGGAATGTTTGATGGCTGCCTATTCGCAGGAAACCAGAATATTCGAATGCCAGACCATAGAGCCATCAAACTATCTAACCATTAACAGTGGCATGACTGGCTTTTTAGTCAGCCCCTTGTTTATGTTTAAGTTCTGTAGGCAAAATTTCTCGAACTCTTTCTGCTTCTTCGTGAAGGCGTATTCAATATCTCATCAACGGTTTTCAATCTTTCCGTTGATTCTACTTTCTTCATATAGATCGTTACTTCTTTCCAGATCGAATTATTATTTTTCAGCACAGCTTTCACGGTCACTTTTTCCCCTTTAAATGCGGTATCTATTACCAGGCTGTTGCCTACGAATTTACCGGTAGAAGCCGTAAAGTCGATCTCTTTATTGGTTAAAGGAAGCCAGCGGCCATTAGATAATTTGCCATCAACATTAATGTAATTATGCACGCCTTTTTTAAGGCTGTCGGTATACAGGTTGAAGAAAATACTGTCTACCTGCTGGGCGCGGCCGGCCAGGCTGGCGGTGGTTACCAGTAACAGTAAAAGCAACTGTTTAATGGGTACGATGGTTGGTTTTTTCCGCATTGTGTAAAGTGTAAAATTGTCTTTCAAAAATACGACGGATATAAGTCGTATTGTTTAGACTATAACAAACCCGCCCGGGTTGTGACCCGCGGTATAAATTCGTGTTAAAGGAAGCGTGAATGGTGAATTGTAGATGGCCAATGGTGAAAATTCGTGAAGCCCGAATAATTGCACCTTCCCGAACAAAGAACAACAAACCATAAACCACAAACAATAAACCTTAACTTTCAACCGCCGCCAGCGTAAACAACTCCTCATAATGCCGCACCACGGGGTCGTACCGTACCATCATTTCCTGGGCAATCTTCGGCACTACGGCAATATCTGCGGCATCACCGGCAAATTCCCTGATGGCGTCCATATTTTCCCAATAGGTTACCACTAAAAACTCAATACCATCAGTGACCACCCTTTGCAGGATGGACGCATTCACAAAGCCTTTGATAGTTGATAATTTTTTAAATGTATCGTTTTGCAGGTGAGCGATGTAATCATTGGTACGCTCAGGTTTTACAACGCCTGTCCAGTTTCTGGTGATCATAGTAAAATGGGATTGATTAGTAATTAGGCTTAACGCTTAAAGCTTAAGGCTTAATGCTAAAGACAAAAACAGCGCCACGGTATTGGCCTACGGCCTTCCGCGTCTTTAAGTTAAGACAGAATGCCGAGAATACTCACAACATATTAACATTTATAAACACCATTCCACAGGTTTATTCCCCAAAAGTGCACAACTTTTGAGTGCTCTTAGCATAAGCGGCACTATTTTGTATCGCTATTCGTTACTTTTGTCGTTTCCATTAAAAAAATTGAACAAGTGCGCCTAAAAAGCTTAGAAATCAAAGGGTTTAAGAGTTTCGCCGATAAAACCGTACTCCACTTCGATGAGGGTATTACGGGGGTTATCGGGCCCAACGGGTGTGGTAAGAGTAATATTATCGACAGTATCCGCTGGGTGATCGGGGAGCAGAAGATTAGTCATCTCCGCAGTGAAAACCTTGAGAGTCTGGTGTTTAACGGATCAAAAACCCGCTCGGCGAGTGGTTTGGCTGAGGTAAGCCTTACTTTCGAAAATACCCGCAATCTGCTACCTACCGAGTTCAGTACCATCACCGTTACCCGCAAATTCTACAAAAGTGGGGAAAGTGAATACCGCCTGAATGATGTACAATGCCGCTTGCGCGACATCCAGAACCTGTTCATGGATACCGGGGTGAGCACCGACAGCTATGCCATTATTGAGCTGGGCATGGTTGACGAGATCATTAAAGATAAAGAGAACAGCCGTCGCCGGATGTTGGAGCAGGCTGCCGGTATTACCATCTATAAAACCCGCAAAAAAGAAGCTAAGCAAAAGCTGGATGCCACCGAGCAGGACCTGGCCCGTATCGAGGACTTGCTGTTCGAGATCAACAACCAGTTGAAAACGTTGGAGAACCAGGCCAAAAAAGCTGAGAAATACTACGAAATAAAGAAGGAATATCGCGAACTGAGCATCGAGCTGGCCAAAGCAGCCCTCGAAGGTTTTAACCTTACGTATCGCGATTTGACCCAGCAATCTGAGGTCGAGACCGACAAAAAGATCCGGCTGGACGCAGAGATTGCCAATGAAGAGGCTGTTATTGAGCAGGAAAAAGTAGGGTTTATTGAAAAAGAACGCGCCCTGCAAAGCATGCAGCACGAGTTCAACGACTTGTTACAAACCCTGCGTACCAAAGAAAATGAAAAGAACCTGGCTTCTCAACGCCTGAACTTTTTGAAAGAGCGTGAGAACAGCCTGCAGGAGTTTTTAAATAAAAGCGAAGGCACACTCAAAGGCCTCGAAGAAAGCATTGATTTTACGCGTATACAGGTAGGAGAGGAACAGGGCAAACTGGAAGGCCTGGAACAAATGGTAGAAGACCATAAAGAAGCGGTAGAAACCAAACGCACCGTTTTTGATGAAATGAGAGGCAAGGTAGATAGCCTGCGTGCCGAGAACCTGAGCCTGCAACGCAACCAGTTTGATGCAGAAAAGAAAGTGGCGGTTGCCGATACTTCTATCCAGAACGTACAAAAAGCGATCGGACAGATAGAAGAAGAACGCGAAACCCGCTACAGCCAGTTAAAACAACTGGAAGAAGAAAAGATGGTGAAGGAGCAGGAACTGGAAAAAAGACAAAGAGACCTGGTTCAGTTACAGGACCACCAGGAAAGGACCAAAGAACAGATCTTAATAACCCAGCGCGAACTGGAAGGGTTACGCCAGGAACTGGCAGAAGAAGGAAGAAAGCTGGATGCCAAAAAAAATGAGCACGATCTGCTGAAAAGCCTGATCGACTCCATGGAAGGTTATCCCGAAAGTGTGAAGTTCCTCCACAACAACCCGGGCTGGAACCATACTGCGCCCATTTTATCAGATATCATCTATGTAAAAGAAGAGTTTCGCGCTGCCGTTGAAAACGTGCTGGAGCCTTACCTCAACTATTACGTGGTGAATAACCTGCAGGAAGGTTTACAGGCGGTACACCTGCTTGATAATAACAAGAAGGGTAAAGCGAACTTCTTTCTGTTGGATAAATTGAACGAACGCGCAAAAGACACAGAGAACGGTCATTCGCCCGCCAATACCATCGCCGCGATGGATGTAATTGAAGTGGATGCGCAATACCGCCAGTTAGCCGAATATTTACTGGGCAATGTATTCATTGCCGAGAACGAAGACGCCCTGTCGACCAGCAATGGTGCTGTGGTGCTGGAGAAAACCGGTAAATATGTAAAAGGCAAATTCTCTTTAACCGGTGGTAGCGTTGGTTTGTTTGAAGGTAAAAAGATCGGTCGTGCCAAGAACCTGGAGAAACTGCACGAAGAGATCGTGGCGCTGGAAGGTGTTGTGCAAAGGCTGAAAGACGGTATTCAGCAGAAGCACAACGAAGTGATCGGCTACAACGAGCAATTGAAAGATACCGCTATTAAACAAACGCAGGCTGATATCAATACACTCACCAACCAGATGTTCTCCCTGGAGAACAAAATGGAAAACCTGCACGGTTTACAAAGTTCTTCCCAGAACAGACTGGAAGAATTACAGATGAACCTGGAAGAGACCACCTCTTCAATTTCAGGCACCCGCCAGCAATGGGAAGAACTGGTGAAACAGTTGAATGAATTGCGCGACCAGTTGAAGAGCGTGGAAGATGAATACAAATTGGCTGAAAGCGAATACAACAACGCCCAGGCGGTGTTCAATGAATACAACCTGCAACTGACCCGTCAGACCAGTAAGATCAATGCCCTGACCCAGGAGCTGGAATTCAAGAGCAAACAGTTGGTCGATCTGCGCAACCAGGTTGAATCCAATGCATCGCAATTAAAGCAAACGTTGGAGAATATCACGGAGAGCGAAGAGCAACTGAGCACAGCCGAGAATGGATTGATCGGCATGATGCGTCGCAAGGAAGAAGAGGAAAAAGTACTGAACGAGGCCGATCAGGCGTATTACAATATGCGCAATGCATTGGGCGAGAAGGAAAGCGAACTGCGTCATAAATCAAAAGAAAGAGAGCAGACCGAGCATTTGCTGAGTGAAATAAAAGACAAGCTGAATGAACTGAAACTCCAACTGGCCGGAATGAAAGAGCGGTTGAACGTGGAGTTTAAGATCAACCTCGATGATATCATCGATCAACCCCGTACAGGCGAAACGCCGGTAGAGGAGTTGCAGGAGAAAGGCGATCGCATGAAGAAGCGCCTCGAGAACCTGGGTGAAGTGAACCCAACGGCCATTGAAGCGTTCCAGGAAATGAAAAAACGCTATGAGTTCATCCTCGAGCAAAAGAACGACCTGGTAACGGCGAAAGACAGCCTGTTACAAACCATACAGGAAGTAGAGGCCACTGCCAACCAGCAGTTCCTCGATACGTTCAATAAGGTGCGCGAGAACTTTCAGAAGGTGTTCAAGGCCTTGTTTACCGAAGATGATTCGGCAGACATGATCCTGGAGAACCCGGAAAACCTTGCCGAAACCAGCATCGACATCGTGGCCAAGCCTAAGGGTAAACGCCCGTCTTCGATCACGCAGTTGAGTGGTGGAGAGAAAACATTAACGGCCACCGCGCTGTTGTTTGCGATCTATTTGATCAAGCCGGCGCCGTTCTGTATCCTCGATGAGGTGGATGCGCCGCTGGATGATGCCAACGTAGGCAAATTCACACAAATGATCCGCAAGTTCAGCCAGGAGAGCCAGTTTATCATTGTAACGCACAACAAGCAAACCATGAGCGCTGTGGATGTGATCTATGGGGTAACCATGCAGGAGCCCGGGGTGAGCAAGCTGGTGCCGGTTGACTTCAGAGGTTTGAACTAAGGAATTATGAAGCGTAAATATAACAATGTTGAACCCGGTAGGAAACTATCGGGTTTTTTGTTTTGCACGATTATCCTTCAAAAATGCACGCTTTTTGCGGAAAACAGCACGAATATTAACTTGTATCACAACTTATAGTAATAAGATTTAAATTCGCCACGCTTTACAGTAACTCTCCATCATAGCCATGAACTTAAAACTACTGTAAAGACCATTTTCAGGAATAGTTTTTTTTGATTCAATGGTTGTAAATTAAAAAGCCTCCCGGCAAGTTCGGGAGGCTTTTTATATAGCAGTGATCACTTAATTAGTGTCCATGTCCACCTTTCTTTCCACCACCGCCTTGTTGGCCAGTCATGGTTGCCAGGTCGCGATCGAACAGGTACATACCACCTTTATCTTCACCGATCAGGTTCAGTTTGTCGATGACTTCACGGGCAAGGCTTTCCTCCTCGATCTGCTCGGTAACATACCATTGCAGAAAGTTATGCGTGGTATAATCTTTTTCCTGGATACACAATTCAACCAGCGCATTGATCTCGTTTGACACTTTTACTTCGTGTGAATGAACGATATCAAAGATCTCGCGGATATTTTTAAAATCCTTCTGCGGTGCAGCGAAAGGGGGAACAATAGCATGACCGCCGCGGTCGTTAATATAGCGGAACAACTTGAGCATATGCATTCTCTCTTCATCAGAATGGTGATACAGGAACTGCGCCACGCCTTTATAGCCTTTTACTTCAGCCCAGGAACCCATGGCCAGGTAATACATCGATGAATACCCTTCCAGGTCTATTTGTCGGTTTAATGCCTCTTCTATTTTGCTCGAGATCATAGTGAATGATTTAATTAATCCAAATTACTGAATAATTATTAGTTAAAATATTATTGTAATCATCTTTATTTTTGAAAAATGCGAACGATACTTTTACTCATTTGCTCCAATGTGTTTATGACAATAGCATGGTATGGTCATTTGAAACAACAACAGGTTCCCTTATGGAAAGCCATCGCAATAAGCTGGGGCATTGCCTTTTTTGAATATTGCCTTATGGTCCCTGCCAATCGCTGGGGATTTACTAACGGCTTTACCGGGTTTCAGTTGAAAATGACGCAGGAGGTGATCACCCTGGTTGTATTTACAGGCTTTGCGATGTTTTATTTACATGAGCCTTTTCACTGGCGCTACCTGGTGAGTTTTGCCTTGTTGCTGGGAGCGGTTTATTTTATGTTTAAGAAATAGCTTCAAGCCATAAGCTGTAAGCCGTCGCGCAATCAATAAATAGAAGTCCCACCAATAAAGAAGCCCCGGCGGTAATACCATCGGGGCTTTTATTTATATGTTTTCTGCTTGCAGCTTGCGGCTTGCAGCTTGCGGCTTGAAGCTTGCAGCTGTATTTATTATCACATTACCAGTTTAGCAACGCGGCCATTGCTACCTGCTAAAAAAACGGTCTTGCCATTTTTTGCCTTGCGACAAACGTGAAAACCATTCGTACTGATCAGGCGCCACGTCATACCGCTGTCGGTCGACAGATCAACGCCTGATGTGCCACAACACAACAATTTTTTATTGGTAATGTACACTACGCAACTGCGATAGCCATGGGGTGGAGTGGTAGGGTGGATCCACGTATGTCCGCCGTCGTGGGTAAGTACGCAATTACGCGTGGTATCCTTATCATTGGTAAAGTCGCCACCGGTAATGATGAAAGTATTGCTAACGCGCACCCCATCGGTGCGAACGGCAATGGAATTGGCGCCGGTACTTTCTTTGCCCTGTATAATAGGGATCGGCCGGCCGCCGGCATCATCATGTAGCCGGCTGGAGGTGCCGCCACTTACAAACAAAAAATCCTTATTGCGGAAATAATGTATGTTGCTGCCGCTGCTGGCAAAACAGGCTTCCCCGGCCATCGCGTTCGATTGCATAATGCCCGGCGTTTTGCGCCAGGTATTGCCGCCATTGGTTGTTTTGGCTATAAAGAATTTTGAGTCGATGGGGTCGCCCACCACCACGCCGTTTTTATTATCATAGAAATCCATGGCATCGAGGAACATGCCCCTGGTAGAATCGGTGAATACAACTTTCCAGGTAACGCCGCCGTCGATGGTCTTTAAGATCTTGGCTGGTTCGGCAATGCCCATGATGATAGCTGTGTGCGCATTAAAAGCCTCAATATCGCGGAAGTCGGTTTTTTCGAAACCCTTTACGATTTTCCATTGCCACGTTTTACCGCCGTCTAGCGACCTTCCAACGGTGCCATTGCTGCCACTGACCCAAACCACGTCATCATTGACCGGGCTGAGCCCTCTTATAGATACTGCTTGTCCGCTGGTGAGCAGTTCAATGGATTGTGCTGAAGAGGAAAAAATAAAGCCGGCCAACAGAACGAAAAGGAAAGATACGCGGAGGATCATGGGTGTTAATGTTTTGGGTTAGCCCCAACAATATAGGAAAATCCCAAAAAACAAATCCCAAATAGCAAAGGCAAATCCCAAAAAACAAATCCCAAATTTTAAAGGCAGTGATGAAGTTTGGAGATTGGGTTTTGGTTCAATAACCTGGTACAAATAAAAAGCCTCCCGATAAATCAGGAGGCTTTAATATCTTCAGTCGACCTACCAAATGTGAACTGTTTTCAATGGTATCGGATTTCATTTCAAAGGTAAAACACGTTTTTGGTTACGGGTTTTCAGGATATCGACTGGGCTTTTCAAGGAATTAATGGACTTGGTTTACATTCAGGCATTGGATTTAAAAGCGAACGGTTTTTCAGGATACGATCTACATACGTAACAATTACGTTTTTTGGAACGGTGGTTCTTTCACTTGATATTGGATGGTCTTCGGAATTGGATTTTAAAACCTCTTTAAAAAACTTACTACTATTTACTATTGGATCAGTAAATCAAAAATATATGTTAAACTCTTTAATTCATAGAGCAAATCTGCTCAATTTAAAATCTTCAGTTATTACGTTCCGCATAGTTTAAACAACATGGGGTGCAGGTAAATAACCAGTTAGTTGTATAGTAATTTTACTAAGATCAGGGGTTGAGAACTCCGGTAACGGGGCCGTAATAGGGACTTTTTTATCACAGTGCTTGCCCTTTGATCAATAAGAAGATTTACGGGTAGTAGGCTTCGTGAACCAAAAGGGAAAAATAGCATGGGAAATAGAAATTAACAATGCGTGGATAAAATAATCAGTTTTACTGAGGCGATGCACTAAGTAGAAATCTCGGTTGTTACATACAGATATAACTTCATTGTTCACCCGATAATAGTATGCTAAATCGATAAAAGAAGTGCAATTAGTACTACATAATTGATTACCCTTAAGTCGCCTTATGCAATCGATTGTGTAGAAATGATTTTAAGTATAGTATTTTATGCAGAAAGCTATAAAAGTACAATTACTGAAAAAGCCCGCCAGATGCAATATTTTGCAATATTTTAGCGATTTTAGGGCGTAATTCTGTTAATGGTTTTGAAAAGTATTATATACCAGATCGTATCTATTTTGGCTGTAGGGTTGTATTTCATACCAATGCTTATTGTAATAGGGAAGAAGCTTTGGCCGGCAGTACCATTTAGATTATTTGCCTTGTACTGGCTGGTATGCGCTATGGTGAACCTGATAGAATTTATTCCATTGCCATACTATGTAATGGAATTGTATACCGTGATCTATAACCTGCTCGATATTCCTTTAGTACTTACCATCATTTATTTTTCTACCTCCTCTGACGCCATTAAAAAGTTCACCAGAATAGTAGCTCCGGCGTTACTTGCTGCAGGGTTGGTAAACTGTATTATCAGGGGTTTTACTACAGATGTACTGGAATATGTGCTGGGTGGGGAATTGCTTATTGTAATAGGGGTGATCGTTTGGGAGATCATTCTGAAACTACAACAGATCAAACTAACCGGTCATGCAAAAGGTTTGCTGTTGATCTATGCCGCCCTGTTTTTTGAATATGGAACGTTCGTTGTAATTTATATCTTCGATTACTTCCTGCCGGGTACTTCTACTTCTGCCGATAACTTCCTGGTGTATTATCTGTCTTCCCTGGTAGCGCTTCCGATAGCTTTGTGCGGGTTCTTAACCAGGGGCATTAAAACGCCACCGCCCGTTGCCGATCGCGTAGAGAATCAATTCAGCAGGAACATTCCTGATTATGTGCAGCTCTAAAATGAAAAATTAAGAATTAGAAATAAGGAATGAAAAAGTAAAATCCAGTGCCGGGTAGCGAACGGAACGTATAAGTGAGTGACACAACAGAAGGTGATAGTAGTACTTAGCCGGCTAAAAAATAAGGTCATTCCCAATTGTCGCTGCTTCCTACTCCCTACTTACCACTAGCCACTAGCTATCCTATAAATTAATGATCGCGTACGCCGTTTCGCTTACGTACGGGCCGCCGGGGTAGCGGGCGGTATAATCGAGGTTGATCCAGTATTGTCCGTTTTGTTCGTGGTAATACATGTTGTCGATGGCTTCATTGCCAAACAGGTGGATAACGGCCTGCTGCATCATCTCGAACTGTTTTTCGTCGCCGCACAACAATTCAGGGTACAAGTGACCGTCTGTTAAGATCATGCGGCAATGAGCGCCTATTGCTTTCATACACGTCACCATCAGGATGGTGTGGTCATCGCAATCGCCGCCCAGGCCATTTCCGATGGTTTCCTTGGCTGTGGCAAAGTATTCATCCCTTTCTGAGTCTGACACATACTTGAAGTTGCTGTTAATGTGCTTGAACAGCGACAGGATGCGCACCTGTGACCCATATTTGGGATAGTATTCATCAAAAGACTCCAGGGAGTGTTTAACAGAATAGTTGCGGACCACAGAATCGGTGGCAATTACTTTTGATTGAAGCGATTTTACCGTTTTGGTAAGCGGGCCATCAAAAAAGGTTGGACGTAAAACCAGGTCTATTTCCTTCTGCTCCTTTTTACCCCAGTTATTTTGCACCATGGTTTTGTAATCCCTGATCATATTGCCAAAACCGTAGCCGTTGGTAAGCTGGTTGTAGATGAGCACCAATATCAATAAACCTACCGCAGGTAACAGTAAAAAGCGAAACAGCCGAAGGGTGAGAAATGTAAGTGCACCGGCGAGTATAATTGAAACGGTGAGGTCAAGGTTCCAGTCGCCAAGAATTAATGGTGGAATATACCGGTTGATGAGCGGCGCCAAAGGAATTACTGCCAGTATGCTGATTAAAACCAGCAGCACTTTTCGGGTATGGCCATATTTGTCCTGGGCGTGGTTCATAAAGCAAAAGATTTACAGAAAACCTAAATTCAACCATTTTTTTTACATGGCAAGTGTTAACGCTTTCTGTATTTAACCGGTAAAGAGTTCTCCTGATATCGCAGTAAAATAATGTATGGAGTGGTATCAGGCGCTTACCGTCAGTTGACCAAATTGAATCCCCCAAAAATCCGTGAAACAATATGGTAACCGGCTAAAGCAAACTTACGAAAATCCCTTTAGAAAGGCAAGGGTTTAGAGCATAAGGTTTAAAGTAAAGTGTGTGATTAAATGAAAAGAAAAAGGTTTAAAGTTGTTCTCACTTTAAATGAAATTTCTATGTAAGATCCAGATCATTTAGTGAGTACCTGCTTTAAACCTTCTACTATTACTTTAGAACTGACTACTCGTCATCTTCTTCCTCATAATAGGCATCCTGGCTGTCGTTATACACAGCTTCCCATTCCTTCACTTTATCATCGCTTAACAATTCCAGGATGTCGAAAATCGGGTCAGCTTTCTTTTTCCATACCAATACAGGCATATCCTCATATTGGGTAATGTACAGGCACTGGTCAGTTTCTACCGTTATCTTAATAAGCGTTACAGGTTCGTCTTCTTTTTCCTGTATCAAGTAATAACAGCCGGGCTCTAATAATGCATACGAATACATACTAATATCCTCCACCTTTTTTAATGTTTCAAAAAAGAAGAATCAACAGGTTGCAAGCCGAACTAAATGGGTAGTGTACGTCGCTTCGTTCTACAGAATTTTATGGGTTGTTCCATGTAGTATAATGGGATGGGTAAGTAAAGTTTCCCGGAACGCGTACAAACCAAAATTAGGATAAATAATCACACCCACCACGATTGGAAAGGCTGCCAGCACGAATTTATAATTTGTTTAAAAATGTCTATTGATAATCAGTTGTTTATGAAATTTAGCGTTATTAGCCTTTAAACATTAATTGATGAAATTTAAATTTTTCGCCCGGCCATTGAAAAGCTGTTTTTGGCATCGGTTTTAATGCCGGCAACCTGGCAGAAACTCCTTTTGACTGTCATATTGAAAGTGGGCCAGGGTAAGAATCGGGCAGGCGGAAGGTTTTGTTCTGGAATCACAGGGACCTGACAGGGACCTGACAGGGACCTCACAGGGACTTCACCCGGAAATTATCCCGGTGAGGTGCGGGTTAGCTCCCGGGTAAGCCCTTGTTTTTTGGGATTGATGTGTGAAAAAATTTATATTTATAGCCTGATCAATACCAAACGCTATGGCAAAGTTTACCGAGGGTATAAACGGCCCGTTCAAGGGCAAAGTTGGTACCGTAATTGGCGCTTCGTGGAAGGGCATCCCTTACATGCGATCGCGTCCTAAAAAGCGCACGAGTGAGCCAAGTGAAAGAGAAATGGCTAACCGGAAAAAATGGGCTATGTCCCAATTCTGGTTGCAGCCCGTGCTTGATTTTGTTCAGCTTGGGTTTAAAGGGTATAGCCCGAAATCGGAAGGGTTTGTGGCTGCGAAGTCTTATTTAATGAAGAATGCATTTGAAAGCGAAGGGCCCGATATTCATATAAACCCGGCCCTGGTAAAAGTAAGCGCGGGCGACCTGCCATTACCGGCAACCATGCAGATAACCCAGTTGGAAGCCCGGCTGATACAATTCACGTGGGACACAGCCTTTCCCGGGGAAAAGGCACATGAGGGCGACCAGGTTATGCTGCTGGCTTATAATATTGATGATGGAGATGCCGATTGTAATCTGATTGGGCAGTTACGAAAGAACGGCTCAGATGTATTGAAATTGTCAAAAAATGCTGCCGGGACCTTTCATTTGTATGCAGCTTTTAATGCGTATGACCGAAGCCGGCAGTCGGATAGTATGTACCTGGGAACGGTAGAAGTGTAAAAGCTTTACTACCCAAATTACTTTCGGCGCTCACAGGCAGGCCTGCACTTTGCCGCGTACCAACTGAATGCCGCGCACTTTCTGGTTTCGAACGGTGTGAACAGAAAGCTGTAACCGCCGGGCTATTTGTTTATTGCTTAGCCCGCCAAAGTAGCTATACAAAACAATTTTACGGCATTGGACCGGCAATGCTTCCACGCTATAATATACGTCGCGTAAAATTTCTGCTTGGGTAATTGCATTCAATACGGGTTCATCAAACTCATCCGTTAATACGCGCAGGTCGGCCTTTGCCCTGGCCATATGTTGTGCTTTTTGTTTATGGTTAATACAGGCATTGCGGGTACTGATGTATAAAAACGCCTTTACCGCATAAACCGAATTGAACTGATCTTCTTTCTGCCAGTATTTTAAAAATATTTCTGTTACAATATCTTCAGCCGCCAATTGATCGGTCAGGAGCTTTCGCGCAAAAAAAACCAACGGATCATAAAAACGGTTGTAGATATTGGTGAACGCAACGGATCCCGCCTCATTCCATTGCGCTATACCGTTACAAGGGTGCGGTAGGTGCATACAACAGGTTTACTGGTTTAGTTAAATGTGCAGACTGTTGAAGTGGCTGGGTGGGAATATGATTACCAGGGAATAGCCGGCAAAAATAAGGAAAATATATAATGTGGGGTCGGTATCCCACATCTTTTTTATGAATTTCGGTGATCTTACCCCCATTGTTTAATCATCTATAATGAAAGCAGGGGAGGACAAAGAGACCTTAAAAAAGTTTGGCGGTAATTTAAAGAAGATCAGAAAGCACAAGGGCTTTAGCTTGCGTACTTTGTCGCACGAATGTTCTATTGACTTCAGCGATATCGGAAAAATTGAACGCGGCGAAATAAATGTTACTTTACTCACTATTGTACAACTGGCCAAGGCGCTGGAAGTTTCTCCCGATGAATTATTTAAATGGTGAAAAGCAATCCTTCTGCGCAAAAAAATACCCATTTGCAGCGTTTCGCCGGAAATAATGGCCTTACCAATGTAATCAGCAGTTCGGAACGGGTTTGTAAGCACAAAATATAAATACTACTCATGTAAGGGAATTCTCCACTGGCATAATTGTTTCAGCACTACTAAAAAATCTCTTATGCGAGCCATTTGGACCGGGGCCATCGGTTTCGGATTAGTAAATATTCCCGTAAAATTATTCAGCGCCGTACAAGCCAGTGAGCTTGACCTGGATATGCTTGATAAAAAGGACCACTCCAATATCAAATTCAAACGTGTTAATGAAAAAACAGGTAAGGAGGTTGCCTGGGAGAATATTGTACGTGGTTATAATTTAGATGGCCATTATGTGGTACTCACTGAAGAAGATTTTCAAAAGGTACGGCCTGAAAAGAACAAGATCATCAACATTACAGAGTTTGTTGATGAAACGGAAATAGATACGATGTATTATGAAAATCCCTATTACCTGGCGCCGGAAAAGAATGGGGTAAAAGCGTATAACCTGTTGCGTGATGCCCTGGAAGAAACCGGTAAAGTGGGCCTGGGAACTTATGTATTGCGGAACAAAGAAAGCATCTGTTTGATAAAGCCGCATGAAAATATACTGGTGTTGAATAAGATACGTTTTGGGGAAGAAATACGCGATACCTCGGAACTGGAGGTCAAAGAAACGAAAAGCAATCCGGCGGAATTGAAAATGGCCATAGCACTGATTAACCAATTGTCTGGTGAATTCGATATTTCACATTTTAAAGATACTTATTCAACAGAGCTAATGAAGCTGATCAGGCTTAAAGCAAAGGGCAAGAAAATTGAAAAACCCACTTTGCGCGTGGTGCATTCACGATCACAGGATCTTATGGAACAATTGAAAGCCAGCCTGGGGAAAAAAGAGAAAGGGGGAGGTCGTAGAAAGACGGCATCCTGATGGAAATTAAAAATGAAAAATTAAAAACGAAGAATAAAAAAAGAAATACAGTTTTGTGAACCGGGTGCCGTAAATGTGAAATGGTCCTCTACTTTTATTTTCTATTTTAATTCTTCATTTCTCATTTCACTGCATCTTCCTTGGAAAAAATTCATTAAATTAGTAGTGATCCTATTCGTGTGTTTTCAACCGCCCTTAAGGAATTGAATTTAACGTTTGCCAGAATGATACCGGAATGATTTTTTATTAATTCATCAAAACCTCACGCTTGTGGAATATCAACAAATAGCGGAAATTTTGAATGACCTTTCTACCATTAACCGCGAAAGGGCTAAGGCTTATGAAGAAGCATCTTTTCTGAATTTTATTTTTAACCTGGAATTACGAGGCACATTTGCATTACTGGCCAATCAAAGCCGTCAAAACAGTTTTGCGCTCCGCCAATACCTGGAGCAGTTTCAATACAACCATCCCTCATTTAAAAAGCCATTACCGCAGCTTACGTTTGGTGATTTGTATAACCACTGGAAAAACATGGGTGTTTCTTTTTCTGGTCCTAATATTTACGACATGCTGAAAAGCAGCGAGCAGGGTGAAGAAGCCATCCAGGTAATTTACAGCAAGGCGATCGATCAGTTACCCGCCGGCGACCTGCATTATCTTTTAGAAACGCAGTTACGGGGCCTGCATACTTCACACAGTATAGTAAAAAGTATTTTGAACCAGCCGCAGAAAATGCCGCAGAAGGTCAGGAAATCGAGCTAAGGGATGTTCATAAGTTTTTAAATTGGGGAAACTTTATTCGCTTTGCATGTCATTGATCTTGCTGAGCACTTTTTTCAGATTGATGCCTTTGCCTAATACCGGTTTAAATATATCACCTACTTCTTTTGCCCGGTCGTACATGTTATCAATGGTAAAGTTCTGTATGCTTAAGCCTTTTTTTACTTCCTCCCAATGCAAGGGCGCAGATGCTGTTGCGCCAGGTTTGGGGCGTAATGAATAAGGCGCTGCAATAGTTTGTATAGACCTGTTCTGTAAATAATCCAGGTAGATCTTGTTTTTTCTTTTGGCCGGACTACGCTCCAGGCTGGTAAACGACGGTATTTCATGGTAAACAAGCGTAACCAGCAATTCGGCTAACTGTCTCGATTGGTCGTAGTCATATATCGCTCCTAATGGAATATAAATATGCAAGCCGGTTGAACCGGATGTTTTGCAATACGTATCTATTTCCAGATCATCGGCCAACGCTTTAACAACCTGCGCGGCTTCAATCACTTTATCAAAAGAGATCTTACCCGGGTCAAGATCAATGACGCACCAGGTAGGGTTATCAGGTTTCCTGGTAGTGCTGTGCCAGGGATTCATTTCAATGCAGCCCAGGTTAGCCATATATAGCAACGAGGCTTCATCGGTACATACCAGGTATTGTTTTTTCTCTCCGTCGGATTCGCTTACATAATCGTGCTTTTCGATCCAGTCGGCTACTTTGCCGGTTACATCTTTTTGGTAGAAGCTGGGCTTTTTTATACCATTGGGAAAGCGGTTCATCGATTGCGGCCGGTCTTTCATATAAGGCAGCATATAGGGCGCGATGCGTTCATAATAATTCAGCATATCCCGCTTCGTGATCTTCTCAGCCGGCCAGTATATTTTATCGAGATTGGTAAAGGTTAATTCCTTTTTGTTGATAATGATAACCTGTTCCTTGTCGGTGTCATTCAGAAAACTTTTCGTCGTTTTGGCTGAAGGTTTTTGTTCTGCGTTAAGCGTTCTGCGTTTAGCGTTTCCGGAAGCAGTTTTCTTTTTAGCTGTTTTTGTTTGCATCTTTTTAGTGGTTTGGCTTCGTTGTTGTGATGCGCTTTCTTCTTCTCCTTCCTTTACAGCGGTAGCGGTGCGAACCGCTTTTTCTTTATGTACATCTTTCGCTTTTTTGTCTTCCCGTAATCCCATGAAAATAGGTTGCCGCAGGATATTATCTTTTGTCCATTCAGAAAACTTGACCTCGCAAACCAGCACCGGTTTTACCCAGGTACAGGGCATATTGGTCTTTGGCTTTTTTTCAAAGGGCGAAGTAGCTGTAACCAAAGGCTTCAGTTTTTTGTAAATGGTTTCCAGGGATTGTTCAGTAAAACCGGATCCGCTATGACCTACGTATTTCAATCTGTTGTTTTCATACACGCCTAATACCAATGCGCCAAAATGACTACGGCTACCCCGGCTTTCTGTAAAGCCGCCGATCACTACTTCCTGTCGTTGATTGGCTTTAATTTTTAGCCATTGTTTGGTACGTACCTTTGGGGTGTAAGTACTATCGATGGCTTTGGCTATAATACCTTCCAGTCCTTGTTGTGTGACAGCCTCAAAAAATTGACTGCCTTTCTTTTCAATATGATCACTGTACCTGACCAGGGGATGTTCCGGAAGGACCTGCTGTAATATTTCTTTGCGTTCATGCAAAGGCAGGTTCATAAGGTTATAACCGTTGAGCCACAAAAGATCAAATGCATAATAAATCAGTTCGCCCTGACCGGTCTTTTGCCATTGCTGCAACAACTGGAACTTGCTTTTGCCGGCTTCATTGAGGGCAACGATCTCACCATCGATAACAGCTTCCAATTCCAATTCCTGTAAAGCTGTTACTACCGGTGAAAATTTTTGATTGTAAGAAAGGTTCTTTCTCGACATGATGGTAACATCGTTTCCGTTGATGTAGGAAAGGGCGCGGTACCCATCGTATTTTATTTCAAATACCCAGTCTTTATCGTCAAACGGTTCATCAGTGAGGGTTGCCAGCATGGGAATAATGCCTGAAGGCATTGGCCGGCGTTCACCTTTTTTAATGAGGTTGTCTATTGCGGCGGGGACTTTTTTTTTAGCCGCCTGCTTTTTTGTTGCAGTCGTTCTTTGGGACGATTTTTTAGCGGGCGCTTTGGCAGATATTGTTTTTTTAGCAGCGCTGCTTTTTTTAGCAGTTGATTTCTTGTTGCTCTCCCACACGTTGGTGCTTTCTTTGGCTACCTGTTCCAGTTTCAAACCCGATTGAACAGATTTATTCTTTTTGGTTACATCTGAAGTAGAGGCGTATTTGTCGCGTTTTTTAATCAACAGCCAGGCATTGTCTTCACTGCTTTTTATATGTACCAGGGCAAAATCACCCTTTAGTTTTTTTCCGTGTAACCGGATCTTGAGGTCGCCTTTTCGTAATTGGCCAAGCAGGTGGTTCTCTGCTTTTTTTCCGCCTTCTTCAAATTCCATGGGTTCGTAAGTACCTTCATCCCATACGATCACAGTGCCGGCGCCATAATTGCCGGGCGGAATAATGCCTTCAAAGTCTTTATAATCGTAGGGATGATCTTCCACCATCATGGCCAGCCGTTTGTCCTCAGGGTTCATCGATGGGCCTTTGGGAATGGCCCAGGATTTCAGCACGCCTTCCATTTCAAGGCGGAAATCATAATGCAAACGGGAAGCATCATGTTTTTGAACAACAAAGCTCAGTGCACCGGAAGTTGCTTTCTTTTTGCCTTCCGGCTCCGGCGTTTTATTGAATGATCTTTTCTTTTTATACGTGGTTAGGCCCATCTTTTCAGTTTCTGGTTTGTGGTTTCTGGTTTTTGGTTATTCGCCTCATTCGAAATCCGCTATCAGCAAATTGAAATATGCAAAATGCTAATGCAAAATGCACGCCCCGGCAGCTTAGTCTTACCCTATCTATATTTCTCTGTTTTTCATTCTTCATTCTTCATTTTAGAAAGGTCAGCAAAATCTGCTTAAACTGCCCAAGATCCTGTATGTGCGGAATATGGCCGATGCCGGGTAATTCCAATAATAAGGCATTGGGAATTTGCTCTTTTGTTTTCTTCGCCAGCGCGGGATATTGACCATATTTGTTTTTATCGTCCTCACTTAACAAGGCTTTCCCAACAACGGTTCTGTCTTCCGAACCAATGATCAACAGAGTAGGGGCAGTAATGCGATCCCATTCGTAACAAACGGGTTCTTCGTAGATCATTTGGTACGTGATGGCATTAATACGTGCAATGCGGGGAAATTCAGGGTTTTTAAGCGCATCCGCCTGGGCCTGTACATATTGCTCGTATTCGGGCTTCCATTGCGGATAATAAGTTTGCTGATATTTTTTATACGATTCGTAGGTGGCGTTTATTTCTTTTTGGTATACCTGATCTAAAGTTTGGTAGGGAACAAAGCGCTGGTAATCTTCCAGTCCGATAGGATTTTCCAGTACTAATTTTTCAACTTTCTGCGGATACATCATGGAAAAGCGGGCAGCCAGCATTCCCCCCATGGAATGGCCAACCAGGTATACTTTATCTATATGCAGGGAATCGAGCAGGCGATTCATTGCATAGGACAACAAATGAAAGCTGTAATGAAGTTCCGGTTTATCAGAAAGGCCCCAGCCAGGTTGATCGGGTACGATCACCCGAAAACCGGCTTTCACTAAAAAGGCCATTACATCTTTCCAGTAATAGCCATTGAAATTCTTGCCATGAAAAAGCAACACTGTTTTGTGCCTTGGTGAATCGGGCATTGCATCCATATAGGCAATCTGGACAGGCTTTTTCTCTAAAACAATGTTGAATTTTTTAACCGGGTAGGGGTACGTCAGTTGTGCCTGTGTGTATAGCGTGGTGAACAGGCAAAATAGCATCGCCAGGTATTTGGGATAATGTTTATGCAACATGCAGGTATAAATTAGTGCATGAAGTTACATGCATTTGGTAACCTTTTATAGTTTCTGATATTTTAACAGTAAAGCAGGGGTCAATAAATCTGATGTACGCAAGCACTCAGCCAGCATAACGTAAACAGGCGTAGATGAAATCCACGGTTTGGTATTAGGGGCTAGCCTGGATCGGATTCAATTTTTTCTTTTACCATCTCTATTAAAATATTCAACTGACGGGGATCCATAATGTTTTTTTGATGTCCCATTTCATATTCGTTGAACAATACATCACCTTGTTGGGTAAGGGTGAAAAGATAATTGTCATCTGAGAAAACATCGAATACGATCAAATCGCCAAAATCCCTTTCCTTGATCTGGCAGGAAATGGTTTTGCCACTTACCGATAGTTCCATCGTTTTTGTTTGCAATTCTTCCATACCTGCAATATTTGAATTAATAAATGAGGAAATGGTTCAAACTGTACTAACAATTTTCAAAAAAATGCATTAAGAAAAGATAGCTTGTTCTTCACGTTCCTGCACCGGGATCCTCTTTATGAGGTCGTCATAATTCTCTTCTTCATGGGTAGTATAGGCGCCATATGCATCCATAGTATAACCCATAGTACCATCGTTTGCCTGTATCAGGTAAACGATAGAAGAGTCTGCCGGATCGGAGGCACCTTCAAAACGATAGGTCTTAATAATGGTTAAGTCTTCCGGTTTATAAAATTTACCATTGGTGGTAGTGAATTTATCTTTGGAAATTTTAAACTCATTATCGTTATGTTGTTGTCTCAACTTCTCCAATACTTCGGTTAAGGTTGTCATTTCAGAAGGCCTCGTTTCCATAAATATGTTTTTTAATGAATAAAAAGGTCAGCGATCGATAAATGCCAAACTGCTATTATTTACGTGTTGTCTTATTATTATTGTTTCAAAAACCTGTGCCACCCTAAAACCTTGAATTATATTGGTTTTTCACCTTGAATTTACGGAAGCCTTATACCTGGTAGCTGCTTTGTTGAAGAAGCGGCCTAATTGAAGAAATTTTTCTACACAAAATCTGTCCTGGGCTGATCGCTATTCATTTCCCGTACTGGTAAAAGCTATGGAGTAGGACTGGCATAATATTTTTAATAGTTATTACGAGCGATAATTTTTTCCTTCCGGCAATTAACACTTTTTTAGAAGAGCTGATAAGAATGCTGGATACAGAAATGTAAAAAGGGAAAAAAATATCACGAGCCCCGGGTAAAAACCGGGGTTTTTTATTGGGAATTATGGTGAGTAGTGAATGCCTGCCTTTTGCCGGCCTGTGTTGCCCTTGAACAATTTGATTGGTTTAATATCCTGGAATTTGACTTTTGGAATTTTGTCAGCTAACGATTGTTAGCAAAACTATATCTTTGTCCTTTCAATCTTGAACCGCATCTTAAAAGAACTTACTATATGAATAAAAAGGAAGTATATGTTATTTCAGCCGTGCGAACACCCATGGGTAGTTTTGGCGGCAGCCTGAAAGATTTTTCTGCTACAAAACTGGGCGCCATCGCTATTAAAGCTGCTTTGGAGAAAGCAGGTCTGCAACCTAACCAGGTGCAGGATGTGTTGATGGGATGTGTGATACAATCTAATCTTGGACAGGCGCCTGCCCGGCAGGCCGCTAAATTTGCCGGTTTACCCGATGAAGTGAATTGTACCACTGTAAATAAGGTTTGCGCCAGTGGTATGAAGGCTATTGCCCAGGCGGCACAAAGCATAGCCCTGGGAGATGCCGACATTGTGGTAGCCGGTGGAATGGAAAGCATGAGCAATGTGCCGTTTTATGTTGACAGCCTGCGTTGGGGCAATAAATACGGAAACAGCAATTTAATTGATGGCCTGGCTAAAGACGGTTTAACGGATGTGTACAACGGCCAGGCAATGGGGAATGCAGCAGAATTGTGCGCCAAAGAATGCGGCATTTCGCGTAACGACCAGGATGCATTTGCCATTGAAAGTTACAAGCGCAGCCAGGCAGCCTGGGCCGAAGGGAAATTCGCCGAAGAAGTAATACCAGTAGAAATTCCGCAACGCAAAGGCGACCCCATAAAATTTTTCAAAGATGAAGAGCCTTTCAATGTAAAATTTGATAAGATCCCTGAATTGAAACCTGCCTTTCAAAAGGAAGGAACGGTTACTGCTGCCAATGCGAGTACAATGAATGACGGTGCGGCTGCATTGGTGTTAATGAGCAAAGAAAAAGCGGAGGAGTTGGGTTTGAAACCTATTGCAAAAATTATTTCTTACGCAGATGCAGAGCAGGCGCCGGAATGGTTTACAACAACTCCGGCATTAGCTGTTCCAAAAGCGGTGGCCAAGGCCGGGTTAAAAATGAGCGATATCAATTTTTGGGAATTGAACGAGGCATTTGCCGTGGTAGGTATTGAAAATACCAAACGCATGAAGCTGGATGCTGCTAAAGTAAACGTACATGGTGGCGCGGTTTCATTGGGACATCCATTGGGGTGTAGCGGGGCGCGTATCATTGTTACCCTTATCAATGTGTTGAAACAAAATAATGGTAAATATGGCGCTGCTGGTATATGCAATGGCGGTGGCGGCGCATCGGCTATGGTTATTGAACGCGTATAGGACAACAGTTTTTATATAAGAGCAAGCCCTCCCGATAGGTGGGAGGGCTTGTTTATTTATTTTGAACTGAGATCAGCCCGATAAGAGAGTAGTTCTGACCAGCTGCTTTCAACAAATTGCTGTATCACTGCCAGGTAATCTTTATAACCGCTTTCATTGTATTCTGCTTTATATCTTTCCATAAAGGGCTTTCTAAAGGATGGGTCTCTTTCTTTCCAACCGGTCTTATAACGGAATACCAGGATGTACTGGGTGGGGCCGGAACCGGAAGCCTGGTAAACGGCAACGGGTTCGTTGCTTTTCTGCCACACAACTTTTATTTTTTTCAGCAAAGCAACAATAGTATCGCCATAGCCTTGTTTTGGAAAAACATGCAGAATGGCCATTTTTTCGGAAAAGTCGAGTAAAGGAACAGAGCTTAATTCTTCCCGGTAAAAGGCATATCCTTGTGAGCCTTGTCCGGTTGTTAACGGCGAAATACTGGTATTCCAGTCGGTCATATGTTCCTTACTGATATCCTTACGTTCATCGAGCTGTGCCCAACTGTTTGGGCCTTCCGTTACATGATAGCCGCCGGCATCGGGACCGGAGATGATTTCATATGTGCGCCATTTCCACTCACCGGTATGATATTTTTGCGCATGTGAGGTAAGCGCCTTTTCAAATTCAACAACTTTGTCGGGTTTGGGGAATGCTCTGAATGTGCTTACAACATTTTTAGTTTGGCTGGTGCCAATACAAGGGATCAGTAACCAGCAGAGAAAGAGTTTTCTCATGTCTTAATGTTTTGGGTTTAATTTAATTGTTGAAGAAGGTCGTAGATAGGGAGGGAGTGGATATAGAAAAAGGATATATAAAAGGTACAAAGAATATATGTCAGGAAAAAATGATATAGGTCAACACCGTTATAAATGAGGCTTCATCAATACATTTGCATTATGAATGAGATCAGAATAAAAGAAGCTACCACCGCAGACGCGGCTTTGATTGCCGATCTAAGCCGACAAACGTTTTATGATGCGTTTGCTGCGGAGAATACAGCGGCGGATATGGATAAGTTTTTGAATGAGCGGTTCACCAGGCAAAAGCTGATGGAAGAAGTGGGTGCTGCGGGAAATACTTTTTTACTGGCTTACGATGGAGATGAAGTGGTGGGGTATGCGAGAATGCGGGAAACGGCTAGTCCAATTTTAACCGAAGAAGGACCCGCCATTGAATTAGCCCGTTTATATGCGGTACAGAAAAGTATAGGCAAAGGAGTGGGGAAGGCCCTGATGCAACATTGCGTAAATTTTGCACAACAAAGAGGCGCCCGGATCATTTGGTTGGGTGTATGGGAGAATAATCAAAGAGCCATTGCTTTTTATACCAAATGGGGATTTGAAAAATTCAGCGAGCATGTATTTATGTTAGGCAATGATGCCCAAACAGATTGGCTTATGAAAAAGATGTTGTAATAACAAACCCGCCGATAGAGATCAGCGGGTTTACACACAACATCGACAAGTTACCCACATAAGCCTGGATTTTGGCACCCCAGGATGAGCACTTCATAGTACACCATAAAACATACACTTATACTAAACATGGCTTAACAAGCTCAGAGATCATTTGCGATGCTGCCCGGTTTGCGGGTTGAATGGAGCGTTCAACATGGGCTTTGGTGCGGCTCTTCTTCAGAAATTGTACGCTTCACATGACATTACAAGCTGCACTATGCTGATTTTGGATTTTACCGCCCAATATGAACACCATATACAACACCACAACATCGGCAAGCACTCAACTACACCGAAAACATTATGCTTCAGTTAGCGCGTCTTCTTCCTGCTCTACGTATTCGGTTTGAGGCTTACCGCCGCCCAGCAAGAGCAATTCGTTCAGCACCACTTCAGTAACATAACGTTTTATGCCATTCTTATCGGTGTAGTGGCGATGCACCAGCTTGCCGGCCACAGCTACTTCTCTGCCTTTAGTTAAGAATTTTTCTGCTATTTCTGCCAGTTTACCCCAGGCTATAACGTTATGCCAGGAAGTTTCGGTAATTCTTTCGCCTTTGGAATTGCGGTAAGTATCATTGGTTGCTATTGAAAAGCGGGCAACTTTTTTACCGTTTTCAGTAGTGCGTATTTCAGGTAATTGGCCTAAGTTTCCTATTAGCTGAACTTTATTTCTAATTGCGTACATAACTGTAAGTTTTAAAGATTATTAATTTATTTCAGTCTATCCGGCGCCGTTCGATTGACAACACAAAGATGTACGGCTTTTTATCCGGTTAACCGGTTTTTATGCATTTGTATTCGGATATAAACGTTTATTGTCGTTTATAAACGACTATTTTTTGTACTTTCCCTTTTTAATAGCCATCTAAACCTTTGATAATGACTGTTAAAAACTGCCTGGCTTGTGAGAAGCCTATTAAAGGCCGTACTGATAAGAAATTCTGCGACGATTCATGCCGGAATAATTACAATAATCGGTTAAACAGCGACGCGACTGTATTGGTACGGAATATCAATAACATTTTGCGTAAGAACCGGCGGATATTGGAGGAATTGCTATCGGCGCTGGAAAAGAAAGTTCTGGTGATCGATAAGCAAAAACTGGTTGAAAAGGGTTATCAATTTGAATACTTCACCGAACATTATACGACCAAAGAGAGTGAACAATATTATTACTGTTACGATTATGCTTACCGTCCATTGCAGGATGAAAAGTTATTGGTAGTAAAGGACACCCGCAAAAAGACGTTTCCCAATGAAAGGAATCATCGGTTAGTAAAGAGTGCAGATTAAAAGCGGGCTATACAATTGCCGATTTTTTTTGTAGCAGATCAGGCAGGCCATTTTCCTTGAAGGCAAAAAGTGCCTAAGTCCTCCAGGCCAAAGTATTTGAATGGAAGTAGGTTGTAGAAATTTGCGATAACCTACTTTTTCAGCAACTTATTATTTACAATCTTCTCCATCATCTCCTCTTTCTGATATTTGGAAATGGGTATCTGGTACTTGTTGGCAACGTGCAGTATGTTGCCCTCGATGGATTGAATACATTGGATGTTTACCAGGTATGATTTGTGCGGCTGTATGAACTGGCCTGCCGGTAATTTTTCCTGTAAAGCTTTTAAGGTGGAGTGGGTGATTAGTTTTTTATCGGGTGTATACAGCGCTACATAATTCTCCATGGCCTCCACAAACAACAGCTCATGAAAATTAACTTTTTCCAGTTTGTTATCGGTTTTAATGAACAGGTAGTTGGTGTCTTTGCTTGAGGCTCCTGCAAAGTAATCGTAGGCTTTGTTGGCTGCCTTTAAAAATCGCTCGAATGAAATGGGTTTTAACAGGTAATCCAATATATCCAGTTCATAGCCTTTGATGGCGTATTGCTCGTAGGCGGTTGTAAATATTACCTTCGGCGCCTGGGAGGTGTTTTTTAAAAAGTCAATTCCGGTAACATAGGGCATTTCTATATCAAGGAAAAGCAGGTCAACTGGTTGTTGCTTTAATAACGAGTTTAATTGAACCGCATCTTCACAAACGCCAACCAGTTCCAGGAAATCAATTTTATCAATATAGCCTTGTAGTCCTTTGCGGGCTAATGGTTCATCGTCGGTTATAATACATTTTATGGTTGGCGTCATGGTACTTGTAATTGTATTTGTGCAAAAAAGCTGGTATCCTTTTTTACAACAGTAAAGGTATGTTTTGCCGGGTATAATAATTCCAGCCTTCGTTGCAGGTTTTCAAGTCCAATTCCGTTCCGGGGCTGTGAACTGTTCTCTTTTATCCATGCTGTTTCTATTGGTATTGAGTTCTCAACCATAAAGCAAATGCGGTCATTTTCTTTGCGGGCTTCAATAGTGATGCAATAATCACCCCCTACATATTTAAACGCATTTTCTACCAGCGGCAAAAACAGCAGGGGATAGATCTGCTCGCTATTCAATGCCTGATCAAAATGCACCTGCAGTTGCAATTTATCGGAGCTTCTTACTTTTTGCAGATCGATAAAGTTATGCAGGTAATGCAGCTCCTGGTTTACCGGTACGGTTTGTTGCTGATCGTACAACTGGTACCGTAATAGTTCGGAAAACTTCTCTATACTTTTCTTTGCCTCTGCTACATTATCATCCATTTGAAAATAAACGGTGTTAAGCGCATTGAATAGAAAATGTGGGTGGTATTGCGCTTTTAGAAACTTGAGCTCTGTTTGCAAATGGTCATTGGTCATTTTTTCGAGTAAGAGCTTATTGTTTACATAGGCCTGTAACAGCTTGCTGCTTCGAACCACCGTATAGTACACCAAACAAAATAATAGGGGAATTATATTGATAGTGGCAAAATCGCCCCAGCTTAAGCCGTCGTCAGTCAGCGCTGCCACGGGGGTAAATATGGCGTTGTTGGTCACCTCTGTAATTATTATTACCCAGCCCAGTTCCTGTAATATTATTTTGAAATTAATGGTGTGTTGTAATCTTTTATCAAACCGTTGAAACAGTTTGTCAAATGCAAATAGCATTATATATCCTGTGCCTATACAAAAGATAACTTCAATGGCAGTGATCATCCAATCGCGTCGCCAGAACCGGAAATGCGCGACCGTATCATTGATCACCCGTATATTGGCGTAGATAAACAAGCCAAACAAACCCGGGAAAACATATTTCCAAAACCATTTCATCATTTGTAATTTACGATATTTGAATGGCCGGTTGTATTATTTCAACCGTTTTCTCCTGTACAGTGTTACCGCCAGTTTCAACAACAGGCTTTATCTCTTTTTTCTTCGGTTTCATCCCAAACAGGAAACGCATTACGGAATAAGGCCTGATGAACAAATGATAAATACACATTATCAGCGCAAAGGAAATAATAAAAGTGAATACAAATTTGCTTAGTACCGTATCGCTGGTTCTCATTACATAAAATACTACAACCACTATTATTGTCTGGTGTAAAATATAGAACGGATATACGGTTTTGTTTATATAATTCTGTATGCGGTGTTTTTTATTCAGATATCGTTTGCCATATCCAATAGCGGTGAAGATCCAGCTCCAGGCAGTAAGCGGATATAGCGCTATATACGCATATGTACGCCAGTCGCTTCGCACGTTGGCGATAACCTGATAAGGCTCCATATGGTTCCAGCGTAAGTAATAGATAAGGATAATGCTCAGAAAAGCCAGCAGAAGAGAGATGCGGCGGTTCCTTTCAAGACTATCCATCAAAGCGGGAAAATTGATACAGGTAAAGCCTGTTATTAAGAAAAAGATCCAGTATACATGCCGGCCCCAATCATGTATCAGGTCGTGCGTTTCGGGAAAGTATAAATTCATGGCGGTATAGGCAATTACACTTGGCACTATCAGCAGATAGATCCATTTACGGCTTGCCAGTTTGTTAAAGAATGACAATCGTTGTTTGCCGCGTTCGCTCATGCTCCATTTGAATGCCGGCGCCAATAAAATGTCGTACAAAAAAAGATAAACAATAAACCACAGGTGATGCCAACTGAAATTACCTGCCGGGTACACGCCACTGGTAAAAACACTAGGGTAGAAGTCGGCAAAGTTCCCTTTAAAGCCTTGCGCCAGTCTTTCCATGTAAACCTGAGGTGGTACAATCACCAGTATTCCGAATAACAATGGGATAAATAGCCGCCGGAAGCGTAAACCGATGAAGTTTCCAGTGGTTCTGCTTTTCAACATAAAATACGTTACGGTGCCAGAAATGAAAAACAGCAACGGCATTCTGAAGCGGCCAAGCCAGAAGTTGAATTCCATGAGCAGGTTGCTGGTCTCTTTATTTTTAAGGTGCCATTCCCATTCTGCCACAAATGCCATGGATGAATGAAGAAAGAAAACTGCGAGGATCGATAAAATACGTAGCCAGTCTAGATAAGCCTGACGGGTAGAAACAGGTTGCATACCGCTAATTTTCTACAAACCTAGTTTCCTGGTTTCCGCGGGTAAAATTACTTTGACGTGTGGACGGATTGGGCGGGTGAAAAGACGGGGAATAATTAAAAACGAGGAATGAGGAAGGGAATTGGAAGTCAGGAGGCAGAATATGCTCTTTTTTACTTCAGATAATTAAAAAAATCCATGAGTTAGCTGCCTGAATTGGTTTGAAATCAGCCAGCCGCGGGCTTTTTGCGGTTCAGCCTGACTTTCTGTCTATTAGACATTTAATTTATTATTGCCCGGCAATTTGTTATTATGCTCTTCAACCAATAATTTTGCCGGGTTTTAAAAACTGAATACAGAATGGCAAGAACTATCGCATTTCGCGAAGCACTCCGCGAAGCTATGAGTGAAGAAATGAGAAGAGACGACCGGGTTTTCCTGATGGGTGAAGAAGTAGCTGAATACAATGGCGCCTATAAAGTAAGCCAGGGTATGCTGGCAGAATTCGGCCCTAAAAGAGTTATTGATACCCCTATTGCCGAGCTCGGTTTCGCCGGTATTGCGGTAGGTGCTGCTCAAAACGGTTTACGTCCTATCGTTGAATTCATGACCTGGAACTTTGCCGTACTGGCATTGGACCAGATCTTAAACACAGCTTCAAAAATGCTGGCGATGAGCGGTGGACAAATTGGTTGTCCTATCGTTTTCCGCGGGCCAAACGGTTCTGCCGGCCAGTTGGGTGCCCAGCACTCTACTGCTTTTGAAAGCTACTACGCAAATATTCCGGGCATTAAAGTAGTTTCTCCTTCTAACCCATACGACGCCAAAGGTTTGATGAAAGCCGCCATCCGCGATGAGGATCCGGTAATGTTCATGGAGAGCGAAGTCATGTATGGCGATAAAGGCGAAGTTCCTGAAGAAGAGTACATTATTGAAATTGGTAAAGCCGACGTTAAGAAACAAGGTAGCGATGTTACCATTGTTTCCTACAATAAAATGATGAAAGTAGCGCTGGGCGCCGCCGCTGAACTGGAAAAAGAAGGGGTAAGCGCTGAAGTGGTTGACCTGCGTTCTATTCGTCCGCTCGACTGGCAAACAATCCTCGAGAGCGTTAAAAAGACCAACCGCCTGGTGATCGTAGAAGAGCAATGGCCCATGTGTTCAGTATCTTCTGAGATTGCTTACCGCATTCAAAAAGAAGGTTTCGATTTCCTGGATGCGCCTATCCGCCGCATAACTGCTGCTGATGCGCCGCTGCACTATGCTGCGAACCTGGTTGAAGCCGCTTTACCGAACGTTGAACGCACGGTAAAACTGGTGAAAGAGGTTATGTATATGAAGAAATAAAAAGGCAAAGAGGCAACGAGCCAACAGCCTGCTTCCACGCTACTGAATATACTGTAAATTAATTGGCTATAGCAAATTGCGTAAGCATAAGCTGTAGCCAGTTTTTTTTATGGAGAAGGCAGAACGCTTAACGCTGAAGGCTGAACGCAAAACGCTGAACGCTTACTTGAAACCGGCGCCTGGTAACCGGTAACTAATAAAAAAGCCAGACTTTCGTCCGGCCGTCTTGCTTGCTTTGGATAATAATAAAAAAGCTTACTGAAATATTTTCAATACAGAGGAGCATAAGGTTAACAAACCATACATGCCTCCAAGAATTAATCCACCTAAAAGTGCTAAACGGGTAATAACTTTAGATAATGACAGGTGAGAACGAACATCTACTGCGGATGCCTTCATAAGTAACGGATTTGGTTAGAAATTGTGTTTTTTAAAGGATATGTCACAAAATAATATGTATTCATAAGTCGCGCAAGGTAGTTTTACTAGGTAATCTCCTTTCTTTTATTCTTTTTTTAACAGTCCCCCACGTTTTGGCAAAGATTGCCATTTTTACTCTGAAAATGAATAGTTTAGCAAATTAGCTTATAGATTCCTGTGCTAATTATGTATTATTGCCCTAAGAGGTTCCATTCCAATCATTACTTTTGACAAATTAGACAAACATTCTATTTAATTATCCATAGCTAAAGACTGTTAAACCAACTATGTCAAACATTTTAATTATCGACGACGAAAAAGCTATCCGTAAAACCCTGAGCGAGATCCTTTCCTATGAAGGTTACAAAATAGAAGAAGCCGGCGATGGGGAAGAAGGGCTTAAAAAGTTTAAAGAGAAAGCGTATGATGTGGTGTTGTGTGATATCAAAATGCCTAAACTGGATGGGATTGAATTTTTAGATAAGGCTCGTGAAGCCAATCCTGATGTACCGGTGATCATGATCTCAGGTCACGGTACTATTGAAACGGCTGTAGAAGCTGTTAAAAAAGGCGCCTACGATTATATTTCCAAGCCACCCGATCTGAACCGTTTGTTGATCACCATTCGCAATGCGATGGATAAGAACAACCTGGTTACTGAAACCAAATCGCTGAAGCGCAAGGTGAGCAGGGTGGAAGAAATGATTGGTGAATCAGCTGGTATTGTTAAGATCAAGGAAACTATTGATAAAGTAGCGCCCACCGATGCCCGTATTCTGGTAACAGGCGAAAACGGGGTAGGTAAGGAGCTGGTAGCCCGCTGGGTGCATGAAAAAAGCAACCGCGCTACTGCTCCGTTGGTGGAGGTAAACTGTGCAGCCATTCCCAGCGAACTGATAGAAAGTGAATTGTTCGGCCATGAAAAAGGGTCGTTTACTTCAGCCGTTAAGCAACGCATCGGCAAATTTGAACAGGCCCACGGCGGTACGCTTTTCCTCGATGAAATTGGCGATATGAGCCTGAGCGCGCAAGCCAAGGTGTTGCGTGCCCTTCAGGAAGGAAAGATCACCCGCGTAGGCGGCGATAAAGACATCAGCGTTGATGTTCGTGTAATTGCGGCTACCAATAAAGACCTGTTGAAAGAAGTTGATGATAAGAATTTCCGCCTCGACTTATACCACCGCCTCAGTGTGATCATCATTCATGTGCCTTCGTTAAACGATCGCCGCGAGGATATTCCTTTACTGGTTGATAAATTCCTGGCCGATATCTGTGCTGATTACGGCATCCCTAAAAAGGGCATAGAGAAAGATGCTCTTGAGGGATTGAAACAACATAACTGGACGGGTAATATCCGCGAATTGCGTAACGTGGTAGAGCGGTTGATCATTTTATCGGGTAAAACCATTATTCCCGATGATGTACATGCGTATGTAGTCCCGAAGAGATAAAATCTCGAATAACCAATAATGAATGTTGAAGTAAAAACCACTACTTCAACATTCATTATTCATCATTCAATATTCATTATTGCCCCGCGCCCTTCTTTAAGAAAGGCCCTCTTCTCCTCAACCGTCTTCAACAGGCGCACATTCGGCAAATCGCAACTGCACTGGCAGGCTTCCGGGCCTGAAAAAACGATCTCTTTATCGGGGAACATGCTGGAGAACTTTTTAAGGTACTCGTGCATGTCGCATTTATTCAAATTGGGGATAATGAGAAAATACAATTGCGTACAGGGGTGCTGGCTGCAGATCTGCTGCAACATGTTCAGCGGCACATTCTTTCCCATATAAATAACCGGAACGCCTTCTTTTTTAAGCATGTATTGCATAAAAAGCAGGGGCAATTCCTGGCATTCTGCGCCGGGTATATCGTGGTGGTCGCCTGCCGGTGTAAACAACAATACCCGCCGTCCGCCGGAATAAACGGGTCGTTCCAGGCCATCAATGGCCACCATCATTTTTTTAATGATCAGCGAGCGGGCAAAATGGGCATGCGCCTGCATTACCTGTCCGGTTAGCCATAATACCCCTATTTTTTTTAGGAAAGGGAACAATACACAGAGCACGCTTTTTTCAAAACCGACATGTAATACCAGGTTATGCAGTATTTTATCGAACCGGGGCTGATCTAAATCGATGGCAGCCTCTGTTAATTGATTTATAAAAATATCGTAATTATCAATATCCGGGGTTACTTCCAATGCCAGTTTAGCCATTTCTTCCGGCGAACAACAGGCAATTTGCGAAATTTTATGGCCCTGGTTATACAGGTAGGCAATGCGTAGGAGGTGCTTTAAGTCCTCACAATCATAGAAACGGTGCTTACTTTCCCTGCGTTTTGGGCAGAAAAGATTATATCGCTGTTCCCAGATGCGCAGGGTATGCGCTTTAATGCCCGTTAAGTTTTCAATATCCCGGATGGAAAAGAGATTCATAGTATTGTAACAAAAGGTAAGATATTACAACTAATGCAACTGGAGAAATACTGTTTATCACAAATGCCCATAAGCTTACAATTATACGTTTTTTAGCAAAATGTTCGTTATTGGCCTGTTTCTGTGAGAATTAATATGGTATTTTTGCCCGGATTTTTTTATAAAACAGCCCCATAATGAGTTTACACGATCTGTTTGTAATCATACTAATATCCTTACTTATCGTTGAATTGCCTGCCTTTGGCCTGGCCAAATTATTCGAAAAGGCCGGTATACCCGCATGGAAAGCCTGGGTACCCTTCTATAACACCTGGGAAATCGTAAAAGTTGCCAAAATAAGAAGGCACTGGTTTTACTGGCAGTTTATACCGGTAGCAGGCTGGTTCATCAGCATCTGGTTGCTGGTTGAAATGGTGAAGTTGTTCGGTAAGTTCAGGTTCCTCGATCATGCGGCGGCGGCTTTGTTGTCGGTATTGTACTTTCCCATGATCGGTATGAACCCAAAGGTAAAATACCTGGGCCCCGAGGCGGTAAAGAACCATAAAAAAACTACGCTGAGGGAATGGATCGATGCAGGCGTATTTGCAGTGGTGGCGGCTACCCTTATTCGTGTTTTTGTGTTTGAAGCCTATACCATTCCTACAGGCTCAATGGAAAAAACATTGCTGGTAAACGACTTCCTGTTTGTAAGTAAGCTCAGTTACGGCCCACGCATCCCCAATACGCCGTTGGCTATCCCATTTGTACATCATACCCTGCCTGTTACGCATTCAAAATCATATACTGAAATTATTCACCTGCCTTATACACGGTGGTTTGCCAGCCCGGTTAAACGCAACGATGTGGTAGTGTTTAACTTTCCGGCAGGCGATACGCTCACCAAAGAACTCGATTCGGCAGATCCTTATTACGATATTTTGCAGAGTGAGGAAATGAAGCAGTATCAGCAGTTAAAAGGACAAATTGCCAATGAGGCTGAATTAAGAGCTATTAGTAAACAAAAGGCCCGGGAAATTGTATGGACCGATTATACCATTATGACCCGCCCGGTTGATAAACGCGAGAATTACATTAAGCGTTGTGTAGCCATTGCTGGCGACACCATTCAGATCGTTGATGGTATTCTGATGGTAAATAACCAGAAAGCCTTTGTTTCGCCTACCGCTGCCACCGAATATATTGTTAATACTACCAGTAACACCATATTGACGGAAGAAGGTTTGCGTGATGCTGGTATCCGTTTAACTTCTGAGCCAAACAGCTTACCCGATTTTCAACCTGGCACCGCTAACAGCTACAAAATAAACCTCACCGAGCAGGAAGTAGAGATCCTGAAGAAAATACCGGGTGTAACTTTAACCCGCGAAATAGAACCCATTGGCGACCCACGGATATTCCCACGCGATACTGCGAACATTTTATGGAGCGTAGATAATTTTGGTCCGTTGTGGATCCCTAAAAAAGGTGTTACTATTCAGTTGACTCCTAAAAATGTAGCCTGTTACAGACGCGCCATCAAAGTGTACGAGAACAACAAATGGGAGGAGCGCGATGGCAAAATATTTATCAACGACCAGGAAGCAACTACCTATACCTTTAAAATGAACTATTACTGGATGATGGGTGATAACCGCCATCGTTCGCAGGACAGCCGCTTTTGGGGTTTTGTGCCTGAAGACCATGTAGTAGGGGAAGCCTGGTTGATCTGGATGAGCTGGGAAAAAGGCGTGCGCTGGAGCCGGATGTTCAGAACTATACATTAATGGTTTATGGTTTATGGTTTGTGGTTTGTGGTTTCCGCACTTTTTAGAAGTCTTGTTAATTTCAGAATGCCCGATCGAATAGCAGCAGCCGGCGCAATACAGGGAACCCAGAAACTAAACCCAAAACAAGAAACTTTCATATCTTTAATAATCCTTCCCGCTCAGCGGGGAGGATTTTTTGTCTGGTTGAAGACATAAAACAAAACAAAGAATATGAAAAAAGATGAATATAAATTTTCATTCGAGGTGTATGAGTCAATAGAAGAGTTGTCTGAAGAAGATGCATGGTTGCTCAATGAAGCCCGTGAAGTAACGGAGCATGCGTATGCGCCGTATTCACATTTTCATGTAGGGGCAGTTGCCAAACTGGCCAATGGAGAAATTGTGGCCGGCAGCAACCAGGAAAACGCTTCATTCCCGGTAGGCTTATGTGCCGAGCGGGTATTGCTCGCCTCTGCATCATCGTTATATCCTAAAGTGCCGATTGAATCTATGGCTATCAGTTATCAGTCGGGCAATGGCGACAGCGATCATCCTATTTCTCCCTGTGGTATTTGCCGGCAGTCATTGCAGGAATTTGAAATGCGTGTAGGGCATCCCATACGCCTGATACTGGGGGGGATGGAAGGAAAAATTTATGTGATCCCTAAAGCAAGCACCCTGTTACCACTGGCATTTACAAGCGAAGAATTGAAGTAATTAAGTTATTAAGTTATTAAGTTATTGAGTTATTGAGTTATTGAGTTATTGAGTTATTGAGTTATTGAGTTATTGAGTTATTGAGTTATTGAGTTATTGAGTATCGGGAACTAACCAATTTAACTTAATAACTAATGAACTAACGAACTTATAACTCTCTTGCATTCACGAAACCTTTTCTCTACATTAGTGAATGCGAATGCTTATACCAATTATCCTTTTTTCGGGTATTAGCCGTGTGGTGGCGCAATCTCCCCAGAAAATTGAACAGGAGTTATTGTCCTCGTTCAGGCAGTTGCAATACTGGGCTTCCTATAACGATGCACATGCTAAAGACCGTATTGATTCTATAAAGCAAACCAATACTTTTTTCCGCACGAAGTTATTGGCATTTACTGCTGCAGAGCGATCTACTTTTACCTACGACTTTAAAGAACTGGAAAAAGAAGGGCTTATTATCAGGACATCTGAAGATGGCTTGTTCCGCATTTATTCCTGGGATACCGGCTTGGGCGGACCTGAACATTATTTTGATGCCGTTTTTCAATACAAGGCAAATAATGAAGTGTTTTCGAGGCTGGCCCACCAGGAGATCGATGAAACCGGAAAATGGTATTCCCGGATATATGATCTGAAAACAGATACCAAAACGTATTACATCGGCTTATACCATGAAATGCATTCAACAAAAGACATGGTGCAGGGCGTAAAGCTCTTTTGCATTGAAGATAAAGAGGTCAATGAGTCGGTACGTTTATTTAAAACCACCAAAGGGCTCGCCAATGAATTAGGGTTTGCCTATAATTTTCTTACGGTAGCCAGGCGACCTGAAAGACCGGCGAAATTAATTTACTACGATACAGAGGACGATCAGTTACATCTCACAGTGGTAAAAGAGGACGGTACTGTAACCAAACAGATCATCACTTATCAATTCACCGGTAAGTATTTTGAAAGAATTAAAGGCAGATAGAAGACTTAGCCCAAAGCCTAAAGCCCAGGGCGCAAAACATATTTGCTTTAGGTTTTCGGCTTTGCTCATACATCCAATTCAACATCCGACGTTGCATACCCCGTACAGGTAAGCACCAATCCTGCCTGAAGATCTGCATCGGTAAGCACTTCGTTGTTACTCATAGTTACCGAACCTTTACGGCAATGAGCTGCACAGGTGCCGCAGCGGCCGGTATTGCAACTAAAGGGGAGGGTTATGCCTTGCTTTTGTGCAGCCTGCAATAGGGTATCGGGCCAGGCCGTAGTGAGTTGATGTGTTTTTTGTGCATAATGCAATACCACCTTGTAAGCCGTTGAGGGCATCGTAAAAGCCGGCTTACGCACCGGTTCAATTACAAAATGCTCTTTACGTAATTGGTCTTCACTAAAGCCCAGGGTGCGCAACGTAAACTGCACCATACGCATAAACGGATCGGGACCGCAGGTATAGAATAATATGTTTGTAGTTTGTTGTTTATAGTTTGTGGTTATAAACTGTTCGAGCAGCCAGTTGTTGAGGCGGGCGGGCCTTAATTCAGCTTCAATTGGATTGCTCAGCAAGTCGATGCGCTTGAACCGGTGTGCATACTGCGTAGCCAGTTGTTGCAGCGTGTGGTGATAAATGATGCTGTGTTCATCATGATTCTGGTAGATGAGGATGATATGGCTTTCCGGTTCGTGATAAAGCGTCTTTTTTATCATACCAAGGATGGGCGCTATGCCGCCGCCGGCCGCAATAAAACAAATATGCCGCTTTTTTGCCGCATTGGTTTCAATCGTAAACCTGCCTGCGGGCGGTAAACTGCTAACGATGGTTCCCCATTGCCAGGTATTCAAAATATATCGTGAAATTTCACCGTTCGGTTTTCTTTTTACGGTAATGGCTATGTGCTTATCAATGCCCGGCGCCGTACAGATAGAGTAGGAGCGGCGAATTTCATGCCCATGGTGGTAAAACAAAAAAGTAATTGACTGACCGGCATCCCAGGTAACGGGTTTGCCTTGGGCTTCCTCCAATTCATATGTGTTGGTATCAGGTGTTTCTTTGATCACCTGTATCACTTTCCACTGTAACAACTCCATAGTTACAGGTTGTTGAGGTTGACAACGATACGGCCCATAACTTTTCCCTGTAAAATGCTGTCGATATAGGTAGCGTTCAATTCATCGAGGGTTACTTCTTTGGCTATGACAGGTAATTTATCTTTAATGTTCCATTCGGTCGATAATTTTTCCCAAATGATAAGCCGTACGGCCATGGGCGTTTCGGCTGACCCAACGCCTAATAAATTAACGCCGTTCAATATAAATGGATACACGGTAGTGTCGAGCTTGGGTGACGATACCAGTCCGGTACTCACAACGCACCCTTCGGGTTGACACCCTTTCAATAAGGTGGCCAGCGTATTGCCGCCAACGGTATCAACGGCCCCGGCCCATTTGGGTTTTAATAATGCTTTATTGGAGGTATCGTTTACAAATGACCTGGCTTCAATCTGGGTGGCGCCCAGGTGTTGTACATATTCCTGCGCATTCGATTTACCGCTTACGGCAATTACTTCATACCCGGCTTTTGATAAAATAGAAATGGCCATACTTCCTACACCACCGGTAGCGCCTGTAACAACAATAGGACCAGCGCCTGGCTCCAGTTTCATCAATTCCATTTTATAAGCGGCACAAGCGGCGGTAAAACCGGCCGTACCAATGATCATGCATTCTTTTAGCGTATAATTATCAGGTTTTTTAACTACCCAGTTCGCCGGTACGCGAATATATTGGCCGAAACCGCCACAAGTGTTCATGCCCAGGTCGTAACCGGTAACCAATACTTCATCACCTGCCGCAAACAGTTCATTGCGACTGATCTCTACCACGCCGGCCGCATCAATACCAGGGGTATGCGGAAACTGGCGTGTAATACCTTTATTGCCTGTTGCAGAAAGTGCATCCTTATAATTCAGGGAAGAATAATGCACTCTGATCACGACTTCACCATTAGGCAGATCATCGATTTTCCTGTCAACGATATTTCGTTCAAATGTTCCAGTCTGAGTTTCTGTTATCCAAAGCGCTTTAAAAGGCATACGTATAATTAATTTCTGATTTTTTGATTTAGAGATCTCGGGATTTCTTTATGCCAGGCTTTTTTCTAAATCTCAAAATGCCGAAATCCCAAAATCAGCAATTTCACTATAATCTTACTTTATATAAAGAATAATTCTCATCATCAAAGCAAACAAAGAAAATCTCATCCAGGCTGTTATCGGTTGCAACAAACTGTTGTACTTCTCTTATGGCAATATCCGCCGCTTCCGGTTTGGGAAAACGATAAATGCCCGTGCTGATATTTGGAAATGCAATGGTATTAACGCCATGGGCAATGGCCAACCGTAATGCATTTCGATAACAATTGGCCAGCAGTTCCGGTTCACCCTTATGGCCGCCATTCCAAACCGGCCCCACCGTATGAATTACGTATTTTGCCGGTAAGTTGCCTCCTGTGGTTATCACTGCCTCGCCAACGTCGCAGCCGCCCTGTTTAGCCCTGATCTGTTTGCATTCTTCCAGAATGGCGGCGCCACCGGCCCGGTGAATAGCGCCATCTACACCACCGCCACCCAGTAAGGAGGTATTAGCGGCGTTTACTATAGCGTTTACCTTTATCTTGGTTATATCACCTTTTATTAGCGAAATCATAGTTAAAATCTCAAATCACAAATACCAAGTTCCAAATAATAAACCCCAAATCTCAAATTCCAAACAAATCCTAACACAAAAGTCAACTACGGATTTTGGATCTTGGTCCCTTGGCTTTGGGATTTGTTTTTGGATCTTGGGATTTGGTTCTTGGAATTTGTTTTTAAAATAAAGTCTGCACTCCATGCGCTATTTTGTTTTCATGCTGCAACAACCATTTTTTGCGTGGTAATCCGCCTGCATAGCCTACCAGTTGATTGTTTGAACCAATAACCCGGTGACAGGGAACAATGATGGCTACATTATTCTGCCCGTTGGCAGCTGCTGCAGCCCTGATCACTTTAGGGTCGCCCAGCCGGCGTGACAGCTCCAGGTAACTGATGGTTTTACCAAACGGGATGTTCATCAGTTCCGACCATACCTTTTGTTGAAAGGACGTGCCTTTCTGCGATATGGGCAATTCAAAAAAACGGCGATTGCCATGAAAATACTCTATCAGTTGTTCTACCGCCTGAATGGCCATAGACGGTAATTCGTTGTTATCGGTGCCAGCCGTTATCTTCTCCTGCTCATCAATAAATAACACTTCACTGATAAACTGGCCCGTACCTGCAATCTGCAGTAAACCTACCGGCGATTGGTAATATGTAATGAATGCATCTGGCATACTTTTCCCGGTTCATACAATGATTTTTTGATCATATATACAATCGTTATACCACTATGCGCTGAACGCTTAAGGCTGGTTTCCGAAATCTCAGGTCGCTACGCCGGCATCCGGCTTTCCGCATTTGGCGTTTTGCGTTGAGCGTTTTGCGTTGAGCCTTCGGCTTTCAACCTATTTTCCAGCCGTTCTGAACGGGCTGGTCGGGAGTTAGTAAAACTACCTCTTTTTTATCAGTGTATACGCCCAGTACCAGGCATTCGCTGAAAAAATTAGCTATCTGTTTCGGTGGAAAATTTACGATAGCTACTACCTGCTTGCCAACCAATGCTTCTTTATTATACAAATGTGTTATCTGGGCCGAAGATCTTTTGGTGCCTGCCTCTCCGAAATCGATGGTAATTTGCCAGGCCGGGTTTTTAGCTTTGGGAAAATCATTAACTTCCCTAATTGTTCCGACCCGGATATCTATTTTTGCGAAATCATCCCATGTGATGTGCATAGCTCTTAATTTTTTTCAAAAATAAATTACAATTAAATGAAACGTACAGCTACTGCCGTTTGGAACGGCTCAGGAAAAGATGGAAATGGACATTTAACTACGCAAAGCACTACATTAAACAAAACGCAGTATTCGTACAAATCAAGGTTTGAAGAAGGCGTGGGTACCAACCCTGAAGAGCTGATCGCGGCTGCGCATTCGGGCTGTTTTGCCATGAAATTAAGTTTTGTACTGGCTGGCGCCGGCTTTACCCCCGATTCACTGGATGTAACTTCTACCATCAGCCTGGAAGATGGAACTATTAAAAGTTCTCACCTGGTGTTGAAGGCAAGCATTCCCGGTATCAGTGCAGAAAAATTTAAAGAGTGCGCTGAAGATGCCAAAGCCAACTGCCCTGTAAGCAAGTTGCTGAATGCGGAAATTACGCTGGATGCTTCTTTAGTGTAATTCGTAAATAGCAAGTAGTAAGTAGCTAGTAGCCAGTGGGGATAAATTTCAAGGCTTTCCTACTCGCCACTAGCTACTCGCCACTCGCTACTAAAATACTTTACGCTCTCAGCGTTGATTAACCTTCATCCTACAATAGCATTTAACTATGCCCTCAAACAAACGCACCACCTCCCGGCGCAGCTTTATTAAAAATACCTCATTGGTTGCCGGTAGTTTTTTCATTGTGCCACGCCATGTATTAGGCCGTGGTTTCACTGCTCCCAGCGATAAGCTCAATATTGCCGGAATAGGCGCAGGCGGCAAAGCCGAAGTGAATTTACCTTATGCTTACAATAATGGCGCTGAAAATATAGTAGCCCTGTGCGATGTAGATGACCGCATGGCCGTAAACGCCCGCAAACGTTGGCCCAACGCACCGTACTACCGCGACTACCGCGAAATGCTTGATAAAGAACAAAAGAACATAGATGCGGTTATCATTACCTCACCCGATCATATGCACGCCGTACAGGCCCTGGCTGCCATGCAACTGGGCAAGCATGTGTATGTGGAGAAACCTTTAACGCACGACATTTACGAAGCCCGCATCTTAACGCAGGCCGCTCAACAATATAAAGTGGTTACACAAATGGGTAATCAGGGTAGCAGCGGCAATGATACCCGTATGGTAGAGACCTGGATCCAGGCTGGAGTCATTGGCCCGGTGCATACAGTGCATGTGTGGACGAACCGCCCCGTATGGCCGCAAGGCATTCCTACACCTGCGGGTAAGTTTGATGTTCCAAAAGAAGTTGACTGGGACCTGTGGCTGGGCACTGCGCCTCAACGTGATTTTAACCCCGCTTATTTGCCGGCTACCTGGCGCGGCTGGGTCGACTTTGGTTCCGGCTCGCTTGGCGATATGGGTTGCCATTTCATCGACGTTCCGTTCCGGGCGCTGAAATTAGGTTACCCGGTGTCGGTAGAGTGCAGTGTTGGCTCAGTGTATACCGGTTTTTTTAAAGAAATGTTTTATACCGACAGTTATCCGCCTTCTTCAAAAATTCATATTCAATTTCCGGCAAGGGAAAAAATGCCGCCGGTAGAACTGATCTGGTACGATGGTGGCATAAAGCCTGAACGTCCCGCCGAATTATTGCCCGATGAACCGTTTGCCGAATGGGATGGGGGCATATTATTTGAAGGCAAAAAAGGCAAGCTGGTTGCGGGTTTATTCGGAAGAAATCCCCGGTTGTTGCCAACAAAAAAGTTTAAAGACGCCAAACTGCCTGCTTCGAAATTTCCGTTCGTAGAAAAAGGCTCCGAAGGTCATCAGCAACAATGGGTACAAGCCTGTAAAAAAGGTTTTGGTACCTATACCAGTTCGTCATTCGATGCCGCCGGACCGTTAACTGAAACGGTGCTCATGGGCAACCTCGCCATCCGCAGCTATAATATTAAAGAAGGTAATAATTTCCCGGGTCGTAAAAAGCTGTTGTGGGATGGCGCCAACATGCGCATCACTAATTTTGAAGCGGCCAATGCGTTTGTGAAACGGGAGTACCGGGGAAGTTACAAGTTATAAAGTCTGAGTAAGATGTTTAGGGTTACAGCGCTTGCCCCGCCATAGCGGGGTTTCAAAGTTTTCTCCAATATAGTTTACTTATAAATTGTCAGAAGTAAGAGGTATAAAGCAATTTCTGATTTTGAGATTTGGTGATTTGGGGATCTGGTACTGGTTGGAACCTTATAAAAAATCTCAAAATATCTTTTATACTTCGTTTTACTTCCTACTTCCGGTTACCGGGCTTGGGGTCTCAGTTTTTAGCTTATTGCCTGTTGCCATTTGCCTATTACGCAATACGGCCCAGGTGTAAAGCAGCCATTCCGCTTTCTATTCTATTAACCTTCCGCTGAATTTTCGTGCTGCTTTTTGCGGTGTATGCGCTCATTGGTTTGCAAAACTTTTTTTGCAAACCAATTATCCAAATTCATGTAATAGAAATGAAAAGATTAAAGTAATTTAATGTGCTAAATCGGTTTAAATCTATACATTCAGCGTCCTAAAACTCAAGGCTTATCACGTATGAAGAAAAGCAAAAAAAACAACCAATCACGCCGGGACTTCCTTAAAAACACCTCCCTGGCTGCTGCCGGATTTTTCATTGTTCCCCGGCATGTACTGGGCAGAGGCTACATTGCGCCAAGTGATAAATTAAATATTGCAGGTATTGGTGCGGGTGGGAAAGGAACAAGCGATCTGGCGGAATTTGCAAAAAGCCCCAAGGTGAACATTGTAGCTTTGTGCGATGTAGACGACCGTCAGGCGGTTACTTCCCGCAAAAACTTCCCCAACGCGCCTTACTACCGCGACTTCCGCGAAATGCTTGACAAGGAAAAGAAAAATATTGATGCCGTTTCCGTTTCTACCCCTGATAATACGCACGCGGTAGCAGCCTTATCGGCTATGCAATTGGGAAAGCACGTATATGTTCAAAAACCATTGACGCACGATATTTACGAAGCCCGCACACTTACCGAAGCGGCTAAACGCTATAAAGTAATTACGCAAATGGGCAACCAGGGCGGCTCTGGCGACGGCGTTCGTAAAATGAAGGAAATGGTGGATGCCGGTCTTATTGGCAATGTGCATACCGTGCATTGCTGGACGAACCGTCCTGTATGGCCGCAAGGCATTCCTACACCTACCGGTACGTTTGAAGTGCCAAAAGAAGTTGACTGGAACCTGTGGATCGGTCCGGCAAAGATGATTGATTTTAACCCGGCGTACCTGCCTTTTAACTGGCGTGGCTGGTGGGCTTTTGGTACCGGCGCCCTCGGCGATATGGCCTGCCATATCATGGACCCTGTGTTTCGCATCCTTCCCATCGATTACCCCACTTCGGTAGAATGCAGCCTTGCTACCATTTATAAAGAAATGTGGAACGAAAGCATGAATCCCGATAGCTGTCCGCCTTCCTCTATTATGCACCTGGTATACCCACGTAAGGATGGAAAAGGCAATATCAAAGTATCCTGGCATGATGGTGGCTTACTGCCTGAACGTCCGGAGGAATTATTATCCGAAGAACCCATGGGTAACTGGGATGGCGGTGTGATCATGATAGGCACCAAAGGCAAGGTCATGTGCGATTGTTATGGCGCTAATCCCCGTTTATTGCCAACCCGATTAATGAAGGAAAAGACCATGCCGAAGGAAACCATTAAACGGGTTCCTGAAGGCCATTATATTCAATGGGTAAATGCCTGCATTGATGGTTACGGTAAAGGACAAACCAGCTCTCCGTTCGAGTATGCCGGTCCGTTTACAGAAAGCATATTGATGGGCAACCTGGCCATTCGCAGCTTTTTAATGAAGAACCCGGCCGCCAAAGGCGATGCCAGATACCCGGGCAGAAAACGTTTGTTGTGGGATGCGAAAAATATGAAGATCACCAATTTTGAAGAAGCCAACCAGTTTGTGAAGAGGGAATATCGGGAAGGGTGGAATTTAAGCTTGTAAATATTGAATAACCGTGTCACGGTTCCAAACCGTGGCACGGTTAATTTTATTCATTTTCATTTTCTTCGTCCTTATTATCACTCTCGGGCTTTTCATTCTCCGTGATCAGTTCCGCCAACGCCAGCAATTCTTTTTGCTTGTAGTTGTTCTTCTCATCAGTAAAGCATTTGCTGAACTCTTCCATCAAAAATTGGATCACGCGTTTGTTGGAAAGCTGTTTGAAATAAGAAGCAGCCGGCGCCACATTGATGCGCTTGAAGTAATTCTCAACGTCTTTATGGGTAAATACCTGTCCGCTCATGGGATCAATAAAGAACTCCGTTTTATACAACGGGTTTTCTACATGACGGGTAAAATCGTAGTCAGTTTTAAAATACCCCAACACAAACTGATGCGGAATGTTGATGGCACGAACCGGCACATCGAGCAATTCGCATAGTATCAGGTACAGAATGCCGTTGGCAATAGTATTGCCGCGCTTGGTTTCAAGCTGTTTGTTTATCAAAAACTCTTCGGGGTTCTGATATCCGATCTCAACGCCGCGTAAATTGAAATAATTATATAGAATGCTGGTAACTACGTTCACCTGTTCAAGGGGGGTGAGGTAACTGTTCAGCTCAAGCCATATGTTGCGACGTAATTTTTCAACTTCCTGGTAAACCTGCGCGGGCGCCAGGTCGGGATACTGAAAGCGGGCGGCCAGTAAGGCGCCAGTCAAAAGATCCTGGTGTATATTATTGTTCCATTGCGTTAGTTCTTCCGTCAGATCGCGGTAATGCAGGCGATGTATCAACATTTCAATGCGTTCCTGCACATCTTCGCTGATGGTATTTTCCCAAAGATTTTCGAGATTGGGGATGATCCCTTTCCCGTAATCAATAATGCGGGTTGATACCATGTTGAAGACCTCTTCATCGGGATCGTCAATTAAATGGAACAATGCCGATATTTCTTTGTTTTCTTCCATTTGTGTAGCTACTGTTCTTGCCGTTTAACCAGCATCAATTTCGCGAACTTGTAAAAGATATCAATAAAAATCTTATCCACAAATTTCTTCATTTTGTGGGGAACTCTGAACTTAAAGGCAGATACTGGTTAAATAATCGTTCCAGCTCTTGTTTTTCCTGGGCAGTTATAATCACCCTCCGGGGTATAACGATGGCATGATACGAATTCGTATACAAATAATAACAGGCCGGCGTTTCCGCTTTTTTTACAATCGCTTCCCAGTGGTACTTGCTTTCCGATGCATTGTCTTTATCAATAATGCCGGAATCTGTCAACACTACTTCCGCTTCTTCCAATACATGCTGGTTCTCGGGTTTGGAAAGAATGTTCCTTACCCGGCGCAATATTGACCTTTTAATGAGGTAGGGCACCATTAAGAAATAAACGGTAGCAATGACGCCAAATATGATCAGGTCGATAAAGATCTGTTCTGAACGACGGCTGAAAATGTACAATCCGGCCACGGCGCCATACAGCACAAACACGCGCACGTAATACCAGGTACGGTATGCCTTTTTATCGGGTGCTGCCCAGGCCGTATAGTAATTGTAATCGAAATATTCTTCTTCAGTAAGGTGGTACTTGAGACTAAGCATGTGCTAAATGATAATTTGTAGTTAATTGTAATATTTACTAATTATACAAAATCCTACAAATAAATAAAGGGGCAATATAGCCCCTTTACGTTTTCAGAATGCAATTAATATGTTTTTACCCCTGCATTTTATTCCACAACACCTTTTGTGGCAATCTATCTACTTCGATTTTTTCTTGGGCGCTGCTTTCTTCGGCGCCGCTTTTTTGCCAGGTGCTTTTTTCGCAGCCGCTTTTTTGGTGGCGAATGCATTGGGTATTTGCAGCTCGATCATTTTCTTTACATCATCCAATGGCACGGTAGCCAGTTCTTCGGCGGTGTATTTGGTGTCATCGGCTTTCCTTCCCACCTTCAGTATTTTCTTGCCAAATTTCAATACCGGGCCCCAACGCGCATTTTCAATGGAGATCTTTTCTGCGGGCCAGTTTTGTATATACCGGTTCTCTTCTTTTTTAATTTTTGCTTCAACCAGTTCATCAATGTCCGATTGTCCCAGCCCTTCAAAATTATAGCGCCTGGGCACATTGATGTACATGTCGTTCCACTTGATAAACGGACCAAAACGGCCGGTGCCTTTGGTTACCGGTTTATTGTCGTAATAACCGATGGGGGAGTCTGCCTTTTGTTTTTCGCCGATCAGTTCCAGTGCTCTTTCCATCGTCAATTCGAAAGGATCTTCACCGCGCGGCATGGAAATATTCTGCTCGCCGAATTTAATATACGGACCAAAGCGGCCCAGGTTTACCGAGATCTCCTGTCCTTCGAGTTCGCCCAACGTTTTCGGCAATTGAAACAACTGCAGCGCTTCTTCGAGGCTGATGGTCTCAATACTTTGTCCTTTGCGCAAACCGGCAAAACGCGGTTTCTCTTCATCATTCGCATCTCCGATCTGTACAATGGGGCCAAAGCGGGCCATGCGGGCCACGATCTTTTTACCGCTTTGCGGGTCAATGCCCAGTTCGCGTTCTCCTTTTATGCGTTCCGCCTTTTCAATAGTATTGTCAACGTCTTTTTTGAAGGGAAGATAAAAGTCGTCGATCATGCTATTCCACTTCAGTTTACCGGCAGCTACTTCATCAAATTCGCCTTCAATACGGGCGGTAAACCCGTAATCCATGATATCGTCGAAGTATTGCTTTAAAAAGTCGGTCACCACCAGGCCAAGGTCGGTAGGGAAAAGCTTGGATTTTTCCGCACCGGTGTTTTCCTGTTCGGTCACTTTAGAGATCTGGTCGTTCTTCAATCGCATGATGCGGAAGTCGCGTTTTACGGCTTCCTTATCGCGTTTCTCAACATAACCACGGGTAAGAATGGTAGAAATTGTAGGCGCGTAGGTAGAAGGACGGCCGATGCCCAGTTCTTCCAGCTTCTTCACCAGCGAAGCTTCCGTGTACCGGGGTGAAGGACGGCTGAAGCGTTCAATGGCCTTCATTTCATTCAAAGGCAATTGCTGGCCAACTGTTAATGGCGGCAACATGCCTTCCTGTTGTTCATCTTCGGTAATGTCTTCATCGTCGCGGTCTTCGCGGTATACCTTTAAAAAGCCATCGAATTTCAATACCTCGCCACTGGCCGTTAATTCTTCCTTATTAGTTGAAATTTCAATTTTGGCAATGGTCCTTTCCAGTTCAGCATCAGCCATCTGGCAGGCCATGGTTCGTTTCCAGATCAGCTCATACAGGCGGCGGCCATCCGGGTCATCCACGGTACTGTTTTCCATATACGTGGGGCGAATGGCTTCGTGCGCTTCCTGCGCCGATTCGTTCTTATTCTTGTATTTGCGAGGTTGATAATAATTATTACCGTACTGCCCAACAACCTGTTTGCGGATATCGTCTATAGCGGTATCGCTCAGGTTCACACTGTCGGTACGCATGTAGGTTATGTAACCGGCTTCATACAACCGTTGCGCTATCTGCATGGTGCGTTTAACACCGTAGCCCAGTTTACGGGCTGCTTCCTGTTGCAGGGTAGAAGTGGTGAAAGGCGCGGCCGGCGATTTTTTGGCCGGTTTAACCTGAATGTCGTTTACCTTGTACTTTGCGCCAACACAGGTTTGCAGAAATTTTTCAGCATCGTCTGCTGTGTTGTACTTTTTACCTTCGGCAACAAACGTTACGTTTTTACCGGTGATATCGGGTGTTGTGAAAAGCGCTTCAATTTTAAAAGTGCTGGTAGCGGTGAAGGCATTGATCTCCCGTTCGCGTTCAGCTATGAGGCGAACAGCCACGCTTTGTACGCGACCGGCGCTCAGGTTATTGCGGGTGCTGATCTTACGCCAGAGTACCGGGCTCAGTTCAAAACCCACAATCCTATCTAACACCCGGCGGGCCTGCTGCGCATTTACCAGGTTCATATCTACCGTACGCGGACTGGTCACCGCTTTTTGAATGGCAGGCTTGGTAATTTCATGAAAAACAATGCGTTTGGTAGTCCTGGGGTCAAGGCCTAATACCTCGCACAAATGCCAGCTAATGGCTTCCCCTTCACGGTCCTCATCCGTTGCGAGCCACACTTCGTCAGATTTCTTTGCGAGTGATTTAAGCTCTTTTACCACTTTTTCTTTTTCGTCGGGAACTATATATCGGGGTTTGTAGCCATTCTTTATATCAATACCCATTTCTTCCTTTTCCAGGTCACGGATATGCCCATAACAACTCTTTACCTCGAAATCTTTCCCAAGGATCTTTTCGATGGTTTTGGCTTTTGCAGGAGACTCAACGATCAATAAATTCTTCGCCATAGGTTCAATAAATGGTTTTAAAGGCTTAACGCTTAATACTTAGCGCTCAAAGCTAACTTCTCAAATTCGAAGCTGGCGATCAGCGTTCTGCATTTTGCCTTCTGCGCTCCGCGTTCAGCGTTCCGCGTTTAGCAACTTGGGTTTTTAGCTATTTCATTCAAAATCAATGATCTTCTTACATCAATTTCTGTTTTACCAGCGGCAGAAAGGGCCTGTTGCTGGTGTGCAAGTTTAATGTATAAGTGGGAAAACAACAAATTGGTACTTAAACGGTAAAAGTGTAACATGCCGAAATGTCGGTTATTTTTTAATTTTGAAGGGAGCCTGACTAGGCAGTCAGCAGCCTGTACTCCTAACGATTTTGTAAGTGAAAACCAGTACAGATCAACATAATAAAAATATAATGTGGCTGATTTTATGACAGAATGCGCGGTTATGTGGTAAAAAAATTAACTTCAGTCATTTCTATTCAAGTTTTGACCAACCAATACAAAATATTTCCGCTCGGGGATGCTGCTGTAACCATAGACATGGGGAATGTGATCAGTGAGGCATTGAATCAGAAAGCATTGGCAATGCAACAATGGTTACTGGCCCATCCGTTTGAGGGAATGAAGGATTGCCTGGTAGCTTACAGCTCATTAACGGTGTTGTATAATCCGGTTATTATTAAAAAGTACTACCATCCCCGGCATACTGTATTTGCCTGGGTTGCCGACCGGTTACAACAGGCATTTGAAAAAGCGCTTCAAACAGGGCAGGCCATCAGGGAGGTTATCCGCATTCCGGTTTGTTATGACGAACCGTTTGCGCCTGACCTGGTTTCACTGGCTCGGCAAAAGCAACTGCCGGTAACCGATGTGGTGAACATTCATACATCGACTGTTTATAATGTATACATGATCGGGTTTTTGCCTGGTTTTTCCTATATGGGCGAGGTCAATGAAAGAATTGCAGTACCGCGAAAACAACAACCCACACAGGTAATGGCCGGAAGCGTTGGAATTGCCGGTTCGCAAACCGGGATCTACCCTTTACAAAGTCCCGGAGGCTGGCAGATCGTAGGCCGCACTCCACTAAAACTATTTGATGCCTTTGGGCCCGAACCGGTAAAGTTACAAGCCGGTGACCGGGTTCAATTTTATGCGATAACTAAACAGGAGTTTGATAGTTATTAAGTTATTCAGTTATTAAGTTCCTTGCTCCCTGAACTGAATAACTCATGAACTCAATAACTAAATAACTCACGAACTAAGGAACTAAGATGTCTTTAACAATTATTAAACCAGGTCTACTAGACACCATCCAGGATCTGGGAAGAACAGGATACAGCCGGCTGGGAATAAATACCGGTGGGGTTATGGACCGCTATGCCGCACAGGTGGCCAATATGCTGGTGGGCAATGATACGTTGGAGGCTGTTATGGAGATCCATTTCCCCGGCGCGCAGTTCCTGTTCGAGCAAAATACACTCATCAGTATTACCGGCGCCGATTTTACGGCAATGGTCAATGATGAGCCTGTTCCGTTATGGCACCCAATCGTAGTGCGAAAGAACGCAGTGCTGCATTTTCCCAAACTACAGCATGGCAGCCGGTGTTACGTGGCCGTGCATGGCGGTTACTGCGTGAACAAATGGCTCAACAGCTACAGCACCCATTTGAAGGCCGGTGCCGGTGGCTTTCATGGCCGCAAACTTGAAAAACGTGATGAAATACCATTTAAAGAAAGCCGCATTTATTTTGCCGGACTGTTAAAACCAGGAAAGGAGTTTGAAGTGTTGAAGTGGCATGTAGATACCGGCAGCACCTACCTGCATCCCAATGAGATTTACATTATAAAAGGAAACGAATGGGACCAACTGACCTGCCAGTCGCAACAGGATATGCTGGAAGATAATTTTACCATTCACCCGTTTTCAGACCGCATGGGCTACCAGTTAAAAGGCGTTGACCTGAAACGCAATGAGCGTACCGAACTGGTTTCCTCAGGTGTTAGCTTCGGTACTATACAGTTATTGCCTAACGGACAACTGATCGTGCTGATGGCGGATCACCAAACTACCGGCGGCTACCCACGCATAGGGCATGTGATCTCGGCCCATTTACCCAAACTGGCGCAATTGCGCCCAAGCGATTGCATTCATTTCAAAATAACGGATATTGCTACTGCCGAAAACCTGTTGATTGCCCAACAACAGGAATTGAATATCTTACAACGCGCCTGCCTGGAGCGGCTGAATCACGTAGTATGTTAAGTATAGATATCAATTGCGACATGGGGGAGAGCACTCACCTGTGGCCATACCATATTGAGAAAGACCGGATGTTGTTATCATATGTAAGCAGCATTAACCTGGCTTGTGGTTACCATGCCGGTGATGCACATACTATGCATGAACTGGTTGCCGCGGCCATTACAGCCGACGTAGCTGTTGGCGCGCATCCCGGGTTTGCCGACCGGGATAATTTCGGAAGAACCAATATGCAATTGCCACCGGGCGCCATTTATGACCTGGTAGTGTACCAGGTTGGCGCACTGGATGCTTTTTTAAAAGTCATGGGGGCACGATTGCATCATGTAAAACCACATGGGGCTTTGTATAATATGGCGGCAAAAGACGAAGTAATGGCGGATGCAATTTGTAAAGCGATATACGATTATGACAGCCAGTTGTTGTTGTACGGTTTATCGGGCAGTAAACTGATAGAAGCGGCAAAGGCTACCGGTCTTACTACCTGCAGTGAAGTATTTGCCGATCGTACGTACCAGGATGACGGGCATCTTACGCCGCGAACACATCCGCAGGCCTTGCTGGGCAGCACGCAGCAATCGATACAGCAGGTTTTGCAAATGGTAAGGCAAAGAACCGCTACCAGCGTTAACGGTAAGGAAGTACCGTTGGTGGCCGATACCGTTTGTGTGCATAGTGATGGAGAGTATGCCGTGGAGTATGCGCGTTCTATTAAAGAAGCATTGGTGAGCGAGGGGATCCTTGTTGGAAATGAGAAATGAAAAATGAGAAATTAGGAATGAGAAAGTGAAGACGGAATATAGAATATTGAATATCGAATGTTGAAGTGGAAGAAGGCGGGGAAATGAAGAATGAAAAATGAAAAACAGAGAGATGAGAAAGTGAAGACGGAATATAGAATATTGAATATCGAATGTTGAAGTGGAAGAAGGAAGGGAAATGAAGAATGAAAAATGAAAAACAGAGAAATGAGAAAGTGAGGACAGAATATAGAATATTGAATATCGAATGTTGAAGTGGAAGAAGGAAGGGAAATGAAGAATGAAAAATGAAAAACAGAGAAATGAGAAAGTGAGGACGGAATATAGAATATTGAATATCGAATGTTGAAGTGGAAGAAGGAAGGAATGTGAGTGGCTGGCGATAGCAACTACAAACTACAAACCATAAACCACAAACCATAAACTGGAATTAGTGAAGCCCACAACAAGATCCGCAATAACCGGTGCCGCTTTCCTAATGGCCACTTCAGCCATTGGTCCCGGATTTATAACCCAAACCACTGTTTTTACCCAACAACTACTCACCAGTTTCGGCTTTGTAATACTGGTGTCGATCGTGCTGGATATTGCGGCGCAGTTGAACGTCTGGCGCATTATTGCCGTTACGGAAATGCGGGCGCAGGACCTGGCGAATACCTTGTTACCTGGCATGGGTTATTTGCTGGCTATACTCATTGTTGCCGGTGGGTTCGTATTTAACATTGGCAATGTAGCCGGGGCCGGCTTAGGCATGAATGTCGTTTACCCATTTGATGCAGACCTTAAGCATCCGGTAATTGGCGCAGCTATCAGTTCCGGTATTGCACTGATGATCTTCTGGATAAAAGAAGCTGGCTTAGCCATGGATTGGTTCGCAAGGATATTGGGATTTGTAATGATCGGTTTAACGCTGTATGTGGCCATTAGTTCACATCCCCCGGTGGCAGAGGCCATTTATCGGTCGTTCGTGCCCGTTCAAATAAACACAACAGCTATTGTAACCTTAGTTGGTGGCACTGTAGGCGGGTACATCAGTTTTGCCGGTGCGCACCGGTTGCTGGATGCCGGTATAAAAGGACAGCAACAATTACCGCAGGTAACGCATAGCAGTGTTAGCGCCATATTGCTGGCATCGTTGATGCGCATCCTGTTATTCATGGCGGCGCTTGGCGTGGTAACAAGCGGCGGTCTGTTGCACAAAGACAATCCTGCTGCTTCTGTGTTTCAAATTGCCGCTGGTGATATAGGGTACAAGATCTTCGGTATTGTACTGTGGAGTGCTGCTATAACTTCTGTAGTAGGGTCGGCATATACATCGGTTTCGTTTTTGCGAACCCTGCATCCGGTGTTTGAAAAATACCAACGGCTCATTACTACTTTATTCATTTTGCTCTCCATGGGCACGTTTGCCTTTCTGCAACAGGGCGCTGTACAATTATTGGTGATAGCCGGCGCGTTGAATGGATTGATATTGCCCGTTTCACTCGCCTTATTATTAGCAGCGGTTTTGAAAAAGAAACTGATCGGTAATTATAAACACCCGGTTTGGTTATCTGTCGCCGGCTGGATAGTTGTCGTGATCATGGGTATTATGGGAGCGAAAGCCATTGTTGATCTGGTCTCCAGGGCATAGATCAATGTTGTCGCCGGTTAATGATCGTGACTGATTCCGTAACAATGTGGCTATCTCCAAACAGGGTTGCATTGCAGGCCTCCCTGTTCCGTGCAATCCGGTGGCAGGGTAGGTGCAGGATGTGCTCCTGTAATTACCATTTTATGCACGTAATTTTTCCTGTGTATTGCGGTATTTACCAAACTTATAAAGAATTTGTGTTAAATGTTTTTACGGCACTATTTTAGCGTACGTTAAAAGCGTTTCTTTTTTACGTTTCCTTTACACATATACCGGTTTTTTTATCGTTATTTGTGTTGTTCCAACCCGCTCAACCCACCTATAAGAAATTTTTCTTAACAATTATTCCATTAATTAAACCGTAACGGTTATGGCTGACAATCAGCAAGGGCCTGATACTGGCTTGTATACCTATGACTCTTTTACCGGCAGAGGCCCCGGAAAAAAGGCCGACACTAATTTTTTATGGTGGTGTTCCGGTGCTCACCAGGAACTATTGAAACAATTTCCCTCTGAACACAGCAAATACTGGGGACTCGGCGGCGTAATTCTGGCCACTTTTGTGCTGGCCGCATTATCTGCAGGGTATGCCATATACAGCGTGTTTGGCAACTGGCTATGGACAATATGCTTTGCCATTGTGTGGGGACTTATCATCTTTAATTTCGACCGTTTCCTCGTATCTACCATGCGTAAGTACGGCGTAAGCCGTCGCAAACAATTATCAATGGCATTACCGCGTATGGCGCTGGCTATACTCATCGGTTTTACCATTGCGCGTCCGTTGGAGCTGAAAATTTTTGAAAAGGAGATCAATACAAAAGTGATTGAGAACACGCACAAAAAAATTCAGTTGAACGACAGTTTGCTGCAGGCGGAAAATACGGCTTTGATGCAAACCACCGAAGCAGAGAGGAACCGGTTGTTTGAACGGAAAAAGACTATTGAAGATGACCTGAGCCGTTTGCAACAATCTTACGTGCAGGAAGCAGACGGTACAGGCGGTTCGCAGGTGCGCGGCGTGCAAAAAATTGCGAAGTTGAAAATGGACGCCTATACTTCTTCCGCACAACAGGCAACGCCTGAATTGCAATCGCTCGCCAATAGCATTCATGTGCAGGACAGCATTCTGGCCAATGCAAAAAGTAATATGGAAGCCAAACGGGCGAAGTATGAATTGAGCGCCCTGGAAAATGTGGGCTTCCTGGAACGCAACAAAGCGCTCACCGACCTGGCTTCGGAAGAAAACAGTGTTTTCTGGACCAGCTTCTTATTATCCCTGCTCATCATCCTGATTGAAGTAGGTCCCATCATTTCAAAACTGATCATGCCGGTTGGACCGTACGATATTGCATTGGCAAAGGAAGAATTGACCAGCATGGCCGCCGCCGAAGAAGAAATGCGCAGAAACAAAGAAATGCTGGTCGATAAAAAGAACACCTGGTATAAGAAACAGAAAGAAGTTTCGGAACAGTTGGTAGAAAAAATGACAACGCTGCAGCAAAAACACATCGACCAGGAATTAGACAAATGGGAGCGCGGCGATTGGAACCCGCGCGATCACCGGGCATCTATGGACGAAGTAATGCGCAAAATAAAGGAACGTTACCAGTTCAATGGCGAAGACCTATTGTAAGAACATATAAGCGCCGCCAAGGCCAATAAATAACAGCAGGGTTAGTAAAAGCACGCCTTTACTAACCCTGTATTTTTGCCGGGCAGAAGGCAGCAACAGAAAAAGAATGGCCAGCAATAACAGGAAGATACCCACGCCAAAACCGATCATGGAGTTGTCGAATTTTTTGGCTTTCAATACCTGTTCCACAGTTATGGTACCTATAACGGCTGTGATGAACAATAAGATCGGGAGGCCTAACATCCAGCCTAGTCTTTTTCCTTTCAACAAGCACCAGCCGGCAATAATACCCGCGAGGATCACCGAATATGTTTTGAGATCGGAGAAGGCTTCATTTTTATTAATAACAAAACTTCCATTTTGAATAGAGTAGGGGCCAGACCTTTCGCCCACCAATGAGGCCAGCTGCATCAGCAGGTAAATAATACTTATCAGTAACACCAGGATGCCGGCGTATTTTTCTTTCCAGCTTAACTTAACCATAGGATTTTTATTAGAAATATTTAGTTGAAAACGAACTGCGCGTTTATAAAGTATGTGTTACCTGTTGCCGGTTCCGGGCAAAAAATTTGGAGAGCCCCATTACCAGTTGAAGTGCTTAAAATTAAAGCCCTGGAAACCGGTAACTGGTAACCGGCAACTGTTTATTCAGCAATCAATTGTTGAATAACACCGGCAAGTTTCATTGCCCACAATCCATATTCCTTTCCTGACGGATGCAATTGATCGGTTGCCAGTAAGGTTACGTCATTGGCGGCCAACCGGGTTCCCGGGGTAATGTCGATATAGTTCACCGAATACTTTTCAGCAAAAGACCTGTTCACGGCATTGAAGGCATCTATTTCATGCGCAATGGTGGCGCTGTTCCTGTCTTTGGCAAATGGCGTTACGCCCCAATCGGGAATGGATAAAACAAAAACATGTTTCTCCTGGTTGCCGGCAAAGCCAATGGCCTGTTGTAACAGCGCTTCAAATTGTTGGGTATACTCCTGCAGGCTTCTGCCGCGGTATTGATTATTCACCCCAATGAGTAAGGACACTACATCGTACGCAGGGAGCAAGCGACTGTTCACAATACCTGCCTGTAATTCGTCGGTTGTCCACCCGGTTTTTGCAACAATCTCTGCGGCATATAAGGAATAGCCGGCTTTGCGTAACAATTGTACGGTTTGATATGGAAAACTCTCATATATAGGAACGCCTTCACCAATGGTGTATGAATCGCCTAAAGCCAGGTAAGCGTATGTTTTTGACATGGAATGCAAATAAGGCAGAAAAATACTAAAATTGGGAAATTAAGAATGAGAAATGTTAAATGAAAAATGAAAAAGGGAAAACAGGATGTTGAATATTCAATTTCCAATACTTTCTCATTTCTCTGTTTTTAATTTTTAATTCTTCATTTCAATAAAAAAAGGGCTGATTGCTCAGCCCCCGCAACATAATCATGTAGTTTGTCCTGATGTTGCTTTATTTGTGAGTTGTGAATTGTGAGTGGGTTCATGAATTTTTCAGATTTCTGAACAATCGCGAACTTCACGAATGGTCAGACTTTTTATAATTCGGAGGTCCACTCACAACTCACCACTCACTACTGTTGTATCCCCTGCATCCCGTTTTGCATACCTTCGGCATCGCCACGCATGTTCTTGCGTTTGAACAAGGCCACATCAAATTTCCCGAAGCGGTAACTGAAGTTTACCCGTACGATCTGCGGGTCTCTTCTGCGCCAGTCATCCTGCACAAAACCGGTTGCTTCCGAGTGCACAAAATAACGACGAGTTCTGAATATATCGCTCCAGTTAACTGAAATTGTTGCCGTATTCTTTTTTATAGCAATGTCTTTACGCAACCCCATATCGACCCCATAGTTGGCATTGATGTATCCCTGGGTAGTTGTAGGCTGGCCGCCACCAAAACCGCCACGCATGCCTCCGCCGCCGCCACGGCCACCACCACCGCCATCACCACTGTTGCTGGTGCTAACGGGTAATGCGCTTTTGCCCTGGTATTCGCCGCTGATCTGAACACTCCAGCCTTTATTGAATTTAAAGTTGTGGTTCATTTTGGCCGACCAGCTTGTGCGTTCATTTTCCAAACCGGCAATTACGTTGCTGCCATTGATCTTTGAATAATATACATTGGTGCTCGTCGTAACATCCCACCATTTGGTTAGTGTATTGCGGAAAATCAATTCCAGTCCGCTTGCATACGCCGTGGAGGCATTTACATACGTGGAGACATAAGCGGAGTCAATACTTTGACCCAGTTTACCCCAATTCTGGTAGCGGGCGATCAGGTTCGTGGTATATTTCCCGAACAGGGTTGCCAGGAATGTATTGCTTTTTTTACCATAGGTTTTCTGGTACGACAATTCAAGCGAATGCGTGAACTCCGGTTTCAGGTTGGGATTACCGGTTTGGTAATTTAACGGATCACTGAAATCGGTATTCGGCATTAACTGGAAGAAATTGGGCCGGTTAATACGACGGGTGTAGTTTAATTGCAGGTCCTGTTTATGCCTTAAGGTCCTGTTTAAAAACACACTGGGGAATAAACTGATAGGGAAATCATTCGTATACGTTCCTTTATCGATCTGTTCTCCTTCATATCCGCTGCTTTCAGCACGTAGTCCCACCTGGTAGCTGAAACTATCCTTTATTTTTTGAGAGAAGGTCATATAACCGGCGTATACGTGATCGGTATATTTAAAATTATTGCTTTGTAAAGCATTAAATGTACCATTGATGTAGGTATACTGGAAACTTTCGAAGTTACGCACCTGGGCGCGCAGACCTGCTTCCCATTTAATATTTTCGTTGACCGGTTTTATGTAATCGGTTTGCGCAATAAAGAATTTGTTCTCGCCGCCGCCATCGATCGATTGCAATTGTTCCCCGAATTTGGGATTCGTTTGGTCGAGGTCATAGAAAGAACGATAGCGGATATCGTTGTAGTTGGTATTCCTGCTTTGATTAATGTTTACGTCTGCTGTCCATTCTTCTCCTGCGCGGGCAAACATGTGTTTGAAGCTGAGCTGCGTACCGTAATTGCGAAAATTATTTTTGCCCAATGTATTTCGGTATTGCGTTTCCAATCCACCGGTTGCCGTATCTATGATCGTATTGGTGCGGTTATCGGGTTTGAAATCGCCGTTCACAATAGATTGCGAGATAGAAATGGTATTGCGATTGTCAATGAAATAATCCAGCCCGAAACGGCCAAACGCAAAGGCGCCGTTGAACACGCTTTTGTTGTATTGGGTAGTATATGCTTCCTGGCCGTCTATGATACTGGTCCTGTCTGTTTCGCCCCAGCCTTTTGATTTACGCTGGTTATACATGGCATTGGCAAATACGTTTATCTTACCCTGGCGCACATTCACATCGCCGCCGCCATTGAACCGGGCGCGGGAATCAACGCCGGCACGCACGCTTCCGTTATAACCCGCTTTACGATTCTTTTTTAAGATAATATTCAAAATGCCCGACTGGCCGCCGCTGGCATCATACTTTGCTGAGGGGTTGGTAATAATTTCAATGCTTTGAATGGCATCGGCGGGTATCTGGTCCATGGAAAGGGTAGTGGGGCGACCATCTACAAAGATCTGCGGCGCAGCATTGCGCAGGGAAACATTGCCGTCGATATCTACATTGATCGAAGGCACATTGCGCATAACGTCTATTGCCGTACCGCCCGCTGCGGTAATGCTTTTTTCAACATTGAATATTTTGCGATCAACACCCATTTGTATCATGGGTTTGGTACCGGTAACCGTTACATCCTGCAGCATGGTAGCGTCCTGCTCCATTTTGATATTGCCCAGGTCTTTATCAACGGCTGAAAGTAGTTGAGACCTGTCCACACCGGGGCCCATTTTAATATCAAAAGCTATCTTTTGCTCAATACGTTTATAGCCAATGGCTGTAATTACCAGTTTGTACTGGCCAAAAACAGGCAGGTTTTCGAGGCTGAAATCGCCATTGCGGCTGGTAAGCATACCGCCTATCACAGCGTCTATTCTTTTTTTGCTTACCGTATCGAATTTGTTTTGGATTAATTGAACAGAAGCGGCGTCAAGGCCTTTATTGGTTGTTTTGTCAATGATACGTCCGTAAAAGTGACCGATATTCATTTGCTGACCACCGCCTTGCCGGTTTCCCCCGGCTGAACCGGGGCCGGGAAACTGAGCCTGTACAATAGAAGAACTGATAAGGAGAACAAAGAGCCATCCAAAATTTTTCATGTTAGGTGCTATGGTTGAGATCAATTAGACGCAAAATTGCCGTAGAACTTGTGAAGCTGGTGATATTATGTGATGAACGGCGAAGCCGGGGTGCCAGTTACCAGTTACCTGGTACTGGTTCAGGGTACAAGTTTCAGTGTAACAAGCTCGATGTTCACTTGCGTTCCGGGTCTCAGGTGTGCAGCGTGCTGCTGTATTCCCCCGGAAACCGGAAACTGGTAACCGGTAACTTTTCGTACTTCTTGCTTCCTGCTTCGTTTTCTAAATCAGGACCATTATAATCAACACCTGCACCAATCCTACCAGGAAACCCACGGCGCCACAGAAGAGACCAGCGAGCCTGAGTTCTTTTGACAGCGCCTGGTACAGGTTGGCTTCCAGTTTTTCAGTGGACACGGCTGCTATTTTGCCGGTGACCATCTGTTCAAGGTCAAGGTCTTTTTGCAGGTTTTGTACATACTCTTTCATGATGATCGGGAAAATGGTTTCCAGCTCCTTCATGAAAATGGATTTCAGGGTACCAATGGTTTTTTCTCCAATGAACATACCTATCATGGGAAAAGCCTCACCGAGTTTGTGGCGCAAAAATTCATCGATGTGTTTTTCTGCGACCGGCATGATCTTTTTGACATTTTCTTCGTTAGTGATCTTTGCCTCTATATCGGTGAAGGACAGCAATTCATTGCTAACCAGCGCTCCCAGCTTTTGTGCAAACTGGGATTGCCGTTTGGGGAAAATACCCTGGATGGTAAAGCCCAGAAAATGAACAGGTTTTACAGGATGGAAAAGCATCCTGATAAATTGCCGGTTGGTAACCCAACCAATAAACGCCGAAGTGAGCGGAATAATGATCATTAACCACCAGTTCATAAAACCAATTTTAAGGATAAACCTTGCATTTCTCCTGGGGAAATTATATATTTCCATTGCCAGAATCGGGCGGGTTCAAAAAATAAAAAACCCCGAAGTGTACCTTCGGGGAGTTATCTGAGGGAGGATGATGGGTTTCGAACCCACGACCTCTAGAACCACAATCTAGCGCTCTAACCAACTGAGCTACAACCTCCGTGTTCAGGCTGCAAATGTAGGAAAAAAAATGTTTTACTAAAAAATCTTTCTAAAACCTTTCATCAAAATGGCTTGTTAATTATAACATTAGTGCAACAACCCATCTTTTTTATCGTTATTTTTGAATTGATGCCAAAAGTTTTAAATATTATGCTACAACGTAAAAATTTACCCATAGTCTTGCTGTTATTCGGTGCAGGTTTGTTCCTGGCGTTCAAGTCGCTGGGATTTGGATTGGGTAATGGTAATCCGCCTACCAAGTATGAAAAAATACTTCACAATGTAGGGGAAATGCTCTCCGAGATCCATTACAGTCCCAAAAAGATCGATGATAACTTTTCCCGGGAGATCTTCAAGAAATACCTGGGCGAGAAGATCGACGATCAGAAGAACATTCTGCTGCAGTCGGATATTCAGCAATTGAAAAAATATGAAACCAAGATAGACGATGAGATCCTGGGCGGCTCCGTTCAGTTTGTACCGGCTGTTGTGGAGATCTATAAAAAGCGTTTACCTGAAACCGAGGCGATCTATAAAGAAATACTCTCTACTCCTTTTGATTTTACAAAAGACGAAATAGCCAATTTCAATAGTGAGAAGCTGGATTATTCAAAATCTGAGGCAGACAGAAAAGAATCCTGGCGCAAACGGTTAAAATACCTTACGCTCGAGCGCTATTACGATCTGATGGAAGATCGCGAAAAGAATAAAGGCAAGGAAAATTTTGTAGTAAAAACAGATATAGAGCTGGAGAAAGAAGCCCGTGACCGGGTGTTGAAAATATTGAACAGGAACTACGATCGCCTGAAATTTAAAGTAAGCGACGACGACCGGTTCAATGAATTTGTGAAAACCATCACCGAGTCAATGGACCCGCATACAACGTTTATGCCGCCGGTTGACAAACGGTATTTCGATGAAGAAATGAGCGGTCGTTTTTATGGCATCGGCGCTTCATTGCGGGAAGAAGATGGAAACATCAAGATCGGTTTAGTACTGGCCGGCAGCCCTGCATTGAAATCAGGTGAAATTGTCATCGGCGATGCTATTATAAAAGTGGCCCAGGGGACTGCTGAACCGGTAGACCTTACTGGTTATACCGTTCAGGATGCAGTGAAACTGATCCGTGGTAAAAAGGGAACAGAAGTACGTTTGACGTTGAGAAAAGCAGACGGCTCGGTTAAAACCGTTACGCTGATCCGCGATGAAATTATACAGGACGAAACCTTTGCCCGCAGCGCTGTTATCAACACGCCCAAAGGCAAACTTGGTTTCATTTACCTGCCTGAGTTCTATGCCGATTTCGATAATCCAAAAGGCGCCCGTTGCTCAGAAGATGTGCGCAAAGAGATCATCAAATTAAAAGAACAGAAAGTAGATGGCATTATCATGGACCTGCGCAATAACGGCGGCGGTTCCTTATACGACGTGGTACAAATGGTTGGACTGTTCATTGAAGGCGGTCCGATCGTACAGGTAAAAGACCGTGAAGGCAAGCCTACAGTGTACTACGATCGCGATAAAACAATTTTATACGATGGTCCGCTGGCTGTAATGGTAAATGAGTTCAGCGCTTCGGCTTCTGAGATCTTTGCCGCCGCCATTCAGGATTACGACCGCGGTGTTATTATCGGTAGCACTTCTACTTACGGAAAAGGCACCGTTCAACGTAACATCGGGTTAGATAAAACAATGGGCTTCCTGGACCCTAACAGCGAACTGGGTACCATTAAGCTTACGCTGCAAAAATTCTATCGCATCAACGGCGGTTCAACCCAATTGCGTGGCGTATCATCTGATGTGAACATCCCGGATATTTTTGAATTTACGAAGATCAGAGAGAAAGATAATCCGGATGCATTGGCTTGGGATGAAATACAGAAAGCCGATTATAACCGCTGGAAATATGGCCTCGACCTGGGACCGATCAGAAAAGCCAGCACAGAACGTATTAAAAGCAACGCACTGTTCAATACCATTCATAACAATGCAGAATGGCTGGCTAAACAAAGCGACAAAAACGTTTCTTTAAGCCTGAAGAAATACCAGGAAGAACAGAAAAAGAACAAAGCGATCGCCAAACAGATCGAGACGCAGAATAAATTACCGCATGAACTGAACGTAGCGGGATTACAGGATGATCTGAAACGCCTGGAAAATGCTGACAGCGCCAAACTGGAGCGTTTTAAGAACTGGTTGAAAAACCTGCGTAACGATCCTTACCTTGATGAGGCTACCAACGTATTGAACGACATGGTAACCCAAACCAACCTGGTGTATACCAACGTAAATAAAAATTAGTACAGTCGATTTTTTGTATATAAGAAAAAGCCGTTCTGACAACAGGACGGTTTTTTTTTATAATGCGATAATTAGATAATCCCGACTAAAGCCGGGATAAGTTGTGATAATGCTTTTATGCGGGAAGCTTGCAAAAAAATCAGACTCACTGAATTTAATTATCAAATTATCGAATTTTCAAACTATCACATTTTTTTCCGCTTATTTTTGCACTCATCTAATGAGTATGAATATTTTAGATCAATTTAAGCAGATAAACACTTTCGTCTTTGATGTAGACGGCGTACTTACTGATGGTACGCTGTTTGTTTTTGATGACGGGCAGTTTGTACGGCGAATGAATATTAAAGACGGGTTTGCCCTTCAACTGGCCATTAAAAAGGGATACCGGGTAGTAATTATTTCGGGTGGGGCAAGCGATGCCGTAACAAAGCGATTGAACCGGTTGGGCATAAACGATGTTTATATGCAGGTAACGGATAAAAAAGGTAAATTAATGGAGTATGTGCAGCAGCATTATTTAAATTGGAACGAAGTGTTGTTCATGGGCGATGATATTCCGGATTATGAGGTGATGCAACAGGTTGGGTTGCCTTGTGCGCCTGCAGATGCAGCTACCGAAATTAAACAGGTAGCCAAATTTATTTCCTTATTGACGGGCGGACAAGGTTGCGTTCGCGAGGTAATAGAGAAGGTCTTAAAATTGAATAACCATTGGGAGCTACATACTGATGTAGCAAGTAAATGATTTCTGATTTTGAGATTTAGTGATTTAATTTATTTTAAGCAGCTTGTATTATTTCTAAATCCCCAAATCCCAAAATCGCGAGATCCCGAAATCCCAAAATTGTATTTCAAATGAAGCTTCTGGCAGCATTTATACGTCTTATACGATCAGTGAACCTGATGTTCATTGCCGTTACCCAATTGCTGTTCCAGTATTGTATAGTAACGCCGGTCTTTCAACAGGCCAATGCGCCGGCGGTTCTTACTGCGCCCATTTTTATTACCCTCATTGCCGCTTCTGTACTGATTGCCGCGGCAGGTTATATCATCAACGATTATTTTGACCTGAACATTGACCTGGTGAACAAACCCGATAAACTGGTGGTAGAAAAGATCATCAAGCGCCGCTGGGCCATTATCTGGCATTTGGTGCTTTCGGGAGCAGGCGTTGTGTGCAGCGCATATGTAGCCTGGAAAACAAGGGCCTGGTGGTTATTGCCAGCCAATATAGGTTGTGTGGCCGCGCTTTGGTTTTACAGCACCATCTTCAAGAAGAAACTGCTGAGCGGTAACATCATTATATCCCTGTTGACGGCCTGGGTTATTTTAGTGATCGGTTTTATTACGCATTATGTGGTGATCAAGAAACCGGATGTATATGCGCTGGTAGATGCGTCGAAGCTCATGCGGCTGACATTCCTGTACGCCGGTTTTGCGTTTGTTATTTCCCTCATCCGGGAAGTGGTGAAGGATATGGAAGACATTAGCGGCGATGCACGCTATGGATGCAGGACCATGCCGATCGTTTGGGGTATAAACGCATCCAAAGTGTTCACCGCTACCTGGCTCATTGTATTGCTGGCGGCCGTAAGCATCATGCTGGCTTATATATTACCCTTTAAATGGTGGTGGGCCGCTGCCTACTGTGGGGTATTCATTGTTATTCCTTTGCTTTCCCTGTTGCGAAAACTCATAAAAGCTGTAACACCAGCCGACTTTCATAAAATAAGCACCTGGTTAAAGGTGATCATGTTGAGCGGCATTTTATCTATGGTGTTCTTTAAACTCTACTCATAAACATGAACGGCACGCGCATCATTTTGGCTTCCCAATCGCCCCGGCGTAAGCAATTGCTTGAATGGGCGGAAATTCCGTTTGAGGTAATGGTTCAATCAACTCCCGAAACGTATCCGCCCGATATGCCGGTACCTGAAGTTCCTGTACATATTGCCCGGGAAAAAGCCATTGCTGTGCGGCAGAAATATGAGTCCCTGCACACTGCTGCCAATATCATCATTGCTGCCGATACGGTTGTGGTGTTGGGTAATACCATTATCGGCAAGCCTAAAGACCGGGAAGATGCATTGGACATACTTGCCCGTTTAGCAGGTAATAAACATCAGGTAATCACCGGCGTAGTGTTGTTAAAAGGGCAACAGGAGATAGCCTTTGCCGATACTACGGATGTTTGGTTTCACCCGTTAACCCCGGAGCAAATTGCTTTTTATGTTGATAAATATCAACCTTACGACAAGGCCGGCGCTTATGCCATACAGGAATGGATAGGGGTAGTTGGTATCAAATCTATTCAGGGTGATTTCTATAACGTAATGGGCCTGCCCGTTAGCCGGGTGGTGACAGCATTAACTAATTTGATAATTTGAAAATGGAATACAATTCGATAAGCGTGAATTCCAATAATTTGCGAGAAGCCAGTTTTTAAAGCATTATCACAACTTGTCCCGGCTTTAGTCGGGATTATCGAATTATCGCATTATCACATTATTTTTTGTTAGCTTTAGGTAGAATTAAGGCGTTCTTATCCTACACTCGCTCTGTATAGTAGTTAATTAGCTGGCTGGCTAATTGTATTTTCTCATTGTTAAGGTCGTTCGGGATCATAGTAGCATTGGCATCATTGCTAAATGTAATTACACTATTACTATGACAGAAAGGCTATTGCAATATATCTGGCAATTCCAGTATTTTAATAAAGAAGCATTGATCCTGGATAATGGCGACGCCTTCCAGGTCATTCATCCCGGCCGCTATAATACCAACCAGGGCCCCGATTTCCTGGAAGCGAAGATCAGGATTGAAGATACCTTGTGGGTTGGGCATGTTGAATTGCATCTCAAAACCTCCGACTGGTTCAGGCATGCGCATCAGTTCGATCGTAATTACGACAACGTCATATTGCACGTAGTATGGGAAAACGACCTGCGGGATAAGGACGCCAGGATCCCGGTTTTTTCATTGCAGTCAAAAGTGCCCATGTTGCTGTTGAAGCAATATGAACACTGGATGAACAGCGCCGGTTTTATTGCTTGCGGTAACCAAATCAGGGATGTATCGCGCATCAACTGGATCTCGTGGCGGGAAAGACTGTTGGCAGAACGGATGCAACGCAAATCGGCTACCGTTTTTTCTTTCCTGCTGCAAACCAACCAGCATTGGGAAGAAACCTTCTGGTGGTTGCTGGCCCGCAACTTTGGCGCCGTATTGAATTTTGAACCGTTTGAAGCGCTAGCCAAAACCTTACCGGTAACCGTGCTTGCCCGGTATAAAAACAAGTTACCTGTGCTGGAAGCCTTATTGTTAGGGCAAAGCGGCTTACTGGAAGGCGAATTTGAAGATGAGTACCCAATGATGCTGCAAAAGGAATACCTGCACTTTAAAGCCAAATATAAATTGGAACCCATTCGGCAGGCCGTTCATTTTATGCGCACGCGGCCTGTTAATTTTCCCACCGTTCGCCTCGCGCAACTGGCGATGTTGGTCCACCAGTCGAATCATTTGTTTGCTTACATCAGGGAAACAACCGCTCTCCACGACATAAAGAAATTGCTGGCGGTAACAGCCAGTACATTCTGGGACCAGCATTATACGTTCTACAAAAAATCTGTTCACCGGCCCAAGAAGCTGGGCAACCAGATGATAGACACGCTTATCATCAATGCTATTGTGCCGGTACTGTTTTCATATGGATTATTACATAATGAAGAACAATACAAGAACAGGGCTTTAAACTGGTTAGATGAACTGGAGCCCGAAAGAAATGCCATTACAAATGGCTTTGAAGAACTGGGCATTGTAAATAAAAGCGCCTGCGATTCCCAGGCCTTGCTGGAATTAAAAAGCCATTACTGCGATCCTAAAAAATGCCTCGACTGCGCCGTGGGAAATGCATTGCTGAAAAGATCGGTTTCGGTTTCCCTTGAAACCTGCACCTGATAACCCGCTTACTAAAAAGCACTAATATTTCAGATGAATTTTGCCTTAAATGCTTTATTATTGCCGGATTATCCCGGTATGGGACCCTTTATATTTGATAGATTGTTTATATAAGTATGATTAAAGGACAAAAAGTAGTAGTTGTGCTGCCGGCATACAATGCAGCCAAAACTCTCCAGCAAACCTATGATGAAATCGACAGATCAATTGTGGATGATGTTATCCTGGTTGACGATGCAAGTAAGGACGACACGGTTGGCGTAGCCCGCGAAATTGGTATTCAACACATTGTACGCCACGAGAAAAATAAGGGCTATGGGGGTAATCAGAAATCATGTTATCTGAAAGCCCTGGAAATAGGTGCTGATATCGTTGTAATGTTGCATCCCGACTACCAATATACGCCCGCTTTAATTACCCCAATGGTTTCCCTGATAGCCAACAAAGTGTACCCCGTGGTGCTGGGTTCACGTATTTTAGGCAAGGGCGCTTTAAAAGGTGGAATGCCATTATACAAGTATTTCTTCAACCGGATGCTTACGGTTACGCAGAATGTGCTGATGAACCAAAAGCTATCGGAGTACCATACCGGCTACCGGGCATATCATAAAGATGTTTTATTGTCGATCCCTTTCCAGGATAATTCCGACGATTTTGTATTTGACAATGAACTGTTGGCCCAGATCTTCTTTAAAGGATATGAAATAGCAGAGATCACTTGTCCCACAAAGTATTTTGACGAAGCTTCTTCCATTAACTTCAAACGCAGCTCCATTTACGGAATGGGCGTTTTACGCGTGAGTACGCAATATTTTCTTCACAAAGCAGGTATTGCGAAGTTTAAACTGTTTAAAGGGATCAATAAGTAAGTTATAAGTTAACAAGTTGATAAGTTGACAGGTTAACACGTTAACCTGTCAAAAACCATTACTTCTTACCGAAGAAAATAGATCCTGCGGTCAATAAAAAGAGGCATCCGGCCAGCTGGCGGATGCCTCTTTATTTGCTGATCATAGACATTGGCGGGTTCTTCCGGAATTGGACCCATTTGTTTTAATAACCCGCATAGCGGGAAATTGTAACCGGTTCCTTATTTAACATGAAAAATGGCTGCTCAACTAAAGCAGAAATCATTTTATATGTATAATAAGAAACATAATACATGGTTTTCCAAAGTGTATTTCTGAACTATGAACAAAACAAGCTATGTTCCGTGCTAAAGCACAGACAGAATCAATTACATCAGCTACAAGTAGTGGAACTGCTTTTATGGATGGTATACAGCGCCTTTACACACTAATGCTATCAGGAAAAGGTCGCTAATAAAAACCGGGGAATAATGAGTCCGTCTCCTGGTCTACAGTTTTTTTTAGAATTGTTGGATTTCCTCTTACCTCACTAAAATCATTCCTATCTTTTTATTTCCAGAAAAAAATGTATATGATCAATTTATTTGTTGCCTTTCATTACAAGCATTATGCCATCCTTATTTTCAATTAAAAGTGATTCGCATATTCAACCGGTTGAAATTTACCTTATTAGTTTTTAATTACCGTCTGCAGCCTTATAAATGCCTGATAAGGTCACAGCATGTTATTTTTGAGTCAGGAATACACTATGCCAAAAAAAATTGGCCATCCACCAAACGTGAATGGCCATTGATCATTGCCTATCGAAACTTTCCCAACTTAATTCCATGTAAAGGTGAGCGGTACATTCAGCTTGATGCCAAAATTTCTACCCATATTAAATACACCGGTGCGACCAGTTACATTATTTACCGCCGCATATTTTAACCGGCTTAAATGATTTTGGTATGCCACATTGCCGAGGTTGTATGCTGTGAAGCGAAGACTGAAAAGCGTTTTTCCTTTGCTCACAAAGTCGCTGCCAATACCAGCATTGATCAACCAATAATCAGGCGTAGCTGTCTCAGTATCAAACCCGGTGAATGGGTGATCTTGTTTAAAAGTATAATCGCTTTCCAGGTTAATGTGCAGGTTGCGAAGCGATTTCCCCTTGGGAAGCAGGCTCACCGCCAGATCAGTGAACAGCCGGGCTGCAGGAATGAAAGGAATATTTTTTGTGCCATCCACTTCCCCGGTAAACTGTGCACGGGTAAATGAAAAAGCATTTCTGAAGTGTAACCAATCCAACGGATGGGGATGGATGTCAATCGCCAGTTCCGCCCCATATAAATTGGCGTCTTTCTGATCAAAGCGATACACATTCAATTCATCGCCGGTATCGGGATCGGTAAGAATGGAATCTGTGCCGGCGCCGTTCAGCACTTTTTCGTAAAAGATAAAATTATTGATATGATTATAGAACAAACTTGTTTCCAGAGAAACGTGTTCAGAGTTCAGTTCAAAACCACCATCTACCTGCAAACTGGTTTCTGATTTCAAATTATTAACGCCCACTTCGTACCGGTTGGTGCCTTCATGTGCACCATTGCTGGCCAGCTCGGCCAGGTTGGGCGCTCTGAAACCCCGGGCCACATTGAATTTAAGTGTAACCAGGTTGCTGGCTGCATAACTGAGGCCTGCACTGCCCGAGATATTTGAAAAGTTGCGGGAGAACCCGGCGAACTTAAGCTCGTTGTCGATATTCATCGGTTTGCCATGTACGTGACGGCTATCGAAACGAATACCACCCGTAAGCGACAATTTGTTTTTATTGTAATGCGTAAACACAAAGCCGCCGATATCGAACAGGTCATAGTCAGGGATGATCACTTCTTCGGCTTTGTTGGTATTGGTTTGCGACATGCCATTGACGCCAATAGTTGTTTTCCAATATTGGGTAGAAGGCAAATGCCAACGCACCGCATAATTAACGGTCTTTAAATTAAACCAGGCGTCGGGCGTGGCGGCCTCATCGGGATTGCCGAATTCCTGCCGCTGGTTTTGCTGATAGCCAAGTAGTACATCCAGGCTGCCTTTGCCCACCGCGAAGTTGTTGTCGGAAGAAATTTTAAAGTGGCGGATTTGCTGATAAGGAAGTTCAGGGGATATTTTATTGAAATCTGAATTAGTAGTTATGGCTTCTGCGCCGCCAGGCATTGCTTTGATGAAAGCGCCTGTTGCGCTGTCGCGATCTCCTTCCACCATACCAATGCGTTGATTAAAATTACTTACCAGTAAATGGCTATATCCCCAGGTGCCGCTGTAACCCAGCATGCCACCCACATTCTGGTTATAGAATTTGGAATTAAATACGCGGCCATCGTACTTATTCTTATAATCTTCAGCGCCTTTGTAAGAACCATAGGCATTAAAGCTGAATCCGTTTTTGGTACCGGCTACATCGCCATAAAAACCACGAAGCGCATTGTTGGTCTGGTATTCGCCCAAGGCGTTGGCGATTATATGCCCTTCGGCTACGGGCCGTTGGCTGATGATATTGATAACACCCGCCAGGGCATCGCTGCCGTACATTAAAGAAGCGGGACCTTTTAATACCTCTACGCGCTGAATGCTGTAATCGTCAATTTCAATCCCGTGTTCGTCGCCCCATTGCTGGCCTTCCTGGCGCATTCCATCATTAATGGTAACCACGCGGTTGTAACCCAGGCCACGAATAAATGGTTTTGAAATAGCCGGACCAGTTGATAAGCCGTTAACGCCAGGTACTGTTTTGGCGAGAGCATCGATGGCATTGGTTGCAGACACATTGAAGAGTTGTTCTTTCTTCAATACATCTACCGGTTGGCTCGATTGCCTGATGCGTGTAGCAGACGATACGCCGGTCACCGTCACTTCTTCATTTTCTACTACGGCTTCTTTTAGCACAAAATCTTTTTGGGTATCGCCGTTAACGGTTACTGTTTCTATAATGGTAGAATATCCGCGGTACGTGATCTCGATCAGGTATTTGCCGCCATTCAAATTGGCAATGCGGTACATACCTTTATCATCTGACATGGTCCCTTTCTTCAGGTCGTGTACGTAAATGCTGGCGCCCGGTAATGCCTCTCCGGTTTTAGCATCTGTTATTTTACCCGTTAGGACACCACCTGCTGGCGGAGGAACAGGTACAGGGGGAGGATTATTACCGGATGTAAGATCTTGTTGGCTATAGGTATATAAACTAATTAACAGGAATATAAATGTAAATATTGCATTTACAGATTTCATAAATGAATAATTTGAATGGCCTGCAAAGAGGCCTGGTTGGATTAAACTGGCTGATGTGGTTGTTTCCCTGGGGGGATAGTCGTGAATGGTGAATGATGAATAAGCCAGAAGCTAGTGGTAAATGGCTAGTGGGGTTTATAACTCGTTCGTGTTTTTGCCCTGCTCGCCGCTCGCTACTTACTACTCGCCTTGTCTTTTACTTCCTCATTTTTCATTTAACATTCCTCATTCTTCATTTAACTTAAAACAGGGGGAGCGCGAAGGGAGTGGAAATATTTATATACAGCCGGGATAGAAAAAACAGGAGCCGCGTATGGTTTGTTTACCGTAATTACCGGAGCCTGAATTGCAGGAACGGTTGTTTCAGTGAACGGCAGGTTGAAGTCGTTGATACAACCGCACGCAAATTGTATTTCCTGGCTTGAAATGGGTTTTGATGACGTTGTATGCTGATTGGCAGCGTGTAACCAGTTATGAAAAAACAAACTCATACCCATTTTCTGGCTGAACACGAGGATCAGCGCCAGGGTGGTAAGTTTTGTTATGATGCGGTTACCTGTCATCGGCTACAAAAGTATAAAAAAATGCAACATTATTACAAATTAATGTGCAAATGCCGAAAATGGCTTAGCGAGCGACGGCGGGTTTAGTATTTGATGATCTATAAAATAAAAGAAGGAGCCTGGTTCAGGACTCCTTCTTTATTATGAATATTGCGTTACTTATTGAACAAGCAGCTTATGCACCTGCTTATCCTTGTTAGCGAACACTGTCACAAAGTAAATGCCTTTTGGTAATTGGTGCAGCGGCAGGGTAGTGGTGAACGCCCCGTTTTGTTGCATGTCTTTTTGTTGGGTCGCAATTGTCTTTCCCCACATGTCTGTCAGCGTTATGGTTGTTTTTCCATTGAAGTTTCCTTGTACATAAACAGACACGCTTTCATGCGCGGGGTTAGGATACATTTTAGTTTTTATATCGGTAGTAATTGTTGTAACCGGGTTATTGGTGGCCATTCTCGCTGCGGGCGGAGGTGTGGTAGCATAGGTTACTTTACGTAATCTGTAATTACCCCAATCCCCGATATATAAATTACCGGCGGTATCCAAACAAACCGTGCTGGGATATTTTAGGCCAGCCCAGGTTGCAGGAATGTTATCACCATTATAGTTTGATGAACCGTTTCCTGCAATAGTGGTTATTATGCCGGTTGCAATGGTGACCTTTCGTACCCGGAAGCCAAGCTGACTGGCAAAAATTACATTGTCATCTTTATCTACCGTTATTCCCAGGGGAGTACTGATAGTGGCTGTAGTGGCCAGGCGGTTATCATAGTTGTAGCCAGCACTTCCGTGAACCCCGGCGAAAGTGGTAATAATGCCGGTTACGCCATCTACCCGGCGAATAAGACTATTATAACTATCAGAGATGTATATATTACCGGAACGGTCAACTGCAACACCAGCCGGTTTGTCCAATTTTGCTAACGTTGCCAGGCCGCTGTCGCCCGAGAGCCCGGCTATGCCGGAACCTGCCACGGTAGTGATAATACCGGTAGCGGCTGTTATTTTGCGGATGACATGGTTCTCTTTATCGGAAATATACAGGTTGCCAGCCTTATCAAGCGCCAATGCATTTGCCCGGTTAAACAGCGCGGAAGTTGCAGGTCCGCCATCTCCGCTATACCCATATTGAATTCCACCGGCCACGCGTGTAATGATACCAGTTGCTGTATTTACTTTACGCACCGCCATACCATTTTCTATAAAATAAAAATTGCCGCTTGTATCTGTCACCACACCGGTGGGGGCAACAATATTAGCGGCAGTAGCTGGTCCGCCATTGCCATGATTCAAACCCTGGTTACCCGTACCCGCTACGGTATTGATGATGCCGGTGGCCGCCTCGATGCGATAAATTTTATGATTGTGTAAATCCGACAGATAAATATTACCGGGTCTGTCAACCGAGATGTAAAAGGATTGGTAAAGCTGCGCCAGGGATGCAAGGCCGCCTATACCGCTGACGCCCCTGGAATAATTGCCGCAATGGTTAGAAATGATATTCGTTGCAGCTGTTATTTTTCGAATAACATGATGTTTGTAGTCATTGATGTACACGTTGCCTGCAGGGCTCACGAGCAGGTGACGGGGATCAGAAAAGGAGGCGTAAGACGCATCGCCACCATCGCCGGTAGTAGTGCCCGGGCCGTTACCGGCAATCGTATTTATGATACCGGTTGCAGCATTTATCTTTCGTATTCTGTTATTATCCGATAAGTACAGGTTACCGGCTGCATCTGTTGCAATGCCATAAGGACGATTGAACTGAGCTGCTAATGCCGGCCCGCCATCACCACCGAAACCCTGTGCGGTGCCCCTGCCTGCATACCTGGTAATGATACCGGTAGCGATTGTTACTTTTCTAATTACATTACCGGTATACTCTGCAAAATATAAATTACCTGCATTATCTGTGGTAAGTGCCGAAGCGCCTGCAAGATTTGCATTAATGGCCAGGCCGCCATCGCCTGAATTGCCGAGTGTGCCGGTACCGGCAACAGTAGTAATAATACCTGTTGCGGCGGTGATCTTCCTTATACGGTTTGTTTGTGTTAAATAAATATTGCCAAATGTATCAACGGTAAGGGCAGAACCGCCTTGTATCTGGGCGTTTATGGCCAGTCCGCCGTCACCACTAAAGCCATAAGTACCTGTTCCGGCAATGGTAGTAATGATGCCCGTAACCACATCAATTTTGCGAAGACTTCCGCTAAGGGAAAAATAAATATTTCCTGCCCGGTCACAGGTCATAGCGTTAACATAGCCTAACCCTGCAGTGAGGGCAGGGCCGCCATCACCTGATACAGTAACGCTTCCATTACCGGCATAGGTGCTGATGATGCCCGTTGCTGCTGAAACTTTTCGTATCCGGTAGTTAGCCATATCAAGAATATACAAATTTTCCGCTGCGTCGATCGCAACTCCTTCAGTAAGTGCGTCAGTAAGTGCGATACCTATTTCCGTAGCACGTTTACCGTCACCGATACTGCCACCGGCTAGCGTAGAAATTTTCTGGGCCGACAGTAAGTGTGAAATAAACAATAAAAGGAATGTGAAAAAATAACGGGAAGGAAGGCAAATGTAATTTTTGCTCATAGTAAAAGGTTTGATTAATGGTTTAAAAAAGTGAGCAAAAATATCAGTAAGGCTTATATCATGCAACAGTTGGTACGCATTTATTAAAAGCCCATATTTAGTCTGCTGCTAACCGTATTAGCATTAAAAAGAGGCTGTCTTTTTATTGTTGAGACAGCCTTTCATCTTTTTGTTTATTTTGTTGCTTATTGAATAACCAGTTTATGCACTTGTTTTGCCTGGTTGGCAAAGATCGTCACAAAGTAAATGCCTTTTGGTAATTGGTTGAGCGGCATGGTAGTGGTGAACGCCCCGTTTTGCTGAATTGTTTTTTGTTGCGTTATTATTGCCTTACCCCACATGTCTGTCAGCGTTATAATTGTTTTACCATTGAAATTTCCGGTTAATAAAACGGACACGCTTTCACGGGCGGGGTTAGGATAAACTTTTGTTTTTATTATGTTGGTTGTAATAGTGGATGCCGGGTTGTTAGTGATTAATCGCAGCGCCGGTATGGTATCGGCAGGCACGGTGTCATAGATGATCTTACGGATCCTGGAATTGGCAGATTCGCCGATGTATAAATTCCCGGCTTCATCGAAACAAACGGCGGTAGGGTTACTTACATTGGCCGTTGTTGCGGGAATGCTATCTCCATTGTACAGTGTGGTACCGGTACCTGCAATGGTGGTTATAATACCGGTAGCAATGGTGATCTTCCGCACCCGCGAGTTAAACTGATCGGCTAAAATTACGTTGCCGGCTGTATCTGTTGTTAACCCATAAGGATACCTGATCCGGGCTGCAGTGGCCAGGCCGCCATCGCCGCTGTAACCACCGGTTCCGGTGCCGGCAAAAGTGGTAATAATACCTGTTATGGCATCAACCCGGCGAATAACATTATTGGTATTGTCAGAGATGTAAATATTACCAGAATGGTCAACCGTAACACCAAATGGTTTGTTCAATGTTGCGGAAGTTGCCAGGCCGCCATCGCCTGAATACCCGGCCGTGCCGGTACCTGCAACGGTAGTGATTATACCGGTAGCGGCCGACACTTTACGGATAACGTTGTTATCTCTATCGGAGATAAACAGGTTACCGGCCAGGTCAAATGCTAAACCATTTGCCCGGTTAATTTTGGCGGAAGTGGCAGGGCCGCCGTCACCGCTATACCCATATTGAACTCCATTGCCAGCTACGGTTGAAATGATGCCGGTGGCTATATTTACTTTTCGCACTGCAATACCATTATCTAAAAAATAAAAATTACCAGTGGAATCAGTCGCTACCCCGGTAGGTGAAATAATATTAGCTGAGGTTGCGGGTCCGCCATTACCATGATTCAACCCCTGGTTTCCGGTGCCGGCTACCGTATTGATAAAGCCGTTTGCCGCATCGATGCGATAAACTTTATGATTGCTGTTATCGGTAAGATAAATATTATTGAGCTTGTCAACCGTTATGCTGTTGAACTGATAAAGTTGCGCATCTGCCACAGGACCGCCAATACCGCTGGTGCCCACCGTGTGATTGCCGCAATAAGTATTAATAATATTTGTGGCGCCTGTTACTTTACGAATAACATAATTATTGAAGTCGTGGATATACAGGTTGCCGGCGCGGCTGACGGTCAGGTACCGGGGATTTAGAAAAGTGGCTAATAACGCATGGCCGCCATCGCCGGTATAACCAGCACCATTACCTGCAACGGTTGTGATAATACCGGTAGCAGCTTTTACCATTCTTATTTTGTTGTTATCTGATAAGTACAGGTTGCCGGCTGCATCTGCTGCAATAGCATAGCTATAAGCCAACTGGGCCAAGGTGGCAGGTCCGCCATCACCACCTGAACCCGAAACACCCGTACCTGCATATGTAGTAATGATGCCGGTAGCCGCAGTAATTTTTCGAATAACATTATTGTTATTATCTGCTATATACAAATTGCCGGCGTCGTCGCATGTAATGGATTTGGGGCCTGCGAGCTGTGCATTGATGGCCAGGCCGCCATCACCGGTATAGCCTGCCGTTCCGTTGCCACAAATAGTATTAATAATACCGGTTGCGGCGGTGATCTTTCTTACCCGCTGAAAATCTGTAAAATAAATATTACCTGCCGTATCAATGGTAATAGAAGATGGACTTTGTACCCGGGCGTTTATGGCCAGGCCGCTATCGCCGCTAAAGCCACCCTGACCTGTTCCTGCTATTGTAGTAATGATGCCGGTGGCTGCATCAATTTTTCGAATGCGGCCGCTGGAAGTGAGATAAATATTTCCCAACAGGTCAATTCCCATGGCATTAGGAATTCCTAAACCTGCATTAAGCGCCAATCCACCATCGCCATTGATGACAAAATTTCCATCACCCGCAATGGTGCTGATGATGCCGGTTGCTACTGAAACTTTACGTACCCGGCGATTAATGTTATCAAGGATATACAGGTTGTCGGCCATATCGGTTACAACCCCGTTATTTGATACAATGCCAATAGTGGTGGCCGGTTTACCATCACCGATACTGCCACCAGCAACCGTAGTGATTATTTGAGCCGAAAGCAGGTGGGTTATCAATAATAAAAGGAGTGTGAAAATATACCGGGAGGTAAAGGAAAGGTAATGTTTAAGCATAGAGAAAAGGTTAATGGTTAAAAGGAAGCAAAAATAGACAATGTCCCAAACCGGGCAAGAGGTAGCAGGTGCTATTTGGTAACTGTGACAAATTGGGCTATAACTGCGTAGAAAAAGGTAATTAGTGTGCAGCACACCGTAATTTCCGAGGCGTTGCAGGGAAAGTGGCTGCCATTAAAAAACCCCCTCGGCTAAACCATGGGGGTTTTATATTTCGACATGTTTGGTGAGGCAGAAATAATTATGAAACTTTTGCAGACGAGGGGGGATCACAAAGACGAAAATGTACCTGCATCCTGCTCCCTGTAGGGCTTCACATTAAAATACTTACTCCATTGGACACACTTTTTATTATACCATCAACGCACATTAAACGCTTTCCCACATGGTATTTTCGGTGGCTATCACCTGCATGGTTCCGTTAGAGGACAGTGTTACATTTTTTAATGTGTACAAGCCGGGTTTGCAGTTTCCTGGAACTGTTAACCCATCAATGATTGCTTCAGCCGGTAAGCTGCCTCCGTCACCGGCGTTAACCTTTTCAACGATCTCAATTGATTGCATCGGACAGAAATAGAGAACCATTTTGCCGAAATTGCTTTCTAATCTTACCGGAGAAATGTTTGCTGTCACTGTTTCACCATGTGACAGTTTTTCTTCTTTCATTCTTTGTTGCAGCACATGCGGCTGAGAATAAGAAGTAATAACTACCGGTGTTGATTTTTCTGTCTCAGCTGGTTTGCCCTTTGCACCAAAGAGATTGCTGAAAAGGGAGGTGTGTTCTTTTTTCATATCTCTTAAATTTTTAGTTAACTAAAAACAATACTAAAGAGGTTCATCTTATACGAGCGTATAATCTGGCTTAATAACTTATTGTTCCGATCTAAACAGTAAATAGGATACAGCGATGTACAATTCGTCTTTCTTCGGATCTGTTAGCGGTGTTAAAAAGGTTCTGCTACATATTATCGGCTAAATAGGGTAGAGCTAAAAAGAGGATAATATGATACCCAATGATTCTTCTGAAAAGTCTACTAATAAGACAGCGTTTACCTGTGATTTGCTGCTTGTGTGAAATGAATGAAAGGCATGCAAAAAGGTATGCTGATACAAGCTATGCTTTTCTCCGGATGGTTCTCAAAATGGCGGTGATCAAAGTTCGTGTGTCGTAAATTCATCAATTGATCCGGTACCTGTTGTGAAGTTGTTCGAATGCTAAATCCCCACTTTGCAAACGCACTGGTTGTGTGCATACTTTCTTATTAAAAAAGATCAAAAATTATGCCGGCAAACTATCCCTCGTTGCTTCTGCTATCTTCCTTCTTCTTTTATGATATCCTTAATCGATGTTATTATTTACAATGGCCGCAAGCAGTTTGTTGTTGGCGCTTCACTTCTTCCCATATACGGTAAATAGCTGTTATGGGTTGGGCTGTTATACTGCCCCGGTACGCACAGTGAAAGTAATGTCATACATGCGTGGTGCATTATTAATAACGCATGTATCATTTGGCCTTAACAAAACAATTGCTGAAAGCGATACAAACTATATCCTTTCTGCTGATAGCAATCGGAAGTTTTACAGCTAACCTAATTTAATCATTTTTTCTGGTATAGTAATGCACATGCCCGGATTAAAATTTAATTTTTACATAAAATCCCAACGGATCAATTCGTCAATAAAAAATGGGCTTTCCTTACAGTAGTTTTTGCAGGTGATGGTGGCTTATTCTACAGGAATATTTTCTTCTTTTTCGCCAAAGACGTATTTGTTAAACCACTGCCAATTGTGCCATATGGCTGCCAAACGTTCTTTGGGTTTGTTAATGCCATGCCCGAACCCTTTGTAAACAATTAAACGGGACGGCACTTTTCTGTCCTGCAGGCCGCGGTACAATTCATAAGCGTTGGGAATGGGAACGCGTTTATCGAATTCGCCATGTTGTATGAGCGTTGGCGTGCTGGCCTGGTTAATATTTGTCATGGGGGAGGTTTTGAGATAGATCTCCATGTCGTTCCAGGGCGTATTCTGCAGGTATTCGCGGGTAAACGGCGTTATATCGGTATTAACATAATAAGTAACCCAGTTGGAAATGCCTGCACCCACCGAGATCGCCTTAAAAATATGGGTATTGGTGGTAAGAAAGGCAGAAATGTATCCACCCTGGCTCCAGCCCATAGCGCCCATTTTTGAAGTATCGATCATTCCCCTGCTGTTTAAATAGTCTACACCGCTCACCACATCCCACATATCGCCCACGCCGAGGTTGCGCACATTGAGGGAACGGAATTTTTCGCCGTAGCCGGCACTGCCCCGGTAATTGACCCGTAATACGAGCGCGCCCTTTTCAACCCATTGCATAATGGGATAAACATAGGTGGCTGTAGGGTCGGGAATGTCGATGCCGGTGGGACCGCCATGGATCACAATCAGCAACGGATATTTCTTTTGGGGATTATAATTGGCTGGTTTTACCAAAATGCCTTCAATGGAGGAGCCGTCTTTGCTTTTCCATTGAATAATTTCATTCACCGGCGTATTCCAGTTGGCAATTTGTGCGGTGCTGTTGGTGATCTTCTTTAAAGGCAGTTTAAATGAACCCGTGAACGATCCGGTATACACATCACTCAGTTCAGCATAGTTCCGGGCAGTGAGTACGATCTTATCGGTGTTCTTGCTAAAAGAGATATTCATGGTAAGATCGTACGGGAGATCAACCATTTTTGTTTTACCTGTTTTAACATCAACGGTATATAATCTTTGTTTTGTTTTTTCCAGTGCGGCCAGGAACAAGCCATGATTGTTCCAATCTACAACATACCGTTGTTCATCAATATCGGTGGCAATTTCCCGGCTGGTTTTCGCAGGTATATCATATATGAACAAGCGATTGTTTTTGTAATAATCTGAAATACTGTCATTAACGGAGCTTTGATAAATAAATGATTTTCCATCGGGGCTCCAGCGGGCAATGTAATCACCGGTGGGATGGCTTACCAGGGCATCTGTTTTTTTAGTGGCCACGGTCAACAGCATGATGTCGGCAGTAATACCGGAAAGGATCAGCGGGTTGATCTGTTTGTTAAAAAGGATCTGTTTTCCGTCGGGGCTCCAGGCAAAATTGGTCACCGTAAAGTTGCCATCAGTGAGCTTTTTTGAAACCGGTAAAGCAATGCAATCCGTTTTCGCGGTAGAATCTTTTTTGGTGCTGTCTTTTTTGCTGTCGTAACAAGGAAGTTGACCGGCCAATACAATAGAATCGTAATTAAAATTGAGCAACCACAAATGCCGGTGTTTGTATGCTGACCCTTCTACTTCATAGGCTCCATAACGGTCTTTTAGCGTTTTATCCTTTTTGCTATCCGGTTCCGTCTTTATCAAAGCGATCTGGTTTCCGGCCGGGTTCCATTCATAGCTGTTAACACCATCTTCTTCCTTTGTAACAGGCAGGGCTTCGCCGCCATATACAGAAATAATATATAACTGGGTTTTATCGCCCCGGTCGGCCAGGAAGCTTACAAACCGGTTATCTGGCGTAAACCGGGCGGCAAAACTGCTTCCTTTGGCCGTACGCGTGAGTTGTACCGGCGCTTCTCCGTCGCGGCTCATCCACAGCTCTGCATCGTAGGAGTTATTGGCCCAGTCGGTAGTGTTGATCGAATACACGATCGTTCTGCCATCAGGGGAGATCAATGGGGCCGACACGCTTTTCAGGCTTAACCATTTTTCAAAAGATACTGAAGCGCCTTTTTGTGCAAAGACCGTAGTTGATGAAAACAAAGCCAGGAAGAAGATGAGGCGAAACATAATAATGGTGGTTTTTTTAAATGTACAAAGAAAGAATGTTGTGGGAAGGGCAGAAAGTGATAAGTGGGGTCATGTTTCCCCAATACGGCGATTATCCTGCGCTGTTTTTATAATTGGCCAGGCCAGTTTCCGGGTGGCATTGATTTACTGTCACTAACAGGTATGAATCAAATGATATCCGCTATGGAAAAATGGATCGTCCTGATAAAAGAGAAACTACAATCCTGGCTGGAAACTTTTATTACGATGCTTCCCAACCTGGTATTGGCCATCCTGATATTTATCGCATTCTTTTTCGTGGCCAGGCTCCTGCGAAAGGTCATCAATAAGCTGTTACTTAGAATTACCAATAAGCCTTCCATCAGTGGTCTTTTCAGCAGTATATTTTTTTTACTCATTCTGTTTGTGGGGCTTTTTATAAGCCTGCAATTACTGCATCTTGAGAAAACTATTTCATCATTGCTGGCAGGCGCCGGTATCATCGGGCTGGCATTGGGTTTTGCTTTCCAGGACTTAACATCAAATTTTATTTCAGGTGTATTTATCATATTCAGAAAGCCATTCGATGTGGGTAATATTATCGATACCAACGGATTTACCGGTATTGTGGAAGAAATACAATTGCGCTCTACCACTATACGCACTTTTCAGGGCCTGCACATTATGTTACCGAATAAAGACATCTTTCAAAAGCCGATCACCAATTACTCGCTGAGCGGTAAACGGCGCATAGATGTGGCGCTGAACCTGCCTGGAAAATCGAATGTAAATGAAGCCGAGCAACGCATAAGAGCAGCGCTGGAAATTATGCCCGAAGTAAAAAAAGATAAGTTCGAAATCCTGTTCACCGATTATAATGGCGACGTGATAAAAATGGAAGTGCATTGCTGGATTGACAATACCATTGAGATGGACTTTAATAACAGGCGGGATAAAATTTTGCGGCAGATACATCTGGCCATTACACCGCATGAAGAAGTTCATGCTTAATAAGAACGAGCCGCAGGCCACCAGTTGGGGCAAATCGTTTTCTGTATTTGCTTGCAGCGGTAGCTTGCATTTTTATAGTTTGATCTTTTGCAGGTCCATATCGGCCGGGCCTGTCAGCACTTTTCCATTGAAATCGTACCGGGCGCCGTGACAGGGGCATTCCCAGCATTTTTCAGCGAGGCTCCACGATACCGTGCATTTTAAATGGGTGCAACGCGGGTTCAGCGAATGTAATTCGCCGGCTTCATCTTTATACAGAGCGATGATATGGCCTTCCACATGAACAACCTTTCCTTCTCCCGGCGCAATGTCGGCCAGCGCGTGTATTTTTTCTTTCGTAAAGAACCCGGTTATCAGTTGTTTTGCAACATCTACATTCTCTTTAACAAAATTGGTAAAGCCTGCAATTGGTTTTAACCTGTTCGGATTGAACAGTTGGATATTGGGGTTCTCTTTATTCAACACGATATCGGTTAGCGTACGGGCAGCCACTGTACTATAGGTGATACCGTTACCGCCAAATCCCGTAGCCACCAGAATTTTTCCCGGTTGTCCGGGCAGGTGGCCAATATAAGGAAGCCCATCGGCCGGTTCAAAATATTGCGACGACCACCGGTATGCTATCTCCTTTACATTATTGAAATTGGAACGAATATGACTTTCCAGTTTGGTAAAGGGCATCATGGTATTATCTGCATGGGCTGTTTTATGATCTTCGCCGCCGATAATAAGATATTGTTCGCCATCTATCACCTGGGTCCTGTAATAGTGGTACGGATCGTACATATCGTACGTAAGGCCGGCCGGGTATTTGTCATCAGTTAAACGAACAGCCATGGCATAGGAGCGGTAGGGCGCACAGCGAAGGTGCAATAAGTTTACACCGGGCGGGATATGTGTTGTATAGATCAGCCATGAAGCGCGCACATCACCTGCTTCGGTTTTAACCACGAGCGGATCTGTATTGTCTGTATCCATCACCCGGCAATTTTGCACAATGGTACCACCGGCTTCTTCATATGCTTTTGCCAATGCCATTACATAGCGCACCGGGTGAAATTTAGCCTGGTTCTTTATTTCCAGCGCCTTTTCAAATTGTATCGGCAACGGAATACCATCGGTATACGATACGAAAACCCCTGCCTCCATGGTAGCTTTCCTTATTTCTTCCAGTTCCTGCGTTTGTTTTTCGTTCTGTGAGAACAAAAAGCCGGTTGCTTCTTCAAAGTTACAATCTATCTGGTACCGGGCTATATTGGCCTGAACCGTGTTGATAGACTCGCGTGCAGCGCGCGCAACCAGCGCGGCTTTTTCTTCGTCGAAATTTTTAGCAATGGTTGTATACGGAGTGTCCAGCAATGTGTTGAGGTGCGCCGTAGTGCCGCCGGTTGTACCAAAACACAATGTATGGGCTTCTATCAACACACAACGTAAACCAGCCTGTTGTAAAAGCAGGGCTGTACTTACTCCTGTAATACCGCCGCCTGCTATTACCACATCATACGTTTGATCAGCAGATAAGTTTCGGGTAGGAATGAAAGGTTCCGCTGTATTTTGCCAAAGACTTATGTTGGCGCCGTCCCTTGCTATCATAACGATCATTTACGTAAACACTGCAAATTTCATCCTGCAGTTTCGGATGTAGAAAAAGAATAATATGCAGGGAAAAAATTCCCCGGTCAGTGTTATTACCGGTCAAAACCAAATAACCGGGCGTTGTTGTCCTGTTTACCTGAGATCAGATTGGCAATGATCTGCCCTGCAATGAGGCTGAAGGTAATACCATTGCCACCCAGGCCGAGTGCGAAATAGGTATGCGGTTTACCCGGCAAACAACCGATGTAAGGCAGGCCGTCTTTGGTAGAAGCGAATGAACCCGCCCATTTAAAATCGGTTCTAAAATGTATGGAAGGAAATAGTTTGTTAAACGCACGCTCCAGTGCTTTTGCTTTGGCAGGAAGGGCTTTGTCGCGCCTGATGGGATCAGAAAAATCATCGTCTTTTCCGCCAACCAGAATGCGGTTGTCTTCTGTTGTGCGAAGGTATAAATAAGGACGGGCAGTTTCCCAGATCAGCGCATTATGATACCAGTGATGATTGGTAGTGTAAGGCTCGCTGATGATAGCATAGGTAGACTGCAGCGTTTGCACTTTCTGGGGTATATAGCGGGCCGATTCATAGCCGCAGGCAATGACCAGCTTGCGTGCTTTTATCTTTTTCCCCTGATCTGTTATCAATTCAACATTGCGTTTATTTTCTTTGAAATTGCTGATAGTTGTATGATCGTATACTTCGAGCCCCTTTTGCCTGCAATGGTGCAACAGCGCATGCGTGAGGCCGTATGCTTTCACTTCGGCGGCATCGCGGGAGAGAATGGCGTCATCTTTTTCAAAACCAAACTTGTTTTTAATGGCAGTATGATCGAGCCATTGCACCGCTATGCCGTACTGCTTGCGGAGTTCATATTCTTTTTTTAACAGGGGAACGTCTTTTTTATAGGAAGCATATTGCAGACTGGGTCGCCGGGTGAAAGAAACTTCCGGCCAATCACCACAAATTTTTTCAAGGTCTTCAATGGCTTTCAGGCAAAGCAAATAACTGCTTACCGCGTCGTACTCGCCGCATTTTGTTATCAGCTCCGAAAGCGGCGTGTCTATTTCATATTGCAACAGGGCGGTACTGGCGGCTGTACTGCCCATGCCAACATGCCGTTTATCTACGATCACTGTTTTAAAGCCGGCATCACAAAGATGCCAGGCCGCCAATGCACCACTAATGCCGGCGCCCATAATCACAACATCGGTACTGATATCTTTTAACAACGAAGGGTAGGAGTGGATAAGGCCTTTATCAAGAAGCCAGAAGGGAAAGTCTGATCTGAGGTCCATATATTACTGATTGATGAACGTGAATAGTGAATACAGCTTCAAGCTCAAGCTGCAAGCCCCAAGCCAAAAGCAATACCGTTACACGCTTTACACCGCTATCCAATTCAGCAGGCTGTATTTTATTTTCATATTAGCAAATTAGCTTATTAGAACATTGACCTTCCGGTGGCATATCATTTGAAATTATGGGGTTATGGTACGCCCTATAAACGGACAATACATAGCTAAAAGCATTATGTTTTCAATTGCTAAGTTTGATCGGGCGGTTATTGGAGGTACATCTTACCAAAGAAAAAAGCAGTTACCGCGATTATTGTAAAGATCGAAATTGAGAAACTTATTGCTCAAGCTGAGGCGGAACTTTGAACACCAGCATTTGGAAAAACACTTGGTTAATATCATGATTCCAACATGAATAAAAATATTACAATAGAAAGTCAGCTTGATTTTTTATCAGGAGGCGGGGAAATGGGCGAACGGATTCGCAGATTTGACTGGACAACAACCCCGTTAGGCGATCCTGAAACCTGGGAACAAAGTTTAAAGACCTGTGTACGTATCATACTTACTTCAGCCCAACCAATGTTTATTTGGTGGGGGCCTTCCCGCATTAATATCTATAACGACAGCTATGCGCAGTTCATGGGAAAAAAGCACCCGGCCGGTTTAGGGGCAAAAGCAGAAGAGTTATGGAAAGAGATCTGGGAGCCGCTGGTGCCCAGAATAGAAAGTGTAGAACGTAATGAAGGCACCTACGACGATTCTTTTTTCCTTATCATGGAGCGTAAAGGTTACCAGGAAGAAGTGTATGTATCGTTTTGTTATAGTCCTGCATCGGGTGATGATGGAAAGGTAAAAGGTCTTTTTTGCGTTTGTTCAGAAACTACCGAAAGGATCATTAATGAAAGATCATTGCACACTTTACGCGATCTGGGAGCGGTTGTTTATGATGAAAAATCGCTTGATGATATTTACCTGAACGTAGTGGAAGCGCTGGGAAAAAATGATAAGGATTTTCCTTATGCCATTATTTATAAAACAGAAAATAAGGGAAGTGATGCCATCGCAGTTGCCTCAACAGATAAGAATAACAGACAATATATTTTACCCGGAATCATTGATATGGAACATCCGACAATTATTACCAGTGATTTTTGCCGGGCGTATAATTCAAATAAGATAATTGTTACAGAGGTAAAAAAGCCAACCAATGATATTCCCAAAGGTTTTTGGAAAACGGCGGCTTCCCGGTTTATCTATATTCCAATAAGCGCTGCCGGCAGTAACCATCCCTATGCCATTCTTTTTGCGGCACTTAATCCATACAGGGAGTTTGATGAAGCCTACCTGCAGTTTTGCGAGCACATTGGGCAAAGGATCTCCCTGGAGATAAACAAAATGCTGGCACTGGGCGAAGAACGGAAGCGGGTGGAAGCGTTAGAGCAAATTGACAAGGCAAAAACTGTATTCTTCAGTAATATCAGTCATGAATTCAGAACGCCGCTTACCTTAATACTGAATCCATTGGAAGAACTGCTGAATCAACAAACCAGCACCCTGTCTCCTGAAGAGCGACAGAATATTGAAACGTCGCACCGCAATGCCGTGCGATTGTTGAAGCTCGTCAATACCTTGCTCGATTTCAGTCGTATTGAATCGGGACGGCAGCAGGCAAGTTATGCGCCTACTGATATCGTACAGTTTACTAAAAACCTGGCTTCCAATTTCCGGTCGGTCATTGAAAAAGCAGGTTTGCAATTGATCATAAAAGCCAGTGCTTCCATTAAACCTGTATATCTCGACCGGTCGATGTGGGAGAAAATAGTTTTTAATCTTTTGTCCAATGCATTTAAATATACACTTACCGGCAGCATTACAGTAGAACTTGGTGCAGAAGATAAATTTGCTGTGTTACAGGTAAAGGATACCGGTGTTGGCATACCGAAAGAGGAGTTGCCGCATATGTTCGAGCGGTTCCACCGGGTACAAAATGTAACGGGAAGAACTTTTGAAGGTACAGGTATCGGTTTATCTTTGATAAAAGAATTGGTGTTATTACATGCAGGAGAGATCGGTGTTGAGAGTGAGCTGAATAAAGGGAGCGTTTTTACTGTCAGGATCCCGTTTGGCAAGGAACATCTTCCACAAAAGCAAATAACAACCGGCAGCGAGGAAAGGCTAACTTCAAGCATGTACGTAGAAGAAGCCGGAACGTTACTGGTGACAAACAAAGTAACTGAAGCTGTAAAAACGCCCGAAAAGGGAGACCTGCCATTGGTGTTGGTTGTGGATGATAATGCAGACATGCGGGAACACATTCAGTTGGTGCTGCTGAAACATTTTAATGTGATCACGGCTACCAATGGCCTGGATGCTTTACAAAAAGTGAATGAGCAAATGCCGGCGCTTGTTGTAAGCGATATCATGATGCCGGTAATGGATGGCATTGGTTTACTGAAAGCAATGAAATTAAACAAAGCTACCGCGCATATACCTGTTATGTTGCTTACCGCCCGTGCCGGCGAAGAATCAAGGATTGAAGGGTGGGAGACAGGTGCTGATGATTACCTCACAAAGCCATTTTCTTCTAAAGAACTGATCTCGCGGATCTCCTCTCAAATTAAAACACAACAAATAAGGACCGAAGCGTTAACAGATGTTATAGAACAAAAGAAACATTCCAGGACGCTGGAAGAAAAGAACAAGGAGCTCAGGAAAATGAACGATGAATTAAGCTCCTTTGCTTATGTGAGCAGCCATGACCTGCAGGAGCCTTTGCGCAAGATCCAGATGTTCAGTAAACGTATTATGGAAAAGGAAGTACATGTATTGAGCGAAGAAGGAAAAAACTTTTTTTTGCGCATGGACAATGCTGCCAAACGGATGCAACTTCTCATCAATGATCTGCTTACCTATTCCCGTACCAATACCTCGCAAAAGCATTTTGAAAGAACCAATTTAAACGAACTGATAGCAGAAGTAAAACAGGAATTGTACGAAAAAATTATGGCTACCGGCACCATTATAGAAAGTGAACAACTGCCCGAACTATCGCTCATACCTTTTCAGTTCAAGCAATTGTTTACAAATCTTATTGCAAACTCCATCAAATTTGCCCGTACCGATGTGCAGCCGCATATTACAATAAAGTGTGCCCAGGTTAATGCCTCACAGATCGATGAGCATATCAGCAATAAAGAAAAAAAATACTGGCGTTTTTCCGTTGCTGATAATGGCACCGGGTTCGATCCGAAATACAATGAACAGATCTTTGGCTTGTTCCAGCGGCTGCATGGCAGGAAGGAATATGAAGGAACAGGCATAGGGCTGGCCATTGCCAAGAAAGTGATAGAAAACCATAATGGCTTCATTACCGCCGAGGGAAAGGAAGATGAAGGGGCAACGATCCATATTTATTTGCCGGTGTAAGGGTGCTTAACCTGCCCGGGCAGTTGTTTTGTCACCATCCGGCTACCAATAAATTCCTTGCGGCCTTTTCGCCACATTTCTGATACCGGGCATAGGCCCTGGCAGCGTTGCTTCTGATACTTTCAACCGGTTCATTTTTAATATAACTGGTCAATGCATCATGCAGGGTATAAGCTTCGGGGCACATTAAACCTGTAGTCCATACCAATGGGTTTGCTTTAGTGGGTGCTAACAGGGGCGTGAAGTACTTTTTACTTTTACAGGCTAATATAATGGCATCGCGTGTAAGGCTATCTGTATTTTGAAAACGCTGGTTCAGGCTGAAATCCATAAGCCCATCGTGGCCTATATAGGCAATTAGTTTTCCGTTGCCATTGATGCCTACTGTATGACCGTTGATTTGCAGCGTATCTTTCACCTGCCCGGCACAGCTTTTAAAAAAATCAATGGTACATTCCTTAATATACCTTCCGTCATAGGCATCCGCTACCAGGTAATACTTCTTCCATTTGTGCTTAAACACCAATCGCTCCAGCCGTACATAGTCTGTCTTGTATTTTTTTATAAACACCCATTCCTTACTGTTTTTAAAATATGTGCTAATGCCTGCACTGCATCCCCAGTATAAATTACTGTTGGGGTCCTGGCCGTTTCCGATGCCGGCAGGAACAGGCACTATGCCCTGGTATTTATTATCGCATAATGCTACAAATACATGAACAGTTTTTACCGATGTATCGTACCGGCTGGTCTGGAACGCTGAAAGCGATTGTGATTGTATCGTGCCTGTATTGATGGGGGAAGGCTGGTATTGACAGCCCATGAATAACTGGCCTAATAAAGAAAAAAGCATTAGTCGGTTCAAGCAATGGTATTTTAATATCGTTAAGATTCAAAACGGCCTGAATTCCATAAAGGTGTAACACAAATTGGTTATAGCACGCTTAAAAGTAATTCGGCAATTGTACCCAAAAAAGCGTATCTTCAGGCAAATAGTAGTTGAAAGGCGTACCTGGTTTGCCACATCCCATAATCTTCCTTCCTTCTGCTTCTATCTTAAAAGGTATCACATGTTATTCTTAAAAGAACATCTTAAAGGCAATGAGTATAACTGGAAAAATAATGCCATTCATTCTTTTTATGCCACTGAACCAGACCGTCGCCTCTTTGATCGTTTAAACGGCAACCAGATGCTATTCATTATTAACTACTTTGGTAAGTCATTAGGAAGATTGACGTTGCGGGATGGCCAAAAAATTGAAGATCTTATTTTAACTCAAATGCCTGAAAATACAAAAAGTGAATTGTCGGTCTTTAACTGGTTGCGTGGGGTCTATTTGTATTACGGTAATTAATAAAACCTGAATTATTTTAGTCATCAAAACCCTGTTTCCATGAATATCCAGGTTTACAATCTAAGTAGAAATACCAGTGATGCCGATCTAAGGAAATTGTTTTCGCCATATGGAGTTGTTGATTCTGCAGAAGTAATGCGCGATAAATTGAACGGCCGTTCAAAAGGGAACGGCATTATAGATATGCCGGTTGAACGCGATGCAAGGCAGGCCATTGTGGCCCTTGATCAAACGCTTATGGACGGTAAAAAGATCTCTGTAAGCGAGTTACGATTACCCCCCAATTGGTAGCCGCCAGGAGAAGGGTTGTGTTTAAATTACATAAAAGTGATGCCGCCACGGCGTAGTTAACTCATACTAAATGAGCGAATTAGCCCGATAATTGAATGTTTTTCAATAATAACTATAAAAAAACCGTACCTTCGCGTAACTTATTTCCTCCCTGCACTATCTTGATTTCTGCTTTTCAACATTTGTGAAGGTAAGATCGTAAGCTTGGTATGTGTCTTTCATTGGCCGCTTACCATCATTATTAATTTAAATTTCAATCATTGTCATTCGAAAAGTTAAAGGTTATTGAGCCCATATTAAAAGCGCTTAAAAACGAAGGTTATACACAACCTACTCCCATTCAGGAACAATCTATTCCGGTTATACTTCAACGAAAAGACCTTTTTGGCTGTGCCCAAACCGGCACAGGTAAAACGGCTGCTTTTGCTATTCCTGTTCTTCAATTATTACACGAGCAGCAACAACCTGTAAAACAAAAGCCGGCTATTAAAGCGTTGGTACTAACGCCTACCCGCGAACTGGCTATTCAGATCCAGGAAAGTTTTGAAGCTTATGGAAAATTTACCGGGTTAAACCAGGTAGTTATATTTGGTGGGGTATCGCAGGTGGCGCAGGTAAATGCATTGCGAAGAGGGGTGGATATTTTAGTGGCCACACCCGGTCGCCTGCTCGACCTCATCAATCAGCGTATTGTAAATCTCAGCGACATCCGGTTATTGGTACTGGATGAAGCAGACCGCATGCTGGACATGGGATTTGTGCACGATGTACAAAAGATCATCGCCAGGGTTCCTAAGCAAAGGCAAACGCTCTTCTTTTCCGCTACCATGGCGCCTGCCATCCGCAAGCTGGCAGACACATTATTGATCAACCCGGTTAAAGTTGAAGTAACACCAGTTTCCACAACTGCTGAAACCGTAAGACAAACCGTTTGTTATGTGGAGAAAAGAAACAAGCCATCGTTGTTATTGCACCTGTTGACCAACAAGGATATTCATATGGCGTTGGTTTTCACCCGTACCAAACATGGGGCTGATAAGGTTGCCAAAGGCCTGAATAATGCAGGCGTGGCGGCAGAAGCTATACATGGGAACAAATCTCAACAGGCACGGCAAAGAGCCCTGAACCTGTTCAGGTCAAAGCAAATAAAGGTACTGGTGGCCACAGACATTGCAGCCAGGGGTATAGATATAGATGAGCTTTCGCATGTTATAAATTATGAATTGCCCAATGTTCCGGAAACCTATGTGCACCGCATTGGCCGTACCGGCCGGGCAGGCGCCCGCGGCATTGCGCTTTCATTCTGTGATAGTGAGGAAAGAGTATACCTGCGTGATATTCAAAAGCTCATTACCAGTACAATACCAGTAGATAATGAGCATCCTTATCAGGATGCTATAGGCAATAATAAAATCGGTCAATCTTTCAAAACGCCGGTTACCCCTAAAACTTCCAACCATTTTTCAAGGGGTAATAAGCCACGAAGAAGATACCATAAATCAGTTCAATAATTGTCTTAAATTATAAATGTTTATTTATGACAAACGCGCAGATAGAAAAATTCCTGGAAAATAATTACCTTGATAAAGCTCCTGTTAAGGTTAGCTTTAAAACAAGGAAGCCCCTGGTAGGCATTTTTATTAAAACAGCCGATTATGGTGAACTGAAGTCAAAGAACTTCTGGCGGATCGTTGGCGAAGTGAATATCGAGAGCTACAAAAAGTCGAAAGATATGAACCTGGCAAGGATGTTCAACGGATCTGAGATCACCAAATTATCTGCTCCCTGATCAGTAGTTATTAGTCCGTATAATATCAGCAATTGATTACCCGCTATTGCGTTGATCCGGATGGTAATGCATCTGTCAATGGCAATGAGTGCTTAAACCTGCTTGTCATTTTATGTTACGTTCTATCATTACCGGTACAGGATGTTATATTCCACCTGTTATTAAAAAAAACAGCGACTTTATTACCTGGAGTTTTTATGGGGTAAATAACCAGCCGCTCAATCTTCCCTCGCAGGAAATTGTAAAGAAGTTCGAGCAAATTACCGGCATAGAAGAGCGCCGCTATGTTCCTGACAATACCAATACGTCTGATATTGCTGCCCTGGCCGCGAAACTGGCTATTGAAGATAGCGGTATCGATGCGGAAACAATTGACCAGATCATTGTGGCCCATAACTATGGAGACGTAAAAAAAGGCAGGGTGCAATCCGACACAGTGCCTTCTTTGGCATCGAGGGTAAAACATTTGCTGGGGATCAGTAATCCGTATTGCGTACCATATGACATCCTGTTTGGTTGTCCCGGATGGTTACAGGGATTGATACAGGCGGATGTTTTTTTTAAAGCCGGCAGCGCAAAAACCTGCCTGGTCATTGGCGCCGAAACGTTGTCGAGAGTGCTCGATGAATACGACAGGGACAGTATGATCTTTTCAGATGGCGCCGGAGCCTGCCTTGTTGAGTATAAGGAAACAGGTAATGTGCAGGCAGGTATATTAGGTACCAGTACGAGGTCCGATTGCCTGCAGGAAGCTTATTTTATAGATTTTGGCGAATCCTTTCAGCCCGCATCAAATTCGGGTACGCGTTATATTAAAATGAAGGGAAGAAAAGTGTATGAGTATGCGGTACGCCATGTGCCAGAAGCCATGAAAGGATGCCTTGAAAAAAGTGGCATCGCCATTGGGGAGTTGAAGAAAATATTTATTCATCAGGCCAACGAAAAAATGGATGAAGCTATAGTCAATGCTTTTTATGATCTGTATGGCATGCAGGCGCCGGAAAACATAATGCCAATGAGCATACACTGGCTGGGAAACAGTTCTGTAGCCACCATTCCAACATTATATGACCTGGTGCGTAAGAGAAAAATAGAGGACCAGCAGTTACATTCAGGAGATGTGGTTTTATTTGCATCTGTTGGCGCCGGTATGAATATAAATGCAGTTTGTTACCGGTGCGAATGATGACAGATCAGCAATAAACATTTATAATTGGCAGTATCCTTTTTAAGGGTTATCTTTATTTACGACAATTGAGTTTTACAGCTTAAAGTAATTGAAACGATATTTTGCTTTATCATTCTTCTGTAAACTTTCGCTTTTTCTACTTTTTGTGAATGCTCAGTTTATTTAACATTTTAATTTTACAGTAATGAACTTGTACGTTTCAAATTTAGGTTTTCATGTTAATGAAAATGACCTAACGAATTTATTTTCGGCTTATGGTAATGTTACCTCAGCCAAAATAATCACCGACAGAGAGACCGGCAAATCACGTGGTTTCGCTTTTGTTGAAATGCAATCTGAAGATGAAGGTAAGAAAGCCATCGCGGGTTTGAATGGTAAGGATATTGAAGGCAGAAGTATTTCTGTTTCAGTTGCAAGGCCAAAGACCGACAGAGGTAATTCGTTTTCGGGCGGCCGTGGTAACAGATGGTAATCATTTAACAATGTTATCTCTTGAATAATTAATAAGTAATAGGTTTATTCGAGCTAAAAAAGCCTCCAGATCATTAGATTTGGAGGCTTTTTGTTTCTAGTAGAATTGAAGGATTTTTACACCAGGACCAATTAAAATAAACATGCCGGGCAAAATTGGAAGAATAATAGAACAACGCACGGGGACCGAAGACCTGATCGGGCTACTGGTTGAAAAATTATCGGGAGCTGACCTTAATTCTTTGTTGCTTGAAGTTTTTTCGCGCAGGGCACAACAGCTAACTGCACCCGAACTGTTGAAACTGTATGAGAAGAACCGCTTTGTACAACCGGCGGAAACGGATTTCATTCACCTGTTAGAAAGATCGCTGCAAACGCTGCAATGTTTAACCCGTCATGGCTTTGTAGCCAGGCAAGTGTCGCCGCTTTCTCCATTGGGCGCAAGTTCTGTAGTAGCAACGGTTCACCAGGATAAGGTCGTATCGGCGCTCAGGAACTGCGAGGTGTTGTCAGATGCAACGAATGCCCTTGCGCTGCATATCGCCAGTGAGAAAAAGCGCCATCCCAATAATGTGCATATACAATACTGCACGGTGCAACGGCATGTGCGGGCGCAGCTTTTCAATATAAAAGGATTTTCACCACACTTCACGATCGGTTGCATGGTATCTGCCGGCGTTGATACCGGCAACTATAACTTTGAAAAGAAAGCGATAAGTGAACATTTTATAGGGCTTAACGACGTGCTGACCTCCGTATTCAAAACCGGCCAGGTCAGGTTTAAGTTACAGAAAAGGGAAGGGTACCATGCATCCTTTATACCAGCCATCTTAACTTACCTTCATACAAATTTGCCGCAGCTGGAGGTAACGCAGGATGAAACGCCCGGAACGAATAATTACTACAAGGGGCTTCAGTTCAAAGCCATCATAACGTTGCAGCAGCGCGAGTTTGAGATTGCAGATGGCGGACTGGTTGATTGGACACAACAATTGCTCAACAATAAAAAGGAGCGTTTCTTCATTGCAGGGTTCGGACTTGAACTGCTGAATAAACTGGAAGAAGGGCTGCTGTAGATAATGAGTAAGGCCCTGCAAAAATGCAAGGCCGACCTGTTTATTAAACGTCCCTATTTGAAATTTTTTGATTTATTTTACCGTATCGTATTTAATACGGCTCAAACTTAGGGTACAATACAACCAACCAGGTTCAATTGTATGTGAACGACTGGGTTTTGTATGTGAACACATTACCTGGAAACCAGCACCCTTAATTTGTCGAGGTCCTGTTTCTGCTCATACCTGATGGGAATTTCTTTCGAGAGCCCCGATTTCCTTACAAATGCCCGGCCCTCGATGCGAACCAATGCTTCTTTCTTTTTATAGATCTCTGTGTGGTTTTTAATGGCTCCCAGGTTGTCAATTTTAATGGTAACCGGCAGCATGAACTCCGCATTCTTCTTTACCTGAATTTCCTGGTCCAGTACAAAGCTGCCGAAATAAGCATTATCAACATACACATCGCCTCTCGCCGCCGACAACTTTATGCCGAAATTGTTTGGATTATAATAGATCATGTTGGCCCCCACCGTTGTTTTTAGCACCCCTGTTTCAATGAACCGTACGTTGCCAATGTCACGGAACTCCGGCTCTCTTACCTCGCCAGTGCTTTTACATGCGGAGAAGATCAAAACAAAAGCTGAAAGTAGTGTTAAAGTGAATTTCATAATTACTGGTTTAGATAGCTGTAATAAAAGAAGATTTGTAATTGGAAGGGAAACTATCAGGCCAGTTTAAGTTAACAGTTTATAAAAACAGTTTTTTAACAAATCTGGTAGAGCACCGCAAACAAGACATAACCCTGGAAGAAATGATCCATTTGTTGCATGTAATGCGCCAAAAAAGAAACCGATAGCGGTTTTGTGTACCGGATTAATTTGGATATAAATATAGTAATGAATGCAGCTATGCAATTTGAGTAAACCCGTATCTTGCATTGCTGATTCCCGATATAAAATAGCATTAAGAATAAATTTAACATGAAGCGCCTGACTTTATTCCTGTCCTTAATCTTTTTATCCTTCTTTGTATTTAGCCAAAAAAATGAATCGGCCGACCGTAAAGACATTAAGAAACTTTTGTCGACGTTTATGAATTGCTTGATTAAAAAGGACAGCGTGACTTTTTATAACCTTTTTCATAACGAACCCATAGTATGGGTTGGGGTTTTTAAAGATAAAACCCAGCAAGACCGGTTAAAGAAAGATAGTACCAGGAAGAATTATTTCGCAAGTTCCTATAAAAGCTTTTATCGCAGTATTTCCGATATGGGCGCTGATGAAGAAAAGTTTTACAACATAGATATTAACGAAGATGGAAATATTGCGGCCGTAACTTTTGATTATAGCTTTTGGGAAAGCAGGAAAAAAATTAACTGGGGTAAAGAAAGCTGGGGGCTTGTAAAAATTAATGGACAATGGAAAATTACAAGCGTCATCTTCTCCCTTGAATTTGAAAGTATCAATCCTGAACCTAATAAGAAGAAATAAAGCACTGAACTGGTGAATTCGGAACGGATAAAGAACCGCATTGGCATAGCAGCGTACGAACTGGGCAAAAGTCCGGTTGTTCATTTTGCCGATCAACTGGCAATGGCCAATGAGTTGGCTGAAGGGGTGCAGTCACCTAACGATTTTGAAATACTCCATCATCATTTATATAATCATAGCCATCCCCATATGCGGAGGCTTGGTAGTCTGGCTTTGCTGAACCTTCCTTACAGCTTATACCAGCAGGCGGCCAAATGGGCGGAAAAAGATCTGCAAGACGAATTCAAATGGGTACAGTATGATGCTGTACGCTTTTTTTATGTAAACGCTACCCTTGACGAACAGATTGTACAACGCATAGGGGAGATGCAAACGCAGGACAGCGACCTGCTCAAGGCTATTCAACAGGTACAAAACGCCTCCCGGGAAATTAAAAATTCCTACCAGGCAACTTTAACTGCCAGGAGCCATTTCAATTTGCAATTCAGCATTCCTGAAAACTGGGTTGTAAAAGAGAGTAATGAAACGACTGTTGTTTATTCATCACCTGATTTTGAAAGCCTGCAATTGTCAAAAAACAAATGCCTGTCAACCTTGAAGGTCCAGTTTATACCTGGTCTCACCCCGGAAGAAATAAAAGAAATGATTGAGCTGAATATGGAGCTGATGGAAGATACGAATGAGGTATTGGCCGGCTATGAAACAGGAAAGAAAGATAGAAGAATATTATTTACCCGTAAGCCTGCAGCAAATTTCCCTGATTTTATTATCCGCGAATTTATCGATTGTGGATCGGCCCTTGCTGTTGTTAGTGTGCTGTCTCCTTTGGCACACATAGAATTTGCCCTGTCAAGGAATACGTCTACTTTAAATTCTTTTACGTTTTGCCCTTAGAATTATTCGTTTAGATATCCGGTTTATTTATATGTTATGTCTATGTTATAAAATTATCTATTTTGCCAGTAATTGAATCCGACCTATTATAAAGAAAACAAATATTCAAAAAATCTAATGATCTAGTATGGAAAAACCTTCTACTACATTTCATGTCGAACCCCAAAAGGTATACGACAAACAAAGCAACATGTTAACCTGGTATGTTACGGAAAGCGGTATAGTTAACGTATGGTTGCAACATGGCGCTTCTGAAAGCTACAAGCTAACTGATATAAATGGGCGTATAATTAATCAGGGAGATTTAAAAGATGGACGGGTTATGTTCACTGAGCTGGAACGGAGCATATATACGATACACGTAAATACCGCCAAAGGAACCATAAGAAAGGAAATAGATATTCAATAGTATACGGCAACTAAAAAAAATCCCCGCTGGTAAAAGCAGCGGGGATTTTTTTTGATCATAGCTATTCCCACCATAAAACAGGCGGTTGGCTTTGGTCGCCGGTGTTTTTAAATGGTTTGTTGGCGGGTGGTGGTGTCATATCAGCAGGCAGGTTGCTAACCTGCAACGGAAGGATCAGGTTGTTGAGCTCCTGTGCGGTGCTGTAAGAAATGGTTTTAGTTTGAGCAATACCTGCATTGCTGTAACAACCATCGTAAATATATTGAGCTGCAGTTAAGTTACCGGTAAAGAACAAAGAATAAAATTTACTTTTTACGGTTGCCTGCTTTATATACGCATAGCTGTTAAATACCGTATCACTGGTAGCGCCATTCACATGCGTAGGGGCAACGCCGATAAGCCCGCCGCCTGAATTACAAACAACGGAATAATTGCTGTAGCACATATTCACATAAGAAGAATCCAGGCTTCCGGATAACCCGCCTGTTATATGTACAGACTCGAGGGTGCCGGTAAATGAGCTGCCGATCAGTCTGCCTCTGATCGTTTCGCCGGCAAGGCCTCCTACCAGTGACCAGTCGCCACCTTTTATGGTACCCTTAACAGAACAATTAAGGATGGTGCCATAGTTAAAAGCGGCAATTCCCCCGCAATAGCCATCGTTCGGTGTATTGATGCCAGTGGCAGATAATTCCAGCTTTACATTTTTTACGGTCACGTTCTTACCAATGAAAGAAAACAAACCCAGAAAATCGCTCATGCCACCAGTACGGGGAGGCACAACGATCGTCAGGTTGGTGATTTTAAATCCCCGGCCGTCGTAATTGGCTTTTAATTCATAAGCAACGGGCGCCTTTGTTAAAACAGTATCAGGAAAAGCAATATCCTGTGCCTGTATATAGGTGTCAGAAAGGGTAGAACCGGTAAAATCGGTGATGGACAAGATATCTTTGTAAGTACGAATTATAAACTCTTCTTTTTTCGTAGTACTTGTAATGGTGGTATTTTCAGTATTGTTGAAACGGACATTAATAGTCAGCGTTCCATCTTTGTAACGGATCAGGAGTTGGGCGAAAATAGTAGCCTTGCCCGAAGCATCTGTTGTTCCGGTACCTTTGATGGTAGTGTCGGCTGCAGTTTTCATTCCGTTACTGCCGGTAATTTCATATGAAAAACTTAAATTGGGTGCGGCGCCCTGGATGGAAGCAGCAGTTTTCGATGGGTTCATAAACAAAGAAAACAGATCAGCAGCGCCATATTGCGGCGAACTAAAAGCAACTGCCGGTTGATAGGTTGTGATAGGCGGGTTGGTATTGTTGTTGTCTGTGGAATCGCCTTTTTTACAAGAATAAGTAGCAAATAATAATGCCAGTAAACATAGGGGAAAAACTCTCATATATGATTCGGTTTAATTTGTGGGTCGCAAGGTAAATAAACTATTTATTTCGTGCAATGTTTACTGTTTCATATTGTAATTTTAATAAATTATTATGGTAACACTCGAAACTTACATACCAGCAAGCCTATCCCAAATTGTAAAATCATTTTGGTGTATCAAAGTGGCAGGTTTAACAGATGAGAGTTATACCGAGAATATTTTACCGGATGGCCATCATGAAATTATTTTTCATCTTGCCGTGGATAACGCCAAACGAGGCAATAGCACTACCGGCTGGATAAAAGAACCTGACTCTTTTTTTGCAGGGCAAACGCTTACTAGTTATTCCCTCGAATTAAAAAACAATTCCGTTTTATACGGCATCAGGTTCTATCCGCATACGTTGAGCTTTTTATTCGATTTTCCCGCCGACATCATAACCAATAACATCCTGCCACTACAGGAAATAAGTGCGGCAAAAGAGTTACGACATTGTATTTCGGAAGATGCGCAGGACACATTTACAAATTTTGAAAAGGCATTACTACAGCAATACAAAAGAACTGACCTGTCTGCCAACAAATTCCAATACATCAACTATTCCGTAGGACAAATACTTAAAAACAAAGGGGATATTATCATTGACCCGTTAATAAAATCAACAGGCGTTTCTCCAAGGTATTTCGATACCATTTTCAAGCAAGCCGTAGGTATAAACCCAAAGCCTTTTTGTAATATTATTAAGCTGAATCATTTCATCAGTTACCGGAAAAATCATCCGCACAGGAACCTGACGGAATGCTGTTATGAAGCTAACTTTTTCGATCAGTCGCACCTGATAAAGTTATTTCAGAAAGTGGCCAATCAATCGCCCAGAAAGTATTTCAACGATTCCAACCACATAAATAATTATTTCTCGGAATTGTAGCAAGTTCATTTTTTTACAATTTTCCTTTGTCTGGTGAAAGTAGTTTTGCAAAAACGAACAGATGAAGTTAATTGTAGTCATGCTGCTATTTATTTCGGGTGAAGTAATAGCGCAGCATCATGTAGCCCATTTTTCATACTGGAAACCCAGGGCAGGGGAGGCGCAGCGTTTTGAAAACGGGTATAAGCAACATCTCAAATGGCATAAAGACAATGGTGACAAATGGAGTTGGTATGGCTGGTATATTATATCCGGACCAAGGTATGGTTTGTTTGTTGACGCTACTTTCAATCATGCGTGGAGCGACTTTGATAATCCGGTGAAGCCTGCTGAAGATGGAGCTGACAATAATTTACACACGCATCCTTTTGGAATTTTTGAAGGTGGCTATAAAATGATCCAGCTTCCCAGCCTTAGTATCGGCGACAGCAATGGCTTGCGATCAAAATATCTTCGTTTTGTAACGATAAACGTAACTGATCCGGAAGCCGGTAAGAAAGTGATAGAAAGGTGGAAGACCAGTTATCAACCCGGTGGTGTAAAAACCTTATTAACGTTCAAAATGGTTGATGGCGGTAGCCTGAACCAGTTGCTGGTAATAATAGGTTTAAACTCCTTTCAGGAATTCAGCAAGGTGGAAAACCTGCAGGAAGAATTATCAGCAATAGAAACAGCGCTTAAAATAAAAACCATCACTTCAATAACTGCTGAGACGCTTATTTACAGGGCAGATATGAGTTGGCTGCAGGAGTAAAAAATTCCCCGCTGACAAAAGCAGCAGGGATTTTAATTACATTAGTGGCCAAATTTCAACAAGTTGAAACCTGTAATAGAATTATTAAGATCATCCCTGTTGGCAGATTTTCCTTCTGGATCTTCCATAAATTATTACCAGGATAAGTTGTACCTCGTTGGTGATGACGCGAACAATCTGCTTATACTGGATACCAATTACAAAAGGATAGATACCATTCGTCTTTTTGATTATCCCGTAAAGCGAATACCCAAAAACCAGAAAGCCGACCTGGAAACGTCTACGTTCATTACACTGAAAGGCGTAACCTATTTGTTGGTGTTAGGTTCTGCTTCATTGGAGAACAGGAAAAAAGTTATCTCCATCCCTATTATCAATTCAGTACCGGATATCAATCAATCATTATTGTGTGACCTTTATTCCAATGCATTCTTCAAACAATTACGATCAATGGGAATTGAAGAGGTTAATATAGAAGGTGCAACCGTGATCGGCGATCAGCTTGTTTTAAGTAACCGGGGAAATATTTCGAAACCGCATAATCATCTTATAATTACCAAAGCAGATTCTTTGTCAACCCTGGGGGAGATGTCCTTTTCTACGGCCCGGCTTGTTTTGCCTGTTAACACAAAGCATTTTGCCGGCGTATCTGAATTGTGTTACGTGGAAGCAAAAAATATGTTATTGCTTACTTTATCCAGTGAAGCTACTACGAATGCTTACGATGATGGCGCCATTGGCGATAGTTATGTTGGGTGCATATATAATATTGCTGAAAAAATTCACCAGCCCGAATTGAAGCTGGATGAAATGCATAGCCTTCCGCCCATAAATAAGGAGTTTCAAAATGAAAAGATCGAAGGCATCTGCGTGGAATCGGTCAATGGAAATGAACTGCTCTGTCATCTCATTTCAGATAATGATCGAGGTGAAAGTAAATTGTTCAAAATTAAGTATATAGCTGACGGCGCCGGCCGTAAATAACGTAGGGTTTTCTCTTTTTTTGTTACATAATACCCCGCTGATTTTCGTTACTCATTCGTTAACGCAAGGCCAACAGGTGGCCTTTTTTTATTGCCCGGGCTATCTTTACACCGTTAATCCTTCTGGCAACTTAAACGATCCTTCACTTAAAACGGAATACATGAAAAAACTATTCCTGGCAGCAATGGCTATACAAATTGCAGCCGCATCCTTTGCCCAATCGCAGGCATCAAAAGATGTTGCATATGCTAAAATGAAAGTAAGCAATACCCCTGGCAGCAGTATTTACAACGATCTTATGTTAGGTAATAAAAGGTTTGCCAGGAACCACCCGCTGCATCCACATCAGGACACGCTGTATATGCACAAACTATCCTCAACCCAGCATCCTAAAGCAATTGTTCTTACCTGTTCCGATTCACGGGTGTCGCCCGAAATAGTATTTGATCAGGGCCTGGGCGATCTGTTTGTTATTCGTAACGCCGGCAATGTGGTAGACAATGATGTATTGGGCAGCATTGAATATGCCATTGAACACCTGGGTGTAACCACCATCATTGTGCTGGGGCATGAAAGCTGCGGAGCGGTTACTGCCACTGTCAATCACCTGAATACCAACAACCATATTATGGACCTTGAAAAGTCAATAACGCCCGCTTATCGCCTGGCGGAAAATAAACCAGGCAATAAGGTCCATAATACGGTGGTGCAAAATGTAGAACTTTCTATTGAAGAGATCAGGAACGACAAGAGCCTTTTACCGGCAACGCTTCATTTAAGCGATATCAGCATTTACGGAGCTGTGTACGATCTGGCAACAGGAGTAGTTACGCCTGTTAGCCATTGAGGTAATCCGTTATGCTGTTGCAGGAAGGTGTTGCGTTTGGCGTAATTCTCCAGGTCGTTGTAATATTTATAACCGTATTGAGAAAGCTGGTCGGGTGTTGTATTCAGTTCCTGCCGGGTGCGTCGATGTTTATATTGTTTGTGGTTTGTGGTTTGTAGTTTGTGGTTTGTAGTTTGTGGTTCCTTCAACTCCGCTTAGTATTGCCTGGGAATAGCGGCGTTGCCTGTGGGCCTCAAAAATGCGGGAGAAAGGTGGCAATGCAAACAAAAATTTCGTCATTTTATAATCCATTTTTCAGGAAATCAATTTTTTAAGCTAGATTTGCACCCCCAAAGGCAGACCTATTGGTTTTAAAACCCCATTCAAAACCAGTAAGTTCTGTTGGAAGATGAAAAATTTTCGGGTGGTGGCGCAGCCCGGTAGCGCACTTGTATGGGGTGCAAGGGGTCGCTGGTTCGAATCCAGTCCACCCGACATAAAGGATGACAGAAAATCCCAAAGGCTTATAAAACGCATGTTTTATAAGCCTTTTTTCATTTTTTGATATCAATTTGATGCAAAACATAACAACTGTCATGTGAACTATCCGGTGAACAACCTTCTAAAATTAAATTTATGTTCACCTGTTCACCGGATGGCGGCGAAATGCAGACAGGTAGCGGATTGTATTCATTGTTGTGTTCGCAAACTCTGGTGGAGGAACTATTCATAAAACAAAAAATCATGTTGTATGACCAGTTCAGGAACATTTGGAGTTCACTTCGTATTACGCTCGAACAGACAGCAAGATGGTAAATCTGCAGTTTACGCACGAATCACCGTTAACGGCAGCCGTTGCGAATTAGCCTTGAAAGAATACCTCTCCCCTGCTGATTGGAATGTCGGCAAAGGAATGGCTGCGCCTAAAAACAAATCACTAAAACAATTCAACAGTTATTTAGAAGAAGTTCGCGGAAAATTAGCCCGGCATTACCGGGAGCTTCAAATGAAAGGTGAACGATTGACCGCTGCCGCCGTCAAAGATGCCTATGGTGGTATTATAAAAGAGAAAAAGGTTGATCGTTCCCTGCTGTGGGTAGTCAGCCAGCATAACACCATGATGGAACAGGTGCTGAAGAAAGGCAGCATGAAGAACTATTTAACCACTGAAAGGTATCTAAAGCTTTTTCTTTCGAAGCAGTTAAAAACGGCCGATATACTCCTGAAAGATCTAGCCTATGAATTTATTACCAACTTTGAATTTTTCATCCGTACGCAACCGATGAAAGAATCCGATCCCTGTACCAATAATGGCACCATGAAGCATTTGGAGCGGTTAAAGAAAATTGTGAACTGGGCTGTAAAAAATGAATGGATAGATAAAAATCCCTTTACCGCCTTTCAGTTAAAATTCAAACGGAAAGAGCGAGATTTCTTGACAGAACTGGAATTGGCAGCAATCGAAACGCAAGACCTGGAAAACGCCATACTTCAAAAAGTGCGGGACTTATTTGTATTTAGTTGTTATACCGGCCTTGCCTATGTTGATCTGATGGCGCTGCAACCGGCCAATATAATCAGTTCTGTGGATGGAATGAAATGGATCAAAACATCCCGCACAAAATCAGACATTGGCGTAAATGTACCGCTTTTAACCCCTGCCCTGACGGTGCTGGAAAAATACAGTCATTGCTCAGAACCATCACAACATGAAATGCTATTCCCTCGGGTAACTAACCAGGAAATGAACCGCAGCCTGAAAGTAATAGGCGAGATCTGCGGAATCCGGAAGAATCTTTCTTTTCACTTAGCACGCCACACTTTTGCTACTACCGTTACATTAATGAACGGAGTACCGATTGAAACTATCAGCAAGATGTTGGGGCATACGAAGCTAAGTACCACGATGATCTATGCCAGGGTAACCAATTTAAAGATTGGGATGGATATGGGGTTGTTGCAGAATAAGCTGGGTGATGCGGGGAGGAATAATCTTAAAGATTTAAAGGAATAGTACCAGTAAACGATTTTATTTACTTTTGAAGCCACATAGTGATGAGTGGCTTTTTTATGGCTTGATTAATTATTTATCATGATTGCCAAGTTTCAGGTGGAGTTTGTTCATACTACAAAAAAAGAAGTGCATGTCTTTTGTAAATATCTTACAACGGATATAAATTACCATATATCCGAGAATTCATATTTAGGCGAATTTCCGGTAAGGTGGTTGCATCCGCCACGAGCTACTGACAAGGATGGGAATCTCAGATATGATCTTTGCATGTTTGCTTTAAAAAATGTAGATGATAAAGAAAAAATCAAAGTGAACAATATTCATGAACTTTGGGACGATTATGTGGATGTGATAGCTTCTTTCAACCTTGTTTCTCTGGGAAAGATGATTGCCTTTTTGAAATGTTATCCGGGGAAATATGAAGAAGAGTATATTTTGGAAGACAGTTCCAAAAAACAATGGACTTTAAAAAAATACCTGTTTGTTACTGGAAGTGTCGAAACCTACGAAAAAACAAAAAAGGAAGAAAGTGAGAATATCTTTCAGTATTTGATTCAGCCGGTTGGGCATGAAGAAAAGCCGGAAATTGGTGCCAGGCTTAAGATTTATAGAAAACAATAGGCTTGGTTTCTTTTGGCAGCAAAGCTTAAATTAATGAAACATGAAAATTCTTTGGTGTTGGCGATGTAGAATGGATGTTCCAATGTTAGAGGGTGATGAAGCTAAAAAGGCTTATGAATTACTTAGCGAAGGATTTAGCAACCCTGATGGGGGGAGCTCATTCAAAAGCAGATTCAAGGCATTAATAGACTATTATAAAGAAATAACCGGTGTAGAGGAATCGCATCCAAATGTAATAATGCATCATATTGTGGAGACATATGGTCCACCTTGTGAGAAATGTGGCAAGCCCTATAGAACGTCTAAGGCTAGTTTTTGCGCTGGATGTGGGAATAAGCGAAAACTGTAATCGATATGAACGTAAGCCATGAATTTATTGAGGGTTTAATTAATGAGCTAATTTCTATACTTGCCAGCGTTAAAGAAAAAATTACTGATGGTTCAGATTTAATCTGGACGTCTTATGAAACTCCTGTTGAATTGCGTAATGAGATAGACAGATGTATATACCATTTACAACAAAACCATAAACAAATTCTTGAAGAAATAAATTTTCATTTTGCCCCTACAGGCACTTTTCAGGAACATTCAATGGCGAATGGATGGACGGGAAAATACCACGCAATGGCGGAGCGATTTGATAAGTTATATGAATTGTTGAATAATATAGCTAATGCCTAATGGAAACAATTGAAAAGCCTCCTATTTATTGATTGTCGCTCCGAAATATTTAAAATCTTATGGGAATTATAAAACATAATGAAGGCAATTCAGAAAGCCAAAAGCCAAATCTTCCAAGATTTCTTTTCTGGGATTGGGACCATGATGCCATTGATTGGCAAAAGGCTATCGAAGTGTCATTACCAGGGTTCTTGAACGAGGTAATCATGAAGAATGGAAAGAGCTTATAAGGTTTTATGGAGAAGATACGATTCTTAATGCATTGAAGACAGAAATTAAATATCTCCCGGATTATATCATAGGTAAAGTGAGCGACCATTTTCGCCTTGAATATGGTGAAATGGCATGCTACCCACATAAGCAGTCAAGAAAAGGACATTGGATCTGATTATAACCATGTTCCAATAATATGTTTCGGAACTTTATCTGCTAGTGGAACTCTCCTATCGTTTCAATAAAAATCTTACAAAATAATATTCCGAGGCTCGACTTCGACTCCCATATCTTCACTTCAATTCAACGGAAGTTTGTACTACTAAACAAATTTCATATGGACAGTGTTGGGGATATAGGAAAACCAAGATTTGTCACACTTGATCAATTGGTTACCATTTCTGACTTACAGGCTTTCAAAAAGGAGTTACTTCTTTCAATAAAAAATATTTTATCTGATGCAAATAAGCAGCCCGTCAAGAAATGGTTGAAATCAAATGAAGTAAAAAAGATAATGAATATTTCCACTGGCACACTTCAGAATTTAAGGGCAAATGGCACCCTGCCTTATACCAAAGTCGGAGGAATTATTTATTACAAATTGGAAGACATTGAAAAGGTCATGGAGTCGCAGAAAAGAATTCCCGGAAAAAATTTAAGATTAAATATTGGCAATTAAAAATCAGAATATGTATTATATATGCAAGTTCTCAGAATCATGGACTCTTTATGACAGTATACAACAGTCCAGCCGGCAGTTAGTAAAAACTGAAATCGATTGTTTGAAAAATCTTTTTTCATCGGCAATGGATAATAGGATGCTTTTGGCTATTAAAGTCAACAGTATTCAGCCCAATGAGCTAATTAAACTTTCGATCGGCAATAAGAAATCCGTGACCAGGAAGTCCCAAGATAAATTGAGCGCAATCTAATTGATGCTGGTGAAAAGAAAGAAAACACCTAGGCTATTCGCTTTTAAACTGCCAGGGAGCTGAATATATAGCCTCGCCTTTTACTTATTCCTGACCGATCACTTAGGCGCCTGAGCGCACCAGGATGTGCGCAGCAAGATGTATAGTTGTATACAACTATTTTCTGTAGACATAAATTTACCCTTCAATTCGATGATTCTTGACCGATCATTTAGTCGCCTGCGAACTGGTGGACGTTCGCAGCAAGATGTATAATTGTGCACAATTATGCCAGCAAGGCGATATACGTAACGTTTTCTAGCAGTCATGACCACTTTATTTCATTTTTTATAGGAATGAGGCATGCTAATCCATATAGTCTATATTCTTAAGAAAGTTGTGAGAGAAGTGTAACATTGATTGAAGTCAAATTTGATCTAAGGCAGTGTTTCATTATAATCATATTGCTGTTAATTTGATAGTCTTGTTATAAATTTGAGCCGAAATACTCCAACATAGCAGTCCCGTCTATCTTAAAAGGCCATTGTAATAATGTGGCGAGGCTTCCCAATAAATAGGAATGTGTACAAATAACATCAAGGCGTAAAAAGGATTCATGAATAATAATAAATCTGGTTCTGAATGGAGCATTTGGGATTTGCATGTTCACACCCCGGCTTCATATGGCGGAAGCGATTATAAACTTCTTATTGATAATCTTTCGAAGTCCGAAGCTTCAGTGATCGGGATTAATGATTATTCCACGTTAGAAGGATACAGGGAAATAATTAAATTAGGAGGTGTACCTGGAAAAGTAATTTTTCCAGTAATTGAACTAAGAATGCATAATGCTATTGCTAATAGGAAATCGGAATCGGCTAAAGACGGTGGTCCAAAAATCAATTTTCATTTGATTTTTTCAAACGACCCTGAGTGGTTTCAAACCATTGAGACTTGGATAAATTCTATTGACTGTTATAATGAAGCCGGCCGTTCCGCTTTACTGGGTAGTGTCAGTCCCAATGAACGTGATAAGGTCACAATCGATTTTAGTAATCTATTAAAAAGTATGAAAGAATGTCACAAGGGCGACGATTGTTTAGAAAATTATTGTCTTATTTGGCTTCCCTATGACGAGTACGGTGGTATAGACGATATAGATCCGAACGACAACTTCTTTAAACTGCATTTAATTAAGGCGGCCCATATAATGGGAAGTTCAAGCGAAAAGCAGATTAAATTCTTTAAATGGCAGGATCCTAAGTTTCGAAGGGAGGACTATGCCAAATTTATGGATGCACCTATTCCTTGTATAAAAGGTTCCGATTCACATGAGCCCAACTATCCTTTCGGTAGACTTAAAAACGAGCGTTCACAACCAATTGAGAAGTTTTGTTGGATAAAAGCCGACAAAACATTTAATGGTTTAAAGCAAATTGTTTGGGAGCCAGATAGAGTATTTATAGGCAAAGAACCTGAATTGCTAATAAGAAGGAAGACTTATCCGCATAAGTTTCTTTCGAAACTTGAAATAATTAAGGATATTGGTGCAAAGACAAATGAAGTATGGTTTGAAAACTTTGAACTGCCGCTGAATGCTGGATTGATTGCAATTATTGGAAAAAAAGGGAATGGCAAAAGTGCCCTTGCAGATATAATTGGTTTGTGTGCAAACTCTTATGTCCAGCCGGCGGATTTATCATTTCTACACAAGAATAAGTTTAAAAATCAAAAGCAAAATAAAGCAAGGGATTTTCATGCAACACTAACCTGGCAAGATGGCAGCAAGTCAGGCCCCATAAGCTTGAGCGCTGAAACGAATAATATTAATGAAGAAAAGGCAAAATATATTCCACAGAATTATTTGGAAAAACTCTGTGTAAATGAAGAACAAAAGGAATTTGAGGAGGAGTTGAAGCAAATTATTTTCGCTCACATCCCAGTTAACCAGCGGCTTGATCAAAGATTGCTAGACGATTTAATTGCTGAAAAGGAAAAGTCAATATTATCTGGAATTTCTCAGGCCTTGTCTGAACTGACAAAAGTTAATAAAAATATTTCACGACTTGAACTTAAGCAAAAGCCATCTTATCGAAATCAAGTTTTGCAGGAAATTGCAAATAAAGAAAGGGAAATACAACATCATGATAATCTAAAACCCATTGATCAACCTAAGCCAGAAGAAGATGGTGAGAAAGTTCATGCAAATAAACAGATTCTAACTAAAATAGAGGAACAAAGATTAAGTCTCCAAAGGCTGCATGAACACCGAAGAGTATTAAATGATGAAATTGCGAGCAACAATATATCGCTTAATGAACTAAGCGCCGTAGCTCAGGAATTCGAACAAGTGGAAAAGTTTATTAATAAAATATTGGAAGATCGGAGGCCTACTTTAGCTACATATGGGATTGATATAACAACTGTTTTTAATTATCAATTGGACATTGAACAGATTACTGGAAAGATAAAAATGATAAATGATCGTAATGACACTATAAATACTGCTATTGATGGAAAAGAAGAATTTCCTGGAATAAACTTCCAAATTGGCACCTTGGAGTTGAATATAACAGAAATGAAAGAACTTCTTGATCAATCGCAAAAGGCATATCAGGAATATCTCCAATCTGTTGAAGATTGGCAAAGCAGGAGGAGAGATTTGATTGGGACCAGTGAATTAAGTGGATCTCTTGCTTATTTCCAAAAAGAACTGAAATATTTGGATGAAGAATTAATTCCCGAGCTTGATTTGCAATATGAACTACGTTTAAATATTTCTCAACAAGTTTTCGAATTAAAAAAGCAACAGCTAAACAATTACACTGAACTTTATCAACCTGTAACACAGTTTCTCCGTCAAGAATCATCATTTGTTGATGAATATAATATAAAAGTAAGCGCATCATTGGTTGTAAAAGGATTTTCTGATAGGTTTTTAAACTTTATTAATCAGAAAAGCCGAGGAACATATCAAGGATCCATAGAGGGGCTAGAAGTATTATCTCAAATCATCGCAATTCACAGTTTTAATCAGTGGGAAGAAACTCAGTTATTTTTAATTGATATTGCTGAAAGTTTGATGAAGGACAAAAGACCTGGGCTTAATAGTGAAGTTCGATTTGCAGATGAGCAACTAAAAAGGGATATTAAGACAGAGGATCTTTATGACTTTATTTTTGGTTTATCCTACATCGACCCACAATTTAAACTTCAACTTGGTGCAAAAGACTTGAAAGAGCTTTCTCCTGGCGAACGTGGTGCTATTCTTTTGATTTTTTACTTATTTCTGGACGTTGACAATAAACCGTTGATTATTGATCAACCGGAAGAGAATTTAGATAATGAAAGTATTTATCATTATTTAGTACATTTTATCAAAAAAGCTAAACAAAAGCGTCAAATTATTTTGATTACTCACAATCCTAATCTTGCGGTGGTTTGCGATGCTGAGCAAATCATTCAGATGACAATAGATAAACAAAAATCTTACGTAGTTTCTTATCTTTCTGGTTCAATTGAAAATCCAATCATTGCAAGAAAGGTTGTTGATATCCTTGAAGGAACTAGGCCTGCTTTTGATAACAGGCGATTAAAATACACGGGGATACCTAAAGTGCTAAATACAAAATAAATAATTTATATTATATTAGTCAAAAATTATATAGGCGCATGTTATTGTTTTTCTAGTATATTTAAAAAAACTTCGAAATCCTTTTTTTGTCGAATTTTTATATATCCTGTGCTAAAGTCAAACTACGAATTGATCATCTAAGTCTGCAACAAATGACTTTTTCACATGAATAATTTCTGGAGATTCATACTTTCCGATTAATATTCCTCTTTTTCCTTTCTTTCGAAGCCTCAGAACAATTTCGCCTGAATCCATTTCATCTTTTGCAAAAACATCATAAACCCCATTTATAGACAATTTTTTATTCCGAAGAAATATCCTATCCACAAATTGACCGAATTGTTTTGGAAGGTCAAAATGAAAAAGTGTAGCTTGAGCAACTTCATCGTCTCGAAAAAGGGAATAGAGTACAATAATAGCTAGACTTACTTCAGGAGACGTGTTGAAGTCTGGTTTTTCCAATAGTAATCTATTGACGAAGTTTATAATGAATAATTCAGCTATTTTTATTTTTATAAAATGATTTAAGACTAGTTCGGTGAAATATAAGCTTGGATTAGAAGAAACAGTCACTGCTATTGCAAGTTCATTCGGTAATGTTGTTAATAGTTTTAAATCTGGGATAGAAGGAAGCTTTACCAAATGCTCGGCACACATGTACTCTTGCAATGATTTATGTGCAAACTCATACTTTTTATAGCCTGCTTCCAATATTAAACCTGTATGCCCTTCTATTTCAGAAATTACCTGAACATTTTCGTCTTTCTTGAGGTCAAAATCAATACAAATTCTATTGTAAATGGTTTTAAGGTTTTTAGATGAAAAATTTGTACGTTGATATTCTACACTCAATTCATAGGAAAGTCGACATAAAAATTCTAGCTTACGATCTAATTCAAACGAACCATACTGTGAAACTCTACGGACACCCCGCTGTTCATCCCATTCTTCTAATAATAGACTAACTATTTTTCGATATACGGTTTTAGGCTTGTCAGGAATCTTTCCGCTTCTTTCATATATAGCACATAAATGTCCAATAGTGATTGGGCGAATAGCTGTGTCAACAAATGGCGATTTTTCAAGTTCTCCAAGAAAATCTGCAACCTTGTAGTCTTCTACTAACCAACGGCGTGCAAATTCTTTTACTTGGTTGTCATTTAAAGGGCAAATTTCCATCACTGCTACATTCTCAAAACTGTAATTAAAATCACTACTTCTTGATGTAATTAGTAATCTTGTGTTGTTGCATGAAAGAGTTAGTTTTCTGAAATCTTCTAATACTTTTTCACGATTCTTTTTTTCTGCAATTTCATCAAATCCATCAAGTATGATCAAGCTTTTTAGCTCCTCTAATATTGGAATTAACAATCTTTCCTTAGCAAGCAACATCTCCTCTTCCTTAACAGACGCATCCTTAGAGCGGATTGTTAAACCTAAGAGATCAAACAAAAAATTAATTATCGGACTTCGTCCTGATTTTTCACTAATGTAATTATTTAAATCCCGGAGTCGAATTAGCAAAGGAATTCTGAATTCTTCAGGATAATAGCTTTCATCTATCAATATAGACTGGCAAATGAATTTTGTTAAGGTTGTTTTCCCAGCGCCTGGCTGTCCCAAAATTGCTAAATGCTTAGGCGTATGGCTAAATAAATTTTTAGAAGTTATTTTTTGAATTTTTTCTGATGCTTCAATTTTGGTTTTTATTGGCATTAAGTAAACATCCAAATCGATGAAAACTTTTGATGTATACTTATTTTGAGATAAATCCTTAAAAGTTATCTCTGAGGACCAATTAATTACTTCTTGCGTATGACGGGAAATCGCATTTTCAAAATCTTTTTCCCCAGAATCAAATACGAACTTTCTTTCCCTAAAAAATCTAGACACTTCTTGAAGAGCCTTTTCGAGAATTTTTTTAAGTATTAACTCTTGAATCATATTATTGTTATTGGGGTAGCCATTTTTGTAGACCATCATTACTACATATTGTCGACGTGCCTTAAAAATTTAAGGCATCAGAAAATATGAAAAAAGCTTTTTAATATATCATATATAAAGCCTAACAATAATGGTATTATAATGACACTCAAAATCCAACTCAATTTCTTTCTTTTGAGCATTGGGATTTGTAAATACCCAGGCCCTGTTTGGAGTTCAACGGAAGGCCACAGCCCTTTAAGGTAATCTCCCAAATTGCTAAATCCAATCATCGAAACTATTGGAATGCCTACTATAAAAATTAATTTATAAAAATCGCTATGCATTTTTTCAAAACTCGAATAAAATAAACGGAAATAAATAATGTTAAAGATTATTATTGCAAGAAAAGCACAATATTCTGTAAAAGATATTGCTTTTACTTGTTTCTGTGATTGATTTAAAACTTCGTTGAATTTCGCTGTGATTCCATTGACCCAAATAGTGTCTTCTCCGCTTACCAAAATGAAATTTGTAGTGGAGTCATCTTTTAGTGAATCAGAAAGTTGTAATTCTATATTTTTTGAATTATCAAATGTATTAAGCCTCATGTTAATTCTCGTTACAACTTTTTTCTCAATCATTTCCCCTGATTCAAAAATTTGTGTGCTTTGACTTTCATAAGATGAATTATCATCTGCGTCAATGGAATAGATTGTAGTGATCACTTTTTCAAAATCATCTGATGGTTTGAAACTTTCCTCTTCAAAGAGTTTGGCTAATTGACGAATAATAGTAGGGGTAATTATTCTTCCATTGAATATTAGCTTTCTTTTTTCCCGGATAATATGATTCATGAAAGGCAGGGCTTAGTTGTAAAAAATGGGGAAACCTCTGAAACCTAAGTGATTGGGAATATAGTAAGATAAAGAAGTGTTTTGGTATCTCCAATAGGGGTCTAATACATTTTATAAATTCGTAGCAAATTTGGTATTTTTATCAAGCAAACAAGTTCTTCCCCTTGCGAACCACCAGGTGAACCATATTCCTGGTTACCCGCAATCAAATGATATTGAAAGAATTAAAAACTTTGGGAGCGTTCAGTCCACCCGACCCAAAAATGAACCCCTTCAGATCGTTGGATTTGAAGGGGTTTTTAATTTGAATAATTCTTTATCTAAACGCTGCGGACTCTTGATTGAATTCAATTTGAATGATTTGAAGGAAGTTCGAATCCATTTAGGCCCCACAAGCAAGCTTCACTAAATGGCAAGGTGTTTTTGATTCATATATTTCTATTGTCCTTGAAAAAAGACAAATTGGAACGGCTCATTTCCAGGGGCCTTTTGATATTTCCCCATTCTTTATAAGGTAATTTATCATATTCGTGTACAGTTATATACTCACCCCATCCGTAATAATCGTAATAAATTGTCATTGCTTCAAAGTGAGAAAAAGCATAAAAGGTATGGACAAGCTTCTTACCTTCTTCCTCAAATAGCTTTCTTGCGGCTTCACCTTTTTCACCGGCCAGGATTAAACCTGCTAAACCTTCTGAGTCTTCCCATATTTCGTGCAATAAACTATCCATTATTGTTAACTTATTTGATATCAAAAATAATTTTATTCTTTATAATTGGAAATCCATGAAAAGGGCCTTTTCCGTTATACTAACCCTAATATGAGTACTCTGTTTTATGCTACTATCAGGGCATATGAACCATTTTTATTCGTTTTTTATAGACTTCCACCTCTAGGCCAGTTTATCCAATGAGTATTGTTTATTTCTTTTGTATTATAAATGTTTTATTTCCAGTTACGATTACATCTGCGAGTTGTTGGAACGTTTCTGTATCACTTGGCTTTTCATCTGCTGCCAGGTCAGGGTGATGCCAGTTAGTAAGTGTCATAAACTCAGGTAAGTCAAGTGGTATTTTTGTAGCTATTTCTTGTCTTGTCAACCAAAATAAATTAGATCGTTCGGGAATAAGCCCACGCAAAAGCTCCCATGGTGTTATTCTGTTTTCAAACTCTAACTCAATACCTTTTTGTAAGTAATATTCTTTGTCAAAGCGAAGTGGAATTACTGTATCCCTGATCTTAATACTAGTAGCTTGGTTGTTTAGATACGGGATCCGTTTTAAATTTGCATAACCTATTGTAGTTTCTTCTTAAATCCATTGATTCTGAGCCGCTGATAGATTTTATAGTGGATAGGGTATTTCCGTTCCAGAAACACTTGATACATCGCCCGTTTTCAAACTTGTAAAATGATGTTGGTGTTAGAATCAGCCGAATATTAGCTGAAAGGCGATCTGAAGCTATGCTTCTTCCGTACACTACACTTGCCGCAAAACACTATGTTAGCTGTTGTTTCATTCATGAATTCGGTTTTTCAAATCCATTCGCTCATGTAGAATTCTTGCAACTTCAATTCCACTAACTTTCGCTTTTCGGTAAAATATGACGTGTCGCCCTGCCTTAAATCCTAAGATTTCATTGCTAATTTCGGGATAAGATTTTCCTGAAAGATTGCCATCTGCTAAATCCTGGCACGTGTCCAAAAGCATATAGTAATATTTTTCTGCCTGAAGTTCTGACCAAACCTCGTAAGTATACTCCCAAATTTTAGAAAGGTCTTCTAATGCCTTATTAGAAAGAGAGTACTTAGCCATTATTTTTCTTTGCGGATTTTAACTTTGCGAGATGTTTTTTAGGATTAAAATTTTTGACAAATCCGCTTTCAAAACCGTCATCAATAGCTTTTTGAAGAGCTGCGATTTTAGTTTCTTCTTCTTCCAATAAACGAAGACCAGCTCTTATTACTTCACTGGCATTTTTAAATCTGCCAGTAGATACTTTGCTATCCACAAAATTTTCAAAATGATCGCCCAATGAGATTGAAGTATTTCTTCCCATAGTTTCAAGATTTCTATAAAGATACCAAATTTTGGTAACTGGGAGAATCTTTGTTGATTCATGTTGTCATTTTGTCATTCCATTTGTTTGATTTTATTACTATCCTAAGTTATTCCTATTGAGGTATAAACTCTCCCTTACCGTCTTTAAATCCTGTATTAGTAGGTTCGAAATTTCCGGTTGTCCCGACCCAATTGGACAGGACGGCTTTTATGCCGTCCTGTTTTTCTTTATCCCCGCCTGTAAAGCTGTTCAATTGCGCAATTAGCTCAAACAGTGTATTTACGGGATCAAGCCAAATTGTTGGGGATTAGGGGCAAGGGGAATTGGAAGTTTACCATTTCCAATTTAGCTAAACCTGGGCGAATTGATATATGTCTTTATAAGTGGCGAATTATTATCTTCCAATGCGTATTTATGCAATTATCCCTGCTAACTATGCCTCGTCCTAAAAAAACTATACACTTTAAACTTAAAATGTATGGTAGAAAACGACAAGGAACAACAATTAATTGGGCGTTATAGCACCACGGGCTTTTATGACAAACGATTTATAGCACAGGTTTTAGAAGAAATTCACAAGGGAATGCCCCACCGATTGGCATGTAAGCAGTATAATATCAAACCAAGAACTTTAAGCAGATGGATAGAGCTAAATGAATTAGGATTCCCATCCAACGGACTTAACAGGCCAGCGACTATTCAGTTTAAAAGATCTGTTGTACGTGCTGTTGAGAGTGGAAGTTTGAGTATTAAAGAAGCCCAACGCACCTATGGCATAGGATGCTCTCAAACGATCAAAAACTGGATTGAACAA
>NZ_STFF01000012.1 GCF_004834005.1 Niastella caeni
ACAACAATGCGGGAGAGTAGGTAGCTGCCATATTTATTGAAAAAGCCTTTCAACTTGTGTTGAGAGGCTTTTTTGTTTTTAGGAATACAGGGGAAGCTGCAAGCCATAAGCTATAAGCCGTAAGCCGAATAAGCTGCAAGCCGTAAGCCGTAAGCTGCAAGCCGTATAAGCCGTAAGCCGCAAGCCACAAGCCCGGTTCTTCGCCATCTGCTTTCTGTATTGCTTGCAGCTTGAAGCTTGAAGCTTGAAGCTTGAAGCGTGTAGCTTGTAGTTTTAATTTTGCCAATCCAGCTTAATTAAACTCCCACCATCCGCACGCCTTTTTACCTACTTTTGCCCTATGCGATACCTATGTGTGCTGTTGGTTACCTGTACCGCTTTCTTACATCAACCAGTTTGGCGTAAAATACAGATCAATGGAAAGGCCCAGGGCACTACCTATCATATTACCTGGTATGCCACTGACAGCACCTTCGGCCAGCAACAGATCGACAGCATCCTGCAAAAGATCGACACGTCCCTTTCCATCTACAACCCTCAATCCCTCATTACCCAATTCAATAATAACAGCAACGGTGTTGTTATGGATAACCATTTCAGCACCGTATTCAATAAGTCAATGGAGACCTACCGGCAAACCGGCGGCATCTTCGACATCACCGTTCAACCCCTGGTGCAGGCCTGGGGATTCGGTCCGCAAAAAGTGAACGGCCTGCCCGACTCGGGCACGATCAGCTCTTTAAAGGCTTGTGTTAACTCCAACAATCTTTACAGGCAGGGGAATTCTTTATTTAAAAAGAAACCATGTACCAGGATCGATGTGAATGGCATTGCCCAGGGATACAGCGTTGACATATTAGCGGCCTTCCTGGAAGCGCAAGGCATCGTAAATTACTTAGTGGAACTGGGCGGAGAAATTCGCGTGAAAGGCCATAAACAACCCGGTGGCGAAAAAATGAAAATAGGCATAGAAGCGCCGGGCGAAGATAATTTTCAGTTGTCCATGATCAGTAAGATCATTGTTATCGACAGCGGCGCCATTACCACCTCGGGCAGCTACCGGAAGTTCTATGAAAGCGAGGGCAAAAAGATCTCGCACATAATTGACCCGCGCAGCGGGTATCCGGCACGAAACGAATTGATCAGCGTAACCGTATATGCAAAAGATGCTATTACAGCCGATGCCTACGACAACGCGCTTATGGTAATGGGACTGCAAAAAGCATTACAATTTGTAGAACGGCGAAAAGATCTGGCCGCTCATTTTATTTACCGTAAAGCGAACGGCGCCGTAGCAGATACGGCATCGGGCAGGTTTTATAAATTGCTGCAAAACGCAGAACGCCGAACGCTTAAGGCCGAACGCTGAGCCTGTTTACCCGGCCGGCTCTTTATTTGCAATTTTCGGAAGTGAGCGGAATGCAGGCGTTTTAAAATAGGGGTTTTTGCGTTAAGCGTTTAGCGTTGAACTTTCAGCGTAAATATTTATTCCGGTGATGCAGCCGATAAAAGGATTTTTTCAACTTATAAAGGAGTGGGGGTGTTTCCATTTTATCGTCTTAACAAAAAAACTTTTGCGATTGCTTTATGAGCAGACGTCACTTTATTAAACAGTCTGGTTTATTGGCAGGCGGGCTATTGTTTTCCAATCAATGGCTGCATGCTTTCGCCGGTTCAGCGGAAAAAATAAACATCGGTATCATCGGTTGCGGCGACCGGGGAACGGGTATTATGAAAATGCTCAATGATCTTACCGACCGGTTCACCGTTTCTGCTATTTGCGATGTACTTGAATTTCGTATCGAGAATGCAAAGAAGATCAGTCCTTCCATAGATCCCAAAGTATATAAAGATTATCGCAGGCTGCTTGACGATAAATCAATTCAGGCAGTGGTGATCGCAACCACGCTCAGTGAGCATTATCGCATTGCTAAAGATGCATTGCTGGCTGGCAAACATATTTACCTGGAAAAAGCGATGACCTATAGCATCGATCAGGCTATAGACCTGGTGAAAGTCTCTAAATCGCATTCCAACCAGGTGGTGCAGATCGGTCATCAATACCGTTCAACCCCTTTATATTTTAAAGTAAAGGAAATGATCGGGAAAGGTTACCTGGGTAAAGTAACTCAGATCGATTGCCGTTGGGACCGTAACTGGAACTGGCGTCGTGCGGTACCGGCCGGTTATACCGACAAACAGGTGAACTGGCGCATGTATAAAGAATTCTCCGGCGGTTTGCCCGCTGAATTGTTATCGCACCAGATGGATTTTATTAACTGGGCTTTTAATACCCATCCTGATGAAGTGCTGGGGACCGGCGGCATAGATAATTACAAAGATGGCAGAGAAACTTACGACAACGTACAGGTGATGTTGCGGTATTCAAAAGAGAACATGATCGGCAACTTCGGCGCTACCTGCGCCAATGCGCATGACGGTTATATTTTCAAGATAAAAGGCACGAAAGGCGCCGTACACCTGCTGATGCACGATGGTGTATATTTTCCTGAAGCTGCTACTAAGAAAGAACTGGAGACCGTAGATGGCGTTACCGGCGCTACTAAAATAGAATGGAACAGGGAAGGTGGTGTTAGTATTATGAATGAAAAGCTGAAAGACGGCACATGGTATGCTTTACTGGAGTTTCATGATTGCATTAACAACAAAAAAGTACCGGCTTCCAATATTGTTACCGGCGCTACCACGGCCATTTGTGTGCACCTGGCCAACAATGCCATTTTTAATCACACGATCGAAAAATGGAAACCTGCCTACAACTTATTGTAATCTTATTTAACTGACATATGAAAAAACTCACTTGCGTACTTTTGGCTTTTATGGCAACGGCTGTTGCTACCGCTCAGTCGGGCAACGGCTGGACGAACCTGTTCGATGGAAAATCATTGGATGGCTGGAAAAAGATCACCGGCACTGCGGATTATAAAATTGAAGACGGCGCCATTGTTGGTATTACCGTACCAAATTCCCCTAATACTTTCCTGGTTACCGAGAAAGAATACGGCGATTTTGTTATGGAGCTGGAAGTGAAGATCGAAGACACTACATCCAACTCGGGCATTCAGTTCAGAAGTCATTATAACCCTGAGATGAGCAATGGCAGAGGCGGCAAAGGCCGGGTGTATGGTTACCAGTTTGAACTGGACCCTTCGGCTCGTCGTTGGACGGGTGGTATATATGATGAAGCCCGCCGCGAATGGTTATATCCTTTATCACTGAACCCTGCGGGACAGGATGCTTTCAAAACCGGTCAATACAATAAAGTACGGATTGAATGCATCGGCAACAATATAAAGACCTGGGTGAATGACAAAGCAGCCGCTTATGTAATTGATACCTTCGATAAGAGCGGTTTTATTGCTTTACAGGTGCATGCCATCAATAAGCCGGAACTGGCAGGAGAAAAGATCTACTGGCGAAATATCCGGATCAAAACGACTAACCTCACGCCTGCACCTTTCGCAAAAGGCGTTTTTGTTGCTAACAATATTCCCAACAATCTTTCTGCCTACGAAAAGAACGATGGCTGGAAGTTGTTGTTTGACGGAAAAACCACCAACGGCTGGGTAGGCGCTTATAAAAAAGGTTTTCCTGAAAAGGGTTGGGAAATAAAAGACGGTACGCTTTCCGTACTCCCTTCTACTGGCGCAGAATCAACCAACGGTGGTGATATTGTAACCAAAGAACAATACAGCGCGTTTGACCTGTCGTTCGATTTTAAAATTACGCCCGGCGCCAACAGCGGCGTGAAATACTTTGTAACCTTAACGGAAAACAATGCCGGTTCTGCCATTGGCCTGGAATACCAGGTGCTGGACGATACCCTGCATCCTGATGCCAAGTTGGGGCGCGATGGCAACCGCACGCTGGCTTCTTTATACGACCTGATAAAAGCCGAAAAAACAAAGCGGTTCATTCATCAGCCCGGACAATGGAATACAGGTAGGGTAGTGGTATATCCCAATAATCATGTGGTGCATTACCTGAATGGCGCCAAAGTGCTGGAATACGATCGCGGTTCTGCGGCGTTCCGGGAACTGGTAGCCCTCAGCAAATACAAAGTATGGAAAGATTTTGGCGAGGCGTCTAAAGGGCATATCCTGATACAGGACCATGGGAATGCAGTAAGTTTCAGAAGTATAAAAATAAAAGTGTTGAAATAGCTATAAAAGGCTGTAGAAGCTTTTGAGGATACCCTTCCCGGTTTATTGGGAGGGGTATTTTATTGGGGGCTATTGAAAGGAGTACTAAAAAAGAAAGGTCGCCTTTTTACAGGCGACCCTACACTAATCAAATACCATTAACCATTAAACCTTATCCTACTGCAAAGTTGCAAATTAATATGCAAACAAAAAATAGGTAGCCCTAAGAATTTACAGGAATAAATAATTTCTACTAGAAAATGTTAGCAATTATGGGGATAATACGAGAGGGGAGCGTGCAACCAGGGAGAAAGCAATGCCGACCCGAGCTTTACAAACACGCTAAAAGAATGCTAAAACGCTCAGATTGCGCCTGAAATAAGAGGAGCTTAATGCGATGAAAACCGGATGGGGATTGATAAGCGTCTGTTTTACAATGGTATTCTTAAAACACTGTCTTTTGTAATATTTACAGTTAATCTTTTTGACCCGCTGCTATAATTAATTAGCAAAGTATATGTGCCTGGAACACGCAGTTCGGGCAAAGAAAAACTGCCCTGTTCATCAGTTTGTGCGGCAATATCGGGATGTTCATAACTTCCTTCAGCCACCATTACCGTAGCGCCTTCAATAGGGGCGCCTGTAGATGATTTATATAAAAATCCTCTTACGCTTGTTGTAGTACCTGCAGCCATATCAAAATTGTTGTTTTTAATCAACCAGTAACCGATTAAAAAACAGGAAAGGATGACGGTGATCGCCAGCCATCCCTTCCTGCTTTGTGTATTTACATACCCTGATTTTTCCATGCCAGGAGATTATTAAATACTGGCGTAACAATTCTTGTTGCTGAATTTCCGGTAATTAAACCGTTGGTATGAATCCCGACAACTGAGCGGGTATTGCCAACTTTTACCCAAACCGGAGAACCGCTTTGTCCACCCATGGTATCTATTTCATAATAGATAACCCGTGGCGCAACAGATTTCGCTTTGCGAACCATGAACCACTGCTGGTTGCCGCCTTTGTCGCCTGGGTAGCCACTCAGGTTCAGATAGGCATTCAGCAAATAGTTATTGTCTTTTACAGAAAATCCGAATACACCGGTTCTATCGCCGGGCCGTGAAGCGCGGGGTAAAATGATACAGCCGTAATCGTACTCTCTTTTTTTGCTGCTTACCCATCCTGTAACACTTCTGAATGAAGTGCCCACATAGGAACCAAAAGGACGTTGAGTTTCATCTAATCCCGGAATAACTTCAATGCTCCTTGCCCAACCGCCCTGTGCATGCATGTATACACAATGGCCGGCAGTGATCACTGTACGCGGTGCTATTAAAAATCCGGTACCAATAAAACGTTGGCCGTTCTGGGCGGTGATCTTTAACGAGCAAATGGCCCGCCAGGGGAACCCGGTAGTGGGGGTGATCCGAACCCTTTCATCAGTTCCGATAATTACTTCTGAAAGGCTTTTTTCATATAATTCGGGATAACTGGCAAAGAAAGCATCCCGGGTAAATGCGCCTTCTCTTTCGTCCTCTGTAGTTTCTGTACCGGTTTCTTCCAGGGAAGAAGAATATTCAAATTCAGATTCTGTATTCAGGCTGTTATACACCTCCTTATCAACTTCGCCAGGTTTGGTGATCTGTAGGCCTTCTACCTGTTCTATTTCTGTTTCTGTGACTGATTCTGCTCCCATGTATGATTGACCTGGTAAGTTTTCAATCATGCTTGGGTTAGGCGCTGAGGCTACCAATGGTTCTTTGTCGTTCCCATTTTTTGGAGACCGCAGTGTCTCAGAGAAAGTCTTTGGCTTCATAAATTAGTTTTTTTGGTTATTGTAATGAAGTGCTGAAGTAGCGGGAATAGCAATCCACCGTGTTAAATAAACGCCATTGCAAACAACCTTGTAAACAGTTGTAAGCAATACAACTCCGTAAAATGATCATTTAAAACCATTCATTACAGTGAAACCATATAACCATGATGGGGAACGGGAGATGATTTAGTTGAGAGGCAGCGCGTTTTAACAGTTTCCATTAACCGAAATATGTAATAGCGCGAGGTTATGTACAGAGCCGGAGTATATTTCGGATAATGATGGGAGGTGCTTACCTCTATAATTCCTCATAGGCCTTCTTATGAGGTAAAATCAAGACTTTGGACGGTTATGGTTTTCATATACCTATATGCCAGGCAATAATACTACTACCCTCCACTTCTCCTTTTAAAGGTATAGAGTTAATTTTATATTCTTTTACTTTTCATATAAAATAATTATGAACAACAAGCGCTTGTATAGTAATGTGTACTGTTGGCGTTATCTTAATTGGTCGTGATTGTTATGGCAATGCCCATTGTTTGAACATGAATAAGTTAGCCGAAGCCGGCACACTTAATATGCTTACTTACTGCTTTTTGTTACGGTCATTGTATTTTCTTATGTAAGTGAGCTTGTCTCTATCCTGGTTATATGCTGGTTCCTGGTTATACTCTGCTAACAATTCAGGGTCATCAGCTATCAGTTTTTTTACAGCAGATGCTTTTAAGGTGGTTATGTTGCCTTCTTTATCCAGTATAAAGGAACGTTCAGCTTCTTTGGTTTTATACCTGACGGGAGCAAAGCCGGGCGCACTTACAGACCATTGGGTTTTTGACTCCTGGAAATATTTGAACACACAGATGCTGCCTATGGCCATAAATCTGGCATAATGACCTTGATACTTTATGTAAACATCATTACTATCAGCAAATCCCCAGATTTGTCCTTTATATTTTTCTGTATTGCCGGTTGAATCTGTTTGGTACATCAGTGAATATTTATCTTCGGCAGTTTGCTCCAGGAAAATATTAACAGGATGAATTGATGGCGTATTCGTTTTAAATTCTTCAAAACTTTTGAATACGGCATTTCTTTTAATAGTGTCGCTTTGGGCAAATGATTGGTAGCAGATAAAACTGAACAACAGGAAAACGGAAAGCTTCATGACAGGGTAAAGGTTTTTTTAATACTGTAAATATAGCTGAATATAGGAATAGCAAAAAGCACCGCCACGGGGGCAGTGCTTTTCTTTTATCTAAAAAAACAAAACGAAGATCAGTTGGAATGAGGCGCCTGTTCACTGTTCTTATCAACCGTTATCACGGGGATCTTTGAACCGTATGATAACAGTTTACGGGTGATACGATTCCACCAACCAGGCATATGAAATTCTTTGAGCGGGTTGGCCATGATGAGGTCGGCATTGATGCGCTTTGAAAAGTCGAGTGTACTTTTAGCCAGGTTCTTTCCTTCCAGTAAAAAGCATTGCACCGGTATCGTGCTCAGGCTTTGTATTACTTCCAGTGTTTTATTCAACACTATTTCTGCTGCATTATCATCTTTACGCAAACTAACCAGGTATACGGTACTTTGAAAAGTGCGGGCCAGCATGGTCGCAAACTTTATACGGCGCACCGGTACTTCATTGGTTAACGGCAACACGATCTTTTTAAAATGGCTCACCAATCCACTTGAACGGATAGCCAGGGCGGGCACATTGGTTTTACGCGCCAGTTGGCTAATGGAAACTGAAGATAATATGCGGTGAATAAGGTTGAATTTCGACAAGCCTACCACCACCAGGTCCATATCGTATTGCTCAATGTATTTGATCAATTGCTGGCTGGTCCGGCCTTGCAATAAGCTGATCTCTATTTTACCTTCACCACACAAATGATGCTGATAGGTTTCTTTAAGTATCTCCAGTTTTTTGCGGGCATTGTTCAGGTCGGCCGTGATGTCGTAGGGCAGCAGCATGCTGGCATCGACAGGGATCAACGGCAGCAGGTTCTTCGACACTACGTGTACCAGGTGAATATTGCACTGGAAGGTGTTCGCCAGTTCAATAGCCTTGGAGATGGCCCATTTGCTACGGCCGGAAAAATCAACCGGCACCAGAATGTTATATAATTTTCCTGGCATAGACGTTCGTTTTAGGTTTTACTGATTAGAAATGTGGTTTTTTATCCGGGTCTTTCACCCATTCTCCTGAACTAGGCCAGCGCCAGGAGCGATTGAAAACTATTTTCACGAATGTTTTTAAAGGCAATCGTTTCCAGCAATTCATCTTTTGTGCAAAAAGCAACGCCTATACCCGCATGGCCTACCATACAACGATCGTCGCGGCTGTCGCCCACTACTATACAACTCTTTAAGGGCACATTGTATTTTTCACAAGCATATTGCAATGCGTTGGTTTTACAATACGAATGGCCGCATACGCTTTCAGGCGAACCGAAGAAATAGGACGGCAGGTTTATTTCTCCCGTTACTTTTCCTTCAAAGAACTCCAACTGGTTAGCATAGGAAAAATCGGCTCCTATTTTTTGCCGAACCAGGTTGGTTATTAAAGTATAGCTATTACTGATGATGCCAATGATATAACCCCGGTTCTTCAATTCTTTTACTACCTCTTTAATGTCGCTTACCATTTCAATCTGGCTGGCAACATGCAACAGTTCGTCCATCGTACGGCCTTTCAAAAAAGTGCCTATCCTTTTGGTAAGAATGATGGCGTCTTTTTCGCGGGCGCGCAGGTCTTCGAGCTTTGCTGTAAAGCCAAAAGCGGCAGCGCATGCATCGATGAACCTGCCTTGCAAAATGGTGTCATCCATATCGAAGATGGCCATCTTATGAAAGCCGGAGAGCTTTTCACGCAGGGTCTTGTTCATTTCCCGGTTAATGGTTTCCAGCGAATGGATCTCTTCTTCACTAATATCAGTATGCTGCAACTGGGCTTTGCTGATGATGGCCCTGGAAACTTCCTTGCTCATTTTACCCAGCGCCTGCCAGGGTTTGCTTTTATTTTCTATATACCCGATATTGACCTCGGTTACCCTCGCTTTCATCAGGTACATGTCTATCAGGATGCCGATATCAACACCGTAGTCGTTAAAGAAATCGATCTTTGTAAAGTAAGACTTTTTCCCGGCGATCATGCCGCTGAGCGGTTGTGAGAAATGGGAAAGCCCGGGATAAAAGATGTTCAGCAAGGGTTTTGCCACCAGTTCTGTAACGCGACCTGCATTCCGTGCAAAGCTGCCTTTTACAAAGTCAGCCTCGTCTGCAATCAGGGGCGCGGCCAGGTTGGTAATGGTCGCTTCAGGATAAGGATCAATATCACCATCCAGGAAAATGATCAGTTCATTGGTTGATATGGCAATACCATCTTTCATGGAAATGCCTTTCCCCCGCACCTGGCTGATAATAACCCGGGCGCCTGCCTCCTCAGCTTTTTTAACCGTATTGTCTTCTGATTTATCATCCACCACAATGATCTCGTTTACCTGCGGAAACTGCTGGCAAAAGCGGATCACATTCCCAATTGTTTTCTCTTCGTTTAGTACAGGTATAATTACAGTTAGCATATTTTTTTCTCCGGTTTTATTCTACAATGGTGTAAGTGGTTCAAGAGGAAAAACAGTATCTGAACAATGCCTGCCCAAGGCGCATATAATGCCGCTTTAGAAAGGCAAAAGATGTGCCTTTCCCAATTACCGGCATTAAAATTCCTATATGTGGGGAAATATCCACAAGTGTAGCCCCAGATATGTATTTTCCTTTCGTTGAAGTTCAGCTCCTAATATTGACTGGGCGTTAATATGCTATTAAAAGAAAATTAAATAAAAAGCGCATGCCAGAGAGGTTAGTTAGTTCTTAGTTCCTGGTTCGGTTACTGGTTGTCAGGAAGGCGTGGGGGATTGGTTACGTGGATGCCTAAAGCCTTGTCCCAGATAACAGGTAACTAAAGGTGATGTTGTGGAAAGAAGTAGCGAGCTTTCAGAGCCAGAAACAAAAAATCCTTCCGGGAACTCCGGAAGGATTTATATAAAGGCGTTTTGATTGATTTATTAATAATCCCGGTTGTAACCACCGCCGCCACCGCCGCGATTGTAGCCACCTTTTTTGTAGCCACCGCCGCCGCCGCCGCCACCGAAGCTTCTCTTTTTGAATCCACCGCCACCACCACCTTGTGGTTTTGGTTGAGCTTCGTTAACGATAATCTTTCTGCCCAGTACTTCAGACTCGTATAAGCTGGTCAGCGCGTTTTGAGCTTCGCCGTCCTCAGGCATTTCTACGAATCCAAAACCTTTGCTACGTCCGCTGGTTTTGTCTTTAACAATTTTAGCAGATGTAACTGATCCATACTGTTCAAAAAGGGTTCTTAAATCCTCATCGGTCATTTGCCAGGAGAGGTTCCCTACATAGATGTTCATTGTAACGAAAATTTTAGTGTTCTGAAAAAAAGGATAATGGCAATAGTTGCTACAATGAACTGAGGAAACCGAAAAACAGGTAAGACACTGCAGAACATGAGAACTAAGACATTAATCTAAACATGAAGATAGGAGAAATAATTTGATTTAAACAATAAAAAAATTCTACTACACAATAAGGGTGCGGGTTTGCGGAAAATACTGACTTGATCTAAGACAAGTACCTGGAAAATAGTAAGGGTTTCCCAATGATTATCAGGGATCGTCCTATTTAGACGGGCATTGGCAAATATGTAAAATTTCATCATTTGCCGGTAAAGAAAAAGCCTTCCCTGCCAGAAGGCAGAAAAGGCTCTTTTTATTGAAGTGGGAATGTTGTTATTCGGCCACTACTTCAAATTCCAGTTCGGTAGAATGACCGTTGCCGAAATCGATGGTAGCTTTATAAGCGCCCAGTTCTTTTACTTCGTCGGGCAGAGAGATCTTTTTGCGATCGATCTCGTATCCTTTTTGTTCGCGGATGGCGCGGCTTAATTGCAATGAAGTTACGCTACCGAAGATCTTACCGCTTGTACCGGATTTAGCTCCGATCTTCAGGGCGCCTTCTTTCAGTTTGGCAATTACTTCATTGATAGCAGAAAGCATTTTCTTTTCTTTCTTTTCTATCTGTTTTCTTTTTTCCTCTAATTGTTTGAGGTTAGAAGGACTGGCTTCTACTGCAAACTTGCGGGGAATAAGAAAGTTACGGGCATAGCCATTGCGTACTTTAACTACCTCGTTGGCTCCACCCAGGTTATCTACGTCTTGTATCAGTATTATTTCCATGGTGTGTCCTCCTATTTTAAAAGGTCAGTTACGTACGGTAATAAAGCCATTTGACGGGCTTTTTTACATGCCTGTGCTACTTTACGCTGGTACTTCAAAGAGTTACCGGTAATGCGGCGGGGCAATAATTTACCTTGCTCGTTCAGGAATTTTTTCAGGAACTCAGCATCTTTATAGTCAACGTACTTAATGCCATATTTCTTGAAGCGGCAGAATTTTTTCCGGGGCTTCTCGGTTTTAATGGCGGTCAGGTACTTTATTTCATTTGCTTTTGCCATAGTTCTATCCCTCTACTTTTTCAGTTCCTGTAGGTACACCACTTCTCTTTTTGTTATTGTACTCGACGGCGTATTTATCGAGCACAGTGAACATGTGACGCAGAACGTTGTCGTCACGCAGCAATTGAATCTTCAATTGCTCATTGAGGCTGGATGGCGCTTTGTATTCCATTACCCAGTACAGACCAGTGGTCTTTTTCTGGATCGGATACGCCAGTGATTTTAGTCCCCAGGGATTTTCGTGCACAATCTCACCGCCGATACTTTTGATATAGTCGGTGTATTTTTTCTGAGACGCTTTGAAATCGTCGTCAGACAGCACAGGGGTAAAAATCACCATCAATTCGTAATTGTTCATTGATCCCTGTTTGTTTGTTAATAAATAAATTTAAAATCGGGCTGCAAAAGTAGCACAAATAAGGGAAACAGGCAAATGAAGTCGAATTTCTGAAGTCGGAAGTTCTGATGTCTGAAGCCTGATGCCGGAAGATGTAAGAAAATGGCAAATGCGCACATGAATATGTATTTGATAATCAAATTGATATGAGGGTTGTGGAGCTGGGTAAGGGGGCGAAGCCTGTTTTATGGCTGTGCTGCCCTAATTCTAAATTAAGAACAAGTTGTGCATTAATAATGGTTACTTAATGTGTGAAAAGATCGCAAAAGGGTTAGATTTGTTTACTTCGCAACCCAAAAGTCAATATTCCTACCGAAATAACCTGCAACTCTAACCCGGGCTTAGCTGTAGAAAAACAAGGATCATTAATCATCAAATTTTATTATCTAACCAAACAGTGTATGAGTAAAAATTTACTCCGGCTGCTCCTGCTTTTACCAGTCACAACTCTTTTTTTAAACGGATTCGGACAAAGCTTTACCGGAACTTATCCTTTTACGAATGTAGCCTCAGGTAGCGGTGGACGCATCGACCCTACTCCTGTACCAACCGCCACTGGTGTGGTCTTTGGCAGCTTTTCTGCTGTTGCACCCACTGGTAATCCTAATTCATTAGGCGCTAACCCCAATGCCGCCCAACGATTTAGTTTTCAAGGCTGGCCTACAGGCGCCACCAATGGCAGCGATGTTTTTACAGGATCTATTAACACGGACCAGTATTACGAGGTAACGATCACCCCGGCCAGTGGTTATGCCATCGATCTCACCAGCATTACCTTCACCCTGCAACGCTCGGCCACGGGTATACGGCAGTATTCGGTTCGATCGGGTAATGATAGTTATGCAGCCAACCTTCCGGCTTCTGTTAGTCCCGCCAATGCGAACCTGCAGGTAGTAACCGATAACGTTTTTCAGGTAACAGATCCTACTACCTCTGCCCAAACCGGCAGTACCATTACCCTGACGGGTTTTACAGGCCTCACCTCGGCTGCTACATTCCGCTTTTACGGCTGGAATGCTGAAGGATCAGGTGGAACATTCAGCATCGATAATGTAGTGTTTACCGGTTCGGCAACGGCTGTATCGGTTCCTTCTGTAAACATCAGCACCACAGCTATCGCTTTTCCCAATACAAACATTAGTGCCACTTCTTCTTCAAGCTATACATTGAACGGGACCAATCTTACGGGTGATGTGCTGATCAGCACCGCCGCTCCGTATTCCGTTTCGCTGGATAATACTACCTTTTCTACCGGCGCTACCATACCGCTTGCCGATGCCACAGCCGGTGCAACGGTGTATGTGCGTTTTTCGCCCACAGCAGCCGGTACTTTTAACGGTAGCATTCTGCATACAACCAGCGGAGGCGCCAATAAGACCATTACGCTTTCGGGCGAAGGCATCGATCCATCCAACCTTACTTTTAATTTCAACAGCTGTACGGTTTCTTCTATACCGGGATCAGGATTTCTGTCGATCAACACCACCGGTTCGCAAATGTGGGGCTGCAGCTCGTTTGGAAGGAACAGCACCAACGGCGTTTCAGTAAACGGATTTTCGTCGGGAAGTGCGCAAACAAATGAGGCCTGGCTCATTTCACCCAGCCTGAACCTGGGTTCAATAGTTAACATGCCAATATTGAGTTTTTACAGCAGGGGTGAATTTTCAGGACCCAAACTGCAATTGTATGTTTCTACCGATTATGCCGGCAGTGGCAGCCCTGCTTCCGCTACCTGGACTGAAATTACCACTGCAAATTTTCCTACGCCTCCGGGAACAGCTACCACCGTATGGACCCTGTCGGATAATATTGATCTGAGTGCCTATAAAAGCGCTCCCAATGTTTACATCGCTTTTAAATATACTTCTTCAGCGGCACTCAATGCTGCCCGCTGGTCTGTTGATGATATAACCATCACCGATCAGTCGACCCTGTTATCGGTTAGTCCTGCCACGCTTGGTTTTGGCGAAATAGCTACTGGGACCAACTCAACCAGCCAGTCAATTTCGGTAAAGTCTGTAGGCAATTCTGATATTACGCTCACAGTTCCTTCCGGTTATCAGATATCCGCAAACAATACTACTTTTAGCAGCAGCCCGCTGGTAATTGACCAGGCAACGGCCGCAGCAGGCACAACCGTATACATCCGGTTCTCACCCACCGTTAAGAAATTGAACAATACCGGGGATTTAAATATCACTTCTACCACCGGTTTAAATCAAAACAGGGTGGCCTTATCAGGATCATCCTATATCAGGGCAGAGACCTTTGATGTTGCCTGTTATAACATGGCGTTCTTTGGTAGCAATCCAACCAACAATGCCACACCGGCAAAGATCACTGGGCAGATCAACAACATTGCAACGGTTATACAGCATTTGAATGTAGATGTAATAGGGTTTGAAGAAGTGTCGAGCGATTCGGCGTTGAATGAATTGTTGTTGCTGTTGCCCGGTTATTCGGCAGTAACATCAAACAGGTGGTCGTATTCCTTTGAGGCTCCGAACCCGAATTTTCCGCCACAAAAGATCGGGTTTATTTACAATACGGCTACGATGACCTTGTCGGCCACAGAACCGCCGCGCGTGTTATTTGAAGCTATGTATGATAGTGTGCTGGCAGGTCAATCATTGCGGGTAGGCGACAACTTCTGGGCTTCGGGCCGGTTACCTTATATGGCAACCTTTGATGCAAATATAAACGGGCAATTGAAGAAAGTGCGGCTGGTAGTGGTTCATGGGAAAGCTGGTTCAGCCCAGAGTGATTTTAACCGGCGGGTATTTGATGCGCAGGTATTGAAAGACACACTCGATGCCGTTTATAAAAATGATAACGTGATCATATTAGGCGATTATAACGACCGGCTCTATGGTTCTATTTATTCAGGCAGCACCGTTTCGTCGTACAATGGGTTTGTAACTGATAATGCCAGTTATGCACCATTGACCCGCTCGCTCGACAGCGCCGGCAAAGTGAGTTTTATAGGCGGGTCAGGACTTATTGATCATATTATTACTACCCAGTCATTGCGCACCAACTACATCGACAGTTCTATAGCCATTGAAGATGCGAGGTTGTATATCCCGGGCTACGATGATAGTACGGCTTCGGACCACCTGCCGGTGTATGCGCGGTTTAGCTTTGCCGTTAGTGGCCCATTGCCCGTCACTTTACTGGAGTTCACTGCCCGGCCAAAAGAAAGTGTAGTGCTGGTGAACTGGACAACTGCCATGGAGCAGAACAATAAGTATTTTAATATAGAGCGTTCAGCAGATGGCAGAAATTTCACGGCTATTGGCCGGGTTGCCGGTGCAGGTAATAGCAACAGCGGGCTGCATTACCAGTTCACAGATGTGAATCCATTGCCAGGCATCAGTTATTACCGGTTGCAGCAGGTTGACCTGGATGGTAAATCTTCCCTGTCATCAATAGCTACTGTGCGCATGGCCAATGAAGGTAAAGCCACATTGACGATGTTGCCTAATCCCGTTACCAGTTATGTGAACATTAACATCAATACAACCGGCAAAACATATACAATGCGGGTAAGCGGTGTTGATGGTCGCATCTTTATCAATGGAACGGGTTCGGTGAGCCAATTGAATCAGCAATTGAATAGCCGCCTGAGCAGCCTGGCGCCAGGACTGTATGTGTTGAATGCGGATAATGCGGGAGAACACTATACCATAAAGTTTGTGAAACAATAAACGGCTTAATGAAAGCCTGAAAGGTGTGCCGTGTCCGGATGCGGCACACTTTGTTTTAGGTATTATTCATGTACCTTCAACATCTGCCAAAGGGTTTAATGTCTGGTCAATTTAGCCTGACAATTTTGCCGATTTCGCCGCCAGGCAGGCCAATGGCACTCTCTTTGGTACGCAAAGCAACGCGTAATGCGTAACGCAGAACGCCTAACGCTTTGTTCTCATATCGGAGTGCCTGACATTATGCGGAAGGCACGAATTTCGGGGATCAGCGTTCAGCTTAAAGCCTTTAGCGTACAAAAACATTAAACTGCCAAAAACGACACATATGCAAAAAGGGACGATACAGGTACAAACCGAGAACATTTTTCCAATCATTAAAAAATTCCTGTATAGCGATCACGATATTTTCCTGCGCGAGCTGATCAGCAACGCAGTGGATGCTTCCCAGAAATTAAAAACCCTTTCTTCCATCGGAGAGGCCAAAGGCGAGTTTGGCGATCTGATCATTGAGGTAAAGCTCGACGAAGAAAAAAAGACCATCACTATTTCTGACCGCGGTATTGGAATGACAGCGGCTGAAGTAGAGAAGTATTTGAACCAGGTGGCATTTAGCGGCGCAGAGGAGTTTGTAAAGAAGTATAAAGGACAGAATGAGAACGCCATCATTGGTAAGTTTGGTCTGGGCTTTTATTCGGCCTTTATGGTGAGCGATAAAGTGGAAGTGTTCACCAAAAGTTTTAAGGAAGAACCTGCTGTTCGCTGGGAGTGCGATGGCAGTCCGGAATACATGCTGGAAGAAACAGAAAAAGCCGACCGCGGTACCGACATCGTGTTGCACATTAATGAAGAAAGCGCCGAGTTCCTGGATGCAGAGCGCATTCGTGGTATTCTGAACCGGTTCTGCCGTTTCCTGCCGGTGCCTATTTACTTCCGTCATAAAGAAGAAAAGAATGAGGAAGAAAAAGAGGAAGTGGCTCCCATCAACAATACCCAGCCCGCCTGGAAAAAGAAGCCGGCTGATTTAACCGCTGAAGACTATCAGAATTTTTATAGAGAGCTATATCCGTATAACGAACCGCCGTTGTTCTGGATACACCTGAATGTAGATTATCCTTTCAACCTCACCGGTATTTTGTATTTCCCCAAAATAAAGCAGAGCTACGAAATACAAAAAGATAAAATACAACTGTACAGCAACCAGGTGTTTGTTACTGATGAAGTAAAGGATATTGTACCGGAGTTCCTGATGTTGCTGCATGGGGTGATAGACAGTCCGGATATTCCGTTGAACGTAAGCCGCAGTTACCTGCAGGGCGACCCCAATGTGAAAAAGATCAATAACCACATTACGAAGAAGGTAGCCGATAAACTCGAAGAGCTGTTCAATAAAGAAAGAAAAGAATTTGAAGGCAAGTGGGATAGCCTGGGCTTGTTTGTGAAGTATGGTATGATGACAGATGACAAGTTCATGGAAAGAGGTAACAAGTTCCATTTGTTCGAGACTGCCACCAATGGTGGAGATGGTTCAGAGAAGAAGTTTTACACGCTCGAAGAATATCGCATGGCCACCGAAACCCTGCAAAAGAACAAAGAGGGCAAGCTGGTTATTTTGTATACTACCGACCTTGTGCAACAGGATGCTTACATAAAAGGAGCTGAAGCCAAAGGCTATGTGGTTGTTAAACTCGATACCATCATCGATCCTTCGTTCATTAACCAAATGGAAATGAAATGGAACGAGGTTCATTTTAACCGGGTGGATGCCGATATTGCCGATAACCTTATTGACAAGCAGGAGAACCAGGAAAGTGTTTTAAGCAAGGATGAAGAAACCGCGTTAAAGGGGTTGTTTGATATTAAAATGCCGGGTCTGACTATGACGGTTGATGTGAAAGGGTTGAGCACTGAAGCGCCCCCCGTGGTAGCAACCCGCCCTGAGTTTACCCGCCGCATGAAAGACATGGCTTCCCTGAGCGGACCAATGGGTAGTTTTTATGCCAACATGCCCGATGAAGTAACACTGACGGTCAATGGCAATCACCCCATTTACCAGCAGGTACTGAAGAATGATGATAAAGATACGCAGGCGAAGCTGGTGCATAACCTGGCCGACCTGGCCTTGTTGTCGCAAGGCTTGCTGAAGGGCAGCAACCTCACCAACTTTATCAACCGCAGTGTTGATCTGCTCGGGGTGGGAAGTCAGAAGTCGGAAGTAGGAAGTATGAAGTAAGAAAGAATACAACATAAAAAAAGCCATCAGGTTAAAAACTGATGGCTTTTTATTTTACCTAAAAACCCAATGTCCTTTCGTAGTACATCCTTTCTTTTATTTCCCTTCGCCTGTCTTTTAATTTTCGCATTTGCTAATTTTCGCATTTGCACATTATTTCCATCCTCCACCCAATGCCCGGTACAGTTCTACCATGGCGCTGAGCTGATCGCGTTCAACAGTGGCCAGGTTTAACTCTGCCTGCAGCAGGTTGCCTTGTGCCGTGATCACTTCCAGGTAATCGGCCATGCCGCTTTTGAATAACAGTTCTGCGTTGCCAATGGCGCCGCGCAGCGTAGTCACCTGGTCGTTACTTATCTGGTGTTGTCCTTTCAGTTTATCTAAACTTACCAGGGCATTGGCTACTTCGCCAATGGCACTGATGGCCGACTGGCGGAAGGTAATGGCAGCCTGTTCGCGTTGTATTTTAGCTACTTCGAATTGTGTTTTTAAAGCCCGGCGTTGAAAGATAGGTTGTGTTAAACCCGCAGCGCCGGTAGCAAACAATGAAGCCGGGATGTTGAACCATTTACTGAACTGATAAGCGTTTATTCCGCCATTAGCGGTAATGCTTATAGTTGGGTACATGCTGGCTTCGGCTATGCCCACCCGCGCGTTGGCGGCGACAAGCGCCATTTCATTGGTGCGTACATCGGGCCGGCGGCTTACCATAGCAGCCGGTATGCCGGTTGGTAAATTGTCCCACACTTTAAAGTTGTTTAACTGTGTAGTGCGGGCAATGGTGCCTGGCGCATCGCCACTTAAAATACGAATGGTATTTTCCTGGATGGCGATCTGCTGTTCCAATTGAGGGACCAGTAAAGCGGCTGTTTGCTGTTGAGCGGTTGCCTGTTGCACGGCCAGCTCGGTCACCTGTCCGGCATCTTTTTGCAATTTGATGATGCGAACAATGGAGTCGCCCAGGTTTACATTGCGGCGGGCGATAGCAAGTTGTGCATCCAGCATCAGCAAATTAAAATAGCTGCTGGCAATGTTGGCTACTACAGCCGTTTGCACCGCTCTGCTTGCTTCATACGATTGCAGGTAAATGGCAGAGGCAGCTTCCCGCTGCCGGCGCAGTTTACCCCAGATATCTATTTCCCAGGTTAATCCTGCACCCAGGGTATAGTCTTCTATATGACTTTTCCCCAGGAAGCTCTTCAGGCTTATACCATTTAAACTGTTCTCTGAAGGGAAGGATGAAGAAACGTTTATCTGTGCCTGTATGGTAGGCGCCCAGTTCACCTTTGCCTGGTTGGCATAGGCGCGTGCTTCATCAACCCGCTTTACGGCCAGTTGTACATCAAAGCTGTTTTGCAGGGCATGAGCGATCAGGCCCTGAAGGGTAGGATCAGAAAAAAACTTTCTCCATTCCATATCTGCCACGCTGCTGTCAGAGGGTGCTGTTGTATTGGCAAACTGAGCAGGTAAAGAAAGATCAGATCGCTGGTAATCTTTACCCATTCGGCAGGCTGCCAACAGCGCCACCAATGCCAGGGTGGAATAAATAGTGATATTACTTTTTCGCATTATCTCCTTATTTAGGTTATTTAAGTGTGCCATTCGCCTCCCGATAACCGTCTGGTGACGGATGGCACACTTCTGATCTTTGATTTATGAATGTTTTACAGTTGCTGCTTCAGCATCAGGCAAATTTGTCTGGTCGAAGACCGGTCTGCGCTGTACTTTTTCCTGCAGGTACTGGAAGATCACAAACAGCACTGGTATCAGGAACACACCAAGTATTACCCCGGTAAGCATACCGCCTATAGCGCTTACACCAATAGAATGGTTACCGAGGGCAGAAGCGCCATGCGTCCAAACCAGTGGTAACAGACCAACAATGAAGGCAAAGGAGGTCATGAGGATGGGACGGAGCCGGAGCCTTGATGCTTCCAGCGCTGCGTCAATCAATCCCATACCGCTTTTTCTGCGCTGTACGGCATATTCCACGATCAGGATCGCATTTTTGGCCAACAGACCTACCAGCATGATCAAACCGATCTGTACGTAAATGTTGTTATCGATGCCGGCAAACCCAATAAACGCAAACACCCCTAATATGCCGGTAGGAACGGTTAAGATAACTGCCAGCGGCAGAATGTAACTTTCATATTGTGCAGCCAACAGGAAGTAAACGAACAATACGCTCAGCAAAAAGATAAACGCCTGCTGGTTTCCTGTTTTAATTTCCTCACGGGTTACACCGGTCCACTCGTATGAGTAACCTCTTGGCAATACCTTTTGGGCTGTTTCTTCAATTGCCTTGATGGCATCACCCGTACTGAAACCCGGCTTGGGCGAACCGTTGATGGTAACGGCATTGAACAGGTTATTGCGGGTAACAGTTTCCGGACCGTATACGCGTTTAAGCGATACCAGTGTTTTGGCCGGAACCATTTCGCCCTGATTATTTTTTACATAAATACCTTCCAGCGAATTCACATCTGCACGGAACGCCGCATCGGCTTGCGCCATTACGCGGTAGTATTTCCCGAACCGGTTGAAGTCGGTAACGAAGCTGCTTCCGTAATAGATCTGCATGGTTTGCATCAGTTCATTGATAGATACGCCTAATTGTTTGGATTTTGCATAATCCACTTCAATGGTGTATTGCGGGTTTCCTGCTGCAAACGTGGTAAAGGCGAATCCGATCTCGGGCCGCTGCATCAGTGCGCCGATGAACTGCCAGGCGGTACCGCCCAGTTTGTCGAGCGGGCCATTGGTACGGTCCTGCAGCATGAACTCAAAACCACTCACGTTACCAAAACCCTGTACGGTAGGGAAGTTGAAGAAGAAAGCCTGGGCGCCTTTTACCTGGCTTACTTTTCCTACGAGGCCGGCGGCAATCTCTTCGGGATTTTTAACCGGTCCTCTTTCATCATAATTTTTCAACCGCATAAAACCGGCGGCATATGGTGAGGCGTTCGCATTGCTGATAAAGTTCAAACCGTCGATCACATACAGGTGACTATATGCGGGGTCTTGTTTGATGATGCTGTCTATTTGCAATGTTGCCTGGTGTGTACGCTCAAGCGAGCTTCCGGGCGGTGTATTAACTGCAAACAGTACGAAGCCCTGATCTTCTGTAGGAATGAAACCGGTAGGCGCTTTTTTCACCAGGAAAAATGCACCGGCAGCAATGAGCAGCAGTCCGGTTATTGCAACCCATCTGCGACGCACCAGGAACTTCAGGCTGCGTATATACCTGTTGGTCATTCCATTGAAACCTGCGTTGAAGCCGGCATAGAAGCGGCTCATAAAGCCTCTTTTAGGGCCATGGGCGTTGCCTTCACCAGCGTGTGGGTTCTTCAGGAACAGGGCGCACAAGGCAGGGCTCAGCGTTAACGCGTTAACGGCAGAGATAAGGATAGCGATAGCCAGCGTAAAGGCAAACTGCCTGTAGAACACCCCGGCAGGGCCTTGCATAAAGCCTACAGGGATGAACACCGCGGCCATTACCAGCGTAATGGAGATGATAGCGCCGGAGATCTCGTTCATCGACTGAACAGTAGCTGTTCTGGCGGGCAGATTCGTTCGTTCCATTTTTGAGTGTACCGCTTCCACCACCACAATGGCGTCATCCACCACCACCCCAATTGCCAGTACTAAGGCAAACAGCGTAAGCAGGTTAATGGTAAAGCCAAATAACTGCATGAAGAAGAAGGTACCTATGATAGCTACAGGAACCGCAATAGCCGGAATGAGGGTAGAGCGGAAATCCTGTAAGAAAATGAATACAACTATGAACACCAGAATGAAGGCAATCACCAGGGTTTCCGTTACCTGATCGATAGAGGCATCGAGAAACTCTTTGGAGTTGTACATTACGGTTGTTTTGAGCCCTTTGGGTAACGTACGCTCAAAATCTTTCAGCAACCGCTCTACTTCGGTAAGGATGTCGTTGGCGTTTGAACCGGCCGTTTGGAATACGGCAAAGCCCGATACAGGCGTGCCGTCCATTCTGGCGTTGGTTGAATAGGTGTAAGAACCGAATTCAACCCGGGCCACATCTTTTAAACGAAGCATAGAACCATCGGCATTGGCCTTAATGATCATATTCTCGTACTCTTCGCCCTGGTTCATTTTACCCTTGTACTTCAATACATATTCAAACACCTCGGAACTGCTTTGACCTAAACGGCCGGGGGCGGCTTCCATGTTCTGATCTCTTACAGCGTTCAGTACATCCTGGGGGGAGAGATTATTGGCGATGAGACGATCAGGCTTCAGCCAGATACGCATGGAGTAATCCTTGGTACCAAAAACCAGTGCCTGTCCAACACCCGGTACACGTTGCACGCCGGGTATCAGGTTGATCTTGATATAGTTTTCCAGGAACAGCTCATCGTATTTGTCTTTGTCATCGCTCGAAAGCGCCACGAACATGATGATACTGTTCTGTACTTTTTGTGTAGAGATACCTGCCTGCACCACTTCTGTAGGCACCTGGCTGATTGCTTTGGATACCCGGTTCTGCACGTTTACAGATGCAATATCAGGATTAGTGCCTTGTTTGAAATACACAGTAAGCGTCATGCTTCCATCGTTACTGGAGTTGGAGGTCATATAGGTCATGTTCTCCACACCATTGATGGCTTCTTCGAGCGGGGTGGCAACCGAACGCGCTACCACCTCGGCATTGGCGCCGGGATAGAAAGCGGTTACCTGAACGCTGGGCGGCGCAATGTCGGGGAACAGCGTCACAGGCAGCGTATACAACGACAGCCCGCCTAACAAAAGCAGAATGATAGATACTACCGTTGATAGGACCGGTCTTTCAATAAATCTTTTTAACATGAGTGAATGATTTGAATTTGAAATCTGAAGTCAGACGTCTGAGGTCAGAAATCGGAGCTGATCAGGCAAAAAAATATCCTCTAGTCAGAGTAGGGTAACTTCTGACTTCCGATCTCCGACTTCCAACTTCGATTATAAAGGTTTTGATTTCAGCAAACTGTCTGCAGATATTGGTTGCGGCACAATCGCCATCCCATCCTGCAGGTTGCCTACCCCTGAGAAAACGATCTTATCACCGGCCTTCACACCATCTTTTACAAAGTAATAGTTAGTGGTTTTGCCTACAACGGTGATCGGTCTGCTGGCTACTTTATTACTGTCGCCCAAAACAAATACGAACACTTTGTCCTGTACGTCGAAAGTAGCTTCCATTGGCACTATGAGCGCATCGTTATACTGTTGCGGAATACGAATCTTTCCTGTATTGCCGGTACGAAGTATGCCACCCGGGTTAGGGAAAGTAGCACGGAAGCCGATAGCTCCGGTTGTTTTATCGAATTGTCCTTCGATGGTGCTGATCTTTCCTTTTACGGTGTAAATGCTATTATCGGCTAATGCCAGTTCAACGGGTGGAACCTGTTTTACTTTTTCTTCAATTGAGTTACCGGCAAACTGGTTCTTGAAAGCGATGAAGTCTGGCTCGCTCAGTGAGAAGTAGGCATACATTTCATGAATGTCGCTCAGTAATGTAAGTGCATCGTTCTTGGTGACACTGCTTCCTGTTTTAAACGGTATCCTTCCGATGTACCCATTGGCCGGGGCTTTCACTAACGTATAACCAATATTGATCTGTGCATTGCTTATAGCTGCTTTCGCCTGTTCTTCTGCTGCTACTGCTGCATCGTAAACAGCGCGGGCGGTCTTGAGCTGTACTTCCGAGATCACCTTGTTTTCTACTAATGGTACCAGGCGATCTACATCTACCTGTGCTTTGGCCACGTTAGCCTTTGCGGCCAGTAAGCTCGATTTTGCCGTGTTCAGCGCCTCGTTATAAAGGCGTGCATCGATCCTGAAAAGAGGTTGACCTGCTTTTACCCAGGCGCCTTCATCTACATAGATCTTTTCAAGATAGCCTTCCACCTGCGGTTTGATCTCTACGTTCACTTTTCCTTCGAGCGATGCAGGATATTCTCTGAATGTAGTAGCTGATGTGGTGGTTACGGGTACTACGGGTAATTGCATGGCTTGTTGTGCCATTCCGGGGGGCGCTGAGGTATTACCGCAACTATACAAAACTGTTGCAACACTGATTGCGGTTAATAACTTTACCCAGCTTAAATTTGACTGAATGTTATCAAAAGGTTTCATCATACATGGTTTAATAGACATACAAAAAAATCGTTAAAGACAAGCTATCGTACTGCGTTGAAGCAATAACGTGGGCAGTGCGTTTCCCGCAGGTTCAGATGCGTAGCAATGTTCCAGGATCAGTTGGCGTCAGGTACGTGAACGATTCCAGGTTTCCGGAGAATAATAGGTAATGTAGAATGCAATATTTTAACAGGTAGCTGTTGCCATGCTGTTGGGTAATGCTAAACTTTTATCATATAACCTGCCCATAAAAATCATCCAGTAAAAGTAATGACGATTGAGACGTCGTTAATTTACCTTATTGGGGGATTAATTGTACTTTTCACGGATTTGTCGTTGGAACAGGGCAGGAGTATTGCCAGTATGCTTTTTGAAGAAACGGTTAAAGTACGCATCGTCTTCAAAATTAAGTCGTCCGGCTATTTCTTTTACTGAATGCTCGCCCCAAAACAATAGTCGTTTAGCTTCCAGTATTCTTCTTTCATCAATGATCTGCTTGGCAGTTTTACCGGTTACCGTTTTAATGAGATCATTTAAATGACCAGGCGTAACATATAGCATATCGGCATATTGCGTTACCTGGGTAGCGTTTACAAAGTTTTCATCGATGAGTGATTTGAACTGGCGTACAATGCGGTTTTGTGAATAATCCATATTCACTACGTTATGCACTACCGTTTCATTTTTGCAGTTTACCAGGCGGCCTGCGCAAATGATGAATGCATTCAACAGGTTTTTCAGGATCAGTCCTTTTTGCGGTTTGTCATCTTTGAACTCCTGGTACATGAGTTCAAGATAAACTGATATTTCCTGCAGTTGTTCAGTATTCATTACCGGCAACACTACCTGGCTGAACATGCATTCCCAACAGGCAAGTACACCCTGAGTTTCGGTAAGCAGAAATTCTTTGTTGAAAGAAACGTGCATCATTTTATAATAGGAGTTGCCTGTTTGCTGATGCACCTGATCAGGGGCCAGCATTAATAATGCGGGCGCCTTGATGGTATATTTTTCAAAGTCGGTATAATGCGTTACTTCTCCTTCCTGCAAAAAACTGATCTTATAATCAGCATGCCGGTGAGGAATGGCCATATAGGATGGTACGGAATTACCTTCAGTTCTTTTAATTATGAAATTGGTGCCTGGAATGCAGGCTGCCATATCATATACGGGAATCAGTGCCTGGTTATTTTTCATACAATCACATTGGTAGCGGGTGAAAACCACCCCTATAGGTGGATAGTAAAAATATTATAATAATGGCAAACTCATACCGCCGTACATATTATTGTACAATAAAATTTTCAACGTTAAACCTTTTCAGGGGATGGATTGTTAAAGCGGAATGCTTACAGATAATGGTTGAAAAGCGGTTATCTAAACTAAGCCAAACGAATGTTCATAAACCTGGCGACATTAATTATATTTTTCTGTATGTCATGATCCCATTGCTGGTTTTTGCAAGGTCTCTTTATCTTCCGCCAACCGGAAATCTATAACCCGCAACTGTAAGTGTTTTTCATTGTTCCATTCATTCTCATCTAAGGTAAATACTACGTCAACTGGTTTCTTAGATTCAAGCAGATGGAACTTTTTAGCCATCCCAAACCCTATGCCATTGAACAGTATGTTATCCTGACGCAGTGAAAATTTGATATGTTGTTCTTTTACAATGCGTGAGTAGCCCGAATCGGTAACATTCTTTACAACAAATAATGGGCGCATGTTCTCTGGCCCGAAAGGTTCCATTTGGTGAATGATGTTGTAAAATGCCTGCTTGAGGTCTTTAAATTCCACTTCTGCATCGATGATAATTTCCGGGGTCAGCAGCTCGGGGGTAATGGTAGCGGCCACCACTTCTTCGAACCGCTGGCAAAAAGCGTCCACCTTATCCAGCGCCAGCGTCATACCGGCCGCATAAAAATGGCCGCCATAACCCAGCAACAGGTCCTTGCATTGATGAATGGCTTCGTATACATTAAAGCCTGCCACACTACGTGCAGAACCAGCTACATATTCACCGGATTGCGTAAGCACAATGGTAGGGCGATAGTAATAATCAATGAGGCGGGAAGCCACTATACCAACCACTCCTTTATGCCAGTGTGATTGAAACACGACGGTGGATTTTCGTGCCCGCAGCAGATCGTTATTCTCGATGATTGCCAGTGCTTCTTCCGTAATATTTTTATCGGCTTCCTTGCGGTCGGTATTGTCGCTATGTAGCATTTCGGCAAACTGCAGGGCTTCCTGGGTAGTATTGGCAATAAACATCTGCACGGCCTTGCGGGCATCGTCCATTCGCCCTGCCGCATTAACGCGCGGCGCGATCATAAACACCAGGCTGTTTATATATAATTCTTTTTGAACCCCGCTGAGTTGCTTTAAAGCCAGGATACCATAGTTGGGGTTTTCGTTGGCTTTCTTCAAGCCATAAAACGCCAGGATCCGGTTCTCTCCCGTCATGGGCACAATATCTGCAGCGATGGCAGTTGCTACCAGGTCGAGGTATTCGAATGGTGCAGACTCGTCGAGCTGAAGTTCCTGGGCGAGGGCAGTGATGAGTTTGAACCCAACGCCGCAGCCGCACAGTTCTTTAAAGGGATAATCGCAATCTTTTTGTTTGGGATTTAAAATAGCCACGGCCGGAGGTAACACCTCATCGGGCATATGGTGGTCGCATACAATAAAGTCGATGCCTTTTTCCCGGGCGTATTGAATAAGGTCAATTGATTTTATACCGCAGTCGAGCGAAATAATAAGTGTAAACCCGTTATCAATAGCAAAGTCGATCCCTTTCTTCGATACGCCATACCCTTCGCGATAGCGGTGGGGGATATAGAAATCGACTTTACCGGGTTCATATACCTTTTGCAGAAAGCGCAACATGCACGATACGGCAGTAGTGCCATCTACGTCATAATCGCCGAATACGAGTATTTTTTCCTGCTCTTCAAATGCCGAAAGAATACGGGTTACCGCCTTGAGCATATCCTTCATGAGCCAGGGATCGTGCAGGTCGGTTAACTGGGGGCGAAAAAACTGCTTTGCTTTATCGAAATTGTCTATATAACGTTGACTGAGGACTTTACAAAGAACAGGATGTATTTTAAGGCCTGCATACAATTGCTGCACTTTTTCATCATCTGCGGTTAGTATGTTCCATCTCTTTTGTAGCATAAAAAAATCTCAAATGCCAAATCGCAAGATCCAAATAATAAATACCAAAATCCAAATCTCAAATAACAGGTCTCAAGTTCCAAATACAAATATTAAATCTCAAACCAATATAAAACCTCAATTTCTTAATTGCCCATTGCTTATTGCCTATTGTTTGGTTCTTGGGTTTTGGTTCCTGGTGTTTTACTAATACTTTCTATCTGTAGTATACCGTACCAGTTCTTCGAGGCCGTTACGTATTTCAATATTATCAAATTCGTGTAAAATGGCCAGCGCTTCATCCCTGAAGCTAAACATTTTTTTCTCAGTATAACTAATGCCCCCGCTTTGTTTTACTATATTAATTACTTCCTGAACCTTTGCGGGTATTTTATTTTGATTTTTGATAATGTATATCAGTTTACGGCGGGTGGCGGCATCTGTTTGCTGCAAAGTATATATAAGGGGCAGGGTGAGTTTTTTTTCCCGGATATCGTTGCCAGTAGGTTTTCCAATGGCCTCACTGCCGTAATCGAAGAGGTCGTCTTTTATCTGGAAGGCCATACCTACTTTTTCTCCAAAGACCCGCATCTTTTCAGTAATGGCCTCGTCGTGGGTGGTAGACCAGGCCCCGGAGGCACAGGCAGAGGCCAGCAGGGAGGCTGTTTTACCTTTAATGATCTCGAAATAGGTGTCTTCTTCAAAGTTGAGTGACCGTGATTTTTCCATTTGCAGCAACTCGCCTTCACTCATTTGGCGAATGGCATTTGACAAAAGCTTTAGTATACGGTAATCGTCATGGTCAAGCGAAAGGAGCATGCCTTTGGCCAGCAGGTAATCGCCTACCAAAACCGATACCTTGCTCTTCCACAGCGCATATGTAGAGAAAAATCCCCTACGTTCCAACGATTCATCCACCACATCGTCGTGCACCAGGGTGGCTGAATGTAGTAGTTCTACCAGGGAAGCTGCCCGGTAGGTGGTATCGTTAACGGGCCCGCACAACTTGGCTGAAAGCAGCACAAACATGGGGCGTAATTGCTTGCCTTTTCGGTTAACAATAAACCGCATAATCCTGTTCAGGAGCGGTACCTGGCTCTTTACCGCATTATGAAATTGCTTTTCAAATTCGGGTAATTCTTCTCGTAATATTGCTAGTGATAATTTCATGCGGTATATAAGAAGGGCAAATTACTATTTTATAATGTATAACGTAAGAGGCATTTAATTTGCTCTGTTATGATCTTACTGTGTGAAAAACAGCAAGATAATGCACATTGTGTTGGGGAAAAAAATTTGGTAGTTAGCTGTCAATTAATATTTTTGCACAGATTCTGAGTTCAGGTTACTTAATCCTTCACATAAAATTTAGTTATGGCAAGCAAAAAGTACGTAAGTTTTCTAAGCTTATTGTTCGTCTTAGCATCTGCTACCTCCCAGGCACAATTGGGCGGAACGTATGATGTAATGGATTCTTCTGTTGTTCCTTCTAAAAGATTGCCCCAGCACACCGAATTCATGGCAAACAATTACGCTTACCCCGCCAAACCCCGTAATCAATGGGAGATAGGCTTACAGGTAGGTGCATTTGGTATTTCAGGTGACGTGCGTAATCGTTTCCCTGGTATCGGTGCTGCATTACACGCCCGTAAAGCGTTAGGTTATGTATTCTCTTTAAGAGGTCAGGTAGGTTTTGGAACCACTAAAGGTTTGAACTTCCAACCATCTTCAAACTGGTTAAAAAACTCTGCCTGGAATTCTGCTGGCTACGCTACAGGAACTCAGGTGTTTTACAACTACAAAACGAATGTGTATGATCTGAGCTTACAGGGTGTAGTAACATTGAGTAACATTCGCTTTCATAAAGCAAAAAGCAGCTTCAATGTGTATGCTTTTGCCGGTTTGGGCGGTATGATCTATGACACTAAAGTTGACGCATTAGATGGCAGCACGCCATATAACTTCTCTAGCGTTATAGCTCAATATGGTCCTACCCAATATCAATATAAAGACAGGAAAGACATCAGAAAAGATCTGAAAGACATCCTGGATGGCGACTATGAAACACAAGGTGAAACTGATAATGGTCAGCCTAAAGTGTTTGATAAGCCTTTCCGCTTCATTGGAAACGTTGGTGCCGGTGTTCAATTTAAGCTGAACAAAAAGCTGAGCCTGGCTATCGAAGATAAACTGACTATTACCAAAACCGACCTGTTAGACGGTAACCAATGGCAGGAAAACAGCCAAACTGCAACTGCACAATCAAGAGATTACGATACTTATAACTTCCTGTCATTAGGTATTAACGTTGCTATCGGCGGTAAAGCTGTTGAACCTTTATGGTGGCTGAATCCGTTGGATTACGCTTACAACGAGGTTAACAAACCACGTCACATGAAGCTCCCCAAACCAGTTTTGGATGATGCTGATGGCGATGGAATCACTGATCAATTCGACCAAGAGCCTAACACACCTGCCGGCGCCCCTGTTGACAGTCATGGTGTTAGCCGCGATACTGACGGTGATGGTGTTCCTGATTACAAAGACAAAGAACTGGTTACACCAACACAATGTCAACCTGTTGATGCTGATGGTGTAGGTAAATGTCCTCCGCCTGCTTGCTGCGATTCTCTGTCTAAGCTGATTGCAGAAGGTGGCCTGAAAAAGGATTGCGGTATCGGTGATTTACCAAGCATCACTTTCAAACCAAAATCTATCACTTTAAGCAACGACGCCAAAGCATTACTGGCTTCAGCTGCTCAGAAGATAAAAGATAATCCTAATTGTAAAATAGCTGTTATCGGTTACTGCTCTTCAAGCAAATCTGAGCAACAGTTAAGTTGGGATCGCGTGAATGCTGTTATCAGCTACATGGTTGATAAAGAAGGCATTAACCAAGACCGTTTCATCTTCAAGTATGGTGAAATGGGCGGCGATTGCAACACCGTAGACCTGCGCGATGGAACTGGTGAAGAAGGTCCTACTACAGTGCCTGCTCCGCACCCGAACCTGCGTCGTGGCAGATAAAAAGTACTTTAGCTTAAATTGCTTTAACTAATAGTATAACCTTCCCCCGTTTTGCCGGGGGAAGGTTTTTATGTTTATCTTAACGACCTGTTTTTGGGTACCAGCACCTTTCCATACATATTTGCAGGAAAACCTTAACTTTGCCCACTTTTATGCGTTCAGCTTTATTAATTGCAATTGTTGCCCTAAGTTTAGCTTCCTGCTCCAAGTTCTCAAAGGTGCAGAAGAGCACTGACTATGATTACAAATTGCGCATGGCAGAAAAGTATTATGTAGCCCAGAAGTACCACTATGCCCAGCAGTTGTATGAAGAGCTTTTTCCATTGATGAAGGGGCAGCCTCAATTTGAAGATCTTTTTTATAAATATGCATATTGTTCTTACTATTTGCGCGACTGGCTGCAGGCGGAAAATCTATTCAAGCAATTTGTAGAGGTATTCCCCAATAGCGCCAAAGCTGAGGAAATGGAATTTATGCGGGCTTATACGTATTACCGGCAGTCGCCCAAGCCCGAGCTCGATCAAACAAATACGCAAAAAACGATCGGGTTGATGCAAACGTTCATCAATACGCATCCGAATTCTACCAAGAATAAAGAGGCCTCCGAGATCATGGATAAATGCCGGGCAAAGCTGGAGGAAAAAGAATATGGCAGCGCTACCTTATATTATAATATGGGGCATTACCGCGCCGCCGCCATCGCTTACACCAGCCTGATGAGCGATTTTCCTGATTCGGAGAAAAGTGATGCATATAAGTTGCAGGTTATCAAGTCTTATTATCTATTCGCGATGAATAGTATTGAAGAAAAGAAAACCGCCCGTTTTGAACAGGTAATTACTGAGTGCAACGATTTTATAGACCGTTTTCCTGAAAGTACATTGAAAAAGGAAGTGGAAAACTACCAGACATTATCAAAAAACAATCTTAAAGCCAACAATAATGAGCAAATTACGAAGACAAATTAGCGCCAATACTGCTAATGTGGCCGAAACAAAGGATTTGAACGCCATTAAAGGCAAAACCGGCAATGTGTACGAGTCTATTGCCATTATTGCCAAAAGGGCTAACCAGATCAATATCTCTTTGAAAGAGGAATTGCATAATAAACTGGAAGAATTCGCCAGCCATACCGACAGCCTGGAAGAGATCCATGAAAATAAAGAGCAGATCGAGATCTCAAGGGCGTATGAGCGTATGCCTAACCCTGCGTTACTGGCTACCCAGGAGTTCCTCGACGATAAAATCTATTATCGTAAAAATGAAGATGACCTGTTTAGTTAATATAGAACAGTAAAAAATGTATGGAAAGCGACAGTTAATACCCTGTCGCTTTTTATTTTTATACATACATCACCTGGCTTCGCCAGGTTGTTGTACTTATGTTATTGTTGATAAACCGGGAGGGAGGCGCCCCGTTTTGTTTAACGTAAAAGACCTAATTTTAACCAATTATGTTCCAGGATAAAAAAATATTGCTGGCCGTAACCGGAAGCATTGCTGCCTACAAAGCTATTTTGCTGGTGCGCCTGCTGGTAAAAGCAGGTGCTGAAGTAAAAGTGGTTATGACACCGGCCGCCAGGGAGTTTGCACCGCCGCTTACCCTGGCTACGTTGTCGAAAAATGCAGTTATAACCGAACTGGTTAGCAACGAATCCTGGAGTAACCATGTTATGCTGGGCCGCTGGGCCGATGTAATGGTGGTAGCCCCCTTAAGCTGCAATACCCTGGCAAAAATGGCCAATGGCTTATGCGACAATATGTTATTAGCTACCTGGCTGTCGGCTACCTGCCCGGTGGTAGTGGCGCCGGCCATGGATGAAGATATGTGGCATCACCCGGTTACGCAGCTTAACCTGCAAAGGCTGGAATCGTTTGGTAATCGTATTATTCCTGTTGATAAAGGCGAACTGGCCAGTGGCTTATATGGCGATGGCCGTATGGCCGAACCAGAAGCCATTATGGATTTCCTGGAAAACAATATTTTCAGTGCAAAGGAACCCGAAGGATCGGGGCAGGCTCTGGCTGGTAAAAAAGCCCTGGTAACCGCCGGCCCAACTTACGAGCCTATTGATCCGGTGCGGTTCATAGGGAACCATTCCTCCGGTAAAATGGGACTGGCCATCGCCGAAGAGCTGGCCCGGCGGGGAGCGGAAGTTCACCTGGTGTTAGGCCCCTCCGCTGTTAAAACTTCTTTGCCAGGCATATATATTCATAAGGTGCAAACCGCCGAACAGATGTACGATACCTGTATGGCTGAATTTCCAACGACCGATATTGCTGTTATGAGCGCTGCCGTGGCCGACTATACACCGGTTGAGAAAGCGCCTGAAAAGATCAAGAAAACAAGCGGTACGCTGATCATTGAGCTTACCAAAACAAAGGATATTCTTAAAAGCCTGGGTCAGTTGAAGAAGAATGGACAATTGCTGGTGGGTTTTGCGTTGGAAACGGCCAATGAAAGGCAGTATGCGTTAGATAAACTTACTTCCAAAAATGCCGACCTCATTGTGTTGAATTCCCTGAACGACGAAGGGGCCGGTTTTGGATACGATACCAATAAAGTAACTATTTTTGAGAAAGGCGGTAACGAGATCGTGTACGACCGCAAGCCCAAACAACAAGTAGCTAAAGATATCGTTGATAGAATCGTAAACAAGCTATATGTGTAGAAAGATTGTATGGATACTTTACCTGATGGTAGCGGCGCCGGCAAGCCTGTTTGCCCAGGAGCTGAAAGCCCGCATTTCTATCAATACCCAGGCATTAAGTACACCAGCCGATAAGAAAGCCTTCCAAACCTGTCAGGCGGCGCTTAATAATTTCCTGAATAACCGAAAATGGACGAAGGAAACTTTTCAGCCTAATGAAAAGATCGTGTGTAATTTCATGTTGAACATAACCGAAGCATCTGGTGGCAATGTGTATAAAGCCAAACTGATGGTGCAGGCTGCCCGCCCGGTGTATAATACCAATTACGAATGCCCGCTGATCAATTTCATAGATGAGGCCGTTACCTTCAAGTATATAGAATTTCAATCGATTGAATTTAACGAGAACCGCGTGTCGGGCTCAGATCCCATGGTTGGTAACCTGCCGGCCATACTCGCTTATTATGTGTATGTTATAATAGGTCTTGATTTCGATTCCTTCTCTTTGCGTGGCGGCGATCCCTGGTTTCAGAAAGCGATGAATATTGTGAACAATGCGCCGGAAGGCCGGGATATTACGGGTTGGAAAGCGTTTGATGGATTGCGCAACCGGTACTGGCTTACAGAAAACCTTACCAACAACCGGTATAACCTGATGCACGATGCTATTTACAGTTATTACCGCCTCGGTATGGATTATATGTATGAGAATGAAACGGAAGCCCGGAGCGCTATACTTAATTCCCTGAGTTTGATCAATACCATGAACAACGATATTCCCAATACTATGATCGTTGCGTTCTTTTTTCAGGGTAAATCTTCCGAATTGATCCGGATATTTAAAAAAGGTACGCCCGAAGACAAGCAAAAAGCAAGGGAAATACTACAGAAGATAGATATATCCAATTCCAATACGTATAAACAGGAATTAAAATGAGCCGGCTATTACTGGTATGTTTGAGCGCTTTCGTGTTTTGTTTGGTAAGTTGTACAGATAAAGATAAAATCCCCAAAGGTGTATTGCCTAAGGAGAAAATGCAGAAAGTGTTGTGGGATATGATACAGGCCGAGCGGTTCAGAGAAACCTTTATAAAAGATTCTTCCCAGGATCTGAAGGCGGAAACATTTAAATTATACGCACAGGTATTTGAAATACACAAGGTCACAAAAGACGAGTTTGTAAAGAGTTATAAGTTTTACATGAGCCGTCCCGACATTGCCCGGGATATGTTCGACTCCCTGGCAACACAGGCCAACCGGCGCCGGGAAGAATTGTACAAAGCGAAACCGCTTGATACCGCACAGGTGAAGCAGCCTCCGGTTGATACAGCAAAAACGGTTCAACCCCAACCATTACAACCGGTTTTACCGCCGGTGCCCAACCCCAACATTCGTTCAAAGAAGTTACCGCTCAGAAAGCTTAAAAGTGATACCTTGCTTAAGCTTAGACAATAATTAGATTTTTTTTGACGCAAAGTAGTGCAGTCAGCTATCAACAGGGTTGATTATATACTTGCATGCTCCCCTGGTAAAAAAATAATTCTTAATCAGCGTAACCGTTTTGGCTGGTTGCAGGGTAGTTCCTTATTTTTATCAAATAAATTGCTTGCTATGCAAAAAGTTGTTGCCAATGCCGACGAGGCCATCGCCGACATGCAGGATAATATTACCATTATGTTGGGCGGATTTGGTTTATGCGGCATACCCGAAAATTGTATTGCTGCTCTTGTACGCAAAGGCATTAAGAATCTCACCTGTATCTCCAATAATGCCGGGGTAGATGACTTTGGATTAGGCCTGTTGCTGAAAACCCGCCAGATAAAAAAAATGATGAGTTCCTATGTGGGGGAGAATGCTGAATTTGAACGGCAGTTGCTAAGTGGTGAACTGGAAGTTGACCTCATTCCCCAGGGCACACTGGCCACCCGTATTCAAATGGCCGGTATGGGCATCCCCGCTTTTTACACACCTGCCGGCTATGGTACTGAAGTAGCAACCGGTAAAGAAGTACGCGAGTTCAATAATAAAATGTACCTGATGGAACACGCGCTGTATGCCGATTATTCAATTGTGAAAGCCTGGAAGGGCGACCGTTATGGTAACCTGGTTTTTCGTAAAACTACCCGTAATTTCTCCACCTCTATTGCCAAAGCAGGCACTATTACCATTGCAGAAGTTGAGCATCTGGTTGAACCGGGTGAACTGGACCCTGAGCACATTCACGTGGCTGGCATATATGTGCATCGGATTTTTCAAGGTGCGAATTATGAAAAACGCATTGAAAGAAGAACGGTACAGATAAATGGGAAGTAAAAAATAATGATTATCGAATGTAGTATGTTGAAGGGAAATGGAGAATGAGAAATGAAGAATGAAAAATTAGGGATGAGAAATGAGGAAGGGAAAGCACGAATGGGAACAACCACAAACCAAAAACCACAAACCAAAAACTACAAACCACAAACTACAAACCACAAACAACTCATGGCTTTAGATAAATACGGTATCGCAAAACGGATAGCGCAGGAATTACGGGATGGCATGTATGTGAACCTGGGCATTGGCATTCCAACCCTGGTGGCCAATTACATTCCAGATGGCATGACCATCATGCTGCAATCAGAGAATGGGATCCTGGGCATGGGGCCTTACCCGGTAGAAGATGAAATAGATGCGGACCTTATTAACGCCGGTAAAGAAACGGTAACCGTGATACCAGGTGGTGCTTTCTTCGACAGTGCAGAAAGTTTTGGCATGATCCGCGCAGGTAAGGTTGATCTTACTGTGCTGGGCGCCATGGAAGTATCGGAAACCGGTGACATCGCCAACTGGAAGATACCCGGTAAAATGGTGAAAGGCATGGGGGGCGCCATGGACCTGGTGGCCAGCGCTAAAAACATTATTGTGGCCATGATGCACACCAATCCCAAAGGGGAATCGAAAGTATTACCCGCTTGTACATTGCCGTTAACCGGTGTGAAATGCGTAAAGCGCATCGTCAGTGACCTGGCTGTGCTGGATGTGTTACCCGGCGGCGGTTTTAAACTGATTGAACGGGCACCCGGCATAACGGTGGAGGAAATTCGCAGTAAAACATTAGGGAAGTTGTTAATAGAAGGGGAGATACCGGAGATGCGGATTTAATTAGCAAATGTGCAAATGGAATACCGCTGCAAGCGAATACAAATTGCCTATTGCCTATTGTCTATTGGTTGCTTCCCTGCAACACTAACTGCTACAACAAAAATTATCATGCGCATTATATCGGCGAACATTATAATAATACTTTTTTGTTGTTGAATTTGTTGCGACAGGCCAGATTGGTAGCCTGCAATTGCTTCCATAAAAACCACCATCCCAAAATAACACAGCAGGCCACCCGCTACCCAGAAGGCGGGCTCGTTTATCAGTACAATGTGCCGGTTGCTGATCACCTGGAACAATACTACAAATGCAAGCAGGGTAAGAATTGCAGCCTGTACAACAGTCATTATGCCCGGGAAGGCCATGATGCCTTTTAGCGAGTATATTGTAATAACCACCGAAAGAAACGATACCAGGAACATATTCATAATATCTTTTCCCTGGCCGGAGGGGATCATTAATTTGAACAGGTAAAAAACCAGGGTAAATTCAACCAGCTTGCAACTGGTATAAAGGGCGGGAGAACCGGGTTGTATGAAATAAAGCGTGAGGTATTGAAGGAATACAAACAGGCAAAGAATTCTCAGGACGTTAAGTATAGCAGAAACAGCTACTTTACGAACAAATAGAGTGCAAACGGGTAGTAATGATAATAGCATTACCACCAGCGGCAGGGCAATAAATATACTTCCACCGGTTTCTACCATGGTCAAACAGTTCGGGGCCAAACCGGTTCTTCATAGGGAGTTCTATTATTTTTGACGCTGGAAAAAAGGGTATCAACATAATGCCGGCTATTAAACGTTAAACAAATAATACATACGATCCGTTATTTGTCAAAGATTGCCGGGAGTTTAATCAATCAGGTTATTCTTAACTGCAAAAAAAACCAGGCCTGCCGTGTTTTTAGCGCCAAAGCGTTCCATCAACCTGTCTTTGATCGCTTCAACAGTCCGCGGACTTACCTCTAATTTTTGTGCAATTTCATGGGCGGTAAACTCCATGCAAATATATTTGATCACATCACGCTCTCGGTCGCTCAGGGTAATCTCGTTGTTTAAACTTGGTACCACTTTAACCCGGGCGTGTGATTTTTTTAATAGTATCCTGTTTACAAAGTTGTTCAGGTAATAACCCTTGCTCATCACCTCCATGATCGCCTTCTTTATTTCTGAAGGGTCGGCGCTTTTTAGCAGGTATCCATTGGCGCCTATTTCCATCATGTGGCTCACAAACCGTTCGTCTTCATACATGGTAAGAGCAATTACATGAATATTAGGATATTGGCGGGCAATAACTTTGGTGGTTTCAATGCCATCTTTTAACGGCATTCGCAGGTCCATCAAAATTACATCGGGTTGTTCAGGTGCAGTTGGTAAATTGTCCAACAGTTCCTGACCGTTTTCTGCTTCGAGTACGAATTTAATATTTGTATAAGGCCTTAACGACAATATTACTCCTTTTCGGAATATTTTGTGGTCATCAGCAATAGCCACTTTTATAGGTCCCATCTGTTTATGATATTGGCAAAACTAAATTACTAAAATTCTTCAGTGTTTAGGCATTCAGGGGGTATTGCATCTATGCATCAGTGTAAACACTTAGTTGGCCCCGCTATTTATGTTCGTAGCCCTTATCAAAATATGAACCAATTATTCTATATCTGTGGTGCTACCGGTTCTTCCTCCAGTCTTGGAATTTCGATAGTAACCTTATAGTACGTTTGCGAAATATCTTTTTCAAAATAAATGCGTCCGTGCAGCAACTTCAGCCTGCTTTGGATGTTTTTCAATCCCAATCCCACATTCACACTACTTTTATTCAGTTTATCGAAATCGGCCTGCGTAATACCACGGCCGTCATGATGGAGGCGAATATACAATTTATTACCACTCAGGTTTTGCGTAAGGTGAATAAAACTGGCGTTACTGTGCTTCAGAATGTTATTTACCAGTTCCTGTATAACCCTGAAAATGATCAATTCCTGATCTGCGTGCAGGCGTTCGCGGTAATCATGAAAGCGGCAACTGGCATTCATACTGCCCGAGCCGCTGATCTTCTGAAATAGGTCGTTCACGGCAGATTCCAACCCGAAGTTTTTCAGGGTAGGGGGCATAAGGCTATGCGAAATGTTGCGTATAAGCTGAATGGTATCATCGATGATCTGCTTGGCATTGTAAATACTTTGCAGTTGTGTTGTTTTATCGAGATTGACCAGGTTTTCGTTCAGGTATAAACGCGCTGTAGCCAGCAGCGGGCCGGCGTCGTCGTGTAAGTCGGCCGCAATGCGTTGCCGCTCTTCTTCCTGCAAGCGGATAGAAGCGTTCAGCAGCACTTTTTGTTGCTCCTGCTCCATATGCTGTAATTGCATCTGGTAACGAATCACCTTTCGCTGGTGAAAAATAATGAAGACGATGAGGCCTATGGTAAGGACAAGCATGCCAATGGTACCAAAAAACAGTACCAGTGAAACAGGCGTACCAGGGCTATTGACTTGCAGGATTATCATTTCGGTTAGGGCATGCAATGTTAAAAATGTTTTTCCAGATAACTCTCAAATCCTGTATAGGTACCTGGTGAGAACTTATCAGATCTGTCTTTTAGTAATAATCCTATCGAAAAAACAATGTTTTTTAATAATAAAAATGAGTTATTGATTAATATATAATTTTTACCAAAGTCCGGATCTCCAAAATAGGCTTCTGCTGAAATGAAAAGAAAAAATGTTCCTGTATAATAAATCAACAAACTGGCAACTACCCAAAATTTATCCAGCGTATAGATAAAAAGGACCCTTGGTTTTTTTATCTGCTCAAAAAGATAAAGTATAGCACTGATAATGATAAAGATGGCTTCTATTGATGATGGTATTGAGTCAAAAGACTTGGGGGGCGATATTATATAATCATAAGTAGCATACAGGAATAACAGAATATAAGTGATGATAATTAATCTTTTGGTTAAAACGGAAGAGATGTTTTTGTAAAAAAACAAGGCAACCAATGAATAGCCCAGGATGGTGAATAATCGATAAAGGAAATAGATATTTAAACCTATAAAATTATTCCAGCCATTGATGATAAGTAAGTTGGTAAGAAATGAATAGAAATTAAAAAAAAACAATACCCACAATCCCTTGTCTTTATGTTTTGAGATCATAAAGACAAAAATGATTGCAGGTATTATATCTGAGTAAATTGATAAGTAATCAAATATTACCTTCAAATATTAAGAATTTAATCAAATATAGAAAGTAATATCAAAAGAACAAAGTACTGTGGGGCTCAATATGTTACTCGAAAAACTCCCACCAGGTTTCAAATCCGCCATCATCTGCAGGACGTACTTTATCAGCAACAATGCCTTTTTCTTCTGCTAAAAATCCCTGATTGTTAACTGATTTGTAAGAAACCATAGGAGTTCCGTTTGCGTCAAGACCAACATAAACCAGGGTTTTTTGGCCTGATTCGTTAATGGCATTGTAGAACTGGATGCCAACACAGCCCGGTTGAGCCAGAATTTGATTGATAATTTCTTTTCCGATGATGTAGGATTTTACGTCGGCCGGATGGGCTTTCACATAATCCCTGATCATTTGTGCGCCTAATTCATGGGTAATTTCTTCACCAATCGTAGCAATGTTACGTTTAGTGAGGAGTTCAGTTTGCATCATAGTAGTAAGTTTTTAGAGGTTGTAAATAGTGGTTCCGAAGAGTAAGAAACCTCCAAAAAAAAAGATATACAACGGGTTGCGTACACCCATAAATGGTGTAATTTTGCGTGTAATGCTCTATGGGTCTACGTTTCGGGGGATTTTTCTAAGAAATATTACGATAAAAAATGAAGGAATTTTTCTAGTTATTTACCGTATATTTACTATAGTAAAAGTTCATATGACCTTCTCCAATGAAGGAATTGTTCACAAATGTGGATAAGTGAAAATGCTTAAGTAGTGAAGGAATTTTACTTAAGTAGTGTAGGATTTTAAAAACGGGGCCAAGTATAGTAGCAGCTCTTGCAATAAAAAAATTTTCCTTTTCTTATTTACAGGTTTAACTGATTGCAAATACTACTGAAAAACAGGGATCAACTGAACTGTGTTTTCGAAAGGGTGTGATTTCTTGTTGTTAGGATGAGGTAATTGCTTGAAGGAAGTGCGGCGAAAACAAAAGAAGAAGTTGACTGATATTGGATTTGACAGGTGGCATTCATAAGATCGTTGGAAATTATTTTTTAGGACGGTGATCAGAATATTGGATGTTTTAAGGTTGTCGTCCTTATCAATCAACTTCTGAAACAAAAATAGTTGGCCACCCGTCTGTTCGCAATAGCGGAATTGCTCTTTTTTAAATGTTCGGGAATTACCGGTAATTACGTAAAAGCTTCGTGTGAAAACTGGTACTATTTCGATTGATCCTGGTAAACTAACGTTTACAGAGTGAGTGGAATCGTTTTTTTATACGATATTGCCTGAAGGTTAGGGCCCCTTATGGTGTTATTATACTAGTCAGGGGTGAAACGGTAACGACGGGCGTATTGTACCTGAAACGGAACAACTTATAACCCATTAATAAGCCAACCTTACCCATTATGAGCACTGAACTGGTTATCAAAGTAGCACTTGCCGACGATCATAAGATTTTTCGCGACGGCATTAAGATGGCTCTGAAAGGAAAAGAGTACCTGAAGATTCTTTGGGAAGCCGAAGATGGTAAAGATCTCATGCATAAAATGCAGATCAAGAAACCGGATGTTTTACTGATGGATATTCGCATGCCCGAAGTTGATGGGGTGAATGCTATTGGTATTCTGCGTAAAGAATATAGTGATGTAAAGATCGTAGTACTTACCATGTACGACGAACAGGAGATGATTACCAAAATGATGGAAATGGGCGCCAATGCTTATCTCACCAAAACCTCTGATCCTGAGGAGATCTATCAGGCTATACTCACCTGCATGAATGATGACTTTTACTTTAATGACCTTGTTAATAAAGCGGTACTGTCGAAATTGCAAACCAAAAAGCAGGTCAGGCAGTTCTATCCCAATCCCGTAAAATTCTCCGAAAAAGAAATTCGCATACTTAAGCTGCTGGCCGCAGATAAAACCACCGAGGAAATTTCGAAAGAAGTGTTCCTGAGCCCCCGCACTATTGAAACCATTCGCCAGAATATGAAATCGAAAGTAGGAGCGAAAACCATTGCCGGGCTTATCATGTATGGTATGCGTAATAAGCTGATCGATTAAGAACAACCGGGACCATCCTTACAAACCTACCCACCTGAAAGAGGCATTTACCAGCCTTATCCTCCCCCTGGCTTTTTACATCTCAAACGATTGTTGTTTTTAAATACCTTGCAGTGAATTTTTAATTTTATCTCAGCATGCAGGCGCCGGTTTCATATAAATTATTGAAGCAGCAACTTTGGTTGTCGGCTCACAGATGTGTTTTTTGGGAAGAGGAAAAAGCGCTCATTGTATCGGACCTGCATTTTGGCAAGACCGGACATTTTCGCAAATCGGGTATTGCCGTACCGCAGGCCGTGTATAAAGAAGACCTGCATCGGCTGGTGCACCTCCTGCAATATTTTCAACCCCGGCTGTTGATCGTGGTAGGCGACCTGTTTCATAGCCACCAGAACAAGGAACTGGAGTTGTTTAAACGGTGGCGGCACGATTTTCCTGATCTGCCTGTTCACCTGATAAAAGGCAACCATGATATTCTGCACGAAAGCTGGTACCGGCAATGTAACATTCTTGTAACAGAGGAAGAACTACAACTCGGTTGTTTCCGGTTCCGGCACGACCTGGATGAAGCGGTTCCCCATAACAACGCGTATTTTTTTTCAGGTCATATTCATCCTGGTGTTCGAATAAAGGGGGCGGCCAAACAATCGCTTAGTTTTCCCTGTTTTTACTTTGCAAAAGCGTTTTGCGTGCTGCCGGCATTCAGCCGGTTCACCGGTATTGCCCTGGTGCGGCCGGAATATGAGGAAAATGTATTTGCTATCGTAAACGATCAGATTGTACAACTGCAATGAGCCCCACACCCCCTGCTTTAAAAATTGCGTTCGATCCTATTTATGCGCACCCGCTGCCGGAAGGGCATCGCTTTCCCATGCTTAAATATGAATTGATTCCCGAACAATTGCTGTATGAAGGTACCATATCCAGTAATAACCTGTTTGCGCCTGCGCCTTGTGCTGATGAAATAGTACTATGGACACACTCACCCGAATATGTTCAAAAACTGCATCAGCAAACGTTATCGGCCCGTGAACAACGGCATATTGGTTTTCCACAATCGCCCCAACTTACCCGGCGTGAATTTGTGATCGCTCAGGGTACCATCGATTGCTGTTATCATGCATTTGCGCATGGCGTATCGCTGAATGTAGCTGGTGGCACTCACCATGCATTTGCCAATAGGGGAGAAGGCTTTTGCTTGTTGAATGATTTTGCCGTAGCTGCTAATTATCTGCTTAAAAAAGAGCTGGCGCAAAAAATATTGATCGTTGACCTGGATGTGCACCAGGGAAATGGTACGGCCAGTTTATTTGAGCATGAACCCCGGGTGTTTACTTTCAGTATGCATGGTGCCCACAATTATCCATTTCACAAAGAAAAGAGCGACTTGGATATAGCACTGAACGATGGCACAGAAGATGGTCTGTATTTAAGCCTGTTGCAAAACACGCTGCACACCCTGCTGGATCAGTTGGAGCCTGATTTTGTTTTTTATTTATCGGGGGTAGATATTTTGTCGACCGATAAATTCGGTAAGCTGAAAATAAGCATGGAAGGATGCAGGCAACGCGATGAATTGGTTTTTTCACAATTGAAACTACATGGTATTCCGTGCGTAGTTGCTATGGGGGGCGGTTATTCGCCCAATATCAAAACCATTGTAGAAGCGCATTGTAATACGTTCAGGGTGGCGAAAGATATTTATAGTTTGTAGTTTATGGTTTATAGTTTGTGGTTCTTTTATTCAAAGCTCAAACTTCCTTTTATGCCTCGTTGCCTTTGTATTACTACTTTCCTTTCTAATTCTTCAATCCTCATTTTTTACTTATTATTCCTAGTTGCTGGTAATTGAGGAAATAAATAAACCGGATGGTAAACTCATTGCCATGTGGGGAGCGGAATAATTGCCGGGTATTGTTGACATAATTATTATGCGAACTGCCATTGATATAATATTCGTAATCTTTACCCAGCCAGTTCTTCCAACCCAGTATTAAGCGGCTGCCTAACCGAAAATCCCAGGTATAGAATACATCAAGGTTAAAGGCATTGTAATTAATGTTGTATTCGCCTGGGATCAGGTCGGTCCTTTCTGTCCAGTACCCATCCTCATGAATATTAAACAGGTTGGTATTCTGCAGGCGGTTCCAGTAATGGCGGGCCCTGAACGTCAGGTTCATGCGCGATGTAAAATTGTACACGCCGCTGATAACAGAGGTAACATCGGCATATTTACGGCGGGCCAGGATCGGCGCTGTGGTTATGGGGTCGCGGATAAAAGCATACCCGTACTGGCCATTATCATATTGGCGTCTATAGCTCATTTCAAGCATAAGCCGGTCGCTGAACCGGTAACGGACTGCTAATTGAAGAAAATAATAAGGATCATTGGGCAAGGGGCCTTCGGCGCCGCCGATTAGCCAGCTTACAATTAAAGGTTTGCGGTTATCGGTGTTTCCCTCTACAGACAAATTATAATATGGCGAGCGTTTTAATGGTTGCCGTGGTGTTTGAAATAAGCTTGAGGGCGTTTGCATTTCAAAGAAATCGTTATACCACCGGGGCGCCACATCAGCCATGAGTGCCAGGCTCCAGAAGTTTTTTAGTAACCAGGAAGCGGAGGCTTCGAATGTGGTTTTTTGATAAGAGAAAGGTTTAAACAGGTAATCCTGCTTTACTGCCATTTTATAACTCTGGTTTAAAAAGGAGCGTGATGCCTGGTAGATGTTATAACTAACTGAACCGGTATTTGAAAAGAGGTTAGGTGATAACTGAAACCCCAAATCGTTGGGATCGTATTGAGCCGATTTCAATTCATTGATGAATGAATATTGCAGGTTGCCGCTTACTTTTCCTGCTTCTAAATAATTGGCAAAGCCTTCATACCGGCCCGGCGCGTCATATACCACACTGTAGCGCGGTTTTATTACCAGCCCATACTGGTTGGCTTTATCGTACAGGGCAACATCAAGCGCGGTTACATTGGCATCGCGTTCGAGTCCGTTGCGCAGCACATTGGTATTGGTAAATGTAATGTATGAGCGGTTCCTTAGAGCCTGATCGAGCACGATAATATTGTAATTGGAAAGCGGTTCCGTGATCACGATAGAATCTTTGCCGGTGCCCTTGTTGCGCAATTTCGCCTTTACATTTTCTGTTACTGCATTAAAAACGCCGATCCCCAGGTTGTTGCCCGTTCGCCCGCTGAACTTCACTGCGTTATATAACCGGGTTACGGATGGATTTTTCAATAACTGATAACCGTCCAATTCACCGTTACGTACCTGTTCTTGCAGGGAATCATATTTGTCGGGCGTTTTACCAATCCGGCGCGAATAGAAGATGCCGGCTTTATTGAACAGCTCTGTTCCTTCAGTAAAAAAAGGCCGGTTTTCGCGGAACCTGATCTCGAACGGACTAAGGTTATTGACCACATTATCTGAGATCACCTGGCCGAAGTCGGGAATAAGCGTAGCATCGAGCGTAAAACTTTCATTGATACCGTATTTTACATCCATGCCTCCGCTTTTCAGCGTTTCATATTCCTGCGTGCTGTTGAGATGTGGTGTTTGCCGATAGCCGCCGCTCACATATGGCGAAAAGCTAAGGCGCAATGGGGGCACCAGGTTGTTGAACCCGGATATATCTCCAAACTGATTGGCAAAGCCGCTTACGGCCGGGTTCACCGGGTTCCAAAATGAAGTTTCATTGAACCGGCGGCTGAAGCGCATAAACTGGATGCCCCAATCGGAATCTGATTTGCGTGAAAAGCGAATGGAGAAAAGCGGTATGCGCATTTCAACGATCCAGCCATCGGCACAAAAGCCCACTTTACTATCCCAAACAGCATCCCAGCTTACATCGCCATAGGTGCCTTCGGCCCCCGTAAAATTGGGGCTCACCCGGGCGTCTGTTTGCACATTGCGGGCTGTAACCAGGAACTGGAAGGCATTCTGCCGGTCTTTATAAGTATCTAGAAAAACAGAAAAATAATCTACGTTCGCCCGTTGCACATTATCGCGGGTAGTGAACTGGCGACGTATTTCAGCAGGGTCGTCGTACAGGTACGCGCCTATATAAATGGAGTTGTTATCGTACACTACCCGTACGGTTGTTCTTACCGCAGCAGGGTTGCCATACACCGGCGTATTGGTAATAAAATCATAAGCAACAGGAGCCTGTTGCCAGGCGGAGTCATCCAATGAGCCATCTACCCTTGGGGCATGAACCACCTTTATAGCCTGGGAGATCTTAGGCTGAGCCTGTAACAGCCCGGCATAAGCCAATAGCAGTAATATAACAACCAGGCCTTTAAGCATAGGTCATTTTAAGGGTGGCAAAAATAGCCGAATTTACATTTTGAAAAAGAGTCATATAAAATAATACCGTTTTTCGAAAACCTGCATTGGTCATTCCCCGGCGTATTACAACGCCGTATATCCGCCGCCCGGTGGAATTATTATCCCATCTCCTTGATGTACAAAGTATTTATTGGCGCAGACGGGTTAGCATTATCCCCAGCTAACCTTGAACTAGGAAAGGAAAGTATTACAAATTACCGGTGGGAATGTCTGATCGCGCATAGACAGCCCTTCAAATATCGCTCAATATAAGAAGTTCATGACAATTAGAATAACGAAATAGCTGCCTGGGAGTTAGTTCTTAAGTTCTCAGTTCTCAGTTCGTAGTTCTCAGTTAATAGTTCTTAGTTCGGAGTTGTTAGTTCATTAGTTCTTGAGTTATTAAATTCCTAGTTCTGGGTTCGCAGTTTTTTGTTCTTAGTTCTTAGCTTTTAGTTTGGGTGATTAGGTATCCGATTCCAGGTATGGTGTACTGAATACGGTTGAACGCCAGGTTGCAGGCCCGTAAGCCGAAGCCTGGTTACCGGTTAAAATTATATCCGGATCAACTTATGAACTTGTTCACCTGTCAACCTGTAAACAGTCAATCAGTTTATCTTCTTCTTCAAATAGCTTACCTGTTCCTGTAATGTATTAACCACATTGGCTAGTTGATTTACATTCCAGTGAGGTTGTGCGTTGGCCTTTCCAAGGATCATTGTGGCTTTCCATATTTCCAGTATGTCTTCGCCATTTACCTGGTAAGGTTGATAAGTAGGGTTATCGCTCACAAGGGTATATTTGTTCTTTGAGCGGTTATTCTTCATTACCCTTTTATATACAATGCCTTCGTTGCGCGATACAACTATATAGGTGAAACTGTTTTTAACATCGTTGATGTCATCTACCTTTTCGCCCACAATGATCGATCCGCTGGGAGTCGGCAGCATGGAATCGCCCACAATTTCAAAAGCGCGGTACTGGCCGGGCGCCAGCATGGGCAGGGTGAAGGTATTCAATTCATCAATAAACTCAGGATCGGCATAGCCAGCTAAATAACCGGCAGCGGCTTTAACCGGTACAAACTGTATTTCATTGGTGCCGGCAGCCAGTTTTTGTGCACGTCGCTTGGCCAGGTAATTACCTTTTGATTCTGACAGATCTTTCAACAGCAATTCATCCAGCGTCAACTTAAATAGCTCACCAACCAGTTCAAGTACATCTATACGGGGTTCTGCCCGCTCTTCTTCATAAGCGCCCAGCAGTGAACGTTTGATCTGTAATTTGGTGGCAAATTCTTCCTGTGTCCACCCACGCAGCTTGCGTAAATATTTCAGGTTTTTACCGGCTGTAGACATAGACTAATATGTTTAGCGCTAAAATACTAATTATTTTATCATAATGGATAAAATGAAGGGATTAAAATTTCATTTGGAGCATATTATTTGGTCATCCTATCTTTGCACATGGCAACAAGAATTACCGCTCCACAGAAAAAATCTCCTAGGTCAAGTAAGTTTTTTGGTGAAGGTTTAACGTTCGATGACGTTTTGCTGGTTCCCGCTTATTCGCAAGTATTACCCCGGGAAGTTGAAATCCGCACCTGGCTTACCAAGAACATTCAATTAAATATTCCCATGTTATCGGCTGCTATGGATACGGTAACAGAGGCAAACCTGGCTATTGCCCTGGCCCGCGAAGGCGGTTTGGGTATTCTGCACAAGAATATGAGCATAGAAAAACAGGTTGAGCAGGCGCGGAAAGTAAAAAGAAGTGAAAGCGGACTCATTCTTGAACCTATTACCCTGCACGAAGAAGCTACCATTGCCGATGCGCAGCGGTTGATGAAAGAAAACAGGATCGGCGGCATTCCCATCGTTGATAATAATAAGAAGCTGGTTGGTATTTTAACTAACCGCGATCTGCGTTTTGAAACGGATAGCAAGCGCATTGTGAGTGAGGTTATGACCCGCGAAAACCTCATCACCGCGCCCGAAGGCACTACGCTTAAAAAAGCAGAAAAGATTTTACAACAACATAAGATTGAAAAGTTACCGGTTGTCAGAAAAGACGGTACCTTGTTTGGACTGATCACTTACCGCGATATTCTGCAGGTGGTAAGCTATCCCAATGCCGTAAAGGATTCGTACGGACGTTTACTGGTGGGGGCAGCGCTGGGTATTACCCGTGACCTGCTCGACCGTGCAGCCGCCCTGCAACAGATCGGGGTTGATGTGGTTTGTTTAGACAGTGCGCATGGTCATAGCAAAGGCGTGATCGATGCATTGAAAACACTGAAGAAGAATTTTAAGAAACTGCAGGTTATTTCGGGTAATGTAGGAACTGCCGCTGGCGCCAAAGCCCTGGCTGAAGCAGGCGCTGACGCAGTAAAAGTTGGGATTGGCCCCGGTTCTATTTGTACAACCCGTATTGTTGCCGGAGCAGGCGTTCCACAGATCACCGCTATTATGGAAGCGGCTTCTGTACTGCATAAAATGGGCGTTCCATTAATTGCGGATGGCGGTATCCGGTATACCGGCGATATGGTGAAGGCACTGGCCGCCGGCGCTAATTTGGTAATGATGGGAAGCATTTTTGCCGGAACCGAAGAAAGCCCGGGCGAAACCATTATTTACGAGGGAAGAAAATTCAAACAATACCGCGGCATGGGTTCGCTGGGGGCAATGAGCCAGGGGAGTGGTGACCGGTATTTCCAGGATGTGGAAGCTGATATTAAAAAATATGTGCCCGAAGGCATTGAAGGCCGGGTGGCATTTAAAGGAAGCCTGAGTGAGATCGTGTATCAATACGTTGGTGGTTTAAGATCGGGGATGGGATATTGTGGTGCGAAAGATATTAAAGCATTACAGCAGGCCCAATTTGTACGCATTACCAATGCCGGTATGAAAGAAAGCCACGCACACGATATTGAGATCACCCGGGAAGCACCGAATTACAGCAGAAGATAATTCAGTTACCAGTTGCCGGTTTCCAGTCACCGGGTAAAGAATTCGGAGGTGTCGATTGCCCATAAAGTGATCGAAACTCAAGTGCTGGGAACCGGTAACCGGTAACTGGTAACATTGATTCTAAAATCATCCTGATGAAGCTGAGTAGATTATTACTATTTCTTTTCCCGCTCTTCTGTTTATCTGCCGCCGCTCAACCCGATACCAGCCATTTGCGCATTAGTTTACTTACCTGTAGTCCCGGTGCTGAATTATATTCAACATTCGGGCATACGGCCATCCGGGTTACAGACAGCGCCCGCCGAATTGATATGGTATATAATTACGGCACGTTCGATGATAGTGATCCCAATTTTTATGCGAAGTTTACCAGGGGCATCATGGTTTATGCGCTTTCCCGTCACCCCTATCAACAATTTTTAGCGGCATACTATGAGGAAAAACGTTCGGTTATTGAGCAGACCCTGCAACTAACCGGCGATCAAAAACAACGATTGAATGCAGCCCTGAAACTAAATGCGCTGGAGAAAAACCGGTATTACAATTATTATTTTCATACCGATAATTGCACTACCCGCGCCAGGGATATGATCGTTCAAAAAACAGGCGCTTCGGTAGTCTTTAATAATATTTTACCCGAAAAGCGGCCCACCTTCCGGAATTTAATTCATTCCTACCTCGATAAAGCCGGGCAGAACTGGAGCAAACTCGGAATCGACCTGTTATTAGGTAGTAACCTCGATTTACAGGTAACGAATGAACAGGCGATGTTCCTGCCCGATTACCTGTTGAATGGCTTTGACAATGCAACGGCCGATGGGCACCCCCTGGTAGCCCAAAAACAGGCTGCGCTGATTGTTACGCCCGAGCCGCCATCCATTACATTGTTTACACCAATATTTGTTTTTTCGGCCCTGTTTACAATAATCAGCCTGCTGTCGTTCAGTACCAACATCAGGGCGCGGCAGTTTTTGAATGTATTCGATAGTGTGTTTTTTCTATTGGTGGGTTTTATTGGTACATTGATCATAACTTTGGGGGCCATACGCATTGACAACGTTTGCCAGAGTAATTACAACGCTATTTGGGCATTGCCAACCCATTTGCCTATTGCGTTTGTTGTATACCTGAAAAGAAAATGGCTGCAGTATTACTTCCGCAGTGTTTTCGTGCTCACCATTTTATTTGCCGTTTGCTGGTTTTTTATTCCGCAACAAATAAACATGGCCGTATTACCGGTATTAGGCATAATTGCCATGCGCAGTTACTTCCGGGGAAATTTGCCGGTGAAGAAGCGCGCTGCATCCAATACAACCAATGTGTTTCGTAGTTCCAAAACGATAAACATGGAACTTTAGTAACTTGCCGTCATGGCAACAGAAAACAATATCCTCATCGATGGCAAGCCGGTGTTTTATCGGGTAGAAGGAAAAGGGCAACCGGTGGTGCTGGTGCATGGTTTTTCAGAAGATGGCACCGTATGGGAAAACCAGGTGGAATACCTGAAAAGTAAATTTCAACTCATCATCCCCGATCTTCCGGGAAGCGGTAAATCCTCACCCTTCGATTACGCTCAGGGCGAAGCCATTTGGTCAATGGAGTATTTCGCCGAATGCATTCGCGCCATTTTAGATAAGGAAAATATTGCCGCAGCCAGTATGATCGGCCATAGCATGGGCGGGTATATTACATTGGCATTTGCCGAGGCCTGGCCCCACAGGCTGCAATCGTTTGGCTTATTTCATTCTACCGCTTTTGCCGATAGCGAAGAAAAAAAGACCGCCCGCCGCCGGGGAATTGAATTTATTCAGCAAAACGGCGCTGCTAAATTTCTAGAACAATCCATCCCCAATCTTTTCTCGGAAGCAACAAAAAAGCGCCAACCCGAATTGGTGGGTAAAATTCTTGGCCGGTTTTCCAACTTTATTGGCCAATCACTCGTAAATTACTATAAGGCCATGATGGTGCGTGCAGATAGAACACATGTGCTCAAAAAATTTCCCCGCCCGGTATTATTCATTATGGGTAAACACGATACCGCAGTACCTTATGAGCAAGGGCTGCAACAGTGTTACATGCCGGGATTGTCCTATATACATACATTGGAACATTCGGGACATATGGGAATGTGGGAGGAACCTGTACTTAGCAATGTTTTTATGGAAGAATTTTTGATGCATGGCCAATTTGCATAACGTAAATGACGTTGTTTACGAGCTGAATGAGAAAAGTCCTGGCGATAGCTTTGATGTTGTTTGGAACGATCCAATCCCTGTTTGCAGAGCATATTAAGGGAGGGGAGATGTATTATGAGTACCTGGGACCGGGCAGTGACGCCAATTCGTCAGAATACAGGGTCACGTTGAAATTATACATCGATTGTAATGCCACCAGCGGCGGACAACTGGATAATTCAATATGGCTGACCGTTTTTGATAAAAGCAATAATCGCCAAATCGCCAGTCCATTTAACGCACCTACCACGGGCGATCAATTCCTGCGATTCGATGCAGCCTCTAATCCCTGTATCAACAACCCGCCCACCGATGTTTGTTACCGCGTGCGATCATTTTCCACTACCATCACATTGCCCATAAATGCCAGCGGCTACACCATTGCCTACCAACGTTGTTGCCGTATTGACAATATCGTTAACCTGACGCCGCGTAGTAATTCAGCAGGAGCTACCTATATGTGCGAAATTCCGGGAACCAATTCGTTGCCTGAAGCGTATAAAAATTCAAGTCCCCGGTTTTTGCCCAACGATGCCACCGCCATTTGCCGCGGCAGCAACTTTACATTGAGTTTTGCCGCTACTCAACCCGACAATACCGACTCGGTGGCTTATACTTTTTGCAGTGGTTTTTTAGGTGCTTCCACAGGAAACCCCAATCCAACTACCGCTTCGTCGCCGCCGTATTTCAATTTAAATTACCAGTCGCCTTATAACGGAAATTCGCCATTGGGCGACCGGGTGAAAATAGATTCCAAAACAGGTTTGATCAGTGGCATGGCGCCAAATACCATCGGGCAGTATGTTATCACTGTTTGCGCTTATGAATACCGGCAAGGCGTATTGATCAATATTCATCGCAAGGACGTGCATGTAAAAGTGTCGGATTGCATTCCGCTGGAAGCATTATTAAAACCAAATTATTCTTATTGCGATGACTTCCTGGTAACGTTCAAGAATGAACAGGTGAACCCAACCGGTTCTGTATATACCTGGGATTTTGGCGATGGATCGCCTGTTATGACCACCACCGACATCGAAGGCCGGGTGCAGCACCAATATGCCGATACCGGCACCTATACTGTTAAATTGAAAGTGGTTTTGGCCGGACAGTGTGAAGATGAAACCGTAACGTTAGCGAAAGTATATCCGGGTTTCTACCCCGCGTTCAGGGTACAGGGCACCTGCGTATTGTTGCCACTACAGTTTATTGATCTTACTAATTCAAGATATGGCACGGTTGCTAAATGGAGTTGGGATTTTGGTGACGAAACCACCGGTGCCGATGTCTCTAATTTGCAAAACCCTACCTGGAAATACAGCACCACCGGTGTAAAAACAGTGACCCTGACGGTAGAAAGCGATAAGGGGTGTATGGGAACAATAACCGGCACCGCCGATGTACGAGACAGGCCGCCGATCACCCTGCCATTTACAGATACATTGATCTGCAGTATAGATACATTACAACTACATGCCAACGGCAACGGCAATTTTTCCTGGTCGCCGATGTATAATATCCTGAATGAAAATACGCCCACCCCGTTGGTATGGCCTAAAACCACCACTACCTATGCGGTAACGTTAAACGAAAATGGTTGTGTGAATACAGCTAACGTGCGGGTACGGGTAGTTGATTTTGTAACCCTGGATGCAGGTGTTGACAGCACCATTTGTTTGACAGATACCATTCAATTAAATCCACAAACCGATGGGTTGAGGTTTGAATGGACGGCCAATGTACCAGGGTATATGAGTAACCCGAATGTTAAACAACCGCTGGTAAGGCCATCGGCTACTACAACGTACCATGTGGTGGCTCATATTGGTAAGTGTAGTACTGCGGATGATGTAACCATTCGCACCATACCATATCCCATTGCCCGGGTGGCTGCCGATACCCTCATTTGCTATGATGATACTGCCAGTATCTACGGCAGCATGGTGGGAGCCCGGTTTGCCTGGAACCCGATCAGTACATTAAGCGATCCTAATAGTTTGAACACGTTGGCCTGGCCCAAAAGAACTACTTCGTATGTGCTTAGCGTATACGACACGTTGGGGTGCCCGAAGCCGGGAAGAGATACTATTGTGGTGAACGTGAAAGATGAAATTTTTGCCTTTGCAGGCAATGATACATCTATTGTAGTTGGCCAGCCGTTGTTGCTACATGGTCGCGGCTCCGATTTTTATGAATGGCAACCGCCATTACACCTCAATCGCAACGATATTGCCAGGCCCGTTGCCATGCTGGATGATAATTTTTCGTACCAGTTAAAGGCATATACAGCAGAAGGATGTTACGACCTGGATACCATCAATATCAAAGTATTTAAAACGGCGCCCGATATTTTTGTTCCCAATGCCTTCAGACCGGGTGGTAATCGCAACAATGTATTGCGGCCTATACCGGTAGGAATTGCCACGCTTGATTTCTTCTGTGTGTATAACCGGTGGGGGCAAATGGTATACAAAAGCAATTCACCTGAAGCAGGGTGGGACGGCTCCATAGCCGGCAAGCCGCAGGACGCCGGTACTTATGTATGGATGGCCCGCGGAACAGATTATACCGGTAAGATGGTGATGAGAAGAGGGACGGCAATTTTATTGAGATAAATGAAGAATTAGAAAGGAAATGAGGAATGAAAAAGTGGCAAACCTGGGAATGTCGAATGTTGAATATTCAATGTTGAATGAAGAAGTGAAAACGCTTAACGCCGCACACTGCAAGCTGCAAGCAAAAATCAATTTTCAATCTATAATCTACAATTGGCAATCTGCAATAGACAACTGGCATCCTGCCGTACTTTACTTACTTTCGTGATCAAATTTACCGTTCATGAAAACAGTTCTGATCACCGGCGCTACATCGGGTTTTGGAAAAGCGATGGCTGAAAAATTTGCCTCCCATAATAACAACGTAATTATTACAGGCCGCCGGGCCGATCGCCTTGAAGCACTGGCAAAAGATTTAATAGCCACTTATAAAGTGCAGGTGCATTCACTGGTATTTGATGTACGCGACCGCAAAGCTGTGTTTTCTGCTATTGAGCAACTCCCGCCTGCCTTTAAAAAAATTGATATCCTCATTAATAACGCCGGGCTTGCTCTTGGCCGCGATTATTTCGAAGATGCGGAAACCGAAGATTGGGAAATCATGCTCGACACCAATGTAAAAGGTGTAATGTATGTAACCAAAGCGGTGTTGCCCGGGATGATCGAAAGAAAACAGGGCCATATCATCAACATGGGCTCCATTGCCGGTAAGGAAGTATACGAAAAAGGGAACGGGTATTGCGCTTCAAAATATGCACTCGATGCTTTGTCGCAATCTATGCGCGTTGACCTGGTAAGGCATAAAATAAAAGTTACCGCCATTCACCCCGGCGCTGCGGAAACTGAATTTTCGATGGTGCGATTTAAAGGCAACACTGCTGCTGCCGATAAAATGTATGAAGGCTATCAACCACTCTCTGCTGCCGATGTAGCTGATGTAGTGTATTATACGGCCACTTTACCAGCGCATGTATGTATCAATGATCTGGTATTAACCTGCCTGGCCCAGGCGAATTCCTTCTACTTAAATAAGTAAATTTTCACTGGTAGTTTTTTGCTTTGGGTAGTATTTTTCTTGCGTAGTAATGGTTTACCCATATAGGAATTCTAAATGTTTGATACATAGAACATTTAGAATATGTGAAATGTTAGTAAAAGCACTTGCAGGTACCACCATTTTATGTAGTTTTATACTCGCACTATTTCCAAAATCCTGCTTAAAGCCAATAACTATGGTTAAAGTCCTATGCGCATGCCTTTTTGCGTGCATTTGCTTACTGTTTCCCCCCTCATTACGGGCACAAAATGATGTGATCCGGCTTCAAAGTTGTGAAGGCAATCCTTATCAGCATACTATTGACAGTTTAAAAAAGGCGAGTTCCGAACAGGGTTATGTACTGTTACGGGAAGCATCTGTACAAATGGAAAGCGAGTATGAAATGCCGGTAGTTTTACCAATGCAGGCTGGTACTGTTTACCAGTTTGTTTTCATTGGCGATCCTACTTCCAGGTTGTATGAAGTGAGAATGTATGACTGGAATGAACGGCAGGTTGTATATAAAAAGAACCAGTGGGGCGATGTGGATGGTAATGTTATCAGCTACACCTATACGCCGCAGTTTAGCGAATACCACATGATAAAACCGGTGCAGGTAAATAAGAATAAAAAGAAATTATGCGGTTATGTGATGTTGTTGAAAAAACCGGAGCCTACAGCGAAGAAGTAAGAATACAGCTGCAGGCTGCACGTTTCAAGCCGCAGGCTAGAAGGGGTTGAAAGGTATAGATATTAAATTATAAATATCAAGGTGAGCTGCCTTCAAGGGTGGCTCACCTTTTTATATTGTTAGATGGTTCGACGGCTTGATGGCTTGGGCTGCAAATCATTCAACAATCAAGCAATCCAACAATCAAACCATTAAAAAAGGAGGGTCGCTTTTAAAAACGACCCTCCTTTTTTATAACATTGAATAATCTATTGTGCAAGAGATATTCTTATCTGTAAACCTGCCCGTGTTGTTGTTATGGGTGGCGATGTAGAGATCTTCGGTTCAACCCTTCGTTGTTCAAAATACAATTTCAAATTAACCCGGTTGCTGATCACATAATCTATTGTTGGGTTAATGGTGATCACTTTTTGTCCGTTCGTTGGCAACGCCTGCGTTTGATCTAACCGGCTGTTGGATGTTATATCATCCCGCAACCCTACATCTAACCTGAAGCTGGCATCGTTCTGCAGCGGCTTGCCCCTGAACTTGATCCACGAGAAGGCCCCTCGCTTTCTATACCCCGCACCAATGGTGAACTCGGTTGAACGCGATTCGCTCAACTGGAAGTCGATCAAACTCAGGCTTACCGTTCTTGACTTTTTATATTCAAAACGAGCGGTGAGCTGGTTGGTGAACTGCATGTCCAGATCGATCAGTGGCACAAACTGCTCACTGATTGAAATATTAGGCACCAGGAAGTAGGGGATATAATTGCCGGTGAGTGTATCAACAAACGCCGGGTAGCCTAAACTAAAGGAGTCGCGGTACAACAGGGCCGAAGTGAAACTGTTCATACTGAGTGTACCGGTATATCCGTGCGTAATGGTAAAGTTGGTAAACACCTTTTCCATACCCTTGATGCGTGTTAATCCATTATAAGTAAGACGCCAGTTGGGTCTTGGCAATATGCCGGAGAATGGATTAGAACGAATGTTCGGATTATCCTGTTTGATGAGCGCTACCGATGAAGGATTTTTACCAGTATAGGCAGCTATGAACGCAGGTAATAATACATCCTGTGCATAGCGGCTGTAACCGGCGTAATAACCATCGCTCTGGATCTGCTTGCTGGGATCGAGCTTTTGCCAGTATGGGTTTTGCTCGGCCAGGCGTTGTGATAAAATAAGCCGGTAATCCTGGAACTTCTGGAACGTAGTGGTTATCTCATTCGGTTTCACCGGTGTGAACATGGTCTTTAAGGCAATGTAACTTACACTAAAGCTACCGGAGGTATATGGGTTCAAGCGGGCAAAGTTATTGCCGGTACCGGTGGTGTCTTTATACAGTTCGCTGTACATTTTACCAAACGTTTTATCAATCGTTAAGTCGATGGTTAAATCACGTATTGGTATAAGTGTAGCCGTAATGTTCAACCGCTGCTGGTAATCCTGCCGGTTCTGGTAGTTGAAATTAGAGTCGGGTGTTAGCCAGCCTTTGGCTGCCATCATGTTTACAAAGTTGGTATCGGGCTGGCGGCCAAAGATAAATCCAAGGCCCGGCGCCATCGATTTAAAGTTCATGCCCAGTACCCGGGTGCTATCTGTATAACCATAAATGGTAGCCGTAGCATTTTCAGAGTATTGAACGTTAATCCGTTTTAATGCAGTGAGAATACGACCGCCAAATTTTACGGCGCCGCTTAATTCAAGCGGTGCATTCCTGTCGCGTTTCTTCTTTTTCCCGGTAGAATCGGTTTTATTATTAGCACCGGGGACCCCAGGTGGCGCTGGCGGAGCATCTTCTTCAAAGGCCCGCAATAACCTCGATTTGGCGTACAACCGGGTGAAGTCCAGTTCGGCCGTAACGTTCTTTTGCTGCGTGTTCGATAAAGTATTACCTAATTCCCGCGCCAGCAACGAAGCGGCCAACCAATCGAACGTAGCGGTGTAACCTGCTCGAACCGTGGTCCAGTCGAGGAATGGCAGTTTGCTGGTTGGCAGGGTATACGAAACCGTTGCCTTGTGATTGTATGAAATGGTGCGGCCGCCTTTCCAGAAGTTATGCCACATCCGTTTTTTCTCAGCATCATCTAACCGGCCGCTGTCCTCATCTACCCATGCCCGGTTCAGGGCAGTGAAATCAAGGTTCAGCGAACGCGTGAAATCCCAACGCATATTATAAGTGCGGTCAAACGTGAAGTACTTATCGTATGTTTCAGGGATCAGGTTCTTAGGCGTACCTACGCTGCGCGGACGATAGGTCCCGAATTGGCGGTTTACATCTGCCCTAAAGCCAAGCAGGCTGGGTATAGGGTTAATGTTGAAATCCTTGATCGCGGCTATCCAGGGCGATCTTGTTTTAACAATGGTCTTTGCCGGCTCCCAGTATTTGGGGGTTGATGTATAATTATATCCCAATCCTGCGCGGTGGCGAACCACTTCATTGCTTTCGATCAGCGGGTTGTGTTGTTCTTCTTTATAATATGAATAGCTCAGGTCGAAGTTTTCAATACTCCAGATCTGTTGCTTTTTACCATTTACGTTGTTCTTCTTTACATTGGTGAAGTTTACTGTTTTAATGGTCTTTACATCAATGGCGTCGTTGCGGATGGAGTCTTTGGCGGCACCTGATGCGGCGTTGAGTTTGTCTTTCAGTTTTATATCCAGGTCATAAGGATCATATTCAGGCGTTGTAACTGTTTTTGAATAGCTGGCGTATACAGGAATAGAGATCCCTGCTTTAGCCGGTAACAGTTTACCCAACTCCAGGTTGGTAGCTACATCCAATTGGGTAAAGCTTTCGCGTGAGCGTTCATTCACCCGTTGTTCCAGTGTACCCCAACCGGTACTTCTGGCGCTACCTGATATATACAGGGTTCCCAGATCGGCCAGCTTGATATCTACACGTCCGGTGGCTGCCCAGGCGCCATGCTCATCTAAACCAGAAAGGCGAAGCTCGTTGAACCAAACTTCTGTACAGGCATCCAGGCGATTTACGTTCTGTACCCCAATAAAGAAGGTGCGTACTTCGCCCAGGTTCGGGTTACCTAAGATCGCAAACTGCTTTCCATCGCCATCTGTTTGTTGGTAGTATTGATAGGTGTTGCCACTGTTATTACGCGACACTTTCAATGCTGTCAATCTATCGAGCGAGAGGTCGAGGCTGTTATTGGCAGGCCATATCAGTTCATCGTCGGTAGTTCCCCAGGGGGTCATTTCCAACGGGATCTTTATTTCATAGAAGTTACTAATGAGGTCATTCCCCAAACGAATAACCGCGTATAGTTCACCGTTCTTGATATCGCCACTGCTTTTAACCGACTCGGCATGCACATACATTTGCAACTGCTTGTACTGGCGCAGGTCGAGGTTCAGGGTTTTAAAAACACCTCTTGCATCTTTTTGCCCCAGGTTACATACCTGCATGCTCAGCGATTGTTCGTTCTGCAACAGGTTCACGTTGTTGTTGCTTAACTGTTGTTGACGAATTACACCGGGCGGTGTTCTATAATTTACCGGGAAACGAGAGCTGTTCTCTTCCACATTCACCGCCAGTTGTTTTACTGTAGTAGTGGTATTGGCCGGAATAGGTTTATACTGGTTAGCCGTATCGAGCAGGTAGTTAAACTGGCGCCATTGGTTACGTACCAGTTCCAGCTTGGCAAACCGCAATACAACTGAATCTTCAAAACCGGTAAGGTACATCCGAATAAACCGAATAGATTTAAAGTCAGGGATGTTACCTACTTTTTGTTGGTATTCCCTGATAGGAATGCGGAAGAGGTACCAGGTTTCGGGAGCGCTGCCGCTGGGCCGAACCTCTATACTGTCGGTAATGTAGTTAGTACCAACCCGCATGTTGCCCTTTTTCAATTCTACGCGGTATTGAAAATACTCTTCCAGTTCGTTCAGGGTATTATCGCGGTTAAATTCTTCCTGGTCGGGATATAAAGTAAAGGCGCTTACGAATTTATCGCCACTGCTGGCAACAGGTGAGTTGCCTTGCGGGTTGTTGATGTTTTTATAACGGACAAGGATACCGTCGTTTGAACCGAATTGCGCATTGCGGTAATTGATGTAGTCGTCGCTGGAAGGGTCTGCGAATGCCCTTTGATAAGCCCCGCTGCCAATGCTTTGCAACTGGTTTAAATAAGCCTGGAATTTGGTTTGTTCAGCTTCATCTACCAAACCATCGAAACCGGCATCCTGTAAAGGCCGGTCAGCCGGATCATTACTGAAAGCCTGGGTTACCTGGATGGGGTTGGCCGGCACTTTTCCCCAACGGGTATTGGTGTCTTCCAGGGCGGTAGTGGCAGTGCCGCTGATGCCATTCTCAAAAAAGCGTTTACCATCTTTCAATACGTCCTCTGAAATATTACCGAGGTTGAAATACAATTCACCACCGGTGCTTGACGGGTTCAAAATATACGGATTCTGCAACCAGAATTCAATGAACTCTACGTTGCCGGTCTCAAAGTCAACCTGGTCAATGCCGCGCATGATACCACCCCAGCGTTTTGTTTTGTTCAGCAAGGTACCGTCGGCGGCAATACTGCCGGGGCGGGCATCGTAGTTGTATGGACCTCTTTCGGCAGGGTAGTAAGCCATATCGAAAGTTACCAGGCTACCCTGGCCCAGGTCGGGGGTACGTTGCGGGAAGATGTCTTTCACGTTTATCGATCGTACGCGCGGGTCGTTCAACAACGATTTGTTGATGGGGTTATCGGCGCTGGTCCTATCCTGCAATACCGGTTCAATGTTATACCAGGCCAGCTTGGCGCGGTTGAAACCATACTCCAGCGTATCTCTTTTATCAGCTTCAGGGAACAGTCCATTGCCGGCCGGGGTAGAAGCCAGCCCCCAGCTCACCAGCGGAAAGCGCAGGTCAATGGCGTTGCGCGATCCTTCAAAATCATCAATGAACACCTGGCTGCCGCTGCCTTTACCAATTTGCGGGGGGTGACCCGGTTTCAGGTAAGCGGCTTCACCATACGCCGTAATGGTACTCATTTCAGTTGTGTGATAGAAGGGCAGTTTATCTAACCACCGCGTAATGTGCGGGGCCTGTGTCATGTAATTGAAGTCGACCCCGTACATGGTGTTACGAATAGGGTCTTCGTTGTAGCTGGTTTTGGTAAAGAAGGGGCGTTCACCCAATCGTACCAACGAAGCGCCTATTGTTAATTGTTCCCGGGCGGTTTGTTTGGCCATATAGTCCAGCCGCAGCCCCATAAAGTTGCGCTGCTGAATACCATAACCGGCATTGTTCTCAAATTGCACATTTACCGGTAAACCGGCATTCAGAATGGCCTGGTTAATGATCTTAACGGTACCCAGGTTATAGTCTACCACATAATCAACATTCTCGGTAAGAATTTGTCCGCCGGCCGATACGCTTACCGAACCCTGCGGCACGTTGAAGGCGCCCAGCGAGATCTCGGATGTACTTTGGCCTTTGGCATACCCGCTGATAACATACCGATCGAGGTTGGCATAGGTTTTTGCTATTTCCTTGATGGTATCATATAAGGGATAGTAGACGTATTTCTGTTTTATATCCTGGGGGCTGTTATCAAAGGCTACCGAATCGAGGTCGTTCCCGAATGGTTCCAGGAAGGGGAAGATGATGCGGGCCTGTTGCGACAAAATGGTAAAGCCTTCGAGGTAATCAAATACCCCATCGGGTAAAGGATCGTTTCGGGCATTTAACCTGTCAAGGTTTAACAGGGTGATCAGCGGCGTACCGGGCTTATCGCCTTCCGGCAAAAAGCGCTTCTGACCCAAACTCGGTTCTTCGTATAGTACGTTTAATTTGAAATCTGCTGGTTGTACACTGGAAAGATAACTACCATCTTTTGTTTTAAGCGAGTACACGTTCTTCATCATCAGGTCCCAGATCGGCAGGTTGGTACGTTGTGAAGTTGCTTTTAACAATTTGAGGAACAGCACTTTTTGTGTTCCTGATGCTGTATTGGTAGTATCCGGTGGCACATCCTGTGAAAATTCACCCACCTGAAAAATTCTGCCATTAAAGCTGTACTGGAAGGCTACGCCCAACACTTCATCGGGTTGCAGGGGTTGGTTAATAGACAGAAACCCGATCTGCGGGTTAAAGAAGTAATCGCTGGGATTTAATTTACGGGCAAATGTTTTTTCGAAATCCTGTACCGGGCGCAATTGCAATGTCGACAGCTTGCTGGTAATGAACGACGGGCTTCGGCTGCCAGGGTCGTTGATGATCCTGCGGTACAGGTCGTTGGCATCGTTAAAGGGCAAGCCGGCTGAATTGCCCGGGTTTACCTGAATATTTGTATTGTAGGGCGCTACTTCACCAAGGTCCATCAACCCAACCACATCCCTGGTTTCGGTAGTGGAGCCATTACGGTTGGTGACCCATACTTCCATCCGCAAGATCTGTACCTGCGAGCTAACCACCGGCAGCTTCGACATGGCTTTGTTGAAATTATTCCTGAAGTACTGGGCTAACAGGAAGTGGCGGTTCTCCTCATAATCATTGGCCTTGAACTCAAAGTAGGTGTTAGCCGATCCGCCCTGTAACCCGAGCGATTGTTTTTGTGATCGCTGGTTGGCCAGCACGCCGGTAATGAACAGTTTTCCGAATTGCAACTGGGTCTTTATCCCGAATAATTGCTGTGCCCCGGGAATGAGGGTACCTTTTGACGAGAACGAGATGTTACCCGCTTCAATTTTTTTAATGATCTCATCATCGGTACCGGAATAATCGAGCTTGAGCTGGTTATCGAAGTCGAAATTCGCCAGGGTATTGTAGCTGATAGGCAATTTGAGCTTATCGCCAATATTTCCGATCACGCTCAGGTTGGCATTCATGTCAAAATCAAAGCCACCGTTGCGGCGGGCCCTTTCAGGTAGCGCGGGGTTCTTGATGTTCTGGCCCTGGTAACCGGCAAGGATGTTTACTTCACCCTGGGGTTTGATCTCAATTTTACCATTCCCGAAAATGCGGTTAAACAGGTTATCGGTCATGGACATTTTTGGCCGCAGCATTTTGCGGTTAAGCCCACTGAGGATATTCGATCTTTTCTTAAAGTAATCGGTTTCCTGTTTACGAGCCTGCAAAGCCATGAACTCCTCAAAGGTGAGATAGGTAGGTTTACGATAGTAGAAGTTTCCTATCTTTTCAATGATGTAGTACTGCCTTGTTTTAGGATCGTAAATGACGGAATCCTGGATGTTGGCCGGGTCGCTGAGACCCATTGAATTCCGTTGTGGAGATGTAAATTTATCGCCCCGCCTGTCGTGCAGGGGGTATTTCAATGTGTCAATGCTTTGCGGTTTGCTGCTATCCTGCCTTGGGGCATAGAAAGCCTGTGCGGTCGAACTCAAACCCACGCAAGCAGCTACTATTAACACAAGTGTTATCCGGTTTCTGTAAGGTGCGCGTGACAATCTTCTCTAAAGAATTAGTTAGGTAGAGTTCCGATCCGATAGGCTCAAATGGTTTTTAATGCTTTCTTAATAATTTCTTCAACTGCACTTAGAGAAGGGTCCGCTTTCATGACACGTTGAATGGCCTGTTCGGCTGAAGACCGGGCGATTCCCAGTGCAATCAAGGCATTTAACGCGTCCTGCTCCAACGTATTGTTTATCAATGGCGAAATATTTAGGCCTGGCTTGGCTTTGCCGAGCTTGTCCCTAAGTTCCAGTACAATCCGTTCTGCTGACTTTTTTCCGATCCCCTTTATGGCTTCCAACTGCCTGGTATTTCCCTGTACAATGGCGCGCGACAACTCATCGGGTTTCATGGAAGACAGCATCATACGTGCGGTAGCTGCACCTACCCCGGATACGCTTACCAGTTGTAAAAAAAGCTCTTTTTCTGCCACCTCAAAGAAGCCATACAGCGTATGGGCATCTTCCTTAATGTGCAAATGCGTATATAGCAGCCCTTTATCGAGCCCCTGAATATGAGAGTAAGTTTCCAGGCTTATTTGTAGCTCGTATCCAACACCGTTGGCCTCTATATGAACAACGGCCGGCGTTTTTAATACGAACTGCCCTCTAACGAATGCGATCATAGGACGAAAATAGGGAAAGAGTTTGGTTTGTGGTTTATGGTTTATGGTTTGTTGTTAATTACGAAATTTGAGCTTCAGAAATATAACTTTTGCTTAATCAGTCCGTTATATTGGTTTATAGTTTGAGGTTTATGGTTTGTGGTTTTTTCGCAATTCGGGATGTCGTTATATGATTTTAGCCTGATAAGTGTGGCGCAAAAGTCTGGGAATTGTTGCTGATCAGGTTAAGCAGGGGTATTGTTCCGGGTTCTGCCAACCACAAACTACAAACCAGAAACAATAAACGGCTTTATACTATCTTTGCCAGCTTATTTACTTTGTTGATAGTGACTTTGTTCTTAAAAATGATTCAATATCAAACCTGTATAATAGACGCATGACGCAAAAAATTACTGCTGCCATCACGGCTGTTGGTGGCTTTGTTCCGGAAGACAAGCTGACAAATGCAGACCTGGAAAAAATTGTAGATACCAATGATGAATGGATCCGGACCCGTACCGGCATTGAAGAAAGAAGAATTTTAAAAGGCGAGAAAGGTACCTCTGATCTGATTACCCCGGCTGTTCAACAAATATTAAAGAAAAGGGGTATTGCTCCTGAAGAGATCGATGCCCTTATTGTGGGAACAGTTACCCCTGATATGATGTTCCCTTCCACCGCAAACCTCGTTTGCCACAAGGCAGGTCTCAAAAATGCCTGGGGATTCGATATGCTGGCTGCCTGCAGTGGCTTTTTATACGCCCTCACTACCGGCGCTTCGTTAATTGAAAGCGGTCGCTATAAAAAAGTGATTGTGGCTGGTGGCGACAAAATGAGCGCTATTGTTGACTATAGCGATCGTACTACCTGTATTATTTTCGGTGATGGGGCAGGGGCCGTATTACTGGAAGCCAATACTGAAGGATATGGCGTGCTGGACAGCATTTTGAGAAGCGATGGCGCAGGCTGTGCTCACCTCCACATGAAGGCGGGCGGTTCATTGCGTCCGGCTTCAGCAGAAACCGTGGCCAATAGAGAACACTTCATTTATCAGGAAGGTCAGCCCGTATTCAAGGCTGCCGTAAAAGGCATGGCCGATGTAAGTGCTGAACTGCTGCAAAGAAATAAACTCACCGGAGAAGATATTGCCTGGCTGGTACCGCATCAGGCCAACAAGCGAATTATTGATGCAACGGCCGACCGCATGGGCCTTACCCACGATAAAGTGATGTTGAACATTATGCGTTATGGCAATACCACAGCAGGTACCATTCCACTGTGTTTGTGGGATTGGGAAAGCCAACTGAAAAAAGGCGACAATGTGGTGTTGGCTGCCTTTGGCGGCGGCTTTACCTGGGGCGCTACGCTGATAAAATGGGGATACTAAAATATTGAACAGAAGAATATTGAATGTTGAATGAAGAAGTAAATTTTACTTCTACATTCAACATTTTTCATTTGATATTCGATATTTTTAAACATGGCAAACAAACAATTCCCGTATTCCGGCTTTACCTCGCTGGCAATTCACGCCGGACATGAACAGGATCCTAACTACGCACACCTGGTACCCATTTATGCTTCTTCCACTTTTGTATACGACACGGCCGAACAAGGCATGCGCCGCTTTAGCGGGCAGGAAGAAGGCTACATTTATAGCCGTTGGGGTAATCCCACTTTTTCGGAAGCAGAAAAAAAGATCGCGGCCATGGAATGTTTTGGTGTAACCGATGCAAATGGCAAACCATTGGTGGCAAAAGCGCTGCTCCATGCCTCGGGTATGGCGGCCATCAGTACCCTGTTTTTATCGAACCTGAAAGCAGGCGATCAAATCTTATCACATTACTCCTTATACGGCGGTTCGCAGGAAATAATGGAAAAAGTACTGCCCGGTTTAGGAATTGAAGCGGTGATCGTAGACCTGCGCGATCTGAATAAAGCAGAAGAAGCGTTGAAGGCGAATCCGAAGATCAAAATGCTTTACCTCGAAACTCCCGCCAATCCAACTTTGCAGTGTGTAGATATCGAAGAGTTAACCATTCTGGCCCGCAAATACGGTAAGCTGGTGGCCTGTGATAATACCTTTGCCACTCCATACCTGCAGCAACCTTTCGGGTATGGTGTTGATTTTATCGTTCACTCCACTACTAAATTCCTGAACGGGCATGGTACTGCGGTGGGCGGTGTATTGATAGGCCGCGACATTGAGTTTATGGAAACCAGGGCCACCAAAACCATTCGGCTGCTCGGTGGAAACAGCAATCCGTTCGATGCTTTTCTGCTCATAAATGGTATGCGCACACTGGAAGTGCGAATGGAACGCCATTGTCATAACGCCATTGAAATAGCCAACTACCTGGAAGGCCAAGCCGCAGTTGCCAAAGTGAATTATATCGGACTGCCTTCGCATGCCGATTTTTACCTGGCCACCAAACAAATGCGACATCCCGGCGCCATTATGAGCATTGAATTGAAAGGCGGCATGCAAGCCGGCGTTCAAATGATGGACCGCCTGCAACTCTGCACCCGCACCGTATCGTTGGGCACCTGTGATACCTTGTTGTGCCACCCGGCCTCTATGACGCATTACGGCGTAGCCAAAGAGCAACGTGAGCAATACGGTATTACGGACGGGCTTATACGTATGAGTATTGGAATGGAAAATGTGCAGGATATTCTTATGGACCTGGAGCAGGCGTTAAAAGGTTTGTAGTTTATAGTTTATGGTTTATGGCTCTTTCATTCGGAGAGCCTTATTGATAGCCTGCAGTCTTTGAATTAGGATAACTATAAACTAAAACAATAAACCAGAAACTTTATATATGAAGCTTATCCATTGGTTAATGGCTGGTTGCCTAACTACAACCTGTCTTTCGTGCAATCTATCGTCTGCAAACAAATTCAACCTTATCATTCGCAACGGAATGATCTATGATGGCAATGGCAATAAACCTTACAAAGGCGATATTGCCATCAATGCCGATACCATTGCCTTTATCGGCGATTTAAGCGGAGCGCATTCCCGGAATGTGATAGATGCGAACGGAATGGCGGTAGCGCCCGGGTTTATAAACATGTTAAGCTGGGCGAATGAATCGCTGTTACACGACGGCCGTTCACAGAGCGATATAAAGCAGGGGATAACGTTAGAAGTAATGGGCGAAGGGGAGAGCATGGGACCGTTGACGCATCCCATGAAAGCACAAATGGAGCAATACCAGACCTCCGTTAAGTACAAAGTAAACTGGAACACCCTTGGTGAATATCTTGACCTCTTACAGAAAAAAGGCGTATCCTGTAATGTTGCTTCGTTTGTAGGCGCCACTACAGTTCGCCGTTATGTGGTAGGTGAAGACAATCGCGATCCTTCGCCAGTAGAACTGGACAGTATGCGCCAACTGGTAAAGCAGGCCATGCAGGAAGGCGCGCTGGGCGTGGGTTCTTCCCTCATATACCCGCCGGCTTTTTTTGCGAAGACTGATGAACTGGTGGCGTTGTGTGATGAAGCTTCCCGCTATGGCGGTTCTTATATTTCCCATATGCGCAGCGAAGGCACGCAATTGTTAGAAGCGGTGGAAGAGCTGATCACCATTGCTAAACGCGCTCATATTCATGCAGAGATCTATCACCTGAAAGCTGCCGGTAAAAGCAACTGGCATAAAATGGATAGCGTGATCCGCCGCATAGAACGGGCGCGTGCCGAAGGATTGGATATTACCGCAGACATGTACAATTACCTGGCCGGTGGTACTGGGCTGGCCGCTTCTTTTCCGCCTACCCTGGCAGATGGCGGCTTTGGAAAACTGCGGAGCCGGTTGCAAGACCCTGCCATACGCAAACAAACCATCCGGGATATGAACACGCCTACAGATAAGTGGGAAAACTTTTATGTAGCAGCCGGTTCGCCCGATCGCATCTTGCTTGTTGGTTTCCGCCAGGATAGCCTGAAAAAATATATCGGTAAATCATTGGCCGACATTGCACGCATCCGTCACGCATCACCGGAAGAAACGGCTATGGACCTCATTGTACAGGACAGTTCGCGTATTGAATCCATATATTTTTTAATGGATGAAGCGAATGTCAAAAAGCAACAGCAATTACCCTGGGTAAGCTTTGGGTCAGATGAAGGGTCCTATACACCCGAAGGAGTTTTTCTGGAGTTCAATTGTCATCCCCGGGCCTATGGCAACGCAGCGCGATTACTGGGAAAATATGTGCGAGATGAAAAAGTATTGTCGCTGCAAGAAGCCATTCGCAAGCTGACCAAATTGCCGGCAACGAACCTGCGCCTTACCCGACGCGGAGAATTGAAAGCCGGTCATTATGCCGATGTGGTTATTTTTGACCCGGCAACCATCCAGGACCACGCTACTTTCGATAAACCGCACCAATACGCCACCGGCGTTTTACATGTGCTGGTGAACGGCGTGGTTGTATTAAAAGATGGCGAACACACTGGCGCCAAACCGGGGAAGTTTGTAAAAGGGCCGGGGGCAGGCCGTTTATAGTTTATGGTTTATTGTTCGTGGTTTTCAAATTCGGGATGCAAAATATTTTTTCGGAACTCTGCAGAGGTAGAACAATAAACTATAAACCAAGAACAAGAAACAGAAAGCAATAGTTGAATTAGTTTTTTTTAATATTATCAACCAATTATGCAAATAACTATTCGTCGTGCAGTAAAAGAAGATTGTGCCCGGTTGCTGGAACTGATCCGGGAGTTGGCGGAATACGAAAAAGCGCCACAGGAAGTAACCGTTACCATGGAACATTTTGTAGAAAGCGGATTTGGCGCTCAACCTGTTTGGTGGGCTTTTGTTGCCGAAGCCGATGGACAGGTTGAGGGATTTGCCATGTATTACATTCGCTACAGTACCTGGAAAGGCCAGCGCATGTACCTGGAAGACCTGATCGTTACAGAAAAAATGCGCGGCAAAGGATTGGGCAAAATGCTGTTCGATCAATTGATTGTGGAAGCAAATGAAAAGCAATTCAGTGGCATTGCCTGGCAGGTACTGGAATGGAATGAGCCGGCCATCAACTTCTACAAAAAATACAAAGCGCATTTTGATCCGGAATGGATCAATTGCAGCATACCTGTTTAGAATTTTGAGACCTGCCTGCCGGCAGGCAGGTCTCGGGATTGAGGGATTTTGAGATTTTTCGGAAAGTACAAACCTGGGGAATCCCAAAATCCCAAATCTCAAAATCAGCAATTTCTTCCATCTTCTTCCTCTCGAACTTTTTCCCCGATTTTTTGTAAATTGTTAAATGTTTTCCGTTGATTCTCTCCCTGTGTTAAATGTGCATTTGTATTGCCATCTTTATATCTGGTATCGGTCACATAGAAAATGTTCAGTTTCTGTATGAAAACGCTTGTAGCAGGGCTCCTATTAGTAATTGCGTTTACTTCGGTAAGCTGCAGAAAAAATCACGATGTTATCAGCAGTGAAGTGAAAAACGACACCGCTGCAAACTATGCTCGTGATATTTATCTGTGGTATAATAACATTCCCGCTACATTCAATGCTCATACATACACCGATCCCAATGGTGTTATGGAAGGGATCAGGGCCTTTAGCGAAGAACCCGGTTTTTCCACGCCTGTTGACCGCTGGAGTTTTGCCATCCTGAAATCTGACTGGGAAAAAATGAGCGCTGGTATAGGCGGCGATTTTGGCATGAACGTCTTCTTTCTCAACAACAACGACCTGCGTGTATCTTATGTAGAACGCGAATCGCCCGCCGGCAAAGCAGGTATTAAACGTAGCTGGCACATTAAACAGATCAACGGAAATGCGGATGTTACTGCTGCCAATGCTCCAGATATTATCCGTGCCGTTTATCAAAGCGTTACCGGAACGTTTTTGTTTGGCCGTCCCAATAAAGCCGATACTGCTATTACATTAAAAGCAGCTTCGTATAGAGAACACCCCGTGTTATTTGATTCTGTGTATACTACCGGTAGCGGCAAGACCGGCTATTTTGTATTTAACTCTTTCCTGGGCGATACCAATGAGATTAAAAATGAATTTGTACGCATCTTTGATAAGTTCAATGTTCAGCATGTACAGGATGTGGTAGTGGACCTTCGCTATAACGGCGGCGGGTATGTGTCGGTACAGAATTTACTGGCCAATTACCTGGTGCCGGCAGCTGGAAACAACGATGTAATGTTGACAGAAGAATTTAACGACCGGTACTCCTCTTATAATACCACTGAAAAATTTGTCAAAAAAGGAACGCTCAATTTAAATCGCTTGTTCTTTATCGTAAGCCAGAATACCGCTTCGGCCAGTGAACTATTAATAAATAGTTTAATGCCTTATATGGAGGTTCAACTGGTGGGGCCTACTCATACGCATGGTAAGCCGGTTGGTTTTTATCCTATTCCTGTATTTGACTGGTATATTTTCCCCGTATCCTTCCGAACAATAAACAAAAATGGGGAAGGGAATTACTTTAACGGATTGAACCTGAATTACCAGGTAATGGATGGGTTAGATAAAGACTGGGGCGATGTAGGAGAGGGGTGTTTGAGCAGCGTATTGCGTTATATAAGCAGTGGCAGTTTTGCCCGTTTGGGCGTTACACCGCAACAACGCGCCGGATTAACCGAAGAAGTTCAATTCAGCAATGCCAGGTTGGGGAAGCCGAAGTTCAAGGGAATGATAAGGTAAGCGATAAGCTGTAAGCCGTTGCGGCAATGGAAAAAATACAACTTGAAGCTAGCTGGTAATTATATTAAAAACAAAAGTGAGTCCCTTTTACTGGCGACTCACCTTTGTTTTGCTTAGAGCTTATAGCTTGAAGCTTGCTTCCAACTAACTTACTCCATCCGTATTAACTTTCTTATCAATTTTACCAATCAGGCCTTGTAAAACTTTACCAGGTCCGCACTCGGTAAAATGAGTGCCTCCATCGGTGATCATGGTCTTGATACTTTGCGTCCACTTCACTGCGCTGGTGAGCTGATCAATGAGGTTTTGTTTAATATCTTCTTTATTGCCTACCGCTTTGGCTACAACATTTTGATAAACAGGGCAATTGGGATTGTAAAAAGTGGTAGCATCGATGGCTTTCGATAATTCTGCTTTAGCTGGTTCCATTAAAGGCGAGTGAAATGCGCCGCTCACGGGTAAAACCAATGCGCGCTTGGCGCCGGCAGCTTTCAGACGTTCAATAGCTACCTCAATTCCTTTAATGCTTCCGCTAATTACCAACTGGCCCGGGCAATTATAATTGGCCGGCACAACTATCTCATTGGTTTCTTCCTGTACAAGGGAACAGATCTCTTCCACTTTGGCATCATCCAAACCCAATACGGCCGCCATGGTCGACGGGTTTGTTTCACAGGCTTTTTGCATGGCCTGCGCCCGGATGCTTACCAGTTTTAATCCATCTTCAAAGCTCAACACGCCATTGGCTACCAATGCCGAAAATTCACCCAGTGAATGGCCGGCAACCATTTCAGGCCGTGCATTATCGATACTTTTAAATGCAATCACAGAATGAAGAAAAATGGCGGGTTGGGTCACCCTGGTTTGTTTCAGATCTTCTTCATTGCCATTAAACATGATATCCGAAATACGAAACCCCACAATCTCATTCGCCTGTTCAAATAATCTCTTCGCAAAAGCGCTGTTTTCATAATGGTCTTTTCCCATCCCCGGAAATTGAGATCCTTGACCCGGGAACACAAAAGCATGTGTCATAATGTAAAAAGGGGTTTAAGGAAACAAAAATGCCACAAAGGTTTTAACTATCCAAATAAAGAAGTCAGAAGTCAGTAGTCTGAAGCCTGAAATCCGAGGTCAGAAGTCGGAGCTCTGGCTTCCGAAGCGAGGTCAGAAATGCAAGATATTCTGACTTCTGGCTTCCGGCTGCTGACTTCAGTATTTTAATGCAGTCTGCTGGAAATTAACTTGGTAAACTCACTTCTGGTCTCATTTTTCTCAAATTCGCCCCAGAAAGCCGAAGTAGTGGTTACCGAATTTTGTTTTTGCACGCCACGCATCATCATACACAAGTGCGATGCCTCAATAACAACCGCCACACCCAGCGGTTGCAGGGTGTCTTTTATAGCATCAAGTATTTGAGTAGTCAGTCGCTCCTGCACCTGCAATCGACGGGCATATACATCTACTACCCGGGCCAATTTACTAAGCCCCGTAATATACCCATTAGGAATATAGGCAATATGCGCTTTTCCGAAGAAAGGCAGAATATGATGTTCGCACAAACTATATAATTCAATATCCTTTACCAGGATCATTTCGCTTACACTCTCCTTGAACTTGGCCGAATTCAAAATGGCCCTGGCGTCCATATCGTATCCCTGCGTCATGTATTGCATCGCCTTGGCTACCCGTTCCGGCGTTTTTACCAGCCCTTCCCGTTCAGGATCTTCCCCCAGTAATGTCAATGTTTCGCGGTAGTGATGAATAAGCCCCGGCATGATTTTATCTTCATAGTGTTCAATTTTTTTGTAGGCCATTTCCGTTGATTTAATTTATAATGCTTAACGCTTAATGCTGAACGCAAAACGCGGAACGCTTAACGCCCGCTCACCATTCACCACTTACGCTGGATATTCCACAAAATTTCTTTCTGTTTCATACAAACGTACCTGCAGCTCGAGCTGCGGGCCAATTTGTGCGCGTAACAGCTCATATATAACAAGGCAAATATTTTCTGCTGTTGGGTTCAGGGTTTTAAAATATTCCGTATCCAGGTTGAGGTTCTTGTGATCGAACTTTTCCAGTACGTGATCCCTGATCAGATCGCTTAATATTTTCATGTCCATTACGTAACCGGTTTCCGGATCAGGCACGCCAATTACTTTCACCACTAACTCATAATTATGGCCATGAAAACTGGGATTATTACATTTTCCAAACACGGCATCGTTCTTAGCCATATCCCAGGCAGGATTATATAAGCGGTGGGCCGCGTTAAAATGTTCCTTTCGGTAAACAGCTACTTTTTTGCTCATGTTATATGAAATACTAAGTAATAACGCTTTTTTTCTGTTAACAGTTGTCGCCTATTCCCCAAAATACTCCACAAAAATGCGGGGTGTTTCATACAGTTTAATGCCATGCAACTGCACACCGGCCGGTAATTGCGGTTGTAATTGCCGCCAGATGGCAATTGCCAGGTTTTCGGTTGAACACAATTGGTCTTTCATAAACGGCACATCCACATTCAGGTTCTTGTGGTCCAATTGTTCAATAACATATTGATTAATAATCTTGCTCAATTGCTTTACATCGCACACAAACCCGGTATCGGGGTTGGGCCGGCCTTTTACGGTAACATACAATTCGTAATTGTGACCATGCCAGTTCTCATTGGCGCATTTGCCAAAAACTATTTCATTTTGCTCCTTGCTCCAGTTGGGGTTATACAGTTTATGGGCCGCATTAAAGTGTTCAACACGAGTCAGATACACCATTGTTGTCGTGAAAATTTGCCGCAAAGGTAAGTTTAAAGTTTAAGGTTTAAAGTTCAAAGTTCATAGAACTGGCAGGGCAGGGCCATACCCGGTAGCTGGCAACTGGCAATTCCAACAAAAATCCGTTTAAACCCGGCAATCAGGAAGTATGGTACCTGAACTAAAAACCAAGAACCAAAGAACTATGAACCAAGAACTATGAACTTAGAACTAAGAACTTTCTTTTCTTTGCACCATGAATATTTTGCTGACGGCCGCTACGAACTTCGAAATTCAGGCTACCATTAATTATCTGGCAGACAATAGTTCTATGATCGGCAAAAACAAGTTTGAAATACTCATCACCGGCATTGGCAGTATGAGCACCGCCTACTGGCTTACCAAATCCATTGATAAACACCGGCCCGATCTACTTATTCAGGCAGGTGTCGCGGGCAGTTTTTCGAATAGTTATCCGCCGGGCAGCCTGGTATTGGTGAAGGAAGAAGTGACCGGCGATCTGGGGGTTGAAGAAAACAATGAGTTTAAAGACGTGTTCGATATGAACCTGCCGCAAATCACCGCGCCTTATACCGGTAAGAGCCTGGTGAACAAGCATGGAGAACTGCTGCAACGATACAACCTGCCGCAGGTAAAAGCAGTTACCATCAATGAGATCACTACCCGCGAAAGCCGCATACAACAGTTGCAACAAAAGTATCAGCCGGTTGTTGAATCGATGGAAGGCGCTGCTTTTCATTATATAGCATTGATAGAAAAAATTCCATATATACAATTGCGCGCTGTTTCCAACTTTGTAGGCGAACGCGATAAAACAAAATGGAAAATGAAAGAAGCGATTGAGGCACTTAATGAGGAATTGATAAAAATAGTACGTGAGGGGTTTTAAGTAAATAGCTGTAAGCTTCAAGCTTTAAGCTATAAGGAAAACATGAAATTGAGCTAATCTGTATTTGCTTACGGCTTATAGCTAATGGCTTACGGCTTAATTAAACTAAGAATTAAAAGATAGAATTCAAAACATAATGCAACTTACACTAGGTTTCTCCCCCTGCCCAAACGACACCTTTATTTTCGACGCACTGGTAAATAAAAAAATTGACACGGAAGGTCTCACTGTACAACCCGTACTGGAAGATGTGCAAACGCTCAATGAATGGGCATTGCAGGGCCGGTTAGACGTTACGAAGATCAGTTACGGTGTGTTACCACTTTTACTGGATAAATATATTGTATTGAATGCCGGTGGCGCCCTGGGCAAAGGCGTTGGCCCTTTGTTAATTACCAGGCATGGCAACGAGCACGATAAAGACGTGAATAACATGACCATTGCCATTCCAGGTGAGCATACTACTGCGCATATGTTATTCTCACTGGCATATCCGCAAGCCACTAAAAAGAAGTTCATGGTCTTCTCCGCCATTGAAGATGCGGTGTTGAACGAAGAAGTTGAAGCCGGCGTAATAATTCATGAAAACCGTTTTACCTATCAGCAGAAAGGATTGCATAAGCTCGTTGACCTGGGAGAATACTGGGAGCGGCAAACCGGAAATCCAATTCCGCTGGGCGGCATTGTAATGAAAAAAACATTTGATAGCGCCCTGCAGCAAAAAGTAGATGCCTTAATTAAACGAAGCCTTGAATACGCCTTCAAAAATTACCCGTTAATAACTGATTATGTACAACAACATTCCCAGGAAATGAGTGAAACGGTAATGCGGCAGCATATCGATCTGTATGTGAATAACTATTCTTTACAATTGGGACAGGAAGGGAAAGCTGCTGTACATACTTTTTTGGATATTTACAGGCAGCTAAAGAAAGTTAGCGCTGCGGCAGAAAATATCTTTCTGGAGGATTAGTAAAATGGTATGCCCTTTGCTGAAAATCGGGGAATGTTATAGCGTTATTGAACCGGGTATCTGATTTTGTAAGCGAATGCCGTTTGTAAAAGTAAAAATATGAAAAAAGTTTCCCTTGGTTTAGCAATTTTAACGTTGTTTTCCTGCGGCAATGTTGCGCAAAAAGGCAAAGGCAAAAAGTATTTTGCCGATCTGTTAAAGGATGTGGATAAAGTACAATTGAAATTCTTTAACCACGGCGATACGTTGTCTGAAACGATTACAGATCAAACAGAGATCAATATCTACAAAGAGCTGATCAACGGTAAACGCGATCCCAAACAAAAGACCAAATGCGATTCTACCGGTCAGATCCTTTTCTTAACCAAAGAAGCAAGCATTGTACTGAATGCCTATTTTTCTTCCCGGGCATCGGGCAGCAGATACGACAAGGCCTGTGTTACCTATTCTGTTGAACCGGAGCATTACGGTTCTGCTTTAACGGTAAGATCGGGACAGGATATCGACGATTATTATTATAAACTCCGCAGCACAGCCATCAGAACGGCGCAGCATTAAGGAATATTGAATAACGAATATTGAATGTCGAATGTAGAAGTGAAAACCGCTTCTGCATTCGATATTTTTTTTGCTGGTAATGCTTAACTGTTTAAATTCGCTCCCCCATTTTTGTGGGCGTCCCGGACTTAAGTCTGGATCCTTTCTGCATGCTGCCTTTCTTTATCAGCCTCTGCCCAATTCCCGTTTTACGGGACCCTTTTACAAAATCGCTGATATAAAAAAATTAAATTGTTATGCAACATTTTCCCGTTGTGTGCTCAACACTGTCTGCTACTCATTTGGGCAAGTTTCTGCAACAGCAGTATCATTTAAGCGCAGGTACCACCTGCAGATTATTACGTGCGGCCATCAATCATGCTTACCTGGTCACTGATGGCAGGCATAAATATGTATTCAGGGTATATAGTTTAAACTGGCGGAGTGGAATTGAAATAGCAGAAGAGATCAGGCTGTTGCAGTTGTTGAAAGATAATGGTATTCCCGTTTCCTATGCCATCCCTGACCCGCAGGGAAATTACATACACCAAATACCCGCACCTGAAGGTGTTCGGTTAGGCGTGTTGTTTTCCTTCGCTAAAGGAGAGAAGCAGCTTAATATTCCTGAAGCCCTTCATTTTAAAATAGGGGAGATCATGGCCCGTATGCACCAGGTAACACATAATATGTCGTTACAGCGGGTTCAGTATAATCCAGAGGTGTTGTTAGAAGATTCATTCGAACTACTTAAGCAATACATTTCAGTTGATACGGAAGAAATGCGTTTCATGCAGCATGCACAACAGTATTTGTTGCAACAGTATCATAACGTACAGGACTATCCCTTCCGGAATGGTATTATTCATCTTGATATCTGGTTCGATAACCTGAATATTCACAATAACGATGAAGTGACCTTATTCGATTTTGATTTTTGTGGTAATGGCTGGTTGTTGCACGATATAGCTTATTACATGTTGCAGGTGTATAATACCGAACGGGAAGAAGATCAGTACCGGTTAAAACTGGATAGTTTTATTAAAGGGTATGAATCTGTTACGCTCATTCCCGAGGCAGAAAAACAATTGATACCCACTGCCTCTATAAGCATTTATTTCTTTTACCTGGGCGTGCAATGCCTGCGGTTTGAAAACTGGACGAATACGTTCCTGAATGAGACCTACCTGAAACGGTATATCAATGTGGTGATAAAGAAATTGTATAATCATTATCAGTTGCCGTCGTTTGAAAGTTAGCGCTCCAGCGCTTTTTTATAAGTTTCCAAACAACGCTTGCGGGCCATTTCATGATCAACGATGGGTGTGGGGTAGGTGAGTTCATTCAGCTCCGGCACCCATTGCCTGATGTATGCCAGTTGCGGATCGAACTTTTTTGTTTGCAGGTGTGGGTTAAAGATCCTGAAATATGGCGCTGCATCGCAACCGCAACCTGCGGCCCATTGCCAGTTGCCATTATTGCTGGCCAGGTCAAAATCCAATAACTTCTCGGCGAAGTAGGCTTCGCCCCAGCGCCAATCTATAAGTAAATGTTTGGCAAGAAAAGAGGCCGTGATCATGCGCACCCGGTTATGCATAAAACCGGTGGCGTTCAATTCGCGCATGCCGGCATCTACAATGGGATAACCGGTATTGCCGGCGCACCAGCGCGCAAATTCATCTTCCTTATTGCGCCATTGTATGAAGTCGTATTCCGCTTTGAAGGCTTTGCCTTTGCCTACATGTGGAAAATGCCAAAGGATCATTTGAAAGAAATCGCGCCAGATCAATTCGTTCAGAAAGGTGTCGTTCAATTGAGTGGCCTGCTTTGCAAGCTGCCGCACACTGATGGTGCCAAAGCGCAGGTGCACGCCTAACCGGCTGGTGCCTGCAATGGCGGGGAAATCCCGGCGTTGATCGTATTCCTGAATGATGTTGTTATCAAATGTTGCAGATGGAAAGGAAGCGCCAGTTTCTTCAAACCCAATAGATTTCAAAGTAGGGACTGGCTTGATGGACTGTTGGTAAAAGTTATAAAAATACTTTTCTGTTGAATAACTTTTTAAATAAAATTCGTTCAGCGCAGCTTTCCATTTTCTGCTATAGGGCGTGAAAACAGTATAAGGCTTTCCATCGTCTTTAACCACCTCTTCTTTTTCAAATATTACCTGGTCTTTATAAGTATGAAATGCAATGTTGTGCTGTTGTAAGAATTGAGCAATGGCTTCATCTCTTTCGCGCGCATAAGGTTCGTAATCGTGATTGGTAAATACCTGCTCAATGGTATATTGTTGAGCCAGTAGTTTAAAGGCATTGAGCGGGGTATCGTGAAATGCTTGCAAGGTGGAACCTGTTTCACTCAGTTGTTGTTGCATTTGCTTCAATGCATCATGTATAAATGTTACGCGGCGATCGGCTTTCTGTGGTAATTGATCAAGGATATTAGTGTCGAAAATAAAGATGGGCAGTACGGGGTTATTACTTTTTAATGCATGATACAGCCCCGCATTATCGTGTAACCGCAGATCGCGGCGAAACCAGAAGATATTGATATGCATTATGGTCGTTTTGTTTTACCCCTAACCACTAAGGGGGAATTGTAAGTTTTGTCTTTTATTGATGCAAATTACCAGTTACCGGTTCCGCGTTTTGCTTTAAGCTTTCGGCATTGGGCTTTTGGCTGTATTTGCGTGCAGCGTGTAGCTTGCGGCTTGAAGCTGCTTTTCCAGGTTAGGCATGGTTCAAGCTACTTATGAATCTATTATACAATTGAGCAACTAATTGATTCGAGTAAACTTTATTGCGGAACTGGCTTACCCATCTGATTCCATACAAGGCATTGGTCAAAAACACTTCATTGGCTGCTTCCAGTTCATCGGGCGTACAAATTTTCTCTTGAACCGTGAAGCCCGCTTCAGCGAGTTTGATCAGTAAGTATTTTCTCATTACACCGGCCACACCGCCTTCCGATAAAGGAGGGGTATAAATAGTGTTTTGGTGGATGCGGAAAATATTGGCGATGGTGCCATCGCAGATGCGATTATGTGCATTGAGCACCAGGCAATCGTTCAACTGATGTTGTTTGGCGTATTGCGCGGCCATTACATATGGCAGGTAGTTGTTCGATTTTATGTTGGCCAGTTGATCGCAGCTTTTTTGAACGCCCGGACAAATGTCAATTTTTAAACCGGTTTCATTAAGCGCCAGGTAATCATCGGCCAGCGGTTCTGCCTGAATGATGATCGACGCATGGGGGGCATCGGCTACGAAGAGGTTGCCATTACCACGAACAATGGTCATACGTACACGGGCCGCGCCGGTGATGTTATTGCGACTGCACAGGTCAAGGATGATCTGGGTGATATAGTCAGGAGAATAATGTTCCGGCAGTTGCATGTTTAAAACAGACAGGCCGTGGTTCAGGCGCTCCATGTGTAAATCGAACAAAGGCATTTTTTCCTTCACCACTTTAATGGTTTCAAACAACCCATCGCCAAAGCGAAGTCCACGGTTACTGGCGCCAATGATGGGGGTATCGGCCGGAATGATCTCTTCATTGTAAAACAACCAATTGTTCATAGTGGTGAAGTTCAGGAAAGTATGGAAGAAAGACAAAACTCATCTCTTTTATATTAATGTTCGAACACTATGCAGTAATGGGCTTAAAAAAATCCGTCCCGATATTTCGAGACGGATTTAACAGACATTTTGACGGAACTTATCTATTTAGTTCTGATCGATTATACCATTTTTAACCGCATACATAACCAGACCTGCCATTGACTTGGCGCCGGTTTTGGTTTTGAGTTTGTCGCGGATAGCTTCAACGGTACGGGGGCTGATTTCTACGATATCAGCAATTTCCTTGGTAGTCTTTTCTTCGCACATAAGCTTCAATACCCGAATCTCTTTTTCCGATAAGTTTACGTCCTGTGGTCCGGCTATATCTGTGCGTTTGGTACGCAAACCAGTTAATAAAGCCTTGTTGGTAAGCTCATTAAAAAAGAATTCCTGTTCATAACAGGTTTTAATGGCCTGGTAAATTGTTTCTGAATCGGAATTTTTGGTGAGATAGGAGTTCGCGCCGATCTCCATGAGCTTGCTGATCATGGAATGATCGTTGTGCATGGAAAGGATGATAACTTTTGCTTCTGGCCGAAGTTTGCGAATCTCAGGCAGTGTTTGAATTCCATCCATAATGGGCATCTGAATGTCCAGCAAAATAATGTCTGGTTCGATGTGTCTGAGCAGGTTCAAGAGCTGCATGCCATTGTCGGCTTCGGCGATGAGCTCTACGTCCCTTTTAGCAGCCAGGGCTGTACGAACTCCGGCCCTGAATAGGGCATGGTCGTCGGCAATAGCTACTTTAATAACGCCTTCGGTGTCAGGTTTTTTCATGCGGGTTGTATTTTTTTATAAGATAAGGGATTGAAAATGTCTGTTTACACTACTTCAATTTTCGCTCCCAAAGTCTTAAATTTTCGTGACAAATACTATAGCAGATTTACGAAATTATATTATTTCGGAATATACGTAAAACATTTTAAAAGGTAAGTTTACGATGCCTATATGTATTTCATACTCTGTTGGTATGTGATTCTTACTAGATAAGGAAGTAAATACTGAATAAATAAAATAGGGCAATTCTGCTCTTGTCCACATAGTTATCCACAAGTATTTTTGGAGCCAAGTTGATTGACGGGGATTAACAACCTCGTATCTCGTCCAGAGTCCTTTAATTCAACCGTCCAAAAGTCATTTCAATATTCTATGGATACCGGCGAAAGTCCAATGTCAATCAACTTTTTTTTAGCCTTTTACTTTTTAGTCAATATACTGTCCCTGTAAAAACACGTACATCCATTCCCTGCTAACATCTGTCAACCTTTGAAAACAGCGTACCCGATAATCAATTCCTGGAAAGGCCTGGCTGTTTTGGCTCGTATTAATCCCTAGCTTATGGAATCTGTTCAGAGTACCATTGTCAATAACCTTATGATCCTCTGAAAGTATTAAACGTTGTTGGTTAGAGCTGTGTGTAAATTTACTATACCTGCTTTTTTTATTCGTGCTATCGGTACGGCAATAAAAAGGCAGGTATTTTTTTTGCCCCCTAGCCCCCTAAAGGGGGGAAATAGGCAAAGTGCATTTTTATTCAATATCTTTTTCTCATTTTGGGAGCAATGTGGATACTTGTAACTGTAGCAAAAGCCCTACAAGTTGGCAGACTCGGTAATTTACTCCCCTTTAGGGGCTGGGGGTATTCAACTGCGCCTGCATCCTTTTTACGCGGTCTTCGAGTTTTTCCGATGTGAGATTTTCCCGCATACTATCTACTTTAATGGGAAAACAGAATGGGGTTAACTGCTGTGGAAATGTTATGATGATTGTCGATTGCTGCACCCTTTCCAACATATTACGTAACCGTACTTCTTCCATCTGCTGATCGAATACTTCCTGGTAAGATTGTCGCAATAGTAAATTGCCCGGCTCATACTCTGAAAATACATTGAATAATAACGATGCCGAAGATTGTAAGTGCCGCGCCTTCTTTTGCTCGCCGGGATAACCCTGAAATATCAGTCCGCCAATAACGGCTATATCGCGAAATTTTCGTTTTGCCATCTCTGTTGCATTTGCACTTCGCTGAATATCAGCCAATAAATTGTCTGCGCTGAACAGTTCATACACATTGGTGTCATCCACCGGTATGGGCTGATCACTCAACAGTTCAAACCCATAGTCATTCATGGCAAATGAAAAGGTGATGGGCGTTATTTTACTGATGCGCCAGGCCAGGATGGCAGCCATGGCTTCATGCACCAGCCGGCCTTCGAACGGGAATACAAACAGGTGGTACCCGTCTTTAGTTTCTATCTGTTCAATCAACAATTCATTGGCGCCGGGTACGTGGGAGAGTTGTTGTTGCAGGTTGAATAGTGGTTCCAATACTTTCAGTTCGATGTCGGTTGAGTGGGATGGTGAATGGTGAATGGTGAGTGGTGAGTGGGAGTCTTTTTTTTGCTTCTCACGATTATTTGTTGGCTTTCCTAAACTTTTAGCCTCATCGAATTTCTCCCGCAACTTCTTGCCCAAATTAGCACTCAACGGCATGCGGCCGCCCTGCCAACTGGGAACGATCGATTTCTTAGCGTTTGATTTTCGAACCAGCGCCGTCATGTCTTTAATGGTTACCAACTCCAGTTGACGCCCGGCCAGGGTAAAAACATCGCCGGGCGAAAGACGGGTAATGAACCATTCTTCTATTACGCCAATAAATCCACCGCTCACGAATTTTACTTTCATCATGGCCTCGCTAACAATAGTGCCAATATGCATCCGGTGGCGCATGGCTATGCGGCGGCTGGTAATGCGATATACATCGTCTATGATCTCAACTTTTTTATATTCATCGTATTGCTGCAAGGCATTGCCGCCCGAGGTAATGAATTCCAAAATGGCCATCCACTCGTTGCGGGTCATGTCGCGATAACAATACGTAGATCTTATTTCCTCAAACAACGCTGCCGGTCGAAAGCCATCTGAAATGGCCAGGGTGCTGAGGAATTGTATCAGCACATCGAAACACAACTGCATGGGTTCCCTGCTTTCAATGAAGGTTTCTTCAACCGCCTTTTTCAAAGCTGCGGCTTCTACCAGTTCCAGCGAATGGGTGGGGAGAAAATAAATTTTACTTACATCGCCCGGACTATGACCGCTTCGTCCGGCGCGTTGCAAAAAGCGGGCAACGCCTTTGGGCGATCCTACCTGTATAACGGTTTCAACCGGGCGAAAATCAACGCCGAGGTCAAGACTGGCAGTACATACCACTGCCTTGAGCTTGCCGGTGTGCAAGGCTTCTTCTACCCAGATGCGCAGTTCCTGTTCAATACTGCCGTGGTGCAGGGCGATGGTCCCAGCCAGGTCGGGCGCAACGTTTAACAAGGCCTGGTACCACTGCTCGCTCATACCGCGGGTATTAATAAATATCAGCGTGGTGCGACTGGCATTTAAGATGGGCAATACTTTATGGATCAGTTTTAATCCCAGGTGCCCCGCCCATGGATACTTTTCTATTTCGTCGGGAATGATAGATTCAATGACCACGTCTTTGCGGATGTTGGCTTTGACGGTAGCAGCCATCTCCCGGCCCCCTTCGCCAACTGACGGAGAGGAGTAATTATATATTGGAGAGAGCAGCACTTCTTTCGCCTGGTCGAGATTGCCGATGGTAGCTGATATTCCCCAGACTTTCAATGGGCAATATGCAATAGGCAATTGGCTATTGGCCGATTGAGGTCCTTTGTCTATTGTCGGTTGCCCCTTCTCTATTGACTTTCGCAGTGCAACAAGCCGTGACACGGCCAGTTCAACCTGCACGCCTCTTTTGGAACCGATCAATTCGTGCCATTCATCCACTGCCATGATCTGTAGTTTTTCAAAAACGGCCGGGTAACCTTTTTGCGCCAGCAAAAGGTGCAGGCTTTCGGGTGTAATGATCAGTACTTCGGGCATCCGGCGTTTTTGACGCTGCCGTTCGCTTATTTCGGTATCGCCGTTGCGAATGCCAATGTTCCATTGCATGCCCAGTTCTGTGATCACTTCTTCCATAGCCCGGCCAATGTCTTTGGCCAATGCGCGCAGCGGAGTAATCCACAGTAGTTGTAACCCACTATTTGCTTTGGATTTCCAGTTTTCAGGGTGGTGATTGATAAAGTCGATAATGGCACCCAGAAAAACAGAAAAGGTCTTTCCACAACCCGTGGGTGCATTTACCAGTCCGCTTTTGCCATCGATGATGTGTTGCCACGTTTCTTCCTGGAAGGGGAATGGGTGAAGGCCTTTGTTTGACAGCCAGTCAACTATGATCTTATATCCGGTAGATGTTTGAAGCCTCATAACACTAGGGCATGAGACAAACACAACGATGAGTTTCAGACATGCCTTTTCCTTTGTGGGGTAATTTAGTGAATTTTCGATTGATGGATTGATTGCTTGATTGTTAGGCTTGCAGATGTTCTGGAGCCCGAGCTAAAGGGGTAACCATCGAACAACCGGGCCTATATCTTTCCCTATTTTGGAAAATTTTTCCGGTAAATGGAAGCAAATACGCATTACTATATGTTTTCATAATAGCAGTAGGGGTATTTCATTAAAATTTATAAATGGTTATAAGTGTAATTGATACAGGTATTTACGCATTAAGATGTAGATGTTATGGCGCACAGATGCAATCTTTTTGTAATCTGGCCTGCGTTTAGATAATTCCTATGCGCAAACCCCAACCCCCGACCCACATGAAAATGAATTTCCGTACTCCGGCCAATAGCCGCTGGTTATTGGTGGTCTATTGGGTGGTATGTTCCACCCGGGCAGTAACAGCCCAATGCCCTGCCGGCAGTATTATTAATACTGGCGGAACAATTACCAACGGCCAAACTGCATGTATCACCACTGCATTTAGCGGATCCATTCAGTTAAATAATGGTGCTACCATGGTCGTCATAAATGGTGGTGATTATACTGGTAATCTTTCAACCAATCAGGGATCTGCCATACAAATAGAAGCGGGCGGAAGGTTTGCGCCGAGCACGGCAAATAGTTTTTCCGCCAGTCTTACAAATAGCGGAATGGTGGTAATAAATAATATTTCGATCAGTAACGGTGCGGCTATTACCAATAGCGGCAGCTTTACCTGGGCAGGCAACTGGAACCAGAACAGTGCGCTTACGGTGTCGAACACTGCTTGTGGCACTATGACCTTTGATCAGGGTACCAACATGGGCAACAATGCAGTGATATTGAATAGTGGAATATTGAATTTTGCACAGGGGCTGAATACCAACAGCGGTACAACTATTAATAACCGGGGAAGATTGACAGTTGCCGGCGATATGAATTCATCGGGTTTGATCTACAATCAGCATATAGCCGTTTTCAGAGGCGGTAATAATAATATCAATAGCGGTGATTCCATTATTAACCTGGGCGAGATGACCTTTTCGAACAGCGTTAACAGTTCGCCGGGTATGCGCAATGAGGGTTTGTTTACAGTTGGTGGAACATTTACGATCAACAGCAACAGGTTTCTTCTAAATAACAGCAATGCACAGTTGCGTGTGAACGGTTTAAATAACAACGCCCAGGTACAGGGAAATGGCAGTTTGTATGTTTCCGGTGGAATAACCAATAACAATTCTATTTCGGGATATGGCGGCGGCGCTCAGCAATTGACCGTTAATCAAAGTATTTCGGGCACTACCAGTAACCTGAACGTAAATGGCGGCCTGGTAGCTGGTGATACTGTTACTTACACCCCAACCATGGATAATCCGGATGCCTGTACTGTGTTGCCAGTAAAATTGTCTTCACTGCAGGCTGTTTATCAACATAATCAGGTTCAATTAAACTGGACTGCCTATGCGCAGTCAAACGTTCGCTCCTTTACCATTGAATATAGCCAGAATGCGCAGTCGTTTACCGCAGCCGGTGAATTGATGGCCACTGGCGATAATAACCAGGCTACCCCATACGGGTATACGCATTCTCCTGCTGTTACAGGAACCGTTTTTTACCGGATTCGCGAAACAGCTATTGATGGAAAAGTGTATTACAGTAATATGGTGGTAGTGAAAACAGGGAATGCATTATTGGCAACAACCGAAGTGTTCCCCAATCCTTTTGCCGAAAACCTGCAAATTAGTATGCAACTGGAGAAAGCCGGAATGATCCAGATCGCGCTGTACGATGCTGGCGGTCGATTGATAAGAAAGCTTCAACAGCACGGGCTGGCAGGCAGAAATACCATAGCCATGAGTAGTTTGAGGGCGCTGTTGCCCGGTACCTACCTGTTGCAAATAAAAGCAGGCGAACATACTACGTTCGAGAAACTGATTAAATGATGTTACACGAGGGTTATTTTTGCACATCAGGCCCCGCTTCTGCGGGGTTTGCTTTTTTGGGTGAATGGAGAGTGGTGAATAAACTCGCGAATTTTAAGCACGCTTCATTAATTTCAAATGGCCTGTAATTGCTCTCTCGCGTTTGTTGCTCCTTCTCGTAGTTTCAGCGAAGCAAGGCCGGTTTTTAGTATTTGGCTTCTATTGATTGCTTGCAGCGTGCAGCTTGAAGCGGTATGCACCCCGCATTCACTAAAGCTTCAGGGCACAACATTAATCTTAAGTACTAAAGGGTCTTAAGGTACTCAATCACCGCTTTGCGTTCCTTTTCCGTTAACTTATCCCCAAACGTATGGCCGTAGTTGCCATAACCGGGCAGGTCGGAATTGTAAATGTTTTTGCCGCCGGGTTTTTCTTCTTTAGTGTATTTCCAGCCAAGCTTTTCATAATCGTATTCAGGTTTGTCGAAATCGCGGCTCCAGTATTTGGGGCGAAGATCGCTGTTGATCAACGCTTCCAGCGTTGGTACTGATCCGTTATGCAGGAAAGGAGCCGTTACCCAGATACCATCGAGCGGTGGCGCTATGTAACCCATAAATGGTTCCAGTCGGGCAGGGTGGTCGCCTGTAGTGAACCAACTTTGGTTGAACCAGTTTACAAACTGCGGACTGCTATAATTGCTCTTGTATAAAAAGGAATCGGTTTGAATAATGGATTCCGGTATCAACAGGTTGGGGTATCTTTCTGTTGCGCCATACGTACCGTGGCAATTGGAACAACTCTTATTAAAGATGGTTTCACCTTCTTTAGCCAGAGATTGATTGATAGTGCCGGGATATTTAGGCGGTTCCAGCGAATAGATATACGCCAGCAGATCGGGCATGTGTGTGTCTACTTCGTGCGATTCGGCGGTGTCGTTTACTGTAAGCAGGTTGGAAGCCATTAAGAATCGCCCAAAGTCACCCCGGCCAAACCCATTATAGAACATTGCATTCTTTTTCTTCAGCAACCACCATGGTGGTACATCCGATGGAATAACACCTTCGGGTATTTCCAGTTGGGCCTCCGGGTTCCATTTAAATGTTATCGGGTCGCGATGCGCTACCAGTACGGCCGCCAGGCGATCGGCGGAGTTTACACCTCTTATCTCTGCGATGAGGAATGGACTGATCGTTTTGGCAACATCAATAAATGGTTTGGCTGCTTTGTATTTATTCGGCGCTGTGAGCTTAAGCATGTTTTCAACCGCTCTCAGGTTCTTAAGGTTCAGCTTTTCATTATTGGTAAAATCAATAAACGTGTTGCCCAGTCCCATCACAAGCTGATTGTCGAATACCTGGGCGTGGCATTGCAGGCAGTTGGGGGCTACCAGCGCCTCGCCATTGGGTGAGGTAACCGTTGTGTATTCGTGGGAAATGTCGGCATTTTTTCCGGTGCGGTTGAGGTAGTTGGTTTTGTTTTTGCCCATGCCCATGACGAAAATGTTGAAGGGAATACCACCTTTTACATAATCGCCGGTTGTGAGGTACTCATATCCTTTTTGGGCATTGCCGCCTGTGCGTTGCACGCTTGGCGGAATAGGAACGGGTTCATATTCGCCATTGGTTAACACACCGGTAAAGGCCACACCACTGATCACAATGAGAGCGAGTACCATCCATTTTTTCATGCGCAGGAATTGTATCTCAAATTTACGAAATTCAAATTTGGCGGCTTACCCGGTTGCATGTTAAAATTATAGGTTTGTTTGAAAGCATGCCATAATCGCATGCCTGATCTCTTCCATGGCCTTTATGGCATACGCTTCGTTCCTGGTGCCTTCCAGCGGAAATACGGTCACTTTTTCAATGCCAATAAAATTCAGTATTGTTCGTAAATATCCTTCCTGGAAATCCAGTTGCTCCAGTTGAAGGCTTCTGTACAAACCGCCTTTCGCATGAATAATAAATGCTTCTTTTCCGTTTAACAATCCCCTGAATGCACCGCCTTCTGCATACGTAAATGTTTTGTGTATTCTTACAATATGATCGATGTAGGACTTCAGCGTTGATGGCAGCGACAAATTGTACAAGGGACTGCTTATGAGCAGGGCATCTGCCGCCTGCAGTTCATTCAACAGTGTATCGGAAAGCGCCAGTACATCTGGCGGAGCAGGGTTCATAAAAAAAGCTTCAGTTAACTGTTGATTGAGATGCGGAACGGGCTCGGCGGCCAGGTCGCGATAAATGATCTGGCTGTCAGGATACCTGATCTGCCATTGGTTTTGAAAATAATCTGCCAGCTCCCGGCTGTATGAATGGGCTTTTCTGATACTGGCGTCGATCCTTAATAATGTCTTCATAGAAGTTTTATTACTTAAGACAATTACCTCAACGCACAGGTGACAGTTATTTTACCGGGTAATGAGGGGCAGCTTGGCAACATCCAATATGGCATACAGGCCGGCCACCTTGTTTTCACGTATATGCAGGATCTGGCAAATAACCATTTTATGTTTGTCGAAAAAGCAAACGGCAGGTTCGTGGTTGAAAAAATGTATGCGGCATGTGTAGTTCGACTGATACTGATTGTACACCAGGAGCAATAGTTGTACAGTGGCTGTTCGCCCTGTTACCGATTCGCCAATGACCTTTACCTTGCTACCGCCATCGGCATATACTTTCACATCTTCGGTCAATAGCTTTTCCAGTTCCTTCACATTGCCGCTGGTAATGGCCTCGATATATGATGCAACAATTTTTCTGTTATGAATGGCATGCCGCATGGCTGGTTGGTGCAATGCTTTTTTAGAACGGGATAATAGTTTACGGGAGTTGTATGTTGAAATATTCAGCAACCCGGCAATTTCTTCATGGGAATAATCGAACGCTTCTTTCAGAATAAATACCGCCCGTTCTCTGGGTGTGAGCTTTTCCATCAATACCAGCAACGAGTACCTGGCAACGTTCTCTTTTATTAATCCTGCGTCTGGTGTTTCTGTTGGTACCGGTTCCGGCAACCAAACGCCGTATTTCGACTGGCGGCAGATCTGTTTTTTAAAATTGAGGGAATGATTGATCACCGATCTGGTTAAATAGTTTTCCTTGTTCAGAACGGTTGACTCATCCACGCCCACATATTTTTCCAGGGCGTCCTGCACCAGGTCCTTCGCATCTTCGTACGAACCTACTATATTATATGAATAGGTTAATAGTTTCTTGTAAAGCGAATCCATCTCTCTTTTCAGGTTAAGACAACTTTGCCGGCAGGGATGTGACAGGAAAGGGGGAATGTTATTTCCCATATAATTCAAGCATTCTCTTCAAATCTTCCAATGTGTTTATTTCTTCTGGTGGCTTATCGGTGCGCCAGCGGCTGATACGGGGAAAACGGAGGGCGACGCCCGATTTGTGCCGGTTGCTGGCGGCTATGCCTTCGAAGGCTATTTCAAATACCAGTTCGGGCTTTACGGTTCTCACCGGACCAAACTTTTCGAGCGAATTTCTTTTTACAAACGAATCTACCTGCGCAAACTCTTTATCGGTTAACCCTGAATAGGCTTTGGTAAACGGAACCAGTTTGTCGCCATCCCTTACGGCAAAGGTGTAATCGGTATACAGGTTGCTGCGGCGGCCGGCGCCTTTTTGGGCATACACCATCACCGCATCGATGGTGAGCGGGTCGATCTTCCATTTCCACCAGTCGCCTCTGCGCCGACCAACGAGGTAGGCCGACGACTTTCTTTTTAACATGATCCCTTCACTGTTGATGCTGCGACTTTGTTCGCGAATGGTTGTTAATTCATCCCAGTTGCTGAAGGTAACAATGGGGGATAGTTGCAGCCATGACAATTGCAGGGAAATAATTAATTTTTCTAACGCCGCTCTGCGTTCCGATAAGGCCATGGAGCGAATGTCTTCGCCATTCAATTCCAGCAGATCATATGCAAATAAACCGGCGGGCGCTTCCTGCAAATGTTTTTTGGTAACATTCTTTCGCCCGATGCGGGTTTGCAGCACATTAAAATTCAGTACCTGCCCATCTTTGTACGGCAATATCTCACCATCTATCACTACGCCATTGGGCAATTTACTTCGCAGAATTTCGAACTCCGGAAATTTTTCCGTGATGAGGTCTTCGCCGCGACTCCAGACAAACAACTGGTCATTTCTTTTGATCACCTGTCCGCGTATGCCGTCCCATTTCCATTCAGCCTGCCAGTCGGCCGGGTCGCCAAGCTCCTGCAATGCGCCTTCCAGCGCATACGCCAGGTAGAAAGGGTAGGGTTTGGAATGATCTGTTTGTGCTGATTGCTCGCTTAGCAACTGCTCAAATGAAGTAGTGGCGGGATCCCAGTTGCCACTGATGCGGTGGGCGATGATATTGGGTTCCAGTTGCACCGTTCGGGCCAATGCGTTCACCATTAATTTTTGCGAAACGCCAACGCGAAAGGTGCCTGAGAGCAATTTGTTGAATACAAACCGTTCACGACTGCTTAGTTCCTGCCATGATTGCAGAATAAATTGTTTCTTCTCTGCTTCCGGTGCTTTTTCCAGTTGCTGGAATTTCTCAACATAGTAATGAAGCGCGGCCCCCTTCCGGCCTTCTCCGCCAACTGGCGGAGAGGAGTGAGGTCCCTTTTTTTCAGGTATCAGCAGCGCAATGGTTTCCGACAGATCGCCTACGGTATGATAGCATTCCTGGAACAACCAGATGGGTAAATTAACCAGCTCTGTACACCACACGGCCAATTGGGTACCACTAACGGTACGGCGTGGCCGGCGTCCGCTGAAGAGGGCAATCACCCACACTTTGTCTTTTTCGTCGGCATGCGCGAAATATGTTGATAAGGCATCAAGCTTATCATTGGTTTTTGTGCTGCCACTTAAATTGTATATGAGTTGTGCAAACGTTCTCATTAATTTGAAAATTTGAAGATGTGTTAATTTGAAAATGGGAAATAATCTCATTTTCAAATTTTCAAATTGTTGTCATTTTCAAATTGTGTTTCCTCATCTTCCATACCAAACTCCGTCTTCACTTCCTTCGCATCAATACCCAGTTCATTTAGGTATCTACTAAACACAGATTGAAACCCGTGCGTTATATATACCTTTTGTGCACCGGAGGCTTTTACTGTTTGCAGTAAACCATTCCAATCGGAATGATCGCTTAGCGCAAAACCGGCATCGGCATTTCTGCGTCGCTGATTGCCGCGCACCTGCATCCAGCCACTACAAATGCCAACACTGTAAGGCGCAAAACGGCGCATCCACGGACTGCCATCTGCTGAGGGTGGTGCAATTACTACACTGCCTTTAAATGCTTCTTTGGGTGTTTCAGGCGTAATGCGTTGCACAGCCGGTAACTTCCAACCTGCCTGTAATAATGTTTCATGTACATTCCAGATAGCACCGTGTACGTAAACATTGCCTGTTACTTCTTCTACTGCTTTTAACAGTCGTTGCGCTTTACCCAAACTGTAACCAATCAACACCGAGGTTTTATTAGCAACTTCATTGTTGCGGATCCAGTTCTGTATGTCGCGGTAAATTTCCTCTTGAGGTTTCCAGTTATAGATGGGAAGTCCGAATGTAGATTCTGAAATGAACGTATGGCAGGGAATGGGTTCAAACTGGCCGCTGATGCCATCGAACTCTGTTTTATAATCGCCGCTTACTACCCATACTTCGCCTTTGTATTCCACCCGAATTTGTGATGAACCAATGATATGTCCGGCAGGATGCAGTGATACCGTTACTTCGTTCAGCAAAATTTTTTCATTCCATGCTACTGCCTGGTAGTTGTTTGGTCCTAACCGCAATTGCAATAATGGTAAGGTATCGCGATGGCACAGGTATGCCTGGCTGCCGCCGCGGGCATGATCGCTATGGGCATGCGTGATCACTGCTTTGTGAACCGGTTGCCAGGGATCTATGTAGAACCTGCCTGGTTCACAATAAAGGCCTTTATCTGTGAATGAGATCAGTGGCATAAAGACTGTTTCAGGTTACAGGTTACAAGTTGCAGGGAAAACAAAATACAGTTGCCAGTTACCAGTTACCGGGAAAACAAAATACAGTTACCAGTTACCTGTTTCCGGTTACCGGGAAAACAAAATACAGTTGCCGGTTACCACTAATACCAAAACAAAAAGCCGTGCCAGGGTTTACCCAGCACGGCCTGTATTAATTGCTTTAGACTGTTTTCTTTATGCCTTGTTGCCTTGTTGCCTTTTTGCCTCGTTGCCTTTATGCCTTTTAATAAACTGTCTTCACCACCCCATCTACTTTCTTGACAAAGTAAAGTTTTTTGTTTTCGTAGTAGTCGTGGGTCATGGTTGTTCTATTAATGACTGGTTGAATATCGAATTCGCTAAAAAGCATGTACTTCTTATCACTCAGGCTCGACCCCACGTTCTTCCCATACAATTTCAATAGATGGGCGAAGTGGTACAATGTTTCGTAACCACGGAAAACCATATCCGATGGACGGGAATAGTAGGTTGATTTGAAGTTTTCAAGCACAGAAGCCGCCAGTTTGCCGGTAGGCGCTATATAGAATGGTGTGCTGTAAATTATCTCCAGGTTTTTGTACTGCGATTTTTCAAAATCGATCTGGTCCCAGGTAGGCATACCTACCACTACATTGGGACTGTTTGCTTTACTTAACAATGCCAGTTGCTGGCAAAGTGTTTGGGCGAAGAGGGGATCGAGGCTGCCAGCCAGGCAAATGTTGGGCTTTTCGTCGTTGAGATATAATTCAAGCTGATCCTGCGTGAAATTATTTTCCAGCGTTACGTATTTCAATTTCAACTTCACCGCTGTGGTTTTTTCAAACTCGGTAAAGTAATTCCGCACACGGTCTTCCTGCACGCCTTTCTTCCTGAATACAATGATCTCCTGTAAAGAATAATTCTTTTGCAGGAACCGGTAAATGCCAACGCAATGTGTGAGCAGGGTAGAGCTCAGAATTACATAATGCGGGTTATTCTGAATACCTGCATCGCTCGGCATATTTACATTGATGAAGGGAACGTCCATTGCAGCGGCTATATTGGCGAATTTAACCGCTTCCGTAGCCGTTACCTGTCCAATAATAAGATCGGTTGATTTGAATGCTTCACTTGCCAGCAGGGAGTCTATTCGCTGGGTAGGCATTTTGGTATCATATACATGAATATCCATTTTAATGCCTTCTTTCTTCAAAGAATCGATAGCCAGTTCAGCGCCTTCCCAAAATTCCAGCCCCTGGCTGGCTTGTTTGGGAAAGGTTTTAGCGTCGAACCGGTAATTGCCGGCCATGTCGAAGGCCGTATCAAGATACAATGGTGTAAAAATCGCAATTTGTTGACGGGAAGTATCTGTTTGCGCAAATGATGTTGTTTGCGTCGTTGGTGTTATTTGAGCAAATACAGGCGATACCGGCCCCAAGGCAAGACAAGAAAGTAATAATACGAACCATTTTTTCGTCATAGGAATGCTTTATGTACAAACTGTTGAAAAGTCGCTAGTAAATTCATACCTCACGAAATTCATTGTTACCGGTTACCGGTTTCCGGGTCCCGGGAACTGGTAACCGGTAACTGATTAGACGTTTACTCCCATTCTATCGTTGCAGGCGGCTTGCTGCTGATGTCGTAAACCACCCGGTTTATGCCTCTAACGTTATTGATGATATCAGTCGAAATATGTGCCAAAAATTCGTAGGGCAGGTGGGCCCAGTCGGCGGTCATGCCATCTACGGAGGTTACTGCTCGTAAAGCTACGGTGTATTCATACGTTCTTTCGTCGCCCATAACGCCTACACTTTTCACTGGCAGCAGAATGGCGCCTGCCTGCCAAACCTGGTCGTATAAATTATGTTCTTTCAATCCCTGTACATACCGGTGATCGGCTTCCTGCAGCAATTGAACTTTGTCGGGGGTAATTTCTCCCAAAATACGAATGGCCAGGCCGGGTCCGGGGAATGGATGGCGGTTCAACAGTTCGCCGGGGATGCCCAATTCACGACCAACGCGGCGTACTTCATCTTTAAATAAGAAGCGCAAAGGTTCTACCAGTTCCAGGTGCATGATATCGGGTAAACCGCCTACGTTGTGGTGCGATTTAATAGTTACCGAAGGGCCATGTACCGAAACGCTTTCGATCACATCGGGGTAAATAGTGCCTTGCCCGAGCATTTCAACACCTTCAAACGCTTTGGCTTCCTGTTGAAATACTTCGATGAACAAACGGCCAATGGTTTTGCGTTTTGCTTCGGGGTCGGTTTTACCTTTCAGCTCATCGTAAAACAATTGTTTTGCATTTACGCCTTTTACATTCAGTCCAATGGTCTTATAGGTATCGAGCACCTGTTCAAACTCATTTTTTCGCAGCACGCCGTTGTCAACAAAAATGCCATACAGGTTATTGCCGATGGCTTTATGAATTAAAGTGGCGGCAACGGTAGAATCAACACCTCCGCTTAAGGCCATGATCACTTTACGGTCGCCGATCTGTTTTTTCAGCGCATCAACCGTATCGGTGATAAAGTGAGCGGGGGTCCAGCTTTGCTGGCAGCCGCAAATATTTACGAGGAAATTCCTGATAATTTTTTTCCCTTCCACCGAGTGGTATACTTCGGGGTGGAACTGTACGCAGTACAGGGGATTGGCTTCGCCGTTCTTTTTAAAAGCGGCAAAGGGAATGCTGTCGGTAGTAGCCAGTACATTGAAGCCGTCGGGCATCTGCAGAACCGAATCGCTATGGCTCATCCAAACCTGCGACTGGTCCATCACATCTTTCAACAGCACGTCGTCGGTTTGCTTGTGCATGAGGGCACGACCGTATTCGCGTTTGTTACTTTTAGCTACTTGTCCGCCAAATTGTTTGGCCGTTAACTGGGCGCCGTAGCAAACACCCAGTACGGGCAGTTGCTGGTGCAGGGCTTTTACATCTACTTCCGGGGCCTTGGGATCGTTTACTGAAAAGGGCGAACCCGACAGGATAATGCCTTTCAGTGAAGGATCTATTTCAACTTTTTTGTGATAGGGAATTATTTCGCAATACACGTTGGCCTCCCGGACGGCCCTGGCAATCAATTGGGTATACTGACTGCCGAAATCGAGAATAAGAATCTTTTCCGTCATGGTGGTGCGAAGGTAAGAAAATACAGCTACAAGCCACAAGCTTAAAGCTGCAAGCAATACTGCTGCACGCACGCGAATACAGCCAAAAAAAGTTTTCCCTCAATGCCTTTATGCCTCTTTGCCTTTGCTTACAGCTTGGGGCTTGAAGCTTGAGGCTTTCCCTCATTGCCTTTTCATTAAATTAATCCACTATTCGTCAACCGTTTACTGTAACATTTTTTCCCATTGCGCGTCAAATGATATAAAAACCGGTTAATTTGTAGGACTTAATCATGCTAAACCTGTAAATATGAAAAAATGGCAAGTCTTGGCGCTTTTGGGCATCATTATAATTTCTTCCTGTGGTTTTGGCGGCAGACGTATTCGTGGTAATGGCAATGTGAGAACGGAAGACCGCGGTCAGAATAATTTCAAAGGGATTGTATCATCCGGTTCGTTTGATGTATATGTATCATCCGGTTCTTATTCGGTAAAAATTGAGGCCGAAGAAAACCTGCTGCCTTATATTCAATCCTACGTGGAGGGCGACGTATTAAAGTTGCGTACTAAAAACGGATACTGGCTAAGCCCGGAAAAAGATATTAAAATATATGTAAGCGCACCGGCGCTTAATAAAATAATTTCCAATGGTTCGGGAAATATTGTTACCCAATCCAAAATAAGCGATGCTTCCCGGATTGAAATTGAAGTGAATGGTAGTGCAGATATCAAAGCTGATGTTGATGCGCCTGAAGTAAAAGCCGAATTACGCGGCAGCGGTGATATGAGCCTTACCGGCGATACCAAATCGTTCACCGGTAAAGTGGTTGGCAGTGGCGACATCAGGGCCATGGACTTAAAGGCGGAAGAAACTACCATTGAAATTGTTGGTAGCGGTAATGCAGATGTTTACAGCAGCGTAAAGCTTAACGTAAATGTGGCCGGCAGCGGCGATGTTCGTTATAAAGGTGGCGGCGAAGTGAACAGCCATATTGCAGGAAGCGGCGGCGTAAAGAAATTGGATTAAGAGGTTGGTGTGAATGATGGTTAAATTGTTTGATAGCTAGATGGCTGGGCTTGTGATATTCGGTTTTCATGCGAATACTCATAAAGCTAACTATTCTTGGATCAGCCATCAAGCAATTCAGCCATCAAGCAATCCCAAAATATTGGGACTAACCAATTCAATGCCTACAGATCAATATACTTCACCCTTATCCAGATATCCCGGTTCCGGCCTTTATCATCGGTGCAGGAGATCTTTACCGGTCCTTCTTCCGGTATAAAGAACTGGCGGTTGTGCGCTTCGCCCGATTTGTAGAACTGGTTATTGATATACCAATACACTTTATGTACATCGTTTCCCACATTGCACGAAAGCTGCAATGGTTCGGGTTTCTTTTTGCTGATGAAATATTCTGATCCATTGTGCGGCGAAGTGATTTGTGGCCCGCCATCTTTGAACACCCGTTCACAGGCGGGGTTATGCGGCGGCATTTTTTCATACATTATGTGCCGGTCTTCAAAGTAGTGTTGCATCTCGGGCAATACGGTGCGGAACCATTTCTTTTTATACCCGCTGGCTGGCATACAGGTTTTACAATAGGAGATCTTTTCATCGGCCGACAGCGCTACTTCCTGCATGTTGTTGCAAAACTGGGTAGATGAAATGAGTGGAATGAAATAATCGGTCACCGTGTTCTGGCAATGTTCTCCGGGTGGTGAACCGGTTTCTGAACATACCATGCGAATGTCGCAGTCTTTCGGCTGACTGAACCATTGCTCATCGCTGTCGTAATCGATGGTATTGAAAATTTTGAACAGCAGGGGCGTGGCAATATTGGCGCCGCTTAATTCGGGAATACCAAGGGCGGAGAAATTGCCCGTCCAGATTCCTACGGTATATTTTCTATTGTACCCAATGCTCCAGGCATCCCGGCGGCCATAGGAGGTACCGGTCTTCCAGGCGATCTTGGGCATGTGTTCCGTGCTTGACCAGTTCAACGGAAAATCGGGCCGGTTCACTTTTGATAAGATCTCGTTGATCATGAACGTGGCGGCCGGCGTTAAGATCTTTTCTCCTTTGATTGACTGATGGGCGCCCTGCGTTAATTTAGGCGGCACGTATTGGCCGTTATTGGAAAATATAGAATACAGCCCGGTTAATTCTTCCAGGGTGGCGCCACAACCGCCCAATATCAATGATAATCCCAGTTTGCGCTGGTCTTTTTTGATCTGTTGGAAATTGCATTCAGCCAGTTTTTGAATGAACGGATCTTTGCCCAGCAATTGCAATCCTTTTACGGCGGGAATATTTAAAGAATGTTCCAATGCATATTCCATCGTAACGTACCCATTAAACTGTTTGTCGTAATTCTCGGGTGCATAGCCGTTATAATTCACGGCTACATCACTGATGATCGCTTTGGGCGTCATCAAACCTTCGTCAATGCAAAGCCCATACAGCAATGGTTTTAATGTACTGCCCGGCTGACGAATGGCATTGGCGCCGTTCACCTGCCCGCCATCGATGGTATCATTAAAGTTGGCGGAACCTACATAGGTAATTACATTATGCGTTTGGTTATCGATAATGATCACCGCTGCATTTCGGATATTTTTCAGGGTGAGAATGCGAACGTAATCTGCCACCAGTTTTTCGGTTTTTAACTGGGTATTCAGTTCAATATTGGTCTTAATAATATCGCCGCCCTGTTGTTTCAGTTTCCTGGCCAGGTGCGGGATCAGTTGTGGAATGGTACCTCGGGTAGCGGTCAACGGTTCGCTGAGCGCATCGGCAATTTCTTTCTGCGTAAAGATCTTGTCATTGGCAAATTGTTGCAGCCACCGGTTGCGCTCCTTCACAATGCGGTCGTTGTGCTTTCCCATTATCAGCGTGGAAGGGCGATTGGGTATTATGGAGAGGGCGGTGATCTCGGCGAGGGACAAGTGATCGGGATTTTTTTTGAAGTAGAGAATAGAAGCCGATTTCACACCTTCAATATTGCCGCCATACGGCACAAGGTTTAAATACAATTGCAGGATCTCGTTCTTACTGTACTTCCATTCCAGTTGCAATGCGCGGAACATTTCAACCATTTTATTAAAGTACGTTCTGCGCTTCGGTTCCAGCGCCCGCGCCACCTGCATGGTTATGGTAGAAGCGCCGGACGTGCGTTTCCTGCGGAAGATATTTTTTGCAAATGCGCGCACAATGGCCAATGCATTAACGCCGGGGTGCGAGTAAAAATACCTGTCTTCTTTTTCAACAATGGTTTTACGCAATAAAGGCGAGATCTCTTCCAACTCGGTCTTCATGCGCCATTTTTCGTCCTTTGTGAGGTACGCATGCACCACTTCACCTTTGCTGTCGGTTATAATAGTAGAATATTCAATGCTGTCGGGCAGCGGGAAGACCCAGGTAAGTAATAAAAAGATAACACCTAGCGATGCAAAGCCAATCAACAGGCGTTTGCCGTATTTGATTGTTTTTACGATAGCGGGTTTGCTGCGGCTCCAGGTAGCAATACGCTTGCTCCAATTGTTTATTCTATCGCGCCATTGCGCTGTTGTGCGCATAATTCTACTTGCTTTACTTTAATAACAAATTAACAAGTGGGGTGAATAATTTGATTGTAACTTTCGGGTACAATTTCAATTCTATGGCTTTGTCAAGCCTTCCTCCTTAGTTTCCTCGCTAATTTCCGGTTTTCTTTCTATCCATAAAAGGAACACTATAATATTTAATTCCTTTTTGTATTTTAACGCCCCCAACCTTGCCCGAATTGTTCCCTTCGGTACGGGTGGGCATAACTTCGCTAATAACTTTAACCCTATATGCGTAAGCCACTGATCGCCCTGGTTACAATAGGCGTGCTTGCTTTGACTGTTATAGCCGCCTGTAATCGAAGCGCTGTTTCTCTTAGTTATACCAATGCCAAAGGTGAAGTGCAATCCCTCGGTAACCTGGTATTTCGTTTTGACAAATCCCTGGTGCCTGATTCGCTGTTGAACCAATGGGATTCTACTGAGTATATTTCTTTCGAACCAAAAATTCAGGGCCGTTTTCGTTGGGAGCATCCCGATGAACTGGTGTTCTCGCCGGCTCAACCTTTATCGCCCGCTACTTCTTATCAGGCAACCTTGCGGGGCGACCTGCTTGACCATAGTAAATATGGCAAGCTCGATAAAGACGATGAGATCAATTTTTTTACGCCGTACCTGGCTTTGGATAATACCAATGTAACCTGGATGTTGCCCGATCAACATTCAACTACCGCTTATCCGCAGGTTGATCTGTATTTTAATTATGCCATCAGCCCGGCGGTGATAAAAGACAAGATGCAACTGCAGCTCGGTGGCAAACCGCTTAAATACAATATTATTACGGAAGGAAATGATAGCAGAATTTCGCTGCGCGTAACGGGTTTGAAGCTGGAAGATAAAGACCTGGAAGCTAAAGTGAGCTTCGATAAAGGGCTGGTGCCCGATGGCGGTGTGAACGGCACCAAGGAAGCGATCGAAAATAAAGTATTCATTCCTTCTCCTTATAATCTCACCATTAATGATGTGCATGCCGAGCATGATGGGTTAACCGGGACCGTATTTGTGCGTACCAGTCAACAGGTGGTTACGGAGAATATTTCATCACTGATCCGGTTTAACCCGGCGGTGAAGTTCTCGGTTGAACAAACCGATGACGGCTTTTCGGTGACCAGTGAAAATTTTGATGCAGATAAAAGTTATGTGTTCACCATTGCCAAAGGATTACGCGGCCGTATCGGCGGCGTTCTGCGCGAACAATACGATAATAACATCGCGTTTGGCGAGCTGGAACCTTCCCTGAGTTTTGGTAATAGCAAAGCGGTATACCTGAGCGCCCTGGGCAATCAGAATATTGAAGTGCGCATCACCAATATTCCCAAAGTGAAAGTGATCATTTCAAAGATCTACGAAAGCAACCTGCTGGCAGCACAGCGGTATGGGTATAGTCCGAATGATAGCAGGCAAGGAAGCGGAGATGATGACTATTATGAAGGCGATTACTATAGCGGCGGCAACGATGTTTCTTTCGGTGATGTGATCTATGAACAGGAAATTGATTCGCGCTCGTTACCCAAATACGGTAACAGCCGACTGTTTTCATTTAATGTAGAAGATCGCCTGCCAGACTTTAAAGGGATCTACCATATTAAAATACGATCGGCTACGGATTACTGGATCAGTGACAGCCGCTTTATTTCCAAATCAGATATCGGGTTAATTGCCCGCGAAGGAAAAGATAAACTGTTTGTGTTTGCCAACTCCATTAAAACGGCGCAGCCGGTAAATGGTATGAATGTGGTGGTGTATGGTAATAACAACCAGGTGTTGGGTACCGGCGCTACCAATGCAGATGGCGTGGCAGAAGTGGTGTTTTCGCGTAAAGATTTTGCCGGGTTTAAACCGGCGATGATCATTGCAAAAACAGCCACCGATTTTAATTACCTGCCGTTCAGTAGTACCAAAGTAAATACGTCGCGGTTTGATGTAGGCGGCAAGCGCAGCAACAGCACCGGACTGGATGCGTTTATTTATGCAGAACGGGATATTTACCGGCCGGGCGAGAAAGTAAACTTTGCCGTTATCCTGCGCGATCGTATGTGGAAGTCGCCGGGTGAACTGCCGGTAAAAATGAAGTTCCTGCTGCCCAACGGTAAGGAGTTGAAGAATTTCCGCAAAACCTTGAATACACAAGGCGGCACCGATGGCGATGTGGATATTTCAGAAGCGGCTATTACCGGTAGTTATACGCTGGAAGTGTATACATCGAACGACGTATTGCTGGCAAGCAAGAATTTCAGCATTGAAGAGTTTGTGCCCGATCGTATAAAGGTGACTGCAAAGTTGGATAAAACTTCATTAGAACCAGGACAAACCGCCAGTTTCACGGTTAATGCGGTAAACTTTTTTGGCCCCCCGGCTGCTAACAGGAATTATGAAACCGAGATCCAGACAAGCGCGGCTTACTTCAGCCCCAAAAAATACAACAAGTTCGATTTTAGTATCGAAAACCAGGGAATGTCTTTCGATAAAAAAGTAAATGAAGGCAGTACCGATGAAAATGGAAATGCAAAGCAATCGTTCGAAGTGCCTGCGTTGTATGCGAACAAAGGTTTGCTGCGGGCAACTTTCTATGCTACCGTGTTTGATGAAACCGGCAGGCCGGTAAGCCGCAGCGCTACGGCCAATATCTATACACAGAAAATGTTCTTTGGTGTTGGCAGCGATGGCTACTGGTACTACCCGCTGAACCAGCAGGTGAAGTTCCCGATCATTGCACTGGATAAAGAAGAACATGTACTGAATGGGGCCCGCGCCGAAGTAAAAGTGATCAAACATGAATATCGTACGGTGCTTACCAAGAGTGGTGAGTATTTCCGCTATGAATCGCAAAAGGATGATAAGGTAGTGGCTGATCAAACTATCTCTGTCAGTGGCGAAACCGCTTCCTTTGCGTTTGTTCCGCGTTCACCCGGTGAGTATGAACTGCGGGTGGCCATTCCCGGTTCAACCAGTTATGTGAGCAAAAGTTTTTATAGTTATGGGTTCTGGGGTGGCGAAAATTCTTCGTTTGAAGTAAATACCGAAGGGAATATCGATATTGAAACCGATAAAACTTCGTACGAAGCCGGTGACAATGCCAAACTGTTATTCAAAACACCATTCAGCGGTCGCATGCTTATAACCATGGAAACCGATAAAGTGGTTTCGTACCAATATGTAAACGTGGAAAACCGTACTGCTTCGGTTGATCTGAAGGTTTCTTCAGATCACCTGCCGAATGTATTCGTTACGGCCACGCTCATTAAGCCGCATGAAGTGAGTGAAATTCCGTTAACGGTGGCGCATGGGTATCGAAGCCTGAAAGTAGAAGAGAAGGGTCGCAAGATTGCCGTGGAAATTGTGGCGCAAAAATCGGTGCGTTCACGTACGCACCAGAAGGTAACGGTGAAAGCGGCGCCGAATAGTTTTGTAACCCTTGCGGCGGTTGATAATGGAGTGCTGCAGATTACAGATTTTAAAACGCCCGATCCATATAATCATTTCTATGCTCCCAAAGCATTAGAGGTAAATGGTTATGATCTGTACCCGCTGTTGTTCCCTGAATTAAAAGCTACGTTGAGCAGCACGGGTGGTGACGGTGACCTGGAAATGAACAAGCGTACCAACCCCATGCCGGCCAAACGGTTCAAGATCGTTTCTTACTGGAGCGGTACTACCAAAACAAGCGGCAGTGGTGAAGCGGAGTTTGAATTTGATATTCCGCAGTTCAGTGGAGAAGTGCGCCTGATGGCCGTAGCATTTAAAGATGAAAGTTTTGGTAGCGGCGAAAGCGCCATCACGGTAGCCGATCCGCTTGTACTAAGTACTGCATTACCACGATTCTTAAGTCCGGGCGATACCGTGAACGTACCGGTTACTATTACCAACACCACTAAAAACACTGCATCTGCCACCGCTACCTTAAATGTGAGCGGTCCGTTGAATGTGCTGGGCGATAAACAACAATCTCTTTCACTCAACAGCAACAGTGAAGGCCAGGCCATCTTCCAGGTGGTTGCTGCTCCTGCTGTAAGTGCAGGTAAAGTGAAAGTGGAAGTGCAGGGCCTGGGTGAAAAGTTCACTGATGAAACCGAGATCAGTGTGCGGCCTGCAGCGCCTTTGCAGGTGCTTACAGGCAGTGGTTCTTTAACAGGTGGAAATGTACAACGCATCAATATTCCGTTGAATGATTTTATGCCCAACAGTACCGATTACAAATTGGTAGTAAGCCGCAGTCCGGCGTTGGAATTGGGCAAGCAGATGCGCTATCTTGTTGAATATCCATATGGCTGTACAGAACAAACCATCTCCACCGCCTTCCCGCAATTGTATTTTGGCGACCTTGCCGATCAGTTGCAAAGTAATAAAGCTGGTAAGGCAAGCGCTAACTGGAATGTATCGGAAGCCATTCGCAAGATCAAACTGCGGCAGTTGTATAACGGCGCCGTTACCTTGTGGGATGGAGAAGGTACTGAGAACTGGTGGGCGACTGTATATGCAGGGCACTTTTTACTGGAAGCACAGAAGGCTGGGTTTGAAGTTGATAAGAATGTGCTGAATGGCATTCTCAATTACCTGAACAACCGGTTGAAGAATAAAGAAACAGTATTGTATTACTACAATCAAAGCTTAACAAAGAAAATAGCGCCTAAAGAAGTGGCGTACAGTTTATACGTACTGGCATTGGCAGGCAAGCCCAATGTAAGTGGAATGAACTATTACAAGTCAAACGCTATGTTGTTAAGTCTGGATTGTAAATACCTCCTGAGTGTAGCGTATGCGGTAGCAGGCGATAAAGCGAAGTTCCGCGAGTTGTTGCCTTCATCCTTTAGCGGTGAAGTATCGGTTGCACAAACCGGTGGCAGCTTCTACTCTGATATTCGTGATGAATCCATTGCGTTGAATGCGTTGTTGGATGCGGACCCATCTAACGCGCAGATACCTGTAATGGCAAAACATGTGGCCGATAAATTAAAGCAACGTTACTATTACACTACGCAGGAGTGTTCGTTCAGCTTCCTGGCACTGGGTAAAATGGCGCGTGCTGCCAACAAGGCTACTGTTTCAGCCGATGTGAAAGTAAATGGCAAAACAGTGGGCAGTGTAGAAGGCAGTCCGCTGAAGCTAACGGCTAAACAATTGGGCGGAACAAGCATTGATATTGCCTCGAAGGGCGAAGGCCGTTTATACTACTACTGGCAAAGCGAAGGCATCAGCGTGAGCGGTGCTTATAAAGAAGAAGATAACTTTATTAAAGTGCGTCGGCGCTTCTTTGATCGCTATGGCCGGGTTGTAGATGGTAATTCGTTTAATCAGAACGACCTGGTGGTTGTTCAGATAACACTCGAGAAAAACTATAGCGGTTATATAGATAACGTGGTGATCACTGATATCTTACCGGCCGGGTTTGAAATTGAGAACCCACGTACCAAAGAAATACCGGGTATGGATTGGATCAAAGATGCCACAACGCCTACGGCATTGGATGTGCGTGATGATCGTATTAATTTGTTTGATGATCTGAGAAACGGCAAACAGGTATATTACTATGCGGTGCGCGCTGTGTCGCCTGGTAATTATCGCATGGGGCCGGTAAGCGCCGAAGCGATGTATAATGGCGAATACCATTCTTACAATGGTGCGGGCGTGATCAGGGTGAGTAAGAAATAAGAGGCTAGTAGTAAGTGGCTAGTAGCGAGTAGGAATTGGAAGAGTCGGAAGTCGGAGTTCAGAAGTCGGAGAAATTTAGAGATTGCGGGATTTAGGGATTTTGTGATTTACAATCACAAAATCCCTAAATCTCAAAATCAGAAATTGGCATATTTACCGATATTTGTTTACACCCATACCACAAAAATGCCAGCGCCTTTACTTGAAATTAATAACCTGCAGGTAGACTTTGTTACGGAGATAGGAACTACAACAGCGGTGAACAATATTTCGCTCACCGTGAATCGTGGGGAGATCGTAGCTATTGTGGGTGAATCGGGTTCTGGCAAATCAGTCACCTCATTATCTATCTTACAATTATTGCCCAGGCCGCCGGCCCGGTATACGAATGGGGAAATATTGTTCTCTGCCAATGGAGCCGAATCTTTGAACTTATTGAAGCAAACGCCGGAGCAAATGCGTTCAATTCGCGGTAATCAAATCGCGATGATCTTCCAGGAACCCATGACCTCCCTGAATCCTGTATTTACCTGCGGGCACCAGGTGCAGGAAGCATTGCGGCTGCATTTGAAGATCTCCGGAAGAGAAGCCAAACAAAAAACGATCGATCTGTTCAGGCAGGTGAGGCTGCCCAACCCCGAGCAGTTGTTTCGCCGTTACCCGCATCAATTAAGTGGCGGACAAAAACAACGTGTCATGATCGCCATGGCCATGAGCTGCGAGCCTGCTTTGCTGATCTGTGATGAACCTACAACTGCGCTTGATGTTACGGTGCAAAAGACCATTCTGCAGTTGATAAAAGAGTTGCAGCAAACGCAGCAGATGGGCGTCATCTTTATTACGCACGATTTGGGCGTAGTGGCAGAGGTGGCTGATCGTGCTGTTGTTATGTACCGTGGTGAAATTGTAGAATCGGGCAACGTAGCTGACATTTTCAGCAACCCGCAACATCCTTATACAAAAGGCTTGCTGGCCTGCCGGCCGGTATTGCATCCCAAAGGCGAACGCCTGCCCATTGTAAGCGATTTTCTGGAGCATAACCGCTCGTTTGATCCGGGTAGTTATACGCAGCCCATTGTACAACCGGCTGTTGTAAAAGAAACAGAAGCTGCTGCGAAGCGCCCTTTTATCCAGGTATCACGATTGAATGTGTGGTTCCCGTCAAAGACGAGTTTATTGGGTAAGCCATTAGAGTACATAAAAGCAGTTGATAATATCCGGTTTGAGATCTATAAAGGTGAAACGCTCGGGCTGGTAGGCGAATCGGGCTGCGGTAAAACCACCCTGGGCAGAACCTTGCTCGGATTGATTCAACCTACTTCCGGTTCGGTATATTATGATGGCACCGACCTGTCGTCGGTTGATGCAAAGACCATGACGCAAATGCGTAAGGATATCCAGATCATTTTCCAGGATCCTTATTCTTCGCTTAATCCACGCTTGACGATTGGCTCAGCCATTGCCGAACCATTGAAAGTACATAACATCATTAGCGGCAGCATGCAACGGAAAGACAAGGTAATTGAGCTGCTGGAAAAAGTAAATTTGAAGGCCGAGCATTTTCACCGGTACCCGCATGAGTTCTCGGGTGGTCAGCGGCAGCGGATCGTTATTGCGCGGGCGCTGGCATTGAATCCATCGTTCATTGTTTGTGATGAATCGGTTTCGGCATTGGATGTTAGTGTACAGGCGCAGGTGTTAAACCTGTTGAACGACCTGAAAGCGGAAATGGGTTTTACCATCGTCTTTATCTCGCACGACTTATCAGTAGTTCGCTATATCAGTGACCGCATTATGGTGATGAACAAAGGAAAGATTGAGGAGATAGGGGAGGCGGAACAGGTGTATTTTCATCCGCAGAAAGAATATACGAAACAACTGATATCGTCAATACCCCGTGGCATTCGTATTTAATGAATGATGTTTATCGTTTTTAGTTTATTGTTTATTGTTTCTTTATTCGAGACCGCCGATTATTTTGTCCGCCTTGAAATTTTTGAGCTCAACCATAAACTATAAACAATAAACCATAAACTGGTCACAAACAACTATCCCTTAGCATCTTCATATATACTTCTCCTTTTTCCCGGGCAAATTGAATATTGCGTTCGGGAATTTCTTCGGCATTGCCATAATATTGAATGGCCTTGCGAATCTGATCTTCACGTAACAAATGCAGCATCGGGTAAATGGACCGGTTGGTGTAATTGGCCGGATCGTCAGGCGTGCTGTTCTCAAATTGGTATAAGGGATGAAAAGTGGCCAACTGGTAAATGCCTTCATAGCCTTTTTGCTGCAACAATTTTTCGGCAAACGAAACCAATTGCAGATAGCTGTCGAATTCCTGGAATGCATTGGGGAAAATGAGCAGGGTAGTGGCAATGGTTTTATCCTTGTCTAACCGTTTGCATTCTTTTAATAATGCTTCCCTGGCATCTGTTCGCCTGGTAGTATGCTCCACCTGGTAATGAATGGTATCATTCTTAAACTCCCGGTTGGCGAACGGACAGAAATTTAGACCTATTACGACATCTTTTATCCATTTTTTTGTTTGGGTAATTACCGTTTGCTCATCTACCATGTGGTAAAGATAGTTCAGATTGCCTGATTGTTCGATTACTTGATTGTTGAGGTGGTTGATTGCTGAATAATTGTCAGCGTGTTCAAATTTTAGGCGTCATAGCCATCCAACAATTCAACCATCAAACCATCAATCTCTATACCGCTGACTCTTCACCATTTCCGATAAATAATTCCGGTACAAACTGAACGAACGGGCATCATAAAATACCGAAGCGCTGCTGCGCCGGGCATACAACATTTCCTTCAGCATCTTCTGCAACTGCGCTTTTACCGGTTTGTCTGATTCCAGTTTGCGGTCTTCCTGCACAGAAGTAAAGTCGTCATTCTTCACATCTATCACATCCAGTTTTTCGGGTTGCATGCCTGATGAAGCCACTTGCCAAACGATGTCGTCGCGCATACGTTTGTATTTAAAGAAGTATACATACCCTTTCTTTTGGTCGTAGGTAACCGGTAGTTTGTCGAGGTATATCAACGTGTCTATTTTATCGTAATTGTTAAGCGACTTTATGATCAGGCTTCTCGAAATATCCAGTTGGGTTTTGTATTGTTTCGGGAATTTGTCTGTCTTTTTTATGTCGTCAAGGTCTATATACATTTCACTGCGGTATTCATCCAACTGCGCGTATTTGGTGAATAAAGAATCGGGTACTTTATAATTGTTCCGCAACAAAAGAATAAATGTATTATAGAGCAAACGCCGGTCCTGGGTTTTTTGTAACTGCTCAAAAAAGGTTTGTACGCCGGGGTTTTTGGTATAGAAAGGCAGCAGCAGGATGGCATACCGGTCCAAATCGGTGTTACCGGCATCAGATACCTGGTCTTCATCCTCGTCATAGACGGGATATATGGAAACAACCGGGGCATCGGTGCGCACTGCTCTTTCCATTTTAGCCTTGTTCTCTTTGGCCAGTTGTTTTTTCAGGAGTTGTTTGGCTTCGAGATAGATCTTTGGAAAACTGGTTTCATAATCTTCCGCTTTCAGATAACCGCTGTCTACCATGGTTACCAGCAAATTCATCACATCGTTGCGGTAATCATCGATATTCATCAGTTGCAGAATGTCAGGGAAAATAACTTTTGTAAGCGACAAGGTATCGAATAGCGGCGACCAGCGGCCATAGTAAGAATTCTTTTTAATTGTTTTATTTGCGCTGGCATAATCAACATAAACCGATGGTAATCTGAATCCCCGGTTATAGGAGACGTCTTCATCCATGATCGGCGGTTCCTGTAGTACCAGGTCTTTAAATGCCAGGAACGCAGCTTTGGTGCGCTGGGCCAGCAAGGCATTTAATATGGCCGACTGCCAGTCGGCGGTATCTTTCACTTTCCAATACAATTTTTGCAGGTAGGGGGCAATGGTTGAATCCCTGAGCCGGCCCAGGTTCTCAATAAAGTATTTCTTCAGGGCCAGGTAGTCTTTCATATTCCAATGGAGCGAGTCAATAGCTGTTTTGAGCAGCGGTACATCCAATGAATCAAATCCTATCTGGTATAACGATTTGCGCGCTTTTTTAACTACCATGGAATCCTTGCTGAACAGGTCTTTCATGAACCGGGCTGTTTTTCTCGCGAACAGCGATTCGCCTTTGAGCGTATCTACCGGTTTAAACGTATTGAAGAAGCTGGTCAATAAAGGGCTTTGTTTACTAAGCGTATCGGTGAGGGTTGAAATGCTGAAAAAATGCCCGTTGTTGTAAAACAGTTTGGCTATTATCAGCCGGCTGCTGTTGGTATCTGTTAACTGTATATCGCGGCAACGCATGCCATTAGGCTGCGTGTATTCCTTGTTTTGTTTTATGATGAACGTGCTGTCGGCAAACCAGGCATTTACCGATGCATTCTTCCATAGCGCTGTGCTGTCGCTCTTATAGCTGTATTGCGGTACTTTGAAATGCATTACCAGTATTTTTTCCCCGATGGTATCATTGCCTATCAGCCGGGTGCTAAATGAATTGAAGCCATAATCATCAGATTCATCATCGGCCATCCCTGTTGATAGTCGTAGCCATTCTTCCATACCGCCCGATTCATTCTTTTTGTCGGTGGCTGCATACACCGGTGAAATAACGGAGATGCTCATGGTGGTATCAGTGCGTTCTTTGGCAGCAGGATAAATAAAAGGCGCAATAGAAAAAGATTGCAGAAAACGCTGTGCATTGGGATTGTCGTTCTTGTAATTGGCAATAACGGCATAATAAATGGGTCCCTGAATTACATATTTTACACTGCTGAAACTGCCATCTTTGTGTTTGTATTTGCTTTCCAGGCCGGGATAGCCATTGAGGGTTATAAACCGGCGGCTGAGTTGTTTGTCAATGAAATCAGAATAGCCATAGCTTTCATCCATCAGGTTCAGTTCAAAACTATCTTCTTCAATAAAGGAGTAATTGTGCAGGTTGGCTTTCATGATGAGATAGCTGTTGCCTGCTGATTCGTCGCGGGCGGCATATTCCAGCCTGTCGGTGCCAAAGCCATTGTCTTTTAGCAGCGAAGGAGGGTGAGGCAATTGTACGCTGAAGCCACCGGTGGCTGGTTGCCAGGTTTGCCAGCCTGCGTTGTCATATTCTTTCAGGCGGATAGACCCAAAGAATTCCTGCGCTTCGTTCCCGTTGTTTATGTATTCGCCATTACCGCTCATTTTAAACAGCACAATCTCAAAGGGCGTAACAAATACCTGGTAGTGTTGGTAATCACCACGGCGGGTGCGGTTAACAATGTCTAATCCCTTATAGCCGTTTTTCGTTATGGTGGTTTTCTTCAGGATCTTGCCCGGAATGTTTTCGTACAAAAGGCTGTCGATCTTTTTAAACACCTGGTCATCGGTATGTCCCCACGAAAGGCTGTTTGTTTTTATACGGGTAACCATATAATAAGCGCCATTCACCATATCGGCATATTGCACTACGTCCATGCCGTTCCAGTCGGTAAAGCGGTAGAATTTCTTCCCCGGGATAGAAACGTTGTAAAAGCCATCATCGCAGGTTTGGGTAGTGAAAGGGTTGTTGATGCGGATCTTGTCAACGGTTTCTTTTTGATGACTGTTGCGGTCGTCCATACGCACGGGGCGCATGGTATAGCCTTTTTGTCGCAATAGTTCAATAACGCCGCGTTTGCCGGGTAAATGGGCGGCACCTACGCCTACGAACAGTGACATTTTTTTTATAATAGAATCGATATTGTTGGCTTGTATTTCATTGCGTTTGTACAGGAACTTTTCCTGGAAGGCATCGGAGAAAACAGTTAGGCTTTCCAGTGAGTCCAGTAAGTCCAGGTCGCCTTTGCGGTAGGCGTCTTCCACTTTTTTAGGATTGGTCATCATACCTTCGTAATCGTAGCTTCTTCGCTTTTTGTTCTGATCGCGCAGCATGGCTTTGTAGGCTTCCATTACCAGTTTTTCGCTTTCCTGAAAGTTTTCTACCCCGCTTACCCGCTTGCCCAGTTTTTTACCGGTTTGAAAAATGTACATGTCGAGGAACGTATCTTCTTCAAAATCTTCCGACTGCCGGCCATAGGTGCGGTACAACATGCCATTGATCATAGAGGGTTCCACCGCCAGCGCTGCTTTTATGGCTTCTTCGTAACGGTCTATAGCAAAAGAGGTGATGCGCATATGGTCAGAAGGCCATTCCCACCGGTTGGAATACATGTTCAATAAATTATTACCGCTGCGGCGACCTCTGAAGAAAACCGATTGACTGTAATCATCCTGCCAGCTTTCGGGGTTGGTTTCCAAAGCCACTACGTCGGCGCTTTTGATGGCGGTATAAAAAGAATCGCCCAGGTGAAAGGCCAGCTTATCGCTCACGTGCATGGTACCGAAGAGGTAGGATGGTTTTTTGAGGCCATTGCCGCTGATCTCCCACAACAGGCTGGGGTATTTTTTGGAGGCCGGCTTGGGTAAAGCCGGGGCGGAATGCTGAGGCGCTGCTTTGGGTTTATGAACGGGCAGTTGTGCCATTGCTGGCATAACGATCGCTAGGAGCAGGACAGGCAACAAGGAGATACATTTTCTCATACAGTTCAATAATTAATGACCGGTGACTATTAATCCCGATAGCTATCGGGACCTGGCTAATGTAAAAGTGAATAGAATGAAGACTTATCTGTAAGTGCACTTTTCCCTACTCTAAATTTCGTAATAATATGCCAATTGTTAGCAGAGAGAGTACATAATGGAGATGTTAAAAAGGAAGAAAACCATAAAAAATGATGGAACGGTTGCCGGTAACCGGTTAACAGTTGCCGGTTACCGGTTGCCAGTTGCCGGGGAATACAGGTTCCAGGGCCTTGGGCCTTCCGACCTTCTGTCTTCGGCTTTGCCGTTCCCGGAAACCGGTAACTGGCAACCGGGCACCCAATAGGGAGTTTTCTGTAGCTGTGGACAATTCTTTCATATTATTGTTTTTTAAATTTGGGTTCGGGATTTTTTTTAGTTACCTTTGCCCGCTCGAATTTTAGCTTACATGATATCAAACCTGGTGCCGTAAGACCTCGTTTGTATCGGAATCGACCCCGATGTACCCTGATCTTACTCCCCCTCGTTCGTATCATGTGGCTTTTTAAAACAGTTAAAAATACACATGAAACTTTCACAGTTCCGGTTCGACTTACCACTTAACCTTATTGCCCAACACCCTACAAAAAGACGTGAAGATGCACGTTTAATGGTCGTGCATCGCAGCACCGGCCAAATTGAGAACAAGCATTTCCGCGACATCATGGATTATTTTGATGATAAGGATGTGTTCGTAGTCAATAATACCAAGGTGTTTCCGGCCCGTATGTATGGAAGAAAAGAAAAAACAGGGGCAAAAATTGAGGTATTCCTGTTGCGTGAATTAAATAAACCCAACCGGTTGTGGGATGTAATTGTGGATCCGGCCCGTAAAATTCGTGTTGGCAATAAATTATATTTTGGCGAGAACGATGAGCTGATCGCTGAAGTAATTGATAATACAACCTCGCGCGGAAGGACCATTCGCTTTTTGTGGGATGGCACCGATGACGAGTTCCGCAATATGTTGGAATTTTTGGGCGAAACTCCGCTGCCCAAGTATATCAAACGCAAGCCTGAAGCAGAAGATAAAGAGCGTTACCAAACGGTATATGCCAAGCACGAAGGTGCTGTGGCAGCGCCTACCGCCGGTTTACACTTCAGCATAGAGCTTATTAAACGTTTGGAAATTAAAGGCGTTCGTTTTGCCGAAGTAACCCTGCACACAGGCCTGGGTACATTCCGCCCTATTGAAGTGGAAGACCTCAGCAAACACAAGATGGATGCAGAGTACTATAAGATCGATGACCTGAGTTGCAAGATCGTGAACAAAGCCATCGAGGGCAAGCACCGCATTTGTTCTATTGGTACTACTACCATGAGAGCGATTGAAAGTTCGTACACGGCAGAAAAGTTGTTGAAGCCTTCTGAAGGCTGGACAAACATTTTTATCCATCCGCCCTACCAGTTCAATATTGCCGATTCACTGGTTACCAACCTGCACCTGCCTAAAACCAGTCTGCTGATCATGGTTTGCGCGTTTGCCGGTTACGACCTGGCAATGGAGGCCTATAAAAAAGCCATCAAGGATAAATACCGTTTCTTCAGCTATGGAGATGCGATGTTAGTTATATAGTTCTAAGTTTCGATATAAATAAATTGAAAGCTTCCTGGGAACGGGAAGCTTTTTTTAGTTATTGAGTTCGTTAGTTCTTAAGTTCCTGGTCACTGAATAACTTACGAACTAATGAACTTATAAGCTTTCATCGCTTAAACTTAACCGTATACGTTCTGCTGCCATTGTAAATAAACGCTTTGAACCGATCGGTGCCGGTAAACTGGATATCATCAAAATACTCCGACAACATTTCCCGGGTTTGAAAATTCAGCACGCTTATGTACAGGGTTTGAACCTTGTCGTCATCTTGCCAGGAGTACCGGATGTCCCAGGTGCCTTCATACACTTCGCCCAGGTTAGTAGTGTAGGTCACCTGGCCGTTCGATTCAAACGTGAAACGGCCACTGTTGAATACCGGGTCATACCGGCTGCCGATGCCAAAAGTATTTACATCGTATAACTCCCAGGTGCCGCCCGTGATGCGTTTGTCGTACGATTTTAAAAAGTCTTTGCTGCAGGCTGTAATGAGTAACAGTGTGATGGGGATAAAAGCCAGGTAAATTTTTTTCATATAATGGTTTTTGGCGTTACAACAAAGTTGGTCGTATTGCCGGGGATAATAAACAGGCGGGCAGGGCATTTAACTTAATATTCAGCTAAATCTGCCCGCCTTCGCCAAGGCTCCGGCGAAACAAGGCCATAATTACTCCAAGGAATGCCTGTAATTCTTGGCACAAACAAGTAAATTTGGTTATAAGTAGCCGTGTATGAAAAAATTACTCACTCTTTTCGTAACCATAACCTGCTTTGCTTTGATCAGTTGCGCGCAAACGGTATTCCCGTTATACACCGATTCAATACCCAACTCAAGACAGGTACCCGATGAAGAGCATTCTGATACCGATCAGCGCGGCATTCAACGAATCTCCAATGTCAGCCGTCCAACCCTTACCATATACCTGCCGCCTGCAGATAAAGCCACCGGCGCTGCTGTAATTGTTATACCGGGTGGCGGTTACCGCATATTGGCTGCCAGCCACGAGGGAAGTGATGTGGCAAAACGCTTTAATGAAATGGGCGTAGCTGCTTTTGTTTTAAAGTATCGCCTGCCCAGCGATGTTACCATGATCAATAAAGAGATCGGTCCGGTACAGGATGCGCAACGGGCCATTCAACTGGTACGGGAAAAAGCCAGGGAATGGGGTGTTGATAAAAACCGCGTTGGTATTATTGGCTTTTCCGCCGGCGGGCACCTGGCTTCTACCGCAGGTACGCACTTCAATCATGCGTATATTGATGTTGGTAAGAAAGTAAACCTGCGGCCCGACTTCATGATACTGATCTACCCCGTGATCAGTTTTGCCGATAGCATAACCCATATGGGATCGAGGGAAAACTTATTGGGAAAAGATCCTTCGGCTGAAAAGAAAATGGCTTATTCGAACGAGTTGCAGGTGAACAAAAAAACGCCGCCTACCTACCTGGTACATGCCGAGAACGACAGCGCGGTAAAAGTGCAGAACATGTTATTGTTTGCTACTGCCCTGCAGAAGAACAAAGTGCCGTTTGATTTCTATTTGTACGAAAAAGGCGGCCATGGTTTCGGAATGAACAATCCTACCAGTGACGTGAAGTGGATGGATCTGGTGCAGGAATGGATGGGGAAGAGTGGGTGGTTGAAGTAGCTAGTAGGGGGCTAGTGGCTAGTGGTAAGTAGCTAGTAGGGAATACAGGGGCTAGTAGCGAGTAGTTAGTGGCTAGTAAGGAATACAAGGGTTAGTGGCTAGTAGTAAGTAGCGAGTGGGGAATACAGGAATATAAATTATTGATATAAAAAAACGGTAACCTCGTTATGATGTTACCGTTTTTTATTAGGCTGGTAGTATAGGGTACCCCTACTAGCCACTAGCTACTTACTACTCGCTTACTCCAACCCAAACAACCCTTTATTCAACAATTGCAGGGTTTGTGTTTTGTAAGAAGATGGAACGAGCATAGATACGTTGTGCTTGCTTCCGCCATAACTTACCATACTCACTGGTACCGGTATCAGGGCTTCAAACAATTTGCTCAGTATATCCTGGGTTTTTGCAATTTCATTACCTACTACTGAAATGATGGTATTATTTTCTTCTACACTGATAGTTCCGAACGGCTCCAGTTCTTTTACGATCGACGTTAAATTACCACCATGATCAATAGTTACAGATACAGCTACTTCAGACGTAGTGATCATGTCGATTGACGTACGGTATTTTTCAAACACTTCGAATATCTTTCTCAGGAAACCATACGCTAACAGCATGCGGCTGCTCTTGATATTGATAACGATGATGCCATCTTTTGCTGCAACGGCTTTCACCCCAACTGATCCTGCTTCCTGGGTAATAGTTGTTCCGGTTGCTTCGGGCTGCATGGTGTTCAGCAATTTCACCGGTACTTTTTGTTGTTGTGCAGGCCAGATACAGGTAGGGTGTAAGATCTTGGCGCCGAAGTAAGCCAGCTCCGCAGCTTCTTCAAAGCTCAGTTGTTCTACCGGCACAGTCTTTTTCACGATACGGGGATCGTTGTTGTGCATGCCGTCGATATCGGTCCAGATCTCGCAAACCGAAGCGTTGGCTGCGGCAGCTACCAGTGAAGCGGTGTAGTCGCTGCCACCGCGTTTCAGGTTGTCTACCTCACCACGGGAGTTGCGGCAGATATAACCCTGGGTGATAAATAATTTTTTATCGCTGTACTGTTGCAGCAGGCGGCTCAGTTTTACTTTAATAGTGCTCAACTGCGGCTCATCCTGTGCGTCGATGGTCATAAATTCCAATGCGGGCAACAGCATGTGGTCGATACCTTTTTCCTCCAGATATACGCTGAATAATTTAGTAGAGAGTAATTCTCCCTGTGCCAGGATATCCTTGCTCAGGGCTTCACTGAAAGAGATCTTCAATATGATGTTCAGGAACTCGAAGTGCTCAGATACAATGCCCTTCGCCCTGGCGTAGGCTTTATCGGTCTTCACCAGTTCCTTTATAAATGATTGGTAATGGGCTTCCAGCTTGTCGATCAGTTCTTTAGCCTGTTCGCGGTTACCGGCTGCCATGGCTTCTCCAATGGATACGAGTGCATTGGTTGTACCGCTGAGTGCGCTCAACACTACAATGCGAGGCTCACTTACGTCTTTGGTAATCAGTTGCGCTACCTGGTGCATCCTTTCAGGTTTGCCAACCGAGGTACCGCCAAACTTCATAATTTTCATTACTGTTGCGTTTTATTAAGGGCTGCAAAGATAAGGCAGGAAAGCTAGTTTATGGTTTGTAGTTTGTTGTTTGTAGTTTGTAGTTGTCTGCGAGCAGTTACAGGTTGCAGGTTCCCCGCTGCGGGGTACAAGGCCCTGGAAAACGGGAATCCGAAAAAGATTTTGGCATCTTGACATTGTAACCCTGTAACCTGTAACCTGTAACCTGAAACCAGTTGCTATAGCGAGAGGCCAAATTTTTCACCCACAGTAGAAAGATCGTTCACCACTGCATCGAGCAGGGGAATTCCTTCCTGCATTCTTATCGCTTCCATTTCACGCTCGGGGTCGCCGGGGATCAATACTTTTTCTTCACCTTCCACGGTTTTGGCGCTGCGGAAACGACGGATCCAGTTGTCCATGTGCTGTTTAAATTCATCGGCCGGGCGGAACGCGTCTACCCGCATGGCGCCGAAGAAATGACCGATACCTTTGCCCGGCATGCCGGTGGGCATGGGCACATAGGCTGGAAAAGGAGGTACCCAGGGACCATAGTTCGCGCCGCTCAATACGGCGGAAAAAATATCAACTACCGCACCCAGCGCATATCCTTTGTGACTCCCGTGTTCGCGGTCGCCCCCCAGTGGCAACAAAGCGCCGCCTGTTTTTAATTCGTGGGCGTTGGTTGAGGCGTGGCCGTCTTTATCCTGGATCCAACCTTGCGGGGCTTCCAGGTTCTTGCGTTGCAAGATTTCCAGCTTGCCATTAGCGGCAGTGGTAGTGGCGAGGTCGGCAACAAATGCCGGTTCTTCCCCGGCCGGTATGGTTACGCAAATGGGATTGGTGCCGAGTAATCGTTCGGTAGAAAAAGTAGGGGCTACGAGCGGACTGGCATTCGTCATGGCCATTCCGATCATGTCGTATTCCAGGGCCATCATGGCGTGATAGCCGGCAATGCCGAAGTGATTGCTATTTTGTACGCTTACCCAGCCGGTGCCTGCTTTTTTGGCTTTTTCGATGGCTACCTGCATGGCAAAGGGGGCTACTACAAGGCCTAATCCGCTATCGCCATCAACCACTGCAGTGGAAGGTGTTTCATGAATGATCCTGATATTGGGTTTGGCGTTCACCCGTTTGGCTTCCCACAGGCGTACATATCCGCTGAGGCGGGCAACGCCGTGCGAGTCAATACCCCGCAGATCGGCGCTTATCAGTACTTCGGCGGCCAGTTCCGCCTGGGTTGCCGGGCAGCCCATGTGTTGGAAAACCTGGGTGGTAAAATTGAATAGTTGTTGGTACGAGTATATTTTTTCTGGCATGGTGCAAAGAAAAGAAAGTTCTTAGTTTTTAGTTCTGAGTTATTTAGTTCGTTGGTCCATTCCGCCTGGATGCAGTGTTATTTCTAACTAAAATTGATCTGTAAAAATTGAAACTGGTGCGTAATAGTTGGTAGCGTATCGTTTCTAATTAGAAACGATATGAAAATAATTGGAGGAAGAGCGTTTTTGCACGAAAACAGCAGGAAAATAATTATTAGCGTACCATTTCTAATTAAAAAATGGGTGGAAATAATTATTTATGTATAGTTTTTACGTAAAAACACACTGAAAATAATTGGTAGCGCACCATTTTTACGTAAAAACGGTATGTTATTAATTATTTTTATACCATTTCTACGTAAAAATGATGTGAAAATAATTATTGCTGTATTGGGTCTGGCGGAACAGAATTCCTGACAATTAGCGCATTATCATAATCTGTCCCGGCTTTAGTCGGGATTATCACATTAGCACATTCGCTTACGCTCCTTTCAACCGCATGTTAATAGGGTCCCAAAAGATGATCCTTTTCTGAAAGTAGCTGTCATTGGCGGCCAGGCAGGGCGCCGCTGCCCTGAAGGCAAATTCAGGGCCTTCATTGGCCATGGTGCCCGTGCGAATGGCATCGAAGAAATTGGTGAAGTGATCGAGGTGATCGCTATAACCATCATGCATTTTATATTTTACCGGCGCTTTTTCCGGTCTTTTCTCGTCGTCTTTTGTCCAGCGGGTATAGTATTGTCTTTTTAGTTCTTCCTGCATGGCGGTAGGGTAGGTGTTCAGGGCATCGTAACCGCCAATGCCCGGCGCTTTGGGCAGCATGCTGTGTGTAACGGTAAAACTATTTCCTTCCATCTCGATCACCCCTTCCGTGCCATACAACCGGATAACACTTTTATTACCGCCGCCGCTGATGAAATTCACCCGCAGCATTACCTGGAAAGCCGGATGGTCCTTGGTTGCCGGATAGTCAAGAATGCTCGTCATTACATCCGGTACGTCGCGGCCATCTTTCCAGTAGGATAATTGTCCGCTCGATACTATGCGGTTCGGCCCTTTGGAATCTGTGATCATATGAATGCCCGACAGCAAATGCACAAACAGGTCGCCCGCCATACCGGTACCGAATGCTTTATAATTACGCCACCAGAAAAACTTTTTGGGATCGAACGGAATTGGCGGCATGCCTGAAATATAGCGTCGCCAATCAACGGTTTGGGCCGATGCATCGGTAGGCATGGTATATTCCCAGGCGCCGATGGCGCTTTGCCGGTCGTAGGTAGCTTCTACACAGTTGAGTGCGCCGATCTCCCCGGCTTTGTATAATTCTTTTGCTTTGATATAGGCGATGCTACTTACCCGTTGACTGCCCACCTGCAATACTTTTTTGCTCAATCGCTGGGCGCCGATCAATGGTAATCCTTCTCTTATTTTATGTACCATGGGTTTTTCGCAATAAACATGTTTGTTCTTGCGAAAAGCATCGGTTGCAATACGGGCATGCCAGTGATCGCTGGTGGCAATGATCACGGCATCAATATCTTTTTTATTTAGTAGTTCGCGATAGTCTTGTGTAGTATATAATGAGCTGCCGTACAATTCCTTCATTCTGTCGAGCCGGCCGGTGTACAGGTCGCAGGCGCCGGCCAGTTCAATACCCGGTATTTTCAGGGCCGTTTGCAGGTCCTGGTGACCCATAATGCCGGTACCAATAAGGCCTATGCGAATGGTATCGTTCGCACTGATCGGCCGTTGATACCGAATAATGCGTTCTTCCAGTTGTTCGGGGTTGGCTACAGAGGCAAACGGCGAGGCCGCCAGCATCGCTGCGGAGGCTGACAATTGTTGTAAGAATTTCCGCCGGGTCGACGCGTAATCTTTATTCATATCATAAGAATTAAGGCTCAGGGCACAAGGTTCAATGCTCAGGTTAACGGGGTGGCAAAGTGCAAAAACCAAACCACAAACATTAAAAACAGATTTAAACTATATAAATTAATAACTGCACGTTTCTTGCTGAGTACCTGCCGTTAAGCTTTGAGAACCAGACCTGGGAATTCAAGTTACCAATTATTCAAGATTTTTTATCAGCCGGTAAAGTATATTTACAATTATGATGGTTAGGGCCGTACTTCTGTGTTTACTTACCTTTTTATTATTATATGATGTTGCTGCGCAGCCGCGCCGCGAAGATATTTATAGTGATTTTGTTCTATATAAGAAGCGGCAACTGTTATTGAAAGACCTCCACGAAAATGTTGTTGGCAAAGCTTTTTTAGCACCGCTCGATAGTAATACAGAATACAGGTATGAAGCCGCCTGCCGGGCCATAGTTCAATTCATGCTGGACAACGATACCACCCAGCTGGGCATTACCCAATTGTTTGTTCAGTACGATTCTTTGCAGTACGACACCAAACGCGCCATGCTGGAAACCGTGTATGGCGTGTACCCCGATCAATACATTCAAAGCATTCAACTGCTGCTGGCCAAAGAAACCAATCCGTTGTTGTTTTCAATTGCCGCAGCGTATTCTCTCCGTTACGATACGTCGAAATCGAATGCCAGTACGATCAGGAAAAGGATCAGGGAGCAATTCCCCAATTATATCAATAATACGGTGTTGAACGAACTGGATAAATACCTGCATAATTATACGCATTATAAAGCGCCGGCCTTTAATGATCTGATCGAACTGTTCCGCTATCAGCAAACAGTGAAGAAGAAGGTCATTTACTCCTTTCAACGGCATAACCGCGATTATGCCGGAATGGCTATTGTACAAAATGCCGATGGTAGTTTTATGCGATTTGCTGATGGCCGGCTCATGGTGTTTGAACAATTGGCCCGCTCTGCTTCGGGGTTGCCTTATTTTATTCCAGATGGCAATACACCGCAAGGCGTGTACAGTATACAGGGAACGGCAGTGACCTATAACAAACTCATTGGTCCCACGCCTAACCTGCAACTGATAATGCCTTATGAAAGAAAATGGACAACCTACTTTCATTTAACCGACAGCGTATGGAGTTCCGCGAATGATGCGCTGTGGTCGTATTTGCAATTGTTACCACCTTCCATGCGGGCGATCCCTTCGGTAACGGAAGCGTTTTATGCCGGGAAACTGGGCCGCAATTCCATCATTGCGCATGGCACTACCATCGATCCGGAATATTTTCGAAACAAACCCTGGTATCCGCTCACGCCTACCATGGGTTGTTTGTGCGCGAAGGAATTGTGGAATGTATCGAACGGGCGATTACTGGTGAGCGATCAGTTTAACCTGGTGAGTGCGTTTACTGCTACTACCGGTAACAGGGGGTATTTGTATGTGATAGATATCGATGATCAGAAGAAGGCGGTGAGTAAGGGAGAAGTAGAAAAGTTGGTGAAGGAATATGAAGCAAAGAGGTTACCAGTGTACAGGCAGTAGGTCAATAAGCAATGGGCAAGATGGAAAAGCTTTAAGCCTCAAGCAATACAATTACTAAGGGCTTCCCGTTTTCAACTTTCCGCTGTATTTGCCTTCAGTGTTCAGCGTTCAGCTTGCATTTCACTACCCGCCACTCACCACCCGTTTTCACCACTCACCACTTGCTGCTCGCAGCCACTCACAACCAACAACCTGCCATTCACTCCTCACCACCTGCCGCTCGCCCCCCAAGCCCAGCCATTCACGATACTGTCATTATTATATTACTTTAATTTTTCTGTTTTTACCTTCCCAATAAACAAAATTTTGCTTCGTTAAAAACAGCGCTAACCACATTCCTCTAACCAGACTTTGTAGTGGATATATTTAATATAATCCAATATGCGCTATTTCGTACCCAGCCTATACGCATGCCTGTTATTGTTATTTACACATGCAGCATCAGCACAATGTCCTGCTCCCGTTCCTTTATCAATTAACCCGGTAGTTACAACCGAAAGCCGTTGTCAGTCATCCGGTACGGCTACTGTACAGGTAACCGGCGGCACAGCTCCTTTTATATACAGCATTATAGCCGGGCCGGCGCTGTCGCCTGCACAATCATCCAATGTATTTCAATCGCTGCAAAGCGGCAGTTATACAGTTCAGGTAACAGACAACTGCGGAACCAGTAGAACAAGAACATTTGTTGTTTCGGGTTCCTATGCCGTACCTGAAATTTATCCTGACCTTCAATCACCAACATGTCCGGGTAATCAGGATGGTAGTATGACGGTTAATGTTTTGAATGGGCGAGCGCCATTCACCTATGCGCTCGTCAGTCCCTCACCGGTAACGGCGCCACCCCAGGCTGGCAACCAGTTTACCGGGCTGCCGGCAGGCGCCTATTCGGTTCAGGTAACAGACTCATGCGGTAATTTTCAAACCAGGACAGTAACATTGCCAGATGGCAATCCTGGTTCTTTCTGGTTCAACTATTTTGACCTGTACTATGAAAATTGTGATTCTTTCTCCATCGCCTATTCAATTGGTTTGGGCTATGTGAAACTTCCCTACACCGCTACTTTAACGTTGCCAGACGGCAATGTACTGACCCATGTACTCACTTCCAGCAATGCAGCTAATGCCATACTCGATACTTTTCATTTCCGTTATGTTCATCAGCGTTACACATCAAGGCAAATAACACTGAATGTCGTAAACAGTTGTGGTACCGCTGTCACAAATAACTATGACACACATACATTCAATATGTGGACGCGTTCCCAGCTTATTCCTGACTGTAGCAAGCAATACCGTTATACGTTCGATCCCTATGATAACAGCGAAACAGCAACCCCTTCTTCGCGATTGCATTGTAATACTATTACCTATACCCTCGTGAGCCCGGCTGGCCTTGTTTTAACCACGCAAACCAATAATTCAACTTTTTCCGGTTATCCGGCAGGCAACGGATATAGAGTAGTGCGGGAAGATTGTTGCATGAAAGATACCATTCAATTCAACTGGGCCACAGCACCTGATTTCAAAATCCTTGGGTACAACTTCCATCGTGAATATGTCACAAGGGATGGTACTACGGTGGTAAGGCTGGGTATTTCTTCAGCCAATACCGGCAGTGTTATCATTGCCCAGGGGCCTCCTTCTGTAACCTATAGAAACGGTGCCGTACATACGTATACGTATCCGGATACTGTTAAGGATATAAATTTTTATAACAGCGGCGTTTACTTACACGCCCTCACTGCCGGCACCTGGAAAGTGATTGCCATGGACACCTGCGGACAAAAAGATAGTGTAACGTTTACTATCACCCAGGCAAATTTAAGACATGATACTTTTAGCGCCACCCTTAAAAGAGGTTGTATCGGCGCCAATAAAATTATATGGAACGCAACCTCCAATATGGGTAGCGCCGGTAATCTTTCAGCTTTTGTTTTAACACCAGGCGCCTCAGGTGGATTCCAGTGGTCTACTTCGTTTGCCGATACTGATTCTCTCGTCAATCTGTCTTCAGGTACCTATACCCTTTATTACCAATACACGGCTTCCATACCAATTATATACCATCTCCAGGGGATGTCCTATGCGATCCAGGATACAATACCGGTAACTGTTGTGGTGCCACCCTATGCCCAGCCTGCTTTTGCGCTTTCGCCGGCTGTAGCCGTTTGTGGCGGTAGCCGTACAGTGGCATTATTGCCCGACAGCACAGTGGGTGTTGCGCCTTACCAATATAGAATAACTTCAGGGGCAGTAACCACGCCAATGCAATCGAACCCTGTATTTGCTAACTTACCCATAGGCACCTATAATATGCTGATGGCAGATGCCTGCGGCAACAGTTATTCGCGCAATGTTTCCATCGACAGCCTCAGGCTTACGACCATCGCCACCATAGGAAGTACCTGTCAGGGTGGTACGGCCACGCTTTCATTGCCAGCGAACCCTTATTATACGTATAGCTGGCAAACGCCCAATGGTAATACGGTTACCGGTAATACCATTACGCTTAACCCGGTAACGCAAGCCGATACCGGCCGGTACCTGATAACCGTTACAAGTAATATAGATGGTTGTACCGATACCAGGACCAGTGCCGTGCAATTGAACTTCTGCTCAACGGTAACGCTGCCATTGACCTTATTGCATTTTAATGGCAGTCGCCAGGGTAATAATATTGTATTGCAATGGCAAACCGCTGATGAAGTAAATACAAGTCACTTTATAGTGGAAAGAAGCGAGGATGGCGTTCATTTTACCGCTTTGCAAAAAGTAAATACTTCCGGTATTGAAACCGGCAATTATTCGGCAACAGACTACCGGCCAATGGCAGGTAAAATTAGCTACCGCCTGCAAATGGTCGACAAGGATGGAAAGGTTACCTACAGTCAGATAATAACAATAAAAAATCCAGGCAACAATACACTTACGGTAACACCGCGGCTGCTCACCGGCAACCAGGAGGTGAAAGTTAATTATACGGCCACTACCCAACCTGCCTATATTCAAATAACCAGCATCGATGGTAAAGTATACCTAACGCAAACAGTAACCAAAGGCAGCAGGCAGACAACTTTAGCTACTGGCAGGCTCCCGAAAGGTAATTACCTGGTGGTGTTTGTTAACAATGGTGTGCGCACTGCTTTGCGGGTGGTGAAGTGGTAGGAGGAAAGCTGCACGCTTCAAGCCTCAAGCCTCAAGCCGCAAGCAAAGGCATAAAGGCAACAAGGCAACGAGGAAAAGCTTAAAGTCTAAAGCCACAAGGCAAAAAGGGCCAAAAGCAAAAAGCCGGTAATATCTTTCGACATTACCGGCTTTTATTATGCTAAAAAGTTAAACGGCTTTTATTCACCATTGACCATTCCCCCTTAAAACGGCAGATCATCAACCGGCTCGTTTACCTCATTGCTCGAAGGCACATTGTTGTTTGCCTTGGGTGCCGCTGTATAGTTGTTGTTTCCGCCGCTATAGTCTCCGCCGCCGCTTCCTTCAGGACGACCGCCTAATAATTGTACAGTTTGTACGCGCAGGGTTAGTGAGGCGCCATACGTACCATCGTTTTTAGTAAAGGTTCTTATTTCTGGATTTCCTTCTACGTATACCTGGGTGCCTTTGCGCAGGTAAGGCGCAATGCCAGTACGGTCACTCCAGTAAGCACAATCCACCCAAATGGTCTTGTCTTTCTGGTTCCCTTGGGCATCACGAAATCTTTCTGTGTGTGCTACCGTAAAGTTCATTACAGTCTTTCCGTTCACGTTGTTGGTAACACAATCTTTACCCAGGTTGCCGATTACTTGTAACTTAATCATACTTAATAAATTTAGCGTCGTACTTAAATATTGTTTTGTCTGGCAATTTACGGTTTCCCGCAATAGTGACAACAATCCGTTTAGGACTGGGGAAAAGTTCTTACTAAGTCTCAAAGCTTGTGAGTTGAGGCATTTATGAGCTCAGTGGCAAATGTGCAAATTAGCAAATGCGAAAATGTGCAAATGAATACAGGTCTGGTAATCATGAGCTTTGTGACTGCGTAGCAAGTACGGTTTCAATTTGCAATTTGCAATAGACAATATTCAATAGATCAGCACATTATTCTAGTCGTTTTTGCCAGATCCTGGTTCAATCAGCCTTCCAAAGAAGATCGCATTCATAAACAATTTGGCGCCGCCCAGCCAGAAGGCCCTGAAATTGGGATTGTCGGCTATAGAAATAACCCGGCCATTGCCCAATGTGTTCACCAGCACCGCCGCGGAATTTTTGATGGCGTCATAATTTTCTTTTGTCACAAATCCACTTTGCAGGGGCTTGTCGCCATAAACAAGCGGATTGGAATAGGGGTTCTTATTGCGCTCCGGAAAAACCGCATTGGACTTGAACAGGTCTACAAACGTGTAGTTGTAACCGAAAGCAAGCGGATGGCTCAGGTCGGGGACGGCCCTGAAAATAGCGCCGTTCATCTTTTGCGCACCGGTGCGGTATTCGCGTTCTATATAAGCGATCTGTTTGGCCGAATCTTCTTTGGGCTTTTTGAAAGTTACAGTCGTTAATCCATTCTGCGCCGCCCATTGCACGGCTTCTTCTGTAACAATAAAAGTGCCGCCGGCCTGTATCCAGTTACGGAGCTTTTCTTTATCGAGGCCATTATACGTGCCGCCCACCATTATGAGCGTGTTGTATTTATTCAGATCTGTGCGATTAAATACCGGCACGTCGAGGTGGGTGGTTGGTATGTTAAACTGCTGGTCGAGCAGGAACCAGATCTCGCCGGCATCGGTAGCGTTCACCCCGGTGCCGGTCAACATGGCAATAGTTGGTTGTGCAACCGGCCGCATTCTCCAGCTGCCCAGGTCGCTGCCGCTGGTTACATTGCCTGTATTGGTTGCATACACGGTGATGCCATTTTGAGCTGCAATTCCCTTTACAATTTCGTGTAGTTTGTCGGCATCGATGGTTTGTAATTTTACCGGAATGAAAATGGCCCCGTAATTAAATTTTCTATTGCCATCGTGAACAGGTATTTCAAATGGTTTGGTGGCGGTACGGGTAAGAACACCCGCTTCCTGTAAGGCATACAACGCGCGGGGTGCATAAAATTCATCCCATTCAAACAGGTAGGCATAATTGCTTTTGCCACCAGCGACGGTTCCGGTTGGCCGGGGCGCTTTGTCAACTTTTGTTCCCATCAACGATGCAGAAAAACGGGCAGCGTTTAATTCTGCATATGGCAGGCCAAAGGCCAGCGGTAAAGTCCAGGCGGTAATGTCGTAGAACAGGCTGTCTTTATAAGTGAACGTTTTATCAAAAATAGTTCTGATCACTTTGTACTGGGTTTGCTGTGCCGGTACTATAAACGCGTTGCCTTTTTCAAATGAAAATCCATCTGCCTGGATCGGGCTGTTCAATTCATATACCTCGATCTGCTGGCGGCGCAACAGGTCAACAAAGAGGGCGGTCTTGCTTTTGTCGCGGGCGCTTCCAAATACATAACCCTTTACCGGGGTAGCGGCGGCTTCGGCCTGTGCGTTCTTATAAAAATCCCGCTGGTAGGTAAGGAATTCCTTTCGCAGAGCTTTGGCGCCTTCCAGGGTAGATAAAGTAGCCGTAAACTGATTTTTTATAGTGAATGGGAAACGCAAAATGCCGTTCTCCGTTTGCTGCGCATGCCCGCGTGATGATGCCTGTTCAAACAAGATACCAATAGCGCCATTGATGTCGGGATACGTAGAGCCTTTGCCGTAATAAAAATCATCATAACTCTCTTTGGTGAAGTACAATGAGCCGATGCGATTCAGGAACGCCGCATGATAAGCGCCCAACTTACCAGTGAGCTCCTGGTTGGCGGCCGGTGTCAACGGATTTACACGCGAAGGCACACCGGGTTGAAAAAAGAAAGTGGCATTGGAGTTCTGTTCGTGATGGTCGGTTAAAATGTTGGGTTTCCATTTATGAAACCATTGCAAGCGGTTCCGGCTCTCCACATGCACCAGGGGTAACCAGTCGCGGTTCAAATCGAACCAGTAATGGTTGAACCTTCCGCCGGGCCATACTTCATTGAATTCGCGGCTATCCGCATCAGTGACCAGATTCTTGCTTTTATGCTGATTCACCCAGGTTGAAAAACGTTGCAGGCCATCGGGGTTGAAGGCAGGGTCAAAAAGGATCACCGTATTTTCTAACAATTCATCCATTTGTTTTCCCTGGGCAGCGGCCAGGTAATAAGCGCTTACCAAAGCGGCATTCGCCCCGCTCGGTTCATTGCCATGTATGGAATGGCCGATGTATACCACGAGGGGCATGTTTTCAATATTCAACGACCCTGATCTTTGCGGATCGCTAAGTTGAACATGTTGCTCGCGAATGGCCTCCAGCCGCTGATGATTTTGCGGGGAAGTAATGATCAACAAAACCTGCGGACGGCTTTCATATGTAAAGCCCATGTGTTCCAGCTTTACCCGGTTGGGCGCCGCCGCGGCAATAGCCTGCATATAATTTACCAGCCGGTCGTGGGTAACATGCCATTCGCCAGGTTCATGATAAATAATATCCTTTGGTTTTGGAATGGCGGAATTGTACGTTACGCTATCGGGCAGGTAATAGGTAAGGTCCTGGGCCTTTGAGGTGTAAAAAATAAATAGGAATAGGGGAACAATCGCCCATATACGATTGTTGAAATCGGGTCTTCTCATAATGACTCTGCGTTTGGTTTGATTAGGTTTAGCCCGGGAAGATAAGACACAAATTTTGAGATTGCCGATTTAGGGGATTTCTTGATTTAGGGATTTCACAATTTATTGAGTTGCTGTGTAATAGGAAATCTCAAAATCTCAAAATCTCAAAATCAGAAATCAGAGTTATCTTTGCACGCTAATTTTTTTAAGATATGAGCCGGAAAGGAAAAGTTTTGGTGGCAATGAGCGGCGGTATCGACAGTACCGTTACGGCCTTGATGCTCAATGATCAGGGATATGAAGTGGTGGGCATTACCATGAAAACATGGGATTATGCCACCAGTGGCGGTGGCAAAAAAGAAACCGGCTGTTGTAATATCGATTCCTTCAACGATGCCCGTATGGCTGCCGTACAGCACGGGTTCCCTCATTATATCCTGGATATCAGGGATGAGTTCGGCGATTTTGTGATCGAGAATTTTGTGGATGAATACCTGGCTGGCCGCACCCCCAATCCCTGCGTAATGTGTAATACCCATATTAAATGGCGGGCGCTGTTGAAACGGGCCGATGCGCTGGGTTGCGATTACATTGCAACCGGTCACTATGCCAATGTGCATCAACACAACAATGGGCGGTATTACATCAGCAAAGGGGTAGATGAAACGAAAGATCAAAGCTATGTGTTGTGGGGCTTGCAGCAGGACCTGCTGAGCCGCACCCTGTTACCGCTTGGCACGTATCATAAAACCGCCATCCGCCAAATGGCGCTTGACTATGGTTATCCTGAACTGGCCAAGAAAAGCGAGAGCTATGAAATTTGCTTCGTGCCCGATAATGATTACCGCGGCTTTTTGAAAAGAAGGGTAGAAGGGCTGGAAGAAAAAGTAACAGGCGGTGTTTTTGTAGATAAGAATGGTAAAGTGTTGGGAAAACATAAAGGTTATCCATTTTATACCATCGGGCAACGCAAGGGCCTGGATATTACTTTTGGTAAACCTGTTTATGTTACCAACATCATTCCCGAAACCAATACGGTGATGCTGGGTGAAGAAGATGATCTGAACCGCCAGGAAATGCTGGTAAGTAAGATCAACTGGATAAAATACGACGGCATTACAGATGGAATGGAAGCGCTTACGAAGATCCGCTATAAAGATAAAGGCGCATTGAGTACTTTACACACGCATGAAAATGGCGTGCTGGTGCAATTCTCACACTATGCCAAAGGCATTGCGCCCGGCCAAAGCGCGGTTTTTTATGAAGGCGATGATGTGATAGGCGGCGGCGTAATACAGCGAGGACAATTAGCCTGATTTTCAGGCAATAAATAAATGTTAATCAACGTTACCAACCGTCCCGGCATATCGGGACGGTTTTTTAATTTCGTGGCCGGGAAGGGGTAAGTGAGCCATGGGCAAGCAACTAAAATACCCCTGTGGTTGTCCTGTAACAAAGTCGCTGTTTTACAAATTGTTGTATGAAGAAATTTTTTACCTCTGTAATCATCGTCGGTGTGCTGTTTGCATGTATGCAGTTAGCCGGTTGCGATAAAAAGAATGATGGTTTTACTTCTGACGCAGTAACGGATTATGTAAACCTGCAGACCGGCAAGTATGTATTATATCGTCTCGATTCTACCCGGTTCGTTAGTTTCGGACAAAAGGATACCGTAATTTCTTACCATGCTAAAGATGTAGTGGAAGGCCAGGTTACAGATAACCTGGGCCGGGCAGGCTGGCGAATTGTACGTTACCTGCGCGATACCGGCAGTACCAGTGAAAGCGACTGGTGGCCAGTGCTTACTTACCAGGTAATTCCAACCCGGGAAAATATTGAAGTGAATGAAGCCAACTTCCGGTACCTAAAACTCGTATTACCGGTAAAAGAAGGGTATAGCTGGCGGGGCAATGGGTATTTGCCAGATAACCCTTATGTAGATCTGTACGAATTCAGCAATGATGAAGATATACAGGATTGGGATTATACCTATCACGATATAGGCATGTCTGCTTCCTTTAATAACAAGACTTACGACAGCACCATTACCGTTGTGCAGATCGCCGATTCAACCAATCTGCCGATTACTGCAGGCATACCCGCTTCTAAGACCTTTTGGGTTGAAAAGTATGCAAAGAACATCGGACTGGTGTATAAAGAAGTGGAAATGTGGGAATACCAGCCACCTACCGGCTCCAGTTCAGGATACCGGCACGGATTTGGAATAAAAATGACTATCATTGGTCATAACTAATCTGTGCGTTCACGGCTAACAGCCGAAGGTCACTTACTATAAACGACTACCTTCCATGAAAAGGACAGCTACGCTGATAATTTTACTTATTGCGTCTACCGGTTTAACGAAGGCGCAGTTTGCACGTTACATCGTTCAGTTTACCGATAAAACAGGAACGCCTTATACGTTTACGTCTTCGTCAGCTTATTTGTCTGCAAAAGCAATAGCCCGCAGGACCAATCAACACATTGCGCTCGATTCTACCGATCTGCCGGTCAACCCGGCTTACCTCGATAGCATTCGTAAAGTTCCCAATGTTACTGTGCTGAATAGTTCCAAATGGTTGAACCAGGTACTTATCAGGACCACAGATGCCGCTGCAATTACCAAAATAAATTCATTCCCTTTTGTAAAAAAGACGAACGCTATTGCGGCGAGGTCAGGTTCGCATAATAACCTCAGTAATGGGTTGGCTGAAGAAACACCCGCCTCGCCCGTTTCGGTTGAGCATGTTGCTGGCCAAACAGGTGTTAATACAGTATTTGATTATGGCAGTATGTATAATCAGATCCATATTCATAATGGCGACTATTTGCACAAGCTGGGTTTCACCGGTCGTGGGGTTACCATTGCGGTGCTCGATGCCGGGTTTTTATACTATCTCACCAATCCTGCATTTGACAGTGTGCGATTGCAGGGCCGGGTGCTGGGCACCTGGGATTATGTAAATAACGAAGCCAGCGTAAATGAAGACAATTCGCATGGGGCTTACGTTTTTTCTCTGCTGGCGAGTAACCGGCCCGGTGTGCTCGTGGGGTCTGCGCCGCATGCCAGTTACTGGTTGTTAAGAACGGAAGAGATAAGTTCTGAATATCCGGTTGAAGAACAGAACTGGGTGGTAGCGGCTGAGTTTGCCGACAGCGCGGGTGTTGATATGATCTCTACTTCGCTTGGCTATTCCGATTTTGATGGTTCGAACTTCGATTACAGTTATGCACAACGCAATGGTAATACGGCCATGATCTCAATAGCGGCTGATCTGGCCGCAAAGAAAGGGATACTGGTAGTTGTGTCGGCCGGAAACAGTGGTAATAATTCAACCGACCTGAAGTACGTTGCGTGTCCGGCAGATGCCGATAGTGTGCTCACCGTTGGTTCTATTGATGTAAATGCGAATTTAGCTTCATCGAGCAGTTGGGGGCCTAATGGCGCAGGGAAGTTAAAACCCAATATAGTGTCTGTTGGGATGAATGCGGTGATAGCTGCTGCCTCAACCGGCAACCCTACTTCGGGCAGCGGTACTTCTTATGCCTGCCCGAATTTCGCTGGTCTGGCTGCCTGTTTTTGGGAGGCGTTTCCCGAATTTACCAACATGGAGATCATCGATGCTATACAAAAGAGTGCGAACAAATACGCCAGTCCCGATTACCGGTTTGGCCACGGTATTCCCAATTTCAAAAAAGCTGTGGCGCTGCTCACCCGGCAATATGCTACGGCCATTTCAACTATTAATAATTGTATAGTTGGTATAAACTGGAAAAGCAAGGACGACACCAGTTCTGTATATACTTTGCAAAGAAAGTTACCCGGCGAAACAAATTTTTCAGTGATCAGCACGGTTGCTTCAACATCTTTATCGTTTAAGGCAAACAGCTATACATACAACGATACGCTTCGGGCAGCCGGCAGCGGTATAGTTCAATACCGCATTGTGCAAAATATGCGGTCTGCCGATACGGCCATTGTAATTGCCAGTTTGCAGGAAACGATCAATACGGTTTGTTTTCCTGATAATACATTGATCGTTGTACCCAGTCCCTTCGATCAGCAACTGCTGGTGGTAGTGAATACGCCGGATGCAGTACCTAATATGGGTATCAAAATAACCGACATGATGGGCCGCATCGTGTTTGCGAAAAAAGCCGACAAACCTGCGGGTTATTTTAGCACGCCGGTGCAAACGGGTAGTTGGAAGGCCGGTATTTATGAAGTTACGGTGTACAACAACAATAAAAGGATCTACGATCGCAAGGTGTTTAAGAAATAACTGGCTTTATCTTTTTTGAAATACAGCTCCAAACAAAGTATCGGCTTTCTTATCGTAGCCAGTCATTAATTCCTTTTCAAGTAATTGCAGCGGGTATTGTTCGCTGATAAACTGCACTACGTCTTCATTTTCCTTTTTAAATACCGAACAGGTACAATACAACAAAAAGCCGCCCGGTTTCAGGTGCGGGATGGCATGGCTTACGATCTTTTTTTGCAGGGCGCTATACCTTTCAATTTGGTGTGGGTCGAAATAATACAATTGTTCCGGCGTACGGCTCCAGGTGCCGGACCCGGTGCAGGGAACGTCGGTTATGATAATATCGAATGTAGCATGTTGAATTTCGGATGTTGAAGTAGAGATGTCGCCTATAAAGGAATTGTACTGTTTTATTCCGGCAGCAGCAAAACGCTTTTCGAGGTTACTAAGAATTGATTTTCTTACATCCGACACCGTAAGGTCAATGTGTTTGAATATATCGTAGGCGAGTATGGATTTTCCGCCGCTGGCAGCGCAGGCATCCCAGAGCTTGAGTGGTTTGTTTGCTGGCTTGTCTGCCGAAGCCTTGGCGGATGCGGAAGTCGAAGGAGTGTCTGTTGCCTCCGAAACCCTGAGCGACTTGTCTGCCGAAGCCTTGGCGGAGGCCGAAGTCGAAGGAGTGTCTGTTGCCTCCGAAACCCTGAGCGACTTGTCTGCCGAAACCTTGGCGGAGGCGGAAGTCGGAGGAGTGTCTGTTGCCTCCGAAACCCTGAGCGACTTGTCTGCCGAAGCCTTGGCGGAGGCCGAAGTCGAAGGAGTGTCTGTTGTCTCCGAAACCCTGAGCGTAGTCGAAGGGGTAGGGTCCTGAGCACTGAGCGCAGTCGAAGTGTGAATTACCTCCATCAACTCCCCAATCCGTTGCGAGCTGTAATCCTGAATCACTGCCTCGCGGTCCGTTTCAATTACGGTATCTATTTTCGACGCATTGGGTAACGCGATGCAGGTGCTGCTGATTTCCTGGAAAGTAATTCCCGCCTGTTGCAGTTTGCTTTTTACAATCTGTTCCTTACCAGGCCGCAGTCGCAGGAAGAGATCGGGCTGGGTGAGAAATGAGGAGCAGAATGGTTCATGATCTATGCTATTGCTCAATTCATTTTTCCAGGGAAATAAATCGTGAATGGTGAATGGTGAATGGTGAATGCCAGCCAGGGATATTTTTTCTGTTAATGGAAGGTTGGTTTTGTCATTCCACTCGGGTCTTAAGTGTTGCAGCAATTCATTGGGTTCGTGGCTGCAAAGGAATAAGCCGGTGAGTATGTGTTCTTCTGTCGGCAGTTGAGATGCCGCTTTTCCCAGGCGGAAGAAGGCATAACACAACTGCGAAATATTCTTCCGGTCTTTCGACCCGTATTTCTTATGCTGGCTAAAGAACTGTTTTATAAAGCTCCCAAAGGGTTGACTGCCGTTGTATTGTTGCAGCAACTGCACAGCGGTGTTCATGTGGGAGAAATACTTCATAGGGGTGCAATTTAGTTCTTGCGGCCTTATAAACTAAACATATATAAGGTATTCATGCAACTATTTTTGGTTTGATAAAACCAGTAAAAAGAGAATGCAACGGAAATGCATTTTAAGGAGTATTAAAAATGGGCTACCCTGGTAAATGAAAGAAAATTTTTAATTTAGTATACATATTTAATCGCTTTTGAATGGCAGATATTATCCATAAGCTTCTTATAAAAAATATGGTTTGCCCGAGATGTATAATGACTGTGGAAAGCGTATTGAACAGCCTCAATATTCCTTTCACCAGGGTCTCTTTGGGTGAAGTGGAAGTTCCGGCAAAGCCTACAGAAGCTGAACGGGAGCGAATAGAAAGGGGGTTACAAAAGGTGGGATTCGAACTAATAGAAACAAGGGTAAATAAAATAATTGAGGATATTAAGCAGGCGCTTATAGAATATTTATACCTGGGAATGGATGCGCAAAACACGAAGTTATCTACTTTTATAACTAAAAAAAATCCTTATGATTACAGTTACCTGAGCGATCTGTTTTCTTCTATTGAAGGAAGAACTATTGAACAGTTCTTTATACTACAACGAATTGAAAAAGTTAAAGAACTGCTTGTATACGATCAGCTCTCACTTACAGAAATATCTTATCAAACAGGGTTTAGCAGCGTGCACCATTTGTCATCCCAGTTTAAAAAAGTTACCGGGCTTACCCCTTCACATTTCAGAAAAATCGGTGCTGCAAAGCGTAAGTCGCTCGACAACATATGATCCAAAAATTATGTACATATTTCCCCCAATAGCATAAGAGGCCTCGCTGTGCATGATAGTAGTTTTGTGTTGTTGTTACTATTATCAATAAAACTTAAATTATGCAAACGACAACAACAAGGTTTTATCAATTGACAGCAACTGAGTTTGACTGGAAAATTTCAGATCAGATAACTATTAAAGTCTGGGGCTTTAATCAAAGTTTCCCTGGTCCGGTATTAAAAGCCCGAAGAGGCGATACAATGGTTATTAAAGTAAAGAATGACCTGCAGGAAGCAACGACTATTCATTGGCACGGAATTCGACTGTCGGCTTCGATGGATGGCACAGACGATGTACAAAAGCCTATACAACCAGGCGAAGAGTTTGAATACCGTTTTATAGTGCCGGATACCGGTACATTCTGGTATCATTCTCATTTCAATGAAACCCGGCAAATGGAAAGGGGGATGTACGGGGCTTTGATAGTAGAAGATGATACGGAACCGGTTTTTGATGCAGATAAAGTGCTGATGATGGATGATATAAAGCTAACCGCTGACAACGAATTCAGAAAAGGCAATTTTATTGAACGATGGATGGAACGGCATGACGGTCGCCAGGGAGATATTGTTTTATTGAATGGAAAAGAAGAACCGGAAATCAATATCAATGCAGGCCAAACTGAAAGATGGCGGTTTATAAATTCTTCCAGCGCCAGGTATATTCGATTGTATTTAGGCGGCAAAGATTTTAAAATTATAGGTACAGATGGAGGATTGCTCGAACATCCTGAAGAAGTTACCGAAGTATTGATAATACCCGGAGAACGGATGGATATTGCGGCAGGTCCCTTTACTGAAGGTGAGAATTTTTTAATTGAATCGCTGGCTTATAACCGGACCACATTTTTAAAAACAAAAGACAGGAATATTGCAACCGTTAAGGTTGGTGCTACAAAACCCTCTATTGCCAGGTTGCCATACAACTTAAGAGAAATAGAACCACTGGCGCCACAGGGTGCGGAAATAACAAGGAAAGTAAAATTCTCTGTTGGTGCAAGCTGGAAGCATGGTATTGATTTTCTTGTAAACGGCCAATTGCATAATGTTGACAAACAGGTAAACGTTGGAGAGTTACAGGTGTGGGAAGTATCCAATACAAGCCTGATGGATCATCCATTTCATTTACATGGATTTTTCTTTCAGGTAATTGAAGAAAATGGAAAAGCTCCGGTTTATAAAGCATGGAAAGACAGTTATAACCTTAAACCCAAAAGTAAGATCAAGATCGCATGGATGCCTGATAACCGGCCAGGAATGTGGATGTATCATTGTCATATTCTTGAACATCATGAAGCAGGTATGATGGGTCATTTTGAGGTGGTAAATCCTGAGAAAGGACCATCAGGTGTACATCACCATCATCACGCTCATCATCATACACCATAAAACAATAAACGAAGGTTGGCAATGGATAATGAATTTCAAGCGGCATATTAGTCTCAAAATTCGCGAGCTAACTCACCATTCACCACTCACTAAACGATCTTAAAATAAAAATGCCCCATGTTTAGCATGAGGCATTCTTATTTTATCTTTTATCGCTTACAATTCCAGCAACGCTTTCACCGGATCTTTACCAAACAATAACAGCTCCGGATTTTCCAATAAATCCTTCACCCGTACCAGGAAGCTTACCGACTCGCGACCGTCAATGATACGGTGGTCGTAGCTTAATGCCAGGTACATCATCGGTTTAACAACCACCTGTCCGTTAATGGCCATAGGGCGCTCCTGAATTTTGTGCATACCCAGGATGGCGCTTTGTGGCAGGTTGATGATCGGAGTACTCATTAATGAGCCAAACACACCACCATTGGTAATGGTAAAGGTGCCGCCCGTTAATTCATCCATTGATAATTTGTTATCTCTTGCTTTGCCGGCCAGCTCTATCACTTTCTTTTCAATATCGGCCATGCTCAGGCTTTCTACGTTGCGGATCACCGGAACGGTCAATCCACGGGGAGTAGAAACTGCTACTGAAATATCGGCATAGTCGTGGTACACCAGTTGATCGCCATCGATGTAGGCGTTTACAGCCGGCCACTCTTGCAATGCAATGGCGCAGGCTTTGGCAAAAAAGCTCATGAAGCCAAGGTTTACACCATGAGACTCCTTGAATTTGTCTTTATGCTGCTTGCGTATTTCCATGATGCGGCTCATGTCAACCTCGTTAAAGGTAGTGAGCATAGCCGTTGTATTCTTGGCTTCTACCAGGCGGCGGCTAATGGTCTTGCGCAACTGGCTCATTTTTTCTCTTCTCTCTTCGCGGCTGAACAGCGGTTTTCCGCCAGTTACTTTGCCAGGATTTGATAATGCTGCCAGTACATCGCTCTTAACGATCTTGCTATTAACACCGCTGGGGGTTACCGATTTGGGATCTACTTTTTTATCGGCAATGATGGCAGCGGCAACAGGCGTTGCCTTTATGTCGTTAGATACTGCTGTTACCGGGGCTTGTGAAGTTTGAGATGCGGGAGCTTCAGTTTTCTTACTTCCTGCTTCCGACTTCGTTTCAACCGGCGTTCCGTTGGAGCCTGCCTGCTTTTCTGGTTTGGCTGCTGTTTCATCAATAGAGGCCAGTACATCGCCAATTTTAAGGGTATCACCTTCTTTGGCTGATTGTTGCAGGGTGCCTGCCTGCTCGGCATTTACTTCAAAAGTGGCTTTTTCACTTTCCAGTTCAGCGATCACTTCATCACGTTCTACATAATCTCCGCTGTTTTTTGTCCATCTTAATAAAGTAACCTCGCTAATGGATTCTCCAACTGTCGGAACTTTTATATCTATCATAAAAAACGTTTCTTATTTATCGTCAATTTTTTTAATGGTTTAACCATCAAGCCATCAAGCCATTGAATTTTATATTGAAAATGCTGTATCAATAATTTCAGCCTGTTCCTGTGCATGCACCTTGGCGTAACCGGTAGCTGTAGCTGCGCTTGGCTGGCGGCTGATCACTCCGTAATTGATGCTCTTCAGGTTCATTTGTAAGAAAGAGGCTGCGCCCATGTTCAACGGTTCTTCCTGTACCCAGAACCAGGTGGCTTTGCTGTATTTGCGGTACAGTTCTTCCAACTGTTTTACTGGTAAAGGATATAATTGTTCGAGCCGTACGATGGCGGTGTCTTTTTTGTTTTCTTTTTGTTGGCGATCTGCGAGGTCGAAGTATACTTTACCGCTGCAGAACAATACTTTCCGTACGCGGTTGGCGTCATCTGCGTATGTATCATCGATCACTTCCTTAAAGCCGCCGCTTAAAAACTCCTGTGCAGGCGAATAAGTACCGGGATGGCGCAGGTTGGCTTTTGGTGAGAAATTGATCAGTGGTTTGCGGAAAGGCCATGCTTCCTGACGGCGCAATGCGTGGAAGAAGTTGGCAGCAGTTGTAATATTGGTTACCACCATATTTAATTCTGCGCACATTTGCAGGAAACGCTCCATACGGGCGCTGCTGTGCTCGGGGCCCTGTCCTTCATAACCGTGCGGTAACAACATGGTAATGCCATTCATGCGATTCCATTTTTGTTCACCGGCTGAAATGAACTGGTCGATCATGGTTTGCGCACCGTTACAGAAATCACCAAATTGTGCTTCCCATAATACCAGTGCATTGGGATTGGCCATGGCGTAACCATATTCAAAGCCCAATACGCCATATTCGCTCAGTAAGGAGTTGTATATTCTGAATTGGCCATTGGCGCCGGGTATGTTGCTTAGCCGGCTGTATGCTTTGTCGTTGTTTTCGTCGCGCAATACAGCATGGCGGTGCGAGAAGGTGCCGCGGCGTACATCCTGTCCGCTCATCCGAACATCTTTTCCTTCCAGTAACAGGCTGCCGTAGGCCAGCAGTTCACCGGTTGCCCAGTCAATCTTACCTTCTTCGTTATATAATTTTATTTTATCCTGAATGATCTTTTCCACCTTTTTCAATGGCTTAAAATCATCAGGCCATTTCATGAGGGCTTCAAACACTTTTTTGAAATCATCTTCTTTTACAGCAGTAACCGGCGATTTGTCGAAGTCGTCTTCGGTGGCTTTGCGTAAGCTTTTCCAGGCTAATTCAGGCTGTTGATAATGGTAGGGCAGCGGGTTCTGCTTTATTTCGTCGAGGCGTTCCTGCAGGTCGCCCCAGAATTTCTTCTCCATTTCCTTCGCCAGGTCTTTCGCATCTGCTTCTCCGTTTTCCAGCAAATAATTGGTGTATACTTCGCGTGGGTTAACGTGCTTTTCAATCAGCGCATACAGGTGCGGCTGCGTGAATTTAGGGTCGTCGCCTTCGTTGTGTCCATGACGGCGGTAACAAACCATGTCAATGAATACATCTGAATTAAACTCCTGGCGGTAGCGGGTAGCTATTTCAGCGCATTTAACAACCGCTTCTGCATCATCGCCATTTACGTGCAATACCGGCGCCTGTATCATGGCTGCCAGTGAAGTACAGTAATCAGAACTGCGGGCATCTTCAAAATCGGTAGTGAACCCGATCTGGTTGTTGATCACGAAGTGAATGGTGCCTCCGGTATAGTAACCATCGAGGTCGCTCATTTGCACCACTTCGTATACCACACCCTGGCCGGCAACAGAAGCGTCGCCATGTATTAAGATGGGTAATATTTTATCGAATTCGCTGTTGTATAAAACGTCTGCTTTTGCTCTTGCAAAACCAACCACTACAGGGTCTACTGCTTCCAGGTGCGAAGGGTTGGGCATCAGCTTCAGGTGAACGGTCTTGCCATCGGCTGTTTGCACTTCACTGCCATAACCCATGTGGTATTTTACGTCGCCGCTACCCATGGTTTGGTCGAGCTTGGCTGTGCCTTCAAATTCGCTGAAGATCTGCTCATAGGTTTTACCCATGATGTTGGCCAGCACGTTCAGGCGACCCCGGTGCGCCATACCGATCACCACTTCCTGTACGTCGTTGTTGGCGCCGGTGGTGATTATTTCGTCAAGGGCGGCAATAGTGGTTTCTCCGCCTTCGAGCGAGAACCTTTTCTGGCCGATATATTTGGTATGGAGAAACTTTTCGAATATAACGCCCTGGTTGAGTTTTTCCAGGATGCGTTTTTTCTTGTTGATGGGCAACGGCTTGCTGAAGTTCCGTTCCATTTCATTGGTGAGCCAGTCAACTTTTTTCTGATCGCTGATGTATTTGAACTCGATACCCACATGCGAGGCGTAGGTTTTCTGCATATGCTGCAGAATATTACGCAGGGTAGTGGTGCCCAGCCCGATCATATTGCCTGCGTGGAATGTTTTATCGAGGTCGGCTTCCGTAAAACCATAGAACCCGAGGTCGAGATTGGCGCCGCGGTCTTTACGCGGGCGAATGGGGTTGGTTTTAGCGATCAGGTGGCCTTTGTTGCGGTAACCCAAAATAAGGCGGTAGGCGCCCACTTCTTTTTTCCAATCGATACTTTCTGTGGCTGCGCCGGCTTCTGTTGAAGAAGCGGCACCATTTGTCCCATTTTTGCCTTGTCCCACGGCAAAGTCAAATCCTTCAAAAAATTTTTTAAGGTCGGGATCAACACTGTTTGGGTCTTGTAAGAAATCCTGATACAGGTTTTCAATAAAGGCCGGGTGGGAATTGGTGATATACGAAAAATCCTTCATGAGGATGCAATTGAAGCTTAAAGTGTATTGAGTTATTTAAAATCGGGGTACAAATATCGGTCAAAAAAGGTAGGAACGAAAGCCAATTTGCCTGATTTTGTGTTTTTTGACGGCATTTATCGCGGTGGGGAGCTAAAACCCGCACCCAACGTGCATTCTATGGTAATTTAGTGGAAAAAAGAACCGATAATTGCCTGTTTTTCATACTGGCGGAAATAGGTTCAAGAATTTTCCTGTATTATTTTTCGTTTTTTGGTGCAAATCCTTAACTTTGCATCCCCGAAAATTATTCGGATTTAAACATTGGAACGAAATGGCAAATCATAAAGCTACCAAAAAAGACGTGCGTCAAGCCGCTAAAAGACGTGAAAGAAATAAGTATTACGGTAAAACTACCCGTAATGCCATCCGTGACCTGAAAGAAATTAAGGGTGGCGCGGAAGCTGCTAAAGAGTTTCCTGAAGTAGCTTCAATGATCGACAAATTAGCTAAAAGAGGTATTATCCATAAGAACAAAGCCGCTAACCTGAAAAGCAAGCTGGCTAAGAAGATCAATACCCTGGCAAAATAAGTTTAGATTCCTATTGGCTGGTTAAGCGCTTGTACAACGAGTCGCCAACCAGATCAAAACGATATTATTTTTTTTTGTTTTTTCCTCCCGTTCACGCGGGAGGTTTTTTTATTTGGGGGAAAGCAAGGCAACGAGGCAACAAGGCATAGAGGGTGCTCGCTATTATTTCAGGTTCCCGATTTTTGGCTTCCGGCTTCCGACTTCCAACTTCCTTCTTTACTTCTACATTCGATATCCAAAATCCGATATTCAATATTTCTTCTCCGTATATTTAGCCTCCAACAGTCACACTATGAGAATATTGCTTATTCTATTATTTCCAGTATCTCTCTTCAGCCAACCCATTCTCACGAAATACGAACAAACCCACGCTAAGGAAACACCTACCTATAGCGAGATCATTTCCTGGTGGAAAATGATGGACGACCGTTTCGCTACCATTAAAATGCAGTCCATGGGCCCCACCGATGCTGGTTTTCCGCTGCACCTGGTGCTGGTATCGAACGACGGCGATTTTGATATGGCCAGTCTGCACCGGAAGAACAAACGCATCATCCTTATTAATAATGGTATTCACCCCGGCGAACCCGATGGCATCGATGCCAGCATGTTACTGGTGCGCGACATTGCCGTTCGCAAAACAAAATTGCCCGATAATGTGGTGCTGGCCATCATACCGGTGTACAATATTGGCGGTTGCCTCAACCGCAGCGCCTGGTACCGCGCCGATCAAAACGGACCGGACCAATTTGGCTCCCGCGGCAATTCGCAAAACCTCGACCTGAACCGTGATTTTATAAAATGCGATTCCAAAGAAGCCCGCTCCTTTGCGGCCATCTTTCACCAATGCGATCCCGATGTATTTATAGATAACCATGTTAGCAATGGCGCCGACTACCAGCACATCATGACCCTGCTCGCTACCCAGTATAATAAACTAGGCGGTATAATGGGCGATTATTTACATCAGGAATTTGAACCCGGATTGTACATACTGATGAAAAAAAAGGGATACGATCTGGTGCCGTATGTTGATTTTGCCGGGAATACACCCGATGCCGGTCTCACCGCTTATTTTGACGGTCCGCGTTACAGCAGTGGCTATGCTACTTTGTGGCACAGCTTTGCTTTTGTGCCCGAAACGCATATGCTGAAACCCTACGACCAACGGGTAAAGGCTACCTACGCCTTCATGCAAACGGCCATAGAATTTACGGCAGTGCACAGTGCTGCCATAAAACAGTTGAGGCTGGAAGGGAAAGCCGCGGCGCTTACACAAACCAGTTTCCCGGTGAGTTGGAAACTCGATACTACCCGGCACGAGCAGGTGCTGTTCAAAGGGTATGAAGCTGGTCAGAAAAACAGCGAGGTTTCGGGTCTGCCACGCCTGTATTACGATCGCAGCAAACCGTACGAAAAGCAATTGCCTTACTATAATTTTTATACGCCTAAGACTATCATCGAAAAGCCGGTAGCTTACATCATTCCACAAGGCTGGTGGAAAGTGATCGATCTGCTGAAGATAAATAAGGTGCAGATGATCACGTTGCCCAAAGATACCAGCATACAAGTGGAGGTATATCATATCGAAGATTATAAAACCTGGCCCCGCCAGTACGAGATGCATCACCCGAACACCGAGGTGAAAGTAAGTACCAGCAAGCAGGTGATGAAATTCAGGAAAGGGGATTATTATATTCCGGTAACTCAGGTGGCCAATCGTTTCCTGGTAACGGTGCTGGAACCCCAGAGCGATGACTCTTACTTTGCCTGGAATTATTTCGACGCTATCCTGGGCCGCAAAGAAGGGTTCAGTTCGTATGCATTTGAAGATACTGCCGCGCAATACCTCAACGGGCATCCTGATATTAAAAAGCAGTTGGAAGAACGCCGGGCAAGTGATACGGCGTTTGCCAGAAGCGCATCTGCCCAACTGGATTTTGTATATAGAAACTCACCCTATTTTGAGCCAGATTACCTGAGATATCCTGTTTACCGGGTAGTTCGATAGTTATTAAGTTATTGAGTTGTTAGGCGAACTCTTAAACTTAATAACCGGTAACTGTATTTTGTATTCCCGGTAACCGGAACCCGGTAACTGGTAACTGTATTTTGTTTTCCCTGTAACCTGCAACCTGTAACTGTATTTTGCATCCCCGGTATCCGGTAACTGGAAACCGGTAACCTAAAACTTCAGGTGCCTAACCGTTAACCCATCATTGATCAATTGTTTCAGCGAATCGATGCCTATGCGTACATGGCGTTCTACATAGTTGGCGGTAACCTTTTTGTCGCTTTCTTCGGTTTTTACGCCTTCTGGTATCATGGGCGAATCACTAACAAGTAACAGGGCGCCGGTTGGCACTTTATTATAAAAGCCTACCGAGAAAATGGTGGCCGTTTCCATATCAATGGCCATGGCTCTTACTTTTTGCAGGTATTCTTTAAAATTTTCATCATGCTCCCATACCCGGCGGTTGGTAGAATACACGGTGCCGGTCCAGTAATCAACACCATAATCACGAATGGTGGTGGAGACTGCTTTTTGCAGGGCGAATGCCGGCAGGGCGGGCACTTCGGGCGGAAAGTAATCGTTGGAAGTACCTTCGCCGCGGATGGCTGCGATGGGTAAGATCAGGTCGCCGATATTGTTGCGTTTTTTCAATCCGCCGCATTTACCCAGGAACAGGGCGGCTTTGGGTTCAATGGCGGTTAGCAGGTCCATAACGGTGGCAGCGGTAGGGCTGCCCATACCAAAATTGATGATGGTAATGTTTTCTGCGGTAGCGCATTGCATGGGGCGGTCTACGCCGATAATAGGAACGTTGTTCCATTCGGCAAACATCTTTACATAATTGCTGAAGTTGGTGAGCAGAATGTATTCTCCGAAATTTTCCAGGGACTCTCCTGTGTAGCGGGGCAGCCAGTTTTTGACAATTTCCTCTTTTGTTTTCATCTTTTATATCATTGCTTTTTTTAGTTGGGTCAATCATTAATCCCGGTAGGGATTTGTCGCGAAGGGAATTGGGCCCTCGCTCTCCGCCAGCTGGCAGATTCGGCGGGCAGGTAAGCACCTGGTCGTTAGATGGCGATAAGGTTTAAGATACTCAATAAATTTCGTTTATTTTCGGCAAATCATGTAGTTTTTTAATAATAGAAGTAACAAATAGTAGTTTTGACGCTATGATCAGGATCGAATATCCTTCTTTCCCCTTTCGCATGAAAGAAGAGGACGGCAAAGAATTTATTTTTGATGAGAACCGCCGTCAATGGCTTCGGCTGACTCCGGAAGAATGGGTGCGTCAGAATTTTCTGCAATACTTACTCCAGGTAAAGAAATACCCGGCTTCGCTTACCGCTATTGAAAAAGAGATCAGGTTGGGGGAGTTAAAAAAACGGTTTGATATATTGGTATACGATGCACAGCATCAACCCTGGCTGATGGTAGAATGCAAAGGCATGGATGTTTTATTGAACGATGCCGTATTGCAACAGGTATTACGGTATAACATAGCCGTACCGGTACCTTACCTCGTGATCACCAATGGTTCGTCCTGTTTTGGTTATTTAAGAAAAAATAACCAGTTGCAATTGCTTGACGGTTTGCCCGACTTTGGGTTTTAAGTTGTTCTTAACGCTATTTATGCTTTCTTTAGCTTAACCAATAACTAATTTATGGCCGTAGAAAAGCACAGATGGCTGAATGGTTGAATTGTTAGATGGCTGGGGTGAAGGCATGGGGGTGTTTGAATTTATTCAACCTAGCCAAATTTCGGAAATCATAACAATCAAACCATTCAGCCATCAAACAATTAATCTCTTTTATTCTTTTTCCCATTCAATGGCCGTGGTATCGTAGTGTTTCATTTCTTCAATGTTGTTGTAATAGGGCCTTACCAGGTTAAGGAAGGGCATAAAGTCGGCGCTTTTTCTAAAGCCATTTAAATGCTCTTCCATCGACGTCCAATGAATGACCACGATGTAATGATTCGGTTCTTCTTTTCCGTGAATCACTTTATAGCCCAGGCAATAAGGCGATGATTGTAGGTATCTGGCGGCATTGGTATAAGCCTGTTCAAAGTTCTTTTGTTGATCGGTAGCAATGTTGTACCGGATAATTTCAACCGAGTAATTCTTTTTCTTCTCCATATTGTTACGATTTGTTTGTGCAAAATTGTTGATCGAAATACATCCTGTTACAAACAGCAGTAATATTATCTGTTTCATGTATGTAATTGATTTTCGGCCCAAGTTAGCGGGTACAGGTGGGGGAAACAATAACTTACCTGAAAGTAAGCCCGGCCAATATTTTGTTTATTAATTTGCAGAAACTGTTTTCAATGATCAGTCTGCATAATAAAACATATACCTGTCCTGTTGATGTTACCCTCAGCTTTATTGGCGGTAAGTGGAAGTTGCTGATACTTTCTCATCTTCACCGGTTTGAAAAAAAGGGATTCAGTGAGATCAGGGATAACCTGCCGGGTGTATCAGAAAAGATGTTGAGTCAGCAATTGAAGGAACTGGAGCGTGATAAACTAATTGAAAAGAAAGTATTGTCGGCCAAGCCTTTTCGCGTAGAATATAGTTTAACTGTATTTGGAAGATCCTTGTCGCCCCTGTACCTTTTTATAAGCGAGTGGGGGATTACCTACCTGAAGGAGAATGGCATTGATTATGTGAAGGACCAGGCGTTGTATAAGTAGAAGGAATAAAGTAAAGTTTAAAACCTGATGGATATTTCCAGATGCCCGCCAAGGCCATCTTTAATTATTCGTTGCAGTGTAGAAAACCGAACATCTTTCAGGTCTTTTTCCAGTTTAGAGATATACGATTTATTGGTTCCTGAAAGTTCAGCAACCTGTTCTTGGGTTAACCCTTTTTTTTGCCTTGCTTCCTGAAGAAGCACCCCTAATTTAAATGCCTCATAACCGATCATAAAATTCTTTGAAATAGCCTTTGTAGAAGAATAGTTCCCGTATTTTGTCGTTGGCCATAAAGTTAATAAAAGTAGTCCGATCAGACAACTTCCTTTTTACTGTTAACAATGGTTTTGCGGGAACCTTTAGACCTAAGTAGAAGAAAATCAGTAAAGTTTGAAGTTATGAAAATATTTAATATATCGTGTGGGCCAAAAAAAATCCCACCCGCTTTGGCGAATGGGATGTAAGACTTTTTGCTGTTAACCTTTATGGGAAGATCCCCAACTCGGCATAGCTGGTGCCTACTTTATTAATAGCTACCACGTAGGCGGCTGTACGCATATCAGGTATTTGCGGATTCTTTTTCCAAACCTCCATGATCTCGCGGGTAGCGGTGATCATCGTTTCTTCCAAACCACTGCGAACCAGGTCTACCTCTTCAGGGCCATGCAGGATCAACTCTTTTTCCTTTCCGTTCACTTTCTTGCCTGTAAGGCTTTCAATTTGCCCCAGGATGTGTGTGTTGAGGTTCTCTGTAAAGCGTTTTTCCATCCGGCCATAACGCACATGGCTAAGGTTCTTCAGCCATTCGAAGTACGATACCGTAACACCACCGGCATTGAGGTACATATCAGGTACCACCAGGATGCCTCTTTTCGCAAATATTTCATCAGCCTCAGGGGTGAGCGGTCCGTTGGCGGCTTCGCCAATGATCTTTGCTTTTACATTGGGCGCATTGGTGCCATTGACCACATTTTCCAATGCAGCAGGGATCAGGATATCGCATTCCATTTCCAGCGCATCGGTATTTTTGGCAAAGTTGGTACTGCCGGGGAAATTTAATATGGAGCCTTTTACCTTGCGGTGTTCTACTACTTTATCTACATCCAGTCCATTCATATCGTAAATAGCGCCTTCCCATTCACTCAATCCAACAATTTTGGCGCCGTGTTCCTGGAAGAACTTAGCGGTGTGGTAACCTACATTACCTAAGCCTTGTACAACTACCCGTTTGCCTTCCACGCCAACCGGTAAACCTATTTTGTCCATCACCTCTTTCATCGACAACACTTCGCGCAAGCCATAGAAAACACCCAGCCCGGTTGCTTCGCGACGGCCGCGTACACCACCTTGTGTAACGGGCTTTCCGGTTACGCAACCCAGAGCATCTATTTCGCCGGGGCGCATACTTGCATAGGTATCAACGATCCAGGCCATTTCACGTTCGCCGGTTCCATAATCAGGAGCGGGTACGTCAATGCCAGGTCCAATAAAATTCTTCTTAATTAGTTCTGAGGTATAACGCCGGGTAATTTTTTCCAGTTCATAAGGCGTATACTTTTTGGGGTCGATGGTGATGCCGCCTTTGGCGCCTGCAAACGGAACGTTTACGATGGCACATTTGTACGTCATCAGGGCGGCGAGGGCCATTACTTCATCGAGGTTTACGGAAAGGGCGAACCGAATACCGCCTTTACAAGGCAGTTTGTGATGAGAGTGTTGTACGCGATAAGCTTTGATCACTTCTATCTTATCGCCAATTTTTACCGGGAAATGCATGCGGTATACGGCATTGCATTGTTTGATCTGTTCCAGGATACCGGGATCCCAGGTGGTGAATTGCGCGGCTTTATCGAAACTCTTTTCCACCGCGCCAAAAAAACTGTAATCTGACATGACTAAGCTGTTTTTGTTTATGTATTGAGCAGTATATAGCAAGCTAGTGGCTAGTAGTTAGTGGCTAGTAGGGTTTTAGCCCGCCACTTCCCCATTGCCTTTATCGCTTATAAAGAATGCCAGTAAGTATGTGGAGAGTGTCTTATGAGAAATCCCACTAGCCACTCGCCACTTACCACTAGCTCTTTTCGAGCTTTGAAATTTTTCTGTCGAGCCGGATCACGTACAGGAACAAACCGACCAGGATAGTTACAGCCACTACCATCACCACGTAGATCTTGTTACCGGTATACAAACCGGTAGGTGTTCTTTCAACATTATGCACAGTATCCTGGGCATTGGCCAGTAATTGGACAAATAAAACGATCATGGTTACAATTAGTTGCTTCATACTAAAAATTAAGCGGTGTGTTTTTTCTCTTCCAGTAATCGAACGCGTAGCCGAAGGGTGGAGATCCAGGTGGCTAAAAGTGTCCAGCCCAATACGCCGGGCCAGAATACAAGCTTCAACGTGGCGTCGAGACTGTTGCCACCCATACCCGGGTTGCCTTCTGATCCTTTACCGCCAGGGTGCAGAGATTCTGTTAACCGGGGTAAGATCAGGATCATGGGTATATAGATAAAATAAGCGAATATGTTATAAACCGCCGCCACCCGGCTTCTTTTATCAATATCGGGCATGGAATTACGCAATACAAAATAGGCTACATAAATAAGCAGTGCTATGGCAGCGCCAATTTGCTTGGGGTCGTTGCTCCAGGCTGCTCCCCAGGTATAATTGGCCCAAATGGCGCCGGTGATCAATCCCAGGATGCCAAATACGGTTCCGGTACGGGCAAATTCTGTGGCGTAAATGTCGTAAACAGGATCGGGCTTGCGCAGGTATTTGATGGAATAAACCAGGGAAACGGTGATCAGCCCTAACTGACCGAACCACATGGGCACATGAAAGAAGAAATTGCGCATGCTCTCGTACAGGTTGCTGTTTACATAAGCTGTTTCATGCGGGAGCGGTACCAAAAGACCTGCAATAAAAGTATAGAGCAATAGTATAATAGTCAGTATTTTCCACCAGTACTGGCGCATAGAGTCCTGTAGTTTATTGTATGATCATTGGTACCTGAAAAGCAATCGAATAACCCAATAATCCGAAATAGGTGGGGCAAAATTAGGGGAAAGGAGGCAAGTTTCCAGTTCCCGGTTTCCAGTTTCCAGGGCCCGGTAACCGGCATCTGGTAACCTGTAACCAGCTTCAATCTTTCCAGAGAAAAGGAAACAGAATAATAGCCAGTACAATCACCAGTATATCAAGTGCAACCAGTAATAATATTATTTGTAATAATCCGGCTTGTATCACATCGGCAAAAGCGGTGTTCGACATGCGCATCAGTAACAATACCTGCGGAATAATTAATGGAAAGCCCAGTATGGCCATCAGAGCGGCACCCTGGCGTGCACGGGCAGCAATAGCGGCCAGAAAAGTAAATACCAGGCTCAAACTACAGCCGCCAAGGCAAACAAAGCCTACGAACCGAAAAGGGTTTTGCAGCGGATTACCCATCAGCAATTGAAATAACAACAGGCTAACCAGGCTCATGAGTATCATTAACCCGGCATTGAATAATAATTTGGAAAGAATAAAATCGCGCGCGCCGGCAACTGTATAAAAGTATAACATCCGGCCCTGGCTTTCCTGCAGAAAACTTTTGGCTACTGCATTCACACAAATAAACAACTGTATCATCCAGAACAGCCCGTTCCACACTTTTTCTTCAGGCTGGTTCATGGCCAGGTATAATACAAATATGGTTGACGCTACATATAGTAAAATGCCATAAAAAGTGTATTGCTGCCTGATCTCGAGCAGCAGGTCTTTTTTTACTAAAGCCAGTATGTGCTTCAATTGACTATTATTTACTTTTTAACATGTTAAATTGTTAATTCATCTCCTCTCATAATAACATTTCCTGCAACGCGGTTCGTACAGGTCCTTTTCGCCCAGCAAAACCTGCGTAGTATTCGCTTGTTTACGATAGGAATAATTGGCAATTGTGCCGCATTTTACGCAAATGGCGTGCAGTTTGGTTATGTAATCGGCCTTAGCCAGCATAAATGGTATTTGCCCAAATGGTTTACCGGTATAATCCATGTCTAAACCGGCAACAATTACCCGAATTCCTTTGAATGCCAACTGGTCGCAAACATCCGGTAACTGATCATCGAAGAATTGCGCTTCGTCGATGCCAATTACATCCGCCTCCCCATGCAATAATAATATGGTTTGGGAGTTATCAATAGGAGTACTCAGAATGGCGTTTTCATCGTGTGATACGATGTTCTGCACATCATACCGCACATCTATCTTAGGCTTAAAGATTTCTACCCGCAGGTTGGCGATCTTTGCCCGTTTTAGTCTCCGGATCAATTCTTCGGTTTTTCCGGAAAACATAGACCCGCAAATTACTTCAATACTGCCCCGGCGTTCACCCGATATATTAGGTTCTATAAACATCTTAACGGAAATAGGTACAATAATTGTTAACTTTATCAATTAACTCTAACCATAAAAAAGTACCCGCTTATTATGGAACGTTTAGCACAACTTATTGGCAAATTAAATGAACAATTTGCACAAAATGCCGATCCGTTTCAACTATTAGTGACTACCCAATTAATTGAAACAGAATTGGTACAGATGTCGACGTCCACACACCGAACTGTTAACTCCAGCAAAGTGGCAGTGGTGATGCCGGCGGCTAATGGTCATAGCTATCAAAACCGACATACAGCGGATAGGCCTGCAGTGGAAGAAATAGCCACCCCGGCGGTGGTCCCTGTGGTTGTGGATAACCCCGTGGTTGAAGAGATCCCCGCAATGGTAAGCACTTCTGCTGTGGTGAATGGCACTGTGGAAAAAAATAACGGTCATACTGGCCATAACGGCGCCAATGGCCACCATCACGAAACCGAACTGGTCGAAAACGGTTATAAATTTGATCCCCTGCGGGAAATTCCTACCCTTGCCCATCAACAAGCGGTAAAAGAACTGAATGAAGCAATGGCAACCCGGGAGGCCTCCCTTAATGAAAAGTTAAAAGAAGAAGTGAAGGAAGTAGCCCATGTGTTGAACGATGCACCGGTTCGCGACCTGCGCCGCGCCATTGGCATCAACGACCGGTTTGTGTTCATCAGCGAACTGTTCCGCAACGACGAAGTGATGTATGAACGCAGTATAAAAACCATCAATAGTTTTCGCATATTGCCCGAGGCCCAGTACTGGATTGAAAGAGAATTGAAGGTAAAACTGGGTTGGGATGAAAATAAAGAAAGCACCCGCCACTTTTATCAACTGGTTAAAAGACGGTTCTCCTGAATGTACTGCATCACCCTGTCTGTGGCTCCTTTATTATTATAAACGTAATTACGGGCCGCCTGGCAACCTGCCTGGTATGCGCTGGTATCTGTGAGTAGGTCATTGAACGTTTTTTCCAGTTCAAGGGCCGTATTGATCACAAATGCGCCGCCCTGTTGCGCCAGTTCAACAGCTTCAATGTATTTGTCGTACACAGGGCCAAATACCACCGGTTTGCCATATACCGCCGCTTCCAGTACATTATGTACGCCATCATCGCCAAATCCACCACCTACATAAGCAATAGTAGCGTATTGGTACAGTTTAGATAACATGCCAATGTTATCAATGATCAATGTATTGGGCGGGGTGCTGTTCAACTGCCGGTTCCTGGGAACGGGTACCGGTGAATCGGAAGTTGGTAATTTCGAGAACCGGATACTGTTTTTAAATAACTTCTCTATTTCTTTCAGGTGTTCCTCGTTTATTTCATGCGGCGCAATGATAAATTTTATATGAGGATTGGTATTGGCAAAATGGTCCATTTCTTCTTCATCTTCGGGCCAGGTGCTTCCGGCAACAATAACCTGGCTGTTTCCACAAAACTGCTCAATGGCATCAATTGGTTTGAATTGTTCGGCTATCTGTACCACCCGGTCGAAGCGGGTATCACCGCTGATGCTTACATTATTGGTAAAGCCAATAGTTCCCAGCAGTTGTTTGGACTTGGGTGTTTGCACAAACAGGTGATTGAAACTCTCCAGCATATACCAGTGCAACCGGCCATACCATTTAAAGAAAGGCTGGTCTTTTCGAAAAATGCCTGAGATCAATACCAATGGAATGTGCTTTTTCTTTAATTCGGTTAAATAATAAAACCAGTATTCGTATTTGATCCATAACACCAGGTCGGGCTGCACCAGGTTGATGAACTTGCGGGCATTGGCTTTTGAATCCATCGGCAGGTACATCACATAATCGGCGCCGGAACTGTTTTTGCGCACTTCATAGCCGCTGGGGGAGAAGAAGGTAAGCAGGACCTTAGTGTGGGGGTATTGTTGCCTGATGGCTTCCAGCACTGGCCGGCCCTGTTCAAATTCGCCCAGGGAAGAACAATGCATCCATACCAGTTTCCGGATACCGGTTTCCAGTTGCCGGGCATTGCCGGCTGTATTTTCTGCTTCGCTTTTGGCGCCGGTTGAATCAATTTTCGGTGTTCTTTTATGGCCTTTTGTTTTACTTGTTTCGCCTTCTGCGTTCTGCATTAAGCGTTCTGCATTAAGCGTTTCCTGTAACTCAGTCCATATATCCCTCCGGCCATTGAGCCATAAACGGGCTTTAGGGTTCCAAAGGGCGGTAACACGGATTCCAATAGAATATAAAAACAAAAAGATATTATAAATAAAAAGGTGCACGGTAATAGTTTGGATTCAAAAAAACAAATGTCGTTTTTATCGTGAGAATTGTCAAATAGCGCTACCCAATAAAACACATTTCCATTCGGCACTAAATTTACACCACAATAAATTTACATATGGTTGTGCCTTCCCGCGTTCTGTGTTGCCGCACCTACGGATGTGCTTGCTAACACCATTTTTTTGCAGTACGTTTGTGCCCATTTTGACTAAAAAAGGAATAGTATGCAGCCCATACAAATGGTTGATTTAAAGCAGCAGTACGCAAAAATTAAAACCGAGGTAGATTTAGCTATTCAGGAGGTGATAAACACCACTTCTTTCATACATGGAAAGGCTGTTCAGGACTTTGCTGCCGGGCTGAGCAAATACCTGGGTGTAAAGCATGTTATACCTTGTGCCAATGGAACAGATGCCCTGCAGATTGCTTTAATGGCATTGAACCTGCAACCGGGCGATGAAGTGATCACCCCTTCTTTTACTTTCATTGCAACCACAGAAGTTATTGCCCTGTTGCAATTGAAACCTGTTTTTGTAGAAGTAGATCCAAAAACATTTTGCATTGATCCCATAGCTGTTGAAAAGGCCATTACGCCTAAAACAAAAGCAATTATACCGGTTCACTTATATGGGCAGGCGGCTAATATGGAAGCTCTCCTGGAAATAGCCAATCGTCACAACATTCCCGTTATTGAAGATAACGCCCAGGCTATTGGCGGCGATATCCGTTTAAGCAATGGTACCGTAAAGAAAACCGGCACCCTGGGAACTATAGGTACCACATCCTTCTTTCCCTCTAAAAACTTAGGTTGCTTTGGTGATGGCGGCGCTCTTTTTACCAATGACGATGCGCTGGCTGAAGCATTGAGAATGGTTGCCAATCATGGTATGGCGAAAAGATATTACCATGATCGCGTTGGCTGCAACAGCCGGCTCGATTCCATACAGGCTGCTATCTTAAATGTTAAGCTGCCGCATTTGGATGAATATATTGCCGCACGTCAAAGCGCTGCAGAATTTTACGACAAGGCCTTTGCCAATCACCCAAAGATCACCGTTCCGTACAGAGCGCCCTACAGCACCCACGTGTTCCATCAATATACGTTGTTGCTCGAAGGTGTAGATCGCGATGCCCTGAACCAGTTCCTGGCCGGGCATGGTATTCCGTCTATGATCTATTATCCTGTACCTGCTCATCGCCAGAAAATGTTTGCGGCCTTTGGTGGCGCTACATTTGAGTTGAAAACTACCGACTGGTTGACTGAACGTGTATTATCCCTACCTATGCATACCGAACTGAGTAATGAACAACTCCAGTTCATTACCAGTAAAGTATTGGAGTTTATTAATAAACAGTAACCTTATTTGCATTAAGGCACTATTAAAACATCCTCAAAATGAAAATTGCAGTAGTAGGCACGGGCTACGTAGGGTTAGTAACGGGAACCTGTTTTGCTGAAACAGGTAACGATGTAACATGCGTAGATATCGATAAAACAAAAGTTGAAAAACTCTCTTCCGGTCAAATAACTATTTATGAGCCAGGACTGGAAAAATTATTTCTGCGTAATGTGAAAGAAGAACGGTTACGCTTTACCACCAGTTTATATGAGGGCGTGAAAGATGCCGAGATCGTTTTCCTGGCATTGCCAACACCGCCGGGTGAAGATGGAAGCGCCGATTTGAAATATATCCTTGGCGTAGCCAAAGACCTGGGCGAACTGATGACCGATTATAAAGTGATCGTTGATAAAAGCACTGTACCGGTAGGTACGGCTGAAAAAGTATACGCAGCGATTTCCAAAACATACGTAGGCGATTTCGATGTAGTATCGAACCCTGAGTTCTTACGCGAAGGGGTAGCGGTGGAAGATTTTATGAAGCCCGACCGCGTGGTGATCGGCGCTTCTTCTGAAAGAGCCCGCAAAGTTATGGGTGAGCTGTATGCGCCGTTTGTGCGTTCAGGCAACCCCATTATTTTCATGGACGTTCGCTCAGCCGAGCTTACCAAATATGCCGCTAACTCGTTCCTGGCTACCAAGATATCCTTCATGAATGAAGTAGCCCAGTTGTGCGAGCGGTTAGGCGCCGATGTTGACATGGTGCGCCGGGGTATTGGCAGTGACGATCGCATTGGTAAACGCTTCCTGTTCCCGGGTATCGGTTACGGTGGAAGCTGTTTCCCTAAAGACGTGCAGGCATTGGTTAAGTCATCCAACGAAGTGGATTATGATTTTCAGATCCTCAATGCGGTAATGGAAGTAAACAAAAAACAAAAGCTGCACCTGCTTCCCAAGATCAAAAAGTTTTTTAAGAATGATCTGAAAGGAAAGCGGTTCGCATTGTGGGGATTGGCGTTCAAACCCAATACCGATGACATTCGCGAAGCTCCGGCTTTATATATCATTGATGAACTGGTAAAAGAAGGCGCCCGTGTTTGTGCGTATGACCCCGAAGCGATCAATAACGTGCGCAATTTGTTAGGCAATAAGATCGAGTATGCCGAAAATCAATACGATTGCCTGGAAGGCGCTGATGCGTTGATCATTGCCACCGAGTGGAATGAGTTTCGCACGCCTAACTTCCTGAAGATCGTAACAGCACTTAAAAATAAAGTGATCTTCGACGGGCGCAACCTGTTTGAAACCGATGCTATTAAAGAATTAGGATTTTACTACGAAAGTGTGGGCCGGGCTGTAGCTGTTCCTGCCACTGGTGTTAAACATTAATAAACTACCTGTTTCTATGTCTAAGAAAAGAGTATTGATCACCGGGGCTGCCGGTTTTTTAGGTTCACACTTATGCGACCGCTTTATAAAAGAAGGCTTCCATGTTATTGGCATGGACAACCTGATCACGGGTGATCTGCGCAATATTGAACATTTATTCAAGCTGGAACATTTTGAATTTTATCATCATGATGTTTCGAAATTCATTCATGTTCCCGGCGAGCTGCATTATATTTTACATTTTGCTTCTCCTGCCAGTCCGATCGACTACCTGAAAATTCCTATTCAAACATTGAAGGTAGGATCGCTGGGCACCCATAATTGCCTGGGCCTTGCCAAAGCAAAAGGCGCACGCATTCTGGTAGCCTCTACTTCAGAAATTTATGGCGATCCGCTGGTGCATCCGCAAAACGAAGAATACTGGGGTAATGTAAACCCGGTAGGACCCCGCGGTGTGTATGATGAAGCCAAACGTTTTCAGGAAGCAATGACCATGGCGTATCATACGTTTCATGGTGTTGAAACCCGCATCGTACGTATTTTCAATACCTACGGCCCACGGATGCGATTGAACGACGGTCGCGCCCTGCCGGCATTCATTGGACAGGCATTACGCGGCGAAGACCTGACCGTGTTTGGCGATGGGTCGCAAACAAGAAGCTTTTGTTTCGTAGACGACCTCATTGAAGGAATATACCGGTTATTGATGAGCGATTATCATTTGCCTGTGAATGTTGGTAATCCTGATGAAATTTCGCTGAAAGAATTTGCCGAAGAGATCATCGCGCTTACAGCCACAACACAAAAAATTGTGTACAAACCGCTGCCGGTGGATGATCCCAAGCAACGGCAGCCAGATATTACCCGGGCGAAAGAGATCCTGGGCTGGATCCCTAAAGTAAGCCGTAAAGACGGATTGAAAGTAACCTACGAGTATTTTAAATCATTGCCGAAAGAAGAATGGTTTAAACAACCGAAAGAGTTTATTGCTAAGGCCTAACACAAAACGCGGAACGCTTAACGCTGGGAAAAATGCGTTAAGCATTTAGCGTTAAGCGTTCCGCATTATTTATATTCTATGAGTTCCTTTTCAAAAACAATCATGGTCACTGGTGGGGCCGGGTTTATCGGTTCGCATGTGGTGCGGTTATTTGTAAATAAATATCCCGATTATTTGATCGTGAATGCCGATGCATTGACCTACGCAGGCAACCTCGAGAACCTGAAAGATGTGGAAAGCGCTTCCAATTACCGGTTCGAAAGAGCTGATATTACGGATGCGGCTGGCATGGAGGCTTTGTTTGATAAGTATGCATTTGATGCCGTAATTCACCTGGCGGCGGAAAGTCATGTAGACCGTTCGATCATCGATCCGCTGGCGTTTGTAAAGACCAATGTATTGGGTACGGCTACCTTGCTTAATATCGCTCGTAAGTATTGGACTAAATCAGCTAATAAAATGGAAGGGAAACGTTTTTTCCACGTTTCCACTGATGAAGTATATGGTTCATTGGGTGAGGAAGGGTTCTTTACGGAAGAAACCGCCTACGATCCCCGTTCACCCTATTCGGCTTCCAAAGCATCATCAGATCATTTTGTAATGGCATACTATCATACGTATGGCTTACCGGTGGTAATGAGCAACTGTAGCAATAATTACGGTTCATACCATTTTCCTGAGAAGCTCATTCCATTAATGATCAACAACATTAAGAATAATAAAACGCTGCCTGTTTATGGTAAGGGCGAAAATGTGCGCGACTGGTTGTTTGTTGAAGATCATGCAAGGGCTATTGATACGATCTTTCATAAAGGAAAAACAGGCGATAAGTATAATGTCGGCGGCTTTAACGAATGGAAGAACATTGACCTGGTGCATCTGTTGTGTAAAATAATGGATACCAAACTGGGCCGGCCCGAAGGTACTTCTGCCAAACTCATCACCTATGTAACAGACCGCCCCGGTCATGATTTGCGGTATGCCATCGATGCTACAAAACTGAATAAAGAACTGGGCTGGGAACCATCGCTTCAGTTTGAAGAAGGCCTCGAAAAAACAGTGGACTGGTACCTGAATAATGAAGATTGGATAAAACATGTAACTTCGGGCGATTATCAGCATTATTATGAAGAACAGTACGCGAAGAGATGATAAGTAATATAAATTTCTGACCTGCCTGCCGGCAGGCAGGTTTCGGGATTTTGAGATTTCGGGATTTAACTGGAGACTTCAAAAACTGAAGCACTCAAAATCTCAAAATCAAAAAATCAAAAAATCTCAAAATATAAAATAGTGCCTTTTATAGATACAGGATTTCCAGGTTTATTGGTTTTTGAACCTATGGTATTTGATGATAGCCGCGGATTTTTTTACGAAGCATATAATCAGAAAATCTTTGGCGGTGCAGGAATTGAAAATCAATTTGTACAGGATAATCAATCCCGCTCAACGTACGGCGTTATCAGGGGATTGCATTACCAGGTTCCGCCCTTCGCCCAGGCAAAACTGGTGCGTGCATTGGTTGGTTCCATCCTCGATGTAGTAGTTGATATCAGGAAAGGCTCACCCACTTACGGTAAAGTATATTCTATTGAATTATCGGCTGATAATAAAAAGCAGTTATTTATTCCTGCCGGCTTCGCACATGGTTTTTCTGTGCTCAGTGATGTGGCGGAAGTAATGTATAAATGCGACCAGTTTTATAGCAAGGTCAATGAACATGGCATTTTATACAATGACCCGGCATTGCAAATAGATTGGAAAATTCCTTTAGAGCAGGCTATTGTGTCGGAAAAAGACATCATACTTCCTGTGTTTGCCAATTGCGTGAACCCTTTTGAATTTAATGGATAATTGTCGTTTATGTCGCAACCAGTTATTTTAGTGACCGGCGCCAATGGACAGGTAGGACAGGAGTTGCGGGTATTGGCGGCATCGCATCCCTCATTTGATTTTATTTTTACTACGCATGAAAATATGCCGGTGAATGACGAGGCTGCTGTACAGAAAGTATTTGCAGAACATCGCCCGGCCTACTGTATAAATTGTGCAGCGTATACGGCAGTAGATAAAGCAGAAACCGAACAGGAGATGGCCTTCCAGGTGAATGCAGAAGGCACGCGTATGCTGGCCGCCGCCTGCAAAGCATATGATACGCGGTTCATTCATATTTCAACAGACTATGTATTTAACGGCCAGTCGCCCGTTCCATATAAAGAAGACGCACCTACCGACCCGGTGAACCTGTACGGCGCTTCCAAGTTAAAAGGAGAGCAGCTTTGCCTGCAAACAAATCCCCATGCCATCATCATCAGAACGGCCTGGGTATATTCATCCTTTGGTAAGAACTTTGTAAAGACCATGATGAAGCTGATGCAGGACCGGTCGGCCATCAATGTGGTGAACGACCAGGTTGGTTCACCAACATATGCAGCAGATCTTGCGAAATGTATACTACAGATAATTGCCAATTGTAAATTGTCAGTTGCCAGCTGGTTTCCCGGAATTTATCATTACAGCAACCAGGGCCGCATTAGCTGGTATGATTTTGCGGTTGCGATAAAGGAGTTAACAGGTAGTGCGTGTGTTGTAAATCCCATTCCTTCCGAACAATTTCCTACACCGGCCAAAAGGCCTTCTTTTTCTTTATTGGATACAGGTAAAATTCAACAAACATTTCAATGCGCTATTCCTGCATGGAAAGATTCATTGCAGCAATGTATTAAGCTGTTAGCTTAAAAAGAAAATGCCCCGACTAAGGTCGGGGCCTGGTTTCCGTACTGAGGATATTACTTATTTGATGGCTGTAATGGCAGTGCCGCCATGTTTGCTTTCTGTTTTTACAATGCCGAATCCGGGGGCAAACCATTCTGTTCCTTCCATGTTAAATGGCATTCCAATGCCCATCGTTTTTATGGTGATCTTGCTTTTAAACGTGATCTTGAAACACTCCCAGGTTCCCGCCGTTGTTGTAACACTTTCTTTTCCGGTTACCGTGCGATCGCTGGTAACCATATTTACGGATTGTTTCATGCCTGAGTTGTCTATGGTCATATCTAAAGTGGCATCTTTTAATTTGTCGCCCACTTTCATATTGTTGGGGTATTCAATATAGATCTTATCGGCTTTTACATCTGCCTTGGCAAACTGTTCCTGTTGTTGTTGTGGCAATTGCATGGTCATATCAACCATTATAACGCCATCTCTGCATACAATTTCACTATGACCTTTGGCAATTGATTTGCCTTTTTTGTCAAGCATTTCCGAATTAACTGAGGCGGAAGTACTGCCTCCGCTATTATTGACATCCGATACGGTATACACCTGCTTTCCATTGGCATCTCCTTTTTTATTGTAGATGGTCATTTCAATGGTTTTGTTCTTTTGCAGGAAATAGTAGTCGTTGCAATTCTGCCCAAGGCTGGCGTTCGTGAGCAGGCAAATAAAACCGGCTAGCAAGTAGGTTGTTCGCATAAAACAATGTTTTGGTGTTATTGCAAAACAAAGTAACGACCAAAATGAGTACCAATTAATACCCTATTCGTGGTAAAAATGAAAGATTGGTGGTAAGTGGTTAGGCTGGATGTAGGCGCTATAAGGTTATTGCCTGGATGAAATTCCAAATTACAAAAATCAGGTTCCAAATAAATACAGTTTTAGGATTTTACTTTACTGGATTTGCTCTTCTTTGGGTTTTGGTATTTGCTTTTAGTTCTTGTTATTTGTTATTTGGTTCTTATTATTTGTTATTTGGTGCTTTGGGATTCCTGAATTTTCAGAGTTTATTTCTTCATGGAAGAATCACCTCCCAGCTTTCTTCTGAAAGGGGTCATACGGTTAACGATCTCTTTAATGACCGTATCAAATTTTTGCAATTGATCGGGGCGACATATAGCACGTACTTTTTGGAAATGACGGAAGGTGACGCTGTCGAGCCTTTTTTGAAGAACGCCAATTTCATTACTGCGGGCGGTCAACATAGAGTCTGTTGCATCGGGTTGTTTCAACAGATCGAAAAATCTTTTCTTAGCGTTGCGGATAGAATCCATCACCGGCTTTTGAATAACAATTATGGAATCGCGCAACTTCCAGTAGGCGGCTTCCTGGGCAGTATCGAATTTCATTTGGTCTACCAGGAACTGACCCATTCTTTTTTCACGATCGCGGCCGAAACCACCATCGCGGTCGGGTTTTTTAAACCAGTAAATAGAAAGTGTGGCAATGTTGGTCAATAATAAGATCGCTACAAGTACCAAAAGCCATCTTTGTCGGGGGGGCTTAATCATGGTTCCAGTGAATTTTCATTATATACGGGGTAGATGCCTGCCGGGTATTCAGCGGCTACTATTTGACCAGATTCATTGGGATTGTTGGAGACGGTATGTTGTTCCCACATTTTAAGTACTGTGGTAGCATTTGCGATGAGAATAATAGCTGCAATCGTTAATGCCAGCACCGGCCTGGTCAGCCAACGGCCAAGCGGACCACCCTGGTCGAACTCCTTCTCCATTCTGCTTTGCAGGCGGGTATACAGGAAGTCAGGCGCTTTGGCCCGCTGTATCCCATCCAGGCTATTCAGCACCGCATCTATCCTGGGGTCGTTTTGTGAGTCGATTGACATAAATGTAATTTACGATCTAAACTAAGATATTTGACGCTAATAAATGGCAAATCCTTCGTGCCGTCTACTTGTCTTGTGAATTATTCTGTTGATAATACTTTTCCAGCAATTTACGCAGGTTTTGCCGCGCTCTGAACAGCAGCGATTCCACCGCCGATACCGACAATTGCATTACCTCGGCAATTTCCTGGTAACTCAGTTCCTCCGTTTTGTGCAAAGTAAATGCTACTTTCTGGTTTTCAGGCAGTTGATCAATCATGCGAAATAGCAGGGCCGCCTGTTCCTTTCTATCCAATGCCACTCCGGGATGTTGAAAATCAACGGGTTCGTGCACCAATTCATCGTTGGGGCCAAAAAGACTGGTAATAAAGGCAAAGCGCTTTTTTCGCTTCCGGCTGCGGATGTGGTCCAATGCTTTGGTGGTGGTAATGCGATAGATCCAGGTAGAAAGGCGGGCATCGCCCTTGAATTGATCAATTGATTTGTATACCTGTATGAACACTTCCTGGGTAACGTCCTCGGCATCTTCACTGTTTTGTACAACACCCAGTGCCGTATTGTATACCAGGTCCTGATAGCTTGCTACCAATGATTTGAATGCCAGTTCGTCTCCCGCCCGGAGTAATTGTATCAGTTCCAGTTCGTTCAAAAAGACGGCCGTTTAATGTTTGAGGCTACAACTTACGAAATCCTTCGATATCATACAGGTTGCCTCCTTATTTGGCATGCAAGAAAAGTTGCCCGAAGAGGGCTCGAACCCCTACATACAGAGCCAGAATCTGTCGTACTACCATTATACTATCGGGCAATGGCCAAAGAACGCACCTTACAAAAAGGCGGCTACAAATGTAAAATTAAAACCAATGGCCACAAAAAGAAATCAATAGGCATCGAGGTAATGAGGCAACGAGGCATCAAGGCATCGAGGGGAACAGAAAGGCAAAAGCTACAAGCTGCAAGCTTCAGGCTGCAAGCAGAAGGCAACAAGGCAGCGAGGAGAACCGAAAGGCAAAAGCTACACGCTGCAAGCTTCAGGCTGCAAGCAGAAGGCAACGAGGCCTCGAGCTACACGCTGCAAGCTTCAAGCTGCAAGCAGAAGGCAACAAGGCAACGAGGCATCGAGGGGAACCGAATGGCAAAAGCTACACGCTGCAAGCTTCAAGCTGCAAGCTTCAAGCTGCAAGCAGAAGGCAACGAGGCATCGAGCTACACGCTGCAAGCTTCAGGCTGCAAGCAGAAGGCAACAAGGCAACGAGGCAACAAGGCAGAAGGCAGCAAGGCAGCGAGAACAGGCAACCGGTACCTGGTAACCGGCAACTAAAAAGGTGAGCCCTTAAAAAAGAACTCACCTCTGACTCTGCCATACGATATCTAACTGCGAAACTTTTAACTGTTTTCATCTGACCTCGACCGTCAGAAATTTATCCTTTACTCAATCTGTTGCACAGAAGCCATAACAACAAACCACAAACCACAAACCACAAACCTCAAACCAAAAACAACAAACAACAAACCTACTTATCCCACCACACCCTGTCAGTGATCCTGGCCGATTGTACCGCCTGCGGATTCGATAGGATCTCTACCTGCGGATACAGCATCCGGCGGGGGATCTCCGATGTTGCATTGGGAACCTTGGTCAATGTAGGGTAACCGGTCCGCCGCCAATCGTTAAAATTCTCAAGAGAAAAGAAGTTGGCTATTTTCTTTTCTTCCATGATCCGCTGCAAGGCATTGGCCGCAGTCAAGGTACCCCGACTGTTGAGATAAGTATTCACGTCGGCATCTGCTATGCCCAGCTTTGTCATGTGCGATCTGATGGCGTCCTGGTAAACAGGTTCTGCGGCGGCATATCCCGATTTTATCAACGTAGCTTCTGCTTTCAGGAATAATGCTTCTGAATAGTTGAACACATAAACCGGTGAGCTGGCAGCGCCAACTGCTGTACCGGGCAATGAATATATATTCAGGCTGCCGCTGATGTTCACCGAACCAATGGGCCGGCCTGTGTACTGGTCTGTTTGTTTGGCTTTGGCTATCAGTTTGGGCAACCGTGGATCGTTACGCGTTACCAGCGTATCTACACAAGCCGATGACAATACCAGCGTAGACACCGGTAAAAAATCAGTATAATACGGATTCTCATTTCCTGCACCGCCGGCATAGGTCATTTTCATATCGTCGCTGTTTGCCTGCAAACCATTTTGTAAAGCCGTTAAGGCCAGGTCTGCTTGCGCCAATGCCGTATAACCCGGCGCTTTGGTAAGATGCATGTAATAACGCGCCTTTAACGTATAGGCCAACCGTTTCCACTGGTCCATATTGCCTTTATAAAAGTAATCGTCCTTGCCAGGTTTGAGGAGCGCATTTTTGTTGATGTCGGCAATGCCATCATCAAGCAATTGTTGTATGGCTTTATAAATGCTTTCCTGCGAATCATACGCCGGTTGCAATTTGTTGCTTCCGTTAAGTGCTTCGGTGTAAGGAATATCGCCCCAATAATCAGTAGCAATGCCTAAGCAAAAAGCACTCATGATCCTGGCAATGCCCGAATAGTTATAATTACCATTGGCAGTGGCCTTATCGTTCAACACCTTCAGGTTGTTCAGGCTTTTCACATAGATCGTTCGCCAGGTTTCATCCAGGTCTACATTGAAAAGTAAATAGGTGCCATGGTTCGGTACCGGCTGGTTCAAGGCTACATTTTGCATGTAGTGATTAACCAGTATGGCGGCCAGTCCGTCAGTACCTGCGCCGCCGGTAAGTACAGAAGAAACATTCAGTTCCACCGGCGACAGGATCAGTGATTCCTGTACGCTGGTAGGGTTATTGGGATCGTTGTTAACATCAATGAATTTTTTGCATCCGGTGGCAGGTGCTATACAAAAAGCGATGAGAACTGTATATAGTATTGTGCGCATAATGGTCTTGTTTAAATGAATCAATGAAAACAACTCTTTTTTACAATCCAACTTTCAAACTGATATTGACCGATCGTGGGGTAGGGGTTGAAAAAGAGAACATACCTAGCGATCCGTTGGAGGAACCGAAGGAATTGTTTTCCGGATCACCGCCTGTAAAGTGCGGACTGTGGATCCAAAGGTTTCTGCCCGTAATGGTTAAGGAAGCCGATTTAAGCGGTGTTTTCTGAATAAGTTTTGCCGGCAGCACATAGCCTATACTTACGTTGCGGAGTTTAAGATAGGTGGCATCCTGGATAACCGATTCAAGAATGCCCGAAACCCTTCTCCAGTAATCTTGTCCTTTAACCGGTATGGTGTTGGGCTTATTGTCGGTAATATTGATGCCTTCCACTACCCGTGTTTCGCGGTCTTCAGTAACTTTTGGCGTTCCGTAAAAATAACCGTACCCATCAACGTTATTTTCGGTAACGCCGCCTTTTTTCATATCAAAGAAGAAGCTAAGGCTGAATGGCCCATAGCTCAGGTTGTTGGTCAGGCCGGCGATCCAGTCGGGGGTAATATTGCCCAGAATGCCTTGTTTGGGTGCTACAAAAGGCAATCCGCTGGCATCGATCAACAGTTCACCGGTTGCGCTGTCGCGGGCATAGCGGTTCCCGAATTTAACGCCATAGGGCTCACCAACGATCGCCTGGGTAAACCCAAGGTTTACGCTGGTAAGGTTTTCGCGCAATGCCAATACTTTATTGTTGAGTTTGGTAAAGCTGAATACCAGGTCCCAATTGAATTTGCCTGCTTTAACCGGGTTGGCATTCAGGAGTATTTCAATGCCTTTGGTTTGCATCCGGGCCGTGTTGATGGTGGTGCGGTTATACCCGGTAGAAGGAGGAATAGTAACCGGTATCAGGCCATCCTGTATTTTTTTATTGAACCAGGAAACCTCCAAACCAAGGCGATTGTTCAACCCTTTCAATTCGAGACCTACTTCAAATTCATTTACCAGTTCGTTCTTAAGCAAAGGATTTCCCAACACATCCCTCAGCAAAAAACCATTGTTTTCCTGGAACGGAAAAGATATGCCGCCAATCAAATTGCCATTTGTGTTACTGATGCTCAGGTAAGGCGTAGTGAGCGAATAAACGTCTACGTTATCATTACCTACGGTAGCATAAGAAAGCCGTAATTTCCCAAAGTTCAGCATGGAAAACAGTTTGGGATCTAATAATTCAGAAAAAACAAATCCGGCGGCAACAGAACCATAGGGGTAGAAATTGTTGCCTTTGGCTAAAACTGAGCTGCCATCGTACCGGCCTGTTAATGCCAGGTTGAGGATGCGGTTGTATTCAATATTTGCCTGGGAGTAAAAACCTGTTTTGCGGGAGAGGTAATGTTTTTCACTATATGTTTGCGTTGATGCATTGGCTACATTATCATATCCGCCGGTGATAGATAAACCAACACCCCGGCCTTCTACATTCTGGCTGTAAGTAGAAAGCACATTATTACCCAGCAACAACTGTACATTGAATTTGTTAAACTGTTTGTGGGCATCGATGATGAGGTCGTGATTAAACTGCCGGAAAGAATTGGTGCGATCAACGATCACGCCATTGGGGTTGGCTACCGAACCGCGAGCCTCAAAATATTTCACCTGCTCATTGTACATATCAGCTCCCATTCTCTCCGTAATATTCAGCCAGGTAAACGGCGCATAGTTCAGCGTAATTACCGGCAGAAAGCGGTTAACCGTACCCTTTGTATAGATATTGTCGAGTACCCAATATGGGTTATTGCGCGAAAAACGGAAAACACGCTGCGTACCATCCGCATTCACTGTAGGCTGGGGGTCCCAGGAAATGGGCGCTGAATAAATGGTCCAGATGGGACTTTCCAGAATATATCCCTCCGGCATCCGGTTGGTGCGGCTGTTGGCATAATTGAATTGGAAAGTACCGGTTATTTTGTCGGTAAGTTTGGTAGTGAATTTAGTGAACACCGTATGTCTTTTTAAATACGTTGTTGGTGCAATACCTTTTTGATCGAGGTAAGAATAAGAAGCAAAATAACTGGAGCCCGGACCGTTTACGCCGGAGAAGCTGATGGTGCTGTTAGACGTAACGCCTGTTTGAAAAAAGTCTTTTAGTTGATTTCTTTTCTTTACCGGTTGGCCGTTTACTCTTAGCGTATCCATCAACGGTCCCCACGAGCTGCTGGTTTTATCTGTTTCACCATTATAATATACGTTGTCGTATACCACGCCGTTTATTTCCTTGCGATCGCCCTGTGCGTATTTGTTTTGTATTTCAGGGAAAATGCCGCTCTCGAACGACAGGTCCTGCGAAATGGTGATCGCCGGTTTTTTACTGCCTGCGCCGCTTTTGGTGGTGATCATAACCACCCCGCGGGCGCCTGCTGAACCATACAGGGCGGTAGCGGCAGCGCCCTTCAATACGTTCACGCTTTCAATAATGGAAGGATCAAAATCGATCAACCGGTTACTACCCGGACCGCTGTTCACAGCGCCTGTTTCGGAATTGTTTACCGGTATACCATCCACCACGATCAATGCTTCGTTATTGCCAATGATAGAGGTAACGCCTCTCACAACTATGCGGCTCGATGAACCGGGCGTACCGGATGAGCTGGTAATTTGAACACCGGCTACTTTACCCGTCATGGCATTGAGAATATTCGATTCTTTAGCGCGAACCAGTTCATCTGCTTTGATCTCCTGTGAACTGAACGTGAGGTTTCTTTTTTCCCGCTTTACACCGAGGGCAGTCACAACAACTTCATTCAACTGTTTGTTGTCGGCCGTAAGGGCAACGGTTAAGGCGCCCTCTCCACTGGTTTTTACTTCGCTTTTGTTAAAACCAATGGCGCTGATGATCAGGGTAGCATTGGATGGAACGCTGATCTCGAATGAACCGTCATCGGTTGTACTGGTTCCTGCGTTTGATCCCTTGATCACTACAGAGGCTTTCGGCACGGGACTTCCATTTTCATCCAGTACTTTTCCTTTTACAATTTTGTTTTGCGCCCATGAACCCGAATAAATAAATAATCCTACAATAAACGCGATAATACATAGCAGTTTTGATTGCATGTTGTAATATTTTGGTTGTATGTCGTAAAAACTACGGAAGGTGTTTTCGGAAGTCTGAATAGCCGCAGTCGTTAGAGTACAGGACAAGCCTGATCTGTAGTTGTGGGTCAGAAGAAATGTACTCCCTCAACATGTACGAATTTATATTGAAGGGGTGTAAATGTGTTAATGGTTCTTGACGACTTGTTTACAGAAAATGATCTGATTTCTGATTTTGAGATTTTTCGATTTTCTTGTTGGTAACACCTGATTAATTATTAAATTCAGAAATCTCGAAATCCCAAAATCGAAAATTGCATGCTATTGAATATGGGCAGTAAATTAAAAGTAGATGATTCTCTTTTGCTTGAACTGATAGATTCTCATCACGCAGAGATCTTGTATCAATTGGTGAAGATCAACCGGCTGCATTTGCGGAAGTGGCTTCCATGGGTTGACCATATGCGGTCGGTAGAAGATTTTAGAAAATACATTAATGGCTCAAAACAGCGATATGCCAATCATACGGAAATGGGATATGTGATCATGGCCAACCATGTCATGATCGGTAGACTCGGCTTATACAACATTGATCTTATCAATAAAAGCGCCTCCATCGGCTACTGGCTCGATAAGGAAAACCTGGGTAAAGGCATCATCACCCGGTGCTGTAAAGTAGTGATCGATGAAGGTTTTTCCCGCCTGCATTTGAACCGCATCGAGATCCGTGCCGCCACAACAAACTACAAAAGCCAGGCTATCCCCATAAGGCTGGGCTTTACACGGGAAGGCATTATCAGGCAGGGCGAATTCATAAACAACCAGTTTATTGACCTGTGTGTGTATTCACTGCTGAAGGAAGAATGGAAGAAGTTTGTATAGTAGACCTGCATCTACAGGGGTTGAACTTTTATGTATCGTGTGATAAGTAAAATTATGTAATTCATAGATAAATAAAATTTCAGGCACAAACAAAAGGTTCATATAAGATACTATTACATGGGAACGTTTTTCTATTTGTGGGAATAGTAAGCCCGGTGCCTGATTTGAACAGCGTTGATAGTAAAGTGGTTATGTTATTGGCACAGTTTAGGGGGTGAAGAAAATGTTTCTGTGACCTTTAATTTTTTATGAGAGCCCTATGAATTCTTCATTTACAACCAACTATCGAGAAATGGCTCCCTGGCTGGAAACTATTTTGAACGACTGCCAGGATGCCGTATTTATTACCGACCGGCATTTTAATTTAGTCCACTGGAATGTGGCAGCAGAAGAGTTGTGGTTTAAACAATCCAGGCGGCCTGCTAAAAAGAATGTTGTCGACTTCCTCAACCTGTTGTTTCCCGGTCATTCTGAAGTGCATGCCCAGATCCAGCGAGGCATTGCCCTCGATGAACAGGTAGAAGATATTTTTGTGGCTACGCCCCATGACAGAACTTTCCGCATTTCGTGTTATACGCATAAATTTCCGGGCACCCGGTACCTGCTTGATGTAGTGATCATCCTGCGCGATCTGCAGGCCACTATTCACCGTAAAAAAGAAATAAAGCCCGGCGTGTTATATAAAACCCTGCTCAACTCCCTAGAGGAGGGGGTAATGCTGCTCCAGGGCGAACAGGGTACCATTGTTTCTGCCAACACCAAAGCCTGCGAGATCATCGGCTTCAGCCACGAGCAATTGATCGGTAAAAATTTATCGGAATTAGGCGGCAAGGCATTTAAGGAAGATGGTTCCACCTTGTCAATACAGGAATATCCGGTCATGATCACCTTAAAGACCGGAGAAATTATTCAACACATTGTGGTGGGGTTCGTTAATGCCAGAGGTAAACTCACCTGGTTGTCGGTGAATACCTGTTTGCTGGAGGAATTCAATGCCGAAGTGCCCGGACTGGTAGCGGTTACCTTTAATGATATTACGGCCCGCAAGGAAGCGGAGTCGCGGTTAACGGAAAGTCAGCACATCTTTCAGTCATTCATGAATAATACCCACAGCCCTGCGTGGATCCTCGATGAAGATGGCTATATCATTTATATGAATGATACCTTCAAGCGGGTGTGGAAGCTGAACGATGGGCACCTGTATACCAACATACGCGACCTGATGCCGGCCGGCATGGTGGAAGAGTATGTGGCCAATAACCTCAAAGTACTGGAGACTGGCCAACCGTTGATCACTATTGAAAACTCATTGCGGCGCGATGGTTCTCCCGGGGTATACCTGGTGTTCAAATTCCTGTTGCAAACGGCCACCAACAAACGGCTCATCGGCGGACAGTCTATTGATATCACCGAAGAAAAAAATGCCCAGGAAGAGATCATAAAGATCAATGAACGTTTTTATTATACTACCAAAGCAACGTCCGATTACATCTGGGACTGGAATATTGAAAAAGGAACTATCTATCGCAGCGAACCATTTAGCCGGTTAACCGGGTATTTGCAGAATGATATGGATAACGATCTGTACTGGCTGTTGGAAAAGATCCATGTGGAAGACCGGCAACGGGTGATGCACCATATCAATGCCTGCTTAATGGCCCGTAATAATTACTGGCATGATGAATACCGGTTCCGTTGTGCCGACGGCAGTTATAAATATTTATCAGATAAAGGCTATATTATTTATAAGAATGGAAATGCGGTGCGGGCCATCGGCGCTATACAGGACCTTACCGAAAAAAGAAAGCTGGAAGCGGAACTGGAACAACAAAAAGAAAAGGAGCGCTTACGCATTAAACAGGCCATGATCGCCGGCCAGGAATATGAGCGGAATGAGATCTCGAAGGAGTTGCACGATAACGTGAACCAGATCTTATCCTCGGCCATGATCTTGTTATCCTCGTCGCGCCAGAATCCCGACGACCAGGAATACCTGATTGATAAAACCACCAAATACATCGACCTGGCCATTCAGGAGATCCGTAAGATCTCTAAATCGCTCAACTCCTCTATCATTAAAGAAATTGGGTTTATTGATCCGGTGGAAGATATCATTAAGAATATGCAATTGGTAAGGCCAATAGAAGTAACGTTTCATTGCGATCCTTTCCTTGAAGATGAATTGTCGCATGAGGTTCAGTTGATGTTGTACCGTATCATCCAGGAACAAACCAATAACATTTTACGGTATGCTGAGGCCAGCTATGTAAAGATCGCCATTGATAAAAGCAATGGTTGGCTAAGCCTGTTGATAATGGATAATGGAAAAGGATTTGATGTGAACCAGCAAACAAAAGGTATCGGATTACTGAACATCCACAACCGGGCCGAAACCCTGGGTGGCACTATGAATATTGATTCCCAACCGATGCGTGGTTGCCGGTTGCTGGTGCAAGTACCTTTATAGTAATAAGCGTGACACGGTCCTGAGCGAAGTCGAAGGAGAACCGTGTCACGCCTGACGATCTATTGAATCGGCTCTGCATTACCATTTAACATCCACGGAAGATTGAATTTGTGGAACTCAATAGAGCGGTTGCTTGTTGAGCTGCTCCCCGTGTTTTCATTTACCTCAATAAGAGCGCCGATGGTATAATCGGCTGTTTTTACCATGCTCGAATAACCGCCCTTGCCTTGTGCAAAAGCCTCGCTGTCTGTTAACCAGTCATAAATTTTACGGCTGATGGGCCAGGTAACGCCGCCATCATAACTTATGCGCACCCGCATTTTACAACGGGTTTCTGTGCTGGCCGAATTCAATACCATAATACGATCGGGCGAACCGGTGTACCGTACAATAGAGCCCTGGCAGTAAGGATCGAGCAATGTATTGTCAGGTGCAAAAGCGCTGAAACCACCGGCGATGGTACCACGGGATACCCAACGGCGTTTGGCGGTTTCCCATGTACTGCCACTGGCGCGGTCGTTGCGCATCAGGCGGCCATCGTTTAATTCTACAATAGCGCCTTCGCTGGTGCCGCCGGGGATCATTTGGTAATGCCAGGTGGCGCCATGATCGGTGCTGTAAATATTTCTGCCGGTGGCCGGGATCACCAGTGTGCCGTTGCTGGTTTGAATACCAGTACCGGGCCCCACTGCATCCCATTTATAATTGGGTGGCAGCAAAGTATTGGTCATATCTGTAGGGGTGGAAAAGCTAAGGCCATCGTTGTCGCTGTAAGAATAGTATACACGGCGATCGCCCCAGGTATCAATGGGATCGTAGCCATCTGTTCCACCCAGGTTCTTGGTGGCAGAGTTCCAGTTCATAAATACCCAAATGCGACCGGTTGTGCGATCCACCACTGCGGTTGGGTTGCCCCAGGTCCCTTGTCCTGCACCTACTACTTCCATCATCGATGACCAGGTGGCGCCATGATCGGTAGATCGTTTATACTCTACGTTAATATTACCATGGTCTTTGTTGCTGCTCATGCGTCCTTCTACAAAAGCGATCAGCGTGTTGGCGTTTGTACGAATGATGGAGGGAATGCGGAAGGAGTGATAACCGTTTGTTCCACCATCAAAAATTTTAGTATAGGTATGGGTTTCCGCGACTTCAGTAATAGCAGGCGGGTTATCATCCCCGGGAGCTGCCGGTTGATCTGCTACGCCTTTTTTACAGGCGGTGGAGGAAAAAGTAATCAATGCAATGAGGGTGAACAGGCCGGGCACTCTGTTAGTGAACATGTTGTTCATGAATCTTGTTTGTTTCATTTGTTCTGTTTTGATGTTTAGTAAATAAAAGGTGCCCGGCGCTCTCTTTGAACTTACCGGGCACGTGATTAATGAGCATTACTCAATTGAAACAAACCGTTTAAACAGACATTGGTGAACCCTCCAATTTTCCCGGAAGAGAAGGGGTGTCTTGTACGGTTGTGTTGCTGGTATCATGTAGGTCGCTATGACCTGACAGGCGTTGTGGTTTGCTTACAGCTTGTGGCTTGCAGCTTTCTTTACGACTTACCAGGTAGGTTTGCGAACCTGTCCGTAGCCACCACCTCTTGGACGATCTTCAAAATGCAGGTGTGGACCGGTGGCATTGCCGGTACGGCCTACTTCGCCTATTTTTTGACCGGCAACCACTGTAGCGCCGGTGCTAACAGAGCGTACAGAAAGATGACAATACACATAATCGCGGCCGTTGGTAGCCCGCAGACCAATCCATCTTCCATAAGCGCCGCCGTTGTTGTTCGACCATGCGATGGTGCCACCCAGCACGGCTACTACTGGTTTACCAGCGGGAGCAGCATAATCATCACCGGTATGGTACCCGGCCGCATAATCCGGGTTCCGTATACCATACGGATAGGTGACCCTATAACCCGGAACCGGTGATGCTACTCTGGCGGCAGCGGCGGCTGCGGTTTCCGGGGTTTCTACTGGCACCGTTATCGGTGTTTGGTCCGGTTCAATATCATTTGCACCCGGGGTGACAGTTGAATTTTCAGCCTTGTTACAGGACAGTACTGTTAGCATAAGTGCCAAAAGACCTAAAGACACATTTCTTGCGGTGTTTCTTTTCATAGTTGTTCTGTTTGTGTTTAGAAATTGTATTTGGAATATTAACCCGCCAACCCTGCCAATAATTTGGGGGCTTATAGGTTGGCGGGATGCAAAAATTTGATGAACCACTCACCACTCACTATTTCACTATTAATAACTTTCTGCTGGTCGCCTTGCCGGTAGTGCCTGGGCGAACAGTTACGTTATATACGCCGGCTTTTAAACCGCTGGTATTAACCGTAAGGCGGTTAAGACCTTGTTGCAATACCACATTGCGTTGTTGCGCTATTTGTCCAAAGTTGTCGGTGATAACAATGCTGGCAGGTTGACTAACATCAGCCAGCGTATATTCGATGGTGATAGCGCTTCCGGTAACCGGGTTCGGTGCGATCTTCAGGGTGCCATCTGCTTCTGCCTTGCGGCTATCGCTGGTGCTGCTGGTAGCAGCGGCGGCAGACGTTTGAATGGCAACGCCATCCGGATTGTAGTAGTGGTCCAGGATCCAGGTATAGGTTTGATCGGTACCCCAGAAGCTGGAACCCCATTGGCACATACCGCGGCCATGTCCACTCTTAGTTCTGCCGGCGCAACGGGAATCTGCAATACAGGGATAATCGGTGCTGGTACCACTGAACCCATCGCCACAACCGGAGTTGTTCGATTCAGCGCAGTACTCTGCTTTGTAAATAGCGCCGTTCTTGATCAGCACAATGCCGGCGGTAGCAATAGCCGCATTCTTCACAGAAGCAGCGCGATCGGTTTGCCAGGTCTGGTGACAGGCCGCAGCCGATAGATCATAGTTGTCGTCGGCCGGATTCTGCACAAACCAGGCGCCGCGTGAACGGTAGGCAACGGTACCTGCCTGCAGTGAAGCGGCATTCCAACTGCTCACCCATTCGTCATCCACACCGGTTTGCACATACGATTCCAGGCTCATTACCTGTACCCGTGGACTGGCGCAAGTTGCACAAGCGCAACTGGTGGCTACACGAATGGTTGCAGGAACAGCCAACACCGCGGTGGTCGTTGTTAATGATTCCTGGCGGGAAGTGGAAGGAACCGGATTGCCGGCAAATTCCAGTTGTTCAGCCAGGGTTTTATCGAACAACCCGTGACGGCGTACTACCAGTTCTTCGCTGGTGGTTGCTGTCAGCGAACGGGCAGACCCTGCAGCCGTAAGGGCAATCTGCATTTCATAGGTATCGGGGATAGCGTAGAAATGCTGAATGCTGTTGGTGATATAACCTGCTTTGGCAGATTGTATTGAAACAGTTGCTGGTGTTTTACCGGGGGCTACGGTTTCTGCAGGAATGGTTAAAGAGAAGAAACCACGGGCATCTGTTGTAGCCGTGTAGTTGCCTGATTTTATTTGCGCGCCTGCTAATGGACTATTGATATCTGCATCGCGTACATAACCGGTAAGCACCATATTATTGCCGGTAGAAGCAAGCAGGGGAGATGTGTTGGTAGCGATCCTTGCAGTACCGGGAACATCCAGGTTGATGTCGGCATACACGCTGTCATCGGGCCCGCCGGTAAAGAAGGTGGTAAGTGCAGTATACCCGCTCTTTGAAAATTTAAAGGTGTACTTACCAGCATCAAGTCCATATACCAGTTTACCATTGGCATCGGTAGTAGCAGTGGCAGTAGTACCATTGGGCTTTGTAATGGATACTGCTGCGCTCGCAATGGCCACGCCGGTGCTTTGGTTTTTCACCGAGAACGACAGAATGGTAAGGGCCGGTGCAGGTGGCAGTTGAATAGTGTAGTTACCCGGGCTATAATAATGGTTCAGGATCCAGGTATAGGTTTTGTCGCTGGCCCAACGGCTTGAACCCCATTGACACATTCCACGGCCATGCCCGGCCGGTGTATAACCTGCGCAGCGGGCATCGGAAATGCAGGGCCAGCCATTGGAAGTACCAGTACCGCTGTATCCATTGCCACAGCCGGAGTTGTTATTTTCTGCAGAATATTCCGCTCTGGGTATAGCGCCGTTCTTTATCAGCACAATACCGGCTGTAGCTTTGGCGGCATCTATAGTTCTGGTAAATCTATCGGCTTCCCATGCCTGGTTACAGGTAGTGGCGGCGATATCGTAATTACTTTTAACCGGGTGCAATACATACCAGGCGCCATAGGTACGGTAGGCCACAGCACCGGCTTGTAAGGAAGCGGATGCCCAACCGGAGATCCACTCATCATCGAGGCCTGATTGTACATATTCTTCCAGGCTCATTACTTCAACGTAGCTGCAGTTTGTACAGTTACAACTATAACCCACGCGAATGCTCGATGGCACGGTAGCTGCCAGGGCTCCCTCAATTCTTGCCTGGGGATTTGATGGTCCTGCATAACGCTGTTGCTCATCTGTCGCAGTTCTGTCGTACAACCCATGCACCTCCTTTTCTGTTATCATGGCAGGCTGCCCGTTCTGTTGCATCCGGGCTGAACCGATGGGCGTAAGGGCCACCTTCATCATATACGAGTCGGGCATGGAATAGCGCTGAACAGTAAAAGGCGCATACCCGCTCTTCGTAAAAGTGATCGTTGTTTTAGCAGGTGCAGCCGTAGGTGTAATGGCCGCCGAAGGAGCGGGCACCACCAGTATGAAATAACCCTTGCTGTCTGTTACTGCAGAGTTTGAGCCGGTGCTTACGAGCACACCCCCCAGCGGGGTGTTTTTTTCTTCATCTCTTACATACCCGCTGATGGTAGTTTGATTGGCACTTACCCGTAACTGGGCTAGCTGCTGCAGTTGCACGTTTTCATTGGCCGGCTCCAGGTTAATGCGGGCTTCTATGTTGGTTACCTCGCCCGATGAAAAGTAAGTGGCTAATGGTTTGTAGCCGTTGGCCGCAATGGAGAAGTCATACTTCCCGTTCACGGCTGTAAATACTACTTTACCGTTGGCCGCTGTTACCTGGCTGGTGCTGCCATTGGGCGCTTTTACCTGTACAACAGCACCGGGTACGGCAAACCCGGTATACTGGTCCTTTACAATGAACGTGATGTTGGTAGGGCCGCCGGTTGACTGTTGCGCAGATAATTGCGAAAACAACAGTATCCCGAGTGCAGCCAGAAGGAATCGTCGCATGCTGATCATAGTATATGGTTTAATTGACTGTTTGGTTGTTTTAAATTAAGCGAGTGGCGAGTAGTAAATAGCTAGTAGGAATTACAAGAAATAAACTTTTAAAAGCCCCACTGGCTATTTACTACTGAAGATTTAAAAATCCCACTCGCTACTCGCCACTTACTACTCGCTATTTCACTATTAATAACTTTCTGCTGGTCGCCTTGCCGGTAGTGCCTGGGCGAACAGTTACGTTATATACGCCGGCTTTTAAACCGCTGGTATTAACCGTAAGGCGGTTAAGACCTTGTTGCAATACCACATTGCGTTGTTGCGCTATTTGTCCAAAGTTGTCGGTGATAACAATGCTGGCAGGTTGACTAACATCAGCCAGCGTATATTCGATGGTGATAGCGCTTCCGGTAACCGGGTTCGGTGCGATCTTCAGGGTGCCATCTGCTTCTGCCTTGCGGCTATCGCTGGTGCTGCTGGTAGCAGCGGCGGCAGACGTTTGAATGGCAACGCCATCCGGATTGTAGTAGTGGTCCAGGATCCAGGTATAGGTTTGATCGGTACCCCAGAAGCTGGAACCCCATTGGCACATACCGCGGCCATGTCCACTCTTAGTTCTGCCGGCGCAACGGGAATCTGCAATACAGGGATAATCGGTGCTGGTACCACTGAACCCATCGCCACAACCGGAGTTGTTCGATTCAGCGCAGTACTCTGCTTTGTAAATAGCGCCGTTCTTGATCAACACGATACCGGCAGTGGCGATCGCTGCATTCTTTACACTGGTTGCGCGATCGGTTTGCCAGGTCTGGTGGCAGGCTGCTGATGAAATATCATAATTGGTAGCGGCAGGGTGTTGTACAAACCAGGCGCCGCGTGAACGGTAGGCAACGGTACCTGCCTGCAGTGAAGCGGCATTCCAACTGCTCACCCATTCGTCATCCACACCCGTTTGAACATATGATTCCAGGCTCATTACTTCAACAACCGGCTCAGCGCAGGTAGCAGCACAGGCGCAGTTGGTAGACACCCGAACGACGGCCGGTACAGCCAACGCGGCGGCTGTTACTGCTTCACCTTCTTCTCTGGCAGTTACATTAGATGATTTTTGTGGTGCAATAAATTCCAATTGTTCAGCGACTGTTTTATCAAACAAACCATGGCGGCGGATAACCTGGTCCTGGCCGGCAGAAAAAGCCAGGGCACGGGGAGACGCAGCCGATGTTAAAGCGATCTGCATTTCATATGTATCAGGAATGGCATACAGGTTTTTAATGCTGTTGCTGATATATCCTGCTTTGCCCGATTGAACAGAAATAGTAGCAGGTGCTTTGCCTTGCGTTACTGCTTCGGCAGGTACTGTAAGAGTGAAGAAGCCCTGTGCGTTGGTAGTAGCAGTATATGTACCGGCATTTACCTGTGCACCGGCCAGCGGAGTGTTTTGATCGGCATCACGTACATAACCGGTTAAGGTCATGCTGTTGGCAGAAGGTTGCACCAATGGAGAGCCGGCAGCTATTCTGGCCGAACTGGCAGGATCGAGGTTGATGTTAGCGGTGATCTTCGCATTGGTTGCGCTACCCGTAAAGAAGGTGCTTAAGGCAGTATAACCGCTTTTGGTAAAAGCAAAAGTATACTTGCCGGCGTTCATGCCATAAGTGAGTTTGCCATTGGCATCGGTTGTTACGGTGGCAGTAGTGCCATCAGGTTTGGTTACTTTAACCGATGCGCTGGCAACAGCCAGACCGGAGTTCATATCTTTCACCGCAAACGTAATGGTAGTGACATAGGCAGCCGGATTGATGAGATCGTAGTATTTCGGCCAGTTCCAGTTGATACCTGGGTCGGTATGCTTATCGTTACTGGTTTGAGGATAATTAGTATGGCCTTTAATACGCACGGTTATAGGCAACGGATTATAACCTGAAGTAGAAGCCCCCCGATAGCATTTGGTAGGGTCGATGTTGTTGTCCCTGCAAATATCACGTACCAGGGCTGCCGAGCTATTGTACATAGCGTTGGTATACCAGGATGCGTCATTTACGAAGCCTTCGTGCTCGATACCTATTGTATAGTAATTCTGGTCGGCTACATGCCAGGCCCGGTCTTTTTCCAGCACCATTTGCGTGATCTGTCCGTCTGATGAACGCACTACATAGTGCGCCGACACCTTTGCAGCCGGGTTATTAAACCATGATATACAACTCGAGTAAGATCCCTGAACTGTATGTACAGCTACATTCGTGATCGCATTGCCTCCACGGCCTACGCCCCAATTGGCGGTGTTGGCCTGGTCCCACAAGGCAGGAGGATAGTCGGCGCTTTGTACGGCCATCTCATCATTGGTGCTCTCCGTTCTGGCATTGCTGTTATTGGCCGGTGCTGTATTGCTGACTGGTAAAACGATGCCGTTGCTTTTAATGATGTCGTGCCTGTAATCGAGCTGTACACCGGGCGCGCTCAACGTACGCAGCGTTTGTGGCGCATAGATCCTGTCTAATTGTACGCCGCGTGGCATTTGTTTAAATTGCGGCGTTGTAAAGCCTTTGCGCAAATGATCGTAAATGTCATAAGTGTACAATGAATGCGCATATTTATTGATTGCGCTGCCATCATCGGGAATATTCGACAGTTTCTCCAGTACTTTAGAGAAGTTTTCCAATGTAGTGTTAGCGGGCAGTTTTTGTACGCCAGCTTCATGGCTGAGGAATTTCGCCACTGCCAGTACCTGCAGGCGTACATCTTTTTTGAATTGCTCAGGGGTAATGCCGCTAAGCCTGCAAACTGCTGTTAGATTATTTTTGAAATAACCTCTGCCATCTTCTACAAGTCCAAAAATGCCATAAGGTTGAGGCATGGGTTCTTCATCGCCGTCTGCTTTGGCGTCTGCAGACAGGTTTTGCATGTGGGAAGCTGAATAAGCCGCAGCTTCCAGCAAACCCTTTGGAAGATTTGGATACAAGCGGTATGCTTCGGCAAAATAGCCGCTGAAATTTTCAACCTGTTGCGCAGTGGCTTGTACACTTAGCACCAGGATAAGAAACAATCCAGAAAGTAGTCGTCGTTTACTCATCATGTTTATTTTTAATGGTTGCGAATAAGCAAATGATTGCCCGTTACCTGCAGAGATCAGCTTTCCGGCAGGTAAAAAGGTTTACGGTTCAGTAAACAGGGTTCACTGACGTACTGTAAATGAGGCTATACTATAGTGTAGGGAATAGGTACGGATGGCGGCCTGAAGCCGCAGTCAGGGTACCCGGTGTAAATGGGGTCACGTATATACACACCTTGTTATGGTACTACGCATGCCAGTTCCAAAGGCACTGCTGCAATGTCCGGTATGATACTGGTGAAAGAGAAATTGGCAACGCTGTTAACTATGTTGCTTTTGGGTGTATGCAGCGGGACAACGACCATGCAGGCGTTTCGCCTGGCAATGGTCCAATATGGCAAAGCGAAGGGTGTACAGATCTTTTTCATGATAAGGCAGATAAGGATTTTAAAATATTATGTCTTACATAATTAAGGTAAATTTTTGAACTGGCAATAAGGGGATCATGAAAATTATATGAATATCCCCCGTGCGCATATCGTTCTGGTAACGTTGTTGAGTACATGTAGTTGTATAATTGATTCTATATTAGTGCTTCTTATATCAGTATTGTACGAATGTGAATTCCATTTCTGTGTTCCCCTGCACAACGGTTTTCTTTCCACTTTGCCAGTATTGTGCGAAAACCACACCCGCACAAAAACGCATCACAGTAATTCCACGCCATTCATTAATACATCCTACTTATGAACGAAAAAACAGAAACAGCCGGTACTAAACAAACATCAAACCAGCCTTTCGCAAAAAGCCCCCAAAGGGTGTTTTAGTTTTCAACATTATTCATTTTTACACAAAGACCCTGTGGTGTTTGGGTAAATCCAATTATGGTTATAGGTTAATAAAATACTTATCTTTAATAGCATGCAACATTGAACGTATAACTACTTGTTGACCCGGGGAATAGGTTTTGTTTTTTTACCTGGTTAATTCATACTATGCTACGAAAAATATTACTGCTCATTACCGGTACACTGTTGGTGTTGGTAACAGGCGTTTTTTGGGGCACCTGGTTTTCGTTGAGTAGAACCATGTATACATTTCCGGCTGAAACATTTGTTGTCATCGGTAAAGCGATCATGCAGAACGTAGCCGTTGGCATGAGCATAATGATGCCGCTGGGGATCCTGGGCCTGGTGCTCTTGTTGCTGATGGCCGGAAAAAGAAAGAAAGCCCATACCTACTGGCTGTTATCTTCCCTTATATTATTTGTAGTGGCATTGGTAATAACCTTGTTTATTCTGCTGCCGATCGATAACCAGATAAAGACCTGGACCCCAACTTTCATCCCTTCCGACTGGCAGGCCGTTCGCGACCGCTGGCAATTCTATCATACCAACCGCACCTTTCTTGCCCTGGCGGGCATGATCTGTTTCCTGATGGCTGCCATTAAAAGGTATAGCTGATGTTTTTTAGACACTTAATATAGCGCATAAGGTTGAACTGCTATAGATAACAGCTACCCGATAAGCATATTTACCTACGGTTTTAATATGGTACTTATAATTCGCGGAATACACTTGTCAGTTGTACGCTTCAATTACAATTTCATTACGAAGTTTGGTGCTCAATAATGTCATATTTATTTAGGTAAAAATCCATCACAATGAAATTGCTTAATATCCTGACTAACCGAAAAGGACTACTTTTACTCATTGCCATCATGGGTACAGGTATGCTGGCGAAAGCCCAGCTTAAGATTGGTGATAACCCCACCAGTATCCAAAAAAGTTCTATCCTCGAATTGGAAAGTACCCGCCAGGGTTTGTTGTTACCGCGTTTAAGCGATACTACAGCAATCAATTCCCTTACCCCGCCCAATGGCATGATCATTTATCTCACTGCAGATAATAGTTTGCGCATCCGCAGCAATGGCGCCTGGAAAAAACTCGCCAGCATGGAAGATGCCACCGCTAACTGGTCGTTGACCGGTAACAGCGGTACTGACTCCGCCACCAGTTTTATTGGTACCATCGATGGTCAGCCTTTTACTATCAGGACCGATAATACGGCCCGCATGATCATCGGCTCCAATGGAAACGTGGGTATAGGAACTACCACGCCATCCGCTACTTTGAATGTAGACGGTACCGTAAAGTTCGAAAACCTTGCAAGCGGTTCAACCGAAGTAGATGTGCTGGTATTAGCGGGCAATGGTTCTGTGTACAAAAGGAGCATGTCGTCGAGCGCATTTACCAACGCTATTAAATCTATCAATGGCATCCAAAAGCAAACCCTTTCAATAACCGCCGAAACCAGTACAACAAAAAATGAGGTAGAAGTAGAGGACCGTACTTCAGACAGTACCATCGCCATCTACCTGCCTGTACAGAATGGCGATTCCGGTTCTGCCAAACCATACGGGTTTTTAACGTATGACGACTGGACGAAAATTCAAAGTGGTATTCAAACCATAACCATAGGAGCAGTGGCTTCTTCGGCCAATGTAAAAGGCGCTTCTATTGTAACTGACAGTACTTCGCGCCAGATCATCCTGCACCCTGCCAATGCAACGAACCCTGGTATTGTAACCGCCGGCACGCAAACCTTCGGTGGTAACAAAACTTTCCGCGATAGTGTAACCGTAGGCTCAACGCTTACCCTCAACAGTGTGGCTGATAACACCAGCGCCGACTCTGTACTGGTAATTACCAATGGCGTGGTGGAGAAAAGACAGGTAAGTGATGCGGCATTTGGGAATGCCATACAACGTATTAATGGCAATACCGATACGGCACAGGTATTTGCTTTCAGAAATTCAGGAACAGATCTTACGGTTTCAACCAATGGAAGCGACAGCCTCTTTTTGAACGTACCTAATGCCAGCACTACAGCACGTGGTGTGGTAACTGCTGCCGCTCAAACCTTTGGTGGCAACAAAACCTTCCAGGATACGGTAACGGCAGCCAAAACCTTATTGGCAGGCACTACCGGAAATGCCAACTCAACCGTACAGGTGGCAGGCTCATTGTCACTGGCCATTAAATCGGTAACCGCTAATTACACGGTAACTGCAGGCGACAATACCATTCTGGCTAATACCACTACAACAGCATTTACTATTACATTACCATCACCCGCCAGTTTTGCCGGCCGCATCTATACAATTAAAAAGATAGGCACCGGTGGCATAGATAAAGAGCTGACCATTTCACCTGCATCAGGCACTATTGATGGCGGCAGTTCATATGTTATCTATAACGACTGGACGTACGTAACGCTTCAAACCGACGGTACCAACTGGTACGTGATCAAGAAATAACAACCCGTAACCATACTGTTTAAAGCAGGTATATGCGTATCAACAGAGGGCTGGTAACAATACTCATATTGGTATTGTTCTCCAAAGCAGGCTTGTCGCAGCAGTTACGATTGGGAAACAATCCCTGGACGGTTGAGAAATCTGCCGTGTTGGAATTGCAATCTGCCAACCAGGGATTACTGTTTACCCGCATCGCAGATACGGCGTTGATCAATGCATTGAATCCGCCAGATGGTATGGTGGTTTATTTTACGCCAACCAAACGGCTGCTGCTGCGCGCGAATGGTTACTGGCAATCACTGGCTTCCACTACATCCGGTAGCTCCGGCTGGGCATTGAACGGCAATGCCGTAAGTGCAGAAAAAAGTTTGGGAACCACTGATAATTACGATCTGCCTTTCATTACAAATAATACCGAAAAAATGCGGTTGACCAGCGACGGTAACCTGGCTATCGGCACCTCCGACTTTGACGCTACGGCTCCGGAAAAGTTGTTGATAGATGCAGGCACTACCGACTCGTACAACCTGTTGTATGCAAAAGGCACGCGTAATGGCTACCTGCAATTCAACATCCAGAATAATTCATCGCAAGGGCAGGCCAGTACCGATATTGTAGCCACGGCCAATAACGGTACAGAAACCACGAACTATGTGAACCTCGGGATCAACGGTGGGGGATATAACAGCGCCAATAATATATTGAGCGGACCTAATAACGGATACCTGTACAGTGCCGGCCAGGATTTTATGATCGGCAATACGGCTTCTTCAAAAAGCCTTATCCTGTTTACCGGCGGTATCAGCGGTTCCAATGAAAGAATGCGCATTACCAGTGCCGGTAAAGTAGGCATCGGCAATACGAACCCTGCCGAAGTGCTGGATGTAACCGGTAACCTGCGGTTCAGCGGGGCTTTAATGCCCGGCGGCAGCGCCGGTACGGCCGGTTATGTGCTTACTTCCGGTGGTGCAGGCTCAGCGCCTGCCTGGGTGGCCCCTTCGGCTGCCAGTGGATCCTGGTCACAGGACGGGAACAGTGTAGCGTCTGTAAAGAACCTGGGCACCATTACCAATTATCATCTCCCATTTATCACCAATAATACGGAGCGCATGCGTATAACCAATACCGGTAATGTAGGTATTGGTACGTCTACGTTCGATGCTACCTATCCGGAAAAATTGCTGGTGAATGCAGGCACTACTACCTCTTACAATCTGGTTAATGCCAAAGGCAGTATCAATAGTTATCTGCAGTTGAATATACAAAATCAGAGCAGCGGTACTGCAGCCAGTTCCGACATTGTTGCTACTGCCAATAATGGAACCGAAAGTGTGAATTTTGTGAACCTGGGTATTAATTCAAGCGGCTACAGCAGTACCGGTGTTTTAGGTGGCGCCAATAATGCGTACCTGTACAGCACCGGTAATGATTTTGTTATTGGTAACAGTACCTCTGGTAAAGATTTATTGTTCTTTACCGGCGGAAGCAGTACAACCAATGAAAGAATGCGCATAGATGATGCCGGCCTTATAGGCATTGGTACGTCAAGCCCTGTGGTAGCATTTGATTTGCTCAACAGTTCAACAGGCGCTGTAGGCAACGTAAAAATGCACCTGGCCCGAAGCGGCGCCGGTGATATCGGCGTGTCATTTGAGCAGGTTGGGTTGTCGTCGTATGGCATAGTATATCGCGACAGGAACACGGTTACCGGCGCGCAGGGGCGTCTTGCCTTTGTAGAAAATTATTACCCGAATGCATCTGGTACCGGCAATGAAAAAATGTGTCTGGATGGCACCGGCAACCTCGGTATCGCTACCAATGCACCTGCTTCAAAGCTTGACGTAAATGGTTCGGCCGGCCTGGGTATTGTAACTACCAGCGCCAATCTTACATTAGATGAAACCAATTATTCGGTGATCATCACCGGCGGTACACCAACTATTACCTTGCCGGCGGCATCTGCCTGCGCCCGCAGAATTTATGTGATCGTGAATCATACCATAGCCGGAAGAACGATCAGTTCTTACAGGAACTTCTTAAATGTGGGTACCACCAGTGTGCCGGCAAACAGCAGCATCACCATTCAGAGTGATGGAACAAACTGGTACCGGATACAGTAATGAATATTGAATAAAGAATGTTGAATTTTGAAAGTAGAAGTAACTAAAAAACTTGACCACCCATCGTCATATCGTTCTTTTGCTCCTGTTGCTGACCGGGTTTGAAGCCGCCAGGTCACAGCAATCGGGTTTCTATGTGCCTAAAAAAGGAAAGATCTACTTCGCTGGCGACACCGCCACTATTTTCTCCAATGTTACAAATCAGGGAAAGCTGGGCATTGACAAAAAAGCCGTGGTGAATTTCAAAGGAAAGAAATGGCAAAACGATCCCGATGCGTTGATCACCGATGAAGGCAATAAGGGAGAAGATGCATCCGGCGCCGGGGGCCTTATTCGTTTTAATTCCAACAGCGGCCGGCAACAGATCGATGGTGGGTATAACGCCGTTACCCGCACCGGCGCTGCGTTTGCGCATCTCGACATTCAAAATGCAGCCGGTGTTGAATTGACCGGAAGCACTACCAAAGTGCGGCACAGTTTACATTTTACTGCCGGGCTTTTGCATCTGCAGGATAATACATTGGTGATAGGGGATGGAAATTCGGGAACCATTACCGGGTACGATTCAATCCGGTATATTGTAACTGGTAGTACAGGCACCGGGTTGCTCGTGCGTGAAAATATTCGCAGCCGCGACAACTGGGTGATCTTCCCGATCGGTACCGGTGTAAACGCCTTTACGCCTTTGGCAATTAGAAATAAATCTGCACAGGGCGATGACTATCATGCACGGGTATCTGATGGCGTTAAAAAAGACCTGTTTACCGGTGACGATCTGAAAGAGGAAGGGGTGAACAAAACCTGGGAGCTCGGAAAACGGCACCATCCCAATACCGGTGAAACCGAGATCGCTTTACAACACCTGACTGCTGATGAAGGAAGTGTTTTCGGCACAAACAGGCGGTATTCCTATATTTCACAATATACCAGGGCAGGGTGGGACACCTCGTATCCGCAGGTATTCCCTGTTACCGGAAACCTCACTTCAGGCGCCGCGCTGGTCAACAGCGGTGTTAACACCCGCACATTGAATAGTACCATTGGAACGTCTTCTTACTTCACCAAGTTGTCGGGCAAAGGCGATACGGCATTACAATACACCCGTGTATGGCTCAATGCTTATCGTATGAACTACAGCAAAGTGAACGTATACTGGACAACCAAACCGGAAGTCAATATCAAATATTTTGTAGTGCAACGCAGGTTGAGCAATGAAGCCAACTTTAGCAACCGCGATTCTTTACCCTCACAAGCCGTTAATGGCTATAGTAATACTTACCTGAATTACGCCATGGACGATGCCAACAATTATTCAGGCATCAGCTATTACCGGTTGCGACTGGTTGATTACAGTGGCGCCGTATCTTACTCTAACATAGTTGCGGTTGGCGGCAAGCCCGGCGGATTCCAGTTGTTGTTGTGGCCCAACCCAACGGCCAGGCATTTCTATGTGGGCATCAACGGATCGGCTGCTGTTAAGTACGTAGTGATCTGGAATGTAACCGGACAAATGATCCACCGCGAACTGGTTAACGAACGCCGCATTATACCTATGCATCTTTACTTGCCCGGAAATTACCTGGTAGGCTTTATTTCGCACAGCGGCCAGGTGCTGGAGACGAAGAAGCTGGTGGTTACGGGGGATTAGGCAGCTGTAAGCTGCAAGCTTCAAGCTTCAAGCTGCAAGCTGTAAGCCGTAAGCCGTAAGCTGTAAGCCGTAAGCTGTAAGCCGTAAGCCGTAAGCTGTAAGCCGTAAGCTGTAAGCCGTAAGCTGCAAGCCGTAAGCTGCAAGCAGATTGTAGCATAACATAATAGGTGCAAAATGGTAGCGGAGTGGTAGCCGGATGGCCTACGTATACTACGCGAACAATACAGGAATTCTACAGGAACACATGGTTGCAAGGCAATACCCAGGCAGTACCCAGGCAATCTCAGACAATACCCAGGCCATTACCCTACATAACAGCGAGGCCCCTTTTCGAATAAAAGTTTGAAAAAGAATGAAAAAGATTTGGTGGAGAATAAAATCCGGCTACCTTTGCACCCCCAATCGAAAACGGGCAGTGAAAAAGTGACAAAGGCGAACGGATAAGAAAGTGACTCACTGAAAAAAGTTCTTAAAAAATTCGAAAAGATTTGGTGAAGTGATAGAAACTCTTACCTTTGCACCCCCTTACGAAAGGGCAGTGAAAAAGAAGAAAAAGCAGATAAGAATAACGAAGCGAATCACTGAAAATCAGCTCTTAAAAATTCGAAAAAAGATTTGGTGAAATGAAAGAAACTCTTACCTTTGCAACCCCAAACGAAAACGGGGTGAGCGAAAGAGAAAAGAGGAAGAGAAAGAGAGAGGAAAAAGAAAGAGGTGATGTAAAGAAACGACAACGGATAATACGATGAGTGAGAGAGGGAAAGAGGTAAAGAAAACAAAATAAATCGCATTTAAAGATCTTTGAAAGTTTGGAAGCAACAGCACTCCGATGGAAATCGGAGGTAAGGTTATCGACTCGAAAA
>NZ_STFF01000013.1 GCF_004834005.1 Niastella caeni
AAACCTGTGCTATAAATCGTTTGTCATAAAAGCCCGTGGTGCTATAACGCCCAATTAATTGTTGTTCCTTGTCGTTTTCTACCATACATTTTAAGTTTAAAGTGTATAGTTTTTTTAGGACGAGGCAAGGAATCAAAACACTGCATTCTTCAATTTTGGATTCCTGAAAGTTTTTTAGGGGCTCATCGCCTGCATAACCCATAAAAATACCTGTTTTAAAAATCAGGTATTTTTATGCAGCTATCCTCTCCTGCTGCTGCCTATCTTTATATTCTCGAATGGATATTAACACCTGAAACATGAATAGGACATCCCAAAAAAGCATGCAGACTTTAATGTTGATGAGCGTGCATGGCATTGTAAAAATGCAAACACCCCAACCTTCTGAGAGAATAACAGCAATATCGGCAATTATATGAATGCCATAGAGAACGTTTATTTGACTTCAGGTATGATTTTTCAAACTCCCGAACTGGCAAGCCGGTATATACAATGGAAAGATCTTGTTTGGAGCGCTTTCTGGAAAACCCTGATTAATGAAGGCATTCTGGCTGAAGTGGAAATGATGCAAGAATTATTAAAAGAAGGCATTACCAGTCAGTTGTTCTTCCAGATAATAATTGCCAATGAGGAAACTCAGCTTCCTGCGGTTATTTCGGCCTGCAACAACCTATGTCACCAAATCATGGCCGGAGCAGAGGATATTAAACAACTACAGCAACATGCCAACAGTACAAAGATCACTGAACACAAGCAGGTAATAAAATTGAACAACATGATAGAAGCCATCAATAAACGATTAAGCAGTCCTGATGGATCGTCTTGGGAAATTGATACCAGTGAACCTGGTGTAATGGAAGAAATAAACAGCACCCTTATAGAACTGGAATGGCTGAAATTGGAATTAGAAGCCATTACACAGCAATTAAACCAGGTCAACCTGGTATTAAACCAGCTGCAGACTATTGAAAGTCTTGAATTAAGCGCAATCACTGCCTTAAATAATATTGTTATCGATCTGAAAAAAGTATACAATACCATCAATGGGCCCTGGACGACCTGGGTTCACGAAGGACTGCCGGTTGTGGAAGAATGGGTGAGGCAAATTAACAATATTCGTTGTCACGGGTTGCATTCTGTTATAAATGGTAGCGACTGAATATTACTTTCTTAAATAGGCTTGTGAAATAGTTATATTAATTTTACGAGGTCGTTTTTAATGGCAAATACCACCAGGCCGGCAACATTTTTAGATCCTGTTTTTAACAATAGGTTATTCCTGTGACCGTTTACTGTTTTAACGCTTATGAACAACGCCCGGGCTATTTCCTCTGCGGTATATTGCTGACAGGTGAGTTGTAAGATCTCTTGCTCCCGGGCCGAAATATTAACCACCAACTTTTTAGGCTTTACTTTATGAGTCATGCTGTTTTGTAAAGCCGTTAACACCCTGTTATTGATATACGTGCCCTTGTTGTGAACAGAAATAATAGCGTCATGCACTTCTTCAGGATCTGAATCTTTTACCAGATAGCCATGAGCACCATGTTTGATCAGTTCAACGATAAAATCCTCGTCTTTGTGCACCGTTAAGATCAGGATTTTGATTGCAGGGAAATGCTCCTGTAAAGCCAACGTAAGGTGCGAACCCGTGAATTCTTTTTTATCATTAGGCGGTAACGACAGGTCAACCAGCATTACATCAGGAATATCTTTGGTAGCGTTTAGTTTATCAATTACAGAAAAACCATCCGCGCTTTCAAATACCACATCAAAGAAATGCCAGTTTTTTAATAGGGATTTTATGCCTTCCCTAAACAGTAACTGGTCTTCTACTATACCTAATTTTATTTTGTTTTCCATGATAAATCTTTATTTAAACGGAATGGTGATAACAGCATTGAACCCCTGTTGCCCGGGATCGCAAAGAATGTTGAATGTTCCTTTTAAAATATGTATCCTGGCTTCTATATTTAGCAATCCCATACCGGTTTGTGGTGGCTTGCCGGCGGGTAAGCCTATCCCGTTATCCCAATAAGTAAGATGTAAAAGCTCATCATCTATTCCGATTTCAATGGTGATTTTATCGGCCCGGGCATGTTTTAAAGTATTATTGATCAATTCCATAATAACCCGGTACAGGCCCAGGGTGGTCATCCATTCCAACTCAGGTAGCTGATCAGGTGCTTCCAGGGAAATGCGGATATTACCGGATTGGCTAATGGTGTCTGTAAAAGAATTCAAGGTTCTGATTAAACCGAACGCTGCCAGTTGTGGGGGCATCAGCTGGTGACTGAGATGGCGTACCGTATTCAAACCTGTTTCGGCTAACCGGGTAAGGTTTTGCATTGCATCCATGGTTTGGGGATCGGGATCTTTTTTATTTTTCTTTTCTTTTTGTAAAATGTACAGCAGGTTCATTTTCATCATAGAAATAATAGCCCCCAGTTCATCATGCAGATCTGAAGCTATCCGCTTTCTTTCCGACTCCTGCACGGTTACCGTATTTTCAAGCAATGCCAACTGCTGCTTTGCTTTTATGGAAGCATTATACAGTTCTTTTATATATAGTTTTTTTTGAAAACTCTGGTACAACAAAATAACGCCCATTGCAATGATGAACAATACGATGGAGAATGGTATGAGCAGTGTCACTATCGATAGATCTTTCGCTGTTTCCATAAGCCAATTATAAAACAACTATACATTATGATAAAGGCTGCGGAGTTCAGATACCATATGTATACGTTAAATTCAAAGCTATAATACTTTGCAATATAGTTTGATAAATAAAGCACCAATAGCGTGGAGGTATGGTATAGCAACAATCCTGCATTGATCCAGCCTAACGCATTTAAATTCGTTTTTATTACAAGTGAAATCCCGCTTTTATTTAGTGAAACCAAAAATGTAAACAGCGTTAAAATAATAATAAGGATCGACTGTACTGTTAATACATTGGAATTAAAAGTAAAAACACTTTGAAAGAAGATAGAATTGACAATGGAAAATACCACAAAAATAACTGCCAGAACAGGCAACAGTTCTTTATTAATGGCTTTTTTTAGTAACTGCTGATAAAACAACGACAGTAATGCAAAACCGACCGGGCTGTATATGTGCAACAGGACCATATTGTTTGTATGATTCAATGATAATACAAGACCTGTAAGAAGAACAATAGTTGATATATATATGTATATGCAAAACAACTTCAGCGCCCGGTCGGCTTTTTTGTAAATAACCATGGCCATCACAGCTGCTATACAAACCGGCAGGTTTGACAATACAGGAAGTAGCATTTCAATACGCATATAACTTATTACCGGTTAATTGCTTTGGTTTTTAATGTTTATGCAGTTTTTTATTAATTGCATAGAGGCGGACAGGGAGTAGTAAGATCTGCAACATTGTCGCCATCATCAGCTGGATCGCCCTGAATATGTTTGGACGTGGAACCGTAAGCTTTGATTTTTCCTTTATTATTAAAGTACAACGCTGTTCCGGAAGATGTTAATTTTCCGGAACTGTCTACTGTAACACCTGTTAGCGGCTGGATATAAACTTTCATCTGCATAATGCTGCTATCATACCCTAACGTAATGCGCATGAAACGGTGGAGGCTTTCATTTTTGGTGAGCGTTTTTAATGCTGTCCAATTGGTATCTAGGCCCATAGCCCATACAACATCCTGTGTTCTTACCGTATAGAATTGCACCTTGGGAACGGTGTCATTGATATTAAACCTAGCCCACATATTGTTGTATGCATTGTGCCATTTGGCAGCGGTGGCCGAATCAACAAGGTCGGCGGCTGTATTACCATAGGCCGTATCCGTTGCTGTAATTGAATTTATTTTCGCCGCATGACCAGGGTCGTTATTACAGGCAATACTTGCAATTACCAGTAAAAGAGTTGAAAGCATCGGGGTTAGATTCTTCATGTTTTTGTGTGTTTAGGTAATAGGATAATGGTTGCAAAAATAGGGTTCGGTAATACATGTTGCTATTATAGAACTTCAGTAATAAAGCAAAACAGGTATTTATATCTGTTCAGGCCATTAAAACAGGGAAAAATAGCTGTAATGGGAAGCCTGTTTATTAAGACAATTTTACATATGAATGCGCCAGCGTTTATTTGATCGGAGGTTGTACAGGTAAATGTAACTGTTGCCAGTTGTAGTAGCAACTCGTAACATTCTAACTATGGAGGCTGCATTTCAAACATAAAGCTTCGTCAACCAACCTGGCCTTTTGCATTCCAGACAATATTACATGGTATAATTCAAAATATTTACACCCCACATCCGGCGGCTGGCCTGAAAATTATTCTTAGTATCATTCTACCCCCCTTCTTAAGCTATTTACACCCCATGTTTCGCTGTAAACCGGGTGTAACTTTGCTAAGCACGTCAGATCAAAAGATCCTCAGAAAAACCAGGTGCTTTATGAATGCTGATCTTCACCAGATGAAATTTAAATGTTGGGGTTTGTTTCAACTTACCCTTTCTTTCTCCGATACTTTTTGAAAAAAAATAATTTATGAATTTTGTTAAACGCGGGCACATGAAAAATTCATCCTTATTGCAACAATGCCTGCTGACATACAAAAAAATTCAGCAGGAGATTCAAATTCATGAATCTCAATTACCTGATGAAATCAAATGGATAGAGTGGGGATTCGGTGCTTCGATGCAGGCATGGCTTAACATTGAAAAGATAACTGCTGGTTACCGGTTCATAAATCAACAAGAGGAAGTTTGCTTTTATAAGAGCCAGAAAACACGCTTCACCGGATTGATTGATTATTTCGCCTTCCTCTACAAATCTGTTTTATTTCAGCCGGAAGATTATATGAAAAGGGGAGAATACTGGAGAATTGAACTAAATACCTGCAATGAAGTTATTTCAAGGGTCAAATTAGCCTGCCTGCAATATAAGCAGCAACAACCCGATACTGATATATATTTCCTGCAGCATAACAATCAGCAACCACTACTTTTCGGTAGTAATGTAAGTATTTTTAATTTTAATAATACTTCCTATAGTTGTTTGCTCGGCCGGCTGATCGCTTTGAAAAAATATAAAAAGTATATACAGGAGAAGATCTATAATGAGATTCCTTTAAGCCAGACTGGCTAAGCAGCAAACTATTACAGGATAGTAAAACGTCGCAGCCGGGCAATCTAAAGAATGCAGGATCCCGAAAAAAGCACAACCTTTTGCAATTTTCTGCCCGTTTTATATCTTTAGTTCCTGTTTATAAAACCAGCCAATGTTCAAAAATCTGTTTCCCGGTCTTTCAGCCCAGTCTAAATTAATTAAGGATATTAGAAATGACAATTACAAAAACTGGGAATCCCACTTCGATAACTACAATAAAACTGCTACCAGGAAAGCTGATCCTGTTAAGCTACGATCGCTTGGATTGGAAATTTATGAAAGCATTCTGAAAGAAGTCCTTCAGGATTATTCGATCACCGATGGAGAAAAAGAGGTGCTGACAAAAATTAAGGATTATTTTCAATTGTCTGATACTGCCATTAATTCCATTAAAAGCAAGTATGCAAAGGGCGCATTAACAAATCTTTCAAAACAAAAACTGGCAGATAACCAATTAACTGAGGAAGAGATCCGGGAGATCGGGCTATTGGCAAAGGAGTTGAATATTTCCGAAGAAGAGGTGAAGCGTATTAATCAGAGAAATGCTTCAGATTTATATGAAAACGCAGTTAAGCAAATAGTTTCTGATAAAATGGTAACTGTTGAAGAGCAGCAAACGTTGAAACTATTAGCGCAACAACTGGGTATCAATTTGCGGGAGGCCCCAATCGATAAAAAACTGCGGGAAGAATATTATTTCCTTACGTTGTTAAATGCCCTTAATCAAGGGTATTTGCCTGAATTGAAACCACCTTCCATTGTAACGGAAAAAGATGAAATGGCGTATTGGGAAATAAGCTCAAACCTGGTGGCCGCAAGAACCGGATATGTCAGTAAAGGCAGTCCGGTACGTATTAAGGTGGAGAAAGGAGTATCATACAAACTGGGTTCAAGCAGAAGCACCCCAATTAGAGAGGAAGTAAGTTCAAACCACCCGGGGATATTTGTAGTAACTAATAAGCGGGTTGTGTTTGCTGCCAGCCAACAATCATTTTCTATTCCATTTACTCAATTGCATTCATTTGATACCTTTGCTGATGGGATAGGTTTGCAAAAAAATGATACAGAGTTGCTTTTGCAATTCTACGACAAACAAATGTCTGAGGTGGTATTCAAGGTGCTGACCAATGCGATCAATGTCAACACCTAACGAACGACAGCACCGCTCCTTTTCAATTTACTATAGTAGGCACAAACTTTCTTCATCAAACAGATAGGGCATTTCGGTTGAGGTCTGCAAATCTCCCTGCCCAGGAACGACATGGCCATACCTGCGTCCCACTCGTTCTTAGGTAACAATTCCATCAATTGCTTTTCTATTTTTTCCGGCGTTGTTGTCGTAACAATACCCAGTCTGTTAGCAACTCTTATCGTGTGCAGATCAACGATAATGCCTTCCGGCTTTACATTAGAACCCCTACGGATCACATTGGCCGATTTACGACCGATACCTGGCAACTCAATGAGAGATCCCATCTCAAGTGGAATTTTATTATTACTTTTTATCTTTTTGGCCGTATCTACCAGCCATTGCGCCTTATGTCTGAAATTCCTGACCTTGCTTATGTAAGGGAACAATAATTCAGCATCTGCCTTCGCAAGCGCCCGCATATCAGGAAATGCTTTAAAGAATTCAGGCGCAATTTGGTTGATCAGATTATCTGTTGTTTGTGCAGATAATTCTACCATTACGATCCATTGATAAGGATTGGCTGCCTCAAGGGGATGCTTTCTGTTTTTATATTTTTTTAACAGCGGCTTTAATGCAGTTGGCCAATCAATAGTTGAGCGTTTCATACAACACTTATGTTTATAAATATACCAAAAGCAGGCTATATTATTAGTGATTTCCGTCAGTATATAGCTGTTGACCGCTGTCAACTAACCAATAAAAATAATAAGTATAGTCAGTTAATTGTTTTAGATAACTTCTTTTTTTAAATTTATATATATTAACATGCACTTCTGATTTTCCACCTGGTAAGAACGCTTATTACTAATTGTTATCCATACCTGTCCTTCTTAAAACATCTTTCGAAAAACTACACTTCTCCATTTCCTCTGATAGACTGCTATTGTACTTGAAACCTCTAAACAACTGCTATGCATACCAAACGAATGATGGTGATGCTTATCACCCTGCTGTGCTCTGTGACTGCTTTTAGCCAAACTATTGCTACAGTGTATACCGATAAATCCGATTATCAGCCAGGCGACGTGGTTATTATTGAAGGGGACGGCTGGCGGCCTGGCGAGCAGGTGAAACTGGATATTGATCATTCAACGGTTACTCACGGTAATACTGTATTGTATGCAACTGCAGATTCAACCGGGCATATTAAGAATGATCAGTTTACTATCCAGTCTTTTCATTTGGGTGAATCTTTTATAGTAACAGCAACCGGTTTGAGTTCGGGTTTTATTGCAGAGACAACTTTTACTGATGCCAATATTTTTACCGCTACTATATCCCCGATATCTGTCAATTCAGGGGCGAGTGGCTCGTACACAATCAGGGTGTCGAATATATCAAACGGTGGTGGGGCCGCTTCGGTGAAGTCTATTGCTATCTCAATTCCCACCGGGTTTACCAGCATTGCTACCACGGCAATCTCAACATCAGGTAATGCAAGTTCTCCTTTTGTTTTTGAAACGTCTGCCGGTTTTACGAACGGTTACAATAGCACAACCCGTCAAATCAGGTGTAAAGCTTCGGGAAATGGTTTGCCCGGAAATGTAACGCCTGCACCCTGGGTTGATATCACTTTTACGGCTACCAATCCCATTGTGGCGTCTCAAACAAATTTTACATTTCTTACGCAAGCATCTGAACTTACTACGTATGCATTTAGTCCACCCAATAATATTCCGATACTTAAGATCAGTGGAAATGACCAGCAGCCATTTGTAACTGTATTAGCGTGTGCTGCGCCGTCAGTAACATCACAACCTACTTCGCAAACGATTACTTATGGCAACAATACCTCATTTACTTTTCAAACCAGTAGTGCCACTTATCAATGGCAGGAGTCTGTTAACGGAGGTACAACCTGGACAAATATTTCGAATGGCGGGGTGTATGCAGGCGCCACGACAAATTCGCTTGGTTTAACAAAACCGCCTGCGTCATATAATGGAAATCAATACCGGTGCATGGCCTCATTCTGTACGCCGGCAAAAACAACGACCAGTAATGCCGTAACTTTAACGGTGAATAAAGCAGATTTAACGGTCACTGCTGACAATAAAGATAGAATTTATGGCGAAGCCAATCCCGTCTTTACTGTCAGTTATTCGGGTTTTATAACAGCAGAAAACGCAACATCGTTAACTACTGCACCAACGGCATCGGGTACTGCCACGGCAGCAAGTGCTGTAGGTACTTATGCAATAATCCCCGCCGGAGGTGTTTCTACTAATTATAATTTTATTTATGTAAATGGTTCCCTGACTATTAACCAGCGCGCCATTAGGGTAACCGCCGATGCGAAGAATAAAACCTATGGCGATGGCGATCCTGCTTTCACTTATAACATTACTGAAGGTAGCCTGGCCTTCTCAGATGCATTCTCAGGTGCGTTGACAAGAGATGCCGGTGAGGACATAGGTAATTATGACATTCTGCAAGGGACATTGGCTTTAAGTAATAATTATAATCTTTCTTACATAAGCGCAGACCTCACCATTGGTCAACGGGCCATTACTGTAACCGCCGACGAAAAGAATAAGACCTATGGCGATAGTGATCCTGCTTTCACTTATAATATTACTGAAGGTAGCCTGGCTTTCTCGGATGCATTCACGGGTGGGTTGACAAGAGACCCCGGTGAAAATGTAGGTGACTATGATATCCTGCAGGGAACGCTAGCTTTGAACACCAACTACAATCTTTCATATGTAAGCGCAGACCTCACCATTGGTCAACGGGCTATTACAGTAACCGCCGACGCCAAGAATAAAACCTATGGCGATGGCGATCCTGCTTTCACTTATAACATTACTGAAGGTAGCCTGGCCTTTTCAGATGCATTCACGGGTGCATTGACAAGAGATGCCGGTGAGGATGTAGGTGATTATGATATCCTGCAGGGCACGCTGGCGCTAAATGGTAATTACAATCTTTCATATGTAAGTGCAGACCTAACCATCGGCCAACGGGCTATTACCGTAACTGCTGATGCAAAAAATAAAACCTATGGCGATGGCGATCCTGCTTTCACTTATAACATTACTGAAGGTAGCCTGGCCTTCTCGGATGCATTCTCAGGTGGGTTGACAAGAGACCCCGGTGAGGATGTAGGTGATTATGATATCCTGCAGGGCACGCTGGCGTTGAATGGTAATTACAATCTTTCTTATATAAGCGCAGACCTAACCATTGGTCAACGGGCTATTACAGTAACCGCCGACGCCAAGAATAAAACGTATGGCGATGGCGATCCTGCTTTAACATACAATATCTCTGAGGGAAGCCTGGCCTTTTCGGATGCATTCACGGGTGCATTGACAAGAGATCCGGGGGAAGATGTAGGTGATTATGATATATTGCAGGGAACGTTGGCGCTAAATGGTAATTACAATCTTTCTTATATAAGCGCAGACCTCACCATCGGCCAACGCGCTATTACCGTAACTGCTGATGCCAAGAATAAAACCTATGGTGACAATGATCCTGCTTTCACTTATAATATTACTGAAGGTAGCCTGGCCTTCTCGGATGCATTCACGGGTGGGTTGACAAGAGACCCCGGTGAAAATGTAGGTGATTATGATATCCTGCAGGGCACGCTGGCGTTGAATGGTAATTACAATCTTTCTTACATAAGCGCAGACCTCACCATCGCCCAACGCGCTATTACGGTAGCTGCCGACGCCAAGAATAAAACCTATGGCGATGGCGATCCTGCTTTCACTTATAACATTACTGAAGGTAGCCTGGCGTTCTCGGATGCATTCTCAGGTGCGTTGACAAGAGATGCCGGTGAGGATGTAGGTGATTATGATATCCTGCAGGGCACGCTGGCGTTGAACACCAACTACAATCTTTCATATGTAAGCGCAGACCTAACCATTGGTCAACGGGTTATTACCGTAACTGCTGATGCAAAAAATAAAACGTATGGCGATGGCGATCCTGCTTTCACCTATAACATTACTGAAGGTAGCCTGGCCTTTTCAGATGCATTCACGGGTGGGTTGACAAGAGACCCCGGTGAAGATGTAGGTGACTATGATATACTGCAGGGAACGCTAGCTTTGAACACCAACTACAACCTTTCTTACGCTAGTGCTGACCTCACCATTGGTCAACGGGCTATTACCGTAACTGCCGATGCGAAGAATAAAACCTATGGCGATGGCGATCCTGCTTTCACTTATAACATTACTGAAGGTAGCCTGGCCTTCTCAGATGCATTCTCAGGTGCGTTGACAAGAGACCCCGGCGAAGATGTAGGTGACTATGATATCCTGCAGGGAACGTTGGCGTTGAACACCAACTACAATCTTTCATATGTAAGTGCAGACCTTAACATTGGCCAACGGGCTATTACCGTAACTGCTGATGCAAAAAATAAAACCTATGGCGATGGCGATCCTGCTTTCACCTATAACATTACTGAAGGTAACCTGGCTTTCTCAGATGCATTCACGGGTGGGTTGACAAGAGACCCCGGTGAAAATGTAGGTGACTATGATATATTGCAGGGAACGCTGGCGTTGAACACCAACTACAATCTTTCATATGTAAGCGCAAACCTAACCATTGGCCAACGGGCTATTACCGTAACTGCTGATGCAAAAAATAAAACCTATGGTGATAGCGATCCTGCTTTCACTTATAACATTACTGAAGGAAGCCTGGCCTTCTCAGATGCATTCTCAGGTGCGTTGGCAAGAGACCCCGGTGAAGATGTAGGTGATTATGATATATTGCAGGGAACGTTGGCGCTAAATGGTAATTACAATCTTTCATATGTTAGTGCTGATTTGACCATTGGTCAACGGGCTATTACCGTAACTGCTGATGCCAAGAATAAAACCTATGGCGATGGCGATCCTGCTTTCACTTATAACATTACTGAAGGTAGCCTGGCGTTCTCAGATGCATTCACGGGTGCATTGACAAGAGACCCCGGTGAGGATGTAGGTGATTATGATATATTGCAAGGCACGTTGGCGCTAAATGGTAATTACAATCTTTCTTATATAAGTGCAGACCTCACTATTGGCCAACGGGCTATTACCGTAACTGCCGATGCCAAGAATAAAACCTATGGCGATAGTGATCCTGCTTTCACTTATAATATTACTGAAGGTAGCCTGGCCTTCTCGGATGCATTCACGGGTGGGTTGACAAGAGACCCCGGTGAGGATGTAGGTGATTATGATATATTGCAAGGCACGTTGGCGCTAAATGGTAATTACAATCTTTCTTATATAAGTGCAGACCTCACCATCGGCCAACGGGCTATTACGGTAACCGCCGATGCGAAGAATAAGACCTATGGCGATGGCGATCCTGCTTTCACCTATAACATTACTGAAGGTAACCTGGCTTTCTCAGATGCATTCTCAGGTGCGTTGACAAGAGACCCCGGTGAAAATGTAGGTGATTATGATATCCTGCAGGGTACGGTGGCGTTGAATGGTAATTACAATCTTTCTTACATAAGTGCAGACCTCACTATCGGTCAACGGGCTATTACCGTAACTGCTGATGCAAAAAATAAAACCTATGGCGATAGCGATCCTGCTTTCACTTATAATATTACTGAAGGTAGCCTGGCCTTTTCAGATGCATTCACGGGTGGGTTGACAAGAGACCCCGGTGAAGATGTAGGTGATTATGATATCCTGCAGGGAACGCTGGCTTTGAACACCAACTACAACCTTTCTTACGCTAGTGCTGACCTCACCATTGGTCAACGGGCTATTACCGTAACCGCCGACGCAAAGAATAAAACCTATGGCGATGGCGATCCTGCTTTCACCTATAACATTACTGAAGGAAGCCTGGCCTTCTCAGATGCATTCTCAGGTGCGTTGACAAGAAATGCCGGTGAAGATGTAGGTGATTATGATATCCTGCAGGGAACGCTGGCGCTAAATGGTAATTACAATCTTTCATATGTAAGTGCAGACCTAACCATTGGCCAACGGGCTATTACCGTAACTGCTGATGCAAAAAATAAAACGTATGGCGATGGCGATCCTGCTTTCACCTATAACATTACTGAAGGTAGCCTGGCTTTCTCAGATGCATTCTCAGGTGCGTTGACAAGAGACCCCGGTGAGGATGTAGGTGATTATGATATATTGCAGGGAACGTTGGCGCTAAATGGTAATTACAATCTTTCTTATATAAGCGCAAACCTCACCATTGGTCAACGGGCTATTACCGTAACTGCCGATGCGAAGAATAAAACCTATGGCGATGGCGATCCTGCTTTCACTTATAACATTACTGAAGGTAGCCTGGCCTTCTCAGATGCATTCTCAGGTGCGTTGACAAGAGACCCCGGCGAAGATGTAGGTGACTATGATATCCTGCAGGGAACGTTGGCGTTGAACACCAACTACAATCTTTCATATGTAAGTGCAGACCTTAACATTGGCCAACGGGCTATTACCGTAACTGCTGATGCAAAAAATAAAACCTATGGCGATGGCGATCCTGCTTTCACCTATAACATTACTGAAGGTAACCTGGCTTTCTCAGATGCATTCTCAGGTGCGTTGACAAGAGATGCCGGTGAGGACATAGGTAATTATGACATTCTGCAAGGGACATTGGCTTTAAGTAATAATTATAATCTTTCTTACATAGATAATGACTTTACCATTAATAAGAGAGAACTTACCATTATTGTTAATAACAAAAACAAATTGTACGGTGCGCCTATTCCCGTTCTGGATGCAATTGTGACCGGTATAGTAGCCACCGATAATATTACAGTTAGTTATAGCACAACAGCTACACCTGCTTCTCCAATCGGACCTTACCCGATCATAGCAACGCTGAACGATCCTGATAACCGGTTGACAAATTATACGATGGCCAATACGCCGGCAACATTAACAATAGCAGTTGTTCCGGTAACTACATACGTTGGCACCAACGTTGCAACGCAACAATATAGTGATACAGTAACCTTTATGGCAACTATTACTGGCGGAGCAGCTGTCGTTACCGGCGCTAATGGCGCAGCGGTTTCTGTAACATTTAAAGTAGGGAATCAGACAATGGGCACCGTTCCATTAACAGTTTCAGGAATGAACCTGGTAGGTGTTTTAGAAAACAAGCAACTGGTTGAAGGGCTTGCAGGTCAAATGACTCCGGGAGCTAAAATCGTAACAGCTATCTTCAATACGCCCAATGCTAACTATGGTTTTAACTATAGTAATAATACGGGAACCTGTTCGCTTACTGTTGCAAAGGAAAACGCCGATATTACGTATACTGGTCAGGATTATATTTCGCTGCCGAGTACAACTGCTACTTCGGTAACTGTGAGCCTGAGTGCCACCATCCGCGATCTGTTCCCCAGTGCAGATGGTAACCGGGGAAATATCAAAAATGCAAGAGTTACTTTCAGAAGAGATAACCCTGTTTCCGGCCCAATATTGGGTACTGCAAATATAACACCAGCCATGATCGCTGATTCAACCGTTGGCACTGTTGTTACTTCATTCACTTACACTTTAAACAATACGGAGCAACAGAGCGGGGGAGCCAATTTGCAGATCTATGCAATTGCAGATAATTATTATACTGGTGGAACTTCCGATGTAGCTACTACTATCACCATTGCGCGCCCAGGTTCTGAATTTGTAACCGGCGGTGGCTTTTTGCGTAATACTTCGTGTGCAGGTGCCATAGCCGGAACTTCCACTTTGAAGACCAACTTTGGTTTTAATATGCAGTATAATAAATCCGGATCTAACCTGAAAGGGCAGTGCAATATTATTATACGTAGCAACGGCAGGATCTACCAGGTGAAAAGCAATGCGGTGAATACCCTGGTTGTTTCAAATGCTACCTCGAGCGGTACGCCGGCTTATTTCAATACCAAGGCAAATTACAGCGATATCACCAACCCATTGAGCCCGATCCCGATGGGTGGTAATATGGACCTTACCGTTAAAATGAATGATGTGTCTAAAGGCGGTCAGGATGATCAGGTGAGTATATTGCTCATGAATCCCGGTACTTCCCAGGTGATCTTCTCCAGCAACTGGAGTGGTGTACAAACGGCTTTACAGAATCTGGGTGGTGGAAACGTATCAGTGCGAAGTACGGCATCAGGCACTTCATACACTTCAACGGCACGTGTTGCACAACCAGAAGAAATACCTGCTGTTGTTAATTCATTTGCAGTGAAAGTATTTGGCAATCCTGCTTCGGATTACTTTAACATCAATATTAAGGGGTCTGCAGGAAAAATAAGTGTGCGGGTAGTAGATGTGCAGGGTAGGGTAATAGAATATCGTGAAACTGTTCCGGAAGGGACCTTGCAATTAGGGCAATCGTATCGATCAGGCTTCTACTATCTTGAAGTAAGGCAGGGAAATAATATGAAACAGATAAAATTAGTTAAGCTATAAGTTAGTCAATCGTCCGAAAGTAAAAGCCGCCCCGTATTTTCAGGGCGGCTTTCTTTTTTATTTTATTTTCGGGCACTTTACTTCTGATCCATTTTGATACAGAGTGAATCCATCCACTTCCTTTTTTTCATTCCTTGTAAATTGTAGTTGTACCTCAGGTTGCTTCACAAAAAAATAGTCCTCTTTTTCCGGAAACAGAATAGCGGTAGGTTGTCCGGTAGGCGTTGCTACCAGGTTACCGTCTTTTAAAGTAATAGTTAGCTGTAAATTCTCTTTGATGGTATACACGCCAATATATTGCTTCAGTTTTTCTTCTGTTATCGATATGACTTTTCTTGGCCGTGGAATTTCATAAGGTTTGTTGTACAGGATGGCATAAATACTTTTGGTGATATTATGCAGTTCTGGTGAAGATGTATTACACAGCAACACGATGCATACATCATCCGCCGCAAGACGTGAAAAATTAGAGGTGAATCCATGAATGCCGCCACCATGTGCTACGACTCTTTTTCCATATAGGCTGTCTATAGTCCAGCCATATCCGTATTTGTTCTTTACAGGCGTATAAGCTTTTTCCTGCTGTGCATTTGACAATATTATATTTTTCTGTAACCCCTGGTGCCAGCGATATAGATCTTCTGTAGTTGAATAAATGGAGCCGGCGGAATAGGCAACTGATGAATCTACAATAGGCGATTTAAGCGTATCCCTGTCAGTGAGTGAAAAATATCCGATCGACTTTTCTTTGTTTTGCAGGTGCGTAAAATCAAAACCGCTGTGGGTCATTTTTAATGGGATGAATATGTATTCGCGAACTACCTGTTCATATGGTTTCCCGGTTACGGATTCAATAATATAGCCAAGCAATGAGTAGGCGCTGTTTGAATATCTCCAGTTGGTGCCAGGCGAAAAATCTAATGGCTTATCCCTGAACAGGGCAATCATTTTCTCCTTGTTGGCAGGTTTGCTCACTTCGTTTTGCATAAACGTTCTATCGTTGGTATAACTATAAATACCAGACGTGTGCAGCATTAGTTGTTCTATCGTAATGCTATCTCCCTTGGGATATTGGGGAAAATATTTGCTGATGGGGTCCTGTACGTTCAACTTTCCTTCCTGCTGTAATTTTTGGATAATCGCCGTTGTAAATTGTTTGGTGACTGACCCTATCTGAAAAACGGAGTATTTGTCGTGTAGTAGGCGGATAGCTGCATTGCGGTAACCATATCCTTTATTAAGCAAAATTTCACCATTCTTTGCTACCAGTACGGTTCCATTGAACTTATATTGAGTAGCATACGCCTGCAATAATGTATCCAGGCGTGATGTTACATTTTGACTAAAACTAATATAAGTAATGCTCAGAGCAACCAGGAAAACAACTGTTTTTTTCATATGCTTGGGTTAAACAATGTGAATGATAGTAGGACGCTTGTTCCTTAGTCGTGGTTACAGGCAGAATGTTTCTATTTGTCGGAGATTAATTTTAAAAAGCGCGGCCAGGTGGCCAGGAAGCACATTACTAATGTTTATTATGTGTGTACATAGTGGCGGGCTAACGGGAATTATTCAGTAAGCTCATGAAGAAAGAAATTCGAACCCAGGGAACCCTGCAACCTGTAACCTGAACCTGTTTCCTGTATATCATTTGCCCATTTCCCATTTTTATCGTCACATCACTCTCTTCTGCTCTCAATTGTATATACAAAGCTGTCGGCCTTGTAATAGCCCAGGTTATATTCAATGGGCCGGTCGCCCTGATCGTAAACAAAGCGCTTCCTGAAAAGGATCGGATTGCCGGGTTCTATTTCCAACTTGCCTGCAATGAATTTACCAGCAGCCTTCGCGCTGATCTCTTCCTTCGATAAATTGGCTATTACCAGGTAGTCTTTCTCCAGTATTTCATACAACGGTCGCTTGAAATCTTCTTCACCGGTTAACCCTACGCGTGGATGGAAAAATGATACAAAGTATACAAAAGGCCCTTCTGGCCGGCCTCGCAGCCTTTCCAGTTTCAGCACCTTTTTCTGTGTAGTGATCTCAAAGAAGTTGGCAACCGCTTCATCAGGATATACCCAACTCACATGCAATTCAAAGCTTTTGATAGGAATGCCGCGGGCCTTCATTTCCTGTGAAAAGCTCAGCCAGTTCTTTGATTTAGAGCTTACCGACGATTCTGCCACCTTGGTGCCGATCCCTTTCTTGCGTATCAGCAAACCTTCATACACCAGTTTGTTCAGCGCCTGGCGTAAGGTGGTCCTCGAAATAGCCAATTGTTTGGCCAGGTCTACTTCATTTGGCAAAAACTTTCCATCGGTATACTGGGGGTCACGGATAAGATTGCGTAACAGTTCTTCCGCCTGTAAATGAAGTGGGACGTGGCTTTTATGATCTATTCGAAGCTTCATACCGGGTTAATTTTTCGTAAAGTCCAGACAAAAGTAGAAAAAAATGGCTAAATGTTATTATGTTTATATGTATGTACATATATTTGATATGCCATTACCATTTCCAACCAAACGAATGGTATGTGCGGGTGGCTGCAAGAACCGCTTTTCATAACCTCTGCAGGCCGTACAACTATAATGAAGTATAAGCGATATCGATCCCTTAAAGCAGATCGTAGCGGTAACAACAAAGGTTTAATTAAATATAAATACATTAAGAAATGTTAATAGCCAGCAATTAATATCTGTAAACTATGTATGAAACCTCGGAGAATATTGTAGGTAAATGCAAAGGAGCCGGAAGTAAGCGACGAGCCGGTTTACAGCCGTTATTGCCCCAGCAGGTACCAATGGATGCGGTAACCAATGAAGGATATAATATGTTTCCATTTCATGCTTTAGGTGCTGACAAGATATTCAGTGGATATGCGTCACTGGTACAGTGGATGTTAACTCACCCGTTAATTGTTGTAGATGGCTATGGAGGCATATTCTGGAAGGAAGTGAAGCAATGTTTGCAGGCAGAGTTTATGAGAAAGGGTACTCGGGTTCACTGGATCGACATAAGTACCTGTATGAAAAGCGATATAGAGATCGATGAAATGGTAGCGCCTTTTTTAGGTAACCAGGATTCGGTTTGGGGAACAAAATTCAATGGTACGCTGGCTGATTTTTTCAACTTGAACGACCTGTTATCATTACAGCCTGTTCAGGATGCGGATTGTACCATTGTGTTTGGTACAGGTGCTGCCCTGGCTTTGTGGGATGCACCGGTTATTTACCTGGATCTGCCAAAGAACGAAATTCAATACCGCATGCGTGCCGGCAGCATTACCAACCTGGGCAGTAAAAAGGAAATGCGTTCAGCAGACATGTATAAACGCTTGTATTTTGTTGACTGGGTGGTATTGAACGAACATAAAAAATATATTCTCAACAACATAACTATTATAGCGGATGGCCAATGGAAAGAATCGCTTAACTGGATGTTAGCTGATTCACTAAGAACAGGGTTGTCTACGCTCAGTAAACATGTATTCCGGGTGCGTCCCTGGTTTGAAGCCGGCGCGTGGGGCGGACAATGGATGAAAGAGAAAATAAACGAGCTCAATAAAGAAGAAGTGAATTATGCATGGTCTTTTGCACTGATCGTTCCGGAAAATGGATTGGTTTTTGAAAGCAATGGTAATTTATTGGAAGTATCTTTCGATTGCTTAATGTATTGCGAAAACAATAATGTATTGGGTAAACACGCCCACCTGTTTGGGTACGAATTCCCGATCCGGTTCGATTTCCTCGACACCTGGGAAGGTGGTAATTTATCTATTCAATGCCATCCCACCTTATCCTATATTCGCAAAAATTTTGGCGAAACCATCACACAGGATGAAACCTATTATATTCTCGATTGCAAGGAAGATGCCCGCGTATTTCTCGGCTTCCAGGAAAACATCAATCCTAATGCCTTCCGGCAGGCATTGGTGAACAGCAAAACCAATAAGCAGGAAGTGGCCATCGAAGAGTTTGTACAATCACATGCCGCCTCCAAACACGATTTGTTTTTAATTCCTAATGGCACGATACACAGCGCTGGTGTAAACAACCTTGTTCTTGAGATCAGTGCAACCCCTTATATATTTACTTTTAAGATGTATGACTGGCTGCGGCTCGATCTTAACGGTGAGCCAAGAGCTATTAATATTGATCATGCGTTCAATAACCTGAATTTTGACAGGAAAGGAGAGACGGTGACTAAAGAGTTAATTTCGAAACAAACAGTGATCGAGCGTGGCAACGATTGGGAACTGGTGCATTGTCCTACGCATCCGGTTCATTTTTACGATGTGCACCGGATAGAATTTATGTCGCGTATTATGGTGCAAACTAATAATACCTGTCATATTCTGATGTTGGTGGAAGGGAGTACCATCTTGGTTGAAACAGCCGGCGGTACTGTTATGACTTATCATTATGCCGAAACCTTTGTGGTTCCCGCAGCTGCACAAAGCTATACGCTTATTAACAAAGGCTCAGGCAAGGCAAAAGTGGTAAAAGCTTTCTGTAAAGAAAATATAACTGAACTAAAATAATTTTCAAAAAGATTATGAAAAGATTGTTGCTATATGTTTTCATGAGTAGCTGCATACTGCCCGTAATTGCTCAACAAAAAGAACCGGTAGATTATGCCGATCCATTATTGGGAACTTCCGAATCGCGGTGGATGCTAAATCCGGGTGCAACCATGCCTTTTGGTATGGTGCAGTTAAGTCCCGATAACCAGGGTGGCGTTTGGAAATCAGGGTATGAGTATTCTTTGAATAATATTGGCGGGTTCAGCCATATTCATTCCTGGACAATGGCAGGTTTATCGGTTATGCCTACTGTTGGTGCGTTGAATACGCGCCGTGGGCCTGCTGATGGCCCTACAACCGGTTGGACTACCGGCTACCGGTCAAGAATTTATAAAGAAACGGAGAAGGCAAGTCCGGGTTATTATGCGGTGACCCTGATGAATGGTAACATTCTTACAGAACTCACCAGTACTACCCGCGCCGGTTTCTTCCGCTTTACTACTCCTGAAGAAGAGGAATTGCATATACTATTAGATCTCGATGTTCCCTTCGAAAATACGGCTGAGATCCTGGATGCCAAAATTACCAAAGTGACCGACCGGGAAATTGAAGGGTATTCAAAACAGAAATGGAGCTGGAACGAATACATCGTGCATTTTGTAGTACGGTTTAACAGGCCCGTAGAACATTTTGGCGGATGGATTGGCAAAGAAATTTTAAAAGGTGTGAAAGAAGTGGCCGGGAAAGGGAAAATGGGCGCCTTTGCCGATTTCAAATCAAAGAAAGATGAGGTGATCCTGATGCAGACTGCCATTTCATTGGTGAGTATTGAGCAGGCACGTTTGAACCTTGAAACAGAAATGAACCCCTTCAACTGGGATTTTGAAGCTGTTCGCAATAACGCAAAAAAGGTATGGAGTGGGATGTTGAGCAAGATACAGGTACAGGGTGGCACGGAAGAAGAAAAAAGGAAGTTCTATACGAATATGTACCGTTCCTATGTGGCCCGTACTACCTGGAGCGATGTGAATGGAAAATATGTAGATGTGAATGAGAAAGTGCAACAGGTAAATCCTGATTCACCTGTTTATGGGTGTGATGCCTTATGGAATACTTTCTGGAACCTGAATCAGTTATGGGCATTGGTAAATCCTGACATCACCAGCAAATGGGTTAAATCATTTTTGGAGATTTATAATACAGGCGGCTGGTTGCCCAAAGGGCCTGCAGGCATTGAATATTCCGGCATAATGGAAGCCTCGCACGAAATTGCCCTTATTGCGGGAGCCTATCAAAAAGGGATACGCGATTTTGATGTAGAGAATGCTTTCAAAGCCATGATACACCAGCAAACAACGCCAGGTATAGTAACGCCTGAAAAAGGATATGCAGGTAACAAATTTTTTGAATCGTACATGAAATTGGGCTATGTGCCCACTGAAGAAGGACAGGTTTCCAACACCCTTGAATATGCTTACGACGATTGGTGTGTTTCGCAAATGGCTAAAGCGCTTGGTAAGAAAAAAGAATACGAACAATTCATTAAACGTGCCGGTAATTATAAAAATGTATTTGATACAGCTACCAAATATATTCGGATGAAGCACCGGGATGGATCATGGGTGAAAGAATGGAATCCTTATTGTTGCACCTCTTTCAGCGGGACCGGTTACCTGGAAGGAAATGCCTGGCAATACAGCTTCTTTAATCCACACGATGTACAGGGAATTCTGAACCTGATGGGCAAGGATGAATTCAATAACCGGTTGGAAGATGGATTTAAAAGATCTGCCCGGTATAATTTTAATGCTGAAGGCGATCTATACGATCGTATTCCGATCAATCATGGCAATCAACCCAACATGCAGGCGGCCTGGTTATTCAATTATTCCGGCAAGCCCTGGCTCACGCAGCATTATACCCGTGAGATCATGAACCGGTATTATGGTTCTACACCATTGCATGGCTGGTTGGGCGATGAGGATGAAGGGCAAATGGGCGCCTGGTATGTAATGACTGCCATGGGATTATTTGAAACAGATGGTGGTGCTTCGGTAAAACCATTTTATGAGATCGGCAGTCCTGTTTTTGAAAAGACAACTATTGCGCTTGATCCGGTTTACTATCCTGGTAAAACCTTTGTTATAGAAGCGCATAACGTATCTGATAAGAACCGGTATATTCAGTCTGCTACATTAGATGGAAAACCATTGACAAAGCCCTGGTTTTATCATGCTGATCTGGTAGATGGTGGTTCGCTGGTGCTGGAGATGGGGCCTGAACCCAATATGGCCTGGGGAAGCAAACCGGGCGATGCGCCGCCCTCGATGTCGGCTGCAACTAAAACATCCAAAAAATAACTCAACGTAATAAAGTATCATAAATGGATACACGTAATAAATCCGCTTACCTTTTTTTTATAACCCTGGTAGCATCATTGGGTGGCTTTTTGTTTGGGTTTGATATGGCGGTGGTATCGGGCATTCTGCCTTTGTTGCAAAAGCAGTTTTCTTTGTCGGCCTTCCAGGAAGGCTGGGTTGTATCTTCAGCATTGGTAGGGTGTATCCTAGGCGTTGCTGTATCCGGCGAGTTGAGCGATAGATTGGGAAGGAAGAAACCGCTGATCCTGGCTGCATTGCTGTTCTTATTGTCAGCGTTGGGATGTTCATTACTGCCTGCTTTGCCGGGCATTATTGCGGCGCGTATGCTGGGTGGTATTGGTATCGGACTGGCATCTAACGTAGTTCCATTATATATTTCGGAAATAGCGCCGGCCCGTATTCGCGGGCGGTTGGTTACTTATTATCAATTTGCAGTAACCCTGGGTATTCTCGTAGCTTATTTAACCAATTCAGCGCTGCTTCATTATGCCATTGCTCATAAAAACGATGTTGGTAACTGGTTACAAACGTTGTTGGTAAGTGAAGTTTGGCGCGGCATGTTTGGGGTTGGTGTAATACCGGCTGTGTTCTTCGCACTTGGGATTTTGGTAGTTCCCGAAAGTCCACGCTGGTTAATTCAACAACAGCGTGAGCAGGAAGCAACGATCATCCTTAATCGTATTAATAATGATATTGAGGCCCGGGCCAGTTTACAACAAGGGAAGCAATCGCAGCTCGACAAAAATATTTCATACCGGGCACTGTTAGCGCCGCAGTGGCGGAAAGCGTTGATCATTGGAATTTTGCTGCCTTTGTTTTCGCAGTTCAGCGGTATTAATGCAATTATTTATTATGGTCCCAGCATCTTGAGCAATGCAGGCATTTCGCTTAGCAATTCGCTTTTAAGTCAGATTATTTTTGGCGGGGCCAACATGCTGTTCACTTTAATTGCTATTTGGAAAGTAGATAGTCTGGGTCGAAGACCCTTGTACCTGGCAGGAACGGCGGGGGCAACCATCAGCCTGCTGTTAACCGGCATTTGTTTTTATGCAGGAGCTACTACCGGTTCGATACTATTGATCAGCGTATTGGCTTTTTTGGCGTCGTTTGCTTTTTCTATCGGCCCATTGAAGTTTGTTGTGGCTGCGGAAATTTTTCCAGGCAATATTCGTGGTCGCGCTATGGCCATTAGCATTATGGTAATGTGGGTGGCCGATACTATCGTAGGTCAGTTAACGCCTATATTTTTAAAAAGCATTGGTACCGCCTACACTTTTTGGTTGTTTGCTTTGTTTTGTTTGATCGCTTTTGTTACGGTGTATAAACTGTTGCCGGAAACAAAAGGTAAATCACTGGAGCAAATAGAAAAAGACTGGAAACATCAGGCAAAAGACCAGGACCTTTTTGCAACAACTGGCTGAATTATTCTCACATTCCCTATATAAATCAAAAGCGGCCCCAGGAGCCGCTTTTGACGTTTTAGGGTTTGATTGTTTTATCCGTAACCGGGGTTACGAATTTTGAAACGGTAAACAACCAGACAAATCCAAACAATAGGGGTACATAATAAACGTACCTGAAAGCCTGGTAGGTCATAGAGAACAACAGCGATACATTAACGGCAAGAAGTGGAAGAAAAACGATCCAGTAATTTTTTCTTTGCCGGGCTACATATAAAAGCAGGAACATTAGTAAAATGTTGTAAAGACCTGCCCGCCGAACAAGCGGATCTAAAGCTCTGCCTGCAAAATTGAGCATACCCATCAGCACTTTATGTAAGCCATTTTCGCGGTGTTTGAAACCAAATTCATTTTCTTCTATCAGTTCATGGTAGCTGTAATTGAATGATCCCTGCCCCTGAAAAGCGTTCCATAACAGCTCTGTTCCAGATAACCTGTCTTTTACTATCAAAAACGGGTGGTGTATTAATGTGTTGGCATACATGCTAACCACTTTGGGTGTTGGTACTTTCGACAAATTGTCGATGAAAGGCGTATCGGTTTGGAACATATACTCGTCAGCAGAGTAGGGGGTGTAATGACTTTTCCATACTTCAACAGGCAACAGTTTTTGCATTTCTTCCATAGTGGAAGCGGGCAGTGGTTGGTTATAATATATGATTGAGCCCATACCATGCATAGGGGCGGTCAGTTGGAAACCGGTAGGTACAGGCGGCACTTTAAGCCAGGTGTGCAGAATGAATTTTCTATAGGTGAAAAATGCCAGCAAAAAACAAGCAACAGGTAATAGTATTTCCTTACGCTTGTTCTTAACGGCAAAAACAATAAGTACGGCGGCACAGCATAATGCAGCCATCACCCCGTTATGCCTTAAAATAGCCACCGCCAATAAGCTTACCGAAAGGCATATCAAGGTAATCTTCCTGTTAAAAATATACGTTTGGGTAAGTAGTTCAGCAATTACAAGCGTGAGCCATACAACGACAACGCAGAAGAAAATATCTTTCCATATCGTTATAACCATAATACCATTGGTGGGCATTATGCCGGTTATTATGGCAAATACAAGTAGCCATTTGTAAGGGATGCCAGCTTTATACAGAAAAACTAAAAAAGAGGAAAAGATCCCGGCCATGAATAAGATCTGAACAATGGCAATTATTGCAGGTGAATACCAGATAGTAGTCAGTCCCCGTATTATAAAGGCATATATAACCGGGAAGGCATCATTCAGCTTTAATATGCCATAGGCTTGTTTCCATTGTTCAAAGGAATCGGGCGACATCGTTCCCGGGTAAAAGCCTATTAACCATAATGACCAGCAGGCTATCAATATGCTTGCAAAAATCAGGTATAGTTTCCCGGTTGAATAAGATCGTGTAACCGGTTGCACCTTACTTTTTTCAAACAACCAGATCTTGCAAAGATCCGTGAAGTATAAGAATGCAATGGCTACATACGACAACCAGCAGCAAAATAATAGCAGGAACAATAATTTAACAGCCACCTGAGGTACTGGAAATCCGGTAAAGAAAAGTGGATGCCCCACCGATGCAAAACCGGCATATAATACAACCAGTAAAAAGCAGAAGGTATCGCCTTTTGTTCTATTACTGATGAATGCCTGCACGTTTGACTTCCGCATTAAAAAGTAGATACCGATGCTTAAAACCAGCAGTATCGACTTCTCAGTAGAATTCAAAGGCAGGAGATTAAAAAGAAAAAAAATAATCAGACCTAAGGGGATGATAAAAAGAAACAGATTGTTTTTTGCAAAAACACGCAAACGGGTTAATAAAGGAGTATTCATTATAATAAAGGACCTTAATCTTACAGTTACAAAAACTTTTTCTTAAATGATAAATGATCTTCCTATTTCCCCCGGGGCGCCTTCTGGATGAAACTCATTTGCTGATTTATCTGTGCTTAACAAGTGTCCCCGGGCAAGTTATACCACATAAAGCCCACATACAAATGAACACTGAACTTTTTTAAAACAGGCCCTGAAAGTTATATATTTTTTTATTTAATCTCGTGAATTCTTGATTGGATAACGCATAAAAAAGCAGGACACAGAAAAATTAATTTCTAATGCCCTGCTACCCTTCAGAAAAAATGACCAATCTATCGTACTTATCCTGCCATATGTTTACACAGCATGTACAGGCGTAAAGCCATCTTCACTGGCGGCCGGTATATATTCTGCTGTCATCAATTCATCTATTGTTTGCTGTTGTTTTTTCTGTTTCCGGCGTTCGATCCACCGATCAAAAATGGCATAGATAACAGGAACGATGATCAACGTAAGGAACAGCGAACTGATCAAACCGCCGATAATTACCCACGCCAATCCGTTTTTCCATTCTGCCCCCGCGCCTGATGCAACGGCGATAGGCAGCATCCCAAACACCATGGCAATGGTTGTCATCAAAATGGGCCGCAGCCTTGCATGGTTTGCCTGGATCAATGCTGTGACAGTATTTTCCCCGGCGGCTTTCCGGTGATTGGTAAAGTCCACAATCATAATGGCGTTTTTACAAACCAGACCAATCAGCATGATGATACCCAGAATAGTAAATATGTTTAATGAATTGTTGGTTAAACCCAATGCCAGCAACGCACCGATAAATGACAGTGGTATAGAAAACAATACCACTAAAGGATAAACAAAACTATCATACAGCAATACCATCACCAGGTATACCAGTAAGATAGCGGCCAGCAGCGCTACTCCCAATGTGCCAAATCCTTCAGATTGATTCTCCATGTCGCCGCCCCATAAATAACTTACGCCGGCAGGTTTTCTTAATTTTTCAAAAGCCTGCTGCCATTCTCCTGCAACAGTTCCCGAAGGGCGACCTACTGTTTGCCCCTGAACGGTTACAGAAGGACTTTTATCTCTTCTCTCTAACAGGCTCGGGCCAGATGATTCTGCGATCGAAGCGAACTGCGATAATTTGATACGCTGCCCCTGATCATTTACAAATTCAAGGTTCCGTACATCTTCAATGTTCGATCTGTTGAAACTGTTATAGCGAATGTTAATGTCGTATTCATATTCCCCGGCTCTGAATTTGCCATCGGTATTACCGTTGAATGCAGTTTGCATAGTAAGACCAACTGTTTGCAGCGTTAAACCTAAACTGGCCATTTTATCCCGGTCTACCTGCACATTGATCTCCGGGTTGCCCGTTTCAACAGTCAGTTTGGTTTCTGCCGCGCCTTTTATTTTTTTCAGCTCCTCATGCGCTGCATTGGCAAAGGCCATAGCGCTGTCGAGGTCGGGCGCCATTACTACCAGTGCCAGGGGTGCATTATCGGCCGTACCCAACATGCCTATTGGTGTTGTTTTTACTTTGGTACCTACCAGTTCGTTTTGTAATTCTCTTTTTATTTTAGCCGCATATACATACGAATCATCTGTGCGGTGTTTTTGGTCGACCAGCTTTACACGAATTTCCGATTTATAGGCAGTAGACTGGCTTCCGGCCATACCATCACTGGTTTGTCCTACCATGGTAAGCATGTCAATTACTTCGGGTTTTTTGCGCAGGTAAGCTTCTGCTTTCTGCGTTACCTGGTTGGTTTGTTCAATAGAAGCGTCTTTAGGCAATTCCATTTGCACCAAAAATTCACCCCTATCGCTCTTGGAGAAAAATTCACCCCCTATAAAACCGCCTGCGAGCATATATAATGAGCTCACGAAAAGGACCAGCACTATAGCTAATGTGATGCGTTTATGATTAAGCGACCATTTCAGAATGTTGGTGATCCAATGGGTGAACGAAGTAAGCCCTTTTTCAAATCCCAGGATAATTCTTCCAAATAAGGTTTTCGAAGAAAGATGTTCCAGTTTTCCGAACCGGGAAGAAAGCCAGGGCACAATAGTGAAGGACGACAACAATGATAACAGCGTGGCAATAATTACTGTTACGCAGAATTGTTTAATGATGTTCGACACCAGACCGGTACTTAATGCAATTGGTAAGAACACCACTACAATAACCATGGTAATAGCTGTAACCGTGAACCCGATCTCTTTGGTGGCTTCAAAAGCTGCCCGAACCCGGTTCTTACCCATTTCCATGTGCCGGTATATGTTTTCGAGCACCACAATGGCGTCATCCACAAGAATACCTACTACCAGCGAAAGTCCCAGCAAGCTCATCAGGTTAAGGGTATAACCTAGCAACGCCATGCCAATGAATGTGGCGATCAATGAAGCAGGTATAGATACCATTACGATCAATGAGTTTCTTAAGCTATGCAGGAAGAACAGCATCACAAGCGCTACCAGCACTACCGCCAGTAAAAGATCATGCACTACCGAATCGGCCGCTTCCAGCGTAAACACGGTACTGTCGTTCGCGATCTCAAGCATTAAATTGCTGGCAGCATATTGACTTTGAAGTGACGCAATCTTCTTTTTGATATCCTCGGCTACCGCTACTGCATTCGCATCGGTTTGCTTTACGATCTGTATGGCAATAGCGTTCTTCTGATTAACCCGCGATATTTTCTCTACTTCTTTTTGTGCATCCTGTACGTCGGCAACATCGCCCAGGCGAATGGCTATCCCATTATGTGATGTAAGCACCAGGTTGCGCAGCTCTGCTACATTTTTATATTTACCAGATAAGCGCACCAGGATGCTTTGTTCGCGTGTTTGTACATTACCGGTAGGGAAATCGAGGTTGGAACCAAGAATTATTTGCTGTACCTGAGGAACAGATAAACCATATCCTTTCAGTTTTTCTCCATCAAGACTAACCTGGATCTCTCTTTCCTGACCGCCAACCAGGTTTACCTGCGCCACACCATTTACCCGCGAAAGGGCAGGGTTGATGCGTTTGTCAACCAGGTCATAAAAAGATGCTTCATCCATTTTAGCCGAAGCGGAAAGCGTGAGAATGGGAAGGTCACTCAGTGAAAATTTATTCAACGATGGTGGATCTACATCCTCAGGCAGGTCTTTTAATATCGCATTGATCTTGCGTTGCGCGTCGTTCAATGAATAATCGGCATCAGCGCCACTGTTCAGTGAGATCGTAACCAATGAAATGCTTTCCATCGACTTCGATTCCAGTTTTTTGATATTCTCCAGCGATGCCACGGCATCTTCAATTTTTTTGGTCACGGTATTCTCAACTTCTGCCGGAGACGCACCCGGGTAAACTGTTGTAATGGTTACCGCATTGCTGTCGAACCTCGGGATCAGTTCATACCCCAGTAAAGTATAACTAAACAAACCGCCCAGGATGAGGACCGTAAACAGTACGATCACAAGGGAAGGCCGTTTTATGGAAATTTCAGCTAATTTCATCCGTATAATTTTTATTTTATTTTGGTCGGATGGAACTCCGCATGATAAAATTTCCATTGCTGATTGTTACTAATGAAAATTTTATCATGCCTCGTTTCATTTTAAATTTTTTTATGGTTGTCCCGGCGCTTATTTAATGATACTTACTTTGCTACCGTCAACGAGATTGATCTGTCCACTGGTAATTACTAATGCACCTTCATTTAAGCCTTCCAATACTTCTACCTTTTCTCCCAGTACACGGCCGGGTGTAACAATTTTCAACCGGGCAACGCCATTGTCCGATACAAATACCTGCTTGCTATTCACGCTACCCACAAAGGCTGTGCGGGGTATCATTATAACCGCTGACTGATTGGGAAAATCGAATACGGCGGTTCCATACATGCCTGCTTTCAATTGATTACCGGTATTGTTGGTTATCGTGATCTCCACCGGGAAGTTCAACGCTTCATCTGCTTTTGGGGCAATAAAGTTGATCTTGCCAGAGAATGTTTTATCGGGAAACACACTTGCTTTCACCTGCACCTGTTTGCCTACGCTCAGGTAAGGTATTTGGGCTTCGTTTACGGTTACCTTTAACTTGAGTGTTGAAACGTTCACGATATCGAACAACGCAGTACCGGGTGAAACAACGCTTCCTGGTTCAATATGCCGTTTGTTTACAATACCACTGATGGTAGCCCGAATGCTGGCGTCGCCCAGGTTAATGCGCGATTGGTCTACTTTGGCTTTTGCATTTTCTACATTCAATCGCGCCTGATCGAGCTGTTGCTGGGTTACACCACCTGTTTTATATGCATTCTCATATCGTTCAAGATCTGTGCGTGCTGTTTGATAATTCGCCTCGGCGTTTGTCAGGTCAACGGAAAGCTGATCAACGCGGATGGTAGCTACTGTTTGTCCTTTTTGTACATAACTGCCTTCATCAACCAACACCTTTACCACGCGGCCAGCTTTTTCTGCGGCCAGGCTCAATTCCTGCGTAGGGGCAAAATTGCCATTGGCTACTACATCCAGGTCGGGTATTGCGAGCGAAACCGTATCTATGCGAACTGATACTGTTGCATTGGTTTGTGCTACAATTTTGGTTTGTTCTTCCGATTTCTTTTTGTTGTTTGATAGGACTTTGGCGATAGCTCCTAAAGAAGCTATTATTACTACGATTGTTACAACGATCCTGGTGATCTTTTTCATCTGAAAATTATTTTAATTGATTTTTGCTACGGATGGTTATCGGAGAATTCGACATAAAAATTTTCATTGCTGCAGATATGATCGCCCGAAAATTTTATGTCTCATTTCATTGTATGTTAGTTTAAGAGTGATTTTAAATTTCCCTGGGCTTTTATTAATTGTATTTCTGCCAAACGATAATCAAGTAAAGCGGCAGAATAGTTATTTTGCGCGGTGGTCAGCGAGTTTTCTGCATCTAGCAGATCTGTTAACGGCGCTAACCCCTGCGTATAATTATTTTGTGTATTGGTATATACTTCTTCGGCCAGCGCTACATTTTCTTTCTGGTTATTAAGCGTGATAATGCTGTTCCGAAGTTGTGTGGTGGCATTTCTATATGTGAGGTTAAGCGACAACTCTGTGTTCTTTATATCTTGCTGTAACTTTCTGATATCAACATCGGCCTGCCTCACTTTCGATCGCGTTGAAAATCCATTGAACAGGGGAATTTTCAGATTTAATCCTACCGAGGCATAATCGAACCAGTTGGCGCCGCTGCCTACCGGAAAAGAATTGCCCATTCCCTGGTAGCCATAGTTTCCCGAAAGCGAGAGAGATGGATAATATTTTGCACGCGTAGCTTCTTTTTGTAATGCCAGCAGTTCTTCCTGTTTTTTCAGTACCTGGTAATCCGACAGTTTTTTTACATCCGGCGCATTATCCATCAGGGCCAATTTGGGTTTAATGCTGTCCATTTGCGCATAAGGAATTGTAATGGGTGTTTCAATGGGAATGCCTATATAAAACTTCAACGTGTTTTCCTGTAGCTGAACTGTATTGATCAATTGCTGACGTTGTGCTTCCAGGTTCGATAAGTTCACCTTGCTTCTGTCGAGATCAATTTTTTTCGCCAATCCATTTTTATATTGGCCTTCAATTACATTCTTCACGCGAGTGGTTGTGGCAAGATTACTATCGACGATCACCAGTTGCTGACGTTGCACCAACACCTGGTAGTATTGGGTGGCTACTTTTTCAATCACCTGCTCATCGGTTAACCCGGCCATCAACTGGTAATATTGCTGGGTGCTTTTCGCAGCCTTCAAACCGGTGAAGACTGATTTGTCGAACAGTGCCTGTGATAATGATACAGAGGCACTGCTGTTCCATTTTTGTCCAAATGCTATCAGCATTGTTTTGCCCGGTTGTCCTGCCAGCTCACCTGGTACGGCGCTTAACTGTAAAATAGGATTATAGGTAAGGCCGCCATTGGCGTTTATTTGCGGAAGCGCCTGTGAGCGGGCGTCGTCAATTTTATATTGGCTGTTTTCTTCGTCGAGCCTTGCCTTAACGGCTTCTGATTTATTCTTCAGTGCCTGTTGCAGTGCTTCTTTCAGCGAAAGCGGTGCTGTCTGGGCCTTTGCCAATGACAAAACGCTAACCCCGGCCACAAGCAATACCAAACGTTGGGCAACAATTCGAAGCGATTGGTTGTGTTTCATTAATTAAGTATTTAAATTGGACTGTTTGCTTATTTATGTTGATCAGTTTCTATTTGTTGGATTTCTTTCGGCTGTGCTAATCTGGTAGCGAAGCTGTATTTTTTAAGTTCGTTCTCCAGCCGCGGGATGGCTTCCGGTGCTATAACTCCATATAGAAATAAGTACAAAGCCTGTCTGAAAACTTCATCTTTTGAGTAATCGTTTACCAGTTCGGCAGCAAACTCAAAATCTTTTTGGATATGTTGTTGTAAAATGGTCACTACCAATTGCGGGTGAAGGCTTCCCCGGAAAACCCCTTCCACAATGCCTTCTTCCAGCACTTTTAGCACCCGTGGGTAAATGAAGTTGTTTAATGTATGCACCAGGTGGGTATATTCAACCGGGTAATGTTTTTGCAGATCAGTAAAAAAGGCCACACTTGTTTTTTTACAGAAATCCATATTAACTGTCATATGGCTGAGTACCCGTTGCAGGTTGTCTGCATCGGCCTGGTCCGCTTCTTCCAGCGCCTGGTTGAAGTTCGCCGCTACTAATCGGCAAACCTGTTGTACCAGGTCGGCCCGGGAGGTAAAAAAGCGGTATAATGTTTTCTTTGAAATCGCCAGCCGCGCAGCAATTTCATCCATCGTAAAAGGCTGAATGCCCTGCGTGGTAAATAAGCGGAAAGCTGTTTCTAAGATGATTGTTTCGTTCATTAACTTTTCGACCACTTTAGTTTGTTGGTCAAAAGTAATATGACTTTTCGACTAATTTGTAAAAATGGTCGAAAATAATTGTTAAAGGATTGTGAAAGCATATTGTAAGAAGGGAGGTTTTGAAGTTGGCTGAGAATATGTTGAATTATAAATTGTTGATTATTAATTACTTTTTAGGCTAGCACTTATGAAACCGTTTAAATATCCGATGTTTCTGAAGTTTCCATCCAGGCGGGTGCCTGGGATTCTATATATTTGTATAAACAGATAAAATCGACCAATTATGTCGAATAGTCAAGATGTAAAAGATCCTATAAGGGAAGAAATATTGGGTGGTGCGCGGGATTTGTTTGAACGTTTTGGTTTTAAAAAGACCACCATGGAGGATATTGCCCGGCAAATAGGCAAATCGAAAAGTGCTTTATATTATTACTATAAAACGAAGGAAGAGATCTTTGAAGCGGTAGTTTTAAATGAAATAGCAACCACACAGGCCCAGGTGGCTGAAATTGTTAACCAGGAGTCGTCGGCAGCTAAAAAATTCCAGGTATTATTTACCAGCATGCTTGAAGGCGTTAAGCAAAAAGCCAATAAATTCTCCATCTTTAAATCCGATATGTACGAAAATCATTTCCTGTTTGAGAACATTGTTGAGAAGCGCGATTCGTATATTGAAGAAATGTTAAAAGATATTCTCATCTTAGGCATTAGTCAACGGGAAGTAAAAATGATGAACAATGCCGAAATGAGTTTATGGGCAAGAATTGTAAATCTGACGCTGAAGGCATTGTCAAATAAAATTTTCCTGGAAGACAAATATCATTTGTCAGGAGATCAACTGAATTTCCTGGCAGATACTTTTTTCAATGGGGTACGGTCTTAAATTGGAAAGCGCTTTTGCCATTATTTTAATAACGTCAATCTACGTCCCACCAAACGGGTTCATATATTTGTTTTATACCCGGAAAGTTTACATTTCTTGTTACCTCTGAACTTGGATACAATAAGCGGGCAGGCATTCTTTCATCACCTAATGCAGTTGCTGCCGATACGGTAAAGAAATCGGGATATCCGGTTCTACGCCATTCCGTCCATGCTTCAAAAGATTGATTGCCCGTCATGGCCAGCCATTTTTGTATAATGATCGCTCTGATCTGAGCTTCGGTACCTCCAGGCCATTGAGCCGCAGGTGAAGCGGCGATATATGCTTCCGCGGCGGGTACGTTGTACGATTCGAAGCTTGCGTGAATACCTTCTCTGAATAATGTCAGGGCAGTTTGGCCGGTAGTCAACCATCCTCTTACTACTGCTTCAGCCTGTAGAAAATAACTTTCGGCGGCCGACATCAATTTAACAGGCGCATTGGCCGATTGATCATTTCTTGCATTGGCGCCTACCGCTGCCGATGGTAAGGAAAATCTCCGGGTATTGGTCCTGAAGGATCCCTGCCGTATACCAATGATGGAGTCTATGCCCGTTGCTACATACCTGGTGAAAAATACATCTGCTCTCGGGTCTTTATTCTGGGTCATATATTTTGCTACTGTTTCACTCGCCACCAGGTTTTGAACCCTGCTTAATCCCAGCATTTCTGAAAATAATGGATTCTGGTTGCCGCCAACGGCACTATATTCTATTTGCGCATCGTCTTCAAGGAATTCTGCGTTGTTCAAAGTTTGTATGCCTGCAGCGGCTCTTTGCGGAGCCACTTCCGACAATCGTAATAACGCACGTAGTTTAAATGTATTGGCAAAGCGCAGCCATTGGTGCATATCACCCTGAAAGATCAGATCATCTGTTCCCGGTGTAACTTCCGCATCAATATCTATTAGTGTAAGAGCCCTGTCGACCCAGTTTAGGATGCTATCGTACACCTGTTGCTGGGGATTATATGCAGGATTGGTAATATTCGGTGTAGCTGCCTGTGCCACCGGCACATCGCCGAACGCATCTGTTGCTAACTGGAATGCGTATGCTTTTAGAATATACGCAATAGCTGTATATTGATTGGATGCTTCCTTCCCTGCAGTAAGTTTTAATATTTCCTGGATATCCTGTAATGCGTCTGAATACAGCATTCTCCAGGGTCTGTCGAAAGCTGTGGTTGTAACGGAATACTGGTCCAGGCTCCTGTATTGAGATGATGTAGGGTTTTGTGTCCAGAACTGTGCCCAGATGCCGCCATGGATCTGAAGCGGATTTCCCAGCGCATGCCCTATGGCAGCCTGTACCGCGGGAAGCAACAATTCAACGGAAGCATTGTTGGCTAAATTAGGATTTTCATTGGTGTCTAAAAATTTGCGACATCCGGCAAAGCTGATGGCTGCAATAATTAATAGCAGGAAGCATTTATTTTTTATATGGATAGTTGTCATGGCCAAAATCTTTTAATACGGTTAATCAGAAGCTTGCGCTTATGTTGAAACCAAAATTCCGCTGGGAAGGTTGTGCTGTAAAGTCGAATCCCTGTAGATTGGTGGAGCCCGCTGAATTTATTTCCGGATCAATGTATTTATTGGCATCTGGCGTCCATAATACCAGGTTATTGCCAAAAATGCCAAATGTCAGATCGCCAAAAAATGAATTTTTGAGGACACTTTTAGGGATCCTATAGGTGAGGCTCACCTCCCGCAGCTTAACATAAGAGGCATCAATTACCTGTCGCCCATAAGGCATATTGGTAAAGTAATCTTGCGGTAAAAATGTAATGTTTGTATTTGTTACCAGTTTATTATCCTGGTCATAATAAACGGAATTGGGGAAAACATAAGGCTTACGGCCAAATTCGGCTGTTTCCCAGGATGTGCCAACGAATGCCATTATATCTTTAGTGCGCGAAACAAATTGTCCGCCTCGTTTTGTATCAAAAAGAAAATTGAGGTTAAATCCTTTGTAACGTGCGTTCGCTCCCCACGATGCTATGAAATCCGGATTATAAGATTCAAAATACACAGCGCCGGGTGTTTCAAGTGGAATGCCGGTTGCTTCATCTACTATCACTCTTCCCTGGTCATCATGCAAGATATCTACACCATAAAATGTTCCATACGGCTTTCCTTCTGCAGCCACAGCAGCCATATCTGCTAATCCACCCAGTGATACCTGTGTTACGCCCTCCAGTTCCAGGTCTACCACCTTATTGCGGTTACGGGTATACGTACCAAATAATTCAAGTGAAAATCCATTGGCGTTCCGTATAGGAACTCCGCGAAGACTTAATTCCACGCCTTTATTTTCTACTATCCCGCCATTGATCACCATACTGGTAAATCCCGAGGATTCTGAAATTGGAATGGTAAGTATCTGATCTTTGGACCTGTTTTTATAATAAGAGAAATCAAGGTATAACCTGTTATTCCAGAAATTCAATTCCGTCCCTATTTCATATGCTGTAGTGATCTCAGGTTTGAGATTAGGATTTCCTATTCGCCCGAACCGCGTAATACCCGGTATTCCATTGAAGGGGAAGGTAGTGCTGCCGAAATTTCCTTCTATTTCAGGCCTTGCGAAATAATTGTTTAACAGGAAGGGATTGGCATCGTTGCCCACCTGGGCTATGCTTGCACGCAGTTTTCCGTAGCCTAAAACGTCAGATAACTTGTCTCCCTTCAGTAATTCTGTAAAAACAAATGATGCACTGGCGCTTGGGTAGAAGAAGGAGTTGTTGTCATCGGGCAGGGTAGATGACCAATCGTTTCGCGCGGTGAGGTCAATAAAGATCAATTCGTTAAAACCCAATGTAAGTTGCGTATACAATCCCATCAACCGTCTTCTGCTATATTCATTGAAATTATACAATGGTCCATTACTGTTATCGAGATTGTACCAACCGGGCACGATGAGCCCAAATGATTCGTTGGTGCTCGCATCCAGGATAGAAGCGGTCCTTTGCCGGAGATTGTGCCCTATCATTAAACTGCCTGTAAAATCAGTTCCTACTTTTTTTCTGGCAGTGATCATCAGGTCATGAACAATTTCACTTACGTTAAAGTCATTTTCCCGGTACTGGCCTACTTCCGATTGAACATTTGATCGCGAATAGTTCCCTGTTTCTTCATCTGCAGGATAATACGTGAATTTAGGATACTTGAACCTTCTTCGGTCTGAATACACATCTGCGCCTACTCTTTCAACTATATCCAGCCATTCAAGCGGTTTATAAGTGATGGTGAAATTACCAACCACACGATCTACATCATTTTCATTCCGGTAATTCTGTAAAAGAAAATAAGGGCTCACCGTATAACCTCCGTAAAAGCCATATACCTGTTCACCCCGTTCGTTCAGAAAGCCATACCCGTTGTATGGATTATTCAGGTCTTCCATTTTGTCAATTGGTATGTCGCGGGGAGTTTGAAGCAGGTTGTCGTAAACAGAACCGGGACCCTGCCCGCCCTGCACCAGGTTGCTGTTGATTCTACTATAGCTGAGACCAATGCCGGCGGAGAATTTATTATTCAGTTGAGCAGTACCATTAAACCGGGCATTATACCTGTTGTATTTGTCTTTATTATATGGCATAATGCCATCAGAGTTCAGGCTGTTGAGCGATAAATAAAAAGTTGTTTTTTCACCTGAGCCGGCAAAAGAAACTGTGTTGTTGATCATTCTCCCCAACTCAAAAAATTTCCTGACGTTATCTTCTTGTGCAGAATATGGTTTTTGTTGTCTCCTTCCATTGATTTCCTGCCCCCAGTCCTGCACCTGGCCTGTAAAAGGAGGTCCCCAGCTCCAGTTTTCAATTGGATCGTTGTAATACTCCAGGTCACCGTTTGCATCAATACCGGTTGCATAGCCCTGGCCATATCCATTTTGAAAAGTGGGCAACTTTAGTATGTTGGAAAAAGTGATGGTGGAACTTACGGTAACTTCGTTTTTCTGCCCTTTCCTTCCTGATTTAGTAGTAATTACAACAGCACCATTAGATGCCCTGGAACCGTATAACGCCGCGGCTGTCGGGCCTTTTAAAACGGTTATCGATTCTATGTCTTCCGGGTTAATGTCGTTACCGCGGTTGCCGAAGTTTACGGTGCTTCTGGGATCTACTATTCCGCTGGTTTGGGTGGTACGAACATCGCTTCCACCAAGAAAGTCTGAATTATCAATGGGAATACCATCTATTACCATGAGTGCCTGATTGTTACCGGTTATAGAGGATCCGCCTCTTAACACAATGCGCGATGAACTGTTAGGTGCACTGGCGGTACTGGTAATATTAACACCTGCTACCTTTCCCTGCAATGCATTTAATGGGCTCGTATTACGTCCTGTGAGCAATTCTTCGCTTCTTACGACCGGCGCTGAGTAACCCAGCGATCGTTTATCACGACGAATGGCATTAGCGGTCACAATGGTTTCAATGAGTGTACCGGCTTCTACCTGTAATGACAGATCAATTACGGAGCGATTTCTTACCGGCACTTCCATCGTCTGGTATCCTACAAAGCTGAAAACCAACGTTGCATTGCTTTCTACATTATTAAAGCTGTAGCGTCCTTCTGCATCCGTTGCGGTGCCTATATTGGTTCCTTTAACAGTAACAGATACGCCGGGAAGCGGCTGCTGATCATTTGCTGAAGTAACTCTTCCGCTTATCGGGATAAATCTTTTTTCATGAAATCCATTTGGAGTAGCTGATCCCTGTTGCGGTACAGCAAGTGAAAGAGAAAGGGTTATGCATACAAGCAGTGATAATTTTCTTTTGTTAAAATCAATTCGTATCATAAGCGTCAGTTTGAGTGTGCTCAAAAGATCTGTTTGGCCAATGATGTTCCCTAAATAATATGGTTATTATTTTCTTATAGCTTCACAGATTTTAACAAAATAATTGCTGAAAATTTCATGCCGCGGGTATGGCAAACCTGCACGATGGGTTATTGTGCAATGAAAGATGAGTTCAGGTTCGATGGCGTATTGTTACCCGTTTTATTAACAATTAATATGAATTATCACCCTAGTTGTTAGGTGGGATAATTGCCTGATATATTCAAAGCCGGTTCCTGCCGAAAATAGCACCTCGTATCAAGGCGATGACCAACGTAAAAAGGGCTGAACCTATTACTGCCCAAACAATAGGAAATGTTTTTCCGCCCACTTTTATGGCAAATATTTCGGGAAGTCCGAATTTGCCCGCAAGCCACAAACCAATATACGCGCCAATAAATCCAACTATGATGGAAACGAAACAACCGCCCAGGTCATACCCCGCCAGTGATTGACCAACTCCGCCACATATGGCGGCAATTACCAAAAGGATAAATAATTCTGTGAGTGTCATAACGATATGCTTTTTTCTGTTGAACAGTTGCAATTTGAATGCCGTTGTTTGTATAACAATTGTTATTGCAGTTTTCCCTTTCCAACTTGTATACTTATTAAATTATATCCGTTATCGGTACGTAAGAATTCAAAATGGTCTTGTACTAAAGGTTTCTTTCCTTTGTAGTTTATAACTATGTTCTTTACGGGATAGATCCATTCTATTGATTCGCGCAATTGTTGAAATATCGTTTATATTCATCCGGTACATGGCTGTAAACCATTAGTGTTTGCAGGGTCTTAATGAATCAGTGAAACCTTCAATTAAAATTAAATTGTTTTCCTGTATTCAACGTTAGCCGGAAGTTAAAATATATACTTTAATTTCACTTTTAAAACAGGCGATTGGCTTTCATATGATACACATTTCTTTCAACCGATTCGTTTTCTTTTTTCTTATCCAGTGCTTGCCAGCGGCGATCGTTGTTGCCCAAAACCCCCCGGTAAAGCAACCTGACTTTCTAACCGGTTCAACCTGGACAGCCGATAATGGCAATGGTACTTTCTCTAATCCGCTTTTTTTCGATGAGTTTTCTGATCCTGATATGATCAGGGTAGGGGATGATTATTACCTTACCGGCACCACTATGCATACCATGCCAGGGTTACCGGTGCTGCATTCGCGCGACCTGGTGAACTGGGAATTTATGAGCTATGCCGTTGACCGGCTCGATCTGGGTCCGGAATTTCGTTTGGAGAAGGGCGGTGCTATTTACGGACAGGGAATATGGGCGCCCTGTTTCCGGTTCTATAATGGTAAATTTTACATTTTTAGCAATGTAAACAGGCGCAATACCCAATTATTTACTGCCGATAATCCGAAAGGTCCCTGGAAGCATACTGAATTAAGAAAGAGCTTTCATGATCTTTCTGTATTGTTTGATGACGATGGAAAAAAGTATGTGATTTGGGGATATGATGAAATTCGTTTGGCCGAACTGAATGATTCCCTGACTGATATCCTCCCCGGCAGTGAACAGGTAATTGTGCCAAAGGGTAGTGGTGCAGGCGAGGGTTGCCACTTTTACAAGATCAATGGTAAATATTATATCACCAATACTAATTACGATCCGCTTTGCTACCAGGTTTGCCTGCGAGCCGATAATCCGCGTGGTGCTTATGAAATATCGGTCATGAGCGCCAATGAGAGTTTTGGTTTTGGTACGGGCTGGCGATTGGCCGATCAACGTAATGGTCCTCCATTTAAATTAGTTCCGCCGGTACCGAACTTTCTGGGTGCTATGCCGATCCACCAGGGTGGCATTGTGCAGATTCAGTCGGGTGAATGGTGGGGATGGTCGATGATGGATGGGAATTCTGTTGGAAGATTAATTTGTCTTTCCCCGGTTACCTGGCAGAACGGCTGGCCTTACTTTGGTTTGCCCGGCAACTTTACCCGTAGCCCACAAACCTGGGTGAAGCCCAATACGGGGTTTGTTTCAACACCGCATGCGCCTTACCGAAGGAGCGATGATTTTTCAATGACCACACTGCAACCGGTATGGCAATGGAACCATGTACCGGTTGATAAAAAATGGTCGTTAACAGCACGCAAAGGACACCTGCGTCTTCATTCATTACCGGCAACCGATTTTTGGATGGCGAAGAATTCACTTACGCAACGGGCTATTGGTCCGGAGTCGATCGTGACTACGGAAGCTGACCTCGCGAAACTGAAGAACGGTGATGTGGCCGGACTCGCGTTGCTGAATTTGCCCTATGCATGGATTGGCGTGGCAAAAAAAGCAGACGGATTAGAGATTCAGCAATTTAATCAGCAAACCGGCAAGCTGACCACAGCAAAATTGAACGGTACAAATTGCTGGTTACGGGCAAACTGCCATTTTGAAACAGAGAAAGCCTTGTTCAGTTACAGTACTGATGGAACCAACTTCATTCCGTTGGGCGATGAATTCATAATGGTATTCCAGTTGCGAACATTCCAGGGTGTACGGTATAGCCTTTTTAACTACAATGCATTAAACGTGGAAGGTGGCTATGCAGATTTTAATTCATTTATTGTACATGAACCCCGGCCACGTGGGTTAACAAAACCAATTCCTTACGGTAAGTTAATAACGCTTACGAGTATGGCCGATGGTACTGTACTGGTGAACTGGAAAAAATTTGTACGGCCTGTTGCCGCCAGCGATAAACTGGCACAGGGCAATAACCGCTTATTCAGGGTAATTGACAAGGGAAATGGCAGAATTGCTTTGCAATCAGTTGTAGATAGCGGATGGGTAACGGTAAAGGGCATGGGATTAATGGCTGAAGTGCGTATAGAAAAAGAAGAAAAAGGGGAGGCATCTGTATTTCAATGGCAGGATATGTATCATGGTGAACTGATGCTGCAATCGCTCTACACCCATAGATATTTATTTGCCGACCCCCATGCAAAAAGTCTATGCTCTGCCGATGCACCGGGTACACAACCCGATCGTAAGGATGGGGCTTGCTTTTCATGGTCTATTGCAGAACATTAAAATACATTATTGCTAAAGTGAATAAATACTTTTCAACAGTACAGTTGCTATTTTCTTTTTCTTACAACCTCTTGCTGAACAGGAACAAATTCGCTGCCATCAGGGCGACGTACTCTTTCTACTACAAAAATATATTTAATGCAACTGAAGGGTAACCAGAAGTCATCGCAGCGGGGTGCAGGATTATAGCTACGCAGGCAAAGCATGGAAGAATCAGGCTCTGTTTCGGCATTATCTTTAGTCTTGATCTGGCAGGCGCTTTTCAGCAGGCAAAACTGCTTACCATCGTCGTCAAAAATAACAACTATCGGTCGGTGTAAGGGAATATCCTGTATGCTGTTCACCTGTAGCAATCTGCCCAGTGTAAGGCTGCCGGCGGGAATTGATCTCGGGGTATTGTCCGTCATACTATCGCCCTGGTTAGGGAACCAATAGTAATGTTCGCCTGGTATCTTTCCCTCTGTATCAATAAAGTATTTGGGGGTGCCCAATGCATTATCGAGGGATTGCTTTTTATTACTTCGACTTTTCATGCCCGCCAGTTTGTAATACAAAAATAAGACATCAATAAAATAAGATATTGTAAAGAAAATGGTTGGATGTTCCTTTTAATTAAGAAATGCACTATTCTTGAAAACTATCGCCGGTTCTTTATCTTTGGGTTGAAAGTTTTATAGCCCCGTGCCCACCAAATAACAGGGTATGTTTAATCTAACTGTTTCTGAAAATATATTGAGAATGGTTCTCGGCCTGGGCGTTCTGCAGGGGATGCTATTGGCTGCGCTTATTTACTTTTATCCCAAAGGCGACAGATCCGTCAATAAATTCCTGGCCGGTTTTATCCTCGGCGTTTCAGCAGTGATGGCCCTGCCGATGATCATTCATTTTGTTGGCTGGCAGAACAGTTTTTTTGTACAGTCATTTCCGCTGATCCCCGGCCCTTTTTTGTATCTCTACATTCGCAGTTTTAAAGAAACTATCACCTGGCGCAAGGCCTGGCCACATTTTATAATATGTATTATATGGCTCATTCCTATTTACTTTAACCTCCTGAAGTTCTCAAAACTTTACCCAGACTCGGAAATGATCCCTATTCAGGCGTTGCGTAGCCCTACCACCATATTTCTTATTATGGGGCGACCCGTTTTACAGGTGGTGTATTACTGGCTGGCCCGTCGCGAATTGATCTCTTATCAACGATCTCTCCGTCACCTGTTTTCAGAAACAAGCCGTCTCGATTTGAACTGGGCCAAATTCCTGGTAAACGGCTTCCTGGTATTGGTTGGAGTATTTTTTATAAGCTTCCCACTGTTGTTCGTTTTTCCCAACAACATTAGCCTGATCTTACTTACCAATATGTCGGTGGGGGCACCTTATATATATATCGCCACATACCTGGGTATAAAGCAGTATACCATCTGGCAGGCTCAACCCGGCGTAAATAAAGAAACGGCCGAGGCTACCATACAAAAAGTAGTTGATATTGAAACAAATGGAACCAATGGCAAAAAGCCCAAACCCGTAAAAACCGCACAAAGCGATGATCGCATGGATGTGCTGGTGAAGAAGATCATTGCATTAATGGAAGAAGAAAAGTTATACCAGGAAGCGGAGTTGACCCTGCAACAGGTTGCCAACAAATTGCAGGTGCCTGCTTACCAGGTATCGCAAGCCCTGAACGAAGGGATGATGAAAAGCTTCTATGATGTAGTTAATAATTACCGGGTCGAAGATGCCAAACGATTACTGCTGGATGAAAAAAGCCGGAACCACACGATCCTCTCCATCGGGTTCGAAGCCGGGTTCAATTCCAAAACCACCTTCAATACCGTGTTCAAAAAATTTACCGGGCTCACCCCAACCGAGTTCCGCGAAAAGCAAAATGTCCTTACAACAGCTTCCTGAAATCGCCCTGAGCGAAGCCGAAGGGTTGAAGCGCGGCTAAACTAACTCGAACCGTTCGGATTTCTTAATCGGAACGGCGTTCGGATAAATCATGGCCTGCTGATCCTCAATCATTTATTGGTTCGAATTAACAAGTATCGAAATCCGCACAGGTACAACCTGTTCGGATTGGCCGAACGGAACCGTATCGCCTTTTGCAGACGGCAATTTTGTGTCGTCAATCAAATTTCAAAAAGTCAAAACCAATTTTATGAGCAAAAGGCGGAGATGGTTCAGGAGTTTACCGGTGCTGTTGTTGATAGGCGTTCTGCACACCCGGGCACATTCACAAACCTCATCCATTGATATTAAAAGCGCCATTGATATGGCACTGGCTAACAACTATTCGTTAAAGGCCGACAGTCTTAACAACCAAATCGCCAATCATCGTACCCGTATTGCAAGGGCTGATCTGTTACCCCAGATAAACTTTAATAGTAAAGCGGAATACAACCCCGCGCTTCCTTCCCAAATGTTGCCGGGCAATTTTGTTGGGCAACCCGATAAAGACCTGATACCTGTTCAGTTTGGTACCCGGTATAGCATGGGCAGCAGTATTGAAGCCACGCAAACCATTATCAGGAAAACTACTCGTTTACAAGTGGAAGCGGCAGAATTGAATACCGGCATTGCGCAAACCAGGCATTTACTTAGTCGCGAAGAACTGGTTTACCAGGTTGCTACAGCTTATTATGATCTGCTGGCCACTACAGAAAAGATAAGCACAACGAACAAAGACTATGCAAACATCCGCGAGATTGAAGTGATTGCCAAAGCGCAATACGAAAGTGGTGTGTTGAAGCGCATCGATTTTGAATCGTTACAGATCAATGCTGCCAATATTCAATCGCAGTTAAACCAGTCGCAGACGAAGTACAACCAACAGTTGGTTTTTTTTAAATACCTGTTGGGTTTGCCGGCCAATGCATCAATAACCATTGCCAATGATCTGACCCGCATTCCTGCATCAGTACAGGGTGGTGGCACCAAGTTGTGGAACCGCGAAGATGTTCACCTGTACCGGCAATTGATAGCATCCAAAGAACTGGAGTTGAAAACGATCAAAGCGGAAAAATTGCCTTCACTCAGCGCTTTCTTCCGTTTCAATTATCAATCCCAGTTCAACCAGCCTTCTGATGCAATGAAGGGTGATTATGGATATAAAAGTTCTACGGTCGGTATAACTACCAGCATTCCTTTATTCGATGGTAACCGCAGAAAAAATCGCCTGAACCTGGCGCAGGTAGAATTGCAACAACTGCAATTCCGTAATGAGCAGCAACAACAGTTGGCTACTACGGAATGGATAACTGCCAGCGAAACATTGCATAACAACCTGCAACAGGTGCAAATCACGCAACAAAACCTGGTCTTGGCCGAAAAGGTTTTCGCTTCCCGCAAAGCATTATATACTGAAGGTGTAACTACATTAATAGAGTTACTCGATGCAGAAAGAGAGCTTAGCCAATCCCGTAACCTGCATACACAGGCGGTCATCAATGTACAAACCAGCCTGGTGGATGCACACAAAGCAAATGGAACATTATTAACTGAATTTTTAAAATCATTATAAAATGAAGAAGAAGATCATTCAAATAGCAGGTGCTGTATTAGTTGCCGGTAGCATTGGTGTTGTGCTGGCAAGTAACAAAGCTAAAATTGATAAAGCCGCCCAGCCGGTAAAAGACAATGCCGTGATACCGGTGAAAATAGCGGATGTAATCAGGGATTCATTCAATACGGCTTTCACGATCAATGGAACCACTTCATCAGCCAAAGAAGTAAAGATCGCTTCTGAAGTGCAGGGTAAACTGGTTGGCTTGTATATAAAGAATGGTGATGTTGTTCGGAAGGGCCAGGTGATCGCGCAACTGGATGCAGGTGTTTATCATGCCCAACTGGCCAGTGTTGAATCGTCGCTGGCAAAGGCATTGCTCGACATTAACCGGTATACTCACTTGATAGAGATGGGCGGGGCTACCTCCATGCAACTGGAAAGTGTAAAACTGCAACATGCTTCCTTACTGGCCCAGAAAAAAGAGGTGCTGCAACAGATCGCTCACATGCAAATTCTATCTCCCTTCAATGGTAAAGTAGAAAATGTATCAGTAGAAACCGGCTCCTTCGTTTCGTTTGGAACGGTGTTAGCACAACTGATCGATAATTCCTCTTTAAAGATCAATGTATACCTGGGTGAACAGGAAGCATTCAAAGTAAAAGCAGGTCAACCCGTGGTGGTGAATAGCGTGGTGATTACTCAACCGCAGTCGGCTCACATCAGTATGATCAGCGATAAGGCAGATGCCGCCGGTAAATTTTTAACGGAGATCAGCCTGCCCAATAATGGAAAAGAAAAACTAAAAGCAGGTATCCTGGCTGATGTTACTTTCTCTACAGGCATAGCTGAAACAGGGTTATCCATTCCTGTGAGTGCCTTGCTGGCCGGTACAAAACAGGCCACCGTGTATGTGGTGAATGCAAATAAAGTTCAACATCGTACTATTAAAACCGGATTGGTTACGCCTGGTAAAGTGCAGGTGCTGGAAGGATTGCAGGAAGGGGAGCAGGTTGTGGTATCCGGACAACTGAATTTGGAGAATGGAATGGTGGTGAAAGGAAGTAAGTAAGCTATAAGCTACAAGCTACAGGCTGTAAGCTACAAGCTACAAGCTATAAGCCGAAAGCTAAACGCTGAACGCTAAACGCTGAACGCTTTCGCGGCAACGGAGAATCGGCAATCCGCAGTTTTCCTTGTCAACTCGTCAACTTTTAAACTTAACAAACATGTCTTTAACCGAACTATCAATAAAGAGACCTACGCTGATCGTAGTGATCTTCTCAGTGCTGGGTCTTATAGGAATAGTAAGCTATTTCTCAATCGGGTACGAACTGTTACCTAAAATGTCGAAGCAGATCATTACCATAAGCACGTCGTATCCCGGCGCTGCACCATCGGAAGTAGAGAACGCCGTCACAAAAGAAATAGAAGATGCGGTTTCTTCTTTGGAAAAACTCGATAACATCAAATCAAAATCGCTGGAAGGCCAGTCGAATGTGATCGTGGAATTTAAAGCCGATGTAGATATTGACCAGGCCATGCAGGACGCGCAACGTAAAGTGAATGCCATTGCTTCGCGGTTACCGGAAGATGCGAAAGATCCGGTAGTGTCAAAATTTTCAGTAGATGAAGCGCCGATCATGAAAATGTCGGTAGCCGCCAAAACAGATAACCGCGCATTGTATGATGTGGTGAAACAACGGATCGTTCCCTTGTTATCAAAACTCGAAGGCGTGGCCAATGTCGGTATCATGGGTGGTGAAGAACGCCAGATCCGCGTGAATATCCACCGCAAGAAAGTGGAACTGTATGGTTTGGATGTACAACAGGTGTTGAACGCTATTGAAACATCCAACCTCGATTTTCCCGCCGGTTCCGTAAAGAACACCCAGGGTGAAACAACCGTTCGCCTGGCTGGAAAATTCAAAGAACCAAAAGATATTGAAGCGGTGGTGATCGCCAACCGCGATGGAAGGGCTATTCATCTCAATGATGTAGCTGTGGTGATTGACGGTATAAAAGAAACAGAGACCATCAGCCGCTATAATGCGAATACCGCCATCGGCTTACTGGTATACAAGCAAACCGATGCCAATGCGGTACAGGTGAGCAGGCAGATGGAAGCTGAGATAAAGGAACTCGAAAAAGAATATGCGGCAGATGGATTAACATTTGCCATTGCACAGGATTCATCGGAGTTCACTATGAAAGCTGCAGAAGCTGTTAACCATGATCTCATGCTGGCGATCTTGCTGGTGGCTTTGGTGATGTTGGTATTCCTGCACAGCATGCGTAACGCTATCATTGTAATGGTCGCCATTCCTGCTTCGCTGGTTTCTACTTTCATCGGTATTCATATGTTTGGTTTTACGTTCAACCTGATGACCTTGCTGGCTTTGTCGCTCGTGGTGGGCATCCTGGTAGATGACAGTATCGTAGTGCTGGAAAATATTCAACGCCACATGGAAATGGGAAAAGACAAACGAAGGGCCGCACTGGATGGAAGAAACGAGATTGGTTTTACGGCGATGTCGATCACGTTGGTGGATGTGGTGGTATTCCTGCCTATAACCCTGGTAGATGGTTTGATTGCCGATATCTTACGCCAGTTTTCATTGGTAGTGGTTGTGTCAACCCTCATGAGCCTGTTTGTTTGTTTTACCCTGACGCCCTTATTGGTTTCGCGGTTCGGCAAATTAACGCATCCCAATCCCAGAAAAGTGGGTGGTCGCATTATCCTTTGGGTTGAAAAGCACATTAACCGCCTTACGGACAATTACAGCAACTTATTAAAATGGAGTTTATCGCATAAACGTTGGGTACTGATCATTACATTAGGTTTATTAGTGGGTTCTTTTTCGCTGGTGGGCGGTGGCTTCATCGGAAATGAGTTTGTAAACATGGGCGATCGTGGTGAGCTGGTGGTAAAGGTTGAATTGCCCAAAGACGCAACCATTGAACAGACCAATTTAAAAACACAGGAAGTAGAACGGTATATTTTGTCGAAGAAGGAAGTAGTGAATGTGTTCTCTTCTATGGGTAAAAGCGATAACCAGTTTGCTGCCCAAGGGGAAAGACATTTAGCCGAGGTTAGTGTAAAGCTGGTTGATAAAAGTGAACGGACTGTTAGCACGGAGAAATTCTCGCAACAGATTAAAAAAGAATTGCAGGAACATATTACCGGCGCAAAGATCAGGATCAGCAATGTAGATATCATGGGCAGTACCAGTGAAGCGCCTATACAGGTAGTGTTAAGCGGTAGTAACGTGAACCAATTACTTTCGTATGCCGATACGGTTCTGCAGAAAATAAAAACCGTTCCGGGCGCAATGGATGCTAAGATCTCGATCGAAAATGATAAACCGGAAGTAAGCATCCGCATCGATAAAGACAAAATGATGGCATTAGGGCTGCGGATGGACCAGGTGGGAAGTACAATAAAACTGGCATTTAGTGGTAACAGCGATGCCCAGTTATCGGAAGGGCAATACGATTATGATATCACAGTGAAGCTGGATGCTTTCGATAGAGAGTCGGTAAATGATCTGCAACAATTATCCTTTGTAAACGGAGCCGGGCAAGCCATCAGGCTGAACCAGTTTGCTGCTGTAGAAAAAACGATTGGTCCCGCTAAACTCGAACGTAAAGACAGGATCAGTTCAGTAACGGTTTCCAGTGAAGTAAGCGGCCGCCCGCAAGGTACAGTGGGTGAAGAAATAAAAGCGGCGATTGAAAAAGATCCATTACCTGCCGGTGTGTCTATTGAATACGAAGGGAACATGAAGCAGCAGGCCGAGGCTTTTGGTAGCATGGGTTATGCATTGATCGCCTCTATCATCTTTGTTTACCTCATCATGGTGGCGTTGTACAATTCCTATATCTATCCGTTTGTGGTGTTGTTCTCTATACCGGTGGCTATGGTGGGTGCCTTGCTGGCACTGGCATTGGCCATGCAATCGCTTAACATCTTTTCCCTGCTTGGTATCATTATGCTGATCGGACTGGTAGCTAAAAATGCGATCCTGTTGGTGGATTGCGCCAACCAGTTGAAGCAACAGGGATATAAAACAGTAGAAGCATTGCTGGAGTCGGGCCGCACAAGACTTCGCCCCATCCTGATGACAACCATTGCGATGGTAATAGGTATGTTACCACTGGCATTGGCTAGCGGGGCAGGGGCAGAATGGAAAAATGGAATGGCCTGGGCATTGATCGGTGGGTTAACCAGCTCTATGTTGCTGACGCTGGTAGTGGTGCCTGTTATATACCTGATCGTTGATCGGATTGTTGCAAAGTTTAGCCGAAAAACAGTTGAGGCGTTGCCTTCACCAGTATTAGCATAACATCCTTCTCCCGTTTGCTCAATGAGTTTGTGATAAGTGTTCTGTGTAAAGTAGATGGGAGAAGCTTTTTTAAAATTTTTAAAACTCAGTTTATGGAATTTTTAATCGCCTTGCCAATAATAGCACTGCCATTTTTCTTTCCGGTTGTAACCGGGCTGATGGCAAGAAGCCTGGGACGAAAATTCTGGTTTTGGTTTTTCCTCGGATTTCCATTGCCGTTTGTGGCATGTGTTATCCTTCTTTGTTTACCTGTACGGAACACAAAGAATGTAAATGAGTTCAGGATACATTAAATACAATATTATGAAAGTTGCATTTGGTGAACAGATAAATGAAGCGTTGCTGCAGCATGAAAGGCGAAGAACGATGATCCTGATCGTGTTGTTTGCGGTAGGTATAGGTTATCGCTTCCTCGATCTGTTTGTATTGAAAACGACCGATCCTGATACGCCTACTACAACGTTCGGTGTTACCTGGTTGTTTCCTGTAACGATACTGCTTTTCGAAGTAGTGTCGTTTTTGATCATTACCAAACATTTACGTTCGAATCAGAAAACGTTGCCGCTGGCGGCGCGCTATGTGAATACGATCATAGAGGTTTGTTTGCCTTCCTGCATGATCTTTATTATTGCAAAACAGTATCCACAGTTCAATGTGCTCAATTCGCCCGTTGTATATATTTATTTTGTGTTTGTTATTCTATCTACGCTGCGGCTGAACTTTTGGTTATCCTTTTTCTGTGGCGCATTGGCGGCGGCCTCGTATGTTACGTTCAGTTATTTTATATACAAACATTTTTATGCATCCGATGGCGTAAAAGCTACGATCTTATTATTCTCGGGCATTGCGGCAGGTTTGGTAGCACGGCAGATCAGGAAGGGGATAGATAATTTGTTGAAAGAATCAGAAAAGCGGCATTTGGTAGAAGACCTTTTCGGGCAACAGATCTCTATGGAAATAGCGGAGAAGATGTTGGAACAGGATGGAAAACTGGAAAGCAAACGCATGCGGGTAGCGATCATGTTTATCGACATCCGCAACTTTACACAATTTGCGGCGGATAAACATCCGGAAGAAATTGTACAATACCAGAATGCATTTTTCAAGATTGTGATAGATTCGGTGACCAGGTACAATGGCATCATCAACCAGTTTCTGGGTGATGGTTGTATGGTCACTTTCGGTGCACCGGTAGAACTGAATAATCCCGCGCAATACGCGGTGCAGGCAGGGCTGATGTTGTTGGATGAATTAAACAAGGTTTCAGCCAATGGCGGAATGCCAGTAACAAAAATTGGTGTAGGCATTCATACCGGTGAAGTAGTTACTGGTAATATCGGAACTGCCAAGCGCCGGCAATATTCCATTACCGGCAGTGTGGTGATACTGGCATCACGAATTGAACAATTGAATAAACAGTTTGGGTCGCAATTGCTGGTCTCGGAAGAAGTGATACAATCTATTGATATCAATACAGCCCCCACCTGTTTCGGCTATGTTGCCCTGAAAGGCTGGCACAAACCGGTTTCGGTTTATAAGCTGGCGTAGGGGAAATAATTAGGCAACAGATTTGGTGGGGTCAGTACCGGCGTTAATGATGTGGATAAAATTATTGTTTTAGGAAATTGAATAGGTATTATTGTTGTTTTACTACATCACTCAATTTTACCCTATGGTTAAAAAGGCGTTGATTATAATTTTCCTGGTAACGGGTACATGTTGGCTGGTTTTCTCCCAAAGCAATTCGCTGTTGCAAAGTATAAAGCGCGGACAGGAAGTATTTAACGCCACCTGCAAAAATTGTCACATGGAAAATGGCCAGGGGATGCCTGGCATTTATCCACCGTTAGCGAACTCCGATTTTCTTGCTAAAGACACAAAACGCACCATTGACATTGTATTGAATGGGATAAATGGAGAAATAATTGTTAATGGTAAAATATATAACCTCGATATGCCTGCACATAAACAACTCACCGATCAACAGGTGGCCGACGTGTTGAATTTTGTACGAAATAGCTGGGGGAATAAAGGCAAGGCCATTACTGTTGCACAGGTAAAAACAGAAAGGAATAAAAGACCTTTGTAATATTCATGAAAATGGTTTTTGGTGGCCACAGTATAATAAAAAAGCCCATTAAATTAAATAAGCTGAAATTTCAAAATAACGTAAATGAAACAGGGCTGATGAATGATCAGCCCTGTTAACAAAAAATCAGTGTGCTTTACACCTCATTCATATTGAACGGCAATTTTCTTATTCTCTTTCCGGTAAGGTCGAATATTGCATTGCACAACGCCGGCGCAAAGGGGGGCAATCCCGGTTCGCCAACGCCGCCGGGCTTTTCTTCATTTTCAATAATATATACCTCTATATCGGGAACATCGCTTATGCGTGGCATTTGGTATTGATGAAAATTCTGTTCAACGGCTTTGCCATCGGTGAAATGGGTTTCATGATTAGTGGCAGCGCCCAGGGCCATTACAATACTTCCTTCAACCTGGGCCTTTATTATATCCGGGTTCACATACCAGCCGCAATCCATCACGGCTACAATGCGGTCGATCTTTAATTTGCCATCTGCCTGCTTTGATACTTTCACGGCTTCGCCTACAATACTTTTAAAACATTCTGTAATGGCTACGCCCCAGCCAGAATTCTTGCCCCGCGATTTCCAACCTGTTTTCTCTTCCAGCATATCGATCAGCGCAACATAACGTTCTTCGCGCAGGTGCTGCCTTCTGAAATCGAGCGGATCTTTTTCTGCTGCATGCGCCAGTTCATCCATAAAACTTTCGTAGGCAAACCCATTGGTAGAGGAATACACCGAACGCCACCACATCACGGGGATCGGCGACTCGGTAGGGATGTCGGAAAAACTATAATGATCTATACCATTGATAAAAGCTTCGGGCAGTCCTTCGGTAGTGCTGTCGTTAAAATTGCTTTTATCGGCATGCGGCCATTGGTGGTTCATATTCTGCGCCGCCATCTTTGTTTGAAAGGCAGCAATGCGACCATTGTTCAACCCGGCCTTGCATTCATATACCGCACCGGGACGAAAAGGCCCCTGATTCATATCATCCTCACGCGTCCAAACAACCTGTACAGGGGCCTTGATCTCTTTGGAAATGAGCGCTGCTTCTGTTGTGTAATCGGTAAATGCTTTTCTTCCAAAACCACCGCCTAAAAAAGTCATGTGCACGGCTATGTTTTCAACCGGCATTTTCAGCCGGTCGGCCAGGTCGCGTTGTATCCAATCGGGCGCCTGAATGGGGCCCCATATTTCACACTTGTTATCCTTCACATCGGCTACACAATTCAGTGGTTCCATACAGGCATGCGCTTCGTACGGCGTTTCATACACCGCTTCCAGTTTTTTGGCAGCTTTGGCATACATGCCTTCAAAATTGCCACCCGTACGTTGCGATAAACCCGGTTTCTTCAGGTCTTCTTTCATGCGGTTGTACAAGCCTGTGGTATCCAGGTGCTCAAACCCTGTGGTGTCCCATTCAACTTTTAATGCTTTGCGGGCCTGCATGGCGGCCCAGGTATTGTCGGCAACAATGGCTATACCTTCCCTTGTAGTATTAAAGACCGGCATTTGTACTTTTATAACATGTTTTACGCCGGGCATTGTTTTGACGGCACTGTCGTCATAACTTTTTATTTTTCCCAAAAAGTGCGGACTGCGTTCTACCACGGCATACAACATACCGGGCAGTTTTTTATCAAGCCCAAACTCCGCTTTGCCATTTACTTTTAATGGCGTATCCTGGCGGGGGAGTGGCTTGCCGATGATGGTGTAGTTCTTTCTTTCCTTAAGTGTTACCTGTTTTGGTGGCGTGAGTTTGGCGGCTTCTTCTACCAGTTCGCCATAACCGATCTTCTTATTCGTTGGTCTATGAATGACTTCGCCCTTCAAGGCGTAACATTCTTCTTTCGGCACATTCCATTTTTTAGCAGCGGCTTCCAGTAACATTTCGCGGGCAGTAGCGCCGGTTCTCAATAAATGTTTATAAGCGCCACGAACGGTAGAACTTCCACCCGTTAACTGGCTGCCGTATTTATTTTGATGGCCCGGTGCAAAATTGATCGACACCTGGTCGAGCGACACTTCCAGTTCTTCAGCGATCATTTGCGGCACCGCCTGAAAAGAACCTTGCCCCATTTCGGAGCGGTGGTTTAAAATAGAAACCTTTCCATTCTTATCAATAGAAATGAATGCATTCAATGCAATGCCGAGGCTATCGGCTGTTTCGGCTGTAATAATGGAAGCGCTTTCTTCTGCCAGTGCCGGAAAGTAAAACCCTATGGTGAGCGCGGCGCCGGTTAATCCTGATAATTTCAGGAAGGCGCGACGGTTGATGGAATTCGTGTTTTGCATAACGCAGTTGGTTTAACAGATCGAATACTCCGCATAGCAGGACCGAAGATCCCGCAGCAGCGGAATTAAAAACTTTTTGCCGGTGGCTTCATTAACGTGGCCGCCTTGTGAATGGCTTTGCGAATACGCGGATAAGTTCCGCAGCGGCACAAATTGCCTTGCATTGCCATGTCAATATCCCGGTCGGTTGGGTTGGGATTGCGTTTCAACAAAGCCACCGCCGACATGATCTGCCCGGTTTGGCAATAACCGCATTGCGGTACCTGCTCAGCGATCCATGCCTGTTGCACCGCGTGTGAGTTGTCGGTACTCAATCCTTCGATGGTGGTAATTTTTTGATTGCCTACTGCAGATACCGGCATGGAGCATGAACGTATGGCATTGCCGTTCAAATGCACGGTACAGGCGCCGCACTGCGCCATACCGCAGCCATATTTTGTACCGGTTAAATTCAACAGATCGCGCAAAACCCATAGCAGGGGCATTTTGGGATCAGCTTCTACGGCATGCGTACTGCCGTTGATGCTGAGTTTGTAAGAAGCCATAAACAGGTTGGTTTAATTGATAGTAAGGTACGACTTTGAAAGGGCGGATTCCCAATTTATTATTTTAATGGTAGGCAAAATATGCCCAACGCCGTTGGTCGAATTTGTAACAAAATATGTTTGCTAACTGTTGTAACTTTAATACAATTGCATTAGTACAAAAATTTCGTTATGAAAGAAATACAGGCCATTATACAGGCCTTTGAGGAAGCGCAACAGCAGGGAAAACAAACCGCACTGGCCACCGTGGTGCATGTACAGGGATCCAGTTACCGCCGGCCGGGCGCAAGGATGCTGATAACGCAGGATGGGATGCTAACCGGTGCTATCAGCGGCGGCTGCCTGGAGGGCGATGCCTTGCGAAAAGCATTACTGGTAATGGCGCGGCAGGAACCCATGCTGGTAACGTATGATACTACTGATGAGGACGATGCCAAACTCGGCGTTGGGTTGGGATGCGAAGGCATTATACATATAGTTATTGAACCGATATTACCCGCGCAAAAAGACAATCCCATTCAATTATTAAAGACCATCAGCCTGCAACGGCAACATGCGGCATTGGTCATGCTTTTTTCATTGAACGATCGTCGCGAAGTGCAGCCAGGTACCTGTTTGTTGCAATTGCCAGGTGAAACCGTTACGGCCCGCCTCACCAACGATGCATTACAAAAGGCGTTGACGGCCGACGCCAAAACCGCCTTTGTGAACCAGGTTTCGGCAACAAAAACGTATGTATCGGAAGGGAAGCAATTCACAGCGTTTATTGAATTGATAAAACCGGCTGTATCGGTGATCATCATCGGAGCCGGAAATGATGCCATGCCAGTGGCGCAAATGGCAAATCTCCTGGGCTGGCAGGTAACGGTGGCCGATGGCCGACAAGCGCATGCAACGGCTGCCCGGTTCCCTACCGCTAACCAGGTGCTGGTAACCAAACCCGACCAGGTAATTGAACAGGTAACCATCGATGCGCAAACGGTTTTTGTGCTGATGACCCATAATTATAATTATGATCTGAAAGTGTTGCGGCAATTGATCATCCGGCAAATTACCTATATAGGTATGCTGGGTCCGCGTAAAAAACTGGTGCGGATGCTGGATGAATTAAAGGCAGAAGGGATAGTGCCAACGCCGGAGCAACTGGCTTCTATCTTTGGGCCGGTAGGTTTGAACATCGGCGCCGAAAATGCCGAAGAGATCGCGTTATCTATCGTTGCAGAAATAAAAGCCGTTATTGCGGGCAGAACCGGAGAATCGTTGCGCAATAGTGCAGATACTATTCATCCGCGGGTAGAAAAGGAGATTGAAGAAGTGAAGATCAGTCAATAAGCAATAGGCAATGCTTTAGCGCCGGATCGCGGCGGCGGCGGCAAAAGTCAATATGCAATAGTCAATAATATATATTCAACTATCAATTTCATGAATAGAGGAGTTTGTATTGCGAATTTGATAATGCTTTTGTGAGTTTTGATGGGCTTGTTTGCAGAATATGATGGGCCATTTTTCGAATTGGTTGATCAATTTGCTTAATTGACCAGTACATTGTTAATATAAATGCACCAATTGATCAACTTGCTATAGTAAAATGTTTAATTGGTGGTGTAATTTGTTCAACTGATTGTTATATTAGATAAGTATGTGGTAGCATTCGCATAATTGGTTGTTGAATTCGACAAATGTGTGGCAGCATTCGCATAATTGGTTGTTGAATTCGACAAATGTGTAGTAGCATTCGCGTAATTGGTTGGTGAATTCGACAAATGTGTGATAGAATTCTGCAAACGGGTAATTGAATAAGACAAATGTGTGATAGAATACGCACAATTGGTTATAGAATCAGGCGAATCTCAATACTCAATTTGCAATAATCAATATTCAATAGCCATAACCATGACCATTTTCCACACCGATATAGTAATTCTCGCCGCAGGCGCTTCCACCCGGTTGGGCCGGCCAAAACAATTATTACCCTGGCAAGGCAAAACCCTGCTGCAGCATGCCGTAAAAACGGCGCTGACAATAACCACACATCCGGTGGTAGTGACCGGGTCAAATGCCGATCAATTGGTGGCCGCCCTGAACCCCACCCAGGTACAGATCGTTTATAACCCGGCATGGGAGGAAGGAATCGCTTCTTCTATCCGGTGCGGGCTGCAGGCATTGCTTAATCGTACGCCTACGCCCGAGCAGGTAATTTTTATGGTCTGCGATCAGCCATTTGTCTCGCCCGATCTGCTGCTCGACCTGATCAATGAGCAACAAAAGAGCGGCAAAACCATCGTGGCCAGCGCCTATGGCGGAACCCTGGGCATACCGGCCCTGTTTGAAAAGGCCATGTTTCCGCAACTGATTGATTTGCAGGGCGACACAGGCGCCAGGAAGATCATGCAGCAACACCCGGAGCATACTACTTCAGTACCATTCCCCCAGGGAGATTTTGATATTGATACGGTTGCGGAGTATGAGGAGCTGATTAATATGTTGAAAAGTTGATAAAGGCCGGGAAAAATTATGTCTCATCTCCCATAGCTGTATTAGCTCTATCAACTATATCATCACTATCAACTTTTCAACCCGGTCAACTTCAAACTTTTCTGGCATTTTTAGGTTACTTTTACTACTTCAACCCAATAGCAGGCAATGATAATTGATCAGTTCAATAGAGTTCATGATTATTTGCGGATTTCACTGACCGACAATTGTAATTTTCGCTGCTTTTATTGTATGCCTGAAGAGGAATACGAATTTACGCCCGCTTCCAAATTGATGCAGGCGCATGAAATAGAAGCAATCGCAAAAACTTTTGTTGAGTTGGGGGTGAAAAAGATCCGGCTCACCGGTGGCGAACCACTGGTACGGAAAGATGCGGCCGAAATAATCATGGCGCTGTCGAAACTGCCGGTTACCTTGACCATGACCACCAACGGCGCCCGCCTGCATGAATTTATACCTGCTTTAAAACAGGCCGGTGTCACCTCGCTCAATGTAAGTCTGGATACCTTACAGGCCGATAAATTTCAACTCATCACCCGCCGCGACCAGTTCAAGCGGGTATACGACAATATTCACCTGTTGCTGGAAAACGACATTCGCGCCAAAGTGAACGTCGTAGTGATGAAAGATTTCAACGATCATGAGATCAATGATTTTGTAGCGTGGACGAAAAACACGCCGGTGCATGTACGCTTTATTGAGTTCATGCCATTCCAGGGCAACCGGTGGACGAGCAATAAAGTGCTTACCTGGCAACAAATTTTGCAAATTGTAGAAGCAGAGTATTCCTTTATCCGGTTGAAAGATGAATTGAACGATACCGCTAAAAAATATCTGGTCCCGGGACACGCCGGCACCTTTGCCGTTATCAGCACCATGAGCGCGCCTTTCTGCAGTACCTGCAACCGGATGCGCTTAACCGCAGATGGCAAAATGAAAAATTGCCTTTTCTCAAAAGAAGAAACCGATCTGCTCACCACATTACGAAATGGGGAAGACATCGTTCCTTTAATCCGCCAGAGTATTCATGCCAAAGCCAAAGAGCTGGGCGGACAATTCAGCGCCGATTTTGAACATATTGAAGCCAGCGCTATACAAAACCGCAGCATGATCACCATCGGAGGTTAATACCATCGTCATGATTTCTGTAACAGAAGCTAAACATATCATCCGCGCCAATGCCACAGCGTTAGCGCCGGTAACCATTCCATTACAACAAGCCCTGGGCCGGGTATTGGCCGCCGACGTATTTGCGTTGACGGATATTCCTTCATTCCATCAATCGGCCATGGACGGCTATGCCTTGTCGTTTGCCGGTTTTCAATTGCACAAAACCTTAACTATACAGGGAGAAGTGCCGGCCGGTGAACCCGAACTGTTTACGTTAAATGGCAACCAGGCCATGCGCATTTTTACCGGGGCCGCTGTCCCCGCTGGCGCCGATACGGTTGTAATGCAGGAAAAAGTGCAGGTAACCGATGGCCAACTGCATATTCTCGATGAACAATTGAAAGCTGGCCTGAATGTGCGGCCAACAGGTTCTGAAATTAAAGCCGGCGAGCTGGTGCTATCGAAAGGACAAAAACTAACGCCTGCGGCTATAGGTTTTCTGGCCACAACCGGCGTGGCGGAAGTGTCGGTTTATCCAACACCGGTCATGAGCATTATTGTTACCGGTAATGAGCTGCAACAACCGGGCAATGCATTGCTGCACGGACAGGTGTATGAATGCAATTCATTTCAGTTACGGGCGGCGCTGCAGCAACTGCAAATTGAAGACGTGCCGGTGTTCGAAGCAAAAGACGATCCGCAAACCGTAAAAGACATATTGCAAAACGCATTAGATAACAGCGACGTGGTTTTATTAACCGGGGGCGTAAGCGTTGGTAACTATGATTTTGTTCCTGAAGCGGCGGCGGCTTGTGGCGTAACCACCTTGTTCCATAAATTAAAACAACGTCCGGGCAAACCATTGTTTGTAGGTAAGAAAGAAAATAAATGGGTGTTTGGGTTACCCGGTAATCCATCGTCAGTGCTCACCTGTTTTTATGAGTTTGTGGTGCCCGCGCTGGAACAGTTGATGCAGTTACCGCCATTTTTGAAAACGATAAAAGCGCCATTAGCGAAAGCGTATTCCAAAACAGCCTTGCTCACCTTTTTCCTGAAAGGGTATTACGATGGAAAAAGCGTTGTGCCGTTGGATGCCCAGGAGTCGTATCGCCTTCGCTCCTTTGCCATGGCCAATTGTTTGTTGTGTTTGCCGGAAGAAAAAATGGATTTTAAAGAAGGGGAGGAGATTGAAGTTCACTTGATACCGGAATGATTAGGATTGTGTGATTTTGCGATTTAGTGATTTTGAGATTTGGAGATATTGCGTGAGGTTTCAATAAAAGAAATCACAAAATCCCGAAATCAGAAATGCCTTCAAATCTGCCATCTGAAATAATAAATAAGCTATGACCCCCATGGAACTACTATTTTATGGTCTTTTATTCTTAGTAGCCTTCCTTTATGCTTCTGTAGGCCATGGTGGCGCCAGCGGTTACCTGGCCCTGATGGCGTTGTTTGGAATAGCACCGGATGTTATGAAGCCAACAGCGCTCTTGTTAAACCTGTTTGTATCGCTCACCTCGTTCATTCAGTTCTATCGCGGAAAACATTTCAAATGGCAGATATTTCTACCATTTGCTGTTGCCTCTATCCCTATGGCGTTCGTGGGTGGGTTGATACATATCGATGGCGGGGTCTATAAAAAAATACTGGGCATTTTATTGCTGATACCTGTTATCCGTTTTTGGTTTTATAGTAAAGTGGATGTAACGGAATTCAGGAAATCGAATTGGGCTTTGTCGTTAGTCATTGGTGGAACGATCGGTTTTTTGTCGGGCCTTATTGGGATTGGCGGAGGCATTATTCTATCGCCTGTTTTGTTAATGCTCAGGTGGACCGACCAGAAGCAAACAGCGGCCATTAGCGCCCTGTTTATTTTTGTGAATTCAATAGCGGGATTGTTGGGTCAATTGCAGAAAGGCATTCACTTTAGCGGCGATATGTATATTTATGTGGTGGTAGCGTTTATCGGCGGACTGGCCGGCGCTTATTTTGGCGCGCTGAAATTTAAACAGGCGATATTGAAGAATATCCTGGCTTCCGCACTGCTGGTGGCTTCCATAAAATTGATCTTTGCGAGTACGGATGCAAAGCCAAAAGAGAAAAAGATCGATGCTCCCGCTGCAGTGAAAGGCGAGTAGTGTTTAGCTAGTAGCGAGTAGGGAGGGACCAGGTGAAAATTTTGAGTGGTGAATGGAAGCCCCCACTAGTCACTTACCACTAGCTAAAAATAAATAAGTAATTTTGACGTATTGAAATAAACTATTATTTATGCCGGTACAGGTTATTGTGTTTGGACAGTTGACTGATATAATGGGCAATAGTCCCGTTACTATCGAGAATGCCGTGGATACCACCGATTTGATCGATCAATTGAATCAACGCTATCCGGCATTGGTGAATAAACCATACATCATTGCGGTTGATAAACAAATTGTAACCGGACATACGACTTTATCTGGCAATAACACAGTGGCGTTGTTACCACCATTTGCGGGGGGGTAGAATCAATCCCCAAGCGAGTAGTAAGTAGTCCCGATTGCTATCGGGAGCGAGTAGGGAAGACAATAGTAACAAAAACTCTGTTGCAATTTATCGGGGCATTCGAAATTAAACCCTACTAGCCACTTACTACTAGCCACTAGCTTATGATATTGACCATTCACAAAAAAACGACATTATGATCACAGAACGCAAGCCAAAGAACATATTTACACAGGGGCCAATTGCGGCTTCCTTTATCGCGGATAGTATTCAAAAGCACGATACAAAAACAAATATTGGCGGTCATAGTATTTTTTTAGGGCAGGTAAGGGCCGATGTGATCGAAGGCAGCAAAGTAGTGGCCATAGAATATACTGCCTATGAAGAAATGGCCCTGGAAAAAATGCACCAGATAAGGGAAGCGATCTTTGCCAAATATCCGCTTGTATGCATGCATGTGCATCATAGCCTGGGAAAGATTGCCGCTGGTGAGATCTGCCTGTTTGTATTTACTTCATCAGAACATCGCAAAGCGGCCATTGATGCCTGTACGGAAACGGTAGAAAGAATAAAAGCCGAATTACCGATCTGGGGGAAAGAGATTTTTGAAGATGAATCCTACCAATGGAAGGAAAATAAATAATTTAAGGTGAGTAGCGAGTGGCAAGTAGCGAGTAGGAAATACAAACAGGTACTTATGGTCACTCTCGAATAACCTACTAGCCACTTACTACTTACTACTAGCTTGCTTTACAAACCACCCACGAGACAAACTAATAATGATAAATATAACTCACAAGATATCCAGTCTAAGACAAGCCATAGCCACCGCCATCGTAAAAGTATCTAAGCAGGAAACGATCGATGCCATACAGCAGCGGAAAGTGCCCAAAGGTGATGTGTTTGAATTCAGTCGCGCCGCCGGTTTGCTGGCCATTAAGAAAACAAGCGATGTCATTCCCGATTGTCATCCCTTGCCTGTTGAATATGCCGCTATTACACATGCCATAGAAGGGTTGAATATTATTGTAACCGTTGAAGTGCATACCATTTATAAAACCGGGGTAGAAGTGGAAGCCATGCATGGCGCTTCGGTAACGGCATTGACCATGTACGATATGCTGAAACCGCTGGATAAAGAAATTGAGATCAGCACTATTAAACTGGAGAATAAAAAAGGCGGCAAAACCGACTTTAAAGATTCGCTCACCAAAAGCCTGCGTTGTGCAGTGATCGTTTGCAGCGACAGTATTTCGGCCGGTGATAAAGAAGACAGGGCCGGAAAAGTGATCCTGCAAAAATTAAAGCAATACAACCTTACTACCGGTATATACGAGATCATTCCCGATGAGGTAGAGGTTATCCAGGCAAAAGTAAAGCAGCTTGTCAACGAACAATATAACCTGGTATTATTTACCGGTGGCACGGGCCTATCACCCCGTGATGTAACGCCCGAAGCCATTACTCCGCTGCTCGATCGCGTCATTCCGGGTATCATGGAAGCCGCCCGTCAATACGGACAACAGCGCACTCCTTACGCCATGTTGTCACGCGGTGTGGCCGGGTTTATTCAAAACACCCTGGTGCTTACCCTGCCCGGGTCTACCAAGGGCACTGAAGAAACCATGGATGCGTTATTCCCTTACCTGATCCATATTTTCAGGGTAGCGGAAGGAATGAGACATGACTAAAGACATTTTCGATTTAGTGATTTTGGGATTTTGGGATTTGCCTGTGTTCGGGCATTCTGTATTTATTTAAATCTCAAAATCTCTAAATCCCGAAATCAGAAATCTTAAAACTTCTTTTGTAGAAAAAAGGCCACAATTTCACTTTCCATGTAATATTGGTAACAGATGGTCCCCCCATGTGCTTGGTATAGTATTTTGATACTTAATGCTATTCTTTCATACTATCCACCTAAAATTATATCTTATGCACAGCAATCGCGATAAACTATTGAGCGCAGCCACCTGTCAAAGGCTGGCTTCCGTAGCAGGAGGAATCATGTTAATTGGCAGTGCATTCAACAGAAATTCTTCCAACCGTTTTTTAAAAGCCGCAATAGGCTGTTTCCTCACTTACAAAGGCATAGCCGGTAAGCGCACCTTTGGCGAAATGTATCATTCCTTTGAAAAAGTAGCCCATGGCCGTTCACTCAACATCAGGGTGTCGATGGTTATTAATAAACCACGGGAAGAAGTTTATGCACTGTGGAGAAATCTTTCGAACCTGCCATTATTCATGAAACACTTGCAGCGGGTAGAAGAACAGGATGAATTGTTTTCAAACTGGGTAATGGAGATCCCCGGCAAGTTAGGTACGTTCCAATGGCATGCCGAAATAGTTAAAGAACGCTATGGTGAAATGATCGCCTGGCAAAGTTTACCCGGCTCGTCTATCGACAATGCAGGTAAAGTAGGTTTTCGCGATGCATTGGGCGGACAAGGTACTACGGTAGATGTGATTTTAACGTATCATGCACCGTTAGGTAGAGCGGGTGAACAGGTAGCCCGGTTATTTACACCGGTATTCAAACGCATGGTAGAAGAAGAAATAAGAGGGTTTAAAGATTTTGTGGAAACACATGAAACGATTTTAATTCCGAGGTAATTTCAAGGTTTGAGAATTTGAAAATTTGAAAATGGAGTTATACAAATGGCTTCATTTTCAAATTACCTCATTTTCAAATTTCAAATTCTAATTCTAATTCGGCACATATTGTTTTAAATGCACCGACTCTTCAAAGAAAGAAGTAAGGATCAAAATATCTTCGGCACTGCACCATTTCATTCCCTTCACATCGAACACCGGTGCAACGGCCACAGGTGGCGCCGCCACAGGCATCATATTATGTAAATTTTCCAATAGCTTTTTTTCACTAAGTGTTACCATAGCTTTTTGTGCTACTGGTTCCGGCCAGATGTTCTCATATACAACTTCCTCATACGTTGTGCCCGACAGGAACATGATAGGTATTAATTTATTTACCTCCCTAATTTTGCCTGCCAGTGAAAAGTTGGCTTGCACCGACTGATTGTTATCCAGCAATACCAGGTCGGGTTTTTTATCAGCATAATATTGCCAGGCTTCTGAAGTATTCATACAATACCAAACCCGGTAACCAGCCTGTTGCAAAACTTGTTTAACAAAAAGGCCCAATACCAAATTATCTTCTGCCAGTAATATAGTCACAGGTTTCATAAAATGTATTAATGACATTTTCGAATAATAATTGTGTATTCTAACAATTATTTTAGCTACAGGTTTCACGATACAGCGGGAAACCTGTAGCATTAAGAGTTATTTAACATTACAGTAGGTAAGATCTTTATAGAAAGTAACCAAACCTTCCATGTTTACCTGCAACACAATCGTTTTGGAGCCATTTGATAATTCCACAAAATAATTGTCTTCATCTGCAAATGCATCGCCGTACAATATCATATCGCTTTGGTTGTACTCATTGTCATCAAACAGGATAACTTTTTGCGTTGTGTAATCACCATAATGTTTTTCAATATATTTTCTGGCACTGGCAGGCATGTCGAAATAGTTTGCAGGAGTTGTAGTGCCGATCAGTTGATTGTCATAGTCATAAAAAGCCTGCATATTTTTTCCATTCAGGGTAAAAGAGGCTTCTTCAAAACCATTGATCTTCCAGCTAACATTAGTAGCATCGGGAAATTGAGTCAGGAAATGCTGCCCGGTTGTGTAGTTCGGTTCGGTGTATTCTTTCATTCTTCTGCTGAACCGGTTCTCTTCTTTTTGTGATTTGCTAACCTTATGTATGCTATTACTGACTATAGCAATTGCCAGTTCGTCTTGTGAAAATGCGGTTGTAGCGCCAAAAAACAGCATGCTGCCGAAAATGATTACGTGTTTCATACCTTATATTTTTTAGTGTGAATGGTTTATTAACTATGGTATGACGTCGGAAAATTTAATTAGTTACTGCACAACGTTCCTGTTAACGGCAGCTTAACCGGTGTTAATTAAATGTATATAGTAAAAAAAGTGCACTACTTGTGATAGCACACTTTTGAAAAAGGTCAAATTCCAAAAATCCCAAAATCTCAAAATCAGCGATCTCAAAATCCTATAGGTGTTCCAAATGTGGCATCAGGTGTTTGCGCATGGCATTAGGATACGCTTCGGAATTATTACCATATAATATTTTAACCAGGTCGGCATGTGTTACAGAACCTACAGACGTATGATCAAGCTTCGATTCGTATTCTACTACGTATTCAAAAACGGGCATCAGGATATCCTGAAAACGTTTCAGGGTTTCATTGCCGGCCATATCATATAAGGTAGAGTGAAAGTCAATTTCACAACGAATGCGTTCTATTTGTGTAGTGGCTTTTTGCTCGCGTTCAACAATAGCATCCAGTTTCTTCAGGTGTTCTTCAGATTTGCGACGGAACAGCAGATCACCCAAACCTACTTCCAGCACCAGGCGCAATTCAAACAACTCTTTGCGAACGTTTTCATCTAAAATGGTAGGGTGAATAATCAGTTCAAGACCTTTCATCACATCAGGTTGGGTAAGTATCATTCCCCGTTTTTTGCGCGACTCTATCATGCCCAGCATGCGCAGCCGGCTGAGCGCTTCCCGCACCACATTTCTGCTAACGCCTAATGCCTGGGCAATCTCGGTTTCTTTAGGAATTGGGTCGCCCGGTTTTATGGAACGTTTAATGATGTATTCGCGCAGGTGGGTTTCAACCTGATCGGCCATCGTGGTATACGCGATAGGCTTCAGTTTAAATAGGTCTTTTTCAATGCTCATAAGTCCAAAAATAATAAAAGTTAGCTGATTATGTAATACTTAATGACGGCTATGTTTTTGTGTCACTTACATTGGACCCCAACCCAAGACAAACGTTTGCGTAAATCTGGGTCATGGTGGCTATACCTGATACTGCCTGCGGCAGTTCATTCCATAATGTATGGGTGTGATTTTACGTGCTTAAGATATTGAAACCGTGCATACTGTACATAAATCGCGAAGGAATTATCGTTCCTGGTCCGGGCAGCCTCCTGATGCTAAAAACTGTTTACAAAGTTATCATGGCCAAATTGTCAGACAAAATTATTTGCGTTAAATCTGGAGAGTTCTATATTTGTAATATGTAGTACATAACTACGTATTGCAAAACTAACGATAAGCCATTATGAAAAAGATTTTTACCTGGTTACTCATAGGCTGCTGGTTACAGATTAGTACCGATAGCTATGGACAAACCAATTCCACTGTTTCGGGAACCGTAACCACGACTTCCACTGCCGAAAAGCTTTCCAATGTTACAGTTACTGTAAAAGGAACCAACCGGTCTGCTATTACCAATAACAATGGACAGTTCCAGATCAGGGTAAATTCCTTAAACGATACCCTGGTGTTTTCGTACATAGGCACTCAACCAAAAGAAGTGGCTATTAACGGGCAAAATGTAATCAATCTAAAACTAGATGTTGAAGCTACCTCGCTTACTGATGTAGTGGTAGTGGGGTACATGACCCAAACAAGGAACAAAACAGCGGCAGCCGTTTCGAAGCTGGCCGCTGAAGAAATGGTTAATACCACAAACCCCAACCCCGTACAGGCCATCCAGGGGAAACTGGCGGGTGTTTCGGTGCCTATTGTTAATGGGCAACCCGGTTCAGGGGCCAATAATATTCTTATTCGCGGTGGTACCAAACTCAATACCTACGGTACAGGTTTGGGAACCAGCGGTGGCAGGGCCAACAGCAATGTAGATGTTTCCAACCCGCTGGTGGTGATCGATGGGGTGTTCCGTTCCATCAATGATATCAATCCCGATGACATTGAATCGTTCCAGGTAATGAAAGACGCAGCTTCAACTGCCGTATATGGCGCCCGCGGCGCTAATGGCGTAATTGTCATTAAGACCAGATCGGGTAAGTTTGGTTCCAAACCGGTTATTACATTCAACTATCGCCGTAACTGGGAAACCCAGATGCGCGATTATGATTATTTAAGCGCCAGGGATTATCTCACCCTCGCCCGCACAACGGTTCAAAATACCGCTGATGCTTTAAATAAAGACAACCTGTTGAACAAGGGTGGCTTCTCCGCAGGCACCACTACGTTTACTGCAAAAGGCCAGTACAGCAACTCTATTAACCTCACTGCTTTATACGATAACCTGGTGGCGGTTGAAGGGCAGGAGTATGTAGACAACCTGTTGGCCAAAGGATGGCAGGTGATGGATGATCCCATCAACCCCGGCACCAAATTGTTGTATGCCGATAACCGTTACCAGGATATGCTATGGAATACGGGCATAAGCAATAATTACAATGCCAGTGTTACCGGCGGCGGCGAAAGCGCCAGCTACAATGTATCGCTTGGCTATGTAAACCAGGAAGGTATTTTTGTTGGAACCGATTATAAACGATACAACGTATTAGGCAATTTTGGTTTTAAGGTCACCAGCAATTTTAAGCTGGATGCAATGGTGAACTATCAGAACGTGATCCCCAGCTATGTTGAATCTTACACCAACGACCTGGTACGGGCTACCCGCATTACGCCGTTGATCCGCATTTTCAGGGACGATGGTACGCCTACCTTTGGTGAAGTAACAAGTACCCGCAACCGTTTTCATACATTGAAGTACGACGATATGCGGGTGAATACCGAACGCATCATCTCGCGTTTGGGTGGTGATGTAACTATTTTGAAAGGGTTGCACTTCAGGCCGGCAGTTTCCTATGTAATGGATGATTACCGCAATATGTTGTTCAGAAAAGCATACCCTGGTTCGGTGCAGTTGTCTACTACCCGCCAGAAATATGAGAACACCAACAACCTGCGCCAGTTAATGGTCGACCAAATACTGCAGTATGATCATTCCTTCAATAACCTGCATAACATCAGCGTACTGGCCGGCTTTAACTATACACGCGAATCAAGAAGCGAAATAACGATAGGTTCACAACGGGCCACCAACGATTATGTGTATACTATTGAAGAACCTACGACGGCTATTGTAAACGGACAAACCGTAACCAATGTAACCGATCTGGGCACTAATTTGACGGAGAAGAAATCGGCCAGTTACTTTGCACAGTTCAGCTACGATTATGATAATAAGTACCTGCTAAGCGGTTCGCTCCGGCACGACGGCTTTTCCTATTTCGCGCCGGGTAATAAATATGCAACCTTCCCATCCCTATCTGTTGGTTGGAACCTGCACAACGAATCGTTCTGGAATAGTAAACATATTAATGCATTGAAGTTGAGAGCAAGCTGGGGTGCTACCGGTTTGAACGACCTTGATCTTGGCGATACGTATGGAAATTATGCAGGCACTACCTATGGCCAAACATCCGGTATCGTGCGCGGTAACCTGGCCAACCCAAATCTGAAATGGGAGTCAACCGAAACAATGGACCTTGCCTTTGATGCGGCCTTCTTTCGTAACCGCATTACATTAACGGTTGACTATTATAATAAATTAACGAAAAACAGGCTGGCTTCGAAACCATTGCCACTCGAAGGGCCTTTTGCTTCCATCACGTATAACAACGGAACATTGCGCAACAGGGGCGTTGAAGTGGAGTTATCAGCCACTGTTTTAAAATACAGGGAATTTACATGGAAAGCCAACTTCTCCTTTGCATTAAACCGCACCGTAGTTGTCGATCTGCCGGATAATGGTCGCGATAAGAACCGCCAGAATGGCGGCACGGTATACGATCCAGCCTCTAAGAGTGAAATAGAAGTAGGTGGCATTGCTGAAGGCGAGCGTCCATATAGTTTGTATGCATTTAAAGTCGATGGCATTTTTTCAACCGATGCAGAAGCGGCTGCCTGGGGTAAAAAAGACCTGATGGCTTCTCCTTCGGGTCAAACCGTAGGCAAACATGCCGGTGATTACATATGGGCCGATTTGAATGGCGATAACGTCATCGACAGCCGCGACATGGTATTCATGGGGTATCGCGCTCCCGACAAGATCGGTGGTATGCAAAATACCTTCAGCTATAAAAATCTAACCTTACGCTTTGCGGTTGATTATGCATTAGGTCATGTGATCAGCAATGGCGCATTGGCCCGCTCGTTAGGGCAGGGCAGGGCCTTCAATGAAGGCGCTCCGGCTGAAGCGCTCGGCAACGACATCTGGAAACAACCGGGTGATGTGGGAAAGAAATATGCCCGCTTCTCTTTTGCCGATTTTGATTTTGGCCAGCGCAACTACATTCGCCAGGTTACTTCTGTTGGAACCAACAGCTCTTATGGTGTTGATGTAAGCACGATGTTTGAAAAGGGCGACTTCCTGGCCTTCCGGGAAATTTACCTGGGCTACGAATTGCCGCGAGAGCTGGTGAAGAAAGCACACATCGGCGGACTGAATGTATTCGGCAGCATTTATAATATAGGTTATCTCACAAAATACAAAGGCGTGAACCCTGAAACATACAGCGGGTTCGATGCCATCGGTTATCCGCGTCCCCGCCAGTTTTCACTGGGCGCTACCGTTCGGTTCAAGTAAACTATTCATAACGATTGTAATTATAGAGTATGAACAAATTATTTTATCTGTTTATAGGCTGCTGGTTGCTGTTGATAGGAACCAGTTGCGAAAAGTTACTGGAAGCAAAAACTGAATCGTCTATTACCGACGCAGATTATTTTCAAAGCGAAAGTGATTTTGATCCATACGTTGTAGGCATATATATGTACCTGCGCGGTTCTGCAAGAACTGGTCCGCAAAACATTACCGGCATTGCCAACAACATTACCTATGGAACGGAACGCGGTGAAGAACTGGTATCGGCCCTCAATTCACGTTTTACGCAGGCCTGGACACAAAACATTACGCCTACGACCGGTGCATTCGATTACACCAACTGGTATAAAGCCATTGGTAATTGCAACCTGCTGCTGGCAAAAATTGAGGCGTTTACTTTTGTCAACGAGAACGCCAAAAAAAGAATAACCGCAGAAACGTATGCTTTACGGGCTTATATTTATTTCAGTTTGCTTCGCATTATTGGCGATACACCGTTAATGCTCGATGCCATCACCAATGAAAATGTGCCCCGGTTACCCCGGTCAAAAGCAACCGATGTAATGAAGCAGATCATCGCCGACCTTGACCAGGCAATAACCTTGTTCCCCGAAAAAACAATTCCGAGCAAATACCGCTTCTCCTACGCATCGGCACAAGCGCTGAAAGCAGATGCCAGATTATGGAGCGCCAAAGTACTGGCGGGTGGCGCTAACGATTTAAACGATGCCATCACCGCGCTGGCTGAAGTAGAAAAAACAACAGGGCTTGCCTTACGCGCAGATTTTAAGGAAGTAACTACTGCCCGGGCGAATAGCGAGATACTGCTGGCCGCTTATTTCAACCGCGATGAATGCAACGCAAATTATGCACTCAATGCATTGCCATACCTCACTGGTATAACCGGCGCCACTAACCTGGATAGCCTGCCTTACTGTATCATTACTTCAAACGGACAAGGGGCCTACCAGATAAGCGCCAAATCAAAAGCCCTGTTTGCCAGTGGCGATAAACGCATTCCGTTTACCTGGGTTACCGAGCGCCAGGGCGCTACCGCTAAAATTTCGTGGATCACCAAACTGCCCGGAACAAAATATGCAGATGACCGGGTATCGGACAATGATATTATTATGTACCGCCTCGGTGAAATATACCTCATGGCTGCAGAAGCCTATGCCGGTATTAACAATACAACAAAAGCGATCGAATACCTGAATAAAACCCGGGTACGCGCAGGGGTGGGTAATTATGCAGGCGCTACTGATAAAGCAAGTGTTGAAAAAGAGATCCTGGATGAACGTGGCCGTGAGCTGTTCTTTGAAAACAAACGCTGGTACGACCTGGTGCGTTTCCATAAAGGCGGCACCATTAATGTGTACACCTACGTGCCGAACCTGGTGGGAAAAACCACGCCGCTGTTCTGGCCGCTGGCAGCCAATGTAATGGCAAATAACGGCGGGTTATTGCAAACAGAAGGGTATTGATCAATGGGCAATAGACAATTTTCATACATAGCTTCAAACTATGCAAAAAATAAAAACGTATTGTTGGTTTATTGGTTTTGTGATGATCATATGGTTACCGATTCCCGTTCGTGCTCAGACCAATGACAAGCCAGATACCCTGGCGTTATTTGTGTCTGGCACGGACGGGTATAAAAGCTACCGTATTCCAGCTATTATAACAACCACAAAAGGCACACTGCTGGCATTTTGTGAAGGCAGAAAGAACAATGCCGCCGATGCCGGTGATATTGACCTGTTACTAAAACGCTCAACCGATGGCGGCCGTACCTGGAGCGCGCAACAGGTTATCTGGGACGATAGCACCAATACCTGCGGTAATCCTTGCCCGGTGGTAGATGAAACAACCGGCGCCATTTGTTTGCTAATGACCCACAACTTAGGCGATGATAAAGAAAAAGAAATTATAAAGAAGATCAGCCGCAGTACCCGCACCGTATGGATAAGCAGAAGCAATGATGATGGTATAACCTGGTCGGCGCCCGAAGATCTTACCGCTACCACTAAAAAGAAAGAGTGGGGTTGGTATGCAACCGGTCCGGGCATTGGTATTCAAATAAAGCATGGCCCACACAAAGGCCGACTGGTGATTCCCTGTGATTATAGTTTTGATGATTCAACCACCGTTCCAAAACAGGGCCATCCTAACATGGGTTCGCATAGCATTCATAGTGATGATCATGGCGCTACCTGGCAATTGGGCGGTACCATTACCCCAAAGATGAACGAATGCCAGGTAATAGAAGTGGCAGATGGCAATGGTACGTTGCTCATGAACATGCGCTCATATTTTCAGCGCTTTTGTCGCGCGCATGCGCTCAGTTATGATGGCGGCATTACCTGGACGGGCCCGTATGATGTACCCACGTTGGTAGAACCGGTTTGCCAGGCAAGTATTATCCGGTATGCGTGGCCCACAAAAAAAACAAAAAGTTGCATGCTGTTTCTGAATCCGGCTTCAGCCAAACGGCTCAACATGACCATCAGGGCAAGTTATGATGAAGGACAAACGTGGCCGGTGATCCGTACTTTATTTGCAGGCCCGTCGGCCTATTCCTCTATGGCCATTTTGCCCGATGGAACCATCAATTGTTTATACGAAGCAGGCCGCAAACATCCGTATGAAACCATCCTGTTTCAAAAATTGAAAGCAAAAGAATTGTTTAAAAGATAAAAAAACTCAATTTAATATAATAATGAGCACATCCACGAGTCACATTACCGGATTGTTAGCTGCACCTTTTACACCTATGCATGCTGATGGAACCATTAATTTCGACAAAGTACCAGATATAGTGAACCTTTTAATTGATAATAAGGTGAAAGGTATGTTTGTTTGCGGCAGCACCGGTGAAGGCCCTTCTCTTACCACAGAAGAAAGAAAACAACTGGCAGCAGCATTTGTAAAAGCAGCGAATAAAAGATTACTGGTATTTGTGCACGTTGGGCATAACAGTATAACAGAAGCGCGTGAACTGGCAGCCCATGCCAAAGAGATTGGCGCAGATTGTATTTCTGCTACGCCTTCCACATATTTTAAAGTAGATTCCATTGACCTGCTGGTATCGTGTTTACAGGAAATTGCAAAAGGCGCACCGTCATTGCCATTATACTATTATAATATTCCGGCTTTAACCGGGATCAGCCTCGATATGGTAAAATTGCTGGAGAAAGCAGGGGAGGCCATCCCTTCATTTGCCGGTATTAAATATACTGCCCCCTTGATCCATGACTACCAGGCATGTGTTAACTTCAACAATAATAAATACGACATTTTGTATGGTACCGATGAAATGTTGTTAGGCGCCTTGGCTACCGGTGCAAAAGGTTTTATTGGCAGTACCTATAATTTTATTGCGCCTTTATACAATGCATTGATCGAAGAGTTTAATAATGGTAATCTGAAAGAAGCGCAACGACTGCAATATATTTCCGTAGAAATGGTACGAATAATTGTAAAGTATGGCGGATTGCGGGCGCAAAAAGCGATGATGAAACTGATCGGTTGCGATTGCGGCAATGTGCGCTATCCGCTGAATCCGTTTGCAGTGCATGAATACAAATTGCTGGAAACCGATCTGAGAAATATTGGTTTCTTTGAGTGGGTTTGTAAGCCGAAGGCGGCTGTTGTATCTTAAATGGTGAGTGGCGAGTAGCTAGTGGGGAAAGCCAAAAAAGGAATAGCTGATAAAAGCGAGGCCCAATATTAATGGCGAGTGACCCGTAAGGTCCTTACTAGCCACTAGCCACTTACTACTAGCTTTAACGAACGAATATGAAAAAACGATTCTTACATATATTTCTTCTCCTTCTAAGTTTAACCAGCTTCGGGAATGATACCACCAAACCCTACCTCCAATGGGCGCAATTGACCGCTATTCCAGACCAGGTGGGTTTTGCCGGTTCTTTTGCCGGCGTATCTAACGGCGCGTTGCTGGTTGCCGGTGGTTCCAACTTCGGTGTAGGCGGTACGCCCTGGAATGGTGGCGTTAAAACCTGGTATGATAAAATATTTGTGCTGGAGCAGGCCAATGGCCAATGGAAAGAAGCTGGTCGCTTGCCCCATCCATTAGCATATGGCGTCTCCTGCACCTGGCAGGATGGCGTGATCATCGCCGGCGGCAGTGACGCTACAAAACATTACAGTGAGGTGTTGATGTTGCGTTATAAAAATGGAACAATCGAAACAGAGAACCTGCCTTCCTTGCCAGCAACCATTGCCAACGCCTGCGGCATTATTATCGGTTCCAAACTATATATAGCTGGTGGCATAAAAGAACCAGGGGCAACCCAGGCTGAAAAAAATTATTGGGTGTTGGATCTGTTACAACCTGCGGCACAACGGGCATGGACGACTTTAGAACCCTGGCCTGGTGCGGGTAGAATGTTGGCTGTAGCTGGTGCACAGGAAGGTGCTTTCTATTTAATAAGCGGTGTTGCATTGTCGAAACAGCCAGGCATTAGCACGGTTCACCGTACCTTTTTAAAAGATGCGTACAAGTATGTGCCCGGTAAATCCGCCGGCTGGCGGAGCATTGCCGATCTGCCACAATCAGTAGCAGCAGCGCCATCGCCTGCATTTACTACCGGACAAACGCATTTGTTGGTATTTGGCGGCGATAACGGAAACTATTTTGATCAGAATGCGTCGCTGCAGCAAAAGCATCCGGGCTTTTCGCGCGAGGTATGGATGTATAATTCTATTACCGATTCATGGAGCACAATAGGAGCGGTGCTTACCGAAAAAAAGGCAGATGTGGAGAGCAACCCCAATGCCAGTACCTGGGCGCCGGTTACCACAACTTCGGTTGTTTGGAATGGTAACCTGGTGCTGCCAGGTGGCGAAGTGCGCCCCGGTACCCGTACCAACCGGGTATTGATGGCAACTCCCATACAGCCTCCCGGTGGTTTCTACCTGTTCGACTGGACCATTGTTGGCATTTACTTTTTGCTGGTGATCGCTATCAGCGTAATTGTATCGCGCAATATGCAACGCACTACCAGTGGTTTCTTTTTGGGCGGCGGAAAAATTCCCTGGTGGGCAGCGGGGTTGAGCATCTTTGGTTCTAAATTAAGCGCCCTTACTTTTATTGCCATTCCTGCCAAAGCTTATGCCACCGATTGGGTATACCTGTTGAACAATGTAATGATTGTGGTGGTGGCGCCGATAGTCGTGTATTTTTATCTGCCGTATTTCCGTAAACTCAAACTCACCAGTGTTTACGAATACCTGAACATCCGGTTCAACCGAAAAGTGAAATGGCTGGGCAGCTTAACGTTTGTATTGTTCCAGGTTAGCCGGTTGGGCATTGTTATTTATTTACCGGCGCTGGTGCTGAGTGCGGTTACCGGTATCGATATTTTTGTTTGTATCATTGGCACCAGCCTGATCACTACTGCGTATAGCGTATCGGGTGGCATTGAAGCCGTGGTTTGGACAGAAGTAATGCAGGTGGGTGTACTGCTGGGCGGCGCGCTGGCGACCTTATTTTTTATTGCCAGCTCTATGAATGGCGGGTTTGGTCAATTGTTCACTGAAGCCATGCAGCACGATAAATTCCGGCTGGCCATCACTGATTGGACGATCACCGAACCGGTGTTATGGGTAGTGTTTATCGGTGGATTTCTTACCCAGCTTGTTACTTATTCTTCTGACCAGGTAGTGGTGCAACGCTATCTCACCACTTCTACCGAAAAAGAAGCTAAGAAATCAATCTACACCAATGCCATCCTGGTAATACCTGCCTCACTTATTTTTTTCAGTGTAGGTACTGCGTTATGGGTATATTACAAACACCATCCGGCCGCATTAAATCCGCATGGCCGTACCGACGATGTATTCCCCTGGTATATCAGCAACCAGTTGCCTTCGGGTTTGGCCGGGTTAGTGATTGCCGGGTTGTTTGCGGCCACCATGTCAACCATCAGTAGCAGCATGAATTCCATTGCCACGGTCATTACTACCGATTTTTATCAAAGTGTTCGACCTGCCAGTACCGACAGGCAACGGTTTGTTTTTGCCCGTTATGCAACCGTAGTGTTAGGCGGGTTGGGTTGTTTGATTGCAGTGTACATGGTTTACCTGCGCAATGCCTCTATTTGGGACCAGTACATTAAAATAATCGGGTTATTTGGCGGTTGCCTGGCGGGCATGTTCGTGGCGGGCATTTTCTTCCCGCGTATTCACAGTACCGGAATTATAACAGGTTTTATTGTAAGCGCCATCAGCCTGTATTTTATTCAGGCAGCAGGCATCATAAATTTCTTCCTGTATCCCGTAGTGGCAGTGCTCATTTGTGTGCTGGTAGCGTATATTACTAGTATAATGGTATCTGGTAAAAAAGCAACACAGTATAAGGCTAGTAGTAAATAGCAAGTGGCGAGTAGGGTTACTACTTGCTACCTTCCTACTCAATTATTTTCAGGCTTCGGTTTTTATCGGCCATCCCCTCAATTGGCCTTCCCCACTAGCTACTTGCCACTGACCACTCGCTAAAGTTTATAACTATACTCGATCTTCCCGATCAGCATTTTGTTCTTGCTAAAACACTCATCTTTCTGTTTTAATCCTTTTTCATCGTACCGGTAAAACCATTTCTGGTAATCTACGCCGCCGCTGGTAGTAACCAGCATCATGGCAATGCGGCCGGCTTCATCGTATTCAAAAATATAATCGGGTAATAATTTTTTAACGCGGCTATTGTATCTTACCACATCGGTTAACCGGTTCTTATCATCGTAATAATAATAAACCACTGGTTGTTCATTGCCGGCATGTACGCTTCTTTCTTCGCTCACATTCTCTTTTTCATCCAGTTTAAAATTCACAATAGTGGTATCTGAACCGCCCTTTATTTTCAGCATTTTTTCGGGCTTACCTGCTTTGTTGTAAAACCAGAAATGTTGTTCCCGGGTTGTATACCCACCGGGTGAAAACGACATATTGGTAATGCCGCTTATCTGGTTGTTGGCATCGTACGTATATTGAATAACTACCTTATTGCCGTCGGTGGTATCGATGCTCTGGATCAACTGTCCCTTATCGTTAAAATAATGCGTGATCTCGTCTTTACCGCTCAGGCTGGTGGTGGTTTCGGTAGTGATCGTAGCAAAGTTGGCCGATACGGTTTGCGAACCGCCAAAACCTTCAATGGGCTGGTTATTGTTATCGAAGCTGGTCATTTTCACCGAGCGCACTTTATTGGCCAGGTATACAGCCCGTTTTTTGACAATTTCATTGGTCATCACCAGGTCATTGTAATAGTGCTGGCTGTATGCTGTATGAGCAATAAAACTAATAAGAAGAGTTAACCCCAATATTCTGGTCATATTATAAACAGCTTATTTTTTTAGCGCTTTAGTAACGAATAATTTGGTCCAATAATACAACGTCTATGTGAATTTTTCTCTAAAATAACCCGTTTCCTTATTTTTAGTTAAAATTTCCACTTTGTCACATAGTAAAGAACGTCATGAGAAAATTTGCCTGAATTGTAATGCTGAACTAAATGGAAGGTATTGTCATATATGTGGACAGGAAAATATTGAGCCAAAAGAAACAGTATGGGGCCTCATCAGCCATTTTTTTTACGACATTACCCATTACGACGGCAAATTTTTCAGTACAACTAAATACCTGATAACCCGCCCCGGTTTCTTACCAAAAGAATACATTGAAGGCCGGCGTGCCCGTTACCTGCATCCCATCAGGATGTATGTTTTTTCTTCGGCTGTATTTTTTATTATTTTTTATTCCATGTTCACTTTTAACTGGGCCGAAAAGCGGGACCAGAAGAGAATGAAAGCAGACAATGCGAAAGTTGCCAAAAATACGCTTGACTCAGCTAAAATAGAGGCGCTGGCCAGTGCAAAAGACAAAAGCGATTCTGCGGTTATAGAGATCGCCTTCGACAATGCAGTTAAACCGTACATTTTAGCGCTGGAAGAAGATGAAGAAGATACAGTTGGCACAACTGATAAATGGAAGGAAAAGTACCGGAAGAAAAAAGAAGCAAGAGAAAAGAAGGAAAAAGAAAGAAAGGAAGGCCCTGATATCAATGTAACCTACTCTGAAACACAGTATACCAGCATCAGTCAATATGATTCTGTACAGAAAACCCTGCCTGCCGATCAGCGGGATAGCTGGCTTGAACGCAAGGTTGAACATCGCAAAATAGAATTGAAAGCACGATATAAGGACAATGAGCGGGCCCTTTGGAGTGACCTGCTTCAAAAATTCACCCATACATTTCCCTACCTGTTGTTTGTATCATTGCCATTGTATGCCTTTTATCTGAAGCTACTGTACTACCGGCGCAAACAGTTCCTGTATGTTACACACGGCATATTCTTAATATACCTGTATATCTTTACCTTCATTGATCTTTTAGTGTACTTTGGAGTAGACAAAATAAAGGATACCCTGGGCTGGGGCTGGATCGGCTGGCTGGAAGCAGTGGTATTGTTATACGGGATATTTTATGCATTCTTGGCTATGCTTAAATTTTATGGCCAGGGCATTGGAAAAACATTGCTCAAATTCATTATCCTGAACATACTTGCTTTCTGGTCCATCATATTTTTGTTCACGGTATTCTTTTTATTTGCCGTATATAAACTTTAACAAATTGAGATTATGCAACAACAAGCGGTGGGCGAAGCATTTATGCGACTGGTAACTATAATGGACGATCTGCGTGAAAAATGTCCCTGGGATAAAAAGCAAACCGAGCAAACATTACGGCCGTTAACAATAGAAGAAATGTACGAACTGGCCGATGCCATCACCGAAAACGACTGGAAGGGAATAAAAGAAGAACTGGGCGATCTGTTGTTGCATATAGTATTTTATGCAAAGATTGGGGCTGAACAGCAACAGTTTACCCTCACAGAGGCAATTAATGGCATTTGCGAGAAGCTCATCAGCCGCCATCCGCATATCTATGGCGATGTGCAGGTTAAGGATGAGGAGGAAGTAAAGCAGAACTGGGAAAAGCTGAAATTAAAAGAAGGGAAGAAGTCGGTGCTGAGCGGTGTGCCGGTTTCGCTGCCGGCAGTGGTAAAAGCCACCCGTTTGCAGGAAAAAGCCCGCCAGGTTGGGTTTGAATGGGATAACCGCGACCAGGTTTGGGATAAAGTGACCGAAGAAACGGAGGAATTGCATGAAGCGGTAGCCGCCAATGAAAAGCACCGTATAGAAGAGGAGTTTGGCGACCTGCTGTTTTCCCTGATCAATTACGCACGATTTTTGCAGATAGATGCGGAGAACGCACTCGAAAAGACCAATAAAAAATTTATTTCGCGGTTTACCCGCATGGAGCAGGTGGCGTTACAACAGGGGAAACCCCTGGCCGATATGACCCTGGCGGAAATGGATGCCATCTGGAACTCGATAAAAAAACAAAACCCCGATAATTGAAGCATTTGCAGCACAAATTATTAAACAGGCATACGTATACATTATTGGCTGCCATAGCCCTGTTTACCCTCGGTTATTTTTTGAACAGGTATGTTACCGATGTTACCTCGCCCCGTTATTTTGCCCGTCTTATTCAAAACAGGATCCAGGAAAAGGAAAAAGATTTTCAGCAACTGACCAGCGATACGACCTTAATGGGTTCGCTCGTTGATCAAACTTATACCGATGCCACGCTGCAGGGTTTGCTGGATACGGAAAAGGGGTACGGTTTATACATATACGATGAAACAGAGTTTGATGTACCACCTGCACTGCTTTTTTGGAATACACAATTAATTCTACCAGTTAAAAATTTATCAGAGGACAGTATGAGCAGCCGACTTGAGCGGCTCTCAAATGGTATTTATATTCATACTGCCCGCGTATTGTATCTGCGGAACGACCGGCGCCTGATCGCAGAAGCGCTGATACCGGTAATGAGGAAATGGCAGTATAATGTGGAAACGGAAAATCTGCAGAAGGAGTTTGTTGATTTGAAAGGCGCTACACGGCAGGTTGACATCTCCAATACGGTAACCGATTTCCCGATAAAAAACCTCGCTGGCGATGTATTGTTCTATCTGCAGCAAAACACGTTGAACGGCCGCCCACATAACACGTGGGTGATACTGGTGGTGATAGCCGGGTTTTCTCTATTGTTTTTATTTCTGCACCAGTTGGCCGATTACGTTTGCCGTAATTATGGCATCTGGTATGGCATAGCCCTGCTGGCCGGTGCGGTTGGCGCCATGCGGTTAATTGTGTATGGTTTTCCTGATATTCTTGCCTTGCGCCAGTTCGAGTTGTTCGATCCCTCTATTTATGGGTCCAGTTATATCTTAAGTTCGCTCGGCGATCTGCTGATCAATGCCCTTTTGTTATGCTGGGTGCTCACCTTCATTAACCGGCGTATAAATATCCCGGCTATCCACCCTTATCCCGAACCCTGGGCGAACTGGCTGGTGCTTGTGGTAACGGTAAGCGCCCTGGTAATTGTAACCTTTACGTTTGCCGCCATTTTGCAAACCATGGTATCGGATGCCAAGATCTCTTTTAACGTTACCAACTTCTTCAGTTTAATTGCAACACCATATAGTTTTGTAGGGTTTATGGTGCTGGCTGTGCTGGCGCTGAGCTATTTTTTCATGTCGCAGATCTTACTGACCGTGGCCGGAAAAATGGTAGGCGACCGGAATTACTTTATGTTCATAATTGCCGCTGCTATTGGATTAATGATATTGTCACTAACCGGTAACCACAGTATTGTAGAACTGAACCTGTATGTATTGCTCTGGTTGCTGGCATTTATGTGGCTGATGCAACAACGCATTTTTGCCGGCCTTAACTTCAGGCTGAATGTTTCGGAAGTATTGTTCTGGCTGTTTGTGTTCTCTTTCTCCATGTCGGCCGTGATCATTTTTGAGAACAGAAAACTTGAACTGGAAGACCGCAAACGTTTTGCAGCAAAACTGGCGTTGCAGGCCGATCCTACCAGTGAGCACCTGTTGAGTGTTAACATGGCGTATATCGACAGCAATTTCGTGGTGCAGAACATGGCCCGCTTCAGCAAGCCGCAAACCAATGCTTATCTTAAAGACAGCATTGTACGAAAAAGCGATCTGATAAATTATAAATATAATATCAGGATCTTCACGTTCGATTCTTCCGATGTGCCCCTGTACAATGATGAACAGGCCTCATACGATACCCTGAATACGATCTTCCAGATCCAGGGTAAGAAAACAGCCATACCAGGTATGCGGTTCTTTGAACGTTCGTTCGATAAATTCGCCTACATCTTCAAACGGGAAATTAACGATGGAAAGCAAAAACTGGGTTCTATATTCATACTGGCCGATCCACGGCGATACAAAACCGAAGCGTTAACACCGGAATTGTTCAGGCAAAACAGCGTCCTGCTGCCTGAACAGTATTCCAGCGTGTACTCATACGCCATTTACGACAGTACCCGCAACCTGATCCTGAATTACAACGATTATGCCTTTCCAACTCATTTGGCCAACTGGCTTATACCAACGGAAGAATTTGAACGCCGCCGCAATAATTCTTTTGAAGAATTGTGGCACCGGCCTTCTTCAGATAAAGTTGTGATCATTGCCCGCAAAAGGAATTCACTTATTGAGGCCATCACCTTGTTCGCTTACCTGTTCAGTACCTTTTTGTTCCTGCTGGCATTTTACCGGCTCGGTTCCATTATCATCCGAAGCCGCTTGCATTGGTCGATATTGAAACAGTACATGCAGTTAAACATCCGGTCGCAAATTCACAGTACGATCCTGATGGTAAGTTTGCTGTCCTTTATCGTGATCGGGGTGGCAACCATTCTTTTCTTCATTAACCGGTATCAGCGTAATAACCAGGACCGGCTTACCCGCGCCATGCAGATCATGGTGAACCAGGTGCAGTCGCATATTAACCAACAACATCCTTTGGGGGCAGACTCTTTATTCTATGAACCGGTGTTCAACGAGCAAATGGAGCGGTTGATACAGGAAATTTCTGAAGTGCATGGTATGGATGTAAACCTTTATGATACCGTAGGAGGATTAAGGGTTACCAGCAACCAGGAAACGAATATTTATACAAGCGGGGTATTAAGTACTAAAATGAACCCGCTGGCATATTACCGGTTGTACCATTTACAACAGATACAAACAGTGACCAATGAACAGGTGGGTAAGCTGGATTATCTGAGTATCTATTCACCCATTCGCAACGAACGCGGGCATGCCGTTGCCTTTTTGAATATACCATCGTACACTACGCAAACCGAGTTGAAACAGGAGATCTCCAACTTCGTGGTAACGGTCATTAACCTGAACGCATTCATCTTCCTGATAGCGGGTGGAATAGCGTTGGTGATTACCAACCGCATTACGCAATCCTTTACCATCATCAGTCAGAAAATGCGGGAAGTGGGCCTGCGTAAAGTGAACGAGGCCATTGAATGGAAACGGGATGATGAGATAGGGGTATTGGTAAAAGAGTACAATAAGATGGTGCAAAAGCTCGAAGAAAGTGCCGAAGCATTAGCCAAAAGCGAGCGGGAGAGCGCCTGGCGTCAAATGGCCCGGCAGGTAGCGCATGAGATCAAGAACCCGCTTACGCCCATGAAGCTGAGCATTCAATATTTGCAGAAAGCCATCGATAATAATTCAACCGATGTAAAAGTGCTCACGACCAATGTGGCCAAAACACTGGTTGAGCAAATTGATCACCTGTCGAAGATCGCTTCCGACTTCTCGCAATTTGCCAATATCGGTAATCCGAAAAACGAAGTATTTGATCTGCACGAAATGCTGCAATCGTTGGCCAGTTTATACAATACGGGCGGTAACCTCGACTTTAGATGGAACCCGGTTGAACAACGGGTATTGCTGTTTGCCGACCGTACGCAGTTGAACCGGTTGTTCACCAATTTACTGCAGAATGCCGTGGAAGCCTGTGCCAACCGCGACCAGCGGATCATCAGGATGAATGAGCAATTAAACGGTGAGTACATTACCGTAAGTGTGACCGATAATGGAGATGGTATTCCTGAACAAACGCAATCGCGCATCTTCACGCCCAATTTTACTACCAAAACTTCAGGCACGGGTTTAGGCCTGGCAATGAGTAAGGGTATTGTGGAACAGGCTAAAGGAGAGATCTGGTTTGTGACCAAGGAAGGCGCGGGAACTACGTTCTATGTTAAGATACCGTTGTTAAGAGCGAATTGATAAAAGTAAGTTTGTAGTTTGTAGTTTGTTGTTTGTTGTTTGTGGTTGCTCCGCATTTTGAGCAGGTTCATTAAATTAGAATTTCTGATTTTTGAAGTTTAGGGTGCTCAAATAAACAGGGCAACCCCGAATTAAAAGAACAACAAACCATAAACCACAAACAACAAACAACAAACTGTTCCCTATATATTCTTAGCTTTCTTTCGTTTCGCCAGATAATCTTCAAACTCAGCTAAACTAAAGCTACTAAGATTTTGCTGTTTCGATAATCCGCCTTTTTGTGCGGCCAGCACACCATAACGGCAATCGTCATATCCTTCTACCGAGTGCGCATCGGGGTCAATGGAGATCAATACGCCTTTTTCAATGGCATAATCAATCCAGCGCCAGTCGATATCCAACCTGCGCGGGTGGGCATTCAGCTCAATCACCACCTGGTGCTCTACACAGGCATTGATGATGGTTACATGATCAACCGGGTAACCGGGACGGCTGAGTAACAACCGGCCTGTCATATGACCTAAGATCGTTGTATGCGGGTTGCGGATGGCGTTCAGCAACCGCATCATCGCTTTTTCTTCCGTCATTTTTAAATTGGAGTGTACCGAAGCGATCACCAGGTCGAAGGTGCCAAGTACATTGTCGGAATAATCCAGTGCGCCGTCGCCCAGGATATCACATTCAATACTTTTGAAGATTTTGAACGGCTTCAGCTTTTCATTCAGCTCATCGATGTACCGGTGCTGCTCGCGAATGCGTTCTTCGGTCAATCCATTGGCATACGCGGCGCTTTTGCTGTGGTCGCTTATAACCAGGTACTCATAACCTTTATCAATACAGGCTTTTGCCATTTCTTCTATCGATTGCACACCGTCGCTCCATTGGCTGTGCGTATGAATGATACCTTTAATGTCTCCGGGTGTTATCAGGGTTACCGGATTGCTTTTTACCGTTTTCAGCACATTGGCCTGTTCGCGCAGCGGCGGGGCAATGAACGGTAATTGCAGGGCGGTAAAGATCTCTTCTTCCGATTTGTACGAAGCAGTACTATTCCATTCGGGCAAGGCCTGCGTAGCCGTTATAAATTCCTCGCTGCCGCTGGTTCGAAAGAGAATGGTATAGAAGTTGTCGGCTGTAGCTCTGTAGAATTTCAACAAAACATTCTCGGGGCCCATCACACTGAAAATATCTTCCAGCGTTTCGCGGGTGGTGTAGTTGTTGGCGCCGAGAAACGCGAGCAATTCTGTTTCGGTGGCTGTAGTTACCCATTCCAGCCGGTCAATGATCTCTGATTGACGTCTGAATTGTCCGGTAAGGGCAAACATCCGTTGCGGGAATTGCTTTTTTAACGTGGCGTCAATTACTACAGCATAGGCTTCAGTTTCAGCATACAGGTGGCTGCCCTGGCTTTTCATATAAAACTCAATGGACTCCTGTACGTTCTTCTGCGTTTTCTCACCAAAACCTTTGTATAGCAATAAGCGGTTCTCGTTGCAGGCATACAACAGCTCACCTACCGATTCAACGCCCATTTCTTTCCAGATCGTTGCCACTTTTTTAGGCCCCAGCCCTTTTATGTTCATCATTTCCAACACCCCGGGCGGCGTTTTCGCAATAATTTCTTCCAGTGCACGCAGCTTACCGGTTTGCAGGATCTCAATAACTTTTTTGGCTACCGAATCGCCAATGCCTTTGATAGATACCAGTTTTTCTTCCGGCATTTCTGCCAGCGGTTGTGTTACTTTCTCAATAGCAAAGGCGGCGCTGGAATAGGTCCTCGACCGGAAAGAATTCTCCCCATGCATGTCCATTAGTTTGGCCAGCAGGGAGAATTGTTCGGCAATGAAATAATTATCAACCATAATTGTGGTAGTAGGTTTGAACTGGGTGCTAAATTAAGAAATCTCCACCACCACATCATCCTGTTCAACAAACACCCCCTCATTCAAAACAACATTCCTCACTACCGCTGCCTGGGGCGCTACGATCGTAGATTCCATTTTCATGGCCTCGATAACGAACAGCGGCGTATTCTTTTGAACGCTATCACCGGTTTTCACCAGTATCTTGGAGAGCTTGCCCTGCAGCGGCGCGCCAATCTCATTGGCCGCGGTCACTTTCCTGTGGGTAGGCTTTATAGAGGTAAAGCTTTTGTCTTTTATAAAGATCGACCGGGTTTGACCATTCAGTTTAAAGAACACCTGTTTGTACCCATTCTCATCCACGTCGCTCATATGTAAAAATTTAATGAGTATGCTTTTGCCGGGCGCCAGTTCTATCAGCGTTTCTTCATTGGGCTTCAAACCGTAAAAGAAAACAGGGGAGGGAACATAGTACACTTCCCCGAACGTACTTTTAAACTGATGGTATTCATCAAATACTTTTGGATAGAACAACGCAGATAACAGATCGAGGCTGGAATACCGGTTACCATATTTGGCTTCAAATTTTTTCCATTCCTTCTCCAGGTTCAGCGGTTGTAAATGTGCGTTGGGCCGGTCGGTAAATGGTTTTTCATTTTTAAGAATGAGCTTTTGCAAGGTGTCAGGAAAACCGCCCGGTGTTTGTCCAAGGTCGCCGCGGAATAAGCCGATCACCGAATCGGGGAAAGAAATGGTTTCCCCTTTTTCAAAGATATCCTGTTCGGTATAGTCGTTGGCCGTCATGAACAGGGCCATATCGCCCACTACTTTCGATGAAGGCGTTACTTTAACAATATCGCCAAACAGTTTATTCACCACTACATAATTCTTCTTGATGTTGGTAAACTGGTTTTCCAAACCCAATGAGCGGGCTTGTGGGCGCAGGTTGGAGTATTGTCCACCCGGAATTTCATGGTCAAACACTTCCGCCGTACCGGCCTTTAATTGCGATTCGAACGGATAATAGTATTCGCGTACATCTTCCCAGTAGTTGGAAAGCTCGTTCAATTTATGCAGGTTCACCGGCAATTCGCGTTCGTGGCCCTTCATCATGGCCACTATGGAATTAAAATTAGGTTGCGAGGTTAGTCCCGACATAGATGCAAGCGCCACATCTATCACATCAACACCCGCTTCAATCGCTTTCAGGTAAGTAGCTGCCTGAATGGATGACGTATCGTGCGTATGCAGGTGAATGGGTATGTCAACCGCTTTTTTCAGTTCCTGTACGAGTATGCCTGCCTGGGTAGGCTTTAACAAACCGGCCATATCTTTTATGCCCAGGATATGCGCGCCCGCATCTTCCAGGCGTTTAGCCAGGTCGAGATAATATTGCAGGTTGAATTTTTGATTGCGTTGCGGATCAAGAAAATCGCCGGTATAACAAATGCAGGCTTCAGCCAGTCCGCCCGTTCTTTCGCGCACTGCATTAATGCTCACCTGCATGCCTTCGAGCCAGTTTAACGAGTCGAAGATGCGGAAGATATCGACGCCGTTCTTCCAGGATTCCTCAATGAAGGATTCCACCAGGTTATCGGGGTAGGCAGTATAGCCCACCGCGTTAGAACCGCGGATCAGCATCTGGAACAAAATATTGGGAATGCGTTCGCGCATCAGTTGCAGGCGTTGCCAGGGGCATTCATGCAAAAAGCGCAGGGCCACATCGAAAGTAGCGCCGCCCCACATTTCAAGCGAAAAGATCTCCGGGTGGTTTTTGGCCACGGTTTCCGCCACCTTCAACATATCGGTAGTACGTACCCGCGTTGCCAGTAGCGACTGATGAGCATCGCGAAACGTGGTATCGGTGTATTGAATGCTGCCCGTATTCTTCAGCCAGTGTATAAATTTTTCGCGGCCCATTTCGGTGAGCCGGTCTTTTGATCCCTTGGTAATATGTTGTTGCACGGTATCGGGTACTACCGGTGTGCGAAATGTTACAGTAGGATTTACAGTTGGTACATCGGGATGGCCGTTCACAATAATCTCAGCAAGGTATTGCAGCGCTTTGGTACCGCGGTCCATACGGGGCACCAATTGAAACAGCTCGGGATGATTATCTATAAAATCAACAGTCGCCTGGCCATTTTGAAACGTGGGATTTTGCAGCACGTTCTCCAAAAAGGCAATATTGGTTTTTACACCGCGAATACGAAACTCTTTTAACGTACGCACCAACCGGTCGCACGTCTCTGCCAGGTTGCGGCCACTGGCCGTGATCTTCACCAATAAAGAATCAAAGAAAGGGGAAATGCTAACGCCGGGGTAGGAGCTGCCTTCATCGAGCCGTATACCCGGGCCACCGGCATTGCGATACGCGATCAGCGTTCCGAAATCGGGTTTGAAATTATTGGAAGGATCTTCGGTGGTTACGCGGCATTGAATGGCCACGCCGGAGATCTGTAGTTGTTCCTGCGAAGTAATATTAATAGGCGCATCGGTAAGCGCATAGCCCTGTGCTACCAGGATCTGGCTTTTTACAATATCGATACCGGTAATTTCTTCGGTAACGGTATGTTCAACCTGGATGCGCGGGTTCACTTCAATAAAATAGATGTTCTCTGCTTTGTCAACCAGGAACTCCACGGTACCCGCATTATTATACTGCACCTGTTTGCAAATGCGAATGGCGTAGTTGTGCAGTTTTTGACGTGTGGCTGGTTGTAAAGAAATGGCCGGCGCTACTTCCACTACTTTCTGAAAGCGGCGTTGTACGCTGCAATCTCTTTCAAACAGGTGAATGATATTGCCATGATGATCGCCGAGGATCTGCACTTCAATATGTTTGGGCGATTCAATAAACTTTTCGAAGAACACGGTATCGTTACCAAATGCGGTTTTAGCTTCATTACGCGCTTCAAGCACGGTTTTCTCCAGGTCTTCATCGTTGCGTACCACGCGCATGCCACGGCCACCACCACCGGCAGCAGCTTTAATGATAATGGGATAACCAATGCGACGGGCTTCCTGTAATGCAATTTCGGTAGATTGAATATTTGCCTGGCTGTCTTCGATCATAGGCACGCCTGCTTGTTTGGCAACTTTCTTGGCGGCGATCTTATCGCCTAGTTGTTCCATGATGGGAGCGGTAGGGCCAACAAAAGCAATGTTTTCTTCAGCGCATCTTTGAGCAAACCGGGCATTTTCTGACAGGAAACCATAACCGGGATGGATGGCATCGGCGTTTTCGCGTTTGGCAACGCGAATGATCTCTTCAATATCGAGGTAAGGTTTCAGCGGATCATCGTTCTTACCGATCTGGTAGGCTTCATCGGCTTTGTAGCGGTGAAGAGAATACCGGTCTTCAAATGTGTAGACGGCAATGGTCTTAATATTTAACTCAGTAGCAGCACGCAGTACCCGAATCGCAATTTCGCCACGGTTGGCAACGAGAATTTTCTTAAACATGACAAGCAGTTGTAGTTTTTGTTTATTATTCGATAAAGGAAAACCTTTTTTTGAGCCATAAACTACGGCAATTGAGCAAGCGCCTCAACAATTTTCACATGTGACGATGAAAAAACGGTACCAGGGTGGTTGGGTATAGGATCTGATCTATAGCATCATCAGAAAGCAAATCACAACATACATCTGTGTAAACAATGGAAGAGTTCCCCTAAAGGTGGTGTAAAAATAAGAAGAGAATGGCTATCAGGATTTGTTTCTTCATTTTCATTTCCAATTCCTCCTTCACTTCAACATTCTACATTGAGCATTCAATATTCGATATTCCTGTATTCCCTTTTTCATTTCTCTGTTTTTCATTCTTAATTTTTAATTTCTGTTGAAACACAGGCTGGGGGCGGGTTTCAGCGATTGTTAAATTTTGAGCGGCTTGTCCTGAGCGGAGTCGAAGGATCGAAGGGGTACAAAAAAAAAGTCCTCCCGATCGGGAGAACTTTGATATTTTTTGCTTCCAAAAAGCTGAAGTTATTTCTTCTTCTTTGCAGCTTTCTTCTTTTTAGGAGCGGCTTTCTTTGCAGCTTTTTTTGCAGCTTTTTTCTTAGTTGCCATGATTTGTGAATTTTAACGGTTAGTAAAATAGAATTTAACTGGTGTAAAAATAAAAACTTATTTCAAACCGCCAAAACTTTTTTTACTTTTTGTAAAAAATTCACTATACACTATACAACTAACAGGTAATGCAACCGCTTAGGTTATGCAACTACTGCTGCTACGCTTACGATAGTTTTATCGTTCTTGGTCTTTCTGAATTCAACAACACCGTCAGTTAATGCAAAGATGGTGTAGTCTCTTCCGATACCAACATTTTTTCCGGGATGATATACAGTGCCACGTTGACGAACAATGATGTTACCTGCAATAGCAGATTGACCACCGTAAATTTTAACGCCAAGGCGTTTGCTTTGTGAGTCGCGACCGTTCTTTACACTGCCTTCCCCTTTTTTATGTGCCATGGTAGATAGATTGAAAATTTGAAAATGACTTATTTAAAAATTCCAAAAACCAAATAACAGAGCCAAATAAAAATCCAAGAACCAAATTTCAAATCCCAAATAAAACCGAATTCACTTTTTCTCTGAATTTGGAGCTTGAGATTTATGTTTTGGAATTTATTAAGCGATACCTGTTACCAGAATTTTTGTGTATTGCGTGCGATGACCGTGTTTCTTGCGGAAACCTTTTCTTCTTTTCATTTTAAAAGCGATCACTTTATCGCCTTGCACCTGGTCAAGGATCTCAGCTTTAACAGCACCTTTTACAGCACTACCTACTGACAGTTTCCCCTCGTTATCTAACAGGAGGATCTCAGAAAATTCCACTTTGTCTCCGGCTTTACCGTCAACGCGCGGTACATATAAAGTTTGGTCCTTTTGAACCTTAAATTGTTGTCCGGCGATTTTAACTATTGCAAACATAGGTTTCCAAAATTAGGAGTGCAAAGGTAAGGGTTTGCAGCAGATTGTGAAGGGTTTAACAGGGAAATTTTTAGAATTTATACAGTAAAAATGCAACTTTTATGAGATAAAATATCATAAATATTGATTTTTAGCAGTTTAGATGGCTGAATGGCTTTAATGGCCTGATGGGTTTGCCTGCCGAAAGCTGTATTATATTATATATTCTCCCCAATCCCTAAAAACCGGGAACCCAGTCATCCAGCCATCCAACAATCAATCCATCAAACTGGTCCTGAATTTCAAAAACTTGGGAACCTAGCCATCGAACAATCAGAAGTTGAAGCAGTTAATATTAACCGGGGTTTATTTTACAATAAATCACTCTTTGCGCATTTCACTAATTGACGTAGGTTTGTTTTTCCTAATGATGGAATACGGGATTCAATGAAAATAAAATCTTTTCTGGCAAAACCTTTTGCCCATTATATATATAAAGGTATTAGAAAGGGCATGACCACGGCAGTAGCCGACCAGGAAAACATCCTGAAAGAGCTGCTTAAAACAGGTAAGGCAACTGAATTTGGTAAAGACCACCATTTGCAGGACATAAACGTGCATGAAGAATATGTACAGGCCGTACCGGTGCGGGATTACGAACAGTTCAAGCCCTATATTGAAAAAATAAAGGAAGGAAAACACAACGTACTTTGGAAAGGACTGCCTATTTACCTGGCCAAAACCTCCGGCACTACCAGCGGGGTTAAGTATATTCCCATCAGTAAAGAATCAATCGACAATCATATCAACACGGCCCGCAATGCCTTGCTGTGTTATATTGCCGAATCGGGTAATACCAATTTTACCGACGGCAAAATGATCTTTCTATCGGGTTCGCCCGAGCTCGAGCGCATTGGAGGCATCCCCACCGGGCGATTAAGCGGCATCGTGAACCATCATGTGCCCAGTTACCTGCGCAAGAATCAATTGCCTTCTTACGAAACCAATTGTATTGACGATTGGGAAACCAAGCTCGATAGAATAGTGGCAGAAACCATTACCCAGGATATGACCCTGATCAGTGGTATTCCACCATGGGCCCAAATGTATTTCGACAGGCTGATAGAGAAGAGTGGAAAAAAGATCAAAGAGCTTTTTCCCAATTTCTCGGTACTGGTGCATGGCGGCGTAAACTTCGAACCTTATAGAAACAAATTGTTCGAGAGCATTGGCGGAAAGGTAGCAGCTATTGAAACGTTCCCTGCATCGGAAGGGTTTATGGCGTTCCAGGATTCGCAGGATGCCGAAGGTTTATTGTTGAATACAAACAGCGGAATATTTTTTGAGTTTGTTCCGGCTAATGAAATATTTAATGCCAATCCAACCCGCTTATCACTGAAAGACGTGAAGGTAGGGGAGAATTATGCCCTACTTATAAACAGTAATGCCGGGTTATGGGGGTATAATATTGGCGATACGGTTAAATTTGTTTCTACCAATCCGTACAGGTTGGTGGTAACAGGTCGTATCAAACATTTTATTTCGGCATTTGGCGAGCACGTAATTGGGGAAGAAGTAGAACAAAGCCTTATTAAGGCCGCAGAAGAAGAAGGTGTACATATTACGGAGTTCACTGTGGCGCCAATGATCACGCAGGGCAAAGGAAAATCGTACCACGAGTGGTTCATTGAATTTGAGAACAAACCCGAGAACCTCGACCGGTTTGCAGAGAAGGTAGATGTGAATTTGCGCAATAAAAATATCTATTACAACGACCTCATCACCGGTAACATATTGTTGCCATTACATATTCGCCCGGTTAAGAAGCATGGGTTCATTGATTATATGAAATCCATTGGTAAATTAGGTGGTCAAAATAAAGTGCCGCGTTTGAGTAATGATCGTAATATTGCATCGGCACTTGAAAAATATGTAGAGTAGTTTTAACGTTAAGGCTGTCTGATACTGCTTACTTAACAAATTATTGAAACCGGATCATGTCGAACAGTTTTCCACACAGACGCATTGCTATATTTGGCTCAACAGGCTCAATCGGCTGCCAGGCGCTTGAAGTGATTGCCGCCAATCCCGATAAATTCACTGCAGAAGTTTTAACGGCACACAGCAATGATGAGTTGTTGATAAAGCAGGCATTGAAGTTCAACCCCAATATCGTTGTAATAGGCGATACCACTAAATACCAAATTGTAAAAGAAGCATTATCCCAAACCGATGTAAAAGTATTTGCCGGAGAGAGCGCATTGGAAGAAGTAGCTGGTATGGATTGTTACGATATGATGCTGGCAGCTATTGTAGGATTTGCCGGCTTACGACCTACATTATGCGCATTGGAGAGCGGAAAGGCAATAGCGCTTGCCAATAAAGAAACGCTGGTAGTGGCCGGAGATATCGTGATGCAAAAGGCCATAGAAAAAAGAGTGCCCGTAATACCTGTAGATTCTGAACATTCAGCTATATTCCAGTGCCTGGTAGGCGAAACCCGCAACAAGATTGAAAAAGTGATCTTAACGGCAAGCGGCGGACCTTTCCTGGGCAAGAAACCCAATTACCTGGTGAATGTAAAACGCGATCATGCGTTGCAGCACCCTAATTGGCAAATGGGCGCCAAAATCACCATCGATTCAGCCACCCTTATGAACAAGGGGTTGGAAATGATAGAAGCCCGCTGGCTGTTTGACCTGGGGCCCGATCAGGTACAGGTATTGGTTCATCCCCAAAGTATTATACATAGCCTGGTGCAGTTTGAAGACGGCAGTATTAAGGCGCAAATGGGACTGCCCGATATGAAACTGCCCATTCAATATGCCCTGGCCTTTCCTCATCGTATACCCAACGATTTTCCCCGGTATAATTTCAAAAATCCCGCCCAGCTTACTTTTGAGGAACCCGATACTAAAACTTTCCGGAACCTCGTACTGGCCACCGAAGCCCTTTTTAAAGGCGGGAACCAGCCCTGTGTACTGAATGCCGCCAATGAAATTGCCGTATTTGCATTTTTACGCAATCGTATTGGTTTTTTAGATATGACTGACCTGATTGAACGCACCTTGCAACATGTGCCGATGATTGAGAAACCCACGCTGGAAGAATATTTTGACAGCGATGGGGAGGCCCGTAATTTTGCTGCCTCGCTGATAAAGCTTTAATTGGTGCCGGTTTCCGGTTTCCAGTTTCCCGGTAACCGGTAACTGGTAACTTTTTGAGAATTTTTGTGAGCGGTTAACCGAGTTGCGGGATAATTCGATATTTTGAGCGTATTATAAAACAAACACACCGCTTATTTAGCGTTATATGATCACATTGTTAGCAATAGACTGGGCTGTAGTAGGTATAAAAGCTGGACAGTTAATATTATGCTTATCTATACTTGTTGTACTGCATGAGATGGGCCATTTTCTGCCCGCCAAATGGTTTAAATGCAGGGTAGAAAAATTTTATTTGTTCTTCGATCCCTGGTTTTCCATTGTAAAAAAGAAGATCGGCGATACGGTATACGGTATCGGTTGGTTACCTCTGGGAGGCTATGTAAAGATCTCAGGGATGATCGATGAGAGTATGGATAAAGAGCAGATGAAGCTGCCACCCGAGCCGCATGAATTCCGCAGTAAGAAACCCTGGCAGCGCCTGATCATCATGATCGGGGGTGTTACGGTGAACCTTATACTAGGTTTCTTTTTATTTGCCATGATATTGTGGGTTTGGGGCGAAGAATACCTGCCGGCAAAAAATGCCGTTTATGGTGTATATGTCGACAGCCTGGGAAAAAGCATTGGCTTGCAGGATGGCGATAAGATCGTAGCCGTAAATGGAAAAGAGGTGGAGAATTTCAGCAGGCTGAGCACCGATATCATTTTAAACGAGGCCAAAACCATTCAGGTTGTTCGTAATGGACAGAACATGGATGTGGCCATACCGTCAGGCACCATCAGCCAGTTGATAAAACGCAAAGGCGATCCGCTGGCCTATCCCCGGTTCCCGGCAGTGGTAGACAGCCTTAACAAGAGCGCGAAATTTACCGCCGGCGCATTGCAGAAAGACGACCAGATCATTGCCTTTAATGGTAAGCCCATCAGTTCGTTTTATGAGCTGAGCGATATAAAAAAGAATTTTAAGGAGAAGGAAGTGGCGTTAACCGTATTGCGAAATAAAACCGATACGGCTGAAGTAAAAGTGATGTTAGCGAAGGATGCGAGCATCGGGTTCTATCCCCGCCCGCCCGATAAGTTCCTGAAATTCGCGGTAAAGAAATATTCGTTCTTTGAATCGTTACCGGCAGGTGTAGCAAAAGGCTGGAGCACCCTGGTAATGAACGTGCAGAACTTCAAACTGCTGTTCACCAGCAAAGAAGTAAAGGCCAGTGAATCGCTGGGTAGCTTTTTAACCATTGGTAATATGTTCGGCGCGCAGTGGGATTGGGAGCGTTTCTGGACGATGACAGCGCTGTTAAGCATTGTGTTGGCGTTTATGAACATTCTGCCTATTCCCGCCCTGGATGGCGGCCACGTGCTGTTCACGCTGTATGAAATGATCACCGGACGAAAGCCAAGCGATAAATTCATGGAGTATGCGCAAATGGCGGGCATGATCTTATTGCTGGGCGTTATGGCTTATGCGCTTGGGCTGGACTTCTGGCGATATTTGTTTAAGAATTAGTAGTTCAGTAAGATATTATATAGAATGACCCCCGACCAATTGGTAGGGGGTCATTTTTTGTCAGGTAATGTAGACAGTATGTTGCTGAAAACCTGCCTGCTGGCAGGCAGGTGAAAAAATTAGGGGATAGGCGAGGCAATATTGGCAGAAGCGGGAAAATAGCATTAATTTTGAGGTTTGTAGTTTGTTGTTCGTAGTTTGTAGTTGGTTTCCGACATTCATTACCCCAAAGAATATGCAGGAACTTTGAAATTCGGGAATTAACAACAAACCACAAACCAGAAACCACAAACCAATTCGGGGGTGTATGGTTTTGACAGCGTAGATCTTTGAAGGTGTAAGCATGTCGTGCGTTGGATAATTAGCACGTAAATCTGAATATTCAAAACTCAAATGGCAATACACAATTTGCCATGGCTGCCTAATCAGTGATTAAGTAGTCATTAGGGCCGCCGAGCAGGTTGTTCTGTTACCACGCTCCGCCGCCGACTCAAAACAAAAACAGGATGCTGCGACCGTAGGCTGTGCCGGTTGCTTAAGACTATCCAGCTAAGGAAATAATTGGTTCGTCCGTCTCCTGTTATTTCCCGACAAATAATGCCGGAATAAACATGTAGAAAGCTTTCGGAGGATATGTTTGGACACCGGTTCGAATCCGGTCACCTCCACGAAATTGTAAAACCCGCTCCTGTAGCGGGTTTTGTGTTTTAATATGTAAGCTTATTCTTTTTTGAAATGTTTTATCGCTTTTAAATGAATCGTTTACTGGTTCGAATCCGGTAGGATGCATGTATATAGATATCTGAATGTGTGTTTTGTACTACTTAACGTTTTCTTATTATTGCCAGGCTTAATTTATCTTTTTCGTTTAATATTTCGGATTTCCTGGAACGGCACCCAGATATCTTTAATAATTCCGATTCAGATAGATTCAACTGTATTTCTGGCTCAAGTTTGAGTATTATTGGGCTAAAAAGACCGATTTTTGAGCTTTAAATATAAATTTATTGAGCTTAAATGCTCTTTGAGTAAATTTATATGTGAGGCAGCACTAAACCATTTTCTATGGCATTAATATTTTTAGGCCAATCAACCTGTGCCCTTTGCGGTCAGCTTCTTATGCCTGGCGAACAAGTAAAAGGCCTGCCTGCAATATCTAACACAATCCATTCTTTATATAAATATTTTGACTGCGTCTTCCATTTGCAATGCTTCCAAAACTGGGATAAAAAGGAGGAAGCTTTAAATCTTGTTAAAGAAGAAAAGCAAAAGTTCAAGAATTCAGAATATTTTAAGGAGATGGCTGCAAAATATGGGATACCAAAATGGTTGGAAGAAGATGACTAAAATTTCAGGACAAACGCTGATGTGTACATGATTGGGTAAAATAGCGGCTGAATATTTTACATTTATACTATGAAACAATACGACTGACTGATGCAATCCTCTAATTACGACAGGCACCCATTTAATAAAGGCGATTTCTATATTAACAACGGTGTTTGTATTGCCTGTGGGGCACCTGAAGCAGAAGCCCAGGATATTATTGAACATTCAAAATCTGACAATCATTGTTATTTTAAAAAACAACCAGTAACTGAAGACGAAATTGATCAGGCTATAAAGGCTATGATGGTTTCTTGTATTAATGCTTTACGATATGGAGGGCAGGACGAAATAATAATAAAACGGTTATACCAAAATGGAATGGAAGATCTTTGCGACAATAAGGCGAAGGACAGATACAAAATATTAATCCGGGACAGAATACATTTTAACTTTTTAGGAACGCTCGCGGATTTATCAGAGCTTTTGGTTTTAAAATATAAATCAATATCTCCGTATGTGAAAGTTGAAGATTATAAAACCAATCAGGTTGACAGTTTTAGTTTTACTCAGAAGTGGACAAGGGGAGCAAGTGGAATAATTTATACTTGCCATTTAAGGGTTGATAAAACGTTTGAGATAACAATAACTCTTGAAAAAGGCCACGAACAAAAGAATATCATCGGAATTTCAGCAATGCTTCACGACTTCTTAAAATCTGATAATCGGGTAATAAATATAAAATGGTTTGAATTGGATAAGCCAAATGACTTGTGGTATGATAAACCCTATTGATTAACATGACAAATAAAACCGAGTACATTTTGGGCCAGAATGGTAATTACCACTGGATTGAATTCCCTGCGAAAACTTTTGATTTATATAGATTACTAAAAGATCATGCAAATGTCTTAATTGGAAAATATTTAGCAGTGGTTTGTTTTGACAGTGGCCCGTTGCGGCTCACGTAGAACAAATAGGGGCTTCATTGATGCGATGTAGCCCATAAGGGACATACATGGAATTGCTAATACGCAGCTTTTGAGCATAGCCAATTTCTATCATCGCCGGTTTACCCCTTCCAGTCTTTTTTTTCCAGGATGAACAATTCTTCCACACCCACCCCCAATGAAAAGGCCAGCTTTAACGCCATAATGGTGGTGGGTATATAATGCCCCTTTTCAATGGAGATAATACTTTGCCGGCTGGCGCCTACCAGGTTGGCCAACTGCTCCTGGGTATACCCGCATTGCTCCCGCATTTGCTTTACATTATTTATCATTGGTTAGCCCGCCCCAGATGGTTATATGAAATATTAATAAATAGAAAACCGACTCGCTCAGCAGGCAACTAAAAGTTGATTCAACCGCTATGACATCAAAGAAAGTAAAAAAACTACGGAATACATAAGACAGGATGCCTGTAATAAAAGCAAAGGCCGCTGCCCGCATCCGTGAGTACCGTATAAATTCGTCTTCCTTTTTTTCCCTGCTCAGGATGATCAATGCCAGGCACAGTATCAACAACAATTCGAAAATTTTTTTTAATACCGGATACTGGTGAGTGTAACCGGTAAAACTTTGTATAATGACAAGGGTCATTACAAAGGACACCGCGCAAACGGCGCCGATGTATTTGAAATAGTTAGGAAGCAGGTTCATATTGTAAACTATACTTTACGTCAAAAATACTTTACATTTAGATATTGACAAATTGCTAAAAACATATTTGTTCCTGTTATTTATAACCTTAACAGGAATATGTCTTTATTATTGAACCTGATCATTCGCCGACTGCAAAAGAGTATTTTATCTGCCCAAATGGGCGTTTGACCTATGATTACAGGGGATCTATTATATTGGTTGGGCTACCGTTTTGCCTGCGATAAACAAACAGGTGAAACAAAATATCAGATGGGTTATTTCAAAGTACATGTATTAATCTATTGCTGTATTTTAACTATGGGCAAAAAAGTAAGCTGTGTTTTACACACTTGGGCATACCGGTGGCATTTTTATTCACCAACATATTGTCGATGCGTTTACCGCACAAAACGCTGACAGGCATGCAAAACCCATTACCGGGTTCTTTGCGCTTGCCGGTCTTTATTTGTACCTGGAGAAAAATTATACGGGGTTGGAAGTAAGGGACGCCCACTTACAAATGGCAAAACAGACAAAGGCTTTTCCCGCCATCACGCTGCCGGACGACTGGGGCGCACTTACCGTCTGTGACGTGCTGGCTGCACCCCCGGGAGCCGACCGCGATGAAATGATCCGGCAATGGTGCCTCGCTGTATGGGATGCCTATGCGGACGAGCACCGTATGGTTATTACGATTACCAAACAGCTTTTAAACATCTAAACATCAATCAGGCAAGGCGGCGTGGGGCGTTTGCCTTTTGACAGGAGCTTCTACATTAATTTATGGAGATTGCGGATACGCATTTGTATTCCTTGATCTGCCAGAAATAAGCGCCATTCTGAATGGCAGCCTGGTAGTTCAGCTGTTTCTTATTGAGCACCTGGCGCAGCAAAGCAATAATATCCGCGTTACATTCAGTATCCATGACAGGTAGACCGGGTACCCATGTTATTTACTTCCAAGGCCAGCATCCCTGCAGAAAGGACGGTAAGATGTAATAGTACTCCGCAGCGATTAGGAATCGATACACATCACTCATTTTCCAATAAGCCGGCGGATGGGTATAATGATTACTATGATAAAGTCACACGTTACGTAGACATCATTTCCGCAGAAGCAATGGCAATTGATCCGTAAGTGACCGCCCAACCTTATAAAGCTGTTGTGGATACAGATGAAACAAGTCCGCTTTGTTTTATTGATACAATTCCAGTCGTGCCAATATCCATGAGATTACGAAGAAGCTGGAAGGCCAGGTAATTTCAATTGTAGGTTTGGGCGGTACAGGTGCTTATTTATTGGACTTCATCGCCAAATGCCCTGAAATTCCCATTTAATCTGACCGATCAGATATTATAATATACTATTTCAAAGTATATTGTATAACCAGTTCATTATTGAACCTGTTGAATTTTGCGATACTCACCTTGATGATTCAACAAATTGCAGCATTTACTGTTAACGGTGACTTTAGGAAGTTCCTTGTAATCGGTTCTTCTTAAGAGTTGTTATTATAGAAGACAGTGGTTATTTTCGCATCTGATGAAGACTCTGCCCATTCATCACCTTGTCATATTCTGTTTGAATTTACTCAAAACCATGAACATACGAATTCAAGAAATATGGACAGACTTATACCAGGAACTGAAAAAATTCATTTCAGGTAAGGTTAAGGATATTGACACTACCGAAGATATTCTTCAAGACGTTTTCCTAAAGATTCAACTTAATATTCACACACTTACCGACTGCACTAAACTTACTTCCTGGGTTTATCAAATTACAAGAAACACAATTGCCGATCATTACCGTAAAACAACAAATTTAGAAGTTCAGATTGACGGTTTTGACCTGGCAGAAAGAGATAACGAAGAGCCACTATATCATTCCTTAAATAATTGTATCAATCAGAAAATAAATATGTTATCTGATAAATACAAGCAGGCTATACTACTTACATATTTGAAGGATTACTCTCAAATTGAATTAGCAAAAAAGCTGAATATATCTTATTCAGGAGCGAAAACGAGGGTACAACGAGGCCGAGAAAAGTTGAAAGACCTTATCTTGAATTGTCCAAATGTTGAAACAGACAGTAAGGGAAATCTTTCTGCATATGAGGCCCCAAAAGAATAAAAATGCGTCTTTTTTGTCTTCGCCACGTCCATAGAGTATAAATGTTTAACAAACTAAAAAGCAAGTATGGACAATTCTAAAAAAATTGAAGTGCAGATCCTTAACGCCTTTGTTGATAATAATAAGGGCGGAAATCCGGCAGGGGTTGTTTTAAATGCGGATAATCTTACAAATGAACAGAAATTAAAAATTGCAACAAAAGTGGGGTTATCGGAAACCGCTTTTGTTGGAAAATCAGAAATTGCCGGCTTTAAACTTGATTTTTTTACTCCTACCCGTCAAATTGCTCATTGTGGACATGCGACAATAGCAACATTTTCATATTTATCACAGTCAGGCTTAATTAAAAACACGCTTTCTTCGAAAGAAACGATTGACGGAATAAGAGAAATTTTATTACAGGGAGATCTGGCATTTATGGAGCAAAAAGCACCTGAATATAGGAATGTTGACAAGCAGGAAGAGCAAATCTTAAAATCATTAGGTCTAACAAAAAGTGATGTTCTAAAGGATGCTCCAATTTCACTAGTTAATACGGGAAATTCGTTTGTAATAGTTGCTGTTAAAAGTGCGGATATTTTAAAAAATATCAAACCCGATTACGTCTTAATATCACAAATAAGTGATGAGTTGAATTTAATCGGCTATTATGTTTTTTGTACGGAGACCAGTAGCCATTTAAGAGATGCAACTGCAAGAATGTTTGCACCCAGATATGGAATAGAGGAAGAAGCTGCAACAGGAATGGCAGCTGGACCACTTGCCTGCTATCTTTTTGACATATTGGGAATAGGAAAAGACCGGATGCTAATTGAACAGGGTTGGTTTATGGCGCAACCATCGCCAAGTTTAATTATTGTGGACTTATCGCAGCTCAACGGAAAAATAACAAAAATTATGGTAGGGGGGAAAGGGATATTAATGACATCTTTGTCTGTAGAAATAGCCTGACCGGAATTAATTGTTTTACAGCATATATACATTTAAGGAATCCTCTCAATTGGTTCGACAATTTGCCGGCGGACTCCACGAAATTGTAAAACCCGCTCCTGTAGCGGGTTTTGTGTTTAATGCAATCAAATTGTTCTTTCGAAGATGCTTAATGTGTTTAGAGTGAACTGTTTACTGGTTCGAATCCACCAGAAATAAGTAGGTCAAAGCGTTTGTCTTACTGTACAATCACACGCTGATTAATATTCCTGTCACTTAAAAGTCTTAATACATAAACCCCCGGTTTCAGATCATTTACCTGTTGCGGACTTTGGCCCGTAATCGTAAATGATTTCACCAGCCTTCCGCCCATATCAAATACCTGTATCACATCTTTTTCGACACCTGTAAGGCTTACGGAAAAATTATTGATGGCAGGCACCGGCCAGGCTTTTAAGTGAATGTTTTTATTCGCTTCTCCTGCAACCCATCTGATAACAGAATACGTATACCGGCCATCGATATCCTGTTGCTTCAACCGGTAATAAGTGCGGCCCGCAAAATTGTTGGCATCTGTGAATGCGTATTCATTTGGAAAAATGCTGGTACCATTAAGCGCTTTTGTGTTTTCAAAAGCAACCATAGCAAAACCGGTATCAGTATCCTTTTTTCGTTCAACGAAAAAACCTTTGTTGTTGATCTCCTGAACAGTTTTCCAGTTAAGCCGGACCTCGTTGCTGTTTATGCGGCTGGCCGTAAAATCAAGGCCCGTTACCGGTAATGCAATTGAATTATAAGGTTGCAAAATACCCTGTGTAAGTAAAGTGCTTTGTTGCTGCAAACTGATACTGGCAACCTCGCCAACCGTATACTCAAGCATAATGCTGCCATTCAAAAAGGTACCACCGCCATTATCGATCCCTGCAAATCCGCCTGTTGTTTGCACATTGCCCACCGTAGGAATAGTTGTTGTTGTGCCTGCATCGGGTTGTAAAAAATCGGGTGTATACATGATGGCAGTACTGTTTACAGCCTCTGCCACAAGGCCGCCTATTGCATCTTCGAGTAACAACCCACCGGCGCTGCGGCTTTGCCCTGCATTATTGGTGGTTTGCGGAGTTAATTGTTGCGCTGATGCGGCGCCGTAAACCAGCAACAACAGAACCACGGTTTTTAATTTCATTACTGCCATCATCATATAAGAAGCTTGTGTGTTTAATAATATTAATTAACGGCAATTTAAAATACGACCTGTATATAACCGCTGTAGTAGTCATTACTGTTGAGTGTAACAGCCGTATTATTGCGTATGCAGGCGCCGACCTTTAAAGCACCTGTCCCAGGTACAACGGCTCCACTGAAACTAAATGTTCTACGGGTTGCATCTACTGGTGCTTCCGCGAAATTAGTAGGGTTAAATGATTGGACCGGACCGCCACTGAATTGATAGCAGGCACAGAACGATACATTTGGCGCGGTTCCATTTGTAGAGGCCAACACTCCACTAAAATTGCCGATAAGCGTTTGGCCTGTTATTGTTGTAGTAACATTTTGGGGTGTACCCACAAATACCCAATTAGTGCCTGAGGGAGCTACTTGGGGTAACTGTCCGGCAAATTTAATTATCGGAGTAGTGGTTGTTGTTATTATTGTTGAAGGCTGCCATGAACTTGTGCCTGAGTTCCAGGTTAACACCTGTCCATTGGTTGGTGTTGTAAGAGAATCTACAGCCCGGCCGCCTATTTTAGTACTGTTAACAGCTTTATCAGCAGCTAATGCAAAAGGCACCGATACTAATTGCTGGCTGCCCATATCGGTAAAAACACCGCTATTATTTACATCCAACTCTACTTTTATAGAGCGTGTTTTGCTGCCGTCTGTCCATTCTGTATTATTAATATTGCCATAAGTAGTGGTAGCGCCGGACGATCCTATCTGCACATTAAACAAACCGAGGGCATTTGTAGTAACGGTTCGGGTTTCGCTGTAAAAAGTAACAGCACTCGTTGCATCTGTCGCATTCAGGCTTATGCGTACTTTAATGCTTTGATTAACCAGTGCCTGCCCGCTGCTGTTGCGTGCCACTGCCTGATAGTTTATTAACTGAGGGGTTTGTGCTGTTGCCATTGTTGTTACAAACAATACAATCAAAAGAAGGTGTAATTTTTTCATTTCAATTTTTTTTTGATGATGCAAAGATTGCCTTCTCTGAAAAAGCATACAAACGGAGTTCAGTCATCAAACTATTCCATGCCCCCAAACGTATAAACAGCGCGGCGAAGTGTTTTGAAAAAACACCACAATTCTTCCCTTTTCACTTTAACCTGTCAAATATCCGTTTCAGTTGGTTACATTTTATCTGGTAAAATGCGCGATGCAGTTTTGCAGTCAAATAAAATAATCGAACATGAGCATTAAAAATTTGAAAACAGTTATTACAGGTCTTGTAATGCTGTCGATAGTAACATCGTGCAAAAAAGATCACTCAACACCATCTGTTACTGAAAAAAGAGTTTCAAAGCTGATGGATGGGAGTACTACTGTTTTTGCGTTTACATATAATGCCGATGGCAGGCTGAATACTTCGTACCAGGAAGTGCAGAAGTACAAAGCCATTTTTGATTACAGTAATCAGTCTTTTGCAATAAAATGGTATTCAAATGACATTTTGGAAACTGAAGCCAAAAATGCGGTTATAAAAAATGACAGGTTGCAGTCCCTGTTTTACCAGGAATACAACAATGGCAGTCCCTCATACAATTATACTTTCCATTTTGCCTATAACTCCGATAGCACTCTTGCCAAATATTATTACGATGATAATGTTTACGTGTTTGAATATAGTGGCGGCAATTTTTCAAAGGTAACGCACAGCGATAATGGTAGTATTAAGGATATAAATACTTATGAATTCTATACCAACAAGCCCAATAAATTCAATATGCCAATCCAGGAATTTTTTACGGAATTCCCTGTGCTGGCAAAAAATTTATTGGGTAAGCAAAATGCAAATCTTATGAAAAAGAAAACAAGAGTAGCAGGCGCGAATACGTATACCTTGACATTTACCTATCAATTGGATGCTGATGGTTATGTTACCCAATATACCCAGGTATATCAAAAGAACAGTGAAGCCCCTGTTACAACCACTATAGATGTTGTATATTAATGGTACATATGGCCCCGGTTTAACCTGCCGGGGCCGCATTTCAATGCCATTTTCATACGGTTTAAGGTCATTTTTATTCCTGTAGCTATCTTTTCATAGCACCTTATTGTATTCATTCGTATTTTGGCAAATTATCGACATCATTAAAATAATGAAGAACTATTGCCGCCTGCTTTGGGGATGGATATGGGTGTTCTTAAGTTTGGGTGCTTATTCTCAAACAGGCAATATCTTCTTTCATGATATAGCTGTAAGAACCGGTTTGAACGACGGTAATGTAACTTCCATTACCCAGGATAAATACGGATATATCTGGATTGCCACACAGGGTGGTCTCAATCGCTTCAACGGCACTACTATTGAACGATTTACCCATAAACATGGCGACAGTACATCGGCGCCGGCCAGTATTCCTTATTCAATTACCAGCGGGCCCGATGGTCGCCTGTGGTTTGGCTGCGACAACGGACTATATGAATTTGATTTTTCGACCAATAAATTTAAAAGGCATCCCCTGTTGCAGAATTGGTATATAGCGAAAGTAGTTGCCTCATACGATCAGTTATTCCTGATATGCAATGGTAGTTTGTACGGGTACAATACAATGCAACAACAACTGACCGATCTCAAAGCCAAAAATACTGTGATCAAACAATACCCCAATTATTCATTATTTCTAAACGGTGATATGCTATATATAGGAAGCAGAGGCGGGTATACAATATATAACATTGAAACCAAACAGGCTGTGTTTAAACCCGTTTCTGTATTGAATCAACTAGCCGTGAACCGCATTATGGCCGACAAATCGGGTTATGTATGGCTAAGTAATTTTTCGCATTTTAAATTAGTCAGGTTTCATACCGATGACGGGCAGGCCGAGATCATATCTGATCACCCTGCTATAAAAACATTGAACAAAACAACTTCTTATAACGATCTTATTTGCGATTCAAAAAATAATACCTGGATAACAACCAATGTTTCGGGTTTGCTTCAGTATTCACCGGCAACCCGGCAGGTGAATCATTATCTTAACTATAAGATCAAGGATTCGTATAGTGCCGACTACATTCTGAATTGCATATTTTCAGATGCCGGTGAACGGTTATGGATCGGAAAAATAGGAGGGTGCAGTTTTTTTTACCCGGATAAAAACCTATTTTCGACATTACTTCCCTTTCCCAAAAACGAAAGAATTCAGGCAAGCCGTATTGTAAGGCAGGACCAACATGGGAATTTCTGGTTCTCCACCGGGATCGGTATCTCATGCTATGATCCCATTAAGAATACTTACAGCGTATGGAGAAATGAACCCAATAAGAACAATGTCATTTATAATAATTCGGTTCGCGGACTTGAAATTGGCAGTGATGGCAGAATATGGATTGCCAGCGCCGGCGGTGTGAACTGCTATGATCCGAAAAACAAAAAGATGACGTTTTATGATGAGAAAGATTCCATTCCAAAGGTGTTCTATTTTACAGCCAACAAGGATCGTAAAGGACGCATATGGTTTGGCACCAACCGGTACGACGGCTTATATTATTACAGCGAAAGCGCCAATCAATTTTACAGTGTACGGCACCACCCGCTGCTCAAAAAATTCATAGGCTATCCGGTACGGATCGTTTATGAAGACAGCAAAGATCGCATATGGGTTGGTTATGGCAATGGACTGGCAATGGCAGATGAAAAAAACGGCGTATGCAAATTCTGGGATAATAACGACAGTAGCCGCAATACGATCATTGGCAATATGGTCATCGATATTAAAGAAGATAAGAAAGGTATTGTTTGGGTAAGCACTTTCAACGGCGTAACGGGTATCGATCTTGAGAAAGACCAATACCATTGGATAGATGAAAGCAAAGGATTAAAAACCAATATTACTTCTTCGCTGGCTGTTGATACTGCCAACCGTTTATGGATCGGCTCTGCCGCCGGCTTGTATATGATGGATGAAAAAAGAAATAACCTTTATTATTTCGACGAAAGTTCAGGGCTTGCGGGTGCTGAATTTACAGAACACGCAGGGTATCAGAAAGATGATATTATAATAATGCCCACTACAAAAGGTTTCATTCAATTCAGGGCTTCTGAATTCAAAAAGGTAGAGAGTAAGATCCCTTTTTATATAGCATCTGTTGAAATAAGGTCTGGAAAGAAATGGGTCGACAAGGGCAGTGACAATCACCTGCAACTGAATGCCGGTGAAAACTCGTTCACCTTATACCTCGAAGCGCTAAATTACAACAGCCCGTCGCACACGTGGTTTGCCTATAAACTATCAGGCTTTGAAAAAGAATGGCATTTTACAAAAAATGCGAGGGTAGTTTATACGAACATACCCGGCGGTAACTATACCTTTCATTACAAAGCGGCGATGCGCAACGAATTTGAGCATGTCAATGAAAAGCAATTAATAATTTCCATTAAAAAATACTTCTACGAAATGCTTTGGTTTTGGGCGCTGATAACCGTTTCCGTTGCTGTTGCACTGTATGTGCTTTATCGTAACAGAATGAACAAACAGCGGCATATTCTGCTTTTGGAAACAAAGGCCGAAACGCTGGAAAAAGAAAAGACCCTGGTGCAGTACGAAAGTTTAAAACAACAACTAAACCCCCATTTTTTATTCAACTCATTAACCTCCCTGCGCAGTTTAATAAAATCCGATACAAAACAGGCTACAGGTTTCCTCGATGGACTGAGTAAGGTATATCGTTACGTATTGAAAAGCGGGGAGCAGGAACTGGTGACATTACAATCTGAACTGGAGTTTGTTAGGGTATTTATTGAATTGCAAAAAACACGATTCGGGGAAGGACTTCGTGCAAATATTACAATTGATGAGGATAGCCCTGGAAGGTATATTGCACCGGTGAGTTTACAGAACCTTGTTGAAAATGCGATTAAGCATAATACAACCGATAAAGACAGTCCGCTGGTAATAGACATTTATACCGATGCCGGTTATATCGCTGTAAGAAATAACCTGCAAAAGTATCATATTGTGGAAACCAGCAACAAAAAGGGGCTTGCCGGTTTAAAAACGTTGTATAAATATTATACAAGCAAACCGATAGAAATAACAAGTGATGAAAACTATTTCATTGTAAAAATTCCATTGTTGTAAACATGAAAGCATTAATAATCGAAGATGAACAATTGATTGCAGCCGAAATGCGGGAAACGATTGCCGGTGTTGCGCCTGATATAGAAGTGCTGGATATCATTCCCAGCCTGAAAGCCGCCCGTAAATGGTTCATGAATAACAACGAGCCCGATATACTGTTTATGGACATAAAGCTAAGTGATGGCCTTAGTTTTGAATTATTTGATCAGTTTCAGTTTCAGTGCCCCATCATATTTTGTACTGCATATGAGGAATACGCTATCAGGGCATTTAAAGTAAACGGTGTAGATTACCTGTTAAAACCGGTTCAGGAGGACGATCTGCAAAAGGCCATCGGCAAAGCGCGTAACTTGCGGTCAGGTAACTTTGCTGAATCGGTGGACATGCAGTATCTGATGAATTTTTTCAGCAATCCGGGCGCACGTAAACAGCAATATAAAGAACGCTTTATTATCAATACCAATAACAAGTGGACGCCTGTTGAAACCAGCAACATCGCCGTGTTTTTAAAAGATAACCTTAATTACATATACACATTCAGCGGAGAAAAACATATCTACGACTATTCAGCACTCGATGAGATCGAGGAAGTACTCGATCCGCAGCTATTTTTTCGGGCCAACCGGCAGGCGATCATTCACATCAACGCCATTCAATCTGTTAAACCATTCGGCAACCAAAAATTGATGATACAGGTAAAGCCGCCTTTGAAACTCGAAATCGATGTTAGCCGTGAAAAAGCACCTTTATTGAGGAAATGGATGGATAGATAATTACAACTACACTAACAATACCATGACCCAAACACAAATACAATTAATAAAAAAAAGCTGGCGGCTTTTTCAGCAAATTAAGCCAGAGATCGTTGGCGACGTGTTTTACAGCAAACTATTCGCCATTCACCCGCCCCTGCGGAAAATGTTTGGCGCCGATATGAATACCCAGTACAAAAAGCTGATGGATATGCTGAGCATGATAGTTGCCAGGCTCGATAGCCTCGACGTTATTTCAACAGAAATTCATGAAATGGCTGTTCGCCATGTTAAATACGGAGCTACACCTGCCCATTATAAAATGGTAGGAACTGCCTTGTTATGGACGCTGGAACATGGCCTCGGAAGCGACTGGAGCCCTGAATTAAAAGAGGCCTGGGAAGAATGTTATAGAAAGCTTTCCGACGCAATGTTGAAATTATAATTTCTTTTTTGAAAAAGGATATCATGGAAAGTAAATAGATCTCATATAACGATTTGTGAAATAGTCGATATTTTATCTATCAATTGTTTTGCAGAATAAATACGCTTAAATAATTCCTTTAATTGGTTCAACAATCTGCCGGCGAACTCCACTTTTTTGTAAAGCCTTCCGCCAGCTGGCGGAGGGCTTTGTTTTTTATCTACACCGGATAAGTCGAACCTTTTGATTTCTATAGTATTAAATTTGTGACGTTTCACATTTGCATATATTAGCTTATATGACACCTTAGTTGCAAGACTGGAAGGGAAATGGACAATAAGGAGTATTCAGCTAAGACAGACCGGGCAATTGTCGGCCAGGGATTTTTCAACATTCATTAAGCCTGTTGTTCCTAACATATTTATTGCAGGGATTTTTCAAAATAAAGAAGATTTCAAAAAAGTAACCGAAGAACTGTCGGATGCGGAAGAGATCCTGATCTCAACTATTATTCCTGATATACAAGCCGAAGCCAGGTTTTATATCATGAACGGCGTCGTAATGGACCTGGCCTTTTATGAAGGTTCGGCCGACCTGCAAGCGGGTGAGAAATTTGCAGCCGACTTTATTGCTGAAAATAAAGGCGGCCTGCCCCAGGCAGTTGTTGTAGATATTACATTTAGTGGGCAAACCGGTTGGTTCGTTCTTGAATTTAATGCCTGTTGGGTGCAGGGCTGAATCATTGCAGGGCCGTATAGAACATCACCAATAATTAAGTATTAAGTACTACTTCCGTTACACTATTCTACCTAACATATTAAAGTACAAGCGCCAGACAGATATGGCAGGCGTTTATTTTCGTTGATGTTAATGGAATTCTTCTCAGAATCTTTAACCCCATCTTTAAATCCAATGTATCCTCACCTAACTCTTCCCCGAATTTCTTCAATCAGGATTTTCTTTATGTTTCTTCTTTGTAGTTATGTGAACACGTTGTCGGCCCAGTGTACTACGGGCAGCGCCGCTACCTCTTATACCAGTAATAATGGTAGTCGGGGCGCTATGTTCAATATTACGGCAGGCGCCAGCTCCATTACTATTACCAGTTTTGATGCGAATATATATGGTGGAACAACTGCCCGATATGAAATTTACTATAAGGCTGGTTCATATGTAGGATCAGAAACTACATCGGGCAATTGGACAATGGCGGGTGGCGTTAATAATCTTACTTCTTTAGGTAACAATGTAGCCACACCTATTCCCATCTCGTTGAGCATTACTATTCCCGCTGGCACCACGTATGGATTTTATATCACCAATACAGCTTCGGGCGGACTAAATTATAACAGTTCTGCGACAACAGGGGTAACCCTTGCCAGTAACAGTGATATGACAGTTACCGGCGGTGTAGGGAAATCCTATCCTTTTGGTTCTACTTATTCATACCGGCTTATCAATTGCACTGTACATTATTACACAGGCAGCGTTACCGAAAGCAGTACACTGGCAACAGGTGCCGCAACAAGTCCTGCTTTTACGCAAAATGGCAGCGGTAGTACATTATACAGCGCCGCCTGCGATGCCCTAATAGCCAAAGTAACCGGTACCGGCGCTTCTCCAGCCAACGGCAGCACATTGGCAAGGGTGTGGGTCGATGCTGCACAGCCGGTACAATATGTTAAACGGCATTATCAGATATCTCCTGCCGTTGATGGCTCAGGCAGAGTAACCCTTTATTTTACGGATGCAGAATTTAGTGCATTTAATACACAAAGTCCTGCGCCGCCATTACTGTTACCGGTAAGTACTGATGCAGGCACCATTAACAGCCGTAAAGCCAACCTGCTTATCGAAAGGCGCCCAGGCAGCAGCAGCGATAATACCGGTAACCCCAATACTTATTCCGGTACACCTCAAACCATAGACCCTTCCGATGGAGATATTGTATGGAACAGTTCTGCTGGCAGATGGGAAGTAACCTTTGATGTGTCAGGATTTAGCGGTTTTTTTGTAAAAACTACCTCCGGAATATTACCATTGGAATTACTGAACTTCAACGGCAGTCGTGTCAACGATAGGGTAAAGTTGCAATGGCAAACTGCGCAGGAAACGAATACCGGGGCGTTCATAATAGAAAGAAGCACTGATGGTAGTTACTTTACAGGGATAGCTACCTTAACTGCAAAAGGATACGGTAATAATACTTATGAATACAATGATATTTTGGGCTCAGGCAATCCGGTATATTACCGGCTTAAAATGACCGATCTGGATAACAAATACAAATACTCTAAAATTATACGGATCACCAGCGATGAGGATAAGAAAGAAGCATTACTGGTTGTGTATCCCAGTGTGATAAAAGGTAATACCCGTATAACTATTAAGAGCAATGCCGAAGCGGGTAGTAAGGCCTGTTTTACTGATATTACCGGCAGAATGCTGAAAACAATTACAATCAATAATACTTTCGAAACCGTAGATATAAGCCGGTTCCCGGCAGGTATATATATTCTACGGCTTAACAATGGCGTCACACAAAAAATAATCAAGGAATAGCAGCCGCAAAAAGGCTATTGTATGATCTGAAGTTGATTTATAAATAGTTTTACAGTATAAATACGATAAAAGAATCCTTTTAATTGGTTCGACAATTTGCCGGCGGACTCCATGATGGGAGTAATCGAAAGATTGCTCCTTTTTTTGTAAGTCTTAATAAGTAATTTCACATTTGGTACGCACTGCGTTCCCATTTCTATCGGTATATTCATCTCACCGAAACGAGGTCTTTTCTTTTTTGCACATTCTTCACCCGCTTTTCTATTTACTTTATCAATATCATTGACTTATGTTGCATTATTGTTTACGCATGAAGACGATATCAAGGTTATAAATGAACGAATCACTGTACTCATTATCTTTGCGGCATCTATGGCAAACATGACATACGAAGAACTGGTAAAAAAGCATCCTGGCTCTCTAGTAGAGAAGATCGTGACAGAAGTATTAAGCAAAGATACCGTTGACGTTTACTTTGAAGATGAGGGCGACGAACAGTGGGCAGTAATAAAAGTGCATATCTATGAAGAAGACAAGGAGATGGCGCTCCGGTTACTATCCGATAACAAATGGATATTGCAGTTTGGATACTATGACGACGAGGATGAATTTATTGAACTGCTTCAGCCGCTTACTCAGCCTGAAATCGACCTAATACCCAAGGGCCTTCAAAAGGTCATGCTAAAAGTCGTGACGAGTGAAGAAGGCTTACGGCTCCCGGGAAATTTTTTATCCAGATAGAGTCGGACTTTTATAATACTTCCATCCTGCCGGGTGAACATTTTGAAGAGTTCATTAATAACGAAGTATCTTCCGGTCGTTATAGCTCCGCCAGTGAAGTAGTCAGAACAGCTTTAAGGCTTCTGGAATCAGAAGAATCTAAAAAGAAACAGCTTAATAAAGCCCTTGCCACGGGAGAAACAAGTGGATTCGAAAAGAACTTCGATCCAAAGACTCATTTAAAAAAACTTCATAATAAGATCAAATGAAATCGCTGCGTTTGCCGGAAGATCTTTCAACGACACTGTAATAACCCATTTCGAACAACACTTTTCAATGCTCAGTTTGCTTTAATTGCAACCTGTTTCCTTTGGCTTCAGAGTTTTCATAATACCAAGGGACGCTATCTTTCATGATGATATGTGACTGTAATTCATTTTCATCCAAAGAACTGCAGGAATGAAACTGCATCTCATCAAGCACTACCCATCCTCCGTTTCGGAATGTGTAACAGGTAAGATCGGTAAAGCAAGTTATTTTGTGAATTGAAAAAACTGAAATTTCATCCTTTCCATCATGATTGAGGTCACCTTCATTGGTAACAGCCACTTCTACACCCGTGATATCTTTTATTTCCCCCAACCTGTTTCCCCCGAAACGAAGACTATAATTATAGGTAGCTGTGTCTTCATGATCATCCTCTTCCCCCTTTAGCTGTACTTCCTCCTGCTCCAATTCATGTCTGATAATTCTAACTAGCACCAGGTTTCCTGTATCTGGAATATTATCTCCATCAAAGTTACCGGTAACCTGGAAAATTTCTTTTTTCTCTTGTGCAGTTTTTTCATTAGTTGCCAATTGGGGAGAAAAAATGGCCTGAGTTGAATCAATATTGGTAATAACAGCGCTGCGAACAGATGTTGGTTGGTTGCTTTCATCTGAATTACACGCTATAATAAGTACCATAACAAGAGTGTATACAACTAAAAGAGATTTATGCATGGATCAAAAATAAAATAATAGATAGCTTAATGAATATATGAGCAACTGAAACTAAAAATATTATTGAAATATATTCAATGACTGGTTCGATAGAAGCTTTATATCTCCCATTTCAAGTGTGAGTTACGTTTAACTTAAATTAAACATCTGGTGAAAGTAATTCTAAAAAGACAATAATAGAATGTGCCAAATTTTATCTATCGATTGCTTTACAGTTGCCATACGATTAAATAAAATTTTTAATTGGTTCGAAAATTTGCCGGCTGACTCAACGATTTTATAAAGCCTAGCGTTGCAGGGCTTTATTTAACCGACACCTTACTTATTACGTCAGGTGGAACATGGTTAGATAGTACAGTCAACAATGAGCCTATTATTTGGGGGCTGTTGTCAAGGCCCATATCGGCCACTAACTCATACATATTATCGCCTCGTGCTATCAGTGAGTGTATGTAGTTAATCACCTTATCGGAATGGGTGCGGTTCCATGTGTTCGCAAAGTCTGCAATACCGCTATTCATGGTTTCAATTAATTGTTGCGAAGGAGGGTTTAAGAAAACGATTTGCAGGAAAATATCGGGAAAGGTATTGTAGTAATAGTCAACATCAAAGTGTAGGTTGGTTTTGTTTTTCTTTTCTTTTTTGTATGGCTTCACAAAGTGCATTACTTCTTCAATTGGAAAATTGCCACCCCAATGAAATGCTATGTCGATGGTCGAAACATCCTGGGTGTGAATATTAACTATATCTGCACCTGCTGCATTCCAGTAAATCCATGCCGAATGAGAAGAAGAAGCCGGAGAAATAAATGAAATCATCGCAAACATATTCTCATCTATTTGTTGCAGCCTCAAGTCTTCCTGGCCAACCAACAACATAAAATCATACTTTTCGAATCCACGAATACCTGTCTCTTTACTGCCTTTTTCAAAAAGCTGCCGAGCTAATTTTTGTTTGAAAGTAGGATGAAAATCTCCTGCATATTCATCAAAAAATGTAGCCCACTCAGTTGACCAGTTCTCGTTATTGGTTGTCATGTTCAAGCGTATTATGAGTTGGTTGTAACGTAGCTGTTATTCTTACGGTCAAGATACCTTTTTATCTAAGTGTTCCAACTAATAGAATAAGATACAAAATTTAGTTATATGAAAATATAGTCGTACATCTCATTTGTGGCTGTACTTTTTGCTATTAGAGAAGAAATAAAGAATGCCTCTCCTGATAGTGCTGTTGTTAACAAAAAGATCAAAAAAGCCCACCAGAGTGGGCCTTATACTATTTAATTATAGAGTAAAACATTACTGTCCTAATGCAATGGCATAAGCAAATGCATTATTTGTGGTGGGATTCAGTGGAACGGGTGTAATACTACCGGTGGGGCTAATAATCCAATACATTGCTTGCCCGGGATATTCGCTACCGCAAGCAAATATTTCACCAGTTTGTGTATCTACGGTTACTCCCATTCTGCCAGTTATTTGTTGTCCAAAACCTAAAATGTTAGGCGATCCAAAATCATTGGCCCAATAACAAATATTCTGGTTACTTGTGCCCTGAGTACCTACAACAACCGGATTGCCAAATCCATCAACCGCAACAGCATACCCATATGACATTGTTGGTGAAAGTAATTCAGACCGCACCCCATTTCGCCAAAGTACTCCCTTTTTTGTCCTAAGGCCCGATGAGCCGGTTGCATATACATTTCCTCCGGATGCAACAACACGAACTACAGATGTATTTGATAGCGCTGGTAAAGGAACCAGAACTCCATTCTTCCAGTACGAAGGGTTTGATGCATCCGAATTGGCTATGTATATATCACCATTGTCAATCGATATGCTATTTGCTTCCCCATTACCCAGGTTTATTGCCACTCCATTTTTCCAATATACACCTATATTACTAAACATGTCAATTCTACCTGTCACATATACGTCCCCTGCCCATACTGCAATTCCGGAGGCGAAGGCGGTGAAACTATTGTCATAAGGAAGATAAGTAGGCACTCCATTTTTCCAATATACGGCACTCGTTTTACCAGTAACAGGATCTCCTCCCGTTCCACAGGCATATACATCTGTTCCTACGACAGTGATCCCGTAACAATCTGATCCTCCGGGTAAAGTAACACCAACACCATTTTTCCAGTATTTAGCCTGGCCGCCTTCGCTTCCGGCAACATAAATATCACGGGTTGTTAATGTCGCTAATGAACGATTTTTACTTTCATTAAATAGTGAGTCGGCCTGAGTTTCTACTAAGCCCTTCTTACATGCGAAAGTTTGTAAAAAAATTATTGCGGCTAAAAGTAACTTAAATACACTTGCTGTTCTTTTCATGGTGAATAAAGTTAAATTGTTAAAAATATAATGGTAGGAGCACACTTGAATAGATAGATATATTGTTAGCAAGCATAAATGCCAGCCTGAATAATTTATCCATTCAGTAATTTAAATTGGTACTATAGTTTTAAAGAAAGTCGCAATGCATCGATATCAAGGCATCAGGTTAATAATGATCGGCTTTCATTATGTTTTCGGAAAAACAAGATAAGAATGCAGAAAAAGATAATAATAGTGCAGGAAGACAGAAGTTGTTTGATAATGTTTTCTTCATGATAAGGTTTCTTTTGGTTGATCATCGGATATTGGTGTAAGTTACCATTTTTAAATAGCCATTCAAAATTAAATTTCGATCAATGAAGTTATTATGAAAGCTTCTCAGATGCTTTAGGTGCTGAAGTAATTTTAAAGTCCTATGCCATTCTCACCTTTTCAGGCATCTTTTACCAGTGCCTCAACTCGTTCATTTATGTCATCCAATATTTTTTCATCATATTTTTCAGCAAACCCTTCAAGTTCTTCAGGTGTTATTACGACGTTCTTTATGGAGTTTTATAATGACGAAAGGAAACAATCAAATATAGTATTTATCATTTTGGAGTAAGAGCCGTCCAGCTTAGCAAGTTTGTCTTTAACCAGGAAGCGGGATGGTTGTTTAAAAAATGTTGACATGCGGCTTGAACTCTATCAGTTGATGTGGTGTAAAAATCTTTTCCTCCAGCTTCAATCAGGCCCTTAACCAGTTACCAGCGGATTTCAGCTATTAGCTGGTGGATTTTTGCCAGTCAAGTCGCTGGGTGTATACCCAAAGCGTTTTTTGAAAGCGTATGAAAAGTGCGACAAGTTCTCAAAGCCAACCTCGTAGCAAACGTCAATTGGTTTCTTTTTCTTTTCGACAAATTGGTAATGTGCTAAATCCAAACGCTTTTGTGTAAGCCAGCGCTGGGGTGTGGTATTGAACACCTTTCTAAAATCACGTTTGAAAGTTGTCAGGCTGCGACCCGTGAGATAACCAAATTTTTCTAAGGGCAGATTGAACATGAAGTTCTTTTCCATATAGTCTGCCAAATCAATTTTCCCTGGTTCTTCAAAGTTTGCCAATATGTTGTCAATTGCTTTATCAATTGTCCTGAGAATACTGATCGCTTCTGTGATTTTTAACGTAGCAATATTTTCAGGCAGTTCTTTCATTTCAAAGTAAGGAATTAACGAAGCCATACAACTTTCAAGCAAGGGGTGATTATTGAAGCTATATATTTTAAAGGAATCCGGTGCCTTTGCTGTCACATTCAAGTTGGCGTAAAAATCTCTTAGCCTGTTTGTAGACAAATGCATCACTACTGTTTTATGCGGCTCTCCGTTTGTGGGATAGTTAATGATAGTTGCCAGTTGATTTCTTGGAATTAAAAAAATATCACCTTTCTTAAAAAAATAAGTAGCATCAGCCTGCACAATTTTGGTCTCACCCGAAATGAACCAAATGAGCATATGTTGGTCGAACATAATATCCGATTTGAAAAACTTATCGTCGTAAGACGAAAGTTTAATGTCCTCGGTTATATATTTTGCCTGATAATCCATTGCTTATACTTTAAATTCCCTTCTACACACGGTTAAGATTAAAACAAAAATAGAAATATTCTGATGCTAAACGGCTTCTTTTCTTCTGCCTGTAATGATCACTTTAGCCCCGTTTTCATTAAAAGCTTTTGCTGCGGCATATCCGATGCCGCTGTTGCCACCTGTAATCACGGCAACTTTGTCTTTTAGATTTTTCATCTTAGTATCTTAAGTTGAATCAGATAATGTTGAATATTATACCCGTCATTTCTTCGCTTAGTTTCCATAAGCGTTTGGCGTTTGCTTCATCTAAAGCGTAACGTTTTACGCCATTTGAATTGGAAGTGTCAGAAGCCAATTCGGCAACGTCTGCATCTTCGCAATAAACACCTCCAATATTGTTTAATAAAGGGCTCGTGGCGCACCAGACCGTTGTGGCCGCACCTTGGGGTATAGTTTTTAATGATGCGGCTACTTCCGGTAATAGTTTGCCATCAGCGTCACAGAAACCCATTTTTTGAAATAGTTCCAATGATGCTTCTCTGCCCAGTTCAGTTCCGGCAATAGAACCGGGGTGCAATGAGTAAGCCCTAACATCGAAACTCCTGGCAAGAGTGTCTAACTCAAGGGTAAATAAATTGCTGGCAGTTTTTGATTGCCCGTAAGCCTGCAGGGTTTCGTATTCCCTGTGGAGAAAATTAGGATCGTCAAAATTGAAAGCTGCAAATTGGTGCCCCTGAGAAGATACATTAATTACTCTTGCACCCTCGGCTTTTTTGAGCGCAGGCCAGAGCCTGGCAGTCAATTGAAATTGTGCTAAATAATTGGTGGCCAATTGTGATTCAATGCCACGGCTGTCCTTCCGCAGCGGCACCCACATAATGCCTGCATTATTGACGAGTAAATGAAGCGGTCTGTTCGAAGCCAAAAACTTTTCCGCAAATGCGTTAATGGAATCTGGACTCATTAAATCCATTGTTTCCAATTCTACGTTCCTGACAGCGGACAAATTTCGCTTTGCTTTTTCGATATCTCTTGCAGGCACAATTACCGTTGCTCCTGCTGCTGCCAGGGTTTTGACAGTCTCCAAACCAATACCTGTGTTACCGCCTGTTACGATGGCGATTTTCCCTGTAAGGTCAATTCCTTTGATTACATCACTTGTAGTGGATGTGGCGTTAAATCCAGACTCTATCGAATGCTGCAACGCTCCTTCATAATTGTTTTGTTCCATCTTTTTATTATTTGTTTTCGATGGAACAAAAGTCGGGAGGAAGTTTCGTAGGCACTTTGTTTAAACGTCCGAATTTGCTTTGTTTAAAAGGTCGGATTCTTTAGGCTGTAATGACTCAAACAAAGAAGCAACGCGCCGTTTGCCGATTCCTCCACGAAATTGAAAACCCGCTCTGGTAGCTCCTGTAGCGGTTTTTTTAATTGATCACCACCCCGGATTTTGGATAATCGCTTTATCCCTGTCGAGCTCATACTGACTGATCGGCCACCAATAATAAGAAGGCTTGAACAAATGGGGTGTAGCGGTTTCCACTCTCTCGTAAAAAGCATCCCCATCTTTATTGACGTTCATGCCATGTAAGGTGCCCATCACCTGTGGCGCTATTTTCCAGCGTCTGATGTCGAACCAGCGGTGTCCTTCATATGCCAACTCTATTCGTCTTTCCGCCCAAATCATGCTACGCATATCATTTCTATCAGCCGGCAGGGGAAGTGCATCCTGTCCAATGCCATATTGCGGTATGCCCGCCCGCTCACGAACCATATTGAGATAGCGTACAATATCGGGGTGGCCAGGTTGATACTCATTGAGCGCTTCCGCATAGTTCAGGTACATCTCACCCAAACGGAACAGGATAATGGGCCTGTCCTGTCTTTGTCCGTTTCCGCCGGAGCCTATGTTTGTTCCGGGCCCAACATTTTTTCTTATTAAATAGCCGGTTTTACTATAATCTGTTGGATGTCCATTCTTGCCATTGGGGCCTGAAAGGTAAAAGGTAATTGGCGCCGTGGACCTCATATTTCCGCCCTGCCACATACTGTTATTATAGGTTACCCCATGATAAAACCGGGGTTCCCTGTTCATATACATGTTATAAATAATTTGTCCGTTGACGTTAGTGTAGCCGGTTTCGGAATACAGAGCAGACGCGGCAGGCAATTTTCCATCTTTCATAAAATAGGCATCAACCATCTCCTGCGTAGGGCCGATCCCGCACCAGCCGCCTGCCTGCCTGGGGGTACAATGTACATCCCATTGCGTTACATTATTCGATTTTCGGGCAAAGATCTGCTCATCGTTCCACGATTGAAAATAAATGCCATCCAGCGACTTAATTACATTTCCCGATGGGTCCTTGTACAAGGAATAGATCCCTAAATCGATCACCGCTTTGGCTGCGTCTGCCGCCCGCTTCCATTTTTCAGGATTGTTGACAGGTGATATGAACGGCGTGCCATCGGCCGTTTTAAATGTCGACAGGTCGGTGTTTCCATTATACAAGGGGCTGGCAGCATACAATAATAAGCGCGCTTTTACAGCCAGGGCCATTCCTTTTGTGGCCCTTCCATATTCTGCATCGCTTTGCTGACCATTTCTTTCCGGGTACAACGGAAGCGTTGCTGCGGCCTTGTCTAATTCGCCTGCAACATAGTCAACACAATCATCATACGAACTCCGTGGTATTTGCATTGCACCGGCAACAGCGTCCGGAGGAATGGTTTCTTCCCCCATTAAAACAACCGGCCCGTATTGACGCATTAAACAGAAATAATAATAAGCCCTTAAAAATCTGGCTTCGGCTTTATATTGATCGATCAGCGGCTGTCCGTTCAACTGGAGGATCTCCTCATTTTCATCGATGTGGTTTATAAAGTAAGAGGCAGACCGGATGGCCTGGTAATACGAACCCCATCGCTCGAAGGGAATATTGGAAGGATTCAGATTGCCGATATTCACGGGGTAATTGGGCGACCCTGACCAGGTAAGATCGGCTTCATCACTTGTGCCAACCCAGGGAAAATCATGAATGGCCTCCCATTCATCAGGCACATAGCTGTATATATTGGCCAGGAATTGTTCGGATGTCGCTTTTTTACGGAACACTTCTTCAATAGTGATCCTGTCATTGGGCACCTGGTCGAGGTATTTTTTACAGGCGATAAAAAAACATGTACAGCTTAAAAGAACCAGGCCTTTATATTTGAATAGTTGTACCATTATAGTTACTATTTATTGGGATATAAGCTTTTTAGAATGTGCACCTGAAACCAAAGTTGTAAGTCTTTAAAAGTGGATACTGTGATCCCCTTCCATCTCCCAACTCTACGTCCCAAAGCTTAAAGCCGCTGAACGTACATAAATTGTAGCCGATAAAATAGATGTTCAGATGAGAGGCGCCAATACGCTTCAGCCATTTTTTATTATGCAGATCATAATTTAATTCAGCGGTCTGCAATCGCAGAAAGGCGCCGTTCTTAACCCACCACGAACTGGGTTCAAAGTTCATATTATCATTGCCATAGGTAACACGGGGATACAACGGATGAGGGTTGGGGTTATCGGGCGCCCAACGATCGCTGATCTGGGCTAACAAATTACCACGCTCCCCACCATACGAAAAAGGCCGGAAACCGTCGCCACTCAGAGATATATCAACAGCGCTTATTCCTTTGAACCAGGCGCCTATTGACCAGTTTTTCCAACTAATGGTAGGTCCAAAACCATATACTATTTCCGGTATGCTGCCGTATCCGATCGGCCCCTGGTCATACGCATCGATCTTTCCGTCTTCGTTCAGGTCTGCATATTTGATATCGCCGGGTAAATTGGTACCTACCTGGGTTGGGCTCTTTGCCACTTCCTCTTTCGACTGGAACAATCCCAGTGCCGTATACCCGAATCGCTGGCCCAGTTTACGCCCAATGCGCTGTTGCCAGGGATAAGGCCACAGGGCATTGGCATAGTCAATTACTTTTGACCGGTTCCAGGTAAAATTGCTTTTGAACCCAACTGTAACATTCTTGCCCATCCGTTTATTCATTTCAAGAGTGGCATCTACTCCTTTATTGTTCACAGCGCCTAAATTGGCGTATGGCAAATTGGTAATACCTATAATGGTAGGTACATCTCCGCGCTGACGAAATATGCCTGTTCTTTTTTCCCTGAATAGGTCAACTGTCAAAGACACATCATTTTGCCAGGTTTTAATTTCAACACCCAGGTTGTACTTCGCGGCTTTTTCCCAGGTGACAGTGACTGCATAATCACCGAAATTCAATCCGCCAATATCGTTGTTGACATTATTGCGCCCATAACTATAGCCGTTCTGCCCGTTGATCGTAGAGATATAAGCAAACCTGCGTCCGCCGATGTTGCTGTTGCCCACTTCCCCGTAAGAGAACCGGAGTTTAAAAAATGAAAGCGCGTTTTTAAGCGGCGAGAAGAATTTTTCTTCCGATGCTACCCAGCCTGCTCCGAACGAAGGGAAAAATCCAAACTGATGATCTGGCGCGAATGTCTCCGAACCATTGTACCCAAAGTTTGCTTCGGCGAGGTATTTATTATCGTAGGCATACGTCATTCTTCCGGCTAACCCTATATAACGGAAGGGAATGGAGTTGATAAAGTCCCCGGCAAACGCTTCCACTCTGTCTGACTGGTTGTACAGCAGCATGCCCGTTACTTCATGGTTTCCGAATATGCGGTTATAATTGACGACAGCTTCTGTATAGAACTGCCTGTTTCCCCCATTCGATCTGTTGTACCCTAAGTAATTCGTACCAATGCGGGTTTTATCGAGCAGGAGGCGGCCAGTATTATCTCTACCGGTAGCCAGATAACCGTCAACCGATTTTGTTCTTTGTATATTATGCTGGTTATAATTATCGAAAGAGAACATGGCGGCGAGCGAAAGGCCGTTCAATAAAAAGTTTAAATTTTGGGTGACACGGATATTACTCCACAGTTGGGTCCTGAACTCTGTTGCGTAGCCCGACTGCGTTAACAATGTATAGGGATTATAAATATCGCCTGTACGTAATTGAGAAAAGGCGCCATTCGAATATTTAACCGGGATCGATATGGGCGGTAACACATAGGCGGCATTGAATATGGAACCCGTTGCGTTACCGGGATAGTTACCATTACTGATCCAGCCCGATGCGCCAAAATCAACTTTCATCGTTTTCGTTACATGCAAAGTAAGATTAGCCGTGAAATTGTATCTTTTGAATTTCATGGATGAATTATAATCGGCCAGCTCATCTGTTTTGAACATCCCTGTTTCATTATAGTAACCGACTGATAAATAATATTGTGCTTTTTCAGAACCGCCTGATGCATTCACCCTGGCCCGCTGGTTATGGCCGAACCTGTTAAAGATCACATCGAACCAATTCACATTCGGATACAGGTCGGGGTCGGTCTGGTTGGCTGTTTTGGCTATCCGTTCCAGGGAATAACGCAATGTAGGGTCGTTGGGATTGCTGTTTTTATACGCTTCGTTCGATACCTCCAAATACGTTACCCCGTCGGCAAATTGAGGAAGCCGGGTAAATTCCGTAATACCCTGGTCATATTGTATATTGATTGACCCTTTCCCGTTTTTTCCTTTTTTAGTCTGGATCAGGATTACGCCATTGGCGCCCCGTACGCCATACATGGCAGTGGCGGAAGCATCTTTCAGTATCGTAAAGCTGGCAATGTCTTCAGCATCTACGTTGTTGAACGATCTGTCTACACCATCGACCAATACCAGCGGGGCACTGCTGGTAAATGTAGATATGCCTCTGATGTAGATCTCGGCATTGTCATAACCAGGTTCTCCACTTCGCTGAACCCCGATAATTCCCGCTACGCGGCCGGCAATGCTGTTTGTAAGATTGGCAACAGGTTGCTTTAGTTCTTCTGCTTTGATCGAACTTTGGGCGCCAATGGAAGTGATCTTTTTCTGTGTACCATAACTTACTACAATAACTTCATTTAATTTACTGTCGGTTTTGGAAAGCCTGATCGAAAGATTGGTATTGGCGCCAACGACCACCCGCTCGGTCTTATAACCGATATAGGAGAATAAAAGTGCCGTACCGGCATCAGGCACATCAATTTGAAAAGCGCCATTTGCGTCGGTCATGATCCCGGTGGTTGCATTGCCTTCAATCGTAATGGAAACGCCCTGCATAGCCTGGTTCGTAACACTGTCAGCAACAGTGCCTGTAACGTGTATTAAACTTATAGCAGGTGGGGGTGATAGTTCCCGGTCACTGTTTTCCTTGGGTACTATGAGCACCGTTTTATTGACGATCCGGTATGTTACAAACTGGTCTTTGAAACAGGAATCCAGTATTTCGGGCAGGGCTTTGTTCCTTAAGTGAACCGTAACCGGCCTGAAATACTTTACTGCGGTGTTTTTATAAAGAAAATCTACCCCGGTTTGTCTTCTGAGCGATTCTACTATGGTGGTTAACGGTGCTTTTTTCACGTTTAACGACAGGTCGTTCTGGCAATTGCTTTCAACGGGTATAAACAAAACGTACAGTATTATACAACAGGGAAGCAGTTGGGTAAGTGTATAAGGTTTTATTTGCATATGGCCGTTAGTTTGGTTGAGCGAATACAATTCGGGCATTAATTGGTTACTATAATTGTTCTGTTTGTGATTCTGAAATGTACTTTTCCGATCGACTGAAGATTTTGCAGGATCTCTGAAATAGGTTTATCCCTTGAGAAAGAACCGCCAAAGGTTTCATTTTGGTCAACATTTTCATAAATAACATCAACATTGTACCAACGGCTTATTACTTTCATAATGCTTTTGATGTCCATATCATCAAACAAAAAATAGCCATTCTTCCAGGAGATGGCCTGGTTAATATCTGGTGAATGGTCAATGGTGAATGGTGAATTAGCTTTTACCACAGCCTGTTCGCCGGGCTTTAATATTGACCATTGGCCAGTGACCAGTGACGACAACTTCACCGAGCCTTCTAACAGCGTTGTACGCATGCTTTCTTCATTTTCATAAGCGTTTACGTTAAAGTGCGTTCCCAGCACCTGTATTTCCTGGTTGCCGGAAATGACGGTAAAGGGATGTTGCTTATTGGGCGCCACTTCAAAATAGGCTTCACCGGATAGTTGTACACGGCGCTCAGTTGCTGAAAACCTTATGGGGTAGGTGAGTTTAGTAGCAGCATTTAACCAAATAGCTGTGCCGTCGGGTAACTTAACCTGGTATTGGCCGCCCCGGGGCGTTTCAATGCTGTTGAAGGCTGTTTTGCCTTCGGCTTCCTGCCGGTTAGAAATGGCGTAAACAAGCTGGCCCTGGTCATTTTTAGATACAGCTACACCATTTTGATTGTAGATGATACCGGTCTTTTGCGCATCAAGGATTATTTTTTGCCCGTTGGCCAGCGTTAACACCGCTTGCTCTCTTCCTGGTACGATCGGTGCGGTTACTGTTTGGGGTAGTGATTGTTTTTTTAGCAGGTCGTTTAGCACAATGCTACATGTTATGAGCAATAGCAGGCTGGCCGCAATAGCCGTTAAACGAACTAATTTTCGTACACGGGTTTGATGTGTTTTTACATGGTGTTTGAAGTTATTATATAATTGATCAATCAGGGCCTGGCTATTGCCGGTTGTTTTTATCCAATCCTTCAACCCTTGTGTGCCGTAATCAACCTGGTTATACCAGTTGTCCAGTTCCTGTTGTTCTTTTTCACCGGCCAGTCCTTTACAGTATTGATCAATAAGATAGATAAGTCTTTTCTTTTTCATATGCAATCGTTACTATATTGAACGATTACCAAAGTGCTAACCGTTATCGAAAACCTAAATTTTTTTAAAATAAAAAAGGATTTGTTATTATTATAAGTCAAAGCAATATATCATCATTCAATAAACCTGCATTGTGGCAATAAGCGATTTAGAACTGCTTATACTTTGGCAACAGGGTAATGACAGCGCATTTGAGGCCATCTATAAAAAATATGCCCTGTTGTTGCTTTCCCAGGCCATGCGCAAAACAAATGACCGTGTAATTGCGGAAGAGATGGTTCATAACACATTTATTACGCTATACAAACAAAGGAAGGATGCCGCGAGATTGCATTCGGTAGGGGCTTACCTTTGTACGATCCTGAAAAACAAGATCCTCGATTATTATAAACACGCATCAGTTGTAAAAAAATATGAAGATTTTTTAGCAACCCGTTCGGCCAAAGAAGATCCTTCTATTGAAACGTTACTGGAAGTTAAAGAATTGGAAAAATTGTTGATGGATCATATTGAAAAGCTGCCGCCACAATGTAAAAAGATATTCAAATTGAGCAGGCTGGAATATCTGAGCAATAAAGAAATTGCCGCCAGGTTACAGATCTCCGAAAATACCGTAGAACAACAAATGCGTAAAGCTTTAAAAATACTCCGTTCAACGCTGCTCAAATATGACAAGGAATTTTTTATGCTGGCAGTTTTTCATCTGCTACAATGAAGCCCATTTTTGCTAAACACGTATTTTCGTCATTGCATCAAAGAACTTTTGAGCTTTCATTTACCCCTATAAAAATTATTGGCAACCATTGCCCATAAAAGGAGTGGCTCCTATACTGCAAACGGATATACGTTAGAGCAAAGTCCGAATTGGTAACAATCATAAATAAATCGTATGAATGGTAAGCAATTGATCGCCTGGATTTGTATTTGTTGTATGCTAAGTGCTTTTCAGCCACATGAAGAAAAGCAGGATGTACCTAAGATCGTGAATATTGTAAACTTCATTCGCCTGCTTGAGCCCCGGGATCCTAAAATAACACAGGATGTATTGTACCAAACGGTGGTAAAGCAGGTAGCCATCATGCGAAAAAACCGCTTGGGCGGTACTTTTTTATTGCAATACGATGCATTGATGGATAAACGTTACCAGGCATTGTTAAGCAGTTTGAACAGAGATTCGTTTGAGATCGGCGCCTGGTGGGAACTGCCGCAGCCGCTGGTTGAAAAAGCCGGCATCAAGTGGCGGGGCCGGTATCCATGGGATTGGCACGCAGATGTTGGTTTTTCCACAGGCTATACGCCGGAACAACGCGAAAAACTGATCGATGTGTACATGAATGACTTTAAAAACATATTCGGTTATTATCCGCGGTCGGTGGGTTCCTGGTTCATCGATGCCCATAGTTTGCAGTATATGTATGAAAAGTATAACATCGTAGCTTCCAGTAATTGTAAAGATCAATATGGTACCGACGGGTATACTTTGTGGGGCGGTTACTGGAACCAGGCTTATTATCCCAGCAAGATCAACTCCTATATGCCTGCTCAACATGAACAAAACCAGATCCCCGTGCCAATTTTTCGCATGCTGGGAAGCGATCCCATCAGGCAGTATGATATGGGACTGGGATCTGCGCGGCAGGGTGTTATCACGCTTGAACCAGTATACGAATTTGGTGGGGGAAGTAAAGACTGGGTGAACTGGTTCTTTACCACTTTTACGAATGATCCGTCTTTAGGTTTCAATTATACACAGGCAGGCCAGGAAAATTCATTTACCTGGGATGGCATGTCGAAAGGGTTTGAGATACAAATGCCGCTGATAGCGCGTTTGCGCGATGAACATAAGATCAGGGTGGAAACAATGGAAGCTTCTGGCCGCTGGTTCAGAAAAAAATATAAAGTAACCCCGGTTACAAGTTTTTCAGTTGATAAAGACCTGGAAGGAAGCGATCTGAAAACAATATGGTTTAACAGCCGTTTTTATAGGATCAACATTTTATGGGAACACGGTACCTTGCGAATACGCGATGTTCACCTGTTCAATGAAAACCTTCCCTCGGTATACGAAACGCAGCCTGTAACCGAAAACGAATGCCGTTTTTTTACGCTGCCATTTGTAGACGGCTATATCTGGAGCAAACCCGAACAGCTTGCCGGCCTGCGGTTAAAGGCAGTCATAGATGGCAAAGTAATTTCTTTGGAAGGCGGCGATCCGAAATTTATACCGCGCCGGCGCGGTACTGGGCCTGCCACCATGCACATCAGTTGGCCTTTGCAAACCGTAAAGGGCAGCGTGGAAATCGATCTGAATGAAAAAAACATGGAGATAAAATTAAAAAGCAACCGGGCTTTGAACTGGTTTTTGGATTTGAACACCTCCGCTGGCGCACAATTGCCTTTTGGATCGGTCAGCGGCACGACCCTTGATTGTAATTTTGAAGGTATGCATTACAACATCCGGGCAGCAAAAGGCAGTTTTTCAAAACCGGGCAACGGATCCGTATTGCGCATACAACCTCAATCCAATTCGATCAATTTGATCTTTTAGATGTCAGCAGCACATATAATTATAGTCCTGTCACTTCTCTTTTTAAGCTAAATTAGGCGTAATACACCGGGCTTGCGTTTTTATCGGTTATGGTGATAATTTACCATTTTGTCCCCGCAATTTTATTAATTCCTCCCCTGTACAATAGTAAATCTATTGGCATTTTGCAGTTGGCTGCCGGTTTCGTTCATGGGATGTTTTGCTATTCTGGTAACCGGCATCTTTTTAACCAAAATTAACCCATATGAAAAATGCACTTCTTTTATTCCCTTTTACGGGACTATTGGTCTTAGTGATGGCTTGTAGCAAAAATAACAGCGGCTCCGAACCAACGACAACTACCGAAGAAGAAAAGCTGCCAACCGTAATCGCCGATAAAGTGAAAGATATTACTACGTCGGCTGCGATTTTTTTCGGTAAAATAACCAACAAGGGTGGCGCCATTACCGACAGGGGCATTTATTGGGGCAAAGAAGCTAACCCCACCGGAAACAAAATTTCTTCAACTGCTTATAGATCAGATGGTGAATTTGAGGTTTCTATAAAAGAGCTGACACCTAATACTACTTATTACGTGCGCGGCTATGCTACCAACAGCAGGGGTACTGCTTATACCAATGATGTTCAGTTTACAACCAACCAGGTGCCCGGTGCTGAGCTTTTTACCGATACTATGTTTGCAGCGGGGGCCACTACCGTGTTTGTGGCAGGAAAAGTGGTAGATGCAAAAGGCATAACGCAAAAAGAAACAGGTATCTGCATCAGCAAAAATGCCGATCCATCCATTAACGACACTAAAGTAGCGGCTCCAGGCAGCGTGCAACCCTTTTTTTTACGCATTAATGGCCTGGAACCTGCAACTGAATATTATATAAGATCGTATTCTACCAACATACATGGGAATACATTTTATGGTCAGAATGTAAAAGTGTCGACCATCCAAAAGGGAAATGTAACGTATACCCTCACTCAAAATCCAAATCCTACCGACGAAGAAAAAGCCGCCTATGCCCGAATAAAGGTTGCGTTTGACGAAGCGGTCGCTTACTACAACAATTTCACTTCTATAACCAAAATACTCAACGTTAATTATGTGCCGGGGGTGCCTACTGCCGATGCCAATATAAACGGAACTATAAGAGTTGGTTCCAACACCGGATACCAGCGCACCGGTACCGCGCTGCACGAAATAGCACATGCTGTAGGTGTTGGTCAACATACGTTCTGGACAAATACCCTTATTAAAAACGGGTTGTACCAGGGTGGGTTTGCCAACAGCATACTGCGTTTCATGACCCGCACTCCGGCTGAAGCCCTGAAGGGTGATAACCTGCATTTCTGGCCTTATGGCATCAATGGCGCCCATGAAGATAACGGACAGGAGATGCTTTACATCACAAACGTACTCATAATGCAGGGTATGAAAAAAGACGGCCTGCCAAGCAGCTATTAACCTGCCAGTAGAAATTTGGCAATTTCACGCTGATGGGCTATATAAATTAAAATGCAGCCAGGCTTTGAATTGGTTCTGCAATCTGCCGGCGGACTCCACTTAAGGAAATGGTCAAATTTGATCATTCTCTTTTTTTGTGTGCGCCAGGCATGGTTATAAGCTCTAAGGTGCAAGATCCCTGCTCCCCGAATTTACATCAAACAAAAACTCAACAAGGTTTGTCTCCGTAGGCAATCCCAGTTTCTTCCTTAACCGGTAGCGGCTTATTTCAACACCTCTTACTGAGATGCTCATCAGTTGGGCGATTTCTTTTGTTGAAAGGTTCATTCGCAAATAGGCACACAATTTTAATTCATGAGGTTTTAGCGATGGATACTTTTCTTTCAGCACATTTAAAAAATCGCTGTGAACGTGGTTGAAATGATGCGAAAACTGTTCCCATTCATCATTGAGCTTTTCTTCGTCGCCTAACACTTTCAGTATCTTTTTTAATTCCGGCATTTCTTCTGCGGCTTTACCCGATTTTTGCAGTTGCTGTAATTCTGTTTTTAACTTCAGAATAAACTCTTTCCTATGAACAAGGTTCATTGCCGAAGAAGCGAGCTCTGCATTTTTATGGGCGATCTCGTTCTCCAACTTTTCATTTTGTAAACGAATGATCTCTTTCTCCGACTTTTCTAACTCGATCTGGTGCTGATAGGCCATTTGCTTTTGTTCCTCTTCGTATTTTTTCTGATCGGCTATACGGCGTTGTTCCTGTTTAACCTGGTGCTTTTTGGCCTGGTACCTGAATAAACAATACAGGAAAAAGGCAACTATAACTCCATATAAAATATATGACCATATCGTTCTGTACCACGGCGGTGTAATGGCAAATGTATAACTGCATTCATTCGATATGTTGTCACTGTTATTTTTTGCTTTTAACCGGAAGGTATATGAACCCGCAGGGAGGTTGGTATAGTCTTTTTCCGGCTTTTTTGTCCATTCGCTCCAGCCTTTATCAAAACCTTCCAGGTAATAGCTGTATTCAATGCCAGGCTGCAGGCCATATAAGGAAGCAGCATAAGAAAAATGAAAAGAATTCCATGTAAACGAAACAGCAGCTGTTCTCGTTTTTACGGCACTGTCATTTGTATCGTAGCCGCCATATAAAACACTGTCTTTACCGGAAAATATTTTTACTGCCGTGATATACACTTTAAAAGGACGGATGTTTTGACGGTACTTTTCATAATTAATATGATAGAAACCATTTTCAGCCCCTATAAAAATGTTCTGGTTGTTAAACGGATATACATTTTCAAAACCACTTAATATCCTGTTCTTTAATTCGGAGATATAAACAATAACCGGTTCCCTGGAACTATAATCCGCTACGCCGGGTGATTTATCCTGCACAAACCAGATGTTGCCCCGGGCATCGTCTTTAAGGTATCGGATGGGCCTGTCGCCAAACACACGGGCATAGGTGGGCGAAGGTGACATAGTGCCTGATCTTTCATCATATTCATAAATTCCTTTTACCGTGGCTACCACGATCTTTCCCTTTATTTTAAAAACATGGTTGTTTAATGAAGAGGGTAAACCTTCTTTGTCAGTAAACAACTTAATTGAATAATCCGGCAGGCTGATCTTATAAACGCCCCGGTAGGGATGTGAAACCCATATATTCTTTTCATCGGTTTCAAGATACCGGGCCGATTCATTAAACTTTTCAATGCTGCCTTTGTCGATATAATTTCCTTTATTATTTTCAAATAAGCGAATTCCCCGATAGTTACCGGCCGCAAAGAATCGACTGGCTGAGCCAGGCAGTTGTTGAAAGGTCCAGAATCCCGTTTCTGCCGTCACTAAACGGCTACCATTGCCCGAAATATTCCAGAAACCATCATCGCGACCGGCAAGGATGTTGTTGCCGGATACATTCAAATTCCAGGTTTGGCCCCCAATCAGTGGCTGAAGGTTATCTGGTAAAGTTGTAAAGTCATTGGTTTGTTGAAAGGGCGCTCGCAGCACGCCGGTCGATAAAGCAAAATACAGGTTGTTACCCAGCGCTTTTACCCCATATCCGCCACCATTATTGAATGATGCCGGATTGATATGTTTTATGGCATTACTAAAAGCAATAAAGCTTAAGCCATTATCGAGCCCCAGCCAAATGTTGTTTGTGGCATCGCAAAACAGCCGGCGGATGGTATTGTTTTGTAAACCGCTTTTCACTGAAATGTTTTCAAGCACCCATCCTTGTTTGTTGATCAGGTAAACGCCGTTGAAATACGTGCCCGCCAGAAAATGACTCGCATCAATGGTTGTTAATGCCGTGAAGTGCTGCTGCCCGGTCGTTGCATTTTTTACATGGAAAGGCTGCAATATATTATTATATAAATAATATAATCCGTTCCCCGATGTACAAACCAGGCTGGTATCCTTACCAAAAGGGATCATATCAGTGATAAAAAAATTGGCAGGCAGGGTTTCCCGGGGTATGAAGGTTTCCCATTGCCCGTTCCTATACCTGAGCACACCCGCTTTTTCATCAAGGGCGATCAACTGGTTGTGGTGTTTGCGTAACGAAAGCCAGGAAGAAATAGGAGGGTGGGCAATAAGCCTGTTATTCGATAGCCTGAAAATTTTGTAGGTAGTGCGGAAGAAAACGTCGTCGCCCAGTGTTACAATATCCCAAACGTCGGCAAATGTTTTTTCAGTATCAGTAAGCAGTGGCTTTAACGACGTGTAAACAAGCTTTCCGGCAGGGTCGGGGGCAAAATAACCCATTTCGTCCTGGGCGCCGGCATACAACCTGCCGTCTTTACCGAATTCAATTGATCTTAAAATAGTATTGTTGGGAACAGGATAAAGCTGCCAGGTTGTCCCATCATATACCAGCAAGCCTTCGTTATTGGCTACATATATCCTGCCTTTACCATCCTGTTTGATCGCCCAGTTTTGTGCACCGCCATTATATTCCTGTTTTGAGAAATTGACCATTTCCCTTTGTCCAATAAACGACTGCCCCTTGCCCTGTGTGGCAATAAACAGCAGTAGCTTTAAAACAAGCCCAAACCAGGTACATCTGTTCGATTTTTTGATTTTCATATGGCAGATGTAGTACAGATGTAGTAAAACATGCTCAAATGTAACATTTTAAAAAGGATTGTGTAGTGCTGATGTAGCCTAAAAATTGTACCGGCCGGGCGGGCAAAATACCTTTACTGAGCGGTTAAACTTACCAGGAGTTATACAGTTTTTTAACATTACAGTTTTTAACGATTGCTGCCATTATGAGTAAATTATTATCATTCCCACTTTTTGCAGGTTACCCAAACCTGTTTAAACATTTCTTTCATTGTCATCCTCCTCTCATTAAAGATTTTAAAATTTATCTGTACAAACTGGCAGAATACCTGGCTTACTGGTTAAGCAACCTACCTGATTTTATACAACATAAAATAACCATGTGTATGAGACTAAAACTAAAGTTCGGGCTTAGCGCCGCGCTTATATTATTATATGGTGCGGTGTGCGCCCAGGGCATAGCTGTAAAGGGAAAAGTCAACAGTAAAGCCGGTGTGCCACTCGAAGGTGCAACGGTTTCTGTTAAAGGTGAAAATATTTCCGTTATTACAGGTGCCGGCGGTATTTTCTCCCTGTCGGTTCCGCAAAAGGGTTCAATCCTTGTTGTTTCTTATATGGGATTTGTATCCATGGAACAGAAGGTTTCGGGAACCGGTGAAATGTATTTTGTGCTTGAAGAAGTTGCCACATCTTTGAAAGATGTTGTAGTAGTTGGCTATGGAACACAAAAAGTAACAAAGGTATCCGGCGCCATTTCTACATTAAAGTCGGCTGAAATTGAAAAACTGAAACCTGTTCGTGTTGAAGAAGCATTGCAGGGTAATGTAGCGGGTGTAAATGTTATTCAAAGCGGTTCACCCGGCGCTAAACCAACTGTATTGATAAGAGGTATTCCCGACCTCGGCGGTACCGACCCAACAGTTATTGTTGATGGCATTCAGCAAACGCTATCTGACCTGAATTCCATTAACCCGGGCGATATAGAAAGCGTAACGGTTTTAAAAGACGCCGCCACAACAGCTATTTATGGTGTAAAGGGTGGCAATGGCGTGATCGTTATCACCACCAAATCGGGTCGCAAAAATCAAAAAACAGAACTTAACCTCAATAGCAGCTATAGCGTTCAGGAAGTGATCAGCACGATCCCTGTATTGAACGCTACCGAATACGGCGCTATACTGAATGAAGGAAGTACGCTGTCGGGCGGAAATATTGTTTTTCAGGACCTCTCTGGTTTGGGCGCCGGTACCAACTGGCAAAAGCAAATTTTTAAAAAGGCGCCCATACAAAACCATAATATATCGGCCAGGGGCGGCAGCGAAAAGATCACGTACTTTATTTCCGCCGGTTATTTATCACAGGGAGGTATCGTTGGCGGTTATGATAAGTCGCGATTTAACCGGCTCAATTTTACTTCCAACGTATCGTTTGACCTTTCTTCAAAACTCAAATTCATTGTTAATGCCACTTACCTTAATCTGAACAGCAAGGGTGTGCAGGAAAATGCTTTTAACAGCATCATCGGCAGCGCATTGAATTATGATCCTACCGTTCCGGTATACAATACCGTACCAAACACCATTGGGCAATACGGGTTCAGCAGTATCATTACCCGTGAAATTTATAATCCCCTTACCAAGCTCGCCAACACCTATAACCGGTTAATTGGCCATAAACTGTATGGCAAGTTTGAACTGCAATATGAGGTGATAAAAAATTTAAAGTTGACTGCCCGCCTTGGATACACCAAGTATGATGGCAACGCCAAAAGTTTTGACCCCCTCGTATTCTGGGGATTAAATAATACCGGCAATACATTAAATGCCGATGGAACTACCATTGCCGGATTTCATAACAGTGTCACACACGACAAGTCCACTGCTTCACAACTGATCTACGAAGGATTTGCCAACTACAATTTTCAGTTGGCTAATGGACATGATTTCGACATAACAGCCGGTATCAACCTCAATAAAGGTATCGGCAATGCGGCAGGAGCAAGCAGGCAGGATGTGCCTTATAACTCCTGGGAGTTTGCCGATTTTACTGCAGCTACGGGAACAACCGCCAACAATAACACGAACGGTTTGCGCGGATCTTATTATCAGTATGTAAACAGGCATGCTTCCGGTTTTGCACGGCTCAATTACGACTACCAGGATAAATACCTTGTTTCATTTACAGGAAGAAGAGACGGCTCGTATGCATTTGGAACCGAAAACAAATTTGGGAACTTTTACTCAGGTTCCGTTGGCTGGGTGGTCACCAACGAAGATTTTTTTAAAGTTGGCTTCATTAATAATCTGAAAGTAAGAGGAAGCTATGGTGCTGTGGGCAGTGATAATAACCTCGATCCCAAAAAGGTGCTGGTAACCATTCAAACAGATTATCTTTCTTCACTCTACGGATCGGGTAATAGCATCGGGTATACATTCGGCAATACATTTTATCCGGGAGCTACTGTTGCTTCGGTTGCCAATAATGCCCTCAAATGGGAAAAACAAAATCAATGGAATGCGGGCTTTGATGCAGCGTTTTTGAACAACCAACTCAACCTGAGTGCCGATTATTTTGAAAAAAGGACCGACGGCTTGCTGTTTACGCCTGTTGCTTCGGGTTACCTGGGCACAATTCCGCCGCCAATTGCCAACATCGGCAGTACAAAGAGCAGCGGTATAGATATTACTGCAGGCTTTAACACGACGATTACAAAAGATCTCAGGTTCACTTCCTCGATAACCTTTACCAAAGCTACCAATATGGTGATCAAAACTTCCGAAGACAGTTCCTGGGTTACCGGTGGCAATTACTTCAATGGCCAGTCGCAGTCTGTTACCATATTTGCACCAGGCAAAGCGCCTGCCGCTTATTATGGTTACAAAACCAATGGCTTGTTTCAAACCTGGGATGAAATTTCAAAATCACCCACGCAAACAGGGGCCCAGCCCGGCGATATAAAATTTGCCGATATCAATGGCGATGGAAAAATTGATGCTGCCGACAGAACCATTATCGGAAATCCCTTCCCCGATTTCACCATGGGGCTTTCGGTTGGCGTTACTTACAAGAACTTCGACCTCAGCGCATTTACGTATGCTTCCGTTGGCAATGATGTATACAGGGCTTTTGAAAGAAATGACAACTACACCAATAAGTACCGGGCCGTATTAGGCCGGTGGACAGGTCCCGGAAGCACCAATGATGCGGATCATCCGCGGTACTCCTTTACAGATGCCAACAATAACAGCCGCGTATCTGACCGGTATGTTGAAGATGGTTCATTTGTAAAGATCAAAAATATCCTCTTAGGGTATACATTGCCATCGACACCCATTACTAAACTGTTCAGAAGTTTGCGCGTATATGCCCAGGTAAAGAACGTTTTCACCTTCACAAAATACGCCGGATACGATCCTGAAATTGCTAACACAGGCCTGTTAGATACCGGTATCGACCGCGGGGCTTATCCGCAGGCAAGGTCGTATACCATTGGGCTTGATATCAAATTTTAATTCCTCTATTAAAATGTAACAGATGAAAAAGTTTAGTATAATATTCATAGCAATAATGCTGATGGGTTTGGGCTCGTGTAAAAAATGGGTTGAGTATGACCCCCATGACGACTTTGTAATTACAGAGATAGATTACCTTAAATCGGAGGCCGATTACCGTGCTCTGGTAGTGGGTGTTTATTCGCCGTTGCAATGGTTGAACCAGGTTGTGCCGGTAAGCGATATTGCGTCGGACGATGCGGTATCGGGCGGCGAAAGTGCTGCCGATGTATTATCGCTTCAGCAAATAGATGATTATACGTACTATCCGGTTAATGCAACACTGGCCGATCTGTGGCAGGTAAGCTACGAAGGGATCAACCGCGCAAACTATTTACATCAGTATAAAGAAATAAATCTGGCAGGCCAAACCGTGAACTTTGCCGGTAAAGAAGCACTGTACGGCGAGGTATATTTTTTAAGGGCCTGGTTTTATTTCACGCTTGTAAAAATGTTCGGCGATGTTCCCTTGTTCACCGAGAGAAGACTGACATTGTCTGATTCACGAAAATTAGCAAGATCATCCAAAGCAGAAGTATATAAACAAATTGAGCAGGACTTAACCGCGGCCATTGCCGTATTACCGGCCGTGCAATCAGATAAAGGGCGCGTTACCAAATATGCCGCACAGGCGCTGTTAGGTAAAGTATTCCTGTACCAGAACAAATTTACCGAGGCCGCTACCATGCTCGAAAATGTTATTACCGCCAATGCCTTTGCACTGGTGAGTGATTTTGGGTCAATCTTTTTGCAGAGCGGTGAAAACGGTCCTGAATCGGTATTTGAAATTCAATACTCAAACGGACAAGGCACTTACGACTGGAATCATGTAACAAGAGGACAGGGGAACTATGCTGTTCAACAATGCGGCATCCGGGGCTTGAATGGTTCAGGCAATATGCCCTATGCGTCTGGATGGAGCACCAATTTGCCAACACAAAATTTGGCCAGGGCCTTTGAAACCGGCGACCAAAGAAAGACGGTAACCATTCTGGATATTGAAGCCTATAAGTCGGCCAATCCTTCTTTTAACATAACCTACCAGGCGGCGCCGTATAAGAATACCGGCCTGTACAATCAAAAATATCTGCCGCGCAAAGGCGAAACCTCAGGACAGGTTGAATTGAACTACCTGAATAATTACAGAACCATTCGTTATGCCGATGTATTGCTGATGGCGGCCGAAGCAAACAACAGGGCAACGGCTGCCAACGATCAAAAAGCAAGGACCTATCTGAACCTGGTGCGGCGCAGGGCTTTTGCCGATCAGTTGCACGACATAACGGCCGGCGGTACTGCCTTATATGATGCGATTTTGAACGAAAGACGACTGGAACTGGCGATGGAAGGAGAACGTTTTTTTGATCTCGTAAGAACAGGCAGGGCATCAACGGTGCTGGGGGCGCTTGGTTTTGTAGCCGGTAAGCACGAAGTGTTTCCCATACCACAAACCGAAGCAGATGGTGGTTTAACGCAAAACAACGGCTATTAATTCTTCACAAAAAATTGTTTATGCAGAAATATATAACTGGCCTGGCCATACTCACCACATTGGTTGCCGGATGCAAAAAAGACAACTATGATGATCTGTCGCTGCTGGCTTCGGCAGAAGACCCGCAAAAATTGTCGGCCCTGTATGAAATTACCCAGGACAATACCGGTTTGGTTACTATAACTCCCAATGGAGAAAGCGTTTCTTATTACGAGGTGTTTTATGGCGATGGAACCAGCACGCCGGCAAAAGTTCAGCCCGGTGACACTACAAAGCATATTTATGGCGAAGGTGTTTATAATGTAAAAACGGTTGCGCATAACCTGGTGGGAAAAACTACCGAACTTACAAAACAGTTAACAGTTACGTTCCGGGCTCCTGAAAACCTGGAAGTAACTGCGGCTATTGATCCGGCCAATAACTTTACCGTGAATGTTTCTGCCACGGCCTTATATGAAACCCATTTTGCGGTGTATTTCGGTACAGGCGCCAATGAAGTGCCGCTTTCGTTTAACGAAGGCCAAACAATAAGCCATACCTATGGTACCTCCGGCACTTATACTATAAAAGTGATCGCATTAAGCGGCGGCGCTGCAACTACACAGATAACAAAAAACATCATCATATCGAGCCCGCTCAACCTGCCGCTACAGTTTGAAGCAGCGGCTTCGAATTATTCATTTACCAATTTCGATGGCGGTAACGCTTCCGTGATCGCCAATCCGCAGGTAAATGGCATCAATACCAGCGCACAGGTAGGCAGAATGGTGAAAGGCGCCGGCCAGGTTTGGGGAGGAAGCCTGATCGCCCTCAGCAGCCCGATAGATTTTTCAACGAATAAGATCTTTCGCATGAAGGTGTTCTCTCCCAGGGCAGGCGCCAAAGTATTATTGAAGGTAGAGAATGCCACCAATTCGGGTATCAGTTACGAAAAAGAAGTAACTACTTCTGTAGCCAATGCCTGGGAAGATCTGGTGTTCGATTATACAGGCATTAATACTTCTAATGCGTATCACAAAATTGTACTCATTTTTGAGCTGGGCACCATGGGAGATGGCTCTGCCAATTTTACGTTCCTCTTCGATGATATTCGCCTGGTGCCCAACGACGTAATGCTTCCCCTGAATTTTGAATCATCTTCGCTCACCTACTCATTTACTGATTTTGATGGCGGTAGTGCCACAGTGATCAACAATCCGCAATTGAATGGCATCAATACCAGCAGCAAGGTGGGCCAAATGGTGAAGAATGCAGGACAGGTTTGGGGTGGAAGCTATATTGCATTGACCAACCCGATCGATTTTTCGGTACTGAAAACTTTTCGCATGAAGGTCTTTTCACCCCGGGCCAATGCGAAAGTGCTGCTGAAGGTAGAGAATTTGAGCAACGGTGGTATTTCATACGAAAAAGAAGTAACCGTTGGTACCGCGAATGCCTGGACCGACTTATCCTTCGATTTCTCCGGTATCAACACCGGCAATTCTTACCAGAAAATTGTATTGATCTTTGATCTGGGAACCGTGGGCGATGGCTCGTCTGACTTTACTTTCCTGTTCGATGATATCAGGTTAATGTAACCGTAAAAAATATTACAATGCAACATTCAATCAAAATACTTACGTGTGCACTGCTGATCATAACAACAGTTGCCGGCTGTAGTAAAACAGATTATTCATTTGGCAACATAAAAACACCAATCGGTTTGAATGTAGACGCGGTAGTTGACGGGGCCGATCAGGCCAATCCCAACGGCAACGGTTCGGGCAGGGTAGCGATAGCAGCCACCGCAACGAACGCACTTTCTTATAAGATCGATTATGGCGATGGAACAACCAGTCTGGAACCATCGGGTATTGTAACGCACAAATACACCACCACAGGTACCAATACCTATACCATTACGGTTAATGCCATTGGCACTGCCGGCGCCATGAGTACCATCAGTAAACAGGTTACTGTATTTGTAGCCTTTTCACTGCCTGCCGATATTATGCAAAATCTCACCAATGGCGGCAGCCGTATATGGATCACCGACAGGGAAGCTGCCGGTCATTTCGGAGTAGGCCCGGCTACTGATTTTTCGCCAATATGGTATGCAGCGGCCCCCAACAGCAGGGAAGCCTGTGCTTATGATGATGAGATCACCTTTTCAAAAGACGCTAACGGCAAAGTATCGATGACCGTAGATAACAAAGGGACCTCGTTCTCTATAGCTGCGGCTACCGCATTTTATGGTATGAGCGGTGGCGATAACTGCTATTCCCTCAATACAGGTGGCACCAAACAATTGTCGTTTATGACGGCTACATCTGGTTCTACTTCTGCCAATTCAAGGCAAATTGAATTGGCTGTTCCTGGCAACGGCATCATCAATTTTGGCACCGGTGCAACAAAATATGAGATCTTGTCTATTACCGATAGCACAATGCATTTGCGCAATATTGGAGCAGACGGGAATTCGTGGTATCAAAAACTAAAAGCGAAATCATGATGGTAATTAAAATTGTAAAAGCAATTGGCTGTTCGCTTCTTTTTATTTCAACCCTTGCATGCGGCAAAAAGGGAGGCGATGAAGCAAATAACACGCCTCCCACTAATCTTTCGCTTACTGCAACGGTAAGTACCGATAAAAGCGGCCATGTTACATTTACCGCTACCGCAACCAACGCCATTTCCTATGATTTTGATTTTGGTAATGGCGTGTTTCAACTGGCGCCTTCGGGCATTGTAACCTATCGCTACACGGCCTCGGGCATGTACACGGTAAATGTAACGGCAAAAAGTGCAGGTGGGCAAACCATTTCGAAATCAATACAGGTAACTGTAACCGTTGAACAGTCTGTAATTTGGGCCGATGAATTTGATACGGCCGGAGCGCCCAACAGCGCAAAATGGGGCTACGATCTGGGCGCCGGTGGCTGGGGTAATAATGAATTGCAGTATTACACCAACAGAACCGACAATGCAGTGATATCGAACGGCACGCTGAAGATCATTGCCAAAGCTGAAAATTACAACGGCAGCGCTTATACCTCGGCAAGATTGTTATCGAAAGACAAGTTCTCTTTCAAATATGGAAAAATAGAAGCAAGGGCCAAATTACCTGCAGGCGTAGGTACCTGGCCTGCCATCTGGATGCTGGGAAACAACATTACTACTGCCGGATGGCCGGCCTGCGGAGAAATAGATATCATGGAGCACGTAGGAAAAGAATTAAATAAAATTTTCGGGACTGTGCATTATATTGGTCACTCGGGTAGTGGCGGTGTTGGAAACACCGTTACCATTTCGAATGCAACCACCGAATTCCATATTTACACCGTTGAATGGTCGGCCACTTCGATCAGGTTCTTTGTCGACAACCAGCTTTTCCACACGGTGAACAACAGCAGCAGTTTACCTTTTAATCAAAACTTTTTTATTATTCTGAATGTAGCCCTGGGCGGCAACTTTGGGGGGCCGATCGATCCGGCATTTTCTTCGGCTGCCATGGAAATCGATTACATCAGGGTTTACCAATAAACATTATCAGGATCAGAACAAAATAACATACACAGATGAAATTGTTAAGTTACAGGCTTATAGGTATTGTTTGTACATTTTCGGCATTGGCGCTGTTTTCTCATTGTATAGATGCAACCGGCAGATCGGCAGTAAGTGAACCGGCAAAGATGGATGAGAAAGAAATATTCTTTGATGATTTTTCAGGCCCTGGCCTCGATACATCAAAATGGAATGTGGAGATCACGGGTATGCATTTCAATAACGAATTACAGGCCTATGTTGACTCTGTGAATGTGTTGCAGTTTGTAAACGGAACCGAAGGGGAAGGGGCCGAGAACGGGGCGGCATTATTTACGCCGAGGTTCGTACCGGGATATACAACCGCCGATGGCCGCAAATTTGATTTTATTTCAAGCCGCATCAATACAAGGAATAAAGCGGAGTTTACATCCGGAACAGTATCGGCAAGAATTAAGCTCACGGAAGGAGCAGGGTTATGGCCGGCCTTTTGGATACTGGGAACAGGGCAATGGCCGGAAACCGGCGAAATAGATGTCATGGAATACGTTGGTGAAAAAGACTGGGCAAGTGCAGCCGTACACGGACCCAAATACAGCGGTGATGCCGGCCTGGTAAACAGGTTGTACTTTGCCGATAGCAACAATGCTACGCAGTGGCATATTTATTCGGTTGACTGGAAACCCGACAGCCTTATCTTCAAATATGATGGCATAACCATGTTCAGAGTAACCAAGGCAATGACTGCTTTTTTTGGGCCCTGGGCATTTGATAATCCCAAATATCTCATTCTGAATTTTGCAGTAGGCGGTGTTTATCCATTTAAAATAAACGGGATCAAAGAACCGTATTACGGCCTATCTGCTACAACGCTGCAGGCTATAAAGGAAGGCAAAAGCAGGATGCTGGTTGATTGGGTGAGGGTGACCACAAACAAGTGATGGAACGTGATGTTTCAAAATCTCACACCTTCCTGCAATACCGGTAAACTGACCGACGTGTTTTGATGTAAATAATCTATTGGTATTTCACGCTGCTGCCTGCAATAGGGCAGCAGCTTTTCAGTTTCTTTGCCATGGCTTAAGCGATTTTTTCAATCAGGCTCTTAATCAGCTAACGGGTTGTACCAGGGTGGGTTTGCCAACAGCATACTGCGTTTCATGACCCGCACTCCGGCTGAAGCCCTGAAGGGTGATAACCTGCATTTCTGGCCTTATGGCATCAATGGCGCCCATGAAGATAACGGACAGGAGATGCTTTACATCACAAACGTACTCATAATGCAGGGTATGAAAAAAGACGGCCTGCCAAGCAGCTATTAACCTGCCATTAGAAATTTGGCAATTTCACGCTGATGGACCATATAAATTAAAATGCAGCCAGGCTTTGAATTGGTTTTTTGATTTGAACACCTCCGCTGGCGCACAATTGCCTTTTAGATCGGTCAGCGGCACGACCCTTGATTGTAATTTTGAAGGTATGTATTACAACATCCGGGCAGCAAAAGGTAGTTTTTCAAAACCGGGCAATGGGTCTGTATTGCGCATACAACCCCAATCCAATTCGATCAATTTGATTTTTTAAACCGGATAGGTGTTCTTAAGGCTTCGTCTTAAGGTAAGGGTATTATTAATTGCTTCACAGAATATATACGCTTAAAGAATTCCATTAATTGGTTCTATCTGTCGGCAGACTCTATAAAAAAGGTAAAGCCCCGCATTGCGGGGTTACCTTTTTTATGCTACATAGTTACATGTTCTAAAAGTGCCAGAAGTTCTCCTGAGGCATGAGTCGTTAGCTACTATCGCTGGCGTTGTAAAAGATTTAGGTATTCAAACATGGAAGATGGTCAGGGCGCGGGCAGTTATAAGTTAAATTTTTCTATCATTTAGTATACAGGGTTAAATAGTTGAGTAATTCCTTTAATTGGTTCCGCCAATACGCGGCTGGCTTTAGGTAGGGTTGGGCCATGCATGCTGACGCTCTTATGCATACGCTATTCCCAAGCTGGCACTAAAATTGACTTTCGGTTCATTAATTTACTGCAGGGGTTTATTTTTCTTCATATTCTATCGCCGGCAGGTGTTAGCTTAATATCAATTCCTCATTTTAAAATGTAATATCATGTCATGTAAAAAAATCTGTTTCCCGGTCATGGTGGGAATGGCTATCATTTTGGGTTGCCGAAAAAACAACCAGGAACCAATGCTGGTAAACGACAGGCCGCTGGCAGCAAAAGGTAAATTGGGCAATAGGGCATTAGCAGGCAATACTACGGTAAATTTTACCCAGGCCATTACCTACAGTGGCGTCAAAGCTGTTTATCCTTTTAGCGGAACTATTTCCACCTACGGTGCTACCGGTATAGCGCAACCTGGTGGAGCTACACAAAGCGCAAGGCTTACCAATTTAAAATTGGGCCTGTATCGTGTGCCCATAAAGTGGAATGGCGGTAATGTAATTTCCAGCGCCGCTGGCGGCCCAACTAACATCTCAGGGTTGGCATGGGTAACGGCTATTAAAAACACAGGATCAGAGCCGATGGTAGTAATAGGTGGCGCCACTAATGATAACGATATTACTCCTTCCGATGCAGCGAACCTGGTAAATTATTTCAAAAACAATGGCATGCCTGTTAAATATTGGGTAGTAGGCAATGAGCCGGGCATGACGATGGATGAATACTGTGCTATGTTCAATACTGTTTTTGACGCCATGAAGAATGCGGATGCCTCCATTAAAATTGGTGGTCCTGCACTGGCCTGGTTTGATATGAACGGCCTTAGAAGATTTATACAGTTATCAGGCAGCAGAGCCGATTTTATAGATTATCATCATTACGCCATGGGTGTAAGTTTTTTGTCTGATGAACAAGCACTGTCAGAAACGGTGAGTTGGGAAAATGAAATAAATGCAATAAGAGCGATGATAACATCTGAACTTCCCGGCGCAGAAAACAGGATAGAGATACAGGTAGGTGAATACAACTGGTCATGGAGAACAGCTAATGGCTACCCCGGCTGGAATGGTGACGACAGGTTTTATAACAGCATAGCCACTGTATGGGGCGCTTCCGTGGCAGGCCATATTGCAAAAGCAGGAGGCCGCGGGCATCAATATGCTGATTTGAACGGAGCATTGGGGCTTACATTTGAAAAGGCTTCAGATGCATCCAATTTTGGAAGAAGTGTAAACGATGCAATGCCCCTTTATTATGGACTGCAAATGTTTTCCGGTGGCAATTTATTCCGGGCATTTGGCAATCCTGCCACTGCCTCTACTACGCTTAGCAACGTAGAAGTGTACGCTTCCACGAACAAAAACATTGTAATGGTGAACAAGGACCTTACTGCCAGTCAAACAGTTTCTGTTGATGCAACAGGAATTACTAATGGCTCAGTGATTGATGTTTGGCAAACCAACAATGCACAACCTTTCAGTGCTCCGCAAAAAGTAGGTTCTATTGTAGCATCCAACGGGTGGTTCAGCTACGATCTTCCGGCAAAAACGGTAACTACATTTATTGTTACAACAAGTATAGCACAAAACCTGGCCCTCACTTCAACAGCTACTGCTTCGGGTTATGTGAACGCTGCGGAATCTCCTGACAAAGCCAAAGACGGAAATACTTCCACTACCAAATGGTGCGATAATGTGAACCACGATAAATGGCTGCAATATGATTTTGGCAGTGGCCGCACTATTAAAAAAATTGTATTGGATTGGGAAGACTGGGATAAGAATACTAAATATAAAATTCAAACCAGTAATGATGGAATTAACTGGACTGATTGCATTGTGGAAAATATCAATGACACTGACCCGAGAAGCTATGATGTAAACCTTAGCAACATCCGTTATGTTCGTTTTTTTGTAGCACAGGCAGATGATACCGATGCAGTACGACTGATGGAGTTTGAAGTATGGGGAAATTAAATTTTATTAAATGCCACAACAAAAAAGCCTCTGATTTTCAGGGGCTTTTTTTATTAAGTAGATAGTATCGCTCTCAATAATAATCCAATAATCTCCACTCTGAAACCTGGATAAGGCTGGCGCCGCTTATGGATGTGATGTTTAACCTGTAATAAGAATATTCGGCTTCTGCAGCAAGATTGAACGTACGGGTTACATTTCTGCCGGGGAAACTTTCATTGCTCCTGCTGTCAATGGTTGTCCACGTTGTTCCATCATTGGAGCCTTCCAGGTTAAAATTTTTAGGATCGCGGTCCGGCGCGTCATTGGCTGAAGTAAGGCTATACGCATCTATCTTCCTGGAAGATGGATAGGCCAACTGCACATAGAGATCTGTGTTGTAATTAAACGCCAGGTATTTTGAAGAGAAGTTACTGTCCACAAGATTGGGTAGTTGCTCAGCGCCGGGAGAATTGGTATAATTTCCTGTAATTGTTCCGCCTTTTGTAACATCCCTTGACCTTACATTGATTTCATCAATTCTGAAATAGGTAACGGAAAGATTATCGTCAATCGTTCCCGATGACACACTGACCAATTTTATCGGCAACATATATTTTACGCCCAACGTTAAATTCTTTGGATTAATGGCCAAAGTAAGCGGCTCCGACGAGGCTCCCCCGTTTTTAACTATGGCGGTAGTGCCCGAAAGGGTGTAGGCGCTTTTTGGCAGCACCTGGTAAACGTTGCCCGTAAAGGCATTTACCTCATTGTATGTTTTTACGAGCGCAGTATCAACCACAAAATCACCGGTAATGTCTGAAGGCGCTCCATTATAGGAGGTATAATAAAATCCGAATGCCGTTTCCTGCACGGAATCCACTTTAACCAGCGCCCGCACTTTGTTTTTATCCTGGTATGCCTGCGGCATATAGCATACACCTTCTTTGAGGGTATACAGATCTTTTTCTTTAAGGCAGGCAGTAAATAAAATTGCAACAGACAACACAGCCACCAGTATTGAAAGTGGCTGAGGTTGTTTATTTATATTGAATCGGCTGAACATATATGCTGTTTTTTGTTTTTAAACCGGGTTAGCTGTTTATTACCAGCCTGGGTTTTGAACCAGGTATTTGTCTTTTAATATTTCGTTGTTGGGGATAGGCCACAAATAATCTCTCGGTAAGAACCTTCTTTTCTGCACCAGCGTTTTTTCATAAAAGCCTGCTCCATCGGCAAAAATGTTCATGCCATATACATCAGCGCCCATTGTTTCGGCGGCAATCTTCCATCTGCGCAGGTCAAAATAGCGAACATTTTCAAACGCCAACTCCACCTGGCGTTCGTGCCTGATAACATTGCGTACTGCATCCTGGCCATTAGGAAGAGGCAATGGATTTGTACCGGCGCCATATTGCGGAAGCCCGGCTCGTTCTCTTATCCCGTTCACCGCTTTAAGAATTTCCGGATCACCGGGGCTTGATTCATTTAATGCCTCTGCATAGTCGAGGTACATCTGGGCCAGCCTTACATATACCCAGCCTCTCGACTGGTTGCTGTTGGCAAGCTGTTTTCTTACGATATACCCGGTAGATGTAACATCCCATGTGCTTTGTGTTCTGCCCGAATTGCCGCTCAGCTCAAAAACAGGCACCACTTCATTAGGGCTGCTACCCTGGTTTTGCCAGTAACAACGGTTATAACTTACGCCTACATAAAATCTTGCTTCCCGGTTAACCCATTGATTAAATGTAGACCGGTCTTTGACATCATAAGGCGCCCTGAAATTGGAGAATCCTGATGTCTGGTAACCCGAAGCAGCATCAGTGATCGCTAATCCATTCTTCATTTCATAAGCATCTACCATGCTTTGGTTCACCGAAAGAAAACCTGCGCCTTTTCCTACCGTGTTATTGTAGCCTACCATTTTTGGTGTTATGTCGTACCAATAGTCGCCGGCGCCTCCGCACATTGATTTTCCCCAGATCCACTCGGTATTCCAGTCGTTCAGCATTACGTTTTTACAGGATTTGTATGCGGCTTTAAATGGGTCGGTATCATTTTCAGTATAAAGCCTGTATGTACCCGGCACAAATTCATTTAGGAATTCCCTGTAAGCATCTGCGGCGAGTTTCCATTTATTGGCATCATACACCTGGTTGATCAATTGCAACCCGTCCTTGTTCTTTAAAGAAGCGTAATCTTTATTGCCATTGAATAACGGACTGGCCGACAGTAATAATGCCTGCGCTTTATAGGCTTTACAAACACCGGTGGTTATGCGCCCCCATTCATTATTTAAAGGCAGGTTGGCAGGTTGATTTTGCCCTAATGTTTCGGAAGTTTTTAATTCAGCATAAGCCTCGTCCAGCTCACGCGTAACATATGCTACGCAATTGTCGAAAGAAGTACGCGGGAAAAATATGTCATCACCAGTTCCCTCAACGGGCACTACATCTTCCAAAATGATTACCGGCCCGTACAGGCGCATCATCCAGTAATAAAAAATAGCTCTCAATGCACGTGCTTCCGCTTTGAAGCGCATTTTCTGCAGGGCTGTTAAATCGGGAGCAGTTGCTGCATCGATCTTTGAAATAAAATCAGTGGCCGTTCTTACCGGTTTATAAAAATTGGTCCAAAAGGTACCGCCCACATTATTATCCCAGGTGCTTTGATTGAGTGCATTGGACATTACCCAACTGAGCGACCAGTAGTTGGCTTCATCCGAAGCGCCTGTCCACGGCCCTGCATAACTCCCACCGGGGGCAAAACGAGTGCTGAATTCATCGGGAATGTTGGCATATACCTGTGCCAGGTACCCGTTGGTATTGTTGTAGGTTTTAAATATATCTGCTTCTTTTAAAAGATTATCGGGTACCTGGTTAAGAAATTTTTTACAGGACGCCATCGTCGCCAGTGCCAGGAACACAATTATTATTTTGGATATCTTGGTTGTCATTGTATCGATAATTAAGAATTAAAAATTAACCTGCAACCCTATAGACATATTACGGGTGTTGGGGTAGGTATTGCCGTTTGACGTATTCAGTTCAGGGTCCCATAATTTGAACTTGCTCCAGTAGAGTAAATTCACACCTGAGAAATAAACCCTGGCGCTGGCTAAGCCAATTTTTTTGAAAGGTTCTTTTGGAATGTTATAGCCGAGATCAACCGTTTTTAAACGAATGAAGCTCATATCCTTTACCCACCAGGTACTGGCCACTGTATTATTCGATGTGGCAGCATTGCCCCAGCCGAGGCGGGGGAAATAAGGATGTTCCGCTTTATTTTCCTGCGTCCACCTGTTGGTTGAGATCATAAAAATGTTACCGTCATTACCGCCGCCACTGAAAGGCATCGCTGCATTGCCCGACATTAACCTCGACGCACCTGATATTCCCTGGAAAAACACACTGAGGTAAAACCTGCCAACGTTCATGTTGGCGCCAAAACCATATACGAAATTGGGCACATCCCAACGACTGATCTTCGTTTGGTCATAAATATCAATAACCCCATCACCGTTCAGGTCCTTATATTTCAGATCACCTACCCTGGGGTTACCCAATGCAATTTGTGAAGGGCTGTTATCAATTTCTTTCTGGCTTTGGAAGATCCTTTCGGCTATATAACCATAACTGGCCAGCAGGTTATGTCCCCTTCTTTCCTGGTAAGGATTGGCAAAAGGAGCCTGCCTGTTCTCCCGCAATATATCTGTGTTGTAAGTGAAGTTTCCCCTGAAAGAAATACTTACTTTTTTGGATAATGAAATGCCCTGCAATTCCACGGTCCCATCAAATCCGGCTGCATCAAGAACGCCGTAGTTGCCAACGGGATTATACTGCAACCCCGCGTAGTCGGGGAAGTCGGCCCTGGTCAAAAATACACCGGTGCGGTGCGACCGAAAATAATCCAGCACAAACGATAGTTTATTATTCAAAACATTAAACTCGAGGCCGAGGTCCTGTGTATGGGCAGTAGCCCATTTTACGTCTGCGCCGTATTGTGAGATGTTCACACCTGTAACACCCATGCTTGCGCCAGGCCTGCCGAATGTAATTCCACGGGCATTGTTTGTAACCAATGTTAAAAATCCAAAACGTAAACCGGTTCCCGGTGCACCCGCTATACCATTGGAGTAACGGATCTTAAAGTATTGGAAAATGTTGGCCAATGGTTCAAAAAACTTTTCTTTTGAAACAACCCAACCCACCCCAATGGAGGGGAAGAAGCCAAACCGGTTAGCAGGCGCATAGTTTTCAGAACCATTATAACCGGCAGTTATTTCTGTAAAGTATTTATCATTATATGAATAAGTGACTTTGCCCGCTACGTTTTGCTGGCGAAACGGAATATAAGTGCTCAGGGTGCCGTTGAAAGGAAATAACTGGCTCAGCTGGTTGTAAACGACTGTAGAGTAAATATGATGATCGCCAAAGTAGCGGTCGTAGGAAACCTGCCCCTCCATGGTGAACTGACGGGTGCCTCCATTGGAGGTGGCGAATCCTAACTCATCCGAACCTGCGATCATTTGTTCCAGGTTCAGGGTGCCGTCGGGTTTATAAGGATTTGCCTGGTTTAAATAGTAAATGCTTCTGTTCCTTATTCTGCGTTCAAATGATTCATTATACAGATCATAAGAATACATACCTCTTGCACTAAGGCCCTTGGTAATAAAATCCAGATCCTGGGTAAGAAAAAGGCCGCTGTTTATTTTTGACGTAAATCTTTTAATATAACCCGTTTGTGTTACGGCCGCCCAGGGATTGGGAGAAGGGGTGGAACCATAACCTATACCCGAAACCAGGTTGCCCGGGTACATAGGTGGGTAAAAAACAGGACTGGCATTTTGTGCCTGGGCAAAGGCCTGCCCGGCGCCCCCGCCAGGCTCAACGAAATTGGTAATATAACCGTTTATGTATAAACTGAATTTTGTTGTTTTGGTCAGGTTCATATCGATGTTCGACGTATAGTTAAACCTTCTGAAGAGGGTGGTGGCGTCGTAATCTACTTTAGGATCTGTTTTCAACAGCGACGTTTCATCATAGTAGGCTACAGAGGTATAGTATTTCGTGTTTTCATTGCCACCGGTAGCGCTGACGTTGAGGCGTTTGTTGAACGAATATTTTTTGAACAATAAGTCCATCCAGTTTACATTCGGAAACCTGTAAGGATTAGCCGTTCCGGAAAGCGTGCTGTCTATATATGCCTGGGTAAACTGCGGGGCCTGGCCAGAAGCAACCAACGCCTCATTTTTAAGTTCCATATAAGTTTTGGCGTCGGCCATTTCAGGCACTTTGGTAAAAGAGGTAGTTCCGTGGTTATAATTCAACATCAGTTTTACCTTACCTGCTTTACCTTTTTTAGTGTTGATGAGAATTACCCCATTGGCGCCCAATGAGCCATATACCGCGGTAGAAGACGCGTCTTTTAAAATGGTGAAAGACTCGATGTCTTCCGGGTCAACGCTGTTTAAGTCTCTGCCCTGCACACCGTCGATGATGACCAATGCACCGCTGGGGCTTCCGCCAAATGTTTGAATTCCTCTTATCCATATATCGGCGGAGTTACTGCCGGGTAACCCGGAGCGCTGTACGCCCACTACACCTGCCACCCGACCGGCCAGCATGGTGCTGAGATTGGCTACCGGGTGTTGCAATTCTTTTGCGCTGATGGTTGACTGTGCTCCTACAACACTGATCTTTTTTTGTTTACCACCGTAACTGGTTACAATCACATCTTCAAGACTGCCGGCTTTGGCTTCCATGATCACTTCAAGTACAAGCGAATTGTTAACCGGCCTTATCATTTCAATATAACCAGTATGCGTAAATACAAGTACATCTGTGGTGCTTACCTGCAATTTAAATTCGCCCTCGTTATTGGTGGTTGTACCCGTTGTGCTTTTATTCTGTATTACAACAGAAACGCCAGGAATGGGTTTGTCCATCTTGTCTTTTACAATTCCTGTAACGGTAATGATAGTTTGTGAAAAAGCACCGTTTATAATGGGGATTGTCATTAAGAACGCAGACAGAACTCTAAGCAGAAAGTTTCTGGGCATAGCTTTCGTTTTAATTTTGGTTAGAAAAACAATATTAAAAAGTTAGCAGTGGTAGAATAGTTAATGGATCTGAAACGGATTGTTAACAGAAACTAAACGGGTGGCCCTTAGCGGAAATTATTTCGCCTTTTTTCAGAAATATTTTATGTGTACCCCACTGATTGCGGGAAAATTATGTAGAAAAAGATTATATATTACTGAGCAAAGCGTTAGCGGAAACTGAATCATAACCCAAAACAAGGCTGCTTGAAATATACGACCACCCTTCATACGGTCATTGCCGTTGCCAGCTTTCTTATACTCTCGTATGTACAATTCTTCCTGCTATACAATACCTATGAATTGAAAAACGATCATTATTTCTTTGCGGAGAAGAGAACCATTACGAACGAATACCTGGCAGCCATCAGGAACGACAAGGTGTTTCCCGGCGGCGGAGCGATATTAGACAGGTATGTGATGGGGCATATGCAGCAGTTGGAGAAGTTATACAACCACAACCGGCCGGCGTTCAACCGGTTTAGTCAACAGGTTTGCGACAGTGCCTTTCGTGATCTGCGCAGGGCCAATAATTTAGACAGCCTGCTGCAGGTCATCATGCAGCGTAACCGGCTCAACAGGAAAATACAGTATGCTTCTACCATCGAATCGGTGGAAATAGCCTTTCAGCGCGACCGGTATATTCCGGTTTACCAGCAGCATGGCAGTTATCAATGGATCGATCCGCACATACAAACGAAAGCAGGGATACGGGTGGGAGGCACGCTAAACGACCTGAAAGTAAATACCCTGGCAAAGAATATAGTGGTTAGCATCAGCGTTGCACACACCTACCGCATATCGTTCAGCCTGTATATAGATACCTACGACCGAAAACAAACGATCCTCCGCCTGATGATGCCTACCTTCCTGTTGTCGCTTTTGTCGGTTGGTGGCGTGGTGCTCCTGTACTTTGTTACCTTCCGTAACTGGATAAAGCAAAAGAAACTGTCGCAGATGAAATCTGATTTCATCAACAGCATTACGCACGAATTTCATACCCCGTTATCTGCCATTATCGTAGCCAATCGCACCATGCAGAATGAAAAGATCATAACGAACAGGGAAAGCCTGTTGCCCCTGACCGAAGTGGTGCAGCGGCAGGCTGAACGGCTCAAAACGTTGATTGGCCAAACGTTGGAGATAACAACGATGAACAAACTTTCCCTGCAGCTTCAAAAAAGATCGGTGCACCACCTGCTCGACGACCTGTTGCTCGATTACCGGCTCAATGCAACGGAATCGAACGTTAACCTCTCCCTGCACAAAAATGCCACACGGGATGTCGTTCTCCTCGATCCCTTCTGGTTTACTACCATAATTTTGAATATTTTTGATAATGCTGTCAAATACAACGCCAGGGAGAATAAAGAGATCGTAGTCACCACGTTCAGCGACCGGAAGTTCCTGCACATCGCGATAGCCGACAATGGCATTGGGATGACAAGTGAAGTGCGCAGGCATATTTTCGAGAAGTTTTACCGTGGCAGGAGTGAGGCCCATAGCCGGGTGAAGGGGCTGGGATTAGGGTTGTTTTACGTTAACAAGGCGATCGATTCGCATCGATGGAAGATTGACATCAGGAGCGCGGAAGGCGAGGGAAGTGTATTTACGATCAGCATACCCTTATCAGATTAAAAAAAACTTCCTATGAATGCTAAGATCCTGTTGGTTGAAGACGAGATCGATCTTGGGAATGTGGTGAAACAGTACCTGGAGATCGTTGGCTTCGAGGTAAGCTGGGCGAAGAATGGCAAGGAGGCGCTCGGCCAGTTGCAACATGAGCGGGGCGCTTATCAATTAGCCCTTATCGACATTTCTATGCCTGTGATGGATGGTTTTGAGCTGGCCAACAAGATCATTGAATCAGGTCTTCGTATTCCTTTTCTTTTTTTAACGGCCCGCAATGAAAAGGCTGATCGCCTGTACGGCCTGAAAATCGGCGCAGACGACTATATTTCAAAACCTTTCGACGTAGATGAGCTGGTGCTTCGGATAAAGAATATCATCCGGCGCTGTGCTGGTGCTGAAATGCCGCAACGACCGGTGATCGTTCGCGGCGACGTGGAATTTAACAAAGATTCTCTGGGGCTGTCTATCAAACATGGCAATGAGATCGTTCTCACGCCCCGGGAAGCGGAGTTGCTGTTGTACCTCTTCGGGCATGCGAACAGGATATTGCGGCGCGAAGATATCCTCATAGAGCTATGGGGGAAGAACGACTATTTTCTCGGCCGCAGTCTCGACGTTTTTATTTCCCGCCTTCGAAAACACCTGAACAATTCAGATTGTATGAGCATCGAGAATGTGTATGGCGTAGGATTTATCTTCCGCGTGAAAGAGTTGCCGGTGATCAGTCCGTAATAATCACCTCTCAGGCTGCAAACCCCAATGCTCCGGTGAGCGCCATAAGGCAGATAATAATAACTCTCTCATAAAAATAAACTCCTTCGGCAGTTTATCGTACATCCGTGCAAAAAGTTCTTCGTGGCTCAGCAATTCTGCCTTCCAGGCCTCCCGGTCAACTTCCATTATTTCTCTGAACTGCTGTTTTGTAAAATCAAGCCCGGTCCAATCCATATCACGGTAACGGGGCACCCAGCCCACAGGGCTCTCTATAGCAGAGGCAGTACCATTTACCCGTTCAACAATCCATTTCAGTACTCTCATATTATCTTTAAATCCGGGCCACAAAAAATTGCCGTCCTTATCTTTCCTAAACCAGTTTACGCCAAAGATCCGTGGGGCATTAGACAAACTTCTACCAAATTGAAGCCAGTGATTAAAATAGTCAGCCATGTGATAACCGCAAAACGGCAACATAGCAAAAGGATCTCTTCTTACTTTACCCTGTTCTCCAAATGCAGCCGCAGTAGTTTCAGAACCCATCGTACTGGCAAGGTATACCCCAAAATTCCAATTAAATGCCTGATAAACCAATGGGATGGTTGTAGCCCGCCTGCCACCAAATATAAAAGCGCTGATTCGCACACCTTCTGGGTTTTCCCAGTCACTGTCAATAGAGGGGCATTGCGATGCAGGAGCTGTAAATCTCGAATTGGGATGTGCAACCGGTTGGCCGCCTGATGGATCATGTTTTGCTCCCTGCCAGTTTATAATATTGGCAGGAGCTTCTTTTGTTAAGCCTTCCCACCATACATCGCCATCGGGTGTTACGCCAACATTGGTAAAAATACTGTTGCTGCGTAGGGCAGCCATTGCATTGGGGTTTGTTTTATCATTTGTGCCGGGAGCTACTCCAAAATATCCATACTCAGGGTTGATCGCATAGAGGTAACCGTCTTTACCAGGTTTGATCCAGGCGATATCGTCGCCAACGGTTGTCACTTTCCACCCATTCATTGTGGTGGGTGGTATAAGCATGGCAAAATTGGTTTTACCGCAGGCTGAAGGAAAGGCAGCAGCCACATAAGTTTTCTTCCCCTGTGGATTTTCTACGCCAAGTATTAGCATGTGCTCTGCCAGCCAGCCCTGTTCTTTTCCCATTACCGATGCTATACGTAATGCGAAACATTTTTTTCCTAACAAGGCATTACCACCGTAGCCAGAACCGTAAGAAACAATACTTTTTTCCTCAGGAAAATGAACAATATATTTTGTTGTGGGATTGCAGGGCCATTTTGAATCCGCTTGCCCTTTTTCCAGGGGAGCGCCAGAAGAATGCAGGCATTTTATAAATTCTCCATGGCTGCCTAAAGCTTCTATCACTTTATTACCAACCCGGGTCATTATATTCATATTCACAACAACATACTCGCTGTCGGTAATTTGTACGCCAGTTTTAGCGATCTCAGAACCTACCGGTCCCATGCAGAAGGGGATTACATACATGGTCCTTCCTTTCATGCTGCCTTGTAACAACCCGGTTAATGTATTTTTCATTTCTCCCGGCTCCATCCAGTTGTTCGTTGGCCCCGCATCTTCTTTTCTCCGGCAGCAGATATACGTTCTGTCTTCCACTCTTGCCACATCACTTTTGTCGCTGAAGCAGGCATAGCTGTTTGGCCATTTATTCTCATTCAATTTTACAAAAGTTCCTTTCTGCACTAATTGGTTACACAAAGCATCATATTCCTCTTTGCTGCCGTTACACCAATAAATGCTTTCAGGCGTACACAGGGCGGCTGTTTCTTTTACCCAATTAAGTAAACCTTTATGATTGGTAATTGTGCTTACTGTTGTCATAATAAGTTAATGTTTAAAAGATATTACCAGGCTTTTATACGGCTAATATTATTTTTCTGCCAGCGGTATTTCTTCCTGTAGCAGGTTTAATTCTTCAGGATCATATTCATATACTTCTTTTGAAAATGCAGCATCCATTTTTACCCTGTCAAATTCTTTTTCATTATTGGCGAGGAAAACGGTTGCCACGCCATTACCGATAAAATTGGTGATGGCCCGGGCCTCACTCATAAAGCGATCTACGCCCAGTAATAGTGCCAGCCCTTCTACAGGTATTACTTTAACGGCTGTAAGTGTTGACGCAAGAACAACAAAACCGCTGCCGGTAACACCTGCTGCTCCTTTTGAGGTCACCATTAATATTCCAATTACAGTCAATATTTGCCCCATGGTTAAATCAACGTGAAACACCTGTGCCAGAAAAAGCACAGCCATAGACAAATAAATGGTTGTACCATCTAAATTAAATGAATAACCAGCAGGTATTACCAGGCCCACAACGGGTTTGCTACATCCCATTTTTTCTAATTTCTCCATTAAGGATGGCAATGCGGCTTCCGATGACGAAGTGCCTAATACGATCAGTAACTCTTCTTTTATATATCGTAAAAATTTCCAGATGTTGATCCTGTAATACCGGAGAATTGCTCCCAATATAACAAAAATGAAAAGCGCCATTGTGATATAAACAGTAAGCATCAGCTTCCCTAATGGCATTAATGTGTCGATACCATATTTTCCAATGGTAAAGGCCATGCCCCCGAATGCGCCTATAGGTGCAAACAACATTACCCAATGCAAAGCTTTAAAAACATATTTGCTGGCAACGGAAAGCGGTTTTATTATTTTTTCGCGGCCCCCATATTTACTTAAAAAGATGCCGAATAATATAGATACCAGTAAGACCTGGATCGTTAAATTGTCTTTTAAAAAAGTTAGCCAGCTAAATGCTTTCGCATCTGTAGTGTACTTTGAAATATCGCCACCTTGTACCGCTGCTTTATTTACCCCACTGCCCGGTTGAATGAACCATGCTACTATAATGCCAATAAATAATGCGAGGGTTGTTACAATTTCAAAATACAACAACGCCTTGCCTCCAACCCGGCCAACTTTTTTTAAATTACCCATGCCGCTTATGCCGAGCGAAATAGTAAGAAAAATGATGGGATTGATAAAGACTTTTACTATTTCAATAAAATATTTACCTAATGGCTGCATCTTTACAGCCGTGGGGGGATCAAAATGCCCCAGTAAGGCCCCGGTTGTAATTGCAGTTAAAACCCAAAAGGTGAGGTTGGTGAATACTTTTTTCATTATAACTATTGCATTAATAAATTGGCATCGCAATGGTTTGCAAAATAGGACCTATTGTTGTTATTATTAAAATTTCAAATTAAATGTTGAGTAATAATAAGCGCCATTAAACCCAAACTGATTGGCGTTTCGGGTATAAGGTATTTGTCCGCTGCTATACGATGCATAAGTAGACAATACTTTATCGGGATATACATTAAAAATATTGTTGGAACCGAGCGTAATTGAAAATTTTTTGGTGATGTCATAATTAACTGTTGCGTCTACAAGGGTTTTTCCGGAGAATGTCTGGCTGCGGTGTGGAAGTCCTGAAGGTTTTTCCCAGGCTATTACTTTACCGAAATAGGTTGCCTTGGCTGTTATATTAAATTTACCCACCTGGTATCCCACACTTGCCAGAATTTTATTTCGGGGTTGAGATGTTTCAATGAGTGAGATGCTTACTGTATCAATTAATTTAACAGTACTGGTTGCTCCGTCCTGCAATTGCGCTGGTGTTGGTTTTTGTGAAGTGATCTCTGTTTTATTAAAAGTGAAAGCCAGGCTGGCATTTAACCCACTTGTGGGTGTAAGGTTTTGTTTAAAGCTGGTAACAAAATCAATACCTGTTGTACGGGTGTTGATATGATTGGTAAAAAAGGTAACCTCTCTTATACCTGAGCTTGGTGGAAATGCTGCCAGCAACGCCGGAATTGAACTATTAACAGGGAGTTGTTCCGAAATAATGATCCTGTCTTTTACATCTATCTGGAACGCATCTAATGTAAATAAAAATTGTGTGCCTGCTTTTGCTGTTAGACCAATGTTGTAATTCCAGCTTAATTCAGCTTTAGGATATTCGATACCCAATTGCGATAGCCTGGGGTCATCGCTGCGCAATTGTTTTGTTTGGCGGATAACACCAGCCTGTACTGTTGAAGTGGTTTGGCTATTGAAAACCTGTTGTAATGATGGTGCTCTGAAGCCGCGATTGATGGAAGCCCTCACCGCAAAGTTTTTTGTGAGATTATAACGGGTGGCCAGTTTACCTGAAAGATTACTGCCAAAATCACTATAGTTTTCATACCGAGCGGCAAATGCTACCAGAAATTTTTCAGTAATATCGCTTTCAAGATCTGCAAACAATCCAATATTTGTTCTGCTTTCACTTGCTTTATCCGCCGGGGAAATACCAGGTCTTCCGCTGCTGCCGGGCGCCTTATTGTTTGATGTGGCTAATGGCCCGGCCTTATAGGAGAGTGAATCGCCTTCAGTAAGTTTAAACTGATCGATGCGTAACTGACTACCAAATGCTACATTGACAGATTTTGTTCCAAATGCACCGTCAAAACTTTTGCTGAATGTAGCTTCAGTAGTGCTTTGGCCAAATGTATTTCTGCCTACATAAAAATCAGTTGGTGATTCAGCGCCCATTGATGGATTGGTTGTGTTGTTGGCATATAGATCCAGATAGTTTGATCCGTAACCGGTGCTTAGATCAATATTCCATCCTGTTGCCGACGTTTTATTTACTCCGGCAAAGAGAGAATAGTCAGTGGTTTTGCCGGGAAGTTCCGGTATATAACCATCAGGGAAAAGGGATGGGTTTGAATTAGCATCACTGGCAATTGCGTTCCTAAAAAAGCCATACGCTAAAATATCCTTTCTTGAAAACCCGCCGAAACTATATAGCGTCCAGCTCTTTCCTAATGGGTAACCGATGTTTACGAAAGCCTGATAGGCTTTGGTCTGGTTGCTGCCATATTTGGTTACATAAGCAGACTTATCCGTTGGCCACACACCTCTGGCATTACGAATACTATCATCAGTTGCCTTGTTACTATTGTAGATTCTTCCCGTAAATGGATCAACCCTGTCGGTGCCGCCCACATATTGATAATGTAATGTGAAATTTAAATAACTTCCTTTTTTACCCAAACCAAATCCATAGTTTAAGGCAGCCAGAGCAGTGCCGCCGTCTCCTTCTTTTGTAACCCCGAATTGCGTTTTAAATGTTCCGCTATTTATATTTTTCTTTAAGGAGAGGTTCATTATACCAGCGATTGCATCTGATCCATATTGTGCTGCGGCCCCGTCTCTTAAAATTTCCATTCGTTCTACGGCTAATGAGGGAATGCTGTTTAAATCAGTTACTACGGTGCCTTTACCTACCGTTACATTATTATTAATGGCAGAAAACTGATGGCGTCTTTTTCCATTTACCAGTACTAATGACTGGTCGGGCGACATGCCTCTTAAAGTAGCAGGGTCGGCAAAATTGGCCACACCGTTGATGCCATTTTTTGCCGAGTTGAACGAGGGAGAGGTAAACTGCGCCATCTGTCCCAAGTCAGTTTGCCCTGTATTTTCTAATTCTTTAGTATTGATAACATCTACCGGTACAGGGCGGTTAACATCTGTACGGGGTTTGCCACGGGAACCAATGATAGTCACAGCTCCCAGGCCGGCAGCACTAGCGGTTAACTTTATTGTGTAATTAGTCTCTGATGTGACCTTTACATCATTAGCCGAGTAACCAACAGACGATATTATCAATACATCACCTTGCTCTGCTTTAATAGTAAATAGCCCTGCGCTGTCTGTAGTAACCGCCTTACCTTTCCCTTTAAGGGTAACGGTGGCGCCGGCAAGCGCCTCTCCTTTATCACCGGTTATTTTGCCTGAGATTGTATTGTTTTGCGCTTGTATGCTTTGTACCAGGCAGAAACAAAGCAGGAAAAAATATAATGATTTTAATACATTTTTCATATTGCAGTCGTTTTAATATGGCAAAAGAATAATCTACGTACTTAAGGGCGGCTAACCCTCATTTCAATTCCTAATTTACAATTCATGGCTGCCTTTTATATTTATGATTGCTTCTGAATTGATTTCTGAAGAAAATATTATCTTTCCGAAGGTTCCTGTTTAATTTCCGAAACGTTGCAAATTGCTAAAAGCCATATTGTTATATGAAAATTAAGACCGGCAAGGAAGAGATTGTTTACCTGCTTACGAAAGTGGTGGAAAAGTATGAGCAGACTACTGGTCACAAAATTACCCTTAATACAAACAGAAAGAATTACGAAGATCTGGCAAAGCTTCTGAGCGATATAAGTAATGAATTACCCCACACTGCACATATACTGAACCATGAAAAATATCCTGCCAGCCTTAATACTGAAAAATTAGAATATCCTTATAGAAAATATGATATTACCGGTGGACAGATCAAGGATGCTTATAACGGAATTGTTGCAAGCCCAAGGCCCTTTCTTGTAGATGCCTGTTACATCTACCTCTTTGGAACCGGAAGAAAAGGTTTTGAGGAAAATCCGGTTGATGAAGGTTTGCTTGTTACTGAGTTTTCCCCCGGGAATGAGCTGGAGACTTATAAAAAAGAACAGGAAACACTTAAAGCCAGGATCTCGAGGTATGAGATGGAGCGGGAAACATTACTCACGCAGAATCGCTCGAAATTTACCAAACAGAAAAGGGCCCTTTTAGCACTGCTTTTTGCCCTTCTTGCCGTTTCTTTTTTTACAACATACAAATGGCTCCGCTTAAAAAATGAATGGAGCATGGTAAAGAAGGATATGAACGTTTTGCCATATCAACCTACCCAGGCTGAGATTGATAGTCTGGAGGGGATCTGGTTATGTTATACCGGTTCACCACAGGCCAGAAGTTCAGACCCAAATCGATTTCACCAGGTTGTTTTTAATGTAGTGCATATAGAATATAAGGACGGGTATTTTATTTACAACAGGTATGGAGCTAATTTTAACCACACGGGCTATGCGCAATATGAGGCGCCATATCTGGTATCCCTCCATTCTCATATTAAAAATAATACCGGTGCCATTGAATCGCCACGACATTCGCTGATGCAACTGAATAAGGAAACACGATTTATCCCTATTATTTCAGCTTCCTGGAATTTTGATGTGGGCAGCCTGAATAATATTGTAGGTATTCGTGAAGTATATGTAAAAGAAGGGAAAGGCGGCACTATTGAAGAGGTCATAAATACAGTAGAAAATGCAAGCTGTAAATGCAAGATCGTTAACTGGCATCAGGCAAATGGCAGTGTAAAGACTTTTTATCTGAAAAATCAAATGCTTGATAATTTACGGGAAGCAACACTAAAAAATTTGCTGGATGAAAAGAGCATTATTCTGAGGGAACCACAGGAGGGGGTAATATTATCTGCTGATACGAGCCACAAATAGCGAAAGGCAAGGTTACCGGCAAATTGGGATGATCGGTTCTGGTTGAAACAGACGTTGCTTTATATTTACAGTACTTAAATAAAAATATGCTTACAGCCATTAATCCAAAAATACCAATGCGTGACAGAACCGTCACAAAGGAGTACTACATAAACAAATTGGGTTTTCAGCAATTTGGAGGTGACTATGACGAATATTTAATGGTTCAAAAAGACAGCATTCAAATTCATTTTTTTTTGTTTAAAGAGCTTGATCCCAGGGAGAACTATGGGCAAGTGTATATACGAACAGATGACATCGATTCGCTGTACCAGGAAATGTTAGACAAAAAAATAAGTATACACCCGGCCGGACATTTGCAAATTAAACCCTGGAAGCAAAAAGAATTTTCCATGCTTGACCCTGATAACAACTTGCTCACTTTCGGACAAAGCATTTAGAAACGAAAGACGCTTAACGGCCCCGCTTATTTTTATAACAACGTACCACAAAACTTACAAAACACTGCATCCTTGTCGTGGCCTTCTCTTCCACAGCCCGGGCAGGTTTCGTGGCCATGTTTTCTCGCACGAACAGCAATGGCCATTTCGGTGGTGATAATACCGGTAGGCACCGCAATGATCCCATAACCAATGAACATCATTACAGAGGCAATAAACTTACCCGTTGGCGTTACCGGGGCTATGTCGCCATAACCCACCGTAGTGATGGTTACAATAGCCCAATAAATGCTGTCGGGAATGCTGATAAATCCATTTTCTCCATTTTCTACCAGGTACATTATGGAGCCCAGAATGATAACGAGGCTCAGTACCACCAGCATGAAGATGGTGATCTTTTTTAAGCTGGTAGTGAGGGCTGTTTTCAGGAACTCCATTTCAGTTAAAAAATGGGTAAGCTTGAAAATGCGAAATACCCGCAAAAGCCGTAAAGCCCGAAGCACCAGTAAAGATTGCGCTCCCCCAAAAAATATACTTAAGTAAGATGGTATGATGGCCAGCAGATCGATGAAGCCAAAAAACGATAAAACATATCGCCAGGGTCTTTTAATGCTTATCAAACGCAGTATGTATTCCAGTGTAAACATTCCGGTGAAGATCCATTCCATCACATAAAAAATGCGGCCGTAACGGAGATGGTAGCTTTTAATGCTGTCGAGCATTACCACCATAATGCTTGAGACTATTAATATCAGCAAGGCTACGTCGAAGACCTTGCCGGCTACGGTGTTTGATTCGTAAATGGTATTATGAAGCTTACTTCGCCACGATAGGGGGTTGGCTTTTTCCATACACACTCAGGTTTTGATACTGTAAAGTTCCGCATAATCATCCAAATCAGCATTCCCGCTTTAATACACTGAATGTAAGCAATTTTTTGCTGTTCGATAAACGCCGGCCCACCTCATGTGACGGGTGAGATTATAAAATCCCAGGCAGCACTAGAAGGGTGTTTTTTAAAAAAGTGGCCCGGGTATTAAAAAATGCGAAAGCCGGGAATTTGTTTCAATTCTGATAATCAGTCAAATTTGTAACAAAACAGATAGTAATAAAGATCTGCGTACATTTATGTGTTAGCAATCATTAACTGTTCAAAATGAAAGCTCAAAAATTAGCAGCTATTAATGACATGACCTCTCCTTTGTTTAGGATCATGTCTGTTTACAATGAGAACGAGCCTAACAGGCGACAAATAGACAACGATATCTGCGCATTTCATATCGGCAATGGCTATATTTTAAGCGTTGCACATGCGTTGAAAGGAGAACTCACCATATTTCGTTCAATGACAGAGGCAGACTACCAGGCCACTATTATGCCTCATTTAACTGATGCTGAGATTTTGCAGTTTAACGGATGGTATATCCCTGACAACGCTACTAACAAAAGATATTTGAATTTAGCCAATCAAAATGACTACACGTTGTTAGTCGATATTTTGAAGAGAATTAATTATGATACCAGGATCGAAACCTTATATCAAAAAAATATCTGTAAACCATATTTGATTATACAACAGAAAGCAGCGCAATTCTATAATGATGCTGCTGCACATGCCCGCTTTCCTCCTTCACTTACATTTTTAGACCCAAACTCACAGCGGCAGACGTATTTGATAGAAATAGAATTGATAGAAGCTTTTACCGCTGACGATGTTGCACTTTATAGAATTATCAATACGCACCAAAGCATCATTGACTTAATTCCCTTTTTCGAAATTGACAATGAAATATATGATGTTTCAGAGAAAGACTTCTACTGTCTTCAATCAGCGCCATCAGATTTAACTCCTGGAAGATTATTAAACGTAGCCAATATTGAGGGTTTTTTGGACCAATGGATAAAGCAGCCTGACAGAATTGGCGGCAACTACACGTTGGAAGGATTAAGATATCTGATAAAGGGATATTTTCGGTTCGGATCTTCAGGGGCCCCTTATTTAAAATTTGATGCAGCAACAAACGTTTTTAAGGTCAATGCGATTCAAAGTGAAGCCTGCCCCATACAATTGACTATAAATGATAATAGAAATGGCAATTTTCAATGGATCAATGCCATTGCCACTCCTTTAGCAAATGTTATCGACAGAATTAATGCCTATAAAGTTCCTTAAGTTTTTTTCATATGTTGATTTTTTTCGTTTATTATTAATAGGAACATTTTTAACTTCCATTGAACCCGCTGGGTTAAAAATAACTCTGGCGCCACTCCAAAAAAATTGTTTTGGCAACGAATCCCAAATCCATAAGCAAAGTTTCAACCAATAATTAAAATAAAAAAAGCTATGAATCCATAATTCATAGCTTTTGTCTTAGGGCTTCCAGAACTATTTCGCCAACAGGGCCTGCCCTTCAAAAGCGATCCCTGGCCAGCCATGGGTGATAAATTGCCTGATATTTTGGTGATCGGTCCCATTGGGATTATTCAATACCGATTGATAGTGTTCTGCAAATAAGTACAGCGTATCTTCTTTACTCAGGTTATTTAATTGAGCGAAAGCAAAAACTTTGGCGCTGCCCTGGTTTTGTGTTGCTTCGTTATATGCCTCCCCATTTTTAAAGGCTGTGGGCTGATGTTGATAGTACGTTTCAATAAATTCAATCACCTCTTTAAACGTAAGTGAATTGTCTTTTAATTTTTTTGTCAAAGTAATTATTTGCTCTTTCATTCAGCATTTATTTTATTAAAATCAATGTGAGGCTGTGTGGGAATCTTGAGATTACAACTTCAGCACACCTCATTTAACGGTCAAGAATAGAAATTAAAGATATAGATTTTCATTAGACATGAGACGGTGAAATTATTAATCCCAGGTTGTAAGGTTATGTCGTAGCTCACTCAATAATATTTAACTGCTCAATTACAGCTTTGTAATATTGCCTGCCAATGGGTATAGACACCCCGCCCACTATTAAATGATCTCTGGCTATATTGTCTATAAAATAAATAGAAGCGGCGAACGAGCGATGTGTTTTGATGAACATGTCCGGG
>NZ_STFF01000014.1 GCF_004834005.1 Niastella caeni
CCCGGTATGAATGAAAATAGTAATATACTCTTTGATATTTCATAATAACAGAAATAAAAATGAAATATTGTGAGCGCCTCGCTTACTTTAGCCGCTTCTTTTCTTGTTAACCTAAGGATTGCCGTAAGATACGAATGTAGCTTCTTTATCCCCTTCGCCAACACGTATATATATACTTATGCTATCATTTGAATCGTTTCGAGATACCTATTATAAAAATCTACTATTTTTTTAAGATCATCCCCAAACCGGTTCGAAAGTTGTAACCCTGGTAGAAAGTGAAGTAAAATTGATCTGCCCGGTTTAGAGGTGGGCGTTGACGTAAGTATTTAAGGCGTAACCTGAAAATGTATTAATATATTTACGCATATCTTGCAGTCGTTATGCTAAAGTAATAAGATACCGCCCGGAATTGAACAAAATTGCTATGATTTCAAACAAAGTTGACACTGCCCCCATTAACAACATGGCTATATTTGGTATTAAATGTACGACTGACCTTTTCATTTACATACAAAAATTCGACTGCAAAAACGATGCTGCCAATTATAAAAATGAACTCATATAAGATACCCGGTACCGGTATTGCAATTATAGCCACCTTGATCTTTTCATTAAATGGTTTTGCCCAAAAGCTGCCCTATCAGAACCCCAACCTGCCTTCGGCAGAAAGGGCCAAAGATCTGATAGCCCGATTGACCCTGGAAGAAAAAGCCTCATTACTATTCGATCAATCACCGGCGATACCTCGTTTGGGCATAAGAAAATTCAATTGGTGGAGTGAAGCATTACATGGCCTGGCCAATAATGATAATGTTACCGTTTTTCCCGAGCCCGTTGGCATGGCTGCTTCATTCAACGATTCGCTGGTATATAAGATCTTTGATGCTACGTCTGATGAAGTACGCGCCAGGTATCATGAGGCTATCAGGAATGGAAAAGAGAACCGGCGCTTTCTGAGCCTTTCCGTTTGGACGCCCAATGTCAACATCTTCCGTGACCCGCGCTGGGGCCGGGGCCAGGAAACCTATGGTGAAGATCCTTACCTCACTTCGCGTATGGGCGTAGCAGTAGTAAAAGGGCTGCAGGGACCTGCCGATGCGAAATACCGCAAGTTATTGGCCTGCGCCAAGCATTATGCCGTGCATTCAGGTCCTGAGTGGAGCAGGCATACGCTGAACCTTTACCAGGTAAGGCCCCGCGACCTTTACGAAACCTATCTACCTGCATTTCAATCGCTGGTGATGGATGCCGATGTACGCCAGGTCATGTGCGCCTACCAGCGACTCGATGACGAGCCCTGTTGCGGCAACAACCGCTTGTTACAAACCATCCTGCGCGATGATTGGGGATTTAAACATGTGGTGGTTTCAGACTGCGGTGCCATCACTGATTTTTTTACCAGCCATAAAGTGTCGTCCGATGCGGTACATGCTGCAGCAAAGGGCGCATTGGCAGGCACCGATGTGGAATGTGTATGGGAAGGTTACGCATATAAAAGCCTCCCCGAGGCCGTATCGAGAGGATTGATCAGCGAAAAAGAGATCGACAAACACCTGCTGCGTGTGTTGATCGGGCGTTTCGACCTGGGCGATATGGATGACGATGCATTAGTGCCCTGGGCAGCCATCCCCATGTCGGTGGTCAACAATGAGGCGCATAAAAAGCTGGCACTGGATATGGCGCTGGAATCGATGACCTTACTCCGGAATAAGAATAATATCCTTCCTTTAAAAAAGACCACAAAAAGAATCGCTGTAATTGGGCCTAATGCTGATAATGATCCCATGCTTTGGGGAAATTATAACGGTAAGCCGGTTAGAACGATCAATATTCTACATGGCATCCGTTCAAAAATGCGAGCCAACGGTGTGTTGTATGATAAGGCCTGCGACCTGGTAGAGAACAAGGTAACGCAAAGCTACTTTTCACAATGCTCCATCGACGGCAAAAAAGGCTTTAAAGCCACTTACTGGAACAATCGCGAAATGAAAGGCGAACGGGTTATTACTGAGCAAATAGCCAATCCCCTGAAACTGACCACTGCCGGTCAGCATGAATTTGCATCTGGCGTTCAACTGGAAAATTTTTCAGCCTTGTATGAAACGGAGTTTGTTGCAGCCAATACGGAAGAAATAGTGTTTAAATGCGGGGCTACAGGTTCCATGCAGGTATATGTAAACGGAACAATGGTAAGAAGGACCAATAACTGGCGAACTCTGCTTTCAAGAGTTCCTTACAAAGTTGAAAGCGGCAAAAAATATAAAATAGAAGTACGGTTTGCCCAGTTGAACAACTGGCAGGCAAATATCGAATTTGATTTTGGTAAGGAAGTAGATATCGACTTTAGCGGCCTTATCAATAAACTGAAAGGAATTGATGAAGTAGTATTTGTCGGGGGCCTGTCTGCCTTGCTGGAAGGAGAGGAGATGCCGGTGTCTTATCCCGGGTTTAAAGGCGGCGATCGCACAGATATTCAATTGCCCGAAGTACAACGCAATTGTTTGAAAGCTTTGAGCGCGGCGGGTAAAAAAGTGATCTTTGTCAATTGCTCCGGCTCTGCGATGGGGTTGGTTCCTGAAACCGAAAGCTGTTATGCCATTCTGCAGGCCTGGTATGGCGGAGAATCGGGCGGCCAGGCAGTCGCTGATGTGCTGTTTGGCGATTACAATCCGTCGGGTAAATTGCCCGTTACCTTCTACAGGGATACCACGCAACTGGCCGATTTTGAAGATTATTCCATGAAGGGCAGAACGTACCGGTTCATGAGTGACCCGCTTTTTCAGTTCGGGTTTGGCTTAAGTTATACTACCTTTTCAATAGGTAAAGCACAACTCAGCAAAACGGAGATCAGCAACAATGAAAGCATAACGCTTTCTATCCCTGTAGCCAATACCGGTAAAAGCAACGGTACGGAGATTGTACAGGTATACGTGCGGAAAACAGGCGATAGCGAAGGGCCGCTTAAAACCCTGAGAGGATTCAAAAGGATAGCTGTTCCTGCAGGAAAAACCGCAACGGCGCTTATTGACCTGCCATTTGAAGCATTCGAATTCTATAATACTGATCTTGGGAAAATGACAGTAGCGCCCGGTGAGTATGAATTATTTTATGGAAATAGTTCTGCAGAAAAAGACCTGAAGGTGGTGAAGATATCAATTAAGCGATAAGCCATTCAATTTTAATAAGAAGATCATCATATGAAACAAATATTGTTTGCCATGACCACCCTCTTCCTGTGCGGTTCATCTGCCTTCTCACAGGAGCTGGTTAAACAGGCGCCAGCCGGTTTCGATTCATTGCGTGCAGATATACCACATGGAAAGATCGATACCATCAGCTATACCTCAAAAACTGTGGGGACTACCCGAAGATCACTCATTTATACACCGCCGGGGTTTTCAAAAAAGAAAAAATACCCGGTTTTATACCTGCTGCATGGTATTGGAGGCGATGAGAAGGAATGGTTGAATGGCGGAAAGCCACAGGTGATCGTCGATAACCTGTATGCAGCAGGCAAAATCGAACCAATGATAATTGTAATGCCCAACGGAAGGGCAATGAAAGACGATCGAGCCACTGGAAATATTATGGCGCCCGATAAAGTGCAGGCATTTGCCGATTTTGAAAAAGACCTGCTGACCGACCTGATCCCTTTTATCGAAAAAAAATATCCTGTACTTACCGGCCGCGAGCACCGGGCCATAGCAGGATTGTCAATGGGTGGCGGACAATCACTGAATTTCGGTTTAGGCAACCTTGACAAATTTGCCTGGGTGGGCGGTTTTTCTTCCGCCCCCAATACTAAAAAACCGGAAGAACTGGTGCCAGATCCCGAAGCAGCAAAAAAGCAACTGAAGTTGTTATGGATCTCCTGCGGCGATAACGACAGACTGATCTCGTTCAGCAAACGCACCCATGATTACCTGTATGAGCACCATGTTCCGCACATCTATTACATAGAACCGGGTGTACATGATTTTAAAGTATGGAAAAATGGCCTGTATATGTTTTCCCAGTTCCTGTTTAAACCGGTTGATAGTTCCTCCTTTATGAAGTATACGATACTGGGAACGCCCGCCTCTACAAATGTAAGATCGGCCCGTTATCCGCAGGTGCTTCCCGATAATCGTGTTGTTTTCCGGATAAAAGCGCCCAATGCGCAGAAAGTGCAGATAGACCTGGTTAAGAAGTATGATATGGTAAAAGATACCGGTGGCTACTGGGGTGTTACTACCGATTCAATTAGTGAAGGTTTTCATTACTATTCTTTACTGATAGACGGCGTAGCCCTGGCAGACCCCGCCAGTGAAACATTCTATGGGATGGGACGTATGGCCAGCGGCATTGAGATCCCTTTTCGGGGCGGCGGTTATTATGCGGTGAAAGATGTGCCGCATGGTGATCTAAGAATAAAAAGATACTATTCAGCGACTTCCAATACGTGGCGCCGGATGTTTATTTACACCCCGCCCGGTTATGATGTAACTACCAATGAAAAATACCCGGTGTTATATCTTTTGCACGGCGGCGGTGAAGATGAAAGCGGTTGGGCCACACAGGGACGAACCGATCTTATTTTGGATAACCTGATTGCAGCAAAGAAAGCCAAACCAATGCTGGTAGTTATGATGGATGGCAATTTCAGTACGGGCATCGCAGGGTTCAACGAGCAGGCGTTAAAAGCATTTGAAAGTGAGTTAAAGCAAAACGTTATCCCGTTTATAGAACAAAACTATCGGGCAGCTACCGATGCTTCAGCCAGGGCCCTGGCCGGTTTATCGATGGGGGGCTTGCAAACCTTGTATGCCGGCATAAAAAATACCGACCTGTTTTCTTACCTGGGTGTATTCAGCTCCGGCTGGTGGTCTAATCAACCAGCTCTTGCGGGTCCGCAATACGAGTTCATGAAAAGCAATGCAGCTACCATCAACAACAGGTTGAAACGTTTCTGGATCGCTATGGGCGGAAAGGAAGATATAGCTTACAACAACTGCAAGATCATGCTTTCGAAATTTGATGAAATGCACATTAAATACCAGTACAGCGAATACCCTGGCGGCCATACCTGGCCGGTATGGCGCAACAACCTGTACAATTTTGCGCAGGAGTTGTTCAAGTGAAATGTTGGAATGGCTGCCGCTTATCACGAAGCAGATGGTAAACAATATTATTCCCGCTTTAGGCTGTTTACAGGGTTTAGTATAGCCGCTTTTATTGAGTGATAGGTTACCGTTGCCAATGTGAGCAGCAGGGCTCCCAGGATGGCCATTGCAAAATTCCACCACGATATGGTTGTACGGTATTCATACTTCTGCAACCATTCATGCAGGAAATACCAGGCAACGGGAACAGCTATAGCACATGAAATAATCACCAGCGTCACAAAACCCGTTGATAACATTTTCCAAACATTGAATACAGACGCCCCTAATACTTTGCGTATGCCAATCTCTTTGGTTCGCTGCTCTGCTACAAAAGATGCCAATCCAAATAATCCCAGGCAGGAAATAAAGATGGCGAGAAAAGCAAAGATGGTGGTCAGGTTGCCAATACGTTTTTCATCATTAAACTTTTTTGCATATTCTTCATCCGTGAGTTTATATACAAAAGGGCTACCCGGATTATATTTTTTAAATACAGGTTCTATTTTGGCCAATCCATCATGAAGGCTCAGGCCTGGTTTTATTCGTACGGTGATCAAACGGGCCCAATAAGGATTCAAATGAAAGATGGTAGGCCGTACCGGTTGATACGGAGATTCCATTACCATATCTTTTACTACTCCAACGATGACATGATCCCGATCCAGCCACCTGATCGTTTGTCCTATCGGGTTTTTAAACCCTGTCAGCTTTACCGCTGATTCATTCAGTATAAAAGCACCCGTATCAGATGGAAAGTTTCTGGAAAAATCGCGGCCTTCTTTTATTTTCCAACCAACAGTGTTGCCAAAGTCATGCGACACGGCAATAGTTCCGGGACTGACGGTTATGCCGGGATCTTTACCTTTCCATTCAACAATATTGTTTGAAAATACTTCTGTCGGTGCGCTGTTGGAATTTCCCATATCGGCCACAGCTCCTGTTTGTAGCAGGTCATTCCTCAAAGCGTCGTAGTGGCCTGCTATCTCAGGTGTATTTATATCTACTGTAATTAATCCTTCACGGGTATAGCCAACTGGCCGGTTGCCGGTATATTGTATCTGCTGGTAAACGATAATAGTGCCAATGATCAGCGCAACTGATACGGTGAACTGAACTATTACAAGCACTTTACGCGGAAGGGCGGCAAAACGCCCTGCCCTGAATGTTCCTTTCAACACTTTCACTGGTCTAAACCCGGATAAATAAAAGGCCGGATAGCTGCCTGAAATAAGGCCGGTAACAAAAGTGAAGGTCAATATCAACAGCCAGAAAACGGGATTGCTCCAGGGAATCGACATTAATTTACCTGACAGGCCGTTGAACAACGGAAGCGAAAGGTGTACCATCAAAACGGCCAATATCAATGCCAGTAATGTCATTGTCAGCGACTCGCTAAGAAACTGAACAACGAGTTGACTGCGCAACGAACCAATGGTTTTGCGGATACCTACTTCCCTGCTGCGCTTTTCACTCCTGGCGGTTGAGAGATTCATGAAATTAATACAGGCCAGCAGCAATACAAATACACCAATGATCCCAATCATCCATACCATACTTATTCGCCCACCTACCAGATTGCCTTGCTTGAACTCGCTGTACAAATGCCATTTTTTCATCGGGTGCAACAATAACTCCTCTTTGCTAAACGAAATATGCGGAGTAGGAACACTTCTGATTTTAGTGCTTACTTTATCAAGGTCTGTATGATCATTCAGTTGTACATACAATTGGCACATATGGTTGTCCCATTGTGTTTGCGAATTTTTTATCCACTCCTCGGTGTCATTGACATATCGCTCCCATGGCAGCAGGAGTTTTACGTCACGATAGGTTGTGTTATAGGGTAAATCTTCATATACACCTGCTACCTTCATCTCCATTTTATTATCTATTCGCACGATTTGGGTCAAAGGATCAGCATTGTTAAAAAGCGCTTTAGCTACAGATTGAGCCAACAATATCGATGAAGGGTCTTTTAATGCATCGGCATTACCTGTTAGCATTTTAAAAGTAAACATAACCGGAAAAGCTTCCTGTGCCCACATGCCGGTTTGTGACAGTTGTTTGTCTCCTGCAGCTATTATGTGAGCCGCTTGCCAGGAAACAAGTGATACATGTTTAAAATCATCGGAATATTTGTCGCGCAGCTCGTATCCCATGGGGATAGAAGTAGTTGAGCCGGTAAATATCGCATTTCCATTTGCTGTTTTATTTGTTACCTGTACAAGTACCTGCGCCAACTGGTTGTAATTTCTATGATAGGTATTGAATGAAACTTCATCCCATACCCACAGCCCTATCAGCAATGCTACGGCCATGCCTGTAGCAAGACCAACTATATTGAGAGCAGAATACATTTTGTTGTTCCGCAGATTGCGCCAGGCTATTTTAAGGTAATTTTTAAGCATAGGTTTCGTTTTCTCCCAATAATACCCCGAGAGCACGGAAAAATATGCCAATAATTAATATGCTGATTGTCAACCTATTCAAAAAGGAATCATGGCTCAATCGTTCGTTTATAGAACACTGACTGTTTTGTTTCGTTACAAAGTTGAGCAATTTCTTTACATGGCTTGAAATTCCTGGAAACGCAAAAATAAAGAGGGACGATAGTGCCGGCGCTGCCTATAAGATAGGCGGGGGTTGTTTTTGTACCCAATTACCGTGGGTGGAATTTATCCGGTGAAAACTAGTTTCTTATAACATTTGGTACCCTATTGTGAAACATTCGTATCCCTTGTTCTGAACTATACAGCAATAGTTTTGCAGCATTCAAATAAACATTGTATTACTGTATGAAATTACGACTGCTGCTGCTATTGCTGGGTTTTCAATTGTTGATAGTATGTGCAACCGATGCGCAACAAATGGTAAAGGTTGATGAAGCTACGGAGCAAAAGATCCGCGCTCTGATAAGCCAGATGACTTTGACCGAAAAGGTGAGCCTGCTGCATGCAAATTCCAAGTTTTATGTTTCTGGTATAAAAAAATTAGGCATCCCCGAATGGGCGTTGAGCGATGGGCCTCATGGTGTACGTGCTGAAATTAACCGGCACGACTGGGCTTATGCAGGGTGGACGAATGATTCGGCAACCTGTTTCCCTCCGGGAACAGCGCTTGCCGCTACCTGGAATCCTGGGTTGGCCTTTAAGCAGGGACAGGTGTTGGGTGAAGAAGCCCGTTTTCGGAAAAAAGATGTTTTATTAGGCCCCGGCATCAACATCATCCGTTCTCCCCTGTGCGGCAGAAACTTTGAGTACATGAGTGAAGATCCTTTGTTGATCTCAAAGATGGCTGTGGCGTATATCAAAGCATTGCAATCGAAAGACGTGGCTGCCAGTGTAAAACACTGGCTCGCTAATAACCAGGAAGAACACCGCGATTCTGTTGATGTAACCATGAGCGAAAGAGCGTTGCGGGAAATTTATCTGCCGGCATTCAAGGCATCGGTAATGGAAGGCGGCGCTTATACCGTGATGGCTGCTTACAACAGGTTCAGGGGCGACTGGTGTTCTGAAAACGATTACCTTAACCGGCAGATCCTTCGCAAAGAGTTTGGTTTTAAAGGGGTGTTAATGACCGATTGGTCTGCAGCACATACAACCGTGAAAGCTGCTTTAACCGGGCTCGACCTGGAAATGGGTACAGATAAAAGCGATTACAACGAATGGTATTTCGCTAGTCCCTTAATTAAAGCGGTGGAAGAAGGAAAAGTGCCGGTATCGGTAGTTGATGAAAAAGTAGAGAACGTTTTGCGTGTAATGTTCAATACAAAGATCTTCGATGAGCAGAAAAGGGAAAAAGGAAAGATGAATACGCCCGAACATCAGCAGGCAGCTTATAATGCAGCTGCAGAGGCGGCGGTGTTATTACAAAATAATGGCAACCTGCTGCCGCTGCATTTCAATAAAATAAGATCCATTGCCATCATTGGCGATAATGCAACCCGTAAACATTGCAGCGGCGGACTCAGTTCTGAAATAAAGACCCTGTATGAAATAACGCCCCTGCAGGCCCTACAGCAAAAGTTTGGCGCCAGTGTGAAAATAAATTACGCACAGGGCTATGAAAAGCAATCTACATTCAAAGAAGGCAATAACGCCGGCCAGTCAGGTACCGGAAAAGTGAACTGGAAACTGATCGATGAAGCGGTTGCAGTAGCGAAGGAATCGGATGTAGTTATCATTTTCGGTGGATTGAACCATGATTTTGATACCGAGTCGTCTGATAAGCAAAATATGGATCTGCCATACGGTCAGGAAGTGTTGATCCAGGAGGTGGCAAAGGCAAACCCCAAAACAGTGGTTGTTATTATTGCCGGCTCTCCGGTAAAATTAGCCGGCATTGTACATCGGGTGCCCTCCATTTTATGGTCGTGGTTTGGTGGCATGGAAGCAGGAAATGCAGTGGCCGATCTGTTAAGTGGTAAAGTAAATCCTTCCGGTAAGTTACCTTTCACCCTGCCTGTAACCTTATCGCAGTCGCCTGCACATGCCCTGGGTAATTTTCCGGGCAAAGAGCTGAAAGTGAATTATGAAGAAGAGATCCTGGTAGGATACCGCTGGTTTGATACAAAGAAAATTCAACCGCAGTTTCCCTTTGGTTACGGCCTTTCGTATACTAATTTTTCTATCAGCCATTTTGCAACTGATAAATTAAGCTATGGAAAAAATGATATCATCCGGGCGAAATTCACTATCAAAAATACCGGCAGCGCTTACGGAGCCGAAGTGGTGCAATTATATGTAAGCGATCCGGTTTGTTCTGTAGTGCGTCCTGAAAAAGAGTTGAAAGCTTTTGAAAAAATATTTTTGAAACCAGGCGAAACAAAAACAGTCACATTGCAGGTGAAAGTGGCTGACCTGGCATTTTATGACGAATTGAAAAAAGCATGGAATACGGAAGCCGGTGAATACATCCTTCAGTTAGGTAATTCGTCCCGAAATATTTTGCAGAAGGTGACAATTTCAGTCAGGTAAGACTTGTAGGATAACCACGAATAAAGGTACCAGCATCTCGTGCAAAATCCCTCACCAGACCGGTGGGGGATTTTTAATAATTGCCCTATTTACCCCCCATTTTTGGCATAATTAACCACCCTTGCTAAACAATACCTGCTCTATTTTTGGGTGGTTCAACAATTACAAAAGATAATATTCGCGTCACTTCATTTCTAACTAATTGCTGTATGAGAACAATCAAACCGTACTTGCTTTCTATAAAGGCAGTGCAGCCTGGCAAATTATACGCCTGGGTTCAAACCCGAACTATGACCGCCCGGGTGATCTATACCCGGTCCGATACTTCTCCTCACCGATGTTAATATTACCACATGTGGCATAATGGATCAGGGTCCATCAGCCAGTTTACCATTGCCGTTCCTGCGGGCGGCAAAGGTGTATTGTTATGTGCAGGATCTAATTGCTGAAACTAAAAATTTTTCTTCGATCGGTTGCTGTTTGCCTTTTTAATTAAATGGAAGGCAATGGTAAAAACTAAACCAAAACGATTATTATGTCTATGAGATCTTTAATGAATCGTATTTTACTGAAAACTAAGGTCCCGGCTTCCTTTTGGCTGGTGGTACTTACTTTTTTGGTTGGTACAAATGCAATGGCGCAACGCTTCGTTCACCCGAGCATACCTTTTACGAAGTATGACCTGGACCAGCTCAAAGCAAACATTAACCAGGAGCCCTGGCGATCGGCTTACAATGCGCTGGCCGCCGATAACAGGTCGAAACTGAGCTACGGCATGCAGGGGCCGTTTACTGAAGTGGGCCGCGCACCTAACCTGAACAATACGAAGTGGATAAGCGATATGCAGGCGATCCACAACCTTACTTTCATGTGGATCTTTACCGGCGACAGCGCTTATGCCCGCAAGGCCACCAATATGCTCGATGCATGGGCGGTGACCAATACCATTTGGTCGGGTGGTGAGGCCATGCTCGATATTGGTGATTATGTTCCTTATTTTGTTACTGCTGCGGATATACTTCGCGGTTTATTCCCCGGTTGGACCGACTCCAACACCGTTCACGTAAAGAAATACTTCGCTAATGTTATCTGGCCGCAATCGTGGGTGCCCTATCCGCCAAGAGATAATAATAAAGGCGCTTTACAAATGGAAATTGCATTGAGCGTGGCGGCTTTCCTCGATGACCAGGTTAAATGGGACCAGGCCATAGAACTGTACCGCCTCGATGCAACTGCGGCCCTCAGGTGTAGCCTGCCTAATGGTGAAGTGGGAGATGCAGGCCGTGATGACCACTGGTTTGTGCAGGCGTTTGCACTCATGTATGGCGCAGAAATAGCCTGGAAGCAGGGCATTGACCTGTATTCAGAATATGGTAACCGGTTATATGCCATTGGTGAATTGTATAACAAATATGCGTTTGTTGGCGATACCATGACCTTTATACCGTTCGGTGGTTCGGCCGTATACTGGCAGAACTGGGGTATAGCGCCAGGTGCCCGCAAACAACATCCATTCAACAACCTTATTAAAGGCGCCTACGCTTTGCGTAAGGGCATTCCTACTCCCTATACTGAACAAATGCGTGCTGCAGTGGGCGAGGGCGGATTTTCGTTCCTGTATTTGAAGTCTTCAGATACTTCTACCGCAGTGTCTTTGCCGCCCATTAATTTTCCAGTTTCAGAGGCTGCGTCTCATTTAACCAATATGGATATCGGTAATCCCGGTATTGCCGGCAGCGCTGCTTACAGCAATGGTAAATGGACGGTGAAAGGCGCCGGTACGCTTGCAGCTACATCATCTAACTTTACATTCAAACCAGTTACCGGCGATTTCACGATCATCGCCAAAATCGATAGCAATTATATAAGCTCCGCTACGGCGGGTGTAATGGTGCGCGACGGCCTTGCTGCTTCCGCCAATAATATTGCATTAAACCTGTACAATGGTTCCGTTAATACCAGGTGGAATGGAAGCGTAAGCGGCTACACGCATTATCCGCCAAAAGCGCCCTGGTGGCTGAAGCTGGAACGCATCGGTAACCGGATCTTTTCCTATCATTCCAAAGATGGCGTAAACTGGAGCTGTCATAATTGTATCTATAATTCATTTGCGCAGGAAGTATATGTGGGAATATTTACAATTTCAAATAATACGTCTGTACTGAATACAACCGTATTCAGTAATGTGTCTATTACCAACTCAACAGCTGCCGGAGCACCGCAGATAAGCGCTGCTTTGTCGGCAACAACTGCGGTTGGGGCGGCATTTAATTATGCTGTTGCGGCAACAAATAATCCGCAGTCGTACAGCGCTACCGGTTTGCCCGATGGATTAAGCATCGATGCTTCAACGGGCGTAATCTCTGGTACGCCAACAACGGCCGGAACAACGGCTGTTACTATTAATGCTACCAATGGGAATGGAACCGGAACGGCCGTGTTGATGATAACTGTGAATAACAGCGTGGCGCCTGCCGCGCCTGTGGGATTGACTACAACCGTTGTAAATACAACCCAGATCCGGCTGTCATGGACCACTGCGGATGGCGCTAATAGTTATAGTGTGAAAAGATCGCTTACCGCGGGCGGACCCTATACCACTATTCAAACTGGTATAACAGGTACCTCTTTTGTTGATGCCAATCCGGCTTTTGAAGTGAACAATTATTATGTGGTCACTGCCTTTTCGGGTAACCTCGAAAGTGGCAATTCAGGCGAGGTGTTTGGCAATGTGCCCCCTGCTATTCCTTCAAAACCGGTTATTGTAATTAAGAACAATGAGCTCGATCTGCAGTGGGATGCAGCCGCTGGCGCCGTTACCTATAAAGTAAAACGGGCAACTGTAGCCGGCGGTCCATATACGGTAATTGCGCAAGTGTCGGCAACCAGCCATGCTGATATGAACGTGGCCAACGGCACCGGCTATTACTACGTTGTTTCATCAATGGGTAATACATTGGAAAGCGGCAACTCCATTGAATCATTCAGTGTGCCTGGTTCAAATGGGTCAACCTGGAGCGAAACACCGGCATCCGCTAACTGGAATAGCGCATCCAACTGGGTAGAAGGCGCCGTTCCTGCAAGTCCTGCCATTCTCACGTTCCGAAGTACTGCCGACAGCGTTCTAACGAACGACATCACAGGACTGGAAGTGTCGCGACTGCTGTTCGATACAATGGCGAGTGATTATACCATCGGCGGTAACAGCATTAAACTGAAGACCGACCTCGTCAATAATTCTGCTTACTGGCAAACTGTAAGTACGCCAATTATCATCGACAGCCAGGTAACTTTAAGTGGTGTTACAGGAATGAACGTTACAGGTGTGATTAGCGGCGCAGGTAGTTTGCTGAAGATGGGCGGCGGAACTGTTCAGCTAACCGGTAAGAATACCTATTCAGGCAACACTATGTTGAACGGCCCTGTTGCCATTGCCGGTACCGGTACTGGTACATCGGGCGCTCCCACAGCGGGACCGTTAGGAACCGGTAAGATCATCATGAATGGTGGCACCCTGTATTCAGGCGACAGTGCGGCAACGATATACAATGATATCCACGTGAACGCGGGCATCAGGAGCTTCCTGACCCAAAGCGTGAATTCGATAAGTATTTACGGTCGCATTACCGGAAGCGGTACCTTATGGGAAGACGGTAATGATTATCCCGGCATCAACCTGTTTGGCGATAACAGCGGCTTTACCGGAACGTTTGTGGCGGCGCTTCGCAGTGGCCGGAACCGGGTCCGCTTCATGGTGCCTCAATCGGGCAGTGCTAATGCATTGTGGAACCTCGACGCCAATGGTATCGATTGCATCGGCATTCATTTCTCGAGCGGTACCCTGCATTTGGGCGGCTTGACCGGCCGTGGTTATTTCCGCAATGATGCCGGCGGTGCACCCGTTATTAGTATTGGTGCGTTAAATACCGACACCTGGTTTGGCGGTACAATGAACAATTATTTTGAAGTGGTGAAAGTGGGTACGGGGTCGCTTAACTTCACGGGTAACCATACTTATGGCGGAACCACGACCATAAAGAGCGGTAAATTTTTATTGAATAATAATTCTGCTACCGGCACATTCCCCAGCCCGATCATTGTAGAGGGCGGCGCTTATGGCGGTGCGGGCAGAAGCCAGGCCACGGTAAAAGTAGGTACCGGTTCAGGAACCGGCGCTTCGCTGGAGCCGGGTAACAACAATATTGCTACGTTAACCACTTCGGCGGCATTAACGATGAACCAGGATGCTACCTATAATGCAGAACTGAGCATAGTGAATACTACATCAGATAAGATGAGCGCTGCAGGCGTAACGCTGAACAATGCGGTGCTGTCTGTAAAAGCCATCGATTCAGGCGCCCTGGCATCGGGAGCGAACCTGGTTATCATCGATAACAGCGGTAGCAATGCCGTAACAGGTACATTCCTCAATTTACCCGAACTGGCCCTGGTAACCGTGAAGGGTTATAATTTCCGTATTACTTATAAAGGCGGCGATGGCAATGATGTGGCGTTGATGGATGAGCGGGTATTGCCTGTGACCATCAGCAGTAAGACTTCCGACACTGTGTTACTCAACAGGTCATATACTTATACCATCACTGCTATTAAATCGCCCACCAGCTATAATGCTACCGGTTTGCCTGCAGGCCTCACCGTGAATACTGCTACTGGTGTGATCTCGGGCGTGCCAACTGTTGCAGGTGCATTTGCAGTAAGTTTAACAGCAGCAAATGATACCAGCACCGGCACGGCGGTATTGAACCTTTTTGTTAGGAACACCGTGGTGGATGGCGTAACTGCCATAGCAGGTATGGGAAAGAATACCATTGAATGGAACCAGGTGTTGAATCTTGGTTATAAAGTGAAGCGTGGCATCGCGGCTGCGGGCCCGTTCACTACGCTTACCAGCACTAACAATACCTTCTATGTTGATTCAGCCATTACAGGTGGTACAACCTATTATTATGTATTGGCTGCATACGATTCAACCGGTGAATTTGGGAACAGTGTGCCTGTAACGCCGGTTGTTACAACAGGCGCTTACAGCTACTGGAACTTCAACGACAGCAGCGCCACTTCAGCCATGGACCTGTGGGGCAATCGCAAGGCAACGCTTAATTCGGGTGTAACCCGTGTGGCTGGCGCTATTAAACAGGGCATCAAACTCGATGGAACAAGCAATGGATATGCTTCATTGCCCACCGGCGCGGTGAGTTCACTGAATGATTTTACCATCTCAGGCTGGGTGAAATTGGATGTGGCAGGCAACTGGGCAAGGGTCTTTGATTTTGGAACAGGCACCAACGTGTACATGTTCCTGGGAAGAACGAATACCGGTTTATTGCGTTACGCCATCACAACCGGCGGTGGCTCCAAAGAACAGGGCATTAACAGTAATACAACGATCAGCACCGGCGTATACACGCACGTTGCAGTGACCTGGAGCGGCAACGTAGGTATTCTGTATATGAACGGACAGGAAGTGGGACGCAACAGCGCTATGACGCTGAAGCCTTCCAACCTCGGCAACACGACTCAAAACTGGTTCGGCCGTTCACAGTATTCCGCTGATGCCTATTTGAACGGTATCCTGGATGACATCCGCATCTATAACCGTCAACTGAGCGCTTTAGAAGTGGTGAACCTGGTGAATTCCGCTGCACCTTCACAGCCATCGGGATTAACGGTGACTTCGGCTGCTACAAAAAATATACAACTTACCTGGACTGCGTCAACTGGCGCAACCAGCTACAGTATCAAGCGTTCTACCATAAGCGGTAGTGGTTATACAGTTATTGCCAGCGCTACAGGCGCTTCGTTCACCGATACAACTATAGCAGGCGGTGGCCCGTATTACTATATTGTAACAGCGAAAGCCGGGTTGTTTGAAAGCGCTCCCTCTAACCAGGTAACGGTTTTACTGGCCCCGGCGGCAGTTACCTATCCCATTGCCACCAGTTGGAACAAACGGATCGATGTAAGTTGGGTAGGTGCTTCAGGCGCTACCAGCTATACTGTGAAACGTACAACGGGTGGAGATACAACGACTATTGCGACAGTGACCGGCGTTACGTACAGCGATACCAGTGTTACGAATGAAACGGCTTATTCATATGTTATATATGCTGCAAACGCGGCAGGAACAGGCGCCGCCAGCGCAGTAGCTACTGCTGCTCCTGTGAACCAGCCAAATAGCTGGTTGCACAACGATATTGGTTCAACGGTGCTCACGGGTAATGCCGGTTATGCAAACGGTATTACAGCTTATGGTTCCGGCGCCGATATCTGGGGTAATGCCGATGCTTTCCATTATACGTATCAATCATTAAGCGGTAATGGCGCAATAGTCGCCCGTATTGCCAGCCTGCAGAATTATGCAACCAGTACAACCATCAATGGCGCTGCAAAAGCAGGCGTAATGGTGCGCGAAGCATTGACGGCAGGCGCCCGGCATGGACTGGTGAATGTAACACCAACCGGGGGAATGGAATTTATAAAGAGAATTGCTAATAATGGCTCCACTACTGCCACCAGTACTGCAGGTATTACGGCTCCCTATTGGGTGAAACTGGTGCGTAATAAAGATACGTTGACCACTTACCGGTCTGCCGATGGTATCGGTTGGACAACCGTAGGTTCTCAGATCTATACCACACTTGCTACGAATGTGTACATTGGTTTGGCGGTGTGCAGCCATAACACGGGCGTGATTACACGCGGGGTGTTTGATACTGTAAGCCTGGCAACCACGCTTCCCGTTATTACAAGTGCGAAGACCGATACGGCTATTGGTGCTTCATCGTTCAGCTTCACCGTTACGGCAACCAATTCGGCGTTTCGTTATGCGGCTGCCGGACTGCCCGGTGGTTTAGCTATAAACATAGGAACAGGTGTTATTTCAGGTGCGCCGGCTGTTCCAGGTAAGTTCCCGGTGGTGGTTACTGCTACCAATGCTATGGGAACAGCAACAGATACTTTAACGCTTACTGTGTTAATGCCACCGTCAATAATAACCAGGAACATTCAGGTAGCCGTAGGCGATGATGGAACCGCTTCCATTACGCCACAGCAGGTAGACAGTGCTTCTATGAGCTACTCAGGAGAACTGGCATTAAGCCTTGATAGAACCGGTTTCAGTTGCGCTGATATCGGAACGCCGGTCACCGTAACACTTACAGGGACCGATTCAGCCGGGCTTTCCCGTTCTGCAACAGCACAGGTAACAGTTGTGGATGATAAAGCGCCCAAGGTAACAGCGCCACAGGATCAGTTCTTCTGTTATAGTGATGGCGGTACTTACACCGTTGCTGCTTTAACTGCAACAGATAATTGCGGCGTTGCGTTGGTAAGTTATACAGTTAGCGGAGCTACAACGAGAAACGGCGCAGGCGCCAATGCAGGCGGCGCTTTCAATGCCGGTACCTCAACCATTGTATACACAGTGACCGATGTTCATGGAAATACCATTACCGACACCACGCTGGTGACGGTAAATGCGGCCCTGATTGCGAGTATTCCAGATGTTTATGCCATGAACCCGGCCGTTGACCAGAAGAATACCATTTATATCGGTTATGGTCCTGCTTCTCTGGCAACTACTGCCATTCCGCAGGGCGGCACAGCGCCATACAGCTATCTGTGGAATACAGGCGATACTACAGCATCTATTACCGTGACTGCCGCAGGAACCTTTACAGCAACGGTTACAGACAGCAAAGGTTGTACTACCACCGTTTCTATAGAGATGAAGACCCTTGATGTGCGGTGTGGTAACAATAACAACAAGGTGATGATCTGTCATAACAATAAGACCATTTGTATATCGAGTGACGGCGTACAGGATCATTTAAATCATGGAGATTATTTAGGCAACTGCTCTGCCGGAGTAGCCCGCCAGAGTACAAGTGCAACAGGAACGAATGGTAATGCTTCCATTATTTTTGTATACCCGAACCCTGTAAGCGAAACACTTACCATTCAGATAGGAGCCAATACCGGTGCGGTGATGCAGCTATACAACTCGAGTGGGGTACTTGTTGCTACAGAAAGACTGGTTAATAGTACTACAGCACTTTCTGTAAAAACACTGCCGGCAGGTGTGTATTATTTAAGGATACAGAATGGCGCAACTGTAAATATGCATAAAATAGTCAAGTTGTAGAGGCCTCTCTATATTGAATATTAAGCATCGGGTAGTAAAATTTCAAAATTGCACTATTTGCCAACTGGCAGATGGTGCAATTCTTTTTTAGGTCCAATCTGCACACTTATTGCCAAAAACTACACAGTTATAGGCAAACCTGCACAGTTATCAAAATGAGCAGATAAAAAGGGTTAGAGTTCATGACGAGTTTTATATTCGTACTCCAAACCAAACTGACCCATGAAATTAATTTGTACTTTGACGCTGAAGTAAAGTAAACAAACCTGTAGACGAAGGCTGTGCTTATCTTTATGGCGGAAGTTGGGGTTTATCGTGGAAAGAAATTTTTAAAGCATTCAAAGATCAGGTTGCAAGTAATAAGAATACTAACTGGACTGAAATTAAAGAAACACCCCTTTACTTTAAAACAAAAGAGTTTAACAATTCAGCCGACAATATCGTGAATGCTTTATTGGTTCAGAAAATAGAAAAAGAAAAAGGGTTTGCTGGTGTTTGGGAGCTACTTACTGTTGGGCCTTTTGAACAGGGGAATGAGAAGTATTATCAGACGCTTGAGAAGTTAACCGGAATTACAAAAGCAAATTATAACAAGAAGGTTTGGGAGTTGATAAACAACGAAAAGTAAAGTTTTATGTTAGCATTGTTCTCGCATAAATATCTTCCATGCTTACCGACACGCCGATGGCGGGTAAGGAAAAGATTTCCTTTAAGTTCTTATATTCTTCCAGTTCCCAGTGATTGTGCTCATTTATACGGAAGATTTCCACGCCAATTTCTTCCGAATCAAGCAAATTATTAATAGGGGGCGGCTGGCAGGAAATAAATACCCCCGATCCCGATAGCTATCGGGACCGGGGGTATGCAATAGGTCTTTCCAGGAATGGATTCTATATAAAACACTATGGTAAACGCATGAGTCGAACCTTGAAGGCTTTCATAAAGTTTCCATCGGCTGTCATGCCGGCCTGCAGGCCAAGGGCAACCGGAGAAGCATCGGTTAAAGTGAAATCAAGCGTATTGTCGCTGTTCTTCACTATTGTTTTATAGACTAACGCATCTGCAGGAACATTGCCTATATCGGGCAGGGTGGTTCCTTTTGCAACGGTGATGTATTTTGTGCCACCGGTTGAACAGTCGCCAGCAGTTACGATCAATGAATATTTACCGGCAGGCAGCGTAAAGGTCTGGTATACCTTGCCGTTAGGAACCGCAGGTAATCCCCAGCCGGCTTCAATAGACAGGGCTTTGGAAGGAAGCCAGTTGCCATTGTCGAGCCCGCCTATGTCGCTTCCGGCGTTTCTAACATCGGCAGTCGTTATCCAATTGGCCGGTGTTTGCCACCGCGCGGTTCCGCCGGCTGAGTTGGCAAAACCTGGCCCTGCGTTTACAATGTAAAGCGGGGTAACATCTGTTTTAACCGCCACTTCCTGAAATTTGCTATAGAATGTATCAATAGCCAGGGTATCGGGTAAAAACAGGGTGCGATAATTGAACTTAGATCCAAGCTTGTAATTCTTAAGCACTGTTCTGGTATCTGTTCGTTTTACAAATATCGTTTGCAGCATGCTGTTATTGTCGGTATACTGCAATTCGCATCCCAGGGCGCCTGTGCTTGCGTCCAGTACGTTCCAGTTGAGCGTTACGGAATCAGCTATATTCAGCCCGTCCTTGATGGTACGGTTTAATAACAGGCTTTTATAGGTGTTCCCATAAATTCTTCCGGTAATGGTCACATTTACCGACCGGTTCCCATATTTATCGAATGTGGTCATGGTAAAGGTTTTCACTCCTTCTTCCATTTTATTGAGTATGGCCCTTACGGTGTCTACATTAGGCGTACGGGTAATGGGCAGCGAAAAGGAGTCGGCATAGTTGTTCCAGTAAATACGCAATTCTGTTATTTTGGGATCGGCTATCAGCAGGCCCGACAACATAATTCTGCCGTCACCGGGGTGCGCTTTAACCGAATCTATTTTACCGGCATATGTTATGCTTCCGCCATCAAGATATTTATCCTTGTAATCGTCCATCTTTCGGCACGCGCCTAATACGGCAATGGTGCTCAATAGTATGGTTAGATATTTAACTGTTTTCATTTTTTTCAGATTGAGGTTGTTTACAATGGTTTGCCCCAGATGGAGATCTCACAACCGGTAAGGGTTTGCCGAAAGCCGCTATAATTATATTTATGTCTTACTCTTATATAACGTACAGGTGGAGCAGAAATAGGGATCTCCCAACCGCTGCCGGCTTCTCCTGCTGCTTTGTCGTCGGAGTTTTCCTGGCCGTAAGGTAAACCAGATGGCTTCGATTCCCGGCATTCGACCAGCTTCGTCCAACCCACCCAGCTTCCATTGGGATTGGGATTGGTGGTACCCCACAGCTCATATACTTTCATACTGGCGTTCTCGAAGTAACGTGGGTCGGGGTAGTGCCACCAGGTGAAGCGGCTAAGCTGCGCCGTAGTGCCCATATCGAAGGTGAACCAGGCGCCATTTGTAGTGTCGGTAATGGTTTCATAGGTACAAATGGCAGTGCCCCAGCCATTGTACAGCCCATCCCATAAATGGCGCATCTGACGTCCATAGGCATTTACCGCCAGGTCGCCGGGCAACAGGTATTCACTAAAGCCAGACTTTGGAATAAGCGTTTCGTACAAAGGCGACAGATCGGCAAAAAGTGTATCGCTTTGGTTCTGGAACTGGTCCCGTACGTAAAACGCGAAACTCTTTTTAAGCGTATCCATGCCGCGTTTGGATTGGTTGATCTCCTTAAGCTGACTGTATACCGCTTCCGTTTGCGTCCAACGACCAAACTGATCTTTTAATAGTACGATAATAGCTAACGGTTTTTTGTCGGGGTTAACGGTGCGAATGTTAATGCCGCCAAAAGTGGCCATCACCTTGAGGCTGTCGAATGCAGAAAGGTAAGCCGGCCTAAGGGGATGAACCGTTATTTTATAGGGCGCCGAAACTGTTTCGCTGCGGTTAACCGCGTACAGGGTTACTTCCGTTGCAACCGAGTCTTTAAAACCATCTACCAGCATGTTGTTGGTATAGAAAGATGCCCTTACTTCCCTGGTTACACCGGGTCGTATTTCGTATATGGCTTTTACGTACAACAGATCTTCATCATCGGGCAATGTATACGTAATGCGGGCCTCGCCTTTAAGGTTTTCAACTTTTCCATTGCTAACGGCGCCGGGCGGTGTACCATTATGTTCTAATGGCCCTATAACATCTCTTTTTTTACAAGATGGTATAACTGCGGGTATCACCAACGCCAATAACAGAAACTTATATATTGTCGATTTCATGATTTACCAAATTTTGCTATTGCTAATTAGTTGATTTTTTTACCAGCCTATATTCTGTACCAGGTTAGGGTTTACAGAAATTTCATATTCCCTGATAGGCCAGAAATAATCGCGGGGCGCAATGAACTTTTGGGAAAAGATATTTACCACCCGGTAGTAATCGGCCGGCGCCGCCTGTGTACGGTCCCACCCGGTGATAGGTTTGTTAAGTTCGGTGGCAGCCTCTTTCCAACGGCGAAGGTCCCACAACCTGCTGCCTTCGAAGGCCATTTCGATTGACCGTTCCTGGTGGATGATAGACCTGAGCCCTTCTTTTGTAGTTGGTTTTCCCGGGCTGTTCGAGTATTGATTCCAGGAAGTTACTACGCCACCAAGCCCTGCTCTTGCCCGTACTTTATCCAAATAGGTATATACTTCAGTTGATGGGCCCGATGCTTCATTCAGGGCTTCGGCATACAACAGGTACAGGTCGGCCAGGCGGAACATAGGCCATGGATAATTTTCAGAAGTAGCAGCGTTAACAAGTCCGGAAAATGCAAACTTCCAGTTCACCAGTTTTTTTATCCAATAACCAGTCATGTTTATATAATCGGTATTCACCTCGTTCATTCTTTGGCCTTGTTTGGCCCTTACATCATAAGTGGCGCTATCGCCATAGAGGCTGTTCTGCATGTACCAGATGCTTCCATCAAAACCCAGGTCGGCATAAAAGCGGGGCTCCCGGTCGAAGTTCAACCGCGCTGTCTGATAGCCTTCGATCAAATTATATCGTTCCGCTCTTGTAGCCGTACGCAATTCAGAAAAATTCGAAAAGTTATACGATACGTCTTCGTTGATGGGTACACCGTGATCGGTATAAAAAAGCTGGGCTATTTTCAATGGAGCGCACAATTGGTTATAAGCAGCCAGGTTAATGGGCGCCTTTGGATCTATCTGGCCCATGCAGATACTTTGAATGTAGTCGGGGCCCTGGGCAGTGAGTGAGGTGTTGCGGGTAGATCCCCAGATCAGTTCACTGTTCCAGCGTTCACATACTGCGTTGCGGATGCTCATTTGGGTCCTGGTGGTATCTGATATTTTGTTCAACCCCTGGAATTTGTACAATTCAAATCCTGCCTGATGCGCAATTTCTATTGCTTCTTTAGCTGCATTAGCTGCGCGCTGCCACTTGGTTGGGTCGTATGAAGCGGGGAAAAGCGCTTCGCGTTCGTTCTTCAATGAGGTGAAATCGCTGTTGCCGTTGAATAAAGGACTTGCGGCCGTTACTAACAGGCGGGCTTTTACTGCCATAGCGATCGGTTTGGTTATCCGGCCCATTTCATTGGCTACGTCCGTGATTTTCATCGGCAATTTTTCAGCGGCTTTGTCAAGCAGGTTGGCGATGTAATTCACTACTGAATCAACAGGGGCCCTTTTCACTCTTACCTCATTGGGCGTAGAAGAAATAGGCAACGCTACATCTACGATGGGAATGGGACCATAGTTCCTGAGCAGGTAAAAGTGATAATAGGCTTTTAAAAATTCTACTTCGCCCAGCCAGCGCGTACGCATGTCGGGTTCCAGGTCGTACACCTTCTGGGTATTGCTCACATTTTCAAGAAAAATATTGCAGTGCCGGATGCCTGCATACAGTCCATTCGTTCCATCCCAATAGTTGGCATAAGGGTTTACCTTATTTTGATTGCCTTTGGCTATATCCCAAACTGTATTTCTAAAGAAAACGCCGTCCCTTGGCAACCAGCATTCGTCGCCGGCGATAAAACCTAAAGAGTTGATCGGGTGGTTTTCTGTAGGCAGGAAAGAATAACAGGTGAACAGGTATTTTTCCGCTTCCCGTTTCAGGGTGAATGCATTATCGATCGTGATCACGTTATCGGGCACTACGTCGAGATATTTGTTGCACCTGCACATGGTTGTAACAGTTATGACTGCTGTTACAAACGCTATATATTTATTGGTAAAAAATCTGTTGATCATATACTTTTTTTGCTGTTTCAAAAAATGGTTACAGGGATAAACGCAAACCTATGTTGTAAGTTCTCTGCACAGGATATCCCAAACCTCTGCCACCCATTTCGGGGTCCCACATTTTAAAGCGGCTGATAGCAAAGAGGTTACTTCCATTGATATAGAACCGGCCGTTTCTAAAGCCGCTGATGCGTAAAAGCTTTTTTGAAAAGTTGTAGCCTATTTCTACATTTTTACAGCGCAGGAAGGTGCCATCGCGCATCCACCAGGTAGAGGTTTGATTATTATTGTCGATAAAAGTTTCGCTTAACCTCGGCCACATCGCATACAGGTTACGGTTGTCTTCACTCCAGTGGCTCTCTGCAATTACCTTTAACAGGCCATTCTGTGCGCCGCCATTCAGCACAAAAGGCGCAATGTTTTCTGAATTGATGAAAAAGGAAGAACGGGCAGCTCCCTGGAAAAAGGCGCTGATGTCGAAGTTTTTATAACCGAAAGAAAACCCGCCTCCATATACAATTTCAGGATCTGTAGGCAACCCGATCGGCACTCTGTCGTTATTGGTGATTTGGCCATCGCCATTTACGTCTTTGTATTTAATGTCGCCGCCCAGGTAGGTGCCATAGTTTTGGTAGGGGGAATTGGCTACTTCAATATCGTCAACGAACAAACGTTCTGCTATCAATCCCCAGGTTTGCCTTATTGGATGACCTATTTTCGACAGGTGTTTTTCATTAGCTCCATATGCGGGCTCTTCATATTTTGCGAATTTCGACGTGGCATAGGTTACATTTCCCCGCAATTGCAGCCACATGTCGTTTCCAAAGCTTTTATTATAGGCTAATGAGAAGTCAACTCCTTCTGCCTCGGCCTCGCCAACATTGGCTTTCATGTTCGCCTGCAGGCCCATGGTAGACGGAATAAAAGTGCGGTCCATCAGTATTTTGGTCTGTCTCCGCTTCCAATACTCTGTTATTACCTCAAATCCTTTAAAAATATTGAATTCCAATCCATAGTTTTGGGTATATGCCTTTTCCCAGGTAATGTCAAAGTTTTCATAACGGCCGATGCCAACGCCAGGTCTGTAATAACCGGTATTATTACCAAACGATGCGCCTCTGCCGCCGTTATTCAGGTTAACTTCAGAAAGATAATAGAACCGGTCGCGGTTTGAACCGATCTGGTCGTTCCCTACAAGCCCGTAAGAAGCGCGTACGCGCAGGTTCGAAACAACGCCTTTCAGCCCTTCAAACCAGCCTTCGTTCGAGATATTCCAGGCCACACCTGCTGAGGGGAAGAAGCCGTAGCGGTTGTTCTGGTAAAAACGCTCGGAGCCATTATAACCAAAATTAAATTCAAACAAATAACGGCTGTCGTAGCCATACGTGAACCTTCCCGATAATCCCTGGTTGCGGTAGGGAAGCGACAACTGGAGTTTTTCGGTTGGGCTCGGCTCGGGGAAATAGTTTGATCCGGGATTGCCTTCCTGGTAGCTGTTGAACAGCGTAATTAACATAGCGCTCACGGCATGTTTGTTATTGAACGTGCGGGCGTAGTTAAGCGCTGCCTCCAGGTAAGTCCTGGTATTCTGAACTTTTTGGCCTTCCGCATAATTCAGGTATTCCGTTCCTTCTGAAAGGCGGGCAAGCGTAACCGTTTTTCCGCCATCTACTGTGTTGGCCTGGTAATAATACGGATTGTATTGCCGGGTTACATCAAAGAAAGAATAGCGATTGGTATAAGCCATTACGCGACCCGTAAGCCCCGGGGTAACAAAAGCGAAATCCTGTTTCAGTTCTATTTGCGCCAACATGCGCGATGAATTATATTCTTTGTAACCCCTGACTGCATTGGCAAAGGGGTTCAGGTACAATTGGTCGGCTCTGTAATACCCCGTATTGGCGTCTGACGCCTGACCGGGGCGGGGTGCGTTACCAAATAAGGGGTGTTGTATCGCAGGCATAAAAGTTTGCGGATATACAGCGGGGAACAATACCGGGTTACTCCATAACACCTGGTTGAAAATGCCGGACCCGCCATCTACCGGGCCTCTGTAATCATCAAACTGGCCGTACACCCTGAAGATAGCTTCGGTGGTTTTGGTCAGTTGAAGATTTATATTTGACCGCAATGAATAGTTTTTCAACTTGATGTTACTGTTGAAGTCATTCATTTCGGCCACTTTCAGTACGCCGTTGTCGACGTTATACGTACCTGAAACGTAGTATCTTGCGTTTTTAGATCCACCCTGTAAGTCAAGATTGTACCGTTGATTATTGGTGTAATCTTTTATCATCATGCTTATCCAATCATTGTTTGGATAAATTAAGGGATTGTCGCCCCGGATAGTACCGTCAATTTTTGGTTGGCTATAAGGAACGGAAGCGAGGGGAGTTCTCGTAAGCGCCGCCTCGTTTGCCAGCTTCATGTACGTAATATTATCGGTAAACTTGAAGTTCTCTGTATTTCCTGAGATGGAGTTTTCCACTCTGAAGTTCAATTGCGTTTTGCCTTCAGCGCCGCTTTTGGTAGTTACCAGCACCACACCGTTTGCGCCTCTGGCCCCGTAAACAGAGGTAGCGGTGGCATCTTTCAAAATAGAGAATGCTGCTATGTCGTCGGGTTGCAGGCGTGCAAGGTCATTTGTGGTGCTTTCCATGCCATCGATCAGGATCAGCGGGTCAACTTTACCACCTGAACTGAAGGAAGTAATACCTCTGATAAAGAAGGAGGCATTGTCTGCGCCTGGTTCGCCGGTGCGTTGATAAGCAATCATGCCCGATAACCGGCCGGCAAGCATGGTAGTAAGGTTGCTCGTAGGGCCTTTGAGTTCTTTGGGGTTGATAGTGGTAATGGCGCTTACCATGCTCGACTTCTTCTGTCGGCCGCCGAATGCAACAACGATTACATCTTCCATTGAATTAGCCAAAGGTTTGAGAATGACGCGCAGTTTGCTTTCGCCTCTTACCTCTACTTCCTGTTTTTCATATCCCACAAAGGAAAATACCAACGTGCCATTCGCCGGCGCGGGGATGCTGAACTGCCCCTTCGCATTTGTGGTAACTGAAATTTTGGGGTCCGACTTCAATGAAACAGTCACATTGCCCATAGCTTCCGATGAATCAGATACAACAGTACCTGTGACTGTTATTTTTTGTGCCTGGGTCGTCAGGCAAATGCATGTTGAGAGTAGCAGGGCCATTAATTTTAATGGCCAGTGCCTTTTCGGGGTTTTACATTTCATATTCGTGTTTTGGTTAACCTGTTAGTTTCAAAAGATTGTTATCATGTATGTAAGCAGTAACTATATATGTGCCCTGTGGCCGGATCTGATATCTAATCGACAACCTGATCAATTCAACATAAAAAAAGTGCCGGTGCGATGTGTTTCATTAAGCCTTGCTATTTATAAGTATTTGTTCCTTTTTTGATTTTATCGTCTTTACGGCCGGCCTGTTGGCCTTGCTGTTTTGGTGATATGTAGAACATGGGTGTATGCAAAGCATCTTTATCATGCCATAGCACCTCAGCCTGTAATACCATTATGTGATAATGTCTGCTTTTGATGGTCAATAATGCCGGAAGACTGCAATGAGAACCGGTTTAACCGGCTTAAGTTTGAAAAAGATGTAAAGCGGGATGTTGGCTTTGGGCCAGCGAAGATGGTTGAAAATGTTATTGTTACACTTTTTTTTAAGGCAAAAAGATTGCGCTGGGTATAGCGTTACTGGTTTGGTTACGTACGCCCTGGTGAAGTTTGTGTGTAGCATAAGCATAGCGACTAAATCGTTAGTTTGGAATTTTTGTTACAAGGTATCCTTGTTAATGTAGCAGGATAAGTGGCGATTCTTCGTTTTGCTGTTCGATTTCTCAGCTAATGTGTCTGATCCGGTTTTATGAATGTAAAATAATTGGGAATAAGTGTTATTAGAGGGGGAGTAATTCATAAAAGTCAGGGGACAAATTCATATTTTAGTATAAAAGGTGGAGCAGACATGTAAAATGCTTACAGCAATTGGTTGAAAGTCAGTCCCAGCGCTTAAAATGTACTTTTAACAAGTATAATTTGTGGTACATATTTATGGTCATTATCAAATAATAAATAAATAGATATTTGTTTTTTTATGCGAAGGGGTGCTCAAGAAGCGCGTTACATCTGAACGTATTATACAATGGTGAATTTTTATTTAGTCATAAGTCAGGGACGGTCCTTTTACTTCATTTATGTGATCAAGGTACACAAATGTTTAATTTCGGTTCATTTGGTAATTTCACACAATTGAAACAGTTCGAATGCAATATGTTTGATGCAAATCATTAATTTGCCGATCGCACCATCCCCGTTGTTGAATATACAGGTCCGTTGCCTTACAAATTGATGCCCATTGATACCGGCCTGGTATATGATCCCCAATAGTGGTATTATACCAAAAAGCTGCAATTGCTGGATGATCCTACGTATACCGACCAGGCAAAGGTTCAGTTTATTAAGGATGCCTTGAGCGATACTACGAAGGATATTTTCAATAGCATTGAGGATGAGCCTATTAAATTCTGGCTTAAGAACAGCGAGGCAAAACAGTTGATAGAAAATTATTTTTCGAAGCTGCAATGCGAATTGAGTGATGATGCTGAACAGGAGAGGAATTTACGATATAGAGGTGCAGGAGCGTGTTACTAAAAATGCAGCAGGCGAGTATTTGTACCAGGTGTTTGTTTGTTCAAAAGAAACCGTGTATAAAATGGAATACAAGGAGCCGGAAACTGAACGTTTCCCATTCCAACGGCTGGTTAAGGTGCTCAATTTAATATTGATAAAAAAACAGGTAAAAGAGCGGTTCGTAGAAATGGCAGCCACGGAACCAACTGTTCGGTTTGGCTTTTTTGAACCGGCGAAATTAAAACCATTCCTGAATAAATACCAGGTTGGGTGTTATGCGTTGAAGAAAGGGGATGAGTTTGGGATGTTGAAGTAGAGGGGATGATTGGTTACATGGTTTGATGGCCAGGCAAAATTAATGGGACTGACCTTTTGGGTCAGCCCCATGCTTTCACTCAAAGGCGACGACTTATTTTTTTGTAAAGTTGTAATTGATCGAAAAGTACCAGGAAACAAATCCTTTGTTGGAAAGATCTTTCTTTAATTCGGCGTCATCCGCCACTTCGCCGCCGACCTTCAATTTGGTCAGTTCTTTTCTTTGTCCGAATATAGGCCCCGCACTGATGGAAAAATTATCTCTTATGGCGGCACCGAAACCCACAGGGAAAAGAACATCGTTGGCTCCGGTAGAAATGCCCACCTGGAAAAAAGGATATAAAAGGTCTCCTTTTGTTTTTATAAGAAAATTGAGATAAGCGGCCGGCCTTACCCGTACATGGGTTTTGTCTGTTTCCTCAACTGTATTAATACCGTTCCCTTCCTTCACGGCATAATTGGGATAATTGAAATCGGTATAAAAAACACCCATTGACACAAAGGGTACTATTCGTTGATCTTTTGCTACGGTAAAAGAGAAAGTATGGTTTCCTTTATCGGCTACAGAACCGTCTTTATTCAGTGCGCTGATGGCATAATCGAATTTTTTCATTTTAGTGTTTGCCCAGTTGAAGCTGGGCGCACTCTCGAGCCGGTAACCGGTTTTAACACCTTCGAACTCTTTTGTAAAAGCGTTTAATTTGTCGATGGCGGCTTTGAATTTCTGCAGGTTTTCTTCCCGCGACTTCATCCTGTCTGAAGTGTTTAATGTGATCCATATGGAGGCGCCCTTCGAATAGTCCTGGAAATTTTTTTCATGTATAAAAGGTTTTATGTGGGTGTCGTATTTTTCCGTAAGCAGGGTTTGAAGCGCTGTAATAGATTGTTCAGCTCTTTTTTGGGCATTAACCAGTCCGGTCAACACCTCACCGGCTTCTGCCAATGCAAGTTTGAATTGGTAATAATCGGAAGGGCAGTCGTATAGTTTTTTCTGTTGCTCTGCTATCCAGGCGGCAAAACCAGCCGATTGGTCAAATGTAATTGTTATCTTCTCAAATAAATATTGGTCTATATCTTTGGTATACTTATCTATTGAATCAGCTAATTTCCTGTATTGTTCATTGTTAGTCTTAAATGCGGTCGTATCGAGTTTTGAAAGGAATTCGTTCACCCATTCATGCAGAATGATCGATTCCATTGAAGGTAAATTCGCATTAGAAGGCAGGCTTTCATATAATGCGCTCTCTTTTGTCGCAATACTCTTGGTTGAAGCAAGTGCAGGGGCCGCTGCCGCTGCTGCCGCTTCCGCTTCTGCGGAAGGCAGGTTGGAAAGCCATTGGTTTATGGCCGTATAAACGGGGTCGTCTATTTCGGTCGTCGTCGACTTGGCGGATGTGCGTAAAGGATTGTAAAATTTAAAGAAAAGACTGATCGTGTTATTCCGGTCGTTCGAAATATTGAATAGGGTTTCTTCCGAAACTGCATTCCAATCGGTGGTGTCATCTTTGTCGACCCTGAATTCCAATTTGCCGGGCGCTTTACCAGCAGGTTCTATCCATTGTAAAAAAATATTTGTTTTTACACGCGTCCCATGCAGCCGTTGAAAAGCCGATTTGGGCTGTGCATAGGTTGTGTTAATGAAACAGGTGACAAAGGAGGCGATAATAAAAATTCTCATAGCATTTTATTTGAAATGAATAATAAATTGGCGGTGTGCTTTATGGCCATAGTTGCCCTTCGTTGTATACATTTCCATCATTGCTGGAAATTGACGGGTGCTCGGGAGGTGTGTTGGGGCGATTGTAGTGCAGCGTGTCATTGAAGTAGTCAAGTCGTTTGGTGGAGTCCGTTTTACTGACGAGGGTTGGCACCACGCAAAAGCTTAGGCGATTCAGGTTGTCATTCCCCCTGGTGATCATCCAGTAAAAACCCACCTTCCAGGTATAACCAGAGGTATCACGGCCCATTTTTTTCTTGAGCCGGGGATAATCATTTGTCAGGTAGCGTTGAATAACACCGGCATCATAAATAACGCCGTAACTGCCCACAGGCAGGTTTTGCCTGTAAGCGTCTACGCCGCGTATACCCGATGCTTCATCGATCGGTTGGTTGAAGAACGATGATTTAATTGTGCCAACCTGGGGCAGACTTTTGTATCCGTTGGGATTCTCAACGAGGTCATGCCCGGGTTTAGGCCGCAGCAGGAAATAGATACTGATCAGTGCTACTAACAATAGAAATACAATGCCCCATACCGTTAAAAGTGTTTTTTTCATACATGCAGGAATTTATATTTAGGATTTCGCTGATCGCGATTACAATACAATATTCCTGCATGAAGGCAGATTGGAATACGGGGTTTTTCCCGGGTCGGTTACGGGAATATCCCGGGTAACCGGGGGGTGTGTAGGATTATAGCTGGATGATATTTCGGCGCAGCGCTTCCAGCACCAGGCCAACGCGGCTTTGTACATTCAGTTTTTTAAATAAGGTTTCGCGGTAGCCATCGACGGTACGTTCTGCAAGCGACATTTCAGCGGCAATTTGTTTATAGGTCATGTCGCTGCACGCAAATTGAAGAAAGAGTTTTTCTTTAGGGGTGATAGATAAAAGCTCTTCTTCTTCCTGATACAACAGCAGGCGGCGATAATTGATATTGGCGGCATCTGCGTTGTAATAACCGGTGCGGTGCATTTGTTCAAGTGCCCGCTCCAACTCATTAGGATGTATTTCTTTCATGAGGTAGGCGCAACAACCGGCTTTAAGCATATTGATAATGCTGCGGTCATCCGATTTCATCGACAACGCCGCCATTTTTACCGAAGGAAATTCACTGGCTATGGCCTTGGCTGTCTGATGTCCGTCGAGAATGGGCATGTTCAGGTCAATTAACAGGATGTCGGGTGGGGAGGGGAGCAGTCTTATTTTGGAAAGGCATTCCTGGCCGTTGAGTGCTTCCAGCACTACTTCATAGCCTGGCAAACTGCTTACAAGCATACCAAGGGATTTTAAAAACAACTGGTGATCGTCTGCAAGACCTATGCGAATGCTCATAATTGCTTTTTTTGATGGGGTAATGTAATGATCACCTGGCAGCCTTGTTGGGGTGATGATATAAACTGCACGCTTCCGCCGAGCAGTTGGGCCCTTCGCCGGATATTCAATAGTCCGGCGCCTGAACCAGTGGCTGATGCTGTGTTGAATCCCTTTCCGTTATCGGTAATGTGAATTTGTAATTCAGCACCGGTGTTTATTTCAATGCTAACCTGGCTTGCTTCGGCGTGCCTGATGATATTTTGCAATGCCTCCTGTATAATGCGAAACAATATGATCTGGGTATTGGCATCGGGTGACAGCTCCCTGGAAGAAAAGTGTAGGGTAACCCGGGTGATCTGCCCTGCATTGATCCTGGCTGCTTCAATTTCCAGGTTCTCTATAAGGTCGAACTGGTCGAGCCATTCGCGGTTGAGGGAGCGCGATAGCGCCCGGATGTCCTGGATGGCCTGGGCCAGCGTTTCCTGGGCGGTATGCAGTGTTTCGGGCGGTTGAGGCAACGTTCTTTCGGTAATGCCCAGTAGCATTTTCGTGCTGCTGAGTAACTGGCCGATGTGATCGTGCAGTTCTTCCCCCATTTGGTTAAGGGCTTCCTCACGCGTTTCAAATTGCATTTTGAGCAACTCATGGGCGAAAAGCGCTTCCATTTCCTTTTTCTCCTGGTAGAATTTATTTTTTCGCTTGCTGAAATAGAGCACAAAAGACACGAGGAACCCGGCGACCAGCGTGAAGAAGCAGCAAATAATGATAATAGTTTGAATCACCGTGTCTGAATTTTTCGCCATGTGAAGGCGGTTGCCCAGCAACCGTAGAATATCCAGTTGAGTACGCCCATTAATATGGTTACGATATGAAGTCCCTTATCCGGCAACAATAAGAGACGATCTCTCATCTGGAATATGACAAAAGTTACGAAATAATTAAAAAATAGTCCGGTTACTACCCAAAAAGCCGGTTCGCGAAGGGGCGATATCTCTCCTGCATGACGTAGCAATTGCCGGTAGTAGATACAACTGAATAATACGATATATACCGAAAGCCCTTTGCGGGCAAGCGTTCCGTAATAGTCTTTTGTAAAACTACCTTTTGATACATCATAAATATAGATAAGAACAAAGATCGCCATTCCGAAAAAGAGCATTTGCTTTGACGAACGCGTGGAAAGGAATTTCAAAAATAACAGGCTGAAGAAACCGGCCTGAACGATCATGAACAGGCCGAATACGATGTACCGGTTTGCATGCAAGAAGGGTATATAATGCACGCAGGTTTCTACAGACAGCGTTATAAGAAGGTAAAAGAAAAAGTTCTGCCACCAGCCCACCTTTCCGGTTGACATAATGCAGGCTGCGATAAATGCGGTAAGCTCTGCCAGGGTGGTTGGGTTGAATAGAAAATTGGTTATGGCCATAACTGTCCCTCGTCGAATGCATTTCCATCTTCATCTTCATCGTCTTTTTCTGCGGGCTGTCCGTTGCGTTTTTTGGTGTACTTGCCATGGTAATAAACGGAGTCTTCGTCGGAATAGTAATCGATCACACAAAGCTTTTTTGATTTATGCACCAGGGTGGGGATTACGTAAAAATCGAGTTTGTTGGCATTGCCTTCAGTGGAGGTGTCTTTTTTCTTCATCCAGTAAAAGCCCACCATCCATTTGTATTCGCTATAGTTGAAGTTACCAGGCCGGGTCCGTTGATATTTCACCTGGGAATCTATTAATTTGGGGAAGACAGAATCAATGTATTTCCGGATCGTATCTACGGAGTAATACACCCCCATGGATCGCCTGTTAAGATGTATTCCTCTTCGATAATTATGCATTTTCGGTTTGGCTTTTGCGTCGGAGACGCGGCCTTCAAAAGGCATTGAGTTATCGAACAAATGATTGTAAATGTAAATAGCGCCAATAGCTATCAAAATGATGGACAAAAAAAAGATTATTCGTTTCAGGCGGATAATGGTCTTTTCCTGCGCTGTTAGCGGTTTTTTTTCATGTGACATGTTCGTAGCGTTTAGGGGTAAATTACAAACCAACGTGAATATACGATTTGGCTGCATTTAGACCATTACGTTATGCGTCAAAATTGCCACAATCAATAAAAAAAGGTGTTTTTCACGTTTCTTTATGGGTAGGGGGCTATTGGTGATTGTTATGCATTAAAGAAGGTAAGGTTGAGTTTTTCGGAAGGTGGGGCTGAAGTTAATTGTTCAAATACCCTTTGCAAAAATTTATGTATTGGAACTATTCTGAAAATTTTAAAAGAGCATCATTAAACTGCTCTTTTAGAACAGGTAGGTCGTTTTGAGCTATTTCCCAAACTATTTGAAAGTTTACAGCAAAATATTCATGAATTGAAATGTTCCTAAAACCTCTAATGGGTTTCCAGTCTATTTCAGGGTGAGCATTTTTAAATTCGGTAGATAAAGCATTGCACGCTTCTCCAATAATTTCAATTTGCTTTATAGTGGCAAATCTTTTTTCAGAATTGGCATGAAAGTCACCATAAGAAACGCCGTTGAGATATTTCTCTATTTCAGCCATGGCTTCCAGAATATGTAAGACTCTTGTTTTATCAGTGATCAGTCCTTTCATATATTAGAATCTTGTCCTTGTCTATATAAGGTTTTACGTGGCGGGATAAGCCTTCTGTTGTAACAAGGTCAACTTTTTTGTGTAGTAATTCTTCCAGGTCTGATTGATATATAAAGAACTTCATTCCGATAGGTTTGGAATGATCCAATTCCACTAATATGTCAATGTCGCTTCCTTCCCTGGCTTCATTGCGAGCCATAGACCCAAACAGGTAAGCCTTCTTTACCGGAATACCGGCAAAGTACTGTTGAATTAATAGTTTATCCGCGACTGACAGATTCATAAGATAAAGATAATCAATTTTTTGCTAATGAGAAAATGCCATAACGAATACTCATGGGTTAAGGAAATACCACAGTGATCTATGCCTGATCATTGTGTTGGACAAAAGCCTGCAATATTAATAATCCCATGCGCTTTCTGATTTGGATGACACCAATCTGATGTCAGCGACTTCATTGCCCAACTCTTTACCTATTGTAACCGAAATGTCTTGTGTAAATTGGTAATGTATGCCCGCGTACACTCTTGAATCAGCGGCTTCTTTAAGCAATACAGACAGGGAACTATACTGCCGCGGAGTTAAACCCCGCCAGTCATATGCATTGTCGGTTACAGGAATATCACCGTACGCTCTTATTAACACCTGTATAAAGGGTGCATAAAACCCAACAAGTCCGGATGTGTAATCAGGGTAGGGCGGGTTAGGTAAATAGCTCACCCAGGCTGAGTCAATGAGTCGTTGAATATAGGCAACCGGCCTGAGCAGGTTATAATGATATTTTGACCTGAAGGTTATTATGTTGCCATCTTTTATTGCTATACCTGTTTTGGCATACACTTCAGCCGCCTGCCATAATTTTGCCCTTTGCTTTTCCTGCACCCAGGTAATGATGGAAAGCGCATGATAAGGCGCCGGAATACCCAGGCCTGCGCCACCCGCATCGGCCCACCAGTTGGCAATGGCTTTTTGCTGATCGGTTAAATTTTTTCCAATGTCATATACATTTTTTGCTTCTTTATAGAAATGGGAAGAGGTGTCTTCCGAATAAGGAAAAGGTATTGGGGGTGCGATGGCCGTTAGGGTATTTTCCAGAAAAGGCCTTGAATCTTTTAAGAAAGGCCCTACCGTGGCAAAGGCAGGAGGCGTGGGCACCCAGGAACCGGGGGTAACAGGTGGTGCTACATATCCCACACTGGAGAGATTGAAGTTATCGGTTGTTGACCAGTTGTAAATGGCAGCAGCAATGGACCGGCCAAAGGCTTGTGAACGGGCAAGAACATCATCCGGTGTGCTCGCTTTGAACCGGTTGTAGTTGACATTTTCCAGCGAGTCGATACTTGCCTTATTAGCATCGGTCAGCCCAACTAAAAACAACTTAAACATACTGGCCAGAGCAGCATTGGCGCTTGCACTCCACAAATAGCGTTGGCTCATATCGGCTTGAGGCATCGAAGGCATTTGATATAACCTGGTAGATAGGCTTGCGGCTCCTTTGCTGCCGGGGCGTACCGATTCATACAAGCCTACGCCAATAAATGCAAAATTTCTGAAATTCAATATTACCACTGGTTGCGGATTTGCCGGTCGTTGAACGTTTGCTATAAATTTATACCAGGCATATACCACGTCGGCGCTTTCTTCAGGTGATCTTGGAGGCCGATCGTCTCTTTTGCGGCAACCAAACAGCAGACCTATTAGCATGACTATCATCAGTAGTTTTAAACTACGATTACTCTTTGTTAATGGTAATAGCATAACAATCATTTTAGTAGTGAAAAAATGATAGATGGTTAGTCCATTTTTCAAGAGGATGCGTCTGGTTGATAAACCAGTCAAATGGATATGTGGATCAGAAGAGTGGGGTATTAAACTATGATATCCTGTATGTTTTACCAGAGCCGAATGAAATGTAATGGCCGTTTTAATTTATCAATAGTGAGATGGATTGGAATGACAGTTGGTAAGCTTGCTTTGTCTTTCTAAAGGTAGAATATTTAAATCATTTAAAAACATATATGTAAAATAGAGCGTGGTTTATTGTCATTTGTCAAAGTGCTGATTGTTGTTTTTTATTGAATTCAACTAATTTTACCGGGACCATTAACCTTATAACCATTTCTTAAATGAAAATAATTGACAAACTGGCCTGGATCGAAATAAAAAACAAATCAATTCTTTCCACTAGATCATATGGCAAAGACAAATATTATATTCCAGGTGGCAAAAGAGAAAATGGTGAAACGGATGAACAGGCTTTGTGTCGTGAAATAAAAGAAGAACTAAGCATTGATATTAAGATCAGTACCATAAAATATGTTGGAGTGTTTCAGGCGCAGGCACATGGCCACCCGGAAGGAACGATTGTAAAAATGACCTGCTATATGGCCGACTTTACAGGACAATTAAAAGCGGATGCTGAAATTGAAGAGATCAAATGGCTTAATTATTCCGACAAGGACATAATAGCAGAAGTTGACAAATTGATTTTTGATTATTTACAAGAGAAAGGGTTGTTGGATTAATGGAAGCTCCTTCCTGCCTGAGAACCATCATGGAAACCTGACAGGATCAGGTTCTGTTAAAAATAAACTGTCGGCATTGGCAGAAAATTTAGGATAAGACCCGACATTTGCTCTTTTTCAACTACTATGAAGGTTTGCATTGCTGAAAAGCCAAGCGTTGCCAGAGACATAGCTCAGGTTATCGGCGCTAAAGACCGTAAAGACGGATATTTCGAAGGCAATGGGTACCAGGTTACCTGGACCTTCGGGCATTTCTGTACCCTGAAAGAACCGCATGATTATACTGATCAATGGAAATACTGGCGGCTCGAAGACCTTCCCATGATCCCAGCCAGTTTTGGCATTAAGCTCATAGACAATGGCGGTGTACAAAAGCAATTCAAAATTATAGAACAACTGGTGCTTCAATGTGAGGAAGTGATCAACTGCGGGGATGCCGGCCAGGAAGGTGAACTCATTCAACGTTGGGTATTGCTTAAAGCGCAATGCACTGCCCCCGTGAAACGGTTATGGATCTCCTCCCTTACAGAAGCCGCCATCCGCGAGGGTTTCCAAAAGCTTAAAGATGCTAACCAGTACGACAACCTCTATGCGGCGGGCAGCGCCCGGGCTATCGGCGACTGGCTGCTAGGCATGAACGCCACCCGCCTATTCACCAAAAAATTCGCGCAGGGGAAAACAGTGCTCTCTATTGGAAGGGTACAAACGCCAACGCTGGCCATGATCGTAGCACGACAAAAAGAGATCAATGCATTTGTGTCGGAAGAATATTGGGAATTAAAAACAATCTACCGGGAAACGGAATTTACGGCTGCCATCGATCGGATAAAAGTGCCCGACAGGGCGGAAAAAGGATTGGCCTACCTGAAAGAACATCCTTTTGAGATCACTTCCTTTGAGAAAAAAGAAGGCAAAGAGGGGAATCCCCGCCTGTTCGATCTTACTGCATTACAAGTGGAAGCCAATAAGAAGTATGGCTATACGGCAGATGATACGCTGAAATATATCCAGAACCTGTACGAGAAAAAGATGGTTACATACCCACGGGTAGATACCACCTACCTCTCGGAAGACCTGCATCCCAAAATTGCAGGCATCATGCAGGACCTGACGCCTTATGCGGCTTTGACGGCGCCCATTCTTGCCAATCCTATTCCTAAATTGAAGTCGGTTTTTGATGACAAGAAAGTGACCGATCACCATGCCATCATTCCCACCGGCGTATTCCCTTCCAACCTGCCCGCCGAAGAGAAGCGCATATATGACCTGGTTGCAAGACGCTTCATTGCGGCATTTTACCCCGAGTGTAAAATATCCAATACCACTGTATTGGGCAAGGTAGGACAGGTGCCTTTTAAAGTGACCGGCAAACAAATACTGGAACCGGGATGGAAGGAAGTGTATGCCAATGAAGTGAATGCTAAAAAAGAGGAAAAGGAAGAGGACGAAGAAAAGATCCTGCCGGTATTCGTGGTAGGGGAGAGCGGGCCGCATACGCCACGGATACATAAGGGTAAAACGACACCACCCAAAGCCTTTACAGAAGCCACCCTGTTGCGTGCGATGGAAACGGCAGGCAAACAGGTAGACGATGAGGAAATGCGCGAATTGTTGAAAGATAACGGTATTGGCCGTCCGTCTACCCGTGCGAATATTATTGAGACCCTGTTTCGCCGAAAATATATTGAGAAGCGTAAGAAGAATATTTATGCTACCCAAACCGGTATAGACCTGATAGATACCATTCAAACAGAACTACTGAAAAGCCCGGAACTAACAGGTATCTGGGAACGTAAATTGCGCCTCATTGAAAAAGGAGAGTATGCCATGGGAACGTTCAAGCAGGAGTTGATCCAAATGGTCATAGACCTTACTGTGGAAGTAAAGACGGCAAATTATAGAGTTATTACCGTTGCAGCCGATCAACCGGAGAAAAAAGAAAAAGACAAAGAAGATAAACCGAAAAAAGAAACAAAGCCAAAAGAACCGAAAAAGGCGGTAGTGATTGAAGAACAACAATGTCCCAAATGCAAATCGCACCTGCTGAAGAAAGGCAATACGGCCTATGGATGCGCTAATTTCAAAGTCTGCGGTTTTAAGCTGCCGTTTGAAGTATTTGGAAAGAAACTGTCAGACAAGCAAATTGCCGACCTGTTGAGCAAAGGGAAAACAGGTAAAGCCAAAGGATGGAAGCTTACAGGTGCCGATAATGAGACAGAAGGAAAGCTGACACTGAATACCGCTTTTGAATTGGAAATAGAACAGTAAGTTGTTAAATTCTATGATCAGGTAACATTTGTATACACATATCCTTGGTAAGTAAGAAATATAGTCTATCTTTAGTTGGTAATTGAGCCTTTGCATCAGTAACCGTTAATTATTCTGCTAAGTAATCTGCATCTTAATTAGTCTCTTACTCTTTGCTTTCTCACATTGTTTAAATTTTAACTATTAAGTATGAACATTTATGTTTCAAACTTAAGCTTCACCATACAGGATGAAGACTTAAGAAATTTTTTTGCTTCTTATGGAGAAGTAACCTCTGCGCAAATTATCAATGACAGAGAAACTGGAAGCTCCAGGGGATTTGGTTTTGTTGAAATGTCTGATGAAACTGCTTCGAAAAAAGCTATTGCAGAATTGGATGGCACTGTGGTAGAAGGCAGGACCATCAACGTATCGGAAGCGAAACCGAAAGCGGGGAGACCTGGACGTAGTAATAGTCCTTTCCGTAGCAATAACGGTGATAACTACAATAATCCTAAAAGCTATAATGAGAACAGGTATTAATTGTTTGTGTTTTACAAAAAAGCCTGCTAAATGCAGGTTTTTTTATAAACCAACACTATAGTAACAGAACAAAAATTACATAGGCGCCTCAGATACTTCAATATAGAAGTTCATAAACCTGAAATAGTTCAATCCATTAATAGCCGAATTACCTGAAAATCGGTCCATTTTTACATAGCCCGTTCCCTGGGAGCGACCGGTAATATCCTTTTTTACAATTTTTACAGATTGAACCACCCCAAATGGAACAAAAAGATTTAACAAATGCTGTACTGTAGTCAGCCGGTTTAAATTACTAACCTTGATATTCATAAATCATTATTTTAAGACAATGTGGTTGAATTCCGAAGATACGAATGAGGCAAAGTATAGGGGTATTCAGGGAAGTTAGTTCATTAAAACCAGTAAATCTAATTTATTTTATTACTGTTGACATCTAAAGGCGCTACAGTTTTATTATACGGCACCATGCTAATAAACGAATAACATGAAACACCGGATCGATCTCGTGCCAGCGTTTGCCAAAATTAATCTCAGACGGTTTTTTATGATGGTTATTGTGATATGCCTCGCCCAGCATCAACAGATCAATTGATAGTAAATTTTGGGAAGTGTTCTTTAATCTGAAGTTGATATAGCCATATTTGTGTGCATACCAATTAATAATGGCCCCGTGAAAAGCGCCCATTGCGAGAACCACAGGTAATAATAATAACAACCAAAGCGTAGGCGTCAAATATAGGAACAGGGCGATATAGCCGATTGACCAGATGGTTCTTGAAACTGTACTATGCGCCCATTTGTCAAAAGCAGGCCAGTCAGGAAGGTTTTTTGTAAAACGTTCCTCTATCATTATTTTACCTTTAAAAATGGCACTGTATATATTCCGCGTGCGCCACATCATGGTAAATATGTTTTTTGAATACAATGGTGAATGCGGATCTTTATTCGTATCGGTATAAGCGTGATGCATACGATGCATAATAGCATATGCACGTGGGCTCATGTAAGACGATCCTTGTGCGAGGTAGGTAAAAACATAAAATACCCGCTCCCAGAACTTATTCATGGTAAAAGCACTATGAGCAGCATATCTGTGCTGAAAAAAGGTTTGAAAGAACAATGAAAAATACCATAAACTCACAAAAACAATAAATAATACCATAACACAAGTTGGTTGAAATGGAAAAGGCAAGAAAAATTTACCGCAATCCTGTTTCTGATTGATGCGGTTTATAAATCGGGAATAGAAAAGTAAAGGTTAAATCTTTGAAAGGTGTATTGCGCTTGGTCCTTTGTGACTGTTTTCAATCTCAAATTGTACGCGGTCATTTTCCATAACCGGTTCTGCTAACTGGCTGCTATGTACAAAGATGCGTTGTTTGGTTTCATCTTCATTAATAAAACCGAACCCTTTGACCTGATTGTAATAAGTGACAATGCCAGTTCTTCTTGCGACCTGCTGTCTATGCTCCTGTTTGGGTACACTCACCTGTATTTCTTCCTGAATGAATACACGCCGTTTTCTTGGGTCGGGCGGGTTGGCTGAAATATTTCCGTTTTCATCAAGGTAAGCGATCATATCATTTAAGGATTTCCCTTTTTCCTTATTGTGTTTCCGTTCTTGCATTTTTTCTCTCTTCTCCTGTTGCTTTCGGGCCCTTTGCTTTTCCCTTTCCTTTTTACTAACTGTTTCTTGCGATTTCCCCATGTAATTTGATGTTTAACTCTAATGGCCGGACATAAATTTATACTGCCGGTAAATACAAAAAAGCCTAAGCTAATTTATCTATCAGAGGTGGTAAAAGAAGTTAATACGTGCAGGTCTGCGATATTGGTGAAGGTAGAACAATTAATCGGGTATTTAAAGGATGCTTTAGTTTATTTATGATTGTGTATTTTTGCAACATGAATAATTGGAAAAGCGTCAGAGAGAAAGAGGATTTTTATACCCTTTTGGAAAGCTCGGCGGAGAAACCCCAGATCATCTTCAAAGACAGCACCAGGTGCGGCATCAGTGCGCATGCAAAACATAGATTGGAGCTTGGTTTTGAGCATATTGAGGGCAAAGCAGATTTTCATTACCTCGACTTACTGGCTTTCAGGCCTGTGTCTAATCTTATTTCCCAGGAACTGAAAGTTACCCACCAATCACCGCAGATCATATTATTGAAAGGCAAACAGGTGATCTACACCTCATCCCATCATGCCATTGACCCTGCGGTTATAGCGCGCCACCTGTCATAAGGCAGTTATCGGCCTAAACTGCACGGAAAAAGGTCAAAATAACACGATTATTAGTTTGTGTGGCATGGATAGATAACTTTTTATAGTTTTGCGCCCGACTATCTATAGCCCTATGCCAGTATTAAAGAAATTATCCGCTTTTTCCCTTTGCATCTTGCTGCTTTTTATAATCAGTGTTTCCTGTAAAAAGGAATCAACCAGTAACGCCACCCGTAAGTTAAAAACCTATACCGAAGCTATTACAGCTGTGGGAATAGGGCATGTTGTGGAGACTTTTAATATTAACTATGATGGCCAGGATAGAATTACCAGTGTAGTATCTACTACAAAACCAGGGCACAGGCTGGAATATCAATATATAAATAAGGAAGAATTTACATTTGAAAAGATTGAAGACAATAAAGTTACGCTGCACTGTGCTTATTATATTAATACCAGCCTTTCACTGGTAGACAGTGTTTTTCAATATAATAATCGCAAAGACACTATATCGCTAAAGTATTTTTATAACAACGAAAAGCAAATCGAAAAACAAAAGGAATATTTACATTCTTACTACACTGGTCCGGTTTTGTATAACACCATTAATTACCTGTACGATCTGAATGGAAAACTTACCCGGAGATCAGATAGTTATTCCGAGGTCTCTTACCGCTACGATTCTTTGCATATAAACACCGCCCACATTGAACCGTTTTATTTTCCTGTTCAACAGCAACTGCCTACTCATACGTATACACAACGATGGGGAACGCTAATTACCATTGAACATACGTATTCATTCGATGAACATAAAAGGCTGATCAGCGAAAAAGCGGTATCGAGTGATGGACGGGTAACCGTTAAAAGTTATACTTACTTGTAAACCAACCGTTTTTAAGCAGAAAGCCGGTAAATCACATTCATTTCAGAAAAATATCTTTGGCCGGGCAACCGCTGCTTATAATTTTCCGTATCCTGGCTCTCCTTTTTGTGCTTGATTTTCAGTGAATTAAAAATTCCACTTTTAGTAAATGGTTTTTCCCTTTTTCGTAAAGCGATGAATTAGTAGTTCTTTTCCTTTGCACAAAATTGATTAACAACATGAACAAAAGGACGCTGATTCTAACTGCAGTCGCTTTTTCTCTGTTTGCTACCTCATGCGATAAAGATGATGATATCGCTCCGTACACCGTGCCAGCCGCTTACAACTTTGATAATGTTGAATTTGCTGAAGCAACTGCCACAGTGAATATGTGGTCCGGATTTCAATCATATCTGGGAAAAAGCACTTCGCGCCAGCTTAGCCAGGATACCGTAAATTATTTGTGGAATAACACCAACAGTGCCTTTACTGCTGAATTTATCTCCAACCTGCCTAATACGGCCGGACAATTGAATTCATCAGGCTTCAATTTAGCGTCAAAAACGTCTGAACCAAATGTGATAAAAGCCATGGCCGACTCTATGGTGAAAGTGAGCCAGTTTTATAATACCGCGGGTGGTGAAGGTATCCCTGGAAAACAAGGTAGCCGTTTATTCAATTACTCCGGTTTCGAATTCAACCAGGGCGTTGCCAAGGGTTTAATGGGCGCCATGGCATTGGCAAGAGTGATCCATCACCTCGATGCGTCTGTTTCTGCTGATAATAGTACCCTAATCCTTGGAAAAGGTACCGCTATGCAGCACGAATGGGACATGGCTTTTGGTTATGTAGGCATTCCTACTAATTATGATACATCAAAAGCGTATATCAATACTGATGTTAACAGACCGCTTGCTTTGGGTGGCTATTTTGCTGAAAGAGGAAAATACATTAAGGCCGGCGGAATAATTTTCGAAGCTTTCCGTAAAGGACGTGCAGCCATTGCAGCAAAAGATTATGCCGTTCGGGATGCCGCTATTGCTACCATCAAGGAATATTTGGAAAAAGCAATTGCAGCAGCATGTTATTATTATGTTACGCATCCGCAGGCAATTACCGACAGGCCAGCGCAGTTGCATGAATTGTCTGAAGGCAAAGGCTTTGTGATCGCGCTGAAGTTCCGCGCTGCAAACAGCAAACTGACCACTGCCAATTATCAAACCCTGGTGAGCATTCTGGGAATAGATCAAAATGCTTATCCGCTTATCAAGGATGCCAGCTTTACCAAATTAAAGCAGGTACAGCAGATCCTCACATCAGCCTATGGCCAGTTGCAACCATAAAAAAATAGTAGTTTCGCAATAAATTTAAACTCCCGGTCCTTGCCGGGAGTTTTACTCATTTTAAAGGGGATTAAAAAATTGATATGAAAAGATCATTTGTACTGGGAACCCTGATAGTTCTTGCCTTAACAGCCGGGACCTATTGTAGCAAATCGGGAAATGATGGTGGCGATAAGGATAGTGGTTATGATAAAGAGGCCATGCTTACCAACTATGCCGATCAGATCATCCTTCCTGCGTATACATCGCTTCAGGAAAAAGTGAATAGTTTCCAGGCACTTGCCAATACGTTCCTCGATACCAGGAACACCACCAATCAGCAGGCGCTGCTGGATGCGTATAAACAACTGCATCTTCAGTATGCGCGTGTTGAAGCCTATAATTTCGGGCCGGCCGCTGCTGCTGCGCTTGATGTGTATGTGAATTTTAACGGGGGGCTCGATTATAATTTTAACACCAACGGCGAACTGACCGGTTTTTCCATCGATAGTACAACCATCGAAAGCAATATCAGTTCAGGCAATTATAATCTTTCCCTGTATGTACGGAGTTCATTTTATGCCCAGGGATTTGCCGCTATCAATTACATTTTTTTCGGTACCAACGCTATTGCAAAATTCGACAACAATACCACCAACCGGGTTAAATATGCAAAGGATATTGTTACCCGCTTAAAAACATTGGTTGATAAAGTGAACAGCGACTGGACGGCTTATCGTACTGATTTCATCAGCAATACAAAGACCAATGTGGGAAGCCCTATTGGTAATATGATCAACAACCTGGCCTATAGCCTGGATGTGCTCAAAGGGCCTCGTATCGGCTGGCCATTCGGCAAGCAATCGAACGGGATCGTTTTTCCAACAAAAGTAGAAGCGTATTTCGCTGGCAATTCATCGGCGCTGGCGCAGGAAAGTATCCGGAGCCTGAAAAAGATCTTTACAGGAAATGGAAGCGGAAAAGGGATTACAGATTATCTCAAATCACTGAAAAAAGAAGACCTGGCCAACCAGGTAACGGCCCAATTCGATGCTGTGATTACAAAGCTGGAAGCAGTGCCAGACCCGCTTTCAGCAACGCTTACCGCACAACCGGCAAAAGTAGAAGAAGCATACAAAGAGATCCAGAAATTACTCACGTTAATAAAAACGGATGTAGCATCGGCTACTGGTGTTCAAATTACATTCATGGACAATGATGGTGATTAACAGGCAGGCGTGGGAGAAACCTGTATCCATTGCTCCGCTCATCACTTTTCGGATCGCGTTCGGATTACTTATGTTTTTCAGTACGCTTCGTTTCTGGTGGCGCGGCTGGGTAGATACGGTGTATGTTTCGCCCTCCTTTCACTTTACCTATTGGGGGTTCGATTGGGTGCAACCTTTAGGAAAACCAGGCATGTACCTGATATTTTCCATTATAGCCCTGTCTGCTTTAATGATCGCTGCCGGATTATTTTACCGGTTGGCCGCCGTCCTTTTTTTTATCTGCTTTACGTACGTAGAATTAATTGATGTTACTACCTACCTGAATCACTATTATTTTATAAGCCTGGTGGCCTTCCTTATGATATGGCTGCCAGCCAGCCGTTTGTATTCGATAGACGTTTTATTAAAGCCCGGGAGCAAGCGGCAGTATGTTCCCGCCTGGACAGTAGGGGTCTTACGCTTTCAAATAGCCGTAGTTTATTTTTTTGCCGGTTTGGCCAAGCTGAATACAGATTGGCTGATCAATGCGCAACCCATGAAAACCTGGTTGCCTGCTAAAAGCCATATTCCCTTTGTAGGGGAGTGGTTGTATAAAGAATGGGTGGCTTACCTGTTCTCCTGGTTTGGCGCTGTGTATGATTTATTCATCGTGTTTTTTTTACTGAATAAAAGAACAAGGATCTGGGCGTATTGCTTCGTATTGATCTTTCATATCGCAACAGCGATCTTTTTCCCGGGCATCGGCTTATTCCCTTATGTGATGATCGTTAGCAGCCTGATCTTTTTTTCCGGCACTTTCCACGAACGGTTATTGTCATTGCTGCCTGCGAAAAAAATGTCAGATGGGCTTTCTGCCACCTATACATTTACAAGGAAGAAATGGTTATATGGAATAATGATCGTGTATGTATTTCTTCAATGCATCATTCCCTTCCGGTTCTTATTATATCCCGATCTTTTATTCTGGAATGAAGAAGGTTACCGGTTTTCCTGGCGTGTTATGTTGATGGAAAAAGCCGGTGCGGCTTATTTCACTGTTAAGGACAAAACCGGGAAACAGTATTATGAGGTCAACAATGCCGAATTCCTTACGCCGCTGCAGGAGAAAATGATGAGCACACAGCCCGACATGATCCTGAAGTATGCGCACTTCCTGGCAAATACCTATGAAAAAAGAGGAATAGCGCAACCACAGGTATTTGGGGAAGTATATGTTACGCTTAACGGCGCCGGTTCACGCCTGTTTATTGATTCCTCCGTTAACCTGGCGGCCCAATCCTTTAGTTGGAAGCATTACAATTGGATATTACCGTATAAAACAAAAAAGTGAGATGAAAGCGAAAGTGTTTTTTTTAGTTATGGGAATGATTTGCATGATAACGGCGAAGGGGCAACGTTCGTTCACTATCAGCGGAACGGTGAGTATCCAGGACGAACCGGCCGACCAGGCTACCGTAGTGTTATTACCGCAAGGCGGGCAACGGATGACGAATGAGAACGGGTTTTTCCGGTTTGCTAAATTAGACACGGGGGTATACGAATTGAAGATCTCGTTTGTTGGTTATGCCACCCAAACAATACCTGTTCGTATTACCGGTGAGAATAAAAGCCTGCGGATCCGATTGAACCCTGCAGAGGCAACGAGCCTGGAAAACGTAGTGGTTGCGGGGAGAAGGAATGAGAATATCTCAGGCAAATTGCAGGACGTTTCCGGAACAGCGATCTATGCTGGAAAGAAAACGGAAGTGATCAATTTAAAAAATATAAACGCCAACCTGGCTACCAACAATACCCGGCAGATCTATGCGCGGATACCCGGATTGAATATCTGGGAATACGATCATGGTGGCTTGCAGCTGGGGATCGGTGGCCGTGGGCTCAGTCCAAACCGGTCATCTAATTTTAATATTCGCCAGGATGGATATGATATCAGTGCAGATGCGCTCGGCTATCCCGAAAGTTATTATACGCCTTCTACAGAAGCGTTGGACAAAATTGAGATCGTGCGGGGCGCGGCCAGCCTGCAATACGGACCGCAATTTGGCGGGCTTGTAAATTTTGTAATGAAGGAAGGGCCAAAGCACGAGCGGGTGCGGTTTACGACGCGACAAACAGTTGGCTCATTCGGCTTCTTTAATTCTTTTAACAGCTTCGGCGGTACTATTGCCAAAGGCAAATTAAATTATTATACCTTTTACCAGTATAAAAAAGGCGATAGCTGGCGACCTAACAGCCATTACGACCAGCATAATGCCTATATTCATTTAGCTTATAACGTTACACCCAGGTTTAAGATCACGGGTGAATATACCTTGATGAAATACCTGGCGCAACAACCGGGTGGCTTAACCGATGACCAGTTCAACGAAGATGCCTCGGTTTCGGTAAGGGCACGGAACTGGTTCAGGGTAAACTGGAACCTGGTGAGCCTGATACTCGATTACCAGTTCAATGAGCACACACGCTTAAACTGGCGGAATTATACTTTACAGGGCGGACGGGATGCATTGGGTATGCTTACTTATATTAACCGCCCCGATAACGGCGGTAACCGCGATCTGTTGAGTGATAAATATAACAATTACGCATCGGAGCTACGTTTCATTCATGATTATGCATTCCTGCATAAGAAAAGCACCTTCCTGATAGGGGCCCGGTACTATAAAGGTTTGACTGATCGCAAGCAGGGTAGTGGCAATGATGGCAGCGGCGCCGATTTCGACTTTACCGGTACAGAGCCCGATGCTTCCGCTTATCGTTTTCCCGGTAATAATCTGGCATTTTTTGCAGAGAATGTTTTCAGAATAACCCCGCACTGGAGCATTACCCCCGGCATCCGTTTCGAGCATATTGACACAAAGGCCGATGGTTATTTTTATAAGCGGAATATTTTCATAGCCGATGAGAAAATACAGGAAGATAAATCGAACCCGCGTTCATTTGTTTTGCTGGGTTTTGGTAGTTCCTGGAAGTTCAATAACGGCACTGAATTTTATGCCAACATTTCTCAGAATTACCGGTCAATCAATTTTAACGACATAAGGGTAGTTAACGCGAATGCCAAAGTAGATCCTGAGCTGAAAGATGAAGATGGCTTTAATATCGATGCCGGATTCAGGGGAAACTATAAAGGATGGTTATATGCAGATGTGAGTGTCTTTCTTTTGAAATACAATAATCGCATCGGTTCTGTTTTCACACGCGATACCAGTTTTATGACTTATCGTTTGCGCACCAATGTAAGTGACAGCCGCAATATCGGTACTGAGATACTGCTGGATGGCGATATCCTGAAAGCGATTAAGGCAAATTCGAAATATAAATTGAATGTGTATACCAGCTTTTCTTTGATCGATGCCCGGTATATCAATACAAAGAATACGGCCATTGCCGATAAGCTGGTGGAGAACGTTCCACCCATTGTATTCAGGAGCGGCATTAGCTTGAGTGACCCGCATTTCAATATCTCGTTTCAATATGCTTACCAGGGTAAACAGTATTCAGACGCCACAAATACTGAAATAACCCCAACAGCAGTGGATGGCGCTATTCCTGCTTTCAGTGTTATGGACCTGAGCCTAAGTTATAAATGGAGAAGCTTTACCTTTTATACCGGCGTCAATAACCTGGCCGATGAAAAATATTTTACCCGCCGGGCAGACGGATACCCGGGCCCTGGTATTATACCGGCCGATAAGCGGAACGGTTACTTTACTGTTCAGTTCAGTTTGTAAATGTCTAACTATCTTAAGCCGGCGCCAGGTATTGCGAATAAACATATCCTTCCGCACCTTTGTTTGTGCGGATCAATGACCACTGATCATTCGTTTTGCTGAGAACGGTTACTATTTCATGATGTGCCGCTTTGCCAATTACCGGTTGATCAGTACCTGGCCCCTTTCTTATATTCAGGTTTGATGATTCAGTTACCACTTTTGCTTTCGTGCCGGCTGAAGCGCTTGCATTTACATCCAGGATCAGATCGCCAGCCCTGAAATCGGGATCAATCCTGTTGTATATATTCCATAATGTATCTTTCGTTTGCGCATTCGACGCTTCGCCGGTAATATGCAATACATTATTCTGCTCGCTCACTTGTAGATTTTGTACGCCTGCATTCCTGGCGGTATCTATGAGCTCTTTGTATTTATCCTGTAATGCCATAAAAAACCTCCTCATTTAAAAGTCAGGTTATTATTAACTTTTTTAGGGTTCAGCGCCTGAACAGACTGCATCAATCTTGGTAAATCGTCTCTGCTGATAATGCCGGTAAGCGTTACCTCGCCATTGTTCAATGTTGCTGTTACTCCGGGAAAATCCTTAGTTGCATCCCTTAGTTGTGCTTCGGTCACAGTTTCCGGAGCTGTTGTAACGGGCGCTGATGTATCCACTGTTGATACCGTGTCTATATTGGGAGTTGCATCTATATCTTTATCCTTCTCTCTCCCTTTGCATGATAGATCAAGCAGTCCTGCTGAAAGAATGAGCAATAGGGTTCCTTTCAAAATGCGTAATGTCATAAACGAAGTTTTAAAGCATGAAAAAATCTGTACGGTTTAAAAGCGGTCAATGCAATATTCTACCTAATAAGCCACCTGTATTCCTGAATCCTCTTCCGCCGCTTAGCATGCCGATAAGTGATCCTAATCCGGCTCCACGCAGCAAACCGGAGTTGCCAAACATGCCGCCCAGATTGCCAAACATGCTGGAGCCCCTTCGGCCCCGCCTGCGCAAAGCACCTGATAATATACCGCCCAGTATTAAAGGGCCGGCTACACCTAATAATCCCTTCATTAAGCTGTTGGCATTGATGCCGGCACTCTTCATTTTTTCAGATAAACCGAGCGACGACAAAAACGAAGGTTTTGCTTTTTCTTCAACGGGAACATCATTGGTGGCTGCTTTTTCTGTAAACTCATTAAGCAGGGAAAATTGATTTTGATCAACGCCCAGATAGTCGGAAGTTTCTTTTACCCGTTGTTGTTCCTCTATGCCGTAGTTGTTATCGGCTTTTGCAAAAGCAATCAGATCTGTTACCAATGAATATTTTAAATCACTGTTCTTTAATATGTCAAGACATTTTTTCAACTCTTCGCCACTCAATTCATTGGCAGCTTTTATTACTGCTTCCTTCTGTGTTTCAGAAATATCCGCAGCATCGCACAAAGCAGTTATATATTCTAACTCTTCATTGGATGCCTGCCGGTCTGCAGTTGCAATAGATGCCATTGCTCCTAAATAAGCGCCTTTTTCCTGGTCACTATAGCCTTCTAAAACAGTAGTTGTTTCCATATGCAAGCTTTATAGAAGTGCTTTAAATTTCATGCCAGTCAATTGGCTTGAAAATGGTGTATAAATTTTCTCAATGCAAAAAGAATACTAGTCTTTCATGGTTGGGCTGCTGATCCTGCTGAAGGGATGAAGAATTTGAAGGATACCTTTATCTCCGATAAAATTGCCAGCTACTTTACCGCCGCCTTTTCAGACCTGATTTTAATAGAGGCATCCGGTAAACCGGCTGCACTTCCTTTAAGCGTAATGTCTCCCGGTGGATGCTTTTAACTACAACCAATGCGCGGCCATGCCAGGCTTTGCGGTTATTGGTAACATTTGGACCGGCATCTGGTAAACAGGCAAACGGTCACTACTATTCTGAAGCACCCAATGGCGTTTTTCATTTTAAAATTAGCACTGCCAGGATAATATCATTTCTATATATCGATGCAGGTTATAGTAGTAACGAAATACCCCGACAAAGTTATTGTCAGGGTATTTACAGTCTGCGTATTGTTCAATCTAGTTGTTGAGTTGATCGAGTATTGGTTTTTCCAATGCCGACAACTCCTTTTGATCAGGTTTTATCAATTCGAGTACGATCAATTCGTTTTTGCCTTTTACCAACCACTCGGCTGGTATATATATTGTTTGTTGTGGGCCGATATTCCAGTACCTGCCAAGATTATGTCCGTTCAGCCAAACCACGCCTTTGCCCCAGGCACTCATGTCCAGGTAGGTATCACCAATTTGTTCCAGGATAAAATCAGCTTTTTTCAATACAGGAGCATTAATAGCATTCGTATTGTTTGCTGTTGCCGTAAGGGAAGGTTGTTTTTCAAAAGGCAAAGAATAGGTCTTCCATCCTTTTAATTCCTTTCCGTTCAACCAAACGCCTTTGGTAATTCCCTTTTTGTTTTCGAGCAAATAAGGGCCGAAATTGATGCGTCCCAGGTTTTCAACCAGCAGATCGAGCGTTACCGTTCCTTTGGGTAATTTTATCTCCAGGCTGTCTTGCGCCTTGCATCTGTCGAGCGTTCCCACTTTTTTGCCGTTTATCATTACCACAGCGTAGTCGCGCAGGTCTTTTACTGTAAGCAATCCAGAAGTGGCGTTATTCAACGTTGTGCGATATAATACAAACCCATATGCTTGTTGCAGGTCCTCAAATGTAATGGGTGTAACGCCGGTCCTGGGCTTGGGCAGTAAAGCCGTAAGCGCAACGCTTTTTTTGAATTGGATTTTCGGAATAGTAATCGTTGGTTTCGCAGGAGCTACTTCTGGCAGCACCTGACCGGCCGGCAAATGTTTCTGTATAACATTCCGGAAATCAAAAAACTTAGAGGTCGCATTGCCGGCTTCATCCAGCGGGGCATCGTAATCATAGCTGCTTATCTGCGGTTCATAAGGTGTATTTCCTTTGTAATTGGCGCCATTCATAAAATCGCGGGTGGTGCCGCCATGGAACATGTACATGTTGATCGAGATGCCTGCCCCTAAAACTGAATCCAGTCCCGGGGTGTATTTGCTCGCAGGTACCGTATGATGTTTTGTCCCCCACCAGTCGAACCAGGCGGGATACCATTCGGCAATAAAGTAAGGCCCTTTGCCATTGTGATTTTCATTGATGAGCTTACGAATCTCATGTGGTTTGTCTAACCCGTTCACCGCAGGCAACATGCCGGGTAAATGACCTTTTACCAGGTCCGGGGCAGGATCGCAGGTGTACAACAAACCGTCGAAGCCCGCTGCTACGAACATCTTCCGGTTTATTTCCAGGTATTCTTTATCGCTCCCGTAACTGCCATATTCATTTTCAACCTGGATCATCAAAATATTACCGCCGTGATTTATTTGCAGGGGAGCAAGTCGGCGACCAACTTCATGGATATACTTTCTATATTCTTCAAGGTACTGTGGTTCTGTGCTGCGCACTTTCAGGCCTTTGGTATTCTGCAGCCAAAAGGGGTAGCCGCCAAATTCCCATTCGGCACATACATACGGACTTGGGCGAAGGATTACCCACAAACCTTCCTCTTTCGCGATTTTCACGAATTCAACGATGTCATTCTGTCCGTTGAAATCAAAAACGTCCTTTTTAGGTTCATGCAGGTTCCAGAAAATGTAAGTGCCAATTGTGTTCAACCCCATGCTTTTCGCCATCTTCATCCGGTGGCGCCAGGCCTCGCGGGGAATTCGCGGATAATGCAGTTCACCGGAAATGATCTGGAACGGTTTTCCGTCGAGCAAAAAGACACTGTCAGCCAATTCAAAACTATGTTTGGTTGTTTGAGCAAAAACCGACATTAAGCCGAGTGTTAACAAAATTGCCAGTCCTACGTGTTTCATAAAAAGTAGCTATTAAAAGAATCTTTTTGGTTTTTTACTTCCGCGGTCTTTGCAGCGTGATTGCGGTTAGATTGTCTCAGAAGTAGTAATTATATGGCCTTTTTCAATATTTAGCAGTCGTTAGCTTCTGCTTAAATACTGTTTTGATTTAAAGATGTAAAATAATGGAGAAACTGGAGAGGCAGGGGGAGAAATTAGTAAAAAAGGGGGGTTAAATTCATATGCTATAAACAATTTTATGAATCTGTAACTTATTTACAATTTCTGGTGTTTTTTAAACACTTAATTCTCCGGATCCGCACTTATTGCCCGAAATAGCCCACTTTTTTTAATAAGTACTTCCGGCCTGCAGAAACTGGTTGACGCACCGGAATGGGATGATGAGCTATAGCTGTGTTTGGGCAATGAAGTGATTAAATAATGGCTAAAAAAACTATTTTCAGACGCTGGAGACCATTGTCGAAATTTGCTAAAACCCTTGCCTGGCAAGGGTTTTACAATTTATACGAGCCTTTGCGATCATAAAATAAGCAAAAACATGCTTTTGATGGGGGCGGCCGGCAATGTAATTTTACATCAGAAACAAGGAGATAACCAAAGAGAAGAATAGAAGTAAAGAAAAAAGTGATGGTTATCGGGGTTTCAAAATAAATAGATTTATCTTTTTTTTCATATGGCAAGCAATCGTTAGAGGTCGACTGTTTCTACAGAGGACCTTTTTTCTTTTTACCCCCTGTCTCCCAAAGTGCTTAAATAGCTATCTTGGAGCCCTATGAAAACAACAAGTACAATAAAGCAATTAATTACCCTTTGCCTGTTGACAGCATGCTTTGCCTGCGCCTCAAAACAACCGCAAGAACCGGAAGTTGTCGGCGCCAACCAGGTATCCAAAGAAAGTATTCCGCAAAAAGCGACCGCAAAAAGTGACACTATAGATGTTAAGGCCGACGAAGCTAAGGGGTATGAAATCTCAACTTACGACTATCCACAATATGCTGACATTGATCAGCATAAAGAAAAATTGAAACAACTTTCTGATAACCGTGTTTTTCTGGCTATACATTCCAAATTAATACCTACGCTGAATGAAAGGCACCAGAAATATTTCAGGAGCAACAGCACATATGAACTATTATCCTTTGCCAAAGGAGACCTGTTTCAAAATGCAAAGGATGATCATGCCTTTATCGCCTATGATAAGGCACGCCAGCGCATTTTGATTTTAGTGTATAATGATCTTACGAATAAGTATTACGAATTATACAGGGACCTGAAAATTAAAGACCGGCTGAAATCGGCTGAATGTAATTACGGCGCCGACCTGGATTATGGATTAGGCGAGGAGATAAATTATCTGATGGAGTACCTTATAAAGAAACCTGAAAGTTATCTCGAATCTTCACCCTGTAAGATAGCCGACCTCGCGAAAGACGAAACTTTCGTGATAGCTGATGGCTGTTTGTTGAAGCAGGTCGCTAAAACCAGTTTAAAAAACTCACTTTGTATTAGCACCAGTAGTGTGTACAATAATTGGAAATGCCTGAAATACGATGCGTTAAAAAATGAATTTTATATCTATTATGCGCAAGCGTATGCAGATTAGGTGCTGACCTAAGGCAGCGAATCGGTAGTTACCGAATATATCGTAAAAAGTCCATACCCATTGGTTACATTACCAATATCTATAGCCGGGATATATGAATAGGGGATACCCAGTTCAAAATCCTGGCTACTTATATGCTTGAAGTATTTATAAAAATCCTTGCTGATCGTATATTTTTTTAAGTACGGTTTATATACGCCCGTACTGTCTTTAATAGTTTCCAATGCCTTGGGCCAGGCGCTGATCGTGATCTTCTTTAATGAGCCATTGAATGACTGATCATTGAACAGAATGCCTTTTGCATTAATGCAAATATTTATACTTGAAGGCAAAACTTCTGCATTAGGTCGATCGATGACGGGGTCGGTAGAATATACGCAGAAAAGGCGGGGATAAAAATGATCGCTTGGATACAAAGCGGCGATGTAATAATTGTTTACTCCGGCCGGGTCTTGAATACTGAATGTCACATCATCCAGAAATTCTCCATAATCGGTAATCCGGGATTTCACTTTATGTTCAATAGCAACTGTAGGTACCGGTTCCGGTGCGGTGGCCACGGCTTCTGCTGCAGGGTAGCCATGAGCGCCTGCAAGAATGGTATACGTTTTACCATATTCTGCTTTGGCCGAGCGGGAAACATATTTTTTTTGCTGCGCATTGAACAGGAGACTGTCTTTAAATACACCGTTCTCATTCAACGTTACCCACGCATTCTTCAGGGGCAGCAGGGAATCTGGTATAGCAGGATCGGTTGGCCGGGAAATAGTAACTGTAAATGGTTCGCCAACTGCTACATAACCATGTAACACCAGTTGTGGTTTGCGCAACAGTGAAATGTTAATGTCTTTCCTGCAAGAGAACAGGAATATTAAAAAGATTATAAATCTCGTTATGCTATAATATTTTAATTGCCTTTCCATACACTAAAATTTAAACTGGTAGCTTATTGAAGGTATAATTGGAAAAAGGGAAATGGCTTTTACAGTAACCTGGTTGTTGTTGTTTCTAATAATTTCATCGAAATAAAAAGTATTGAACTGGTTGTATGCATTGTAAATGCTGATGAGCCATGTTCTGGTATAATGTTTCTTATGCTTTATGAATTTAATCGACACATCTAACCGGTGGTAGCTAGGCAAACGGGCATCGTTGCGACCGGAATATACATCCACCCATTCGTTGGTAAAAGGATCCAGATAACTGTCTACTGGTAAAGTAACGGGCCGGCCCGATGAAAACAACCAGTTGGCGCCTGCTTCAAACCGTGGTGATTGCTTCCATATAGCGGCCATTTTTATTTCATGCCGGCGATCGAATAAAAACGGGAAAGGCTTGCCATGGTTAATGGCTTCAAACTGCCGGGTGCTCTTGCTGAGGGTATAGCTGACAATACCAGTGAGCTTCCCTTTTGTTTTTTGCAGCGAACATTCTATGCCGTAAGTCTTACCTTTTCCGGTGATCACTTTATCTTCCCAGTTATCATATGCATTGAAAAAAACGGTCTGGTCGATGTAGTCAATAACATTATTGAGCCTTTTGTAATAAGTTTCCATTGACAGGGCAATCGATTGGCTGCAATTGTATGAAATACCTGCGCTTACCTGCCGTGCTGTTTGCGGAGGTACCCTGCTGGTAACTGGCAGCCAAAGGTCTGTAGGCAGGCCGAGGCTGCTGTTGGATATTAAATGTATGAACTGGTTCATTTCGCTGTACGAGGCAGAAAAGGTCCATTTCGTATGCGGTTGATACAGCCAGTTAAATCGTGGTTGCAAAGCCGTAAATAATTTGTTGCGTGTATCAAAAAGGCTTAAACGTAAACCAATATTGGTTTTCATATTGAGCAGTAACCGGATGTCATCTTCTACATAAGCATCGTATTCCCGGGAGGCGGTGGCTGCATGATCAATGTGTTCATCAAATTCAACCTGGTCAGTTTCCTTGTAAAACTTATTGTTTGAAGGATGATATTGGTGGAAGGTTACCGAGCCGCCGGCTTTTATAAAATGGTTAGGGGAGGGGAGATAATCAATATTGGCCCGTATGCCCCAGTCGCGGATGGAGGAAAAATAGTTATGACTTTCCTGGTAATAAAATGGCGGGTTATCTGTTCGTTCTTCTCCCCAGGTTCCTGTTTTGAACTTATACCGGCTGTAGGTAGCTGTAATATTGGAGAATGTTTTTTTATTCAGTATATGGTTCCAGCGTAGCATGCCGGTAATATTTCCCCATGAAAAACCTTCAATGTGGCTGTATTCAGACCTGCTTGTATCATTTTGATATACATAATTTTCTTTGCCCGTAAGTTTATCCTGTCCCATGTAACAACTCAGGTAAATATGGTCATTTGGCCCGGCCTTAAAATTGGCTTTGGCGTTTACATCGGTAAAAAATGGCGTTAGCCTTATGGTGCCGTCTTCTTCCCTTGATTGAAGCAGGCGTAAGATCAGATCAGCATAGGTTCTGCGGGCGGAAACCATAAAGGAGGATTTCCCTTTTTGTATTGGCCCTTCCAGGGTGAATTTGGAAAAAATGATCCCGATACCGCCTTCTCCATGATACTGGTATTTATCGCCCTCTTTCATATGTACATCCACCACAGACGACAAACGGCCACCGTAGCTGGAAGGAAACCCACTTTTGAGCACTTCTACATTATTGACCGCATCTGCATTGAAAATGCTGAACAATCCAAAGGCATGGGCTGTGTTGTACACAGGGACCCCATCGAGCAGGATCAGGTTTTGATCGGGGCTGCCGCCTCGTACATACAAGCCGCTGGAGCCTTCATTCCCTGCCTGAATACCCGGCAGCAATTGAATGGTTTTTAACACATCTGATTCGCTCAGAATTGCAGGTACTGATTTTATAAAACGCGGTGAAATATTCAGTGTGCCGGAGATGGATTGGCCCGGGGTATTTTTTTTTGCGGTTGCCTGTACAATCACCAGTTCATTCATTATAGAAGGCAACTCCATTTCAACGTTCAGCAAAATGTCTGATGTTAATATGATGGGTTGAACCCAGGGTGTATAACCGGTATATGATACCAGTAAACTCACCGTATCCTGTTCAAGGGTTATTGAAAAAAAGCCATAGGTATTACTGGTAGTGCCCAGGCCTGCAGCGGGTATTGAAATAGAGGCGCCAATTAGCCGTTCGCCGTTCTTTTTGTCGGTAACATAACCGCTGATGGTATGTTTAGGTTTGGCAATTATGGTGGCTATCAAAACGATCTTGTCTGGCTGTTCCAGGTATTTTATGGGTTGCTTTTTACAAATGGCAATAAGCACGTCTTCCACTGTTTTTTCACGGCCGGTCAATTGTACGGGCTTCGTCAATTCCACTACCGACGAGCTATAGCTGATCAATACGCCGGGCTGGCGGTTAAGAGCGGTTAATAATTCTCCGGTGGTTCCACTCTTTTGTTGGAGTGAAACCTGTATTTTGAGCATGGATTGCCCATAACAGGCAGTATTAAATACGAGTAACAGAATGAATAGCCGCATGTTGCTATTTTTTATAGTGATGCGGTAAAAGGCTCCCGGTTGTGCAGCCGCTTTAACGCACACTAATTTTGTAATGCTGGTTATCTGTTTTTTTAATCTGGTAAGATGTAATAAGCGATAGGTCTCTTAGTACTGTCGTCAAGGGCTGGTTGTTGAATGTTACGGTTACCGTGGTATTGGCTATTTGTGCTGAATCCTGCTTGGCCAATTCAATATGCACATTGTAATAGTTACTCAGGGCAGCCGCTACCTGTTGCAGTGGTGTATTTTTAAACACCAGTTGTTTCGAATGCCAGGCATTGAAATTCTCATCAGTATTTACCTGTTTCTGTAAACGGTCCTGGATAAATACCGCTCTTTCACCTGCGCCTACATATACTTTGTTGCTCGTATCGCGTAAGGCATTGAACCGTACCAAACCTGTTTTTACGATCAGTTGCACGGAGTCACTGCCTGAAATAACCGAAAAACTGGTTCCTACCACTGTTACGCTGGTAACATCGGCCGTAATAATAAACGGTTGGGTTGTATTATGCATTACATCAAAAAATGCTTCCCCGGTCAGGATCACCTCACGTTTATTTTTACTGAAATGCGCCGGGTATTGCAGCGTGGCCCCTTTGCGCAGGGATACCTGGCTACCATCTTCCAGTTGTATGGTTTTAACGGCAACATCTGCTACTATGGTTTGCATACTATTTTCAGGACCGGTCATCCACCAAATAAGCAATACAATTACCAGGCAGGCGGCAATGGCTGCTATTCGGCCCAATGTGAACACCCGCGTTAGGCCCCTGGCCGGTGGCTGCAGTTGCAATGCCACCGATTGAAGCGCGCCTTCGGTATCAAATTCGATTTCTTCCGGTTCACCTGTTTCAAGCCATAGCTTTTGCAGTAACCGGTAATCGTTTTGATTGTCCTCACTGGCGTTGCGCCATTGCTGTATTGCCGCGGCTTCAGCTTCGGTTACATGACCGCTGAAATGTTTGGCCAGCAGATTATATATGTCTTCACTCATACCTGAAAATTTGGTAGCCGGTGATTATAACCATGAAGACGACCCAACCTGAACCTTGTACCAGCTATTGCTTACCGCATAAAAATTCCAATTTCAACATCTCTTCCGTTGTTATCTGTTTCTTCTTTGTACAAGACCAGCGTAGTAGTGGTCAGTTTCCTGATGGTATAACGCTCACCATCAACTTTTATAATAGAATCGGTTACCCATTCATAATCATATACTTCTTCATCTACACCCGTTGCCACGGTTTGGTAAGAATACACCTGGTTATCATTTTTAAAGACGACCGAATCGCCCGGTTCACCCGGTGTTTCTTCATGCGCCTTTAAAACATTCACCGGCTGGTAAAATTCGTCAATGGTTTTTTCAAGTTGCCATTTTCCCAGCAATAAGGCCTTGTTTGTGTTTGGTTGTAATGAATCTTCCCGCTCGCATGCCACCATCATAATCAATGATACACAAATTGTAATAGTCTGTAATTTTTTCATAATTGTACCTTTTAAGTTTTTAAATAACCGACTGTTATTGATGAAGAGACGCAGCGGATTTTTAAAACCCCTATCCGGTACAGAAATTTTTTTAAGTTCCGTATATCAGGTACAATAAAACGATATACGGTATGTTGTTCTGCCTTGCATAATCCCGCAAAATGCGCAGGGCCTTGCCCATCTGGTTCTCAACGGTTTTAACCGACAATCCCAATTCACTGGCAATTTGCTGGTAGGTTAAGCCGCCAAACCGGCTAAGTTTGAATATGACCAGGCATTGCGGTGGCAATAAGGCCAGCGCTTTATTAACAAGTTTTTTTATTTCGTCTTTATCTTCCTGCGAGGTGTCGGGTACTGCAGCCAGTTGCAGCTCATCGGGGTCTGTGGTAACCTGGCCGGCCTGTTTGCGTAATAATGAAATACAGCCATTTTTGGTAGCGGTAAGTAAATAAAATCTTACCTGGCTGGTATTAATTACTTCGGGTTGATTTTTCCATAATTTGATAAATACATCCTGCACTACATCCTCCGCATTCTGCCGGTTCTTTAAAATGGAATAAGCATAATTGGCCAATGCATTGTAATGTGCCCTGAAGAGGGCTTCAAATGTTGCATATGCGTGGCTGTTGGTTGGCATCCAGGTCAGTTAATCGGCTACAAAGTATAGTAAATTACAGTAACTAAAAAAAAGCTGCCCATTCTGGTTTATAAGCTTGCGGTCACACGTTCTGGCCTAAAAATTTATCAAATTTTTTGAATGAACCCATTTTTAATGCGATCAGGCAACCAAACGACTTTTTAGCCAATTGGCTGCCTGATTAAAATGAACGTGATTTGGTTGTGTGTTAAGGCTTATCTTTTCCCTCCACTAAAAATTTACGTAGGTTCTCCAGCAAGGCATCGGAAGTACTGGAGTTGGTAAAAAGCGCGTACCCCATTTTCAGGTCTTTATTTACTTCAAACTTGCATTTGAAATCGCCGTTATTACCCCCATGGCCAAATGTTTTACCAAAGGGCGTTTCCCTTATTGTAAATGCAATATATAATGAGCGGTTGTATAAACGGCATGCCAGCGATCTGGTAGAAATTGGAGTCCCGGCGTTGATTTTTATCTACACACTTATTGCCTTAATTAACACACTTATTGCCAAAATTGCACATTTATCAAATTGTTTTATAAATGCATGTCGGGTTATTTACATTCGTCCCTATTAAACAAACCAACACTACTAATATGAGATTATTTACGCGCTTATCAATAGCCGCTTTCTCTGTAATTACTTTTCAAACTGTACAGGCGCAATGGGGTATGAGTAACGGTTGTGCTTATACATCCTATACAGCCGGTATAGGCAACTCTTCTCCTAAAAACAAGTTAGACGTTTTTACTTCTGCCCATGTATTTACGACCAGGCTTTGGTCCTATAAGCCGTTTTCCGGCCTTACCCTGCAAAATAACAGTTCAAGATCGTTGGGCATGCATTTCGGATCGGATGGAGCCAGTGGTATGGGCACAAATTCCCTGCGGTTCGGATTGTATGATGTGAGTAATCCTGCTCTTGGTCCAGACGATGGATGGTTATCAAATCCATTAATATTCGATATGGATGCACCTAATAGTTCTATAGTGCTGGATGAATCGGGTTTTGTGGGTTTTGGTACTTTTCTCCCCCAGGCAAGGTTAAGCCTTGGCGCAAATGGAGCCGGTAAAAAAATTCTTGTTTATGATAATGGCGCAGGAAGTGTGCAGGCAGGTTTTGGTGTAGATATGGCTCCTGGTACTACCGGTCGTGAATTATCTGTGTTTACCAGTACCAGCGATAATACAAATGGATGCATTTCCTTTGGCAAACGCCTTGAAAGTAACGGTACTTATACAGAACTTATGAAGATCCTGGGAAATGGTAGTGTTGGTATTGGGACCAGTGATCCCAAAACTTACAAGCTGGCGGTGAATGGATCTGCTATTTTTACTTTGGTAAAAGTAAAAGCAGCAGCTACTCCCTGGCCTGATTATGTATTTCATAGTACATATAGTTTGCGACCATTGAGCGAATTGGAACAATATATCAAAAAAAATCATCACCTGCCCGAAGTTCCTTCTGCTACGGAAGTGGAGAAAAACGGTTTGGATCTGGGCGATAACCAGGCTGTTCTTTTAAAAAAAATTGAGGAACTGACCTTGTATGCCATCGAGCAGGATAAAAGACTGGAAGAACAAAACAAAAAGCAGGAGGCGCAAAATGAAAAGCTGGCGCTTTTGGAAAAAAAGCTGAATGAATTGCTGGCTGAAAATGATAAACTGAAGACTAGTTCGAAATAATTTTTGCACAAAACAGCCAGTGCTGAATAAATTGTAAAAAGGCCTATAGAACATTGTTCAGTGGGCCTTTTTATTTGGTTGAAATGGCATCGTTACATTTTCAATTTCCCTTCAATGGAATCATCCATTGTTTTACCGGTTGCTGCCCCGGCAATCATTTTTAAAAATGCGATGGCTTTGCCATGTTTGGTATCCCAAAAAAACCTTATAAAATCGTTCAACAAATATGCCGCGTGAATGGCCCGGCTATTTGTGGAGGATTTCAGCCAGATGGCCAGGTATAAATTTTGAACGTAGCATATACATGCAAAAAAATAAAACCCAAAAGGCAGACCTGAATGATCAGGTCCATAGCGAGTTTGAAACCAGTATTGGAAATAATTTCGATGTTGTACGCGAAGAAGGGGAGAAAAGAGACAAGAAAAAGGATGAAGCAGGGCCGCTCAATCAGTTGCCGGATGAAGATGCTGTTAAAAATGAAGAAGTTGCAGGGGAACACCTGCCAAAGATGGATGCTGATGAAAAAAGTTGACAGGTTAACAAGTTAATAGGTTGACAAGTTAACAAATAATTAGTGGGCTGAGCCTGAGGATTACCTTGTGTACCTGTGAGCCTGTTAACTTTTCTAACTTAACTTCGCCACTCAAATTCCTGCGGTTGAAACATCTAAAAGCGCTTAATCAGTATTTCTGGAAATACCGGTACCGGTTGTGTTTAGGTATTCTCTTTATCATTATTTCCAACTACTTCGCCGTACTGGCCCCCCAGGTCACCGGCTATGTGTTCGATGTGGTGCAACGGGCTTTTGGCATTGAACCTAAGAAGTCGGCCGTTCAATACGACTGGCTGGTGAACCAGTTCATTCATTTTGCCGAACAAAACAGGACCATTTCCGTGATCGCTCTTTGCGGTATCACCATCCTGGTGCTGGCACTCATCCGCGGCATTTTTATGTTCCTTATGCGGCAGACAATCATTGTCATGAGCCGCCATATTGAGTACGATCAAAAGAACGCCATCTTTAAACAATACCTTACCCTCGATACCAATTTTTATAAAACCCACAGTACCGGCGACCTCATGAACCGCATGGCTGAAGACGTAAGCCGGGTAAGAATGTTCACCGGTCCGGCCATTATGTATTTTATTAACCTGGTGTCGTTGATCTCACTGTCGGTTTATTATATGGTAAAGAAAGATGCGCTGCTCACCCTGTACGTGTTAGCGCCATTACCCATTTTGGCCGTAACTATATATGTAGTAAATACTATTATTAATAAAAAGAGTGAACGGATCCAGGCATTATTAAGTGATCTTACTACCAATGCCCAGGAATCGTATTCCGGTATCAGGGTAATCAAGTCGTTTGTGCAGGAAAAGGCCATGTTCGAATTCTTTGATAAGAACAGCGAGGAATATAAGACCAACGCCATTGCGCTGGCCAAAACGGAAGCGCTGTATTTTCCTTCCATGACCTTGCTCATTGGTCTTAGTACCTTGCTTACCATCATGATAGGCGGCATTTACGCCATTTACGGCGAGCATAAAATTGGTATGAGCACCATTGCCGAGTTTGTGATGTATATTAATATGCTCACCTTCCCGGTTGGCGCTATCGGGTGGACGGCCAGCATGATACAACGTGCGGCCGCTTCGCAAAAGCGCATTAACGAATTCCTGCATACCGATCCGGTTATTGTTAATCCGCCCAACCCCATTAAGCCTGCTTTGCAGGGCAGCATTGTTTTTGATAATGTTGATTTTGTTTACCCCAATACCGGAATTCAGGCGTTGACGCATTTCAACCTGCATATTAAGAAAGGGCAGAAGATTGCCATCATCGGTCATACCGGCAGTGGTAAAACCACCATTGCGCAATTGTTATTACGCATGTACGATCCTTCGGTGGGTAATATCAGCATCGATGGCACCGACCTGCGTCAAATGGACCTGCAGGAACTGCGCCGCCAGATCAGCTATGTGCCGCAAGACGTTTTCCTGTTCAGCGATACCATTAATAATAACATCCTGTTTAGCCCGGGCGGGAATACCAATTCAGAAACTGTAACCAGGGCGGCCCGTTATGCCAGTGTGGAAAGAGAAATAGAAGGTTTTCACGACAGATACGACACCATGGTAGGGGAGCGGGGTGTTACGCTTAGCGGCGGACAAAAGCAACGTATTTCCATTGCCCGCGCGCTGGCCAAAGACCCGCAGATCGTGGTGTTCGACGATTGCCTGAGCGCCGTTGACGCCCGCACCGAAAAGGAGATCCTCGGTAACTTAAGTATATATCTTCAACATAAAACCGCGATCATAATTACCCATCGCATATTCACCCTTTTTGATTTTGACACCATTGTTGTGCTCGATGAAGGCAAGATTGTTGAGACCGGAACACATAACGAATTATTATCATTGAATGGTTATTATGCGTATTTATACGAACAACAGCTTCAGCAGGAGCGGGAAGAAAGCTAAATCGAGTCACAAATGGGGATAATTAAGGGAAATTACTTCGTAAAATGCTAATGAAATTTTGTTGATTCTAAAACAATATTATATTTGTAACGCTTTTTTTTGTGAAAATTTGATAATTGTTAACTGCAAAACTTAAATGACTGTGGCGTACGAAAACAACGACAAACGTATGGAAAGCGTTTATAGCAAACGCATAAGAGCTGGGAAAAGAAGAACCTACTTCTTTGATGTGAGGGCTACCCGTGGAAATGACTACTACATTACCATTACGGAAAGCCGCAAAAAATTCAACGAAAACGGGTACGACAGGCACAAGATCTTCTTGTACAAGGAAGATTTCAACAAATTCTTAAAGGCATTGACTGAAGCGGTAGATTATGTTAAGACTGAATTGATGCCCAATTTTGATTTTGACGCCTATAACCACGATCAAGTTGCAGAAAACGATATCGATGATATTGCCGCTGAAGCTGTTGCTCCAACCCCGGCTTTACAGGTAAACACCGCTTCGAGCAATGGTGCTGGTTCAGCCGCTGATGCTGGTGAAGAAGTTGATAAATGGTAATTCATATAAAGCTATTATGATCTAGCAAGCTCCCGAAAGGAGCTTTTTTTTATTTTAAGGCAGTGAAGGTTTATGGGTGAAGCATCTCTTAAGTATGGTTCATTTTTGAATTAGTCACCGGTTTCCGGTTCCCGGGCTCTTAGAGCATATGCTGTTTGCCCATAATCAACCTGTAATTAATTTGAACCCCGGTAACTGGTACCTGGTAACCGGTAACTGAAGTAACTGGCAACTACAACCGTAATTATTATACCTATAACTAACTTCACTTTTCTTGTCATAAACCCCATATCCATTGTATTAAACCAGGTTGTCGTGATTTCCTGTCAAAATAAGCACCAATCGGGTTGATTCTTATGCCTTTATTGCACTGGCATTAAACTTGACATATATGGCAATTGCCTTCAATTCATGGTATTTTAAGCAAGAGTATGTTATTTTGTCACAGATAAACTTAGAAAGATTCGTTCCATGAACAAATTTTCATTATGCCCCTGGCAATGAAAATTCATTCATGGTAAGAGCCATCTGGCCTAAAAAAATTAATAATCACAGATGAAAGAAGCGAAAATATTATTCACGCCAGAAGATGAAATGGACTTTATTCCTATTATCCCTCTCAATGAGAATGAAGGAGATAACAGCGCCGATATAGTCATTCCGTCGGAATTGGCCTTGTTGCCATTGCGGAATACTGTATTGTTCCCTGGTGTAGTTCTGCCTATAACCGTGGGGCGCGATAAAAGCATAAAAGCCGTAAATGACGCCTATAAAGCTGACAAACTGGTTGGCGTTATAGCGCAAAAAGACAGTAATGTAGAAGATCCTGCCATTACCGACCTGGAAGATATTGGAACCGTTGCCAAGATCATTAAAATGATCAAAATGCCTGATGGCGGCACCACCGTTATCATTCAGGGTAAACGCCGGTTCAAGGTCTCTGCGATCACCACCGAAGAGCCTTATTTCAAAGCCCGGGTAGAATTGCTGGAAGAAGATGAAGCTCCCAAGAACGAAGATTTTAATGCCTATGTAGCGAATATCAAGGAACTGGCCGGGCAAATCATTCAGCTTTCGCCCAATATTCCTTCCGAAGCTTCCATCATTTTACGCAATATTGAAAACCCGTCCTTTCTTATTCATTTCATATCCAGCAATTTAAATACTGACCTGGTAGAAAAGCAGAAGCTGCTGGAATTGAATAATATCGAAACCCGGGCCGATCTGTTAATGAAACTGCTGCAACGCGAATTGCAGTTTGCCGAGCTAAAGAATAAGGTTACTACCAAAACCAAGACCGAGCTCGATAAACAACAGCGCGAGTATTTTCTGCAACAGCAAATGAAGAGTATCAAGGAAGAGCTGGGCGGCGATACCAACGAGCGCGAAATAAAGGAAATGCAGAAGAGGGCGGAAGCCAAGAAATGGCCCGAATCTGCCAAAGAAATGTTTAAAAAGGGGATTGAAAAGCTGGAGCGTATGCACCCCAGCACGCCCGATTACTCTGTGGTGTACAATCACCTCGACCTCATGCTCGACCTGCCCTGGCAGGAATGTACAGAGGACCAGTACGATCTGAAGAAAGCGAAAAAGGTGCTCGACCATGACCATTACGGTATGGAAAAAGTAAAAGAACGCCTGCTCGAATACCTGGCCGTACTGAAGTTGAAGGGTGATATGAAAAGCCCCATTCTTTGCTTTGTAGGCCCTCCGGGTATTGGTAAAACCTCTCTGGGCCGCAGCATTGCAACGGCTATTCAACGTAAATACGGCCGTGTGAGCCTGGGCGGTTTGCACGATGAAAGTGAAATTCGCGGTCACCGTAAAACCTATATCGGTGCCATGCCCGGCCGTATCGTTCAAATGATCCGCAAACTCAAATCATCGAACCCCGTCCTCATTCTCGATGAAATTGATAAAGTAGGGAACGATTTCCGGGGCGACCCGTCCTCAGCCCTGCTCGAAGTGCTTGACCCAGAGCAAAACAACTCCTTTTACGATAATTACCTCGAACTGGAATATGACCTTAGCAAGGTATTGTTCATTGCTACGGCGAATGATATCAATAACATTCAACCTGCATTGCGCGACCGGCTCGAGATCATTAACCTGAGCGGGTATGCGGTGGAAGAAAAAGTGCAGATCGCGAAAAGGCACCTGGTGCCCAAGCAAAAAGAAGCGCATGGGTTGAAGAAGTTAGATTTTAAAATAGGCGATACCGTATTGCAAAAGATCATTCAGGATTATACCCGGGAAAGTGGCGTACGTGAGCTGGACCGTTACCTGGCTTCCATCATGCGGTATGAAGCAAAAGAATATGCAATAAAAGAGCAGGTAAAAAGCACGTTAACCGAACGCGATATAGAGAAGATCCTGGGCAAGCCAAAATATAACAACGAAATATATAAGGTAGCCAACATTCCCGGTGTGTCTATAGGATTGGCCTGGACGTATGTAGGCGGTGATATTCTGTTTATGGAAACCAGCCTGAGCGATGGCAAAGGCGATCTGAAACTGACCGGTAACCTGGGCAATGTGATGAAGGAAAGCGCTACTACCGCGTTAACTTACCTGCAATCCAATGCTAAAAAGGTAGGCATTGATAATAGTTTGTTTGAGAAGAAAAGTATTCATGTGCACGTGCCCGAAGGCGCGGTACCGAAAGATGGTCCCAGTGCAGGTATCACTATCATGACCTCCATTGCATCGGCGTTAACCGGTAAACGGGTAAAACCATATCTGGCTATGACGGGTGAGATCACCCTGCGCGGTCAGGTGTTGCCGGTAGGGGGTATTAAAGAGAAAGTTTTGGCAGCCCGCCGCGCCGGTTTAAAAGAAATTGTTCTTTGCTGGCAGAATGAACGCGACATTAAAGAAATTGATACCGCATTTATCAAGGGCTTAACCTTTCACTATGTAAAGACCATGCAGCAGGTGTTGGAAATTGCGTTGGGCTAAGCTAAACGCTTAACGCAAAATGCAATTGCCAGAAGCCCTGCGTCCTTTAATAGGATTTTAATGTATTCTTTTCTGAACATCATTGAACAAATAGATATTGAACCCTGTTAATAATTATTCAACCGAGATTTTTTTTCATGTTGGTTGTTTTAAGGGTTAAAGAAATTCCTCCATGTCAATGGAGGAATTTTCGTTTATACAGGTCGCCTGTTCCCGGTTGCCAGGCATTAAGGTCCAGCATTTCCGCCAATAGTCAAGCAGTCAATTATTTCAGTCGGGTAACCGGCACCCGGTAACCGGCAACTAGTTTTTTTTAGCTATTTTCGTCAGGCGTGTCAAGACGACTGTATATATTACTTTTTTTATTTATCCTTGCCCGAACTCATGCACAAACATTGGGCGGCAGTACGGTTTATAACTTTTTACAACTTTCCAATACACCCCAGTTGACCGCTTTAGGCGGGATTAACATTTCCAATCAAACCGCTGATATTGGCCTGGCCTTTAACAATCCGGCTTTATTACGTGCTGCCATGCACACCCATACCTCCATGGTGTTTAATTCGTTTTATGCGGGTATAAAGAACTATCACGTGATGGCAGGGTTTCGCAATGAACCCCTTAAGACCACGTTTGCGGCAGGGGTTAACTATTTCAGTTATGGTTCCATGGCCGAAACAGATATTTCGGGTAACGTATTGGGCAATATGCGTCCTTCCGATTATGTAGTACAGGTAAGCGCCGCCCGTCAATATGGGGAGCGCTGGCATTATGGCGTAACGGCCAAGTTCATTCATTCTTCGTATGGTATCTATCGTTCTTCAGGGGTGGCCATGGATGCGGGTATTACCTACTTCGATTCGGCCCATTTGTGGCAGGCATCCCTGGTTGCCAAAAACATGGGGGCGCAGCTAAAGCGGTATGCCGGCAGCAGCGCGGGCGATCTGCCGTTCGACCTGCAATTGGGTATTTCAAAACGCCTGGCACATGCGCCGGTACAGTTCTCGCTTACACTATTTCAGTTGCACCGTTTTGATACTCGTTATAATGACACTTTATTTACAAACGAATTAGGCGGGGCGCAGGATAGCAAGGAAAAAAAATATATATTTGACAAGTTTTTCAGACATGTTATACTGGCCGTGCAGTTATACGTTGGTGATAAAGTTGAAATAACTGCCGGTTATAATTACCTCCGCCGCAAAGAATTAAATATAACGAACGCCGGCAACGGATTAAACGGTTTTTCAATGGGTGTAGGCGTTTTGTTTAAAAAAATCCAGATCCGCTACGCGAGGAGTTATTATCAAAATAACTCTTCATATAACCAATTCGGCTTAAACCTCAGGCTAAACGATTATTTCGGCTCAGGCGGGCTTTTTAACACCGCAGGAAATAAGTAATTGTTTCCCCTTAATTATTATTAACCGCTTTCCTTAAAGTTTTAAAATTTAAGGGATATGGAATGTTGTTTATCCCACAAAATCAGTAATCTTAATTTTTGCCATTAATTAAACCTTTTCTTAATGATCAAAGTGATTATAGCAGATGATCACAAACTGGTACGGGAGGCCTGGAACCTGCTGCTCAGCAGGGATAAACGGCTTTCTATTATTGCCATATGCGAGAACGGATTCCAGGTTATTGAAGCCTGTAAGACGCTTTCGCCAGATGTTGTTTTGATGGATATCAACATGGAGCCAATTAGTGGTATCGACGCTACCAAGGCTATCCGTGAATTTACCGATGACATCCGCATCATCGGCATTTCGGTTCATACCGATCTTCCTTATGTAAATGCCCTGATGCATGCGGGCGCTAATGGTTATGTTACCAAAAACTCTTCCGGTGAAGAAATGATAAGAGCTATTATGCTGGTGATGGATGGACAGCAGTATTTCTGTAAAGAGATTGTTGATATTTTGGGGGCGGTGTGAGGGGAAAGCAGCTGCAAGCTCCACGCAATACAGCTGAAAGCAAAAAACTGTAAGCTTAAAGCAAATGCAAAACTTACTTAAATAATAAAGTCCGAAGCCAGTTTTTTCTGTTGACTTCGGACTTTTGTATTTCTTACCTCTTACTTCGCAATGCTATTATCCAACAAGTTCTTTCTCTTCTTTAAAAGCTTCTCTCGGAGTCAACCCCAACAAATCAAACATCGCTTTGTCTTCATCGAAAGAAGGGTTGGGCGTGGTCAATAACTTCTCACCGGTAAAGATGGAATTAGCCCCGGCCATAAAGCACAATGCCTGGTCAGAAACGCTCATGGTTGCGCGGCCTGCACTTAAGCGAACCATCGCTTTAGGCATTAAGATGCGGGCCGTAGCGATCATCTTCACCATATCCCATACATCTACCTGCTGATTATTTTCCAATGGGGTGCCGGCTACCGGTACCAGTGCATTAATGGGCACGCTTTCAGGATGTTCGGGCATGGTGCTCAGCGTATGCAGCATTTTAATTCGGTCGGCATGTGTTTCGCCCAATCCCACAATACCACCGCAGCAAACAGAGATACCGGCTTTGCGCACGTTATCAAGCGTATCGAGGCGGTCGTTATAGGTGCGGGTTGAAATAATTTCTTTATAGTATTCTTTAGACGTATCTAAGTTATGATTGTAGGCATATAAACCGGCATCGGCCAGTTTTTGGGCTTGTGATTCGGTGAGCATACCCAGCGTACAGCACACTTCCATGCCCATTTCATTTACGCCCTTCACCATGTCTATAACGCGGTCGAAATCGCGGTTATCCCTTACTTCACGCCAGGCGGCGCCCATGCAAAAACGGGTTGAACCGGCGGCCTTTGCTTTGGCAGCGTATTCCAACACCTGGTCTTTTTGCATTAATGCATGTACATTAACACCTGTATTATATCGGGCTGCCTGGGGGCAATAGGCGCAGTCTTCAGAACAGCCTCCGGTTTTTATGGAAAGCAGCGTACAAACCTGTACTTCGCCGGTGTTATTATACTGCCGGTGAGCGCTGGCAGCACGATAAATGAGGTCGAGCAGCGGAGAATTATAAATTTCCTGTATTTCTTCAATTGTCCAGTCGTTTCTGATCATGCTGTTTTCAATTAATTAATGGCGAATATACACCGTTGAATCTTTTAATAAAGGTAGGGGTGCATTAAAATATTTTCGCAAAATAACCCGAAAAGTATTAACGGAAGAAATACTGTCGTACAAACCGGTATACTGCTGATCGGGAAAATATATAGCATTTAAGTTGCTGAATTCCAGTTGTTTCAGGTTTTTAGGAAATTCACGGTACCCATGATCGCTTTGAATGATGATGACCCGCGGGCGGTTGCCCGGCTTTAGTAATTGGGTTACAATATTTCTGATCACGGTGTTCGTATGCTTTAGTTGGGAAAGATAGCTTGCCTTTTTATAACTGTTGTTATGCCAGGTTGAATCAGGAGTTAAGTGCCCGGTACTGTCGAATAAATAAGGTTTGTGCGGCAACATAAAATGGGAATATACAAATGCCGGTTTTTTGTGTTGCTGACCGGCAATCTGCATTAATTGCTTGTATGTGTTTTGTAGCTGTTGCAAACTCAACCGGCTGTTTGCGGTATTTTCTTCAATAAAACGGCTGCTGTTAAAAGTTAATTGTTTAATGCCAGCCTGCCAGCCAATATCATTTATCAGACGTGATGGTAAAGTGGGGCTCATCAAAATCGCTTTCTTATTGCTCAGATAACTGATGCTTTGACGCGGCTTATCACCAGGTATAGGAAAAAAAGATTGATTTATGATGGTATAACCTAATTGCTGAAACAAACGGCACACCGGGTTGTTTTTAATGGTTTTTATTCCCTCGCAATATAACAGCAAATCAATTTTTTGATCAAATGCACGTTGGTGGTAGTCCATATTCAGTATACTGCCTATGGAAAAAGACGTATAATTATAATTGCTTTTTGCGTGGGCGACATTGTAAAATCCATGGGTGCGAAAAAATGAATCCAAAGCACTGTTGTCGTATTGCCAAAAATGTTGTAACGCATCCGAACCAGCATATCCATCAAAGACAATATAATGCACATCTGGTTTTATACAACTATCGCATGGGGGCAGTTGCGGCAGATCGCCGTTCGATTGATGAAGTGCAGTGAATGTTTTCTCAGGAAGCGTTTTTATCACCAATTGTATGCATTCCACTATTACCAATATGATCAGCAGCGTATTTAAATACAGAAAGAACCGGTATGGCGGCGCCTTCTTTTTCCGGCTGGAAATAAATAGAAAGACACCGATGGCAACTATTAATGGCAACAGGTATTTGTAATGAGCTAAAAACGGAATGTATTTCTCAATAAATAAGTAGATAGTGGAAAAAAAGAAATAAACAATTTCCAGGTAAAAGAAGGTCATGGCATATTGTACCCACGATGCCTTAATATAACGAATGGCAAGAAACAATAACACGGGCAAGCCAAGCATCCATGCTGTTACTGGTATAAACAGATCCTTCAGCGTAAGCATGGGGTAATACTCCGTTACCATGTGCAGTAAATAGAATACAGGTAAGAGTATCAGAAACAAACTGCTTTTACCAAGCCTTTCTTGTATATTTTGAATGATCTTCATGGGTTGTTTATCGGAAAGCTGGTTACCGTTTTCTTCGCATCCTGTATAAAATGCGGTGAGTGCCAGGTACAGGTACCTGTTCGATAATATCGAAATGCGTAGAGAAATAACGCTCAAAATGCGACTGATCGTAGTCTACAAAGGTATCAGGCCTGCTTTTCAGCATCTGCTGCACTTTTTCATCTTCTTTTGGTACAAATTCAATGATGAGTTCAGGGGCAATACTATTGAAATAGTCAGCCAGTACAGGTAATGAAATGTTTTTACCAATAACCAGGTGATGAACGAGCGCCAGGGCTGCTACCAGGTCAGTCTTGATTCGATCGTGAAAAGCGGCGCGTTCCTGGTTGTTGAAACCGATCGCGGGGGAGGGGTTGGCAATATCCAGGATCAGCGGCAGAATGTTGTCGATGTTATTTTTCTTCACCTCCTGGTACAGTCTCGAAATACAGCGGTTATCTGCATCGGTGGCAATCACCTGCATCTGGTAGCTCGCAAATAACCTGGAGAAATAACCATCATTGGCGCCAAGGTCCAGCACGCTACGGGCTTTGCTGTTTTGGCAAAACGCCCGTACGATCTTGTCTTTCTCCTGCAGGTAATCCTTGCTCAGGATCGTATCCTCATAATAATTGCTCCACGTGGTTTTATACGTTTTATTATTTGGGAAATTGGCAATGATGTTGGTCAAATGGCTGATCACATCCAGCAGCTTCTTTTTACTAAAAGCTGCGGTGTGTTTGTTAGCCGCCCTTGTACTGGTTGAGGTGGTGTGCTGCAGGTACACATGCAACCACACGCCCAGGCTCAGGCGGCTTTTAAGTGGCAATAGCTTGGCTATAAAGTCAACCGGTATGCCATCGATATAAGTGCTGAGTATTCTTTGTATATCGCTTTTTAAGTAATGCTCCAGGTATAAGGGAAACAAAAAACATTGACAGAACTGGCGGTAGGCGATCCAGGGTTGTTTTGGATCGTACGTATCGAACGACAGGGTGTCGATGAAGATTGGCCGCCCTTTATGAAATTGAATGTTATACGGTGTGGCGTCTTTGAGTATCATGCCATGCTGTAAAGATGTTTTCAGCACAGTAAGGGTAAGCAAAGCTGCATCCTGCAACTGTTCAAAACACCATTCGTATGGGTAAGAAATAGTTTGAAGCCGTTCGGGCAACAGGGTAGTGTACCATTCCTGCGAATTGGTCATATTTTCGACCACCTCTACATGGGGAATTAGCCGTTGTTGGCTTAGCAGTTGTTTGTACAGGCCGGATTCCATCAACTGGCGGTATTGCGCAGCATAGTACTGATTTACCTGCCGGTAAATTTTCCCTTCTGCTTCAAATACATAACCCGAGGGATCTTTAAATGATGAAGGATGACGTGTATAGCTTGTCATTTAGTAATATCTTCCCCCTCTGCATCCTCTTTTTTAGGCTTCCAGAAAAATGCTTTGATTCTCCACCAGATGTTTTTGAAATAGAACAAAGCCCCTACGATAGCGGCAATGATCATCTGTATCAGATAACTGCCACTACCGGGATCAACGTATAATAAAAAGATATTAGTGAACACCGACAAATTTTAAAAATAAAAGTAAATAAGAAAATGGTAGGTAAAAAATATTGTTTATTTTATTGATTTTTAGAAATTAAAAGAGCTATTTTGCCCGTTGGCAGGTGCTCATATTGCCGCTTTTTGTATGGTCAGGAATAAGCGATTTATACTTTGTTTAATACTATTTCTTTTAGTAGCCGCTTTGAATTTTATTGCCAGAAAAGAAATGGACTTTTCCTATGCCGTTGTGCCGGGTTATAATCACCTGTATGATTTGAATGAGCAAATAAGAATAACCCGTTTCACTCATAACGATCACCGTTCGGTTTCTATTGCCTTTAGCGGAAGTGCCATAAAAAAAGTAAACGAGTTTAAGGTTTATCATAACAATGTTTTACTCACTGAGGTTAAAGCCCCGGAGCTTACATTTCAACCATTGCCGGGTGGAAGGAAATATTATATCAAGGTTAATGATCTGCCCGGCGATGTAATTATTGAAATGGACCATACGCCCGATTCTGTATACAGAAAGGCGGGAAATTCAGGCGGCGGAGCTTTTGAAGTAACCGGTTCAAACATTCCCATTGAATCAGGACATACTTATAGCGTTAATGACTGGGCATTGACTTTTGATGATTTTAACAGCGAGGCCGACAATAAAGAGGCGGCGCTTTATTTAAAGGATTCAATGAATATAATGCCTGATGACAGTTCGGCAGAACGGGTTTTAAAAATAACCCATTTTGTTTTGCAAAGAGTTAAAGGCATGGATGGTGTTCCTAATGATGCTTTGTTTACGTTATCACCGGTTAACCAGTTAAAGTATGTTCAGGCAGGAAAATCAAAATTATGGTGTGGCAACTATACATCAATATTCGCATTTTTTGCCTGTAAAGCAGGGGTTCCTGTGCGCCTTGTCAGTTGCGGAGATGGCATAAATGGCAATATCTCTACTGGGGGGCACGTCTTTGCTGAAGTATGGTTGAAAGAAATTAACCGCTGGTCGTACGTTGATCTTTTGGCAAGAACAGTATCAATAAAAAAAGGCGATCAGTTTTTAAATGTGATCGATGTATCCCGTTTGTTGAAATACCCTGGTGATGATCCTGACCTGGTGGCGGCTTATTTTGATGGAGATAGCATAGTGCAGAAGCCATTTAGCCAGGTAGCTCATACGGCCCGGTATTATTTTCACAAAGACAATTCGTTCAGGTTCTATTTTAACGATTTCCTAAAAAGGCAAATCCCTAAAAATTTGCTTGAACGGGGAAAAAAGATCTTTTATACCAGGCCGTATTATGCTATGTATGGAGACAATCTTGCGATTGGACAATCGCAATTTATGTTCAGAATAATTACCACTTACGGGCTATTCTTATTGCTGGCGCTCTGTTTGTTTTTCGGCTTCAAAAGCTTCAGAAAACATAAAGCTGCCATCAAATAGTCGCCTCATTACTATTACAAATAGCTCAGATTTGTTTTAGGCGTTAGCGTTAATAAAGTCTCGTACATTAATTGAATGGTTTTCTCTATATCGCTTTTGTGCAGCATTTCAACAGTAGTATGCATGTAGCGTAATGGAATAGAGATCAAAACAGATGGGCAACCGTCGTTGGCATAGGCGAAGGAGTCGGTGTCGGTGCCTGTGCTGCGCGAAACCGTGCGCATTTGTACGGGTATATTTTTCTTTTCCGCTACGTCCTGTACCAGGTTCAGCAGCTTGTTATGCACGGCCGGACCAAAAGCCAGCGAAGGCCCTTTCCCGCAACTTACATCCCCTTCAATGATCTTATTGATCATGGGCGTATAGGTGTCGTGCGTAACATCAGTTATGATGGCCACATTGGGTTTTATGCGGCGGGCAATCATTTCTGCACCGCGTAAACCAACTTCTTCCTGCACGGCATTAACTACGTATAAACCAAAAGGTAATTGCTTTTTGTTTTCTTTCAACAGCCTGGCCACTTCAGCGATCATAAATCCGCCAACACGATTGTCAAAGGCGCGGCCAATTAAATAATCATAAGCCAGCTCATCAAAACCGTCCTGGTAGGTAACCACGGCGCCGACATGAATGCCCAGTTCTTCAACTTCTTTTTTCGAGCGTGCACCGCTGTCGAGGAACAGGTTTTCCACTTTGGGTTGCGGGTCTTTTGCATCGGGGTTATGTAACCGGGTATGAATAGCCGGCCAGCCAAAAACGGCTTTTACCGGTCCTTTCTTCCCATGAATAAATACCCGTTGTCCGGGCGCTATAATATGATCAACACCGCCATTGCGCTTCAGGTACACCAGCCCTTCCGGTGTGATGTAGTTTACAAACCAACTGATTTCATCAGCATGGGCTTCAATAACCACTTTAAACTCGGCTTTAGGATTGATGATACCCACTGCCGTGCCGTAAGGGTCAACAAAAGTGGTGTCAACCAGCGGAGTTATATAGTCTAACCATAATTTCTGTCCGCTGCTTTCAAAGCCAACAGGCGAAGGGGTATTGATATAGGTCTTAAGGAATTTATATGATTTTTCCGGGAGTGTGGAGGCAGCAGGAGCGGTCGATTTACTTTTAGCCATATTTACTGTATTAAAAGGTAAAACCCTGTTCTATATATGATAAAATTATTGATTTAATTGGCGCAAAACTACTTATTTGGAATGAATATAGTCAATAGCGACGAAAACATCATTAATCCATCCAGTACAAAGTAGTACAGGTAGTCGCTAAAATTCTTTTTAGCCAGGGGATATAATGCGGCTACAATAGCCCCGGGAATAAGCAATAGAACAATGGTTGCCGCAGAAAGTTGGTAGAAATATAACCCGATTGTGCTTACTGTAAACCCGAGTAACGAAAGCGCAAACAGGTTGTTGATGCCTCTTTCGTTAAAATAGGTGATCATGCTGCGAATACCCGCTTTTTTATCATAATCCCGGTCGCGGTAATCGAAAATGATGCAAATGGCATAAATCAACAGGAAACGGCTTAAACAAAATAACAAGGCTGCTTCGTTCCAGTGATGGTTGTCAATGGCAATGGGAAGAAAAGTGGTTACATACATCCATACAAAGGCCAGGAACAGCGTTTTGCCAACAGCGATCCTGCTAAGCCAGGCAAAAGGGCCAAATTGCAATTTGGGGGCAGAATAGAGAAAGGTAAGCAGTACTGCGCCACTCAGCCAGAACCAGTGTGCTATAAAATGAAAGAAATACCAGGCTGAAACCACGGCGCCAATTGCGGTCAATACCAGGTGCAGGGTTTTATGTTGTTGTGTCCATTGCACCCGCGCGTTTTCGCTGGTTGCGTTGGCGCTCAGGTACCAGTGAAAGTTATAACTGCAAAGGGTAGAAGCGAATACAAAAACCAGGTAACCGGTATAGTCGTACTGCAAATGAAGCAATTGGTTACATTGAACTACCATCAGCAAGGCACAACCGGCAATAAAACAACTGGTGAACAGGAACCAATCAAATAAATATTTAATCATCCTTCAGCCGGGAATTCAAACAGTGCTAATTAAACCGTTCTACAACAATATTGTCGGTAATTACGGTATCGCCTACGTTACCGCTTTTATCTTTCAGCACGATCTTGAAATTTAAGGTGTCTGGTTCTCTGTCATTGGGAGCGCCCGGTTGATTCCTGGCTTTTTGAGCGGTTACCAGGTATTCATTGTAAGTAAGGGTTATTTTGATGTCGCCTTTTGTTTTTTCGGGAAAATCAGGCAATTTAAAGGGCAGGTAAAAGTTGTTTAGTACCGGTACCTGAACGCTGTTGAGCCGTGATTTTATTAAAAAAATAGAATCAACATCCCCTTGTTTATCTGTGAACTCCAGTTCCATTACCATACTGCTTTGCAGGGGAACCTGGGTTGGAGTGATAGATTTTATTGTAACAGAAGGAGCGTCCTGGAACTTATCTTTGCTGCAGGCGACAAACAGTATCAGGGAAAGGGCGCTATATAAAACAAGCTTTTGCATATGTTTTAATTATCGTGTACAAATTTATAAGCCAAAAGTCTGTAATTAATTTATGATTTGTGAAATAGAAGATAAAATTTTTACCGTTGAACAGGCTGATTTTGAACAATTGGCGCTCGACGTTTTCCAATTCCAATACAATAATAATGCTATTTATCAGCATTACGTAAATGCGCTGTCAATAGTTGGGTCAAATGTGCGGTCTATTGACCAGATCCCCTTTTTACCCATCCGTTTTTTTAAGACTACCGACATAAAAACCACTGTTTTTGAACCGGAAGCCGTTTTTGAGAGCAGCGGCACCACCCAAACCGTAAACAGCCGGCATTATGTAAAAGATCTGAATATGTACCGCCGCAGTTTTTTACAGGCCTGGGAGCAGTTTTATGGACCTGTTACCGACTGGTGTGTTATCGGGTTATTGCCTGCTTACCTCGAACGCCAGAACTCTTCGCTGGTGGTAATGGTCAATGAAATGATCAAACTCAGCCGGCACGCCCACAGCGGATTTTATTTATATGAACATGAGAAGCTGGCGGCCGTTTTACAGGAACTTGAAAAGCAGGGACAGAAAACCATATTAATCGGCGTTACATTCGGCCTGCTCGATTTTGCAGAGAAATATCCCATGCCGTTACAACATACTGTAGTAATGGAAACTGGTGGCATGAAAGGCCGCCGCCGGGAAATGACAAGGGAAGAAGTGCACTTGTTGCTAACGACAGCCTTTCAAACCCATGCTATTCATTCAGAGTATGGCATGACCGAACTGTTATCACAAGCCTATTCATACGGGGATGGTGTTTTTAATTGTCCGCCCTGGATGAAAGTATTGGTGCGGCAGGATGATGATCCGCTCGATGTTCGGTTATCCGGCAGCGGTGTAATAAATGTAATTGACCTGGCTAATTTATATTCCTGTTCTTTTATTGCTACCGATGATGTAGGCATTGTTACAGCCGATGGAAGTTTTGAGGTGTTGGGGAGGGTTGATACGAGCGATATCCGTGGATGTAATTTGTTAATTGCCGGGGTGTAGATTTTAACAGCTCGTAATGCAACGATCGTACCTTGTTAACAGTCAAAAGAAAAAAAACGTATGAAGAAGATATTCTTTGTTTTGCTTGCATTGCCAATTTTTGCGTTTAAATGTAGTAAGAAGAATACCAGGGATGGTTATCTTGAGGGCAAGGTAATACGGGCTTCCTGTGCCAGCCTGGTGGTACAGGTATTGAATGACGATACCGTTGGTGAAGATGGTTGGAAGGACATGAAGAACAACAACGCTGTTTATGATAATGTGTTTTCAGTTACCAACGCATGTAAGGTCGCTGATAAATTAAGCGCTGGTACAACCTTTTATTTTAAAGTTACTCAACCGGTACCAAATGATTGTGTGTATTGTATGATGTTTGATGCGCCGCCAAATGCGAAATATGACATCACTGATATTTCCGTAACAGGAAAATAAATTGCCATCCCCGAACGTACAAAGGTGTGCCATGCTATTAAAAGTGTGGCACACCTTTGTTGTTAATGTTCATGTTAATATGAAGTTATTTTTGTAACTTCAGGAACTGCCCGTTTTAATCAAATACATTTATGGAGATCAAAGTAACTCACGGCTTTAAAATAGAAGCCGGCCAGGATCGCTTTAATGAGAAAGTAACTTTTTTAGGCGGAACATATGAATGTAAAGTGTCAGCCAATGATAGCCGGGGAGGTATTTGTGTGTACGATACTTTCAATATGGATAAAGAAGGACCGCCATTTCATTTTCACTATACGCAGGATGAGTGGTGTTACATCCTGGAAGGTGAATTTGTTTTCAAGGTAGGCGATGATATTTTTAATGCCAAAGCAGGCGATGCTGTTTTTGCACCCCGGCAAATTCCCCACACGTATTCAAGGGTCAGTGAAACAAACGGCAGAATACTCCTGGTATTTCAACCAGCCGGCACCATGGATGAATTCTTTCAGCAGGCCGGTCAGTTGCCCAACGGTACGTTACGTGATTTTGAACGATTGTACCGCATTCATGGCATGGAAATAGTTGGCCCGCCGTTGAAGTTTGAATAAAAGCCATTCCCTAACCTTCTCCGATGGAGTGGAGAAAACCCATATTACCGATAAGCAACAGGAAGTAAACCTGTACAGGAAATGGTGCTTTGTTTTTGATGGCTTTCAAAAGCCAGTTCAATCAGGCGGATCGTGTTATAACCATGTTCTATTCTTTCCCGCACCGGCTTTTTGTTTACAATGCTTTCCTGTAAATTTTTATAATACGCGGCATAATCGCCTTTGAGAGAAGGGTAGCGCTCACGAATTATTTTTCCCGCTACTTCTGTATGCAGTATGCCATAAATGTCTTCTTTTTCTTTCCCCCAATCTTCGCCAACAGGTAAAGCGCCTGCACGCAGCAGGGTTTCCTGTGGGTCTTCGCCCGATTTTACAAATGATCCGTGGGTACCATGAATTAAATAACGCGGTCCGGGTTCGCGCACCAACATACCGGCTTGCAGTATCACTTTCAAAAAACCATAATCAAGCCGCAGGTCAAAATAATCATCAACTCTGGCATGCTGGCGTTGCTTGCGAATATCTGCTGCTATTGTGTTGGGTAGGCCAAACAAGTACAATACCTGGTCAAGCAGGTGCGGACCAAGATCGAACAAAATGCCACTGCCAGGTAATTCATGTTCGCGCCAAGCCTGGGGGCGCGCTTCTGCGCGATAGCGATCGTAATGTCCTTCAAAAGTGTGTACTTCGCCCAACAGTTTTTTATCGAGGACTTCCTGGATGGTCAAAAAATCACTTACATAGCGGCGGTTCTGGTAAACGCTCAATACTTTTCCGGAGCGATGACCGATATCGGCCAATTGTTTGGCTTCAGCCGATGTATTGGTGACTGGCTTTTCCAATACCACATGCTTGCCGGCTTCCAGTGCAGCTTTTGCGTAGGGGAAATGCGTTTCATTGGGCGTAGTGATCACTACCAGGTCGATGGCATCATTTTGCAACAGCTCATCAATGCTTCTAACCACCTGAACATCGGGAAACTTCTCCTTCGACTCCTGTTTATGTCGTTCTACTACGCTTACTAATTTATAATTGGGGTTGGTAGAGATAAACGGGGCATGAAATACTTTTGCTGAAATACCGAAGCCAACGAGGCCAACTTTGATAGTATTCATGAGGAATTTTTCTTATAATGTATCATTTGTGAATTTAATATCAGTTTATGGTTTGTGGTTTATGGTTTGTTGTTCTTTTATTCGGGATAAATAATAGTAATCAATCTTCACGACTATTCTGCATTCCTTATCAGGAGCTAAGCACCAGTCTGCGGGCTTGCGTATAGAGCAAACCACAAACAACAAACCGCAAACTACAAACTAATCGTTCTGTTCCTGGCCACAATCTTCCACTCGCCACTAACCTTTCCGTTTTCAACGGTATAAGCGCTGTCGTACAAGGCTACGGTGGGGCAAACATGATGCGGGATGCCGTACAACACATCGCCAGGTTGATAGCCATGGCCTTCGCCTGCATGCAATACAAGGTGCTCTTCACTTTGCGAAACAGGTTGCAGGTTCGGTGCATCGAGGAAGTAAACCCGTTTGCTGATATCGTTTTCTGCGGCTATTGACTTATGACCGAGGTCAACACAAATATGGGTAGAATTGGGTAATGAAATAACACGCGTTACCACCAATGCTGCCGGATGAAAGGGTTGCTCCGTGCATTGATCGAGATAGCTTTGGTCCCAGAAAACAAATGTACCCGGACTGCATTCCACCCCAGCGCGTTTGGCATGAACGGGAAAGCTGGGCGTTCCGCCGGCAATGATCTTTATATCTGAATAGCCTGTCGATTGCAATGTTTTTTGCATGGCTTCTACTTTGGCAAATGCTTCATTACTGGCAGTTCTGCGTTCTTCCAACGTGCCGCGGGTATGTCCATCGTAGGCATGCAACCCCATCATCGCTAAACCGCTTGCCTGCGCACAATATTTATATAAGGCAACAGCTTGCTCCCCGGGTGCAATGCCGGTTCGGTTCTGTCCAACATTCAGATCGATATAAACGGAAATGGTAGCACCTGCAGCTACAAACTCACGGGCAATAGCCTCGGCGCTGGTTGTATTGTCAATAAGACAGGCAAAATGAGTACTGGGATATTGTTGCGTCAACTGAACAAAGCGTTGTAGTTTGGGGCCGATAGGCTGATAAGCCAGTAACACATCGGATGCTCCACACATGGCCAGCATTTCTGCTTCTGCAATCGTAGCGCATTTGAATTTGTTGATGCCGGCAGCCAGCATTAGTTGCGTTACTTCTTTTGTTTTATGGGTTTTTGCATGTGGGCGCAGTCGCTGCGGATCATCGATCATGCGCTTGATCGTATAAATGTTTTCTTTTACCCGTTCAGGATATATGACCAGGGCCGGAGAATCCAGTTCATCGATGTTCTCAATGAGATACCATTTTTTTTGCATTAGAGTTTGTTTGGATGGCGACCAAAGGTAATAAATGTGCAGAACCGGCTTTAAATAAAGATATCCATGATCAAAACGCCGATAAGCCCCGCCACCGAAACGATCGTTTCCATCATCGACCAGGATCGAATGGTATCCTTTATACTGAGGTTGAAGTATTCTTTGTACATCCAGAATCCCGAATCGTTCACATGCGAAAACAACAAGCTGCCTGCGCCGATCGATAACACCATCAGGTTAGGATTGACATGCATTTGGGGAATGACCGGTCCAATGATACCAGCGGCTGTTAAGCCGGCTACAGTAGCTGAGCCAACACATATCCTGATCATGCCGGCTATTACCCAACCCAGGATCAGCGGATGTATCTGCCATCCTTTTATGCTTTCGGCAATCGTCATACTTACGCCACTGTCGGTAAATACCTGTTTCAAAACACCTGCCCCTGCCACTATCAATAAGATCAGGGCTACATCCTTAACAGCTTCTCCATAAATGTCCATGATCGCTTTCATAGACCTCCCAGTGTGAAGGCCTAAAGTATATGTGGCAATCAGCAGCGAAAGCAACATCACCATATTGGGATCGCTTATAAAAAGAACGAATTGTTGTGAAGTGCCTGACAAAGGAATAACAAGGGGAATGATTGTGGTGATGGTTATCAGCAAAACGGGCAGCAGGGCTGTTAAAAAACTATTTGCGGCATTGGGCAACTGGTCGGCAGCGAATTGTTTGGGTTGAAAAGTTTGTAAGGGGGTACTGCGAATATGCTTCAGCGTTTTTGAGAATAATGGTCCGGCAATAATGATGGAAGGAATGGCCAGGATAATGCCATATAACAGCGTTAGCCCCATATTGGCTTTTAACTGTGTTACCAGGGCAGTAGGCGAGGGATGCGGCGGTAAAAAGCCATGGGTTACCGATAAAGCGGCCAGCATGGGCAAGCCGATATATACCGCTGGCAATTTATATTGGTAAACTACCGAAAAGATCAGCGGCACCATTAACACAAAGCCCACATTGTAATAAAGTGGTATGCCAACCACAAAACCGGTTACCATTAAAGCCCATTGCAAATGTTTTTGACCAAATGTGCGCATGAGCACCTGGGTGATCTTTTGTGCAGCGCCGCTGTCGGCTACCAGTTTACCCAGCATGGCGCCCAGTCCGATGGTAATAACGAGCGAGCCAAGCATTTCCCCAATGCCTTTTTGTACGGTGGCCGGAATTTTATCCATCGGTATGCCCAGCAAAATAGCTGCTTTTATAGATACGATCAAAAATGCCAGAAAGGGATTGAGTTTTGCCCAGGATATAAGCAAGACCAACGCTATGATGCAAGACAGGACTATTAATAATGTACTCATGGTGAATGGACGATGGTTGTAATGGTACCGGTTAAACGAATTCCCCATTGAGGGGTTTTATTTTCCCCGTACTAATATACCTAAAAAGATGTAAAGGCTCCGCGAAATGAAAAATTAGGAATGAAGAACAGAGGAATCCCTGCCTTTTCTTAATTTGGTGTTATGGATTCGATTACGCATATAGTATTAGGCGCTTGTATTGGTGAGCTTTTTATTGGTAAAAAAGCCGGCCGGCGGGCCTTGTTGATGGGCGCGGTGGCGCAGAGTTTGCCCGATATTGATTTTGTTGCTTCTTTCTGGATGTCGCCTACCCGCGACCTGATCGCGCATCGCGGCATTACCCATTCCTTATTGTTCGTATTGCTCGTTACCCCTTTATTGGCCTGGCTGGCCGACCGGTGGCGACGGCCGCATAATATTACTTTTTCTACCTGGCTTTGGTTTTTTGCAGTGGAGTTATTGACGCATTTGACGTTAGACAGCTTCAATGCCTATGGTACCGGTTTGCTGGAACCCTTCTCGCGCCGCCGGTATGCCATGCATGCCATGTTCGTGGCCGATCCGTTGTTTACTATTGTGCCTACGATTGTTGCCATTGCCTTGTTGTTCATGAAATCGGACTACAAAAGAAGACGCTGGACGGTCTTTGCCATCGGCTGGTGCTTTTTCTATTTGGCCATCGATGTATTTAATAAAGCCATTGTGGAGGGCGCCGTAAAACGCGTAACCAAACAGCATAATATTGAATACCGCCGGTATTTTATTACACCAACACCGTTGAATAACCTGTTATGGTATGTGGTGCTGGAAGATGACAAGGGCTACCATATCGGTTACAGGTCGGTGTTCGATACTAAGTCAAATATTGATTTCGCCTATTTCAAACGCAACGATTCATTGTTGAATCCCGTAAAGGACCTTGAAGAATTAAAAGACCTGTTTATCTTCTCGCAGGGGTTTTATACTATTGAAAAGGAGGATAATGTCCTAGTGTTCAACGATCTTAGGTTTGGTCAGCGGGTAGGCTGGTATAAACCCAATGCTACATTTGTTTTTCATTACTATCTGCAACGGCCTTATGACAATAACCTGGTGGTGCAGCGGGGCCGTTTTGCCAATTGGGACAAAGCGGCGTTTCTTTCTATGCTTCATAGAATTAAGGGAGAGTGATCGATGGTGAATGGTGATACAAACTAAACTATCGTTGTTTAAAATAGAAAGTAAATAAATAAAATATAATACGTACGAGCCAGTAGGAGCAGTATTGAATGGCCCGTTGAAAGAGATTGTATTTTTTATTGTAGTCTTCCTCCGTTACCTGCACACAATCATTTGCCATAATGGATTCCAGTTGCTGCTGCACATGGGTGGCAAATTCCGCATCATTTACATCAATGTTCAGTTCCACACTGGCATAGGCGCTAATGTCATTTACATTATAGGAGCCAATGGTAACCCATTTATTATCCCGCGTGGCCAGTTTACCATGTAATATCGATTTGGAATATTCATAGAGTTTGATATTGCGTTTCAGTAACCAGCGGTACATATACCGTTCGGCATGTTTGGCCAATGGAACATCCGATTTTTCCGCTACAATAACGCTGATATCGATTTTACGTTTGGCAGCTCTCGATAAATGATGCCTGATAATAGTGCCGGGTAAAAAATAGCCCGACATGATGACCACCTTCGATGTGGCTTTTTTCAACATCTCAATATAACTCCGCGAGATCTGGTTCTTCCTTTTTACCCAATCGTTTCGCCGGATGCGAACGGGGCTGTTCCCGGTAGTGGGTATCTCAGGAAGTTCATGCCGCAGGCTTCTTTTTAAAGCTATCTGACCAGGGCGGGCCCACACATTGATACATATTTTATGCAATTCAGCCGCAATCGATCCTTCCATATATAAAGCCCAGTCAAGCCAGGCGGGGTTGTTGTCGGTATCATTGTACCGGTTGCTTATATTGATGCCGCCTATCAATCCATAATAACCGTCCACCACCAGTACTTTATGGTGCATGCGGCGGCCAAAATAAAAGTGTTCGCTTTTTAACAGGGGTTCGAAAAAGCGGAAATGTACACCGTTCGATTGCAGTTCTTTTATAAACGCGGGCGACAATTCTTTTGAAGCATAGCCATCGGTCAACAGGTACACTTTCACGCCTCGTTTGGCAGCTTCCATTAAAGCGGAAGCGACCATTCTTCCGGTTTCGTCATCTTCATAAATGTACACCTGCAGGTGTACAGTATGTTGCGCCTGATCGATCAGCCGGGTAAGAACAGTGAAATACTCCTTTCCACCCCTGACCAGTTTGACTTTATTTTGCTGAACGTATGAGGATTGTTTTTTTAAACCGCGCAACATAGCGCCAAGCTACAAAAATATTTCAAGCGGCGTAGAAGTGCAATGCAATAAGCTGGTATGATTATTTTTTACCTGGATGGATTGTTATGATCCGTTTGGAGATAGTGAAGGTAACACCTCCGGTGTATTCGAGCATTTGCAGCACTTTTGTTATGTCCGACTCCCGTTGAACTTCTCCACTGAAATGTAAAGAGGGAACTCCGGGTTCGTATACAACATCCATATCGTACCACCGGGCCAGTTCGTTCATGACCATTTTCAGCGAGGTATTGCGGAAAACGAACTCGCCGTTCTTCCAGGCTATTTCCTGTTTTACATCTGCCTCTTCAACGGTAACGGTGCTATCGGACGCAACGAGTTTTTTACCGGGCGTTAGCAGCTTGCTTTGGTTATTCCGGTTTACTTTTACCAGGCCTTCCACAACGGTTGTTTGTGAACGATTGTCTTCTTTGTAAGCAGAAATATTAAATGAAGTGCCTATTGCCTGCACTTCCATATTATCTACGTTTACAGTGAATGATTTTTTTACCCCTGTATTGGGCATGGTTGCAGTTGCTACTTCAAAGTAAGCCTCGCCGGTAAGAACTACCCGGCGGTCGTTGGTGGTAAAATGAACTGGGAACTGAAGGGTTGAAGCGGAGTTCAACCATACTTTGGAGCCATCTTCCAAAACTACCTGGTACTCGCCGCCGCGGGGAGTACGAAGGGTATTAAGTCCGGATGTGGTTTCAGCGGCGCCAGATAATTTATAAACGAGTTCACCATTTTGGTTTTTAAGAATAGCAACATTCCCTTGTTGGGCAATATTACCATCATTCATTTCATTGAGTACGACGTTTGACCCATCGGCCAGGATCAACACTGCTTTTTTTGTATCGGGTTGTGCGCCCGGAGATTTTTTTTGTGCAACAATAGCGGATCTGGGCTTAGGCTTTTCCGCAGTATTTGTATTTAATGCAAAATAAGTAATACCACCTGCCACCACCAATAGCACCGCGGCAACCATATATGGCCAGATCCTGAAGTATACCCGTGTGCGGGTTACTTCAGGGGAGAAGAGCTTTTGCGCTAACTTTTCATAAGCCTGGTTATGGTCATAGGTCTGCAATTCATTGAGGTCGTAGCCCAGTTTTTCTTCATCCATCAAATCTTCATATAATAAAAAGTTATCACCATCCTCCTGAAGCCAGGTATCCAGCTCCTGCCGTTGATCAACGGTCAGTTTATCCTGCATATCCCTGACAATGAGAGAGGCGATGTGTGACGCTTTTTCTATTTGATGTTCTTTCATAAGACTAAGTTTACTTCTTAAATATGGCAAGCTAAAGGTCCGGATTTCCTCCACAACAATTGCCGGCTGCTACAAATACGCCCACCAGAAATGGTGTTGCATATTGCTATTATTGTAAGAACAACAATTGTTGTGATTTGTACTAAAGGGTTTGGATAAATTTTTAATGAATTCACAGGTTTGCAAAATATTATTCAATAATTGGGTAGGAATGCTAATGGTATAGCTATAATACCTGGGGTTTACGTTAATATATTCGTAAAGTCCTGGTAGGTTGCAGGGATGGTTTTGCCGGCTTCCTGGTGTTTACTACTAATCGGTACGATGAATGCATGTAGCCGGTTTGAAATAGACACCCCTCTAATATTATAAAACAAATTATGTTTACGTTTGGCCTAAACAAAATTGAAAAAATGTAAAAGGATATGATTGTAATCAAGCAAAGTATAGATATTGTTAATATGAACAGGTTAGAATTGACCAGATTGGGGTATTTGGGGAGAGAAGAAAAAGCCGAAAGCTATCGGAGCGAGTAGCTGGTGGGGAGGGAAGAAAGTGGCGTAGGGAAAGCGAGTGGTAAGTGGCGAGTGGCTAGTAGGGTGAAGAAAGTTATTGAGTTAATGGGTTTGTAAGTTGGTTGAAAGGGGAGTAGCGAGTAGGGGGGAGGAAGAAAGTTAATGAGTTAGTGGGGTTCGTAAGTTGGGTGAAAGGGAAAGCGAGTGGTAAGTGGCGAGTGGCTAGTAGAGTGAAGAAAGTTATTGAGTTAATGGGTTTGTAAGTTGGGTGAAAGGGAAAGCGAGTGGTAAGTGGCGAGTGGCTAGTAGAGTGAAGAAAGTTATTGAGTTAGTGGGGTTCGTAAGTTGGTTGAAAGGGAAAGTGAGTAGGAAGTTGCGAGTGGCGAGTAGGGGGAGGAAGAAAGTTATTGAGTTAATGGGTTTGTAAGTTGGGTGAAAGGGAAAGTGAGTAGGAAGTAGCGAGTGGCGAGTAGGGGGGATGAAAGTTTTTGAGTTAGTGGGTTTGTAAGTTGGTTGAAAGGGAAAGTGAGTAGGAAGTAGCGAGTGGCGAGTAGGGTGAAGAAAGTTATTGAGTTAATGGGTTTGTAAGTTGGGTGAAAGGGGGAGTAGGGGAGGAAGAGGGTCCTTTATTTTGTGAGTCTATAAGTGAGTGAAAGTTGAAGAGCTGATAGTAAGTAGAGGGTGGCGAGCAAGAAGGGAAAGCAATAGACAAATAGAAGTAACTATTGCCCGATCGCTGGTAACTGGTAACTGGTAAAAAAAGAAAAGCCGGGTAAGACTACCCGGCCGTGGGGGATTCCTGCGCCTCTTCTGTACCAGGAAGAGGGATAATTGATGCACATGAGGAATGCGAATGAGAAAAAAACTACCTAAAGTTTAGGATATAATAATGTATTGAAACCATACCAGGCAATTACTGCCTATACGGATAGACGTAACTAAACAATAAAAAGCTAATCAGAAATCCTTTGGAAATTTTTACTACTAATGAGGAGCCTGCAGATACTTGTTGTTCTTAAATACACATATATGTTTTGCGTATTTAAAGGATGGAGGTTTAATACTTGCCTAAGAAGGCGGGTAATAAGGGTAATAAATTTATAGAGATGTTCTTAGTTTTTAAAAAAAAGGGAGAGTAGAAACACTCCCTTGTAGTGACCCAACCAAACAGTCACATGAGATTCCCGCTCGACGCTCCGTCCTTCTCGTCTGGCTGAAAGAACGAAAAGTGCGGATGTATAACATCGGGCGGACAAAAAAGGCCTTTTGTAAAGGCTAACTGTTCATTTATTGTTCAGGGTTAATTTAGAAGCAATTCACACCAGCATACACATACCCGATACGTTATACTACCAGGTTGGTACCTCCCAACTTCTTTTAACCCCTAGCACTTGTAAACAATCATTTCACCATAAACAGCTATTTTACTTCTTATTTACTGTTACACGGGCTTCATCTGAATTCGTACAACAGTTGCTGTATGATCTTAAATATTATTTAATAAAATTGCCAAAGTGTTTTAAATGGCTATACTTTAATAGCAATACTCATTAAATCTATTTAAGTGTAAAGAGCTTTTTATATCCCGCACGGCCGAATAAGTAATTATCAGTTTAGTATTAAAACAACTTTTCGTGCCTTTATTACTATTCCAAATGAAAAAAAATTTAATAAATTTCTATAAATGGGTATTTACACCTATTTGTGGGTTGCAATTTTGCTGAAAACTGATGTTTAGGCAGGTAATTGCAGGTTTTGGCAGTTGTCGGAGGTGGCCCTTAAGATGGTACATAGTATGAGGAAAGTCATTAAATCGCGGTCGCGAAGCTTTATTTTTAATAATTGTATGGCCCTTGCCTTTTGATTTTTAACGGTATGCACCGATATCTGCAGCAGATCTGCTATTTCCTGGTTTTTTAATCCTTCCAGGTATCCCAGCTTTAATACTTTACCGCATTGTTCGGGCAGGTTATCAATTTCTTTCATTATTTCCTTCAACACTTCGGCCCTTATCATTTCATTCAAAACAAATTCTTCTTTTTCGCCCGTTATATAAGCCAGTTGCTTTTTACTCAGTGAATCGCGTTTGGCTTGCTTTAAATGATTGAGGCAGGCATTGCGTACGGTGATGTACATAAATGCCTTTATGTTCTGCAGGCTTTCAAAGTCGGTTCGCTTATGCCATAATTTTATAAAAGATTCACCAACAATATCTTCTGCGGCGGCTCTGTCGGTCAGCAGCCGATCGGCAAATAAACATAAAGGATTATAGAACTGCTTTAACAGCGATTGTAAAGCATCGGGATCTCCTTGCTGGAAAGATTCAATGATTTCATTGCTCAACGGAAGTGAACGCATTAGGACGATTGTTTTTTGCTAACCTAGATAATAAAAGTTCGATTAATTTACAATGAGTTACGGTAAATAATAAACGCATTACGGATATGGCATGCTTATTCTTTGTTTCTGGTTATCAGGTTGCAATTCCATGGGGATTCCGGGTAAAAATTCGATAAAATAAGATAAGGTGTAAGTTGAGATGCAGTTATTGCCGGAGAATATGGCAAAACTACCGAAAGCGATTTATGCGTCTAATGTACTGAATAAATTGAAAGCAAACACAACAAGTATAGATTAAGGTGAAAAAACAGCTATAAGCTTCAAGCCGTAAGCTGCAAGCGAATACACGCTGCAAGCCTCACGCGAATACAAATATGGCTGCAAGCTGCAGCTCCGAAAGCTAAAAGCAAATACAAATAAAACTAACAGCCATCAGGCAAAAACAATATTGCCTAACAAATTAAACGCCTTTGTTTTGCTCGTGGTGTATAGATATTTATTTTTTCTGGCAAAAATCGTGCAGAGGTAACGTGGAGATCTTCTTCGGTTTAGTCCTTGTGCTTTGTGCTTTCTTTGGCTTTAGCGTGAAGCGTGCGGCGTTCAGCGTGTAGCATATCTTCCGGCTTTGCTTTCAGTCTTGAGCTTTCAGCATTAGGCTTTGGCGTGCAGCGTGTAGCGTGCGGCTTGAGCGTATCTTCCGGCTTTGCTTTCAGCTTACAGCTTTTAGCTTGCAGCCTTCTCCCTACAGCTTACAACTAACTACGTCTATAATTTTTACTGCACTAATTAGTGGGTGTAAAGTGTTCAACACAAAATTGAATTCCTGGTTGATCATTACTGAAGGGACTTTTAGTAACAGGCATTCCTGATTCAATAATAATTCGGAACCCATATCCCGGCTTTTATTATTATGCGGTCGTTGAAACCAGTCGGCTGGTAATTCATCGATGGTGAGTTGCCGCATGGAATGTTCGGGTACATCAATGGTAGTAAATGAAAGGGCAGGTGGCAGGGTTTCTATGGTTGAATGAGACACATATTCCAATAACGACAAAGCCCGGCTTTCTGCCAGGTAAATACAAGGGGTGCCCTCATGGTTCCATCGACCACCATTCAATTTGGCGCCCATTCCTGTTAGGTCATGGGCATGTTTTGTCTTTCCAATCCGGTAAAGCCGCATAATACAAAAGCCGTTATATTAATTTACACCGTATTCAATACGGCCTAATTCTTTTTTTACTTCTTCAATACCGTATAAAGTATCCAGCAGCTCCAATGGCGCTTTATTGCCCAGGGCAATGCTTGGTTTTTTTAGCCAGGTGTTAAAAAGGTCCTTGCTTTCAAACACATCCTGACCATAGCAAATGAGTTCCGCTAAAAGCATTATGCGTTCGCTGGTAGGCAGGTCGAATTTATCATCGCCTTTCTTTTTAATAAGCGTAGTGCGGGAAACAGATAACAGGTTACTTAAGGTGTGGTAATCGAGATCGGTTTCCGATTTAATGGCTTCCAGTTGCTTTTTGGTGATGCCATTTCGAACGATGCCGATCTTATACTGAGAAGTTAATGACTCAAAGTTGAATGGCCCGTTTTGGGCTTGCCTTTCCCGGGTAGTAAAAACCGGTGAAGGCACTGAGAGGGTACTTGTTTCCGTATGTTCATCCGGTAATGGTTGGCCGGAATTTTTACCAATAAGGAGAGGGGTATTTGCGTGGGGGTTTTTGTTGCCTGCCATAAGGTTAATGGTTTTAACCAAAGCTAGGTAACTTTTTTCCCTTTATGAATTTATAATGAAGCTTCCCGCTATTTTTTGATTTAAAGCAATTTATTTGATGTCCTTAGTCTGTTCGTTATAGTGATAACCTTTGTGTAAGGTAGAAGGGGATTTCAATATGCTCGGTAGATTGCTCCAGTATAAGCTGTGCTGTTTTTTCTCCCATCATCTGAAAATCAGTTGAAATGGTGGTGATGCCATTCAGGATGATCTTCTTGAGCGGTGTTTCGTTATACGATATCACGCCAACATGCTTGCCTACCTTTAATTTAGTGGCCAGTATTTTTTCAATCAATATCACCAGGTCGTTTTCCATGAGGTTGATAAATACTTCGCCTTCCTTGATAGGTTCATTGGCAATGTCGTGCACTACCTTATAATTAAATGCATACTGCTGGCAGAAGCGGTAAAAACCCTTTAATATCTCAACAGGGTGATACGTGTATTCGGGGAAGATGATCTTTATGGTATGGTATTTACTCAGCGGTTCCAGCGATTGTTCCAGTGCTTCATAAATATCTTTTTCAAAATTTTCATACACCGCACCGTATTTGCCTTCCACGCCCGGTACCAGCTTATCCATCAGGATAAGCTTTTCTTTTGGCAGGGTATTGATGATCTCCACGGCGTTTTCGCCTCCGTCGAGGAAATGCGGGATGATCACATAATGACTGTAGTCGTTTTTCTTATTATGAATAAGCCGTTTGAAAAAAGCAAAGTCGTTATTATATATATAGAAGTCGATGGAAGCCATTTCGCCCAGGGAGGCAACAAAGGCATCGTATATAATTTTCTTGTGCGGGCTCAGTTTATTAAAAAGCAGGAAGATCTTCAGGTGTTGCCCAACTTCTGTATTCTTTACAAAGTAACCTTTACCGGGCACCGAACCCAGGATGCCGATCTTTTTCAGGTGTTTATACCCTTTTTCCGCAGTATCACGGGAGATCTCAAATTCAAAACTCAGCTCATTGATCGAAGGCAGCAGTTCGTCTTTCTGGATCTTACCCTCGCCGATAGCCTTGATAATGGAATTGGCAAGCTGCAGGTACTTGGGGGTGGCAGAGTAATAATCGATAAATAAGTGCTGAAATATGGAATCTTTCTTCATTGTGCAATTACTAAATGGCGCTATGGCTTGGATGGTTCGATGGCCTGATTGTTTGATGGTTATTCCTTCAATTTTCAGGTCGTTGATTTTTGGCAAGCTGCCGGAAATTCGAAAACACAACCCTTGAGCAATCAAACAATCAAACCATCAAAATTAGGCGGTTTTCATGAAAAAAGACCATGATGGTGCATGACGGGCTAATAATCGGTATCTTATACTTTCACCTTTTTAATCCGGCATAGGCTGGCCATATTGAAAAAACGCTACAAATGAATGCTATTCTTGGAGTTATATTCCATTTTTTAGGAGGTTTCGCGTCTGGAAGTTTTTATATACCGTACAAAAAAGTTAAAGGTTGGGCCTGGGAAAGTTACTGGATTGTGGGAGGGCTTTTTTCGTGGTTAATAGTGCCACCGTTAGCAGCCTGGCTTACCATCCCTAACTTTTCAGAAATTATCAGTAAGGCTGGTGGTGCAGTGATAGGGTATACGTTCTTGTTTGGGATCCTGTGGGGAATTGGTGGTTTAACGTATGGCCTTGGGGTTCGTTACCTGGGGGTTTCATTGGGCAGCAGCATTATCCTGGGCCTTTGCATGGTGTTCGGTTCCCTTATCCCTTCCATATATTATGATATTTTCCCTGCTGAAGGTAAAGATACTTTTAGTGCATTGGTCGGTAATAGCTGGGGCCAGACCGTTTTACTTGGATTGGCTGTATGTATTATAGGTATTATCATTTGTGGAAAAGCCGGAACCCGTAAAGAAAAAGAGTTGTCGAAAGGCGGTACCGATCCACATGGCATAGCGGCAAAAACGGAATACAAATTCGGGTTGGGCTTACTGGTATCCATCATTTCCGGCGTATTGAGCGCCTGTTTCAATTTTGGGTTAGAAGCCGGTAAACCCATGGCCGATGTAGCCAATACATTATGGAAGGCTGGCCATGCCGGTGAGGGCGAATTCCTGTATCAGAACAACGTGACATATGTGGTGGTGTTATGGGGCGGATTGACCACCAACTTTATATGGTGTATGATCCTGAACGCCCGTAATAAAACTTTTGGCGATTATGCCAATAAGAAAACACCGCTGCTAAGCAATTATGTGTTTGCGGCACTGGCCGGTACAACATGGTTCCTGCAATTCTTTTTTTATGGCATGGGAGAAAGCAAACTGGGCAATGGCCCCAGCAGTTGGATCCTGCACATGGCCTTCATCATTTTAACAGCCAATGCGTGGGGATTGATCTTGAAAGAATGGGCTGGCGTAAGCAAAAAAACTAAAACAACGGTTATTACAGGCATTATTACCATCATCTTATCTGTATTACTGGTTGGATATGGTAATTCGCTGAAGTGATAACGGAGGTGTGCCACCACGGTTATCCTGGCCGTAACAAACGAACCGTGACACGCCTAAGAAAACATTTAAACGAATAAATAAAGATCAGACTATGTCAGCAACAAGTGCAGTAAAGTTTAAGCATGTAAGCTATTTGTGGGACGATGCCAAAGCGGCTTCCCTGAAAGGTGATGAAGTAGCATTGTTAATTTACCGGAGTAATTTGCTGGGCGCCGATCTGCGTCTTACAAATTACGGTGGTGGCAACACATCTTGCAAAGCCATCGCCAAAGACCCCCTGACCGGAAAAGAAACCGAAGTAATGTGGATCAAAGGATCGGGGGGCGACCTGGGCACTATGAAGAAGAGCGGCCTTGCTGCCTTATATGTTGATCGTTTACGCAGCCTGAAAAATGTTTATCGTGGTATTGATCATGAAGATGAAATGGTAGAACTGTTTAACCATTGCATTTTTGACCTGGCGTCAAAAGCGCCCTCTATCGATACCCCGCTGCATGGGTTCCTTCCATTTAAACACATCGATCACCTGCATCCTGATGCAGCCATCGCTATTGCTGCTGCTAAAGACGGTAAAAAAATAACACAGGAATTATTCAATGGTACTATAGGCTGGGTTGAATGGCAACGTCCTGGTTTCGACCTTGGGTTGAAACTGGCTAAATGCCTGGAAGAAAACCCCGGCATCCGTGGCATTATGCTCGGTTCGCATGGTTTGTTCACCTGGGGCGATACGGCGTATGAAAGCTACATCAACACCCTGGAGGTAATTGAACGTTGTGCAGAATTCATTGAAGAAAAAGTAAGCAAACAGAAAGCTGTTTTCGGTGGCGCTAAAGTTACTTCGCTGCCTAAGGAACAACGTACAGCACAAGCAGCCGCGCTGGCGCCTGTGTTGCGCGGTTTCTGTTCGAGCTACCAGAAAATGGTTGGCCATTTTACCGACGATGAAAGAGTATTGAATTTTATCAATTCTAAAGATCTCGACAGGCTGGCGCCCATGGGTACAAGCTGTCCCGATCACTTCCTGCGTACCAAGATCAGTCCGCTGGTGTTGAGCCTGACACCTGGCGAAGACCTGAGCGACGTAAGCAAAATAAAAGAGAAACTGACGCCGCAATTCGAAGCATACCGCGCTATGTATGCCGACTACTACAATACCTGCAAACATCCTGACAGTCCGGCTATGCGCGACCGCAACCCGGTGGTGATCCTGTACCCGGGTGTAGGTATGTTCACTTTCTCAAAAGATAAGCAAACTGCCCGTGTGGCCGCAGAATTCTACATCAACGCCATTAACGTAATGCGTGGCGCAGAAGCCATTTCTTCTTATACTTCATTGCCCCGTCAGGAGGCTTTTAATATCGAATACTGGTTACTGGAAGAAGCCAAGCTGCAACGTATGCCCAAACCCAAAGCATTATCGGGCCGCATTGCGCTGGTTACGGGTAGTGCCGGTGGTATAGGCAAAGCTATAGCCAAAAAATTCGCCGACGAAGGCGCTTGTGTTATCATCAACGACAACGATGCTGCCCGCCTCGAAGGTGCTAAAGAAGATTTCAATAAATCATACGGTAAAGACGTATTTGCCGCTGTTGTACTGGATGTTACCAGTGCAAAAGATATTAAGAATGCAACCGATGCTGCGGCGCTCGCTTTTGGCGGATTGGATATTGTGGTGAACTGCGCCGGTCTGTCAATTTCAAAACCCATAGAAGAGCATACCGAAAAAGACTGGGACCTGTTGTACGATGTATTGGTGAAAGGCCAGTTCTTTGTTACGCAGGCTGGGGTAGAAGTGATGCGCAAACAGGCTATAGGTGGCGATGTGATCAACATCGTGAGCAAGAATGCTTTGATGAGCGGTCCGAACAATGCCGGATACGGTTCTGCCAAAGCTGCCCAGTTGCACCTGAGCCGCCTGAATGCAGCCGAATTAGGAAAAGACAACATTAGGGTGAACGTAGTGAACCCCGATGCGGTTATCAGTGACAGTAAAATATGGGAAGGTGCATGGGCTGAAGGCAGAGCCAAGGCCTATGGCGTTAAAATAGAAGAATTACCTGCTTACTATGCCAAACGTACCTTGCTCAATGAAATTATCTTACCCGAAGATATTGCTAATGCCTGCTTCGCCGTTACAGGAGGTTTGTTGAATAAATCGACGGGGAATGTAATTAACGTTGATGGCGGTGTTGCTACAGCGTTTGTACGATAAATTACAGTTTGTGGTTTATGGTTTGTTGTTGCTCCGCGCTTTGAGATGATCGATTAAATTCGGTCTCTCGCAATTCGAATGTTTGAATGGTGTAAGATTGCCATTGTTCGAGGAGCCGCACCTGAAATAACCACAAACCACAAACTACAAACCACAAACTACAAACCAGAAACAATTACCATGCGTGTTGCATTCAAAATGAAGTTATTCCCGGGAAACGAAGCTGAGTACAAAAAACGCCACGATGCTTTATGGCCCGAACTGGAACAGTTACTGCATGCAACCGGCATCAGCGAATATTCCATCTTTTTAGATGAAACCACCAACAGTCTGTTTGGCGTTTTGAAAATTCAGGACCCGGCCGCATTGGATAATTTACCAGCTCACCCCGTTATGCAAAAATGGTGGGCGTATATGAAAGATATTATGGAAAGCAATGCTGATAATTCACCTGTTTCTACTCCACTTAAGGAAGTTTTTTATTTGCCTTAGCCATTGGTGCATGTAGCAACAGATTTTGGGATTTCGGGATTTGGGGATTTTGAGATTTGTCGCGAGGTTTAATTCAAAAGAGATCTCAAAATCACTAAATCTCAAAATCAGAAATACCCAGTAAGTATCTTTGTTGCTCAAATGTTTCAGGTCATTAACAATCATCTCTAAAAAAACGATTGCATATGCAGATCGAAAAATATAAAATAGACGAACTTAACAATAGCCTCCTCAAAGAACATAAACGCCGGTTCGATTTTGCCGCAGAAGGTGTTACCGGTTTAGATAGCATTCTCAAGAAATTAGTCGACTTTCAAATAGCCATTCCCAGTTGGGCATTAGGCACAGGGGGAACCCGCTTCGGTCGTTTTTCAGGTGGCGGCGAACCGCGCACGCTCGAAGAGAAGATCGAAGACGTAGGCCTGCTGCACTCGCTCAACAAGAGCGGCGGCGCAATTTCCCTGCACATTCCCTGGGATATTCCAAAAGACGCCAAAGCAATTAAAGCGCTGGCAGCCCAACACGGCTTGCGTTTTGATGCCGTTAATTCCAACACGTTCCAGGACCAGCCCGATCAAAAGCTGAGCTATAAATTCGGTTCCCTGCAACACGTTGATAAAGCAACCCGCAAGCAAGCCATCGAACATAACATAGAAGTAATTAAACAGGGGGTAGAACTGGGCTCAGATTCTATCACGGTTTGGTTATCGGATGGTTCCTGCTTCCCTGGTCAGTTGAATTTCCGCAAAGCATTTCAACGTACGCTGGAAAGCCTGCAGGAAATTTATGCCGCATTACCCGGGAACTGGAAGATGTTTGTAGAGTACAAAGCGTTTGAACCTAATTTTTACTCAATGACGGTGGGCGACTGGGGGCAATCCCTGCTGTATGCCAGCAAACTGGGGCCCAAAGCGTATACGCTGGTCGACCTTGGCCATCACCTGCCCAATGCCAACATTGAGCAAATTGTAGCCCTGTTGCTGAGCGAAGGAAAGCTCGGTGGATTCCACTTCAACGATTCCAAATACGGCGACGACGATTTAACGGTAGGCAGCATTAACCCTTACCAGTTGTTCCTCATATTTAATGAGCTGGTGGAAGGTATGGATGCCCGTGGCATGCAACATGCTACCGACCTCGGCTGGATGATCGACGCATCGCACAACGTAAAAGATCCGCTTGAGGACCTTTTACAATCAGTAGAAGCCATCAAGATCGCTTATGCACAGGCGTTGCTGGTTGATACAAAAGCATTGCAAGCCGCCCAGGATGCCAGTGATGTGGCAAAAGCACAGGAAATTCTGCAACAGGCATATCGTACTGATGTACGTCCATTAGTAGCAGAAGCCCGTTTGCGTGCCGGAGGCGCTTTGCAGCCATTGCAATTGTACCGTCAGTTGAAAGTAAGGGAGAACCTTATTAAAGAGAGAGGACAGAAGACAGTAGCTACAGGATTATAATTTTAAGTGGTTTGATTGTTTAATTGTTTGATGGTTAGGTTCCCGGAATTCGGGCAGCTTACACAGGATCGGCGATCTGAATTTTCAGCAAAGAGCCATCGAACAATCTAACCCTCAAGCCATCTTTTTTGAATTTCGACTTTCACGAATGAACAAAATCCCCGTCATAGCAATATTTGATATTGGCAAAACCAATAAGAAGTTATTTCTGTTTGATGAACAGTATAACATTGTGCTGGAGAAAAGTGAACAGTTTGCTGAAGTTACCGATGAAGATGGAGATGCCTGCGAAGATCTGGCAGCCCTCACCAAATGGGTATATGCATGCTTGCAGGAGGTATTTAATGAGAAGAAATACCTGGTACGCGCACTTAACTTCAGTACCTATGGCGCCAGTTTTGTACATATTGATAAAGAAGGAAAGGCAGTAGCTCCTTTATACAATTACCTGAAACAGTTTCCTGCCGACCTGCAGGAAGGCTTCTACAAAAAATATGGCGGTGAGATCTCCTTTTCCATCCATACCGCTTCACCGGTGTTGGGTAACCTGAATTCAGGCATGCAGTTATACCGCCTGAAGTATGTTAAACCCGAACTGTTCGATCGTATTCATTATTCCCTCCATTTACCGCAATACATGAGCTACCTGGTAACAGGCCGCGCGTATTCAGATATTACCAGCATTGGCTGTCATACCGGCTTATGGAACTTTCCGCAGAACCATTACCACGAATGGATCTATCGCGAAGCCATCAATGAAAAGCTGGCGAACATTTTTCCGTCAGATCAATTGATGCCCTCGCAATGGCAGGGACAGGCCTTGCTGACGGGCGTAGGCTTGCACGACAGCTCTGCCGCATTGATCCCATACCTGTTTCACTTTTCTGAACCTTTTGTGCTGTTATCAACCGGTACCTGGTGCATTAGCCTGAACCCGTTCAATCAAACCAGGTTGACGTATGAAGAATTGCAGCAGGATTGCCTTTGTTATATGGAATACCGTGGCAAACCGATAAAAGCATCGCGCCTGTTTGCCGGGTATGAACATGAACAACAAACGAAGCGGCTGGCTGCTCATTTCAATGTAGCCCCCGATTATTATAAAACGGTGGCGTTTAACGCCGACCTGTTACCCGGATTGGTCAACACAGCCGAAACTACAGCCGACAGCAAAGCCGGTAAAACCGCCATGGTGCAGGAATCGGCATTTGGCGCACGCAACCTCAACAGCTTTGCCACTTACGAAGCCGCGTACCACCAGTTTATGGCCGACCTTATGACGCAGCAGGTAGCTTCCCTGAACCTTGTGCTGCATAACAGTCCGGTTAAAAAAATATTCGTCGACGGTGGGTTTAGTAAAAATCCGCTGTACATGAACCTGCTGGCAAATGCATTCCCCACGCATGAAGTATACGCCGCCTCTATGGCGCAGGCATCGGCGATGGGCGCCGCTTTGGCGGTTCATTCATCCTGGAACAAAATTTCTCCCTCTTCTGATTTGATTGAATTGAAGGCATATAGTGAGAAGGCAACGAGGCAACAAGGCATAAATGCTTAGAGTAGGCAAAAAGAATCCCGGCGGTACCGCCGGGATTCTTTTTGCTGATATATGAAAATCTGGAATTTTTACAATCAATAGCCTGCGTTTTGCTGCGATTGTTTTTCATCTGGGGTCAAAGGCTTGCCATTTGAATGTATTCCATCGAGGTAAGTTTGTGGAATAGGTCTTAGTAAATGGTAATCCTTGATGTTAGGTGCAGCCTGCGAGTTAAATGCTTTTACTCTTTGTACCAGTGTTTTTGTTCTTGAAAGGTCTTCCCAGCGCTTATACTCACCGCAAAGCTCACGTGAACGTTCATTCAATACAAGCGCCAGCATTCTGTCATATGTGCCACTTATCCCTAACGTGGAGATCACATATTCATCACCGGCCGGCAATGCGTTAATGTCTGTAATAACCAGGCTGGCCGAGGCGGCCGTGGTTACTGGAATATTGTTCGATTCATAATAGGAATTCTCGGCCATGAAAGAGTTGATCGTTGGGCTTTGACCTGAAGTGGAGGCACCCAGCGCGCCACCGCCATCATAATATCCGGCCCGGTCTTCTCCGCTTACAAACTGGGCTCTTGCACGAACTGTATTAATATAAGGCAATGCATCGGTATAAGCGCCGGTGCCTGCTTTTGCAAGCCTGATCTTTGCTTCGGCAGCAATTAAATAAGTTTCTGCACTGCGGGCGAGGTTCAGGTCACGCAATCCCCGGGTTTCATTAAAACCTATTCTTGAACCATCCATATGTTTGCTGCACGAAGGAAACCGCACGTCTGCCTCCATGGCGCCGTTTGTTGTTCTGCCTGCAGGGAAAGCAATATAGGCGTTCGGAATTGTTTTGCCTGTTTTAGAATATACAACAACGTCATTCAGTTTAAAACTGGCGAAGCGATTATCCCCGGGTTGATTGATAATGTAGATGATCCCCAGATCGCCGTTGACATAATAATTGCCTGCAGACTTGTTCAACCTGCTTTTTGTTCTAAAGCTTTTCCAGAACCGGGAGTCGTTTACCTGGTCATATACTCTATACAAATAATAATTGGTGCGCAAACGGCTGAATGGTCTGTCGCCTGTAACATCACGTTGCATTTGGGGTATATCGTCATAACGCGATGCCCAATATAGGTGTTGCTGGTTTGTGCCGTTGGTAGAAACATCTGCAGTGAATTGCGCCGAAAGGATCAGTTCTGGCAGCCTTTCGTTGGCGCCATCGGGGCCGGTATATTTCCACAGGTCGGCAAAATTAGCCGTCAACGGATGCCGGGAAATAACTTCATCACACAAAGGTACGATGGCAGCAAGGTCGGCTGCTTTAGTAGATGAATTCCATGAATCATTGATCTCACTGGCGCGGAAAAGATAAGCTTTTGCCAGATAGTGTGCTACCGCATCTTTTGTGATCTTTGCAGGTGCATTGGAATTTGGCAACAGATTATAAGCCTGTTTAAAATCATCGATGATCTGTTTGTAAATTTCTTCAGGCGAGGCCCTTGTAAATTCCTTTTCAACAGTTGTGCTGGGTACGGTCTTCAGTGGTACGGCGCCATACTGCGAAACCAGTCGCAGGTAACAGTATGCCCTAAGAAAATATCCTTCTCCCAAAGCCACTTTTTTTATGGCATCTGATCCGGAAGCACTGGCTGTTGCATTCTGAATAAGCAGATTTGCATCGCCTATGCCAATATACAGGTTATCCCACTGTGCGTTGGCGAACTGGGTATTTCCGTTATTTATGGTAACAATAGACCTAAAGCCACCATCATAGTTATTCCATACGCCATTCGACCCATCGCCACCTACCATAAACTCATCAACACCGTAGGTTTGGGTACAATATGCCCACTCAGCGCTAAAAGGCAGATTGAATACCTGGTAATAAGTACCTGTGGCCAATTGCAGAATACCGGCATCGGTTTTATAAAACTCCATACCTCTTGCCGTAGTAAGTTCCTCTTTCAGAAAGTCTTTTTTGCAGGATGACATAAAGATCAAACCCGAAAAAAGAGATATATTAATTATCAGCTTTACTTTTTTCATTTTCTTGATTTTTAATGGTAAGCGTTGAGGTTAAAATGATGCGTTCAATCCAAAGGTGATACCCCTGTTGAAAGTAGCGCCATTAAAAGCAGGAGTAACTGTAACTACATCCATATCGAGCTGGTCGATCTTCGAAAACAACATGCCCGGGTTAGCGATCTGTACATACGCTTTCAAATTCGACAGGCCTGTTTTTTTCAACGCATTGCCGGTTAAACTGTATCCCAAGGAGATATTACGGATCTTAATAAACGAAGCATCTTTATAGCCCAACACCACAGAGTAGGGATCACCAGTTGCTTCAGTATGTATGGGCTTCTGGTAGTCAGCATTCATATTGTTCTCATTATAATAATTGATCTTCCGCTGTGTGCCACGCGCAGTTTGGGCTTCGCCGCCCGTGTTATACAGGTATTTCAAACGGCCGTATAGAAAAATGGAAAATTCAAATGATTTATATGAAACCGTATTGGTCATTCCAACTATCCATCTGGGTCTTGTATTGCCAATGATCACCCGGTCATTATTGGGGTCTATCTTTTTGTCGTCATTGATATCAACTGGTCTGGCGCTTCCTGCGGTGAAAGTACTTCCATTTGCGTTAAACTGCCTGTAAGCAGCTGAATCTGCAAGATGCCAGATACCGGCACCCTGGAAATTGTAGATCACTTCAATAGGCTGACCTATGAACCAGTTATTAACAATGTCATCCTGCTTTCCGTTCGACAATGAAACGATCTTGTCTCTTTGGTAAGAGATATTGGTAGTTGTTATCCAGTTAAAATTTTTTGTTCTGAAATTAACAGTTGTTAAACTCAGGTCGATCCCTTTATTGGCAGTTTCGCCAACGTTTGCAAATGTTGTTGTATAACCGGTAACAGTAGGGATAGACATTTGCATTAACAGGTCTTTTGTGCTTGATTTATATACATCCAAACTACCGGTGATCCTTCTGTTCAGCACGGAAAAGTCGATACCTACATTATATTGAGTCGTTTTTTCCCAGCCTAACGACTGGTTGGCCAACGTTAGTGAAGGAATGGCGCCGGGCGTTATTGTTGATGTGTATGGGTAAAAGAGAGAGGTAAGAGGCCCCTGTGTGGCATATGGATTGATTGCCGAGTTACCGGTAACGCCCACCCCAAATCTTAACTTGAGGTCATTTACCCAGGTTGTATTTTGCATGAAATTCTCTTCGTTCATTTTCCAGGCAACAGCCATAGAAGGGAACCAGGAATATTTATGTCCTTCGGCGAGTTGGGAGGCGCCATCACGCCGGGCAGATACTGTAAGCACATATTTGTCGTTAAAAGTATAGTTTATACGGGCCATAAAAGACTGCAACTGGCTCTCAGTAAGATTCGACGAGTAAGCGGTGAGGTTACTAGCCGGAATATAGCTTTTTGACAATGCATTCCACCGCTGGCTTCCAAACGCGATACCGTTTGCAGCGATAAGACTACTGTCTGTTTTAAATTTAGTCTGGCTCCCCAGTAACGTGAGCCCGAAATCATGTTTGCCGATGGTTTTATTATAATATATCAAATGATCGAGGGTATAGGAGAATGTTTGCGCCTTTGCCAGCGAAGCAGAATTTGAACCACTACTGATAACAGAATTAGCGTCTATATACGTTCCATCGCGATAGGTAGAAAAGTCTGGCCCGAAATTCACCCTGTATTTCAAACCCTTCAGAGCAGAATGAATGGAGCCAAAATCAAGCTGGCCATAAAAGCTACCGAAAGCGCGAAGGGTTGTTCTTTGGTCCTGGTTCATTGTCCACTCTTCAGCCACATTCTTAAAGGCGATATCCCCGCCCGGGTTAATGATCCTTACCCCGTTGGAATCATATGGCACCGCATAAGGGAACAGCGCCCTCGCGGATTCAAAGATGCTTTGCGACGACTGTACCGTTGTGGCGCCTGTTCTTGATTGGCCGTATTCCTGTACACTGTAGGCAACTGTAATGTTAGTACCGAACGAAAACCATTTGGTAGCATTTACGTCAACATTTACGTTTGCATTATATCTTCTAAAGCTTTGTCCCTTTTGGGTGCCAGTATTGTCCAGGTATCCGAATGACCCATATGCTTTTGCTTTTTCACTTCCGCCACTAACGCTCAAGGTCAGGTTCTTTGTAATACCCGTTTGGCTTACCATCCCGAACCAGTCGGTTGTTTGCACCTGGGATCCATCCCATTTTCCCGAAGCCCAGCCCCTGGCAATATTTGCCCAGGCCGAAGGGTCGCTGGTGGCAAGGAAAATGGTCCTGTCGAAATTAATATTGGGTTGATCGCCACGGGGATTTACAGCCGGGTTCTTGTAATAATAGGCCCAGCGGCGAAAGGTGATATATTCTTCGGCATTGAACATTTCCATTCTGTTCACAATCTTCTCTGCAGTAGTAGCCAGGTTCAAATTCAATGATGTTTTACCGGCCTTGCCCTGTTTGGTAGTAACGATCACCACCCCATTGGCGCCACGCGAACCATAAATGGCCGTGGCAGAGGCGTCTTTCAGCACATCGATCGACTCTATATCATTAGGATTTAAGTATTCGATGCCGCCGGTCATCAACGGAATTCCATCTACAACATACAATGGCGAATTGGAGGCTGTTAAAGAACGTACCCCCCTTACATTAACGGTTGCCATGGTGCCAGGACGTTCACTGGAGGTAATATCAACACCGGCAACCTTTCCCTGCATCGCCTGCAGGGCATCATTTACAGGTCGCGACTTGATGTCTTTTTCATTGATGCCCGCAACGGCGCCTGTTACGTCCCGCTTTTTTACGGCGCCATAACCAATAACCACTACCTGGTCCATGGTGTTGTCAGAAGCGCTCAAAGTTACATTTACCTGGGCTTTGTTCTCTATTGGCACTTCTTTGGCAGTGAATCCAACAGAACTAAATACAAGTACTGAACTTCCTGACGGAGCATTAATGGAGAATGTTCCCGCCCCATCTGTTACGGTGGCGATTTTGGAACCCTTAACCTGTACCGTTACACCTTGTAACGGAGTACCTGCATTGTCAGTTATTTTACCGGTTACTGGAAAATTGCTTTGTGCAAAGGAGAAGATGGCAAAAATGTTAAGTAGCGAAATGAGAAGGACATTTCGCCTGATAGCGATAGAATTTTTCATCATGGCAGCATGAATATTTAATTAGTCAGCGTAATTTATCTTATCCAGCCCCTAAAATCATCCTGCGCCATCCTGTTTGAATAAACGCTGTTCAGGATAGAACAGGATTGTGATGATAGAGTGGGCTTTTATTTTTAATGTTTCCGTTGCAGGTTCCAGGTTTCAAGTTTCAGGGGGCATAAACTTGATTTTGAGTTTTTGGAATAAACCCCTGTAACCTGTATCTTGTAACCTGTAACATATTGTTTATAACGTGATATTATTCACCATTCACCATTGACCATTCACGATAAGCAACCATATGAACAAAATAACAAGCTCACTTCTCGTATCAGTGTTTATAGCTACGACGACTTTCTCCCAGGGCAAACCCGGCACCGACGTTACCGCACCATTACATGCCTTACAACCCGATTATCCCGTGCCATATAATGCAATGAGTGAAGGCGACATCAAAAAAGTGCTGGATAAAGTATATACGTATCTCGATGCTGTTACCCCGGCGCACATGATCAACCGGCAAAACGGACAGGAAGTGACCGATGCTTCTCAATTTGATACAACGTATGGTATAAAACCCGGCGATTTCCGGCTTACTGCTTACGAGTGGGGCGTTACTTACAGCGGGATGTTACTGGCGGCTGAAACCAGCGGCGACAGCCGGTACAGCGAATACGTAAAACAACGCTTGTCGTTTATCGCCAAATGGGTACCTGCTATAAAAAAGAAAGTGGCCGATGGTTCCTTAAAAGGCAATTATGTATTTCGTCAACCCATTGAACCGCATGCGCTGGATGATGCCGGCGCCGTATGCGCAGCAATGATCAAAGCTACGCGCAGCGGTTTGAATACAGAGCTTCGCCCGCTTATTGATAATTTCATCAACTACATAAGCACGAAAGAATTTCGTTTGCCCGATGGTACGCTGGCGCGCAACCGGCCGCAGAAAAATACCATCTGGTTAGATGATCTGTATATGAGCGTGCCCGCGCTGGCGCAAATGGGAAAGCTCACAGGTAAAACAGTGTATTATGATGATGCAGTAAAACAGATCCGCCAGTTTACCCAGCGCATGTTCGATAAAGAAAAGGGATTGTACATGCATGGCTGGGTACAGGATATGAACCCGCATCCGATGTTTTACTGGGGGCGCGCCAATGGCTGGGCTATTATGGCCATGGTAGAATTGCTGGATGTACTGCCGGAGAATCATCCCGGCCGTTCATTTGTATTACAGCAATTACAGGCGCATGCAAAAGGATTGGCGGCGCATCAATCGGGTTCAGGCTTCTGGCACCAGTTGCTGAACCGCACCGATTCGTACCTGGAAACATCGGCCACCGCTATTTATGCATACTGCATTGCACATGCCTGCAACAAGGGTTGGCTCGATGCAAAGGCATATGCGCCTATGGCAATGCTGGCCTGGAATGCAGTGACTACGAAAGTAAATGCAACCGGACAGGTAGAAGGAGTTTGTGTGGGAACAGGCATGGCGTTCGATCCGGCGTTTTATTATCATCGCCCGGTGAATGTGTATGCTGCGCATGGCTATGGACCGGTGTTGCTTGCGGGAGCGGAGATGATAAGACTCGTTAAGAATAATCCATTCAAGATTAACGACAGTTCACTGCAGTATTATAAGTAATTAGTTCGTAAGTTATTGAGTTATTAAGTTCATAAGTTCTTTGGTTCATTACTTACTAACTCATTAACTAAATAACTCAATAACTAAGAAACGGTTGCTATGAAATTGATAGGTGTCTCACTATTGCTGATTACAACTATAATTGCTAAATCCCAAACCACAAGCTACAAATTCGACTTTGGTATTAACAAAGCAGCCAAAGGGTATATCGCCGTTACACCAACTACTACCTTCTCATACAAGACCGGTTATGGTTTCGATCAGGGATCGGAAGTACAAGCTATCGATAGGGGCGGCAACGCATTGACCGGTGATTACATTACCAGCTCAAAGCCTTTTTATTTCTCTGTAAAATTGCCCGACGGTAATTATGATGTAAAAGTAATGCTGGGCGATACCAAAGGAAATTCAGCTACCACCGTTCGTGCAGAATGCAGACGTTTGATGCTGGAAAACATTCGCACAGACTTTGGTAAACTGGTTACAAAAACTTTTACAGTTCATGTAAAAGACAGCATGATCCGCGATGCGAAACAGGCTGTGATCAGTAATGTGAAGCTGAAACCACGTGAAGGCAGTTACCTGCATTGGGACAACCTGCTTACACTTGAATTCAACGACTCAGTGCCTAAAGTATGTGCGGTAGAGATAACACCAAATAAAAAAGCAACGACCATCTTTCTGGCAGGGAACTCAACGGTTGTTGATCAAAGCCGCGAACCCTGGGCGGCGTGGGGGCAAATGATCCCGCGTTTTTTTGAACCCGGAACTATTGCCGTTGCCAATTATGCCGAATCGGGTGAAACGATGAAAGCCTTTGCAAGGGAGCGTCGCCTTGAGAAAATATTTAGCTTGTCGAAACCCGGTGATTATTTATTTATCGAATTCACGCACAATGATCAGAAACCTGGCGGCAATCATTTAGACCCGTTCACAACGTATAAACAAACCATCAAAGAATGGGTTGCCGGGGCCCGCAAAAGAGGCATGACGCCGGTGCTGGTGACCTCTATGCATCGGCGGAACTTTGATTCAACCGGGCATATTATAAATACACTGGCCGATTATCCGGAAGCTATGCGGCAAACGGCGGCTGAAGAAAAAGTAGCGTTGATAGATCTGAACGCCATGAGTAAAACATTATTCGAAGCCTGGGGACCGGAGCAATCGCTCAGGGCTTTTGTGCATTATGCTGCCAATACGTTTCCCGGTCAGGACAAGGCATTGGCCGATAACACGCATTTCAGCCCGTATGGCGCGTATGAGCTGGCGCGATGTGTTGTAAAAGGAATGGCTGAAGCCAGGTTGCCTATTGCAAAATACCTGGTGAAAGAAAAGATCGCGTTTGATCCGGCGCATCCCGATGCTGTAGAAAGTTTTTATTGGCCATTGAGCAGCTTTGTAACTGCTGTGAAACCGGATGGAAATTAGGGGAGTAAAGAGAATGAAAAATGAAGAATGAAAAATAAGAAATGAGAAAGTGAAATCCATTGCCGAATAGAGAACAGAAAGTACAAGTGAGTGACACAACAGGCGGCGATAGTAGTACCGTAAGCCGGCAAATAACCAATATGCAATAAGCAATAAATAATAGGGAACAATTGGCATCTGGAAACTAAATGGTAACCGGCAATTGGTTTCACGTTTGCCGTTTCACGTTTCACGATTCATCCCGATAGCTATGGGGACCGATTCACGACCTATTTGCCGTTTCCCATTTTTCTTCTTACTTTGACCTCGCCCAGCGGGGAACAGTCCCCAACATTATTCCCCTGATATTATTACTATAGGTGTATTCGTATATTTACGAATGCCAATTTTGCTTTAATATAATAATGGTTAACTTATAGCGTTTTCTGTAGAGGATTTCGCAATTAGTCCATAAAACAAAATCCGTTCAATATCTTATAAGGCATTATGAAAAAAAGTACACTCATCACCTCTTTCTTAGTGTTGGTTGGTATAGTACCCGTTTTCTCACAAACTGCAAAACCCGTCGTGGTAAATCCGCGTGTTGAAAACCTTACCAATCCAGCAGGTATTGAAACACTGCAACCCCGGTTAAGCTGGCAAATAACAAGTACTGGAAGAAGCGTTATGCAAACCCGGTATCGCATCCTGGTGGCCGACGACCCGTCGAAACTAACGTTGGCTACGGGTAATATGTGGGACACAAAGGAAGTGAACAGCGAACAGTCGCTGTGGGTACCTTATGCCGGCAAACCCCTGCAGGCTGGCCAAACCTATTACTGGAAAGTAATGGTATGGGACAACCAGGGTGGTATGTCGGAATGGAGCAGCGATACGGCCAGGTTTCAAATGGGATTGATGCAACCCGCCGACTGGAGCAATGCACAATGGATCGGCTATGATGAACTGGATGCGGCCAAACGGTATGTACCCGGTATTCATATGCCAGGTAATAGCAAAGAATATAAGTCAATAGTTAGCGGAAATCACGTATTGCCTTTATTACGTAAAAACTTTGCTGTAAGCAAACCGGTTAAAAAAGCAACTGCTTTTATTACCGGTTTGGGACAATATGAATTGCATATCAATGGTGTTAAAGCAGGCGATCAGTTTTTATCGCCCGGCTGGACCAATTACGATAAACGCGTTTTGTATAATGTGCTGGATGTAACCAGCCAGGTAACCAATGGCAACAATGCCATTGGCGTTATGCTTGGTAATGGATTTTTCAACGTGCCCAATGAGCGTTACCGCAAAACATTGCTGGCTTATGGAAATCCAAAGCTCATTATGAAATTAGTGGTGGAATATACAGATGGCACGAAGTCGGAAGTTATTTCAGATAATAGCTGGAAAACAGCGCCAGGCCCGATCACATTTTCGAGTATCTATTCCGGTGAAGATTACAATGCCACCCTTGAACAGGATGGTTGGGATAAAGCCACTTTCAACGATGGCGCGTGGAAAGCTGCCGTAGTGGTTAAAGCGCCTGCTGGCAAGCTGGTTGCTGAAACCGGTGCCCCGGTGAAAGTGATGACCACGTTTGCGCCACAAACCTGTGCGAAGAATAGTGATACAACCGTACTGTTCGATTTTGGTCAGAATGCAAGCGGTATTATAAAAATTACTGTACGTGGACAAAAAGGGCAGGTGATCCGCATTCATCCCGCTGAACTGCTTACCCAGGAAAAAAGGGTGAACCAAAAGAACAGCGGAAAACCTTATTACTATTCTTACACCTGTAAAGGAACCGGTGATGAAGAATGGACACCCCGCTTTTCATACTATGGTTTCCGCTACGCAGAAGTTTCGTATGCTGCACCGGATACTATTAAAGGGAAAAAGCTGACGGCTGTAATTACTGATATAAAGATGTTGCATACACGCAATGCTGCACAGCAGATCGGTAAGTTCGAATGCCGGGATGATCTGTACAATGAAACCTATGCACTGATCGATTGGGCCATTAAAAGCAATATGCAAAGCGTGCTGAGTGATTGTCCGCACCGCGAGAAGTTAGGTTGGTTGGAACAAACGTACCTGATGGGCGAATCGATCCATTTCAATTATGATATTTACGCCTTGTATAAAAAGATCGTAGCCGATATGATGGCCGATCAGGTGGCAGATGGACTGGTGCCTGCCATTGCACCCGAGTATGTGCTGTTTGATAAAGACACAAAAGACTTCCGCGATTCACCGGAGTGGGGTAGTGCTTCGGTAATTCTACCCTGGCTTATTTACCAATGGTATGGCGACAAAACCGTCATGCAGGAAGCCTGGCCCATGATGACGAAATATGCGGCTTACCTGAAAAGCAAATCCAATGGAAATATCCTGTCGCACGGTTTGGGCGACTGGTACGACCTGGGACCGAATCCGCCCGGATTGTCGCAGTTAACACCAAAAGAGCTCACCGCTACAGCAATCTATTATTATGATCTCACTTTGCTATCGAAGATGGCGAAGATGTTAGGAAAAGGAGCGGAAGAAAATCAGTATGCATCTCAGGCTGCCGAAGTTAAAAAAGCCTTCAATGCCAAATTCTATAATGCAGGTTCTAAAAAATATGCAACTGGCAGTCAAACGGCAATGACCATGCCTTTGGCTGTAGGACTGGTAGAAGATGCCAATAAAGCAGGCATAATTGATGCCTTGAAAACCGACATCATTGCCAATGAGAGCGCGCTGACAGCCGGCGATATTGGCTTTCACTTCCTTGTAGACGGGTTGACAAAGAACGGTAATGCACAAATGATATATGATATGACCAGTGATCGAAAGACGCCGGGTTATGGTTTTCAGTTAGACAAAGGCGCCACTGCATTGACCGAATCATGGGCTGCGTTGCCAGAAGTATCGAACAACCACCTGATGCTGGGGCACCTGATGCAATGGTTCTTCGACGGGGCCGGTGGTATTAAACAGGAAGATACCTCTGTTGCCTATAAGAATTTCATCATTGCACCCGAGCCGATCCTGGGATTGGATAAAGGAAATGTTTACTTTAATTCGCCCTACGGAAGAATTTATTCTGAGTGGGACCACCAGTACTCATTCCACGTATTTACCATACAGATCCCTGTAAATACAACGGCTACCGTTTACCTGCCCACACCGCCTAACAAGACCATTTTGGAAAGCAATACGCCATTGGCGATGCACCGCGAAATAAAACCGCTGGGTTATATGAATGGACGGCAGGTGTTCAAACTGGGATCGGGGAAGTATAAGTTTATTATAAGATAAGCTGCAAGCGAAGGCAAGAAAAGAAATTTTAATTAATATAAAGCGTTCCGGTTAGCCGGGACGCTTTTTTTTTGTGGCTATAAAAAAACTAACCGATAATCAATTACTTTATCGGCAACAGATCCTTTTCTATTCGTTTTCTCAATGTTTCATAATCCTGTTCGGTGTGCCATTTGGCTTTTTGTGCAACCAAAATATTTACGCGTGTGCCTTGTTGTATGGTAACTTTGAACAATTTTTCCTGCAGTTCCCATTTGCGTGTTTTCGGATAATTATTGGAGGTAAGAATTAGGATGTCCCAGTCGCTTTGCGCGTCATAAGCGCCTTTTGCGCGGTTGCCGAAGAGCATTAATTCGGCGTCGGGGATCTCAGTGGTTATTATGGCTTTTAAAGTGGCCAACGTTTTTTTATCGAGTATTTCCTGTTCGGTTTCTTCAAATATAGACCCATACCCATCTGTAAGCAGGAATTTTTTTACAATAGCCCGGAATACTTTATTAGGCGGCACTTGCAGCAATTCGCAGGCACGCTGCTTTAGCCTGGGGTCTGCGGTAATTTTTTTGGCGGATATGATGGCAAATTGCATTCGTTCGTTAGCGTCCTTTTGTTTTTGGGAAAGCTTCCTGCCACTCATATCTGGTACAGCAGTTACTACAGTTTTATCCTTGTACTGCTTTACGACCAGGTTCTTCAACTTTCCTGAGACGCCGGTTAATAAAGGGTTACCTGTTACGATCATGGCTTGTTAGTTTTAATAGAATATAAGCAAAAATCATTATATAATCATCGAAAATCCATGATTATTCCATTTATCCTTCATTATTTAATGGAAGATGAATGGAGAATGAATGGAGAAATAATGGGAATATAATGATAAAATAATGATGGTATACACCCTGAACCTTACAAGGTAAAAGAATTCCTGGCCTATAAATTATCCGTATTTTGTAAGCATGTTGAACCCAACCATTGTTGTGCCGGCTGCGGACATGCAGCAACTTTTCAATTCCATTTTATTAAAGCAAGGTTTTACGGCCGAGCGCGCGCTGGCCTGCGCCGAGCTGTTTACCAATAACAGTATCGACGGCGTATATACCCATGGCGTTAACCGCTTTCCCCGGTTTATAGAATATATTCAGAAAGGATACATCGATATCCATGCAACCCCTTCTTTAAAGCACCAGTGGGGTGGGGTACAGCAATGGGATGGCAACCTGGGACCGGGTCCGCTGAATGCCATACATGCCACGAACAGCGTTATGCAACTGGCGCAACAGCATGGCATCGGTTGTGTAGCGCTCGCCAATACCAACCACTGGATGCGCGGGGGAAGTTATGGCTGGCAGGCGGCCAAAGCAGGTTTTGCATTTATCGGCTGGACTAACACCACCAACCTGATGCCTGCCTGGGGAGCGGTGGACAATAAGCTCGGGAATAATCCACTGGTAATGGCATTGCCGTATGAGCAGGAAGCCATTGTGCTGGATATGGCTATGTCGCAATATTCGTTTGGCGCCCTGGAGCTGGCCGATATGAAACAGGAACAGTTACCGGTATACGGTGGGTTCGATATCAAGGGTCAGCTCACGACCGATCCCGGCGCCATTCGCGCCTCCCGCCGGCCTTTGCCTATCGGTTACTGGAAAGGCGCCGGATTGGCCTTGTTGCTGGATATACTGGCGGCGGTTCTTTCGGGCGGATTATCGGTTCATGAAGTGGCAAAACAGCAATCAGAAATGTCGGTCTCACAGGTATTCATTGCCATTGATATCAACAAGCTGGGCAATCATTCGGCAATAGCGCAGGTGGTTCAAAATATCATTGCAGATTATCATCGATCAATACCAGAAAACAACAGGTCCATCACGTTTCCCGGCGAACGGGTAATGCAAACGCGGCAGCGAAACCTGCAACACGGTATACCGGTGGTAAAGGAAGTTTGGGAGCAGGTGAAGGGATTGTAAGCTGAATATTTTTGTCGTATTCGCTGCATGCCTTTGCAACAAGTTTTCCCCATTGTCATGAACAGGAACAATATTTGGTTTTATATTAAATCACGGATGGTGTGATATTAATTTAAAATTTAATTTAATCGCTATGAAACCTTACCAGTTTCTTCCGTTGTTGTTAAGCGCTTTGTTTGCCTGTGGCAGAAGTGATAAAAAGCAGGCGCCGATGCCCATTCAGGCCCCGCCCACCATCGCAACGATCAATAACATTCCCGGCGCAGAATCATTCGACAGCTTCAATACGCAATTTCATTCCGATTCCAGCTTCCAGCTTACAAGAATTCCCTTCCCCATAGATGGACAATGTGTTAACGACCTGGAGAATACCAGATGGTCAAAAAAGAACTGGGAGTTTTTAAAAACACCGGTCAGTCTTACCCCCGATACAACAGAATGCAGGCATAGCCTTACCATGACCGATTCAATGGTCACTGAAAAATTCTGGATCGATCAGAGTGGCTTCAAAGTAGAGCGCCGGTTCAAGCTCAAAAATGGCAAGTGGTTCCTGGTGTATTACGACGACATTAACATGTAGCTATTCAACCATTATTTTATAACCTGTCACATCTTCCTCCCATGCGAAACAATTGGCCTTATTTTATCGTAGCGTCTTTTCTCAATACCTTATTGGTAACCGGAGCTTTCATCGAATTCAAATTACGCGGTATTGCCGTTATTGACCAGCAACCAGGTTCTGTATGGCGCGATATCGATCCCTTTCAGTTTGCTTCCTGTATGTTTGTACTGAGCTTCCTGGTAATAGTAGCCATTATTGGTATAAAAGACCTCGTTACCAGGATCATTTCCAAGCTGCATTCCTTTAATGAAAGTCTGGCTACTACGCAGCCAACAGCTAGTCAATTTGCAATTGACAATGGGCAATAAAGCAAGTAAAGACAATTAGTTAGTAAGTTATTAAGTTTGTAAGTTAATAGGTTAAGAACTCAAGAACTAAATAACTCAATAACTAACTAACATAATGAAAATATCTTGTTGGTTTCTCCTCCTCGTGGCCCAGTTCTCCATCGCCACTGCACAAAATAAAAAATCCATATATCTTTTTTCCTATTTCAAAGGCAATGGTGAAGATGGTCTGCACCTCGCGTACAGTACCGATGGCTTACAATGGCAGCCATTGAATAATGACAGTTCCTTTTTAACACCAACTGCCGGAAAAGACAAGTTAATGCGCGACCCATGCATCATTCGCGGAGCCGATGGCTTGTTCCATATGGTTTGGACGGTAAGCTGGAATGAACGCACCATCGGCTACGCCAACTCAAAGGACCTGGTGCATTGGAGCGAACAACAGGCCATCCCGGTGATGGAGCATGAACCAACCGCACTCAACTGCTGGGCGCCTGAGATCTTTTATGATGCCGATACAAAGCAATATATGATCTATTGGGCCACTACCATTCCCGGGCGTTTTCCCAAGGGCGATTCTACCGGCGACAACAAATACAACCACCGCTTATATTATGTAACTACCAAAGACTTTACCACCTTCAGTAAAGCCGCTGTTTTGTACGACCAGGGCTTTAATGTCATTGATGCCACCATTCAGAAAAGTGATAAGCAGTACGTGATGTTCCTGAAAGATGAAACGCGCTATCCGCCGCAGAAGAATTTGCGCATTGCCTACAGCGACTCCTTAACGGCAGGCTACGGCACGCCTTCCAGCCCCATTACCGGTCAATATTGGGCAGAAGGGCCCACCGTATTAAAACAGGGCGACCAGTGGATCGTATATTTTGATAAGTACACTCAACACCAATACGGGGCCATTACCTCAAACGACCTGGTTAACTGGACGGAGATCTCAGATAAACTGGTGATGCCGAAAGGAATTCGCCATGGAACGGTATTAACAATTACTAAGAAAGAATTGCGTAAGTTACTTAGATAGTGGTCTTAACAATAAGTTTATGGTTTATTGTTTGTTGTTTATGGCTGCTGGCGCGCTTTGAGCCTGCTGACTGGGCATATGAGTTTCGCCCTAATGAACCACAAACCATAAACCACAAACCACAAACTGAACTTTATAGCTCAAAAGCAACAATTAAGAACATAAGGGGCTCAGGATGCAACAGGATAGTGGGCGACCCGTTTCACCTAATTTTACAAGCCTTAATGGTTGCGTAGCTCATGATGAAACGGTTGACTTTACTGAAATTTGCCATATTGGCCTGTATCGCCTGTAATATTGTGATTCCCGCAATCGGTCAGCCGGTTGCCAAACAAGACAAATTACTGCCGGGCAACAAAGAACCTGCCTGGATTAAGCAAACAGGCGCCCGTAAATTCCCTTCCTCCAAAAAGAAATTCTCCGTTGATCAGTTCGGGGCCATACCCGATGGACAAACGCTGTGCACGAAAGCCATCCAGGCTGCCATTGATGCCTGTGCCAAAGCGGGCGGTGGTATCGTGGTGTTTGCCCCCGGCAGCTATGTAACCGGTGCGCTTTTTTTGAAAAGCAATGTGCAGTTGCAGATCGATAAAGAGGTTGTGCTGCTCGGCAGCCAGGACTTTGCCGATTACCCCGAGATCAATACCCGTATTGCAGGTATTGAAACGCAATGGCCAGCGGCGCTCATTAACGTCATCAATCAAACCAATGCGGCCATCACCGGCAGTGGAACCATTGATGCCCGTGGTAAATTCTGCTGGGATAAATACTGGGCCATGCGCAAGGAATATGAGCCCAAAGGCTTGCGCTGGATTGTTGATTACGATTCCAAACGCGTACGCACCATTCTCGTACAAAATGCAACAGATATTTCTATTAAAGGAATTACTATTAAGAATGCCGGCTTCTGGACAGTGCAATTGCTGTATTCATCGCATCTTACCGTGGATGGAATTGTTATTCGCAACAATGAAGATGGAAAAGGTCCGAGTACCGATGGGGTAGATGTAGATTCTTCTTCATGGGTGCTGATCGAGAACTGTGACATCGATTGCAATGATGACGATTTCTGTTTAAAAGCCGGCCGCGATTGGGATGGACTACGGGTGAACAAGCCGACAGAGTATGTGGTAATTCGCAATTGTTTGGCCCGTAAAGGGAGCGGCTTATTAACCCTGGGTAGCGAAACTTCGGGCGGCATTCGCCACGTGTATGCTTATAATTTATATGGTAAAGGCACCAGTAATGGATTACTTATAAAGTCGGCTACCACCCGGGGAGGAACCATAGAAGATATACATTTCCGCAACATACAAATGGATAGTGTAGGCACCGCCTTCTCATTTACCATGAACTGGAACCCTGCCTACAGTTATTCTTCTTTACCGGCAGGATACAACTATGATTCATTACCGAAGCACTGGAAAGTATTGCTTACCAAAGTAGAACCGGTTGAAAAAGGCATTCCACATTTCAGGCAGGTATATATCTCTGATATAAAAGCAGTGGGGGTGAAAAGGGTGGTAACTGCAACAGGATTAAAAGAATCTTTGTTACAGGATTTCCATTTTAACAATGTGCAGGTGCAGGGAAATACAGCAGGTTCGGTAAATTATGGCGGCGGCTGGGTCTTTAAAAATGTATCTATAAAAGGCGCGGATGGTGAGAAACTGCTGGTGAATAATTCGAATGGCATGCAACTGGAAGAAATGAAGAATGAAAAGTAAGGAATGAAAAATGAAAAAGTGAAGCCTGCGCAACGGCCAGGAGATAAATGCAGGGTCCACAATTGGGATATTTGAAAAATTGCGGCCATGTGGAACGAGTGAACCACAAACCATAAACTACAAACCATAAACTGAAAGATGCTTCGCCCATATAAAATATTATTTCTCCTGCTATTAATGTTGCCAATAGCCACTTTTTCTCAACGGCAAATGGAATTTCTCAACAGGGGTATTGTTGCTTCGCCCGATGGAAAAGGAAATATGTTTGTGAGTTGGCGATTGCTGGCGACAGATAAAGAAAATATTGCCTTTAATTTATACCGTTCGGCCAATAATGCCAAAGCTGTTAAATTAAATACAACGCCCATCACTGCAGTTACTTCATGGCTCGATGAAAAAACAGATTCTACTCAATCATATACATACCAGGTTGCAGCCATAGTAAATGGCAAAGAAATTACAGATGCCCGCATCTGTACAGTGAAGGCCGCTGCACCAGGTTATATTTCCATTCCTTTAAGAACGCCGGCAGGTTATACGCCCAATGATGCCAGCGTAGGCGACCTGGATGGCGATGGTACATACGAGATCATCTTACACCAGGCAGGCAAGGGCCATGATAATTCACATCATGGTATAACCGATCCGCCCGTCTTCCAGGCGTATACATTAGATGGTACTTTCCTGTGGCAGATAAACCTTGGTAAAAACATTCGCGAGGGCGCGCATTATACCCAGTTCATGGTGTATGACCTCGATGGCGATGGTAAAGCCGAAATAGCTATGAAAACGGCGGATGGCACCATCGATGGACAGGGAAAAGTAATAGGTGATTCCACAAAAGATTATCGCAATAAACAGGGCCGCATTTTAGAAGGCCCTGAATTTCTGACCATATTTGATGGTCAAACGGGTGCTGCTGTGTTCACTACTGAATATGTTCCCTTACGTGGCCGTATAAACGGTTGGGGAATTGGAAGGACCGATAATTATGGCAACCGTGTCGACAGGTTCCTGGCTTGCGTTGCTTACCTCGATGGCGTACATCCCAGTTTGGTGATGTGCCGCGGATATTATGGTCGCAGTGTGCTGGCCGCCTGGGACTATAAAGACAAAAAACTAACCCAACGCTGGGTGTTTGATACAGAAAAAGGCTATCCTGCCTTTGCCGGGCAGGGCAATCATAATTTATCGGTATCAGATGTTGATGGCGATGGCAGAGATGAAATTGTATACGGACAAATGACTGTTGATGATAATGGCAAAGGATTGTATACTACTGGCATTGGTCATGCCGATGCACTGCATGTATCTGACCTCGATCCTGAACGACCCGGACTGGAAGTGTTTGGTACGCAGGAGCGTTTTGGTGATGCCGGCGCTAATTTCCGGGATGCCAAAACAGGCGACGTGATCTGGAAGAAGCCATCTATTGCGGCCGGTGAAGATGGCGAAGGCCCTGGCCGTGCGCTGGCGTTGGATATAGATCCCCGTTATAAAGGGTATGAATGTTGGGTAGCAGGCGCGGGCATTACCGGCTTGTTCGATTGCAAGGGAAATCAGATCGCTGAAAAAACGCCTGCATGTAATATGGGGATTTTCTGGGATGGCGATGTGTTGAGTGAGATCCTCTCCGGTTCATTCGTTGGTAAATGGGATTATGCAACCAGCAGTACCCGTAAAATGTTTGATGCAAGAGATTTTGATTGTATGCATAACAATGGCACCAAGGCCAATCCTTGCTTGTCTGCTGATATATTGGGCGACTGGCGCGAAGAAATTATTTATCGTACCAGAGATAATCAGCAGCTCCGCATTTTTACAACCACTATTCCCACTACGTATAAGTTTTATACCTTAATGCAGGATCCGCAATACCGGCTCAGCATTGTATGGCAGAATGTTGCTTATAATCAACCGCCGCATACAGGTTTTTATATGGGCGAGGGAATGAACCCTCCGCCTCATCCGTCAATCACTATCATTGAACCCCGTAATAACGACAATGCAAAAAATAAATAGCATGGCTACCAACAATAAGCGCAGGAAATTGATCCGTTCATTCGTCACCGGCGGATTGCTCGTTCTTTTAACTTCTTTTATTTTATTGACAGCACCCAGGCCAACCTTATACATTATTGGCGACTCCACCGTGAAGAATGGTGATGGGAGAGGTGGAAAAGATATGTGGGGTTGGGGAAGCTTTATGGCCGATCGTTTTGATACCACCCGCATCCAGGTGCAAAACCATGCTATCGGTGGCCGAAGCAGTCGCACCTTTATTACAGAAGGCCGTTGGGACCGCATTCTGGAGCAATTGAAACCCGGCGACTTTGTGATCATGCAGTTTGGGCACAATGATGCGGGGCCGCTCGATGATACTGCGCGGGCAAGAGGCACCATAAAAGGAATTGGTGAAGACAGCACTGCTATTTATAATCCAATTCGTAAAGTGAATGAGGTAGTGCATACCTACGGCTGGTATATGCGAAAATATATAAATGAGGCAAAAGCCAAAGGGGCTATTCCCATTGTATGTTCACCTGTGCCGAGGAATAATTTCAAGAATGGGAAAACAGAGCGGGCAAATGGCAGCTATGGCAAGTGGGCCGGGGAAGTAGCCAAAGCAGGTGATGCGTTCTTCATTCCGTTAAACGATCTTATTGCCGATCAGTACGACGCGCTGGGCGCTGATTCGGTAAAGCATTTCTTCCCTGTAGATCATACCCATCCCAATAAAAACGGATCTACGTTGAATGCCGATCTGGTGGTAAAAGGGATCAAAGAATTGAAAAAATGCGAGCTTAAAAAATTCCTGAAGTAATGCCGATAATACAAAAGCTTGCCTGTACACTGATTATAATCACAGCATGGGTAAATGCCGCTGTTGCGCAATCGGTTTCCCTGGCCGGCAAATGGCAGTTCCAGATCGACCGGAACGATGTGGGTATAAAGGAGCAGTGGTTCAATAAAAAGCTGGAAGATAATATTCAGCTACCCGGTTCCATGCTCACCAATGGCAAAGGCGATGACGTGACTGTGCAAACAAAATGGACCGGCAGCATTTACGATAGTAGTTGGTTTTTCAATCCGCGCATGGAGAAATACCGGCAACCCGGCAACCTGAAATTTCCTTTCTGGCTCACCCCGGCAAAGTATTATGTGGGAGCTGCCTGGTACCAGAAAGAAGTAACCATTCCCGCCAACTGGGGGGGCAAACACATTGAGTTGTTCCTGGAACGATGCCATACCGAAACCACTGTTTGGATAGACGGGAAAGAAGCAGGAATGCAGAACAGTCTCGTAGCGCCGCATGTATATGATCTTACAAAATTGTGTGATCCCGGGGATCATGTGATTACCATCCGGGTCGATAACCGCATTAAAGCGATCAATGTAGGTCCTGATTCGCATAGCTTAACCGATCATACCCAGGGTAACTGGAATGGTATCATTGGAAAAATAGCATTGAATGCAACACCGATGGTGCATATTGAAAATGTTCAGGTGTATCCTGATGTGCCCAACAACCAGGCGATAGTGGAAGTAAAAGTAAAGGGATATCAGGCTGGTAACGCTAAAGTAACGCTGACCGCTTTATGTTTTAACACGAAAAAGGTCCACCGCGTGCCCATCGTAACCGGAATAGTTCCATTGAATAAGGATACATCCACTTCGCAACAGTTTACGTTGCCCATGACTGAATTTGTTCAATTATGGGATGAGTTCAATCCGGCTTTATATCAACTGAAGGTTTCCCTGCAAGCGCCCAATGGTGAGAAACACCAAAAAGTAGTGACGTTTGGAATGCGGTCATTCAAGATCGTTGGTACCGGCTTTACCATCAATGACCACCCGGTATTCTTACGTGGCACCGTTAATAATTGTGAGTTCCCGTTGACCGGTTTTCCGCCTATGGATGAAGCCGGCTGGATCCAACAGTTCAAAACGGCCAAAGCACATGGCCTGAACCATATGCGGTTCCATAGCTGGTGCCCGCCCGAAGCGGCATTCATCGCGGCTGATAAAACAGGGTTCTACCTGCAACCCGAAGGACCGGGTTGGGTGAACCATGGCACCTCATTAGGTGATGGCCGTCCGGTTGATAAGTACATGTATGATGAAACCAACCGCATGGCCAACTGGTATGGCAATTATGCTTCGTTCTGTATGGAAGCGCCCGGTGGTAATGAACCGGCAGGCCGCAACCAGGTAAAATTCCTCACTGATTTTATTCACTACTGGCAGTCGAAAGATAAGCGGCGCGTATATACCGGGGCGTCAGTGGGCAATAGCTGGCCCCTGGTGCCTGAAAACGAATATATGGTAAAGGCCGGTGCGCGTGGATTGAGTTGGGTGAACGCCCGTCCGGAAAGTGATTCGGACTATCATAACACCGTTCAGAAATTCAATGTGCCCTACGTGGTGCATGAGATGGGACAGTGGTGCGCGTTCCCTGATTTTAACGAGATCACCCGGTTCAACGGTGTATATAAAGAAAAGAATTTCGAATTGTTCAGCGAATTGCTGGCCGACCACGGCATGTCTCACCAGGCAAAACAGTTTCTGATGGCCAGTGGCAAACTGCAGGTGCTGTGTTATAAGAATGAAATTGAAAAAGCCATGCGCACCAAAGGATTGGCCGGCTTTCAATTGCTGGGCTTGCAGGATTTTCCAGGTCAGGGTACGGCGTTAGTTGGGATGTTGAATGCCTTATGGCAAAATAAACCGTATGCAACGCCGCAGGAAATAAAGCGCTTTTGTAATGCGGTGGTGCCGCTTATTCGAACATCTGAATTTGTTTACACCAGTAATCAACTATTGTCGGCGCAGATAGAGTTGTTCAATTATGGAAGCAGTGTATTGAAAGATGCATTGATCAACTGGGTGTTAAAAGACAGCACAGGTAAAGTGATCACAAAAGGAAGGTTTGATAAGAAGGATTACGCAATAGGAAACTGCGTGCCGGTTGGCAGTATTGCTTATCCATTATCAGGAATAAAAACGCCTATGCGCCTGAACCTGGATATATCTATAGCCGGTACCTCTTACGGCAATGACTGGAATATTTGGGTATTCCCGCCTGCTGTACCGGAAATCGCGACCAGCAGCGAAGTATATTATTGCGATACGCTGGATGAAAAAGCGGCTTCTCTGTTGCAAAGCGGTGGTACGGTGTTTTTACAGGCCGCGGGAAAGATCGTAAAAGGAAAAGAAATTGTAAATTACTTTACTCCTGTATTCTGGAATACCAGTTGGTTCAAAATGCGCCCGCCCCATACCTTAGGTGTTTTATGTGATCCCAACCATCCGGCCTTTGCTGATTTTCCCGCAACCTACCATAGCGATCTGCAATGGTGGGATGTAGTGAATAAAGCACAGGTCATGCACCTGGAAGATTTCCCGAAAGAGTTCAAGCCGGTTTTACAGCCGATCGATACCTGGTTTTTAAACCGCAAGCTTGCGTTGTTACTGGAAGCCAGAGTGGGGAAGGGCAAACTGTTATTGTGCAGTGTTGATCTGAAGAACGATCTGGCCAACCGCCCCGCTGCGCGGCAATTGTTGTTCAGTTTACAGCGCTATTTACAATCCAAATCGTTTGATCCAAAAGCAACGATCGAATTGTCGGCTGTACAGGCCCTGTTCACGCAGCCCTCCCGTGAAACCTGGGATGGGCATACGAAAGACAGTCCGGATGAGCTGAAGCCGAAATTGAATTAATCCTTCGACTCCGCTCAGGACTCGACTCCGCTCAGGACTCGACTCCGCTCAGGAATCGACTCCACTCAGGACTCGACTCCGCCCAGGACTCGTTTTCACAACCCTGAGCGTAGCCGAAGTGTCGAAACGCTGCATTAAATAAGTAATTCGCTAATCAGGTAATTATGTCATATAAAATGAAATTGTTGTTAGCTGGTGCATTGATGTTGGCGACTGCGTTACAGGCGCAAAAAGCGCCTTCAAAGAAAAGCGTATTGAAAGTAATGCGGTTGACCAACCAGTATTTCATGAACAAATGGCCTGACCCCGGAAAAAGCATTATCACCAATAGAGAACGGCCCAGTAACATCTGGACCCGCGCCGTGTATTACGAAGGGTTGATGGCCTTGTATGCTATTGATAAGAAGAAGGAATACCTTGATTATGCCATTGACTGGGGCACAAAGCATAAATGGGGCCTGCGCGATGGTATTCAAACCCGTAATGCAGATAACCAGTGCTGTGGTCAAACTTACATTGACCTGTACCTGATGGATAAAAAAGAAGAACGCATCAAAGACATAAAAGCGTCTATTGATTTAATGAAAGGTACAGAGAAAGTGGATGACTGGAACTGGATCGATGCTTTGCAAATGGCTATGCCGGTATTTGTACGCCTGGGAGTAATTTATAATGATACCAGCTATTTCAGCCGTATGTATGAAATGTATGCGTTCAGCAAATACAAACATGGCGAGAAGGGGTTGTACAATACCGCCGAAAAGCTGTGGTGGCGCGATAAGGATTTCGATCCGCCTTATAAAGAGCCGAACGGCGGTAATTGTTACTGGAGCCGGGGTAATGGTTGGGTAGTGGCGGCGTTGGTGCGCACTATGGAGATGCTGCCAAAAACAGATCCTCACTATAATGAATATTTGCAGGATTATAAAGACATGCTGAACGCCCTGATCCCATTGCAACGCACCGATGGTTTCTGGAATGCGAGCCTGGCCGATTCAACCAATTATGGGGGCAAGGAATTGACCGGCACCGCGCTGTTCGTGTATGGTATGGCCTGGGGCATTAATAATAATGTAATCGATGCAGCTACCTATAAACCCATTATGCTGAAAGCATGGGATGCCATGATGAAGGATTGCATTCACGCCAATGGTATGCTGGGCTATGTGCAGGGAACAGGTAAAGAGCCAAAGGATGGCCAACCGGTTACCTATGATAAGATCCCCGATTTTGAAGATTACGGACTGGGCTGTTTTTTATTGGCAGGCAGTGAGGTGTATAAATTGAAGAACAAGGAACGGTATTAAACAGTGAACTTTTGAACTATGCATATAGTCAACGATCACGCATAAAAAACCAGAAACAATAAACTATAAACCAGAAACCAAGTTGCATGATCAGGAGAATGTTGCTGGTATTGACAGGTATGGTGTTTTCATTGGTGCTCTCAGCCCAACAAAATGCAGGCAATTATCAGTCGGGTTTTAAACAGGAAGGCAATCGCTTTTATTTCACCAATACCAATAGCAGGGCGATCATTGAGTTTTGTACGCCTGCCATGTTCCGGGTAAGGGCCAGTTGGGCAGACGGTTTTGCCGCCAACGAACCCTGGATGGTTACGCAATATAATTTTCAACCGGTGGCTGTAACTGCTCAGCAGAACGCCGGTTTTTTTTTATTGACCACTTCTCAGTTGAAAGTAAAGGTGCTGCGATCACCTTTCCGCGTGGAAGTGTATAATGCAAAAGGAGAATTGTTGTCGGCCGACAACAGCCTATACAAAAATGCAGATACGATCGGCTGTGTAAAGAAGCTGGGCGCCGATGAACATTTCTTTGGCTTTGGCGAGCGGATGGATTTTCTGGATCGCCGTAAAAAGAAACTCACGCTCAATGTAGGCCGTGGTAAAGGATTGCCGCATGCCGTGGGCGCCTATAATGTGCTGGAAGCAAATTATAGTCCCATCCCGTTCTTCATGAGCAACAAAGGCTATGGTATCTTCTTTCACAATGCACATCCTACCAGGTGGGATATGGGCGCTACCGATGCCAATGCCTACCGCTTCAGTGCCGATGGGGGAGAACTGGATTATTACTTTATATATGGGCCTGCATTTCCTGCGTTGCTGATGCAGTATACTGCCCTTACCGGTCGCTCGCCTTTGTTACCCAGGTTTGCATTAGGACTGCATGTGGGCACGTACTCCGGCGGCACCTGGGGACATGAACAAAATACTTCTGATCAATACGTCATTGAATTGGCCAGGAAGCTGCGCGAAATGGGTATTCCTGCCGATCTGTTGTGGCTCGATAGCACCTGGCGCATTTTTGGCAAAACCGGCGGTAAAGGCGCTACTTCTTTTGAATGGCGAGAAACCTTTAAGGATCCTGCTGCCATGTTCGATAGTTTGTATGCGATGAACTACAGCATGGTAGGCTTGCACTTGCGGCCTCGATTTGATAATGGTAACCGGCTTCAATTGCTGGATACCGCCCAGAAATTAAAGTATACATACCCTGAAGGCAATTATGCCGGCGAGTTTGTGAACTTCTTCGACTCGAATGCCGTGAACTGGTGGTGGCAGCATGGCGTAATGCGGGTAGCTTCTATTGGCGCCAAATTCTTAAAGACCGATGAAGGCAGCGCTTTTGGCGCTTTGGCCAATGAAAGTGAAAAAACAGGTCCTCAGGGAAAAGACATATCAGCACTGCACAATGTATTTCCAATCGCGTATGCAAAAGCGCCTTTTGAAAAATTCCAGCAATTCAATCGGCTCCGTGGCCTGAACCATACTCGCGAAGGCTATGCCGGCATCCAACGCTATCCGTTCATTTTTGCGGGTGACTGGCCCAGCGAGTGGCAGTATTTTGCCCCGGTAATTGCAGCGGGTTTAAATATTGGACTTTCAGGTGTGGGCTATTGGTCGCACTGTATGGGCGGGTTTGAGCACAATGCTGATCCCGAATTGTACATCCGCTGGGTGCAGTTTGGCATGTTGAGCCCGCTCGCAATGGTGTTCGGGATGGACCATCCCGGTTATAAGGAACCCTGGAGCTATGGCAATGACGCCTTGCGTAATTTCAGGAAATACGATTCGCTACGGTATACTTTATTACCTTATCTGTATAGCAATTCATACCAACTGTACAAGACCGGCTTGCCCTTAATGCGTGCGTTGGTATTGCATTACCAGAACGATGAAAACGTTTACAATATTGCCGACCAATATTTACTGGGCGAAAACCTGCTGGTTTGTCCGGTCACTACCAAAGGCGCTCAAACAAGAACGGTTTATCTGCCTCAGGGTGACTGGTTTAATTACTGGACTGGAAAGCCGGTAGCTGGTGGTCGTTACTGGAATGTAGTAACTCCGCTGGATTCATTGCCGCTGTTTGTAAAAGCAGGTAGTATCATTCCAATACAGCCTGTTATGAATTACGTGGGTGAGAAGCCGGTAGATGCTATTACGCTGGACATATATCCCGGTGCAACAACTGAATTTGAATTGTATGAGGATGATGGCAAAAGCCTGGCATACCAGGAGGGCGAATTCACCACTACCAAAATTTCCTGCCAACTCAATAACAAAGGATTTGTTGTAACCATGAACAAGCCGGTTGGGAAATTCACCCCGCCAGCACACAACTGGTTAATAAAGTTGCATGTAAATGAGGCGCCCACCGGTATTGCCGAGAACAATAAGCCGGTTAATAAGGTAGACAATGAAAATGCATTAAATACGGCTGCCGGCTGGTATTATGACGTAGCCAGGCAGGTAGTTTATATAAGGTCTTCCGGTAATAACCGCAATGAGGTTGTTATAAAAGTCAATTAGCCCTTACTGTTTTATAAAATAGCAAAACCTGTCAGGATAAGTATAAAAAGCTTTGATTCTGACAGGTTTACTTATTTTAAATAAGACAGAATCGCATGTGCATTTTAGGTAGCTTAAAAAAATTTATCTTCTTGTTGATCCGAGTCAATAATATGATGGATAATAACAGCGTTTACAATAATTTTACGGCATAACGTTCATACATACTATTTATACCCAGTTATTAATTCCTTATCCCCCTATGATCACCAAGGCCCTTGTAAAATCAATTGCAATTGCGCTAGCCGTGCTGTTTTCTTATGCCGCTGTTGACAAGCTGGAGCATTATGCGCAGTTCAGTTTACAGTTGCAAAGATTTCCCCTAGCCATACCTGTTCTGTTTCAACAGCCATGGATAATACCGGTAGTTGAACTTCAAATAGCTTTATCACTGTTGCTGCCTTTTTCGCGTTTGAAAGGATTGTTTGCTTCGCTGTTTCTGCTGAGTTTGTACGCGATTTACCTGAGCTGTATGCTCGAAAGCCGGCTTTTGTTCACCTGCCAGTGCGGGGAGCCATTCCAGTCGCTTTCGCTCAAAGTGCACATTGTACTTACGCTTGGTTGTGTTTTTGTCACCGGGGTGGGAGTGGTGCTTTCAGGGCGGATAATGGGACCCTCGTTACGCGATTTGAAGAAATTTCCGTTCGTACGACCTTATTACGGTCAAATAGATACTTCATTAGTTAGCTCGAAGAACTAAACAGGGCCTACTAAAAAGCTGGTCACGCCTCATTTTCATGGTTATATGGTTTGATTGTTTTGATAGCCGGGCTGCGGATTTTCAGGAATTCTGCGAATATTGGTTAAGCAGATCGATCAACGATTACCCATCAGGCAAAAATAAAAAAGGCTAACCTTTGGGGTCAGCCTCTTTCGTTTTTTTCGTTTCCGTAATTGTAACTACCAGAACTTGACGTACAGGGCAGCCAGTAACATTAATGTAACTACGATCAATGCAATGGTGCGAGGCTCAAGTTTCAATAAGCTTTTATCGGTAATGAATGCTTTCGGGTTTACTTTCGGTCCGGCCAGGCTGATACCAACCATGACAGCCACAGTAATAACAAATGACCAACCCATGTTAATGAGGAATGGTATTTCTGTAACAGTGTGCACCACGCCCTTTTCCAACTTCTCATAAGTATAAGCAGTGTATAACCAGGTCTCTTTTCCGAAGATGTCAACTGCCTTACTATTGAAGAAGATAGCGAGTACAAAACCCAATACCACACCTACAATAGCTGCTGTACCGGTTGTACGTTTCCAGAACATACCCAACAGGAACATCGCGAATACACCCGGGCTAATGAAGCCGGTGTATTTTTGAATGAAGGTGAAACCACCTTCACCGCCGATACCCAGCAGGTCGTTCCAGGTAAAGAGAATGGCCAGGATCATGGCGGCCACTACCGTATAGCGGCCCATCATCACCAGTTTCTTTTCGTCGTCGTTTTTGCCGAAATACTTCTTATATATATCCAGGGTGAAAATGGTGGAGATACTGTTTGCTTTTCCTGCCAGGGAAGCTACGATGGCAGCTGTAAGCGCGGCAATGGACAATCCTTTCAGGCCAGAAGGCAAAAAGCCCAGCACGGCAGAATAAGCGCCGTCTTTTACGCCGTTGAAATTAGGCAGGGCATTGTGTTTGTGCAATACGTAAGCAGCAATACCAGGCAGCATTACGATCACCGGCATCATTAATTTCAACAGACCTGCGAAGATGAGACCGGTACGGGCTGTTTTCAGATCGGCGCCCAATGCACGCTGTGTAATGTACTGGTTGCAACCCCAATAATTGAGGTTCACGATCCACTGACCGGCAAAATACATGGCAATACCGGGTAACACCACATACTTTTGAATATCCAGGTTATGCGCATCATTGATGGTAGCTGTATTGGAGGCCGGTTTGGGTAAGATCATTTTGAAATGTTCCGGCGAATCCGACATCAGCGCTTTGAAACCCGCGATGGCGCTTTTGCCCAAGCCGAATTGTTCACTAACAACTGTTAAGGCCAGGTAAGTAGTGGCCAAACCACCCACGATCAGAACGGCCACCTGAATTACGTCGGTATAACCGATCACCTTCATACCACCCAGGGTGATCACCAGCGCAAAAACCGCCAGTCCGATCATGATGAGGTGCAAAATATTTTGAAACTCCGGCGTACCTGCGGTTGCATCGCCCACCAGACCGGTGATAGCGGTTGCGCCCAGGTAAAGAATGGAAGTAAGGTTAACGAGGATGTACAGGAATAACCAGAAAATGGCCATGATCAAAGCCACGGTTTCGTTGTAACGTGTTTTCAGGAACTGTGGCATGGTGTAAATGTGGTTCTTCAAATACACCGGCATAAACCAAACGGCAATAATTATAAGGGCTATGGCAGCGATCCATTCATAAGCTGCAACTGCAGTACCTACAAAAAAGCCTTCACCACTCATCCCAATGAACTGTTCGGCAGAAATATTGGAAGCGATCAGCGAGGCGCCGATGGCCCACCAGGTTAAAGACCCTTCGGCCAGGAAGAATGCCTTCGAATCATGTTCCGCAGTCTTTCTTTTTCTGTAAACATAGTATCCGTAACTGGCCACTAACACAAAGTAAAGAACAAAAATAATGTAGTCAACTGAAGCAAGCGTATTCATAGCGGGCTGCAATAGTTTTTAAAGAGTGAATGAATGTTGGTTGTTTAGCGATTTTCGAGCTGTTATTTGCGAAAACTTCACCAATTTGGTGAAGTTTTCGCAAACGATGCTGCAATATGTGGAATTATTTTTAAATAGAATGACGATAATAAAGATCATTCCATCTTAATTGGTTCTTAATGTCGTATAAATTGCTGTTTTTGCCGATCAATACGTATTCTACGCCTGCCATTTCTGCAAAATCTTCCAGGTGTTCTGATGTCAGGTTCTGACTGTAGCAGGTATGGTGAGCGCCACCAGCCAAAATCCAGGCTGCACAACCTGTTTTCATGTCGGGGTAGGGTTTCCACAATACGCGCGCTACCGGTAATTTGGGCAGGTTTTGAATTGGATCAACCGCTACAACTTCATTCACAATTAAACGGAAGCGATTACCCATATCAACGATAGAGGCGTTCAGCGCAGGGCCGGAACCTGCATTGAAAACCAGGCGTACGGGATCTGCTTTGCCACCGATGCCGAGCGGATGGATCTCAACAGTTGGTTTGTCATTGGCAATAGAAGGACAAATTTCCAGCATGTGAGAGCCCAGTACCAGTTGATTGTTGGGGTCGAAATGATAGGTGTAGTCTTCCATGAAGGAGTTACCACCTTTTAAACCGGTTGCCATAACTTTCATGGCGCGAACCAGGGCGGAAGTCTTCCAGTCGCCTTCGCCGCCAAAGCCATAGCCTTCGGCCATGAGGCGTTGAGAAGCGATGCCTGGCAATTGCACCATGCCGTGCAGATCTTCAAAAGTGTCGGTAAAGCCTTTAAAATTGCCTTCTTTCAGGAAGTTGCGCATCCCGATCTCGATCTTTGCCGCATCGCGCAATGCAGGGTGGCGGTCGCCGCCTTTGCGCAGCGGACCTGCTACGGTGTATATTTCTTCATATTCTGCTACTGTTTGGGCAATGGCGCTGTCGCTCACATCATTTATTCTTTTAACCAGGTCGCCAATGCCATAGCCATTTACAGAGTAGCCAAATTTCAATTCAGCTTCTACTTTGTCGCCTTCTGTTACCGCTACCTGGCGCATGTTATCGCCAAAGCGGCAGAAGCGGGCATTTTGCCAGTCGTTCCAACCGGCGGCAGCGCGCATCCATACTGCTACGCTTTTTATTACTTCGCCTTCCTGCCAATGACCAACTACTACTTTTCTGTTCATCCGCATCCGGCTAACCATGAAACCAAACTCGCGGTCGCCATGGGCGCTCTGGTTCAGGTTCATGAAGTCCATATCGATGCTGCTCCAGGGAATATCGCGATTAAACTGGGTATGCAGGTGTAATAAAGGTTTTTGCAACACTTTTAAGCCGCCGATCCACATTTTGGCGGGGGAGAAAGTGTGCATCCAGGCAATGATACCAATACAGGTGGGAGTAGTATTGGCTTCTACGCAAACCTGGTAAATTTCTTCGGGCGTTTTTACTACCGGCTTAAAAACTACCCGTACCGGTATACCTGCATCTTTATCTAACGATCTCGCGATTTGTATAGAGTGATCGGCAACCTGTTTGAGGGTTTCTTCGCCATACAGGTGTTGACTTCCTGTTACAAACCAGACTTCCAGTTTTTTCAAATCTTCCATAAAAGGGTGTTTTCGTCAATCGTCATTGGGCAATCGGAAATGGTTATTGTTTGAAGGGATTTCCAGTGACGGGACTTTTTTAATGTGATAATTTGATAATTTGATAATGAAATACAAGCCGAAAGCCGAAAGAGTTTTGAGTTCTGAATTGTACTTACTTTTTCATTTCTCATTCCTCATTCTTAATTTTTCATTTATCCAGCCTTCAACATTCAACATTCAACATTCAACATTCGATATTCAATATTCAATATTGGCCTACTGTCCATAATAAGCATCCTTGCCATGCTTACGCTGCCAGTGTTTGTCAATGAGCGCATCCTTTAACCGGGGTGCTTTCGGATTGATCTGTTCGGTGAGGTAGGCCATGCGGGCTACTTCTTCCAACACAGCGGCGTTATAAACGGCTTTGTCGCCATGCTGACCCCACGCAAACGGTGCGTGATTGCCAACCAGGATCATCTCTACTTCTTCGTACGACAATTTTCTTTCGTTAAAGCAGTTGATGATCTGGTAACCGGTCTCAAACTCATAATTCCCTTTTATCATGTCATCGCTCATTGGCGGTGCGCATGGAATATCTACTGTGTTATGATCGGCGTGGGTAGTACCGAAAATAGGAATATCGCGCTGAGCTTGCGCCCAGGCGGTAGCATAGGTACTATGTGTATGTACAATAGCGCCTATCTTTTCCCATTCTTTATATAATACCGCGTGTGTTTTGGTATCGCTCGAGGGACGAAGATCGCCGGTGATGATTTTGCCATCGAAATCAACGATCACCATTTTGGCAGGTGTTAGATCCTTGTAAGGCACGCCACTGGGCTTAATAGCAAAAACGCCAAGGCTTCTGTCGGCTACACTTACATTACCAAAAGTAAATAAAACCAGGTTCAGTTCTGGAAGTTGCATGTTGGCTTTATAACATGCTTCCTGTATATGTTGATACTTGCTCATGATAGAAAAATGTTACCAGTTGCCAGTTACCAGTTCCCGGGAACTGGTAACCGGTAACCGGGAACTGGTTATTAATTCGATAATGCTACTTCTTTTTCTTTTAGCTTAGTTGAATGCTCAATGAACCCACCCAGTGCAAGGTATTTTTTATAGCGCTGTTGGTAAAGGGCTACTTTTGTTTTATCGGGATAATACGTAGCGTCAAAACCTTGTCCCATCGCGTTCATGGCATCTTCCACTTTATCGTAAATGCCTGCAGCAGTAGCCGCAAACATTGCAGCGCCCAAAGCACAGGTTTGTTCCGATTTATGAATGCGGATAGGCATATTCATAACGTTGGCCATCATTTGCATAATGAACGGCGATTTTTTAGCTACACCACCCAGTCCTATCAATCCTTTTACAGGAACGCCTTCGTGGTTGAAACGGTCAACAATGGCTTTAGCGCCAAAGCAGGTCGCTTCAACAATAGCGCGGAACATGCGCGGCGCATCGCTGCCGAGGTTCATGCCGCTGATGGCGCCTTTGAGTTCCTGGTTGGCATCGGGTGTACGACGGCCATTGAACCAGTCAACCGCCAGTTCGCTGTTCTCATCAATTTCAATCAACGCAGCCTGTTTGCTGAGCTCCGGGATTAGCTTGTCGGCAGTTTCGTCAATGATGGCTTTGGCGGTTTCGGGATTGAGGAGGGTACTTTGCGCTAATACCTGTTGCAACGGCCAGGTCAGCACCTTTTTGAACCAGGCGTAAGCATCACCAAACGCACTCTGACCTGCTTCCAGTCCCATCATGCCGGGGATCACCGAACCGGGAACCTGTCCGCAAATGCCTTTCACCAGCTTGCCTTCTACTTCTTGCAGCGGAGCAACCAGCATATCGCAGGTTGAAGTACCCATTACCTTACTTAAATGGTAGGGTTCAATTTGTCCGCCTACGGCGCCCATGTGGGCGTCAAAAGCGCCAACACCGATCACTACGTCGGTAGAAAGGCCCAGCTTGGTGGCCCATGCTGCACTCAGCGTACCGGCTGCTTTATCAGCAGTATATGTATTGGTAAAAAGTCTTTTGGTATAACCAGCTAACAACGGATCTAACTCAGTAAAGAAGGGCTCAGGTGGTAACCCTCCGAATTCTGCGGCCCATAAAGCTTTGTGACCTGCCGAGCATACTCCCCGTTTCATGGCGGAAACATCTGTGCCGCCGGTTAAAACGAAGGGGATCCAGTCGCAATGTTCAACCCAGGAATAGCAGGCTTCGCGCACTGCCGCGTCTTCGCGCAAAATGTGCAGCAGTTTTGCCCAGAACCATTCCGACGAGTAAATACCGCCTACATATTGCAGGTAGTTGATTTCGTACTTTTCTGCATGCGTGTTGATCTCAGCTGCTTCCGGAACGGAAGTGTGGTCTTTCCACAGCACGAACATGGCATTGGGGTTTTTTTCAAACTGCGGCAACAAGGCGAGGGGAGTACCGGTTTTGTCAACGGCTACCGGGGTAGAACCTGTAGTGTCAACCGAAATGGCCCTGATGTTGGCCGTTACCGAAGGGCCTGCCTGCTGTAAACATCTGACAATGGTCTGTTCCAGGCCTTCCAGGTAGTCAAGCGGATGTTGCCTGAACTGATTGGTGACAGGATTACAATACAAACCATCTTTCCAGCGGGGATAATAAAAAACGGCTGAGGCTACTTCCTGCCCATTGGCAGCGTTGGCGATGATTGACCGCACGGAGTCTGTGCCATAGTCAACCCCTATTACATAATTTTCTTTTTTCATATCGGCAACTAAACAAATACTGAGTTTATAATGAGAAACCGATTCAAACAAAGACTGGTGTTCTGCCAATCAAAGATACGGCCTGAAACGCGCTTTGTTTCCAGTTCGTGTCAAAATAACACTTAAAGTACGAATTCACAAAAAATTACTTATACCGTCGGTGCGAATATATAGGGTAAACCTGTAGGAAGGGGTAAGGGGGAGTTAAGAAGCTAATTCGTTTAGCGTCAATCTTACAATTTAAAGACGCAAAACCGGGGTCTGACGCTGCAATGATATGGTAAAATCAGCTAAAACATTAAAAGAGAATGGTCAAGGGTGAATGGTCAATGGTGAATCCCCGGCTTCATCGGGGCAGGCTGTGAAACGGCAAACAGCAAACGTGAAAATGCTTTCTGGTACTTCGAAACTCTCCCTCCACCCTAGGGGGAGGCCGGTAACCGGAAACAGGCAACCAGTAACTTGTCTCCAAAAAACGCCCGGTTGCCGCCTGAAAACGGCCGGTTGTCATTTGCGATAATCCCGTACCGGTAAAAAATTTACATTCGTGGTTTCAATTTTTTTATGCCATCAAGAAAACTGGTTTACATACTACTGCATATTTTGTGCACCGCTTTGATCGTGGTAGTGCCTATTTTTATAATGCCACTGAAAGATGCTGAAAAGCCCAACTACCTGCAATGGCATACCATCATTTTTACAGCTTTGCAAACAGTTGCCTTCTATTTTAACGCTTATGTGTTATATCCACGATTATTATTAAAAAAGCGGGTTGCCGCATACATTTTAGCTGTATTGGGCATCAGCGTTTTATTTGCCCTTGTACCGGGTTGTATTATGGTTTTTTCAGGGGAAATGCCGATGTACGCCATATTTGCCGGTATTGTGGTAAAAATATTTATCGGGTTGTTTGTGTCGGGTACGGCTACCAGCTACCGGTTTATGGTGGATGTGATCAGGGACCAGCGGAAACAACAGGAAAGCCTGGCTATGGAGTTGTCGTTCCTGCGGTCGCAGGTGAGTCCGCATTTTATGTTCAATGCGCTCAATAGCATGGTTTCGCTGGCGCGGAAAAAATCAGATCTGCTGGAGCCGGCCTTGCTCAAGATGTCGAACCTGATGCATTACATGCTGTACGATTCGGATGAAGAAAAGGTAAGCCTGCACAAAGAAGTGGAATACATCCGCAGCTATATCGATTTGCAAACCATGCGCTTTGGCGATTCGGTGAAGGTATTGTTTATGGTGCAGCCGGGTAATTATTCGCATGTTATTGAACCCATGTTGCTGATACCGCTTATTGAAAATGCATTCAAGCATGGGGTGAATGTGGCCGAGGAACCGGAGATCAATATTCGGTTAGCCGTCAGTGAAAAGGAAGTGTCGTTGTCGGTTTCCAACAAAACCATACACTATAATACGCAAGTGGCCGATAAAACAAAAGGCATTGGTTTAGTTAACCTGGAGCGGCGGTTAAAGATCCTGTATCCGGGCAAGCATCAACTTTATGCTCAAAAGAATAATAACTGGTTTCATGCCTCCCTTAAAATTGTAACGCATGATTAAATGCCTGGCTGTTGATGATGAACCTTTATCGCTCGATCTGCTGGAAGATAATATCAAACGCATTCCCTTCCTGCACCTGGTAAAGCGTTGTAAGAACGCTTACGAGGCCATGGATGTATTGCGGCAGGAACCTATTGATCTTATTTTCCTGGATATTCAAATGCCGGGTGTTACCGGTACACAATTTCTGCAGTCGCTTACCTATAAGCCGTTAGTGATCTTTATTACGGCGTTTAAAAAATATGCTTTGGAAGGATTTGAGCTCGATGTGCTCGATTACCTGGTAAAACCGGTCACCTTTGAACGCTTTTTAAGAGCGGTGAATAAAGCGGCCGATTTCCACACGCTGAAAAAACAAGGCGCGCCGGCGCCGGTTTTACAACCCACCAATGATTACTTTTTTGTAAATGTAGAATACAGCCTGGTGAAGATTGCCGTACAGGAGATCACCCATATTGAGTCATTAAGGGATTATATGAAGATCTATCTGCTGCAAAATGATAAGCCGGTGCTTACCAAACTGGCTATGAAATCACTGGCCGATAAGTTGCCGCCCAACCGCTTTGTTCGGGTACACAAATCGTTTATGATAGCCATTGACAAGATCACTTTTATTCGCAAGAACCGCGTGCACATCAATGATCATATTATTCCGGTAAGTGATTTTTATAAGGAGGAACTGTTAAAAGCAATCAGTCATAAGTTGTAAGGAAAGCTAGTAGCAAGTGGTAAGTAGCGAGTAGGAAGCCACATTGTTCATTTCCCTACTAGCCACTTACTACTAGCTACTAGCCCACATATTCATTACTTGAATCTGTCTCATCTACTCAATTCGCTGTGTTGTCGAAACAATATTCAACGTGGCCTACTTCGTTTTTACAGGTTTTGCCGATCGATCATCTTTGCAGCATAAAGTAACATCCTGTTTATGCAATTACATTTTTCTATCCTATTTCAAAAAAAGACTGTATTCATTGCTGCTTGGTTCGTAATATGCTCATTAATGACCGTACGCCTGCAGGCACAGAACAATACACAAACTGTGAAAGGTATTGTTATTGACAAAGCATCTGAAAAACCATTGGCCGGTGTAAGTGTAACGGTGGCTGGTATGTCAATAGGCACCACTACCGATTCTACCGGCAGTTACAAACTGGCCAATGTGCCGGTTGGCCGCCAACGCGTTTCATTTACATCTGTAGGCTACAAACCGGTTTCTATCCCCGAAGTGCTGGTGACCATCGGCAAACAGGTGATCCTGGATGTGTCGCTGGAAGAATCGATCCGCACGCTGAACAAAGTAAGTGTAACTGCCCCGCGGGCACGAAAAGGAATGGCGCTGAATGAATTTGCCGGCAGCAGCGCCCGCTCGTTCAGTATGGATGAAGTAACGCGGTATGCCGGCGGACGAAACGACCCGGCCCGGTTGGCCAGCAATTTTGCCGGCGTATCTTCTACCAACGATTCGCGCAATGATATCGTTGTGCGCGGTAATTCACCCACCGCAGTTTTGTGGAGAATGGAAGGCATTCCGATTCCCAACCCCAACCACTTTACTACTTTAGGTACTACAGGTGGTCCGGTAAGTGCGTTGAACACAAATGCATTAAAGAACTCTGATTTTTATACCGGCGCTTTTCCTGCCGAATATGGAAATGCCAGCGGCGCCGTGTTCGATCTGTCGTTGCGTTCCGGGAATAAAGATAAAGTTGAAAAGACCCTGCAATTGAATTTGTTCAGCGGGTTGGAAGCCATGATCGAAGGGCCTTTGAGCAAAAAGAAGAATGGTTCTTCGTTCCTGGTGGGTTACCGGTATTCCTTTGCCCAGTTGGCACAGGGGGTTGGATTGAGATTCGGTACGGAAGCAGTTCCCAAATACCAGGACCTTATCTTCCACATCAATTTTGCCAACTCGAAGCTCGGCAGATTGGGCATTTTTGGTTTGGGCGGCACCAGCAATATTGATTTCATTGGCGCCGATCTGGATTCTACCGACATGTTTGCCAATAAAGATGAGGATACGTACTTTAAATCGCGTATAGGCATTGTGGGTATCAAGCACACCATTGATGTGGGGCGCAATGCGTATATCCGTTCCGTATTATCGTATTCCTATACGAGCAACGAAGGCGATGTTTACAAATATTACGATTCCTTACCCGACCGGCAATACCTTATGCGACAGAAAACCAGGAATACCGGGTTGCGTTTTTCTACCTATATCAATTCAAAAATGAACACGCGGTTTTCCCTGCGCGGTGGATTTTTAGCCGAACAGAATGGGCTCGACACCTATCTTAATACCCGCGATGGCCGTCCTGACTGGGAAGTCATCCGCGATTATGACGGCAGTTCCTGGTTATTGCAGCCCTATGTACAAGGTAAATACCGGTTTACAGAAAAGTTATCGCTCAATACCGGTGTGCATGGCATGTATTACACATTTAATGATGCTACGGCTATTGAGCCCCGTGCTTCGTTGAGCTACGCGTTGGATAATACAAAAACCATAACGGTGAGCTATGGCTTGCATAGCCAATTGCAACCTGCACCTGTGTACTTACATCAGCAAAAATTACCAAACGGCGCCTACGATCAAAGCAATCGCGACCTGGGTTTTACCAAAGCCCATCATTACATTCTTGGGTACGACTGGGCCTTTGCCAAAGACTGGCGCCTGAAAGCGGAAGCCTACTACCAGCATATTTTTGATGCGCCGGTTGAAAGAACAGCCAGCGGTTTCTCCATCCTGAACAGTGGCGCCGATTTTACATTTCCTGAAAAGGCCGCTCTTATTAATAATGGAACCGGTTCTAACAGAGGCGTAGAAATGACCATCGAAAAGTTTTTCAGCCGGGGATATTACCTGCTTACCACCGCTTCGTTGTTCGATTCGAAATACAAAGGCAGCGACGGCATTGAGCGCAATTCAACTTTCAATAACCACAGCGTATTGAATGTACTCGCCGGTAAAGAATGGAAAATGGGCAGCAGTGGTCGCAACGTTTTTACGGTGGACATCAAGATGGCTTATTCCGGCGGCCGGTATTATACACCGGTTGATCTGGCTGCTTCTGCATTGACCGGCACAGAAAAGCTGGATGAGAATCGTTATAACACAGAACAATTCCCTGATTATTTCCGGCTCGATACCCGCTTTGGCTTCCGGTTGAACAGCGGCAAACGCAGGTTGTCACAAACGCTCTACCTCGATCTGCAGAACGTTACCAATCGCGATAATGTGTTCGTACGCCGCTACAACCAGGTGCAAAAGCAGGTGGGAACGGTTTACCAGGTCGGTTTCTTCCCGGATATCATGTATAAGATTCAATGGTAGAGGAAGCTGCAAGCCACAAGCTGCAAGCTGTAAGCCCAAAGTCTAAAGCCAAAAGCTCAAAGCAAGGAAGTTATATGTTTATAAACGTTTTATGTTATATACTAATTGACCTATTTGATATGTTCGGCGTCATTGATATTATTAATTGTTATCTGTCATTTGACGAACCAGGCATTTCGGACCTCTTTGAATCAGAATAAACATAAAAGCAAACGAGCCGCCGTTACAAACGAGGCTCGTTTTTTTTTAACTTCAACAATCAGCTTTTGTATTTACTTTCTCATTTCTCTGTTTTTAATTCCTCATTTTCTTCCTGCCTTATAACCTTTCATAGCATAATACAATATGTATATATAGCACGGCAGCATGCAAATAAAGAATGCCAGGTGGTTGGGAATTTTATCTTTTAACGCCCCATAGATTAATGGTATTATAGCGCCACCGGCAATGCCCATTACCAGCAGGGCAGAACCTGTCTTGGTGAATTTACCCAGTTTGTCAATCGCCAGCGGCCAAATGGCTGGCCACATCAGGGCATTGGCCAATCCTAACAAGGCAATAAAAGTAATTGCCGTATACCCATCTGTGATATATACTGCAATGGAAAAAAGAATGCCCAGGATGGCAGAAATTTTGAGCGCTGTTTGTTGTGAAATGATCTTTGGTATGGTAATAATACCGGCCACATAGCCCACTAACATGGCTACCAGGGTGAAGGTGGTAAAGTATTTGGTCTCATCCAGCGGCATGCCTATCGCCTTGCCATAAATGCCAATGGCATCGCCGGCCATTACTTCAACCCCAACATATAAAAAGATGCACAAAGCGCCCAGCACCAGGTGCGGGAACTGCCAGATGCTTGATTTATTATCAGCGACTTTTTGTGATGCATTTGTTTCTTTTTCTTCAATCACCGGTTCGGGCAGGGGCGACTTGAGTAACATAAATGCCAGGATCGCCAATACTACGGCCAAGATTATATAAGGGGTAACCACCCGGCTTGATAGGTCATTCAATAATGCTGATTTAACTGCGGTGTCGGTGGTGGCTTCTATCTTTTTTTCAATTTCAGTAGCATTGCTTAATATAACAGCGCTTAATATCAACGGACTGATGATACCCGCTATTTTATTACAAATGCCCATGATGCTGATGCGTTTTGCCGCGCTTTCAATAGGGCCTATGATACTGATATAAGGATTGGATGCAGTTTGCAATAAAGCGAGCCCCATACCTTGTATGAACAGGCCGGTCAAAAACAAGGCAAAGCTTCTTTCTTTAGCGGCGGGAATAAAAACAATTGACCCAATTGCCATAACCAGCAAACCTAAAGCCATTCCTTTTTTAAAGCCGGTCCGTTTCAAAATAACAGAGGACGGCATGGCTAAAAAGAAATAGGCCATATAAAAAGCGAAGGTTACAAAAAATGCCTGCACATCGGTTTCCAACTGGCATACCAGTTTTAAAAACTGTATGAGGCTGCCATTTAACCAGGTAACAAACCCGAAAATGAAAAACAAAAAGCCAATGATGAAAATGGCTGTTGTGTTGCTTCGCTTTGCGCTCATAGAAACAACCGGCGTTTTAGCAGTAGTCATATTATAATGTTGAAATGATTTGATTGAACAAGCTTTCTTTCGCATTATACTGTTGCAAAAGAACTACCTGGTTTTGTGCCCTTATAAAATTATGGCCTTCGTACCGGGCGCCGTAATATATATCATCATTTAAATGATCGGTCAAAAACCGCAGGGCCTGCATGTAGATCATAAATTGTCCGGCATACGTAAAATGCTGTTTTTCGGTGGGGGTCAATTCATGTTGAAGTTCACCAATATAGCCACGGGCAATGGCGGTAAAGAATTCTTCCCGTACAATTATCTTATCAAAATCCTTTTCTTCTTCATTGGCCGGCGATAAATAAGTGCGCATCATATCACCTACATCACTAATGAAATAACCCGGCATTACGGTGTCGAGGTCAATAACACACAAGCCTTTTTGTTGATCGTCGAAAAGCACATTGCTGATCTTGGTATCATGGTGAATAACGCGCCACGCGAAACCGGGACTAATTATAATGCGCTCATAAGTTTTAACAAGGTCTTGCTGTTGCTGTAAGAAATGAATAAGGTCCCTGGCTTCCTGAATACGCACGGGATTGCCGTGGGTCAAAGCATAGGTAAACTGCTGGTATCGCAACGACAGGTCGTGAAATTGCGGGATGGTAATTTTTAACTGGTTCGCATCAAAGCCGCTCAACAGGTAAGTGAACCGGGCAAACTGGCGGGCTGCTTCAAAAGCCTGCTCAGGTGTATGCACCATGTCAACAGAATGTGATTGGGCAATAAACGGGAATAGCCGGAAGTACTGTTGTTCTTCATTTATAAACAAATAGTTGCCGGTAGTAGTAGGTAAGGCGCCGGCAAACAGGTAATCAGGGTAATGTTGTTGTAAATAACTACCCAGGCTGCTAATGTTCAGGGCAATATCCTCCGGATGTTTAAAAACGGCCGTATTGATCTGTTGCAGAATGTAGCAAGGCTGGCCTTCGGGGGGGCAGATCTTCCAGGTATGATTGATCAGTCCGCTGCCAAAGGATTGTATGCTGTATGTTTCAGGGTTAAGTCCGTACCCGGTTAATATATCATTGAACATGGATAATCTATTGATTCAAAGACATTCAAACTTACAATGTTACAACGGAAAAGGAACACGCAAACGGTTGTGCCTTTTTTGAATACAGCTCAAAGCTATAAGCTATAAAGCTTAAAGCGAATACAGGGTATTCTGCTTTTGGCGTTCCGCCTACCGCTTACGGCTTACTGCTTTCGGCTTACCGCTTACTGCTTGCAGCCGCATTTTAGTAATATATGAAGGGCTTTTCCACAAAAGTGCTTTGCCTGTTACGTGTAGGGAAATAATATTTAGTAAAATATTCCATCATTTCAGTTAAACCTGACATTGATGCCCCTGCCTAAAATGTGTAGCTTTCCACTTTAAAGCGTTCAGTGTTGGTTATTTAGCAAAAGCAGCAAGGACGAGGCGTGCCACGTTGTGCCTGCATTGTTTTTGTATCTACAAACGACGATAAAGGCCAGTTAACAATTACCTGAAGTTCTCAAAAGCGACTGTCTCAAACTGACGTGGCACGTCTTTCCATCAACCCCGAATGTGATAAAAGACAGTTCTTAACAGGCATCCGATTAATGGAACTGGTTGTAAAACGCCTGACACCTATTTACGATTGAAATAGTTGCGCTTATGAAAAAACGTATGGGAGCCATATCAGCCAATTCAACCTGCCTGTGCTATATAATTATAAGGACATCACTTCCGACCATCGTCCTGTTTTAATGTAATAAATTGATTGAAGATCATCAGCTAATTCCACATCCTGTATGGGTATCACTAAATATTTTGAAGAATTTAAACTGAATGAGAAGCGGCAAACCGGCGGACGCACGGTTACCGAAACCGATATTGTTATTCATGCAGGACAATCGGGCGATTTCTTTCCTCATCATATGGATGAAGAATGGTGCAAAACCCAACCCTTTAAAAAACGCATTGCACATGGCACTCTCATCTTTACCATCGCAGTTGGCTTGACCGCGCATGTTATCAATGAAGTGTCTATGACCTATGGATACGACCGCCTCCGTTTTATTAAGCCTGTTTTTATTGGCGACACTATTAAAGCTACCGTTACTATTTCAAATATAAAAGATCATAAAAAGCCGGGATTTGGCCTGGTTACCGAACTGGTAGAAGTGTTTAACCAGCACGGTGAGTTAGTGATGGTTTGCGAACACGTATTGTTAGTGCATAAAAAAGAAAGTTAGGAGATATGTCTGAAATTGTTTTGAATGGAATTACCTGGGGACACAGCAGAGGCATCACACCTTTGCTGGCTGCTGCACAACGCTATTCGGAACTGTATCCGAATGTGACAATACAGTGGAAGAAAAGAACATTACAGGAGTTTGCCGATTTCCCGCTCGAAAAACTGGTAAATGATTATGATCTGTTGATCATCGATCATCCCTGGGTGGGCTGTGCCGCTGCTACCAACAGCGTATTGCCGTTGGATGAATATTTACCAGCCGCTTACCTCCAGGATCAATCGAGGAATACGGTGGGCGATTCGCATATAAGTTATTACTTCGATAACCATCAATGGGCACTGGCTATTGACGCAGCTACACCTGCGGCCAGTTATCGGGCCAACCTGTTGCAACAACACCGTGTGAACGTGCCCGATACCTGGGATGCATTGATGGCGCTGGCCAAAGAGGGGAAAGTGGCCATTCCAGCTATTCCCATCGACATCCTCATGAACTTTTATATGTTCTGTATTGCGCTGGGGGAGGAACCGTTCAGGCAAACCGGTCAGGTGGTAAGCAAAGAAATTGGCGTACAGGCATTGCAAACTATGCGTGAGCTGTATTCGAAGATCGATAAAAAATTGTTCGCCTGTAATCCTATCCAGGTCGCTGAACTCATGTCTTCCACCAATGATTACTGGTATTGTCCCTTCGCGTATTGCTATTCTAATTATTCCAGACTGGGATATGCGAAATACCCGCTTACCTATGCCAACCTGGTTTGGTTTGGCAAAAGAAGGTTCCGCAGCACTATTGGCGGAACAGGATTAGCGGTGTCGTCATATACTAAACATAAGCAATATGCCGTTGACTTTGCGGCCTGGGTTTGCAGCGAGGAATGCCAGCGTACTTTTTATGTGCAGCATGGCGGACAGCCGGGGCACCTGGCTGCCTGGACGAACAACATGGCTAACGTGCTTACCAACAGTTTTTTCCATACCGTATTACCGGTTATGAAGAACGGGTACATGCGTCCGCGTTATAATGGGTATCTTCATTTTCAGGACCATGCCGGCGACCCGGTTCAACAATATATGCTACAGGGCGGAAACCCCGAAACTGTACTGGAAGAAATAGACCGTATTTATCAACAAAGCCTTGTAGGCGAAAAAATGAGCTTGTCTTTATGAGTCGATTGCCTTTGCAGGGATTATTGGTGCTGGAGTTCAGTCAGTATCTGTCTGGCCCATCTGCCGGTTTGCGCCTGGCCGACCTGGGGGCGCGTGTCATTAAAGTGGAACGTCCGCAGACGGGTGATGCCGGCCGCCGATTGTCTATCAAAAATCTCTGGACAGACGACAGCTCGATGTTGTTTCATACCATCAACCGCAATAAAGAAAGTTATACGGCCGATCTGAAGAATGCAGATGATCTGGCATTGGTAAAAAAACTGATCGAAAAAGCGGATGTGCTTACCCATAACTTCAGGCCCGGTATCATGGAGAAAGTAGGGCTGGGGTATTCTGAAGTAATAAAACTCAATTCACGTATCATATATGGCGCCATCAGCGGCTACGGCAAAGAAGGACCCTGGAAAAACAGGCCGGGCCAGGATCTGCTGTTGCAATCGATGAGCGGCCTTGCATACACTACAGGTAACGCCAAAGACAATCCCATGCCTTTTGGCCTGGCCATTGCCGATAACTTATGCGGTTCGCAACTGGTGCAGGGCATTCTGAGCGCATTGATAAGAAGGCATAAGACCGGCACGGGCGCTTTAATTGAAGTGAGCCTGCTTGAATCGTTGCTCGATTTCCAATTTGAATTATTAACTACTTATCATAGCAGTGGTAAATTGCCAAAGCGCAGTAATGTAAATAACGGTCACCCGTTATTGCATGCGCCTTATGGTATTTACGCTACCACCGACGGTCATATTGCCATTGCCATGGTCGATATAAACCAATTGGCGAAAGCCATTGGCTGTAATGAACTGATGGCTTACGATCAAAAAGTAGCGTTCAGTTTGCGTGATGAGATCAAGACGGTACTGGCTAAACACCTGTCGACCCAATCGGCGGCGTACTGGTTAGAAAAATTACATGCCAAAGACCTGTGGGCGATGGAAGTGCTCGATTGGGAAAGATTGACAAAACTGGAAGCGTATAAATGTTTGCAAATGGAGCAAACGATCACTACTACGCAGGGAAAAAATATTACAACCACCCGTTGCCCGATACGCATCAACGGAGAAAGGATCTTTTCTCCCAAACCGGCGCCGCAATTGGGGGAGCATACGGAGGCGATAAATAGAGAGTTGATTGGAAGAAAGGTGTGAATGTAAGTGGTGAATGGTCAATTTATTCGGTTGCCGGTTACCTGGTACCAGTTACCAGGTAAAAAAATCGGAGATCCCGACAATAGGTAGAGCGATCGCTAATCAAGGCCCGGCAACTGGCAACCGGTAACTGGTAACAGTTACATATTCCACAAATCTTAAAACAAAGAATGAAGCCGCTTCAGGACATAATCGTTGTTGATTTCAGCCAGTTTTTATCTGGCCCTTCGGCTGGTTTACGACTGGCCGATATGGGGGCGCAGGTAATCAAGATAGAGCGAACGGGCATTGGTGATATCTGCCGGCAGCTATATGTATCGAATGTGATGATAGAAGGGGAGTCAACCATTTTTCATGCCATCAACCGCAACAAACAATCGTATGCCGCTGATCTTAAAAATGCGGAAGACCTCGAAAAAGTAAAAAAGATCATAGCCCAGGCAGATGTATTGATGCATAATTTCCGCCCTGGTGTAATGGAAAGGCTGGGACTGGATTATGAAACGGTAAAAGCCATTAACCCGCAGATCGTATATGCCGAAGTAAGCGGTTATGGCAATGAAGGGCCCTGGAAAGACCTGCCCGGTCAGGACCTGTTGTTGCAAGCCGTATCAGGGTTAACCTGGTTAAGCAGCAACCGCAGCGATAGTCCAACCCCCATGGGCGTTGCCGTGGTAGATATTTTGGCCGGAACCCATATTGCGCAGGGTATCCTGGCCGCTTTACTGCAACGCACCATTACCAATGAAGGAAGCCTGGTGCAGGTAAGTATGCTTGAATCGATACTCGATTTTCAATTTGAAGTACTAACCTGTTTTTATAACGATGGGCGCGAACTGCCCGTGCGGAGTGAAATAAATAATGGACATGCTTATCTGTCGGCTCCATATGGTATTTATAAAACAGCCGATGGATACCTGGCGCTGGCTATGGGAAACATTACCCAACTGGCCACGTTGCTTCAGTGCCACCCGCTGAGGAATTTTACCAATACCGCAGAGTGGTTTGAGAAGCGGGATGAAATAAAAACCATCCTGGCCAATCATTTACTGGCCCGCGATACAGATGCCTGGCTGGCCGTGTTGGAACCTGCGGATATCTGGTGTGCCAAGGTATTGGATTACGATACGCTGGTTCAGGAGAACGGCTACCAGATGCTGAATATGGAATTGAAAGTAAAGACCAGCAATGGGCTTTCGATAACAACTACCCGTTGTCCTATCAGGATAGATGGCGAGATCTTTACTTCAGGGATTGGTGCGCCGCTGCTGGGCGAGCATAATGAACAGATAGAAGAACAGTTTGGCCTCAAAAAAGAGCCAATATCCGATTATGAAGTGTAATTGAAGGAAAAGCGAGTAGTAAGTAGTAAATGGCGAGTAGGGAATACAAATAAATCTCGCGAGACTCGAATAGAAGCCCCACTAGCCACTAGCTACTAGCCACTAGTTTCTTCAGTAATGGTTAATGGTGAAAATGTTATAGCTATATTTTTTAGCATGTATCTTGTGCCGCGCATTAACATTATTCACTATTTGGTATTAAACGGATTGCCATGGAAATGATCGACACCCATGTTCATGTTTGGAATTTCGAAAAAGCAGCGTACGAGTGGTTAAAGAATGATACGTCGATTCTTAACCGTAATTACAATATTGAAGAATTGCAGGCAGAAGTAGAAAAGACCGCTATTACCGGCGGTGTGTTGGTACAGGCAGCCAATAATTTTGAAGATACCAACTGGATGTTGCAGGTTGCCAATGCAACCGGCTTTATAAAAGGGGTAGTAGGCTGGATGCCGTTAAAAGACCCTACGTTCACAGCAACCGCCCTCAAAGAATACCTTGGCAATCCTTATTTTAAGGGAGTTCGCCACCTGATTCACGATGAACCCGATCCGCAATGGTTGTTACAGTCAACGGTAACCCAAAGTCTTTCTGTACTGGCTGCATATGATGTACCGTATGATGTAGTAGGCGTAACGCCGCAGCATCTTATTACTACGCTTGAAGTAGCACAGAAAGTACCTGAGTTACGATTGATGCTCGATCACATGAACCAACCGCCCATTGTTACCGGCGACCGGTTTGGGGTATGGGGAGAATTGATGAAGGCCGCGGCATCGCACAGGAATATTTATGTAAAGATCTCCGGACTGGGTACCTGCGCTAAAAAAGGCACTGCCTGGACGGCCGACGATATTCAACCGTATATTGAATTTGTGCTGGAACATTTTGGTGAGAACCGTTGCGTAACAGGAGGCGATTGGCCGGTATCATTACTGGCGGGCAGTTATCAGCAAACCTGGCAGCAGTATTTGAAAGTATTATCAAAGACGTTGAATGAGGCGGCGCTGCAGAAAGTGGTGAACACCAATGCGGTAACGTTTTATAATCTGTAATAACGAGTGCTTTAACCAATGGAAGTAATAACCGGAGTCATATATCATTCAGTAGGGGCCTCTTGCGCAGCCATGTGTTACACGCCGCAACGAAAAGTGGCGCAATGGTCGTGGCAAACGTATTGGCTGGCCCAGGCAGCCATTTGCTGGTTGTTATTACCACTGGTGATAGCATGGCTTACCATTCCTGAAATAGGCAGCGTATTACGCGAAGCGCCTTCCGATGCTATGGTAAAAACATTCGTTTTTGGCGTTGCTTACGGTATTGGCGGAACGGCGTTTGGCATGGCCATCAGGTATGTAGGTTTTTCATTGACCTATGCCATTGCGGTTGGCATTTCCTGTGTGTTAGGTACGTTGCTGCCACCGCTGGTACATGGGCAATTGGCTTCGTTGTTTAGCCAGAACGGCGCGAGCTGGGTCATGGCAGGGATCGTGATCGGCGCATTGGGAATAGCGTGTTGTGGCGTGGCCGGCAGGTTTAAAGAACATGATCTGAAGATAAACCAAACAATAGGGCATTCATTTTCGCTGGCCAAAGGATTGCCGCTTTGTTTACTGGCGGGCGTACTGTCGGCCGTGTATGGGTTTTCGATAGATCAGGGCGAACCTATTGCAGCAGTAGCGGCCAAATATGGCAGTGGCAATTTCAAGATCAATATTGTTTATATTTTTTCAAATACCGGAGCTTTTGTATCTACCCTTATATATTGCATATACCTGCACCGCAAAGAAAAAACGTTTGGCGAGTACCGGCAAAATGGCCCGAACAACCGTTTACTGGTTAATTTTGTCATGGCTGTGCTCACCGGCTTGTTGTGGTATTCACAATTCTTCTTTTATGGGTTGGGGCATGTGCGCATGGGAAAATATCAATATAGCAGTTGGGCCATACACATGATCATGCTGGTATTGTTCAGTTCGGTAGCCGGATTGTTGTTGAAAGAATGGGTGAAATGCCGCCGAAAAACAATTGGCACGCTTGTATTGGCCCTGGTTATTTTGGTAGCAGCGGTGCTTGCCTTAACGTATGGAAACTATTTAGGTAGTTTGTAGCCTGCCTGCCGGCAGGCAGGTTTGTTGTTTGTAGTTTGTTGTTTGAAGTTTGTTGTTGCTTCGCTATTCGGGAAGCAGAATAATTTATCGGCGTGCTGAACATGCAGAACCACAAACCATAAACTACAAACCATAAACTGCTACATTTGTCACTATGTACAATTTATAAGTGAAAGAACCATTATCATATAAGGCCCCCATCGTTATCATTGGCGCAGGTGGTATTGTAAACGATGCCCATTTGCCGGCTTATCAATTGGCCGGTTTTGATGTGGCAGGCATTTACGATGTTGATAAAGATAAAGCCCATGCCACAGCGCAGCAATTCAATATACCATTGGTGTTTGATAGTATGGAAGACATTGTGCGGTTAAAATTATCACCTGTGGTGTATGATATTGCGGTACCGGCTTCAGCCATGATGAAGGTGCTGGAATACCTGCCAGCCGGTTCAGCCGTGCTGATGCAAAAGCCAATGGGTAATAATTATGCAGAAGCAAAAGCAATACTGCAATATGCCCGCGAGAAGCAATTGGTAGCAGCCGTCAACTTTCAGTTGCGGTATGCACCCTTTATTACCGCAGCCAGAAAATTAATACAGCAGGGAGCGTTGGGACAATTGTGCGATATAGAGATCAATGTGAACGTATTTACTCCCTGGCATTTATGGACATTCCTGTATGAATCGCCCCGCGTAGAAATTTTATACCACAGCATTCATTATATCGACCTGGTACGGTGGTTCCTGGGCAACCCCGCCGGCGTATATGCCAAAACGGTGAAACATCCGGAGATGGACCAGTTGGCCTCTGTACGCAGTAATATCATCATGGATTATGGCGATCTGGTAAGAGCTAACATACTTACGAATCATTGTCACCAGTTTGGTTTGGAGCAACAGCAGTCCTGGATAAAATTGGAAGGAACGCAGGGCGCTGTTAAAATAGAAATGGGATTATTGATGAACTACCCGCATGGCGTGGCCGATCAGTTTAAATATATAACTCGAACAGGCAACGAGCCGGGCCAATGGAAAACACTGGCAGTAGAAGGAAGCTGGTTCCCGCATGCCTTTATAGGCAGTATGGAGCAGGTGATGCAAGCGGCTGCCGGCAATATTCCCAAACCCGATAACTCGGTAGAAGATTGCATTTATACGATGGCTTGTGTGGAGGCGGCGTACCGATCAAGTGAAAGGGGAGGTGTGGGATTGAAAGACATAATGTGATAATGCTTTTCCCGCCGAAGCTTTGGTGAAGGTGGATGCTGATGAAATACAAAAACTTAATTGCACTGATAAATATCTAAACCGTTAAATTTCTTAAATCACAATATCTAAATGAAAGGCTTTCTTGTTTTGGTTGTAAGTGTAGTAACCCTGAACACAACTTGGGCTTTTGACAAACCGGCGAATAAGAGTGTAACTATTGTTTCGGCAAATAACTCCCCACGGATCAAATATGGAACTGAAAAACTCGCAGTGGCTTTACGCACCGCCGGGTATAAAGTAGTGATTTTGCCAGATGCAAAATTACCGGCTGGTGGTTTTACCATTCTGGCAGGTAATTATGGCGATGCGCTCATTAAAAAAGCAGCTACTACCTGGCGCCTGCAACCAGATACAACAGGCAAAGAAGGATTTTCTATAAAAAGCAACACCAAAGCCGTGATCATTGCCGGAACTGATGCATCGGGTGCACTATACGGTTGTATGGAACTGGCAGAGCAGGTAAGTCTTCAAAGATCGATCCCCGCTAATCTTTCAATAGTCGATAAACCAGAAATGGTGTTACGCGGAACCTGTATTGGCGTACAAAAACCTTATTATTTACCGGGAAGGACCGTATATGAATATCCGTATACGCCGGAAACCTTTCCCTGGTTATACGATAAAGCGCTTTGGGTACAATACCTCGATTCATTGGTGGTGAACCGCCTGAATTCATTGTATTTATGGAATGGCCATCCATTTGCTTCGCTGGTACGCACTACTGAGTATCCCTATGCAGTGGAAGTAGACGATGCCACCTTTAAGAAGAATGAGGAGCTGTTTGCATTTCTTACTAAAGAAGCCGACAAGCGCGGAATATGGGTGATACAAATGTTCTATAATATTATTGTATCGAAGCCCTTTGCCGAGAAGCACAATATCAAGACGCAGGACCGAAACCGGCCCATTATACCCTTGATAGCCGACTATACCCGGAAATCAATAGCTGCATTTGTGGCCAAATATCCCAATGTGGGTTTAATGGTGGCGCTTGGTGAAGCCATGGAAGGAGTGGGGCAGGATGATGTAGACTGGTTTACAAAAACCATTATACCCGGTGTGCAGGACGGGTTACAGATCCTGGGCAAGAAGGAAGAGCCGCCGATTGTTTTGCGTGCACACGATACCGATGCACCGCGGGTAATGAAGGAGGCGTTGCCGATTTACAGGAACCTGTATACAGAAGCAAAGTTCAACGGTGAAGCGTTAACTACATATGAACCACGCGGGCCCTGGGCCGAACTGCATCGCAGCCTTAGCCGAATTGGGACCGTTCAAATAGAAAACGTGCACATTCTGGCTAACCTGGAGCCATTCCGTTATGGGTCGCCCGACTTTATACAAAAATGCGTGCAGTCGATGCACACTATTTATGAAGCCAACGGATTGCATTTGTATCCCCAGGCGTCGTATTGGGATTGGCCGTACACTGCCGATAAAACCACGCCCCGTTTGCTGGAAATTGAGCGTGACTGGATGTGGTACAAAACCTGGGCGCGGTATGCCTGGAAGAGCGATCGTAACCGCCAGCAGGAAATAGATTACTGGGCTGGCAATCTTGGTACAAAATTTGGTTGCACAGCGGCGCAGGCAAAAAATATCGTGGAAGCGTATGAACAATCCGGTGAAATTTCTCCCAAAATATTGAGGCGCTATGGCATTACCGATGGTAACCGGCAGACCATGACGCTGGGCATGCTGATGACGCAGTTGATAGATCCCAAACGGTTTGGATTGTTCACGTTGTTGTATAATTCAGAAAGTCCGGAAGGGGAGATGATCATTGAGTATGCGGAAAAGGAAGCCAACAAGCAGGCGCATGTGGGCGAAACGCCAACGCAGGTAGCCGATGAAATTATAGTACATGGTGATAAAGCGGTAGCAGCCATTGAGCAGGCTGCACCTTATATCAAAGAGAATCGATCAGCGTTTAACCGGTTAAAGAACGATATGTATTGCTACCAGGCAATGGCGCAATTTTATGCGTGGAAAGCGAGAGCAGCGATACAGGTATTGAAGTTCAAGTACTCTAAAAAGGTGAGCGACCTGGAGCAGGCAGTTCCGTTACTGGAGAAGAGCGTAGCGTATTTTGCGGATCTGGCGGCACGCACAGATACCACTTATTTGTATGCCAACAGTATGCAAACGCAGCAGCGGAAGATCCCGGTAAATGGAAAAGACACGAAGAACAAGACCTGGAAAGAATTGTTGCCCTTCTATCAAAGGGAGCTGCAGAACTTTATAAAACATATTGACGTGTTGAAGAAGCAGGGCGCCGGAGCAGGTATTGCGGGCTTGAAACCATTAAAGAGCGTACCGGTACAGATCCTCACAGAAAACATAAAAACATATACAGTACAAAAGAACGCCATTGTATTCCCTGATCTTAATGTGGTGATCAACGATTTGCCAGCATTGATAACCGGGTTACAAGGTATACATTACAGTCAGGGCCGGCAGATAGTAGAAGGAACAACATTGAATTTCAAAACAGCAACACCGGTTAAATTACTGGTAGCCTACTTTGCAGAGAAGAACAGTGCTTATTTGCCAGAGCCAACGTTAGAGATAGATGCAAGTGCAAACGATTTCGGTCAGGCGGAAGTGAAAGTGGCCAATGCTATAGCAATAGATGGATTCCCTGCAATAAACATACATGCATTTTCGTTTGAAGCCGGGACACATACACTTACGTTAGGAAAGGGATCTTGTTTATTATTGGGATTTATCAATGATAATGATCCGTTACCGGTAGTAGATGCCGGGTTAGGCGTTACAGAGAACGCCGGCGCGTTGGATTGGTTATTCGAAAAATAACGATTGCAGGTCAACGTGCTATGAGATGAATGATTGTATTAAATAATCATTATTACATAAGGAAAATTTTTCAAGTAGAGCATGCCATAATGTTACCGTTATATTAATAATGGTAATATCTTTCAATGGAATACACGTAATATTTAGCAATTATGGGTATGCATATACGAAATAGTAAGATATTCCATCATTTTAGAAAGAAATGACATTGTTTCGCAAGGTATGAGGCCGTTTCTTGTGGCCTGTTATCTAATATCCTGAAAAACACAATCCCCCATCTCTATGCACGTAGATATTTTACGTTGTTGTTCCTTGGTTATACATAGCTCCTCTCAATTGTTAAAACATAAATCTTAAACAACTGTTGTATGATTGGAAAACCGTCGTCCTTGAAATGCCTGATGGCGTTTTTTTTGCTGCTTAATTGCACGTACCTGATCGCACAGGAAAGAGTTGTTACAGGAAAAATCAAAGATCCTTCGGGGAATCCGCTTCCCGGGGTGAATGTAAATGTGTGGGGCACCCGAATAAGTGTCACCGCCGATGTAACAGGTACTTTCCGCCTTCCAGTTCCTTCTGAAAATTCCGTTCTTGTATTCAGCTTTGTAGGCTTTTTACAGAAAGAACAACGAGTAGGAACTGATTCCACATTTAATATAAGCATGGCCTACGACAATGCCGACCTTGACCAGGTGGTGGTAGTAGGTTATGGTACGTCAAAAAGAAGAGACCTTACCGGTTCCGTGTATTCGGTAAAACCCGGTATGGTAACTGCTACGCCTACCTTTAATGCGTTGGAAGCATTACAGGGTAGAATACCCGGTATGGATATCCAACGTTCTTCCGGTACCGCCGGTGCCGGCGTTAACGTACAGATCCGTGGTATAAGAACTATCAATGGAACCGACAAAGGTCAGACCGGCGCTCCCAGCGCACCCTTATATATTATTGATGGTTTCCAGGGAGGAAGTATTTCCGACCTGAACCCCAACGATATTGAGTCGGTGGAAGTGTTGAAAGACGCCTCGGCCACCGCCATTTACGGATGGATGGGCGCCAATGGTGTGGTTATTGTTACTACTAAAAAAGGTAAAGAAAGGCCCCGCATTTCCTATAATGGCTTCTATGGTGTGAATGGATACACCCAATATCCCAAAGGAAGAACGGGCGAAGATTATGTGGCACTGAGAAGGGAAGCCTGGCGTACAACCAATGGTACTAACCCTGTATCTGATGATCTGCTGTTCTCCGATGCTGCAGAACTGAACGCCTTCAAGAACAATCAATGGGTTGACTGGTATGACCTGGTTAACCGCAATGGTGTTCAACAAAGCCATACAGCCTCTATACAATCAGGTGGTGATAAAACAAAAGTATTCTTTTCTACAGGTTATTATAAAGAAGAAGGTATGTTACGCGGTAATGATTTCACGCGTTTCAATACCCGTTTAAACTATGATCAGCGCATTAGTAATTCGTTTAAAGCCGGTTTTTTAACCCAGGTAACCTATACCAACACCAATTCGCGGTACGATCCTTTGACCCAGATCAACAGCGTCGGCCCGCTGGGACAAGTATATGATAGCCTGGGAAATATTAAATTGTATCCCCAGCAAACTGCTGCACTGGCAAGTACAAAAATAAGCCCGTTGGCCGATGAAAGACCAGGTGTATATAAAGACAACAATATTCGCGGTAACATTAATGCCAATGGTTATTTTGAATTTATTCCGATTGCCGGATTATCGATCAGGACCAACCTGGCAACTACGTTGTCTTTCAACAGAAGAGGTTACTACTACGATTCATTGTCGATCCGCCGCCGTCTCAGTGGTTTGCCTAACTATGCAGAGCAGGAAACTGGTTTCAGCCGGTTCTATGCATGGGAAAATGTAGTTAACTATACCCGTAAAATTGAAGACCATTCTATTACGCTTACAGGTATTACCTCTTATACCCGTTCAGATGATGATGCCCTGGAAGCTTTTGGTACCAGATTGTTATTACCTTCTAACCAGTTTTACAGATTGGATGCTACTGAACAAATCAGCCGTAGTATCTCATCTACCTTAATAAGAACCACTACCATGTCTTATGCCGGACGTATTAATTACTCATACAAAGGCAAGTACCTGTTGACCGCATCATTACGTGCGGACGGAGTATCGCGCCTGGCGCCCGGACAAAAATGGGATTACTTCCCCTCTGCAGCCGTGGGTTGGAATATTCACCAGGAAGAGTTTATGAAAGATGTGATCTTTGTAAATAACTTCAAGATCCGCGCCAGCTATGGGGTAGCCGGTAATGCTACTGTTCTTCCTTATGCTACGCAAAACCTCATCGATCCGTTCTCTTATGGCCAGGGTTTTGGGGATATTTCGGCATACCAGTATCGATTTGCTTTAACTACAGGTACTGCTGATTTAGGTTGGGAAAAAACTGCGACCAGGAACCTGGGTATTGATTTCGCCTTCCTGAAAAGCCGCGTTTTCGGTACCATCGATGCTTATCATTCAACAACCACTGATGTATTGTTAAGACGTTCTTTACCCTTATCAACCGGTATAGAGAACATTTGGCAGAACGTGGGTGAAACGGAGAACAAAGGTATTGAGGCTGCCATTTCAGTGGTGCCTGTTAGCACCCGCGATCTCAGATGGACCAGCACCGTTACCTATACAGCTGCAAAAGAGAAGATCACCAAACTGATCGATGGAAAAGATATATTTGGAAACCCGATAGAAAGTAAAACTTTATTACTGGGACGTCCGGTGAATTCATACTATGGGTATAAGAAAGAAGGTATTTGGCAAACAGATGAAGCTGCAAAAGCTGCCACCATTTTTGTAGGTTCCACTCCATTCAGACCAGGTGATATTAAACTGACTGATATGGATGGAAATGATACTATTAACACGAAAGACTATACATACCTGGGGTCGAACGTACCCAAATGGTTTGCCGGCTGGCAGAATACTGTCACCTATAAGGGGTTTGAGCTGAGCGTATATATGTTTGCCCGTTGGGGTCAAATGATAGAAGCTAAATTTATGGGCCGTTATAATCCCTCAGGTTTAGGTAATGGTCCGGCTAATTTTAACTACTGGACCCCGGAAAATCCTTCAAACGATTTCCCCCGTCCACGTAAAGATGCCGCAATAAGCTCTTATACCGGTTACACTGCTTTGAACTTTATCGATGGTTCTTATCTGAAAGTTAAAACGGTGACGCTAGGCTATACTTTACCGGTTGCAGCAACCAGGAAAGTATATTTGGAGAAGCTGCGTATTTATGCAACCGCTAATAACATCTTTACCCAGGCAAAAAATAAATTACTCAAAGATTACGATCCTGAAAGAGGCGGTGATGAGAATGGTCCTTTGAGCCGTCAGATAGTAATTGGTATAAATGCAGATTTTTAATTTATTCTTTATCCTCAAACACAAGATTTTATGAAGATATTAAAATATATGCCTCTTGCTGCAGTTTTAGCCTCCTCGGCCACGATCACATCCTGTAACAAGAAGTTGGAAGAATATAACCCAAGTGGTTCTACTTCTGATGCTGTATGGTCAACGCCTGCCGGTTTTTTAACCGCTGTTAATGCAGCCTATTATGAAACGCGCTCCTGGTATGGAAAAGAAGATGGGACCATACTGTCTGAAGGCGGAACCGATATCTGGTTTTCCTCGGCAAAGGCCCCTTATGCCAAAGAGATAATAAAATATGAAGCGTTTACCGCTGCGCAGGGTACAAACAATAATGCCTGGAAATCGATATGGAAAGGTATTAACCAGTGTAATGCCGGTATTAACCGCATTGACCAGGCTGGTTTTACTGATCCGGTTGAAAAGAATACCCGTTTGGCTGAGTTGCGTTTCCTGCGCGCTTTTTATTACTATCATATCGTGGAAACATGGGGTGGTGTGGCATTGCGTACTACTGAAACAGATGGTGCATTACTGACTGCAAAACGTAGCACACCAGAAGAGTTTTATGATGTAATGATCGGTGACCTGGAATTTGCGAAAGATAACCTGCCCAACAAATGGGGTGCTGATTATAGCCGCGCTACTAAAAAGGGCGCTTTAGGCTTGCTGGCCAGGGTATATCTTGCCAGGGGATACTATTCAGGTGACGCCAATAGCTGGTTTACCAAAGCCAGCAATACCGCCCAGGAAGTAATTAATCGTAAAGCAGAATTTGAGGTTGATCTGTGGGCCAGCTATGCCGACATGTGGAAGCCTGCTAATAATAAGAGAAATAAAGAGGCCTTATTTATTCTGAGTAACTCGGCCACTAATACGCAATCAAGTTATGATGGTAATGCAAGCCGGATGCACATGTTTTACATGTCGCAATATACTTCAAGGCCTGGTATGGCCCGCGATGTGGCCAATGGCCGGGAAGACGACCGCAAGTTTATGCCTACGCGTTATTTGCTGAGTCTGTATCAAGATGCAGATAGCAGGTATGAAGGTTCATTTAAGGAAGTATGGATCTGTAACAAAGCGTATACCTGGGATGGTCCCACTGCATTGCTGTATGGTAAAGATTCTACCGTCTTTAAAAATACAGTAATGAGAGTTGGCGATACTGCCCTGGTGGTTACCAAGAATATAGTAGCACCAGCCATTAAAGCTTCAAAGCCTTACGTATTATTAGACCGTTATGATATTTATAGTCCTGCCAACGATACCATCCTGCCTAAGTTTGCAAACACTTATGTACAGTTGAATAAATTTGTGGATCCCAATCGTACGAACGCTGATCAGCGTCAGGGTTATAATGACATTTTCCCGATACGGTTAGCCGAAATGTACCTGATCGCTGCAGAAGCAGAGTTCAAACTGGGTAACAATGGCGCCGCTGCAACATATCTCAACGTGTTAAGGACAAGAGCTGCCAAACCGGGTCAAACTGCTGCTATGCAATGTTCAGCAAGCGACATCACTATGAAATACATACTGGAAGAAAGGGCCCGTGAAATGTGTGGTGAGTTCCAACGCTGGTTCGATCTGAAACGGACCTTAAAGGGAAATAATGGCGGTACCTGGGTTAGTTATATCAAGGACGCGAATCCTGATATCATGGCCATCCAGGGATTTCATATGCTGCGTCCTGTACCACTTAATGAACTGAGTGGATTGACGAATAGAGATGAATTCGGTCAGAACAATGGTTATTAATGAAATAAAAATTCTTTTAAATAGTTACTTGTCCTCTGAAGATGTGTCCATCCGTACCCGGAAGCCTTGCAACGGCTTCCGGGCAGGATACAAAGAAGTAAAAGTAATTGTAACAACACATAGCAATAATTCGATCTAGTAACCTTTAAGTCATGGAAGAAAAAAGATCCTGTCCCGGTTTAACCGGTGACGGGATTTTTGTTTTAAGATATGTTATGGAAATCCTTTATGTGAGATATGGCTTTTTGAGAAATTATTAGCGTGTCAAAGATAATTTTGGAAATTAAAAATGATTATTGATTTTTACATGTAATCGGTCCTTTCCGAATGCCTTATCAAATGCCGCCAAAACTAACTTGTGTCTTAATTATTGCTGTATTCCTGTGCCATTCAGGCAGGGCGCAGGATAACCTTTCCCCAATCGATAAGGTTATAAATTTCCCATCTTCATTTTTTACAAAGGTCAATAAGAAAACGGCTCAACTGGAAGAGCGATTAACGAAGCAAACGGAAAAATACCTGCAGAAGCTGGCCAAACAGGAACAACGCCTGCAACGGAAGCTTTCCAAAATTGATTCTACGGCTGCAAAACAGCTATTTGCCAATAGCGAATCCCAGTATACAAAATTACGAAGTGAGATAGCGGGAGATTCTGTTGTTACCGGAAGGTCGGGAGCATATATACCGGGAATGGATTCTCTTAAAACCTCTTTATCTTTTATTGAACAAAATAGTTCACTGCTTTCTTCGGCAAAAGAAGCTAAGAAGAAGGCGCAGGAGTCGCTGGCAGGTGTAAGCGGGTTGCAAAGCAAGTTGCAGCAAACTGAACAGGTAAAAGCATTTATCCGGCAACGTAAGCAACTGATTAAGGAGTCGTTGAGTAAGTATACAAATCTACCCAAGGGGCTTACCAAAGGGCTGGCTGATTTTAACAAACAGGCATATTATTACAGTGCGCAGTTAAAAGAGTATAAAGAAATGCTGAATGACCCTGATAAAATGATCCAAAAAGGGTTGTCGTTACTCAATAAACTGCCGGCATTTACCCAATTCATGAAGCAGCACAGCGAGCTGGCCAGCCTTTTCAGATTGCCGGATAATTACGGTACGCCCCAAAGCCTTGCCGGACTGCAAACAAGGGCGCAGGTACAACAACAGATACAGTCGCAACTGGCTGGTGGCGGTCCCAACGCCCAGCAATACCTGCAACAAAATTTGCAGGCAGCGCAGTCGCAATTAAACCAGTTAAAAGACAAGATCAACAAGTTGGGCGGAAGCAGCAGCGGCGATGCCGACATGCCTGATTTCAAACCCAATAACCAAAAGACAAAATCTTTCTGGCAACGCCTGGAATACGGCACCAACTTTCAAACAGCAAAGAATAATTTCTTTCCCACTACTACCGACATGGGCTTGTCGGTTGGTTATAAATTAAACGATAAAAGCACTGTAGGTGTAGGCGCCAGTTATAAAATGGGGTGGGGAAAGGATATTAAACATATTGCCATCACGCACCAGGGTATGGGCCTGCGTTCTTTCCTGGATATAAAACTCAAAGGCAGCTTTTTTGCCAGCGGTGGATTAGAATATAATTATCAACCATTGAAAGCCGATAGCGTGAATACCCCCTCCACCGGAGCGCACTGGGATGAGATCTCCAGTTGGCAAAAGAGTGGTTTAGTTGGTATCAGCAAGATCATCTCCATAAAAAGTAAATTCTTCAAAAAGACCAAACTGCAGTTGCTGTGGGATTTCCTCAGCTATCAGCAAGTGCCGCGCACCCAGCCGTTGAAGTTTAGGGTGGGGTATAATTTTTAGATTATACGGCTGTTCCATGCTTGGTGTGTGTTCCATCAAGGGCTTTAATTATCGAAACCGATTTTTATGTTTTTTAGATGCCTGCAGTGTAGTTCGTTGTTGCAATGTACTCAATACGCCTACCTGATAGCCGGAAGAACTGATACTTCCTGCACCTACCTACCACCGGAATTACATGGTATAATTCAAATTCTATGCACTTCCTATACACTTCCTATGCAATTTCCAGGCAGACTTGTGAGCATGTTTTATACTGTCTTGTACAGAAAAACCTTTACAGGTGGGGAGGTTAATACTGGAATAACTTTACACCTGATGCTAGGGTAATAGTAGCCTAATTGCCTAAGTATTGTACCGGTATTCTCTGAAACCCCTACAGAGACACTACAGGGATTCTCCAGGAACACTACTCCTGCATGAGAATCCTTAGAGAGTCCTTAGAGAATACCCAGAGAGTACCCAGAGAGTACCCAGAGAGTACCCAGGCAATCCGACACGCATTCTGGTAGCACATTTCTTGGCAGGCCTTCCCGCATGGGTTCTACCTGAATTGGTGTCGGGTTGTGGGGGAGTGGTCAGAGAGTGGTCAAGCAGTGGTCTGTAGCACTACAGGTTCCTGAGAACACCTATAGGGTCTGCAGACATTAGTTAGGCCACTACACTACCAGTTTACCACAACACCGGTACCAGACTATATATGACCGAAACGGAGATCAGGTTGAAAAGTTGGGAGAGCGGGTGGGTGTTGGGACAAGAGAAAAGGCAAATGCTGGATTTTTCTATTTAGAAAATCTTATAAGTATTTGATTATCAATATTATGTGCCCTTTTATAAGATTTTCAGGTTGTTTCCCTGCCTATTTGAATTCTTCAATGTCACTCAACGATTAAAAAGGTAGATAACATCCTCGGTAATTTCATCAAATTTTAGTAATCTCGGTGTCAGGAGATCGTTAGGTTAACATCTACACTCTTGTAGTATTCCAAAGGTTTTGATTAGTTGCTACTGTGACTGATGTGGCGAAGGCGTGACACGAACGAAGGCTTTTACGAGTATAATTAATAGTTAGTACATTGAATAATAATGTTTTGTAAGTTCTTTATGGATATAGACACTATACAGACCATATATT
>NZ_STFF01000015.1 GCF_004834005.1 Niastella caeni
CCGGACATGTTCATCAAAACACATCGCCCGTTCGCCGCTTCTATTTATTTTATAGACAATATAGCCAGAGATCATTTAATAGTGGGCGGGGTGTCTATACCCATTGGCAGGCAATATTACAAAGCTGTAATTGAGCAGTTAAATATTATTGAGTGAGGGCGATACCTGGTGAAGGTTACAAAAACACCTTAAATCGTTCATAACATTTTTGGGTAAGCATTTCCCGGTCATCAGGGTGGGCGATATCGATCAGGGCCTTTGCCCGTTGCCGTAAGTTTTTTCCATACAAATATGCTACTCCATATTCTGTTACTATATAATGCACATGCCCACGTGTTGTAACCACTCCGGCGCCTTCTTTCAGGTAAGGCACAATGCGGGGAACGCCTTTTTTTGTGCGGCTGGTCAATGCAATGATCGGTTTGCCGCCTTCGCTCAGTGCCGCTCCGCGCATAAAATCCATTTGACCGCCGATGCCACTGTATTGTATATCACCGATGCTGTCTGCACAAACCTGACCTGTGAGATCAACTTCTATGGCACAATTTATAGCAGCTACTTTAGGATTACGCCGTATCACATGCGGGTCGTTTACATAATCGATATCGAGAAAGGCAAACGCAGGATGATTGTCTAAATACTTGTACAGTTTTTGGGTGCCTATGGCGAAGCTGGTGACCGATTTGTGCGGATGTATTCTTTTTTTGCTGTTATTGATAATGCCTTTTTCAACGAGGTCGATAATTCCATCACTGCACATTTCGGTGTGAATACCCAGGTCTTTGTGATTTGTCAACGATTTCAGTACGGCATCGGGAATGGTTCCAATCCCCATCTGCAGGGTGCTGCCGTCTTCTATTAAACCGGCCACCAGGCGACCGATGGCTACTTCTTCCGCACCGGCTTTAGCGGCATAATCAACTTCAGGCAGGCTTTCAGCGTGCCACACCATGGCGGCGAACCGGCTTATGTGTATCCAGCCATCGCCCTGCGTCCGGGGCATTTGTGGATTAACCTGTGCAATAACAGTGGTTGCATTGTTCACGGCCGCGCGGGCAATATCAACCGATATGCCTAAAGAGCAATAACCATGTTGGTCGGGCGGGCTCACCTGCACCAGCGCCACGTCGATAGAAAGAATATTTTTATTGAACAGGTCGGGGATCTCACTCAGGAATACGGGAATAAAATCTGCTCTCCCTTCCATGACTGCCTGGCGGGTGGAAGAAGATACAAACATCGTATTGATATGGAAAGCATTTTGGTAGCAGGGCTTATCCACTTTTATATCACCCTGAACGGTAATACAAACGAGTTCCACATTGCTTAGCCGGTCTTTTTGTTCTGCCAGGGAGCTTAAAAGGTGCAGGGGCGTACAGGCGCTGCCATGTACAAAAACCCGCTGATTGCTTTGTATGAGTTTCAATGCTTCTGTTGCCGGTATATATTGTAAGGGATCAGTCATCATGAATAGTTTTAAGGTCGGGATCAATTTTGAAACTCAAATTTCATCATACTATATAATAATCTCAATGACGTTACTCATGGCCAGAGCTAATGAACATCATGATTCCTGCGGTAATAAGTAAATAACTTTAATTATTAAATTCTGATAATATGGAAAAAGTTATAGTGGCTGTTGATGCCAACCAGGTGAATATACAGGTGCTGGATTTTGCCTGTTTTATTGCAAAACTGACTCATTCAAAACTTATTGGCATTTTTTTGGGTGAAACGGAATCGCCGGAAATGCAGGCCAAAGAAACAATAACAGGTGTTGGGAACAACGTTTTGATGGAAGCCAAAGAAAGTATTAAACAGGTTGATAAAAGCATTTATTTTTTTAAAGAAGCATGCAGGAACAGGGCAACCAACTGTTCTGTTCACTTTGGCAAAGGCGAACCTGTTGTTGATATTATTAAAGAAAGTCGCTTTGCAGATCTGCTTATTGTCGATCCTGAGATGTCGTTCCGTGACAAAAAGGAAGGGGTGCCTTCTGCCTTTATAAAAGAGGTGCTTTCAAAAAGCGAATGCCCCGTACTGATCCCTCCATTTCGTTTCGATGGAATTGATGAGATTTTGTTCGCTTATGATGGCAGTCCTTCTTCTGTTTTTGCTATAAAGCAATTTACCTATCTTTTTCCTGAGCTTACCGATAAAAAATTGATCGTTCTTGAAGTGAATGAAAATGATGAAGTGCCGGTGATTGAAAAAGAGAAGATCGGGGAATTGCTTCAAATGCATTTCTCCGCTATTGGCTTTAAACAGCTACGCGGCGATGCAAGTAATGAATTGTTTTCGTATTTGTTGGGGAAGAAAAATATTTTCGTGGTAATGGGTGCTTTTGGCCGCAGCAATTTATCTGCTTTTTTTAAACACAGTACTGCTGAATTGCTTTTGAAGACAATTAATCTTCCCGTATTTATTGCTCATCATTAATATCATTATACGATAAGTATGGAAAGCGTAAAGCCGATGAAGTTAATGACATGAAATAGCGGGTTGTGGCGCTTCGGCCATTACGGGGCTCACAAATGGTATTCCCAGATTCAATCCGCGTAAAATAAGTAATACGGCCATTCCCGCTATAATGAAGGGAATGGCTTTTTTTATCTGTTGCCGTACCGATAGTTTAATGTGAACGCCGAAGAAGGACAGGATCATCATGGCGGGTAAAGTGCCCGTTCCAAAGGCTGCCATGAACGCTACACTTTCTCCCCAAACTGTTGTACCAAGGGAACCGGCTATGGCCAGGTATACCAATCCACAAGGCAATAAACCATTGGCCATGCCCAGTAACAAATAATGATACAGGCGCGGTGATTGCAGCAGCCTGCTCATAATGTTTTGTATTACACTATGAAAAGCACGCAACCATGCCGGAGTGAATGCATGGTTCAAAAAGTAGTATAGAAAAGCGAGCAATAAGATCACAATGCCCATGGTAATGGAAAACCATTGCTGAAACCCTGCGATATAAATGCCCCGGCCTAACCAGCCAAACAAAGCACCCAGCAGGGAATAGGTGAGCACCCGGCCCAGGTTATACAGAAATACAGCCAATGCCTGTTGCATTTTTTGTAAATGATGAACCGGTAAGGCCAATGCCAGGGGCCCACACATGCCCACACAATGGAAACTGCTTACCAAACCTAATAATATGCCTGCTATTGCTGCCTGCCACATGATGAATGTCGATTATGCATTGCCAATGCTTAATGAATGGTAACCGGTACTTCGGTATAATAATCTTTACCGTTGTTTTGCCACCTGATCTTTACCGTATAATTGCCGGCAACGAATGCCCGGCTGTCAATGGTTTGAACAGCCTGGTCATTGACCTGCAGCGCCATTTTTTTATCTTTTTGCGCATTGTCGGCACTATAAAATAATACACTTCCTGTTATCGCCTGCTGCTGCATTTCGCCTGGCAATTGAATGATGAGCTGATGGCCGGCCTGGGTAACGGTGGTGAGGTTGCTGAGCTGGTTAGCCCGGCTGGCGCCATCGATAACCTGCTGGTATTGCAGTTCCTCTTTATAATACTCTCCCGATACCAGGTCGTAACGTGTGTTCATACTTTGAACAACCAGGTAAATGATCATGCCGGCAAAAGCCAGGAAGCCGAGCGTTAATTTATGGCCCCAATTGAAAGTCATTGTATGTTATTTAAATGTATCTTTTGTTATTAAGAATATAGTTTGAATGTTGACACGCTGAAGGCTACAGGCTGTAAGCCGAAAGCCGAAAGCAAATACAAATACAGCTTAAGGCCGAAAACATAATTTATGCCCCCTGCTGTATTGAACTTCAACATTGGAAATTGGCTACCTGCCTGCCGGCAGGCAGGTTCGATATTCAATATTCTTCTGCTTTCCCTTTTTCATTCCTCATTTCTCTGTTTATCATTTTTTATTACCTCATTCCGCTACCGGTCCCAAAAAGTTTGTACTGATCTCATCGATCTTTTCCTTCTCATTATACAACCCGATACGGATGGGTAACTTTCTTTCATGAATGATCTTTGCCGGTAGCACTACGAAGAAAGTACCCGATCCCTGGCCTTCTTCTTTAACGGTGATGGAATTATGTTCGCCAATGATCTCCACTTGGCCGTTTATGCCTTCCAGCTTTAGTTGTAATGGTATCCTGTCGATCGTTTTATTGGCCACTTTTATGTTGTACAGGTTCGAGATACTATCTGTGCCTCTTTGCTGGTACAACATGCCTGGTGTGCGCATAATGGTGGCATCTACTTCCTTGCGGGTAAACAACAGGAACCCCAGGAGCAGCAGGAGCACGCCAAGCAATATGGTGTACAGTTTCATGCGGCCGGTATACTTCAGCGGTTCCCGGTTCCCGATGCCATTTTCAGAAGCGTAGCGGATAAGTCCCAATGGTTTATTGATCTTATCCATAATGGCATCGCACGCGTCGATGCAGGCCGTACAACCCACGCATTCCATTTGCGTGCCATTGCGAATGTCAATTCCGGTAGGGCAAACCTTTACACATTGCATGCAATCGATACAGTCACCCTGTTCGTGCATTACTTTCTTAGTGAACTTGCCTCTTGGCTCACCCCGTTTATGATCATAGGCAACGATCATGGAGTTTCGGTCGAGCAATACACTCTGTAACCGTCCATACGGGCAAACAACGGTACAAACCTGTTCCCGGAAATACGCGTATACTGCGTAAAAAATGCCCGAAAAAATAAGGATGGAAAGCAGTCCGCCTACATGTTCATGAACCGGTTCGGTAATAATTTTTCCCAGTGCTTTTATGCCGATGATATACGCCAGGAAAAAATTGGCGATAACAAAGGAGAACAGGAAGAACAGGAAGTGCTTGCCTGCCTTTTTGAATAGCTTCTTTCCGGTCCAGGGCGCCCTGGCCAGTAACCGTTGTTCTGCTGCATTCCCTTCTATAAAATATTCAATCTTACGAAAGAACATTTCCATGAAAATGGTTTGCGGGCACACCCACCCACAGAACAACCGGCCAAAGGCGGCAGTGAACAGCACGATGAACACGATAAAGGTGATCATCGCCAGGCCGAAGATGAAGAAATCCTGCGGCCAGAACACTTTTCCAAAAATGATAAAGCGGGCCTGCGTTACATCAAAGAGAAATAACGGCCGGCCATGTACGTATATAAAGGGCAGGGAAAAGAACAGGATAAAGAAAAACCAGCTTATGTACGTGCGTGCTGAGTACCACTTCCCGGTTGGCTTTTGCGCAAAGATCCATTTCCGTTTTCCGGATGGATCCACTGTAGCGATCCGGTCGCGGAATGATTCCTTCTTTTCAGTTGACACGGGGAATATGTTTATTTCAGGTTCCAATGGCTGATCTATTTTTCGCTAATTGTAGCAACTTTATTTGAAAGTGTATCCGACTTCTGGCCTCCGGCCGCTTCCTGGTACAATTCACCCTGTTTTGCTTTGGCATTGGGTGGGTTGCTTCCCTTTATTGATTTAATGTAACTGGATACCTGCGCTACCTGAACCGGTGACAGATCGTCTTTCCAACTGCGCATCCCTTTTTCGGGCCAGCCGTATTTAATGCTTTTAAAAATAGCTTGTATGCTGCCGCCATGCAACCAATAGTCATCGGTTAAATTAGGACCTACAATACCTTCCCCGGCTTTACCATGGCAGGCTGCGCAGTTCTGTTTATACACTTTTTCACCACCTGCAACATCGGCAGCCTCAGTTAATACCTTTACCGTATTTTCATCTACGTTATTAGCCGATCTTTTCAGGTAAAGGGCTTTTTGTTCTTCGGCCTGCGTCATGGCTATCTGCAGTTCCTGCTCACTTAAAGGAGCGGTATGTGAAACGTGGTAGCGCCATAAATAAACAGCGGCAAAGATGATAGATACATAAAACCCGTACAGCCACCAGGGGGGTAACCGGTTATCCAGTTCGCGAATGCCGTCGTATTCATGACCCAGATCGATCTGTTCTTCCTGCTCAACCGGGCGGAATTTGTTCAACTTGTCCCAGATGCTTATGCGGGGTTTTTGTTCGGCAACCGGCGTAGCAGCGAGTCGTTGTTTTTCCTTCCCTACAAACAGGCGCAATTGATACAGCAGCACGAAGATCACCAGCAGTTCAATTCCCATAACACCGGCCATAAAATAAAAGGCGGTGGCCGATAAGCCACCATATGAAACGGCTGCTTCCGCAGTGGCAGCCGCTGTATTGGTATCCTGTGCCATTGCCGGTGCAGCAAGCAGCAATAATGCCAGGGTAGTGGCGGTAACAGCAGTGGTAGTACCTGCTTTTTGCTGTTCGCGTTCTTTTTCTTTTTGAAAATAATATCCGGCTGCACCCAGCAGCACATTCGCCAGTAAAACAATGATCAGCAGCAGAATAAGCATGATGATGATCATCGTTATCACAAACGGATCGTAAATGCTGGATTCTTTTGGCAGCTGACTGCCACCGTTGGCCATCACAGCGGGTGCAGTTAATAACAGGATAACTGCTGCCAGCAGCGTTTTGTATATTTTGTTACCTAATCTTTTATACCAATAAATACCGGACATATATAAATGTTTTAAGTGCTGAGTTAGTCTAAAGGAATGCGGCTGATGTCGTAGATCGTTTTTTTATCGGTTTTGATCACCCATATCAGCATGAACAGAAAGAACAAACCGAAAATGGTGAACGAGATCAGCGGATAAATACTTACACCGGTTATCTTTTCTAAATAATGTATAAACTTCATGTTGTATAAATGTTGAATAATGAATAATGAATATTGAATGTCGAAGTGAAAAACAGTTTAATATTATTCTGTTCGGGAATCGACATTCTTCTGTTCGATATTCGCTATTCTTTTGTTCGAGATATCTTTTCCCAGTCGTTGCAGGTAAGCGATAAGTGCCACGATCTCTGCGTCTTTGGCCGTTTCTATTTTATCCATCTTCAGGTTCAGTCGTATATTATTGGCCTGTAATAGCAGGTCGCGGTTGGCCACGTTATCATATCCTGCAGGGTAGGGCACACCCAGTTTTTGCATGGCCCTGATCTTGGCGGGCGTGCAGGCGGTATCAATTTTATCATCCAGCAGCCAGCCGTACGATGGCATAATAGAACCGGGCGACATAATGCGTGGGTCCATCATGTGGTTGTAATGCCAGCTATCAGGATACTTGCCGCCTTCACGCGCCAGATCGGGCCCTGTTCTTTTTGAACCCCACTGGAATGGATGATCGTAAACAAACTCGCCGGCTTTGGAATATTCGCCATAGCGCGCCACTTCATCGCGGAAGGGGCGGATCATTTGCGAGTGACAGGTGTAACAACCTTCGCGTACATAAATATCGCGGCCATGCAATTCAAGCGGGGTGTAAGGTTGTACGCTCGAAATGGTAGGCACATTACTTTTTACCAGGAAGGTAGGCACCATTTCAATAGCGCCGCCGATGGCTACTACGATCAGGCTGAACACCAGCATGGTCATTGGTTTCTTTTCGATCCACCGGTGCCAGTATTCGCGGGCTACAGGTGCATGCGCTTCCAAAGGCGCGGCTTCTGCGGCTTCATTGGCAATGAATTTACCTTTGGCAATTGTTTTATACAGGTTGTACACCATGATCAATGCGCCAATGAGATATAAAGTACCGCCAATGCTGCGGGTAACATACATGGGAATAATATGGGTAACGGTTTCCAGGAACTGAAATTTCAGTTGTCCTTCTTCGGTAAAGGTCTTCCACATCTGCGCCTGGGTAAAACCGGCCCAGTATAACGGTATGGCGTATATTACAATGCCAATGGTGCCCAGCCAGAAGTGGTTAGTGGCCAGCTTTTTTGAATAGAGTTGTACGCCCCACATGCGTGGTATCAGCCAGTACAGCATGCCGAATGCCATAAAGCCGTTCCAGCCTAAACCGCCAATATGCACGTGCGCAATCGTCCAGTCGGTAAAGTGCGAAATAGCATTTACATTCTTCAGCGACATCATGGGTCCTTCAAATGTAGCCATCCCATAACAGGTAACGGCCACAACAAAAAATTTCAACACAGGTTCTTCGCGTACTTTATCCCAGGCGCCACGCAGGGTGAACAACCCGTTCAGCATGCCGCCCCAACTGGGTAACAGCAACATAATTGAGAATACTGTGCCGAGTGACTGCGCCCAGTCGGGCAACGCGGTATACAGCAGGTGGTGCGGACCAGCCCAGATATAAATAAAGATCAGCGCCCAGAAGTGAATGATGGAAAGCCGGTAAGAGTAAACCGGTCTGTTCGCTGCTTTGGGCAGGAAGTAATACATCAAACCCAGGATGGGCGTGGTTAAGAAGAACGCTACGGCATTATGACCGTACCACCATTGTACCAGGGCGTCCTGCACACCGGCATACCAGCTATAACTTTTAAATAAAGTAACAGGTATTTCAAATGAGTTTACAATATGCAGCAGGGCTACGGTTACCCAGGTAGCTATATAGAACCAGATAGCCACATACAGGTGTTTTTCTCTTCTTTTAAGAATAGTGCCAAACAGGTTAATTCCAAAAACAACCCATATGAGGGTGATGGCAATATCAATGGGCCATTCCAGTTCAGCATATTCCTTGCCGGTTGTGTACCCAAGTAAGAGCGTTAATGCGGCGGCAACGATAATACCCTGCCAGCCCCAGAAGTGGATACGGCTTAATTTATCGCTGTACATCCGCGCTTTACATAACCGTTGCAGCGAGTAATACACACCGGTGAAAATACAGTTGCCTACAAAAGCAAAGATCACGGCATTGGTATGCAGGGGACGGATACGGCCAAAAGTGGTAGGCGCCATATTGAGCGACGTGCCCGGCGCATATAATTGAATGGCTGCATACAAACCGGCGAGCATGCCCACAATTCCCCACAGCGCCGTTGCATAAGCAAACTGTTTAACGATCTTGTTATCATAATAAAATTGCTCTACTTGCATATAGGTATTATTCTGTTTGAAATTATTGTCAGGGTTTTCGTTTATTGATCGGTGTTTTTTGGCGGCGGGGAAGGTGAATTATCGAACAGGATGCGTTGCGGCGGCGAAAATTCATCATCAAATTGTCCGTTGCGTACGCTCCAGATAAAAGCGGCCAAAAAAATGGCTGCTACAGATATACTTGCGATCAGCAGAATGATTATGGCGCTCATAAAGACGGTTGATTTAACAGGGCAAAAGTATTTTCGGTAAGAAAGTTTGTTAATGACAGACCTCAGAATGGAAACTGATTTTGATCATGTGCGTGGTACATCTTTTAGGAATAGCCGGGCGGCAATATTGCTGCAACCAAAGGTTACCAGTAAAATGCTGAGGGAACTGGCGGGCATTAAGATGGCGGCGATCATTGGCGATAAAACACCCTGCACGGCAAAGCTGAGGCCGATAATATTATAGGCAATGGATAATATAAAACTGGCGATCACGATCTGTTTATTGGCTTTGCACAATCGCATGAACCGGTACAAATGCGAGAATTGGCTGGCATCCATAATGGCATCGCTGGCCGGCGTAAAATTGTTACAATCATCAGCAAGCGCAATGCCTACATTGCTTTGTTTTAAAGCACCGGCATCATTCAGTCCATCCCCGATCATCATTACCCGTTCGCCGTTCTCCTGCAGTTTTTTTATGTATTGTAACTTGTCGCCAGGTTGCTGGTTAAATAACAGGGTGGTGGAGGCGCCCATCATGCGCTGCAGGGTAGCGCGCTCGGTATCATGATCACCCGAAAGCACGGATAATTTATAATGCGCACTAAGGGACTGTACCAATGGCGCCACCGATTCGCGGTAGTGATTATGCATAGAAAAATGGCCAACTACTTTATCATCGATGGCAACGTACACCCGGGCGCCCTTTTCAATGGTTGTTGTATAACCCGAAATAAAATCCGGCGAGCCCAGGCTTATGTATTGATCGCCCACCATGCCTCTAATACCTTTGCCCGGTATTTCGCGGAATGCTGATATGGGCAGACGCTGTATATTTCCAAAATGGCTGACAAGCGCCCTGCTCAATGGATGGTTCGATTGGGCGGCCAGGCTGGCGATGGCTTGTTGCTGGCGTTGGTTCAATGCCAGGCCTTCATACGTTACCTGTTGTTCACTGGTAGTGGTCAGGGTGCCTGTTTTATCAAAAACAATATGGGTAATGCCGGCCATGTCTTCAATAGCCTGGGCATTGCGCAGATACAATTTATTACGTCCCAATATGCGCAGGATATTGCCGTTTGTGAATGTATTGGAAAGCAGTAAGGCGCAGGGGCAGGCCACGATCAATACGGCCGTGATCACATTCCACACTTTAGTGCTGTCTGTAAACGCCCAGTAAGTGGCGGCTATAGCAGCAATGGAAAATAAGATATAAGTAAAGTAGCGGCTGAGCAGGTGCACGAACGAAACGCTTTTGGGTTCGTTGTTCTTTTTAAACACGTCGGCCGACCATAGCCTTGTTAAATAACTTTGAGCTACTTCTTTTATGACCAGTATTTCAATGGCGCTACCGGTTTGTTTGCCACCGGCATATACCATTTCGCCCATTTCTTTATTTACCGGTAACGATTCGCCGGTAACAAAACTATAATCGATGCAGGCTTTGCCCCGGGTGCAAATGCCATCGGCAGGTATCAGTTCATTGCTGTGAATTAATAACGTATCCCCGGCTTTTATCTCGGGTAAGGATACAGACCTTTCCTGGCCGTCCTTCACCAATGTGGCGGCTACCGGGAAATAAGATGTAAAGTCGCGTTCAAACGATAATTGCTGATAGGTTTTATCCTGCAATACCCGGCCAATGAGCATAAAGAAAACAATACCGGCCATGGAATCAAAATAACCGGCTCCGGTTCCGCTTATTACTTCATACAGACTGCGAGAAAAAGTAACGATAATGGCCAGGGCAATAGGTGCATCGATGTTCAGGAATTTATGGCGTAAACCTTTCCAGCCGCTTTCATAAAAGGGATAAGCGCTGTAAAGGAAAACAGGCAGCGCCAGCAATACATTCAGCCAACGGAAAACGCCTTGCAATTGCAGGTCGGCCGGTTCCAGCCCCAGGTATTCGGGAAAGCTTAACAGCATAATATTGGCAAAGCAAAACCCGGCAACCCCCAATTGATAAATAAGGCTCTTTTTAGGGCCCGGTTTATGGTGCTGCAGATTTTGTAAACTGATATATGGCTCGTACCCGATACCGGTTAATAATTCGGCTACTTTTTGCAGGGAGATATGATTATGGTCGAAAATGATGCTAACTTCTTTACGGCTGAAATTTACCGTGGTACTGATAACGGCCGGCTGCATTCGATGCAGGTTTTCAAGCAGGTACAGGCAGGAACTGCAATGGATCTGGGGTAAATAGAAGGTAATATGCGTTTGTTGGTCGTTGCTGAAGGAGATCAGTTGTTGCTGGATAGCTGCGTCTTCCAGGAAAGCGAATTTGTCTTTGCGTACCGGTATGCGTTGGGTAAGGCCGGGATTTTCATTCAGGGAATAATAATCACATAACCCGTGTTTATTCAATAATTGATATACCATTTTGCAACCTTCGCAGCAAAAATGTTTATTTTCTGCAGTAATAGTGGCAATAGTACAGGCTTCTCCGCAATGAAAGCAAACCAGTTGTTGATAGGTATGGGTATTGGCAGAAGAATGCATAAACGGGTTTTTATTAGGGTGTAAATGTAGCAGCCTTATTTGCCTGCCGGCATGACCTGCCTCAATACCGGCAGTGATCTGAATCATTGGTGAGGTTTTGTGCCAGGAATAGTTTTGTATTTATGAGGCATTCAGACGTCAATCCTTTATTAGTGGCCAGGTACAATACGCCCGTTCCCAGGTATACCAGCTACCCAACTGTTCCATTTTGGGATAACAATACCGATGGTAACGCCTGGGAAGCTATTTTTCGCAAGCGATTTCATGAACAAAATCATGTAAACGGACTATCGCTTTATATTCACCTTCCTTTTTGCGAATCGCTTTGTACGTATTGCGGCTGCAATAAAAAGATCACCACTAATCACCAGGTAGAAGAAGAGTATATCGCTGCTCTTGAAAAAGAATGGGGAATGTACAGAGCTATGATGGGAGAAACCCCTGTTATCAGGGAATTACATTTTGGCGGCGGCACACCTACTTTCTTTTCGCCGGGCAACCTCGAAAGGTTACTGCAATTTATTTTCAAAGGCAGTATTGTTCATCCACAGCACGAATTCAGCATTGAGGGCCATCCCAATAACACAACCGTGGCACACCTGAAAAAACTGGCTTCCCTGGGTTTTAAAAGGATCAGTTACGGCGTACAGGATAACGATCCGGAGGTGCAACGGATCATTAACCGTATTCAACCATTTGAAAATGTAAAGCGGGTAACCTCAGCAGCACGATCGAATGGTTTTACATCGGTTAACTTCGATCTCATTTATGGGTTACCCCTGCAAACCATTGAAAGCATTGAGCGCACCATACAACAGGTCCTTCAACTAATGCCCGACAGGATTGCCTTTTACAGCTATGCGCATGTGCCGTGGACCAGCAAAGCGCAGCGATTGTTTGATGAAACCCATCTTCCGGATGCCGCAACCAAGCTACAGTTGTATTTAACAGGAAAACAATTGCTATTACAGCATGGGTATTACGACATCGGTATGGACCATTTTGCCCTACCGCACGACGACCTGTACAAAGCCAAAGCCGCCGGAACGCTTAACCGGAATTTCATGGGCTATACCACACAAAATACCGGGTTGCTGTTAGGGCTGGGCGTATCTGCTATCAGTGATGCCGGCTACGCCTATGCTCAAAATGATAAAGCACTGCATAATTATTATGCTGCTATTCAAACAGGCCAACCTGCTATTCATCGCGGGCATCTTTTAACCGAAGAAGATCTGGATCTCCGGAAATACATTCTGGAGATCAGTTGCCGTTCAAAGACCATCTTCCGAACAAAGCACCTTCCGCTGCTAAGGGAATATGTATTTCCCCGGCTGCATGAAATGGCTGCCGATGGCCTTGTATGCTGGAATGAGCGGGAGTTAGCTTTAACACAGCAGGGCCAGCACTTTATCAGGAACGTATGCAGTGCGTTCGATTTGCGAATGCACAAAAGCGAAGCCATAAGAGCACAGCTTTTCAGCAAGGGTGTTTAATGAACGAATAGCATTGGGATCATTGAGCTGTTATGAGCAAAATCAGCATTCTCCTGTATGTTTCTCATGTTAAAGACGATTTACCATAGATACTTTTGTATTAATATGAAATCTGATAACATGATAATGAAGCTGGCAAAAAACAGAGCGATCAAAGAGGTGTGGCAGGAATTTAATAATGTATACCCATATCTCAGAATTGACTTTTACAGGTATTTGCAGGGAAGACTTGGGTCTAACAACAGGCAAAGATTAAATAAGTCAACCACCCTGGTCAATGCGGGGATAAGCAGGGAAGGTGAAATAGAAATTTCTGAAACCATGACAGTAAACCAATTGGAACAAAGCTTTCTTAATCAATTCGGGCTGTGTGTAATGGTATCCCGTAAATCAGGAAGCATCTGGCTTGAAACTACTATTTCACATAACTGGACGTTGAAGCAGCAAAATGATCATGGCAGGGAATTATCCGGGCCGGTAAAAGAAGATCTGCAGTCTGATCAAATTGACTGCGATTAGTATAACAGGTATTTTAATTTATCGATATTTATAATTGAAATTTTACCTTCCTTTATTTCGATCAGCTTCTCCGCTTTAAAATCGCTTAATGTTCTGATAAGCGATTCGGTTGCCGTACCAACGTATTGGGCAATGTCTTCCCGCAAAATTTCAATGGGTTTGTTTTCGCCGAATTTTTCATAAATATCAACCAACGCTTTGGCCACTCTTTTTCTTAATGAGCTATAGGCAAGATTCAATAATCTTTCTTCTTTCTCCTTTACGTTTTGGGTAATAATGCGGATGAATTTGGCAGCAATATTTATATCGCTGTAGATCATTTGTAAAAAATCTTCTTTTGGCACCTGCATGATCTCTGCATCTTCCAGTATTACTGTTGAATCATCATAATTCTTATCCTCTATGAGAGCGGAATACCCAATAAAATCACCGTCACTGAACAGGTCAGTGATATATTCTTTTCCATCAGGATGGGTTTTAATACCCTTAACCTTTCCCTTTGATAAATAATAAAGATATTTCGGCCGTTTCCCTTCCTGGTAAAGTGTTTGTTTTTTTCGATGCACATCCATCTCAAACTTATCGGCGAGATTGGTTAGTAATCCCGAATCTTTAATGTCTTTAATGAATTGGCTTACCCCTTGCGGCGAAGACGCATATTTCTGATCTAAGATCTCAGCCTTTTTTAACCTTGTTTCAATGGCATTCAATAACTCTACATCATCAAATGGCTTGGTTATGTAATCATCGGCGCCCATTTCCATTCCCTTGCGAAAATCGGTCCTTTCCGTTTTTGCTGTCAGAAAAATAAAGGGTATATTCTGTGTGTCTGTATTTTTTCGTAAAAGATGCAGTACCCCGTAGCCATCCAGTTCAGGCATCATGATATCGCAAACTATTACGGCCGGTTTCTCTTTAATGGCAAGCTCAACGCCCTGTCGGCCATTTTCCGCTGTGAATGTTTTATAACCGGCCAGTTCCAGAATTTCGGCGGTATTATCTCTGATGTTCGGGTTATCGTCTATTACCAGGATAGATTTCATTGTTCAATATGATTTACCGGAATGATGAATGATATGTTGGTTCCTTCGTTCAATTTACTTTGCAAATATACCTCTCCGTTTAACAGGTCAAGGTATCTTTTAACTATATGGAGGCCCAGCCCGGTACCCTGGATATTCGTAGCGTTCTTCCCCCTGAAAAAAGAGGAGAACAAATGTTCCTGGTCGGCCGGGGGAATGCCAATACCTTTATCTATTACCGAGATCTCCGCTTTTTCGGAATTGGCCGTGCTATTGATCGTAATGGCAGAGTCTTCATTTGAAAACTTGATCGCATTCGTGATCAGGTTGATCAGAATGTTTTTGAGCAGTTTTTTATCTGTATGTACAATCGTGTTTCCCGTGTGTTCATAAATAAATTCCTGCCCGTTTTTAAGCAGTCCCTTCATTTCTTCTGTTGTTTCGTGTATTAGTTCCTGGAGGTTACATTCGCTATAATGTGCCACAACCTTTCCTTCATCCAGTTTACCTAAACTTAAAAAATCTTCCAGGATATCGTTCAGGTGCTTTACAGACTCTTTTATGCGGTTAATGTGTTTGTTTCGTTTTTCCTGGTCGTCTACGCCGGTATATTTTGCAAGCAGGGAGGCTGAAGATAGTACAGTGCTTAAAGGTGTACGGAATTCATGGGAGGCCATGGACACAAACCGGCTTTTTATTTCATGCAATTCTCTTTCCTTATCCAGGGCTTCGCTTAATTCTTTCTGTGATTGTTCCAGTTTCATCAGGGCCTCTTTCAGTATAACGGTTCTTTCTTCAACTTTAGCCTCAAGGCCCATATTCAATTTTCTTATATCACTGGTTACCTTTTCCAGCTCTTTTTGCTGGCGTACCATATTCGCTTCAATTTGCTTTCGAAAGGTAATATCAATAATAAATGCTATAACATACAGTTCATTATCGCGCTGGTAATGGCTTAAACTAACCTCAACGGGAAAGTTGGAACCATCTTTTTTTCTTGCATACAGATCTCGTCCATGGCCCATTATCCTGTTTTGCGGACTTTTATAGAATTCCTTCCGCAAGTTTTCATGTTTGGGACGCACGTGATCTGGAATTAATACATCAACTGTTTTGCCAATTAACTCACTGGTTTCATAGCCAAAAGTCTTCACTGCGGCAGGATTAACGAGTATAATTTTGCCTTCCTCGTTGGTGAGTATAATTCCTTCCGTAGCATTCTCAAACAGCGATGTCATGTGTGTGGCATCCACTTGCATAAAATATTATTCAGGTATTTATTTACTTGTTAACCCGAATTTATAAAATAAAGGATAAATAACGGTCATTTTATGGCAAGCATTTCTTTTTCCATGGCAATGGCTTTAGAAAACAAAATATTGCTTTCCAGATGGATATGCTGCATAAGATCATTGTCCAGTTCTTTCAGGTAAGAATAAGATATTTTATGAGAAGTACAGGCATTAGGGGCCGGGGTGTAATTATTCGTCAGGTCTCTTAACCGGTGAAGGTATTTGGCTATATGCTCATGCTCGTGGTCCATCATATTTTCGATTGGCTTACGCAGGGTACGCACAAATAATGCCGCGTAGGGCTCATGGCGCTCATACGCATGAGCGATCTGTTTTATATACGGGAAAATAATTTTCTCTTCCTGTTCAAGGTGTGGTAGCAGGGAATTCCGCAATTCAATAAGAGATTCCAATAACTCTGGTAAATAAGTGTATTTCGATTTATGAGCTTCCACAAAACGTTCCAGGGTATCTATGATGTCCGGAAAATTGTTATTTAAATAGGCATGATGCACGTTTATGATATAATCAACGAGGAAATCAATGCTCCAGTTATTAAAATCAGTTGAATTGGGTATCTGAACGGTGCGCAGCGCATCATTCAGTTCTTTTTTTATTACCGCGGTATCGAGCCCGCGCATTTCGCAAACCATTTGTAAAGGCAGTTTCCCGCCGCAACAGTAATCTATACCATATTTGCGGAATACCCTGGATGTTCTATAGTCCTGTATTACAATATCGGTTACAAAACTGTCATTTCTGATATCTGCATTATTGAAAAACATAGTGTTCATTGATCCGCAATAATAAGTGAACGTATGAGCAAGAGACATGATTTAAATCATGTTCCGGTATGATTTAGGTCTGAAGTGCATTTGCTGATAAATGTCACCCGTAATGTTGAGTATTATCAATTTTTAAGACGGGGCGGCAAAATATTTTTGTCAGATAAAAGATTCAGATGTCTTTTATTTATTTAACCTACAATTTATCACAATGAAACTTCTCAAACCACTGCTAACCACCTCTTTTTTAATTGCAGGTTGTTTGTTTTTTGTGGCCTGTAACAATGAAAACAGCGCACCCGCCGGGGATGGAAAGGCCCTGGCTACCCGGGAAACTCAAAATGAACAATCTGAAGTACATGGTTCGGAAATAAAGTCTGGAGAAGTTGAATTAAACACCCCTTTAAACCAGGGGTGGGTGGCAAACGGGAAAGGGATCTATGAAATGAAATGCCAGTCCTGCCACAAGTTAACAGACGAAAGGGTAGTAGGCCCGGGCTGGAAAGGCGTTACCCAGAGAAGAGAACCCCATTGGATCATGAATATGATCACTAATGTAGACATGATGCTGGAAAAAGACCCCGAAGCGCAGAAACTTTTAGAACAATGTTTGGTACGCATGCCTAATCAAAATATAGCCAAAGAAGATGCGCGCCAGATACTGGAATTTATGCGATCCAATGACGGGGCTAAATAAAACAAGCGCAACCGTTCCTTTCATTTAAATTAATAATAGTATGAAATTTTGTTATTTCAAAACCTGTGCGGTTTTGATGATGACCTCTGCCTGTCTGTTGTCAATGCAGAGTTGTAAACCCAAAACTGCTCAGTCTGCAGCGACCGGCGATGCTGCCAAATCGTTTGTAGCTCCCGGAAAGTACGATGAGTTTTACAATGTAGTATCGGGCGGTTTTAATGGGCAAATAGGCATTTACGGCATTCCTTCGGGCCGTTTATTCCGTATAGTACCCGTGTTCTCCCAATCTCCTGAAAGCGGGTATGGTTTCAGTGAAGAAACAAAGCCTATGTTAAACACTTCCCACGGTTTTGTTCCATGGGACGATCTGCACCATATTGCCCTTTCGCAAACTAAAGGAGAGCATGATGGGCGTTGGGCATTTGCTAATGGAAATAATACACCACGCCTGGCCCGTATTGATCTTACTACATTCCGCACTTCAGAAATACTGGAAATACCCAACAGCGCGGGCAATCACGCCTCACCATTTATTACAGAAAATTCCGAATACATAGTGGCGGCTACCCGTTTCAGTGTGCCCCTGGACGATCAAAATGGCGATGTTCCCATAAACACGTATAAGCAGCATTTTAAAGGATCGATCAGCTTTGTTGCTATCAATCCTGCATCGGGGGAAATGGGCATTGCTTTCCAGATCCGCACGCCCGGTGTTAATTTTGACCTTTCCCGTGCCGGTAAGGGAAAATCTCATGGCTGGTTCTTTTTCAGTTGCTATAATTCGGAAAAAGCCAATACGCTGCTGGAAGTAAATGCTTCGCAGAAAGACAAAGACTTTGTAATGGCCGTTAACTGGAAGAAAGCGGAAGAATATGTAAAATCGGGCAAAGCGAAAAAGCAGGCAGTCAAATATGCTCATAATGTATATGATGAAAAAACGCATACTGCCATTTCAACAGTTAAAAACGAGGTACTTGTTCTTGATCCTGCCGATTGCCCCGGCATGTTGTACCTGATCCCCTGTCCTAAATCACCACATGGAACTGATGTGGACCCTACGGGTGAATACATAGTAGCTTCCGGCAAACTGGCTGCAAGCATACCTGTATTCTCCTATACGAAAATTCAAAAAGCAATTGCTGATAAAGCATTCGATGGCGAATATGATGGTATCCCTGTTATTAAATATGAAGCCGCTTTACATGGCGAAGTAACAAAACCCGGGCTTGGGCCCCTGCACACGGAATTTGACGGAAAGGGGAATGCCTACACTTCCATGTTTGTTTCCTCTGAAATAGTTAAATGGAGCATTAACGATCTGAAAGTGCTGGACCGGGTGCCTACTTACTATTCTATAGGTCATTTATCGGTACCAGGCGGGCCAACAGCGAAGCCCCATGGAAAATATATGATCGCCTATAATAAGATCACTAAGGATCGCTATCTGCCAACGGGACCTGAATTAACCCAAAGCGCCCAGTTATATGATATCAGCGGGGAAAAAATGAAATTATTGCTCGATTTTCCAACAACCGGTGAACCCCATTATGCGGAGGCGTTACCTGCCAGTATGCTGAAAGATAAACAAAAGAAGATCTTCAAAATTGAAGAAAACGCTCATGCCTATGTTGCCAAGGGTGAGGGGCAGGCAAAAGTTGAACGCAAAGGGAATCAGGTACATGTTTGGATGACCGCCATCCGTTCTCACCTGACACCAGATAATATTGAAGGGGTGAAATTAGGGGATGAAGTGTTTTTTCATATTACCAATCTTGAACAGGACTGGGATGTGCCGCACGGGTTTGCAATAAAAGGCGCTAATAACGCTGAGATCCTGATCATGCCCGGTGAAACACAAACGCTGAAGTGGGTGGCTGACAGAACGGGTATCTTCCCTTTCTATTGCACAGACTTTTGTTCTGCCCTGCACCAGGAAATGTCAGGCTATTTAAGAGTGTCCCCGGTAGCGTCGAATGTAGCCTTGCATTTTAGCACCGGTTCAAACAAACCAGCGGTAACTGATGAAGGTTCAACCACAACAGGCAGCCCTGGTGCCGGAACTAAATAAAAGAGATGTTGGAGTGACTATGCAAATGCTTTCGGGGCTACGAAGTCCCGAAAGCATTTTAAAGAAACCCGTGATGAAAAAAATGAGCATTACATCAAGAACCATCATTGCATTCGGATCAATGGTAATGATCGCCATGTACTTTGTGCCCGTATGGTCTATTTACCTGATCGCGCCGCAATATCCTGAAGGATTATCCATGCAGATCTGGCTGTATAAGATCACCGGGCAGGTAGAGATCATCAATGGACTGAACCACTATATAGGAATGAAACATATTAATGCAGCTATGTTTCCGGAGTTTGCTTTCCTGGTTTACGTTTTGGCATTCTTTATTTTGTTCGGGTTGATAGTTGCAATTACCGGCAATCGGAAACTATTGCTCACTTTTCTTATCGCTTCTGTTATTGGCGGCATAGTAGCCCTGGTTGATTTTTACCAGTGGGGTTATAGGTATGGACATGAACTCGATCCAACAGCCGCCATCCAGGTCCCGGGCTTGTCTTATCAACCGCCCCTTATCGGGCATAAAAAGCTCCTGAATTTCGACTCCTACTCATATCCCGACACAGGAGGGTGGGTAGTTGTTGCCGTGACGGGCTTGTTCTTCATTATTTGGTTTCTTGAATGGCGCAAACACAAAAAACAAAAAGCAATGATACCGCATAATAAACTGGCTACCGTTTCTGCAATGATCATAATAATCTCTGTTATGATGGCTTGTAATCCTGTAGCTGAAAAAATTGCCTTTGGAAAAGATAACTGCGCTGAATGTAAAATGATCATTATGGATCCAAAGTTTGGGGGAGAGATCGTAACAAAGAAAGGGAAGGTCTACAAGTTTGATGATGTGCATTGTATTGCCACTTTCATGGAAAGACGTGGCGTGGAAATGGGTGACATTCATCAAACATTAGTTGTAGATTATAATAACAGCAATGCATTTGTAAAAATAGCAACGGCTGAATTTGTCGTAAGCAGCCAGTTAAAAAGCCCGATGGGCGGAAATGCGGCAGCATTTAAAAATCAAAATGAGGCTAAAGAGAAATCTGCTGTGATAGAGGGAAGTAAGGTAACCAATTGGCCAACCCTTTATAATATCTTAATCAAGTGAGAAATATATTAATCGTTTTGTTGCTGCTAGTGATCTGTAACGTTTCTGCCAATACAGTTGTCGTGGGTAAAAATAGTTCCATCAAAACTTTACGGCAGGGCATTGCAGTGGCAAAGGATGGCGATACTGTTTTACTTACCAAAGGAACCTATAAAGAAGGAAACATTATTATTAATAAATCAATTCATTTAATTGGCGTTTATGCGCCGGTGCTTGACGGAGACCATAAAAATGAAATTCTTACGCTCACAGGGAAAAATATAGTGATCAAAGGCATTCATTTCACCAATGCGGGCTATTCGTCGTTGAATGATTTTGCTGCCATAAAAGTAATTGATGCAACCAGGATTATAATTGAAAACAATACCATCAACAATGCTTCTTTTGCGATCCATATTTCCAACGCTACCTATACAACGGTGAGGAATAATATTATTAGCGGCACGCATAAATCTGAACATCTATCCGGTAACGGAATACATCTCTGGAAGTGTGAAAATGCGATGATCGAAGGCAATTCGGTCAGGGGACACCGGGATGGTATTTATTTTGAATTTGTTACAACATCAACCATTCAAAACAATACAAGCGAGCTGAATATCAGGTATGGATTGCATTTTATGTTCTCACACAATGATATTTACCTGTATAATACATTTCGCAATAACGGGGCAGGCGTGGCGGTCATGTACAGCAAAAGCGTTCGGATGGAAAATAATGTGTTCGATAAAAACTGGGGTGCAAGCGCTTACGGTATTCTGCTTAAAGATATTTCAAACAGCCATATCAGAAATAATAAATTCATTAAAAACACGGTAGCCATACACATGGAAGGCAGTAGCCGTATTGAGGTTAGCAGTAATTTTTTTCAGGGAAACGGTTGGGCATTAAAGGTGCAGGCCAGTTGCGATGATAATACTTTTCATCATAATAATTTCAATGGAAATTCTTTTGATGTGGCTACCAACGGAACGATGACATTGAACAGGTTTTATAACAACTATTGGGATAAATATGATGGCTACGATATGAACAAAGATGGCATGGGCGATGTGCCTTACCATCCCGTAAGTATGTATGCGATGGTGGTAGAGCAGAACCCTACGACGCTGATGCTGATGCGAAGTTTTATGGTGTCCCTTTTAGATAAAGCAGAGAAAGCCATTCCAGGCCTTACGCCTGAAAACCTGGTTGATAACAAACCAATGTTAAAGCCGAATAAATTATGATACGGATTGAAAATTTAACGAAGCGGTTTAAAAAGTTACAGGCATTGGGCGATATCAATGCGCTGTTCAATAAAGGACAGGTGATATCATTGATCGGGCCTAATGGTTCGGGTAAGACCACGCTTATAAAAAGCATCCTGGGCATGGTAAAGCCCGACAGCGGCTGTATTTATGTTGATACCAAACCGATAAATGGCGATCCTTCTTACCGTAGCCAGATCGGTTATATGCCTCAGATCGGCCATTATCCCGATAATATGAAAGTGGGACATTTGTTCAATATGATGAAGAACATAAGGAAAGTATCGGACGCCGCACTGGACACTGATCTGTTGGTTAAATTTAACCTGGTATCAATTTTTGATAAACCCATGCGTACATTAAGTGGCGGTACCCGTCAAAAGGTAAGCGCAGCACTGGCTTTCTATTTCAACCCGGATATTTTAATTCTTGATGAGCCCACGGCCGGACTTGATCCGCTTTCTTCAGAAATCCTGAAAGAAAAGATCATAGAAGAAAAGAAAAAGAATAAGTTGATCCTTATCACCTCGCATATACTGAGTGATCTTGATGAACTAACCACTCATGTGATGTACCTGCAGGAAGGTAAAATGATCTTTCTGAAGGATATTGGCACTTTGCGCCAGGAAACAGGGCAGGACAGGTTAGGAAAAGCCATTGCCCGTATTATGCGGGATGGGAAAAAAGACGCCTTATGGATCGATGAGGTCCTGGCTGTAAAAGAAACTGGAATAACTGATTAAAATAGATCATATGCTGAAACTTTCGCGATATGTTTTGTATGATATTATACGTAACAAGGTGATCATTGCTTACTCCCTTTTTCTTTTCATTGTTTCTTTCAGCCTGTTTCAGCTTGAAGAAAATGACAGTAAGGCGATCCTTAGCCTGCTTAATATAGTATTGATCGTAGTGCCGTTGATCAGCATGATATTTACTACCATACATTATTATAATTCTTATGAGTTTATAGAACTGATGCTGGCGCAACCGTTGAGCCGGTCGGGAATACTGCTGAGCGAGTATACAGGTGTGGCATTATCTTTATTAAGCGCCTTCTTTTTCGGCGTTGGCGTTCCTGTTTTATTGTTTGCTTTTGATGAAACCGGCCTGGCCTTATTATTTGCCGGCGGTGCATTGACACTTGTTTTTACTTCTATTGCTTTTCTTGCCTCTGTAAAAGCCAGGGATAAGGCGAGAGGCATTGGTTCTGCCTTATTGCTCTGGTTCTATTTTGCATTGATATACGACGGCCTGGTATTGCTGATCTTATTTAGCTTCAGCGAATACCCGATGGAAAAATTCACGCTTTTGCTTTCGGCTCTCAATCCCATTGATCTTGGTCGCATCTTCATTATGTTAAAAATGGACGTCAGTGCATTGATGGGATATACCGGGGCTTTGTATAAAGACTTCTTTGGCAGTGGGACCGGAATTATTTTCACTGTGGGTATTATGCTTTTATGGATCGTGCTGCCATTATGGTGGGCACTGAACGCTTTTAAAAGGAAAGATCTTTAATTAAAAAAAATTAAAAATCAGTATATGAAAGGGGTGGTTGTTTATAAGGGAAAATATGGCGCCACAAAGCAGTATGCTGAATGGATAGGAGAAGAATTGGGAATACCGGTCTTCTCTGCAGAAAATATAAAGGTAGATGTCTCGGATTATGATTATCTGATCATAGGTAGCAGTGTTTATATCGGAAAATTAGAAATAAGAAATTGGTTAAAGAAAAATATAGAGCGCATCAGTAATAAGAAATTATTTTTCTTCCAGGTGTCAGGTACTCCGGCGCATGAAAGGGAAAAACTAGAAACTTATTTATGTTCAGCAATTTCTAAAGAAATGAGACAAAAAATGGAAGTCTTTTTTCTCCATGGAAAACTGGACATTAAGAAATTATCCTGGATCGACCGGTTTTTATTGCACATGGGTGCCAGGTTGTCTAAAGATCCCCAGGTTAAAAAAGAAATGCTTACTGAATACAATGATGTAAAAAAAGAGAATCTGTCAGAACTGATGGATAAGGTGAAAAGTGTCCTTAGGTAATGAGGAATCCAGCTACAAAAGCCACACCCCATTCATCATAGCCACTCCACAGGTTGTTTCAAAAGAATTCACGTAATTGTCCGGCGTTCTGCGCCACCATTGCGCCCACATAAGACCGCTTGAATTCCGGTATTTCCAGGCTTCCGTTGCATTGTAATTAAGCCAGTCGGCATAGGTGCTCTGATAATGCTGGTCGCGTACAAACTGACAGGCCCAACGGGCAAAAATGGATTTAAAGCCCTGGCAATCTTCTGTATCATATTCATCAGGCAGCAGCCCCTGGGCATTGCACATACTATTTTTCGTATAATCCATGGCTTTAACCGCCATTGCTTTGAAATTATTCGATGGATAGTAGCTGTGCAGCAGGTTGCAGGCCCCTATAAAAGTGCCCTGTGTATAGGTACGTGCGCCTTCGGTGATGGTGCCGGCAGCATTGATAGCGCCTTTTACCTCGCCCGTACCTGCTACATACAATTTGCTGATCATCCAATCCATTATCATTTTGGCCTTGTTGCGGTAACTGGCATCGCCGGTAGCCTGGTACAGGTATATGGCACAAATGACTGCAGGGGCATTCACACAGGCGTTCTTGGTATTGTTAGCTGTCGTCCACCACAAACCGCCGCCAAGGTTGGTGTCCCACGCCCTTGACCATACCAGATCAAAGTTATTTTTGGCCATATCTTTCATGCCGCCGTCATTGGTGATCTGGAACGCCCTGATGCACATCAGCGCCCCCCAGATGATGTCGTCATTGTAAATGTTGGATGACCATAACAGGCCATGGGCATCCCGCATGCCGTTGTACAGGTATACCATTTTATTGCGCAGATCTGTATCATTATTGATCGTATAGGCGTCAATAAGAGTTTCTATTGCTTCTGCCTGTTTCCAGAAATCCATGCGGCCGGTATGGGTTACATCGGAATAATAATATGCTTTGTAAGAGGGGCCATAAGTGCCATACTGGTGATAAAAGGCATTGTTATAGCATTGCATGGCCAACAGGGCTTCTCCTTTGGAAGGTGGTACAATGCTTGCAGCGACTGCATTTGAGTTGATGCTTTTGGCGGAAAGGGTGCCTGGGTGGCGACTCAATTCTTTTTTTATGCAGGCCGAAAAGGTGAGCGTCAGTAAGAAGAGGTACTGGGAATTTCTCATGTGACAGGTTTTGTAAGTTTGATGAACTAACGGTAGCCAATAAATGTATGTTAGGATAGGAAAGTAAAGCAAAATGCTGATAGCAGTGGAAAAATTAGGGGAAAACAGATAACTTACCCGTTAGGTAAGATAAATGCAAACAAAAAAGCCCTGAAGATTTCCCCCCGGCACTTTTTTATTTAGTAAAGTTCAAATGAGTTGTTTGTTTTTTAACTAATGCCAGTTGCCGCTTCCCGCAAATTATTTAAGATTTGGCTTTCAGTATAAACGAAACGGGGCTGTTTTTTGTCAGAGCCCGTCCTTAATGGCTTTACAATACTGCTTGTTATTTGATTTTTTAATAATAATATCCTGGCACTGATTGAATTTGGCAAATGTTTTAATGGCATCGATGATCTTGCCGATCACCGGTTTGCTTAATTTCAGCTTCTCGAAGTGAAGATTGTGAATAGTTAATACCTTTTGTTTTCGGTCGGCCTTCGAATCCATCCGGGCCACAAATGTGTCACCGACCAATACAGGTAATGAAAAATAACCATATTTCCGCTTTGCCTGGGGAACAAAGCATTCTATCTGGTAATCGAAATCAAAAAAATCTTTCAACCGATGCCGGAAGACATTCAACGGGTCGAATGGTGAAAGAATGAATGCATCATCAGACAACTGGATCTTTTTGTTTTTATATTCGGGTAACATATAGAGTGGGGCGGTTGTAAGTCCCCCGATCGCAACCTGGCAAACTTCGCCCTCAGCTACCAGCTTTTCCAACTCCTTTTTTACCAGATTATTCTTCACATACCTGGCACGCCAGGCCATTTCTTTCCCATAGGCAATACCCAGGGATTTTAAGGTGCGCCGGATAACATGCCGGGCAAATTCCTCTGGCGCTGGCATGGTGGTATCGATGTCATCCGGGATCATATTCCTTGAGAGATCATATACTTTCTGGAAATTTTTTCGAGTGCTCATCAGTTTACCGTCAAGGTACAACCGCTCGAGTGCTATCTTGGATGGCCGCCAATCCCACCAGCCGGCACTTGCTACCTGGCGATCATTTTCAAAATCCTTTACCATCAGCGGTCCTTCGCGCCCGATCCTATCCAGTACCTTATTCATGAGATTGATCTCAGATTGTGTTAACGGCTCTCTTTTGGATGAAAAGCTTTCCTTCACCGGCAATGAAAAGCGAAATTCGTGCATGGGAATGTATCCGGCGTCGCAGGTAAAGTATTCAAAGATCCTTCCATCTGCCTGCAATTCGTCGAGCCATTCCATTTTATAGTCAGGAACACGAGATGCAATGGCATGGTGATGCGCCCGCTCAACAACATAATTGGCGTCGATCTGAATAAAGCCAAGATGGTCAATAAGTTTGTAAACGGCCTCGCGACCTTTTCCAAAGGGCGCTCGTTTATGTAATCCTGCCGCGTGGAGAATAATTTTTCTGGCTTGTGATTGTGTGAGGATAACCTGCTTCATACGTGTGACGCAAAATTAAGGTCCTGTTTGCAGAAATCAGGTCCCTTTTTCTTTTGCAGGAGCCGAAGACATTCCCTTTCCAAAACACCACCTTGTGTATGAACATGCGTTGCCCTCTCTTTTCCTTTCAAGTTGTTAAAGTTCTCCATTGGTTGGCTACGTGCCTGTTTGCATACAGGTTTTAACTTTCTGTTTCAGGGATTCCCGGATAATTTAGTTGTGTCATTATTTTCAATCAGCTAACCTTCTTATATGAAAACAATTTTACTCCTTATTCTTTCTACATATTGTTTTTGCGGATACAGCCAGTCAACTTCCCGGGATACCGCCTGGTATGTAGAATTGAAAGACAGCACCATTCTTTATAGTAAAAAACTATCGGTCAGAAACTCCTTGCTCGAAGGAGAATACATTTTGCTGGATAACAACAAAAAGATCCTTATGAGCCAGGTTATCAGGTATAGAAGCAGGGCAGGGGAGTTCATCAGGGACAGAGGACCGGTAGAAGACTACCGGTTTGAAAAGGGTGGGCCTAACCTTTTTGTGTACTCTCGCTTGTATTACTATCCTGATTCAACAGGCTACCGGGAAGGGAGAAACTATTTTTTCAGAAAGAACAATAACGGCGAAATGCTGAAAATGAATTATAAGAATCTGATGGATGCAATGGCTGATAACCCGGCCAGTGTGCAAACGTTGAAGGCTGCCCGTTCAAGAACGGAATTGGCTATTGCAACAGGCGCTATTTCATTTATTACCTGCATTATTGGAAGCTATGCTACTTTTAAAGGGAATAGCAGCAGTCAAAATGAAAACATGTCTACCAAAATAAATGTATCTCCGGCACTGATCGTTGGCGGATTAATGACGCTGGCTTCTGTTACAATATATTTAGGTGCTCACAAACATGTTCAAAAGGCGATCAATATTTATAACCAATAGGCAGTCAGCAAATGAGTCTTAATATCACAGTGAGGGAACTAATCCCTCACTGCTACTTTTTCGGGTCAATTATAAAGATCGGTTTACCATCGAATTTGGCAGTTGAATCCACTATCTTATAGTCACCTACTGGCTCGGTTGATATTATAATAGCCGATGCAAAATCATATTCCTTAAGGTCCTTTTCAATTTCTGTGGCGCGTTCAACTCCATTTAATCTCAGGGTAGCGGAGAGTATTTCAAAAAGGTCCCAGTCAGATTCTATGCTTTTCGTATATACTTTATTATAATCCGAAATATACGGCCTTATTTCTTTGAAGTAATACGCACTTCTTAAATCGTCCTTTTGATGGTAATTATTAAAATAAAAATACGATAATACACAACCGGCTGCAATTACCAGGAAACCGGGGATCTGATGTTTAAGGGAGAAAAACGCCGCCGGTATTCTTTTAAATACTTTACTGCCGGTTATTGCCATACAGGCATTCACCAGTAAGATGGCGCCAATGGGCAGGAATACTCTGCCAAAGGGAGTTTGTTTGAGTATACACATTAAAATCACCGGTATTGCCAGTAAGTATACATTGTAGTATAACTTTTGTCTTACGGTATTCCAAATAAACAGGATGAGTACAATCCATGACAGAGGAGAGGGCAGGGTTATAAAATTTACAAGAAATTTCAGGTGAGATAACAACCGGCCGGAGAAGCCACTTACAGGCACTACATTTTCATTTGCGGTAATTGTATGTAATCCTTTGGAAGCAATTATCGGCGTATACAATAAAAGAACGGTCAAACCATAAAAAACATTTATTAAAGCAAAAGAAATGAATTCTTTTTTGATCTCCCGGTAATGAATAGTTACAAATATCAGATAAATACAGCCGGCCGTATAGAGATAGGAAGGGTTGGTGAACAGACCTATGACGGATAGCAGGAGTACAATATTAAGTCTTTGAAGGAAAGTTAGTTTCCTTGTAGTCGTGTTGTCGCCTGTAAAGAAATAAGAAGTAACCCCACAGAAGACCATAATGGAATAACCACGAGCCTGGAAGGCCAATTCAATAATATTGGGAGAAAACAGGAAAAACAGACTAAACAACACTACTGCATACATATTCCTTTCAAGGTACCGGGTAAAAATAAAATACAATGAGAAAGCGGTAAAACATAAAGCCGGAAGCCTGACCGACAGTTCGGAATGCATAAAATAAAAAAACCGCCAGGTGATACAGGTCAATAATGAATGAAAAACATGATTATTGGGAGCAGGATAATTAAATAAGGATTGCTGAGGCCCGGGATAAGTAAATTGAGTGAATGTAAAGGATTCATCATATGCAAAAGGTAAAACCCATGCAAGCGTGAGCAGAACAGCCATGATGGCCAGTAACGGTAAAAATACCTCTAAACCGGGGCGAACCGCTGCTTTCAATAGCCGGGGCCTGAACCCAAGGATGCGCCGGTGTTTTACGAGTATGAATAACCAAATAATAATAACGGGCACGAAGTAAAACTTTTGAAGCAACTGCTGGAACGTATTCATTCGTTAACCGGTTTGGTAGTTTTTTATAAGGAATGTGATTAGATGAACGGCGACTGAAGTAATGCTCAGTTGCCGGCAAATGTAAGAGTGGGAATGTAAAAATGAAAAATTAAAGTGCATGCCCGCCTGTTTAAGGGGAAGAATTGCGGTAAATTCTGTATTTACAAGCTGCTATGCTTTACGATTTTGCTTATTGTCAGGTATCGCCACCTCGGTAAACCCAACAGCCTGATCAGTCGGCAGGTGGCAAAGCAAATAAATGAGTGATACAGGGAGGCTGGTCGCCTACAGGTTAATACTATAGTGCATCCACATCGGTGTCTTCTTCAACAGCAGCAACACCTTTTATTTGCTGTACCTTTTTCAACGCTTCATTGCCTGGTATTTTCACAACCAATACATTTACCTCACCGAGATCATTAACTAATTCAATGTTGAGGTTTTTCAATTGCGCCTTTATGGCCTGAACATCATTTGTATCCTGGCCTGGGGCCAGAGAAAGGAGATATTGCTTATTCATTGTCATTTTTTAATTAACACGAACAAATAGAAACGCGCAAAGTAAGCATTTGTGAGTGGTGAGATAGGAGCCATCCGCCAGCGGTGAATGGCCCCTCATCTCACTTTACACAATTGAAGTTATTACAAAGCTCACTTTATTTAAAGTGTTGCTTTGTCACAGTTCAGCAAACCGGCGCCAAAAGTTTGGTCATTTCCTGGCACGCCCAGATCTGATGATGAGAAAATCAGTTTGGCTTTGATCTGTGCCGGTGTGAACATCGGGAATTTTTGTTTTATCAGCGCCACTGCACCAGCCACATGCGGGCATGCCATACTGGTACCCGAAAGTGTTTTATAACCACTTGCCGGGAATGGGTAAGTGGATTTTACAGAAACACCAGGAGCAACCAGGGTCACTGGGTTCCAGCCGGCGCCATTGATACCCCTTGATGAAAATGGTGCTATCGCTTTATTAATATTAATAGCACCTACTGCTATAGCAAGAGGATGACTGTTTGCAGGTGCATTCACCCAGGGGAAAGAGGAGCCAAATGAATTGCCTGAAGCACATACCACACTTACACCGGCATTGGTCAATTGCGTAATCGCATTTCTATAAGCCAGCAGCGGTGAAGATGCGGACCCAAGGCTCATGGAAACCACTTTAATGCCACGTTGCATAGCCCAAACCATACCGGCAATTACCCAACTGGTCATACCAGAGGCGCCGCCTGTTAACGGGTTATGTTTTAATACCTTTACGGCATATAAAGAGGCGGCAGGCGCTACGCCGAGCACACCGATAAAATTATTCCTGGCTGCGATGATGCCGGCACAATGGGTTCCATGCCCGTTGTCATCGTTAAACGATGCTACACCTGGTACAAAACTGGCGCCACCACTAACACCCAGATCGGCGTGAGCGGCTATTCCTGTATCAATAACAGCAACCTTGATACCAGCCCCTCTGAGCCCTCTTGCCCATGCGGCTGGCGCCTTTACCATACTGATATTCCAGGGTGTTGGCTGCACCAGAATAGATGGAGGAGGAACGGTTTTCAGGAATGGGTTGAGCGTCGGTGTATGGAATGGATTTTCGACCCCCGTTTGAAACGCTGTAGGCGTAGTAGTTCTGGAATGCGCATTCCCGTTACCATTAGTATTACCACTTCCGCTATTTTGACCACTCAGGAATTTTTGCAGTTGTTCCATCAATCCTCTCTGAGATTCTGCCTTGCCCTGTTCAAACCCTTGCTTGTAATATTCCTGGGCTAATTGAAAATAAGGGTCCTGCTCATGCAATGTATCTACCTCCTGTTGAATATCTTCCAATGTTCCCAGCGCGAATATTTCCAAATCTTCCTCAACGGCTAATACCCGGCTGTCTTGTTTTAATTCTTCTGCCCGCTGCTCACTACAGGTTATTACAGTGGAGCCAATACCATCAAAATGCAGAATTTCTGAATCAAACTCTGCATCTGTTTCCATGACCGCTACGCCATTTGCTACGTTGTTTTCACTTACATTCAAAATTTTAGATGCGGTTCCTACGTCAGTGTTGGGATCTGCATACGTTACTATGTAACGTTTTTCACCAGATTGCTTTTTTTCTTTCATTATTAATTATGTTAAAGGTGATTGCCTCACTTCTCGTATGAAGCAAAAACGCTCCCTCTATTAAGCCAGGGCAGCCTGCTTATAACCAGTCTCGGCTAAACCGAAACGGCTACATGCTACAATCTAAAAGTGAGAAGCCTCAATCAGGAACATTCAGGGGGTAGAGAAACAGCTATTTTATCTAAGGGCAGCAACTATCTAAGGACAGCGTAAGTAGCGTTAGTATAGATGCGCATAGCTGAATGCTCAAATATACTATTAGCTGAAGAGGGTAAGTACCGTGTTTTAACGGGATTTAGTGATCAGTAAACCTGTCTTAAATACATATATGGCCGACTATTTACAATAAACAAGCCCTCCCGGCTTGTCTGGAGGGCTTGTTTTATGTTTGACGTACATATTTGCTGATCTTACTTCGCTACATCAATCTTTACTTTCTTATTCTTGATCCGCTCCGTTTTTATCATTTGTAGTGTATGGCTTGCTTTGGATTTACGCACGGCCACAAAAGAGAAAAAATCTTTCACCTCAATTAACCCGATGTCTTCTTTTTTCAACTGCCCTTTATTGGTGAGAAAGCCAACAATATCTACTTTGTTTACCTTGTCTTTTTTACCGGCTGCAATAAATAAAGTGGTCCATACCGGTTTTTGGGGTAATACGGCTGTGGGTGGCAGGTCGATGGTCGTGGGTGCGGGTATAATGTATTCAGGGACCCTTTCATGTGGCGCCAGTATTAAAATGGCGGTACCGCTGGCTTCCATGCGGGCAGTGCGCCCGTTGCGGTGGGTGTAAGCTTCCTGGGTATTGGAAAGTTGGTAATGTATAATGTAGCGAATGTTGGGTATATCCAAACCTCGTGCAGCCAGGTCGGTAGTCACCAGCACATTGGAGCTGCCATTCCGGAACTTGCACAACGCGGCGTCGCGTTCCTGCTGTTCCATAGCGCCATGATAAAATACGTTTACGATGCCTTTATCTTTGAGATAAGCGCTTATCTGCTCTACAAATTCGCGTTGGTTGCAAAAAACAATGGTTGAACGGTTACCTAATGCGCAAATGAGGTTGAATAAGGTATTGGATTTATCATTATCATCGCTCCATACCATTTGAACATCCAGGGCGGATGATTTTTCGCCTGTTAAAAAGTTAATCTTCTCAGGGTTCTGCAGTCCCACAAATGGTGGTATTTCCACCGCTTCTGTGGCAGAGGTCAGGATCCTTTTCTTTAAAACAGGCAGGGAATTTATAATGAAAGACATTTCTTCTTCAAAGCCCTGTTCCAATGATTTATCAAATTCATCCAGTACGAGGGTCTCAATATGGCTGGTGATTATGTTACCGCGGCGAATATGATCGGCCAGTCTTCCCGGGGTTCCAACGATGAGCGCAGGCGCCTGCTTCAGGTTGTTTTCTTCAGTTTCCCGCAAATGGCCGCCATAGCAACAAGAGATCTTGAAGCCTGTGCCCATTTTTTTGAATACCTGTTCAATTTGCAAGGCCAGTTCCCGCGAAGGTACGATGATCAATGCCTGGGTAACCGGTTGGTGCTTATCCAGCAATTGGGTTACGGGCAGCAGGAATGCGAGTGTTTTACCTGAGCCGGTATTGGCTAGTAATATTACTTCGTTCGACGTTTTATTGGCCTCCAGGGATGCCTGCTGCATCTCGTTCAATGCCTCGATCTGTAAATTGGAAAGAGTGTTCTCAATAGAGAATGAAGATATCTGCATTCGGCAAAAATACGTCAATTCGCACGGTACGCCATATTCAATGTTGCCTCCATCATTCTTACGCTTTACCTGGTTTTGCCACCCATAAAAAAAAGCATGGCAGGCTGTGATGGATTTCGTAACTTATGTGTATAAAATTCAGTGTATGAAAAGAATTGTAGTGGTCATTATTCTCCTTGCCTTTATAGGTGCGGTGGCATTTGCCAGGCTGACAAGGACTAACAGAACTGAAAATAAAAAAGCTCCCGAAAAACAGGAGCAGAAAAACGAGAAGAAAAAAGAATATAAGCGTCACTGCATGTTCTCTTAGTTTTAATGAATTAGGGCGCATTTGTTGTTTGTCGAAATTTTCGGCCAAGTTTTTATTGCCAGGCTACTTCAACTCCCGCAACATTTTCTCTACCTGCTCATTCATGCGTTTATTTTCTTCATTAATCACCTGTTGGTAGTATTTGGTTTTTCCTGAATCGTGCATTACCCGGGCATTGCGCAAGGCTTCGGCGGCAACAGATATGGTACTGAGCGGGGTTTCCAATTGTTGCATCATATATTTGATGACCTTTGCCCGGCGATCGTAAAATAATTGTTGACTTCGTTCACTCAGGATTACAACGCCCCACAATATTGCCATGATCATTATTGTTAGCAATACTGATGCTGCAATGATCCATGGCATATTCTTCAATGCATATTTTTCCCAATCTGGTATTACTATTGTCCACCGGTCAACTGAAGTGCTCTTTTCCCCGTTTCGCAGGAATTCATAGTACCAGGTCAGGTTGCTGGTATTGTGTGTAAGTTTTTGCGTAAAGCCATGGGAAGCAAGACGGTTGTTTGCTGAGCCAATCGAAAATTCAAAATGAATATTACCCAATCCCTGCGATGCAAATGACCGGCGTAAGGTATTGTTAATGGTGGAATCTGTCAATTGATGCAGAGGCCCGTTGATTGGAATGTTTTTCGTTGCTTCATGTATGCTCAATGCTATGTTTGATCGAAATTTATCCAGTTTTTCCTTTTGCAACGATTTCACCCAACTGTACTGAATGAAAATAAAGCCAAGCAGGAGTACGCTGAAAAAAATTATTTTAAGTCGTGTAGATCTTCTACCCATGAGCAATTGATTTAAATTGCAGTCCCTCACTAAATTTAATAGTAAGGTATCCTACACCTGGGTAGAAAACAACCTTTGGGAGTTGATTTAACTAAGATTTATGCAAAGCTATCGGGGCCAGCGGTAACAGGCGTTCCGGTCATGCTCATTTTTTCTTTTCGTGGGTTACCTGGATCTTTTCACAAACTTCCTGGCTTAACATTTCAGATTTCCTTTTTCCGTATCCTATTTCCATGGTACCATCAAATTCTTCTTTCGATTTTATCCTGATCACTTTTCCGAGCGATAATTCACGACTATTTAGAAATTTCAGAAAGGCATCAGAAGAATGCGTGACGGCCATAAAGGTTACCACGTCGCCTTCTTGGCAATCGCTCAGTTTTATATACTGTTCCGATTCCATTTTACCGTGTGCATCCGGAATAGGGGAGCCATGGGGATCCACCTTGGGGAAGCCTAAAAGTTCGTCTATTTTGTTAAAAAAAGCGGGTGATTGTACATGTTCCAGCTGTTCGGCAATTACGTGTACTTCCTCCCACCCAAAACCCATTTTTTCCACCAGGTACATTTCCGTTAAACGGTGTTTCCGGATGATCAGGGCCGCCTCTTTCTTTCCTTTATCGGTCAATTTGAGTGGCTTATAGCTTTCATAAACCACTAATCCTTTCCCGGCGAGGCGTTTCATCATGCTGTTCACAGTAGGCATTTTTATATCCAGTTGTTTACTCAATTCATTAACACTGGCTTCTCCTTTTAAGCTGGTCAGGTTGAATAAAGTCTTCAGATAATTCTCTTCTGTCTGTGAAATCATACGGCAAATGTAAAAATATTAGCCTGTTCTAAGAATAAAGTTAGAAATAAGTTTGTTAGTGTCGTCTAACATCCTATTTTTGTAAAGCTAACTGCTGAATTAGGATTATAATAAACTGATTATGACAAAGCTGAAAGTGCTGTTTTTCATTGCCTGGTTTATCCTTTGCGGTATTTTTTCATTTGCCCAAACGGGCGCGATAATGGGAAAAATAACCGGGAACAATGGCCAGCCTGTTGAGGCAGCGACTATTGCCATACCCCAACTGAATAAAGGTGCTGTAGCAGATTCTACCGGGAAATATCAACTGAAAGATATTCCTTATGGGACCTGGCAACTGGAAGTGAGTTATTTAGGATATAGGACCAATAAAACCAATATTACTTTACATAGTGAGCAGCTTGAGCATCATGTTACCCTAACTTCAAAAGGGGATGCTTATTTGAATGAAGTTGTTATTTCGGGAACCATGAAAGAAGTGAGCAAATTGGAAAGCCCTGTTCCTGTTGATGTATATACTGCGAAGTTTTTTAAGGCCAATCCCACCGCTTGCGTTTTTGACGCATTACAAAACGTAAACGGCGTTCGACCCCAGCTTAACTGTAATATTTGTAATACCGGGGATATACATATTAACGGCCTGGAAGGACCCTATACCATGGTCTTGATTGATGGCATGCCTATAGTGAGCGGACTCTCTACTGTATATGGCCTAAGCGGCATACCGCAATCTCTTATTGAGCGGGTAGAAATTGTAAAGGGGCCGGCCTCTACATTGTACGGAAGCGAAGCCGTGGGTGGACTGATCAATATCATTACTAAGAAGCCGGCTAATGCGCCTATTATCTCGGCTGATGTATTTGGTACTACCTGGGGAGAAGTGAATACCGACCTGGCAACAAAATTGAATGTTGGTAAAAAAGCCCAATCACTAATTGGCGTTAATTATTTCAACTACCAAAAACCTATCGACAATAATAACGACAACTTTACAGATGTAACCCTCCAAAACCGGATCTCTGTTTTTAACAAGTGGCACTTTGATAGAAAAGATAACCGGGTATTTTCGCTGGCGGGACGATATGTTTATGAAGACCGATGGGGCGGCGAAATGAATTGGTCTAGAAAATTCAGGGGTGGAGATGATGTGTACGGTGAAAGCATCTATACCAACAGATGGGAACTCTTTGGCTCCTATCAATTACCTTTCCGTGAAAGAATCATGTTTCAGTTCAGTGCCAACGCACACGATCAGAACAGTGTATACGGCAATACGCCATATATGGCAGACCAGTATATTGGTTTTGGGCAATTAACCTGGAGTAAGAAAGCCGGGAACCACGACCTGTTAACTGGGTTGACCTACCGGTACACATATTACGATGACAATACACCCGCAACAGCCGATGCAAACAATATAAACAAGAGCAAACCGACCCACACCCGTTTACCGGGCGCATTCGTGCAGGATGAGATTACATTAAATGACAACAATAAGCTGTTGATAGGAATGCGTTATGATTATAATTCCATCCATGGCAGCATTTTCACCCCTCGCATCAATTACAAATGGAACTCGCCTGATAAGAACAATGTGCTGCGCCTGAGCTTTGGTAACGGTTACCGGGTAGCGAATGTTTTTACCGAAGATCATGCCGCACTTACCGGAGCCAGAGAGGTAGTGTTTAATAATAACCTGGAACCTGAAACCTCCTGGAACGGCAACCTGAACTTTGTTAGGAAGATGTATGCCGGCAATACATTTATCGGGCTCGATGCAACAGCTTTCTATACTTATTTTACCAATAAGATCATAGCTGACTATGATACCGATCCTAATAAGATCATTTACGATAACCTTGAAGGTCATGCTGTATCAAAAGGTATTTCGCTTAATGTGGACATTGTTTTTCTGAATGGATTAAAAATTGTTGCCGGAGCTACGGCTATGGACGTGTACAGTAAAGAAAATGCGGTGAAAGCGCGACAATTGTTTACTGAAAAATTTACCGGCGTGTGGAACGTTGGTTATACCTTCAAAAGCATTGGCCTTACGATTGACTATACCGGGAACCTGTATGGCCCCATGCGTTTGCCTTTGTTAAGCAAAAATGATCCGCGCAAAGAATATTCTCCATGGTGGAGTATACAGAATATTCAGTTGACAAAAAAGATCAGGAAGGATATTGAAATATACGGCGGTGTGAAGAACCTCCTGAACTGGACGCCCAATAAAGGAAATCCATTTATTATAGCAAGGGCCAATGATCCATTTGACAAAAATGTTCAGTTTGATGCCAATGGGCAGGCAATGGTAACACCAGACAATCCTTATGGCCTCACGTTTGACCCCTCTTATGTTTATGGCCCTAACCAGGGTATCAGGGGTTTCCTGGGAGTTCGTTATGCTATATTCAGGTAAAGGAGCTATTGACAATAAATTATATTCAACTTTTTTATAAGACAATCGTTTAAAAAAATTATTCGGTTACTGTAACATTTCAGGGCGCGCTGTATCTAAAAGTAAATTCAATAACAATTTAAATTTAGATACAATGAAAAGGAACATTATCCTGGTGATTACAGTACTCTTTACTACATGCTGCGTAAATGCATTCGCACAAACAAACACCTATCCCTTTGCAGTTAAAAAATCGGGTCAGGGAAAACAAACCATCATTTTCATCCCCGGTTTTGCCTCTTCTGATGACGTTTGGGCTGAAACAAAAACTAAATTCGAAAAAGATTTTACCTGTATCTCATTCACAATGGCTGGCTTTGCAGGCGTTCCGGCGCAGCCTGAGCAAACCTTTGTTAAATGGGAAACAAGCATTGCCAAATATGTTCGGGACAATAAAATTGAGAAACCAGTAATAATCGGCCATAGCATGGGCGGAGTATTAGCGCTGGCAATTGCTGCTGATTTTCCCGACCTGCCCGGTAAAATAATAGTGGTAGATGCCCTGCCTTGCCGGTCGGCTGCAATGGATCCCGCTTTTAAATCCAAAGAAAATAACGACTGTTCCGCTATGGTCAATCAAATGGCAGCCATGTCGAATGAACAATTTAAACAAATGCAAATAGTTAACATTGCATCACTTTGTTCAGACAAAGAAAAGCAGTCTTTAATTGTAAATTGGGGTTTGCAAACAGACAGAAAGACATTTGCAGAAATGTTCTGTGATTTTTCAAATACAGATCTGAGAGAAAAGATCAGTAACATTAAATGTTCCAGTTTAATATTGTTGGAAAGCTACTTTGCCAGCATGAAGCCGATGATTGAAGAACAGTATAAAAATCTAAAAGCAGGCAATTTACAATATGCCAATAAAGGGTTGCACTTTATAATGTATGACGATAAAGAATGGTATTTTGATCAATTAAATAAATTTATAGCCCAATAATGAAGTTTGAAGATATCTACCACACGTATTGGCAAAAAGTATTTCGCTTATGTATGGGCTATGCAAATGATTATGCGTTTGCTCAGGATCTGGCACAGGAAACCTTTATCCTTGTTTGGCAAAACCTGGCTAAATTCAGAAATGAAGCCAGCATCGGGACCTGGATCTTTAGAATTGCTTCCAATAACTGTTTACGGAAAATTGAGAAAGAAAAGCGGTTATCTAAAGCTGATTTGCCAGTTAATTTAAAAGAAGAGGAGCGGCATTCCATTGAACCGGAAATTCAGATGCTATATAAGTTCATTGCTGAGTTACCAGAAACCGACCGCATTATAATTTCTTTGGAGCTGGAAGATGTAAAACAAGCTGAAATAGCCAGTATCGTTGGTCTTTCAGAAGCCAACATCAGGGTGAAAGTGCATAGGATAAAAGAAAAGTTAACACAAAAATTCAGAGCGAATGAACAAGGATATTAACCTTAAAGATCTGTGGCAAAAGCAACAGGTGAGCCAGCCAAATATAGAAGATATATTTTCCAAAGTGAGGCAGTTCAATAAATCCAATTTGCGCAAGTTGATAATTTTAAATTTGATGCTATTGGCAACAAGCGCATTTATCATCTTCGTATGGTATTATTACCAGCCACAACTTGTTACCACAAAAATTGGCATTGTGTTGACCATTGCAGCCATGTTCATTTACCTGTTTGTTCAGAATAAACTGTTGGCCGTTTTCAATAAGATCGACAATTCCTTATCGAACAGCGAGTACCTTCAAAATCTGATCATCCTGAAAAGCAGGCAACAGTTTTTGCAAACAACTATGTTAAGTATATATTTTATTATGCTTTCGGCAGGGTTGGCCTTATACCTGTATGAGTATACTTCAAGAATGACAATGGGGGCGGCTATTTTTGCCTATGGTATTACGGGTGCCTGGATTATTTTCAACTGGTTATATCTCAGGCCAAAAATTATTAAAAAACAGCAGTCAAAACTTAATGAATTAATTGCCAAAGTTGAAACCCTGTCAAAACAATTAAATAATGGATAAGGAGGTGCCTGGCATCTCCTTATTCTTCCAGCGTGAACTTTTCATTGGTCCTTTTGCCGTTGCTATACCTGCAAATATTGTACAGGGCAATGACGAGCCGGGTGCTCATCCGCGGGTAGAACATTGTTTTAAAATACCTGCTTTGTCCGTTAAAGTGCGGGATGATCGTTAGGAGGGGAGCATCGCAACAAAAATGCGAATTCATCTTTAAGTTGCGCAAATTAATAGTTCGTAAGGCAAATAGCAAGGGCTGGAACAGGGAATCGGGTAATTTCCCGGTGAAATAGCCTGCTGCAGTGCTGTCTTTCAGGTCGGTTTCCTGGTTATATACAACCGCTTTGTGTAATTTATATGTTCCGGTTCTATCTACCTGCAGGTGATATGTATTGCAGGTGCCAAAACAACCGGTGGTATGAAAAGTGATCCATTCAAGTTCCAGGGCGCTGTCAAGCGTATAATCCTGCCGTTGAAAGGTGATTTGTTCCTGGTTTTTCCAAAAATTTTTGGAGAATGAAGATGCCGGGCTTACTACCAGCAGGCTGTCTGTAAGAGTTATAAGTTTCAGATCATATCTGTCGAGATGTTGTACCTTAAAGTTGGTGCGGGAGCTGGTATATGTTTTTCGAAAGCTTAACGTATCGCCCAAAATAAGCAACCTGAAATGCTCTTCATATAAATCGGCGTTAGTCCAGTAATTGTAGTTCTTCAAGCCAGTGGTGTCGGCAATAAGTATATTTTCCTGGGCTGGGGTTACCCAACTTCCTTTTAGCAGGTGGTACTGTGCGTGGGACCCGGTGTGCATACAAAGGAGCGCTATGAAAAACAGCAGTTTACGCATTCTCATGTAACATTATTTTCCTGTTGATGCGGAAAATAACTGCTTTACACACCTGCTGTAGCAAAATTATTTCTTTTTACGTTTATACCTGATCTCAATAGTAGTAACACCAGCTTGTAACATACCCAGCTTACGCGCTGCTTTTTTGGAAACGTCCAGTATCCGGCCGGCAGCAAATGGTCCGCGGTCGTTGATGGTCACTTTTACTGAACGGCCGTTGGCAAGGTTAACCACTTTTACTTCAGTACCAAAGGGCAGGGTTCGGTGTGCTGCGGTTAATTTTTCCTGTTTGAATACTTCGCCGCTGGCAGTGGGGCGGCCCTGAAATTTATCGGCATAAAAAGAGGCTTTACCGGTTTCAGTTATTTTACGGGCACAGGAAGTTAAACTGAGAAGGGTGGTAGCGGCTATTATAAATTGGCATATGCTCTTTTTCATTGGCAAGAAATTTAGTAAATTACTGTTACTTGTTGATCAAAATATTTTATTATGAAAAAGTGGCAATTGCTTGTTGTAGTTTCGTTTGTTCTGCTTGCTGTTTCATTCAAGCCGTTCCATCATGGTTGGGCAAATTACAATCAGAAAAAAGTGCTCGATTATACAGGTATAGTGGAGGAATTTAAATTTGAGAATCCGCATGCAACCGCAAAGGTAAAGGATAAAAAGAAAACCTGGCTGGTAATTCTGGCGCCTACAAGCCGCATGGAATCGAGAGGGGTGCCCGCTGATAAAATTGTAAAAGGAAGTAAACTTCGTGTTGTAGGGTATCCTCATAAATCGATCAATGATGAAATGCGTGCGGAAAGGATTTACGTGAACAATGTTAAATTCGAATTGAGATAACCGTGGTATTCAGGTGGATTGAAGCATCCTCAGTTGCGGCAGCCATACGTCAATCGACGTGGCTGTATCCGTTTATTGAGATCATTCATATTCTGGGCATCGTGCTGGTGGCTGGTGGCGCTATCCTTTTCGATATTCAATTATTATCCACGACCAGCAAGCCAGTTATAGACAGCAGGTATTTATTGAAGTGGTCGAAACGTGGGCTGATTATGGTAATACCGTCGGGACTGCTGTTGTTTTCAACCAATGCAATGGCATTATCAAACGATCCGGTATTTGGGATGAAATTACTTTTATTATTGCTGGCTGCTATTAATGCATGGATTTTCCACATAAGGGTATATCTTCCCGCCAAATGGACTACTGCCAGGTATCATGCGATAGCTTCAATAATTCTATGGATTAGCATCATATCGTGTGGAAGGTTGCTCGCATACTAACTGCATTCTTTTCAATCACAATATTAAGCCGAAGCCGTTCTCAACAATTAAGAGGCGGCTTTTGCTTTTTCAACCTTATATAAAAAAATTAATATTCTTCAGATAAAGATTGAATCAAATTGAATCAAGTTTGAAACGGAATGAATAAGCGCTCTTTGAACCTTCTCGTAATTTTAGTTTAATAGTCTAACTGCTTATAACGATTGCTTATGACTCCTAAACTTGCCTGTGGGTTCAAAAGGGGCTGGCTGGTGGCGTCCCTTATTTTTTTCATATTATGTGGTTGCTCCAAGAAAAGCACTACCAAAGAAACAGCCGCTTACGATCCTTCAAAACCGGTTACCATTACCCGCATTTCGCCCGATAGCGGTGGCGTTAGCACCCAACTGATAATATACGGTTCTAATTTTGGAAACGATACCTCGAAAATTAAAGTATATATAAATGGTCATCGCGCTCCTTTGATCGGGACCAATGGCGCTGCCCTTTATGTGTTGATTCCTTCGAAAGCCGGCTCTGGCGATGTAAAAGTGATGGTGGGAACGGATCAGATACAGGAGGCAACCGCTCCTTCTCCATTCAATTATATCTTTTTCCCGCGCGTAAGTACGCTCGCCGGTTTTACTGATAAGGACGGCCGAACGGCCATTGTTGACGGCCCCATTAATAAAGCGCAATTTGAAGAACCTTACTGGCTGTGCTTTGATGAACAAAAGAATATTTATTTATTGGAAGAGCATAGGGGATTGCGATTTATAAATGCCGATAAAACTGAAGTCTCTACCAAATTCAGAACAGGGAATGGACTGGGCAGGCCCAGAACTCTTTCATTTAATCCAACCTGGGATACGTTGTATATAACAAACGATCAGTGGGACTGGACGGGATTAAGCACCGCTGTTGCTACGAAGGCAGATAATTTTACAAGATGGACTTCTCTCATCTATAGCCAGACTACGAATGGTGGCGCCGCACAACCACAAACCGGCGATTATTTTTTTAATGCCTATTCTACCGGCGCCATTTTTAAGTTGGATAGAACCGCAAAAGTTTCCAAAGAACTATTTCGCATTGGCGATGTAAGTTGGGAATTCAATATTCAATTTGCGCCCAGCGGCGATTTCGCTTACATCGTTGTGGTTAACCAGCATTATATTTTAAAATCAAGATTTAACCGGGAAACCGGGCAACTGGAAACGCCGGTACATTTTGTTGGCGGAAGAAGAAGCTGGGGTCATAAAGATGGCGTAGGGATCGACGCCCGGTTTGATCAACCTCACCAGGGCGCGTTTGATGAATATGATAATTTTTATGTGTGCGATATTCATAACCATTGCATCCGCAAAATAACGCCGGAAGGCGTGGTGAGCACCTTTGCAGGTCGCCCGGGCAGCTATGGATACACGGATGGTGCATTACGTGATGCACAGTTTGACCGGCCTATGGGAATCATTTATGATCGCCAGTCGGGCGCTTTTTATGTAGCGGATCAAAAGAACAGGCGCATCAGAACCATCTCCACAGAATAACCTAACCTGAATATTGTTACAATGAAAATATTTATAACCTTACTGCTGCTTATGATGGGTAGTTGCCTGCGGGCGAATGCCCAGGAATATATACAGGTATCGGGTACTGTTATTGATGCCACCAATAGCACGCTTACAGGCGTAAGCGTATCTATAAAAGACAGGGTAGGTGGCGGCACCATGACGAATGACAAAGGTCGATATACAGTGCGGATTGAACCGTATAGTACATTAATTTTTTCACATGTTGGTTTTGCAAGTCAGGAAATCAGGATTGGCAATAAAAGCCTGCTGAACGTTACGCTTAAGCCTGTTGATTCAAATGCTTTGTCCCAGGTAATAGTTACGGCTGCGGGGCCGCAGAAAAAGATCTCTGTTGTTGGCGCTGTTACAGCTATAAACGTCGACGAGTTGCGAACGCCTACAGCTAATATCACCAATGGACTGGCAGGCAATGTTCCCGGAATAATCGCGATGCAAGGATCTGGTGAACCGGGGAATAACCAATCTGAATTCTGGATTCGTGGCATTTCAACATTTGGTGCTAATCAAAGCGCCCTGGTATTGGTAGATGGGTTTGAGCGTCCTTTCAACGAAATAAATATTGAAGACATTCAATCCTTTTCGGTATTGAAAGATGCGTCCGCTACTGCCATTTATGGTTCAAGAGGCGCTAACGGCGTAGTGTTGATCACCACAAAAAGAGGTAGGGCAGGAAAAGTGAATATCGATGGGAAAATGGAATACGGCTATTTAACGCGTACGCGCACACCCAAATTTGTTGATGGTTATACGTATGCTCAATTGGTGAACGAAGCAAAGATCACAAGGAACCAGGAACCGTTATATACGCCCAATGAATTGGAGATTATCAGGGAAGGGTTAGATCCCGATCTATATCCTAATGTAAACTGGCAGGATAAAATGCTCAAGAATGGCGCTAACATCTACCGGGCCGCCATTAACCTTTCCGGTGGCGCATCCATTGCCCGGTATTTTGTATCGGCCAGCTTCGTTGATGAAGGAGGAATGTATAAAACCGATCAGGCGTTAAAAGACTATAAGACCAATGCCCACCTGTCGAGATGGAATTATCGCGTGAATTATGATCTGGATATTTCAGGAACAACAACTTTGGCGTTGGGCGTTTCAGGCTTCCTGGAAAAACAAAACTTCCCCGGTTTAAATAATCTCAACATCTGGTATTCACTTATTGGCCAGTCGCCGGTATCAATTCCTTTTATGTATTCGAATGGACTTACACCTGCTTACGGTACAGGTAGCAGGACCAATCCCTGGGTGTTGGCCACGCAAACCGGCTACCGGGAACATTGGGAAAATAAGACCGAATCAAATGTTACCCTTAACCAGCGGTTAGATATGCTTACCAGGGGACTACGATTAACAGCCCGTTTGGCTTTTGATGCAAACAGCATAAACGATATTAACCGCATTAAATGGCCAGAGCAATATAACAACGAGCGCAGGCGCGACAGGAACGGTAAGCTGATCATGCATAGGATATCAACCGAGCAATTGATGAAACAGGAAACAGGTTCGTGGGGAGAACGGGTGTACCAGGCAGATGTTGAACTGGGCTATAGCAGGAACTTTGCAAGCAGGCACAATGTGGAAGGTTTGCTGAAATCATTTGTTCGTGAACAACGGCAAACGCAAAACCTGGGAACGGATATCAGGAACGGATTACCCCGTCGCAATTTGTCGCTTGCAGGCCGCGCCATGTATGGATATAAGAACCGGTATCTTGTAGAATTCAATTTTGGTTATACAGGTTCAGAGAATTTCAAAAAGGGACATCAGTTTGGATTTTTTCCTGCGGTAGCTGTGGGTTGGAATATTGCGGAAGAAAATTTCATTCAGGAGAAAATGGATTGGCTCGATCTGTTTAAAGTCCGTTATTCTATTGGTGAAGTGGGTAATGATAATTTTGGCGGCTTGCGCTTTGCCTACTTAAGCACCATAGAAAGCGGCGGCAGCTTTAATTTTGGCGAGCCGGTAAGTCCGAATAGTTATCCCGGTCTATATTATACGCAGGTGGCTTCCGATGCGCTCACCTGGGAAGTAGCCAGGAAGCAAAACCTGGGCATCGATATCAATATCCTGAACAGTTTATTTTCTTTCACACTCGACATCTTCCAGGAAACACGCAGGAACATTTATATACAAAGAAGCCAGTTGCCCGAAATGGTGGGGATTAACAGCCAACCCTGGGCAAATGTAGGTAGAATGGATAACCGCGGCATCGACGGCAACTTCGGGGTAAGAAAAAAGGTCGGCAATATAAATTTTACGTTACGGGGAAATCTTACTTATTATAAAAACAAGATCCAGGAGCGCGACGAGCAACAGAACCCTTATTATTATTTGCTGCAACAGGGTTTTAGAGCCGAGCAAACAAGAGGGTTGATTGCACTGGGTTTGTTTGCAGATTATGAAGATATAAGGAACAGTCCGAAGCAAACATTTGGCACCTATATGCCGGGCGACATTAAGTACAAAGATGTGAATGGTGACGGAATTATTAATGACGAAGACATAGTGCCTATCGGTGCAAGCTGGCGGCCGGCGCTCGAATATGGAATGGGGTTATCTGCCTCCTGGAAACAATTGGATGTAAATGTGCATTTCCAGGGCGCAGGCCGCAATTCCTATTTTTTAAACGGTCCTACGGTGTATCCATTTGTAGAAGGCGCCTGGGGAAATATCCTGGCAGAAGTAACGGACCCGGGCAGCCGGTGGATCTCAAAAGATATTGCCGGCAATCATACGGAGGCGGAGAATCCTAATGCCAAATATCCGCGCCTGAGTTACGGCGGCAATGCTAATAACTATCGGGCGTCTACTTTCTGGATGAGGAACGGCGCTTACCTGCGCTTTAAGACATTGGATATTGGGTACAGGATACCTGCTAAAATTGCCACCCGGTTGCGCCTCACCAATTGGCGATTGTACCTGCTGGTACAGAACCTGATGGTGTGGGATAATGTAAAAGTTTGGGACCCTGAAATGGCCAGCAGTGATGGAACCCGTTACCCATTGCCCAAAACAATAACAATAGGCATGACTTTCAAATTTTAATCAACCAATAATCCATTGGTATGAAAATATATTTTCTTTTAATTGTCGCTGTCATTTGCAGTTCCCTTCAATCCTGCAAAAAGTACATGGATATGGATCATTTCTTTAAGGACAGGATGAATATAGACACCTTGTTTGTGCGGAAAGATTATGCAGATCAATGGCTGGCAAATGTGTATACGCATTTACGGGAAGAGAACCTTGATGTGGCCAGTAAGGATTATGCACCTTTCAACCTGATATCCGATGATATGTTCTTTGGAGACCGCGGCGATGAATTAGACGGCCGGAGTTATAAGAATTATAAGAACGGCGAATACACCGAAAGCTGGATACAACGCTCGTGGGGATCCTGTTACCAGGGCATTCGTAAAGCATCGATCTATATTTTTAACATTGATCGCAACCGTGAGATGAGCACTGAAGAGATTGCTACCGGAAAAGCCGAAGCGCGTTTTTTAAGGGCTTATTATTATTGGTTACTTATTAGAAAATATGGGCCTGTACCATTAGTACCCGGCGAAGGCATTGATTATACGTTGCCTTATGAAGAACTGGCCATACCAAGAAGTTCATATGACAATTGCGTTGATTTCATTACAAGCGAGCTGGCAATAGCCGCGAGGAACCTCCCATTAACGCAAACAAGCCGGGACAGAGTACGGCCAACAAAAGGTGCGGCATTAGCCGCGCGGGCAAAAGTGTATTTATATGCGGCCAGCCCGGAGTTTAATGGCAACACAGAAATGGCCGAGCTCGTAGATCACGAGGGAAATCAACTCATATCCCAGGTATATAATGAAGAGAAATGGGCAAAAGCCGCTGCTGCGGCAAAAGAGGTTATTGACCTCAATGTGTACCGGCTTTTTACGGCTCCCTTCAATGCCACCGATCAGGGACCGGCGCAGCCAAAAACAATTGTTCCGCCTTTCAACGCCAGGTATTCAAACTCGTCGTTTCCCAATGGCTGGAAAGATATTGATCCCTTTGAGTCGTATCGCCAGTTATTCAACGGTGCGCTTACAGCTTCAGGGAATCCTGAATTGATATTCTCGCGTGTGGCTGAATTAAGTAACGTTGGCCCGGAGGCGTTGGCAAAGCACCAGACGCCTTACTCCATGGGTGGCTGGAATGCACATGGCATTACGCAAAAACAATGTGATGCCTATTATCTGAACGACGGAAACAACATTCCCGTAAACCCCAGGGTAAATGGCTTTACAACCAACGATAAAGATCATCTGCCGTTACCAGCAGGAGTGTCGATGCAGTATGCAAACCGCGAGCCTCGTTTTTATGCCTCTGTTGCTTACAATGGAAGCCTCTGGTACCGGTTGAGCGCATTGGATCCTACTTTACGAAGCAAGCAGATCTTTTATTACAGGGGAGAACCGGATGGAAAGCAGCCCGCGTCACCACAGTTTCATGTAAGGACCGGTTTGGGGGTCAAAAAGTTTGTTAATCCAATTGATTCACACGATGGAAAAGTATTAGGCTCCTTTGTGGTGCCGAAGTATGAGCCCGCTATCCGGTATGCAGAAGTCCTGTTGATTTTTGCGGAAGCCCTCAATGAGTTAGGCGGTTCTTATAATATCCCCGATTATACCGGAACAACAACGCACGCTATTTCCAGGAGCGTGCCCGACATGAGCAACGCCATAAGTCAGATACGAATAAGAGCGGGGTTGCCTGATTTTGATGGAAGCGTCTATGGTTCAAAAGAGATATTCAGGAAAGCGCTGAAAAGAGAAAGGCAAATTGAGTTGCTTGGGGAAAACCACCGGTATTACGATCTCCGGCGTTGGAAAGACGCGCCGCTAGAAGAAGCCATGCCTGTTATGGGTTGTAATATGGATATGACTTCTGCGCAACGAGAGCTGTTTCACACGCCGGTTGTTATTCCTTCTTTCCCAACCATCTTCGTAAAAAAAATGTACCTGTGGCCCATTGCACATGAAGAGTTAAGACGAAATAAAAAGTTAACTCAAAACCCCGGCTGGACTACGCCTTATTAACAATAGGCAATAGACAATAGACAATATGCAATAGGCAAGAAACAATAAGTAATGACAAATGCATACATATGAGAAAAATTTCTTTATATATTTTATTCAGCCTGTTTGTAAGCACTTCCTGTAATAAAGAATGGACAAAAGAGCTATATGTAAAAGAAGTGTCGTTTGTAAAGAGTGGTGTTGTTAAAGTGTACGCGAAATATAAAAGTCAGGGTGGGGTAGTAACAGTTAAAGTGCCGGTTGTGTTAAGTGGTTCAACGGGCAACCCGGATGATATTGAAGTTACGATCGCTATAGATAAGGATACGCTAAACGACCTGAACTTTGACAGGTTCAGGTTGCGAAAGGACTTGTATTTTCATGAGCTACCCGAAGTGAATTATTCTTTTAAATCAATGACCACAGTCATACCCAAAGGAACGTTGCAAGGTTACTTTGAATTAGCGTTGAAATTGGAGAATCTGGACCTGATAAACAAATATATTTTGCCGGTAAAAATTGTGTCAACCTCAAATGATAATGTTGCCAAAAGAAGATGGTTTAGTAAATCGCTTATGCAGATCATTCCATTTAACGACTATTCAAACAGGTATTCCAATGCCGGTCTTATATGGAACAGGGATGTACCACAAAATAATCAAACCGCATTGACCACGCCGCACCGCACCGCATTTGTGGTAAATGAGCAAACGGTATTTTTCTTTGCAGGGAATATTGACGAAGAAGCATTTGACAGGACAATGTATAAAATTACAGCTACGTTCAATCCCGATAGTACCGTTAAGCTTGCTGCACCCGATACCAATATAAAATTCTCTTCTAAAAAAGGCGTCTATACCATAAGCAAAAAAATGGATGAAGTACAGCCTTACCTGGAAAAAACGTATATAACAATGAACCTGGAGTATTGGTATAGCGATATCACCAATCCTGCATTTCCCATTAACTACCGGTTTGTTGGGCCATTAACCCTCGAACGGATAAGAAATACCCAGATCCCTGATGAAGACCAGCAGGCGCAAATTGAATAATGGTCATATTTACCATTGGCTACCAATGCAAGGCCCAATATGAAGTTCTTGGTGCAAATTGAATAATGGTCATATTTACCAGGCAGGCTAATTTATTGTTAATTGCACGCTTATCGGTTAAATCTGCACGTTTATTGGCTAAAACTGCACGCTTATTAAGTTTTTTTGGAATAATTGCTTTTATATATATCTTCGATTTTTACAACTAGATAAGTACTTTCTGTTAGCTGCTATATGCTGCATTACTTAACTGACCATTAAGTATCAGTTATTTTCATAGTTCATGATTAAAATTAGCATTAAGCTGGTAGTTATAACCTAACTACTGGATACAATTATATTTTTTTTGTAAAATATTAATTGAACAAGAACTAAATTCTGTTCAACCCCAACCAAATATTAACTGTTTGTGAAACTTTTCCCGGGTTTGCCTGGCCTGCATTTGTGTGTACTCGCTATCTGTTTGTTTGCTAATGCGAACAGCCAGGCGCAAAGTCTTGCATACAGAACATTGGATAGCTCTCAAAATGATGATCCCGTCAATAGTGATAGGTTATTTTTTGCTGACCCCGGCGGCTTATCAGGTAATCCCCTTTTTCTGCATTTTGGTGATACCGTAATACTTATAAATAACAGCGTTTGTAAAGGGAGTTATTCTGCCCGGCATGTGTTTGACAACATTCGCCCCCTGATGGTAGAAGCAGAAAAGCGATCTTATGCAATCACCCCATCTCCGGTAACGCGCACACCATTTTTACGCATTCACGGCAATGTAAATTATGATTTTTTATACCGCTCGTATATAGATACCCCTTTTTCGCAAAAAGATTTTCAGCAACACACGATCCAGACTTCTCTTAGCATAACCGTAAAAGATAAATACCCGCTGAAAGTAAACTTATCGAATCGAATAAGCAATTCGCCCTACTTCAAAAATTTTATGGACCTGAACATGCGGTTCGATAAAAATACTTTTGTTCAGCACGCAAAGCAACAATTGTTAGATAAAATCGCCGCCGCTAATCTGAAAATGCCTGATCTGGCTGCCGCAGAAGCTGCGCTGAAAAAGGCCGTTGATCAATACAATAAATTAAAAACGGCATTGAATAATCCCGATGTGTTGCAGCGGATTGTTGAAGAACGGGAAAAGCAGTATTTGGAACGGTTGGCTGCTACTCGTAAGCAAGCTGAAAGTGTCAATTTGCCTAAGATAGAACTGGATGCGCTGGATAAAAGAAAGCTGTACAAAATGGCGGGCGCTGTGAATATTCCTGTTAAAGAACCAAAGATCGATAGCAGTTATACAAAGTATCTGGAGCGCCGGAAAAAAGATCTGGATAGTCTGCAACAAAAAATTCATACCCTGCAATCCAGGGCCGACAGCATTAAAAATAAGCTGAACAACAACCTGGCCGCTGCGCGCCGTAAAATATACAAAGCCACCCATTCCGGTGAGTTGAAGCAAATTGCCGCAGAGAACGGTGTGGCTCCGGAAAAGAAAGAAGGATTGGAGAACTTTTTATCGCACGTTAAAAGTATTGGCATTGGTCGCTCGGTGGTGAATTATTCTGAGCTCACTGCCTGGAATGTAGCATTAACCGGTTTGAACCTTGAATACAACAACGGCATTTATGCTGCAGCAGCAGTTGGAAAAATAGATTATGGGTTTCGCGATTTCCTGGGAAAAAATACCCGCCAAAAGGGACAAAATTTTGCCATGGGCCGCGTGGGTTGGGGCGATATTGACCGCAAAGCAATTATTCTCTCGGCCTTCGCCGGTAAAAAATATAACTATGGATCGGTGACAGCAGATTCCATCAATGATCATATAAATTTAGTGGGTTATTCAATAGAAGGCATTCTGAAAAAAGATGAGAATACGGGCCTGAGTGTGGAACTGGCAAAAACAAGCCGGCCTGTTTCGGGTAATATAGCAAACAATCAGAGCACGAAACCATTGTTTGCATTTTCCGACAATGCGAACCTCGGACTTAGCATAAAGGGACAAACGCTTATTTCAAAAACCAATACCCGCATAAACGGATTTTACCGCAAGACCGGTGAACAATTTCAGTCTTTCAGCCTGTTTACCGTTAACACCAATCAAATGGCGTGGCTGGTAAATGTGGATCAACCTTTCTTTAATAATAAAATAGGTGTGGTGGCTTCATTGCGCCGCAATGATTTTACCAACCCTTTTTCAGAAAAGACATTTAAAACAAGCACGATCTTCAAAAGCCTGCAGGTAACGGCACGTATACCACGCTGGCCGGTGTTGAGTGCGGGATATTATCCAGGCACGCAATTATATCTCGTTGATAAGGAACGCATCAGGGAAAATGTCTATTACATATTGAATGGGTCGCTTGTGCACAATTACAATGCCGGGGGCATCAGGATGGTGTCTTCGTTAATGTATAATAAATATTCAAGCAAAGGAACCGATACAGGATTTATTGCCTACAAAGGCATCAGCTACATGGCCTCGCACAGTTTTATTTTTTCAAAAATACAATTGCAGGGGATGTATGTATATACCGATCAGGAACAGATGCAATACTATACGCTTGATGCAGGCGGTGATTATTCGCTGTCGTCAATGCTAAGAGTAGGAGGGAGTATGCGGTATAATAAAATAGCCGGCGGCAACACCTGCCTGGGCAATCGCGCGTATGTGAACTTCGAATTGAAGAAGCTGGGCAGTTTACAATTACAGTATGATAAATCTTATTTACCAACCATTTGGCAAACACTTTATCCGGTAGAAACAGGAAGGGTGTCGTGGTATAAATACTTTTAATATGAAAATGAAATATATAAGCGTTTTGATTTTCATCTTGCCCGTGTTACTACAGGCGCAAGTGACTATCAATATAGTGCAACCACCTGCCGGCATGATCAAAAAAGACCAGTTATGGAACCTGGTATTGACCAACAATACCAATACCACTTTTGATGTAACAGTGCTGCTCAATCTTAAGGATGCAGTTACGGGGCAGTCGGTATTGTCGGCCGGTACAAGAGCCATGCAGTTAACAAAGGGCGTGAAAGTATTGGCCCTGCAGGATATACAGCCCGTGCAATATAATTATGGTGCTACGGCTATTGGCAATTTTTTACCGCTTGGTTCCTATATAGCTTGTTATACAGTTAACAGGTACGGTCATGAATTGATGGAAGCCATTGCCACCGAATGCGTACGCATCAATATTACGCCATTAAGTCCGCCCTTGCTCAATATGCCTGCCAACAGATCGGTACTGCAAACGCCGGTGCCGCAATTCAGTTGGATACCGCCGGCGCCCATGGATATGTTCGATAACCTCAGCTATGATGTAAGCGTAGCCGAAGTGCTGGAGGGGCAATCTGCTACAGAAGCGGTAATGTACAACACACCGGTGTATGTATCCTCGAATGTAAAAGCGCCTTACCAAAATTACCCGTCTACCTATTCAGGATTGCACCCCGGTAAAACCTATGCCTGGCAGGTAACTGCGCGCAATGGCGACAATTACGTCGCTGCTACTGAAACCTGGACGTTTACCATTGCTGGTGATTCTACAAAGACCATCCCGTCAAGCACCAGTTATATTGCTATTGGTAAGAACCCGAACGAACAAGGGTTCCATTATATTTCCGGAAATGAGCTGCGGATAAAATATTACTCGTTCGATAAAACCCACGAATCGGTGGTTCGGTTTTATAATGCTGACAAAAAGCTTATACAGGAAGTAAAACAATCCATCATATATGGCGACAATTATCTCCGGTTTAAACTAAATCACCGGTATCACAATCGTAAGGTTTACTTTATAGAGATCACCGATCTGCAAAAAAATATCCATACTGCTTCGTTCAGCATAAAATAACAAAACTAACGACTTAACTATGATCCAGTTACTGTCAGAAAAATATTCGAAACATATAGCCTGTATCCTTTCTGTAATTTTTTTGTGCGGTCTTATGCCGGTTTTTGGCAGAGGAAGTATGCGGCGTTTTTCAACAACCTATTATCCTGCCTATAATAAAACCTGGAGTAACCGGCCATCAAATGGCAATAATAAATTTGCCGCACCCCGTGAAGCCAAACCTGCAGTAAAAGCAGTTGTGGCAAAGAATGAACTGCCGGTAAAAAATGCAGCGGCTATGAACAAGCCTGCCAAACCGGATATCGGCGGTCCCAGCCAGCCCGAAATGACATCTTTCAAGTCGGTAGGAACTGATAATATGGTAAACCTGTTTACCGGTGACTTCAGCTACAACATTCCGCTGCTCGATGTAGGCGGTTACCCGGTGAATCTTTTTTATGATGGTGGCATCAGCATGGAGCAGGAAGCCAGTTGGGTGGGATTGGGTTGGAATATCAACCCGGGAACAGTAAGCCGTAATATGCGCGGCGTGCCCGATGATTTTAATGGGGAAGATATAATGACGCAACGGCAGGAAATGAAACCGAATAAAACCTGGGGCATAAATATTAACCCCGATCTGGAGCTGGTAGGTGTTAAAGATATTTTCGGCTTAGGCATAAATGTCTCTATAGGTTCTCTGGGTGTTTCTTTTAATAATTACCTCGGGCCTGCACTTGACCTTGGTATTAAGGGCGGAACCAATTTTACCATTGCTTCAAAATCGGGTTCAGAAAAATCTTCTGCTTCATTAAATCTGGGGGTAAGTGTTGGCGCCAATATTAGTTCGCGGAACGGTCTCACACTTTCTCCCAACGTTTCATTAACGGGTACTTCATTCGCCAATGATAAAAAGTTTAACGCCGGGGTAGGATTGAGTACCAGTTATAATTCAAGGACCGGTATAAAACAGTTGCAGATCAGCGAGCAGATGTCGGTAAATTATTATGCCCAAAAGAAGGTAGGGACCGATGAAAAGGGAAAGGGAATATATAAAAACGGCGTTGCCAGTTCAATGGGCGCCACGCTTTATTCAGGATCAATAAGTTTTTCGAAACCAAGCTATGTGCCTAGCCTGCGTATGCCGCTCGACAATGAAGCTTATTCCGGGCATTTCCAGGTGGGTGGCGGTATCTTCGGCGTATATGGTTCACTGGAAGCTGAAGTATATAAACAAACTTCCAAAACAGCAAAAATTATACAAACAAAGCCACTGGTAGGGTTCCTGTATGCTGAGAAAGCAAAAAATAATCCAAATGCAGTAATGGATTTTACCCGTTTAAATGATAATGAGGTTACACCAAAAACCCCGATCATTTCAGCGCCTCAATATGCATATGATGTTTTTTCTATCCAAGGTGAAGGAACCGGTGGCAGCATCAGAGCTTATCGCAACGAGCTGGGTTATGTGCGCGACAATTCCACGCGTTCGAGCGACAATAGTTTAAGTATCGGCGGGGATATTGGTATTCCGGGACATTTTGGCGCCAACTTTAATACAATTAAAACACCAACTGTGATCAGGGAATGGGGATTTGGTAACAAATTACCCCAGGTTATTGGCTTTCGCAGTGCTAAAGATACTATTGAGAGCGTGTACTTCAGAAACCCGGGCGAAACAAGTGTGTTGATAACTGATCAGTTCAAAAAAATGGGTGGTACAGACCTTGTTCGGTTTAAACTGGGCGGTACCGATGCCATGCCAACGATAGAACCGGTATTGGAACGTTTTTCAAAATCGAACATTTTAACCGGAACTACCAGTTTGCTTCAGCCCGATATTACGCAACGCAGAAAAAGAACGCAGGTCGTCACTTTTTTAAACGCATTTGATGCCTCTGTAATAGGGTTGGATAAGAAAATTAGAAGTTATAATACCAGTTCTATACTCGATGGTAATAATAATTTGAAATATGATTCAACCGACAGGGTAGATGCAGACGGGGCCATTCGAAAAAAGCATCATATTTCTGAAATACGCGTAACTGAAATAAGTGGCAGGCGCTACGTATATGGATTACCTGTGTATAGCAAAGTACAAAGGGATTACACTTTTTCGGTCAATAAGACCGGAACCGCTGATGATGTTGTGGATATAACGGAAACCGAGCCTACCACGCTTAACAACGCGCAGGGAAAAGATGGCTATGTGCAGGTAACTGAAACCCCCGCCTATGCGCATTCCTTTTTATTGACCGGTTTACTGTCGTCTGATTATGTTGATGTAACCAACAATGGCATTACTGAGGATGATATGGGCGATGCTGTAAAATTTAACTACAGCCGTTACAACGATCATAAATGGCGTACACCTCATAATACAGGCACAACTGCCAATTTTAATGATGGCCATCTTTCTGATAGAAAAGATGACAAAGGCGTGATCGCTTATGGAGTAAGAGAATCGTGGTACCTGCATTCCATTGAATCGAAAACAATGATCGCTTTGTTTACGCTCGAAGGCCGGACCGATGGTAAAGGGCCAGTTAGTGAATATAAAGGAGTAGACATCAACGATAACTCGCTGAAACGCTTACAAAAGATCGATCTATATAATAAGGCCGATTTAAAAAAGAATGGCCTGACCAATGCGAAACCTGTTAAAACTGTTTGGTTTACGTACAGCTATTCACTTTGCACCGGTACACCGGATAACAAAGATGGTGGTGGTAAGCTAACGTTAGATGGTGTTTATTTCACTTTTAATGGCAAAAACAGGAACACTAAAGATAAATATGTATTTGACTATGATAATGCAGGCGCCGGCAATCCGGGATATGCTCCCAACGCATCTGACCGGTGGGGCTCTTACAAAACGAAAGCACAGAACCCGGAAGGTATGAAAAACAGGGATTATCCCTATGCACTGCAAAACAAAACAGTCAGCGACCAGAATGCCGCTGCCTGGTCGCTCAAAAAGATATTGTTGCCTTCAGGTGGACAGATTGAGGTAGAGTATGAAAGCGATGATTATGCCTTTGTGCAAAATCGCAGGGCCTGCGATATGATGCAGATTGCAGGACTTGGCGCCGATGCCGCTACCATTACAAGTAATTTATATGGTGTAAGTCCAACGCTGGCAACAAGCGGCTTTGTAGATTTTGATTATGTATTTATAAAAGTACCTGAGCCCTGCGCCAATAGAACAGAAGTATATCAAAAATATTTGCAGGGGATTTCTCAACTCGTTTTCAAATTATCGGTTAACATGCCCAAAGGCATTGAATATGTTAACTCGTATGCTACCATAGCCGACTATGGTAAGTATGATGCAACCCGTATCTGGGTACGTTTGAACAAGGCAAACGGTCTAAGCCCGCTTACGCTTTCATGCCTCGAATATTTGCGGGAGCAATTACCCGGCCAGGCTTACCCGGGATATGATGTTTCGGAAAGTGGTGGCCTGAAAGCAGTTGGTGAAATGCTGCTGGGCATGCTGGATGGATTAAAAAGTGCATTTAAGGACCAGGTAAAATACCTGCGTAGCCAGGGAAGAGTGCAAACTATTAATCCGGCAAATTCTTTTGTTCGGTTAAATGATCCTGATGGCTTTAAATATGGCGGCGGGCAACGCGTTAAAACGGTAAGACTAAAAGATAACTGGAAGCCCATGACCGCCAACCAACAGTATACTTCGGAATATGGCCAGGAATATAGTTATACCACAACCGAAGTGTTCAATGGCGTGAAAAGGAGCATCAGTAGTGGTGTGGCCTCTTATGAACCTTCTATTGGCGGTGAAGAAAATCCATTTCAAACCATTGTGCAGGTGACCAATAAACTGCCATTGGGACCTGCTTCATACGGCGCCATTGAAATGCCAGTGCTCGATGCGTTCTTCCCCGCACCGGTAGTGGGTTACAGCAAAGTGACCGTGAAGTCGTTAAATAAGAATACCCCAACAAAAAAGTCGAGATCGGGTATTGGCAAACAGGTACATGAATTCTATACCGCAAAAGATTTTCCGGTTTACTATAACCATACCTCTATCGATCCTGCATCTGATAAGCAGGAACACCAGGCATCGGTGCTGAATTTCTTTTATAAGTATGCATTCGACAGCCGGGCATTGTCGCAGGGCTTTATTGTAGAAACAAACGATATGCATGGTAAACTGAAATCAGAGTCATCATATGCAGAGAACGATTCTTTAACCAGAATTTATTATACGCAAAACTTTTATCGCAATACCGGCAGTAAAGGCCTTGAAGAAAAGTTTGATTTTGCCGATAGAGCGTTTAGTGGTGCTGTGTACCAGGGAAATATGGGTATAGATGTGGAATTGATGACAGATACCCGTGAATTCTCTGTGAAAAGCACCAGCCTGGAAGTACAGGCGCAGGTTGATCTTTTCCCGGTGCTCCTGCCTTTCTGGTTGCCATTCATCTGGCCGGTAGCCGGTGAAAGTGAAAACACCTACCGTGCTGTTACCACCACCAAAGTGATCAATTACCACGCTATACTGGATAGTGTAGTGGTGATTGATAAAGGAAGCCAGGTGTCAACTAAAAATATGGTATATGATTCTGAAACCGGCGACGTACTGGTTACCCGTACCAATAATGAATTTGACAAACCGGTATATAGCGTAAAATATCCGGCCTGGTGGGCCTATAGTGGTATGGGGCTCGCGTATAAAAATATAGATGCTGTATACACAGATATTGATTTTAACGATGGAAAAATGATTGGTGCTGCTTTTGAACAGGCTGTTATTGAAAGTGGCGACGAGTTGTATATTTTCAAAAGCGGTTCGGGTACCAGTAATTGTATACCTGCTTCCGATGCTTCTGTTAAGCGCTTATGGGCGTTTGATAAAAATAAAAGCAGCACTGCGCTTACCGTACCGGTAAAAGACCTGGTATACCTCGATGAAAAGGGCAAGTTGTTTACCCAGAACGACGTAAGCTTCCGCATTGTGCGTAGCGGAAAGCGCAATACGCTTGAAGCGCCTGTCGCTAGCATAACCTTAATGAGCAATCCTGTTGATGAAACCACCCATAAGCTGAATATCAACAGCAGCAGTGATGTAATAGATGCAACGGCTGCCGAATACCAGGAGAAATGGCAGGCAGATAATGAAGTGGTGAGAAAATACAGTCTCTTTTTTAATGCCAATACCTGCACATACGATGAACTGGAGGATTGTAATGGTTATCTTGAAAAGAGCATTAATCCTTATCTGAAAGGACTTGTTGGCAATTTCAGGCCTTATCGTAACAGGTTGTTTTATGGGGAAAGAAAGGAATCAAATCCACTTGCCAGTACCGACTTGCCGAAGAATGGTTTTCTGCTCAATTTTCAACTTTTCTGGGATTTTAACAGCTATAATAATCTGGTTCCTAATACCAGCAACACCCAATGGGTATGGCAGAACCAGATGACCCGGTTCAACACGAAAGGCATGGAACTGGAGAATAAAAATGTTATGAATATTTATACGGCTGCCCTGTTTGGTTACCATAAAACATTGCCAACAGCCGTAGCAACCAACAGCCGGTATGATGAAATGGCTTATGAAGGATTTGAAGATTACGAATATGCAGAAGCGTTGAACCCTGCAAGTGTAAATAGTTGTACTAAAAAACACATCACGCTCACAAACCTCAACAACTCACAAATAGTAAGCAGTGATGTAACCGGGTTTGCCGCACATACCGGTAAATATATGATGGCAGTACCTCAGGGAGCAACGGTGACGCAAACATTACCCGTTAGTGCAGCACCTGCCGAAGACTATTCATTTGCTTTTACCAAAGATACCGTACAACAACTCGATCAAATCGGCGGCAATGCGCAATTGTTAGCGATCAATCCGGGTTTTGCCGGTCAATCTGACCAAAATGCTTATTTCCAGCCCAGGACAACCTTTACGTCGGGCGGCATGCAATCGGTTCTTTCTATGGGAAATAATAGTGTAACCAATGGCGGTTCCCGCACTTTTAGTCACAGCTTGCGGTTTACCACGAATTACTACATTAATGTGGCGCAATACGGCTCTTATCAATTTATAATAAGTATTGATGGAAACTCATATAACCTTCCACCCGAAGATTATAGTACCGCCCATTTTGAAGTACTGGGTGAAGAGGGAAATACGGTATATTCACAATTTTTCAGCAATTATGCGGCAATGTACCAGATCTTGAATGTTACGCTGTGTAAAGGCATCCATTTGATACGAATTACGTTTTCCAACGATTTCAGTTATACAACTACCAACCTGCAACAAACGTATGTATCCACAGCTTATATCTTCAAGCTTACAACCAATGCTGCAGGCACCAACTATAAAAATTTAAGTAAGGTCAATTCCTGCATTTACACAAAACCAATGGCTGCTACTGATGCCATGTTGAATCCCATCTTTAGCATTCCTGCCAATAAAAAAATGTTATTCAGCGCCTGGGTGCATGAAGCATGTACAACCTGTGCTGCAACCGGCTTCGTGCATAACCAGATAAACATCGGTAGTACTGTGCTTAAACCAACCGGCCCCATCATTGATGGATGGCAGCGTTATGAAGGAGAGATCCCGCCTGCAGCAGCCGGTGAAATGACACTGAACTTCGTGAACAACAGTGGCAGTACAATTTATTTCGATGATATACGCATTCATCCGTATAATGCCAATATGAAAAGTTATGTATACGATCCGGTTAATCAGAAGCTGGTGGCCGAGCTGGATGCCAATAACTACGCCAGCTTTTACGAGTACGACGAAGAAGGCAGTTTGATACGCACTAAAGTTGAAACCAGGGAAGGAATTAAAACCATCAATGAAACCCGGAGCTTCAAGCAGAAAAGTATTGAAGTGATGCAATAAAAGCGCAGGATCGCTGGCAAACACAATTACAACTAATAGTTATATAAATGAACAGATCGATATATCTTAAAATAAAACTGGTAACAATGATCTTGCTTTTGTGCCTGGGTATGCAGGCGCAAAAAAAGCGCGCCCGTAATAGCAATGGTAATGATACGCTCGTGGCTATGCGTGATTTTGTGCACGTGTGCAATGCATACAAGCAATTGCCTTTATACCTCAATATGGAAATTATCGGTACCACCAATTTTATTACCGGTGAAGACGATACCACCCGTTCAAATGCCGTTTTTTATATGAAACCTGGAATAACATATATCCGGTTCGGAGAAACAGAGCAACTGGTAAATGATTCCATGGCATTGCTGGTAAGCAGTAAACTGCAAAGAATGATCCTGTATTCCAATGCGCAGGCTGTATTGCAGCGGATGAACGCCATAACCGGCATATTGCAACAGGATACTTCGTTACAGAATATGGCCAAAATATATTCAGCCCGGTCGTCGGGAGCTGAAGAGCAGGTGGCCTCCATCACGTTAACGGGCAGGAACATTTTGAAAGGCACTTCACTGCCTAAAGAGTCAATTGAATTACAGTACGACCAAACAAAAAAAGAACCGTTGAAGGTGACCGCCCTGAAAAGAGCATTGGTGCCTTTATCGGAAGACGATTATAAAGCACTGCACGCAAAAGGGGAGATGGAAGATAAACTGCTGACCATTGAAGGGATAGGACATTGCCTGGTAAAAGAGCAGATGGTGAGTTTTGTGTTCAACAAAATTGCACATGATGCTGCCATGGCAGTGCCTGCAACCATTGACGATAGAATTATAAAAAATGGGCAGGGCGAATTTATGCCGGTAAAAGCATATGAAGGATATGCTGTTACTCAAAACTAATAACCATTATTCTACTTCACGCACCAAGATAAACGCTTATGACAAGCAATTTGCGAAAAATAGTTTCAGGCCGGTTTGTTTCAACGATCATTAAAATTATGAGCAGATGCATGAGGCAGCCATTGCCGGCCATGCTGCTTGGAATTGCTATAATAACGATCCATCAGCGGGCATGGGCCGCCGGTGATGATGGGATTGAGGACGAACCTCTTTTTTCGATCCTTGCCGGTTCCCCTACGCTTTATGAAAACGCTATGCTTTATGAAAACACCCCGGCATTATTGCAGGATAATGCTACGGCCGACCTGACGTTTACGCAGGGATATGAATCGGATAAAAAAATTAAAAATATCATTACTCTAAGCCTGTGGGAAGAAACGCCTGAGTTTCTCCCTGATAGTTTTACGGCTACCGTAACAGTGAGAATTCAGTATGGTGTAAGCGCTGGGGCGTTAATGACCCCTATAGACAAGCAATTTGAGATTACCTATAACAAGCGCGCCGGCGTAAAATATAATGCAAAGCAATACTTTAGTTTTGAAGGTGCACAATATGTAAAGATCACAGTGTTGAATGTTAACGCACCTACGGTGAATGGTTATTATACCAGAAATGCGCTGGTGTTGCAAAACGAAATGCGGGTAACGCGATACTATAATACCTTAAAAAACGGTGTAACGCCAACTACTTTTGCCACTGTTCAACCGCAGGCAGGTGATGATGAATTGAGTGTTAACTGGGTATGGCCCCAGGATGCCGGATATACACATACCCAACTCGAATGGACGTGGCTGGAAGATGAACTGGCGCCTGCCAGCATTGACTATGATCTATTGTTTAAAAACAATGCTACGCGCATTGACCTGCCAGCAGGCTTCCTTTCTTATAAAATTCCGCTTTTATACGGCGACACCGGAAAGCTGTATTGCAGAATACGGGCCGTAAATATTAATAAAAACGGTAGCCGCACTGATGGTCCCTGGAGTACACCTCAAATAAGATCGTTTATTGGTCATAACCGCGCATTAAACTGGCAGTCTATGATCACATTTTCGGAAGACGGCAAACGGAAAGCAGTTGTTCAATATTACGATGGATCGTTGCGCAGCAGGCAAACCGTAACCAAAAATAATACTACCAATACCATTGTAACGGCTGAAACTTTTTACGATGGCCAGGGACGGGCCGCGGTGGCGGTATTACCCGCTCCCGACACCAGTAAAAAAATTGCATACAAGCCAGGCTTGAACCTGTTTACTTCCAATACGCAGCTCAACCTGGTTAACAACCAAACCCTGAGTGATGATCCGGCGAAGTACTTCGATATGCAACCCATTGCAACGGCCACCAGCATAACGCCGGCTTTAAATACCAATGCAGGAGCATCACAATATTATAGTGCAGGCAATCTTGAATTAAGTGCCGGCGCCAATGTGCATATACCCGATGCAGAAGGATATCCATATACGGTTACCCGTTATATGCCCGATGCTACCGGCCGTATTATGTCCCAAAGCGGGGTAGGAGCTGCTATGCAATTGGGCAAAGGGCACGAAACCAAATATTTTTATGGCACGCCTGCACAGGTAGAACTGGATGGTTTGTTTGGAACTGAAGTAGGAAACTATACCCATTATTATAAAAACATGGTGAAGGATGCGAACGGGCAAATGAGTGTGAATTATGTTGATATGCATGGCCGCACCATTGCTACGGCGCTGGCGGGCGATCCTCCAACTAACCTGGTGGGGCTTGATCTGGCTAACCAATATCCATACGCCCAGGGAGGTACGCTTGCAGCGGACCTGACATTGAACACGGTTACCGGTGGCGACCAAAAAGCAACCAATGCTATTTTCCTTGACCCGGGCTTTGAATCGAATGCTGAATTTTCAGCAGAGATAGTGCCGCAGACCAGTGCCTCTCAAGTTACCCGGAACCTGTTAGATAAAAATTCGAATATTACTAAAAATAACAGCATAGAAGCCATCAACAGCTTGTTAGTGCCGGCTACTACCAATTATTCTTTCATATATGAATTAACTCCGCAAAGCTTACAGCTTCCTGCCTGTACAGGCCCCTCGGTTTGTTATGATTGTTTGTACGACCTGGAAATATCCATTACAGATGAAACGGGCGACCAGGATCCCATTATAAGAAGATTCAAAAATGTAAGCCTGCGGTCGGGTGATGATTGCAGCAGCGGCTCCGCGCCGTCTGTTGTGAAAGATACATTTATAAATGTTTCCAATATTGCCTGCGATACCATTATAAACCATCAGATAAAATTCTGTGAATCGCTGCAACCGGGCTCTTATACGGTTCGTAAAACTTTAACCATCAGCGATTCGTCGATGCAGGCGTATAAAGACCTGTACCTGACCAAAGGGCTTTGTAAAACAGAACAGCAACTGATAGATTCTGTTTATGCTGCATTGCTTACCGTATCTACCTGTGACGATGAGCCACCGGCTAATACTTGTACCGACTGTTTGACGAAACTGGGTAACGAAAACGATTATCGTACTAATTACCTGATTTCTATCGGTAATCCGGCCAGCGTTCCTGATGACATAGAAAAGCAAATAGCCGCGGGTTATAAGGCCGCTAAGCTCAATTGCGAAAAGCTTTGTAATACCACTTCGCAGGTACTGGCTACCAAGCGGCTGATGATGCTGGCCGATATGGTGCCTTACAGCGGACAGTATGCAAAAGAAACCGGCAGTGGTGAAATGTACTATAAGTATAATATTTTCTCAACTGCCAACACTTCTTCATTTTCCCAGCCTTTTTATAAAACACCACGCAACAGCAGCGGGCCCGACTTATATCGCACCAGCAATGGTACGGTTGATTATGGTATTCAGCCCGACGGTACGGTTGCAAACCTTGCTACAACCACTCAGGAGGCATTTGCCGATCAGTTTGCTCATTCCTGGGCCGAGTCATTATTGCCTTACCACCCTGAATACGGTAAGCTGGTATATGCAGAAAACAATCTGACTACAAGTTATAACTGGATAACAACCTTTAACAATACGACCACCTATGCTGACGCTGTTTCCAAAGGATATATCTTTACAGCAGATGGCAACCTCAGCGATCCTTTTTATTCCCAGGCAACTAACTACAGGGCCGATATAGTAACCAAAATAAACAGTAATTACAGGCAGAACCTGAGCCTTTGGCAGATTGCATATGGTGATGCAGCCTGTAAAGACATAATAGATCCTGCGCAAAAGAACAGTTGTTTCCAGAATGCGCCTAAAACGCCGGCTGCCACAACAAGTCCTTCTTTTAATAGCATGACTACAGCTCAAAAAGACCAGGCCTGGCAACGATTCAGGAGTTTGTATGCGATGGAACGCGAAAACCATTTAAATAGCTTTGTTTCAGATAATGTAGCGCTGGCAGATAACCAACAACTTATAGATCAGGGATACCTGTTACATTTTGCAAGCAATGATCAAATGGCGCAGCAATATGGAAACAACCAGCAATCAACAATAGGCGAAAACAGTTGGGCGTGGTATCCCACCACGCCGGGCGGTGCGCCGAACATCAATAATATACCAGAAGCTTCAAACCCAGCCCTGATCTATGCCAGCCGTTGCAATAGTTATATTGGGCAATGGGTAAAATCGATCACACAATGTACGGCCCTCATCGGTAATCCCGATAGCACCCAGATCGTAAATCTCATCACGGCTGGTATGGTAGATGTTTGCCAGAGAGGTAGCGATGCGGCGAATCCTTTTGGTTCATCCACTATAGCGCCCGGTGTTGGTGGATCACCAGACAGTTTTGAACAGGTGATCAAAAATGTATTTTTACAATACAATATTGCATGGGATAATTTCTGTAATCCTTTTGTGATTGAATTTCCCAAGCCATACAACAAAGGCCCTGTGTTTACAAAGCAGGTAATAGCAGCCGTAGATACCTGCAATTGCAGCCGGTTCGCCAAATTGAAAATTGAAGCACAGGAAAACGGAGCCAATCCGGCGATCTTATCTTCATTCAATCAGTATTTAAAGTCTAAATATCGCGACACGCTTACCCAGGTGCTGTACGATGGGTTGGTAAAAGGCTGTCCGCAGATAGGTACTACCACTTGTTATGATGCGATGGTTCCCACAACCATGGCTTGTGGCAATACACCTCCCTGCGGATGCGAATTTGTATCATCCAGTGGAAATAATTGTAATTATAACTGTCCGCAAAGGATCTGTAACACGGTAAATCCCTATCCGTTGACCAGTGCGCAGCCAATGCCCGATTTTTTAAATTGTGGATTTGATGCGAAGGGATGTGTAACCTGTGCAACCCTCAGCAGCCTTACTGCAGACTTTAAAGCGCTGATGCCAGCACCCTATAATGCTGGGCCAGTGTTTGCCGACAGCAATCTTACCGCAACGAATATCCGCGATAATATTGCATATGCCCAATTCCTGAATTACAGAACCGGATTGCAGTATACGTGGATGGATTATGCGAAGGCGGCGGCCGCTGCCGGATGTAACCTGGCAAACTATAGCGGCAACAGTGGCGCTACCCAACCGGTGATTTGTGCCGATACGCTGCCTTTGAATGATGCAACCGACATGTATTTACCAGAACAACCCTGCCAGAAGGTATATAATATGGCAGTTGCCCTGGCACAGCAACTTTATGATCAACGGATGCAGAACCTGCTGGCCAATTTTGAAGAGCAGTATCGCGCCAAATGCCTGGCTGTACAGGATATTGAACAATTTTCTGTAAAATATACCAGCAGGGAATACCATTACACACTGTATTACTATGATATGGCCGGTAACCTGGTAACAACGGTTCCGCCCAAAGGCGTACATCCTAAATACGACGATCAGTTTCTTACCGATGTAAAAAATGGCAGAACGACCAATACCAGGGTTGCGCCTCCGCATACTTTCCTTACTAATTACCGGTATAATAGTTTTAATAAAGTAATAGCTCAAAATTCACCCGATGGCGGTACCTCAGCATTCTGGTACGATAATCTGGCCAGAATGGTTATAGGTCAAAACGCACAACAGGCGGTGGACGGCAAATACAGTTATACCCTGTTCGACGATCTGGGCCGTGTTATAGAAGTAGGACAGAAGCCGCAAAGCACCGGCATGTCTCAGACTATTAGCCAGAACATTGCGTCGCTCGACAACTGGTTGAATGCAAGCGGCGGCGTTAAGGAACAACTTACCATTACTGCATACGATAACGCTTATCCTATTCTGGTAGGAACTTATATGACCCAGCAGAACATGCGCAACCGGGTAAGTTACAGAGCAACCAAAAAACTGGCTACGGATGGCCTGCATTATACGGCGATTTTCTTTACCTATGATATTCACGGCAATATAGATACGGTGTTGCAGGATTATAGAGACATTGCTGAAATGACTGGCAGCAACAACCGGTTTAAATTAATGACCTATGATTATGACCTGGTAAGTAGTAAAGTGCGTTTGTTGAGTTACCAGCCTGGCCAGCCTGATGCCTTTTATCACCGGTATACATATGATGCAGAAAACAGAACGGAAAAAGTAGAAACTAGTCGGGATAAGATATATTGGGAACGGGATGCAGCTTATCGTTATTATAAACACGGTCAGTTAGCGCGCACTGAACTTGGACAGATGCAGGTACAGGGTGTAGACTATGCCTATACCGTGCAGGGCTGGAAGAAAGGAATAAACAGCACAACTATTGGTGATGGGGCTTTTGATATTGGGCAGGATGGATTTGCCAGCAGCAATAATACCAAGGTAGCAAGAGACGTATTTGGTTTTGCCCTGCATTATTTTGATGCTGTAAATGGTAATACCTGGTCGGATTATTCACCGATTGGCGGAACATCTGCATTTGCAAAACCCGATGCCGGTAGCAGTTTTGTTTCGATGTTCAACGGCAATATCGGTGGCATCAGTATGAACAATGCAGGTTTTGCTAAGGCCGATGCGGGTACAACCAATACATTACCGCTATTCTACAAATACCGGTACGACCAGTTAAACCGCCTCGTAAGCATGCAGGCTTATAAAGGCCTGAATACAGCTACCAACCAATGGAGCGCCATTGCCATGAACGGGAACGATTATGCTGAATCCATTACCTACGATCCCAATGGAAATATACTTTCCTACAACCGCAAAGGCGCGCCGGAAATTGGCAAGCCGGCAGACATGGATGCGCTGACCTATAATTATGATGCGAATAAGAACCGCCTGAATTATATTCATGATGGTGTTACCAGTATGTATACGGAAGATCTGGAAGCGCAAAGTGTTAATAACTACACCTATGATGAAAATGGAAATTTAAAATCAGATTTTGCAGCAGGGATCACCGGAATTACCTGGACTGCCTATGGGAAAATTGCGAGCATTTCCAAAGGAAGTAACACTACTACATTTACCTACGATGCCTCTGCCAACCGCATTACGAAAACGGCAGATGGAACAACAACCATTTATGTACGGGATGCTACCGGGAATGTTATGAGTGTTTACACAAAACCAACGACCGGGTCATTGCAACAAGCAGAAATTGATCTGTACGGCGCTGGCCGTCTTGGTATAACGACCACCACCAGCACCGATACGGCGTTGACACAAAGTTTGGACGCTGGCTATGGAGTAGCAATAATATCTACCTTTACGCGGAATGAAAAGATCTTTGAATTGAGTAATCACCTGGGGAATGTATTGGTAACAGTGGGAGATAAGAAAATACAACATAGCAGTAATGGAACAACCGTAGATTACTACAACGCCGATATCTTCAATGCCAATGATTATTATCCATTTGGGATGCTAATGCCCGGAAGAACCTATGCAGCAGCAGGCAGCTACCGATACGGTTTCAATGGTAAAGAGAATGACAATGAAATAAAAGGGGAAGGAAATCAGCAGGATTATGGAATGAGGGTATACGATCCACGGATCGGTAAGTTCCTTTCAGTAGATCCGCTCACCGCCAGTTATCCCTGGTATACTCCGTACCAGTTTGCAGGTAATAAACCTATAAACAGTATTGACCTGGATGGCATGGAAGAGTATGCCACTTATGACGACTATGCGAAAGCTAAAGGCAAAGATGCCCTTAAAGTGATGGATGGATCTGATGGCGCCTGGTTGGAATCGGATAGGAAAGAAAGAAACCCTACCTGGTCAAATGCCATGGAAGCCATTACAAAGAACGGTTGGAGCGATAGATTGAGAGATAATCCCGGAAAAGCGGGTCGCTTTACAGCACAGGGTGAAATTGGATCTGCTTTTGAGGTGGTGCGTGATTATTACCTGTGGGTACAAAGTAAAGTAGATGCGTTGGGTTATAAAAGCAGATGGGCGAAAGGAGCCGCCTATTTGGTAGATGAGCTGGCGGATACCTACGAAGATTTCGGCGTTACGTCGGGAGGTATGTTCCCTAAAATGGGAAAACTTTTAAGGGATCTGAATTTTGGGATAGCAGATTACGCGGTAAAGAGGTTTCATGATCTTTTTTACGAGGGAGATGTAGCCAAGGGGAATTCTTACCTGGCCTGGTATAAATGGGATAAGGAATTTATAGATCGTGAGCAAGGACCAATAGCGTTCGAGGTATATTCAACTTATGCTGGAAAATCTGAGTTAAACAGCCTGAACAGTCTATCGAGAAAAAGTGGTTTGTTCATTGCTGCCGGGCCAGTCTCTAAGCATTTTTTCCCTAATTTTTCAAAATTTGATGATATTCAAGGAGAGGGTAAAGCAGAAGTAAATAACGCACAAACAATTTTTGCCGAATTTTATCGAATAAATATCCCCATGTTTATGCTTTATCCTTCAACGCATGGAACGATGTCGGGTATAAAATTAAATAGTGTCCAGCAGACACAGGTAAATGACGCCTATAAAGGAGTAAATGAATTTTATGAGTCAAGTAAGATTAATAAATAAATGGCTTCCATTGGTTCTGATATTTACAGGCGTAGGCTGTAAATCTGGACAAAAAACTGATCCTGATTTTTATGATCAGTTTTTTGCCAGCAGAATTGATATAAAAAAAACAGTTACGGATTCACTGAAAAAAGTGAATGTAACAGACTTTTCAATAATAAAGGCGGTGGTGCAGGGGGATGTTTTTACAGGTTTGGCAAAACCCTTTAATGACAATTATTTTAATTATTTTATTGTAACTGGTAATTTGAAGAGCAAGCGTATACAGGTTTTTCCAAACCCCTTTAAACGGCTGAATTATAGTAGTGTTTCTTTTGCAAATGCCGAAGGAAAATTATTTGCCATCTCCGTTACGCATCCTGAAACATTATACAGGTACGACTATTCAAACAGAACGCTCGATTCATTTGATGTGTCGGGTCTTAAGTTGGCTGATCCGGGATCATTATTGGTTTTTAAAAACAAAGTTTTCTTTTCCTATACCCCTTATGGATGTATGGTATTCGATCTGGCATCGGGAAAAACCATTGATCTAAGAAATCAGGGCATTAGGGTGGTTAATTATCGTTATGCAACAATAGCATTTCCGGTTACTGATAGTGTTAATATTATATCCGGCACAAGAGCAAGCGATAATGAGATTTCCCTGTTTTGTATAGATTCCCAGTTAACGAAGAAATGGGAGTTTAAAATACCAGAGGATTTCCGCATCCGGAATTTTAAGATCGCATCATACAATAATGGGTACCTTATTATGAACGGGTCGGAACTGGCATTTATTGAAAAGGCGAAGCCTGGATATATATGGCGTAAAAAGATTGATAATATGCTGGATTTAATAAAGCTATCAGATAGTAATGCTATAGTAATTTCTAAAAATGTAACCACAGGAAAAGCATCCATTATGTATAATGTAGATGTAACCTCTGGAGAAAACAAATGGGAGGTTGAAATTGGAAATGCATACTTCATTGGTAAACATATCGGCCTTGCCGATAAAGGGCTGATCATTGTCAGAAATGATAGTAATGTATTGGCTATAAACAGGTACAATGGTAAAGTAATGCAATCGTATCCACATGAGAATTCCGATAACCTGTCATTTGATTTAATGACAGATGCAATAACCGGCATTAATTATTATTACAGTAGTAGTGGCGTTATTTATTGGAGCAGCGAGTAAAGATTAAAACAACCAAAATTAACCAACCCTTCAGGTAATCGTATCTGTATGCATTTTAAGCCATCGAACCAACTAACAATTTATAACATGATACCCTGTAAGCGTATCCTTCTTCAATTTGCAGCTTTGATGTTAATGTGCGTAATGGCCCATGCTGCAGGTGACCATAAAAAAGCGGATGCACCCATGGCGATCAAATTCGCCGGTTATATATTTAATGCTACGCAAACCGTGACACTGGGCGCTACACCGGCAATGCTGGAAGCTTCAGAGGCCCTTGGCAGTTGTAGTGGCGGTTTTCTTTACCAATGGCAGCAGTCAACCGACGGCATTAATTTTACAAATATCAGCGGAGCCACAGGACTTAATTATCAACCCGGCGCTATAACGCAAAAAATGTATTACCGGCGAATGGTATATTGCGGCGAAGAGACTGCTTACACCAATATAGCTACAATTAGTGTGCAGCTCGACGGAGGATGTATTTCCTCTAAAATCCAATTCCTGTTATTTGGCAGCATACCTGCTACTATTGTGGCCTCTGCCGCCAATTATGGCAGTGATCCGGCTAATTACAAATACCAATGGCAGACCTCTACCGACAATATTGCTTTTACCAATATTACTGGTGCTGTATCTCAAAACCTCAGTTTCAGCAGCCCGCTGTCGCAAACAAGCTGGTTTCAAAGAAAAACAACCTCCGGTACAACAACGGTAACTACTTCAACAAGTGTAAAAGTAGTAATGGCTAGTACGCTTTATTACAATGTAGTTAAAAGCGGCTCCTTTACCCGCAATAATTGCGGAGGCGGCGCATCAGGCACAACGGTTACCTACACCGTAGCGGCCAATACCTATGTAACGGATATCAGCCAGGCCGATGCCGATGCACAGGCGCAGAACGATGTAAATGCCAATGGACAAAACTATGCCAACACCAATGGGCAGTGCTATTGGTCCAGCGTGGCAAAGAGCGGCACTTTCACAAAAAATAACTGCGCTTCGGGCGGTACCGGAAGTCAGGTTACGTATAACGTGGAAGCAGGCGCTTACACGTCAACCATCAGCCAGGCCGATGCCGATGCACAAGCGCAAAACGAGGTAAATGCCAATGGGCAAACCTATGCTAACAATAATGGGTATTGTACCTGGTACAGTGTAGCCAAATGGGGTTCGTTTACCCGCAATAATTGTGGTTCCGGCTATACAGGTTCTTCCGTTACCTATACCGTACCGGCAAATGCGTACACTTCAACCATCAGCCAGGCCGATGCCGATCAGAAAGCACAAAACGATGTGAATAACAACGGGCAAACCTATGCCAACAACAATGGAACCTGTCAATCTTCTACCGTAAATGTAAATGCAACTAACTGGACCTCTGCCTACTTTACGGCATCATTCACCAATACCGCCACCAATACAACATATAACTTTTCTATAACGCCAGGTATGAATGGCAATTATCGTGGCCAGATGCCGGCGGGAACGTACAATGTAAATATTTACCCCAGCGGTGGAAGTGCATTATATGAATGGTGGGTGGGCAATTATTATTCAGCCGGGCAAAATACGTTTACTGTATCCGGGTTATCATTTAATTGGGATTTTGACATTTCAATAGCGGATTATTAATTTCGAATTACTATTTTATGATAAAGAAGATCATTTTTAGTGTATTGCTTTCAATGCAGGTTATGGGGGCATTCTGTCAGGATTTTTACTCCCTCTCGTTTAAAGATAGCCAGAATAACTCCGTTAGCCTGCAGTCGTTCTCAGGTAAAAAGATCGTGATAGCAGTATTTGATGCAGCACATCCCAATGAAGAGTTCCTGAAAAAACTCGACACGCTGTACCGCAATAACAGCAGCACCCTGCAGGTGATTGCTGTTCCGTTATTGGATTTTGGTAAGGCCATCAGCAATGATCGGCTGACTGCCCTGTACAACCGCCTGCAATTAGTTTTTATTATATCACAGCCTGGTAACGGCAAAAAAGTAAGTGGCGGTGAGCAGCAGAGCATATTGCAGTGGGTTACCAACAAATCGGCTAATAAACATTTTGATAATGATGTGGAAGAACCCGGTCAGCTATTTGTAATCGATGAAACCGGTAATTTATTCGCAGTAATGAAAAGCAAGGTTTCGCCAACAAGCGCTGCCATGACCCGGGTTATTTCCACGAAGTTTAAAAAGCCGTAACAAGGCTTATCGTATTCAACAAATAAAACCATCTTATGAAAATTCAACATGCCCTGGCCTGGGTAGCTGCTATTTCCTGCAGCGCCAGTTGCCGCCGGGATCTGGCGCTTGAAAGTAGCGTCACCGATGAAAAGCAGTCGATAGCCAATGCAAGGTTGTCAGCTTATGCCATCAATGGCGCAGTAAGTCCTTACGATAATATGGTGTTAGCCGATGACCCGGTTGCTTTTTGGAATAAAGGTTCGGCAACAGACATTACCGGCCATGGACATACAGGTATTTTAATGAACGCGCCCTCTACCTCCGCCATGCCCAATGGCGACCGGGCATTATTGCTGAATGGCATTAATCAATATGCCGAAATAGATCATGCTGCTGCGCTTACTGTATCAGCCACCGGTATTCTCACTCTCGAAGCCTGGGTGCGGCCCGATGTGCTGGAATTTCCTGATATGGAAGGTACGGGTTATGTAAACTGGATGGGTAAGGGAGAAGCCGGGCAGCATGAATATGTATGCAGAATGTATGGGCAGAACCCAACCGGCAACGATGCAGGCCGTACCAACCGCATAATAGGCAATGCATTTACCTTGACCGGTCAAACTGCTGCCGGTTCCTATTACCAGCCGGCTTCCGACTGGGCGCTCACTCCCGGTGAATGGATCCATTACATATTTATCATTAATAAAAATGCTGTTACCGCACAACAACCTTACGGCTATACGAAATTGTATGTGCAAAGAAGGAACAGCAGTGGCGAATTCATCACTTTCCAGGACCAGGACGCATTAAATGGCAGCGCATTGCTGGCTGGTACTGCTCCATTTAGAATAGGAACACGCAATATGGATTCCCACTTCAAGGGCGCCATTGGTAAAGTGGCCTTGTATAACTATGAGCCCGATAGCGCCCGGTTAATGGAGCATGGTAAAAAAATGTACGATTACGATCATCTTATATTATCGCGTAATCCCGTTGCATACTGGAACACGGCCGGTAGAGATATTACCGGTCATGGTCACCTGGGAACGCTTTTATTCAGCCCGGGTGTAACAACAATGCCTAATGGCGATGCCTCATGGGTGTTTGATGGCATTTCTCAACGGGTTGAAGTGGCCGATGCGCCTGATCTTTCCATACCTGCTACCGGTATTCTAACTATGGAAGCCTGGTTACGCCCCGATGTGCTTGACTTTGACAGCACAGAAGGCACCGGTTATGTTCATTGGGCAGGCAAGCGCGAAAACGGCCAATGCGAATATGTTGGAAGAATGTATGGGCAACATCCAACAGGAGAGGATGCAGACAGGTTGAACCGGATCTCGGGCTATGCATTTAATTTACCTGGTAGCAAAGGCGCGGGGTCTTATTACCAGGCTGCTGCCAACTGGCCCGTGCAAACCGGCGAATGGATCCATTATACGTTGATCATTAACACGGTTGATGTATCAGCGGCTTACCCAACCGGTTATACAAAGTTGTATGTACATCGCAAGAACAGCAACGGAACTATTATTACCTTCCAGGATAAAGACGCACTCATCGGGTACAACATTATTCCAGAGGCAGGTACTGCGCCCTTCCGCATTGGCACGGCAGACACCGGCTCATTCTTTCAAGGCAGTATTGGCAAAGTGGCGCTGTATAATTATGAGCTGAGCGCTGCGCAATTACTGCAACATGCGGAGCGAATATTTAATCCGTAAAAGAAATTACCAGCATAAGAAAAGGGTGTATCAGGTTCGATACACCCTCTTTTTATGTCCCTATTAAACTGTAATATCAGGATTGCTTTTGGCCCTGCAGGTCAAGCTCGATGTTCACTTTTTCGGAACTCTAATGCAAATCCCTCACCACCTCAGCGCCCGACCCACCGCGTAACACGTCGAGGTCGGCGCCAAGGTGGGCTTGCTGCACATGATCAATATAAAACTTTACATAACCACGTGTTGCCATGGGCGTGGGTGGTTGCCAGTTTGCTTTGCGTGTAGACAGTTCTTCATCCGAAACATCGAGGTGCAACTTTCTTGCCGCCACGTCCAATTCGATCATATCACCGTTCTGCACCAATGCCAGCACACCGCCTATCGACGATTCGGGCGAAACATGCAATACCACCGTGCCACCGGCGGTACCACTCATGCGGCCATCCGAAATGCGCACCATGTCTTTAATGCCTTTTTTCAGCAGTTTCATCGGCAGGTCAACATTGCCCACTTCGGGCATGCCAGGATAACCTATGGGGCCTACGCCTTTTAATACGATCACGCAATTTTCATCGATATCAAGTTCGGGATCGTCTATGCGTGCGTGATAATCTTCTATGTTTTCGAAAACCACGGCGCGGCCACGGTGTTTTAATAGATGGGGGGAAGCGGCAGATGGTTTAATGATAGCGCCATTCTCGCACAGATTGCCTTTTAAAACGGCCATGCCGGCTTCTGGTTGCAATGGCTGCATCGGTGTTGCAATCACATCGTTATTATAACAGGGTGATACCGCACAATTGGTGCTGATGCTTTTTCCATTAGCAGTAATCGCCTTATTATGCAGATAGGATTCCATTTCCCTGATGATCACGGGCAATCCGCCGGCATAATAAAAATCTTCCATCAGGTATTTGCCCGATGGCTTTAAATTCAGTAACAGCGGCACTTTGCTGCCGATGGCATCAAAATCTTCCAATGTCAAAGGCACCCCGATGCGACCGGCAATCGCAAGCAAATGAATAATGAAATTGGAAGAACCGCCAATGGCGGAATTAATGACAATGGCATTTTCAAAAGCGGAGCGGGTGAGTATCCGCGATAGTTTCAGGTCTTCCTTTACCATTTCAACAATGCGCCGGCCACTCAATTGCGCCATCACTTTTTTGCGGGCATCCACTGCCGGAATAGTAGCAGCGCCAGGCAACGTTAATCCCAGCGATTCTACCATACAGGCCATGGTGCTGGCCGTACCCATGGTCATACAATGGCCCTGGCTGCGGGCCACACCGGTTTCCACTTCAAGGATATCCTGTGCCGTATAATTGTCTACGCCCTGTTTTTCTTTAATCAGCCAGTTAAAGGAACCGCTGCCAATACATTCTCCGCGAAAACGCCCATTCAACATGGGACCGCCGGGTACTACAATCGTAGGCAGGTCAACACTACATGCGCCCATTACTGTAGATGGCGTGGTTTTATCGCAGCCGGTGAGCAGCACCACGCCGTCGATGGGATTGGCGCGAATGCTTTCTTCCACATCCATGCTGGCCAGGTTGCGGAACAACATGGTGGTGGGTCGCATAACGGTTTCGCCCAACGAGGTAACGGGAAATTCCAGCGGAAAACCGCCAGCTTCTATCACGCCGCGTTTTACTACTTCGGCCAGGTCTCTCAGGTGGCCGTTGCAGGGCGTTAGTTCACTCCAGGTATTGCAGATACCAATGACAGGTTTGTTTTGAAAATAATCGTCTGGGTAACCTTGCGTACGAAACCACGACCGGTGTACAAATCCCATCTTGTCTGATTTACCAAACCAATCGTGACTTCTTAACTTTTTGGAACTACTCATTTCTAATTATAATTTTCCTGTAAGTGTTGCTTTTCTGAATGTAAGAACAAGTTACCGGTTGCCAGTTACCAGATAATCTTTGCAAGCTTCGCTAAGGGCACTCCCGGGTTAAGAGCCTGGAACCCGGTAACTGGTACCTGGTAACCTGAACTATGTAACTTGCAACAGATCGTTACCAACAGTGAATCAATTTACATCACATAACATTCTTTCACGGTTTATCCCACCACACCCTCGTACTCAATTTATCCGCTCCCTGCCGGGCAATCGATTCATTCACGTTATCGGTATTCACACTCAGTTCCGACGTAGGGTAGGTGAGCCGCCTGATAAAAGTACCATTCGGAACATCCGGATTATTGGGTTGTCCGTAAGGATTGGGCGTCAGCAACGGAAAACCGCTTCTTCGGAAATTAGCAAAAGTTTCGGGTCCGTTTAAAAAAGAAGCGATCCAGTATTGCGTATTGATCTGTTGCATTTCACTGCCGGTGGTCAGCGGGTTGGCTGCAATATAAGTATCGCGATTAACAGCGGAAACGGCGGAATTGGCGTCGTACAGCGCCAATTGGTCCATATGTGCTTTAATTCCGTTAGCGAAATATTGGGCGGCGGTGCCACTGCTGATCCATCCGCGATGGCGGGCTTCAGCCAGCAACAGGTTGGTTTGTGCCGCAGTTACCAGGAACACCGGCGACGAGATCTTTACCATTCGTCGGCGGTCTACCTGGCTGTATTCATAAAAGCTTACCAGGCCATCGGCGGTAGCGGCAGTGACAATAGTGCCGTTGTCTTTCCCGATGGGCATGCCTATTTGTTTGGTAGGATCGGTAGAGCCGGCGGCTACCGTTTGACCCGCGCCACTTGCCGCGCCTACATACCGGATAGCAATGGATTGAAGCCGTGGGTCATTGGTACTTTTTAAATGGTCAACAAAAGGTTTGGTGAGGTAAAAGTTCGCTGCTTCGCTACCGTTAAGCGTATTGCCGATTGGTTGCGTGAAATTAGCGTCGTGACGGATGTAAGCGTTGTCGGCATTGTCGGTAATGACGCCGCCGTTTACCGCCGCCTGCACCGTACTTTGCGCTTTCGCCGCGTCTATTTTCACTAAACGCATACCGGCGCGCAACATTAATGAATAAGCAAATTTTTTCCATTTAACAATATCGCCGCCGTACAGCACATCGCCGGTTTCAATATTGCTTGTGGTACTTAAGGCCGCTGCTGCTTCCGTTAACTCCTGTATGATCTTTGGGTAAATATCCTGTTGCCGGTCGTATTTAGGGAACAGAACGCGGTCTGATAATCCCGCGCCGGCTTCTGAATAGGGAATGTCGCCATATTCATCGGTCAGGATCATAAATACATACGACTGATAAATGCGTGTCATATTGTACATGTTGCTCCGTGCTTCAATATCTTTTGACCGTACCAACGCATCGTGCGTATTCTTGATCACGCTTTGATAGTAGGCCGTCCATAGGGGTTGCGTTGTTACATCGCGGCTGTCCTGGTTGAAATTGGCGCCTGCCAGCACACCGCCATTTGGGGTTACCATCTGTTGTACAATGCCTACATCAAATACCAGTGATTTTACGGGAAACGACGTATTAATGACCGCCTGGTTCAGCAACAAGGCCGGGTCAAGTGCGGTAGGACTTGTTTTATTAACGTTAAGATCTGACAATCCTTTTTCACAGGAAGCTGTGGCAAATAAACAGCAGACCAGTATATAGTTTACAATCTTTTTCATGATCGAAGGTGTTAGAATTTAATATTCAAATTCAATCCAAGGCTGCGGGTAGTGGGCAGGCCGGGCGATTCAAGTCCCACCTGGTTATCGGAGCCGAAGCCAAATGTTTCCGGATCGATATTGTCGACCCATTTCTTTAACAGCAATACATTGTTGGCTACCAGGTCGAGTTTCACGCCTTTGACGGGCCATTTGGCCGGAAGGTGTTTGGTGAGATCATAGCCCAGCGACACCTGGCGCAATTTCCAGTAGCCACTGTTATAAACAACCGATTCCACGATCTGCTGGGTGCGCAAATGTTCCCAATAGGTTTGTACCGGGGATATGGCGTTGTTGGGATTGCCATTCGCATCCACACCGGCGCCTTTTACGCCACCTACGCGGCCTACCAGCGTTCTCTTGTGCAAGCCGTGCCGCACGGCATTGAAGTTGGTGCCTGACAACATTTTACCACCCAGCTTGTAATCTATGAAAACAGTGAGGTTAATGCCTTTGTAATTGAAGGTATTCAGAAAACCGCCAATCCATTTGGGCAGGGCGCTGCCAAATAGTACCAGATCGGGTGTTCGCTGCGGTAAACCGTTCGACTGGAATATCTGTTGTCCTTTTACATCCCGTGCATAGCCGTAGCCCGCAATCTGACCTATTTCCTGGCCCACCACATGCCTGGTTTCGCCATTGAACACATGGAGACCGGTGGTAATACGCTCACCCGGTTTGCTGGTGATAATGCTTAGTACTTTGGTAATGTTGTAAGAGGTGTTGGCGGTAAACTCCCATGACCAATCTTTCGTTTTTACCGGCGCCAGGTTCAGCATGGCTTCAAACCCGTAATTGCGGCTTTTGCCACTGTTGATGGGTGTATTGAAATAACCCGAGCCATCGGAGATCTGCGCCAGTACGATCTGGTCGCTTGTGATCTTCCGGTAAGCGGCCAGGTCTACATTCACGCGGTTGTTGAACATCCGCATTTCCAACCCAACTTCCGTTTCGGCTACCCGGCTGGGTTTTAAGTTAGGATTTGGCAAGGTGGTAGCGCTGACGGTTCCCGTAATAATATTGCTGGTGCCTACGGGTACAGGAGTATTGTTGGGGTTGTTAATGAAATTGGCATTAACCGAATAGAACAATTGATCGGCATAAGGCGCTACATCGCCATCACTACCCACCTCGGCATAACCCAGTCGCACTTTACCAAAGTTCAGCCAGCTTATAGTGGGCAGGTGTTCTGAAAATACATAGCTGCCCGAAACGGATGGATATAAAATACTTCTATTAGCCGGTGACAGGGTACTGAACCAGTCGTTACGCACCGTGCCGGTTACATAGAAGGTTTGCTTCCAGTTGAATTCGGCGGAACTGTACAACGAATTCACGCCCTGTTCTATCAATGTATACACCGGGTCCTTGGCCCTTCCATTCTGCACAGTGTACAAACCCCGGATGATAAAATCTGTTACCACCACGTTGTTAATATCGGAACGTTTGCGCATGCGGTTGCCCCCGCCGTTTAGATTCAATTCCAGGTTACCGAATTTTCTATTGGCATTCACCAGGAAGTCGAGGTTGGTTTCGCGGAACCGGCGCGATTCCTGGGTGAATACACCATTCACAAAGCCGGGTGGTGCAGAGGCCCTGGAAGCCTGACCGGTTGGAAAATTATTAACGTCTTCATCGCGCGACCAGTAATCCTGGCCAAAGCGGCCTTGTACGCTCAGCCAGGGCAGGATGTTATATTTCAATGCCACATTGCCGAATACCCGGTCGCGTTTGATATTATGGAACTGGTCTGCCAATACCCAGAAGGGATTGGTGCGGTTAGTGAATCTTGTCCAACTGTACTCATTACCTGCAGCATTGTATTTATTTTCGTTGAGCACTTGAAGCGGCATGGAGGTCGCAAGCGCCATCAGGGTAGTAGGTATGGAGTTATCCTGGTTGGCAATGTTGGGTGGGTTCTTATTGATCTCCCTTGAGTAATTAATATTTCCCGATACCAAAAATTGTTCAGACAGGTTATAGCTGAAACCCAGGTTCATGGATTTTCTATTGAACGAATTGTTTGGCATGATGCCCTTGTTGTCGGTATTGTTCAGCGACAGGCGCAGGCCGCCTTTGTCGTTGCTGGCTTCAAATGCCACTGTGTTCGACATGTTCTGCCCATGCCGGTAAAATTCCCTGATGCGACTGCCTTGTGGCTGGTAGGGAACGGTGAGATTATTGAACAGGATGTGCGTCATGCCCGGTGTAAACTTTTCACCGAACGACCATTGACCCGATGTTGGGTTGGGCGCCGTAGGTCGAATGCCATTCTCACCCTGACCGTATTCATTCTGATAATCAGTAAAATCAAGTGGCGTGTCATTGGTGTAATTGCCGTTATAGGTAACGCCGATGCCTTTTGTCTTACCTTTCGTTTTTGTCGTTATCATGATCACGCCGTCCTTGGCTCGAGAGCCATACAACGCCGATGCCGGCGCCCCTTTTAATATGGTCATGCTTTCAATATCATCCGGGTTAATACTCGATAACCCATCCCCGCCATCAGCGAATATGCCGCCGCCTTTAACAGAGATCGTATTGTCGTTGAAATTGGTATTGTCAACCGGTACGCCATTGATAACGATCAGGGGATTGTTTTGTCCGGAAATAGACGATTGGCCGCGAATGCGGATCTTGGATGTGCCACCTGGTCCGGTGCCCAGGGACGAGATATTTACGCCGGCCACCTTGCCTTGCAGGGCATTCATGACATTGCTGGTGCGGTTCACGCTCAGCTCTTCAGGTTTAACGTTGGTGGCTGAATAACCCAGGCTTCGGGCCTGTTTTTTAATACCCAGAGCTGTTATGATCACTTCGCCCAGGTTCTGGTTGTCGGCCGTCATCGACACATTCACAGTTGTGCGGCCCGCAATGTTTACCTCAATGCTTTTATATCCTACAGAACTGAACATTAGCGTGGCATCGGCCGGGGCCGCAATGCTGAATTTACCATCATTGTCGGTGGAGGTTCCCTGTGTTGTGCCTTTTATAATGACAGAAACCCGTGACAGCTTCGTTCCTTTTTCATCCGAAACAGTACCCGTAATAGTTTGCGCGTACGTTACGGAAAAAAATAATTGAAAAGTGAAGAGCAGCCATAGTGCCACAAAGCGCGATGGCCTGCCGTTGCGATACTTTTTCATACCGGCAAGTTGTTTTGGTGATTAATCGTTGAGCCACAAATTATCAGGTATTGGAATGAAAAACTTCCAAAATAAAACTGTGTTGAATTTTGCACCTCCGGCACGAATAAATTTCCTTTCTTTATGTAAGGTCTCACAAGATGCTTCGATTGCGCCACGATAAGTATGTAAAGCCATATGAATCAATTTCTGCTACAATATGGGAAATCGCCAGAACTGCTATTGTTCCCACATATTCTTGAAGTGGGATTAAGAAAGAATGGTTCTATCCAGTTTAACACCTTTCTAACTACAGCCACAGATGGATTGAAAATATATCACATATTAGAAGGCAGGTTCGAATGGCGGATCAATCAGCAGCCGCATGTTTTTTTTCCTGGTGATGTGGCGGTTATATTGCCTGGCACACCGTTCGGCAGCGATAAAGGCGCGCTGGAGATCGGATCCTTTACCTGGATTCACCTGGGCATTCAAAAAGAAAATGGGCTCATTCAATTCGGTAATTGGAGCAGCTTATCCGACAGCGAAGGCGCTGCTATTGGTAAGATCTTATTATTGAACCCTTCACCGGTCCTGAGCCGGTTCAATGAGGCCGGTAAAATACTTAAATGCATCCATGCAGAACTATGCAGTAAGGAAGTGGCGTACCAGGCACGCATCAATCACCAGATTGATGAACTGTTGATCCAGGTTACCCGCCAAATGACGCGGCAAAACCATTCCGTTCGTGACTTTCCAAAGACATTTATGCACCTGGAAGAAATGTTGCGTCAGAACCTGGCGCATCAATGGACTGTGGAAGAAATGGCTGCCCTGGTGGGGATGGGTACCACTTTATTCACGGAGCGGGTAAAAAGTTATTCTGGTTTTTCGCCCATCAATTACCTGATCAATATTCGAATTTCCGAAGCCATTAAATTATTGAAGCAACCCGATATAGCGGTGACCGATATAGCGTTGGACACGGGCTTTTATTCGTCGCAACATTTTTCCACCACATTTAAAAAGCTGACCGGTTACCGGCCAAGTGAATTCAGAAAAAATCATTTGCGTACTACCTAATTACTATAAACATGAAATGCATCATCACCATTGAATTGGGAACAAACGGAATAAGGATGTTTGCCTATGACCTCAACGGCCGCGTCATCGGTTCCATGCGAGGGTATTATCCTACATTCCATACCGAACCCGATCACAGTGAGCAAGACCCGGAACAGATCTTTATTACCACGCTGTATGTGTTGAAGAATATCCTGAACGAATATATACACCCAAAAAAATATAAAGTAGCCTCCATTTGTTTCTGCGCTTCCATGCACAGCGTGCTGGCGGTTGATAAAAATGGCAATCCATTAGGCAATGCCATTACCTGGGCCGATAACCGGGCCAAGAAAGAGGCGCAGGAATTACGTCGCTCGGCGCTTGGTAAAAGCCTCTATGCGGCCACCGGTACGCCCATTCATCCCATGTCGCCGCTTGTGAAAATAGCATGGATCAGGAACAGCGATAAAGAACGGTTTCGCCAAACCAGTAAATTCCTTTCCATTAAAAGTTATATCATTCACCAACTGACCGGCGAGTACATGATCGATTACAGCATCGCCTCGGCAACTGGCCTGATGAATATTCATACTATTAAATGGGAAGCCGATGCGTTGCAATATGCAGGAATTACAGCTTCCAAACTACCAGGCCTCGCGCCGGTATTTACTGCTGCCGGAAAATTGAAAAAAGCGTATCAGCAATCGTTGCGGCTGCCGGCCGAAACAAAAATATTGATTGGCTCCAGCGATGGTTGTCTGGCCACATTGGGCGACGGGTTGAAAGGCGAAGGCAAGGCCACCATTACAATTGAAGACAGCGGTGCAGTACGGGTGATGGGACCTGCGGTTTTGAAAGATGAGCAGATGCGGTTCTTTAATTACCTGCTTACAGAGAATTGCTATGTATCTGGCGGCCCTACCAATAACGGCGGAAATATTTTTGAATGGTTCACTCGTCAGTTCGGTGATTTCACCAACCCGTTCGACATAGAGAACAGCATTCAACAGTTAATAGAAGAGGCTTCCAAAGTGCCGGCGGGTTCCGATGGCCTGCTTTTCCTTCCTTATTTGTTGGGCGAACGCGCACCTATCTGGAATGCCAATGCGCGCGGTGCCTATTTCGGCCTGCATATAAAACACGAACGCAAACATTTTGTGCGGGCTACCATTGAAGGCATACTGTATGAAATATACAGCATTGGTAAAACGCTGGGCGAACATCGTACCATCAAAAGTCTTTCGGTGAATGGCACTTTTGGCACAATGCCTTTTTGTGCTCAATTACTCGCCGATCTGTTCAACAAACCTGTACGCCTGCGGCCACAGTTTCACAGTGTAAGTTTTGGCGCCTTTTTGTTAAGCGCCACGGAGATGGGCATTTATAAATCGCTGGAGGATGCGGCGCAAACTGTTGAACTGCCCGATGTGTATAAGCCAAATAAACAGCGCCACGCCATCTATGCCGATTACTTCACCGTATTTGAAAAGCTGAGTGCGAAGCTGTTCGATGAATTTGAGGCGATCGGTAATCTGCAGCATAAGTATTCGGAAAGGTTGTGAATTGATCAAGGAAACATTGTGGTAATAGGTATGAGAAGCAGGAGGTAGGAGGTAAGAAGCAGGAGATACGAAGTAAAAGGCATACTTCCTACTTCGCATGCATTGTAGTGTTAAGTATCAATCAATCAATTATGACCATTAAATCATATAATATGAATCCTTCTCAAAAGATCCTTACAAAGCTAGGGCTCAATGACCCTGAAAAAGATACATCTGATAAGGCATCCAACAGCCGCCGTTCTTTTTTGAAACGATCGGCGCTGGGCGGCATTGCATTAGGAGGCATCAGCGCGCTGTGGCCCATTGAAGAGATCATTGCGCAAACCACGCAAAAGGTCAGCCGCTATTCAAACCCATCTGATCTGAAGATCACCGATATGCGGTATTGCATTATACAGAATGTGGGCCGCACGCCCATTATTCGCATCGATACCAACCAGGGAATCTATGGATTGGGCGAAGTGCGCGACGGCGCCGATGAACGCTATGCTCTGATGCTGAAGAGCCGCATCCTGAATCAAAATCCCTGCAATGTAGAAATGCTGTTTAAAATGGTGCGGCAGTTTGGCGGCCATGCGAGGCAGGGTGGTGGCGTAAGCGCAGTAGAAATGGCTTTGTGGGACCTCTGCGGCAAAGCCTACAATGTGCCGGTGTGGCAATTGCTGGGCGGAAGGTATCGCGATAAAGTACGATTGTATGCCGATACGCCCGAAGCGTCTTCGATCAATGAATTCAAAAGAAAGATCAAATACCGCCTGGAAGAACAGGGTATGACCTGGCTGAAGATGGATATTTCCATCGGCGAAGTGAAAGGGCAGGAAGGCGCGCTGGTAAACAGCAAATTCTGGGGCAGTAACCTGGCGCAGTGGCGTGGGGGGTATATGGACTACGCAAATATAAAACATCCTTTTACCGCCATCCAGATCACCGAAAAAGGATTAGACGGCATGGCGCAGATCGTGAGCGACATACGTTCGGTAGTAGGCTATGAGATTCCTATTGCAAGTGACCATTACGGCCATTTCGATCTGAACAATGCCATACGCTGGGGCAGGAAAGTAGAACCCTACCGCCTCGCCTGGCTGGAAGACATGGTGCCCTGGGAGTTCACCGATCAATTCAAAAAAATGTCTGATGCATTGGAAACCCCGGTATTGACGGGTGAGGACATTTATCTGCTCAACGGTTTCAAACCACTGATCGATGCAGGTGCTGTTGATATCGTGCATCCCGACCTCGCCACAGCCGGCGGTATTTTAGAAACAAAACGCATTGGGGATTATGCCGAAGAAAAAGGCGTGGCCATGGCCATGCATTTTGCCGGCACGCCGGTGTCGTTTATGGCTAATGTGCATTGCGCTGCCGCTACGCAAAATTTCCTGGCATTGGAACATCACTCGCTCGACAATCCCTGGTGGGAAACGCTGGTAAAAACAACGGATGGCCGCAAGCTGTTCGAGAAGGGATATGCGAATGTGCCGCTCACGGCGCCCGGGTTGGGAATAGAACTGGTGGAAGAAGAAATTAAAAAACATTTGCTGCCCGCTAACAAAACCTATTTCGAGCCTACACCCGAATGGAACGATGTTCGCTCGCACGACCGGTTGTGGAGCTGACGCTAGACAGGAAGTAGGAGGTAGGAAGTAAGACGAAACAATAACCTTATATAAATATGAAAAAGTATTGTTTAATTCTAATGCTGGTGTTGCTTTGTGCAGCAACTTATGGCCAACAAATTTCCCGCGAACAACTCATTGCATTAACGCCTGAATGGGGTGGCGAACGTTTTGCCGATGGTAGACCCAAAGTGCCCGACAGCTTGCTCGATCGCATGAAGCTGGTGACACTGGAAGAAGCCTGGGCAGTGTTGCGCAATGAAAATTACAAACATCAATACGATGGCGAATGGAAAACCATCAATCCCGACAGTGTGTTGGTAGGCCGTGCAGTAACCGCCATCTTCATGCCCGGACGCCCGGATATCCATCGCGTAATAGACAAATTTGGTGTGCGCGATAAACGGGTGAAATCACAAAACTCCTGGCCTATCGATCTGCTGGTAAAGCGGGATGTATACGTCGTTGACCAGTTCGATGCGTATGAAGATGGTCCCACCATCGGGGACAACCTCGGCAATTCTATTTATGCCAAAACAGGTAATGGAATTGTATACGATGGCGCCATTCGCGACATCAAGGGTTTGAAAGAGATCGGTTCTTTCACTTCTTTCTTCCGCAGTTATCACCCTTCGCATCACCTGAACAATCCCGATGGCGATCTGAACACAACGTTGGTTGGGATCAATCAGCCTACACGCATTGGTAAGGCAACCGTAATGCCGGGCGATGTAGTGTTGGGCCGGGATGGCGGTGTGATCTTCATTCCACCGCATCTTGCAGAAAAAGTGGTAAAGACATCTGAGATCGTTCGCTTACGAGATATGTTTGGTCACCAGCGGTTGCGCGAAGGGAAATACACGCCTGGTCAGATCGATTCGCGCTGGAGCGACGAAATTGAAAAAGATTTCTCCAAATGGCTCAACGATCATATCAATGAGCTGCCGGTATCTAAAAGCCAGATCCGGGAGTTTTTGAAAGGACGTACATGGTAGCGAGTAGCAAGTGGCGAGTAGCTAGTAGGGAAAAAAACTGAAATGTCTTAAGGTGAAAAAATAATAACGAATGATGCAATAAAAGCCCTACTCGCCATTTACCACTAGCTACTAGCTTATTAACTATTAAACAAACCCAATGACACACTCTAACTCAAGAAGAAACTTTATCACAAAGACAGCTATCGCCGCCGCCATGGCCCCATTGGCTTCTTTGTCTGCATTCGGACAGGAATTTGAAAATGCCATTGAGCGAACGCCAAAAGCGTCACCACCTTCCAACCTGAAGATCACCGAGGTGAAATGCGGTTACATCAGGGGCAGCCTGTTCGTAAAAATATATACCAACCAGGATCTCTGGGGTTGCGGTGAAGGCGTGGACGCCATTCCCGGCACCTACCACCTGGTGAAAAATTTCGGTGAACGCATTAAAGGAAAAAGCCCGTTGAATGTGCACCGCCTGTTTGAAGACATTCGTAAATCCGGTTTTTTTCAGGGCGCGCAGTCGGGCATGTATGTGGCGGTTTTGTCGGCCATAGAAACTGCGTTGTGGGACCTGACCGGGAAAGCCTTGCAGTTGCCGGTATACCAGTTATTGGGTGGAAAGTTTCGCGATAAGGTACGCGTGTATTGTGATACGGCATTGTACCAGCGCAACCGGCCTTCCCCCGCAGATTTTGCCGAAGCAGCCAGGAATGCCAAAAAGATGGGTTTCAACGCCATCAAGTTCGACCTGGACCAGGCGAACGATCCTAATAAGTATGATGTGTATAACTGGACGGCCAGTCCGGCCGAGCTGCAACGCATGTACGATCAATTGGCAGCTGCACGCGAAGCAGTTGGGCCCACTATCGACATCTGTGCAGATATGCACGGTCGTTATGATGCGGTAACTGCACAAGCTGTTGCCAAAAAGGTAGAGCCTTTGAACCTGATGTGGCTGGAAGAACCGGTGCCTGCCGAGAACGTGGAAGCGTATAAACTGATCACCGAATCAACGGCCACACCCATCTGCGCCGGCGAGAACCATTACCTGGCCTATGGTTTCAGACGAATGCTGGAGATAGGCGCAGTGGATATCGTAATGCCCGACCTGCAAAAATGCGGCGGGCTGGGCGAGGGGCAACGTATTGCCAACCTCGCTAACCTGTACTATGTTCCTTTTGCGCCACATATGGTAGCTTCCTTCCTGGGCGCTATGGCTTCTGCGCATGTGTGTGCCGCCGTACCCAATTTCATGATCCTGGAATGGCAATCTTATTTTCATACCCAGCCTATGTTTAAGGAAATTATCACCTATGATGGGGAGTGGGTGAATAATAGTTTTATAACCGTATCCGATAAACCGGGTATTGGCGTGGAGATCAATGAAGCGGGGATGAAAAAATACGCCATACCAGGGGTTCCTTTTTTTGAATAACCGGGTGGGGTCCCAGTAATTTACCCCCCATATTTTAGGAATTCTCCCCCCTGTTAAATGTCGTTGCAACGTTAATTTTAGTAAGAAGCTCAAATTAAGCCTCCATATAAAAACGATTGCAATGAAAAAACTTTTATCCTTTTTGCTGCTTGCAGCATTTATATCCTGCTCAAAAAAGCAGGCCGATGCCATTGAAACGCCGGACCCGGTGCCGGAAGATACTTCGGTTACCCTGGACGCCACTAACAATTTCAAGGGGCTGAACTGGGCCGACCCCGACGATAATTTCGAAGATGGTTGGGTGGTTGTCAGCGGACTGGCATCTACTGATAACTATGCTACCGTACAATCAAAAGCGAATAACATTCTTACCGCTTTTCAGTCAAGAGGCGCCAATACGGTTCGGCTACCAGTCAATCCGAATACCGTAGCCCAATCCTGGTGGAATGCTTATACAGGCGCTATTGATATGGCGGCTAGCAAAGGCATGAACGTGATACTGGCTTATTGGGAAGCCAAAAGCTCCAAAGATGGATTGGTTGATAATATGACCCAATTCTGGAGTATGTGGCAGACCATCGTAAACAAGTATGGCAGCAACAGCCGGGTATATTTTGAACCGTTCAACGAACCGCATGGGTACGGTGCTACCGATCTCAATAATTTATATGCAAACTGGTTAAGTAATTATCCGTCTGTTCCGCGTGGTAGAATTATACTCGATGGACAAGGGTATGCGGAGAACGTGAATGTGGTAGGGGCCGATAGCCGGTTAACCAATTGCTTGTTATCTTACCATAATTATACCTGGTTCGATAATAATAAAACAACAACCGGCGACTGGGTGGCGGCCATTCAATCCATTGCTTATCCGGCACGTACCATTGTAACAGAATTCGGCATTCCAATGACCAATGGAAAAAATTACCTGGGTGCGCCGGGAACCGACAGGGAGATCGCCTATTTCCAGGGAATGACCAGTGGAATTCTCTCCCGTTCAATGGGCTGTATATACTGGCCTGGTTTGCGCGATGGCGATAGCTATAGTTTACTTACGCTGAGTGGTTCTACCTTAAATACGAATAATGCATCCGGTTTAACCCGCCTGCAATATGGCTGGGGCAATACTTCCATTAGTTTTCCGCAAGGCAGCTTTAATAGTTCGGCCTGGTACAGTATTGTATGCAGACAAAGCAACAAGGGGCTGGATGTAAATGGTTCTTCAACTGCCAATGGAGGCGCCATTATACAATGGGATTACTGGGGTGGTAATAACCAGCAATGGAAAATTACCAGTTTGGGGAATGGCTATTACAGTATCATTAACCGCAATAGCAACAAAGCATTGGATGTAACTGGCAGCTCTACTACGAACGGCGCTGCTGTGATTCAATATGATTATTCAGGTGGTAACAACCAGCAATGGCGCATTGTAGATCAGGGTTTTGGTTATTACGAAATAATCAATCGCAATAGTGGTCAATCGCTCGATGTAAACGGCGGTTCAACCACCAATGGCGCACCGATCATTCAATGGCCTTATAATGGCGGTCGCAACCAGCAATGGCAGATTGTTCAATTATAAATCAGGTAAGACCCGGTGCGAAGTAGAAGGGGCTGCGTACGCAGCGTAGAGCGCATTCGCACGGGGCGTAGCCGAAGTGCCGAAAGGCGCTTACCTAAATTAATTTCTTCTCAATGCATAGGTCTGCAATGAAGAGCTGATCGGTCAGCAGGTTGGTTTCATCGGTTTAATAATTTTTCACTGCAGCGGTGGAATTCCGACAGGCCGGCTTGCTGACCGTGATGGTTAGATTGTTTACGCAGGTATTTACCATTTATGTCCGTAGTTGTTTGCCTGGCCATCAAGCCAGGCATCTTTTTTTAAAATCTATAAAAATAATAAAACCATTTGAGTTGTTGCTAAAAGTTGATAAGCGTGCATTTTTGGGCGATAAGTGTGTCATTTAAGGCAAAAACCGTGTAAAGAGGCAGGTGGAAATATGTAATAAGGGCAATAAAAAATAATATGTATTTTGGGCCTCAAAATCAGCAGGGACAAATATTCCCGGCTATCCGTTTCTTTTTTTAAAACTTCATTATACCTTCACATTTTAAAGAAGGTAAATATAACCATGAACCGACATTTAACCCTGGTTGCCGTACTCTGCCTTGCGTGCATGTACACCAACGCTCAAAAAAACAATCCGCTTATTAACTCTGCAGAGGCCATCCAATCCGGCATCAAATTGTATGATGATGGTAAATACAAGGAAGCCCTGAAAGAATTTCAACAGGTAAAAGCCGGCGATACCAACTATGTGTGGGCGTTGTATGAATGCGCACTGACCTGCAGTGCCGATAGCCAGTATGCACAAGGGATACGGTATTGTGAGCAGGCGCTGGCCCTTACTACAGAAAGGGAACGAGCCCCGGAGTTGCTGACGCAATATGGCAGCCTGCTGGATTATGATAATCAGCAGGAGCGTTCCCTCAAAATATTCGATTCGGCAATTGCTCTTTATCCGGCGTACACCACTTTATATGTGAACAAAGGCACTACACTGCTCCGGATGAAAAAGTATAAAGAAGCAGAAAAGGTATTTCAGCAAGCCCTGTTGATCAATCCTTATTCTGCCAGTTCTCATTATAAATTAGGGCTCTGTGCTATCAACCAGGGGCAGGTTGTTCCGGCTTTCCTGAGCATGGTAGCCAACCTCGTTATGGAACCCGAAGGCCGGTTTTCTCTTAACGCCATTGCTATCCTGGATAACATCGCAAAAAGTAAAGACGATGTTATGGAAGAGGTGAATAAGCGAAAAGAAGAACCGAATGAAAACTTCCGGATGATTGAACAGATCGTGTTGTCGAAAATTGCGCTGGATAAAAATTATAAATCGATCATTGACCTCGACGATCCAATTTCAAGGCAGATGCAGGTAGTTTTCGAAAAGCTCAGCTTTGATGAAACGGACAACAATTTCTGGATGCAGTATTATGTTCCTTTTTATAAGAAGATGTTCGATGAGAAGAAATTTGAAAACCTGGTATACTATGCTTTTTCCGGTATAGATATTAAGACCATCAAGGATTATAACAAGAAAAATAAAAAGGAGTTAAGCGCATTTGTAGACGAAGTTGTTGCTTACAGTAACCTGATAAGATCCACCCGTGAATTAAAATATTCAAAGCGCAATCCGAACGGACCGCTCTACTATTTTTCGAGCGGAGTATTGGTAGGTAAAGGCATCGCCCGCAATAACGGCGAAATACTTACAGGCCCCTGGGAATTTTATTATCCGGCAGGTAATATAAAGGGCTCGGGCGGTTACAATGATAAAGGTGAAAAAGAAGGCCCCTGGAAATATTATCATTTTAACGGACAATTAAAAGGCGATGAGTCGTATCGGAATGGCAAACAGGAAGGTGCTGAAACATACTATTATGACCATGGTGTTGTTTCTTCCCGCGCCGTTTATAAGAACGGGGAACCCCATGGCCCGCATACCACTTATTTTAAAGACGGCAGCACCAAAATGACGGCTAACTATAGCAATGGAAAACTGCACGGCGTTAAAAAAACATTTAATGAAACAGGCGTGCTGCATGCTGTAGAAACCTATGATAATGGTAAACAAAGCGGTCCTTTTAAAACCTACCATAATAACGGACAGTTGGAGTCGGAAGGTGCTTATGTTGACGATAAAGTGAACGGGCCGTATAAAGCCTGGTACAATGATGGCGTATTATCGCTGGAAGCACAGTACGTACAGGATAAAGTAAACGGTGTATTAAAACGGTATTTTGAAAATGGTAAGCCGAACACCGTTGAAACCTATAACAATGGCACCCTGGAAGGAGAATATGTAAGCTATTACTACGATGGGCAGTTGTATACAAAGTATGTCAATAATAAAAAAGGAAAGGTCAGTGGCGATGTGCAGTATCTCGACAAGGACGGTAAGTTGTATTATACTTTCACCTTCGATGAAGATAAATTGAAAGCCGCGCGGTATTTTGATAAAGCCGGAAAACAGATCAGCCTTTCAGAAACCTCAAAGGGAAAAATTGACCTGCTGGTTTACAATGCCGATGGTACTAAAAAAGTGGCTACGCCTTACAATGCAAAAGGAGAGATCGATGGTATACAGACCTATTTTTATGGCTCTGGAAAAAATAAAGAAGTAAACCCATACGTGAAAGGTGAGTTGAATGGTGAGGCCGCGTCTTATTTTTCTAACGGACAAAAAAAGGCTGTTGCACAATATGTAGCCAATAAAAAAGACGGCTATTACACATCCTGGTTTTTACATGGCGGCAAAGAGGAAGAAGGATGGTATAAAGACAATATGGTGCAGGGAGAATGGCTGCTGTATAACGAAACAGGCAACCTTATTGCCCGCACTAATTACCTGAATGGCGAACTGAATGGATTAAAAACTTCCTACTGGCCCAATGGCATAAAAGAAACGGAAGACTTTTATGAGATGGGTACGCTTTTGGAAACCGTATCGTTTGATACCACTGGTAAAGTGCTGCACCGGGTGAAATTACCTAATGGCTCAGGAAAGTTTACCTCGGTATACCTCAATGGAAAACCCTACGGTGAAGGCACCTACATCAATGGGAACCTGGACGGTGTATTCAGGCATTATTATATCGATGGCTCTGTACAGGCGATACAGTGCTTTAAAAAAGGCTTGCGCGACAGTATTTTCAGAACATATCATTATGGCGGAAAGATCAGCTCGGAAGGCGTGTACAAATTGAATGAAAAAATAGGCACCTGGAAGTATTACCGTCCTGATGGCAGCCTGTCGCAAACAGAAGAATACACGGCTGGTAAGTTACACGGAAAAAAAATATATTACTATAAAAATGGTAAGGTAGATGCAGAGGTAACTTATGAGCGTGGAGATCGTCATGGAATGTACAAGAAGTATTCTGAAGAAGGTGTACTGGCCTATCAGCTACACTATGAATTTGACCTTCCGGTTGGTTACAGCTACCTGGGCAGGAATAATGAACCAGTTGCTGAAATACCATTTTTGCGGGGTAGTGGTAAAATAAATGCCCTCTTCCCGAATGGAAATTCATCTGTTACGGTTGAGTATGTGGAAGGACAACAGAATGGCCAGTATAAGCGGAATCACCCCAGCGGTAAATTGTGTTTGGAAAATACTGAGGTTTATGGAAACTCGGAAGATCTGATGAAGGAATACTATCCCGATGGTACCCTGCGTTCTGTATATACTTACCAGCACGATAATTTGCATGGCCCTTATAAAGAGTATAATGCAAAAGGAATATTGGTAGAAGAAGGCAATCAATATAATGGAGATTACCACGGCGAACAGCGATTTTATGATGACAATGGAAAATTAAAACAGGTAAGAGTTTATTATTTCGGGCAATTACTTAGTGTAAAATAAAAAGTGAATAAGGATTGAAACGATTATTTTTTGCAACCGGACTATTTATATCGCTCACCACTGCAGCACAGAAGGTTGAAGAGTTGAAAGCTAAGTTTCCCGGCGAAGAAGCCGTTATGCTGAATTCAACCGAACAGTATAAGATAAAGATCAAAGATGGCGAGCCGTATATTGAAAGCCGTGAATCGCAACAGTTGATGTACCTGACTGCAAATGCAGCAGCTTACCTGAGCCAGTATGGTTTCGGTCATAGCAGTTTTCATGAAGTAAAAGAATATGAGGCCTACACGCAAACGGCCGAAAACAAAAAGATAAAAGTTACCAACTTCAAAACCGGCAGCAGTAAGTCGTCAAGCGTATTTTATGACGATGCGAAGGAAACGCGTTTCGATTTCCCGGCCATTGGCCCCGGCGCTACCGGCAACCTGAACATGCTGGTGATCCATAAGAAGCCGTTCCTGCTTTCGCCTCATTATTTTGCGCGTAGCATTCCGGTTATCAATGATGTTATAAGCATCTCTTTTCCCAAAGGCATGTCGGTGAAATATGTGCTGAAAGGACTGGATACCGATAAGATCAAATTTACCCAGGACAGCAGGGGTGGAGAGATCACATATACTTTCCAGGTAAAGGACTTGCCGGCTGAAAAGGATTATCCCGATGCTCCCGGTGCGTCGTGGTATTCACCGCATATTGTTTTTTATATTGAAAAGTATAAAAACGACAAAGGCGAACAGGTAAGTTACCTGGCCGATACCAATGACCTGTACAAGTTAAATAGCGGCTTTATTAAGGACCTTAATAAGGTGGCCGGCCCTGAGCTGAAGCGGATCGTGGATTCACTTACCAATGGCGTTCCCTCGCAGGAAGAAAAAGCCAAACGCATTTATAGCTGGGTACAGGACCATATTAAATACGTGGCATTTGAAGACGGGATGGAAGGCTTTATACCGCGCGATGCCAATTTTGTTTGCAGTCGTCGTTTTGGCGATTGTAAGGACATGAGCAGCATACTTACCTTAATGTTGAATACTGCCGGCGTTCCGGCATATCATACCTGGATCGGTACCCGCGATCTGCCATACAGCTACCGGGAAACACCGTTGCCGATCGTTGATAATCACATGATCTGCGCCATTCAGTTGAAGAAAGACGAGTTTATATTCCTCGACGGTACAGATCCCACCTGCGTATTTGGTATTCCCCCTTCGGCCATACAGGAAAAGGAAGCCATGATCGCATTGGAACCAGGTAAGTACACTATTGTAAAAGTGCCTTCACCGCCTAAAGAAACCAATCAGCGTGTCGATTCCTGTTTTATACAGTTAACCGATAAAGGCATCACCGGCCGCGTTAATTTGCATATGAGTGGTTATTATGCCATGAATATGCATGGCTCATTGAGCTACATCAATGAGAAGGATAAGGAAAATTATATGCGGCGCCGGTTTTCCCGGGGTTCTAACAAGTTTCACCTTTCCAGTTATGAAGTAGGCGATTTAAGCGACAAAAACCATGTTACATTAAGCGGCAAGTTTGAGCTGCAGGATTATGCGCGGAAAATTGGTGATGAATGGTATTTGAATATCAACCTGCACAAATTATACGAACACGAAGAGATCGATTTCCCGCGCCGAAAAATGCCCGTGGCGTATGATTTCAGGTTTGTAAACAAATATGTAACCGTTCTTACCATCCCCGACGGTTATACCGTAAGCTATTTACCAAAGAGTAAATCGTTTAAAAATGATATATGGGGATTTTCATTGAACTATGAGCAAAAAGGAAATACCATTATACTTTCCCAGGAGTTTTACAATGATCATCTGCTGTTGACGGCTGATCAGTTTAAAGCCTGGAATGAAGTACTGGAACACCTTTTCCCCTTGTATAAAGAATCTATCAGTTTGTCAAAAAAATAGCGCTTACATGTTAAACGTGTATAAACAAATAATAACGGCCTGCTTCCTGGTATGTAGCGTACCAGCATTTACCCAAACCGTACCTGGTATTGAACAGGAACAATGGGGCGGTGAGGCAATTATACAAACCGTAGACACTAAGTACAGCAATGAATCTGCAGTTATCCTTTTTGAAAAAAGGCGTATTGAATTTGTTGATGAGAAAGAAGACCTGGTGGCCTATAAAACATTCCATACACGCATTCATATAAATGATGACAAGGGAATAGAAAGTTATAACAAGATCTACCTGCCGGTAAGCGACAATGGCGATATTGTTGATATCAAGGCCCGCACCATATTGCCCGGCGGTAATGTTATTACGTTGGATAAGAAGAATATCAAAGACCTGAAGGAAGACGATCAGTTGTACAAGATCTTCGCCATGGAGGGATTGGTAAAAGGTTGCGAAGTGGAGTATTATTATACGTATAAAACGGATGCGTCATTTTTTGGACGCGATGTATTGCAGCGCTCCTTCCCGGTGCTGGATGCACAGGTAGAAGTGGTGTCGCCTACGCGCCTGATCTTCGAAACAAAAGGCTATAACCAGGTAAATGCATCAGTTGATACCATCCTGGGCACCAAGCGATTTGTAACCACGCGTCAGCAAAATATACCCGGCGCGCAGGATGAAAAATATTCAACCTATACCGCCAACCTGAAACGGGTAGAATACAAATTGTCGTACAATACCAGTAACAAAGGCTCCGGCCGGTTATTTACCTGGAATGAACTGGCTAAAAGAGCCTATTCCATTTATGCAACGTATTCTGAAAAGGAATTGAAAAAAGTAGACGGGCTTATCAATAGCAACGGTTGGAAGAATAGCGGAAATGAAGCGAGTGTCGTGATAGCAGTAGAGAATTACCTGAAAAAGAATATCAGCACCCGCGAAGATATCGGGGATGCCAATGCAGAGAACCTTGAATGGGTCATCAAAAATAAGATTTCCAGTCACCGCGGTATTGTGCGGTTGTATGGCGCCATTTTCAAACAGCTTGCGGTGAATCACGAGTTCGTACTGTGCGGTTCGCGGGATGACTTTGCGGCAGATAAATCATTTGAGAACTGGAACAACTGCGATAACCAGGTGATCTATTTTCCAAAGCTGAAGAAATTTATTGCGCCTACCCTGATAGAGTTTCGTTACCCGCTGATCCATCCTTTATGGGTTGCCAGCAACGGCGTTTTTTGTAAAGGAACCATGATTGGCAATTTTGCTACGGCCATTGCTGATATTCGTCCTATACAGGGAGAAGATTATGTGCAAAGCGGTAATAATATTGAAGCGAAGATCAAATTGAATAAAACCCTCGATACATTGATCGTTAACAGCCGGCAGTTGTATTCAGGTTATTCTTCTGTGTATTACCGTACCAGTTTCAATTTCACTTCGGAAGACAGACAAAAACAGATCCTGAAAGAACTGGTGAAATTCGGTACCAGCTCCGAACAGGTTGTTTCATCGAAGATAGAGAATAAGGAAATGGAAAACTTCCAGGATAACAAGCCATTTATACTTGACATGGTGGTAAATGCCAGTGAGCTGGTGGAGAAGGCCGGGAATAAAATACTGGTAAAAGTGGGAGAGATCATCGGGCCCCAGGCTGAAATGTACCAGGAGAAACCCCGCCAGTTCGATATGGATGTCAACTATCCGCATGCGCTGGAACGCACCATCGAATTTACTATTCCTGAAGGGTACAAGGTAAAAAACCTGAATGATCTTGTAATTAATAAAGTATATAAAGAGAATGATGAGGTGACCATGGGCTTTGAATCTTCTTACACACAGGAAGGTAATATCATTAAAGTGCATGTAATGGAGCAATACCGGAAAATACATTATCCGTTAGCGCAGTACGAAGACTTTAAGAAGATCATCAATGCTTCAGCAGATTTTAATAAAGTAACGCTGGTGCTCGAAGCGAATTAAGCAGGGCAATCAACTAATTGAGCATACCAAAGGGTGGGTCTGTCTTTAATGGCGGGCTCACCCTTTTTGTTTATTGGGGAGGGGCGGTAAAAAAATATATACCCTACTAATATAAGTAGGTAAATGAGCGCCGTTTTTGATTATAACAGTAACAGATACGCCTGATTGATTTTAAATAACTCCTGTAATTGGGTATTTTTTATTTTTTTAGTTTTTATTATGAATGAATCTGTGATCGGTGATTGAAATATTTCTTTTCTTTAAAGAAGGACAAAAAGGACATCCACTTTTTTTGCCCCGAACTAATCAACCATTACCACAACCAGAATTATGTCACTGCATGGGAAAAATAATATGCCCCGGCATGCCTGCCGGCGTGTGCATATAATAATCGGCTGCCTGCTTACTGCCGGCGCGGTACAATCCCAGTCAGTTAGTTTAGAAGTTTCCATTCGCAACAATCAACTTAAAAAGAACGACACTACCCACTTTCCTCATTCTCGTAATGGCGACACTATTCTTCATTTATTTAAAGATGTATGTAAGGCGTTTGCATTTACCCGATATATTACACCGCCTTTGGAATCAACCACCGCACTGAAGGAAGAAAAAGCTGTTGTGTCGAATGTTGTTCCCTCTCAAAAGCGTAAACCATTTTTGAGCGTTCATGGAAATGTTCAGTATAGTTTTTTACATCAGTCGTATGTAGATACTCCTTTTTCACAGCGGAATTTTGAACAGCATACCCTGCAAACGAGCTTGCAAATTGTAGTAAAGGACAGGTATCCCTTGCGGGTTAATTTATCGAACCGTATCAGTAACTCGCCCTGGTTCAGCAATTTTTTTGATGTGAATATGCGGTTCGATCAGGCGGCTTTTTCGCGGAACGGGAAGCAACGATTGTTAGATAAGATAAGCGCTAAACAGTTTCAACAGCCCGATCTTACTTTATTGACGGCTTCATTACAGCAGGAGCTTGACAAATACAACCGATTAAAAAGCTGGCTTGCCAGTGGGGATGTGCTGCAACATATTGTTGAAGAAAGAGAGCGCCAATACTATAAAAACAGGGAAGCTGATAACCAGCCCGGTGCTTCCTTTCATTTACCCGAAAAAAGATGGCCCAATAAAAAAGGGATCGCATTGGAGCTGCCTGCTGAAAAAAGTATTTCAGTGGATAGTAGCTATACCAAATACATCAGCCGGAAAAAAACGGAACTGGACAGCCTGCAACAAAAGATACATTCTCTGCAGCATAAAGCCGACAGCCTTAACAAGCAGCTTAACCACAAGCTGGTTGCGTTAAAACAAAAAATATATGCAACCACCAACCCGGCAAAGTTGCGCGCTATTGAACGGGAAAATGGCCTGGACAGCCAACGACAAAAAGGGTTTGACAATTTTTTATCTCATGTAAAAAGTATTGGCATTGGCAGGTCGGTGATTAACTATTCTGAATTAACCGCCAGTAATGTGTCGTTAACCGGGTTAAACCTCGAATACAATGATGGGTTCTATGGCGCCCTGGCAATTGGTAAAATTGATTATGGCTTCAGGGATTTTATGGGCAGAAATACCCGGCAAAAGGGACAAAACTTTTTAATGGGCCGTGTAGGCATAGGTGATATAGAGCGCAAAGCCATTATACTAAGCGCTTTTACCGGCAGAAAATATAACTATGGAAGTGTGTTTGCCGATACGGTTTCCGATTACATCCATGTTACCGGGTATGCCCTGGAAGCTATTCTGAAGAAAGATGAGAACACCGGCATCAGCGCCGAAGTAGCCAAAACTACCATCCCGGTATCCGGAAGTTATCAAAACAACCAGGCCATGAAAAGCCTGTTCCAGTTTTCTGACAATGCCAATTTGGGCATCAGCATAAAAGGGCAAACGGCAATACAAAGAACAGGAACCCGGTTAAGCGGGTTGTACCGTAAAACCGGTGAATATTTTCAATCGTTCAGCCTGTTTACCTACAATACCAATCAAACAGCCTGGTCGGTAAAAATGGAGCAGCCTTTTTGGCGGAACAGGATAAACCTTATTGCCATGCTTCGGCAAAACGATTTCATCAATCCCTTTTCCGAAAAAACATTCAGGACCAGCACCGTTTTTAAAAGCCTGCAGGCGCAGGTGCGCATACCCAAATGGCCGGTAGTAAGCGCAGGGTATTATCCCGGTTCGCAATTGTACATTATAAACAAGGAACGCATTCGGGAGAATGTCTATTACATACTCAATGGTTCGGTCGTGCATAATTATACATTGGGCGGCGTGCGTATGCTGTCATCACTCATGTATAACCGGTATTCCAATAAAGGCACCGATTCAGGGTTCATTGCCTATAACGGTATTAGTTATATGGCTGCACATACCGTATTGTTCCCGCAGTTTCAGGTACAGGGTGCGTGGACGTACACCAGCCAGGAACAGATGCAGTTTTACACGCTGGATGTAAACGGCGAATATTCCCTGTTGAGCTGGGCACGTATAGCTGCAGGCGTGAAATACAATAAAATAGCAGGCGGGCAAACTTATCGCGGCGGTTGCGCCGGGGTAGAAGTGACGCTGAAGAAACTGGGCGCATTACAGTTGCAATACGAAAAATCATATTTACCCACTATATGGCAAACGCTGTACCCGGTAGAGGTAGGCCGGTTGTCGTGGTTTAAAAATTTCTGATATGGTAAAGAAGTACATCAGTTTATTATTTGTTTTGCTTCCCTGCCTAATGCAGGCGCAGGTTAGCTGTAGTGTAACCATACCGCCGGCCGGCATGATCAGGAAAGAGCAATTATGGAACCTGGTTGTTGTGAATAACACCAATGCCACGCTCGAAGCAACTATTGCTATCAGTTTGCGCGATGCAGTAACAGGGTTGTTGATATTGACAGGCGGTTCCCGAACTATCCTGTTAGGTAAGGGCGTAAAGATGATAACCGATAAAGACGTACAGCCGGTTCAATACGATTATGGAATGGCCGGGTTGACCGGGAATTTTTTACCGCTCGGTTCCTACATCGCCTGCTTTACCATCACCCGCAATGGAACAAAAGGGCCCGAGACAGTTGCCAATGAATGCGTGCGGATAAACATCAACCCGTTAAGCCCGCCATTGCTGAACACGCCGGCCGATAGATCGGTACTGCAACATCCTGTTCCGCAGTTTACGTGGACGCCGCCTGCACCTGTACAACTATTTGATGATCTTAATTATGATATTAGTGTAGCCGAAGTATTAACCGGGCAATCACCGGCAGAAGCTATTTTGTACAATACACCTTTGTATACCACCAGCCGGTTAAAGGCTTCTTTTCAAACGTATCCTTCTACCTGGTCAACCCTGCAGCCCGGTAAAACCTACGCCTGGCAGGTAACAGCCCGCAACGGGCTTAACTATGCAGCCCCAACGGAGGTGTGGACATTCAGCGTGGCAAAAGATTCTGCCAAAACAGCAACAACCGCGGTGGCCTATGTTTCATTGAGCAATAATAACCTCAATGGGCAGGGTGTGCATTACATCACAGGTAATAACCTGAATTTGAAATATTATTCTTTCGATAAAGAACATGCCGCCGTTGTACAGTTATACAATGCAGAACGTAAGCTGTTGCAGGAGATAAAGCAAACCATTGTGTACGGAGATAATTTTCTGCAATTGAATTTAAACAGGCAATTCCGGCCGCAGCAGGTGTACACCGTAGTGATCACCGATCTGCAAAACAATACGCATTCCGCATCCTTCAGCATATCAAACCAAGCTAATTAAACCTATTTATGATCCAGTTACTCGCTGCAAAATTTTCAAAACCTATTGCCAGTGTATTCTTTTGTATGTTCCTGTTTACGCTGTTCCCGGTAAGGAGCCGTGCAGCAAATCGTATAAACCTGGGGGTAAGTGGCCCTTTATCCATTCCCGGGAAAAAAATGGAACAACCGTGGTACGACCGCATTTCAAAAATGAAAAGGCCGGTTACCCGTAAAGTTGCAGAACTGCAAACAATAAAAGCGCCCATTACAACAGCGAAAGTGGTTGCCGATACAAAAGAAGATATTGGCGGGCCCAGTCAGCCAGAGATGTCCACTTTTAAATCGGCGGGCACAGGAAATATGGTGAACCTGTTCACCGGTGATTTCAGTTATAATATACCGTTAATGGATGTGGGCGGTTACCCCATCAATATATTTTATAACGGCGGTATTACCATGGAGCAGGAAGCAAGTTGGGTGGGGTTGGGCTGGAATATCAATCCGGGATCGATCAATCGTAATATGCGCGGTGTACCTGATGATTTTAATGGTGAAGATGAACTATATCAAACACAACGCATGAAGCCAAACAAAACCTGGGGGGTAAGCATTAATGGCGACCTGGAATTGGTTGGCATAAAGAAAAAGGCGAAGGCCAAGGGGGAGGCTGATTCTACTTTCAATATTTCAGTGGGCGCTTCCATGGGCGTTTCATTTAATAATTACCTGGGGCCCGCATTGGACCTTGGTGTGAAGGGTGGCGCCAGTTTTAAAATTGCCGGTAAGGCTGGTTCCGAAAAATCATCCCTTAGCATGGGTGCTGGCATTGGGGCCAATATCAATTCAAGAGGCGGCCTCACCATTTCGCCGAATGTATCGTTGACAGCCGGCGCTTTTAAAAATGCCAAAGATCTGTCCTTTGGTGTAAGGCTGGGCACCAGCTATAATTCAAAAAGCGGGATAAAAGATTTGACCATCAGCGACCAAATGAGCCATAACTACAAAGCTGTTGCCTGCATCAATAATAACGAAGCAGCGCTCAGTCATTCCCGGGGAGCTTCTTTGCTGGGAACTTCCATCAGCTTTGCCAAACCCAGCTATATACCGGCGGTGCGCATGCCGCTGAATAATGAAGCATGGGCAACCCGTTTTCAAATCGGCGGTGGTATCTGGGGAGTGTATGGTTCTGCAGAAATTGAAGTGTATCGTCAAACCTCCGAGGAGGCCATTCCGCTTCAACGCAAACCAATGGTAGGTTACCTGTATTACCAGGAAGCAGTGAACAATCCGCATGCAGTGATGGACTTTACGCGGTTGAACGATAATGAAGTAACGCCTAATACGCCGATTATTTCTGCGCCGCAGTATACGTATGATGTATTCAGTATACAGGGTGAAGGAACAGGCGGCACCATCAGGGCTTATCGTAACGACCTGGGGTATGTGCGCGATAACATCACTACTTCACGTGAAAAGAATGTAAGTTCGGGTGGCGATGTGGGTATACCGGGTCACTATGGCGGTAATTTCAACCTGGTTAAAACGCCTACAGTTATTGGTGAGTGGGATAATGGCAATAAATTACGCCAGGGCCTTACTTTTCAAAAGGCAAGGCAAACAGTTGAGAATGTATATTTCCGTAATCCCGGTGAAACAACTGTATTGAACGCCGGTCAGCTTTCAAAAATAGGCGGCACCGATCTTGTTCGTTTTAAACTGGGCGGCTCCAATGCCAAGCCTACCATTGAACCGGAGCTTGAGCGCTTTTCCGCATCGAACAGCCTGGTAAGCACTACCAGCCAGCTAACCAATGAATCGATGCCACGCGCCAAAAGAACACAGGTGACTACCTTTTTAACGGCTGCAGAAGCTGATGTCATTGGGCTCGACAGAAGTATAAAAAGTTATAACAGCAGCACAGTGTTAGATGGCAGTAATTCGCTGATGTATTACACCACTTCACGTTTTGATCTTTACCGTAAAAGGCACCACCTGTCACAGATCACCGTAACAGAAGATGATGGAAAAAGATACGTGTACGGCTTGCCGGTTTATAGTATCATTCAAAAAGATTTTATTTTTTCTGTTAACAAAAGCGATGGAGATTCAGGCCGGGTAGAATTTACTACAGGCGAAACCACCACGTTGAATAATAACAAAGATGGGTATTTGCAGGTAACGCAAACCCCGTCCTATGCACAATCTTTTTTGCTGTCGGGTATTATTTCGCCGGATTATGTGGATATCAGTAATGATGGCATTACCGACGACGACCTGGGAACAGCTATTAAATTCAATTATTCCCAGCAATCCCATTATAGATGGCGCACGCCGCTTACCTCGGGTACAACGCCCATTGCTCATTTTAATGCAGGTAACCGCACAGAAACAAAGGACGACAAAGGGATACTTAGCTGGGGTACGAGGGAGACCTGGTATTTGCATTCTGTGGAATCAAAGACCATGATCGCGTTATTTACGCTGGAAAGCAGGAGCGATGGTAAAGGTTCTGCCCATGAATTGAGTGATGTAAAAGCCAATGACAACTCATTAAAGCGGTTAAAAAAGATTGACCTGTACAGTAAGGCAGATCTGAAAAAGTATGGGCTTGCCGGCGCCCGCCCGGTTAAAACGGTGTGGTTCGGTTACAGTTATGATTTATGCGCCGGTACACGGGATAACACCAGCGGTGGGGGTAAACTTACATTAGACAGCATCTGGTTTACTTTTAATGGCCAGAAAAGCGTTAAAAGAAGTAAATATGTTTTTGCCTATACCAATCCTGGTGGTGGCAATCCTTCTTATGCCATTAACGCCAGTGATCGCTGGGGGAATTATAAACCGGCCAGCCGCAATCCCGGCAGCTTGAAAAATGCTGATTATCCCTATGCCGTGCAGGATAAAGGTGCTGCCGACGAGGATGCTGCCGCCTGGTCGCTTAAAAAAATATTACTGCCATCGGGCGCCCAGTTAGAGGTGAATTACGAAAGCGATGATTATGCCTATGTACAAAATCGTCGCGCCTGTAATATGCTCACACTGGCCGGCCTGGGACACGATAGTACTACCATTACCGATAAACTCTATGGTTTCGGAATGCTGGCATCGCCGGAAGTAATGAGTATAATGGAGCATGATTATGTATTTATACAAGTGCCGGAACCCTGTAGCACCAAAGCACAGGTATACCAGAAATATTTAGAAGGGCATCAGCAGTTGTCTTTTAAGATCGCCGTGAACATGCCGAAAGGTATGGAATACATTCCCGCCTATGCAACCATTGCCGGTTATGGTGTTTACGATGCCACACGCATTTGGGTAAAAATGGAACGGGTTAGCGGTTTAAGTCCACTCACGCTCGCTGCGCTGGATTTTTTGCGCGAACGCCTTCCGGGGCAGGCTTTCCCGGGTTACGACGTGAGTGAAAGCAGCGGGCTTCGGCAAATTGGTGAAATGTTACATGGTTTATTGGATGGTTTGAAGGGCGCTTTTAAAGACCTGATAAAGTACCTGCGCAGCCAGGGCAAAGCGCAAACAATTCAAGCGGCTAATTCTTTCGTTCGCCTGAATGATGCCGATGGGTTCAGATATGGCGGCGGGCACCGGGTGAAATCGGTGACCCTGAAAGATAACTGGCAGGCCATGACCGGTCAGTTTACATCGGAATACCGGCAGCAGTACGACTACACCACCACCGAAATATTCAATGGCGCAGTAAGGACCATCAGCAGCGGCGTAGCTTCTTATGAACCAGGGATAGGCAGCGAAGAAAATCCTTTCCAATCAATAGTACAGGTGTCGGATAAACTGCCATTAGGTCCTGCGAGTTATGGCGCTATCGAAATGCCGATGCTCGACGCCTTTTTCCCGGCGCCGCTGGTAGGGTACAGCAAAGTGACCGTGCGTTCAAAAAAGGACAACCATGGCGATAGCACGAAAAAGTCAAGATCAGGTATCGGCAAGCAGGTAACAGAGTTTTATACCGCCAAAGATTACCCGGTTTTCTATCAGCACACGCCCATAGATCCCGGTTCAAACAAAGAAGAGCACAAGGCCTCTTTAACAAAATTCTTCTCCAAATATGCATTCGATAGCCGCGCCCTGTCGCAGGGCTTTTTGGTAGCCACCAACGATATGCATGGTAAACTGAAATCGCAGGCGTCTTATGCGGAGCATGATGATAACACCCGTTTAAATTATACAGCCAATTTTTATCGGAATACAGGCGCTCGCGGGCTGGATGATAAATATGATTTTGTATCGCAGGGCGGCGCAGTAACTGCAGGCAACATGGGTATCGATGTGGAACTGATGACCGACACCCGCGAGTTTTCTGTAAAAAGCACCAGCTTTGAAATACAGGGCCAGGTAGATATGTTCGTATTTATAATTACAGTATGGCTCCCCTTTATATGGCCTGTTGTAAGTGAAAGTGAAGACACTTACCGGGCTGTTACTACTACCAAAGTGATCAATTACCATGGCGTACTGGATAGCGTGGTGGTTATTGACAAGGGCAGCCAGGTAAGCACCAAAAACCTGGTGTATGATGCCGAAACGGGTCAGTTGGTGGTTACCCGCACGAACAATGAATTTGATAAACCGGTGTACAATGTTACGTATCCCGCGTACTGGGCTTACAGTGGTATGGGGCCCGCCAGCAGGAACATAGATGCGGTATATACCGATATAAATTTTGATAATGGAAGGCTCGTTACAGCCGGTTTTGACCAATCGGTGTTTGAAAGCGGCGATGAGCTGTATGTAAGTGATGCAGGTGTTGACGCTTCTAATTGCGGGCCTTCCGTAATAGCTTCTAAAATATGGGTACTGGATCTAAATAAGAACAATACAGCGTTGACCGTACCGGTTAAAGACCTGGTCTTTATGGATGAAAACGGAAATCTCATCAATCGCAATAAAGTAGGTTTCAGAATTGTTCGCAGCGGCAAACGGAATATGCTCACCAGCCAGGTGGCTGCTGTAACCTTAATGAACGATCCCGTACCGGCTGCTACCCGTAAGCTCACTATCAACAGCAGCAGCAATGTAATTCAGGCATCGGCTATGGAGTGCCGTGAAAAATGGCAGGCTGATAATGATATGTTCAAAAAACTAAAACTGGTTTTTGATGAAGCTACCTGTACAGCCAGCGAAATAGTGGACTGCAACGGTTATTTTGAAAAGAATTTAAATCCGTATACCAAAGGAATGCTGGGGAATTTTAGAACTGTCCTCAGCCGGGTATTTTACGGCAACAGAACGGAAACCGATCCGGCAACCGCTACCAATTTGCGGTTGAACGGATTTCTCGCCAATTTTAAATTGTATTGGGATTTTGATGCCGGCAACAACCTGGTGCCCGATGCCGATACTTTACGTTGGGTGTGGAATGAGCAGGCCACCCTGTTTAATTCGGTTGGTATGGAATTGGAAAATAAGAATGCCCTGGGCCATTACACCGGCGCGCAATACGGTTATAATAAAACGTTACCCATTGCTATTGCCAGCAACAGCCGGCATAATGAAATGCTGTATGAAGGGTTTGAAGATTACGATTATCAGGCCGCGGTTAGTGGCGCCCCCACTACCAATCCCTGCGCTCAACGACATCTGGACCTATTGAATATTCCTAATAGTACGATCTATAATACCGATGCCCTGCCTTTTAGCGCCCATACCGGAAGGTATGTATTGGGGGTTGCTGCCGGTAAAACAGCTTCTAAAGAGATCAGTGTGCGATCTTCTGTAATGGAAGATTATACGCTTCAGTTTGGAACTAAAACCACCGATGTGTTGAATGAACCGGGAAAGAATTTTATTGCTTTTGAAAGGGATGAGCCGGGTCCGTGGCCAAATGGGTGGGATATGCAGGATGGCTATTTTGGGGATAAAATGTATGACATAATGGATCTAAGGATTGGCAGGGTTCCGGGAAACGGGTACAAAGCGTTTGTGCGAAAAACGCAATATTTTGAGGCTCCTCAATCTGGTACCTATAATTTAAGCCTGTATGCTGCTTCGGGTAATTTCATGTTTACTGCATATACAAGCGCTTTCATAACAAGTATAGATGGGTCGTACGGTAAGTTTTTTTACACCGAACCGCCGCCGGAGGCAGGTTCGCGCAATGGCGGCCCTGGTTATATGTCAGGTAAAGGATTTCAACTTAATCTCTGTAAGGGTATTTACATGATCGACGTCATGTACCAGGTTTTGGACAGTGAAATACCTGTAATTGGTGAGTGGCCTACTCCGCACCTCACTTTTAGCTATTCGTTAAATGGATTTTTTTATCCCGGCTACAAAAAATATAGTTCCCTGGGCGGTTGTTCTTATACAACACCTATATACGCCAAAGATTCCATGCTCAACCCTACATTCAGTATACCAGCGGGTAAAAAAATGGTGTTCAGCGCCTGGGTGCGGGAAACCTGTGGTAATGCTGATGCCGGCGTGCCCTGCGCCGATACTGCCTATACACATAATCAGGTACAGCTATCATTTAATACGGGCGGCAGTGGTAACGTTGTGCTGAAACCGGCTGGGCCTGTTATAGAAGGCTGGCAACGGTACGAAGGGTACTTTACGGCGCCCGCGAACGCTACATTGATGACCATGGACCTTATCAATAGCAGCAGCGGCACAACGTATTTTGATGATATCCGTATTCATCCGTTCAATGCCAATATGAAAAGCTATGCGTATGACCCGGTGAACCTGCGGCTGGTGGCGGAAATGGATGCCAATAATTACACCACGTTTTATGAATATGATGAAGAAGGCGAACTCATCCGCACAAAGATCGAAACAAAAGAAGGGGTTAAAACCATCAATGAAACCAGGAGTTCCCAACAACAGAGAATTAAGAACTTTTGATAATGAAGCATGCAGCAATGATACGATCAGGGAATCTATATAGATTAATAATACAACCGAAACGAATGCGCAACATAGTAAACCGTTTTATATCAGCAACTATATGGCCGGTATTACTGATGGCCGGGATACTGCTGGGTAGTAACCAGCCGCTTTGGGCGTCTGGTGGTCCCGGTATTGAAGATGCACCGCTGGTAGCCAAACTTACCGGTACGTCATTGGTGCAAAATGCAACGGCAACAACTTCTTTTGCTTCAGGTACCCAGTCGGGGTACACTATTAAGAATATCATTTCGCTTCGGGTAGTTGAAGAAGCGCCCAGCTATATACCGGCCGATTTTACGGCAACAGTAAAAGTGAAAATTGAATATGGGCACTCGTCCTCCTCGCTCAATACCATTGCGCAACAAGACCTGCAGGTTACTTATACCAGGGCGATGGGCGCCCCATACAATGCTATCCGGTACTTTCATTTCGATGGGGCTGAGTATGTAAAGATCACGGTACTGGAAGTAACGCCTGCTACAGTCGGTTCCATCAATATCGGCAACCTGTTGCTGCTGCAAAACGAATTGCGGGCAACAAGGTATTACAACCTGGGCACGAATGTGCAGCCGGCTACCTTTTCTACAACAGCTCCTACCGGTGGCGCCGATGAATTGGCGGTATCCTGGTCGTGGCCTGCCAATACCGGACATACGCATACGCAACTGGAGTGGACCTGGCAGGAAAACGGCTTGGATTCCCTGCATTTCGTGAACGGCGCGCTCAATACAGCGCTGATGTTCAAGCGTAATGCCACCCGCATCGATCTGCCGGCGGGCATCACTACGTATAAGATCCCTTTGCTGTATAGTGGTAAGGGCAGGTTGTATTGCAGGATACGGGCAGTTAATATAAAAGGTAACGGCAGCAGGAGCGATGGTCCCTGGAGCCCGCCCCAATCGCAATCTTTTGACGGGCATAACGAATTTCTCAACTGGCAAAGCACTACCAGTTTTTCAGAAGAAGGCAAACGAAAAACCATCGTACAATATTTCGATGGTTCGTTGCGTAACCGGCAAACCGTTAGCAAGGACAATGTAACCAATACGACTATCACTGCCGAAACATTTTACGATGAGCAGGGACGGCCTGCCGTGCAGGTATTACCTGTACCGGGCATCAGCACCGTGATCGCCTACGCCAAAAACCTGAACCGGTTCAATGTCCAGGCGTTGAACGAGGACCCCGCGAAATATTTCGATCTGCAACCTATTGGCACTACAGGCAGCACCACCCCCGAACTGAATACGGAGTCTGGCGCAGCTAATTACTATAGCGCTGCCAATGCTGAATTAAATACGGGTGTAAACAAACATATACCCGATGCGGAGGGCTATCCGTATAGTGTAACCCGTTACATGCCCGATGGTACCGGCCGTATTATGGCGCAAAGCGGGGTAGGGGCGGCTTTGAAAATGGGCAGTGGGCGCGAAACCAAATATTATTATGGAACGCCGGCGCAGGAAGAGCTGGATGGTTTGTTTGGAACCGAAGTAGGCAACCATGCCCACTATTTCAAGAACATGGTGAAGGATGCCAACGGGCAAATGAGCATCAGCTATGTGGATATGCATGGCCGTACCATTGCTACGGCCCTGGCCGGTGATGCGCCCGCCAATATGCAGGCCCTTTCATTGACCGCGGCCGATTATCCCAACCAGGCTGGTACGCCTATCACCCGCAACCTGCTTAACGACAACACCAATACGGTAAAAAACAACAGCCTGGAATCCATTAACAGCCTGTTGGTGCCTGCAACCACTGCTTATACATTCCGGTATGCGCTTACGCCACAGGCGTTGCAGTTGACCTCCTGTACCAATACAGCTATTTGTTATGATTGCCTGTACAACCTGGAGATAGCCATTATTGATGAATCGGGTGATCTGGCGCCTGTTGTTAGAAAGTTCAATAACATAAGCGTTGCGCCCGATGATAGTTGCAATACGGCCATCGCTTCTTTTACAAATGATACAACGGGCGCGGTAAACAACCTGGTACAGTTCAGCCAAACCCTGCTGCCCGGTTCGTATGTCATTCGCAAAACATTAACCATCAGCGAAAGCTCCCTGCAATATTACAAAGACCTTTATATTACCAAAGGTTTGTGTAAAACCGAACAGCAGTTGGTAGATTCTATAAAAACGGTGTTGATCAACGTTTCCGGCTGTAATAATCCGCCGCCGGCCAACACCTGCCAGGCTTGTCTCGATGAGCTGGGTACTTACGACAATTACCGATCGACGTATTTGGCTACTATTGGTAACCCCAATCCGGTTACGGCAGCCATTGAATCGGAGGTCAGATCTTTGTACGACAACACAAAAGCATATTGCAACCAGCTTTGCGGTACCACTTCACAGCTCATGCCTACGAAGCGGTCGATGATGCTGGCCGATATGGTTCCTTTCAGCGGTCAGTATGCGCGGGATACCGGTTCAGGTTCCATGTACCTGAAGTATAATATCTTTATAACCGACGGTACTGAAACTCGCCCTTTTTATCAAAAGCCCTGGAACAGCAGCAAGCTGCTGGATTTTTACCGAAATAGCTATGATGTTATTGATCCGGCAATACATCCTGATAATACTTTAACAAAATTACAAACACTTAGCAGTGCTGATTTTTCCCAGCAATTTGTAAATGCGTGGGCCAATGCGTTACTTCCCCATCACCCGGAGTATGACCGGCTGGTGTTTGCTGAAACCCAACTGGCTGACAGTTATAACTGGATAAACACTTTCAGTAATACGGGTACTTATGATATGGCGGCTGCCAATGGGTTCATTTTTACTTCATCTGCTAATATAACGGACCCTTTTTATACCCTGTCGCCTTTCTATAAAGCCGAAATGGTGACCAAGATCACCAGCAATTACCGCAATGGTTTCAGTCTTTGGCAACTGGCTTACGGCAATGTGTTCTGTAAAGAAATAGTGCATCCGGTTGAAAGAGAGAATTGTTACCGAACGGTGCAAACGACACATCCGGTAAGCAGCCTGAGTTTCAGTCAGAAAAATGAGGTATGGGCAATGTTCCGCGACCTGTATGCTGCTGTTCGCGATAGCCAGGTAAATGCATACATAGCTGCGAATGTGCCTTTGTCGGATGGTAGTTTTCTGGTACAACAGGGTTATAAACTACATTTTCCCACCAATTATAATCAGATGGCAGAGCAGGGTGGTAGCGACTGGTCGTGGTACCCCGCTACGCCGGATGCAACGCCCGATCTTACAAAAATCCCCGGTGGCGTTGCAATTAGCAATGTATATGCAAGCCGTTGCAGCAGTTATATACAGCAATGGCGGCGCAACCTGTTACAATGTGATGTGCTGGCGGCGCGGGCAGATAAGGAAGCTATCCTGAACCAGATCACCGCTGCCATGAACACTATTTGTTTGAAGGCAACCAATGAATCACATCCGTATGGCGCTTCCAATGTACCGCCCGATGCGCCGGTTGACGGCACACCCCGCAGTTTTGAACAGGTGATCTACAATATATTCAAGACATATAATATTGACACCAGTAATTTATGCAATCCTTATGTAATTGAATTTCCAAAACCGTATGCGTATAATGCGCCCCGCAATGAAAATTTTATTACAGCCTTCGACTCCTGCCACTGCAGCCGGTTAAGCAGGTTACAAAGTGAAGCTACTGCCGCAGGGAGTAATGGCAGCACACTACAGGGCCTCAACAGCTATTTGAAACAAACTTATAATGATACCATTACGGTTGACCTGTATAACAGCATGGCGGCGAATTGTGCCAGCATTGGCAAAACCGTATGTACCGATACGGTGGTCACTAAGGCATATAGTTGTACCGATACCATACCTTGTAATTGCACCCGGTTTAACATAATCAATACCTGTTATATTAAGTGCCGCCAAAATGTATGCTGGAAGATCACCTCGTTTCCGTTAAACGTATCCCAACCGCTGCCTGCTTTCCTGGAATGCGGATTTGTTGCCAGCAGCAATTGTCTTACCTGCGCGCAGTTAAGCAACCTGGTAGCGGAATTTAAAGTGCAGTCCGGTTCACCCTATAACGCGGGACCTGTATTTACAGGCAGTGATCTCACTCCGGCGAACATTCGGGATAATATCTATTTCCAAAAGTTTCTGAATTATCGTACCGGCTACCAGTATAACTGGATGGATTATGTGCAACTCGCAGTCGCAGCCGGTTGTAACCTGGCAAATTACGCCGGTAATACCAATGCTACCCAAACCGTTGTTTGCGGTAGCACTACCTTACCATCCGATACAGCCGGATTACGGCTTACCGAACCGCCCTGTGAAAGGGTTACCAGCATGGCCATAGCCTGGGCGCATGAAATATACATAGCCCGCAAGGCGGCGCTGCTGGCCGGCTTTGAAGAGATGTACCGCGCCAAGTGTATGGCGGCCAAAAGTATTGAACAGTTCACCGTTGATTATTCTACTAAAGAATACCACTATACGCTGTATTATTATGATATGGCGGGCAACCTGGTAAAAACAGTACCGCCTAAAGGGGCGCGGCCCAGGTTCAATACTGGTTTTATTGATAGTGTAAGAAATGCCAGGGCCACTAATACCAGTCTTGTTCCTTTACACGTATTGGCTACCGACTACCGGTATAATAGCCTTGGATCGATCGTGGCTCAAAAGTCACCGGATGCCGGTACGGCTTCCTTCTGGTACGACAGGCTGGGACGCCTGGCGGTAAGCCGCAATGCGCAACAGGCAGTAGAAGGTAAGTACAGCTATACCATGTACGATGCACTGGGCCGAATAACCGAAGTTGGACAAAAGCCACAAACAACGGCAATGACACAAACCATCAGCCAGGATGCAGCCGCTTTGTTTGCATGGATAAATACCAATGGCGGAACGAAGGAACAGATCACTTTTACTGCATATGATGTGGCGTATCCGCCGCTGCTGGCTACCTATATTACCCAGCAAAACCTGCGCAACCGCGTAAGCTACATGGGCATCAAAAACCTGGGTACGGATGCCGATCATTATACGGCCACTTTTTATACCTACGATGTTCATGGCAATGTAGATACGCTGTTACAGGATTATAAGGGCATTGCCGAAATGAACAGCAACGATAACCGCTTCAAACTTATAGCATACGATTATGATCTTGTCAGCGGCAAAGTAAACAGCGTAGGCTATCAGCCCGGCAGAGTTGATGCCTTTTATCATAGGTATTCTTATGATGCGGAAAACAGGCTTACGACGGTGGAATCGAGCCGTGATAAAATAGTGTGGGAACGGGATGCTGCTTATAATTATTACAAACATGGGCCACTGGCCCGTACCGAGTTGGGACAACTGCGGGTACAGGGTTTGGACTATGCATTTACCTTGCAGGGATGGGTGAAAGGCATGAACAGTACAGGCGTGGGCGCCGGCGTATTTGATATTGGTAAAGACGGTTATACCGGCGGAACCAACAGTGTGGTAGCAAGAGATGTTTTGGGATATGCGTTGCATTACTACGATAATAACGGTACAGAGACCGATTACAAACCCATTGGCGGTACAACTGCCTTTGCAAGGCCGGGTACTGCTGCCGGATTATCATCATTATACAATGGTAACATTGGCGCCATCAGTATCAATAACCGGGCGTTGGCGAAAGGGGGCGCAGCCACCAACTCATTACCATTGTTGTATAATTACCGCTACGACCAGTTGAACCGCATGGTTAGCATGCAAGCATATAAAGGATTCGATTCTGTTAACAATACATGGAATGCGGTTGCCATCAATGATTATAAGGAAGCGGTGACCTACGATCCCAATGGCAACATAAAAACCTACAATCGCAAAGGTGCGCCTGGTATTGGCAAGCCGTTGGAAATGGATGCCCTGACCTATAACTATAATGCAAATACTAACCAGTTGAATTATGTGCAGGATACCGTTACGGCAACAAATTATGCAGAAGATATAGATGGGCAGAGCGGCAATAACTACACCTACGATGCCATAGGCAATTTAAAAACAGATTTTAAGGAAGGCATTACCGGCATTACGTGGAATGTATATGGAAAAATGACCGGCCTTGTAAAAAATGGCAGTACCATCAGTTATACCTACGATGCTGCGGGCAATCGCATTACCAAATCGGCCGGTAGTACAACAACCATCTATGTGCGCGATGCTTCGGGCAATGTGATGAGTGTGTATGAAAAACCATCGGCAGGTACCTTGCAGCAAGCCGAGTTGCATTTGTATGGCAGCAGCCGGTTAGGGTTAATTACCAAACAAACGGTGGCCCCTGCAACGGTAAGCCTGGCCACGGGTTTTGGCGCCGCCAGTATATCGGTATTTACGCGAAACGAAAAAGTATACGAGCTCACCAACCATCTGGGCAATGTGTTGGCCACCATCGGCGATAAAAAGCTACAACACACCAGCGATAATAGCACAGTAGATTATTATGATGCTGATGTAGTAACTGCAACGGATTATTATCCGTTTGGTATGGGTATGGAGGGAAGGAAGTATGCTAATGGAAATAAATATAGATATGGGTTTAATGGGAAAGAGCAAAATAATGAAACCTCTTCAACAACTACATATGATTATGGGTTTAGAATTTATACCCCTGCATTAGGTCGCTTCTTGTCTGTTGACCCTCTTACGAAGAAATACCCAGAGCTTACCCCATACCAGTTCGCAAGTAATACGCCAATCGCTGCAATAGACTTAGATGGTTTAGAAGCAAAGATTAGTACAGAAAAGAACACATATTTTGTTGTCCTAAAAAATATTCATTTCAGATTTATACAACGACAATCAACTGAATACTTTACTGAAGCGACCAAGGATTTTCCCCGCCACGATTTTTCAATTAATACACAGATGTTTGATTTTAATAATTATTGGGATTATGCGACTGCCAGGACTCCGCAACCAACTAGCGATTATACTCCTCAAGGGCAAAATGTTGCTCACGGTGCAGTAGTATCAGGCAGGTCTGCTCAACAAACCTTCCATATTGCACATAACAAAGATGGCTCATGGTCAACTGGGTATGGAAATGTGCCTAAAGATGCAACATTTGGTATTGGTGGTGGTACTCCCATAGTTATAAATGGATTGAATTTCGGAGTAGAAAATGTTTTTACAGATAATGCTCCGGAACGTGTAAAAAAGATTGGGCCTAAAGGTTGGGTTGATCCAGCAGATTGGAAATATCTGATTCAGAAAAGTAACGGTGTTTATGCAGGACAAAACGATGCAATAGTCGGAAAGACCATATTAGGATTTAATTCAAAAACCAATGTATGGATTATAGTATCACAAGAGAACGGGCAAGAAGGTTTTACATTAGACGAAATTAGAGACAGATTGGTTGGTCAGGGATATAATAATGTTTTAGCATTTGACGGTTCTACATCGTCTACGTTAGTTGAAAATGGAAAAATATTGGTTAGTCCTGACACAAGAAAAAACAGCACTATTCCATCTGGTTTAAATTTTTCTGTACCTTATAAATAATGTAAGCTATGAAGGTAATTGTAAAAGCAAGTATTATCCTTATTGCGTTATCTATGTTGGTAGGAACTATAATGATATTTTTGAGCGATATAAAAATATTATTTACAAGAGAAAGTGCAGCCTATCTATCTAATATATCAGATGTTAATCATATGGCCTCTGTATTGTTTTGTATTGGTTATTTATTTGTGACAGTATTGGTTTTTCGAAAATTTAGCGCACTGAAGGTACTAACATTGTTGCTTGTGTTGATTTTATGGTTGCTATGTGGTAGGGTTGTAGCGTTCAAGGCTTTTCCTGATGGTCGAGTAATTACAGGATGGTATTATATTGAAACAAATAAATTTAATCTATGTGAAAATGATGTTGACTGTGAAGGTATAATATCAAAGGAAACAACAATAAGTAAGTTGCCTCTGTGGCGGATTAGAATAAACAGTAAGTATACTAAAAAGATAATTTTTGTTGGACCATTTACATCGCATAACTGTTACAAGGTTTTTGAAAGTCAAATTGAAAAATAGTCTTTATCATCTAACAGCACAAATGCCACTTTTACAGAGATCATAAAGCCATAATGGTAAAATGGATAAGATCACTGCAACTAACACCTGAGAAAATGAACCGATCAAATCGTATAGATAAAATAGCCATCCTGCTCCTGTCTCTTGCCAGCATATTCTTCACAAAGGATGTGCATAAAAAATCCGCTGTCCCTGACGTGCTATTTCATGGTGGTTGTATTACCAGCGGTAATCAAACCATTGTAATCGGCACCCTTCCGGGTACCATTACTGCCACAGCAGCCAGCGGCGGCAATTGCAATGGGGTGTATACCTATCAATGGTTAATGTCAACTGATGGTGTTTTTTATTCGGAAATTCCGGGCGCTACCGGGCAAAATTTAACGTTCAGTAGCGCCACCGCCCATGCGGTCGGCAGTATTGTTCTCCGTACGGAACCACCACCTTTAAATATTACCTTTTATCAAAGAAGGGCTACCTGTGGCAGCGAAGAAAAATACACCAGTTTTGTTACTGTTACCCAGGTAGAATACATTACTTACTATAATGTAGCTAAAAACGGCACCTTTACCCGAAACAACTGTGGCAGCGGGTATGAACCCACGAGCGTAACCTATACGGTGAATGCCCGCACTTATACGTCAAGGGTAAGCCAGGCTGCAGCAGATCAGTTGGCGCAAGACGATGTAAACGCCAACGGCCAGGCTTATGCCAATACATGGGCAAATTGCCGGAGAATATATTACAATGCGTATCGGAGCCAGGTCTTTACCAGGAACAACTGTACCGGCGGAGATATTGGCACCAATGTAACCTATTGGGTGGATGCAGGTACCAAAACTTCCCTGATCAGCCAGGCCGATGCCGATCAAAAAGCGCAAAACGAAATAGATGCATATGGCCAGTGGTATGCTAATGTAAGAGGCTCCTGTGTGAGTCCAAACATATCAATTATAGTCACCAACCAAACCAATGAACAATTTACCGCCACATACACCAATACGGCTACAGGTACCACCTATTTCTATTATATCTATCCCAATGTGACCGACTATGAACTGGGACCAATCCCTAAGGGTACGTATAATGTTGCCATCAGGGCGCCGAATAATTTTACGCTGTATGAATGGATTTTTTCAAACAATGCGTATTACCTGGCAGGCTCAAATACTTATATCCTGGATGGCATGGATCTTACTTGCGATCATTGCGGGAGGATGGATATTTATTACTATTAATAAATACATTTAAAGTAATTCAAATAAAAAGGCCGGCCTGTTAAAAGCCGGCCTCTTTTTGGTCTTTCGTTCAGCATTATTTTGTCAATGGTAAGCGGGAAACCTGCACCAATAAGGAGTCCTTGCTTTTCAACATGCCATTGGGTATATTCTTATTAAAGTAATTAGGCAAAGGCTTTGAAGTGTAAGTAAAGATATTACAGTTACTTACCAACGCATATTTGAGTAAAGGCAGGAAATAGTTGCCGCCTTCAATGATAACCGGGTATGCTTTGCGATACTTTTTGCAGTTTCCACCTGCCGACTGGCAAATTGAATAAGGATTATACTGCGGAACCTGGTTATGCAATAACTTGCAATGCCCCAGCGGATCGCTTCCCGGCATAGCGGCCGAGTCTAATGGTGACAGTATCATTTCCTTATCGTTTTTACTAACGATCTCCATCTCTATATCGTTCAGCTTTACTTTGTTGTTGTCAAGGAAAATAATGTTCGTGGAAATGTTGTGATCCCCGACAGTAGTTTGCCCAATATTGAACCTGCTAATATCCTCAGGAAAATTACGTGTCATGAAATCCCTGATAATAGGCTGATCTCTGATAATACCGTTACTGGTATACAATGCCAAATCATCTATTAATAACTTTTTGCCTGGTTTATATTCATTTGTATTGCCTGGTGTGCCCCCGGGATTACCTTCATCATCACCGTCTTTACTACACGCATTAAAAATTATCAATGAAAATAATACCAGCAATAGGTTTCTTGTTGTCATGTTTTATTTTTTATACCTATACAACTGGTCTGTTTGAAATATTCCTATCGTACAGAAAAAAAATTTAAAATAAATTCTGCGACTGTTTATATATGCCTAAAAACAGCCGGATGCCAACCGAAGATTTACTTTGTTCCAGGCGTTATCTGCATTATATGTTGTTCCCTGTATTATGACACCCGCTTCCTCCCATATTTTTTTCAGTTGCCGGTAAACGGCTTCATGCGATCCATTCTCCATACGCCACTGCCGCAGTGTTTCCGTATCTGCACTGGTTGGCTGGCCTTTCAGTGCTGCCTCAACAAGCAGTAATATATGTTCGGGTATTTGTATCGTCACTATGTTGGGGTATTTGTATCATAACTATGTATGGTAATAAGACAGGCGTTTTTTGAAAACTCCTATCGACAAGGTTACATTTTGGTAAAAAAATAAGTAACAAAGGGCCAGAGCCAGCCTGTAGCTTTGCACACGAATGCTTTCAGCAGTTTCATGGCCTTCCAGGTTTGATTATTGACGGTTTTGACGGAAATGCCGAGTTTGTCGGCAATTTCCTGGTTGCTAAGGTTTCCTGTTCTGCTTAACAGGAATATTTCCTTACACTTTTCAGGAAGCTGGTCAATGCCTTTTCTCAACAACTCCCTGTAATTGGGTATTTCTTCATCCGGTACTTCTTCCACAGTCCAGTTTATTGTATCTTCTTCTTCCAGATCAGTATTGGATATAGAAGATGCCGGCATTCGTTTTTGAGATCCCAGGTGATTAAAGCAGGTATTTCTAACAGCCCTGTACAGATAAGCGCGCAACTGTGGTGATTGAATGATGGATTGGTGTTTTTCCCAGATGCGTACAAAAACTTCCTGTACAATATCCTCTGAGGTATCATGGTCTGCTACAAGGGTGTAAGCATACTTACAAAGCGGATCATAAAACGCCTGAAAGTGCTGCCTGAACTGAATATAAAGATCGTTTCGATTCACAAGATTGGGTTTTGAATGAATGTCGGGAGTATATCCAAAAACGTTATGCCCCCTTAAAAACGATAATTATGCCATTTTGTTTTCGGTGTTTTATATTACGGGGGGAAGTCCGTAATTTGTAAATTGCAAAAAAAACACATGAAGAACATTCCTACTTTATACGAATGGGCAGGAGATCAGCAGACCTTTGATACTTTATTCAAAACATTTTATGCTAAAGTGGTGAAAGATGATCTATTGGGTGAAGTGTTTAAAAACATGTCGCCCGAACATGTAAAACATGTTTCGCATTTTGTGGCGGAAGTATTTGGCGGAGAAAAATTATATACGCAGGAAGGCGGCAGTCATGCCGCCATGGTAGGTAAGCATATTGGTAAAATGCTTACAGAGGAAAAACGCCAGCGATGGATCAGGTTATTGTTACAAACTGCCGATGAAGTGGGATTGAAAAGCGACCCGGAATTTCGTTCCGCTTTTGTGGGGTATTTGGAATGGGGAACGCGGATAGCGGTCATCAATTCGCAATTAACAGAAAACCCGATGAAGCAAAGTGAGCCAATGCCCAAATGGGGTTGGGGTGAAACCGGCGGGCCGTATCTTTCCAACGATTAGTAGGAGAAAACTGATATAACTAATGCCCAACCCCTTACGTACCCTTGTACTATGCTGCTTTTATTTATTGCTGTTGCTGCCGGCAAAAGCGCAACGCCTGCCCGGCTATAGTATTATCAATTACAATAGCGACAACCTGCTTCCGCAAAACAGCATTAACGACATGGCTTTCGATAGCAATGGCTTTCTATGGCTGGCCACCGAAATGGGCATGGTGCGCTTCGACGGGCAGCATTTCAGGGAATACAATATGGCTAATTCCCCTGCCTTATACACCAACAGGTGTTGCCTGGTGAATGCAGTGAAGGGAAAGATCATCATGGTACCTGGTTTTTCCAGCTCCCAGGTTCTCACCGTAACAGCCGATTACTGTCTTAAGGCAGACAGTCTCCTTTCTGCCAATCCCTACCAGTGCAACCATTGGAACAACTGCACATTTTACTACGATCATATCTATAAAAAATGGGGGCGTGATTCAACCGCCTTTAAAGGACTATTACGCAAATTCAACCTTAACGGCGACCTGATAACAGAGAATGAGAGGCTGGCGTATGTAAGAAAAGATTCAAATTATTATTACCTCAATGATAATACGGCCGATGTTCAGTTGCTGAATGAGATCGATGGCCATGCGCTAAAGATCCAGTTTATGGTGGGTGGTTTTTATTTCTTTGTCGACAGGCAGAATCGCTTCTACGCATATCAGCAGGGCCATTGGCAAAAGAATATTACATGCAGTGACCGGCTCAGCAAGATCTTCAACCAGGCCGAATCGGGCGCATATCCAAGCCAGTATACGGTAAAGGCCATAAGAGATGATAACCACACATTCCTGGTATACAAAGGAAATATACTGGTGTTGCAAATAAGAAACGGCATATTGGATTATGAAGTACTGGCCGCTAATACAACTATAAAAAATATCAATGGAATAATCTACGATCAGGTACATGGAGCACTGTACATTGGTACAGCCACCAGTGGATTGTACATTCTCAAACTGCATCAGTTCCAACCGCTATCCTTTACCAGCGACCATTATGCCATCAACAGCCTGTATGCGCAGGTGGAAATATCGGCTGGCAACATTCTCACTTCATCCGGTGTGTTGAACCGGAATAGTGTACTGAATAGAGCTACGCCGGGCTTGTATGACCGGCCTGCCTTACTGCGATCATCTGATGGCTATATCTGGTATTCCAGTTATGATTCTTTAAAAAAGATCGATACCGGCTTACGAAAACCGGTCACGGTTCAATACCTCGGCGGCTGGTTAATGGCGATCATCGAAGCCGCAAATAAAGACCTCCTGTACTGCACGCCGAATAAGTTATTCCGGCGAAGAGGGGAGAATGCCACCTTATTACTGGAAATGCCTGAATACATACAGGTGATCCGCGAAATGGGTCCCAATGATCTATGGATAGGGACTTCATCGGGATTGTTTTCGTATGATCTGGTAAAAGGTAAGCTTCGCCGTTTGGGGTTGCCTGATGCTGCTGTAAGGGCTATCTACAAAGCAACCGATGGAAGCGTGTGGATAGGTACTTATGGACAGGGATTTTATAAATACGATCAGGGACGGTATCATAAAATGCCTGTCGATGCTGCAAATAACCTGGCCAGCGTTCATTGTTTTTTGGAAGACGGGCAGGGTTATTTTTGGTTGCCCACCAATAAAGGATTGTACAGAGTTGCCAAACGGGAACTCGACAGCTATGCCAGCGGAAATAAAGAAGAGGTCTTTTACTATTATTTCGATAAGTCCGCTGGATTTATTACCAATGAGTTCAACGGCGGGTGTACCCCCTGTGGCATTGTAATGCGTGACGGTCGTTTTTCATTGCCTTCGCTGGAAGGCCTGGTACAATTCAGACCGGATAGTATACGGATGATGCCACCTGAACACCCGATATTCATCGACCGTATTTTCACAGACGACAAAAGCGTCCGATCCGATAATCATTTTGAAAAGCGGCAGAATTCGGGCCCGCTGGTGTTTGCGATCGCTTCTCCCTATTTTGGTAACCCGGCCAACCTGCATCTTGAATATTCCATTCCGCAATTAGATGACAAATGGCGTCCTGTAAGTGCCGATGGCAGGTTAGAGCTTACCGGTTTGGGCAAAGGGCGTTACACGCTCATCGTTCGCAAGCATGAGCATTATGGCCGGTATAGTTATAAGCGAGTGCAATGGACCATTCTCCCTTTCTGGTATGAAACCATCTGGTTCCTGCTGCTGGTTGCAATTGCCGGCATCGGTATTCTTTCCTATTTTTTCTGGCTTCGCTATGCGCGTGAGGCAAAAAGGGCAAAGCTGTTAGAACAAAAGGTAGCAGAAAGAACCCGGGAGCTGTCTGCCAGTAACCTGGTAAAAGGAAAAATGATCGCCCTCATTCTGCATGACCTGCGCTCTCCTATACGCTTCCTGCATCTCATGGCCACCCATATTTATGAGAATTACCAAAAGGTTTCTCCCCGGGAGCTGGATGAAACGTTGTTCAGGTTCAGGAATGCAACGCATGACCTGAACCAGTTTACTCAGGATTTTCTTACCTGGACGAATGCGCAGAAGGAAGGATTTGTTATCCGGAAGGAAAGAATTGTGCTTCGCGAGATCGTGGAAGGCATCGTTTCATTATACCAGCCAGCGGCGGCCATCCGTAATAATGAAGTGCTAAACCTGGTGCCGGCGGATATTACGTTGGTATCCGATACCAATATCTTATCGCTTATTATCCGCAACCTGGCCGATAATGCCAATAAGTACATGTTTAAAGGCGAGATAACGATGGATGCCATACAGGACGCGGCGGCCGTCCGGATCATTATCACTGATACCGGCAAAAGTATGGACAGGGAATTGGTGGCGGAGATCCTGAACAATACGTACCAGATGGATAAGAACAGCCATGGCTTTGGTTATAAGATCATCCTGGAATTATTAGCGAGGATCCAGGGAGAACTGTATATCGACCGCCCCGGTGAAACAGGCAACCGGATCACGCTTACTTTCAGGCAAGATCAAAGCGGTTAACTATCCTGGTGAGCTCTATTACATTGTTGACTTTTAATTTCTGCAGAATATTTGCTTTATGCGTACTCACGGTAGAAATATGGATAGATAATATTTCCGCGATCTCCGACACGTTTTTGCCTTCTATCAGGTGGGTCATTACTTCCAATTCGCGGGCCGACAGGTTTTCGAATAAATTGTTGGGAGCGCCTGTTATTGCGTCGCGGTTAATGCTTTCCTGTAACCTGGGGCTCAAATATTTTTTATTGTTCATTACGTTCACAATAGCCTTGCGGATCTCGAGTGCATCGGCATCTTTATTGATAAATCCCATGGCCCCCAACTGCAGGTATTTCATGGCATAAATTTCTTCGCTGCTCATGCTAAGGATCAGCACCTTCAGTTTCGGCTGAATGGAGAAAACATTTTTTAAAAGATTAACCGAGTCGGTACCGGGCATGTTGATGTCCATGATAAAGAGGTCGTATGCAGTGGATTGAATTTGCTTCCAGGCGCTGTCGCCATCGCTGCATTCATCTATCTGCACATTTAAATACTCTGCTCTAACAAGAACACTTATTCCTGTTATTACAATATTATGATCGTCGGCAATTAAAATTCTTTTCAATAATGTAACGCTTTGGGTTAAAATACAATGGGAACCTGTTTTTAAAGCACTGATATTGCAATAATAGTAAATGTATTCGAAGGAATGTACTAAATTCGTGTATAATTGACATTTTACTGCACCCAGACCGTTATTTTTCTATTTTTTTCCAATTATTACTACCCGGTTTACGACAAAATTTTGCCTACTTGCAGCTTGGAAGGTGATTGTAAAAAAAATATAATTACTCAATAATAGTAATATATAAAAAGCACTTTTTTCCGTACCGACCGTTAACACATGACTATAATCCTATAAAAAAAAGTCCCTTTTTAGAATCCACTATCCAGCTTTGATGTGTGATAACCCATGCGACCAAAGGCCCGCATTTAGCGGGTCTTTGGTATAAGATGCCTAAGCATTCCTGTTACAGCACTACAATCTTTCTTACCACTGTTCTCTTATTATTGGTTAAGCGAATAAAGTAAATGCCTTTGCCGGGTATAAACAACTCCAGCTTTCTTACATATCCATTAACAATGCGGTGATATTGATTATATCCGTTTGAATTATATAATTCAATATCCCAGCTATGTAACAATTCCGGTAAAATGATCATAATGCGGCCGCTGGTTGGATTAGGCGAAATAGTTATGGCTTCATCCAGCACCGGATCGTTGGTGGCCGTTGGTAGCGCCCTGGTAGTAAACTGGCTGATCGCACTTGTTGTACTATTGCCATGATCGTCTTTGGCAATTACTTTCCAATAGTACATTGTGTTGTTTGCCAGGTTACTCAAGGTATACGCTGTAGTGGACAGATCACTCGCAATTTTGGTAGCTGCCTGGTTATTGGTGGAGACGTACAGGTCATATTTAACCGGATCGTTTTCCGGGTCAGTTGCGGCTGTCCAGTTAAATGCAGTTGGCTGTACGGATACGTCAATACTGTTATTGCCCGGTGCTATGAGTTGCGGCATACCAGGCGGTTGATTGATTACTACTGGCTGATAAGTGAATGACCAAACCGCACTGGCTGAGGCGCCCTGTTGTTTATCTGTAGCCACTACTTTCCAGTAATACGTGGTATTAACGGTTAATGTACCGGTGGTAAAGGAAGTGGTAAATACTGTTGCTGTTTTTTGTAATGATGCTGCGCTGGCGCCAAAGTATACATCATAACCAATTGGTTCGCTGTCAACATCGGTGCTTGCATTCCATACGAGCGTAGCTGTTGCTGCTGCAATGTGGCCGTTGTTGGCAGGCAATTGCAAAGCAGGGACAGAAGGTGCTTCGTTCTTTCCTTTGAAGGCAAACACCATGCTGGAGGTTTCTGATCCGAGTGCATCACGCGCCACCACTTTCCAGTAATAAACTTCATTATTACCAATCGCAGGCGTGTTATAGGATAAGGTGGTTACTCCTCTTGCCAATAACGTAACAGGTTGCTGGTTTTTATCCATGTACACATCGTATACAATGGCATCATTATCTGCATCCTGCGCTGCTGACCAGGTAAGCTGGGTAGTTGCGCCTGATAATACATTATTCATTGCAGGCGTAAGCAAAACCGGCGCTGCAGGCGCATTGTTCTTTGCTGTAAAGTTCCATACCGGGCTTGCTGTTTCGCCGCCCTTTCCATCGCGCGCTGCTATTTTCCAGTAGTAGGTAACGCCATGGGTCAATGCGCCGGTTATATACTGCAACGCGCTGAGCCCTGTTGCAACCGGCGTAGTAAAGGTTTTACTGGTGCTAACGTATACGTCGTATAAGAGCGCATCTCCATCAATGTCGAAGGGCGCCTGCCACTGCAAGATGGCCGGGCTGTTTATATTGCTTTCATAAGCGAGCGGACTGATCAGCTGCGGCGCTTCGGGCGCTGTATTCTGCGTGTTGTTTTGCAGGGTAAAGGAGTATACATCGCTGGCGATGGTACCGCCAAAACCGTCTTTAACGACCACTTTCCAGTAGTATGTTGTGTTCGGTTGTTGCAACGAAGCGGTATATGTATTTTGCTGAAGATCGCCTGCCAGCAGGGTAGTGGGGTTAGGGTTGGCGCCTGAATATATATCATACAACAACAGATCACCATCAGCGTCATTGGCAGGTGTCCATGTAAGTGTTACAGAATAAGGTTGATTGGTTGCGCCGTTGGCAGGGAGCGTGAGCACAGGTTTTGTGGGCAAACTGTTGCGGGTAGTGAATACCCATTCATCGGATGTATAGATGTTGCCAGTTGCATCTTTGGGCACTACTTTCCAACGATGCGCATAATGGGGCCGTAGTGGTTTTCCTTCTAATGTATTTAACACGAACGGCGTGTCGGTAAGCTCCTGAGCAACCTGTATAAAATGAGAGTATCCGGGCAGGCCAACATACACGTCATATTGTACGTTCGGCAAAGGTTTTGTCCAGCTCAACGCTGGCGTCAAAGATACACCTGTACTCAGGTGCACCGGCGTTACAGGCGTTATACCAGGATTGGTCAATTCATTTTTATAAGTTCTGAAGGGACGCAATTCGCTGGCAGTTTCACCACCTTTTTGGTCTGTGGCAATGATCTGCCAGTAATAAAGGGAGTTTTGCAGGGTAGCTGTTCCGCCAAAATTGAAGGACGTACCTGTTATCTCGGAACTTGAATACAAAGCGGCAGGGTCAGTTCCCCACAGCACGCGGTAATAAACGGGGTCGCCATCTGCATCTGTTGCGGGCGCCCAGGTCAGTTGCTGCTCTTTAACGCCCTGCATGCCATTCGCCGGGGTTAATAGTAAGGGGGCTGTTGGTGCATGGTTCACGGTAGTAAAATTGTTTACACTGCTTTCCGTTACACCGCCGCGTCCGTCAAGGGCTACTACTTTCCAGAAATATTTTGTGCTGCTGTTTATTGTATTCAGCGTATAGGCGGTACTGGTAATGTTGGTTGCAATTAATTGCAGCGTGGCTTGTTGTTTCCCCACATACAGGTTATAGGTAACCGCATCACCGCCTGCATCGGTAGCAGCCGTCCAGGTAAGGTTCACCGCTGCCGGGTTTACGCCGGTACTTCCATTCGCTGGTAATTGCAATTGCAGGGCAGCAGGTGGCGTATTGTTGTTGGGTTGCGTAGTGAATATCCATACATCGCTTTCCGTTACTTCTCCATGAGGGTCGCGGGCCCTTACTTTCCAGTAATACTTTTTGTTTTGTTGCAGTTCGGTTAATTGATAGGTAGTACCTGTTGATCCATATTTTATTAATTGAGCAGGATCAGGTAATGTATCTGCATACAGGTCGTACGTGATGGCATCCCCATCGGTGTCGGTTGCAGCAACCCATTGCAGCAGCATGCTGTAATTCGTATGCGTACTGTTATTCAACGGGCTTTGCAGCGCCGGTTTGCCTGGTGCATGATTGTTCGTGGCATTTTTTACACAACGCACAGATGCATAGCCGGCGGTATTGTTAATATTGCCAATGAATTTATTTTGGGCGGTATTCCAGGTATAACCTGCCTGGCTGGTGGTGGTGCGGTTGGTTTGGGCCAGCCAGAACTGGAATGCATTGGTTTGAAAACCTGCTGGTAACACCAGTGTACTATAATATCCCGAAGGCAGCAGGCTGAGCCCGCTTGTGTTGAGCCAGTCGTTTTCTTTGCCGGGAATTGTCCAGTTGCTGTAATGAAGGGAAACAGGTGTATTTGTATTTAATGGAGCCAATGATTGCCAGTCGGCATTCGTAGGCACATGCCAGCCACAGGGGCACACGCCTTGTTTATTGGCGGCCGTATCTGTTTCGCTATCGAAATTTAATGCGCCTTCCCAATTGTACAAATAGCCGTATTTTGAAATGTTCTGGCTGTTATTGTTCAGCGCTACATAACTTTTCCCATTGCTGAATACTTCGTAATCATAATATCCATCTTTGGGCTGCGGCCTATAGGCGAGGTTATGGGTCATCCATTTGCGTCCGTTGATCGCTACCCATTGGTATATTTGACCATCGCGGAGATCCGTAAACGTACCTGTTTCATTGCCATTAGCGGGCCTGGTAATAAATTGCCCGGTCTTGCTACTGGTTGTTGCGCCTTGTTGATCGACAGCAAGCACTTTCCAGTAATAAGTAGTGTTCGGCGCCAGGTTTTGTACCGTGTAAGTAGTGCCGGTTACGCCCTGGGCAATCCGTTGCGGCGTACTGTTCTTATCGAAGTAAATATCATAACTGATCGCCGGATCGTCCTGGTACTTCCAGGCCAGTGTTACATTGGTTTCTACATACGTTGAAATTTCCCGCGGGTATTGCAGTGAAGGCGCTGTAAGTGGCATGATTTGCGTTACAAATGAGTGTACCGCACTTTCTACAGTTTCGTTGTCTGCATCCATTACCGAGATCTTCCAGTAATACTTTTGTGCGCCTGCCAACGGGATCGCAGGTATTATAGATTTTTTATTCGCCACCAATCCGGCGCTGATTAAATTATTTGCAGACGTACCAGTGTATAATCTATATAACAGGGTATTGCCGTCTGAGTCGTCTCCGCCGCTCCATTTGAATTCCGGTTGTGTAATTACGTTGGCTGCTCCATTGGCCGGTTCCAGCAGCACAGGGATAGTTGGCTTTTGGTTGATCTGCGCATCGATGGTATAGGAACGCGTTATTGGGCCGTTTTGCAAATGGACAGTTATCGTATTATGAGTGGCAAAATTACCTTCTATCTGAAAATATTTCGTGGCGCCGGAAGGCAGTTCATTGTTGTATATGATGTTGGATGTACTGGTAAAACCAGTGGGCAGATCAAAACTAACGACCGTATTCGGGTCGGTATAATCCAGTACGATCGCTATCGCATCTTTAATAGTTGTTCTGCCGCGGGTAGTGTATGCCGGGGTGGCTATTGTAAAAGCCGGGTTTAATGCGGCGGCTTCAAATTTATATAAAAAGACAGGGTCGCTATAGCGGTAATACACGCGCAAATTGGTTGCACCAGTATCCTGCGTTGTATTTTGCGTGGTGAATTTCCAGATGGCGCTGCTGGTTTCCCGGCCGCCTGCATCGCGATCGCGTGCAATAACTTTCCAATAATAGGTGGTATTATCTTGTAGTTGAGTATTGAGTTTGAAGGAGGGATTTAAAAGGTTGGCCGCAACCAGGGTTGCTGGCGACGGGCTTGTTGATAAGTAAAGATCATATACTGGTTTATCGCCGTCTGCATCGGTACTTGCCTGCCATTCAAACAAAGGGGAAATAGCCGCGTTTATAGCGTTATTTACAGGTGAAATATAATTTGGTGGATCGGGTGAATACAGGTTCGGACTGCCCGTTGTAAATGCCCATACTTCACTGGCAGTGCTGGCGCCGGTATTGTTTCTGGCAACCACTTTCCAGTAATACGTAGTGTTCCTGTTCAGTGAATTTATATAAAACAGGTTGAAGGTATCCTGGCTGGTATAAATAAGACAGGAGTCGTTAAAACTACCATCGATACAATTTTCTGCTATCAGCCGTAACTGAGCGGCATTAGTACCAAGGTAAATGTCATACACCACGTTGGCGGGGGTAGAACCGGTTCCGTATGTCCATTTAAACTCCGGTGACAACAATGAATAGGCCGGGTCGTTCTTTACCGGACTATGCAGCTTCGGTTGATCGATCGCGATCGAATGGCTCCATGCAGTGGAGGCCATACATTGAAATAACAGTAGCAGGATCGCAGTGAAAAAAAATGGTCTAAGGGAATATGGAACGAAGAAATACGAAGCGTAGGTTTTGATTTTCACGGTAAGGAATATTTGCGATCCGAAAGTTACGTTACCGTGATTACCTATGCAATATTTTTTGAAACTTAATAATGTGAATGCACTGAATTTTTAAACATAATCATCTTCCTGCACAAAAAGAACCGAATAATTAAAATAAATGCAAAGTGGCGGCAGCGGTAGACTGTCGCCTTTTTTGCATTAAAATGGGCGGGCTTAATTTTTCTTATGCTGTTACTTTATTCTCCTGGTCTTTTTTCCATTGAATAGGTGTGCTCCCAAATTCATTTTTAAAGGCTTTTATTAAAGCGCTTTTATCTCTGAATCCCGTTTCCTGGGCAATCGTTTTTAGCGGTTTATCCGCTAACAGCAGGTTTTTTACCTTATGCCAGAGGAGTTGGCACCGGTATCTGAACGCACCTGTATTGAATAAATGCTTAAAGCCGGCTTTTAATTTTTTTTCTGGTAAATCAACCAGTTCGGCTAACTCGGGGATGGTATAATGTTGCTCTATCTTTTCATTGATAATTTGGGCAGCATTATGGATCTTTTGCAGATCCTTTAAGGATAAGTGAACCTGATACATTGGAAAAGGTTTAAATGGTGAATTAGGGAAATTTACCAAAACTGGTAAACATGCCGTTATGAAAATGGAAATAAATTTTTGTGTTTGATCAACGGTTTATATGCTAAAAATCTGCCCTGTATGGATATACTATTACAGGATTCCTGTTGAGTATTAATGTGATGGCAATCAAATGCTAAAGTATTTACCTTGTTTTCTATGGACTAAAGATGTACCTTTATTCGTCTTCGAGCTATTTTCACTGTTAACCACCTTTCATAATAGCGATTCCCCGGTAGTATAGTGCATCCTGTTCCCTGATAACTCATTTGTTGAAACCAATTTATTGATTGCTGTTACAGCTATTGGTTTATCTATTGCTGTGACGGTTGATTAAAATGTCAAATGATGATCAGTTACGTGCAACTGGAAAGCCATATGGAGGTGGAGATCTCCATCAAACCTTTTGTGATACCCGATGATATCCGGTACATCCGGCAATGGACGGGGGTTGATGAAGCGGGCCTGATGCCATTTTATGAAAGCATTGCCGCATCGAGCTTTATACACGCCGTCATGGTGTGGGATAAAGATCAGCCTCTTTTTGAGGCAGCTATTTGCGAAGCAGTATTTGATGACCTGGGTTTGGGCCATGCGGTTCAGCCCGGCGATTATACCCTTCGACTGCAAATAGCGCCAAATGCAGGACATGATGCCATTCTTCAGGGATTGAATAATTGTATAGATTACCTGTTTTCGAATAAAGCCGCCAGTAGAATATTGGTTCCGGTACATACCACCAATAAAATATTTATGGAGTGGGGGCGGGAAGATAAGTATACAAAAAAGATGGACAAGAAGGTGATCTATATACAAAAACGCGCTTCTTTACAATTTGGTTGATCTTTTTCCGAAATACATACATGACCAGTAAGCCAGGCACACCGCCTGGCTTTTTCGTAACTCCAACGTACCATTTAATGTAGAAAATGGAAAGTGTGACCCGGTAAAACTGTGATAAATCAAAAAGCAGAAAGTATTACAAAAGCTGCCGGTTTAAGTTAGTCACGTGAACATTAAATATTATGCGTTTTATTTTTGTATATGTTTTTTTTATACTTTTATCTCCTGGTTAAATGTATTAGGCACAATAATAATATGATGATGCACATTCCTGTTGCGCCTCTTTTTCATCCAATACGCCTGTTTCCTGTACTGAATTAGTATTACTGCGATCATATACACTAATAAGACGTTTGTAAAAACGTCCTGAATATTTTTTGACCCTAAACCCCCTAGAACCCGGCATGGTACAACGTTACCCATGTTGTATGTATCTTTTTGTTTGTAGCAGCCTGATCTTTATATTACAGGTATGCGCTGTTGCCGTACATGCCCAGTCCCCGGTCAATCATACCGTTAAGCAAACCCTGCGCCCGATCGATGATATAAAGAAAATAGCGAAAGATACTATTACCGTAGACTTCAAAAATCCTTTCAAAAAGCTGTTTATCACCCGTCCTGTCTTTAGGGTAAATGGCGGCATGGTGTGTTACAATGGCAATTACCGATCGCTTATCGATACGCCTTATGCTGAAAGGAATATCCTGCAACATAATATAACCGGTCGCTGGGATGTAACCCTGGGCGGCATTTTTCCCATACAGGTTAATTACTGGCTGCGACAAAGCAATTCGCAGTTCTTCAGAAATATCTACGATGTGCAGGCAACCTTTAATGGCGCTGCGTTTCAAAACAAGTTAAGAACAGCCATGCGCGAACGCCTATTAGCGCTGGCGCCTACCATTAAAGATTCACTGCTGGAGAAATTATATGCATTAAAGCAGGCAGATCTTGCTGCCCTGGGCAATACATTAAAGGCCGCCTTTAACCCGCAGAAACTCATCGAGGCCAATGAAATGTTGAAAGTGCCCAAATTAACCTGGGATGGGAGTTTGCCAGATAGTGTGAACCTGCATAGAGAAGATTCTATAAAAAAAGCGGTTGCTCATTTTCTTCAACTGTACAAGGATACCAAAGGCAAATATGACCAGTTACATACACAGGTAGATTCCTTAAAGGCAAAATACCAGGCCAACCTGAGAAAGATCAACCAGTACCGGCAACTGATCAATGGCAACTGGAATGAACTGCAGTCGGCCCGGGCATGGAAAAACAAATTGCAGGAGTATGGGATGGAGGACCTGAACATACCCGCGAAGTACCGGTGGTTGTTAGGGGTGCGCAATTTCAGTGTGGGCAGAAGCCCGGTTAACTACAGCGAACTAACCGCCAAAAACGTCAGTGTGAACGGGATCAATTTTGAGTACAACAGTTGGTATTACCTGGCGCTGATGGCAGGTGCTGTGAATTATCGTTTCCGGGATTTTGTGGTGGGCAATGGCAACAGAAAGCCGCAGTACCTGGCCATGGTGCGGGCGGGGATAGGCAAACTGGAAAAGAATTATTTTATCCTCTCTGCCTTCAAAGGAAAAAAACAATTGTTTGCTTCCAGCGCTGCTGTCAATCCGGCCATTCCGGTAACCGGCTTTAGTGCAGAAAGCCGGTGGGCGATCAACCGCACTTCGTACCTGACGGCAGAGGTAGCAAAATCGGTAACGCCCGATTTTCGCAATAATCCGCCGGCAGAAGGCAACAAATTTGCCTTATCCGACAGGAATAACCAGGCGGTTGCCTTCAAACTTTATTCAACCATACCTGCTACCCAATCAAGGATCGAAGCATTGTATAAAAAGACAGGCGCCAATTACCAATCGTTCAGCAGCTACACTACCAACGCCGCCATGGAAAGCTGGTATGTAAAAGCCGATCAAAACCTGTTCAAAAGAAGACTACGGATAGCCGCTTCTTTACGCAGGAATGAATTCTCCAATCCATTCATTGTACAGGATTATAAAAGCAATACCATCTTTAAAAGCCTCACCGCCACGTTGCGTATGCGTAAATGGCCGGTGGTGACTGTAGGGTATCAGCCGCTTTCACAATATACGAAGGTAGGCGAGCAGGTGATGGAGAACCGCTTTCAAGCGTTGAATGCTACGTTATATCATTTATACCCCGTACGTCAGTTGAAGATGGCCACCACCATCATGCTGAATAAGTTTTATAACAACAGCAGCGATACCGGGTTCCTGTACTATAATGCCACCAACAGTTACCTGGCACAAACCTTCTATTTTAATTCCTTTACCGCCAATGCCGGTATTTCTTATACGAAAAACGGCAATTACACACTACAGATATTGGATGGCAGCATTCAACCCAATATCCCAAAGTTTGGTACGGTAGGTATTGGTATCAAGATCAATAACCTGAATCATGAAACCATCAAAGCCGGTGGCTATGTATCGGCCAGCATCCGGGTCATGAAACAGGACCTGTTATTTATTTCTTACGAGCATGGCTATTTGCCGGGTAATAAACACGGACTCGTACGTAATGAAATGGGGACCGTTCAATTTATAAAGACATTTAATTTCAAATAACATGAAGCAAAAACTATTGCTGGTTATTGGCCTGATGATGGGGTGGTGCGCGCAGGCGCAGGTGGTAATCACCTTGCAGTTGCCGCCCTTAGGCCTTACCATTAAACCCCAGTTATGGAACATGTCGCTGATCAATACCACGGGCGCCTCCATGACAGCCCAGTTGCAAATGGTAATGACAGATGCAGGCACGGGTCAAACGGTGTTGACCAGCACAACCAATACTTTTTTATTACCTGCAGGCGCCAAAGCGATCAACGTTAATTCGGTGGCGCCCATTACCTATACGGCCGGCGCGGGTTATACCATCGATGCCAGTCCCAATGGTTTTTTACCGGTGGGGGTGTTCAATATCTGTTATACATTGACCCAATGGATCGACGTTCACTCAGCCCCGGCAGTAGAAGAATGTGTGACGGCAGAAGTAGAGCCAATCAGTCCGCCGCAATTGATACAGCCGGCAGACAGTGATCGGGTGCTCTTGCGTCGGCCATTATTTACATGGCTGCCGCCAACACCCTATAATTCGTTCAGCAATTTGTTGTACGATTGGCTGCTGGTAGAAGTGCAGGCAACGCAAAGCGCGGCAGATGCCATTCAGCAAAATGTACCCGTGTTGCTGCAATCGAATATTTCATTTACCAGTTTGCAATATCCTTTATCGATGCCTGAACTCGATACCGGTAAAATTTATGCGTGGCGGGTAACGGCAAAGAATAATTTGTCGCCTATAGCCAATAGCGAAGTATGGAGTTTCAACATACAGAAATTTTCTACCGATACATTCCGGGCGCCCAACAAGGGATTTTATGCCCAGTTACGAAGGGAACAGGATGCCTCTTATACCATTACCGGAAATGTGTTGCGCTTTTTATACCAGCATGATGTAAACAGCAACACCGTACCAATAAAGATCACCGACATCAGTAACAGCGCTCATCTGTCCGTGCAGTTAGATTCATCGTACCTGGCGGTAAAGCAAGGCGCCAATTACCTGAGCCTTGATGTGGGTGAAAATGGATTAAAAGATAAACACCTGTACCAGCTTGAGCTTACCAATGACCGGGGAGAACATTGGTACCTGAAATTTGAATACAGAAAACCCGACGAACAATAACCATACTGTAACCTACACTGTAGAAAATTAATAGTAATGCTTCAATCTTTAGCGCGTAACCCGAAAGCTATTGCCTGGTTTTTAGTAGCCTTATTTTACCTGGAACTGGTGTGCGTACCGGTTGTTGCCAGGGCCAATGCACGGCCTTTACCAGCCGGGATAAAACTATATGGTGCAGATACCTGGAAGGCAGCGGTTGCCGGCAGGGAACCTTTCATTAATAAAGGAGCCAATAAGGCGCCGGAAAAAATAACAGGGAGTAAGAATAAGAAGCCGGTAAAAGCGGACGGCGTTGTTACTACCGGCCCCACACAGCCGGAAACGCAAAGTTTCCAATCGGTAAACTCCAATAACCTGGTAGATCCTTTTACGGGCGATTTCTCTTATAACATTCCTTTGCTCGATGTAGGCGGTTACCCGGTGAACTTGCATTATCAAAGTGGCATTACCATGGACCAGGAAGCCAGTTGGGTAGGGCTTGGCTGGAATATCAATCCGGGCGTGATCTCGCGTAATATGCGGGGATTGCCGGATGATTTTCAGGGCGGGGATGATAAGATAACCAAAACTGTTAGTATAAAGCCTAACAGGACCATTGGCGGCGCATTTGGCAGAGGAGGGGAACTTGTAGGAGCGCCAATGAATTTTGGGCTTTCTACTGAAAACAGCATTTTTCATAATACGTATAAGGGGTGGGGTATTGAAAGAGCGATGCACATGAGCATCGGCATAGGCGCCGGGTCGCACGGAAGTTTGTCTGGCGGACTATCGATTAGCATGAATTCACAAAATGGAACAGATATTAGCCCTTCCATGGGTTTTGCATTGAGTTCCAAAGAAACGCAATTACAGGGCGGCATAACCATCGGTACCAATTATAATAGTCGCACCGGTATTCAAAATTTGCAGATCACGGGGCAGGTTAAACGGGAAGCGAATGCTGCTAAAAACCAAAAATTTGGCGGTGGAGTAAAGTTTAGCTCCAGAATATCCTTTTCCCAGCCATCCTATACCCCAACTATTACAGTTCCTTATACTTCCTGGGGCGCTTCTTTCCGGGCAAAAGTTGGGAAAGAAATCTGGGGCTTTTTTCCCAGTAAAAATTTCCAGGCATATATGTCTGTTCAGGAGGTTGCAGATCATACACTTGCCCTGCCTGCGTATGGTTACCTGTATTACGAAAAGGCGAACAACAACCAGCAGGTGCTGCTGGATTACAACCGCGAAAAAGATGTAGCCTGGAGCGAAAGCTCCCCGAACATTGCTGTGCCTATTTATACTTATGATACCTGGTCAATAAGCGGGGAAGGCACCGGTGGTATGTTCCGGCCTTATCGTAGTGATATCGGTTACGTGTATGACCACAAAATGGCGACCAAAAGTGTTAATACCAATATTGGAACAGACATTGGTTTTGGAAGCATCTTGAAAGCAGGGGCAGAGGTCAACGTGGTTAATGCCATCACTGAAAACAATGCCTGGACCGGCGATAACCGGCTGGTAGATGTTATTAAATTCAGGTCTGCCGACACCACATTTGAGAATGTATATTTTAAAAACCCGGGTGAAAAAACGGCTGTTGATAAATTATACCAGCAGGCGTTGGGTGGCGACACCCTGATGCGCGTTGATCTGGCATCCAGAATTAGCAATAACTCGCTTGTTACGGCTACACGTAATATGTCGCTATTTAAAAACGCCCGCGCAATAAGTAAACTTACTTTCGATCTTAATACGGTGCGCAGGCAAAGAGATAAACGGGGGCAGGTAATATCTTATCTCACCGCGCTTGAGGCTAACGAAGTGGGGCTCGACAAACAGATCAAATCGTATTCCATCAATACATTTCCGGCAAGTAATTGCAACGGGTACCAAACTATTAAGCGTAATGAAGGCGAGCGGCGGGACCATCACCTTTCAGAGATCACTGTACTGAACCCTGATGGCCGCAGGTACGTATATGGAGTGCCGGTATATAATAAATCACAGGTTGAGGTCACCATGGCCATCGAACAGGAGGGGGATAAAGCATCGGGCCTGGTTAAGTATAGCGGAACGGATAAATCAATTGGCAATAAGCAAGGGAAAGATGGCTATTATAACAAGGAGCAGATGGGGGCCTATTCCCATTCTTTCCTGCTATCAGGTATTTTGTCGAACGATTATGTCGACCTTACTGGTGATGGTATCACGGAAGATGACAACGGAGATGCGGTAAAATTCAATTATAGTCAGGTACATGGGTTAAACGTGCCCTATAGATGGCGGGCGCCTTACTACAGTGACACGGCCTCTTATAATGAAGGCTTAAAAACCGATAGCCGCGATGATAAGGGCAGTTTTACCTACGGTGAGCGGGAGGTTTGGTATTTGAATTCGATCGAGTCAAAGACCATGATCGCCACCTTTGTGCTGGATGCCAATCGTAAAGATGGGTATGGAGTAAGTGGTGAAGATGGAGGAAAGAATACCGGCCAGAAATTATACAAGTTAAAAGAGATCAACCTGTATACAAAGGCCGATTATTTAAAGAATGGAATAGCCGCCCGTCCGATTAAGACAGTTCACTTTGATTATACGTATGAGTTATGTAAAAAAAATCCGGGATCGGACGTCGATAGCGGAAAGCTTACCTTAAAGAGGGTTTGGTTTACCTATAATAAAAACACAAAAGGCCAACGCAATCCTTACGTATTTACCTATGGCCTTAACCCCGATTTCTCCCAAAGATCAGTTGACCGTTGGGGTAATTATAAGAAACCGGATAACAATCCCGGGAATGGGCAGGCTTTAACCAATGCTGATTATTCCTATACGCTGCAAACAGGAGTAAAGAGCTGGAATGCCGACAGCGCAGCAAACAATGCTGCCCCCTGGACCTTGTCAGAGATCAAATTACCTTCTGGTGGTAAACTAAAGGTCACGTATGAGTCGGATGATTACGCGTATGTGCAGAACAAACGGGCCATGCAGTTCTTTACGATCGCCGGTTTTGGCAGTTCGCAAAACAGCAACCCGCAATCGAAGCTGTATCCGCTGGGTAATGTCAATAACGATTATCATTATGTCTTTATAAACGTTACAGAATCAGTTAACAATCCGGCCGATATTGCGCGTAAATACCTGGATGGCGTAACCCAATTGTTCTTTAAGCTGGCAGTGAATATGCCTGCTGACAAATGGGGAAATGGCTTTGAACTGGTTCCTTGTTATGCGGAAATTGAAAATTATGGCGTTGCCTCGCATATAAACAATAAAACCATCTGGATAAAAGTGAAATCGATCAAAGGGAATGAAAGTCCCTTTGCAACTGCCGCTATTCAATTCCTGCGGTTGAACCTGCCTTCCAAAGCCTATCCCTGGTCTGAGCCGGGCGATAAAATTGATATCCGTACAGTGGTGGGTTTGCTTTCATCGGTGATCAGTCCGGTGTTGAATTTGTTGAAAGAATCTGCCTTTGAAAATAAGGCGCGGAATAATAACCGTTGTCGCAGTGTGGAGGTGGATAAATCGTTTGTCAGGTTAGATAACCCCATCTATAAAAAATTTGGTGGCGGTTTGCGGGTGAAAAAAACCGAGTTGTTCGATAACTGGAATGCAATGTCTGGTCAACAGTATGCAAGGTATGGACAAACATATACCTATACCGATACCATTTTGGTTAATGGCGAAAAAACAGCCATCAGTAGTGGAGTGGCTTCCTATGAACCAATGATCGGCGGCGATGAGAACCCGTTCCATGTGCCGGCCAAAGTGTATTCAGAAAAGGTGGGCGCGCTGGCGCCTACCAATTACCTGTACACCGAAGAGCCATTTGCTGAAACATTCTTCCCGGGCGCTTCGGTAGGATACAGTAAGATCAGGGTGCAAACCATTCATAAGGATAAAAAGTCAGCCAATGGATTTGATGAAACCGAGTTCTATACCTCAAAAGACTTTCCAACGCTTATTGAGTACACCCCTATAGATGCCGACAGCAAGAAATCATACAAGAGTCCCATTACAAGCATGTTCACTTTTGACGCACGCAACTATGTAACGCTGAGCCAGGGATTCAAAATAGAGCTGAACGATATGAACGGCAAACCAAAGTCGCAGGTTACGTACTCCCAGAACGATCTGAAAAACCCCATCAGTTATACCTATAATTATTACCGGTTGGTAAACGATAATGCAGGGCAACCCAGATTGTCGAATAAAGTGGCAGTTGCAAACAATGCTAATGGCGTTGTAGATACAGCCGGTGAAATAGGTAAGGAAGTGGAAGTAATGATCGATGTGCGCGAGCAAACTTCAACAACCACCAGCGGTAATGTGGAAGCCAATTTTGATTTGGTTAGTATGCCGCCCCCCATGCCGCCTATGCCCTTATTTACTGTAATTCCATTGTTCAATGGCGAAACCAACCGGTACCGGGCTGTTTCCGTGTTGAAAATAGTGAACCGGTATGGCATCCTGGATAGTGTAATTCATATTGAAAAAGGCAGCAAGGTGAGCACCCGTAACCTGGTATACGATGGGGAGACCGGGGATGTATTGTTATCGCAAACCAACAATGAATTTGATGACCCGGTTTACAATTTCAATTACCCGGCGCACTGGGTGTATACGGGAATGGGGCCAGCTTATCAGAATATAGGTACCATTTTAGACAGCGTGAATTTTCGAAAGGGGATCATGTACAATCTTTCCAACCAACGCATTCCAGTAGAACGGTACTTTGAGAGTGGAGATGAATTGCTGGTGTTGGGAAAAGATCAGCGGATATTGGCAACCGATGATCATTGCAGTGATGACTATTACCAGTTCAAAGATTCATCTGTTTATAAAAAGATCTGGGCGGTAGATGCATCAAAGGGAAAAGAGGGGCAAAAGGGTATTTATTTTATTGACAGGGATGGGATCCCGTATTCATGTGATGCACAAAGTTTGCGTATTATCCGTTCGGGTAAACGTAATATGGCGGGTGTTTCTGTAGGAAGTATAACCTCCCTGCAATCGCCCATACGCAAAGTGAACGATACTTCCCGGTTTGTATTTGATACGGCAACGCATGTTATTGCGGCCAATGCTGCAAAGTTTAAAGATCTGTGGCAGGTTGATAGTACTACTTATGCTAAGGATACTCAGGTTATTTCTTTTAGAAGAATGACTTTAAAGCGAGACACGGCGTTTGCAACCGATAATTACGCAATACATGATTACAAGCCGAATGGTGGTAACCGTAAATTAGGGGCGCTGCCAAGTGTGAATATTTTCACCTCATATTCATATGATGCTGGAACAGGAAATTGGGATGAATATTTGAAGAGTTGGTTGCGATTTAATTTAAGCGGGATTCCCCAGGGTGCATTGATTGAAACTGCCACGTTGCATTTATTTGGACGCCAGGGAAGCCCCCATCAAAACTACCGAAACAGTAATGCCTGTTATTTGGAGCGGCTCAAAGCGAAGTGGCCCAGGGAAGCTATTCCTGGTGGTGAGTATTATGGGGGGCCTGAAGTAACACCTTATTTTGCCGATGATAACTCTACCATCGATACGATGCATCGCATATTGATACCTGCAACTCCACATGGACAAGATACGTACAGAAATGAAGTGCTGAATATTACGGACATGGCACAGGATATGCTGGACCATTATTACAGTTCCAATTTCGTTGTGTCACCTGGTTTACGGATAAGATTACTTGATAAAACCGGAGCTACAAACAGTGAAAATAAGTTAACCTACAACGCCGGTAAAACACCCGATGAATGTCCATCAGAAATGTCAGACTGCAGGCCTTACATAGAGATCACCTATTATGATCCCTGTGCAAACGGATCACCGCCAGTTTTTTATGCTTCTGATCCATTAGGCCGGGTGGCTACTTCGGTTACCCCATCAGGCGGGTATTATTGTTTTGACCAGTTGGTTGATTCATTCGTATGTAAACCCAACATCAACGATACGGCAGTTAACTTTTACCGGTTCGGCATCCTGGGCAACTGGCGAATGGACCGCGCCTATACGTATTACGGCGACAGGAAGCAAACAGCTATTACCGATACTACCAATATCAGAACTTATGGCGAAATAAAGGATTTTGAACCCTACTGGGCTTTCAGCAGTTCCAGGCTGGCAGGCTCTACAGATACTTCCCGCTGGGTTTGGAACAGCGAGCTGACCCGGTTCAACAACAAGGGCTATGAAATAGAGAACCATGACCCATTGAACCGTTACAATGCAGGCCAATATGGGTATAACCAAACCCTGCCAATAGCCGTAGCGCAAAACGCCAAAAACCGCGAGATCGCTTTTGATGGATTTGAAGATTATGGCTACCAGACAGACAGCTGTAAAAAATGCCTGCTTAACCGGCATGTTGACCTGGGCACTGATGCCACCCTGGTAGATACGGTAAGCCATACCGGTTTATACAGTTTGCGATTAAATGGTAATCATGCAATATCAAAAGAAATTCCGATAGGCTCACCGGCTGAAATTGATTGGAAGCCTGAATTGTCAATGAAGGAAGATTCAATCCCATTCATCGATACGGCGGTGTCGGGGAGTGGAACAGGGTTAAGCAATTATTATTATACCATTAGCAATGGTTGCTATGTTTATGCTAATAATAAGCCACCGTTGAGTACCGGTTATACCACGGATGTAAATTATAAAACGGGTATCAACCCAGTATTGGGAACATGCCGCACAACAAGTCTTTATTATTCATTCAGGGGCTATATACAGCCCAAGGTTACAGGTGTTTATAAATTCTGGGTTACTGTAAAAAATATTATGTCAATATATATTACCAGCAATGGTGTAACCAAACAGATCACTTCCGGCAGACCGATGGAAAATAATGCACATCCGTATGCAACGGCCTTTCAAACCGATACCATTACGCTACAGGCAGGTGAGTTGTATCCGGTATCAATACTCTGGGATATTTATAATAACGATTACCAGGCCAAATTGGAATGGGAAAGTCAGGGTGTACATCCGCAAGCCAGAGAAGTAGTACCGCGCACCCAATTGTATCCTGATGGTTCCAATGTAGCAACCGTTAAAAGCAATACCATCTTTAACGACACCACCTGGTGCGTACAATTCAAGCCACCTACCGCTACCCATGTAACCCACAGGAAGTTCTCGCCCATACAGGGACAAAAAGTAGTGGTTAGCGCCTGGGTAAAGCAGGAAACAGGTTGCATAAATGGTAATAATAACAACGGCGCATTGCAGCTTTACTTTAATGATGAAGCAAATACTGCTTTTTATTGTAGCCCATCCGGAAAAATTATAGACGGCTGGCAACGGATTGAAGATACGCTGACCGTTCCGGCAACGGCCACCAATGTAACGTTCTGGATGAATGCCACTTCATCGGCGCCGGTTTATTTTGATGATGTGCGTATAGTGCCATTCAATGGAAATATGAAATCGTTCGTGTACAACCCGGTGAACCTGCGATTAATGGCCGAGCTGGATGAGAATAATTACGCCACTTTTTATGAGTATGACGATGAAGGCACACTCATCAGGTTGAAGAAAGAAACAGAACGTGGCATTAAAACCATTAAAGAAACCCGGAGCGCGCTGCGCAAAGAGTAACGGTTCAATTTAAACATAAAAAATACGCAATATGCGATCTATAAACAGCTTACCCGTAAAGCTGACAGCCCTGATGATGATGGTTGGCCTGGTTAAAGCAACCGGGCAGCCGGTTACCAATACCTTTTATTGTTTCCGTGAATTGATGCACGTTCAGCAGGTGTTAAAAGACACAGCACATGTAAGTTTTGACGCTGAATATGTCATCACTTTTAATGATGCTACCATTGATACCGTGCTTTACCAATATAAAGTGAGCGGCAATAAGGTGCATGTAACGGCTAGCGATAGCACCGAATTCATTCAAAACAGTTTATATAACCTGTTGTTACAACATAACCGGCATCTTGCGGTGTTGTATAAACCGGTGGAGCTTTTTAAGTATGTTTTACATGCCAACCTTACTGATCCTTCATTTCACGAATCACTGGTGAGTGGAATGGCTGTGGCTGATACAGGCGGATATAAAAAGCTGTCGTACAATTTTAAACCGGCAAGTCCATACCAGCAATACGACATCATTTATGATTCTACAACATATCGCATGCATGCCATTCAATACAGTTTCAATCTGAATGGTTCGGGTGCTGCGCCCAGTGGCAGCAAGTTGCCCTTTCATGTGACAATTTTATTCAGCAACTATCAAACGGGGCTGTTTACCGACAGTGTGTTTTCGACCAGTGCATATATTACGTGGAGCAAAGGCAACTGTACTATGGCAGCGCCTTATGCCGGTTATCAACTCATAAACTCTCTAAATCAATAAACCGTATCTCATGCAACGCACTATTTACCGGTTATTGTGTTTTTGTTTTCTGCTCGGTAGCTTTCATACTGTAAAAGCCATCGATGAAAAGTATGCAGCGCCGCCGCTCAGGGGCAATCAACTGGCTGCCGATTCAACCAGCATGGTAATGGATACGGTATACTTTAACCCGGCCCTGAAGCCATTGCAGACTACTTATTTTGTCAAGAACCTGATCACGTTCACGATAGATGAGTCGCACCGCTATATGTTGCCCGATGAATTTGACGTGTCGGTGACATTTAAAATACATTATACCTACGATAACAATGGCACGCCTGTTACGAGTGTAACGGAGGAGCCGATTACATTAAGTATCGGTTATACAAAGTATACAACTTATACGAATAAGCAAGTTTATATAGAAAACGACTGGTACAAGGTAGAAATTGAAATTGTAAGCATAAGTGGGTCGGGTAATCTGAGCGAGTATCGCGATGCCCTGGTGCTCACCAATGAGATCTTTATCAGCCGGGAATACAATTTCTCCTGCACCAACAATGCCATTCAACAGATCTTTTCGAGCAGCACCCACGTAAATACCAAAGGCGAGTTGAACGTATACTGGTTGCCGGAACGGGCTGCCGATGAATATGACCTGGAATGGACCTATATTGATGATTCTGCATTAATTAATTATAAAAAGGTAAACGATCCGTCGAAATATGATCCTAAAAAGCTTTTTACCAACAATGCTACGCGGGTAAGCGTGAGCAGGGAAAATTATTATATCCCCTTATTGTATGAAGCTTCCGGTCATTTATTTTACCGGGTACGAGCCGTGCAGGTAAAGCAGCATGGGCAACGCATAGAATCGGTCTGGAGCTCTGACTATACAAACGGACTGGGCTCATATGGCTTTAAAGGACTTGATTCCGCTTTAAACTGGCAGGCGTCTACCAGTTTTGCCGAGGAAGGAAAGAGAAAATCGGTGGTGCAGTATTTTGATGGTTCCTTAAAAAGCCGTCAAACGGTTACGAAGGATAACACGACCGATACAACCATTATTGCGGAAACTTTTTATGATCACCAGGGCCGGCCGGTGATCCAGGTAATGCCAACGCCTTCGTTGAGCAGCATCATAAAATATACGCCCGGTTTTAACCGCCTTAATAGTGCTGAGTATGAAAAGGATTCGTATGATGACGACTGGCAGGATAGCTGTTATTGTGCACAGGGCGCCCCGGTAATGGATACGTTGTATGGAGCCGCCCAATATTACTCACCGGCAAATCCACTGGCAACGAGCGGGTATCATAAATTTATTCCCAATGCCAAAGGGTATGTGTTTGCAGAAACGCGGTATACGCCGGATAATACCGGCCGGGTAAGCATCCAGAGCGGGGTAGGGGAAACTTTTCAGATAGGGAAAGGTCATGAAACAAAATATACCTACAATATGGCCGACCAGGAAGAGCTGGACGCCTTGTTTGGTACGGAAGTAGGAAATGCCAGTCACTATTTTAAAAATACGGTAAGGGATGCCAATGGCCAGGTGAGCATCAGTTATGTTGATATGCATGGCCGCACTATTGCCACTGCATTGGCCGGTATGCCGCCCGTAGCAGTGGATGCATTGCCTTCCAACAATTCGTACTACATCACTAAAAAGTTGCTCGACAGCAATAGCAACGTGATAAAAGGTACAGTGATAGAAAGCAGCAAAGGACTGGTAGTAACAAAAGCCGGGTCGCACCAGTTCATATATTCTCTTTTGCCCGACAGCATCAGTATAAGGGATTGTAACAATATTAATATTTGTTACGACTGTATTTATGATCTGCAGATCACGATCACTGATGAGTGTAATAACACCACGCTGCCGAATGGCGAACCGGTGGTCATAAACAAGACCAATTATCATCTCGATTCGGCATGTAATGCCCTCAGTGCTTTTCCGGCAATAGATACTATGGTGTATTTACAGGAAGGAAGTTACCTGGTTACCAAAACGCTTACGGTAAACAAACAGGCGATGGATTATTACCGGGATAGTTTGTTCCTGGTACGTAATGCCTGCCGTTCACTACAGCAAACCATCCAGGAGCAGAAATCTTTATTGGCAACTACCCTTCAATGTGTGCCAGCCTGTTCTACCTGTACTGCCAGCCTGAGCGATTGGGAAGTTTACCGCAATAGCTATATGCAACAGGCAGGTATTGCAAATAGTGATACGGCCAATTATCGCATACAAGCCCAAATGGCATGGAAAGCCGAGCTGGAAGAATGCCAGAAGTTATGCGATAGTGTGGTGGCGTTACACCAAAGTATCGAACAGCAAATGCTGGCCGATGTAACACCACCTTATGGGCAGTATGCCAATCCGGATAGTATTGATATGTATTCTGTTTTCTGGAAACCAACTGGCGAACAGGAGAATTATAAAAATGTAACAGGTAACTATAAAGATGAGAACGGTAATGATGAAGAGCCTGACCCCAGAGATATGGCGTCGGAATTGTTTACAGCTTCTTTTAAAAATTCCTGGGCAGAAACCCTATTACAGAAGCACCCGGAGTACCTCAAGCTCGTACGGTTTAAAGAATTAGCCGCCAGCAATATCTGGGACCAGCATTTTGCACAAACAGATACCTACCAGGAAGCTGTTGCCAAAGGGTATTTAAATGCGGGTGATTTCTCAACCCACCCAACGGGGGGCATTTTTGTCCATAATACCACCTACCGTGATCCGTTCTTTACAGATCTGATCAGCCAGGGCAAAGTTGCAGGCAGTTACAAAACACAGATGGAGGCAGCCCTGCTTGATAAAGTACGTGATGCAAATGATAATGCCATTTCCATGTGGTCATTGGCCACGATAATGGCCAATTGTCCTGCCAGCGAAGCCACCTGCGTAAACCAATATAAATCGTTGGATAGTGCATTTACTCATGTGCAGGGTTGTGCCGGAGACCAGGATATGGCCTGGAAATTTTTCAGGGAAATGTACCTCCAGAAGAAGCGCGACCTGGTAAATGATATTTTAACCGAAGCCCAGCAGCAACATACCAACCCCGATTACTGGGATATGTACCTGTTGGCTGGTACGGGTCATACCCTTAATTTCTATCATCCGGCGATGGTGTCTGTAAATGATATGCCAACCAATGAACAAGCCGCCCGGGATAGCCTGCAAAAGTATATCAATGATAACTGTGCGGCGTATGTGGAGCAATGGTGGGCAGACCTGGGACCGTGTAATTACAATAGTACGGATAGTGCATGGATTATACCACGCCTGATTGATGTATGCCGTGAAGGCGGTGATGAAGAACATTTCTTTGGCGCCAGTACGGTTAAGCCATCCAGTAACTATGTGTTTAAAAGTTTTGAAGATGTATTAAAGTTCTATAGCGACAGTACCGGCAAGCCTTACAATGCGGCCTGTAACGTGTACCTCATTAGTGCGCCGTTACCTTACGACCAGCAACCGGTGTATACCAATAAACCGGTGTACCAGCAGCCAGACAGTTGCGAATGTGCTACAATCAGTTTATTGTACAATCAGTATCAGTCGGCTGCTATTGATTCCAGCTTTGCTGATTATCTCTATAGAACATCAGGCACCCAAATGACCCCGGGCGCACTGGATACATTGCGAATGGCCTGCAACGGACAAATCAATTGTAACTACCTGAATGCCCCGGTATTTTTGCCACCGGTACTGCAATGCGGTGTGAAGGATGTGTGCGTGAGTTGTGCGCGGGTTGATTCGCTCAACAAGGATTTTAAAACAGATTTCCCGGGAGTTTATCCTGCTATTTCAGATGCCGGTGTTACAGATTCTCTTCAACAAAGCTGGAACCTGTTGTACGAGCGGTTCATGAATAACCATTTGGGATATGGTAAAACAGCCAGTGAATACCTGGCATTTAGCAATCAATGCAGCCTGGTACAACCAACTGAAGCCTGTGATTCCTTATCGCAGTTAGTGAATGATTTTAAGTTCAATTATTTTTTCCCTGATACCAGCAATTGTAATTCCGCTCATTTCAGAGTGAGCAGGAATTTTAATAATTCGTATGTGTTGGCCGATAGCAATGTTGCCAAAGTATTCAGTGGTGGAATTGCGCATATACCGGAAGGGATAACTGATTTTCCATTGGATTCTACTGGTAGTGCTGTTTCTATGGGATATTGGAAATACGATACATTATGTGTAGATAATGAATTTACCCTGAAGGCAAGGGTAAAAATGCCACTGCAAGCAAATGTTGGTCGTTATGGTTATGTAAACCTTGTCTTTTATAGCGACAACGTTACATTTAGTCCAACTTTTTCTCAATTTAATCCCGCATATGATACCGCATCGGCGATTCAGTATAACGGGTATTGGCTGGTTGATAATGGGGTATCAACGTTCCCAACAGGAATGGTGTCCATGATGCGAAACTTTGCTACCTGGCGCATCATAACCATCAATGCGCATAACAACGTATTTAAAGTATACCTTGATGACTCCCTGGTATTAAATGTTCCCTATACTGGTAAGGTTAATAAAATATTCAGAATGGCTTGTGGCTTCAGTGGAACAGCCGGAGAAACAGACTGGATTAAAGTATATGATGCGGCGGGTGTATTGCAATACAAAGAAGAGTTTGAAGATTGCAAGCAATCACCCTCGAATTACCCGGATGTTTTCACCTGTCCAAAATCAGGATGCGATACTTCTTTTGCGAACTATTATAATACCAGGAAAGGTACCAGCTATACTTATAGCCAGATTGAAGATTTATATAAAACCACCTGTGGCAAAGAACTCAATGCTTGTGGAAATAGTAAGCGAAGCGATATTTTAAACACCTGGTTGAACGAGTATAAAAAATATGGCGGTATTCCACATCTTGATGCCAGCGGCAGTGATACAACGCATTGGAAAGTGAATTTTGGCGGTGCTCACTATACGTACGGTTTTCCATTAGGAGAGGTCATCAAAAACGGGATAATGGCTTTGCCTTCTTATTACGCAGATACTACGGCCAAAAAAAGTTTTGGCATCGATTACTTACATGATACTTTATGCCTGGATACTGCTGGTTATACCTGGGAGGCAAGGTTAAAATTACCTGATAGCCTGGTAAGTACGAATGGGTTTAACGCAAGCTGGTGGCTTTGGTTATATACAGACTCTACTGCCGGGAGTATGCAGATGTCCATTTCGAAGGTGGATGGTATGGGCGTGGCAGTATGTACGCATAACAATGATTCCAAAAAATCATGCGCCAATGAAAATGTACCGGGGCAGCATTTTAATGACTGGCGGGTGGTTAAATTCCAGTTCCGTGGCCGTGAATTCAAATATTATATAGATGACAGTCTGATGGCGCAGCGTACGCTGGATACGCCAATGACGAAATTGCGTAGGTGGTCATTGCAGCCATATTCAGTGAAGGCGCAGATAGATTATGTGAAGATCTATGATGTTGCCGGCAACCTACTATATAACGAAAATTTTGATGACGCGCACAACCTTGCCATGTATGGTAATCGGGGACGATGCTCGCCCTGTGAAACCAGGTTCAGCAACTATTTCAATAATCGCAATAACTCTAACCTCACCTATGCATCAATAGATTCTATCTATTTTAATTCGAGTGGCGTTCATTTAAGTCTTTGTGAAGGATCACCGTTGGCCCTCTGCGGTAAAACCGAACCGGTATTTGCGCCGGTTGCCTGGAAGCCGCGTACCGTGTGCACCGATAGCACGCTGTTTGCCACTTCAACCAGTGTATTATTACAGGAGGCGTACCGGGATTCGCTTATTGGCAGTTTTAATGACCGGTACCTGGCCAAATGTTTAAGCGCCCGTTATAATGAAAACTTTACAGTGTATCAACAGATCAGTGAGTTTCATTATACGCTGTATTATTACGACCAGGCAGGTAACCTGTTAAAGACCGTACCACCGGAAGGGGTGAACGTAAGCAAGTTTGCCTGGGCCCGCGCCTGGTCAGATTCAGTGACCACAGCGCGCCGCAATAAGCAATACCTGGTACCCCAACATAAACTACCCACCCAATACCGGTATAACACATTAAACCAGGTAGTGACGCAAAAGTCGCCAGACGGCGGTACGTCGGAATTCTGGTACGACCGGTTGGGCCGGTTGGCGATCAGCCGCAATGCCAGGCAAAGGACGGCCAGTGCTACAGAAGAGGGCTCCTTATACAGCTATACAAAATATGACTCCCTGGGCCGCATAACGGAAGTAGGGCAGGTGAGCAATACCGGTGCTAATGGCGCTATGACAAATGCGATCAGCCGTAACCAGCCATCGTTGAACAACTGGTTATTGGCGCTGCATAACCGGCGCGGACAGATCACCAATACGGTGTATGATCTGCCATATACCGGTTTTGAAGGTTTAGCGGACCAACGGTTGGTCATAAGCCAAAAAAACCTTCGCAACCGGGTGAGCTATACCACGCTCACCGATACAGGCCTCTATAATGTCTATAGCCAGGGCACCTTTTACACCTATGATATTTTGGGTAATGTAGATCAACTGTTGCAGGATTATGGTTGCGAAAGTTGTTTTGGAACTACGGCCAACGTAATGAACACAAACGGGAACCGCTGGAAAAAAATAGGTTATCAATACGACCTTATCAGTGGTAAGGTGAATATGGTAATATACCAGCAAGGCTGGCGGGATGGGTTTTTCCACCGCTACAGTTACGATGCAGAGAACCGGTTAACGCTGGTAGAAACCAGTCGCGACAGTCTGGTGTGGGAAAAAGATGCGCGCTACGAATACTACCGGCATGGGCCGCTGGCGCGGGTAACGTTGGGAGATCAACAAGTACAGGGCCTCGATTACGCCTATACCTTGCAGGGTTGGCTGAAAGGCATCAACAGCACCGGCGGCACCGATTCGTTTGATATGGGAGGCGATGGCCGGGCGAGCAGTTTGAACCGCTATACTGCCAAAGACGCGCTGGGGCTCACCCTGAATTATTTTGGTAATGATTACGCAGCCATTAATGGAACGCCTTTCCCCGGTTACAGCGCCTATCTGCCAGCGTACCGGCCCTTATACAATGGCAACATAAGCAGCAGCAGTGTTTACCAAAGCAAGTTTGATTACTATAATTCACCGGGCGGGCCGCTGATCTTCTACAATTATAAGTACGATCAGCTCAATCGCCTGACGGCGCAGGATGCCTATAAAGGGTTCAATGGGGTCACCAACAGTTGGTCGTCCATGACCACAATGGGCGACTACCTGAAAGAGCGTGTTGCGTATGATGCCAATGGGAATATCAAAAAATACCTGCGCAATAGCATCAGCGGTACCACGGCGCAAATGGACAGTCTTAATTATTACTATTATGCCAACACGAACCAGTTACGGCGGGTGACCGATAATGTGCCGGCGAATGCGTTTGTGAGCAAAGAGGATGACATCATCAGGGATATCGAGAACCAGGCGGATAGTAACTATGTGTATGATTCCATAGGTAATTTGATAACCGACAATGCCGCCAGCATCACCCACATCAAATGGAATGTGTATGGAAAGATCCAGGAGATCATCAAAGCGGCAACAGCCGATGCACCGGCAACGAATATTAAATACAGCTATGATGTAGCCGGCAATCGCATTGGGCAGGTAGTTACATCAGCCGGCACCAAACATTACACCTGGTATGTACGGGATGCACAAGGGAATATCCTGACCACCTATACGGCCGATGGCGACGAAAGCGACCTGGAAGATTTGGACCTGGAACTGAAAGACCGGTTCCTGTATGGCAGCAGCCGGTTGGGCGTGATGACAGTAGATGACGGAGTAGACGGTGGCCCGGGCAGTATGCAGTATTATTATGAGAAAAAGTCTTACGACCGGGGTTACAAGCAATATGAGCTCACCAACCATTTAGGCAATGTTCTTGCCACCATATCGGATAGAAAATTTGGCGTACCTTCAGCCGGTAGTTCTTTGATAGATCACTACGAACCACATATAGTGACTGCGCAGGATTATTATCCGTTTGGGATGCTTTCGAGGGTAGCTCTTCCAAATAGTAATGTACCTTATAAGTTTGGGTTTAACGGCAAGATGAATGATGATGAGGTGAAGGGATTGGGTAATCAGCAGGATTATGGGATGAGGATTTATGATGCGAGGGTGGGGAGGTTTCTGTCTGTTGACCCATTAACGAAAGGCTATCCAGAATTAACACCTTACCAGTTTGCAAGTAATACTCCTATTGAGGCTATTGATCTGGATGGATTAGAAGAATCATCTTCTAAAAAAGAAGGGTTTTGGAAAGCATTTGGGAAAACTGTTTTAAAAGGTGTTGAAAAAGCCGTTGAACATGTTTATAATAATCCCAATCATGCGGGGTATGGATATACCCCGAGTATGAAGACTCCAAATCCTGCTGACTTTAAAAAGTATGATGTTAACTTGCTGGATCAGATAGATCCTAGGCTTCAAGCTCAAGCGTTCTCGGATAACTTAGTTTTTGGCACTACTAATTTTATAGGGGGGATAACTGAAGGAAATGGTGAGAAGACGGCTAAAGCTTTACCTGCTTTTGTGGGAACTGTTATGGCACTTGAAGGCATTAAAATGAATTTTGGCTTTAGTTTGAAGCCTAAAGTCAAACTAAAGGCAGCTACCCTTGATCCTATGGAGTCTTCAATGTCTCGTAAATTGACGGAGCCATTGCCATCTTCACGAGTTACAATTGGACTTGGAATTGCACAAGATTTACCTGGACACCGCGGAACAGGAGCTATAACTTGGAAAAATGCTGCATGGCAAGAAGCTGGCTTGACAAAGGTTGATTATGGCAAAATGTATATTGGCGATGAATTTGCTATTAAAGAGGCATTTAGAGATGCTGTTAAGAATGCAGATGCAGTTCGTTTTGATGTTACAGGCTTCGATCCATTTACCAAAAATCCAGGAGTAACTAATTACGAATTTAATTATATTAACAACGATCCTGCCTTACTTCAAAAAACTACTTTTATTCAAAACGGAGGAGAAGTAACTTGGGATGGTAAAATGTTCAAAAAGAAATGAAGACAATAACTAATATTGATGAGTGCAATAAGGTATTGAAGGATTTCAATGGAGCATCTGCACAGATATGGCTATTTCATATAACTCATAAAAGATTAGCATTAAGAATATGGTTATGGTCTGAAGCAGAACATCAGGTTCAAAAAGAAATTTATATTGTGGCTCTAGGATGTGAACATATTGTAGGGGGATTTTTCTTGGAAAATGCCAACCTATTAATTGTTAAGACTAATAATGAATTTTCTGAACCCATTTATAAAATAATAGATGAGAACTCAGATTTTGAGCTTATTGCAAATGCAGGCATTGGCTTGTTGGATTCAATAGATTGGAACAATGGGTAATGTATCAAAGTAGTTGGATTCGAAAAAAGTGAGTAAAATCAATAGTTTTAAAGCCAGGCATAACAGCTTGGCTTTTTTCATTTATATCCGTTGAAGGAGGTCTGGTTTGACCTTCTTTTTTATTCACCCCATTAAACGCTATTACATGGCATCAACACTCAATACAGAAAACCGGGAATATATAACCTGGCAATTCGAACAATTGAATTTTGGGCTTCTGGGTGGCCTTAAAATAGAAGGACTGGAAAGAATGCGTGTAACCCTGAAAGTGGAATACAAACAGGTAGCAGTACGCCATAATCTTGACCTGTACAACAATGACAACCTGGATAAACTGGTACGCAGGTGTGCTGAAAGGTTTGCACTGGGCACCGGGTATATTGCAACAGCTTTTGCCACCCTGATAAACTTGTTGGAAGAATACCGGTTGGAACAACTAAAGCTCCTGGCAAAAGAAAAAGAACCGGTAAAGCAGCTAACTGAACCTGAAAGGAAGGAAGCTGAACTGTTTTTACGCCAGCCTGACCTTTTACAACGAACTAATGAATTGATTGGGCAAAGTGGGGTAATAGGTGAGGTGAACAACAGGCTATTGATGTACCTGGTATTTACCAGCAGGAAACGGGAAGAACCATTGCATGTGATCAGCCTGGGTAGCAGTGGTACAGGTAAAACACATTTACAGTCAGGAGTAGGTGAACTTATGCCACCTGAAGATGTAATACAGATCACCAGCCTGTCAGAAAATTCTTTTTATTACTTCGGTAAGCAGGAACTGAAGCACAAACTGATCTTAATAGAAGACCTGGATGGAGCAGGGGAGGTGCTATATCCCCTAAGGGAGCTACAAAGTAAAAAGGTGATCACCAAAACGGTGGTTTATAAGAATCAGGCAGGAGAGGCACAAACTGTTCATTTACGGGTAGAGGGCCCTATATGCGTTGGAGGATGCACTACAAAAGAATCGGTGTATGAAGATAATAGCAACAGGAGCTTCCTGTTACACCTGGATGAAGGCAAGGAACAGGATGAAAAGATCATGCATTATCAAAGATTGAAGAGTGCAGGTAAAATTGATCTCATGGATCAGGCAGGGGTTAAACAGCTTCTTCAGAACGTACAAAGAGTATTACAGCCTATCCAGGTGAGAAACCCATATGCAGAACTCTTGCAACTGCCACCCAGTGTATTTAAGCCCAGAAGAACCAATGCACATTACCTGGCTTTTATTGAGGTGATAACCTTCTATCACCAGTTGCAACGGGAACAGAAGGTAGATCAGGCAACAGGGCAGGTATACATAGAAACCATCCTGGAAGACATCAGGGAAGCCAACAGATTGATGGGCGAAATACTGCTCAGGAAAAGTGACGAGCTACCAGGGGCCTGTAGGAACTACTTTGAAGCGCTTAAGCTGCACCTGCAGCAGGAACAAAAAGACAGTTTTACCAACAGGATTATAAGCAGGGAACTTCGTATACCTTTGAGTACAGTTAAGAGGCATAATTTAGCGTTGCTACAGGCAGGTCTTTTACACAGACTCCCCGAGGGGGATGAAAGTAAAGGGTTTACATATGGCCTTTGTGATCAGGAAGAATACCAGCAGATGAAAAGTAACATTACCACGGTGCTGGATACCATTCTAAACAATATTCAGGAAACACAACAGCAGCCCACCAGCTCAATTGCAGCTCAAAAACCTACTGAGCCAGTGAAACCCAGGCCAGGCAAAGGAAAGAAGCAAAATCAATCCATCGGCTAACAGCTCACCAGGAGAATACACCCAACTTATAGCAGGAGCTGAATTACAACTTTCACTTTTACTTCGTCCTGTATCTACCCCCGAACTTTCAACTTTACTTTCACCCGAACTTATATACTGACTAGTGGTTCAATCTGTCAGCTTAACCTGCTATAGGTAACTGTATTTAATACTGTGTGGGTAGCTTGTCGATGTTGTGTGTAGACCCTGCTGTGTTTCTACACTGGCAGGGTTATTTTTTATGATCGCTTCAACCTTATACAGCAAACAATAAAAACAAACCAGCACTTACAATGAAAATCAAGAAAGAGGTCTTACAGGCCATAAACACACCACAAACCAGGAGGTTGTTAATGGATGCATTAGAGGTTACAGAGTTTACCATTGCCAGGTACATCCAGAAGAACAGTGATAACCTGACCAAAGCAGCAGCAATGCAGGTGATCAGGGGAGTAACTGGCCTTTTAAATGCAGAGATACTGGAGGAATAATGTTGGTAGCTTTCCAGGCAGGTTATTTGACCACACCCCCAGGGGGAGATGTAGGCAACAGAGCTGCATAGTTCTTTTTGATTTGAAAGGGGAATTATGTTTGAGAAGTATTGTATTACTTTCTTTCATGCTTAAGCAATACAAAGTCCCCTTCAAAAATGCTTTTTGAAGTTTCGTCTGAAAGTTCACATTTAACTTTACCAATGCTGTACGTCGAAGGAGGCTGTTTTCAAGCAGCCTGCTTTTACACCCACGTGGAAACCTAAACCCCTGTTAATTCAGGAAACTTATTACTCTGTTGTATGCTCCACCCATTGGCTATATAAATGCTTTTCGAGGATATCGGAGAAACCTCACCGCTATTTTTCCCTGTTATTGCAAGGGCGCAGCTACTATCCGACTTCTGGACCTTTACCTACCCTTTGGGGCCCCT
>NZ_STFF01000016.1:0-131751 GCF_004834005.1 Niastella caeni
TACACATGGAATGGCAACATTTACAATGCTTCTGGAACTTACAAGGATACTTTAGTAAATGGTGCTGGCTGCGATTCCATCGTAACCCTGACCCTGAACGTTAACCAGGCAGTAACCGGAACGCAAACTGAAATTATCTGCGCTAGCCAATTACCTTATACCTGGAACGGTAATACATACAACTCAGCGGGCACTTATAAGGATACATTAGTAAGTGCTTCTGGTTGTGATTCTATTGTAACCCTGACCCTGAACGTTAATCCGGCTGTAACTGGATCGGAAACCGCCACCATTTGTACCAACCAATTGCCATACACATGGAATGGCAATACCATTAACGCCGCCGGAACCTACAGAGACACTCTCACCAGCAGCAGTGGTTGTGATTCCATTATCAACCTCATCTTAACTGTAAATAGTGTTCTCAGAGATACCACCAGGGCAACTGTGTGTGCCAACCAACTGCCATACAATTGGAACGGCAACACCATCAACGCCGCTGGCACTTATAGAGATACCCTCACCAGTGGCGCCGGTTGCGATTCTATAATCAACCTCATCTTAACTGTAAATAGTGTTCTCAGAGATACCACCAGGGTAACTGTATGTGCCAACCAATTGCCATACAACTGGAATGGCAATACCATTAACGCCGCCGGAACCTACAGAGACACTCTCACCAGCAGCAGTGGTTGTGATTCCATTATCAACCTCATCTTAACTGTAAATAGTGTTCTCAGAGATACCACCAGGGCAACTGTGTGTGCCAACCAACTGCCATACAATTGGAACGGCAACACCATCAACGCCGCTGGCACTTATAGAGATACCCTCACCAGTGGCGCCGGTTGCGATTCTATAATCAACCTCATCTTAACTGTAAATAGTGTTCTCAGAGATACCACCAGGGTAACTGTATGTACCAACCAACTGCCATACAATTGGAATGGCAATACTATTAACGCCGCCGGAACCTATAGAGACACACTCACCAGCAACAGTGGTTGCGATTCTATAATCAACCTCATCTTAACTGTAAACAATGTACTCAGAGATACCACCAGGGCAACTGTATGTACCAACCAATTGCCATACAATTGGAACGGCAACACCATCAACGCGGCTGGCACTTATAGAGATACCCTCACCAGTGGCGCAGGTTGCGATTCTATAATCAACCTCATCTTAACTGTAAATAGTGTTCTCAGAGATACCTCCAGGGCAACTGTATGTACCAACCAATTGCCATATACCTGGAATGGTACGCAATACAACGCTGCTGGAACATACAAGGATACATTGACCAGTTCCGCCGGTTGTGATTCCATCAGCACATTAATCTTAACCGTAAACAATGTATTGAGCGACACAACCAGGACCATCATTTGCGCCAATCAGTTACCATACACCTGGAACGGCGCTCAATACAACGCCGCCGGTACTTACAGAGACACGCTCACCAGCACTGCCGGCTGTGATTCCATCAGCACATTAATTCTGACTGTAAACAATGTATTGAGCGACACGACCAGAACCACTATCTGCGCCAACCAACTTCCATACACCTGGAACGGTGCTCAATACAACACTGCAGGAACATACATAGACACGCTAACCAGCGGCGCCGGTTGCGATTCCATCAGCACACTCATTCTGACTGTAAACAATGTATTAACCGATACCACCAGAACTACCATTTGCGCCAACCAGTTACCATACACCTGGAATGGTACGCTATACAACGCTGCTGGAACATACATAGACACGCTGACCAGCACCGCCGGCTGTGATTCCATCAGCACACTCATTCTGACTGTAAACAATGTATTAACCGATACAACCAGAACAACTATCTGCGCCAATCAGTTACCATACACCTGGAACGGCGCTCAATACAACGCTGCTGGAACATACATAGACACGCTGACCAGCACCGCCGGTTGTGATTCCCTCAGCACATTAATCTTAACCGTAAACAATGTATTGAGCGACACGACCAGAACCACTATCTGCGCCAATCAGTTACCATATGCCTGGAATGGTACGCTATACAACGCTGCTGGCACATACAAGGATCCTTTGACCAGCACTGCCGGTTGCGATTCCCTCAGCACATTAATCCTGACTGTAAACAATGTATTAACCGATACAACCAGAATCACTATCTGCGCCAACCAGTTACCATACACCTGGAACGGCGCTCAATACAACGCCGCCGGTACTTACAGAGACACGCTCACCAGCACTGCCGGCTGTGATTCCATCAGCACATTAATTCTGACTGTAAACAATGTATTGAGCGATACAACCAGAACAACTATCTGCGCCAACCAGCTACCATACACCTGGAATGGTACGCTATACAACGCTGCTGGCACATACAAGGATACTTTGACCAGCACCGCCGGTTGTGATTCCCTCAGCACATTAATTTTAACAGTAAACAATGTATTAACCGATACCACCAGAACTACCATTTGCGCCAACCAGTTACCATACACCTGGAATGGTACGCTATACAACGCTGCTGGAACATACATAGACACGCTGACCAGCATCGCCGGCTGTGATTCCATCAGTACATTAATCCTGACCGTAAACAATGTATCAACCGATACCACCAGAACTACCATTTGCACCAATCAGTTACCATACACCTGGAATGGTACGCAATACAACGCTGCTGGCACATACAAGGATACTTTGACCAGCACTGCCGGTTGCGATTCCATCAGCACATTAATTCTGACTGTAAACAATGTATTAACCGATACCACCAGAACAACTATCTGCGCCAACCAACTTCCATACACCTGGAACGGTGCTCAATACAACGCTGCTGGAACATACATAGATACGCTGACCAGCACCGCCGGTTGCGATTCCATCAGCACATTAATCCTGACTGTAAACAATGTATTAACCGATACCACCAGAACTACCATTTGCGCCAACCAGTTACCATACACCTGGAACGGCGCCCAATACAACACTGCAGGAACATACATAGACACGCTGACCAGCGCCGGAGGTTGTGATTCCCTCAGCACATTAATTTTAACAGTAAACAATGTATTAACAGATACAACCAGAAAAACAATCTGCGCCAACCAATTGCCATACACCTGGAATGGTACGCTATACAACGGTGCTGGAACATACAAGGATTCATTGATCAGTGCCGCCGGCTGTGATTCCATCAGCACATTAATCTTAACCGTAAACAATGTATTAAGCGATACAACCAGAACCACTATCTGCGCCAACCAATTGCCATATACCTGGAATGGCATGCTATATAACGCTGCTGGCACTTACAGAGACACGCTGACCAGCAACAGTGGTTGCGATTCTATAATCAACCTCATCTTAACTGTAAACAATGTACTCAGAGATACCACCAGGGCAACTGTTTGTGCCAGCCAATTACCATACAACTGGAATGGCAATACCATTAACGCCGCCGGAACCTATAGAGACACACTCACCAGCAACAGTGGTTGCGATTCTATAATCAACCTCATCTTAACTGTAAACAATGTACTCAGAGATACCACCAGGGCAACTGTATGTGCCAACCAATTGCCATATACCTGGAATGGCATGCTATACAACGCTGCTGGCACTTACAGAGACACGCTGACCAGCACTGCCGGTTGTGATTCCATCAGCACATTAATCTTAACCGTAAACAATATATTAAGCGACACGACCAGAACTACCATTTGCGCCAACCAGTTACCATATACCTGGAATGGTACGCAATACAACGCTGCTGGAACATACATAGACACGCTAACCAGCACCGCCGGTTGTGATTCCATCAGCACATTAATCCTGACTGTAAACAATGTATTAACCGATACCACCAGAACAACTATTTGCGCCAATCAGTTACCATATACCTGGAATGGTACGCAATACAACGCTGCTGGCACTTACAGAGACACGCTGACCAGCACTGCCGGTTGTGATTCCATCAGCACATTAATCTTAACCGTAAACAATGTATTAACCGATACGACCAGAACCACTATCTGCGCCAACCAGCTACCATACACCTGGAACGGCGCTCAATATGCTGTTGCTGGCACTTACAGAGACACGCTAACCAGCACCGCCGGTTGCGATTCCATCAGCACATTAATCCTGACTGTAAACAATGTATTAACCGATACAACCAGAACCACTATCTGCGCCAACCAATTACCATACACCTGGAACGGTGCTCAATACAACACTGCAGGAACATACATAGACACGCTAACCAGCGGCGCCGGTTGCGATTCCCTCAGCACATTAATCCTGACTGTAAACAATGTATTGAGCGACACGACCAGAACCACTATCTGCGCCAATCAGTTACCATATACCTGGAACGGCGCTCAATACAACGCTGCTGGCACATACAAGGACACATTGATCAGCGGCGCCGGTTGTGATTCCATCAGCACATTAATCCTGACCGTATACAATGTATTAACCGATACAACCAGAACCACCATTTGTGCCAACCAGCTACCATACACCTGGAATGGTACGCTATACAACGCTGCAGGAACATACATAGACACGCTAACCAGCGGCGCCGGTTGCGATTCCATCAGCACACTCATTCTGACTGTAAACAATGTATTAAGCGACACGACCAGAACCACTATCTGCGCCAACCAGTTACCATATACCTGGAATGGCATGCTATACAACGCTGCTGGCACTTACAGAGACACGCTGACCAGCACTGCCGGTTGTGATTCCATCAGCACATTAATCCTGACCGTAAACAATGTATTGAGCGACACGACCAGAACCACTATCTGCGCCAACCAGTTACCATATACCTGGAATGGTACGCAATACAACGCTGCTGGAACTTACATAGACACGCTGACCAGCATCGCCGGCTGTGATTCCATCAGCACACTCATTCTGACTGTAAACAATGTATTAACCGATACCACCAGAACTACCATTTGCGCCAATCAGTTACCATACACCTGGAACGGCGCTCAATACAACGCTGCTGGAACATACAGAGACACGCTGACCAGCGCCGCCGGCTGTGATTCTATCAGCACATTAATCTTAACCGTAAACAATGTATTAAGCGACACGACCAGAACCACTATCTGCGCCAACCAATTGCCATACACCTGGAACGGCGCTCAATATGCTGTTGCTGGCACTTACAGAGACACGCTCACCAGCACCGCCGGTTGCGATTCCATCAGCACATTAATCCTGACCGTAAACAATGTATTGAACGATACAACCAGAATCACTATCTGCGCCAACCAACTTCCATACACCTGGAACGGTGCTCAATACAACGCTGCTGGCACTTATAAAGACACACTCACCAGCACTGCCGGTTGCGATTCCATCAGCACATTAATCCTGACCGTAAACAATGTATTAACCGATACAACCAGAACCACTATCTGCGCCAACCAATTGCCATACACCTGGAACGGCGCTCAATATGCTGTTGCTGGCACTTACAGAGACACGCTAACCAGCACCGCCGGTTGCGATTCCATCAGCACATTAATCCTGACCGTAAACAATGTATTGAACGATACAACCAGAACCACTATCTGCGCCAACCAATTGCCATACACCTGGAACGGTGCTCAATACAACGCTGCTGGCACTTATAAAGACACACTCACCAGCACTGCCGGTTGCGATTCCCTCAGCACATTAATCCTGACTATAAACAATGTATTAACCGATACCACCAGAACTACCATTTGCGCCAATCAGTTACCATACACCTGGAACGGCGCTCAATACAACGCTGCTGGCACTTATAAAGACACACTCACCAGCGCCGCCGGTTGTGATTCCATCAGCACATTAATCCTGACTGTAAACAATGTATTGAGCGACACGACCAGAACCACTATCTGCGCCAACCAATTGCCATACACCTGGAGTGGTAAAACCATTAACACCGCCGGTACTTACAGAGACACGCTCACCAGTGCCGCCGGCTGTGATTCCATCAGCACATTAATCTTAACCGTAAACAATGTATTGAGCGACACGACCAGAACCACTATCTGCGCCAACCAGCTACCATACACCTGGAACGGTGCTCAATACAACGCTGCTGGAACATACAAAGATACTTTGACCAGCACTGCCGGTTGCGATTCCATCAGCACATTAATCTTAACTGTAAACAATGTATTAACCGATACAACCAGAACCACTATCTGCGCCAACCAACTTCCATACACCTGGAACGGTGCTCAATACAACGCTGCTGGTACTTACAGAGACACGCTGACCAGCACTGCCGGTTGTGATTCCATCAGCACATTAATCTTAACCGTAAACAATATATTAAGCGACACGACCAGAACAACTATCTGCGCCAACCAGTTACCATATACCTGGAATGGTACGCAATACAACGCTGCTGGAACATACATAGACACGCTAACCAGCGGCGCCGGTTGCGATTCCATCAGCACACTCATTCTGACTGTAAACAATGTATTAACCGATACCACCAGAACTACCATTTGCGCCAACCAGTTACCATACACCTGGAACGGTGCTCAATACAACGCTGCTGGAACATACATAGACACGCTGACCAGCACCGCCGGTTGTGATTCCATCAGCACATTAATCCTGACTGTAAACAATGTATTAACCGATACAACCAGAACAACTATCTGCGCCAACCAGTTACCATACACCTGGAACGGCGCTCAATACAACGCCGCCGGTACTTACAGAGACACGCTCACCAGCACTGCCGGCTGTGATTCCATCAGCACATTAATTCTGACTGTAAACAATGTATTGAGCGACACGACCAGAACAACTATCTGTGCCAATCAGTTACCATATACCTGGAATGGTACGCAATACAACACTGCTGGAACATACAAGGATACTTTGACCAGCACCGCCGGTTGTGATTCCATCAGCACATTAATCTTAACCGTAAACAATGTATTGAGCGACACAACCAGGACCACCATTTGCGCCAACCAGTTACCATACACCTGGAATGGTGCTCAATACAACACTGCTGGCATTTACAAAGACACACTGACAAGTACCGTTGGTTGCGATTCTATTGTTACCTTATTGCTGACCGTGAAATCGTCACCTTCTAAAACAGAAAATATTTCTACTTGTGAAACTTCCTATAAATTACCCAACGGAGTTATTGCCTCTGCAAGTGGTGTTTACCAATCGAGCTTTACCAGTCAGGATGGATGCGATAGTATCGTTACCACTAACCTGACCTTGCAATCTTCGCCGAATTTAAATGTAAATAACCCGTCAGCCGATTGTAATCAAACTTCAATCGACCTTACTGCACAGACTATTACCGCAGGTAGCGATGCTGGCCTTAGCTTCACCTATTGGACAGACTCCAGCGCAACCAGGCCGCTGCCTGCTCCAAGAACAGTAAATGCCAGCGGCACTTACTATATCAAAGCTACAAATGCCGCAGGCTGTTACAGCATTAAACCTGTTGATGCCCGGCTGAACAGCAAGCCATCAGCCATTATCGCCGGTGGAAATATTTGTCCGGGAGCAAAAGCCAAATTAACCGTTACGCTTTCAGGTAAAGCGCCATTCAGTATAACCTATTTCGATGGAAATATCAGTCGCACAGTAGTTGGTATAACTACTTCCGTTTATCAAATTGAAGTGTCGCCATCTGCCAATACAACATACACCCTAACCAGCGTATCCGATGCCTTGTGCACCAATACTATGAATGCATCTGCTGCTGTAAACATAATCAAACCGCCTGCTTCCGTGAGGTATAATGAAGTAATTACTCCGGCAAATGTGTCAGCGCAATTGAAGGCGAGAGCGCTTGGCGGCAATTACTCCTATTTCTGGTCTCCGGCAATAGGTTTGAACACGAACGATATAATCAATCCGGTATTCAATTATGGGCAGCGGATGGATTATCTGATCTACATAACATCTGCTGATGGCTGTTTGGTTATAGATACACAAACAGTGAAAGTGATTGCCAGAACACAGGTGAATGAACCCCCTAACTTATGGGTGCCCACTGCCTGGTCGCCACATAACAAAGATGGTCATAATGATTTCCTCTATCCATTCCATGTGAATATTGTTGAATTGCGCTATTTCAGGGTGTTTAACCGTTGGGGTGAGCTGGTGTTTGAAACAAAGACATTAGATCATGGATGGGATGGCATCTATAAAGGTGTACAACAGGTGATGGATACCTATACCTGGACGGTTGAAGCAGTTGGAAATGATGGAACCGTATTCAAGAAAGCAGGTAATGCAATGTTGTTACGATAAAATTTTGTGTTATGAAACAGAAATTAACTTGGAAAGTAGTAGGGTTGTTGTTACTTATTCCTGGTTTCGGATGGTCCCAGGACCCAAGTTTTTCACAATTCTTTTCCTCTCCGTTAAATATCAATCCCGGGTTAACGGCTAACATCAATAGCAAATGGCGCCTGGTTACCAATTTCCGGGACCAGTGGATAGGCCCTGCCAGTCCGTATGCTACCGGAACGGTTTCTTTTGATAGCAAGATCATGAAAGATAAATTGCCTGAAACCAGTGTGCTGGGATTAGGCGGTATGCTTATGTATGATTATGCGCAGTCGGGTATTCATCAAAGTTTATATGGTTCAATGAATGTATCATATAACATTACGTTGTCTAATGACGTAGGTGATCACAGACTGGGAATAGGAGTAGGGGGCATTATTGCCAACAAGCGGATCTCATTTCACCGGCTTATTTATCCTGAACAATTTGTAGGAAATGGATTTGACACGAACCTGCCCTCCGGCGAAGCGGCCCTGTCAAACATGAAACCATATTTTTCTACCAGTGCAGGTGGTACCTACAGCTTTACAAACGACAGGAGCAATTTCGACATGGGGCTTGCGGTTTTTCATTTGAACCGGCCTAAGCAAACGGTACTCGATGATCCGAACAAGTACCTGGCTATGCGAAAAGTGGTGCATGCCAATTTCGAAACCTACCTCAATGATAATATATTGTTAAATACCAATGGTATTTACCAGGAACAATCAAAAGCCAGTTATTTTTCACTTGGCGGTGCATTAGGTTTTTTTATTAATGAAACAGGGGAAGACCAGATCTTCTACGTGGGTATGTGGTATTGGTCGAAGAATGCCATTATCCCATATATTGGGCTGCGATATAAAAACATGCAGTTCGGCTTAACCTATGATGTTACCATTTCAAAACTCAGTGAAGCTGAACAAAAACCGAAAACATTTGAACTTTCGTTTATTTTAAGAGGTGATGATCATAAGGATGGGATCATTTGGTGTCCATGGAAATAATGTAATTGAAATTAAAAGGTTAATGTAAATTACAGTTACATAACCTTTCTTACATGTTCTCTTTGCCACTTTTCTAAATACGGTGATATTGCTGGGCACTTTACAGGGTTTTATCGTTTGTTGCCTCCTGTTTTATGCAAAGAAGAATAAACTTTCAAATCGTTTATTGGCCAAACTGATCTTCCTGATGTCTGTTACGTTTTATTTATTGTTGTCGGTAAAATACCTGTCTAATTTAAAAGCGAAGAACCAGCTCAGCAACGACAGGTTGGCCACCTTTAAATGGATGCAGCAGTTTGTTTATATTTTTCTTGCCTTCCAGTTTATCTGGCTGCTCTATCTGATTCCGTACGTTATTCCGCGGTACACCAATTTTATGCTCGACACGTTTAAATGGTATCCGGTATATATTCCGCTGGCGATCATGATCTATTGGTTGGGGATCAAAGGATATCTCATTTCCTGGCAACAAGGCATCTCAAAAAAGAATGGTTCTATTCCATCAACAATTACCGGCGCCACAATTAACGAAGTGGTGTTGCTTTTAAGGAAATCCATGGAAGAGGATAAAATGTATCTGAATCCCGAGCTCAACCTCAATATACTGTCAATGCATACAGACATTGCGCAAAAAACAATTTCGGCCGTGTTGAACCAACACCTGCGAAAAAGTTTTAATGAATTCATTAACCATTACAGGGTAGAAGCAGTTAAGACAAAATTGCAGCTCTCTGAAACCAGTCACCTGACCATTGCCGGTATTGCCACGGATTGTGGGTTTAATTCACAAGCTACTTTTCAGCGCACTTTTAAGGACCTTACCGGCATGTCTCCTTCTGAATATCGTAAACTGGCACCCGCATTACGCTGATCAGGGAGCATTGATGGTCGAAATCCATCTCATATCCGGAATTGAGACGGACAATTCTTTTATACAAATTAAAATCATAAGAAGTTTGCATTCGCCTGTCATATAAAAATGGCGTCTGCATGAAATACATTTTATTTATTATGATCTCCTGTGGCGTGCTGGCCTGTAATTCCTCACGCAAACTCAATCGTTCAGTGCAACCGGTGACGGCGGCTGATAAAGTATGGAACCCTGCAAATGTGGCAGCTTTTGAAAAAAGACTGGAAGCTTTACGGCTGAGGTATAATATTCCGTCCCTGGCTATTGGTATCGTAAATGAAAAGCAACTGGTTGTGCAGGGTGGGTTAGGATATGCCGATATGAAAAAGCAGATCAAACCGGATGAAAATACCGTGTATCACCTGGCGTCCATTACAAAAACATTCGGGTCTATCATCCTCATGCAATTGGTAGAACAGGGTAAGGTGAGTTTGGATGACCCTATTTCAAAATATGGCATCAACCTGGGCGGAAGGTAGAGAAACGCTTTAGGATAAGCTCCTTTTTCTCACTGAGCCTGGATAAAGGCAGCTGCATGCCCAATATTAGTAAAAATGTGAGTATGACCCCATAAATTTTGCCGATCAGTGCCTGTAAGTGTTTTCCCACATACTTTGTATCCCGTGGAATCGTTAAGAATAAGTCATTATATGCAGCACGTATATATTTTTAGCGATCAGCAGTTATTTTTGTACCGGCATTGACCCGACCTTGTCATGAAACCCCAAACCAAATTGTCCATGAAAAGCAAAGTGCGAAGAAGGCTTGTTCGTTTCCTGTTAATACCGGTTATCTCTCTGGTGTTGTTGTTAGCAATAGCGTTTACCATTTTATACACCCAGCAACAGCGACTGGTTAAGCTGGCCGTAAAGGAGCTCAATAAAAAATTACCCGGCGCCATCTCAATAGAGGGAAGCAAGATCTCATTATTTCAAAATTTTCCATATATCTCTGTTCGGTTGAACAATGTGCGCTTCTACGCCACTAAAAGCACCGCTGGCAAACCATTGTTTTCCGCAGAGCGGCTTTTTGCCGGCTTTAGCCTGCCAGATATTCTGAAGCAAAATTATAAAGTGAAGGTGATCTTCATGAAGAACGGACACCTTGACCTGGTGGAGGAGAACAACGGCCAGTTGAATATTGTAGAGGCCAGCCGTATAAGCGCAGATACCACCACTATCACCGATACCTCTGATGCTGCGCTGAAACTGGATATTAAAAAGATCGTGCTGAAGAACATGGCGGTTTCTTATCTCGATAAACAAAGCGGCCGCCTGGTTGTTTCGAAAATTGAAAGAATTCAGTCTGCCCTCGAAAATGACAGCCTGAAACTGAATGCCGGACTAACCGGCAAGATGACGATTGATTATACCAGTCCCGGCAATACGATTCTTTTCCGCCAAAAACGCCTGGAAACAGATCTGGCGCTTTCCTATGAGTACAACTCGCAATTACTCAAATTAAGTAAAGGAAAGCTGAAAGTGGAAGATGCCGTTTTTAATATCACCGGTTCAGCCAGCTTACGGCAGAATAATAACTCTATTGATTTGAAGTTCTCGGGCGATAAGCCAGACCTGCAACATTTGTTTGCCTTTGCACCCGAATCGGTGGCCAAAGAATTAAAACATTTTCGCTATGATGGTCATGTGAACTTTGATGGATCGGTTAAAGGCAGTCTTGCCAGTGGAAAAATGCCCCGGGTAGAGGTGTCCTTCTCCCTCGTTAATGCCTGGCTGCATAATTCCCAATCTGATAAAAAACTGGATTCTCTGGCTTTTAAAGGCTATTATACCAACGGGGATGGACAAAACCTGAAAACCTCAGAGCTGCGCCTGCTGGGCATGCATGCAAAACCCGGTACCGGTGTGTTCGATGGAAACTTTATTATGCGCAATTTTGAGAACCCGAAAATTCTCATGCAGGTAAATTCGAACCTGGAGCTGGAATTTATCGGCGCCTTCCTTGGTATAAAAGATCTGCAACGCCTAACGGGGCAGATCAGCCTTAAAATGAATTTTAAAGAACTGGTTGATATCAGTACGCCCGAACAATCGATGGGTAAGCTCACCGAGGGCGTACAAAGCGAACTTGCTGTGCGCAATCTTACCTTCCGCATACCCAATTATCCGCACAACGTTGAGCGTTTGAACCTGCATGCCAATATGAAGAATGGTTTTGTGCGGCTCGATTCTCTGGTTTGTAATATTGGTCATTCTGATTTTTATGTAGATGGATCGCTGAGCGACCTGCCCGCGATCTTTCATCAGCAAAGCAAACCGGTTGTAGCTACACTGAATGCGCGCAGCAAAAAAATGATCATGCGGGAGCTGCTGAACATCGATACTACCAAACACCGGAGAGGAAAAGAAGAAATATATGGATTTACGGTAGGCCTGTCGCTCGAAACATCGGTGAATGAACTGTTGCACCCCAAACCATTGCCAAAGGGAGTGATGAAGCTGGAACACCTCAATGCATCTTTTAAAAGATATCCGCATGCCTTTCACGAGTTTGGCGCACTATTAACGATCAGCGATACCACCTTGCGGTTGAAAAATTTTGGCGGGCACATCGATAGCTCCGATATCCTGTTCAGCGGCCGCGTGAATAACTACGCCTTGTGGTTCGACAAAGTTAAAAAGGGGAGAACAGAGATCGCCTTTGACCTGAAGTCGCAACGACTGGCTATGAAAGACCTGTTGGGCCGTAAGACAAAGAAAATGGTGCCGAAAGATTATCACGATGAAGTGGCTACCAACCTCTGGCTGCGTTCCAAGACCATGCTGCGGTACGATTCTGTATTTAAATTCGCCAATGTAAAAATTGCCAATATTTCCGGGCAGCTTACAAAGCATGCCTTTCAATTAGACAGCATCAAAGGCAATGTGAAATTCAATACCGATAATTTTATTAAGATCGATACCCTGCGTGGCAAGATCGGTCGCAGTGATTTTGATCTAAGCATGCGGTTGTACACCGGTAAGGACAGCGCCAGAAGAATGAAAGAAAATTACCTGAAGTTTTCTTCGAACTTCCTGGATGTTGACCAATTGACGAATTACAGATTGACCGCAAAACAGGAAGTGGCAGCGAACGTAGTAACCGATTCAATAGGGACGGCTGTTCCAAACGCACGTACAGCTTCCTCTTCTGTGCATGCCAAAGCATTTAATGTTTTCCAGATGCCATTCCTTGATTTTAATGCTACGGTGAATGTGGGCAAAATAAAATACCGCCGGTTGTGGTTGAAAAACCTTTCCACCAATGTGCGGATGCTGGAAAACCATCACCTGTACCTGGATACGCTGCACCTTGAAATGGCCGGTGGCAAGATAGATGCCCGCGCACACTTTAATGGTAATAATCCGGAAAAGATCTACTTAAGAAGCCGCATCAAGGTAGATAATATCGATTTGGAAAAAATGATGCTGAAGCTGGATTACTTTGGCCAGGACTATGTTATCAATAAAAATATCAAGGGCCGGTTAAGCGGACAGATCAAAGGGTATATGCGGGTACATCCTGATCTTACGCCGCTATTAGATCAATCGAAGGCGGAGCTCGATGTAAATATTTACAACGGAACGCTGATCAATTTTGCGCCTATGGCCGCCATGTCGTCATATTTCAAGGACAAGAACCTGAAGATGATCCGCTTCGATACATTGCACAATGTGCTTACATTTAAAGATGCTACCTTGTCCATACCGGCCATGAATATCAATTCATCGCTGGGCTTTATGGAAATCTCCGGCACCCAGTCGCTCGATATGAAAATGGCGTACTATGTGCGTATTCCCCTGAAAATGGTGACGCAGGTAGGTTTTCGAATGCTGTTTAATAAGAAAAAAGAAGAAGTGGATCCCGACCAGGTAGACGCGATCGAATACCGGGATAAGGATAAGCGAATCCGCTTTATGAACCTCACCATCACCGGAACGCCCGATGATTATAAAGTACATTTAGGCAAGCCGAAGAAAGCATAAGAAAAAGTATGATAAAATTGCACCGAGAACCAGTCATCGGTTAACGGTGCAGTGATTTCAAGGGAAACGCTTTGAAAAAAAATTCCTTGATCATGTTTTATTATAACAACGATTGAATACTCAAAACAGGGGCAACTACAAATAAAAAACCCCATCGTGGTATGGGGTTTTTGGGTTTAATAATTTGCACTAACAAGAGTCTGTGTGTGCGACTTTTCACAAGATAGGATCCTCATTTCACAGGATTGGACCATCTCATAAGATATCGGAAAAAACGGGGCCACCATAGGAATTACAGGGAATCTCTAGAGCTTATCAAATATAATAAGTAATTAAATTATAGTAAAGAACTGAATGAAGATTGTTTTATGGCTAAAACCATTTTCAAAAAAAAATATTTATTTAAGCGTTTTTGTTACAATTCATTAAAGAGGATAATTCAAAAAACGTGACTTGGGTCAATAAATTTCAACACAAAAAATAGTTACATAATTGGTTAATGAAACAACTAAATTATTGTAATCATTAAAATATAGCGGCGCTATACCTATAAGAAATGGAGGTTGAACTTTAATTAAATGTTGCCAAGACAGGGATTGATATATCATTTCTTAAACTGCCGCCGCATCACCCATAGCACAGGCTGTTATTAATTGGATAACGCCATCCAGTTCTATGTTAATGCCTTTGTGCAAACAACTTCAAAGCATCGCTGCGTTCTTCAAGGGCAGCCAATGCAACCGCACGCAGACCATGTTTCTCCAGCAAGGGATCGTCCATTTGTCATGAACCCCGAATTGGGATCTGCACCAGCAACCATTCTGCTTCCTCCATCGAATCATGCCAGGTGGCCGCTTTAATAAACGCTGTGCGTCTTTCTTCATTCATGAGGTGCTATTTCCGCTATTACTAATTAATTAAAAAACCATAAGCTGAACAGAAGTTTATTTTTGCAAAGAGAAAGGAGATCAGATCTGGGGTGTTTTTTTAATATAACCTGTAAAATAATTTTTCATTGCGATAGTCCTATTCAACCGTTCCCGCTTCTATTTAGTAAACCAGCCAGTATTAAACCATGAAAAGAATTTTATCCCTATGGATGCTCATTGGTTGCTGCTTAATGCAAACAGTAAAGTTGCAAGCGCAGGATATAAGCAAAATGACCATCAGTATTGAACTGAAAAATGTAACACTTGCAGAGGCTTTCAGTAAAATTGAAAGTCTTACCTCCCTGAAATTTAATTATAAAACGGCAGATGTAGCTGACGTAAAAGGGATCACTTATCAGCAACAAAAAGTTGCTGTAAAAAAGGTATTGAACGACCTGTTGTCCAATACTTCCTTGCAATATGAACAGTTACAGCAATACATCATTGTAAAAAAGCGGCCGCAACAACCGGCTGGTAAAAAAGGAAAGCTATCGGTTACGGGTATGGTAAAAGAAGCCATCACGGGAGAACCGCTGCCATATGTAAATATTGCCATAGCAGGCCTGCCTGGCGGGTTTGTTACCAATGCAGCAGGATTATTTACGATACATGATCTTCCTGATACAACGGTATTGATCTTTACTGCCATCGGACACCAACTGGTACAATACCCATTGTATGGAGCCCAGGCAGGATCTGTGATAACTGTTGAAATGAAAACAGCAAGTCGCGATCTTGGCCAGGTAACCATAGCTCATAAAAAGAGCAATACGTTTAAGCTGAACCAGCAACCAGGTATGCTAAAACTATCGGTGGCCAATATTGCCACTTTACCGCGGATTGGCGAAAAGGATATCTTTCGCTCATTTCAGTTAATGCCGGGTATTAGTGCCGGCAATGAGCAATCTGCCGGTTTGTATGTTCGTGGCGGTACGCCCGATCAAAACCTGATCCTGTTCGATGGATTTACAGTTTATAATGTCGATCACCTGTATGGCTTTTTCAGCACCTTCAATGCCAATGCCATCAAAGATGTACAATTGTTTAAAAGTGGTTTTGACGCAAAATACGGCGGCCGTTTATCGGCACTGGCCGAGATCACCGGCAAAGAAGGCAACCGGAATCATTTTAATGCCGGAGTTGATCTGGGTCTTTTAAGCGCCAGCGCATTTGCTGAAACTCCCATTGGTAAAAAGATAACAGCCCTGGCTTCTTTCCGCCGCAGTTTTAAAACCCCTTTATATGACACCCTGCTTAATCATGCCAGGACCGATAAAACATCGCTGGACAATGGTACGGTAAAACTGGACCGGGCCCGCGGCACCACGAAGCTGGTGTCTGGCTTTGATGATATGAACGTGAAGCTAACGTACAGGCCAACCGAAAAAGACGGTATCAGTGCCAGCTTTTATCATGGTAAAGACCAGTTGAACAACCACATCGAGGCGGAAAGTGATGAAAATACAGCGTTTTTTACCAGTACTACCGATAATACTCAATGGGGCAATACAGGGGCCAGTCTGAAATGGAACCATAAATGGAATGCGGAATTATTCTCAACCGCGCTGATCAGTTATTCCAATTATTTCAGCGACCGCACAGCCAATACCAGGCAGATCCTCGTTGACACCATTCAGGGTGACAAGATCATTGAAACGGGTTTTGCAGAGAACAATGACCTGAAAGATTATACGCTGAAAGCCGGGTTTGAATGGATGCCCAATGCCACGCATACCATCAGCGGGGGCATTCAGCTAACCCGGAATCACATTTCATACCAATACATAAGGAACGATTCGCTCGCCTATATAACCCGCGATTCAAAAGGAAATACCAATGCAGTATACATACAGGATAAACTAAGGTTACTGAATGGCAGGCTGGTATTTACCCCAGGCATACGTATTTCACATTTTGATGCAACCAGCTCCCTGTACCACGAACCGCGTTTAACTGTTACTTATGATCTCAGCAGCAATATAAAACTAAAGGGATCAGCCGGGCAGTATTATCAGTTTGCCAAGCGGGTGATACGGGAAGATATCCTGAATGGAAATCGAGATTTCTGGGTACTGGCCGATAATGAAAAGTTACCGGTAAGCAGTTCCCGGCAAGTTATGGCAGGCGCCAGTTGGGAAAACAACGATCTCCTGGTTGATGTGGAAGCCTGGTACAAAAAATTGCGTGGGCTCAGTGAGTATACCCTGCGTTACCAACCCAACCCCGATCGTGCGGAATATGAAGAACTGTTTTACGAAGGCACCGGTTATGCACAGGGTATTGATGTGCTGTTGCAAAAGAAATTCGGCAAATACACCGGCTGGATAGCCTATACTTTATCAACAGTAAAAAATAATTTTCCTGTATACGGGCCCAACAACTTTTTTGCATCCAACGATGTCAGGAATGAATGCAAGATCATTCAGATGTACAGCCTGAAACGATGGGATTTTGCTATTACCTGGTTGTACCTTACCGGCAAACCCTATACAGCACCAACTGGTGGCTATCAGATTTCATTGCCCGATGGCACTATCAGAAACCTCCTGATCGTATCAGATAAGAATACCTTGCGTTTGCCCGATTATCACCGGTTGGATGCGGCCGTTAACTGGCATTTTGGAAAACCGGGCAAACGGAATGGCACCATCGGATTATCTGTTTTCAATGCTTATAACCGGCGTAACCTCTGGTATAAGAATTTCCAGATCGTAACCAGCCAGATCGTAGAATCAAACATTAATTACCTGGGTATTACCCCCAACCTGAATGTTTCCTTTAAATGGAGATAGGTTGTAACCACTTAATACAAAAAGTATATGAGAAAAATTATAATAGTTCTAATGGTCATTCTAAACAGTTGCATCAAACAAAGTGAACGAAATCCTGTACCTCAGGCAATAGTGGAAGGTTATGTGTCGCCCGGCAAAGGCGTTTCCATAAAGATCACGCAGGAAATTACCGCTGGCGCTATAGACACCCTGATACCCCTAAATGATCTAAAAGTGAAGATCGATAAGAACCGTGTTCCTTACACGCTGTCCTATATGGGAAAAGGAATATATGCCAATCCCGACATGGTCATCAGCGAAGGAGATACCTGCAGATTATATTTTGGGTATAACGGAGTAGAGGTAACCGGTTATACCATTGTACCCACCCGGCCAACCGGTTTTACCTGTTCATCACAAACAGTTAAATACAAGGCATGGGGAAATAGTGTATCACCTGAACTGCTGGAATTCACATGGGATAACCGGGAGATGGAATACCACACGGTGATTATTAAAAACGTGGAAACAGGTAACCGCCAGGTGCTTATAGCTAATCACACGAAAAAAGACCATAATATATTTACAGCCCCTTCGCTGGAGCATAAAGCGTCGATTCCCACCTATGAAAACTTTTTCTGGCTAGGGAAACACGAGGTGATCCTGTACAAAATATTGCCTGAATATGCGATATTATTCAATGAACCCGACAATAGTTCACAAAACCTTGTTTCTGCTCCTACGAATATTAAACACGGACATGGTATTTTCACTGGTGTAAGCACGTCAGATACATTACAGCTAACCGTTTCTTACTTTTGATGGAAAATCTGTTTTGCTTGGCTGCTGATAACAAAAATGCCGTATCATATAACGAAAAAATACTGTTTTCCCAGGTGGCGGAAGGGAACGAGTATGCCTTTGGTAAGTTGTTCAATTTATTTCTACCCAAGCTGTACCCATTTATTTTAAAACTCACCAGGTCGGAAGCGGCTGTTCAGGAGATCATCCAGGAAACTTTCATCAGGGTATGGTTGAACAGGGACAAGTTGGAGGAAATAAATAATCCGGGTGGCTGGTTGTATAAAGTTGCATCTAATGAGTGTTATAGTTATATGCGGAAAAATGCGTTGAACAATAAATTTTCTTATGCCATCGCATCAGCATTGGAGCCGGTACAACAAACGGAAGAAGACCTTGATCTGAAAGAATTGAACCGGCTTATTCACGATGCCGTCAATGAGTTACCGGAACAGCGCAAAAGGATCTATCAAATGAGCCGTAACCAGGGAAAAAGTATTCCGGAGATCGCTTCGGAGCTGCGTTTGTCCACCAATACGGTTAAGAATGCACTGGTTACTGCATTGAAGTTTATCAGGAAATACCTCGACAAATACGATGTTATATTGTCGATCATCTTCCTGCTTTACAGAATATAAAAATTTCTCAGCAATAGCCATAACTAATTGCTTATGATTCTTAATACAGTAAATGATCACCAATGGAAAATCAACGATTGACCTACCTGCTTCAGCAGCACCTCGCTGATAAAGCAACCCGGCAGGAACAGCAGGAATTGTTGGCCTTGCTGCAAGCCGATACCAATGGTGAGGAAGTAAGATCTGTTATCGCCGAATTAATGCAGGCGGAAACCCCTGTGATCCCCGTTCACCAGGAATCCTGGCAGGCAATGGTACAGGGTATTGTCAATGTCGATAAAACCCCTTTGCAGGCGCCTGTAAGAACTTCCGGGATAGTTTGGTTGTACCGGTGCTGTGCTGCCGCAATAGTGATAATAGCGAGTATGGGGCTGTATTATTTCTTGATCAGAAAATCACCTGCTCCTGTTGCCCAGAACACGCCGATGCATTTTAATGAAATAACCACCGCGCCTGGTGATCAAAAAGAAGTCGTGTTGCCCGATGGTAGTCACCTGTGGTTGCATTCAGCCTCTTCCATTCGATATCCTGATTCGTTTTCAGACAGGGAGCGAACAGTAACCCTTTCCGGGGAAGCCTGGTTTGATGTAGAACATGCTGATAAAATTCCATTCGTTATCCATACCGGTGAAATAACTACCCAGGTTATAGGAACAGCCTTTGATATCAAGGCATATCCCGCACAAAAAAATATTATAGTTTCTGTGCAACGGGGAAAGGTGAGGGTTTCGGCAGGAAATCAAATGCTGGCCAACCTGGAAAAGGGAAAGCAGGTAAGGATCACCGGAACTACCGCTGAATTAAGGAATATCGACATTGCCCATATTGCCGCCTGGAAATCGGGCAACCTGTATTATAAAGATGAAATGCTTGCCGATATTATTGCCGACCTGCAACGGGTTTTTAATGTATCTATTCAGGTAAAACGCAATACACTGAAAGAGGTGGTTACTACCGCGGCCTTTAACAAAGATATTGGCATACGGCAGGCACTTGATATCCTTTGCCGCATAACCGACGGGCGGCTTTCCCAAAAGAACGGTATATACATAATAGAGTAGGGGTCGTGTCGTGTAGCCTGGCCGCGTTGCGTTGTCAAAAGTATATGCCGTATCTTTGCAACATGCAATTGTATATAAAAAATATGGTTTGTGATCGTTGCATCCTGGTTATAAAGGAACAACTGGAAAAAACGGGCATTGCTTATAATAATGTTAATTTAGGTGAAGTTGAGCTTGATAAAGAACCGACCCCCGAACAACTGGAAACCTTAAACAAGAACCTTACCGCCATAGGCTTTGAATTGCTCGATGATAAAAAAGACAAACTGGTTGAAAAAATAAAGAACATCATTATCTCCCTTATACATAGAAGTGAAGACAGCCGGAATAAGAAATTGTCTGCCATTCTCGAAGAAAAGCTGCAACTGGATTATCATTACCTGTCGAACCTGTTTTCTTCCATGGAGGGCATCACCATTGAAAAATACTCCATTCGCCAGCGGATTGAACGGGTAAAAGAACTGCTTACGTATAATGAATTAAGTCTTAGTGAAATTGCTGAACAAATGGATTACAGCAGTGTTCAACACCTTTCCCAACAGTTTAAGAAAGAAACCGGGCTAACGCCTACCAAATTCCGCGAATTAAAAGATAACATTCGCAAACCTTTAGACAAGGTATAGGGCTCCTCACCGCTGTTTCTTAAAATTATATACATCAGCCGCTGAATGTTATAACAATGGAGTACGGGCATAATAGGAATTTTGTGGAAAGGATTTCTCTATGTCAACTACAACCATTGAAAAAGACCAAAAGACAATAGTTCACAGCCAAACGGTAAAGAAAACCTTTCCTGTGCTGGATATGACCTGTGCCGCCTGTGCAATAAGTGTTGAATCGATGTTAAAATCGGTAACAGGGGTAGCAGGTGCAGGCGTGAATTTTGCCAATCAAACCGCCTGGGTTGAATATGACCCGGCCATTGCCACAACCGCCGATTTACAAAAAACAGTTCGCTCTATTGGCTATGACCTCGTAATAGATGAAGCCAATAGTACCGAAATAAAAGAAGCTGCCCGGCAGGACCATTACGAATCCCTGAAGCAGCGAACAATCTGGGCATCCATCTTATCGCTTCCCATTGTTATTATTGGCATGTTCTTCATGAATATGCCGTATGGTAACTATATCTCCATGGCGCTAACGGTTCCCGTTATAGGCTGGTTCGGCCGTTCATTCTTTATAAATGCCTGGAAGCAGGCCCGGCATGGTAAAGCCAATATGGATACCCTGGTAGCCCTCAGCACCGGTATTGCCTTTGTATTTAGCGCGTTCAATACCATCAATCCCGATTTCTGGCATGCTCGCGGTATTCACCCGCATGTTTATTATGAAGCCGCCTCCGTGATCATCGCCTTTATTTCATTGGGTAAATTACTGGAAGAAAGAGCCAAATACAACACGTCATCGGCAATAAAAAAACTGATGGGTTTACAGCCAAAAACAGTACGCGTGGTGATGGAGGGCAAAGAACAGGAAATACCCGTTTCGGCTGTGCTACCGGGGCATACCATCCTGGTTAGGCCGGGTGAAAAAATTCCTGTTGATGGCATCGTTACTTCCGGTTCTTCCTATGTTGATGAAAGTATGATCACCGGTGAACCGGTGCCTGTGCAAAAAAGATCAGCCAGCAAAGTATTTGCCGGTACAGTGAATCAAAAAGGCAGTTTTCAATTCCAGGCGCAGAAAGTGGGGAATGATACCATGCTGGCCCATATTATTAAAATGGTACAGGAAGCCCAGGGCAGCAAAGCACCCGTGCAAAAACTGGTTGATAAAATTGCCGGCATCTTTGTACCGGTAGTAATCGGTATTGCCATACTCACATTTGTGGTTTGGCTGATAGCTGGGGGCGATAACGCATTTACCAATGCGTTGCTCACTTCTGTAACCGTGTTGGTTATTGCTTGTCCCTGTGCCCTGGGCCTGGCAACACCTACAGCTATTATGGTGGGTATAGGAAAAGGAGCAGAGCATAATATGCTGATCAAAGATGCCGAAAGCCTGGAGCTCGCTTATAAAGTAAATACGATCATATTAGATAAAACCGGGACCATTACGGAAGGTAAACCGGTTGTTTCCCAAATGGTATGGCTTCCGGGTGCTGAAAATAACAAGGTGCTGAAGCAAATCCTGTACAGCCTGGAAATTCAATCGGAGCATCCGCTGGCCGAAGCAGTTATTAATGAATTGAAAAAGGAAGGAGTGACTGCCGGTGAAGTAACAAACTTCGAGAGCGTTACGGCACGTGGCGTTACCGGCGTGCATAACGGTAAACGGTACTTTGCAGGTAACCAGCAACTCATCGATGAGAACGGTATTTCCCATGTTGCGCTGGTTCAACCCGCATTGCTTTTGCAAAAACAGGCTAACACCGTTGTATATTTTGCCGATCAACACCAGGTGCTGGCCATAATAGCTATTGCCGATAAAATAAAAGCTACTTCGGCAAAGGCCGTACAGCAATTGATGAACATGGGCATCGGGGTGTACATGTTAACCGGCGATAATGAGCAAACCGCCGCGGCTGTTGCTGCAGAGGTGGGGATCACCCATTATGCCGCCGGTATGCTTCCTGATGGGAAGGCCGATTTCGTTAAAAAATTACAACTACAAAATAAGGTAGTGGCCATGGTAGGCGATGGTATTAACGATTCTCATGCGCTGGCTCAGGCCGATGTAAGTATCGCTATGGGCAAGGGATCTGATATTGCGATGGACGTAGCTAAAATGACGCTCATCACTTCTGACCTGCAGTCGATACCCAAAGCGCTGGTGCTTTCCCGTAAAACGGTACGCACCATTCGGCAAAACCTGTTCTGGGCCTTTATTTATAACCTCATCGGTATACCGCTGGCAGCAGGAGTGCTGTATCCGGTCAACGGATTTTTGCTGAACCCGATGATAGCCGGTGCTGCCATGGCATTAAGTTCGGTTTCAGTAGTAACCAATAGTTTAAGATTAAGATCAACAAAATTGTAAAAAACACATAGTATGGAAACATTAAAATTCAAGACGACCATTAAATGTAGTGGCTGTGTGGCCAATGTTACCCCGTTCCTGAATAAAACGGCAGGGGAAGATAACTGGAATGTAGATACGCAGTCACCTGATAAGGTGTTAACCATCAGCTCCGGTGATAAAGTAAATGAAACGGAGGTGATCAAGTCCATCCAGGAAGCAGGCTATAAAGCTGAGAAGATCAGTTAAGCTGTTTTGCGGCATAAATTGACTACAGGGGACACGTTGCATACCGGTCGTGAGGCGCGTTGCAATGTGTTCCCTTAATTTTTTTCAATTAGGAGTAATGGGCTTTATTGTTGAATAAACCGGTTAACTGGTTCAGCAGAATTTTTATATTCTCCGGTTTATGTATACAGCAGGAGGCGCCTAACTCCATGGCTGCCTGGTGATCATCTTCGCTGATAAAAGTTGAATATATTACAAATACAGCATGTTGCAACTGAGTAATTTGTTTCAATTGTTTCAAGCAGCAGATGCCATTGTAGCGAGGCATATTGATATCTATAAAAACAAAATCAGGTTGGTGTTCCTTCACCATAATTTTAGCCTGATCTAAACCATTCGCCCAAATGCACCGGTAATTAAATTCAGTCATTTCCAGCGCCATTTTAATAATGTAGAATTCCTCTTCATCATCGTCTACCAGTAAGATTGTTTTTTGCATAACCATCTTTTGACAAGGTTATTTATTTAAAAACACAAATTGCAATAATACGAGTATGGAAATTACCCGCCACTACACCTGGCATTGGTGGTAATTCATTATTTTTCGGGAGGCAAGCGTTGCATTATCCAATGCCTGTGTCTAAACAAGACTCACGTATAAAATCAATAAGGGTTGATGAAATGGATAATATACAATAAGAGAAAAGATGTATGTACAAACGGATGTGGTATTACCGCAGGTGATATAAAGATAAAACTTCGAAATGAGTAAAAAAATTATTTTACATTTCTATCTCATCATTTTATATGATTTTTTTGGCGGTGGTATGATTTTTTGAGCACATATGCAATTCAAGCTACATAAATACCGGTAAGTCATGCCATTTTTTATAATAGTGATTGGTGCTTCTGCCGGCGGGCATGATGCTTTATGCAAACTGGCAGCCACTTTACCCCGGCACCTTCATGCAGCCATTTTCATCGTATTGCATATTTCCAGTAAGGGTAATGATAATTTTATAGTAAACCAGTTGCAAAAATACACTTCAATGCATTGTGAGCTGGCGACTGAAGGATTATCTATAAAACCAGGGCATATTTATGTAGCATCGGTCGATCATCATTTGATCTTGAAGGCTGGGGCAATGCATATTACAAAAGGGCCGCCGGAGAACCGGTGGCGGCCGTCAATAGATGTATTATTTCGCTCTGCTGCAGCATATTACACCGAACGGGTTATTGGCATTGTACTCACCGGTTTGCTCGATGATGGCACGGCAGGCATGCAGGCCATTAAAAGATGCGGCGGCACCTGTATTGTTCAGGAACCCCGCGAAGCCGCTTACCCCGATATGCCTCAATCGGTGCTGAATAATGCCATGGTAGATTTTATTTTACCCGTAGCCGGCATGATTGAAGCAATACAATATACCATTGTCAATAAAACACCAGTCGATGCAGAAGTACCGGATGATATCAGGGCAGAAGCCGCACTGCTTGAAAAATTTAATGTAAAGGCCGATTAGTGCCATTAAGCAGGTCTTCAGCTAATTGCAACAGGTTGTTATTGGAGAAAGGTTTTTCCAGGTATCCGTCTGCGCCGGCACGCTTTACCTGTTCTTGCAAATAAGGTGTAGCTGATAATATAATAATGGGCAAATGCTGTGTTGCCGGCAACCCCTTCAGGTATTTGCAAATATCCAGCCCATCAACACCCAACAGTAGTTTGTCAATAACGAACAGATCCGGAATGTCAAATTCACCTTCCAATAAGAAATTACCATTTATAAAACCGGAGGTCTCGTAACCGGCACGGGTAAATATTATGCTCAATGCATCCAGGATCGCCTCATCGTCTTCTATGATCATTACTTTTTTCATAAGGGTGAAATAAAAGGCGTATACCTATGCAGGTTGTACCGGCAGTGTAAAATACACCAGTGTTCCTTTTCCTTTTTCACTTTCCACTCCAATTTCGCCGCCATGTTTTTTAATGATATCTGATGCAATAAACAAACCAAGACCAAGGCCAGGGTAAGTTTGAACATTGTTATCGCTGGCCCGGAAGAACTGTTCAAATATTTTAAGGCGGGTTTCTTCACTCATACCGATGCCGAAATCCTTTATGCTTATCTTCACTGTTTTGTTTATTAAGACCGAACTGATAATTATACGCTGGCCCTTGGGTGAATATTTGATCGCATTTCCAATAAGGTTGATCAGCACCTGTCCAATTCGTTCGCGATCGGCCTTTACCGGTGGCAGCGATTGCAACTCATACACAATTACATGTTGTACCGTAGTTCGTTGCATCAGTTCCGCCATTTCCCTGATCAGCACATTGAGATCTAATAGCTCGGGATGCAGCAATAGTTGCCCTTCCCTGATGCGGGTAATATCCAGCAGGTCGGCGACCAAATGCGACAGGCGGTCGATCTGGCGATCGAGCTTTTTTATTATTTCCACACTTTCCAGGTCATTTTTTACTTTCAGCATTTCCTGCAGTAGTTGGGCATAGGATTTAATGCTGGTGACCGGTGTTCTTAGTTCGTGGCTGGCAATGCCTATAAATTCCTCTTTCTGGTTCTCCAGAATTTTTCGTTCTGTTATATCTATCACTATCCCGATCATGCGGTGGGCCTGGCCCTGCTCATTATAAAAGGGACGGCCAAAAGCGGCAATCCATGTAATGCGGCCATTGGTATGAAGTGCCCGCATTTCCATCGCAAAGTCTTTACGGGTATCAATGGCTGTTTGTAATACGCCTGCTACTTTTTCCCTGTCGTTCGGATGCACGTATTGAAAGAACTCCTGGTAGGTACCGCTTCGCTTTTCAACGGGAATACCAAACATAACATTATGATCGGTAGACCACTGGATCTCACTGGTAAAAATGTTCCAGTCGAGGGTGCCCATTTTACCCGCCTCCATGGCTATCCGCAGTCTTTCTTCCTTTTCACGCAGTTGTTCCATACTGCGGCGCAATGAGTCTTCGGCCCGTTTGCCTTCGGTAACATTACCGATGGCCAGCAAAATACGGGCGCGTTTATCGCCGCCTTCCCCATGCATGCGCATGGCATTAAAGAGCAGTGTCTTTTCGCCCAGTTCGCGGAATTGATGCGTAAGCTCAAAATCCTGAAACCCGATACCTTTAGTAACGGTCTCCTGTAATTGCTGTCGTAAGGCAGGCACATCCAGCAAACCGTCGGCAAATTCAAAGAAATACAAGCCATCTACTTCCTGCTGCAAATTGAACAGGTTATAAAAAGCTTTGTTGGCGGTGCGCACCCGAAGGTCGGTATGTAAAACCACCAATGGGTCGCGGGTGGTTTGCACAATGGCGTCAGTGTATTCAACCGATTCTCTCAGATCGGCATTGCGCAACTGCAATTCTTCATTGATCGTGATCAGTTCCTCATTGGTGCTTTGCAATTCTTCTTTGGAAGTTTCCAGCTCCTCATTAATACTTTGCAGCTCTTCATTGGAAGAAAGCACTTCCTCATTAGCCGATTGCAATTCTTCCCGGGTAGCTTCAAACTCTTCACCCATGGTCTTCATCTGCTCACGGGCATCTTTTAATTCCTGCTCCAGTATATCTATGCGCCGGTCTTTACTATCGGGTCTTCCTTTTTTTTGCTGAACAGGCTGCTTGCTTTTTTGCAGTTCTACGTCATGGTCATCTTTAAAAACAATAAGATAATATGGATCATTGAACAAATGCGATTTTACCGGCGTCACTTCTATCCGGATGGAGCGATGATAACTGCCATCTTTAAGATGTATGCCTTCTTTTCGCATTACCTGTTTTCTTTTTTTTGCATTGTTCAGCAAACCCCTGAGTTCAAACACCAGTTCATCTTTAACCATTTTTAACAGGTGCAGGCTGGCTTTGCCGGCAGCGGGTTGCAGGTAATCGCTGATAGGGCCATGAAATCGTAAGATCTGCAGGTCTTTGTTAACCACCACACTGGCCGGTACATAACGCGACAATAAGAGTTTATCTGTCTCTTTTTCAATATCCACATCGCTATTGGGAGCAGAACCCTGTTTCCCGGGAGATGTTTGTTGCAATACCGGGGTACGGGACTGCCGGTTGAAAAAATCAAAAGGCAGGGGCTGGGCGATCGCTTTTTTAATATACAGCTTATGTTCTTTGTCTACTGCTTCAAACAGGTCGGTATCATTGCCAATGGTTTCTGATTTGCCCAATGCCAGATATCCAATTGGTTTCAACGCATAATGAAATGCAAGCAATATTTTTTTCTGTGCATTGGATGCCAGGTAGATCATTACATTCTGGCAACTGATAAGGTCCATACGGCTGAACGGCGGATCTTTCAGAAGATTGTGGGTGGCAAATATGCAAATGTCCCTGATGGGTTTTATGATCTGGTAACTGCCGTCCACTTTAACAAAGAACTGCTTCAGCCGTTGCGGCGATACATGTTGTAACGAGTTTTTGCTGTAAATACCAGTTCGTGCTTTTTCAATAGCTGTTTCACTCAGGTCGGTAGCAAAGATCTGTATAGGTGTGGTAAATGCTTTTTCACCCAGGAATTCAAACAGGGAAATAGCCATGGAACAGGCTTCTTCACCGCTTGAGCAGGCCGGGATCCAGATGCGCAACGGTTCACCGTTCTTACGGTTTTTGAATAAAGCAGGAAAAATTAATTTATTAAGTGTTATGAACAGGGTTGGCTCACGGAAAAAGCAGGTAACATTGATCAGCAGATCACGATACAGCAATTCCAGTTCCGTTTGATTTTCGCGCAACAATTTAATATACGGGTCCAGTTGCTTTAACCGGTTCAGTGCCATACGCCGTAAAATGCGCCGGTTGATGGTGGTGCCTTTATAATGCGCAAAATCGACCCCAAAGCGGTTATGTAACAATAAATGGATCCTTTTTATAGCAAGCTCATTTACTTCTATGTCTTCTTCGGGAGATTGTATTGAATAGTTCTGTCTTGACAAAGCAGCCAATTCATTGGCAATGCCTTCGGGCGACAAGATGAAATCTATATATCCCGATTCATATGCATTGCGGGCCATGGATTGAAACAGGGCTGAATCGTCCTGCGCAAAGGAAATACCGCCTTCGGCTTTTATGGCCTGAACGCCCTGGGTGCCATCGAAGCCAACACCCGACAGTACAATAGCAATGGCTTTGTGTTGGTATACCGGCGCCAGCGATAGCAGAAAATAATCGAACACATGCCGTTGTTTATCTGTCTTTGATTTCTGCAACAATACCAGGTGCCCGTCGGAAATGGTCATGTATACAGCAGGGGGAATAACGTACACATTGTTGGGCTCTACTTTAATTCCATCTGTAACCGGATGCACTTTCATAGAAGTGCGCTTTTCCAGTAAACTCGGCAAAATGGACGAGTGATCCGGCGAAAGGTGTTGAATGATAACATAAGCAATGCCCAGGTCTGGCTGCAGGTGCGAAAGAAATTGGGAGATGGCCTCAATGCCGCCCGCAGAACCACCGATAGCAGCTACAGGAAAAATAGGTTCGGCAAAATACGGCGCATCTGTTTTTTTCTTTTTAGCTGGAGCTTGTTTTCGAGATGGCGCTTTTGCCCTCGCTGGTTTCTTTTGCTTTGCGCACATGATGTAGCATTAAAAAATAAGACTGTAAATTACGATTTGAATAAAAAACTGCTGTAGAATATTTTATACGCATTATCTATAGTGCAGGTATGGCAAAAAAAAGACTCCGGCTGTACCGGAGTCCTCTTAGTTCCTCAGTCCCTTCGCTGGCATTACCCAGATCAGGTTGTTGGAGTATAATCTCAGGTTTGTTTTTCATGTTTACCCAAAAGGTAAACCTGTTTACATAACCACCCCCATGAGAAACATTTCACTATTATATAAAAATTGTATGCCAGTGAAATGCTGCCTTACAAAAGCAACTCATTGGGACATATTGTGGAAATATGTCGGCATCAAAGTCAACAATAAAAAATTGTGTGGTTTATTTTTTTTGTTCAATCAATTGTAAATAGCTTTAATACACTAACGGCAATATTTTACCAGCTCGCCGTTTGGCTATACACTTCTGCAACATGTAAGAACTTCTTTTATTGTTATAGTTTAAGAATTGATAGTTGATATTAAATGTCCTGCAGTATAACGCAAAACAATAGTTGTTATACGGGAAAATCCTTTATTATGCCAACATCAGTGTTTATAACAATAAAGGAATACAATACAAATCAATACGGTGAGCATTAAAATTGCAATGTATGTCACATCAATTTTCTAACGATTAAACACTTTAATTATGAGAAGAAGAGAACGCCAGGGCAGGCAAGATTACGGTCGTCAATACAATGAAGGCAACCGTGGCCGCTATGGCTCGCAAGGAGGTTTTGGACAACAAGGTGAATACGGACAGCAAAGAGGATTTGGCGGACAAGGAGAATATGGACGGCAAAGAGGATTTAGAGGACAAGGTGAATATGGACAACAAGGTGGTTGGGAAAACCAGGGCTATGGAGGCCAGCAAGGAGGCTGGGGCGGTTATGGAAACCAGGGTTACGGACAGCATGGTGGTTACGGAGGTTGGGGAAGGCATGGCTATGGACAAGGACAGCAAGGTGGCTGGGGAGAAGGATATGGAGGAAGTCAGAGTGGTTATGGGCAACAGGGCGGATATGGAGGCTTTGGACAACAGGGAGAATATGGACAGCAAAGAGGCGGCTGGGGACAACAGACAGGATATGGCCAGCAATATGGTAGTGAATATGAAGACCAGGATTTTGATGAAGATGAATATTATGACGATAACCGAATGATGGGCCGCTATGGAGAAGAAGAAGAAGATGTTGATGAAGGTGAATTTTATGATGAAGAAGAGGACGATTATGATGAATATGGCATGCAGGGCCAGTATGGAGAAGAAGAGGAAGAGTATGAAGAAGAAGACGAAGAGGAAGATGAATATGGTGGCCGGCAGGGTCAGATGCAGGGACGTTCGCGTCGTGGATTTGGAAGCATGCCGCGTGAAAAAGTTCGCCGTATTGCCAGTATGGGAGGCCGCGCTTCACACGAAAGCGATCAGAACAGAGGCAGGTCATTTGGAAACCGCTCATCCCGCAGTGGATCATCAGGTCGTTCTTCTTCCAGCCGTTCGGGCAGAAGCAGTGGCGATACATCCCGACGTGGTTTTGCCAGTATGCCCAAAAGTGAAGTACGCCGTATAGCCAGTATGGGCGGACAGGCACGCAGCGGCGGTAATAGCGGCGGCAGCGGTCGTGGCAGCAGTTCAAATCGCGGCCGTTCATCAGGCAGCAGAAGTGGCTCTTCCTCCCGTTCACAACGCGGAAGAAGCGGACAAAGAAGCAGAAGTAGTTCCAGGTAATTTATAAGGAAGTAAGAAGTAGGAGGTAAGAAATAGGAAGAACCTGTATTTTGGACTTCATTACTGGTTTTTATTCATACCTCGTACTTCTTATTTCATACCTCGTACTTCATAAAGCTTTGACCTCAAAGGTTAACTTATTTTCACCTATTAACCATTCAAATATTTAAAATATGGGCACGGTAACAGAAACAGGTAAAAGAAATGGGCATGGGCCTGAGTCAGAAACCAAGAAAAAAGGCGCCGGTCAGTCAGGTGCGCAGGAGTCACCATCATTTCTGCAGAAGTTCTTTCTCGATCAGCTTAAAGATATGTATTATGCCGAACAGGAATTAGTAAAGACTCTACCCGAAATAAAAAGTGTTGCCACCACCGAAGAGCTGGAAGACGCGATCGAAGATCACACCCAACAAACAAAACGGCATGTGAAAAGGCTCGAAAAAGTATTTCATATCATCGGATCAAAACCAGAAGGGAAGCGGTGTGAAGCAATGGACGGCTTAATAAAGGAGTGCAAAACGATTATAAGGGAAACAGAAGAAGGTACTATGACTCGGGATGCCGCACTGATCATTGCCTGTCAGAAAATAGAGCACTACGAAATTGCTTCATATGGCGGTTTGGTGGCACTGGCTTTAACAATGGGCCTCGAACGGGCGGCAGATATACTGGATAAATCACTGGCCGAAGAAGAATGGAATGACCAGTTACTAACCGATATTGCCGAAACGTTTATCAACGTGGAAGCTGAACATGAAGGCAAGTACAACTGGGATAAAAAAATATGGGTAGTGTAAGCCGGTTACAGGTTACAGGGTTCAGGTTACAAAGCCCGACCGATGTATAAAATAGGGGTTACCAGTTACCGGTTTCCTGTTGCCAGGGGAATTTCGGTCACCCTACAAAAAGTGGGGTGTTCGTTTTTTTGCCCGGTGACCGGCAACCGGTAACAAATATCATTCAACTGGTAAATAACACTGAATGGTAGCTCCCTTTCCCGGATGGGCGGTAGCCTGTATAAAACCATCGTGTGCTTCCACGATCTTTTTGGCAATGGTCAATCCCATACCTGATCCGGAATAATGGCTTGAGGAATGGAGCTTTTCAAACATGATAAACACCCGATCGGCATATGCCGGGTCAAACCCAATGCCATTATCGGTAAACGTGAGTAATACCATTGGCTCTTTGATTTGAAAACTGCCAGGCAATTCATTGGGTTGTAACAGGTGGCTCGTGACTTGTACCTGAGGCGGATTGTCAGGTTTCTGAAACTTCAGTCCATTATCAATGATGTTAACAAACAGGGTTTGCAACATGTCTTTGTAACCAGGTACAACCCCGAGATTATCTGCTGTAACAATAGCTTCTTTTTCTGTTATTTTATTACTTAATTTGATCAGCGTTTCCCTGAAAATGTCGTTGAGGTCAACGGTGTTGCGAACCTGTTGAAAGCTGTTAATATGGCTAAGCGCCCAGATGTCATCCAGCAACAGGTTCATCCTGTTAAGGGACGCCTGTATACGACGGATGTTGGCCTTGCCGCCATTGGATAACGATTTCCCTTCCGATTTCACCAGCAACTCAAACGCCGTGTATACATGTCGCAAGGGTTCCTTTATTTCGTTACTGCTAATATAGGTGAATGTCGCCATCTCTGTTGTGGCAGTTTCCAGTTGACGGTATTTTTGCTCCAGGGCTTCATTTAATTCCTGTAATTTTTTTTCTGCTTTTTCCCGGTGGGCCACATCATGCATGATATTCATTACCCCTTTTACCTGACCATCCTCATCTGTTAATGGAATAAAATGATTCTCGTACGATTGGCGGTTAAGCAATCCGGCCCGGGCAGGTAAAAAAGATTTGTTACCCTTCATCGCGAATTGGATCGCATCGATCATTTCTTTATCTTTCTGTAATTCCGGAAATACATTAAGCAACGGTTTGCCAATGATATGGGTTTTATCGATACCGGTAACCAGGACAGCCGTTTTGTTCCAGGCAATTACGCACCATTGATCATCAATAGCCATCACCCGGTCAATGCTGCAATCGTTCAGCATTTCATATAAATTAGGAAGTGTAGTGTTTTGGTAGGTCTCTCCGCGCATGGTGGGAAAGTTTTAACAGTTAATGATTTGCGTACTATACCACAACTATCCCCAAACATTTATCTGATAATTCAAATATAATTTATTGTATTCAGATTGGAATACATTCAAAGGAATAATAACCCAGGTCAAGGTTATCATTTGAACTACTGATTCAAATCATGTACCATGGGGGAAGCTGCAAGCCGAAGCAAATACAGCTATACGTCGTAAACATTGCCTTTTTAACAACAAACCATAAACAACAAACCATAAACAACAAACCATAAACAACAAACAATAAACCATAAACCATAAACAATAAACTCTTAATGGCCAAGCGCCTTTCTTACTGCCGGAGCAACCTTAGTTCCCAACAATTCAATAGCGCGCATTACTTTACTGTGCGGCATGGTGCCTACGCTCACGTGCAATAAGAAGCGGGTCAGGCCAAACAGTTCCTGTTCATACAATATTTTTTCTGTGACTTCCTGCGGACTGCCCACCAGCAGCGCGCCGCGTTTGGTACGCATGGCTTCAAACTGTTGCCGCGTCATGGGTTGCCAGCCGCGTTCTTTGCCCAGTTGCGTCATCACGTGCTGGTAAGAAGGGAAGAACTCATCCGCTGCCTGTTGTGATGTATCGGCTATATAACCATGTGAGTGCACGCTTATTTGCAGCTTTTGTTCATCGTGCCCGGCTTTCTTATATGTATTTCTATACAACTGCGCCAACTGCACAAAGTTTTCGGGGCTGCCGCCAATAATGGCCATGGCCAGCGGCAAGCCATATGATGCGGCCCGCATCACCGATTGCGGAGTTCCGCCCACGGCTACCCATATAGGTAATTCGGGATGGTAAGGTCTGGGATATACGCCCAGGTTATCGATAGAAGCCCGGTGCTTTCCTTTCCAGCTTACTTTTTCGCTTTTATTCAATTGCACCAGCAGGTCGAGCTTTTCGGCAAACAAGGCATCGTAATCATTCAGGTTATAGCCAAACAGCGGGAACGATTCAATAAAAGAACCCCGTCCGGCCATGATCTCTGCGCGGCCATCGCTCAACAGGTCAACTGTAGCAAAATCCTGAAACACCCGCACGGGGTCGTCGGAGCTAAGAACGGTTACCGCACTGGAGAGTTTGATGTTTTTTGTTTTGGCGGCTGCTGCAGCCAGGATAACAGCAGGGGAGGAAGCTATAAAATCGGGCCGGTGGTGTTCGCCTACCGCAAATACATCCAGGCCTACCTGGTCCATGAGTTCTACTTCTTCCATCAGGTCGCGCATGCGTTGGTGCTGCGAGATGGTTTTACCTGTTGCCGGATCAGGAGTGAGTTCAACAAAAGTACTTATGCCTATTTCCATAATTTATTATTAAATGCATAGCTGTAAGCTACAAGCTATAAGCGAATACAGAGCCTTCACGCTTTAAGCCGAAACCCTAAAGTCGAAAGCCCAAAGCCGAATGTCGAAAGCAATACAGCGCTGCAAGTTACAATTAAAAATAAAGTTCAGGTTTTAAGCAGAGAGCTCTATGCATACAAAGAAGCTTTTGGCTTACATTACAGCTTACAGCTTTTTCCCTTGCAGCTTACAGCTTTTCCCTTATTTTCATAGCACAATAACGTTACAAATGAAAAAAGCCACTACAACCATTGTTGCCATTTTTATGGCTATTGCCAGCCTGTTTGCGCAAACAACCGCTCCCGACACCGGTAATTACAAGCCCACTGCGCAGAACCTGCAGTCGCGGCGCCAGTTCCAGGAAGATAAATACGGGATGTTCATTCACTGGGGATTATCGAGTATGCTGGCCGATGGCGAATGGGTGATGCATAACCGGAATATTAAAGTGGTTGATTATACCCGCCTGCTGCACGCTTTTAACCCGGCTGACTTTAATGCGGCGCAATGGGTGGCAACGGCTAAAAATGCCGGAATGAAATACATCGTGTTCATTACCCGCCACCACGATGGGTTTTCGAACTGGGATACCAAATATTCCGACTGGAAAATAACCAACACGCCATATGGTAAAGATGTGCTGAAACTGTTGTCAGAAGAATGCCGTAAGCAGGGAATGAAGCTGGGACTCTATTATTCCCTGCTCGACTGGTACCGCACGGATTATCCCTGGGAAACCGGTCGAACCGGTCAGGGTACGGGCAGAACCGGCAAAGGCGATTACGCTTCTTACCTGCAGTTCATGAAGAACCAGCTTACCGAACTGCTGACGAATTATGGCGACATCCTGTGTATCTGGTTCGATGGGCATTGGGACCAGACCAATGAGGAAGGACATGCCGACCGTTCTTCACGCATCGATTGGAAGTACAACGAGATCTACGAGCTCATACATAAATTGCAGCCGCAATGCATGATAGGCAATAACCATCATTTATCACCCCTTGCAGGAGAAGATTTCCAGATGTTTGAACGAGACCTGCCAGGTGAAAATAAATCGGGACTGAGCTTTCAAAAGCCGTCTGATGCCATGCCGCTCGAGACCTGCGAAACTATCAACGGCGCCTGGGGCTATAACATTACCGATAGAAAGTATAAATCAGTGAATCAGGTAGTGCAATTGCTGGTGGGCGCGGCAGGCCGCGATGCCAATCTTTTACTGAATGTAGGGCCCATGCCAACCGGACTGATACAATCAGAATTTACCGATACGCTGGCCGGGGCAGGGAAGTGGTTGCAACAATACGGGGAAAGCATTTATGGCACCCGGGGCGGACCGCTTAAGCCGCAGTCGTGGGGTGTAACCACGCAGAAAGGAAAACTCATCTATCTCCATTTATTCAAAGCCCCGGAGGGCAATACTATTTTACTGCCCGATGCCAAAATAAAAATAAAGCAGGTAAGATTGCTGGGCGGCAACACGCCTGTAAAATTCACCAAACAAAAAACCGGTATAGTTATTTCGACGGAAGGTATTACCATAGAAGGGCCTGATACTATTGTGGTGGTGGAGGTTAGTTAATGGTTTGCAGTTTATAGTTTGCAGTTTACAGTTTATAGTTTGCAGTTTATAGTTTATAGTTTATAGTTTGCAGTTTATAGTTTATAGTTACCGGTTTCCAGGTTCCAGTTACGGGACTCAAATCAATGGCATCTAATTATTGGCAGACGTCCTGCTTTAAGGGCCTGGCGACCGGTAACCGGCAACCGGTAACTGAACTTGCCGATTGCTGACTGCCGACTTGTTCGCCGAAGCCTTGGCTTTGGGCGAATTCACTATTCACCATTCCCCTACGCCATTCCCAAAACTTTAGCGCCACCAATATACTTGGCCATGGTGATCTTGCCTTTTTGCATTGTGCCGAAGGAAATGCCAACGCCGAGCATCAGGCTGTGGCAGTTAAGACTAAGCTGCTTTAAATAATCCTTCCGTGATATTTTCATTTCAATATTGAAAGTGGTTGACGGGGAGCCGGGGTATACTTCCAGCCAATCTGTTTCCCTGCTAATGGCAAGCCATAGCGGATTGCCATGTTTGGCGTGATAATCGTCCCAGCGGCTACCAGGATCACAGAACATATCTTCCACTATACCTAATACAACGATGAACCTGTACCATTGAAAATTGCCGGGCACTATAAAGTTTCTGTCAGGCGTCAATTCAGGAAATGTGATGGCGCCTTTCAATGTTTTTTTTGAAAGCGTGTACTCAGGCGGGTTAAGCACGATGCTTTCAAACGGGGTGCGGCGGTTGAGGTTAAATCCTTCCAGCACCCTGGGATCTTTGGTCAGTTGAACATCGCGATGGCCTTTTTCGTGTTTGGTATCCAGTTCCTGTATCGGTATAAATAGCGAATTCAGCGGGCCGGCGATATTGTAATCCCCAAGGTATTTCAACGGGCGAAGCACGTCCATCACCTGAGCGGTTATTTTGGCCCTTCCGCCAAATTCCATATTGTTTTTGCGGGTAGTAGCGAACGAGTCTTTTGTTTTGATCTGTTTCCTGGTGGGACCGCCTTTCCGGCGAATAATGGGTTGATCGGACCCTCTCATTGTATAAACAGATAATCCGGCTACAGAACCGGTAAAGTTGAGGATTGGCTTTAGCTTTCCCATAAATGGCAGGTTTAATGGTGTATTACAAAAATAACACATGTAAGTTACGAAAAATATGTATCTTCGCGGTTACGTACGGGTTATCTATATTTTACACATAGGCCCCCATAAATCTTCACAATAAGCTACCCCGGCCAGATCACACATTTTACTTCCAGTTTACTATTTTCTAACCTGTTGTTTATCCCTTGTTCTAACCTGGGCTATACCTGCATCGTATTTGGTTAACCATTATATCGTACTTATGTAGTACCTGTTTCGCAGGTATTTCGATGATGTTTCGTTTCTTTTAAAGGAACGGCTTATATACGAGACAAATACGAGATATGTACGGAATATATACGGGACATTGGTTACCCAGGTATAACCCAGATACGACCAAGGTCCAAAGCCGGGGTAAAAACAATAATAAACAGGTAGATGATTTGTAGAGAAAAGGGCAGGAGCCAATTAAAATTGCAAAAAACGGTTATTGCCCTACTTGAGCCTATAAGAACGGTCATTAAAGATATACCTTTTTAGTAACCCTGACTTCCCGCAGCCATCAGGCTTTAAAAAAATTTTGTTTCTTAATAAACCCAGGTGTAACAAAACAATCGAAGGCCATACATATAACGCGTATGTAATATAAAGCGATTCACCTGGCAATAACTACTAAGGTAAGTAGGTATTTTGAACAGTTAATCCCGCTTTCATATTAAATACATTTTATTTGCATGCTTTTTCTATTGGATTATTTAAACCTCAAAATTTTTTATGAAAAGAATTATTACCCTGGGTTTCATGGCGACTGTATTGGTATTCTCTGCTTGTAAAAGCGATGGCAAAAAAGAAGAGAACAATGAAACAAACAATGCTACACAAACAACTGCCGGCGGTGAAGAGCAAAAGCCTGCAGGAGCCAATCAGCCTAAAGAATACAAAGTGACCATTACGCCAGATTCTGCTATTTTAGGCAAAAAGAAAGAAGCCCTGGTAAAAGTAAAAGGCGCTACAGCAATCGTATTATCAGATGCCGATGGTAAAGACAATGGCATTGAAATCACGTTTACGCTTACGCTGACCAATAGAGGCAAGATCGGCGACGGCAGTTATTTACATGTCGATTATCCTAATTCCCGTTTACAATTAGATAATGGCACCAATATCACCCATGATTCAGGTTCAGGATATTTGGAGGCGCAACCGGAAGCAACTTCAGAAGAAGAAACCTGGACATATAAAGTTCCTGCCGGCGCTAAACCAACTGCACTGAATTTGTTTATGGATGAAACACGCGTTTCAGTAGCGGTTAGCTTAAGTGAGAAATAGTTGAATACAGCCGCAGGCTTCAAGCTGCAAGTTATAAACGAATACAAAGCCCGATGTTATGAGCCTGTCTTGTAACATCGGGTTTTTTAATTCCAGGCAATCTGATCAATATAAATCCTTTTACAGCCTAAAGTAAAATTCAGCTGCACGCGAATACAATTTCATGTAATACAACCCCAGGTTGCAAGTTTCATCTTGAAGCCTAAATTTTTCGCAGCTTGCTGCCCTTCTTCTTCCCCCTCTTGCAAGTCCCCAAATATTTTTATACTTTAGCTGCTGGTTTAACATAGTTGTTTTATATCTAATATCTGAAACTTATGAAAAACGTACCTAATCACTTCATTACCATGCTGGTCACTAAGCTTTCTGTGTTTTACAAACGGCATTGGACCATTTAATTCTTCAGAACATACAGGGAAATTACCAAACACAAAAGGGTGCTATTGCGATTGCCAATAAGTAAACCTGCCATTACTGTTTCGCTGAATGTAATGCGGCGTTATCGTTCATATGAAAAATAGCAGCGCGTAACACAAAAATTCAATAAGTGAAATATAAAACCGACCAAATGAAAAGGTGCACGATCGTATCCATGATGGCTTTGTTTGTTCTTGCATTCTCTTGTAAAAAAGATGCAACCTCATCGACGCCGGAAAAATTATTGGGAAAAATGACTTTAGTAAGCGCCAACTGGAATGAACATTATAATGGCGCAGATCATAAAGATTCATCTACACTTAATGGCGGTGGGTTGCATATAGAATTCAAAGGCGATGGCAGGGTTATTTCTTCTTCCCCCTTAAGTACCGATACCCTGCATTACAAAATGCTCGATGCGCGTACTGTTATGATCGATAATGATACCCTGATCATCAATTCCTTTACCGGTACTGATCTGCTGGTATATTTCAAAAAAGTAAAAAATGCAGATGGTGATTACTACGAAGAATGGGATCACTTCAAAAAATAATTTCATTTTTCATACATGGCAAGAGGCCGTCCCGAATTATCGGAACGGCCTTTTTTCAATTTATGGCGATGGATAAAACGTAGCTCTTTTTGTAACCGTGGATATTTTATTTACTTTCGCGCCAGATATATACTTAATGTATATACGCTATATTAAGAAAACCTTATATCCATGAAAACATACTTTAATCCTGCATTATCAGTCCGCACACTTCGCTTTTTTTTCGACTTTTCCCTAGGCGTTACGCACAGCAGGTGACCTTCCCGATTAACTTTAAAAAAACGGCTAATTCAGCCCCCAGAGAGACACAGCTACCTATCAATTGATCGATAATGATAAAAAGATTGTGGTCAATGGTAATGTTACATTATCTATTACCAATTTAACCGATAGTACCCTTCAAATGTATTTTAAAGATCAATATAATGAGAACGAATTCTTTGAAGAATGGAGTACCTACAAAAAACGATGAAACGTTTTCTGGAAAAATCAATTTTATACACGAGCGCCCCCCGGTTTAACCAGGGGGATTTTTTTGCAACCCCTCCGCCGCGCTGATTCAAAGCCCGCCCGATTAGTGAAATTTCCATTTCCCGATTACCGATTGCCGATTCACGATTTTAAGCTACTTTTAGCGCCATTTTTTATGTCTGAAAGTTTAGAATTAAGAACAGTGAACGTTACGCGTTACGTAACGCCGTTGCGCGAAGGTGGTTCATTGCCCGCAATTGCAGAGGCAGATGATGGCTTTATGTATGTGTTGAAATTCCGGGGAGCAGGGCAGGGGGTAAAAGCGCTCATTGCCGAACTTATTGGTGGTGAAATAGCTCGGGCGCTTGGATTGAAAATGCCCGAAATTGTATTTGCCAATCTGGATACCGCCTTTGGCCGTACAGAACCCGATGAAGAAATACAGGACTTATTAAAAGCAAGTGTTGGGTTGAACCTGGCGCTGCATTATTTGTCGGGCTCCATTACTTATGATCCTGTTGTAACAACGCTCGATGCACGACTGGCTTCGCAAATTGTGTGGCTCGATTGTTTACTGATGAATGTTGACCGCACACCGCGCAACACCAATATGCTCATCTGGCATAAAGAACTTTGGCTGATAGATCATGGCGCTACTTTATACTTTCATCATTCCTGGAAGAACTGGAAAGAACAGGCGCAAAAACCCTTTGCGCAAATAAAAGATCATGTGTTATTGCCGCAGGCAACACAACTTAATGAAGTGGATGCCGAATTCAAAGCGATATTGACTGAACAACGTATACGCGCTATTGTTGACCTGGTGCCGGAAGAATGGCTGGCAACGGATCTGGAAGAAGCATCCGTTGCAGAACGTCGCAAAGTGTACTCCGAATTTTTAATAACACGAATTGCATCGTCGCACTTATTTGTAAAAGAAGCCCAACATGCAGGAAAAATACTTATTTGAGTACGCTGTTATTCGTATAGTGCCCAAGGTAGAACGGGAAGAGTTTTGCAATGTGGGCATCATATTGTATTGTAAAGCACAAAAGTTTTTACAAACAAAACACACGGTCAATGAATCGAGGATCAGGTCATTGGATGAAAAAGCGGATATCGCCGAAATACAAGCCTACCTGCAGGCGTTTGAAAAGATCTGCAAAGGCGCAAAAGATGGCGGCCCTATTGCACAACTGGATATGCCTTCGCGTTTTCGTTGGCTAACCGCACAACGCAGTACCATTTTACAAACGTCGCGCGTGCATCCGGGCTTCTGTAAAGATCCGCAGGAGGCGCTTGCCCGTTTGCATGATCAGTTGGTACTGTAAGACAAAATTTCAAAATACAATTTCCAAGAACCAAAGAAAGAAACACCAAAATACAAATTCCAAGCACCAAACTTACCTATAAGCGGGCCTTAAGATTGGATCTTGTTATTTGGCATTTAAGATTTGTAATTTATTATTTAGGTCCTGGTTCTTGTCATTTGAAATTTGATTTTTGTGTTTTGAGATTTTTTTGGTTCTTTTGGTTTGAGATTTGTCATTTATTCCAATATCCTTCATGGCATAGAGTTTGCTCAACAGGTATGATATAATTCTATGCTGTTAAAACCAATTTCGCATGAATTTCGCGCTTAGATTTGATAATTGCCATACCACCCAGAAAGCAACCTTCCCTGCATGTTATTTACCGGCGTTGACCGCCTGCATTTCGATGACAATTATCAAATTGAAATCATTTAATAAATGGGGTGGCATTAACATTTCTTTCTTTACCTTTGCGTCGCTGAAATCAGACGTATCTTCCCCCACCAGCAATAAAGGGCTCTCTCAGTAGCAGCATTTTATTTAGTAGTTAAAGTCGATACAAAAACAATTTTTCGGATTATTATGCCTAAAGTAACCTTTAATAATAAAGACAAGAGCTTTTTCAATACATTAAAATCATCCGTTGACCAGTATTTTGCTGCACAGCAGTTGAAGAAAACCGGCAACTGGAACCTGTACTCCAAAACGGCCATCCTGGCGCCTGCGGCGATCATTATTTACACATTATTGCTTTTTTTACCGATACCTGCCTTTTTGGCCATTCTGCTTTGCTGCATGCTGGGTTTTGTGCTGGCCAGTATCGGGTTTAATGTAATGCACGATGCCTGTCATGGCAGTTACTCAAGCCGCGGCTGGGTGAACAATGTGATGGCCCTTAGCTCAAATTTAATGGGCGGCAACACATATATCTGGAAATTCAAACATAATATCGTTCACCATACCTACACCAATATCGACGGGGTAGATGATGACATTGCCCTGAGCCCGCTCATGCGTCAATGCTCAACCCAAAAATGGTTTCCGCCACATCGCTACCAGCATATATATGGATTTGTTTTATATGCCTTTACTTCACTGGCCTGGTTCTTTGTAATGGATTTTACCAAATATTTCAACCAGAAAGTGCATACAACACCCATGACGAAGATGGATTTTAAGGAACATGTGATCTTTTGGATGAGTAAAGGACTATATGTAGCTTTTTTTGTTGTGTTCCCGATCTTTCAATTGGGCTGGATGCCCTGGATGTTTGGTTTTATTGCCCTGAACCTGACCCTGGGTTTAACCCTGGCTGTGGTTTTTCAACTGGCGCATGTGGTTGAACATACCGAATTTGTGCACGCCGATCAGGTGGAGCCAATGAAAATTGAAAATGAGTGGGCTATACACCAGGTAAAGACCACCGCCAATTTTGCCCCCCGCAATAAATTCATTTCCTGGTTTGTAGGCGGATTGAACTACCAGGTTGAACACCACCTGTTCCCCCGCATCAGCCATGTGCATTATCCGGCCATTAACCGCATCGTAAAACAAACCTGCCGCCAGTTTAATATCACCTATAACGAATTTCCTACCATGCAGCAGGCGATTGCCTCGCATTATAGAATGATCCGTGAATTAGGAAAAAAACCTGCATAAAAGTAATTACCTGCCACTAAACTATTAGCCCAACGCTTAAAGTCTACAGCCAAAAGCGAATACAAAATACTGCTGCAAGCTTCGCGCTGCAAGCAATACATATTGCGTTTTACTTTATGCCTCGTTGCCTTTATGCCTTGTTGCCTTGCCTTTTCCTGTTTTCTTTCGGCTGTATTCCCTGACCGCGCTCATAGAATATCCCCGCCAAATAACCGTCCTTTGTAAAAGTTTTGATTCCCATTAAATAATCACCTGCATTAATTCATATCCATTCCAATAGCGCTTACGCATAAATTATTCCAATAACGCCTTCCTTCCCTCCCTTGAAAGTGTCTGCGTTTTTACACAACTGTCTCTGTTACCAGGCCATTCCCGGTGAAAAAAGGGAATGTATAACCTAGCCCCATGATAATAATATCCATTATTATTAAATCTTAAAACTTCTGGTATGAGAATCATGCTACTATTCATGAAGTTCTGGCTTCTTTCAACATTTTTTCTTCTTCCCATTGCTGGCTTTTCCCAATTTACACAGGAGTGGGTGGCCCGGCACAAAGGCCCGGGTAACAATGCTGATCATTCGAAATCTCTTACTGTTGACAAGAAAGGCAATGTCTATATAACAGGAGCAAGTACCGGCACGGGAACCGGATTGGATTATAGTACCATCAAGTATGATGATGCTGGTGTAAAAAAATGGGAAGCCCGGTATAATGGTCCGGGTAACAGTGAGGATGCAGCTTACTCTATAGCCGTGGATAGCAAGGGAAATGTATATGTAACAGGACGGAGTACTGGAAATGGAACTGATTTTGATTACGCCACCATAAAATATAATTCTGCCGGAGTTAAAAAATGGGTGAAGCGATACAATGGTCTGGGTAATGGGTTTGACTGGGCGAAATCAATTGAAGTAGATGATAAAGGGAATGTGTATGTAACGGGTGAAAGTACTGGCGACGGAACTTTTGCCGATTATGCCACCATCAAGTATAATAAAAATGGAGTTGAGCAGTGGGTGGCAAGGTATGACGGACCGGGCAATCAAGATCTTGCCATTGCTTTAGTCCTGGATGAGGCAGGCAATGTGTATATAACAGGATCAAGTTCTGCTGGAGTGGATCCTGATGAGGACGATCTTGATTTTACTACCATCAAGTATAATAAAAAAGGAAAAGAACTTTGGGTAAAAAGGCAGGGAAATTTTGGTGCTAACCCGTGGGCAATAGCGGTAGATAAGTCGGGAAATGTATATGTGACAGGAAGCAATGCTTTGGGAGAACATGACAATGAATATACTACCGTTAAGTATGATGCTAGCGGGAATGACCTGTGGGTGGCAACATATGACCCTGGCAATTCCATTGACGAACCGCTATCCATAGCTGTAGACGCTTTACAAAATGTATATGTTACCGGAAGAAGCGCTGCTGAACCAGATGAACGAAATTTTGACTATGCCACCATAAGGTACAATGCAAAGGGACAAGAGGTTTGGGTAAGAAGGTATAATGGCCCTGCTGACGGTGATGACCAGGCAGTCTTCCTGGCTCTGGATGCCGAAGGTAATGTGTATGTGACGGGAAGAAGCAGAGGTTTATTCGGTGGCCCGGGGAATGAAGCTTATGACCTAGCTACTATTAAATACGATACAGCAGGCGTTGAGCAATGGGTGGCAAGATATAATGGTCCCGGCAATGGTGAGGATGGGGAATCTATAAGTTTTTTTACTCCTTCTTCACACCCCATGGCCGTTGACGGGCTAGGCAATGTATATATAACAGGATCAAGCACCGGTATTGGGTCAGGGTTTGATTATGCTACTATCAAGTATTCCCAACCTTTGCCCGTCTGCGGTAAGAACGGTGATAAAATCCTGATCTGCCATCAGGGCAAGGAAACCCAGTGTATCAAAAAGTCCAAACTTTCAGACCATCTTGGTCACGATGACCAGCTTGGCGCATGTGCCGAACCCCCTCCTTGCTATTCGACACAAAGTTTTGTCATTGGCGGAGTCAGTTACATCGCCTGCCAACCTTCCGAAATTGTAGTAGCTCCCTTTACTACCACGGCCGGTGTTGTTACCAACAATCAATATTCGGGTTTGGTTTTGCTAAAGGTTTCCGGAACCGGCCAGTCGGCTGGCGCATCTTTAAATGATGCGTTTTACTTCGATATTCCGGAAAACCCTACCCATGAGCCCAATTTCTTTCAACTGGTCACTACCATTGGCCCATCTGTTTTTGCAGCGCCCGTGAATCCCAACACCGCTTACAGGCACATCGTTTATGATATTGATGCGGGGGCCGGGGTAAAGCCGCCATTTGTACCGTCCTTTAGAACTGACAATACCTATACTTTCATTATAAACATGAATACACTTGTGCCAGCACCCGCTGGTTCGTCCATTCTCCGTTTCGGGGTAAGCGATGGGGTTGTCATTGACAACAGCGGGGCTTATACCATTCAGGTTACCCAGCTTTGCGAAGGTTGTGGCCCCCAAGGCGATAAAGCCCTTGTTTGTCATAAAGGAAAAGAAATTTGTATAAGCCAGAATGGGGTAAAAACCCATTTGGATCATGGAGATATTTTTGGCCCATGCCCAACTGATGCTACCCAAACAACTATTGACGCAAGACGTGAATTTTCTGAACGTTCGGCCATGCCGCCTGAAAAGCTGCGGGTATCTAATGCGCCTAACCCGGCATCTGTAACAACTAAAATATTTTATGAATTACCTGCTTACGGCCGGGTTTCTATAAAAGTATTTGACATGCTGGGCAGGGAAGTTACAACGCTTGTGGATGCTGGTAAACAGGCGGGCTTCCACAGCACGGATCTTGACGTAGCTTCACTTCAGAATGGCTTATATTATTACCGTATCAGGGTAAAAACAGCAAAGAAAATTTGGGTTCAAACCGGGAAGATAAGCGTAATAAAATAAGCTAAGCATTTCGTATGGGGGAGGCAGAATGTGATGGGGAAGATTATAAAAATAATTAGCTAATCCCGACTAAAGTGGGGACAGGTTGTGATAATTTGATAATGGAATACAGTTGCCACAAACCTGTTGCAGGTTTCTGGTTACAGGGGGAATACAAATTATGGCGCCCAGAAACCTGTAACTTGAAACCTGTAACTTATTACAGAATTCCCCAATAGCCAGTTGCTATTATCAAATTGTGTAATTTACGGCATGGCTGCCGATGACAAATGGCTATTGATACGCAATTACGATCTATGGTCTAATTTAACCGATGAAGAGTACGATGAGCTGAATATAGTGCACAATTTTATTGAAGCCCGAAAAGGCGACTATATTTACTTTGAAGCATTTCATCACAACAAACTGTACTTCGTAAAAGAAGGCTATTTGCGTATTGGTTACATTGATGAAAGCGGCCGGGAAGTTATCAAAGAGATCATTCAGAAAGGCGAGCTGTTCGGACAAATTACCCTCGAAAAAAATAGTATGAATGGCGAGTTTGCCCAGGCTTATAAAAGCGGGGTTAGCCTTTGCGCCTTTTCAATCGATGATTTTCAAAAACTGCTGCAAAAAAAGCCAGCCCTGGCATTAAAGTACAGCAAACAGGTAGGCGCCAAGCTCAGGCATATCGAAAACCGGCTGCTCAACCTGCTGAACAAAGATGTAAAGACCCGCCTTATCAACTTTTTGTGGCAGATGGCCCAAAAGCATCTCGATCCCGCATCCAATACCATCTGCATTCCCAATTATCTTACGCATGAAGACATTGCCAACCTTATAGGATCGAGCCGGCAAACCGTTACCACACTTATCAATGAACTGGAAGCCGACGGCCTTCTGCAGTACGATCGCAATGAGATCTGTTTTCCCGATGTTAAAAAAATACAAAACCACAACAATGTCGCTTAGCCGACAGACTTACCGTATCCTGCCATGTAGTTTTGGGCTGTAATTAAGATTTCTGGATTTTGAGATTTTGAGATTTCGGGATTTGAAGAACTCGAAAGAGACCTGAATTTAGAGAAATCACAAAATCCCTGGATCCCAAAATCAGAAATATAAAAATAAATGTTATGAAGCACTTGATAACTGCTATCGCTTTGCTGTTGATACAGGTGAGCAGTAGCCATGCCCAGGAAACAGCCCTGCGCGTTAAACATTTTAACCTGCACGACCGTGTTGCCATTCAGGGCTATGACCCCGTAGCTTATTTTAAGCAAAACAAGGCGGAGAAAGGCAGTAAAGACCTTGCCGTATTTTATCAGGGCGCCACCTATTATTTTTCATCTGCCGCCAATAAAGATGAGTTTAAAAAGAACCCGGCGCTGTACGAACCGCAGTATGGGGGCTGGTGCGCCTATGCCATGGGCAGCAAGGGCGAGAAAGTATCCATTAATCCATCAACATTCAAGATCACCAATGGCAAATTGTACCTGTTCTATAATAAGTTGTTCAACAATACCCTTACCGACTGGAATAAGGAGGAAGCGGGGTTAAGAAGTAAAGCTGATGACAATTGGACGAAAATCAGTAAGCAATAGACATTGAGCTAAAAATGTAGCTGTTACCGGTTACCGGGTTCCTGTTACCGGGTAAAAAACCGGCGCTGTGACTATAGGTAGCGTGATCGACATCCAGGGCCTGGCTACAGGTAACCGGCAACAGGTAACATGAATTGAGAACTCTCAAAACATACATTTATATGAAAGCGAACACAATATTCATCTGGGCATTACGGTTATTAGCCGCCATAATCATGTTGCAAACCCTTTATTTTAAATTCACCGGGCACGAGCAATCGGTGGCCCTGTTCACACAATTGGGCATGGAACCCTGGGGGCGCATCGGCACCGGTGTACTGGAATTGATCGCTTCGATATTGATCCTGTATCCCAGAACTACGGGTTGGGGGGCAGCGTTGGGCCTGGGCCTGATGAGCGGCGCCCTTTTCTTTCACCTCACCAAAATAGGCATCGTTTTCGATGGAGATGCGGTACTGTTTATTTATGCCCTGATCACTTTTGTGTGTTGTTTGGTCCTCTTAGTTAAGTACTACCAACAGATCCCAATGTTGAGAAAGTTAATAAGTTGAACAGTGGAAGGCCTTAAACCGTAAGCCAATACATTGATATTGCCTGGAAGCCTGCAACCTGTGAAACTGAGGGGGCGGGGTGCGAACCGAAAACCGGTAACTGGTAACCGGTAATTGGCAACCAGGTGAGCAATATTTTCTACGCTTTTTGTTAATAACTTTAACAAATGATTTGTGTAACAGGGACTACATTACATTAAAAGGTATTTTATATGAAGTTTGTACTGGCATCTTTTCTGGCCCTGTTCCTTTTCCTAAACTTATCCGCCCAATCAATTACGCCCCTTGACAGCGCATCGCAGGTCACATTCAAAATAAAGAACCTCGGATTCAACACAACCGGCTCCTTTAGCGGCCTGGCGGGCACTATCACGTTCAACCCCGATAATCCGGATGGCTGCAGTTTTGATGTACATATAGATGCCAGCACGGTAAATACGGGGGTAGAATTACGCGATAAACACCTGCGCAGCGAGGATTATTTTGATGTTAAAAACTATCCAAAGATCAGGTTCGTATCTGTAAAAATCACAGGCACTAAAAAGAACGGAACATTATTTGTTTCCGGTAAGCTTACCATGAGAGGAATAACAAAGGATATTTCGTTTCCTTTTACATGGGAAACTATCAAAGATGGTTATTTATTCAATGGGTCGTTTAAGTTGAATCGCCGCGATTTTAAAGTGGGGGGTGGTAGTACAGTGAGTGATAATCTAACGGTGTTGTTAAAGGTAGTAGCAAAGAAAGTATAAGTTTTGATATACGATGAAGTTTTGAAACGGAAATTCTTAATAGAAAAATAATTATTTTTAGGAACAAAACCGACCAATGCAATTACAACAAGCTGTAAATACAATATTTGTACAATTGGCTGGTTCGCTCAGCCAGTTATCGCCACCGCAATACAGCCAGTCGTGTCAAACGCTGTTCAATAATACGATCGGCCAGCATGTGCGACACATCATTGAGCTGTTTCAATGCCTCGAGAACGGATATGAATCAGGTACGGTAAATTATGAAAGACGTAAGCGCGACACATTAATAGAAACCGATAAAGAGCTGGCGAGTCGCTTGTTGCTGGAAATTCACCAGGGGTTGAGCAAGCCCAATAAAACGCTCACGCTGGAAGCCTGTTACGATGAACACGTTGCTGAATCAATTGCCATAGAAACAAATTATTACCGCGAGGTAGCTTATAACCTCGAGCACACGATCCACCACATGGCCTTAATACGTGTAGGCATTACTGAAATTTCCACCATTCAATTACCTGATGATTTTGGCGTAGCATCGTCTACCGTTAAGTACCGTAAACAATGTGCACAGTAACCTTTATCCGCGTAGCGGATAAAATATATCTTACATCCAACCGCGATGAAAAGCATTGGCGTTCCAATGCGTTGCCACCTGCTGTATATCCATTTACTTCGGGCCGCCTGTTGTTCCCGAAAGATGGCGATGCCGGTGGTACCTGGATCGCTGCTCACGAAAACGGCAACGCGATCGTGTTTTTGAACGGGGCTTTTATCAGGCATATACCACAACCGCCTTACCGCAGAAGCCGGGGATTGATACTGCTTGATCTGCTGGATACGCCGGACCCGGTTATAGCTTTTAAAAATATGTCGTTAGTACAAATAGAGCCGTTCACTGCCGTGCTATGGAATAATGGTCAATTGTGTGAATGCCGCTGGGACGGACGACAAAAGTATACAGCTTTACTTTCAGTATCACAGCCGCACATCTGGTCGTCGGCTACCTTGTACGATGAAGAAGTGGTTGAAAAAAGAAAAAGCTGGTTTACTACATGGCTGCAGGAACATAAACAACTTTCACCCGACGATATTCTGCATTTTCATCAATTTACAGGCGACGGCGATACCCACAACGACCTGCGCATGAACCGCAACGGACAGGTATTTACCGTAAGCGTTACTTTACTGGCCCTTACCGGTGATGTGACGCAAATGCGCTACCTTGATCTCAAAAACAACACTGCTTTCACACAAAATTTAGTAGTCGAAAAATCAATGGCAGGCCATAATGAATAGCATACAACGAATCCTGCACCGACGGTTTTTTATAAAATTATTTCACTGGGAATACTGGAGCTTTAACAGTGTATACCTGTGCCTTTACCCGGTATGGTTCCTGTTATGCCTGCGGGCCCGGTCGTTCTTTTTCTTTGCCGCTTCCAATCCTTCCATCAGGAATGGCGGTTTTTTATGCGAAAGCAAAAAAGACATCATCAGCATTATTCCACCCCAATATCATCCGGCTACCGCTTTCTTTTCCATACCCGCCAATGGCGAAATGGTATTGCGCGACCTGGAGCGGGCCGGCTTGCAGTTTCCGCTTATTGGCAAACCCAATATCGGTGGGCGGGGCCGCGGCGTAAAAGTATTGCGCGATGAACAGGATGTGATCGATTATGTACGCCATGCATACCTTGACTTTCACATCCAGGAATTTGTTCCCTGGAAAAACGAAGTCGGTATTTTTTATGTGCGTTATCCCAACCAGGAGAATGGAATGATCACCGGCATTGTGGGCAAAGAGTTTTTATCGGTGACCGGAGATGACAGGCACACCATCCTTCATTTATTGCAACAGGATAAACGGGCCATCATGTACCTGGCGAGCCTGAAAAAGATCCATGGCGATAAGCTGAACTTCGTTTTACCTGAAGGTGAGAGAATGATCGTGTCGCCGTTTGGGAATCATGCCCGGGGGTCAAAATTCCTCGATGTAAGCCATCTGGCCGATGAAGCATTGACCCATGTTATTGATAAGATCTGTAAAGAGATCCCTGATTTTTATTTTGGCCGGCTCGATATCCGGTACGATACCTGGGAGGCATTGAAAGAAGGGAGAAATTTTTCCATCATTGAAGTGAATGGGGCAGGGGCGGAACCCACCCATATTTACGATCCGCGCCACTCTTTATTTTTTGCCTGGAAAGAGATCGTTCGCCACTGGATCATCCTCCTCCGCATCAGTCGCATGAATAAGAAGGTAGGACATCGGTACCTTAGCTTTCGGGAAGGCGTTGCCATGTTCAGGGAAGATAAGGAGTGGTCGAAGAAATTAGCAGCAATGACGGAATGAGGGCTAGTAGGAAGTAGCTAGTGGCTAGTAGGAAGAAAATAATAGGTAAGATTTTAAAATAAAGTGAAGCGATTAATTATGAGGTTTGAATAAAAGCCCTGCTAGCCATTTACTACTAGCCACTAGCCATATTATTTACAAACCACAACATTAGGAAGTTTTGTATCTAAAGATCTTCATTACAGGAATGTGCATCAGCTTCCTCGGTACTTTGCCGCTGGGAACCCTGAATATGGCGGCCATGCAGATCTCCGTTAGTGATGGCATTCGTCCGGCCCTGTATTTCTCGATTGGCGCTTTACTGGTAGAGATCATCTATGTGCGCATATCCCTGGTGGCGATGGACTGGGTGCAGAAACAACAAAGATTATTTCGCTGGCTCGAATGGTTCACCGTGCTGATCATTGCAGCACTGGCAGTGTCGAATTTTATAGCAGCGGCAAGCCCACATGCGCAAAAGAACGTTATTCTTTCCCACACCATACACCGCTTTTGGCTGGGGGTGGCCATGAGCGCCATTAACCCGGCCCAGATCCCTTTCTGGTTTGGCTGGAGCACTGCTTTGTTCACCAAAAAGGTGCTGTTACCGCGCTACGATCATTATAACACGTATATAGCTGGCATTGGCCTGGGAACATTCGTGGGCAACGCCATATTTATTTTCGGCGGACAATTGATCGTAAACCGCCTGAATGCGCATCACGACCTCATCAGTTGGATCATTGGGGGGGTGTTTGCGGTTACTGCTGTTATTATGAGTTGGAAGATAGTTAGAAGAAAGTAAGTGGGAATGAAAACAACAACAGCGAGTAGCGAGTGGCAAGGAGCGAGTAGGAAATTCAGAAAAAGCGCCCACTAGCCATTCACTACTAGCTACTAGCTACTAGCCCATTTCACGATTACCGACTGCCCCGCCTTTGCTAAGGCACCCTATTGGTTTTCCTCGTTGCCTTTCTTCCCCTAGAATATCAAAACTTTCATTATATTAACAATCAATTGTTTACATCTGACGATCATTTTTCTAATAACCAACACACCAAAAAAAACTGTTATGCGTTTTAAACCTCATACCCTGTTTCCGGTCTGAGACCGGATCATAAATCAAACCCCATGCAAAAAAAACAATCCATTTTCCTGGCTTTTACGGCCCTGTGCCTGATCACATTTTCATTTATAGCCTGTAAAAAAGATTCAAAAGCAGACAGCGATACCGTACCTGCACAGGATAACTCCCTGGCTGAATCGAATTACAACGATGTAAATACCATGGTAGACGCATCGGCCAATGCAGGCACCAGCTTTTCATTCAGACAAGCCACCAATGACAATACAGCAAGAATAGAAAATATTATGGGTAATTGCGGTTCTGTAACTATTGATACCACCAGCACCAACCGTACTATTGTCATTAATTTCGGCACCAGCAACTGCCTGTGCCTGGATGGCAGAAACCGCCGTGGTAAGATAATGGCTACCTGGACCGGTAAATACCGCGATCAGGGTACTGTAGTGAACATCACCTTCGATAACTATTTCGTAAACGACAACCAGATCAAAGGAACGCATAAGACTACCAACATGGGTCTGAATGCATCTAATAACCTCGTGTATAAAATTGAAGTGGATGGTTCTATTGTAAAAGCCAATAACGGCGGCACCATTACCTGGGTATCTACCCGTCAACGCGAATGGCTTGCCGGTTCCAGTACCCCGTTGAACATCCTGGATGATACGTATTCAATTACCGGTAATGCCAGTGGCACTATTGCTTCAGGTGAAGCGTATACGATCAATATTACCCAGGCGCTGGTTCGTAAAATGAGTTGTTACTGGTTCGAAAGTGGTAAAGTAGATGTAACGCCTGCCGGCCGTTTGACCCGTTCATTAGACTACGGTAGCAGTGGTTGCGATAATAAAGCTACTGTAACGATTGGTGGAGCTACGTTTGATATACTGTTGTACTAATTATTTGAACCATACCTGGCAATGTAATATAAAAACGCGCTATGCAACTTTATTTGCGTAGCGCGTTTTTTTATTAGGTGTGTAGGTGTATAGCGGGAAGCTGTCTTCCCACTAGCCACTTACTACTAGCTACTAGCCATTTCAGAAACCCACTTGTCTCTATCATCGGGACTAAACTTCCAGGGCGCAAAGTTATTCTCCACATTACTGAACATGGCGTTCCATTCCTGCGGTGCATTGCTTTCTTCCATGATCAGGGAGCGGCGCAGTTCAAGTATAATTTCCAGCGGACTGATGCTAACCGGGCATTCCTGTACGCAACTGTTACAGGTAGTGCAGGCGCGCAATTCTTCTACTGTAATATAATCGTGCAGCAGGGTTTTACCGTCCGCTTTAAAATCTCCGTTCTGATCGATATTCTTACCGATGTCTTCCATCCGGTCGCGGGTAGCCATCATGATCTTGCGAGGCGATAACTTCTTACCCGTAATAGTGGCCGGACAAGCGGCACTGCATCTTCCGCATTCGGTACAGGAATAGGCGTCGAGCAAATTGCGCCAGCTTAAGTCTGTTGCCTCTTTGGCGCCAAATGTAGAGGGCGGCGTTGCATTGGCCGGGGCCATTTCAGGCTGCATGGCATACAACACTTCGTTTTGAATAGCTGGCATGTTATTCATTTTGCCCATCGGTTGCAGCCGTGTATAATAAGCATTGGGAAATGCCAGTAATATATGCAGGTGTTTTGACCAGGGGAGGTAATTCAGGAAAGCAAAGATGCCCACGATGTGCAGCCACCAGCAGGTGCGTTCAATGCCTGCCAGGGCGCTATCGCTTAACCCGCCCAGCAATGGATGCAGGAGGGAAGAGAATAGAAAATTTCCAGTGACATTCTCACCATAATGGCCATGGCCACGCGCCTGTAAAATGGTATCGGCCGCGTTCATGGTGAGAAAAAGGCTCATCAGCACGATCTCCGTAATGAGAATATAATTGGCGTCGCTGCGCGGCCAACCATTCAGGTCGGGACTGGCCAGGCGTTTTACTTTTACAACGTTTCTTCTGATCAGGAAAACAACACAGGCCAGTAGAACGGTTACGGCCAGAAATTCAAAAGCGTTGATCAGGTAGGGATATACTGCACCGGCAAATGTTGCAAACAGGCGATGCGTGCCGAAGATGCCATCGATAACAATTTCCAGTACTTCAATATTAATGATCACGAAACCGGCATAGATAAAAAAGTGCAGGATGGCCACCATGGGATTGCGGAACATCTTTTTTTGCCCGAACGCGAGCAACAATACATTCTTCCAGCGTTCGCCCTTACGATCGTCGAAAGCAGCATCTTTACCGAGCAGAATATTACGGCGTATAGTCATTATCTTTTTACTAAAAAACCAAATGGCTGCAGCCGAAATGATGATAAATAGTATCTGAGGTATATATGACATAGAGCTAAGATAAGGTTAATTTGCTAATGGAATACAGCTCCAAGCCGCAAGCTGTAAGCCACAAGCAAAATGCAAAAGGCAAAATGTATTTGCTTGCGGCTTGAAGCGTGAAGCTTGCAGCTATTTATTAAGAACTTTCTTTAGCTTTGACCCCAAAAAATTCATGGCGCGTAATTATATACTCGATAAGGAAACGGTAGCCCGGAAATTGCAACGGATAGCTTATGAGATCATAGAGAACAATCTCGACGAACAGCATATCATCCTGGCCGGCATTCGCGAAAATGGCAGCGCCATTGCCCGTAATATGGAGAAATTATTACGGTCTATAAACAGCAATATTACCATTTGGAATATCGATATTTCCCTTGATAAAAAATCGCCTCACGACATCAGGCTGAGCGGAGAAACGGATTTTACCGATAAAGTGATCATTGTAATTGATGATGTGGCCAACAGTGGCAGAACCATGTTGTTTGCCATAAAACCGTTCCTGGCGTACCTGCCTAAAAAGATCCAGACGCTGGCGCTGGTAGAACGTACCCATAAAGTGTACCCCGTTAATACCGATTATGTAGGGCTTTCTGTAGCTACCACGCTGCAGGAACATATTTTTGTGGAAGTGGATGGGGATGTGGTTACGGGGGCTTATTTAGAGTAACATGTTACCGGAGAGGATATAGGATAATTTCCGGTTTAGTTATTGAGTTATTCAGTTCTGAGTTCTTGAGTTCTGAGTCCAACTAAATAACTTATAAACTCAATAACTTAATAACTGGTTTTAATAATACAAAGCATACATCTTCAACTTTCCTTTGGAATTTAGTGCGACCGCCGGCGCCGGAACCTTCACCATATTAGCTACCGACAATAGGGTGCGTAACCATTTCTTATTGGTTTTAATGCGGGTGAGATCAATATCGGGCGACAGTAAAAAATGGCGCTCCCGGGGAATATCGTACCGGTAAAACGTATTGCCCTGTTTATCGGTCCATCTGTTTTCAAACCCGCCCAGCATACCGTTGCTGTTATAACCTACGGCCATATTCAACCAGGCCGGCCATTTTGAATTGGGAAAAAAGGCATGCACATTGGCGCTCAGCCAATAGGTTTGCGAATTGTAATCTTTCAGCAGGCGTTCGGGCAAACTTTTGCCAAAAAGCTGGTTACGGCGGGCTACCAATTCCGGCGAATTGTAGTCATACGGCCAGTAGCTGAGTTTAATTTGAAGTCGTTGTTCTTTCCAGGTTAATTGCTGGGCCACAAACGAGGCGGCGCCAAGAGCATTGGCCGCCATATCGCCCCAGCTAAAGCCCCATTCACTGCTAAAGCCATCCTGAATTTCAATAATGCTTTGATAGGCCAATCCGCTAATGCCACCCAGCCAGGCGCTTTTCCGGTCGCTCAGGCCCGCCCATTGCCATAAACCGGCTGAGATGCGGCTAACCTGGTAAGTAGTCCAGGTGTGGCCGGCTTTATCCATCTGGTTCCATTCGCCATTATCATTAAAAAAATGGAAATCGCTTTTAGGATAATCTGCATACCAGGCTTTGTTTAAAGCGATGTAGGAGGCCGTCCACAGGGCAACATGCCCGCCGGCTACGAGCCAAAGGCGTTTATTAAGGAACTGGTTATGGGTTACCGGTTGCCGGGTGCCTTGGCTCAAATTTATGACTGCTTGATCGTTGGCAGGCATGCTGACATTAAGGTCCTGGTAACCGGGAACTGGCAGCCGGGAACTGATTTCACGTTTGTCGATTGCCGATTGCCGACTGCCGATTGCCGGCTGAGCATTCATATTAATACAAATAAAAATAAGCCCCAGGAAAATGATCGTTATTTTAAAAGAAGGGAGGTATATTTTTTGAATGAGATCTGTCACTATATCTATTTATGTTTGACCGCAAAAGTACGGTTCCGCCAATAAACCAATTGTCAAATCATAAAATTATATAACTTCAAACCTTCAATACAAACATCAAATTGAGCACTATGGATGGAGCAATTATGCAGCGCGTACAAGTTTGGAAAGACGGAAAATACGACGATGCCGCCAAACAGGAAATTGCCAGGCTTGAACGGGAAAACCCGGTGGAACTGGCCGATGCTTTTTATCGCAACCTGGAATTTGGTACAGGTGGTTTACGCGGGATTATGGGCATAGGGACCAACCGCATTAACAAGTATACGGTGGGCATGGCCACCCAGGGCTTCGCCAATTACCTCATTCAAACATATCCTGGCGGCATTATTCGTGTTGCCATTGCGCACGATAGCCGCAACAACAGCCGCCAGTTTGCCGAGATCACCGCCAATGTAATGGCAGCGAACGGCATTAAAGTATTTTTATTTGAAGCTTTACGTCCAACCCCTGAGTTGAGCTTTGCCATCAGGCACCTGGGCTGCCAGGGTGGGGTGGTATGTACCGCTTCGCACAATCCTAAAGAATATAACGGCTATAAAGCCTATTGGAACGATGGCGGGCAATTGGTACCGCCGCACGACAAAAACGTAATAAAAGAAGTAGAGAAAATTGATTCGGTTGATGAAGTGAAATGGAGTGGAGGTGAAGCCAATATTACAATTGTTGGGAAAGAAGTAGATGCCGCGTATATCGACATGGTTAAAAGCCTGAGCGTTTATCCTGAAGTGATCACCCGCCAACGCGATCTTAAAATTGTATATACACCCATACATGGTACCGGCATTACGATGGTGCCTGAGGTATTGCAACGATTTGGGTTTGCCAATGTGCACGTTGTGGAGGAGCAGTCGAAACCCGATGGCAATTTCCCCACCGTTGTATACCCGAACCCCGAAGAAAGCGAAGCTATGAGCATCGGTTTGAAAAAAGCCAAAGAGCTGGATGCCGATATTTTATTGGGAACCGATCCCGATGCCGACCGCGTGGGTATTGCCATTAAAGACAAACAGGGCAACTGGATGTTGATGAATGGGAATCAAACGGCCGTTCTGGCATTCAATTATATCATTGAAGCGCGTAAAGCCAAAGGCATTGCCCAAAAGAATGATTTTGTGGTAAAGACCATTGTTACAACGGACATGATCGACCGCATTGCAGCCGATAACAATGTAAAATGTTATAATGTATTGACCGGTTTTAAATGGATCGCTGAACTGATCAAAGAAAAAGAAGCCAGCGAAAATTACATCGTAGGCGGTGAAGAAAGCTATGGTTTGATGATCGGTAACAAGCTGCGCGATAAAGACGCCGTTTCGGCGGTGGCGCTGCTGTGCGAAATGGCTGCCTATGAAAAAGACAAAGGCAGAAGCCTGTATGAAAAACTGATCGACCTGTATGTGCAATACGGTTATTATAAAGAGCATTTGATCTCCATCACTAAAAAAGGCATGAACGGACAACGGGAAATCGCCGACATGATGGATGGCTATCGCAACAATCCGCCTGTAACCATTAACGGTTCACCGGTAGTGCACCTGCTCGATTATGAATTGCGCAAAGGCAAGAACCTGCAAACCGGCTCAGAATGGGATATCACGTTGCCTATATCCAATGTATTGCAATTTATACTGGCCGATGGCAGTAAGATCTCTGCCCGCCCCAGTGGTACAGAGCCTAAGATCAAATTCTATTTCAGTGTAAATACCACCATAAAGAGCGCCGCAGAGTTTGATTCAATTCAGGTACATGGGGAGCTGGATAAGCGGATCCAGGGGATTATTAGTGATATGGGGTTGAAGTAGGAAGTAAGAAATACAAATAAAAAAAGGAACAAAGTTGATTTTATATCTGCTTTGTTCCTTTTTCTTTCTATAGTAGTTTTCTTAATTACCAGCTTTGGGCGCTGTAGCTGCAGCTTCCTTCGCAGGAGGTGCAATGTTCAGTTTCTTGAACACGAGTAATAAAATATCGTCGGCATTAGGAAACGCGATCAATTGCTCTTTGGGCAGAATATAGGCATACCCGTTTTCTTTTGCTACTGCCTGTGATGTTTGAACCGCTTTTTGCTGAATAGGAGCCAGCAGGTCCTGTTCGTGTTTGTTCATCAATTGCTGAGCTTCCTGGTTAACAAAGTTGGTCCATTTAACATACAGCTCATTCAATTCCTTCCTTTTGATCTCCTTCAGGGCTGGCGTCCATTTTAAAGTGTCAGCACTTCTGGCAATGCTATCCTTGCGGATAAATTCCAGTTGATAGTCGGTTCCCTGCTGGATCAAGGCTTTTTGGTATTCCTGCATTTCAGCGGCGGCTTTCTTGTATTCCGGCATTGCGCTGATGAGTTCCTGCAGGCTTATATATCCAATTTTGTTTTGTGCGTTTTGTGCGTTTGTTTTGCTGGCCATAACCAGTAGACCAAGAGTGATCGCTGCTACAAAGTACCTTTTCATAATGGTGGGTTTAGAGTTATAGAGTCGCAAAAATAGCGGAATTCGTTGCTTCCGGAGAAAAATCCCAGGGGTTTATTTAGTCACTTTTACCCCAGTACTTTTTCGCTGATTTTGCCTGTCTTTTTGTCCTTCAGGATCACTTTTTTGGCGCCGTAATGCGTCACTTCCTCCTTTACCAGGTAATGGTCGGCATCGTATTCGGTAAGATGGCTGTCTTTGGTAACCCCTGTTCTGCCGCGCCAGATGTCGAGCTGAACCGGTTCCCACAGCTTGCTTTTAGCTGAGCGATAAGCCGCGTCGAGGATACAGTTCACCACGTAACCGTCGTAAAAGGTTTCTTTAGGCTCTTTGTCTGCCTCCAGGGCGTTGAACATATCCATGAACATATGATTATAGCCCAGTTCATTCAGTTCATCGCCTACCGGGAACAGCCAGCCGGTATTGCTCTCGGCTTTTTCGGCCACGTAATCTGCCCCTTTGCCGGAGGTGAACATGTCGAAACCGGTGCGCAAAAAGCTGTTGATCCAGATGGTGCCTTCAGAGCCCATCACCTCATCGCGCAGGTCGAGACCGCCGCGGAAAGTCCAGCTCACTTCAAATTGCCCGATGGCGCCGTTCTCGTATTTCACCAAACCGATAGCATGATCTTCGGCATCGATTGGTTTAACCTGGGTATCGGCCCAGCACATCACTTCTACCGGTTTTATATCTTTTCCAATATAGCTGCGGGTTATTTCAACACAGTGGCATCCCAGGTCGAGGATACAACCACCGCCGGCCTGCTCAATATCCCAGAACCAGTCGCTATGCGGGCCAGGATGGGTTTCGCGTGACTTGGCCCATAAGATCCGGCCGAGCGCTCCGTTTTTAACGCTCTCCAATGCTTTAATGAATTTGGGCGTATATACGAGGTCTTCGAGATAACCATTAAAAATACCAGCCTGTTCAACGGCCTGCAACATACGCTTTGCTTCCTCACCGTTGCGGCCAAGCGGTTTGGTGGTCATTACGGCTTTTTTATGCAGGCAGCACAGCATCACCGCCGCTTCGTGCAGGTTATTGGGCAGCGAAATACAAACAATATCTACGTCAGGATGCGCAATGGCTTCCTCCATATTGGTTGTGAAGTGCGCCACCTGGTAGTCCTGTGCAAATTTGCGGGCGCTTTCTTCGCGGCGCGAATAGATACTTACAATTTTATCACGACTTCTATATCCCTGAAGCGAATCGGCATAAAACCGGCCAATAAAGCCTGAGCCTAGCATTGCGATACGTGCCATATTTGTAGTTTATGGTTTGTTGTTTATTGTTTGTGGTTATTTTATTCGAAATTCACGAGCATATTTCAGGCTCGCAAAAATCAACATTCACTTTTACATCAAGACTTTATGCCTTGTTGCCTCGATATCTTCTCTTTAAACGTTACAATGAAAAACAGTAAAACGGCAGCGGCAAACCCTGCGGGCAACCACCAGAAGTTTTGCCATTGCTGCAAAGACAGTGCTTTGTCTGAACCCAAAAATTTATTGTATACCACACCGGCTGTTTGCGCGCCTACCAGCATACCTACGCCATACGTAACAAATACAATGAGGCCCTGTGCCTGTGCCCTGATGAGGGCGTTTGCTTTTTTATCAACGTATATCTGTCCGGTTACAAAGAAGAAGTCATAGCAAATACCATGCAGGGCAATACCGGTAAGAACCATCCAGCTTACCTGGTCGGGTGCGCCCAATGCAAACAGCGCATACCTGAGTACCCAGGCAAACATACCCGCCGCCAGCATCCATTTAACGCCCAACCGTAAGAAGAAGAAGGGCATCAGCACCATGAACAGGGTTTCAGAAACCTGTCCAACGGTTTGAGTAGCCGCAATGTTTTTAAATTGCAAGCCTTCTAAAAATATCTGGGTAAAATTATAATACGCAGCCAGCGGAATACAGATCAGGAAAGAACTGATCAGGAAAATAAAGAACGAAGGACTGGCCAGTTGTTTAAAAGCATCGATGCCGATTATACTGCTGGCCGATACTTTTCTGCCTGCAGCAGGTGGCGGTGTATTGGGCAGAAAGAAACTGTAAATACCTAGCAGCAGGCTGGCAGTAGCTGTCATATACAATGGCATGGAAGTTTCTTCCGGTTTTATAGTATCCGTTACAAAACGGCTTAAAACAAAACTGATGATCAGGCCGGCTACGATCCAGCCAATGGTACCAAAAACCCGGATGAACGGAAATTGTTTTTCCTGGTCGGTCATTTTGTGAAAGCAGATGGTATTGGCCAGGCTCATGGTTGGCATGTAGCACAGGTTATACGCCAGCAATAACAATATAAATACAACGGGGTTGCCAGTTGCAGAAGGTGTGAGGAACATAAAAATGGCGCCTAAAATATGTAATGTGCCCAGTACTTTTTGCGTAGCAAAAAAACGGTCTGCAATTAAGCCAACAAAGAAGGGAGCAATGATAGCCGCAACCGGGTTCACTGTATACGGCCAGTGGGTTAAATTGGCCATATCGTGATTACTCATATACACACCGATAGAAGTATACCACGAACCCCAGATAAAAAACTCCAGGAACATCATTATAGAAAATTGGACATACAACGAAGCTTTCATAATTGCAGGTTAATTTATTTCACCGTTTAGTTTTCGGTTTAAAGATATTGTTTCTGCTTATTCAAAACATATTTTAGATTGCTAAATAACTATTGCATGATGCAATTTGAAAATTACAACAAAATCATATGTATCGGTTATTAAAAAGAATAAGTGGCAAGGTGAACGTTGTTGTAATATAAATTTTGAATTATTTCCAGTTATTGTACATTTGTATAAGTACTTATATAATTTATGAGCTTTTATCAATCACTGGGATTTCTTGTATTCGGAAGCCGGTTGCGGCGGCTGAGCGAAGCTTTTCTGGCTGATGTAAATAAGATCTATGCATCGCACCAGTTATCGTTCGATGCAGCCTGGTTCCCGGTCTTTTATATTCTGAGCCGCCAGGAAACGGTTTCTATTAAAGACATTAGTGAAGAGCTGGGTATTTCGCATTCGGCGGTAAGCCAGTTGGTAAGCAGCCTGCAACAAAAAGGGCTTATCAAAACCACAACGGCCAATGATGATGCCCGCAAAAAAGTGGTGGCCTTCACCACCAAAGGAAAAAAATTGCAACAACAGGTGCAACCGGTATGGGATGCATTGCAACAGGCTATGGAAGCCCTTACGCAGGAAGGAAAGCACAGTAAAACCATTTTAACGGCCATTGGCGAAATAGAGCAGGGCTTGCAAAACGAATCTGTTTATAACCGGGTGCAAGCCATTTTACACCAGGTACAATAAGAAATTATATGCAACAGGATTTTTTTTACGGTATCGATCAATTAACGATTGGCAATGCCCTGGCCATAGCGAAGGGCCGGCAAAAAGGCGTGTTGAATGATGCGGCTATTGCCAACATTCAAAAAAGCCAGCAGCATGTGCAGCAAATTGTGGAGAACAATATAACCGTGTATGGCGTGAATACCGGTTTTGGCGTACTGGCCACCACGCCGGTATCGGAATCGGATACCCGCATTTTGCAACATAAGATCCTGCAAAGCCATAGTGTAGGTGTAGGTGAACCCATTCCGGTTGAAATTGCCAAACTCATGCTCATCACTAAAGTGCATGCATTGGCCCGGGGCTATTCAGGCGCGCAATTGACCACCCTGCAACGGATCATGTGGCATATTGAACAGGATATAATTCCGGTTGTGCCCGAAAAGGGTAGCGTTGGCGCTTCGGGCGACCTGGCTCCATTAGCGCATTTGTTTTTGCCATTGATAGGTTTGGGTGAAGTATTTTATAAAGGAAGAAGATACAGGGCTCAGGAAGTATTGCAGCAGTTTGAACTGCCACCCATTCAACTGGGACCAAAAGAAGGCCTGGCGCTTATCAACGGTACGCAATTCATCTTGTCGTTTGCAGTAAAAGCGGTGCAACGCATGCACTATTGCCTGGAAGCCGCAGACATCATTGGCGCCATGAGCCTGGAAGCATTGACCGGCACCAAAGCGCCCTTTGATGAACGATTACACCGGTTACGCCCATTCGCAGGCAATGAACTGGTGGCGCAACGACTACGCTTATTATTGCACCAGAGCGATATTATGCAAAGCCATGTTGATTGCGGCCGGGTGCAGGACCCTTATAGTTTGCGCTGTATGCCGCAGGTACATGGCGCCAGTCGCAATGCCTGGCTGCACCTGAAGCAGCTTACCGAAACAGAACTGAATTCAGTAACCGATAATCCTATTATCCTAAGCGCTGATGATACCATCAGCGGCGGCAATTTTCACGGACAACCGTTGGCATTGCCGCTCGACTATGCCTGTATAGCGGCTGCGGAAGCGGGCAATATCTCTGACCGCAGAACGTATTTGTTGTTGGAAGGAAAATGGGGATTGCCTGTATTACTAATGAGAAATGTGGGGTTGAACAGTGGCTTTATGATCCCGCAGTATACTACTGCAGCATTGGTCACAGAAAACAAGACCTTGTGTTTTCCTGCAAGCGCAGATAGTATTCCCACTTCATTGGGGCAGGAAGATCATGTAAGCATGGGCAGCATCAGTGGTCGAAAATTGAACCAGGTGCTGGATAACCTGGAATACATTTTAGCTATTGAATTGTTGAGTGCCTGCCAGGCCATTGAGTTCAGGCGGCCATTAAAAAGCAGTGAGATCCTGGAGTCGGCACATGATTATGTGCGCCAGTTTGTAAGTTTTGCCGAAGAGGATAGAATTTTTGCAGATGATATAGACAAAATAAAGCGCATCATCAGTGATTTTTCGTTTGTGGGGCATTGTAATGAACTGGCCAGCTTGAAAAAGATCAATTTAAATAAGGGGTACGAGACGTTTGAAGTGTGATGGGTGAAGTTTTGTAACTTTAAAGAATGTCAAAAAGGGTCTCAGATAAAAAAGAACAATATGAGTAATTCAACCACTTCACAATACGATATAAAAAAATACAAAACCCCCACCGGTTCACAACTTACCTGCAAAGGCTGGGTACAGGAAGCGGCATTGCGGATGTTATTGAACAACCTCGATCCTGCCGTAGCAGAACGGCCAGATGACCTCATCGTATATGGCGGGCGCGGAAAAGCAGCACGTAATTTTGAGGCGCTGGATATGATCATTCAATCGTTAAAAGACCTGAATGATAACGAAACCCTGCTGATACAAAGCGGCAAACCCGTAGGTATTTTACAAACACATCCCAATGCACCCCGCGTACTGATCTCCAATTCACAACTCGTACCCAAATGGGCTACCTGGCAACATTTCGATGAACTGGAAAGAAAAGGCCTGATGATGTACGGGCAAATGACTGCCGGTTCCTGGATCTACATAGGCAGCCAGGGTATTGTACAGGGCACGTATGAAACCTATGCCGCTGCTGCCAATAAGCATTTTGGCGGTTCGCTCAAAGGCACACTGAATGTAACAGCCGGTTTAGGCGGAATGGGCGGAGCGCAGCCCCTGGCCATTACCATGAATGAAGGCGTAGCATTGGTCGCAGAAGTAGAAGAGTGGCGGATTGACAAACGCATCGAAACAAAATACCTCGATGTAAAAATGACAAGTATTGATGCCGCTATCGATCGCGCTTTAAAGGCAAAAGAAAAAGGCGAAATATTGTCAATCGGGGTGCTATGTAATGCGGTTCATTTGCTACAACGATTGGTTGAGAGAAACATTGTTCCCGATACATTGACCGATCAAACCTCTGCACACGATCCTTTGATCGGTTACTGGCCGCATGAAATTTCCTATGAGCAGGCAAAGGTTTTGCGTGAGCAAAATGCCGATCAATATATTGAGTATGCATACAACAGCATGTACCGCCATGTGCAATTGATGCTGGAATTACAACAAAAAGGCGCTATCACGTTTGATTATGGCAACAATATCCGGGCGCGGGCGCAGGAGAAAGGATTGAAAAACGCATTCGATTTTCCGGGGTTTGTTCCGGCTTATATCCGTCCCTTGTTTTGTGAGGGCAAAGGGCCTTTCCGCTGGGCGGCATTGAGCGGCGATCCGCACGATATAGCAGTAACTGATGATGTTATTGGTAGTATGTTCCCGGAAAATACCTCATTGCAACGCTGGTTAAAACTGGCTAAAGAAAAAATAGCCTTTCAGGGATTACCGGCACGGATCTGCTGGCTGGGACAGGGAGAAAGAGAAAAAGCCGGACTGGCGTTCAATGAACTTGTACGATCTGGAAAAGTAAAAGCACCAATAGTCATCGGGCGCGATCATCTGGATACCGGTTCAGTGGCTTCACCCAATCGGGAAACAGAATCCATGCCCGATGGAAGTGATGCCGTGGCAGACTGGCCCATCTTAAATGCATTGGTAAATACGGCAGGCGGCGCCAGTTGGGTGAGTTTGCATCATGGGGGTGGCGTAGGAATGGGTTATAGCATTCATGCAGGCATGGTGATCGTTGCCGATGGAACAGAAGAAGCAGCTTTACGATTAGGGCGGGTTCTAAGAAATGATCCGGGGATGGGAGTTATACGACATGCAGACGCGGGATATGACGTAGCAAAAGAAACTTCTATAAAATTTGACCTGGATTTAAGAAAACGGTTTCATAGATAAAATAATTTTTCTATTTTGCTACGGATACCACCGACCCAACCGCGGATAAAATGGTATTTATACGATGGACAAAATATCTCCCTATTCTGTGCGTTGTAGCAGATATGAAGATAAACATGTATGAAAAATCCGAAATATGAAAACAACCCTTTCCTTGTTCTTTTTTGCTTTAGTCGCTAGCACCGCTTTTTCCCAAACAAAAGTAGGCCTCAAAATTATTCAAAACGGCGCTCCTGTTACGCCTGTTAACGGAGAATATGAATTAAAGAAAGCCCCCTTCTCTGTAGAATTCACATTTGACGTTAATAACTATGATGGTGTATTCGTTTACGCCGACTTTACCGACGCTGTTTATAAAACCGGCGACAAAGCCGCTTTACCCGACCTGCAAGACATTCCCTACAAAGTTGTTAAGGAAGATAATTTCAACCCCAGCAAACAAATTGCTATCAATTCAGACACCTGGGCATTCTGGTATTACAATAAGGAGAAAAACGAATACCGGTTCGACAGAGATATTAAAACAGTGGATGCCAATACTATGGTTGCCACAAGAACTGTTGAGCAGGTTTATTTTCCTGTTAAGGAAAAAACAGTAAAAGTAGCTGAGTTCACCGAACCGCTATACTTGTTTTTCCTGGTAACCAATCCGTACAACCAAAGAGGTGTAGTAAGAGAATTGTACCGCCAGCGGATGAAACTGAATTTTAAGTAAAGCAAAGGAACATACAATATTAAAGGGAGATGAAGTTGCTGCACTTCATCTCCCTTTCTTTTTTTATTGCTCCCTAAAAATCTCCAAATCAGCCATTTCCCCCTCATTGGCACTATAATTTCTTTAGTAATACTACTATAAAACAGGCCTGGTGCATACGTACCTGGTAAGGCTTTTTATTATTCATTGGTTAACTGTTTGTTCTATGGGACGATTGATTATTATATCTAACCGGCTACCATTTTCTATTGATCACGAGGGCGATCAGCTTACGTTGCGGCAAAGCTCGGGAGGACTGGTATCTGCTATTAAAAGTTACTTCGAAAGTGATAGTTCTAAACGATTTACAGAAAAACTGTGGTTAGGTGTAGCAGATTTTCCCCAAAATGAATGGAGTATGGTGTCTGAACAATTAGAGGGTCGTGATTTTCAAATTATTCCATTATTTCCCAATAAGATCTTATACAAAGATTATTACAACGGGTTCTCCAACTCCGTATTATGGCCGTTATTCCATTATTTTCCCAGCCTGGTTGAAAACCAGGCGCATTATTATGACGCGTATGTAAAGGTCAATAAGTTATTTGCCGATAAGTTAATTCCTATTTTACAACCCGACGATACAATATGGATCCACGATTACCAATTGATGATGATGCCTGACATGTTGCGTACAGAAAGGCCGGATATTACAGTTGGTTTCTTTTTGCATATTCCATTTCCATCGTATGAGCTGTTCAGAACACTGCCGACAGATTGGAAGGCCTCTATATTGCGGGGTGTATTGGGCAGCGACCTGATAGGCTTCCACACGCATGATTATGCGCAGCATTTCCTGCAATCGGTAAAAATGATCCTTGGGGTGGATAGTAATTTTCACAACATACAATACCAGGACCGTTTAATAAAGGCCGATCTGTTCCCGATCAGCATCGATTATAAAAAATTTAATACGGCCTGTAACGATCCGGAAACAAAACAATATTATAACGAGATCAGAAATAATTTTGAAGGTAAGAAGATCATTTTTTCTGTCGACAGACTGGATTATACCAAAGGATTGATGGACCGCCTGAACGCTTATGATTATTTCCTGGAGCAATATCCTGAATGGCGTGAAAATGTAGTCTTTATTTTGAATATCGTGCCTTCCCGCGATGATATTCAGGCGTATACCGAGCGGAAACAACAAATAGAACAAAAGATCGGCACCATTAATGGTAAAATTTCTACCATCACCTGGCAGCCCATCATCTATCGATACACCCATCTTCCATTCAGTGAACTGGCCGCATTGTATAAATCGGCCGATGTAGCGTTGATAACACCATTACGCGATGGCATGAACCTGGTTGCCAAAGAATACGTAGCCAGTTGTTCTGCCCGAAAAGGCGTATTGATCTTAAGTGAACTGGCCGGCGCCGCCAACGAACTCAATGAAGCGCTGCTGGTAAACCCTACCGATACCATTGAAGTAGCCAATGCCATCAACCGGGCATTGACCATGCCGCCGGAAGAGCAGCAACACCGCATGGTATTGATGCAACAGCGGCTGTCGGATTATGATGTTATAAAATGGGTAAGTGATTTCCTGGATCAATTGTCGAATGTTAAACTGGAACAACAAAAACAACAATCAAAATTGCTCGACGATCGCATAGGTTCGCAAATACATTTGCATTACCAGATGGCAGGCAGCCGGTGCCTGTTACTGGATTACGATGGTACACTGGTACCTTATGCGCGGCTACCGGTAGAGGCCAGGCCCAATGAAGAGTTGAGAGATATATTGACCAATTTAACGGCTGATCCTAAAAATAACGTGGTGATCATCAGCGGCCGTGAAGCTGATACCCTGGAGCGATGGCTGGGCGATCTGTCTTTAATGCTCGTGGCAGAGCATGGCGCCAGCTTCAAACCCAAAGGCGAACAATGGCAGCAGACGGTATCTATTCCCGACCAATGGAAAAACGAGATCCGCCCGATCATGCAAATGTTCGTGACCCATTGTGTTGGTTCTTTTATTGAAGAAAAAACCAATACACTGGCCTGGCATTACCGCAATACGCACCCCGACCTGGGTTTTACGCGGTCAAGGGAGTTGATCAATAACCTGACACAGCTCCTGCAGAACACCATGCTTCAGGTAGTGGATGGCAACAAAGTAGTGGAAGTTCGTATGTCGGGATTTGATAAAGGCATTATGGCCCTGAAAATAGTGAACGATCTGCAACCGGATTTTGTATTATGTATGGGTGATGATACTACCGATGAGGATATGTTTAAAGCGCTGGGTGAACGGGCCTATAGCATTAAAGTCAGCAATGGCCCAACTGCGGCGCAATACACGGTTTTCTCGCAACAAAAGGTGTTGCAATTATTAAAAAAACTCATGTTACCAATTGGTAACAAACAATATGCGGGAACATAAATAATAATTTCAGATAATGTCCGACGTATCAATCAGGCGTGGCACGGTTTCAAACCGTGCCACGCCTATTAAGGAGGTCAGCCATCATAATTCATTCACAGATTTTCAAATTACACTATCTTCACTCCATGCCAGGAATGCTGATCGCCAATATCAAACAACTCGTTAATGTGCGGGCGCAATGGCCCGTATTGCGGGGAAAAGAACTAGCCGAACTTCCGTGTATAGATAACGCATATTTACTTATTGAAGATGATACCATCGTTGATTATGGGCCCATGGAGCAACTGGCTTCCAACCATTCTGCATTGCCCGCAGACAGCATAGATGCCACTGGAAAATTGGTACTGCCCGCCTGGTGCGATAGCCATACCCACCTGGTATTTGCTGCAAGCCGGGAAAACGAATTTATCGATAAGTTAAAAGGACTTAGTTACGCAGAGATTGCAGCGCGGGGCGGCGGCATTCTAAACTCAGCCCGTAAATTAAATGACGCCTCTGAAGACGAACTGTTCAACCTGGCCTGGAAACGCCTGCAGGAGCTGAGCGCATTAGGTACCGGCGCTATTGAAATTAAAAGCGGGTACGGACTAACTGTGCCGGGTGAACTTAAAATGTTGCGGGTAATAAAAAAGTTGCGCGAAAGATCGAATGTTACTATCAAAGCTACTTTCCTTGGCGCGCATACCTACCCGGTGGAATATAAAGAGAATCACCAGGGATATATTGATTTGATCATACAGGAAATGCTGCCTGTTATTGCCCGCGAACAACTGGCCGATTATATTGATGTGTTTTGTGAAACGGGTTTCTTTTCGGCGGCTGAAACAGAAATGATCTGCCGGGCGGGAATGCAATATGGACTAAAGCCAAAAATTCACGCCAACCAATTGAATTTATCAGGGGGTGTGCAAACCGGGGTTGCATTGGGCGCTGTAAGTGTCGATCACCTGGAAACAATGGATGAAGCGGCGATCAGGGCCCTGGCCGGTTCATCAACCATTGGAACATTATTACCTACGGCAGCCTTCTTTTTAAGAATGCCGTTTCAGCCGGCACGCGCGCTGATTGATGCAGGATGCGCCATAGCACTGGCTTCTGATTTTAATCCCGGTTCATCGCCCAGCGGTAACATGAATATGGTTGTTAATATGAGTTGTATACAAATGAAAATGCTGCCTGAAGAAGCGATCAATGCGGCAACCCTCAATGGCGCCTGGGCTATGGAATGTGCCCGGGAACTCGGTAGCATTTCAACCGGTAAAATAGCCAACCTGATCATTACAAAACCAGTACCTTCCCTTGCATATCTACCTTATTCATTTGGATCGAATTTAATAGAGCAGGTGATAATAAAAGGAGAACGGGTTGTTTGAAATTAGAAATGAAGAATGAAAAACACCAATTCACCATCGACCATTCACCATTGACGATGATCAGAATAAAGAAAAAAGTAAACCTGATAAAAGATTTCCTTGAAAAAGGGCGTACCGTTTCTATCAAGGACCGGGAAGAGGCAATGAACTACCTGGTAGCTTTTGTGGCTATGATCCGTCCGCGCTTGTCAGAGTTTGAAAACGCCAATAAGAAGTTTGCAGAAACGATACAATTTGTTCACCAGCATCCCTCGGTATTGAATAACCTGCGCGTTGCCATTATGGCGCAGTTGATCAACAGCAACCTGGTGCCTATGCTTACAGAAAGCGGGATCACCGTTTCGCGTGGTGCCGGCCGTGAGTTGTATGCCCGGTTAAAACATAAGTTGTTGCCTGCTGCCCAGGACCCCAACGATTTTTTATACCTGTTGAACCGCATTTTTTTTAAGCATAATGATTACGAGTGGGTAGAGAAGATCGGCCGCGATAAATGGATGCATCTATTCGAACTGATCGGACTTTCCTTTTCGGGTAATGAGCCGGCTATTATTAAACAGGTCATTCTTTCCTTACAAATTTTAAGCGCCCGGGTGGCGCAACTGGGTTGGGAAAACGAGATCACCCATAATACACCGCCTCAATGGCAACCGCCCAATAATCCCTTTTCCATACAACAACATCTGGTGTATGAAATAAAGGAACAGGTGTTGCGGCATAATCAAAGCCGGGAGGCGGTGCAGGAACTGGCAAAACAATTAGGCGATGTATTGGGTGAATGTGCTGAACTGGTTCAACTAATTCGCAATGAAACGGCTGAAAAAGGCACCAGTTTGTCCCAGACGTTTATTCTTTTTCAGATAGAACAGAAGTTGAACCGGATGAGTTTGTTGCTGGATATTACCGATGCCGATGATAAGATCAACCTCGCCCGTTTTGCCAACCTGTTCATTACGGTTGTACGCAATGAAAACAGGAAGAACAGTATCCGGGAATTCTTATCACAAACCACCGGCTACCTGGCCTATCAAATTGCAGAACATAAAGGAAAGAAAGGGAATAAGTACATTACCTCCTCGCCACTGGAATACTTTCAGATGATCGGGAGCGCCATGTGGGGCGGTTTGATCATCTGCTTTGTTGCAATCTTTAAAAACCTGCTTGGGTTATTGCACCTGGCGCCTTTCTGGAGTGGCTTTGTTTATAGTATCAATTACAGCCTTGGTTTTGTAGCCATTGAAGAAACCAAAGCAACGCTGGCTACCAAACAACCCGCATTTACCGCAAGCGCTGTTGCCAGTTCGTTAGATACGAGTAAAACAGATGAACCACCCAATTTATACAACCTGGCAGTAACGGTATCCAAAGTAAGCCGCAGCCAGATCGCTTCCTTTATCGGCAACCTGATCGTGGTATTTCCCGGTACCTACCTGTTGGCCTGGTTATACGATTGGGCCGTTGGGCATCCCCTGGTACAGGGCGAAAAGGCCGCGCATTTATTGCAGGACCAGCATCCCTGGCAAAGCCTGTCTTTATTATACGCCTGCAATACCGGCTTCTTTCTTTTTCTCAGCGGCATTATTGCCGGGTATGTACAAAACAAAATAAATTACGGGCGCATCGATAAACGGCTTACCGAACATCCGGTTTTACGATTGTCGCTTCCGCAAAACCGGTTACAAAAAATAGCGGCCTATTTGAACAGGAATGGCGGTAGCCTGGCCGGTAATATTGCATTGGGATTTTTTTTAGGCATGGCCGGCATCGTGGGAAAGATATTTGGTATACCTTTCGATATCAGGCACATTACCATTTCAGCAGCCAATACATCATTAGGTGCGTATGGAGTAGGGTGGGAGCATATTAATTACCGGTACCTGGGAAATGCTTTTGCGGGCGTATTGGGTATCGGGTTCCTGAACTTCCTGGTAAGCTTTTCCCTGGCCTTTACAGTAGCAGTGCGTTCCAGGGGAATTAAATTGAAGGATTATCCCGGTTTTTTAAAAATTCTCTGGAAGTATTTTCGCAGCCATCCGCTTGATTTCATCAGGCCGAGGAAACGGAGGCAGGAAGCAGGTTAACAAGTTGACCAGGTTGCATTAAGTGCAGAATTAAGAACTAATACCAATTACTCATTAATACAATAGTATGAAGCATTTCAAATTCTACAATAAACACGATGTATTAAATCTTACAAGGATACGCCGGTTCGAAACAAAATTGGGCGAAAGCGTACACGTGCTTCCTGATAAAAACACCTGGGAAACCGGGTTGCAACAATCCCCGGCAAAGTATGTGGTGTTTGGTATTCCTGAAGATATTGGTATTCGTGCCAATCATGGTACCGGTGGCGCCGATTCTGCCTGGGTACCATTTTTATCGGCTTTTTTAAACCTGCAAAGCAATGACTTCCTGAATGGCGAAGAGATCATTCTGCTGGGTCAGTTTAATTTCAGCGATGCCAATGAGCTCATAGAGCAGAATGCTTATGGGTATGAAGAAAAAATTGATGCCTACCGGCATGCTGTTATTACAATTGATGAGGAAGTAGAGGAGCTCACAAAGATCATTACATCGCATAACAAGATTCCGATTGCCATCGGCGGCGGACACAACAATGCCTATCCGCTGATAAAAGGTTCGGCGAAAGGTTTACACAAATCCGGTGTATTGCCATTGGCTCAAATAAATTGTATTAATCTGGATGCACATGCTGATTTTCGTCCGTCTGAAGGGCGGCACAGCGGCAACGGGTTCCGGTATGCAGAAGAAGACGGCTACTTACAGAAATATTGTGTGGTTGGATTGCATGAGAATTACCTGCCGCAAAATGTGTGGTTAGATATTGTGAACAATCCTTTCCTGGATTTCATAACGTATGAAGATATTTTTGTTCTGGAGAAAAGGAATTTCATTCAGTCGGTAGCCCATGCCACCAGTTTTACCGAAGAGAATTTTACCGGTATTGAACTGGATATGGATTGCATAGAGAATACTTTATCCAGCGCCATTACGCCTTCAGGCATTTCTCCTGTGCATGCCCGCCAGTATGTAACATGGGCCGCCCGCGAAAGCCAGGTTGCTTATTTACATATTTGCGAAGGCGCCACACGCTTAACTGATGGGCGCACCAATGACACTACCGGTAAACTGATCAGTTACCTCGTCAGCGATTTTATTAAAGCGCATGAAGGAAATGGGGAATGATTATAGATTGTTTGATGGCTATATGGCTTGATGGTTGGGATTGATGCGTTTTGATCAGCGTTCACGAAATTCAACAACTCAACAATCAAGCAATCAAACAATAAAACCATCAAATTTGAGCTTCTCAAAAGGGAATTCCCAAATTAATATACCATTGCAACTTATTCGTTTGATCGCAGTACATAGTACTTATTTCAAGCGGGCCTAATGCAAAGTTATACGAGTAGGTTAAAGAGTAACCCGACAGGAAATCGGGGTTATTGAAGAAGTCGCTTCTGCTTATAAAATTGGTGAAAAGCACATTGGCCTTACCAGTGAGATAGTTATTGGCAAATAGTTGTACCCGAAGCCCGCCCTGCAACATTGCTACAGAAGGGGTATATAATGTGCCTTCCTGCAAACCGGCAAAGGTTATCTGGTTACGGAAAACCTTTGTTAAACCGCCAATGGCAAATTCATTCAATACATTACGGCTGTAATTAAAGTTGATACCACCCTGTCCGTTTAACATTAACGTAGCGCGCCGGCCAAACGGAATATAACTTTCCACATCCAATGTTGTTCGCATATAGGGATAGGTGCTGATCTTTATTGAATCAGGGTCTTCCAGCGGTTCTCCATTCGATAGAAAATTGATATGGGGATGTTGTTCAAATACCCGGCCGGCTTCTCCGTATACTTTAACGCCTTTCCTCGGAAAAATACTCCGGTCAAGGGAATTGTATTCTACATAACTATGCAGGGTGTTATAACTGTTGCTACCCTTGAATTCAAGTCCTTTTGCAATTTTGGGCGTATAATGCACCCATTCGAACCGGTGGCCGGCGCCAATGGAAAAGCTTCGCGAAGGAGAATATTGAAACCGTTCACCTATTTTAAAAAAGGTTTGTTTATACAAGCCATCCTGCTTGTACTGATCATAGGTAGTAACTTCAAACCGGTCGAACTGCGTCTCTGCGATCAGGGCAAAGTTTTTCAACCGCCCAATGTATTGCAGGTGCTCGCCTCGAATGCGGAAGCTTTCTCCGATATTGATGGTTACCAGGCTGCGGGAGTTCGTTATAAAGAAATTCCTGGCCGTTAAATTACCAATGATGCCAACACCGGTAAACCGGTTATAATGTATGCCCAGCTTGGCAAACGTAAACGGGTTCTCCGTTACATCGAATACGATCTTACAGGTGCCATCGGGTTGTTGCACCAGCGAATATATAATGCGACTGTAATAACGCGTACCATAAGCCTGGCGCACCATGTTCGACAGCTTATGCGCCGTATAGGACCTATTCAATTGCAGGTCTATGGTGTGCACAAAAAAATCGGTAGACGTTCTTTCTATGCCATGTACTTCAAAGGAAGAGATAATGGTTGAATTTACATGCGGCAACCGGTTTTTTCTTAGTTCAGCCTGGCCATAAATGGCATTCAATGAATCGGCTAACTGCTTAAACCGCGGATATAATTTGCGTCCTTCTTCAATACCCATATCCAATATGGCCTTACCCTCACCAAAGCTGCCCATGTTAAATTTTTCCATTTTAAAGGGAATGTAAATATCACATTGCGGCACTTCGGTTTTGGCGTCTTCGGCTTCTCTGAAAAAAGCGATCTGTAACAGGATCTGCAACGCATTGCGCACTTTTTCAGAGGGCAATAAACCACTGGCCACATTGCTTCCAATGACGATATCGGCGCCCATTTCTTTTACATCACGAACCGGGAAATTGCGAACGATACCGCCATCTACCATGCGCTTACCATTAAAGTCAACCGCGGTAAATACCGATGGAATGGCCATGCTGGATCGAATAGCAGAAATAATTTCACCTTCTTTCATTACGATGGCTTCGCCATTTCCTACATCGGTGCCTATACAACGAAAGGGAATACTGAATTTGGAAAAATCTTTTTGCTGGTGTACCGGGAAATACAATTCAGAAAACTTCTGCCACAGTTCCTGTCCCTGAAGCAATCCGCTGGGCAGGCGGAAGTTGTGATTTTGCCAGGGGAGCTCTATTACATATTTTGAATACTCATCTTTTTCTTCCATGAAAATGCTGCGCAGCGAAGATTGATTGCTTAACAGCAGGTCCCAATCGATGGCCCGGGTAATTTTTTCAATACTGTCGGCAGAATAACCAATGGCGTATAAACTGCCAATGATACTGCCCATGCTGGTACCGGTTATATAATCAACATTCAGCCCGGCACTATCAATAGCTTTTAAAATACCGATATGCGCCAGTCCTTTTGCACCGCCGCCACTCAGTGTTACGCCAATTTTAGGACGTTGCGCCGGTGGCTGCGCAGTAGCTGTTTGAAACAGTAAAAACAACCCAACCAAGGCTGGTTTGTATCCATTGAAAGTAACCATCTTTTGCCCCCAGAATTGATTATGGGAATAAGCGATTTAATGAGCGCTGAATATTTCCTGTTCAAAATAGTTGGTTAGTTCCTGAATTCTAAATTGTTAAATCTTAAATTCTCCCTAAAAATGGATTTAGAGATTTCGCGATCTCGGGATTTTGGGATTTAAAATCACAAAATCTCAACATCACCCAATCAAAAACCCTAGTGCAATTCAAAATGACAATTCATCTCCACATCATCTATCAAGGCGCCCATTTTCCTGTAAAATGCAATTGCCGCTTTATTCCAGTTAGATACCTGCCAGCGCACTTTTATACAATTCGTAGCTCCGGCATGGTCTATAACAGTTTGTAACAGCCGGGTACCGATGGCTCGCCCGCGGGCCCGTTCTACTACATACAGATCGTCGAGATAAAGCGCTTTGCCTGTCCAGGAGAAATAAGCAAAAAACCAGGCTGCATAACCAACGATTTTGTTATTTTCATCTACAGCAACAAAACATTGGAACAAATTGTTGTCTGATTTCATTTGTTCCACCGTATTTGTTACCCTTTCTGGTGTTTTTTGAAAAAGAGCAAATTCATTGATCAGGTTAAGGATAGCCGGGTAATCGGCTTCAGTTCCTTTACGGATAGTGATATTATTCATGGGATGGTTTTTAAAGGGGGAGAACGGAGGTCTGAAGTCTGAGATCTGAAGTCAGAGGTCTGATAAAACAATATCTTCCGACCCACGACTTCTGACATCCGACATCATGATTTAGCTTCCAGCTCCATAATTTTTTCAAATACTTCCTCGTATTCTTTGTTCAAACGCTGCAATTCCTCACTCACTTTTTTATAATCGGTTTCTGTTTGTACAAACTTGTTCCTGTCTGCATACGTATCGGGCGCCGTTAACTGCACTTCCAGCGTTGCTTTTTGGTTGTTCAACTGCGCTATCTTTTCCTCCAGCTGCTGAAAAGTTTTTTGTTGTTTCTGCAACTCTTTCTTCAGCTCTTTATTAATGGGACCCTGCACGGGTGGTTTGCTTTCTACCACCACCACCGGTTTCTGCTCTACTATTTCCGGCTTCTGATTTTTTGTCTCTGTCTTCTGGCCCTTCACTTCCTGCTTCTGTTCAGCGGCTTCCTTTTGCCTTTGCCTTTCTTTCCATTCGCCCCATTCTTCGTAGCCGCCGGCAAATGTTTTGATCTGGTGGTTATCGATCTCCCAGATGGTATTGGCCACCTTCGATACAAAATACCGGTCGTGGCTTACCAATATAAGGCTGCCTTCGTATTTATTCAATGCTTCAATCAATAATTCTACGGAGTGAATGTCAAGGTGGTTGGTAGGCTCATCCAACATTAAGAAATTGGCTTTGCTGATGATGGTCTTGGCCAGGGCCACGCGGGCTTTTTCACCCCCGCTCAATACCTTGATCTTTTTATCGATGTCATCGCCGCTGAACAGGAAACAACCCAGCAGGGTTCGCAGTTCCTGTTCGGTTTTCTGGCTGCCCGCCGCTTTCATTTCATCGATGAGGGTATTGTTCACATCCAGCGCTTCCAGTTGGTGCTGGGCATAAAAACTTTCTTCTACATTATGCCCCCACTTGCGTTCACCAGTGAACGATTCTGTACCGGCAATGATGCGCAACAGGGTAGACTTTCCTTTTCCGTTGGCTCCGATCAAAGCGATCTTATCGCCCCGGTTGATCTCGGCATGCGAGTCTTTTACAATTTCAATGTCGCCAAACTTCTTGGTAATATGTTTCAGTTCGCACAATACTTTACCAGGTGTTTTATCAACCTGGAAGTTGATGCGAATGTTGGGTCTTTCAATAGCTACATCTTCAATCCGGTCCAGCTTTTCCAGCCGCTTCATGGCGCTTTGGGCGGCCGCTGCTTTACTGGCTTTGGCCTTGAACCGTTCAATAAAGCGCTCCTGCTGGCGAATGTAATCCTGCTGGTTCTCAAACGCCCGTTGCTGCAGTTCTACCCGCTGCACCTTTTCCACTTCGTAATAAGAATAATTACCATTGTAAATATGCAGTTGCCGCTGGTATACTTCCACGATCTTGGTCACCATTCGGTCGAGGAAATATTTATCGTGGCTCACGATCACTACAGAACCCTGGTAATGCACCAGGTATTTTTCCAGCCATTCAATGGAAGGCAGGTCAAGGTGGTTGGTAGGCTCATCGAGCAGCAACAGGTCGGGTTGCTGCAGGATCATTTTTGCCAGTAATACCCGCATGCGCCAGCCCCCGCTGAATTCGCGATAAGGCCGTTGCAGATCGGCATTGGAAAAGCCTAGTCCCTGCAATACTTCTTCCGTCTTGTGATGGATGTTGTACCCGTCGAGGGTATCCATTTCGTGTAATTTGTCGGAATATTTGTGCAACAACGCATCCGTCTCAGCCGGGCTTATGCCGCTGGTAGGGGAGTTTTCCAGTTGTTTGCCCAGTTCTTCAATTTCCTTTTCCAGTTGCCGCACCCGCTCAAAGGCACCAAGGGCTACCTGTAAAATGGAATCGCTGGTATCGAAACTCAGCAGGTCCTGGTGCAAATAGCCAATAGAAGTACCGCGGCTACGCTCTACGGTGCCTGCAGATGCCTGGTATTGGCCCACTAACAATTTTAATAAAGTAGATTTTCCGGTGCCGTTATAGCCAATTAAGCCTATACGTTCGTTGGGTTGAATATGCCAGGTGGCATCCTCTACAATTGCCCGGGCTCCAAATTCAAAAGTTACGTTCGTTAATCCTGCCAGCATAATATTTTACATCAAATGGAATGCAAAAATATAACAAATCGGGCCGTTCTGGAAGTTATCCGGAAAAGTTGGCCGATATTAAATAATTGGGGGTCAATGAATGCGAAATCGCTTGTTTATGAACTAGTAATGTAAGGTTATTCGTTTATCTTTGGCTCGAAAAAACCACCCTAAAGACCTGGTTTCTGGAAAACCGGCAAGATTATTTCAGTGTAGAAGCTTGCCTCGGCGCCCAGGAACGTATTTAAACTTAATAGGATGAAAAAAACGCTAATCGTAGTTATTGTGCTTGCTGCTATTGTGTTGGTTGCCCGGCCCTTTTTTTGCAATAGCGATGACAAACCGACTGATAAAGGAGCTGATACCAAACAACAGCCCCTATCGATCTCAGAGAACACCGATGTATTCAAACAATCGTTCACCCAATTACTCAATGCTTACAATACGCTGAAGGATGCCCTGGTAGCCAGTGATACCGCAAAAGCAACTGCAGCCGCTTTGGCTTTGCGCGTGGCTGTCGATAGCCTGAAACTAAATGAAATAAAGGGCGACAGTACCGGCGATATAAAAAATACAGCCCAAAGTTTTACCAGCACCATTGCCGATCTGGCACAGACGCTGGCTGCTGAAAAAGATCTGAAAGGCAAACGGAAAGAATTTGAAATGATAGCCGATAACTTGTGGAACCTTACCCGTACCGTGCGATACACCAGTCAAAAGGTATACTGGCAACATTGCCCCATGGCTTTTGATAATAAAGGCGCTTACTGGATGAGCTACGAACGGGAAATAAAAAATCCTTACTTCGGTAATGAAATGCTGACTTGCGGCAGCGTAGAGGATTCGCTTGACTACTCGAAGTAATAAACCAATAAGCCGATAGCCGGTTTTGTTAACTCAATGATGAGGTTAGTTGCAATAGCATTTGGGTTGTGTAGTGTCCTGTGCGCAAGCGCACAGGAAAAGTTCACCATGAGCGGCTATGTCAAAGATTCTTTGTCGGGCGAAACGCTAATTGGCGCAACCGTTTCCGTTAATGGCCATGGTAAAGGCATTGTGAGTAATCAGTTCGGGTTCTATTCTATCACCTTACCACGTGGCGTTTATGCAATAGTGGTTTCTTTCGCCGGGTACCAGGTGCACCAGGTGGAAATATCGCTCGATAAGAACATTGAACAGAATTTCTATTTATCTGCCAAAACGGTATTACAGGAAGTGATCGTTTCTGCGGCTACCCGCCGGCGCGATGAAAACGTAACCAATGCCCAGATGGGCCAGATCGACCTGTCGATCACCCAGGTAAAATCGGTGCCGGTGTTGCTGGGGGAAACCGATCTGTTGAAAACCCTGCAGTTGCTGCCGGGGGTACGCAACGCCGGTGAAGGAAATACCGGGTTGTATGTGCGCGGCGGCGGTCCTGATCAAAACCTGATCCTGCTCGATGATGCCATCGTGTATAATACGGGTCACCTTTTCGGGTTTTTCTCCATCTTTAATTCAGATGCTATTAAAAATATCTCCCTCGTAAAAGGAGGGATGTCGGCGCAATACGGCGGACGCCTTTCTTCTGTGCTGGATGTGGCCATGAAAGAAGGTAACCTCAACAAGTTTGAAGTAGAGGGAGGGATAGGGGCCATCGCTTCGCGGCTTTCCATCCAGGGCCCCCTCAAAAAGAATAGATCTTCGTTTATCATTTCTGGCCGTCGTACCTACATCGATGTGATAACCAAACCTTTTATTTCTCCCAAAAGTGATTTTTACGGGTCGGGTTATTATTTCTATGATTTTAATGCCAAGGTGAATTATATCTTTTCTGAAAAAGACCGTTTGTACCTGAGCGGTTATTTTGGAAGAGATGTTTTTACCTATCGCAATTCGCGGCGGGCGTTCAAAGCCGATATTCCCTGGGGCAATTCTACTGCCACTTTGCGGTGGAACCACGTATTCAATCAAAAGTTATTTGCCAATACTACGCTGGTGTATAATGATTATGGGTTTTCGTTTGGCGCCACGCAAAACGATTTCACTATCAAATTATCATCCGGCATTCACGACTGGAGCGCCAAAACCGACTTCGATTTCTATGCATCGCCGCAGCATAAACTGCGTTTCGGCGCGGCCTTTAACTACCACACCTTCACGCCGAATATCCTCAGTGGCAACCAGGGCGAAACCCGGTTCTCCCCCGATAATGAATCTAAAAAGTACGCTGGTGAAACAGGCGTTTACTTACAGGATGACTGGGAGATCGGTCATCGCATTAAAGTAAATGCGGGTATCCGGTACAGCCGTTTCGTGCAACTGGGTCCCTATAAGATCTTCGCAAGTGATTTCAACGGCAACAAAACCGACAGCATTTCATATGGAAGAAATAAACCGGTGAAAAGTTATGATGGCTTTGAACCCCGGTTTACTTTGCGGTACGCCATTAATGACCAGACTTCCATTAAGGCGGCCGTTACCCGTAATATTCAATACATTCATCTTGTAAGCAATGCCGGCTCAACATTACCTACCGATTTGTGGGTTCCCAGTACCTACCGGGTAAAACCGCAGTTAAGCTGGCAGTACGCGGCGGGACTCTTTAAAAATTTCGGCAATAATATGCTGGAAACTTCCCTGGAGCTTTATTATAAAAGAATGGATAACCAGATCGAATACCGCGAAGGATATACGCCGTCGTTGAAAGATCCCGAAGAGGATTTTGTTTTTGGAAAAGGATGGAGTTACGGTACGGAACTGTTCATCAATAAAACCAAAGGAAAGCTTACCGGCTGGATAGGTTATACTTTATCCTGGACCTGGCGCCAGTTCGATACGCTGAATGAGGGTATTAAGTATCCTTCCAAATACGATCGCCGGCACGATCTGTCGGTGGTGGGTACCTACCAGTTGAATAAAAAATGGAAGCTCTCTGCTGTGTTTGTTTATGGAAGCGGTAATGCCGTTTCTTTACCGGAACGTTTTTATGTTGTTGGCGGAGTGCTTACGCAGGAATACAGCAAGATAAACCAATACCGGCTGGCGCCTTATCATAGAATGGATCTCTCGGCCACCCTTACACCGCGTACAAAGCCTAATCAAAAATGGCAGCAAAGCTGGGTGTTCAGCATATATAATGCATACAGCCGCCTGAACCCGTATTTTATTTATTTCAGCCAGGAAGGAAGTCCGTACAATGGTACATTATCTATAGAAACGCAACAGGTGTCGCTGTTCCCGATCATTCCGGCCGTTACCTGGAATTTCAAATTCTGATCATTTGCGTTTTACGACATCAGCGAAGGCCGCTCGGTTATTTCGTGGTATTTGATCACGTCGCTGGCATAATAATGCACCACCATACTTTTACGGGTAAGCGCCGGGTTGCGAATGGGCGCCCCGCCATGCACCAGGTTGGCATGCCAGATGAGCACATCGCCTTTTTTTGCGATCAATTCTTCCCGCGGGAATTTATTCTTTTCCAACAGTTCGGCTACCATGTCTTCATAATCGGGGTAATCATGTTTTCCCAACGACAAAAACGAACTGTCGGCATTCCAGTCATTATTGAGCAGGTAAGGCAATTTATGACTGCCGGGGTAATAGAACAGCGGACCGCTATCGGGATGTACATCTTCCAACGCGATCCAGATGGCTGTCAGGTAGCCCAGCGGATAAGTGGTCATATGCACACTGTCGGAATGCGCTCGTTGTCCGCTGCCTGTTAAGAAGTTGATGGTTTGAAAAGGGACCATTTCCTTATCCAGCAAAAAGTTGAGCACCTGGCTGATCATTGCATCCTGCGTTACCTGGCGGATAAGCGCTGATTTTTTATTGGCAAACATCAGCTTGTTACCCCATTTGAATTGCAGGTTGCCTTTTTTCATCAGTTTGTCTATCTCTTCATTAATGGTATTGCAGACAGCCGGTGAAAAATAGTTTTCCAGCACCATGTAGCCCTTCGCGCTCCAGTCAATGATCTTTTGTTGTATGGCGGGTGAGAATTGTTGAAAGCCTTCTTTTTGCGGCGCCAGCAGGGCCGAGTCGCCTACATCGAGCCAGGCGCGTGATTCCTTATCGGGAAAGTCTTTGCTGGAAACGGATGCGATAAGGGATTTATGGAGGTTGTATTTTTTATACGCTTTTTTATTATGCAAAAGTTGTTTGTAATGAAGCAGGTTATATAACCAGTGAGCCGGTTTAAAATGCTTTAAACTCATTTATAATAAATATTGCGTTTTGCTGAATTTATGATTAAAGATAGCTATTTATAAACAATGCTTATTGTATAACCCGTTTCAATTCAAAGCAATGTACTTGGGTTGGGATCTGCGTTGTAACATGGGGTACCGGTCGGCACGAAAATGGTATTACCAACCCGCCGACTCCATGAAATGTTACACCCATGAAAAAAATCATCCTTGTTACACTGGCCTGTATACCATTCGGGTATTTAGTAGCACAGAACGATGAACCGGACCTGAACATGATACAAAAGATCAGGCAGGAAGGGTTTAATCACTCACAGGTGATGGACCTTGCTTTTTATCTCACGGAAGTGAGTGGGCCACGGTTGAATAATTCGCCCGGTTTTCGCAGAGCCGCTAATTACACAAAAAATAAATTGAGCGAATGGGGCCTCACCAATGCCCACCTTGAACCCTGGGGTGAATGGGGAAAGGGTTGGGAGTTGAAGCGTTGCTATGTAGCTATGTCGGCGCCCTATTACAAACCGATCATTGCTTTTCCCAAAAGCTGGACGGCAGGCACTAATGGACTGCAAACAGCCGATATTGTATTGTTATCTGTTGGCGATGCCAAAGACCTTGAATTATATAAAGGCAGGTTAACCGGCAAAGTAATTTTACTGCCTCGCATTGACTCACTGGAACCAGCATACGTTGCCGATGCTTCACGGTACAGTGAGGAGGACCTGAAAGAAATGGCTGACTGGAAAGGTGATAACGAAGCCAATCAATCAAACAAGACTGACGGCCACAACATACCAGGCAAAGGATACACGCCATCTCCCGGCCGGCACGAACTATCGGGCGCTATGCGAAAAGGGGCGCTTACCTACAGCAGGCTCAAACAATTTGCCCGGGAAGAAGGGGCAGTAGCTATTTTAAGCACGAACCCGCGCGGTCGTGACGGCACTTTGTTTGTGCAAGGGGGCGGGCCCTGGGCTGGCAATGCCGCGGAAAACTTTCCTGACCTTATGCTTGCATACGAAGATTATATGATGCTGCAACGAATGGCGCAGCACCACATTCCGGTTAAGCTGGAAATGGATGTAAAAACTCAATTCCAGACAAATGACCTGCAGGGGTATAATGTCATTGCGGAAATAAAAGGCACTGATCCAAAATTAAAGCAGGAACTGGTAATGATCGGGGCGCATCTCGATTCGTGGCATGCATCGGTTGGCGCTACGGATAATGCGGCCGGTTGTGCCGTGATGATGGAAGTGGTGCGCATTCTTAAAACGTTGAACATTCAGCTAAGGCGTACTATTCGAATAGCATTGTGGGGTGGGGAAGAGCAGGGATTGATAGGCTCTAAGAATTACGTACGCCAGCATTTCATGGATACGCTTACCAAACGGTATAACGCAGCCGGCGATAAAGTATCGGTTTATTTCAACCTCGATAACGGGACCGGCAAAATAAGAGGATTGTATTTGCAGGGTAATATGGCCGCTCAGCCTGTATTCACCAAATGGCTGCAACCATTTAAGGACCTGGGTGCCACCACCATTACCTTGCAGCGAACAGGCGGCACCGATCACCTGTCGTTCGACGCTATTGGCGTGCCTGCTTTTCAATTTATACAGGACGATATTGAATACGATACCCGCACGCATCACAGCAATATGGACTCCTATGATCATTTACAGCCCGGCGATCTGAAGCAGGCCGCCGTTATTATTGCTTCTTTTGTTTACCAGGCGGCGCAGCGGAGTGAGAAGATACCGAGGAAATAATGTGCTGATGTAATAACCCGACTTCATCGTGACAAAGCTGTGATAATTGGCTAATGTGCAAATGAAAAAGCTTTAAGCCAGCTTACAGCTTGCAGCTTGTAGCTTACAGCTTGCAGCTTGTAGCTTACAGCTTGCAGCTTGTAGCTTACAGCTTACAGCTTGTAGCTTACAGCCCATTGTTTGTAACTCAAAGCAAGCGGTTTCGCTTATGCCAGTTACTATTTACCAGGTTCATAGGTAAACCGAACTACCGCGCTTTTTTGTTCGCTCGACGACAGGTGCAACTGGTAGCGTTTTCGCCCGGCTGTTATAACCATCAGGGAGGTGTTGGGTGGAATGCGACCCAGGTTTTCGGCATACATCATCAGCTCATATTCTGTGTTGGGAAATACACTTACATCAAGCACAAGCGGTTTACCTGTCAGGCGTTTTTTATATAACAGCAAGGTGTTGTTCAGAAAAACCGAAACCGTATCATCATCGATCTCGGCATTATCGTACAGTTCTATTTTTATGAAAGCAGTATCTGTTTTGATGGTTTGCACCAGGTCTTTTTGCCGGTTCTGTAATTTCAGGTTCTTCTGCACTTTGGCCATTGTATCATTCTGGTAAACATCTATCGGGAAGTTGGATTTTGCCAATCGTGACAAGGAAATTTTGCCGGGTTGGCAATTGTTGTTATTGCCCATTTCATGTCCCCGCCATTCGCCCTGCAATATATCGGCCTGGCCATTTTTTGAAAAACTGAGCTCGTATGTTTTTATGCAGGGAATGCAACTATCGGGCACATTATATTGAAGTACGGCGTTTTCAATGATCACCATGCGTTTGGTGAGAGGATTATACCTGCCGGTAAAATTTATTTTAGTGTATTTGTCATTATCAAAGCTGTAAACATTGCCCATGAACGAGTTGTTTTGCATATGAATGATATGCAACTCCGTAGAATATGCGGGAAAACAACCACCGGCATTTTGCGTTCGAATTCCACCCCATATACCCGTAAGCAGTTGAGCTTGGGTAACCATAGTTAATGCAAGCAGCATGGGCAGCAGCAAAAAACGCATGAATCAATTTTAAGGGAATTTACCATGCGAAAACCATATCATCAGGAAAATTTATGTAAGCGGTAATAGTAGTGGAATTAGCATATGTGCAAATATGCTAATGTTCAAATACTTTCGTTTGATTATGCTGATTTGCCTCGAAATTCAAGCACTATCAGAGTTCATGTGCATATCAGAATTTATGCAGGGTTAGGTGATTCCAATTTGCACATTTTCCAATTTGCTAATTTGCACATTAAACTCACTGCTGGTACTTAAACACAACCACCGCATTCTTCTGTTCAGTAGAAGTAATCCGCACCTCATATTGCTGCTTGCCGGCTTTTACAACCATAAGAGAAGTATTGGGCGGAATTTCACCCAGGTTCTCCGCCACCATCACGAGTTCGTGATAGTTTGCCGTTTCATCGAGGTTTACTTTGAGTGAGAGCGCTTTTTCAGTAAGCCGTTTTTTGGCAAGCACCAGCTTTTTATCGAGGTATACCGAAATGGTATCATTATCAATGGTACCGTTGTCGTAAATGTTAATCTCCACTTCGGTGGCGCTGGTAGTAATTGTTTTTACCAGTTCATTTTCACGATTAACCAGCACTTTTGGCGTTGGGATGGAAGAAAGCGGGATCTTATTCACCTTCACCTCAGCTTTTTTGGCCGTATCTACGGGAACAATTTTTACATTGGGTTTTGTTGCAGGCGTTTTGACAACGGTTTTAGTTGTTGGTTTTGGTGTTGTTGTCACCGGTTTTTTAGCAGTGACGGTAGTTTTGGGAGTTGGTTTAGGCGTTGTCTTAGGCGGTATTTTAGGTGTTGTTTTTACAATCTCGGTCTTTGCGGTGGTATCTACTTTTTTGATCACCGGTTTTTTCTCTGCCAGTTGCTGCTTTTCCAGCCGGCGCTTTGCTAAAAAGGGTTCTTCGGGAAAATCAGAGGTGATGACCTTGCGCAGGAAAACACTGCCTTTACCGCAGTTGGTAGAATCCCTTGTATTAAAACTGGTGTAGGTGCCTTCCAGAAATTCTTCATCGTTTTCTTTGGTATATTTCAGGCTCAGGGTCATTACGCAGGCATCGCTACCTCCGGCCATGCGTACTTCTACAATTTTTAATTCTTCCAGCCTTACCAGTTTGGTAATGGGATTTACGGTTCCTTTACAGGTGGCCTTACCATAAAACACAGTGGTAAGGTAGGAATAGGTAACGCCCGTAAAATTTTTCTTATTTTGATCTAATTGTACTTCAAATTTATAACGCTCGTCGCCACCCAGTAACTCCATAAGGCGGCCGTTGGAAGAGATTGGTGTTCTTCTGAAATTCCCCCGCCAAATACCAGTGAGATCCTGGGCCTGTACACAAAAGCTGATGCCCAAAAACACAAAAAGTAAAACTGATTTCATCAGAAAATATAATTTTTTCTTAGCCTTGATGGAACCTGCCTGCCGGTAGGCAGGCTTACCATGCAAAAACTTTCATTGTATTGAACATATCGAAAACTTTTTCATGGGCGTTTCATCCGACTTGCTGATTTTTTACCCTGTCCGCTCCATGCTGTCAACGGGAAACTAAGTTCATCAACCGGCAAATTACTTAATAATTAGTTTTTTACGACACATATCGTAAATGGTGGTCTGCAAATTGTTCGTTAAATTTGCCGTTCTTCCGGAAATACAACGCCGATATAAGGTGTATTTCCGCCACAAAAAAAGGTAGTGATAAAATGATTAAAATTACTTTCCCGGATGGAAATGTACGGGAATACAAAGAAGGAACCACTGGTTTGGAAATAGCGAAGTCAATCAGTGAAGGATTGGCAAGAAAAGTATTGGCCGCAAAAGTAAACGGACAGGTGTGGGATGCCACGCGGCCCATTTACAACGATGCTTCCCTGAATTTATTAACCTGGGACGACAAAGACGGTAAATTAACCTTCTGGCATTCTTCTGCGCATTTAATGGCAGAAGCGGTTGAAAGCCTGTATCCCGGCGTAAAATTCTGGGTAGGTCCGGCCATTGATAACCCGCAGGGTTTTTATTATGATATGGACCTGGGCGATCGCAAGCTTACGGAAGAAGACCTGGCAGCCCTGGAAAAAAAGATGAACGAGCTGGCCAAACAGAACAACAGCTATGTGCGCAAAGAAATGCCCAAGGCCGAAGCGCTTAAATATTTTGCCGACAAAGGCGATGAATATAAACTGGAGTTGCTGAACAACCTGACCGATGGAGAGATCACTTTCTATACCCAGGGTAATTTCACCGACTTGTGCCGTGGACCGCATATTCCGTCCACTGCGCCTATCAAAGCCATCAAACTTACCACCATTGCCGGCGCTTACTGGAAAGGCGATTCAAACAATAAGCAGCTTACCCGTGTTTATGGTGTAACCTTCCCTTCCCAGAAAGAGCTGGATGAATACCTGCAATTGCTGGAAGAAGCGAAAAAACGCGATCACCGCAAACTGGGTAAAGAATTGGGAATTTTTACCATGGATGATGATGTAGGTCCGGGCCTGCCTTTATGGATGCCGAACGGGACCATCATTATTGAAGAGCTGGAAAGACTGGCCAAGGAAACCGAGCAGGCAGCCGGCTACAAACGGGTAGTTACCCCCCACATTGCCAAAGAAAGCATGTACCTCACCAGCGGTCACCTGCCATACTACCAGGATAGCATGTATCCGCCCATGGAGCTGGAAGGGCAGAAGTACTACCTGAAAGCCATGAACTGCCCGCACCACCATAAAATATTCGGTGCAGAACCCAGGAGCTATAAAGAACTGCCGTTACGACTGGCGGAATATGGTACCTGTTACCGTTACGAACAAAGCGGAGAGCTGTTCGGACTGATGCGTGTGCGTTGTTTACATATGAACGATGCGCATATCTATTGCACCCGCGAACAATTTGCCGATGAGTTCAGGGCGGTAAATGAAATGTACCAGAAATATTTTAAAATATTCGGTATAGATAAATATGTAATGCGACTGTCGTTGCATGAACCTACCAAACTGGGACAGAAGTACGTTAACGAACCGGAATTATGGAAAGAAACTGAGGAAATGGTTCGCCAGGTATTGATAGAATCGAATATCCCTTATGTGGAGATCCCGGATGAAGCTGCTTTTTACGGCCCCAAGATCGATGTACAGATCTGGAGTGTGATCGGCAGGGAATTCACCCTGGCTACCAACCAGGTTGACTTTGCGCAGGGCCGCCGGTTCAAACTGGAATACACCAATAAAGAAAATTCGGCAGAAACCCCATTGATCATTCACCGGGCGCCATTGGGAACCCATGAACGCTTCATTGGCTTTTTGCTGGAGCACTATGCCGGTAAATTCCCGGTATGGCTGGCACCGGTACAGGTGAAAATTTTACCCATCAGTGACAAGTTCCTGCCATACGCAAATAGTGTTTTGGAATCACTGAAAAATGCGGATATTCGTGGAGAAGTGGACGATCGGAACGAAAAAATAGGCAAAAAGATCCGTGATACTGAATTAATGAAAGTGCCGTACATGCTGGTAGTAGGGGAGAAAGAGATGAATGAAAATAAAGTGGCGATCCGCCGGCAGGGTAAGGGTGATGTAGGTACAAAGAGCCTGGAAGAATTTATTAATGAGGCAAAAGCGGAGATAAAAGAACGCAGAGGCGAATAAGATTGTGCTGGTGAGTTCGTATAGATTTCATATCTTAGAACTAAGAATCTAGGACTATTTAGTACCATATTTCGAAAACAAAATCAACATTCAAAAACCGGTAACTCAGAAGTAGCCTGGTTACCACTCAAAAAAATTGTTTAATTAAAAGATTTAAATGGCATTTCCACCGCGACAACCGAGAGGTAATTTCAATCCCCGATTCAGAAAAGAACAACAGCAGGAACATCGCACCAATAACATGATACGCGTGCCGCAGGTACGTTTGGTTGGCGATAATGTAGAAGTAGGAGTATATTCAATCCAGGAAGCGATGCGCATGGCGCAGGACCAACAGCTTGACCTGGTTGAAATTTCACCGCAGGCTGATCCACCCGTTTGTAAGATCATCGATTATAATAAATTCCTGTACGAGAAGAAGAAGAAGGAAAAGGAGATGAAGTCGAAGAGTAAAACGGCTGAGGTAAAAGAGATCCGTTTTACACCTGGTACAGATGATCACGACTTTGATTTTAAAGCACGCCATGCTGAAAGCTTTTTGAAAGAAGGCAATAAAGTAAAGGCATATGTGCAGTTTAAAGGCCGGGCCATTATGTTCAAGGAACGAGGCGAGCTGGTATTATTGAAATTTGCAGAACGCCTGGCAGAAGTAGGCCAGCCCGAAGGGTTGCCGAAGCTCGAAGGCAAACGCATGCTGATGATCATTTCACCCAAAAGCCAGAAGAAGAAAAAAGAGGCTTAGGGGTCATTATAAGATTGAAGTATAAAGGGTGGGTCATCTTTCAAAAGTGGCCCACCCTTTTTTTATGAAGTATTTCCTGGTTACCCGTTACCAGTTACCGGTTACCAGAAAAACAAATACAGGGCGAGCCTGACCTGGTAACCGGCAACCGGAACCCGGTACTTTCTACTTACTCGCTAACCCTGAAGCAGCAATGCCTTTGGCGATGTCTGTTATAGGCCCCATTTCATTGCTGCCCCTGCTTTCTATTTCTACAAAGTAACGATCTGCTACGATCAGCACTATCTGCGCTTTGGGGTCCTGTTTATACACTGTTTCGTAGGCTGCCACATTTTTCATCCCCAGGTCAACTGAACCTTGTTTTTTTGAATCATCCTCCGATGAAAAGCCCATTTTATATAAGGCCGTAATACCGCTAAAAGCAGCATATGAAGCATTGTAGTCTACTATCTTTACCTCTATTCTTTTATCACCATTCTCGTACCGTTGTTCAGCCTGCGACCAGCTGCCCATGCCCGGCATATTCACCTGGTTTCCTTTTGGCCCGCCTTTCTTTGTATATCCTGCAATTTCGGGCAGATAAGCCTGCAGCTCTTTATATGGCATAGCCAGCGTATCGCCTTTAGCCCGCCGCTCTTGCCACCGGTCCGTTGATTTTTCCACTTCTTTGCTCATTGCTTCTGCTACCTCCTTTCCATCAACTGGAGTTATTTTTACGTCTTTTACTTTTACTTCCCCACCACAGGAAAGAATGGTGATAGCAGCAGTAGTTGCTACCATAAAGCAAGCTTTTCTCATATAAGATTGTTTTGAAGGTTAAATTGGCTGTTTATTTAATACCGCCTTGCTGAAGATACTGACTTTCCTGGTGCAACTGGTTGGCGGTAATGCCTTAATTTTGCAGGCAACCCGGCGAGTTAACATGCTAACTCATTAAGCTTCAATAAAAAATAGTAACCTGCCTCGGGCAATTTCATTTTTGCCCATATTCAAATTTTGATTACCTTTGCGCTCCATTTTACGTTTTATTGGTTTAACCCATAAAACACTATTGCCCACAAGGCCCAAAAAGTTTCCCGTCAGTTCGGGAGCGCCAGCAGGGTATCACAGCAAAAGGTATTTTAACATGCCAAAGGTTAAAACGAACTCCAGTGCCAAAAAAAGATTTAAAGTAACCGGCACCGGAAAGATCACGCATCAGAAATCTTTCAAACGTCACATTCTTACCAAAAAGTCTAATCGCCGTAAACGGGCACTTAACAAAGATGGCGTGGTTCACAAATCCAACGTCGACTTTGTAAAGCGTTTGCTGAGACTGAAATAATTCATTAATTTGAAAATTTGAAAATTTGAAAATGATAAAAAACCACTATCTCAGTTGGTTTTATTTTCAAATGATCACATTTTCAGATAAAGCCAGTCGACGCATTTTCAAATTAATTCATTTTCAAATTTTCAAATCACTAAGATATGCCACGTTCAGTAAATGCCGTAGCTTCCCGCGCTCGCCGCAAGCGGATTCTGAAAGCTGCCAAAGGTTATTACGGCAAACGTAAAAATGTATATACCGTTGCGAAAAACGTAATGGAAAAAGGTCTGCAATACAAATATGTAGGCCGCAAACTGAAGAAGAGAGAATACCGTGCGCTGTGGATCGCTCGTATCAACGCCGCTGTACGCGAAGAAGGTTTAACTTATTCTGAATTCATCCACAAGCTGAACCAGAAAGGGATCGGCCTCGATCGTAAAGTGCTGGCTGATCTGGCTATGAATGAGCCTGAAACCTTCAAACAATTGATCGTTTCTGTAAAGTAAGCTTACAAAGCATCAATATATTGAGGCCCTGCACTTCACCGTGTGGGGCCTCTTTTTTCCGGTAACAATTTGATAATACAGGTGAATGGTGAGTGGTAAGTGACCGGCATCTGGCAACCGGAACCCGGCAACTGGTAACAGGCAACTGGTAACCATAAATCAACACAATATTGACAATTTTAATTCGGGCATGTTTTTTTATTTGAAAAATTGTTCAAACTATTACTTTTGCAATACTTTTTCAGTTTGGGTAAACTTTTTTCTGACCATTAAAATTCACGACCATCAGCAACCTGAACCAGTTCATGAACAACTCGTACACCGACCTGGTGAAACAAACCTTTAATTTCCCCCAGGAAGGGTTCGATGTAAAAGACAGTTACCTTCATTTTAACGGGCTTGATCTGAAAGCGCTTATTGCCAAGTATGGCACGCCCATGAAACTTACCTACCTGCCCAAGATCGGCATGCAGATCAAAAAGGCAAAAAAGATGTTTGCCAATGCCATAAAAAAGCATAGGTACGAAGGTGAATACAACTATTGTTACTGCACGAAAAGCTCTCACTTTTCATTTGTTGTGGAGGAAGCCCTGAAGCACGACATTCACCTGGAAACGTCTTACGCGTACGATATAGAGATCATCAAGAAGCTATACGATCGTAAAAAGATCACCAAGGATACCTTTATCATCTGCAACGGGTACAAACAAAAAACATATACCAGCCGTATTGCCAATTTGCTGAATACCGGGTTTAAAAATGTAATTCCCATCCTGGATAACAGAGAAGAACTGCAGCATTATAAAAAGTCGGTGAAAGGTCCATTCAAGCTCGGCATTCGGGTAGCAGCAGAAGAAGAACCAACGTTTCCTTTTTATACTTCACGCCTCGGCTTCAGAGCAAGAGATGTACTGGAATTTTATGTTGATAAAATTGAAGGCAATGAAGACCGCTTCCAGCTAAAAATGCTGCATATTTTTTTGAACAAAGGCATTAAAGACGATATCTACTACTGGAGCGAGCTGAATAAAGTCATCAACCTGTATTGCCAGCTTAAGAAGATCTGTCCCGAACTGGACTCTATTAATATTGGTGGCGGATTTCCCATCAAGCACTCCCTGGGTTTTGAATACGACTACCAGTTCATGATCAATGAAATTGTAGGTAACATCAAAAAAGCCTGCAAAAAGAATAACGTCCCCATGCCGCATCTCTTTACCGAATTCGGTAGCTATACGGTGGGCGAAAGCATGGCGCATATTTACAGCGTTATCGGACAAAAAGTGCAGAATGACCGCGAGATCTGGTACATGATCGATTCTTCTTTCATCACCACCTTACCCGATACCTGGGGTATTGGTGAAAAATTCCTGTTGCTGCCGGTAAATAAGTGGGACCAGGAATACCAGCGGGTAGTGTTAGGCGGCATTACGTGCGACAGTCACGACTATTACGACTCCGAAGAGCATATCAATGAGGTGTTCCTGCCCAAGATCAACAATGGCGAGCCGCTGTATCTGGGTTTCTTCCATACGGGCGCTTACCAGGACCAGATCAGTGGCTATGGCGGAATCAAACACTGTCTTATTCCATCGCCCAAACACGTGATCGTGGGGCACGATAAAAATGGAAAATTGGTAGACTGGATATATGCAAAAGAGCAAACCGCTCAAAGTATGTTGAAGATCCTGGGATATTAGTAGATTAGTGTTCTGAACTTATCAAATGAAACGATTTGCAACTTTATTAACCGTAGTAGCCATCGCCTGTACCACACAGGCGCAAACAACCGAGGATTCGGTGAAAGCAATCATTAACCGGTTGTTTGAGGGTATGAAAAATGCCGACACCACTTTGTTGAAATCGGCTTTTGCAGAAGATCCTATATTGCAGACCGTTGCTACCAATAAGAAAAAGCAGATCTATATCAGAAACGAAAAGTTTGGCAACTTCGTGAAATTTATTGGCCAGCAGAAAGCAGGGGAGGCCGATGAGCGGGTTGAGTTTGAGACCATCCGCATCGATGGCCCGATGGCAATGGTATGGGCGCCCTATCAGTTTTTTTATAAAGGCAAATTCCGCCACTGTGGCGTTAACTCATTTCAATTAGTGAGGCTGGAAGAGGGGTGGAGGATCCAATACTTATTGGATACCAGGCGCAAAAATTGTGACCCTAAGTAATTAGTGATCCTTGGTAGGTAAATGTAGCCAATGTGCAAATGGGAAAATTAGCAAATGTGCAAATAGAAACTCATTTTCACATTTGCTAATTTGTACATTCCTATTTCTTCGTTCGATACTTCTTATTCACCTTCGGACTATTAAAATACTGATTCAGCTCCTTCTCGCTCATATCACTGGAAATTTCAATGGGAATATCTACTAACTGAACCTGTATTTGTTTTAATTCTTCTTTCAGCTTGTTGGTTTTACGGGCAATATCCGGATCGCGTTCACCCACCAGGGCATTATCGCTCACCATATATTCCAGCCTTTTAATAGCTGTTCTGATGCCCGAAGCCTGGTTCTGCTCCGTTACTTTCTGCGGCGCTATAGCCTCTTTAACCGGCACCAGCGAAACGCCCACACTCGGCATTACTTTGCCTATGCTTTGCGAATTGGCGCTGGAAGAAGAAGACAATATACTACCGGTTAACGCTGTGGTAGAACCTGTGATATCAAATGTAGTGCGGGTCGATTTGGTTTTTTTAACCCCTCTATCCAGTTGCAGGAAGGTATATTTCAACCGCAATACATAACTGTTGATGACATTCACCGTCAGTTTATAATCCTCCACGGTCAACGGGTAATTCAGCGCATCCTTTACCACTAACTTCACCTGCGCAGTATCGCGTACCATAAATTTATTGGCGCCAACAAAACTCAGTATGACGGTCCTTTCCTTGCCCGGATCAGATTCTTTCACGAAATCAAATGGGGGCGACCAGATAAAATCATCATCACATTTTTTTACCAGGGTAACGCCCTTCAGCGGCATATTGGCGAAAAAAGTAATGGTTTCAATGGGGAAGTTACCGTTCTCGCATTGCACCTTAAACGCCACCGTATCGCCTTCATCGATCACCAGGGTTGAATTCACCGTAGGCTTTACTTTCGATTGAACGATGTCGGTATTATAGAAAGTAATATAAAAAGAAGTGTCGATGTGATCGCTGGCCCGCTCCAGGTTCTGAACGCCCACGCTTACCCTGTACTGGTAATCGTATTTCAGTTTGCCCGACAGGAAATAGGACTTTTCGGCTTTAAAAGTTAACAGCCCATTGTCTTTATTAATGCGCAGGCCTACCGGCGGATTGCGCAGGAACCAATAATACTTCGACTGGTCCTTATTAATTTCTAATTTATAAGCCAGGGAAGAATCAACGTGTAGACTGAAATAAGGATTGAGATTTTTGATCCTCAGCGTAACTTCGGCAGAATCAACCAAGAACGGAAACGTGTCAAGATGTTTCCGGCTGTGAAATGCACTATCTCCCGGTTGCCGATCCTGTGCTAAAGACCATACACCCGAAAAGGTGCATAGCACGATCAATCCCAACGTCTTTCGGATACAGAAAGTAAGTTCTCTCATGGGGGCCGAAGTTAGGACAAAACCATAAAAAAAACCATCCGCCAACCGACGGATGGTCTTCTAAACCAAAACCAACTGCTTATGAAACTAAAATTTTAATAATTCTTTTACTTTCTTACTGTATAATAACCTGTTTGGGGTTGTCTTTTACCTGGTCTTTCTTCGGCAGGAACAGTTTCAGAATGCCATTTTCGTATTTCGCCTGAATAGCCTCCACATTTACCTGGTCTGCTACCGTAAAAGTGCGTTTAAAACTACGATGGCCAAATTCGCGCCGAATGGTCTTGTACCCTTCCTGTTTGTTTTCTTCTTTCTTATCGTAGCTGATGGCGAGTAACCCCTTTTCTACGTTTACGTTAATGTCTTCCTTGTTGATACCGGGAACGCTCAATTCCAGTTGATAGCCCTCGGCTGTTTCATAAATATTTACAGGAGCCAGGTTAATGCCGCTGTACCCTTCATTCCATAAACCAGGAATAGAATTGAAGAAATCATCAACTACAGAATCGAATGATTTACGAGCGGGATGGTGCAGTCTGACTGTCATAATTATAATTTTTATTGTTTTTTGAATTTTTGATATTCGGGTAAGTATTCCCAAACGGTGTACCATTGCCGAAAAAGGCCAAAAAGCGTAACCAATTGTCAGAAAATCAATGCTGGTATATGTCATAAGTGCAGTTTGTGTTGTTTTGGTATGACATAAATTCCGATCGGGAATAGAGATAAACTTTTTACGTAGTTTTGCGTTTCAATTAAAAAACAGAAGAATGTATCCAACAGAAATAGTACTACCAATGAAAGAGGAGCTGACAGACAATGGCTTTCAGGAGCTGTTAACTCCAGAAGATGTTGATAATCAACTGAGTTCAAAAGGAACAACACTGGTAATGATCAATTCGGTTTGTGGCTGCTCGGCAGGTTCGGCACGGCCTGGTGTATTAATGGCTGTAACCAATTCGGCTAAAAAGCCCGATCATTTAACTACCAGCTTCGCAGGTTATGATGTTGATGCTGTAAAGAAGTTACGTGAGCATTTATTGCCTTATCCGCCCTCTTCACCGGCTATAGCCCTGTTTAAAGATGGCCAACTGGTTCACTTCATCGAAAGACATATGATCGAAGGAAGACCCGCGCAATTGATCGCTCACAACCTGATAGCGGCATTTGAAGAATATTGTTAATTTCTTAGCTGATTAATTCAGCTTTGTTCATAGTGATGAACCCTCTCATTCCTGGGAGGGTTTTTTGTTTGTTTATGGTTAGTGGTTTGTAGAAGATTCACATAAAGAACAACAAACCATAAACCACAAACTACAAACAAAATAATGCTTATCATTGCACCTTTATTTAATATTGACAGTTACAAAAATCTATTCCTGATACATGTATCCAAACCTTTATTACGCTTTTAAGGATCTTTTTGGTGTTAGCTGGAACGGGCTTCGTTTTATCAATTCCTTTGGCTTTTTTGTAGCGCTGTCTTTTTTGGCTGCTGCCTATATTTTAACGCTGGAGTTAAAACGGAAAGAAAGAGCAGGGTTATTGACAGGTCAGGATGTGAAGATGGTTGTAGGAAAGCAGGCCAGCATCAGCGAGTTGCTGTTGAATTTTGGTTTGGGCTTTTTATTGGGGTATAAAATAATAGGCTTATTTATTTCGGGCGGCGCCGCAACGGCCGATCCGCAACAATTCATATTTTCTTCGGAAGGAAGCTGGCCCATGGGCTTATCGCTGGGCGTTCTGTTCGCGGGTTTAAAATGGTGGGAAAAGCACAAGCAAAAGCTTGACAAACCCGAAGAGCGCACTATTCGTATATGGCCGCACGACAGGGTAGGCGACCTGGTTATTTATGCCGCGTTGTTTGGTTTTCTGGGTGCGAAGATCTTTCATAACCTCGAAAACTGGAACGACTTCAAACAAAACCCCATAGAGGCGTTGTTGTCGTTCAGCGGTCTTACCTTTTATGGCGGCTTGATCTGCGCTGCCGTGGCTATTTATTTTTATTCCCGTAAGCATAAAATTGGTTTCCGCCATTTGTGCGATGCCATTGCGCCTGCACTTATTCTGGCTTATTCTTTGGGTCGTATTGGTTGCCAGGTGGCTGGCGATGGCGACTGGGGTATTTTAAACAGCGCCTATGTAACGGTGCCTGCTTCCGAATCAAAAGTTGAACTGGCCGATACGGCCCGTTTTCAAAATACTTTACAGGCGCACAGCAGTTTATACCTGCGCACTTTCCAGGTTAATAATGTTGGGGAAATTCCGCATGCCAGTGTAAAGGCACCCGGCTGGTTGCCCAACTGGTTGTTTGCTTATTCTTACCCGCACAACGTGGTGAACGAAGGCGCGCCCATTCCGGGTTGTAAAGAAGAGCAGTTCTGCAATCAATTGCCCATCCCGGTTTTTCCAACCCCGTTCTATGAAACGGTGGTCAGTTTTTTCCTGTTCCTGTTCTTATGGTCGCTGCGTAAGAAGCTGAAAGTACCGGGTACTTTATTTGGGGTATATCTTATCGTTAATGGTATAGAACGCTTTTTTGTAGAACAGATCCGCGTGAATACCAAGTACTCCATTTTCGGGTTTCACCCCACCCAGGCAGAGATCATCGCTGTATTATTGGTCATCGGCGGCGCTGCAGTGTATTTTATTAGCAAGAAGAAATATGCGGGTTCTATTCCGGTGAAATCGTGAAACTGCAAATCCCAACACTAAATATGAGGCTGATCAAAAAGTTAGCCTCTTTTTTATGGTTAGATGGCCAGATGGCTGGGCCTGAGGGTATTGGGGTTTCCTGCAAATACTTAAAAGCTAATTATTCAACGATCAACTATCAAGCACTGTAGCCATCAAACAATCCAAAAATAATGAGGCTAACCTTTTCAGTCAACCCCATTGTTATGCTTATTGCTTTTCCAGCATTATTCTTTGTATAAAAGCGTTTCTGTCGCCTGCACCTTCCTGCATAAGATCATTATCCATTTCTATTTTCAATATAGTACTGTCATTCACATTCTCAAACGTAAACTCCTTGTTTGCGAATTGATCCTTAGCATAAAAATCACCTATTTTTTTGTTTGAGTTATAAATGTTCAGATGGGGGAATTCATCTTTACATGAAGTGCCCATTGCAATAATGGTAAGTTTGTAAGTTCTCTTTTCAAGATGTATGGGCTTTGTATAGATAGCTCCTGTCCATATGGCGATGGCCTTTTGATCGTTTAGCACAGTACCTTCTCCTGTTGGGAAATCTGTATAATTGATAATAATATTGTTGGCTGACAATTTTTTCCTTGAAACAAATAATTGCGCCCAGGCATCAAAGAATTTTTCCTGCTTAAGCAGCATATACTCTTTATCCAACCTCGTTAAACGTTCTTCACTAATAGGTTGCTCACCGTGTGCTCCCACAATCCAAAACCCGTTTAATGCCCACTGGGGTGCAATGCCTGCTACAATAGAATCCACTAGTGCTTCTTTATCGCGGGCCATTAATTTAGCCTTTGATCCAAACTTTTTTAAATAATATGACTGGTGCCAGGATGTTAGCTGATTAACAACAGGATAATTGTCCTTGTTTTCACGAACCACGAAGGCGGTCATCTCTCTAAATTGGGATTTATGAGCAGCCGTATAGTATTTTTTGGCAACAGCAAGGTCAATAAACGATAGCGCTACAATCAGGATTACAATGCTGTATTTTATGGCCGGCGCTTTAAAACTATCTGTCCCCAAGGCCAATGCCAGCAATATGGCCGGCAACACAACAATGGTATAACGAGGGTAAAGTATAGGCACAACAAGCATTGATCTCAGGTATGGAATGAGATAAGTAATAAAGACCCATCCCAGGATAACGATGAAACTAAATTGCAAAGGATTATTCTTAATGTTGCGAGGGGCGCCTGCCTCTTTACTGCCCAAAGAAATATGCACTATATATACGATCAATAGCAGCGTAAGCACAGGTATCAATGTTTCAGCGTCTCCGAAATAATTCCTGAAAAAGGCAATTATGAAATCATGCGATACGTTGCCAATCCAGAACGATTTGATCCTGGACATTTCCAGCAGAAAGGGAACCCAGGGAGCATATCCAACCAATATTATAATGCCACTGAATAAAAAGGCTTTAAAAAGCCTGGTTTTTTCGGTTCTCTTTTCTTCCAGGAAAATGAAAAGCAATGCCAGCAACCCTTGTGAGGCTACAGCAAATAAACTATAGTAGTGACTATAAAGCAGCAACAAGGTAAACACTGCATATAAAATAACATTCCTTCTTACAGGAGATCTGATCAACTTAATAAAATACAGGAAGGATAATGTTGCAAACAGGAAAGCAAAAATGTACCCTCTTGCTTCCTGAGAGTAAAAGATGTTATAATAGTTTACGCAGGTTAATATGGCTGCTATATAGCCCAGTTGCTTACTAAAAACTTCCCTTCCCAACAGCCACATACACCATACGCTTATTGTTCCTGCAATAACAGATATTGACCTGGCTACTCCTTCTGTATGTGAAAAAATGGTGAAGGCTAAACGCTCAATAATAAAATATAATGGCGGATGCTGATCGCAACATTTTAAATAAGAAAATAGCTGGCCCCAGGAAATAGCCGGGTCTGCTTCAATCATATTGTGCAGTTCGTCGAGCCATAAACTTTGGCTGGTAAGGTTCCAGGCTCTCAGGATGAAAGCAAATAAAACAATAAGATAAATAAACCAGTTGCTACGTATTGGATCTGAAACTTTGGTCATAATTCGGCTTTTGGAATAACGGCGTATATCTCTTTGAAGGATTTTATATTTTGCTGGTGCATCAGATTTAAAAGCAGAATGCCGGTAATAAAGAATCCCATGCATAGAACAGCCAGAATAATTAAACTGATGGCCAGGGTGCTAAACCATCCGGGAATGGCCGTATGTGTTATGAATTTTTGATAAAGAACGTTAGAAGAAACGAGCAGGAAAATAATCATTAACACAACAAACAACCGGAAGAAAAGCAGGAGAAGGTCTTCGGCAAATTCGATCATCGATTTGAAGGCATGTAACAAAAGTCCTTTATATCCCATTTTTGACCGGCCATCGATCCGTTTACCTCTGTTGTAAGTAATAAAAGTTGTTGACGCTTTTTGTTTGAGCAGGTAGGCCGGGAGGTGGACAAAGGATGTATGTTTTATTCTTTCTATAATATTCTTATTGATCAAACAGTAATTACCAAAGTCAATTGTTTTCCCGGTTACAAACCTGAAGAGCATTTTATATAGGAAGTAAGCGCATCTGAATTGTATACCTTCGCTTCGTTTGCCCCGCTTTACCTCAACAATATCATAAGTTTTATTTTGTAACAATTCAGGAATAGCAGCGGGGTCATCCTCACCGTCACAGTCCATAATAATTACAGCCGCCGGCGATTGTTCGCCGATATAAAGCAACCCCTGATAAATAGCTCCCTGATGGCCGATATTGAATTTAAGGTGGAGGACGTTGAGTTGAATATGCTGAGCCTTGAAGTTAAATGTAGAAAGCAGATTGAGTGTATTATCCTGCGAGCAATCATCTACAATAACTACCCGAAACTCCTCTTTCAGTGGGGTTAAAACTTCTTCCAGTTTTTTTAAAAAAGTACAAATAGTGACCTGTTCATTAAAACAGGGGGCTAATATAAAGTTCATACCGGATTGGCCAGATTGATTTTTTAAGTCGAAACGCGTTTACTCCTATACGCGGGTTAAGCGATAACAGTTGCCCTTACCTGTAATTATGAATTCCACCACAGTTGACTTGCATTTTCATATAATTAATTATTCCATTATCACATTATCAAATTAGCTCTTCCGTTCACCCGTATTCCTTGCCACCCATCCCATATACCCATCTTCCTGTAACATCCTGCCAGGAATATCGTCCTACCCGGGGACGGAGACGAAAGAATGGCGCTTTCTGCATTAGCGTTAAGTGTTAAGCCTTCTGCGTTCCGCTTTGAACATTTCCAGACATCAGCAAAATGCACCATTCAGCACAAAATAAGGTACTTTACATTGCATAGTACTTACTTTTGGACTGTAATTAATTAAACAAAGTATTTTAACAACCAAGTAAAGCCATGAGAACGCTTCCCAACCTGTTTATAATCATACTTTTAACAGTATCTTTTATAGCCAGGGCACAAAACAGAACTGCCGCAAAGCTTAGTGGAAAAGTAAGCGCAACCAACCAACCCGCCTTATCTGCTGCCACCATAACCCTTTTAAAGGCCCAGGATTCGAGCGTGGTAAAAATGTTGGTATCAGACCAGGAAGGCCGGTATTCATTCGATAATCCGCCGCAGGGCAGGTACCTGGTGGTAGTATCAGCCGTGGGGTACGATAAACAATATTCTGCCCCCTTCACCGTATCGCCCGAGCGCTCAACTATAGAATTAACCACTATCGTACTCACCCCGCGCACGAAGGACCTGAAAGCCGTAACGGTAAGCGCACGCAAACCCCTGGTTGAACAAAAGATCGATCGTATGGTGGTAAATGTAGATGCGTTCATCAGCAACACAGGCGCCAATGCCCTGGAAGCCCTGGAAAAATCGCCCGGCATCCAGGTTGATAAAGACGGTAACATCAGCCTTAAAGGCAAACAGAATGTCATAGTGCTCATTGATGGCCGTCCGGCTTATGTAAGCGGCGCTGAACTGGCCAACATGTTAAAAGGCATGCAGGCCTCTCAACTGGAACAAATTGAAATAATGACCAATCCACCGGCCAGGTACGATGCAGCAGGTAATGCGGGCATCATCAACATCAAAACAAAAAAGAATAAGATCAAAGGCTTCAATGGAAACGTAAGCGCCGGTATAGGGCAGGGGGTATACTTTAAAACCAACGAAAGCCTGAGCCTGAATTACCGCAATGGAAAAGTGAACCTTTTCAGCAGCTACAGCTTCAATCGCAATAATAATTTTCAGGAACTGGAGATCTTTCGCCGGTATAAAAATGATGACGGATCAACCAATGCCATATTTGAACAGGTAGCGTTTATGAAACGCCGCAACATGAGCAATAACCTGAAACTGGGCATGGATTATTATGTAACCAGCAAAACCACCCTGGGTATTGTAGTAAGCGGTAATTATAACCCCGAAAGCAGCATCAACTCCAACACCAGTTACCTGCAAAACCCCGATTATGCGGTTGACTCCATCGCCACTGCCGGTTCTAATATTAAAGGTACCTGGAAGAATGCCAGTGTGAACCTGAATATGCGCCACCAGTATGATTCTGCCGGCCGTGAACTGACAGCCGACCTCGACTATATCGTTTATGATAACACCAATAAACAGCATTTTATCAATACCACTTTTGAGCCTAACTGGATCAAGCGGTATGAAGAACAATTACAAGGCATACTTCCGGTAACCGTGAACATCTATGCAGCTAAAATAGATTATACCCATCCATTGAAAAACAACGCCCGCATAGAAGCGGGTTGGAAATCAAGTTATGTTGAAACCCAAAATAAAGCCGATTATTATCTGTATGACAATAGCGAGTGGGCAACGGATTATGGCAAAACAAATCATTTCGATTACAATGAGAACATCAATGCCGCTTATGTAAGCCTGAACAAACAACTGACTAAAAAATGGGGTTTGCAAACCGGCTTACGTTTCGAGAATACGAATTACAAAGGGCATCAGCATGGCAACCCCGAAAAAGGCGATTCTACTTTTAAACGTTCTTACAACAGCCTGTTCCCGACTGTGTATATCAGTTATGGGGCCGATAAAGACAATCAGTTTGGTTTGTCATTTGGCCGCCGCATCGATCGCCCGGGTTATCAAAGCCTGAACCCGTTCATGTTCTTCATTGATAAATATACGTATGAATCTGGCAATCCTTATTTAAGGCCCCAGTATTCAAACAACATTGAACTAACCCATATTTATAAAGGCTGGCTTACAACCACGTTGAATTACAGTCGTACCAAAGACCTGTTCAATGAAACGTTCGATCAGTCGGGCTATGCAACCATTGTAAGACGCGGTAATATTGGTCGTCGCGAAAATGCCGGCATAGCAGTGAATGCACAGATCAAGGCTGCCAAATGGCTTACCAGCATGTTGTACACCAATTACAATTACACCCGTTACTCAGGTAATTTATATGGTGAAGAGTTGAACGTGGAAGCGGGTATATGGATGATAAACCTGAACAACCAAATGACATTCAAAAAAGGTTGGGGGGCTGAAGTAAGCGGCTGGTACCGAAGCAAGGGTGTAGATGGGCAGATATTGTTACAACCTATGGGACAACTGACGGCCGGTGTTTCGAAACAGGTGTTAAAAGGAAAAGGAACGGTGAAAGTGAACGTGCGGGATATTTTGTATACACAAATACCGCATGGTGATATCAACTTTAAAAACACCGAGGCGCGATTTAGAAATTCACGCGATACGCGGGTGGCTAATATTACGTTTAGCTATCGCTTTGGAAAGCCAATAAAAAGCACGAACGGCCAGCGTAAAAAGGGCAGTGCCAGCGAAGAACAAAACCGCGTTAATATGGGAAATTAACGGGTAAATCTATCTAACTGCCGTTCTCGTAGATGATAACAGGTGGTTAACAAATGGAGTAAGTACATTCGTTAAACTATTACAAGCGGCAGCAGTCATATAACCGACCGGAACGAGAGGAGAAAGAAAAAAGAAGAACAAAAAGTATTTAAGAAATTGATTTGTTATTGTGGCACAATTTCTGAATAAGTAATAGCAGCTGTTTGAAACGAAATGCAAAACGCCCAACGCAAAAAAGCGGGAAGGCAAATCCGGGAGAAAGCGTTAAGCATTTTGGAGTATTTAGATTTTTTTAACAGTGTTCAATGAAACCTTTTTACCGTTTAAACGTCTTATATATAAAGCGGCAATAATTAAAAAGAATGGACAATGAGAAAAATAATACTAATAGCAATAGCACTTGTTTACCTGGTAGGATGTGGAATTTCTTATATGTAAAACGCAAATAATTAAGTACATAAACTTTCTTCATAAATAGCAGTCATACAGTTTTTCTCATAAGCAGTTAGTTTTGGTTAACGAGGCCCCATTTCTATGGGGCCTTTACTTTTTAATAGCTGAAAAGTATGTAGATCATTCGCCTCAAAAAAGGTAATCCAGATCAATCATTCTGCCTGATGCCTTTCTTCCTTAATTTTTTCCGCTGGTGTATTGATACCGAATATGGCCCCCCTGTAATTCCTTTGTGCGGATTATCATTAATCTGTTTTTAATTCCGGAAATTGATCGGAACTTTCGCCAGAGATTCCTACCGTTAGAACCCTTCAACGATCGCACATGAAATATAAATCTACATGGTTAACGTGTATATTATTTTTTCTTTCAATTGTTGTAATAGCACAAAACAGGTCGGGTAAAATTCATGGCGTAATTACTGATAGTGATGCCCAGCCTGTAGAGTCTGCCACCGCATCGTTGCAACGGGCAAAAGATTCTTCCCTGGTGAAAGTAGCTGTGTCTGATAAATACGGACAGATTGACTTTGATAATTTGGCAGAAGGAGAATATTTTGTCATAGTTACGGCAGTTGGTTATGCAAAAAACAGCAGCAAACGTTTTACTGTTTCAGCTACCTCACCTTATAAATTACCCACTTTTCAATTGCAAAAAGCTGCAGCTAAAACGCTCGGCCAGGTAACCGTTACAGGCAAAAGACCGCTGATCGAAAATAAGATCGACCGCATGGTAGTGAATGTAGAAGCGGCGCCTACCAATGCCGGCGCTTCGGCTTTGGAAGTGCTGGAGAAATCGCCCGGCGTTACCGTAAGCAATGAAGGCGAGATCAGTTTAAAAGGAAAGCAAGGCGTTAGAATAATGATCGATGGAAAGCCAACGTATTTATCACCGGCCGATCTTGCTAACGTATTAAAAAATCTACCGGCGTCAGCCCTCGAGCAGATAGAGATCATGACCAATCCGCCGGCCCGTTATGATGCCAGCGGTAATTCAGGGATCATCAACATCAAAACAAAGAAAAGTTTAACCGAAGGATTGAATGGCAGCGCTACTCTCGGTGGCACACTCGGATTTTTCAAACGCAATGATACCTGGTTGCTGCCCGTGCGTTCTACCAGCAGTTTAAACCTCAACTACCGTAAAGGGAAATGGAATCTTTTTGGGAATTTCAACCAGAACTACCGGGAGGGAAGAGGCTTTCTGGATCTTACCCGCCGTTTTTATGAGAAGAATGGCTCATTGAATTCTACTTCTTTCTCGCATACCGATTTTAATTTTCGCAATAACAACTATACTGTAAAAGGTGGCTTTGATTATTACGCCAATAAAAAGAACGTGTTTGGAGTAGTATTAAACGGGTTTGGATTTTTTGGCCGCCCGCAACCAACCAGCGTGCAGACTATCAACCGCCCTGATGGCAGCATTGAATCGGTACTGGAATCAAGCACCATCAATAAGAATGATTTCTTTAATTACTCTGCCAACTTCAATTACAAACACACGTTCGATTCAACAGGTCGTGAACTGACCGCTGACCTGGATTATATCGGGTACAACAATACTTCCCAAACAACCTTGTTCACTAATATCTATGATGACTTTGGCGGAAATAAATTGGGAGACCTGCTCTTATACGGCGATATACCCGGCAACATCAATATTTATTCGGCCAAAGCCGACTATGTGCATCCGCTCAAAAACAACCTGCGCCTGGATGCCGGTTTCAAAGTGAGCTATGTAAAGAACGATAACGAAGTACTATATGAGCGGGATGATAATGGCACCCTGAAAAGGGACGATCGTTCCAACCATTTTATCTATAAAGAAAACATCAATGCGGGTTATGTAAGCATTAATAAGAAGTGGAAGAAATGGAGCGGACAAGCCGGGTTGCGGATAGAAAATACAGTTGCCAAAGGCCAACAGGTTACCAACGATTCAACCTTTAAACGGAATTACACCAGCCTGTTTCCCACGATGTACCTGAATTACGAGGTCAATAAAAATCATGCGTTCACTTTATCTTATGGGCGGCGTATTGAACGGCCCAACTACCAGGACCTGAACCCGTTTATCTGGTTCCTCGATTCATTAACATACCGCCAGGGGAATCCATACCTGTTACCGCAGTATGCCAACAATATTGAATTGCGGCATACACTAAAAGGACGATTTACTACGACCATCAATTATACCATAACAAACGACGTTATATCGCAATTATTAAAACAGAATACCGAAAAAAGGATCACGTTCCTGACGCCGGAAAATGTAGCCCGGTTTAAGAATATCGGTCTGGCCATTAATGCCCCCTTCTTGCCGGTAAAGGGTTGGAATGTGAACCTGTTTGTGAACGTATTCAACAACCGGTATGAAGGCATTTACTTCAATTCATTCACCGGCCAGAACGATCCCATAGATATAAATTATACTTCGGCATTGGTGAACATTAGTAATACCCTCACTTTCAAAAAAGGGTGGAGTGGGGAGGTCAGCGGATTTTACCGGGGTAAAAGCATTGAGCAGTTAACCATTGCCGACCCAATGTACTTTTTAAACCTGGGGGTACAAAAGACTGTCCTGAAAGGCAAGGGTACCTGGCGGTTGAATTTCCGCGATCCTTTCCATTGGCAGCAATTCAAAGGGCATACCGTGTACAGCGATATAGATGTGAAGGTGCATAACCGGTGGGATAATCGAAATATTACGGCTACGTTCAGCTACCGGTTTGGTAAAAACTCGGTGGCGCAGGCCAGAAGGCGGAACAGTGGCGTTACAGAGGAGCAGAACAGGGCAGGAGGAGGACAGCAGCAGTAATGGTGATATTTGAAAGCCTGCAAGCCGCAAGCCGCAAGCTGCAAGCTGCACGCTGCAAGCTGTAAGCAAATACAACTTCTGTTCAGTGCTTCTTTTTTGTTTTTCGCTTGTGGCTTGAAGCCTGTAGCTGTATTTAATTAGCACATTATCACATTAGCATATTAGCAAATTCTTTCTCTCCGTTTCATGTGCAACACACAAGCCCGCTTCAGTTTTCTGAGCGGGCATTTACTTTTCCTTTTGGAAGCTATATCGAAAAACTATTCTTCGGGCTTTCATTTGCACATTTTCAAATTTTCAAATTTGCACATTTCGTTGGGGCGTTTTTGTTATCAGTTACCGGATGCCAGTTATGGGGCAAAGACAAAAACACCTTAATTGTTTGGAGAAATGCCGATCCTTAAGACCTGGCAACGGGAAACTGGTAACCGGCAACCCACATATTGGTCATTGTTTTAACCTGTTAACTATTAACCTCCCAACTTTTCAACTTTTGCTTACATTCGTGCTTTCAGCACTTTAAACTAATGCTATGCCTTCGTTTGACATTGTTAGCAAAGTGGATGGACAGGCACTGGACAATGCAGTGAATGTTACCACTAAGGAAATCACCAATCGCTTCGACTTTAAAGGGGCACATGTTGCGATCAACCTCGACAAAAAAGAGTTTAAGATCAACATTGAAACCGATGATGAAATGAAAATGCGCCAGTTGATTGATGTATTGATCAGCCGGGCGCACAAACAGAACATTGCACCGGAAGCATTTGACCTGAGCAAGGAACCTTATCAAAGCGGTAAAGTAGTAAAACAGGAAGTGATCGTTAGAAACGGACTGAAACAGGAAGATGCCAAGAAGATCGTAAAAATGATCAAAGAATCCGGCTTGAAAGTGCAGGCGCAGATCAATGACGATATGGTTAGAGTAACCGGTAAAAAGATCGATGACCTGCAGGAAGTAATACAGCTTTGCCGGAACTCGTCGCTGGGCATTCCGCTGCAGTATGAGAATATGCGGAGTTGATTGTTAGATGGTGAATGTTTTTGTTACCGGTTACCTGGTCCCGGTTACCGGGCAAAAAATTCGGAGCACCTGATTATTTTTCGGGTGATTGATATTCAATCCTGGAAACTGGAAACCCGGCAACTGGTAACCATGATGTGGATAATTAGGTGCAGAACAGGTGCATAATATGACCTGTTGAAATTTGGAACAAATGTGATATAATATGTATCTTAGAAATAGAAAATCGCAGTAGACTAGTAAAATGGTTCAATGCGATTAGTGGAAAGCATTGGGTAAACAGGTTATACGTGCTCGTAGCAGGTATAAAATGGATCCGGTGCTTTCTTTTTTTATTTTCTTGCCTGAAAAAATCTAATTTTGCCTGCTAGTTTATTAATTTTCCTTTTTTCTTTAATTAATTTTTAAAAAAGTCAGGAATAAAATTTAATTTGGCGGAGTTATGCGGGAGAGCTAATTTTGCGGCTTTGCTGATAAAACCAGCACAACAAATACAATAACAGCTATCACCGCAAAATCGGTGTACAGTCTAAAAATCAAAGAGTTATGAAAAAGGGGCTTCATCCCGAAAATTATCGGTTCGTAGTATTTAAAGATATGAGTAACGGGTACAGTTTCCTCAGCCGTTCAACTTCTCCTACAAAAGAAACAATTAAATGGGAAGATGGTAATGAATATCCTCTCATTAAATTGGAAATTTCTAATATGTCGCACCCCTTCTTTACCGGTCAGAATGTACTGGTAGATACAGCGGGTCGTATTGATAAATTCAAGAAACGTTACGAAAAGAAAAAATAAAAAGCGTAATTTCAATACAAACATTTTTGTTTTTCATGGCTATACTTTCCCTTTCCTGTTCTCAGGAAGGGGATTTTTGTTTATAGCGGTTATACCTGCCCATTTAACTTTGTTAAATCGTTTTATGATGCTCTTTTGAAAATGAACTAAGTTTGACTGCAGACACCTAACTAAGAACTATGAACAAACGGGTATTTCTTTCTGATAAAGAAGTGGCTGATCATTTATTTCCCTTTACACAAACAAGATCGGTGGCCGATATCCGCGTTGGCATGCTTACCATCCGCGAAAAATGGGAAAAGCTGTTACAACAACCCATAAAAGTGCTGAAAAAAGACGAAGAGCCGCCCAACGACGCCATCGTCTTCGCCGCCAATATCATTCCAACCGCCGCCTTTATAAAATCAATCTTTAATCCGGCTGGCGAAGCAACGAACCAGCCCGATTACAGTTCGGTGAAAATTCTGCAATACCCCTGGCATATATTTCAATGGAACGATTGGGCGTTGCGGGAAGATTACCTGCTGATCACCCAAAACCGCACTTCGGAACCAATACCGGAGACCGTTCAAACGGCCAACGCTGCCCACATTTTTATTGAGCCGGGCGCTGTTTTAAACCATTGCATCCTGAATGCCTCCACCGGTCCTGTTTATATAGGTAAAAATGCCGAGATCATGGAAGGGGCGCTCATTCGGGGACCATTTTCGCTGGGCGAAGGCGCTGTGGTGAAAATGGGCGCCAAAATATACGGAGCAACCACAATTGGTCCGTATTGTATGGCCGGTGGCGAGATCAAAAACTCCATTCTATTCGGGTATTCCAATAAAGCGCACGATGGCTACCTGGGCGATTCGGTCATAGGCGAGTGGTGCAACCTGGGGGCGGGCACTTCCAACTCAAATATTAAAAACACGGCCAGCGAAGTGAACGTATGGCATTATCAAACCCGGGAATATATTCGGGCTGGCATAAAATGCGGATTGCTGATGGGCGATTATTCGCGCAGCGCCATCAATACCTCTTTCAATACCGGTACGGTGGTGGGGGTTTGCGCCAATATTTTTGGAGAAGGCATGCCGCCTAAATTCGTGCCCAGTTTTACCTGGGGCAACAAGGGGTTGAGCCTGTATGAATTTGAAAAAGCGCTGGCCGATATCAGCAACTGGAAAAAATTAAAAAATCAGGTGCTCGGGGAAGAAGAAATAAATCAATTGAAGCATATTTTTGGGCAATCATAAAAAAGCCTTCACATTAAAAAAGACGTCGACCTATGCGCAAACAAATTGCTGCGGCTAACTGGAAAATGAATTGTACCTACCAACAGGGTGAACAGTTATTAGACGAGATCCTTTCAGCCAACATTGCATTAAAAGATCATCAGCTAACCATTTTTGCTGTTCCGTTTCCCTATTTGATCATGGCAAAAAGTGAAACCGAAGAAGAGAAAAACTACTTTGTAGCTGCCCAGAATTGTTATAATAAAAAATCCGGCGCCTTTACCGGTGAAGTGTCCGCAGAAATGCTCCAATCCATCGGCATTAAATTCTGTGTGCTGGGGCATAGCGAGCGCCGCGAATACTTCCAGGAATCGAACAAAATGCTGGCCGAGAAATTAGACCTTTGCCTGCAATACGATATTACGCCCATCTTTTGCTGTGGGGAGCCGTTGAACATCCGCGAAGGTGGTACCCAAAACAGTTTTGTTGAAGCCCAATTGAAAGAATCGCTGTTCCATTTATCAGAAAAAGATATCAGGCGTATCGTGATCGCGTACGAACCCATCTGGGCCATCGGCACCGGTAAAACAGCTACGTCTGACCAGGCACAGGAAATGCACGCCTACCTGCGCAGTGTATTGGCTAAACAATATGGCGCTGCTACTGCCGATGAAATTTCTATCTTATATGGCGGCAGCGTAAAAGCCAATAATGCCAAAGAATTGTTTTCTTGTCCTGATGTTGACGGCGGATTGGTTGGAGGCGCTTCCTTGAATGCCGGGGAGTTTATTACAATTATCAATAGTTTGAAATAGGGACTTCCCAGATGATAGTTTTGCGAAGTAAGAAATAATTGCTGATTTCGGGATTGGGTGATTTTGGGATTTGCCCTGGTTTGAGTTTTTCGATTAATCTCAAAATCTCAAAATCCCGAAATCTCAAAATATCATACGTAAGATATACTTCCAATTGCTGCTTTCTAAAATTGCCAATGCCATGTTAAAATAATCCTTGATTTTTCCCCATAATCGGGTTGTGGATTGATTATTGATTCCATATACCGGGAGGAATTGTTATGGAACATACAAGGGCATTACAGGTATTATCCTGGCAACATAAAGAAGACAGACTGAAGTGCCGCGAATTAATGCGAGACATCCAACAGCAACGCGATAAGACCGCCATCCGGCAGCGTATTGTTCAATTTTGGAAGAATGAGCTGCAAAAGCATGTGGATGCAGAAGAGGCGATATTATTTCCTTTTTTGCAGAAGCATCATTTCCCCTACAGTTTCATGAATATATTAAAGCGGGAACACGATACCATTCGCTTGCTGGCTGAACGCCTCACCCGCCACGACGAAGATTATTATTTATACAAAGCCTTCATAAAGCTGGTTGATCAGCACAGCCATTTTGAAGATGAGTTCATCTTCAAAAAAATGGAAGAAGATATCCCTCAACAAGAACTAAGTCAACTCAATGTGTCCCTGGCTGCAATAGCCAGGTAGGCACAAACGGGCATAATTGCCTGCATTCTTTGTTATTATCTTTTGTTGTTATGTGTTTCCATTAATAAAATGGAAGTGTATTTTTGAGTTGCATGATGACAAAAATATTGTTGATCAAGACTGGAGCTGCCGGTGACGTTGTTCGTACAACCGTTTTATTGAATGCCCTGCAAGGCGCTGTTACCTGGGTAATCGACAGCAGATACGAAGCCATTTTACCAATCCGGCATCCTAATTTGCACCGGGTGGTTACTTTAGAGCAAGCGCAGACCGCCCTGCAGCATGAAATCTTTGATCACACAATTTCCCTCGAAGAAGACATGGCCTGTGCCTTGCTCGCCAGCAAAATACCTACCAAAAAGATCACCGGTATTTATGTAGAGAACAAACATCTCGTGTACACCAATGATGCCGCGGGGTGGTACGATCTGAGCCTGGTTTCCACGCTCGGCCCTACAGCCGCCAATGAGGCCAAGAAGAAAAATACCGCTACTTTTCAGCAATTATTATTGAGCATGTTCGGGCTTTCGTTTAGCAACGAACCTTATTGCATTTACCGCAACTTTCAAATAAAACGCGATCAGCGGCTTATTGGCATTGAAACAAGGGTAGGAGCGCGCTGGCCCAATAAAGGCTGGAGCGGTTATCCGGCACTGATAAACAGGCTGCAGCACCTGGGATACGAATGCAGGCTGTTTGAAGAGCGGGATAACATTACTGAATATTTAGATGATATTGCCGGCTGTGGCTTTATTATTTCCGGCGATACCCTGGCCATGCACGTGGCTATGGCTTACCAGATTCCCTCCATTGCTATTTTTAACTGTACCAGTCCCGCCGAAATTTACGATTACGGCTCCCTGCGAAAAATAGTAAGCCCGCTGTTAAAACAGTCATTTTACAAGACCCATTTTTCACAGGCTGTTATTGATTCCATATCAGTTGATGAGGTATATGCCGCCTTTCTGCAACACGCGGGCATTAATGCCTGGCAAAAAGTGTAGGATTTCTTGCCCGCACTTTGGCAATGGTATATTCCTTTGAGTTGGCCAGCGCATGCTGCTGCCAGTTTTCGTAATCTTCTTTTTGCTGATAAAGACCTTGTAGAAAATCAACCAGGTGGTTGATGGACGCATACCGGAAACAACTACTCTCCAGTGTAGCCGAGATACGCAACGATTGCGGGGTGATAAAAGGCCGGGCATGCTTAATGACATCGAACATATTGCCCGATGATTTGGAAATGCCATAGGTTTCGGGAATGGCAAAACAAATGGCCGTATCTACCACGGAAGGAATAAAAATAAAGTGGGCGTTGTTCAACTGTTTGTCAAATTCATCCTGGTGCACCAGGTGGGTATCGTATACTGTTATTTTTGAGAAAACCGTTTTGAAAGCGGCTGCCTGTTGTATAATGGCTTTCCCATAATCATCTGAATGCCCGCCAAGCAACGTAATATGCAAGCGTAACTGGCTTGCTTCCGCCGTTTTCAGCAGTTCAAGCACCTGTTGATAATCCCGCCGCTTTTTATCCAGTGAACCCGGTACTACCAGGTGTATATATTCGCCGATGCGCAATGACCATTGTTCGCTTTCAAACACGGCGCCGGGAATGTTATGGATCTGGTTTTTTCCTTGTGTTGTTTCGCGTAAATAATCCACCATGGTATCAGATACCACATTGAATTCTTTCACGCGTTTTACCAGGGCTTTTTTCCCAATGTGATGAATGAGTTCACGCACCCGGAACGACCAGCGGGATTTGAATAAGCAATTAATATCATGCACGGTTATTACCACGCGGGCAATGCGAAGCAGGCCGATCACCCAGGCATAAAACAGGTGGTTATTGCTGATGGTATTTAAATAGAAAAGATCCAGTTGATGTTTTTTGGCCGCTTTGTACAATTGCCTGAAAAAACGCCATTTGCCGCCGCTATTATCCAATATTTCCCATTGAAACCGGTTTACATCCTGTTTAAACAGATCGGCAAAGCGCTCATAGGTACCGGCATTGGTAAAAATGACCACTTTGTTGGCAGGCATATCAAACAATTGAATGACCGGGTACGACCCTTCAAAATGCTCCATTTCAAAAATGCCTGTTTTCATATCGATTATAATAAGGAAAAGCTAAATTTGGCAATAAAATTATACCGTTTTCAATATAAACCATAAAACAAATAGTGAACAATACTATCACCAGGAAATATTTTCCATTGTTTCAAAAACTATCCTCTTCCCCCGTTTATCTGTATCCATTCCTGATCGTACTATATTTTGTTTTGCATGAATGTAATGCCAACTTTGGACTTATACCGGTTCCATTTTCTGTATGGTTTGCATTTTGTTACCTGTTTGTTACCCTGGTTATTTTCCTGCTTGCTTCCTGGTATTTTAATAAAGCTACAAAGTCACTGTTGTTTACAGCCCTTATTGTTATTATTCTTTTATTTTTCGGGGCCATGCACGATTTTGTAAAGAAACTATCCGTTCCTGATCTTTTTAAGCAATACCGTTTCTGGCTGCCTTTTTTATCGGCTATAGTAATAGGCTCGATCATTTTTCTTAGAAAGTCGGCCAAAGAGTTTTTATCCTTAAACAGGTACCTGTTTATTACATTCGGGGTGCTGTGTATCTGGGAGCTGTTACATCTTGGTTTTAATGTCGTTTCCAAAGAAAATAAAAATAACATCTTATTTGCCGATACCAGCTTCGATAAAAAGTTACATCCTGCATATGATTCAACCCAATCATCTCCATCGATCTATTTTATTATCCTGGATGCTTTTACAAGTTCTTCCTGCTTAAAGAAAGAGTTTAATTATGACAATGCGGGGTTAGACAGCTTTTTAACCGGGAAAGGATTTTATATTGTTACCAATTCAAAAAGCAATTATCCGGTTACCCCTTATTCTATTGCCTCCTTCCTGAATTTTTCTTACCTGAAAGATGAAGTCACTGCCCAGGAAATGACTGCCCGCGACAGGATAAGGGGCGGTACATCGGTTGGCGCTAACCGGCTGGTGCCTTATTTGGAAAGAAAGGGGTATAATATTTTCAACTATTCCATCTTCAATTTAAACGGCCATCCTGTTCAGGGTGCTGATTATTTTTATTCCCTGAAACAAAGAATGTTGAGCGGTCAAACGCTCCTGGGAAGAATACAACGGGATATTTTCTGGAATGTTAGAACGTTTATCGGACAATCGCCAAAAGAATACCATAAACAGATGGTAAAGCATTCGAACGATTACATTTACGATAAATTAAATGGGCTCAAAGCCGCCGCCGGCTATCCTTCTACAAAACCTAAATTCGTTTATTGTCACCTGATGTTGCCGCATGGTCCCTATATTTTTCACCGGGATGGAACGTTTGTACAGGATAGCGAACAGAAACCTGCCGACGAAAAAAAAGCATATCTTGATCAACTGATCTTTGCCAGACAACTTTTAAAGTCAGCGATCAATACTATATTTAAAAAAGATACCTTAAACAAAATTATCGTAGTGGCAGGTGATCATGGATTCAGGGATTATGGTACCAGTGATAAGATCCCCCAGACCTTTGAGAACTTACATGCTATTTATTTTTATGACAAAAATTATCAGTCGCTGCATGATTCCTTAACGCCGGTAAATACATTCCGGATTGTATTGAACCAGTATTTCCAGGAACATTTAGTTCCATTGCGCGATACCAGTATTTTTGTCTATGATCCGTTTTGATACGGCACACATACATCAAAGAAACTTTGTTATAATATAACTTGGCAAACTTAAAAAAAAATTTAGTCTACAATTTCCTGCTATCCTTTAGCCAGGTCTTGATGCCCCTTATTTCAATACCTTATATCTCAAGGGTATTAACCCCCGAAGGCATTGGAAAAGTAAGCTTCATTGATTCATTGAGCTATTGTTTTGTAACGATTGCCGAATTTGGCATTGTAGTATATGGGATCCGTGAAATAGCTAAGGTTAAACAGAATAAGAATGAATTGCACAAGTTGGTGTTGGAACTGGTGGTACTGCATTGCATAACATCGGCCATTACACTGATCTTTTACGGTATTACGGTTTATATTCTCTGGCAAAAGATCCAGGATATCAGGCTGGTCTTTTTTTCTGTATCGTTCCTGCTGGTTAACGCCTTTGCCTGCGAATGGTATTTCTGGGGACTTGAAAAATTCAGGTATATCACCATCCGGTCATTTATTAGCCGGTTACTGGGGCTTATTGCTTTGTTTATTCTCGTAAAAGCCCCGCCTGATTATTATATTTATTATGGAATTATTACCACCGCAGCCATCATTAACCTGCTTACCAACCTGGTGAACGTATTCAGGAAAATACCAATAACCTTACAAAAGGTACAATGGAAACGCCACCTGAAACATACGTTAACCACCTATTTCATCAGTTTGGTGTATGGAATTACGGTTTGGCTCGATAATGTGCTGTTAGGCATTGTAAGCACGGCGGCAGTGGTAGGCATTTATTCCATGTCAATAAAAATGATCAGGGTAGGCGTGAGCGTTTTTACAGATATGTTCCTGGTTTTATATCCCCGCACCACAACGTTGTTATACCAGGAAAAAGACAAAGAATTACAGCAAACCATTTTGCAGTCCGTTCAGCTGGTGTTTATCATCACCATTCCGGCATCCATTGGTATTTTTTTAATGGCGGAACCGTTGGTAAACGCCTTACTGGGCGTGCATTTTTCCGGGGTAAGCAGGAACGTTCAAATACTGGCATTGCTGCCGCTGATAAAAACTTACAGCCTGTTTTTGAATAAACAGATCTTAATGTCGCATGGAAAAGAAAAACTGCAACTATATGGTCTTATCATCGGAAGTAGTGTTTATATTTTGTTGATGCTGGGGCTATCTTATTACCTGCACGACCGGGGCGCCTGTTATGCCATGATCATTGGGGAACTCATTATTCTGGCCGTGGGTTTCGGGTATGTAAGAAAAAACTTCCCGGGCCTTCAGATATTCGATACAACCTCGCTCTTGCAATCCATCTTTGCCTCATTACTGTTCATTCCCGTGATCTGGGCATTGAAAACGTATCTTGCATCGCCGGTACTGATCGTGCTGCTGGCCCTGTTGATTTGCGTGCCTGTTTACTTTTTAGTGCAATTGCTGGTGATGAAAAATAAGCTGGTGCTTCAATTATACGGGTCGGCCATGGCTTCCCTGAAAAAAAATATTGTCAATACACAATCATAACGCCCGCTATGCCTATTCCCAATAAATATTTTATTCAGGAACATTTGCACCGGGAAGTATTTCATGGCGGCATTGGTAATGTAGATGCAGAAAAGAATTTTATAGCCAAAGGGTATCAGCCGATCGAATTCCCCGGCACGTATGATTTTTCAATAGGGTCAAAGTGGAAAAGACTGCTCTATTTGATCAGGCTTTTGTTCAGGATCCGCTCCGGCGACCTGGTCATTTTTCAATTTCCATTATATGCAAAGGTTCACGAACTGTTACTAACCTTATTACGAATAAAAGGGGTGAAGATCGCTTGTTTGATCCTGGATATAGATGGATTGCGCAATGGGAACGACAATGTGCTTGAAAAAGAAAAAAAAGCGTTTCGCCGGTTCCGCCTGTTTATTGTGCACAATGAACGGATGCGCCAATGGTTACAACCTATAGTGCCGCACGCCACCATTGCAGAGTTGCAATTCTTCGATTTTTTAGCCACACCGGTACATCAACACCGGTCAAAAGATACCCACATCATTATTGCCGGTGACCTGCAAAAAAATGCCTTCATACAAAAGCTGGGGCAACTAACACCACTAACCTTTTCTATATACGGCGCCGGTTATTCCGAATACAATGCGTTTCCCGAAAATGCAACCTATAAAGGGGTGTTTCCGCCTTATGAGCTCGTGCAACATTTACAGGGATCATTCGGGCTGGTTTGGTATGGACCGGAGATCGAAAGCTTCGCCGGCAATTATGGAAGTTATCTTACTATTATTACTCCACATAAGCTGTCCCTTTTTATCATGGCGGGCATCCCCCTTATTGTGCCGGCCACATCGGCCAGTGCAATATTGGTAAAACAATACGGTATTGGGTGTACGATAAACCGGTTATCAGAGATTGGCGAAGTCATCAAAAATATAAGCGACTCAGCATACCAGCAGATGGTTGAGAATACCCGCCCGCTGGCTGTACAATTAAGCCAGGGTCACTTTATGAAAAGTGCGCTTACTGAGCTCGAACAAACAGTTTATGGAAATTGATCAGGGTGAGATTAAGTATTAAAAACTCAAAAAAATTGGCATCGGCCATTAAATAGAAACCAACAGGCAGCAAAATTGACAATATAAACAGGTAGTGATCGAATTTGCGGGTAAAGAACCCAACAATAAACAATCCTTCCAGCAGCATACCCACCAGGTACGCACCATTTACCCAGGCCGGGTGTTGCAACGACCAGCGATACAAACCAGCCTGCAACGTATTGGGTTCAAAGTATAAAAAGGCGGCCACGTTCTTTTTCATAATAAGCAATCCCTGGTCGGGGTGCAGCCAGGACAACCGGAACAACTTCCATAAAAAAGCATCGGCATAGGCAAAAAGCAAAAAATAACGAAGACCCTGCCACAGAAAATTAAATGATTTGTAGTCAGCAACGGTAAACGGAATGGCGATAAACAGAAACCCGATCTTATGATTGGTGTGATGGGTGCCAAACGTGTTGAAGGTGATAAAATAAATAAAGTACAGGATAATGAACGACCAGCAATACAACCGTTTCTCCGGGTACATGAACGACAAAATACAGGATGCAAACAACGCAGTATCGAATGTACAGGCCATTACAAAATTACCGGTTATAAGTTCCGGTATGCCCAAATAATGCATGATCCAGTAAGTAGGATCTACATACGGGAACTTAATAACAGGTTTTTGCAACTGGTGTAATAACGTGTTGGAAAAAAACGACCACACCAGCGCTCCCAGCAGCAATGCAAATACGATGCGGGCTATGCGCTTTCGTTCCCAGGGGGTATAGAAACTGATATGTGCTACGGTTTTTCCCATGTTGCGAACAGGTGAACGGTATCTGTAACTAAATTTTGATCGGTATAATGTGCTTTTATTACCTCCATGCGCAGGGAATGAACAGGTATATTGGTCACCTGTTGCAGGTAACGCGCGTACCAATCTAAAAAAGCCTGTTGTTGCGGCCCGGTATTGGAGAACGATCTTTCCAGGAAATCAATTTTGTCATAATGCTGATGCAGTTTTGATTGCAAAAAGCTGACAGTAGGATCTACGTTATTGTTGTCTTCTATTTTTTTGTAATACGCCAGGGGGCTATACAGGTAAAAACGCGTATCGGTGGTATAATAATCATACACATTCACCACCGTGCTGTCGTTAATGGTGGTTTTTAAAATTTCATATTGTTGTACCGGCTTTTCTTTTTCTGAATACATGCCCCATACAAAAAAAGGCGTTACTTCATCGCCTAATAAATTGCCGCATACGGTAAGCATGGTAAATGCTGTCAGGATGTAGCACAATTTTCTATTGTGTTGCCAGACTTGATATAGAAAAGTCCCTTTCATTAGAAGTCAGTTTAGCTAGTAGTAAGTAGCTAGTGGCTAGTAGAAGAAATAAATGTATTTCCTACTTGCTACTCGCTTCTCGCCACTTGCCTGCAACTACATGCCACTTTTTTATTTATTACTTTAAAACTTACTATTATTAACTCACTTTAATTTTCCAACCAACTCAACATACTCCTGCATAGAACTTTCTTTCGACTTCCCCTTCATCTCTTCCCAGGCATTGTATTTGGCTTTGGCAACAAAATCGAACATATTGGAAGGCGGATCTACATTAACATCGCCTTCGGTGGCTTGTTTGTACAGTGCATATAATTGTAACAGAATGTCATTGCCCGGTTTTTCGGTTAAGGTTTTGCTGCGGCTTACGGCCTGTTCAAATGATTCCTGGATAGTCATGGTTAATTTTTTTGATTGGTGCGAAAATAGGCGTTTCCGGTCACTCCCGGTAGTGGGCAGGACAGATCATGAAAGCGCATTAAATATATGTAATAAATTTATCGCCAATATATCTATTGATATATGATTAAAATCATTCTTTATATACAAGAAATCACGAACTTTAAACAAATGTATATTTCATGAGAACGGTAGACGATCTTATTGCCAGCAAACCGCGTCCGGAAAATATCATCAAGCCCGATGTATTGGTTATTGAGGCCCTGCACCTGCTTGACCAGGTAAACCTGAGTTACCTTATTGTAATGGAAGGGGACGCTTACAAAGGCGTTTTTTCGGAACGCGATTACAGTCGCAACGTAGTATTAAAAGGCCGCAGCAGCCGCGAGGCCCAAGTTCAGGAAGTAATGACCACCGATTTGCCGGTAGTAGCGCCTAATGATACGGTGGAACATTGTATGACCCTGATGGCAAGAAGTAAAGCGCGGTACCTGGTGGCCCTCGATAACAGCCAGTTTATGGGTATTATTACCATTCATGATCTGCTTCGGCAGGTATTGGCCAACCGCGCAGAGGTTTTTGACGATGCCTTAGCTCAAAAACTTATAGATACAGCTGAAGGTAGAGGAAGGATATATTAGTTTATGGTTTATTGTTTATAGTTTATGGTTGCTTCGCCATTCGAAACTGCGAATTGCTGGCGACAATCCTGAAAATCAAAGTTGCCGGATTTATTAAGACTTCTAATAAATCCGGCAACTAACTATAAACCAAAAACTATAAACAATAAACTGTATTACCAGCTATCTGTTCTGAAATTATTCACCGGTAATCCTTCTTTCCCGAATAAATTACCAATTGCTGTGTTGGTAAATCCATACCGCACGGCCACCGGTTCCTTTACTTGTTTGCTCCACACCACCAATTGGTTATTCTCAATTTTTGCTTCGGCAGGGTAGAACTGCTGATCACTACCAGCCACATACACTTCGGTAATGGTTTTTCCTTTGGCCATCAATCCGGTAGGCGCATTATCAAAACTGAGATACACTTTGCCCTTCTTTACTTCCATGCTTTTATACATCGGGCTTTTATAAACAATGCCTTCTTTTTTATAGGTATCGTGCAGTGCCCAGTTGGCCAGGCGGGCACCCACATCATGTTTATTGGCAGGGTGAATGTTGCTGGTATCTTCCACCAGGTCGGTAATAACTACCATGCCTGTTTGCGGATGCGCCATGGCTTTGGTTTGCTGTTCGCGCAACAACGCGCCAATTAACGGGGTGCCGTATTTAAAGGGCGCTATCTGCACATAGTAGAAAGGAAATTCCTTGTTCCATGCCTTGCGCCAGCTATCGATCATGGTAGTAAATAATTTGCTGTAGGTGGCCGACGTGCCTGTATTGCTTTCACCCTGGTACCAGATAGAACCGGCAATAGCGTAGTTGACAAGGGGTGCGATCATGGCATTGTACGTATAACCGGGGGTGATGGGCCAGCGGGCATCGGCTTGTTGCTTTGCAGCAGCGGCTTTCAGCTCGGCATCGGTAATAACTTTGGAGTCGGGCGTCCATACTTCGGCCGGTGTGCCACCCCAGCTTGAATTGATCAAACCGATAGGCACATTCAGCTCCTTATTTAATTTCTTACCAAAGAAATAGCCCACGGCGCTGAAGAATTTCAGGGTGTTTGAATCGCAAACGGTCCATTTTGCGGCGCAATCATCCTGCGGATAAACAGCCGTGGTTTTGGGGATATGAAAAAAGCGGATGTTTGAATTATAAGCAGTAGGTAATTCCGCACCAATATCGGGCAGTTTGTTGTAATAATTCCATTCCATATTCGACTGGCCCGAGCAAACCCATACTTCACCGATGAGTACGTTTTCGAGCACGATGGGCGTATTGGTATTGCTGCCCCAAATGGTAATTGTATAGGGACCGCCGGCGGCAGGCGTTTGAATGGAAACCTGCCAGTTGGCGTCACGGGTGCCTTTTACAGAATCTGTTTTGTTATTCCAGGAAGTGGTGATGGCTATTTTTTCACCGGGGCTGCTCCAGCCCCACAGTTTTACGGTTGATTGTTGCTGCAATACCATATTGCTGCTGAGTACCGCTGGCAGGCGTATGGCGGCAGGAGAACTGATGACAAGTGTACACAAGAAAAGGAGCGATGACCATTTTTTCATATATAAATTTAAAAATCCCAAAAAACAAAACCCAAACTCCAAAAAATAAATACTCAAAAACCAAAACCCAAGCGCCAAAATGCTGCATTAGCAAATCTTGTAATTTGAGTATTGAATTTTGAGATTTTTTGGTTCTTGTGATTTGAATTTTGGGTTCTTTTATTTGGTTCTTGTGATTTGCGATTTGGAATTTGACCTGGTTCTTGTAATTTGAATTTTGTGATTTGTTCTTCTATTTTAGCCAATAATCATTTCGGGTTTCCAATTGAAGGTAACGTTAACCTCAATATCCGGATGAATGCTGTACATAACGGGGCAGGTATTGGCTGCACGTTCCAGGATGGTCTTTTGCTTTTCATCTACCTGCAGGGTATCCGGGAAATGAAATGTTAAATTTATGCCACCAATCCGGCGTGGATCTGACTTCATGATCTTTTCTACATCTATTTTAATGCCTTTGATATCAAGATCCATATCGCGCGCTTTGATGCCCATGATCGTTAGCATGCAGGTCCCCAGGGCAGTTGCCACCATATCGGTCGGCGAAAAGCGTTCTCCCAAACCCTGGTTATCTGGTGGCGCGTCAGTTTCAATAACGGATCCGGATTTTATATGTGTACAAACCGTTCGCAGATTTCCTTCGTAAACTACTGTTGAGGTCATTATGTATATTTTTGCCTTAAATTTACGTTTAATAATCAAATCATAGCCAGTGAAGAAATTTGTTTTGTTCCTTTTGGCTGGTACGCTTGCATCCACTTTGTGGGCGCAGACTAATCCAACTCCCAAATCGCCAACCGCAAAAAAAGACAGGCAGGCCGCAAAACGTGAAAGGATCAATAACCTGCTAAAGCAGGAGGAGGAAGGAGAAATTATTTTTAGTAAGCAAAGCATTTTCGGCTTAAAATTAAATACCGATGGCTACGGACTTTCCTACGAAATAGGACGGTTTAAAAGCGCCCGGGTAGCCAATATCTTTCAGTTGGAGATAAACGAGAAAAAGCATAAAAAAGAAAAGCGCACCTCTCTGCTGAACGGTTTTAACTTCAATAGCGTCATTTTCGGTAAACTCAATAATTTTTACCAGGTAAAACTTGGTGTGGGCCAGCAACGCATTATTGGCGGTAAAGGCAATAAGAACGGGGTAGCGGTTATGGCTGTTTACACCGGCGGGTTGAGCATTGGGTTGGAAAAACCGTATTATGTAGACGTGATCGACAATGCCCAGCAACGGTATCGCAAAACCTATCCCGATATTACCGACAGCGGCTATATAGAGCAAGGTGCGTCTGGATTTACCGTGGGATGGAATAAAGTGCAGCCTAAATACGGTTTGCATGCCAAAGGCGCCCTTCGTTTTGACTATGGCCGGTTCAATGAAACCATTTCGGCCATTGAAGTAGGGCTGAATGCAGAATACTATCTTACCAAAGTAGCCCAAATGGCCTATAACCCTGAAAAGAATTTCTTCTTCAACGCCTATATTTCATTGCTGCTGGGCCGGCGAAAGTCGTAACAAAAGCTAGTGGTAAGTAGTAAGTAGCTAGTAGGAAATACCAAAAGGGCTTCCCACTAGCTACTTGTCATTTATAAACTAACTGCATTTCCCCACTAGCCACTGGCCTCTAACCACTAGCCGCTGATTTATACACTCTTACGGGATAACTAAAAGCCTCCCATTACGCACTTTTGTGTTATTTTTGTGGGCGTTTAGCCATACCTTTTCCAGTAGCGAGTTATATATCAATTTGTTATAATCAGCCGAGTTAACCTTTTGGGTTTTGTTGTGTTATAATACCGTGAGCAACCATAAGGTATAATTAGAATATAAAGACATATGCAGGAATTACCCGTTATCAGTAATGTAAATGAATCAACCTCTGTTGTAAAAAAGCCCAACTGGCTGCGCGTGAAATTACCTACCGGCGAAAATTACCGGCATGTGCGCAACCTGGTTGATCAACATAAACTGCACACCATTTGTGAAAGCGGCAATTGCCCTAATATGGGTGAATGCTGGGGCGAAGGAACGGCTACTTTTATGATCCTGGGTAATGTGTGTACCCGCAGTTGCGGTTTTTGTGCGGTAGCTACCGGCCGGCCCGATGCCGTTGACTGGGACGAACCACAACGCGTAGCAGAAGCCATTCATTTGATGAAAGTAAAGCACGCCGTATTAACTTCTGTTGACCGCGACGAGTTGAAAGACGGCGGCAGCATCATCTGGCACAATACCATTAAAGCCGTAAAATCACTAAATTCCGATACTACACTCGAAACGCTGATCCCCGATTTTAAAGGCAAGGCGGAAGATATACAGCGCGTTATTGACGCAGCCCCTGAAGTAGTGTCGCATAATATAGAAACTGTTGAACGCCTCACCCGGCAGGTTCGCATTCAGGCCAAATACCGCCGCAGCATGGAAGTGCTGAAGATCCTGAAACAAGGCGGCATGCGCACCAAAAGCGGTATCATGTGCGGACTGGGCGAAACAAAGGAAGAAGTATTACAAACCATGCAGGACCTGGTTAACAGCGGGGTAGATGTAATAACGCTGGGCCAATACCTGCAACCCACCCGCAAGCATTTACCGGTTGTGCGTTTTGTGCACCCCGATGAATTTGCCGAATACCGCGAAGCCGGTTACAACATGGGCTTTGATTATGTAGAAAGCGGACCGCTCGTTCGTTCCTCTTATCATAGCGAACGCCATGTAATACCAGGATATGGTAAGAATAAATGGCTTCAGGAGAAACAAATGTTGAATATTGAATAATGAATGCCGAATGTCGAAGGCGGAAGAACGTAGAGGCATTCGATATTGATTATTATTTTGGATTTTACTTCGACATTCAACATTGAACATTCGATATTCAATATTTATAGTGGACATTCGATATTCAATATTAATAACGATCTGCTTTTTGCCCCTTTGGGGTTTTAGCCAACTTCACTGGGCAAAGGCAAACAATGAATTCGACAGCCTGCCTGGTTCCATTCGTGTTTTTAAAACTTCCGATTCATTAAACGGCCGCCCTTTTAAAGCATATTGCGTTGAAGTGCGGCTGAAAGACAAGCGCCTCGACTTCACCGCCCAAACGGGCGCGGGTAGTTGCTATACCCCCTCGCAATTTTATTCCAAAGAAGGAAAGCCGTATATAGTAGTGAACGGTGGGTATTTCTCTTTTCAAACCCACCAAAACCTGAATGTGATCATCCGCAACGGTAAAATGGAAGCGTATAATATTCCCGCGTTGAAAAGCCTGTTCAGCGATTCGTTCTACTATGCCACGCGCAGCGCTTTTGGCATCAGTAAAAAACGCCTGCCCGATGTTGCCTGGCTGTTCACCGACACGGCCAAACGATGGCCTTATGCCTTTCAAACCCATCCCATTATTGCCAAAGGCGGCAACCCAGATCCTTCGTTTACCGACCTGCGTACCATTGAACAATGGAACTGGTGGAAGATGCATACCGCCATTGGCGGCGGTCCGGTACTGGTGCAGGAAGGCTCGGTATTTATTACGAATAAAGAAGAACAGTTGTATGCGTTTGAAAGAAACGACCGGCACCCGCGTACCGCCATCGGGTATACCCGCAATCACCGGTTGATTATCCTGGTTATACAGGGCCGTTCGCCCGGGGTTTCGGAAGGCGCTACATTAGATGAAACCGCCCGCATGCTGGTTGACCTGGGTTGTGTTGAAGCGATGAACCTCGATGGGGGTGGCAGCAGTTGTTTGCTGATCAATGGCAGGGAAACGATTCAGCCGGCAGATGGGGGAGCACAAAGGCCAGTGGCGAGTGTGTTTATTGTGAAAGAGAAAGAACCTAAGAAGAGGAAATAATATCGAATATCCAATATTGAATGTAAAATGTCGAAGTAAATACAAAATAATTTCTGTAATTACTTCGACATTCGTTATTCGACATTCGTTATTCGACATTCAATATTCTAAACAACCTTATCCGTCTTCGCTTCCCAAACCAACGCACTGGCGCCAAGAATCGCCGCATCCGCTTCGCGCAGTTCAGAGAACAACAGTTTTACTTTGTTCTGGAAAATAGGAAGCAGGTTCTTTTCCATGTGTTCGCGGGTTGGGTTCAGGATCAGGTCGCCGGCCTTCGTCATACCGCCGAATAAAATAATGGCTTCAGGCGAAGAGAACATCACAAAATTGGCCAGAGCCAGTCCCAATACCTCACCGGTAAATTCATACACTTCCTTCGCAATGGCATCTCCCTGTACAGCGCATTCGTAAACAATACGGGAATCAATTTCTTCCTTGGCAAAATTCCGCAACAGGCTATCCTGCCGTGGGTCCCGCTCCAGGAATTCGAGGGCGGTGAGCGTAACGCCGGTCGCGGAGGCATACGCTTCCAGCGAACCGCGCAAACCGGTGCCTTTATGTAAACGGCCCCCGGGAATAATGGTGGTATGCCCCAGTTCTCCGGCAAAACCATCGTGACCCAGGATCAGTTGTCCGTTCGCCACAATACCGCTGCCCACGCCGGTACCCAGGGTGATCATTATAAAATCGCGTAAACCACGGGCCACGCCATACATCATTTCACCTACTGCTGCTGCATTGGCATCGTTGGTGAGGGCGCAGGGTACGCCGAATTTATCGTTCATTAACTGCTGCAAGGGGATAAGGCCTTTCCACGGTAAATTCGGAGCATATTCAATAGTGCCTTTATAATAGTTACCGTTGGGAGCGCCAATGCCAATGCCGCGAATGGCATTAATGCCGCCAACCTGGTCAATGGCCGGGGCCAGGGCGCTGGCCAGTTCTTCAATATAATCCGCCACTTCTTTGTGTTTGCGGGTTGAAATGGCTCCCCGGTACGAAATATCACCCCGGTGATCTACAATTCCAAAAACGGTGTTGGTGCCGCCAATATCTATTCCGATGGCATACTCTTGTTGTCTCATTGCTATAATTCAGTTTCTTTAGTTTCAGTCATAAACAGCCCGTCGCGGACCATTTTTGCGGCGTGAAGATACCATCTATTTGTGTATTAATGAGCGCCTCCGCTCTCAAGTTTATCATAATCAATGCCCTGAGACTTTAAAATTGCTTTGGCCCTGATGGCATAAAAAGCCAGGTAGGCAAAACAAAGTACACCTACAATAAACGAAGCCTGAATGCCCAGCATTTTTTCATCGGCCAACCAGCCCTGGAGCAAACTGATAAATGCACCCCCCATGATCATCATGATCAGGAATGTGGCGCCTTCGTTGGTTTTACCACCTAAACCGGCAATGGCCAGGGTAAAAATACAGGGCCACAGAGTAGAACAAAACAGCCCAACGCTGGTGAATGCGTAAACGCTCACCCAACCCTCTGCTATCATACCGATTATTAAACCGGCCATGCCAAATGCAGAGAAGATCAGCAACTGGCGGGCAGGGTTGCCTTTACTCAGCAGGTCGCCAATGATCAGGGCAACGATCACACCGGCATAGATATAGAAGGGCGTAATATCGTGGTTAGCTATTTTATTGATCAGCAGAAAAACGCCAAATGCCAGGTAAGGCATAATAAAGCGCAAAACAGATTTAACGCCGGCACTCAGGTTAAAGGCGCCGATAGAAGACGTCCAGCGGCCCATCATTAAACTGGCCCAGTACAGGGAAACCCAGGGCGCAATGTTTTCGGTAGGAAAGGCAAGGCCGTTCTCATCCTTAAGGTGCTCGGTCATAAACTGCGGCAGGTTACTGGCCGTTGCCACTTCCACGCCCACATATACAAAAATGCCGATCATACCCAGCAAAAGCTGCGGGTAAGCCAGGGCACTACTATGGTTGGAGGCCGGCATCATAGGTTTGGCAGCCACTTCAGACGATTTATCGAGGTCCAGTTCAATATCTTCATGGTGTTCGATCTTGTTAGGAATAGGCGAGAGCTTGAAAATGATAGCTACCAGTATAAAAGCAGCACCCAACACCAGGTAAGGTGTTTTTACCGCGCCGATATCAGCCACCTGCTTTGCACCGGTAACAGAACCAAAAATAGCAAGGCTTACGATCACCGGACCAAGCGTAGTACCCAGGTTATTGATGCCCCCTGCCAGGCTTAAACGCTGCGAACCGGTTTTGGGATCGCCCATTACGATGGCCAGCGGATTGGCAGCCGTTTGCTGCAGGGAGAAACCCAGGCCCACAATAAACAAACCCGTGATCATGATCAGGAACGACTGGGTTTCGGCAGCCGGGTAAAACAACAGGGTACCCAGGGCTGAAATGAACAGTCCTAACGCTATACCGTTCTTATAACCAAGCTTATTTAAAATATCGCCGCCGGTAGCTTTACTAACCAGGAAATAAATTACTGAACCAACAGTATACGCTACATAGAATGCAAAAGAGATCATCTGCCCCTGCCAGGCTTCCAAATGTAGTTTCTCCCGGAAAACCGGGATCAGGATGTCGTTGCTGGCTGCCACAAAACCCCAGAAAAAGAAAACCGAAATTAACACTGCAAATTGCGACCATTTAGTTTGTTGGCTCATTGAAAGGTTGGTTTTAGTCTAAAGATGTTTTAAAAGTAATAAGATTTTACCACAGCCAGTTCCGATTTTTCTGGCGCTGGCACAGAATACAAACTGATACTTTTTTGTTACGTTTGGCAAATTACCGCTTTAACATAAAGCAGGCCCGGAATTTTTTTCAGGCCCTATATGGGGAACTGCGCGCATATTTGTGTCATACGTAGTATCTTTTGTAATCATTTTTTTTACATCTGCGCCATAAAATCAAAATCCTTCCTATATTGAACAACATTCCCTTTTATCATTAACCTGAAGATTTAGAATGGATATATTACATGTAAGCGCGGAGTGTTACCCAGTAGCGAAGGCAGGTGGGTTGGGAGATGTAGTAGGGGCCTTGCCGAAGTATATGAATGCGCTGGGGCATACGGCCCGGGTGGTAATGCCTATGTACCGCACCAAATTTTTATATACCAACGATTGGGACGTGGTTCATAAAGGAAACACCAACATGGGCAACTGGTGGTTTGAGTTTACCGTGATCAAGGAAAAGACCGATAAACTGGGTTTTGAATTATACCTGGTTGATGTGAACGGTTTGCTCGATCGCGAAAAAGTGTACGGCTACGATGACGATACCGAACGATTTACCGCCTTTCAGATCTGCGTGCTCGACTGGCTGAACTCCTGGAGCCAGCATCCCGATATCATTCATGTGCACGATCATCAATCGGGGTTGATCCCTTTTATGGTGAAGCATTGCCTCAGATACAGAGGGCTGGCGCATATAAAAACAGTACTCACCATTCACAATGCACAATACCAGGGCTGGATGCCGTGGGCCCGCAGTATACTCATTCCTCAATGGGATATGTGGAAATGGGGGATGCTCGACTGGAACAATACCATCAACCCGCTGGCCAGTGCCATCAAATGCGCCGATAAGGTTACCACCGTTAGTCCAAGTTACCTCGATGAGCTGAAATACATGAGCAATGGCCTGGAAGCCCTGTTCGAGTATGAAAAAGGAAAATGCGTGGGTATTCTCAATGGTATCGACGACAAGCATTGGGACCCGCAGGTAGATGAATATTTAGAACACCATTATTCTGTCAGCGACCTGGAAGCCGGTAAAGCAAAAAATAAAATGCTCCTGTGCGACCAGTTCAATCTTGATTTCGACAAACCGCTTATAGGATTTATCGGTCGCCTGGTAGGTGAGAAGGGAGCCGACCTGTTGCCCCAGGTGATCAGCGATTCGTTTTACTTTATAGGCAGGCGAATGAATTTCCTCGTATTGGGTAGCGGCTTCCCCGAAGTAGAAGCCGGGCTGGCTGCATTAAAACCATTATCGCAATACGATTACAACGTGTTTGTCGGTTACAACGAAGGGTTAAGTCACACCATGTACGCCGGGCTCGATTTTTTGTTGATGCCTTCGCGTGTGGAGCCATGCGGACTGAACCAGATGTATTCGATGCGGTATGGAACTGTGCCCATGGTACGCCGCACAGGCGGTTTAAAAGATACCGTTGTTGATTTTGGCGAAGTAAATGGCTATGGAATTTGTTATGATCAGGCCAGTATACCCGATATTACCCACGCGGTATGGCGGGCAGCCGGATTATACCACGATAAAGAAAAAATGAACCTCATCAGAAAGCATATGATGACGCTGGATTTTAGCTGGGAGACGAGTGTCAGGCATTATATTGATGTATACGAAAGTTTGTAATTAATTATTATATAACTTTAAGAAGAAGTCGGAAGCCTGAGGTCGGAAAATACCGGATGTGTTGCCTCTCTATTATTTTCGAACATGTATTTCAGACATCGGACTTCAGTCATCGGGCTTCTGACACACAATTCACAGAACATACAACCAAGAACTAAGAACCCGGATTAAAACATTTATCAATGAGTAACCAAGTGATTGCTGTCATTCTGGGAGGAGGAGCCGGTACACGACTTTATCCCCTCACCGCCAGCCGTTCAAAACCCGCAGTGCCTATTGCCGGAAAATATCGTTTAGTAGACATTCCCATTTCTAACTGTATTAACTCCGGTATTAACCGCATGTTTGTTCTAACGCAGTTCAATTCGGCTTCGTTGAACAAGCACATCAAAAACACGTATCACTTCAGCATTTTCAGCAGCGCATTTGTTGACATTCTGGCGGCAGAGCAAACCCCCGATAACCCATCGTGGTACCAGGGTACAGCCGATGCCGTACGGAAATCGTTACGCCACCTGAGTCAGCACGATTTTGAGTACGTGCTGATCCTTTCAGGCGATCAGTTGTACCAAATGGATTTCCAGGAAATGATCGCCAAACACCGCGAAAGCGGGGCCGATATTTCCGTTGCTACCATTCCGGTGCACGCCAAAGAAGCATCTGATTTTGGTATCCTGAAAGCCGATGCCAACGGCGCCATCACTTCTTTCATAGAAAAACCCAAACAGGAGCTGTTGCCCGACTGGACAAGCGAAACCAGTGAAGAAATGCAAAAGCAGGGCAGGGTATACCTGGCTTCCATGGGTATCTATATCTTCAATCGCAAACTGATCTTCGACCAGTTAACCGAAGAACACAAGAACGCCACTGACTTTGGTAAAGAAATTCTACCCAAATCAATCGGTGTGCATAAGATCATGAGCTATGAGTACGATGGTTACTGGACAGACATCGGAAATATCTATTCTTTCTTTGAAGCCAACCTGGCGCTGACATCAGATATTCCGCCATTCAATTTATTCGACAACAGCAACGCGGTTTATACCCGCGCACGTATGTTGCCACCTGCCAAGATCAGCGGCACTACGCTCGAAAAAACCATCATTGCCGAAGGCAGCATCATAAACGCCAGCCGCATTGAGAACAGTGTAGTAGGCATTCGCAGCCGCGTGGGGCATGGCACTACCATCGTGAGCAGCTATATCATGGGTTCTGATTATTTCGAGACCATTGAAGAAATGCAACACTCCGTAGAAAGAGGATTGCCTAAATTGGGCATCGGCGAGCGGTGTTACATTCGCAATGCGATCGTAGACAAGAACTGCCGCATCGGCAACGATGTGCGCATCAATGGCAGCAATCATCTCGAGAATACCGATCACTCGCTGTATACGATTAAGGACGGTATTGTGGTGGTGAAGAAAGGATCTATTTTACCCGATGGGTTTGTAATATAAAGCAAGGCATCGAGGCAATAAGGCAACAAGGCATAAAGGCATTAAAGTGGGTCTCCCTCAAAGGAGCCCACTTTTTTCTTTCAGCTTACAGCTTTCAGCTTACAGCTTATAGCTTACAGCTTATAGCTTACAGCTTATAGCTTACAGCTTATAGCTTACAGCTTATAGCTTACAGCTTATAGCTTACAGCTTATAGCTTACAGCTTATAGCTTACAGCTTATAGCTTACAGCTTATAGCTTACAGCTTATAGCTTACA
>NZ_STFF01000016.1:131761-140828 GCF_004834005.1 Niastella caeni
TTATAGCTTACAGCTTATAGCTTACAGCTTATAGCTTACAGCTTATAGCTTACAGCTTATAGCTTACAGCTTATAGCTTACAGCTTATAGCTTACAGCTTATAGCTTACAGCTTATAGCTTACAGCTGTATTTTCATTCCGTTCTTAAACTCTTCACCGGGTTAGCAATGGCTGCTTTAATAGATTGTAAACTGATAGTAATAATAGTGATTAATAGTACGGCTGCTGCGGCCACTATAAACAAGCTGGCGCCAATAGATGTACGATAGGCAAAATTCAGCAACCATTGGTTCAATGCCCACCAGGCCAGCGGAAAAGCGATCACAACAGCCAGCAGCACCAGCATGAGAAAATCTTTTGATAACAATAGCACGATATGCTGAACAGAGGCGCCCACCACTTTGCGAATGCCAATTTCTTTTTGCCGTTTACGGGCCGTAAAAGCAGCCAGGCCAAACAAACCCAGGCACGAAATAATGATCGCGAGTGCTGCAAAATACCTCGACAGTAATGCTACTCTTTGTTCCGCTGCATATAATTGCGCATAATCTTCATCGAGGAAGTTATACTCCAGGTTGAGCCCCAGGTTAAACCAGGCATACAGTTTCTTCAATTGCGCAAGGGTAGCCTGTTCTGTGCCGGCTTTTATTTTTACGATCACATTTTCATTCTCGTCGGAATATCTTATAAAGAAAGGCCCTACGTTTTTATACAAGGATTCGAAATGAAAATCTTTCACCACGCCCACGATCTGCTTTTTGCGCCCCCACATCGTTACGGTTTTTCCAACCGGATCGGAGAGACCCATAGCTGCAATGGCCGTTTCATTAAAAACAACGCTGTTACTGTCTGAACCAAATTGCCGCGAGAAGGAACGGCCTTCCGCCATTTGCAGCCCCATTGTTTCGAACATGTCATAGTCTGCATCTATGCCATCAAATTCAATCCCTTTCTGTTTTCCCGGCCAGTCGATACCCCCGCCGCCGCTGTGCTTACCGGTAAAATCGCCATTCATGGCAGAAGCATTTACAACACCCGGCAATTTTTTTATTTCTGTGAGAAATGGTCCGAGCCCATTGCGCAGCTTACCCTCATTGGCAAAACGAATGATGTTATCCTTGTTATAACCCAGGTTTTTGTTTTGTATCAGTTGCATTTGTTTGTATACCACCAGTACCGATACAATAAAGAGGGCCGACAACATAAATTGAAAAACCACGAGCCCTTTTCTTATCCATAATTCACCAGGCGAAGTTTTCAATTGTCCCTTTAAAATTGTAACCGGGTTAAAACCGGAGAGATACAAAGCAGGGTAACTACCAGCAAAAATTCCGGTCAGCAAAGTAATACCTACTATAGCCAGCAGGAGACGGGTATTGAACTGAAGATGCAGTGATTTACCCGTGAGGTCGTTGAAGGCGGGCAGTAACAGCGAGATCATGATGATGGCAATGAGCAGCGATAAAAAGCTCATCAGCACCGATTCGCCCAGGTATTGAATGATCAATGACCGGCGGTTGGCGCCGGTTACTTTTTTTATACCTACTTCTTTACATCGCGCTGCAGCACTGGCGGTGGCCAGGTTCATAAAATTGATACAGGCAATTAAAACAATAAAAACAGCAATGATCGAAAACAGCCTGACATATTCAATTCTTCCACCCGCAATAACCCCGTTGTTGTAATGATTATACAAATGTTTGCTGGAATAACGTTGCAGAAAAATATCACCTGCCCATTTAACCTCTTTCTCACCATGCGCCTCTTTGTATTTCTGTTTACAATAACCCCTGATCCGTTCATTAAGTTGTTCTACATTGGTGCCTTGCTTTACCGTCAGGTAGGTATGCGGGTTATTACTGTACCATTTATTTAAACCATAATCATCTTTAAAAGTGTCGAAATAATGATCATAATTAAAGATGCAATCAAACTGTGTGGAGGCGTTGGCGGGCGGCGCTTCAAAAATGCCGGTGACAAGATACGTGCCGTTTATTTTATCACCCTGGTCCCAGGTAATGCTTTTGCCCACAATATTATCAGTTGTATTAAATAACTTGTGTGCGAGTTTATCCGATAGCATGACGCCGTATTTATCAGCCAGCGCTTTGTCTTTATCACCCTGCAGCAGGCGATAGGAGAACACATTAAAATAATCCTTCCCGGCGAATTGGGCGCATGCTTTCACGTATTTACTACCGGCCATAATAATGCCTTTGTTCTCGCCATAATCATCCATAACAATTACCGGTACCGCATATTCTATTTCCGGAATTTCTTTGGCCATGGATTGCGCCAGTAAACCGGGGGTAGTTTCATGCGTATGGATCGTACCATCGCCATTAATTGCTGTTTTGATCACCTGGTAAAGCTGGCTGTCCTTTTCATGAAAGGTGTCGATCGTCAATTCATCCTGCACCCATAAATAGATCAGTAAGGCACAGGCCAGCCCGGTGCTGAGGCCCAGCAGGTTCAGTATGGTGAACTGGCGATGTTTGATCAGGTTACGCCAGGCGATCTTGAAGTAAACAGGCAGCATGATATAGGTTTTAGGTGATGAAAGCTACAGTAAATAGTAACTAACCCAATGCCGAAGTGTTAGCGTTTTAGGATCAAGGATCTATGCGTAACCTCATATTATCAACTGTTCGGTTTTGATACGGTGGGTGTTCGGAAAGAGATGGGGGTTACCAGTTACCGGTTTCCAGTTGCCGGGCCTTGAATGTCGATCACTCTAACTGTCAGTCGGGAGCTTCAAATTAGTTACCCGGCAACCTGGAACTGGTAACCGGTAACGGCCGTTATGTATACAAAGCATTTACATTCCCATTCAATCTTCTTTTTGTAACTTACCCTTCATTACTCCCCTCAAAGCGATTGCATATGGAACCTTCCCCCATAGTATTGGATACTGAAAAAGCCATTCAGTCAAAGCCGCATTTCAACTTCTGGCAAATATGGAATATGTGTTTCGGCTTCTTCGGAATACAGTTTGGCTGGTCGTTACAAATGAACAATATGAGCGCCATTTACGAATACCTGGGCGCAACGGCAGAGCAAATACCCGGCCTTTGGCTGGCAGCCCCCATGACCGGATTAATTGTTCAACCTATCATCGGCTACCTTAGCGACCGCACCTGGCATCCCACCTGGGGCCGGCGAAGGCCTTACTTTTTGATCGGCGCCATTTTAAGTTCCATCGCCCTGTTTTTTATGCCCAATGCCTCGGCCATCTGGATGGCTGCCGGCACCTTGTGGGTCCTTGACTCGTGCATCAATGTTAGTATGGAACCCTTTCGGGCATTTGTGGCCGATAACCTCAACGAACGGCAACGGCCGTTTGGCTATGCCATGCAAAGCATGTTTATAGGCGCCGCCGCTTTCATTGCCGGTTTTTTACCCGGATTGCTGGTGAACTGGTTCGGGATCTCGCGCGAAAAAGCAGGCGGAGGCATCCCGCAAAATATCATGTGGTCGTTTTATATCGGTGGTATTATGTTTTTTTTCGCGGTATTATACACCGTGCTGCGAAGCAGGGAATATCCGCCTGCCGATCCTAACTGGCGGCAACAGCTCAATGCGCAACATGGCAGCGGCGTTAGCGGTGCTATAAAAGAGATCACTGCATCCATCATGAATATGCCCGCGCAAATGAAAAGGCTGGCGCTGGTGCAGTTCCTTACCTGGCCCGGCTTGTTCCTGATGTGGTTTTATTATACAACGGGTGTAGCGCGGGATATCTTTAAAGGCGACCCCGCTACTTCCAATGAACTCTATACCCGGGGTATTGAACATGCCAATGCCACGTCCTCCATTTTAAACCTGGTAACATTTCTGTTTTCCCTCACGTTGTCGTTCTGGGTTGCCAAGCTGGGTAAGAAGATGACCCATACTTTTTGTCTGATCCTCGGCGGCGTTGGATTATTTTGTGTAAAATATATCAGTGAACCATCTATGTTATATGTAGCCATGAGCATGGTGGGCATTGCCTGGGCTTCTATTTTGTCGATGCCGTACTCTATGCTGGCCGGGCATTTACCCGAAAACAAGATCGGTATATACATGGGTATCTTTAATTTCTTTATCGTATTGCCAGAGATCATCGCTTCCCTGTTCTTTGGAAAAATTATGGAAAACTTTCTGCACAACGACCGGTTACTCGCCGTGCAAATAGGAGGAAGCCTTCTGATTATAGCAGGTATTATATGTGCCTTCATTGTAAAAGAAAAAAAATATGATGACCTGTTGTAGAAAACTCTTCATTACTGTTATATGTTGTTTATTGGTTGTATGTATTGTTGCGCAGGATAGCCTGAACGTTTATCCCACGCACTGGTGGACGGGCATGAGAAATACGAAGCTGCAATTGCTGGTGCATGCCAAAAATATTAAGAATGGCCGCCGCGTTTTGCTGCAACCATACCCCGGCGTTACATTAACAAGCGTACATACGTACACCAATCCCAATTATCTTACCATTTACCTTGAGGTTAGCAGAATTGCGCAACCGGGCAAGCTCAGGTTTACGTTTAGAAGCGACAATGCACCAGTTGCGCAGCTCACGTACGACCTGAAAAAGCGCAGCAACCAGAATGGAAAAACGCGCATCAAAGGCGTTACCTCAGAAGATCTCATTTACCTCATTATGCCCGATCGCTTCAGCAATGGCGATGCCAGCAACGATCGCATTGCAGGGTTACGGGATCAAAGTCTTGACCGGTCGGACTATTTTAAACGCCATGGCGGCGATCTGAAAGGCATACAAAACCACCTCGATTACCTGCAGCAGTTGGGCGTAACCGCCTTATGGCTGAACCCGGTTTTATTAAACGATATGCCCGATCGTACAGAACACGGGTATGCCTTTACCGATCATTACACTATAGACCCGCGACTGGGCGGCATCAAAGCGTATCTTGAATTGATTGACAGCCTGCATAAACGCGGCATGAAGATCATCCAGGATGCGGTGTACAACCACATAGGCATTGAACATTTTTTGTACAGGGATATGCCGGACAGCTCCTGGTTTCATTGGTGGCCAACCTATACGAACACCACTTACAAAGACCAGGTGCTGCTGGACCCATATGCATCCATCATTGATAGAAAACGCATGAGCGATGGCTGGTTTGTGCCTTCCATGCCCGACATTAATCATGGCAACCCGTATTTTGCAAACTTCCTTATACAGCATGCCCTCTGGTGTACCGAAGAATTTGGGCTCGATGGCTGGCGTATTGACACCTATGCATACAACGACCTGGAGTTTATGAACCGTTGCAACAAGGCTTTGCTGGATGAATACCCGCAATTGTACCTATTCGGCGAAACCTGGGTGCATGGGATTCCCAACCAGAGTTTCTTCACCCGCAATAAATACAATATTCCATACAAGAGCAATTTGCCCGGCGTAACCGATTTTCAACTCAACCTGTATGGCATTTTACCAGCCTTAACGCAGGGCTTTGGCTGGACGGAAGGGGTGAACCGCTTGTATTTGACCGCCACCAATGATTTTGTATATGCCAACGCCATGAAGAATGTGCTGTTTTTAGATAACCACGACCTGAGCCGTTTTTTCAGCATGGTAGGCGAAGACATTGCCAAACAAAAAATGGGCATTGCCTGGTTGCTGACGTTCCGCGGCATACCGCAATTATATTATGGCACCGAAATATTGATGAAGAACTTCGCCGATCCCGATGGCAAGGTGCGGCTCGATTTTCCCGGTGGCTGGCCCGGTGATGCAGCTAACAAATTTGAACCCGGTGGACGTACCCCGGCTGAAAATGAAGTATACAATTATGTAAAAACGCTGGCCAACTTTCGCAAAACAGCTACGGCGCTTACCACGGGTAAGCTGATGCAATATGTACCCGAAGATGGCGTGTATGTATATTTTCGGTACAATGCACAGCAAACGATCTTATGCGTAATGAACCCCGCCGATAATGAAAAAGAAATAGACATGCACCGGTTTGCAGAAAGAACAATGGGTTTTACCAAAGCCAGGAACATCATCGATGGATCGTTGACGGATATTACGAACAAGCTCAAAGTATCGGGTAAAACGGTGTGGGTAGGGGAGTTGAGGTAGAAGATGATTTTTCATGAGGTTACTTTGGAAATGCATGGCTGTTTTTATACATTACGTGCCAAATGATAAAAATCAGCCTTAGACACTTTTTAGTAATTGCTCTTATTTTCCTAACAGCAGGAAGGACTACAGTTATAGCTCAATCGCCAACAAGTACTCTAATAACCAGGGATCCGGCGAAGGCTACTATTTACACGAATGATATTAAGAATTTCTGGATTGCCTTTGACTCTTTAACGGCAGGTTACAAAAACAATCCTTTCGACGACTTCTATATAAAAAAAGGAAGCAACGGTGTGTTGCATTTTATGGACCACAACCGGATAGTAAATGCTGATACGTTATTAGCTACGGTAGTAAACCGCAAACAGGATTATTTAAAAATAAGAGATAATTCGCTTAAGATAAATGAGGTGGAGAAGCAATGCCGGGTTAGTTATTATGCGCTGAAATACCTGTATCCCAAAGCGGTTTTTCCTCCATTGTACTTTGTTATCGGCAGGTTCAATACCGGTGGCGTATCATTGCCAACCGAGCAGATCATCGGCGCAGAAATGAATGAACCCGGCAATATACCATACCTGGTTGCCCATGAGTTAATTCATGCCAATCAGAAAATCCCCTATAAATACAAAATACTATTAGAGCAATGTATTATAGAAGGCAGTGCTGATTTTTTGGGTGAATTAATTTCCGGTAAAATTCCCTCTACAGCGCCTTATATCTATGCCAAAGGCAGAGAAGCTGTATTGATGAAAGAATTTATCAGAGACATGAATTTAGGCGAGAACGATGATTTTGATTACTGGCTGTACAGCGGACCCAGAAAAGATGACAGACCTGCTGATATGGGATACTATATTGGTTATGCTATTACAAAGGCCTATTACGACAAAGCCATTGATAAAAGCAAAGCCATAGCAGACATATTAAATATTCAGGATTGTAAAGATTTTTTAAATAAAAGCGGATATTTAAGGCAATGAAAATACAACTCCTCATCCTTTCCGCCTTCATTGCCTGCTTCGCCAACGCGCAGTTGAGCGACCAGGAAATATATGATGCAAAAGGCGGACGTATATACAATGATACCAGTTATATTTATTGGTTGCCGTTTATGCCCGGTGAAAGGTTTTTATTGGTGCAGGCGGCTAACAGTCATATGAGCCATAGAAACGAATTGTCGCTTGATTTTAAAATGAAAAAAGGCAGTAAGGTCTGTGCTGCACGAGACGGGATCGTTACAGAAGTAAAAAAGGATAGTGATAAAGGCGGCTTGAAGGATGAATATCTTTCTGAAGGCAATCATATCTTTATCCGGCATAATGATGGCAGCATGGCTCAATACTGGCATCTGGATAAAGACGGCGCTTGTGTAAATGTTGGCGATAACGTCAAAAAAGGGCAGTTGATCGGGTTAAGTGGTAATACGGGTTATACTGCATTTCCGCATTTGCATTTCCAGGTAAAAAATAAAGAAGGCAAACAGATACTTACCCGTTTTCTTACCAGGAGAGGGATCATATATCTGCGCCCGGCCAAATGGTACAAATGCCTGCATGAACGACAGTAACTAACATGTAGCACCTCGGTTGAACTGCGACATACAGCGTAGCTCGTTGTGGCAATGTACTCAATACAGCTCCCTAAATAGCCAGAATATAACCGATACTTACTGCATCGGCCCTTCCCCGGAATTACACAGGATAATTCAAATTCTATGCAATTCCTATGCACTTCCTATGCAATTACCAGCCTGAAAATGGCTATCTTGTAAGCAGCTGCGATACTATCAATTACCACTGTCTTGTACTGAAAAAGCTTTACAGGTGGGGAGGTTAATACTGGAATAACTTTACAATACTGCCAGAATAGTAATCTATCACTCCATATGAAGAAGAAAAAAACACCGTTAACCCGTAAGCGGGTGCTTACCAACCCGGTTTTTGAACTTACCCGGCAAAATAATACGGAGTTTTCCCGTGCAGTTACAGCCAACCGCCTGCTGCACCATGCGTTTATCCCTGGATTACGCAATATGGCCCACCGGTATGTTTCGGGCCGGCTCACAAAAATTATGTTTAAGATATTGCAAAGCGACCAGGTAAATGGCAGGGGTGAACGCAGGGTGCCCCAGGGCGTATTAAGCATCCTGGAAGGCTTCAACTTTAACCGGGATACCAGCCTGCAAAATGTTTTCAGGACACATTATTCTGCTATATTGGATAGGGATTCCATGAGGGTGACCATCAGCATTCCGTCACTTATTCCTAAAGCCATGATCGATACAGCAAGCGGCGCCAATGCTTTTATGTTAACTGCCATGGCGGCCTCGCTGCATTTTGAAAAAGAAAACTATTCGGTTGAACCGGTGCAAACCGATTTACTGGATATATCCCTGGACTTACACGAGAACCTGCAGCTGCACATGCCGGTCATTGGGCACCAGCCTGATAATAAGGTTGTTGCCGCTTTGGGAATTGAATTCTTTCATAAACTACAGGGAACCATAGAACCGGTTGCTAAAGTACATAATGCGCTGGCTGTTATAAAAGTGTTTTAGGAGTGGTGGTACCTGCTTGCGGAGTGGCGGGCAAAGAGAAAGAAGGGCAAATGCTGAAATTATAATATGTGTTTGATTGTCAATATATAAATACGCTGTTATATTGTTTTTTAGATTATTTCCCGGGCATATCCCAATTCTTCAATTTCATAAAACGTTCAAAAAAAGAGAAAACACCTTCGGTTATTCATCAAATTTTAGTAATCTCGGTGTCAGGAGATCGTTAGGTTAACATCTACACTCTTGTAGTATTCCAAAGGTTTTGATTAGTTGCCATGCTGTGACTGATGTGGCGAAGGCGTGACACGAACGAAGGCTTTTACGAGTATAATTAATAGTTAGTACATTGAATAATAATGTTTTGTAAGTTCTTTATGGATATAGACACTATACAGACCATATAT
>NZ_STFF01000017.1 GCF_004834005.1 Niastella caeni
TGATCGTCCAGGTGATGGTAATGTTACCGCCATCACACAGGTTGATCGATTGGTTGGTGAAGTTGCTGGTCACCTGCGGTGCGCAACCACCGGTTGCGGCGATCGCACCTGTCCGCTGTGTTACCCATGCTGCTATTGCTGCATTGAGCGAAGCCTGATCAGCAAACGTACAAGCTGCCACAGTGGTATCGGCTGGCTGATTGAAGGCCAGGGCCGGCGCCGGTGTTACGGTATAGATGGCATCCACGGTAGTGGTATCACACTTATCGGTGATCGTCCAGGTGATGGTAATGTTACCGCCATCACAGAGGTTGATCGATTGGTTGGTGAAGTTGCTGGTCACCTGCGGTGCGCAACCACCGGTTGCGGCGATCGCACTTGTCCGCTGTGTTACCCAAGCTGCTATTGCTGCATTGAGCGAAGCCTGATCGGCAAACGTACAGGCTGCCACAGTGGTATCGGCTGGCTGATTATAAGTAAATGGTGGTTGCGTAATATCAAATGTCTGATTACATGTACTTGTACATCCATTCGTATCGATAATAGTAAGGTTCAGCGTGAAGCTTCCGCAACTATTATTGGTAAGCACTGAAACGGTTTGTCCATTTGTTGCACCGGAGATAGTTGCATTTCCACTGATTGACCAACTATAAGTCGACATTCCCAATGGTCCACTATATGTATTTGTAGTACCGGGGCATACATTGTTATTACCGGTAATAGAACATACTGGCAGCGGATTCACCGTTACTGTTCCACTTGCAGAAGCCGACACACAACCCGTTGCGGTATTGATGATCACAACACTATAGGTTCCGGCTACTGTGGATGTGAAGCTGGCCACATTACCCGGATCAGGAACTCCTGCCGGCACAGTCCATGCATAGCTGTAGGTACCTGGTTCCCCTGGCGTTGCTGTTATTGTCGCCGCTATTCCCTCACATACCGTTGACGAGTTCACCACTACCGTCGGCAGCGGATTCACGGTGACCACAATTGAAACTGTGTCGCCAACACAACCTTCAGCGTTGGTTTCAACTACCCGCACGGTATATACACCGACGGCTGTCCAGGTCACTGTAATTAAATTAGGGTACGTTGGATGTGGAGTCAACGTAAACCCGGTATTGGGCGTAATGCTCCATGCATAGGTAGACCCGGTAGTGAGTACTACACCATACTCTTTTGTTGTATTAATACATACCGAATGATCACCTGGGGTTGGCGGAGGCGCTTGTGCTATTGCATTTGTGCCAAATGCTGTGAACAACAGCATGAGTCCCCATTTTATAAGTAGTTTAGCGGAGTGTGTGTGCGGCATTTTTTTGTTCTTTAGAGATGGTGTAGGGATGTTTGCTAAATGCATTTTGTTCAAAAAAGCGGGGACCCGCTCATGGAAGAAGATGCCTTCCAGTTCTTCTTTATTTCGGGTAAATGAGAGAACCAGCAATCGAAGCCATAGCAAAAAAGCTGACCAAAAATGCCGGGCTTGCCTGCCGGTATTTTTTGTTTTGTATGGGTTGCTGTTTTCTTTCATAAACCGTTTTTTATAATTAATTATGAAAAATTATCGGTGCTGGCCTTGGATTAACAGTTACCGTTGTTGTACAGGTGGAAGTATTGCCACATGCATCTGTAACTGTCCATGTTATTGTTGATACTCCAACATTAAATACTCCACTGGCATCATTCCCTGTTCCACTTCTTGTAGTTGCTCCTGTGATTTGATAGGTAAAATTCAACGTACCATTGCAATTATCAGATGCAGTTGCTGGTGGAATAGTATAAGTATTGCTATTGACTGCACAGAAGACTTGTGCCGGCGGACAGGTAATCACCGGTGGTATACTATCCTCCACATTTATAATTTGAGAAACCGATGATGTATTGTTACATGCATCGGTGAATGTCCATGTTCTTGTAATAGTATATCCGCAAGCTTTAGCAACCTGAACGTCAACACCCGTTGCGGTAATGTTGCCACTACAATTGTCAGTTGCTGTCAACGTACCGGGAGCCGGCACATCAGCAAGGCATTGGAAACTCTGTGACGCAGGAGCCGGTGCAACCGGTGGTGTATTATCAACCACGGTTAAAACCTGTGTAGCAGTAGTTGTATTCCCACAGGCATCTGTTGCTGTCCAGGTCCTCGTGATCGTGCCACAACCTTCTACTACATTATTCGTTTCAGAAAAATTTACAGTAATGGTAGGATCGCAGTTATCAGTGGCCGTTACTGCAAAGCCAGCCTCAATTAAATTACCACACTGAACGGTAGCATTGGCAGGAACCCCAGTTATTATTGGTGCGGTGTTGTCTACTACCGTCAATACCTGCGTAGCAGTTGCTGTATTACCACAAAGGTCTGTTGTAGTCCATGTTCTGGTAATGGTACCGCATCCTTCCACCACACTAACCGCCTCTGCATACGTAACAGCAACGGAAGGCGAACAATTATCATTAGCGGTCACTACTGGTGCAGCCGGAATATTGTCACACTGTATAGTAATATTTGCTGGCACGCCAACAAATTGCGGTGCCTGTGTATCTCTTGTAAAGCTAACTGTCTGTGTAGCCGTTCCGGTATTTCCACATGAATCGGTAACTGTCCATGTTCTTGTTACCGTTCTTATGCAACCTGTTCCCTGTTCAACCCCGTCAGTGAATGTAGCGGTTAAACCTGTAGTACAATTATCAGCAACGGTAGCAGTTCCAAATGCGGCAACAATATTTGCTGCAGTTGGATTACAGGGCACACTGGTACTTGCCGTCAATGTGATCACCGGCGCCTGGGTATCAACAATATTTACAGTAAAATTACATGCTGTGCTACTCTGACATCCATTGAGCGTCGTACGTAACGATAACGTGTATGTTCCGCAGCGTCCCCCCGCAACCACCGTTACAGTTTGTCCTGTAGATGAACCGGAAATAGTTCCTGAACCTGATATGCTCCATTGATAACTGTACCCTGAAATATTTGGACCGCTATACGTATTGGTTGAAGCAGGACATACACTATTGTTTCCGGTTATATCACAAACCGGCAATGGTTTTACCACGACTGCTACATTGGCGCTTCCGCCAGGGCATCCTCCATAAGTTGTAGATACGGTATAGGTATACGTACCGGGTGCTGTAGGACTGGCCTTTACAGATTGTCCTGTAGTAGTATTAAGGTAATAAGGACTTTGAACGCCTGAAGGATTGGTTAACGTCCAGTTATATGTAAGCGGTACAGCCGGCACCACCATACCTGCATTATCAATGGCCCAGTTACTTCCGGCAGATCCCTGGTAATTAAATCTGATCTTTAAATTCGATAAACCAAGGTAATTGGTGAGATCGATATTTGTTTGAACAAAACCATTGTCCGGAGTTCCCAAGGTTGCAGGACCCGTATATTGCAACAGGGGAACCGATTGAAAAGTACTTCCACCGTCTGTTGATATTTCGACCGATATTGTAGTCCCTGCATTAATGTTAAAAGCTTGCCAGAAGCTGAAGACAGCAGTCGACATGCCGATAGTATTAAACACAGGCGTTACCATGGTGGTAGTGCCGGTACCTGCAGCAATGGCAAATTTCGGATCTCCACTGTTATACAGCATACCATTAAATACTTTAGGATTGGTCAGGTTAAATGGAGTATTTTGTTCATTATCTGCACTGGCCTGTATATTATGAGGTAAGCCGTTTTCTGTTGCGCTCCACCCGCCTGAATTGTCAAGAGATGCGCTATTAAAATCCTCTACGCCCGACCAGCTCGAGGGTAGATCCGTTCCTGTGGCTGATAGTGTACTGGAATCACCTAAGCAAATTTCTGCAGGGTTGGCGGTTGCCCCCGTTGGCGGATAGGCAGGGGTAACACTCACTACTCCATTTGATGAGTAAGAGGTGCATCCGCCATTTTGAACAACTGCCCGGTATATTGTAGTTTGACTTAAATTAGAATACGACTGGGTATTTGATGTATTTGCGATTGACGCCCAGGTTCCTCCGCCATTGGTAGATGATTCCCATCTTATGATTGTACCGGTATTGCCGCTTAACGTCAAAGTACCACTGTTCGAACCAGTACAGGCAGATGTAACAGCCGGCGCAATAGTCCCTCCCGCCGGAGAAGGATTTACTGTTATAGTTACTGTTGCTGTATTTGTACAACCATTGGCCGCTGTTCCGGTTACGGTATAGGTTGTAGTAGTGGTTGGACTTGCAGTAACAGTAGCGCCGCTGGTAGTTGACAAACCTGTTGAAGGATTCCAGGTATAGCTGGCGCCACCACTTGCTGTAAGTATTGTGCTGTTACCGCTACAAATGGTTGCCGATGAAGGTGAAACAGAAATTGTTGGGGTACTGTTGATAATCATACCTGTAGTTGCAGTTACGGCAGCGCAACCACCTGAAGCAGGTACTGTATAAGTTACAGTATATGTTCCCGTTGTGCTGATTGAGGGAGAAATGGTACCGGTTGTACTATTGATTGACAATCCTAATGGCGATACACTATACGTACCACCTGTGTAGGCGCCGGTTCCTATTAAAGTTACTGCCTGCGGTGAAGAAACAGATGTGCAGAAAGATGTAGCCGGATACGAGATAGCTGCTGTTGGCGCTGTAGTAATAGTAATCGATGCAGTTGTCGTAATAGCAGCGCATCCACCCGATGCTGCTCTTGTATAGGTTACCGTATAAGCGCCGGCTGTACTTGATGATGGTGTAATGGCGCCGGTGCTCGTATTTATAGTTAGTCCGGATGGAGCTGCGCTATAGGTGCCGCCGGTATAAGCACCCGTGCCTGTTAAGGTAGCTGCCTGTGCCGTACTTACAGATCGGCAGAATGGTGTACCCGCATAAGAAAGACTTGCCGTAGGCGCCGTTGTAATGGTAACGCTGGTTGTTGCGTTAACCGCCGCACAACCGCCAGATGCAGGTGTAGTATAAGTTATGGTGTATGTTCCGGCTGTACTTGACGAAGGCGTTATTACGCCGGTCGTTGTATTTATGGTTAATCCCGATGGAGCCGTACTATAGGTTCCGCCACTATACGCACCTGTGCCGGTTAATGTAACAGATGCTGTATTTACTGTTGTACAGAATGGCGTTCCCGCATAACTGATTGTGGCCGTAGGTACTGCTGTTATTGTAACCGATGCTGTTGTACTAATAGCAGCGCATCCACCCGATGCTGCCCTCGTATAGGTTACCGTATAGGTGCCGGCTGTACTTGATGATGGTGTAATGGCGCCGGTACTCGTATTTATAGTTAGTCCGGATGGAGCTGCACTATAGGTGCCGCCGGTATAAGCACCCGTGCCTGTTAAGGTAGCTGACTGTGCCGTACTTACAGATCGGCAGAATGGATTTCCTGCATAGGTAAGATTAACTGTTGGTTGTGCGGTGATCGTTACGGATGTAGTAACATTTACGGTAGCGCAACCGCCAGATGCAGGTATATTATAAGTTATAGTATAAGTGCCAGGTGTACTTGACGATGGGGTTATTTCACCGGTTGAACTATTGATGGTTAAGCCTGCTGGCGCGCCGAACGTACCACCGGTGTATGCACCTGTTCCAGATAGCGTTACCGGTGCCGAACCAACCGTTGTACAGAATGGCGTTCCTGCATATGAAATGGTTGCTGTAGGAACCGCAGTAATAACAACCGTAGCAGTTGTACTAATAGCAGCGCATCCGCCCGATGCTGCCCTTGTATAGGTTACCGTATAGGTGCCGGCTGTACTTGATGATGGTGTAATGGCGCCGGTGCTCGTATTTATAGTTAGTCCGGATGGAGCTGCACTATAGGTGCCGCCGGTATAAGCACCCGTGCCTGTTAAGGTAGCTGCTTGTGCCGTACTTACAGATCGGCAGAATGGATTTCCTGCATAGGTAAGATTAACTGTTGGTTGTGCGGTGATCGTTACGGATGTAGTAACATTTACGGTAGCGCAACCACCAGATGCAGGAATATTATAAGTTATAGTATAAGTGCCAGGTGTACTTGACGATGGGGTTATTTCACCGGTTGAACTATTGATGGTTAAGCCTGCTGGCGCGCCGAACGTACCACCGGTGTATGCACCTGTTCCAGATAGCGTTACCGGTGCCGAACCAACCGTTGTACAGAATGGCGTTCCTGCATATGAAATGGTTGCTGTAGGAACCGCAGTAATAACAACCGTAGCAGTTGTACTAATAGCAGCGCATCCGCCCGATGCTGCCCTTGTATAGGTTACCGTATAGGTGCCGGCTGTACTTGATGATGGTGTAATGGCGCCGGTGCTCGTATTTATAGTTAGTCCGGATGGAGCTGCACTATAGGTGCCGCCGGTATAAGCACCCGTGCCTGTTAAGGTAGCTGCCTGTGCCGTACTTACAGATCGGCAGAATGGTGTACCCGCATAAGAAAGACTTGCCGTAGGCGCCGCTGTAATGGTAACGCTGGTTGTTGCGTTAACCGCCGCACAACCGCCAGATGCAGGTATATTATAAGTTATAGTATATGTGCCAGGTGTGCTTGACGATGGGGTTATTTCACCGGTTGAACTATTAATGGTTAAGCCTGCTGGCGCGCCGAACGTACCACCGGTGTATGCACCTGTTCCAGATAGCGTTACCGGTGCCGAACCAACCGTTGTACAGAATGGCGTTCCCGCATATGAAATGGTTGCTGTAGGAACTGCAGTAATAACAACTGTAGCAGTGGTAGTCACAGCAGCGCATCCGCCCGATACCGGCGTGGTGTAAGTTACCGTATATGTTCCCGCAGTACTGGTTGATGGCGTAATAGCGCCAGTTGAAGGAGTAATAGATAATCCTGCCGGAGCCGCGGTATACGTTCCGCCAGTATATGCACCTGTACCCGTTAAAGTAGCTGACTGCGCGGTACTTATTGACCGGCAGAATGGCGTACCCGCATAAGAAAGACTTGCTGTAGGCGCCGCTGTTATAGTAACGCTGGTTGTTGAGTTAACCGCTGCACAACCGCCAGATGCTGGTGTGGTATAAGTTATGGTGTATGTTCCGGCTGTACTTGACGAAGGCGTTATTACGCCGGTCGTTGTATTTATGGTTAGTCCCGATGGAGCCGCACTATAGGTTCCGCCATTATACGCACCTGTTCCGGTTAATGTTACAGATGCTGTATTTACTGTTGTACAGAAAGGCGTTCCCGCATAACTGATCGTGGCTGTAGGTAATGCCGTAATAGTAACATTAGCCGTTGCGGTTACAACAGGACATCCGCCAGTGGCTGCAATTGTATAAGTAACCGTGTATGCTCCGGGAGTACTGGTCGATGGGGTTATCGCACCTGTTGTACTATTGATTGATAATCCCGACGGAGCAACACTGTAAGTTCCGCCATTGAATGCTCCGGTTCCGGTTAGCGTCACATTTTGAGCTGCGCTTACAGTTGTGCAGAAAGGCGCTCCTATATAGCTGATCGTGGCTGTGGGCAATGCAGTAATGGTAACATTGGTGGTGGTGATTGAAGTACAGCCATTTGCATTGGTTACAGTTACCGTATACGTTCCTGCAGCGGCCGTAGTAACACTCGTGATCGAAGGGTTTTGCTGGTTGGAATTAAATCCGTTTGGTCCCGTCCAGCTATATGTAGTACCGCCAGTAGCTGTCAGGTTCAGGGTAGAACCTGTGCACTGCGGTGTATTGCTGCTGGCTGTTGGTGTTGGCAATGCGTTGATCGTAACATTTGTCGTTGTTGTCGCTGAGCATCCGTTACCATCAGTAACAACAACTGTGTAAACGCCCGAAGCAGCAGTTGTTACACCAGCGATCGAAGGATTTTGTGTATTTGATGTAAATCCGTTTGGTCCTGTCCAATTATATGTAGAACCACCACTGGCTGTAAGATTCAGACTAGAACCTGTGCACTGCGGCGTGTTGCTGCTGGCTGTTGGTGTTGGTAATGCATTGATAGTAACATTTGTCGTTGTTGTCGCCGAACATCCATTTCCATTAGTTACAACCACTGTATAAATCCCTGAAGCAGCTGTGGTCACATTGGTGATCGAAGGGGTTGCCGATGATGAGGTAAACCCGTTGGGGCCTGTCCAACTATAATTTGTACCACCGGTAACAGTAAGATTTAAAGTACCACTGGCGCATTGCGGGGTGTTGCTGCTGGCTGTTGGCGTTGGCAATGCGTTGATAGTAACATTTGTCGTTGTTGTCGCTGAGCATCCGTTTCCATCGGTAACAACAACTGTGTAAACGCCCGAAGCAGCAGTTGTTACACCAGCGATCGAAGGATTTTGTGTATTTGATGTAAATCCGTTGGGTCCTGTCCAATTATATGTAGTACCGCCAGTAGCTGCCAGGTTCAAGGTAGATCCAACGCACTGTGGCGTATTACTGCTGGCTGTTGGTGTTGGCAATGCATTAATAGTAACATTTGTCGTTGTTGTCGCCGAACATCCATTTCCATTAGTTACAACCACTGTATAAATCCCTGAAGCAGCTGTGGTCACATTGGTGATCGAAGGGGTTGCCGATGATGAGGTAAACCCGTTGGGGCCTGTCCAACTATAATTTGTACCACCGGTAGCAGTAAGATTTAAAGTACCACTGGCGCATTGCGGTGTGTTGCTGCTGGCTGTTGGTGTTGGTAATGCATTGATAGTAACATTTGCCGTTGTTGTCGCCGAACATCCATTTCCATTAGTTACAACCACTGTATAAATCCCTGAAGCAGCTGTGGTCACATTGGTGATCGAAGGGGTTGCCGATGATGAGGTAAACCCGTTGGGGCCTGTCCAACTATAATTTGTACCACCGGTAGCAGTAAGATTTAAAGTACCACTGGCGCATTGCGGTGTATTGCTGCTGGCTGTTGGCGTTGGCAATGCATTGATCGTAACATTTGTCGTTGTTGTCCCTGAGCATCCGTTTCCATCGGTAACAACAACTGTGTAAACGCCCGAAGCGGCAGTTGTTACACCAGCGATCGAAGGATTTTGTGTATTTGATGTAAATCCGTTTGGTCCCGTCCAGCTATATGTAGTACCGCCAGTAGCTGTCAGGTTCAGGGTTGAACCAACGCACTGTGGCGTATTACTGCTGGCTGTTGGTGTTGGTAATGCATTGATAGTAACATTTGCCGTTGTTGTCGCCGAACATCCATTTCCATTAGTTACAACCACTGTATAAATCCCTGAAGCAGCTGTGGTCACATTGGTGATCGAAGGGGTTGCCGATGATGAGGTAAACCCGTTGGGGCCTGTCCAACTATAATTTGTACCACCGGTAACAGTAAGATTTAAAGTACCACTGGCGCATTGCGGGGTGTTGCTGCTGGCTGTTGGCGTTGGCAATGCATTAATAGTAACATTTGCCGTTGTTGTCGCCGAACATCCATTTCCATTAGTTACAACCACTGTATAAATCCCTGAAGCAGCTGTGGTCACATTGGTGATCGAAGGGGTTGCCGATGATGAGATAAACCCGTTGGGGCCTGTCCAACTATAATTTGTACCACCGGTAGCAGTAAGATTTAAAGTAACACTGGCGCATTGCGGTGTGTTGCTGCTGGCTGTTGGCGTTGGCAATGCATTGATCGTAACATTTGTCGTTGTTGTCCCTGAGCATCCGTTTCCATCGGTAACAACAACTGTGTAAACGCCCGAAGCGGCAGTTGTTACACCAGCGATTGAAGGATTTTGTGTATTTGATGTAAATCCGTTGGGTCCTGTCCAATTATATGTAGTACCGCCAGTGGCTGTCAGGTTCAGGGTAGAACCTGTGCACTGCGGCGTATTGCTACTGGCTGTTGGCGTTGGTAATGCATTGATAGTAACATTTGTCGTTGTTGTCGCTGAGCATCCGTTTCCATCGGTAACAACAACTGTGTAAACGCCCGAAGCAGCAGTTGTTACACCAGCGATCGAAGGATTTTGTGTATTTGATGTAAATCCGTTGGGTCCTGTCCAATTATATGTAGTACCGCCAGTAGCTGCCAGGTTCAAGGTAGATCCAACGCACTGGGGTGTATTGCTGCTGGCTGTTGCTACCGGAAGCGTATTGATCGTAACGGTAGTGCTTGCTGTTGCCAAGCATCCATTTCCATCTGTTACCGTTACCGTATAAGTTACCGCAGCCGCCGTGGTCACATTGGTGATTACTGGGTTTTGCTGGTTGGAAGCAAATCCGTTCGGAGCGGTCCAACTATAGATTGTACCACCATTCGCTGTCAGGTTCAGGGTAGAACCAACGCACTGGGGTGTATTGCTGCCGGCTGTTGGCGTTGGCAATGCGTTGATCGTAACTGTCGTGTTTGTCGTGGCGGAACAGCCATTTCCATCCGTTACTATTACCGTATAAATTCCCGAGGCCGCTGTGGTCACATTGAAGATCATTGGGTTTTGCTGGCTGGAAATAAACCCATTGGGTCCGGTCCAATTATAAGTAGCACCACCTGTAGCAGTCAGGTTCAGGGTTGAACCGGCGCACTGCGGTGTATTGCTGTTCGCGGTTGGCGTTGGCAATGCGTTGATCGTTACTGTCGTATTTGTCGTTGCGGAACAACCATTTCCATCGGTTACAACAACAGTATAGGTACCTGAAGCGGCCGTTGTTACATTGGTGATCGAAGGGGTTGCTGATGTTGAGTTAAATCCGTTGGGGCCTGTCCAATTATAGGTAGAACCGCCAGTAGCAGTCAGGTTCAGGGTTGAACCGGCGCACTGGGGTGTATTGCTGCCGGCTGTTGGCGTTGGCAGAGGATTGATGGTTACCGTTGCTGCTCCATTCATCAACATTGGCCCGCTTCCGGTAATTGCTACAACAGTGTATGTTCCTGCTGCAGTTTGCAGTCCAAAGTTTATGGAACCGCCAGTTCCAATAACCGGCGAACCTGTATTTGTTCCATTTAATTGAAGTTGATAAGTAGTATCTATTTCTGAACCACTAAGGCCAACCGCTACACCGCTGCCGCCGCTGCAATAAGCGCCACCACCGGTTACATTATACGAATTGGCTAATACTTTAAGAATGGTAGCCCCCGAGGTTGTTCTTGCCCTGTGAAATGAATCAAGTCTTTTTCTATTATCCAGGTGCTGGGCCTGAACAAAGAATGGTGTGATCCACAATAATAAAAGTATAACTATACATATACGATTAATGCCGCGCATTAAATCGTTTATCAGGGTAACAGATCCAATTGAAAAGATATGTTTGAAACTATCTTTCATGTAGATTTATACTGATTCAGTTTGTGGCTTACTAAAAGCGAAATTTATTCAGGGCAATATGAATCCCTATCCAAGCAGAAACTGCATAGAGGCGTTAAGCATTAGTGGCTTCAACTTAGTAACTAGCGGAAATAGTTATTCTATTTGAAGAAGTACATATGCTTCATCAATTCATTTTTTGATGATAAATAACCATTAGATCAGTTCAGTTTGAACCTGAATTCATATTGGTTTCACGAGAATAAAAGGAATAACACTTGAGTTACAGAAAAATGGTGGAAACAGGGGTTTTAGAGGGAAATTGGAAGCGAAACATTGTGGATTGGGAATGTCTCTAGGATGGGGGTCCGGCGTTATATGGAGCTTATTCTCATACAATATAGTTAATAGATTTTAACATTTAAAGTGCATCACAGAATATTTTTATATTATTGACGAGAAGCAAGTTTCCAATACAAGAACATTCCTTTTCAGGTAAAGACCCTTGTTACTGAAAGCATTCATAATGCTGCATAAAACAGAAGCCTTACAAAAAAATAAGTGCTAACACCTACAGAAAACTCATAACATTTATTTATATTAAACTGGATTAGTGTTTGCTGCTATTGTTAATTATGCATCAAAACTATCAGCAATTAGATTTGCAAACATTAATTGACTTGCTGGCAGAGGAAACGCAAAAATATACCAAGGCTTTTATTGGTGGCAATTCAAAGGAAGTGGAACAGCAAAGAACAATTATTGATTTTCTTGTTCAGGAAATTAATATCCGGAAACAGCGAATGGTATCTGATAAGCTGGGTTAAGGATATCCACAAAATAATAGGATGTTTGAATATTTCCTTAACCGCTATTGCAATATTTCCATGCCTGTTTGCAAATGAAAGCTCTGATCAGGTAAAAAATCAAAAATGAAAAGGGGCCTCCGCCCTTTTTTGTGTATATAATCGAACCCAATTAATGATCCCTGGAACATTGATCTGAACAAATCCTGATACAGTTTTTTTTGTTTTATGTGGAGATAAATACTCAAAAATATTTCTTAAGAATAATTCAATGTAAACAGCCCCGGTTATTAAGGCATAAAACTTGTATTTGAAATGGCTGAATTTCCACCCTATCAATACACTGCTTTACCTTATTCTTGCTGTATTACGGTATTTGGGCAATCTATACGTAAAGTTTTTACTAAAACTCTTTTAATGAATACTCATGCTGGTCGGCAACGACGGTTCCCCGCAGTGGCCATTGTGGTTGTGTTGTTTATACTTTGCATTGTTCCTGGCCAATTTTGGATCACCAAACAGTTTCCCGCCATCTCCGGACTGGTGCAGATCAATCCAAGTCTGATTTTCCTGGATATTCCCATCCATATTCCCGTAGCAATAGATCTGATCCTGGCGCCAGCTCTTTTCCTCCTTATGTATCCGCTTGTGATTTTATTTTTCCCTTCCCGGCGACAGATGCTGCAAAGAGTAAGAGCTGCTTTCACGGGATTCTTTATTTTACTTTGCTGTGTGCTTTTAGGCGGACTGATCTACTATCTCGTGCAGGACCACCTCTCGATGCAGGTAAAAAACGGGATCAACTCATTGGGAATAATTGCTGACATTCATCTTTCTTATCCCGGCCATGAAACCATTTATCTACGCGGAAGTCTGGTATTATTTGTATGCTTTGTTATCGGTTTATTTATATGCATCCGGAAAATTAGAAAGGAGCCAGCAGGCCAGCTGACCCGCGAACAACGCATGACGCCCTATGAACGAATGTTGCAGGAAAAGCGAATGAAGGAAAAACAAATGATGCAGGAAACACGAAAGTTTCAGCAGGAAGACAAGCACCAGGCTGATAAAAGCCGGAAACCTGATATCATGGAACAGAAAACTATTGTTGGTGGCCGCCACGTTTCGGGCTTATGCAGCAGCCAACCGGTTATGACGATCCGGCCAGAGGCTGTCTATTATATGCCAAAGTGACTAAAAATAGTTACCATGAAAAATGTTTAAGCCTCCCGATCAACAGGGAGGCTTTTTGCATCTGGAATGATTTTTATTAGAATACAGATACTACGTTAATCTATTGCACATTAATTCATCTAAATTATTTTCATATGGGATCAAATACTCAAGGAACCAAAAACTCCATGCTACAAGAGTTTTTCGTTACCTGTTTGCAGGAACTTTATTGGTCAGAAACGCATTTGATAGATGTGCTTAATACGATGAGCACCGCAGCATCCACCCCGCAACTTAAAGAGGCGTTTTTAGTGCATAAGGAGGAAACGGCCAGGCAAAAAACACGACTTGAGCAGGTATTTGCACTGCTGGCCCTGCCGGCACAGGCGGAACCTTGTGTAGGCCTGCAGGGACTCTTCGATGAAGGATGGCAGGTTATTGATGAAACAGAAGAAGGTTCTGCGCAACGCGACGTTGCCCTGATCATTGCTGCTCAAAAAGTGGAACATTATGAAATAGCCTGCTATGGCAGCCTGATGACACTTGCGAAAACCATGGGACAGAATGAGGTCGCTGCAATACTTGCCCCAACCCTGGAGGAAGAAAAACAGACTGACGTTACGCTCACTACTATTGCAGAATCAGGCCTCAATGCAGAAGCCAGTCACGAAAAGCTGAGCGTTTAAGGATCTACGTATTTTAAGCGGTAAATATTTATTTGTCAAAGAGTTCATAATACATTGTATTGTGAACTCTTTTTGTTTTACTACAATTTCCATTTACCTGATCTTTGACAATTTTCAAAATATCGAAATAACAACAAGTTGGGTATAATTTTGGTAATATAAGTTTTCGAGCCTTCTCCCAAAACATCCTTCGAAAACTTACTCCATTCAAATCATTGCCTCTATGTAAGATCTTCTTTCATCCTTTTGAAGACCTCCGGTCATTTAAAGCCTTTTCTTCCAATACCTCTGGGGCACCAATTTTCTTCAACCTAAATCAAAATGAAATGAAAAAGATTTACTCTTTGATCATGGCATTGGCTATTGCCATGATCGCAAACGCCCAATTGGTATTCCTTGAAAATTTCTCCGGCTTTACAGTTGGCAATCTTGGGACCCAGGGATCCTGGGTGCAAAGCGGTTCAGGCACTGATGTGCAAATATCATCAACAAGTCCTTTAATATATTCAGGTTATACCAGCGGTACCCAATTTGCTTCCGTAAGCCCGGTTGATGGCACTGATCCGAATAAACTGTTCACATCCAGTATTAATACCAACACCAATCTCACGGTTTATATGAGTTTTGTAGTGAGAGTTGCTTCAGCCCCGGCATCAGACGGCAGCCCGGTATACAGTATTTCATTAATCAATACAGGTGATCCGGATCGTCCATTACGTTTTTATATAGCTACAGAGCCCGGCAACGCCAATGAAGTACGGTTTGGTATTTTAACAGGCAACTCAACCAATGTTAATAATATAGCCTGGACGCCAACCACTGCCAGTTTTGCTACAAACACTACTTTTTTGATCCTGATCCGGTACGATAATGTTAGTGCAGGTGGCAACAATGATGATGCCTACTTATGGGTAAACCCTGTTCTGACTTCAGAGCCTGCCACCGGCACAGCCAACGCCACCCTGCTCGATGCAAATGAAGCAAACTATGGCGCTGTGTTAAACGCTATTGAAATATCGCAAAGCAGTATCAATTCTCCAGATGCAGACTTTGACGGCTTTCGAATAGCTTATGGAACTACTTCTGCCATTGCCTGGACCAACCTTGACGCTGTTGGCGCTCCTTTACCTGTTCAACTGACCAGCTTTAATGCCGCTGAAGAAGGATTCAGCACAAAGCTCGTTTGGAATGTAGCAGAAGAAAGCGGTATCACCAGTTATGAAATAGAAAAAAGCACTGACGGCAAAAACTTTACCGCTATAGGTTCTGTAAAAGCCGCCAACCTGAAAACCTACAGCTATACCGATATGCAACCTGGTTCAGCGTTTAGCTACTACAGACTGAAACTGATTGAAATGGATGGCACTTTTAAATACAGTTATATTATCAGTGTGAAGAGCAAACTGAGCACGACTATTTCCCTGTTGCCCAACCCGGTTAAAAGTATATTGATGGTACAACACCCGAAAGCGGGCGCCGCCGCACATATTCAAATTATAAACGCACTGGGCCAAATGGTAAAAGAGATCCAATTGCCTGCCAATGCGGTAATTTCAAACATTGATATGAGTGGCTTTACAAGCGGCCTATACCATGTGGTTTTCAAAAACGGTTCAGCCGTGATTAAAAAAACAGTTTTAAAACACTAGACCGATAAAACAATGAGCTGCAAAAAGCCATCGGGGTAAGAGCTGATGGCTTTTTTATTGATCGTGGTATTTGCTCAAACGCAAAGGCCTGATTATTTCCTGTGTAACCTGAGCACTAAGTAAATTGCTCTTACTGTAATCACAATGAAAAAGTAATTGAAGAACAGGTGCTGGGTCCATGACATCAGCGATATAACCCCGCTACAAATACAAGGGAGATTATGCGTGTACGTGTTTAGTATATAAGTTATATATGCAGTGAACAAAGTAAGTAAAAGCAGGGAAAGATAATAACCCACTATTTTTGTTTTTCTAAAAAGCAACAGCACACAGGTTGCTAATTCAATGAACGGTATCAGCCAGGCCAATTCGTGCACAAAAGGACGCAGCTCGGGCGATTTGAACATGGCTTCCTCAAAAGCCGACACATCAATGAGTTTAAAATGCTGCCAGGAAAAAGGCGTACTGTATGAAAAGAGGTTTAGTTTACTAACGGCAGTATATGCAAATAAAAAAATAAGAAGGTAGTTGATCTTTATATACTGGGTGGTCTTGTTGTAGATAGCAGTAAGGCGAATGGCAGCTTCCGTTTTTACAATGGCTTTCAACCGGATGGCATTCATCATATCACGGGTTTAATGGTAGAATATTAATGACACCCAAGCTACCATATTATATTAGAAAAATGAATTATACCATCCACTATATACAACAGCTTCTTACTTAACTTATTTATTTATACATACAAATATGTAGCTACCAGGGTAATTGTTGGCGGGTTTTAAATTAAATGCAGTTACCAGGCCGGTCAAATTTAAAACCTGAAGTGACCTCTGTAAGGAAAGTTTTCTGCTTCGATATCGTCCTTAAAGTCCAATCGCCCGGTAACACCCTCGAAAACGCCTGTACCACTACCTTCTACAATTGGGTGTTGGCAACGTCCAAGGATCTCTGCGCCTATATAAGAGCCATCCGGGGCGCAGCCCTCATACTTCGCTTCAAATTTGTAAGTGGTCCAGAAGGTACCAGGTTCTCCTTTGTACATACCAACGAACAACTCTCTCCCCTCTTCCCTATAAGTGCCGCTCGGGGAACAATCGAATTCCTCCACGAAAAAATAATGACAACCTTCAAGATCCCCGGTCAAATTAAGGGCATAACTGGCGCCCTGACCTGCTGAATTACACGCATCAATTGCATCAAAAAAACCGACTCCAGCGATCTGAATGGCTCCTGCGGTCCTCGTTGAATTAAATTCCGGATTGTTTAATGCCAGTTTACCAGCCCCATTATAATCTTTTTGACAGCCGAGAACAATGACAATCAGGCAAGAGATCACACGAAAAAATTTGTTGTTCATAACCTCCAGTTGTGTGGTGAATAAATAATTGGAGATTGGACTAACAGCAATGAGTATTAATAGATGGAATCAGGAAACGAACCGGATAATCTAATAATGAACGAATTAAATTAATCCTTTGGGTGAATATATTATTAAAGTTACTACAGCCGCGAATTAAATACAATGACAAAGGTCAGTGCACCTGATATGTTCAGGCCCGTTGGGCTCAACGTAACACCATTTAAAAAAAGCACCGTACTTATAATTAACCAGGAAGCTCACTCTCAGGTTTTATAAAAATACTGTGCGCAATTCCCGGCATACCACTTCTATTTCTTCCTCCGTATTGTAATAATGCACAGACGCACGTATGATGCCATCGAGCCCTTTCCGGTTCATATAATACAACGTGGACTTGGCGATGCCGATATGTACATTGATGTTTTTTGCTGCCAGTTTTGTTTTAACGGTAGCTGCCGGTACACCGGATACGGAAAAGGTGACAATGCCACAAAGTTCATCGCCCTGATCATGCACCGTAATACCATCCAATTCCCGAAGGCGTTGCCTGAACAAAAACGCTAAAGATTGTATCCGTTGCCATATCCGTTCTATGCCTATGTTCAACACATATTCCACGGATTTCTGAAGGCCAAGGATCACAGCGAAATTCTTTTCATACCATTCAAAACGCTGCGCATCGTTCCGCACCACAAAATCCTGCTGGTTCACACTGCTAACCGTGCGGCCGTCAAAGAATAACAGTTTTAGCTGATCAAGCATTTGCCTGCGTACATACAAAAAGCCTGAACCACGTGGGCCGCGCAAATATTTGCGTCCTGTTACGGCCAGCATATCGCATCCTATGGCCTGTACATCTACCGGCATTTGTCCTACAGACTGACAGGCATCTAATAGATACACAATATTATGTTTTCGGGCCACTTCCCCTATTGCAGCCACAGGCAATACATTACCTGCCGTTGAGGGAACATGTGTAACGGCGATCAACTTCGTTCGGACATTGATGGCAGCCTCCAAATCGTTTACAGGGAAATTTCCTTCGGCATCATTGGGTATCATTTTAATGACAATACCATACAATTTTTGTGCGTTCAGCAGGCCCAGCACATTGGAAACATATTCCATTTCCGAAACGATCACTTCGTCGCCCTGCTGAAAGTGAAGCCCGTTAAAAGCAATGTCCCAGGCGGCGCTGGCATTTTCTACCAGGGCTATCTCATCAGGATGCGCATGAATAAGCTGTGCAATCAGGGTGTGCGTATGGTTTAGTTGGGCGCGGTATTTGGCTTCTGTTTCATAACCGCCAAACAAAGCTTCCTCCCGCAGGAAATCTACCATAGTATTCACTACGATATCAGGCGGCAGCGCAGCGCCCGCATTATTCAGATGAATGCGATTGGCTGTACCTGTGGTTTCCATCCTGAATGCCTGTATTTCAGCTTTATCAAAAGGTTTTATTTCCATATAGTATGCAAAGCAACATAATTTGTTAAAGCCGGAACAGATGCAGATTTATTAATTTTTACTATATCAGAAGGCGGGCAAATTATGATTAAACCCTTTCCAATTATTACTACCCTTTTAGTAAAAAAGATTTGACTACTTGCACTTTATTGTGAATACAAAGCAAAGGCCCGATAACATCGGGTCTTTTCTATTATCCCCTGCTTACATATTACAATTATTTATGAGAAACCCATTTTTGTACTTCCTGCTTCTTATACCAGGCCATTTTTGCCACGGTCAAACCGATACCACTGCATTGGAGGAAGTAGTGGTGTCTGCCACAAAATTTTATACCCCTGCAAAGCATGTTGCTCAAAAAGTTGTAGTGTTGAATAAAAATTATATCAGCAAGGTCAATGCGCAAAATACCGGCGACCTGCTGATAAGTACAGGTAATGTGTTTGTACAAAAAAGCCAGCAAGGCGGAAGCAGCCCGGTAATCCGTGGGTTTGAGGCCAGCAGGGTGCTTTTGGTGGTTGATGGCATCAGAATGAACAATGCCATCTACCGCGCGGGACATCTGCAGAATATTATTACCGTTGACCAGAACATGCTTGAACGGATGGAAGTGATGTATGGCCCTTCATCCACCCAATATGGCAGCGATGCACTCGGCGGAACAATACATATGATCAGCAAACCGGCCCGGTTGGCAAACAACGGCGAGCGGTTTACACCATCGGGCAATTCATTTTTCCGATATAGTAGCGCCAATGCAGAAAAGAGCGCTCACGCCGATATAAATCTTGGTTATGAAAAATTCGGCTTTTTAAGCGCTGTCACTTACAGTGATTTTGGGGATATGAAGATGGGCAATGCCTACCGGGATAAATATGCCGGCTTTGGAAGCACGCCTGCTTATGTTACGCAACTGAATAACTCCTTTGTTGACTCGGTTGTGCCCAACAGCGATAGCCGCATCCAGAAATTTTCCGGCTACAGGCAGTGGGATATTATGAATAAATTACTGTTCCGGCAAAATGATAAACTGTCGCACGTGTTTACGGCACAGTTTTCCAACAGCAGCAATATACCACGTTATGACCGGCTTCAGGATCTCCGCAACGGTACGCTTCGTTATGCAGCATGGTATTACGGGCCGCAGGAGCGTGAACAATACAGTTATACTTTCCAGGCGCAACAACTCAGCGGACTATTCAATGAGATCAGATCGGTGTTGAGTTTCCAAAACATTCAGGAAAGCCGGCAAACCCGCGATTTCCGGCGCTATGACCGTTTCGACAGCAGGCGCGAACATATTAAAGTGTGGGGATTTGTAGCAGATGCAAAAAAGATCTTTGGCAATCATACATTCACTATTGGCGGTGACGCACAATGGAACGACCTGGAATCGGTGGCAGACCGTACTAACCTGCAAACAGGGGCTGTAACCAAACTGGATAGCCGCTATCCCAATGGCAGCAATAACATGAACTATTTTGGATTGTATGCCCAGCATAGTTTTCAGGTAAAAGGCGGTAAATGGATCCTGAATGATGGCCTCCGCCTGCAAACGGTGAAACTGCATTCAACCATAGCCGATAATTCATTCTTTAATCTGCCCGTAACTGATATGAAACAGGATCCCTTTGCTGTAACAGGGAACCTGGGTGTGGTATACCTGCCATCGAAAGCCACCCGGATGCATGTAAATGTGTCATCAGGTTTCAGGGCGCCGAATATCGATGACCTGGCAAGGGTTTTTGAATCGGCCAGCGCGCTTCAGCGCGTAGTGGTTCCCAATGCCGCTATAAAACCCGAATATACATACAGTGGAGAGGCAGGTGTAAATCATACCATAGCCGGAAAAATAACACTGGAAGCATCAGCCTGGTATACGTTGTTCAGAAATGCTATAACGCTGGCCCCCTATCAATTGAATGGGCAGGATTCTATTTTATACAATGGCGCACTATGCCAGGTGATAGCCAATCAAAACAGCAATAAGGCCTGGGTATATGGTGGCAGCGTTGCTGTTACAGCAAATATCACGGCGCAATTATCCCTTTACAGCACGATCAATTATACGAAAGGAAGGTTTAGGATCAGCGACACCAAAAGATCATCAGCCGTTTATCAGCGACAGCCAAATGGGACTTATGCAATGGTTCAGGCCTATGTAAAAGAAAAACCGCTCGACCATATTCCTCCTTTATTCGGTAAAACAAGCCTTCAATATAAGAGCCGGCTGGTAGATGCAGAATTTTTCGTGCACTACAACGGTTGGAAAAAGTTGGATGAATACAATGCCGACGGAGAAGACAATGCGCAGTATGCAACTGTAGAAGGTACGCCTTCGTGGTTCACTTTAAATTGTAGAACAGCCGTACGAATAAATGATCAGGTAATATTGCAGGGGGCTGTTGAAAATATATTAGACCGGAACTACAGGTATTTTGCTTCCGGCTTTTCAGCGCCGGGACGAAATTTTGTAATAACTGTAAGGACCTCATTTAAATAACCCTAATCATACCACGATTTACAATAACAATATTGATAGCAACATGTATGGCTATACATGCTAACAACAAAGCCTTCCCGATGTTTCGGGAAGGCTTTGTTCATATAGTGAACTTAACTATTGGTATCCCTGATTTTGTTTCAGTTCTGCACCTGTATTCTGTGTTATTTCGTTGGAAGGTATGGGCCACAAATTATGATACGATTCAATAGACAACCCAGATTTGGGATTGTATCTTTTATCGCGATCGTATAACAGCCCCAGGCGGGTAAGTGTAACCGCTCTGAACTCTTCCATATACAGCTCTCTCAAACGCTCGTCCAGAATATAATCCATATTCATTTCCGCGGCTGTAGCCAGTGTTGCGTTAGCCCTGCTTCTTAACACGTTTATATCATCCGCTGCTTTCTGTGTTTGGGATTTTCCCAAATACGCCTCCGCTCTTAGTAAGTACGTTTCTGCTACCCGGGCCACATATTTTTGCATAAACAGCCTTGTAGCGCCATTGAGCAGGAATCCGCCGAACGGATTCGTCATGTTGGTTTGCACGGCCGGACCTGCTACCGCAACAAAGTCGCCCGCCGAAGGCGATGTCTTTCTGATCACGGGGTAGAAACTACGGATGGTATCCCTGAAATCTGCTGGTAATGTTTTAGCCTTATAACCATCTTTTACGTACCACTTGCCATAATCGGGCGATGTGGAAGCAACACCCGAAATACGGATGTCTCTTACAATATTGTAAGATGAATTACGAATATCGCCCGGGGTCCATATTTCATATAAGAAATGGGACGTTGGCCGTATCCATCCAATGCCATTGGAAGATATACTATCTACAAAATTTCCGTTAAATAAAACATTTCGCTTGGTATTGGTCCCTGTTTCCGTAAATCTTAAACCACCCAAACTTGGCACCACAGCCCATGCTGTTTGATCGCCCACAGCAGCCGGGTTATTCAGGGCAGTTTGAATTACGAGGAGCCCTTCCCTATTGCCCGTACTGTAATTTTGATTGTTGTACTCAAACAGATCACGGTATACATCTCCCGGCGTAGTGGCCCTTCTTCCAAACCGGCTTTTCATCAAAGACACGCCGGAATAATTGATCACACTGGTGGCACTGGCAATTGCGCCATCATAATCTTTTAAAGAAATAAGCACTTCGGTCAATATGTGTTGCGCGATTTGTTTATTTACTGCACCATCGCTTACCTCATTGATGTTTTTTAATAATCCTATTGCCTGCTCCAGGTCCTTCCTGCATTGCTGATATACCTCATCCCTGGTAGCCCGTACATAATCAAACCTGGGCTCTGTCAGTTCATTCAGCTCAATAGGTACGCCACCATATAGGTTGGCCAGGGTATTATATGCCCAGGCCCTGAAAAACAATGCCTGTCCAAGGAAACTATTCTTGTCCGCATCAGATAGTTGAGCGGCGTTGGGCACTCTGGCAATAACCAGGTTGGCATTGGTGATGATCTTATAATACACCGTCCAGATATTTGTAGGAATAAAATAACTGGGCACCATGGTAGCCTTATAGGCATTCAATTTTGCAGCGGGATCGTAGTCCGTTGCATTGTAGGCAAAATCAGTGGCATAATACAATCCAAAATACACATCGAGGTTGCTGGTAACGTTCATATTTCCCATATAAACATTCCTTACGCCGTTGTATACCACATTAATAGCCTGCTGAAATTGTGCTGCAGTTTGCAGCGAGTTATCAGGCGTGTATATCGAGAGTGGATCTTCGTCCAGAAAGCTCTTGCTGCATGAGAACAAAATAGTTCCCATCATAAGAATATATATCCGAAATAATATTTTTTTCATGTCTTACAGTTTAATTGTATAACCCTTAAAATGATACGTTTACTCCCAACGAATAGTTCTTCATTACCGGGTATCCATTTTGGTCTAATCCCAACCCGCCCGGCATTCTTTGTCCCGTCGTTGACCTTTGACTGGAAGGTGGGTTTGCTTCCGGGTCCCAACCATCCCAATCGGTAATGGTCAGCAGGTTTTGCGCATTCACATAAACACTTAATGCCTTTACTCCTTTTAACCGCCTCAGCATACCATCTGGCAAACTATAAGTAAGCGTCACATCCTGCAGACGAACAAAACTTCTTGACATATAAGGCCAGAAATTCTCGCCCAGCGTAGCCACATAGGCAGCTATGCTTCTGTACTTTGCGCCGGGGTTATTGGGTGTCCAGTAGTCGAAAGGAAAGACATTGTTATTTCTGATATTATCAGGGTTTTGCAACATGATCCCAGGCTTACCCAGGTATCCGTTCTTCCCGCCCTGAATAGAATTGATAAAGAATTTTAATTGAAAGTTCTTATAGGTAAAACTATTTGAAATACCTACACTGTACGAGGGGTCCAGCTTTCCTATGATTTGCTTGTCGTCGGGTGTAATCACGCCGTCCTTGTTGCCAACATCTTCGATCTTGTATTGTCCCGCCTTAAAGCCCTGTGCTGCCAACGTTGAAGGAACAGTCTCGCCCAATTGATACATGCCGGTGATCTTATAATCATACACTACGCCATAGGGCTGACCAATAAAGAAACTCAGAATAGGGTCATTTGCAGTGATCAGGTCTTTACCTGTTCCGTCAATATCCAGGATCTTATTCCTGTTCCGGAAGAAATTAACCGTTACATCCCATTTGAAATTTTTTGTAGAAACCGGAACACCTGTGATATTTAACTCCTGGCCTCTGTTTTGAATTTTACCGATGTTGATCAGGTAGGTGCCAAATCCGGTTACAGCAGGTGTGGCCCTCGCGTTCAGCAGGTTCTTTGATTGAGAGAAATAGATATCCAACGATCCGGAAAGCCGGTTATTTAACAATGAAAAGTCTAAACCGGTATTGGTCGAGTTGGTGGTTTCCCATTTTAAATTCGGATTGGGCAACTGCGAAAGGAATGATCCCAACTGCGCACCTCCCGAGGTACCATATAAATAGCCATTCCCCAAACCAACACTGATTTGAGACAGGGTTTGATACCTGCCTACAGTTCTGTTACCTGTAGACCCGTAGGATACCCGCAGTTTAAGATCATTTATCCATGAATAGGATTGCATAAAATTTTCTCTGCTCACCCGCCATGCAAAAGCAAGAGAAGGGAATGTGGCGGTCTTGTTTTTGCTCGAAAAACCAGAGAAGCCATCCCTTCTTACCGTACCGGTGAGAATGTATTTTCCATCATATGAGTAGGAAGCCCGCGCCATTTGATAAAGCGCCTGTTCCTTCCAGGGCAGTATGTTACCATCATTAGATACAGTAAGCCGCGAGGCATCGCCAACATCCAGCCTGTCGTAAGATAACGCCCCATTGAGGATGCCTGCCGCTGTAGTGCTGGCGCCGTCATGTTTGTTTATTTCAGCGCCATATAGCAGGGTAACATCCACTCCATGTAAGCCAAATTCTTTTTTATAAGTCAGGATATTATCGATAGTGAGAAAATAATCTGCCTCATATCGTTTATAGGCCGTTGCTTCCACATTCGGAGCACTGTAATTAAACCTGTTATAGGTTATATAATTGTTCCCGAAATTCACCCGATAGTTTAATCCTTTCACATAAGGGATGTCTACGCTGGCGTACACATTACCTATGAAGTTGAGGTTCCTATCCTTGTCTCTCGATCTTTTCAGCAGCTCTATAGCCGTTGGCGTGGTGGTGTTTGCATAAAATTGCAGCATCTGGCCCGTTGTGGGATCAAAAGGCAGGGTAAAAGGCTTTAAGTACGTGATATCGGTAAACGTTGGAGATACGCCGCTATAATCGTTAATGGATAATCCTGTTTGCGCACCGATCGTCATCCAGTCAAATACTTTTGTATCAAGGTTCAACCGTAAGCTGTGCCTGCTGTAATTATCATTTAATATCAGGTTCCTTTGATCAAAGAAACCGTAGCCAAAATAAAATTTGGTCTTCTTTGATCTGCCACTGATGCCAATGGAATGATTCTGGATCCGGGGGCTTGGGTTGGTAAGCAGGCTCCACCAGTCTGCCGTATAGCCGTTTTTATAATTGCTGGCCTCAACTGCAGCCAGTTTAGTGCTGGGGTCCCAGTTAGGGTTCATTTTGGTGGGGTCGCCGGGGTCCCTGCTTTCAGACAGATACCAATCTCCCAATTTTTGTATATACTGATCGCCCGTCATGGGCTTCATTTCTTTTTTTGTCATTTCCTGAATGGAATAAGATCCGGAATAATCAACTGTTGTCTTGTCCATTCCGCTGGCGCCGCTTTTTGTAGTAATGAGCACAACACCGTTCGACGCCTGCGAACCATATACGGCAGCGGCGCTTGCATCTTTTAACAGGTCTATGCTTAAAATGTCTGCGGGGTTAATAGAAGTCATCGATCCCCTGTATATTAAACCGTCCAGTACGATCAGTGGAGCAGTAGTTCCGGAAATAGAGTTTCGGCCACGGACCATCAGCGTAGGGTCAGTGCCCGCCTGTGTGGTTTGCCCCACGGTAAGTCCCGGAACAGTTCCTCTTAAAGCCGACATCACATTCGAGTTGGGCGATTGCTTTTGCACCTGTAAGTTGGCCTTCACTACCGCGCCAGTAACGTCCTGGCGTTTTCTTGTACCGTAACCTATTACTACCACGTCACTTAAAACAGCGTCGCTAAGCTTTAAGGTCACAGCAACCTGGGCAGCATTACCAATAGTAATTTCAACCGGTTCATAATTTATTGCGGAGATCTCGAGCATATCGCCCTCCTTTGCCTCAATGGCAAAATTGCCGTCGTTGTCGGAGCTTGTACCCCTGGTTGTATTTTTAACTTTAATGGAAGCCCCGGCAATTGGTATTCCGGCTTCGGTACGAACTGTACCGGTAATTCGTTTATACTTCGCGCTGGCGACAAATGTTTGATTGGAAAGAGAGACGACAACCTTGTAAGCAGGTATCAGTTTCCAGTTGTAATTGGTTCCATTAAACAACGCAGAAAGCGTTTGGTTGATCCCCGCATTTTCAATGTCAATGGAGAATCGTTGATTGGCCGGCAGGTCATCGCTGCTATAAAAAAACCGGTATTTGGTCTGACCTTCAATCTTCCTGAAGATCTCCTGAATACTTCCATTGACAACTTTTAGATTAATAGCCTCTTGCGCATGGTTTTTAGCAGATACCTGTAAGGCGATAAAAACAAATACCGTAGATAATCTCATAAGCAGTTTAATTTTCCGTAAGCATAAAAAGGCCCTTACAGAAAAAAAGCAATCGCTAATTTTCATAAATTTGTTTGGTTTTTAGAACTAAGATTTCGTTTAAATCTGAAGTGGGGAATATGGCGATATTCTCCACTTTTTTTACAGCATGTAAAGCTTGTTAAATCATTGTCGCCGGGTTTTAATAAATGGTAATTTGTTTGTTGCTAATGGTATAATGGAATGGTTTGATCATTTGTAATATTTTTAAAATATCCCCTGCATTATCTTCATCATAAACACCCGTGTACTTATACCCGCTTATCACCTTATTTTTAAACTCGATCTTTACATCAAACTGTCGTTCCAGGTCCAATGCTATTTCCGAAAATGGTTTATCAAAAAAAGCCATCTTGTCATTCAGCCACGAAGTTTCAACTATAACACTATCCTGGACCTTTATACTTGTTAGCTCCACTTTTTTATCGCCGCCGGAAGGCATTTTATCCTTATCGTCATCCGCATTTTTCTTTACAATAATTTTTTCAGACGGTTTCAAAAGAACTTTATGTTGTGCATTGGCACGCAACGTCAATTCAATGCTCCCCGTCAGTAACGCGGCCTCCATCTTTTGTTCATTTGAATAGTTACGCACATTGAACCTGGTACCCAACACTTTAATATCCGCCTCATCGGTGTGAACAATAAAAGGAATGGCTTCATTATGTGTTACTTCAAAGTAAGCTTCCCCTGTCAGGAACACCTCTCTTGTTGTTTTGCCAAATCCTTCTGCATAACTAACCCTGCTCTTCGCGTTAAGCCTCACAATAGAACCATCGGGTAAGGTCATGGTAGACCTTGCTTCTCTTTGGGTGCCTGTTGCAACAGTAGTAAGTTTATTATCTTGTACCGGTTCATTCTTCTTTACCAATAGCCACGTTACCCCCAGAACTAAAATGGCAGATGCGGCAACCAGCGTTCTGACCAGGACCCGTTTAACAGAAAAATCGCCCTTGTATATTTTATTCTGCTCCCCCATTTTATCGGACTTCATCATTTTCGCACGATGCGCTAAATACGCGGTCTCAATATCAACATCCGACACTTCGGATGAATACGCTATAATTTGATCATAAAATATTTGCAACTCCGGGTGGACCTGAAGAATAGATTCCAGCTCTTCCAGTTCTGATGCCTGAAATTCCCCGGCAAGTTTGCGGCCGAGTAAATCATAAAACCTATTTTCTACAGATGGATGCATACAATTGTATATTTGAATAGACGAATGGAAAGGAGCTTGCCGTGAATGATGGAAAAATTATTTTTTTTCATGCAGATACGCATCCAACGCCGTGCGTATCTTTTTTAGCGCAAGACGCATATGTGTTTCGGCTGTATTGAGTGAGATCCCAAGTACTTCGGTCACCTGTTTATAAGGCAGGCCTTGTTCTTTCACCAAACGGAATACCAGTTGAGATTGGGTAGGTAACGCGCGGATTATTTTGCCAATATATTGCTCCAACTCGCCTTTGGCATATAAACTCTCAGGGGAATTTTTATCAATTGCATATTCCTGTATATTATCAGAGATGGCAACGGTAGGAATTTCGCGGTTTTTCTTTCTTAGTACATCATATGCTTTATTCCGCGCGGCCTTAAATAGATAAACGGTTAGGTTTTCAACATGGTTTAAGTCCTCGCCCATCGTCCAAACCTTAAGCATCACTTCCGATACAACTTCCTCTGCATCCTCCTTATTGTTGAGAATAGATGTAGAAAAACTTAATAAAACAGGATAAAAATGATAGAATAATTTCTTGTATGATTCTTCGTCCTGTAAAAAAGACATTTTTTTCTGCAAGATCAATATCTCATGGGCGGCAAGTTTCACTATTCTAACTATGAATTAAGTTATTTGAGCTATTCGTAAGTTTTTCGCAAATTAAACTTAAAAAGCACAACGCAGATCAATTTATAACAAAACAAAATCAATAAGTTATGATGATGTGACGAGGTTCGCCGGCCAAACAACCGGTCGGTTAAGAAAAAATTGCGCCATCAGGTATTCATTCCCGCTTTCCACGGCTTTGTTTATTGCCTGCTTCATGTAAAGGCTGCTTTCATTACTGTTGAAAGGGAAACGAAATAGCGCCACTCCTTTCCAGGCCAGGCTGCGGGATATATAAGCTTATTCAAAAATTCAATTTGATCAATAACGCTTTCAGTATTAGACAAATATACCAGAACTCATGGTGTATGGGTAATGTGGTGTGCATTGTGTGCCGGTACAATTGAAATCGGAGAAAATTAAACTAAATTTATCCTGATACCATTTTTTGCTATTAAATCACAACTACACATGAGAAAAATTTTGCTCTTCGCAACAGCATTGTTGTGCAGTACAACATTGCTTGCACAGGATCTTTACAACTGGAGGTTACTACCCAATAACACCAGGATCATTACCGACAAAGCCGTAGCCCGGCTTGCATTTCCCACCGATTTCAAATTATATGATGTGAATTTTACTCCTTTAAGGACCCAGGTATTTAAAGCTGTAGGTAAAGCATTTGCGGCGCCTTCAACAATTATCACATTGCCTAATGCAGACGGACAAATTGAGCAGTTCGAAATTGTTGAAGCTTCCAATTTCGAGCCGGCATTGCAGGCGCAGTTTCCTGAAATAAGAGCATTTTCGGGAAAAGGCATTACCGACAAACATGCCACCGTAAAGTTGAGTATTTCACCACAGGGGATCCAAACAATGGTCTTCCGTACGGGAAAGGAAACTGAATTCATTGAACCTTATTCTGCCGACCACACTATTTACGCTGTATTCAAAAAACAACCGAGGTCTTTACCATGGAAGTGCTCTACGCCAGAGCAGCAATTGGCAACGAGTATAGGTAACCAGGTAAATAACGTTACGGCCAGGTCAACCGGTGATGCCAAAACAATGCGACTGGCTCAATCAGTTACGGCCGAATACTCCAATTATTTTGGGGCCACAAGCGCTTCACAGGTTGCCCTGGTGCTGGCGGCAGTCAATGCAACGCTTACCCGTTGCAATGGTGTTTATGAAAAGGACCTGGCGCTCCATCTGAACCTGGTGGCGGCAAGTACCAGCGTGTTCTATTATAATCCCTCAACAGATCCCTACTCCCCGGCCAGCTCAGGCGCAGGCGGCGCATGGAACAGCGAGTTACAAAATACATTGACCTCTGTGATCGGCGCAGCGAATTATGATATTGGCCACCTGTTCGGGGCAACCGGCGGTGGCGGTAACGCGGGTTGTATCGGTTGCGTTTGTGTCAACAATTCAAAAGGAAGCGGCTATACTTCTCCTGCCGATGGCATTCCGCAGGGAGATAATTTCGATATCGATTACGTAGTGCATGAAGTAGGGCACCAGTTGGGCGCCAACCATACGTTCTCCCATGGCAATGAAGGCACAGGGGTTAATGTTGAACCTGGTTCCGGCATTACGATTATGGGTTATGCCGGTATAACCGGCCAGGACCTTGCGCCACATTCTATTGAGTATTTTCATGCCGCTTCCATTGCACAGATCCAGGCTAATTTGGCAACCAAGACCTGCCCGGTAACTACCATTATATCGGGCAATAACGCCACCCCGGTTGTAAATGCCGGCAGTAATTACACTATTCCTATCAGCACCCCGTTTGCACTGACCGGTTCAGCTACTGATGCCAATGCGGGTGACGTGCTCACTTATAGCTGGGAGCAAAATAATAATGCTTCCTCATCACAAACAGGAAGTAACAGTGTGGCCAGCGCTACCAAAGCTTCCGGCCCCAATTGGATCACATTTGCCCCCAGCACGTCGCCAACAAGATATTTCCCCAAAATGTCGACTATTCTTGCAGGCGGCCTGGTGAGCGGTCCATTAACAGGTGGTGATGCGGGCGCCAATACCGAAGCATTGAGCTCTGTTTCAAGAACGTTGAACTTCCGGTTAACAGTAAGGGATAACGCGCCTTATAGTTCTACAGCACCGGTAACCATCGGGCAAACCAATTTTGCCGACATGACAGTGACCGTTACCAATACATCAGGGCCATTTACGGTGACGGCTCCTAATACGGCTGTATCATGGGCGGGCAATTCATCACAAACCATAACCTGGAATGTAGCCAGCACAACAGCAGCGCCTGTAAGTTGCGCCAATGTAAAAATATCCATCTCTACAGATGGCGGCACTACATTCAACACCTTAGTGGCCAGTACGGCTAACGACGGTAGCGAGGTGGTAACTATTCCTAATACACCCACCACAACAGCCAGAGTAAAAATAGAAGCCGTAGGAAATATTTTCTTTGATATTTCCAATACCAACTTCACCATTACATCCGGTTCAGGCTGTGCTTCACCCGCAGGGTTAACAGCTTCTGCTATTACCACTACATCTGCTACCGTAGGATGGACAGCAGTGAGCGGCGGTGTATCGTATGATGTGGATTATAAGCTTACCTCATCTTCTACATGGACCAATGCGGCAACCGCAACAACAGCTACTTCTGTTGGCTTAACAGGTCTTACACAGGCAACTACTTATGATTACAGGGTAAGAACCAATTGCGCCAGCGGCAGCAGTGCGTATACAGCAGCACAGTTTACCACTACATCAACCTGTGGTACGCCCACTGGTTTAACCAGTTCAGCTATAACAACTACCGGCGCTACTGTTAGCTATGCAGCCGTAAGCGGCGCTTCGAGTTATTCGGTGGATTATAAAGCTAATTCCTCTTCTACATGGATCAGTGCTGCAACCGCCACCACAGCCACGTCTGTTACATTAAGCGGATTAACATCAGGCACATTATATGATTGGCGGGTAAGAGCAAACTGTTCAGCAGGCAGCAGTGTATATGCTACTGCACAGTTCACTACCACCGCAACAGGTTGCGCAAGTCCAAAGGATACATCAACCAATGGAACAATTACCGGAGCAGCAACCATTCCATTTAATACCAATATCACTGGTCTCATCAGCCCAAGTGGTGATATTGATAATTATAGATTTGTGATCACTACCGGTGGTACTGCCACTGTTACATTAACAACGGTGCCTTTTGATTATGACCTGAGGGTGCTGAACAGCGCAGGTACACAGCTCGCTATTTCACAGGCAGGCGGCACCAGCAATGAAACTATTAGCAGAACCTACACTGCGGGTACCTATTATGCACAGGTATATGGTTACAACGGGGCCAATAGTGCTACTTCTTGTTATACATTACGGGTACAATTAGGTACAGCCAGCCGCGGCGGAACCGAAGGTCTTACTACCGATGTACAGAAAGTGGATGTATTCCCGAACCCTGTAAAAAATGTAGTGAACGTTAACCTTACAGGTTACACAGGAAATTCAGTGGTGAGCATGTTCGATGTGAATGGCCGCGTGGTATTGCATCGCCAGGTGAGCACGGGTAACTCGCAACTTGATATTTCTGCATTGCCTGCAGGTGTTTATATGATGAGAATTAAGAACGGAGGAAAGGAAGTGAATATGACGAAGATCATTAAACAGTAAATGGTGAGTAGTAAGTTGGAAAACGGGATTGACCAAAAGGTTAGTCCCGTTTTTATTTGAAGCCGCTTATTTCTGATTTTGAGATTTGAGATTTCGGGATTTCATTATGTTTGGCATTTTTATAAATCTAAAAATCCCGAAATTCCAAAATCAGCAATTTTTGAAAATAGCGAGTTACCAAAATATCATCTATTTTTTTGAAAAATATGGTCAGGGGCCCTTTTTATAAATAAATTAATTATATATTGAAGTGTAGTTAGCACATTAATTGACCTGATAACACCATGATTAGCCGCCGGTTAAGGGCACTATTATTAATTGTATGTTGGCTTTTGGGATGGCTGCCGTCAAAGGAGCAAGCGCTCACGAACGGGTATAGTATAACCCATTACAACAGCGATAATGCCCTTCCGCAGAACAGTATCACAGGTATGGCCTTTGATAAAAACGGGTTCCTGTGGCTGACCACCCAAATGGGCATCGTTCGATTTGATGGCAAAAATTTCAGGGAATACAATACACAGAATAGTCCGGCTTTATTTTGGAATGAATTTTTACTGTCACAACAAGCGCCGGGAACCAACAGGATCTTTATTAAACCAACGGCTGACAGCAGTCGTATCCTCACTATAACCGATGACTACCAGATTGTGACTGATAGCGTCATTTCCGCCTCTCCGCATCACGCGTTGATCGCTCCCAACAGCCACCTTTTTTCTTACCCTGGTATTTACAAAACATATAATAGTAAGGAAGGGGTGCATAAACAATTGCTCCAAAAACTGGCAACCAGCCATGCGCTGGTTACCGTGAATGAACGGCAGGCATATTTCCCTTATGCCGGCCATACTTACTTCCTCGATGAAAATACGCGCAGCTTAACGGTATTGCCTGAAATTACCGGCCGTAAGCCGGCCCTTCAGTTCATGGTAAACGATCTTTATTTTTATATAGATGATCAGTATCGCCTGCTGGCATTCAGGAATGGGACCCTGCAAAAAAATATTAGTTGTACCGCTCCCCTGCTGCAACTGTTAATTGCTGAAGCCAAAGCAGCCCAAGACCCGGTGCAAACCAGTTTAAAAATCAAACGGGATGGTACACATACCCTGATGATTTGTAAAGATACCATCCTGCAACTTAGGATGGTCAACAACGTGTTGGACTATAAATTGCTGGCAGCCAATATACCTGTTGAAGACATCAAATGTATGATCTATGAGGAAGATCACAAGATCCTTTATGTAGGGTCCATGACAAGCGGGTTGTATGTGCTGAAGCTGCATGAATTTGAAAGGCTTTTATTTAATAAACCCGGCTTCGCAGCCAATAGCCAGACTTCACAAATTGAATTACCGGGGCAACGCATACTTACCTGTACAGGCATTCTAAATTATTCCAGCAAAGATCATGTTCCCTTTCCCGCTACCCGAAATTTCGACAAGCATGTTCTGTTCCAGGCATCCGATGGCGCCATCTGGTACTCTGAATCCAAATTACTTAAAAAGACCGATGGCCAGCTGCGTGCTTTTACAGATGTGAAACACCTGGGCTATTTTCTTACCGGCATTATTGAAACGGAAAATAAAGAGCTCATCTATAGCAACAAGCACCAGGTCTTCAGGCGCACCGGAACAGCAGATACGATTTTAGTGAATGATCTTGGCCTGGCAAAGGACGAAGAGATCTCTGCCCTCAGGGCAATTACGCCTAATATATTATGGATAGGCACGTGGGCAGGCTTATTTACCTATGATCTGAAGAAAAATTTGTTGCGCCCGATGCCTGGCATGGAAAAAAAATCAGTCTCTGTCATTCATGTGGCAACCGATAGCAGCATTTGGATCGGCACTTACGGACAGGGCATGTACAAATTCTACCAAAATCAATTCATCAAAATGCCTATGGATAGCAGGAATGCCCTTGTCACTGCACATTGTTTTATGGAAGACAGGCATGGCTACTTCTGGATCCCCACCAACAAAGGATTGTTCAGGGTGGCTAAAAAAGAGCTGGATGATTATGCGGCAGGCATTCAGACCCAGGTTTATTATTATTATGTTGATAAAGCATATGGATTTAGTTCCAATGAATTTAATTCATGCACGCCCTGCGGCATTGAAACCAGGGATGGCTGGTTTTCGTTTCCCTCCATTGATGGCCTTGTACGGTTCAATCCAGACAGCGTTAGTATCGATCTGCCCGATAAGAATATCATTATAGAGCAGGTAACGGCAGATGATAAAAGAATAGTAGTAAAAGACAAACTGGTAGCAACACAGGATGCCGGCTCTTTGATCTTTGAAATTTCCGCTCCATATTTTGGTAACAAAGTCAATCTGCATCTTGAATATGCTATAAAAGAATTGAATGATAAATGGTACCCGGTAAACGCTGACGGTAAACTCATAATAACAAACCTGAACAGCGGTAAGTACACGCTTACTGTGAGAAGTCAGACCCCCCATGCGCACTACACCTATAATAATTTCCAGTTAACCATACTTCCTTACTGGTATGAACAGGTATGGTTCAAATGTCTGTTGGGCGGGCTGGCAATAGGAACATTTCTATTATTTTTCAGGTTGCGGTATAACTACCAGGTAAAACGAGCGCAATTGCTGCAGCAAAAGGTAGATGAAAGAACAGTACAATTATCAGAGAGTAACCGGGTAAAAGAGTTAATGATCTCAGCTATCCTGCACGATCTGCGGTCGCCGCTCCGGTTCCTGCACATGTTGGCCAGGCGAATGTATAATAACCATAAAGCTTCAGCAGATAAGGAACTGTCGCAGATCCTGTTTCAATTCGAGAACGCCACCAACGAAATATACGATTTTACCCAGGACTTCTTTGTGTTTACCAATATGCAAAAAGAAGGCTTTGTTATTAAACGGGAAAAAATAGTGTTGCGGGACCTTGTGGCTGAAATTATCTCCCTTTATGAAATGGGCGCCCAGCTTCAAAAAAATACCTTCAGCAACCTGGTGCCGTCACCTGTTACACTGCATACAGATGCCAGCCTGTTAAGCCTGGTGCTGAGAAACCTGGTTGACAATGCCAATAAATATACATCCGAAGGCACCATAACGATTGAAGGGATCCAGGATGCAACCACCACCCGCATTATTTTGACCGATGAAGGTGATACCATGAATAAAGAACTGGTAGCACGTATTCTTAATAAAAGTTTTAATCCTTCCCTGCACGGTGGGTGGGGTTACAAGATCATTATTGAGATCCTGGACAGGTTACATGGCTCACTTGACATTGTGCCGGGCAATGACAAGGGTAATATAATTACCATAACTTTTGAAAATAAGGGGTAGCATATGAATAAATTTTTACTGGCGGATGATCATCATATTGTAAGGACCGGACTTGGCCTTATTATAAAAGAGGAGTACTCTAATGCGGAAATAGATGAATGCAGTAATGGCGATTGTGTATGGAAAAAAATACAGAGCAAAGGATACGACCTGATTATTCTGGATATAACGATGCCTGGAATGGACTCCCCTCGCCTTCTGAAAAACATCTTTACCCTTAAACCCGATCAGAAAGTGATGATCTTCTCGATGAGCAATGCGGCCATTTATGCAAAAAAATACCTGGCCATGGGCGTGAAAGGATTTATCAATAAGGAAGCTGAACCTTCGGAGGTAAGGCTTGGCATTGTGGCCATCATGAACAATCGAAAATATCTTGGGAATGACCTGAACAATATACTAACCCTGAAGGATAAAGACATCCAGGCAGGCACTCCATTTGATAGCCTTAGTATCAGGGAGCTTGAGATCATGAATCACCTGGTGCAGGGAAAGAATGTTTCAGAAATTGCCGAAATGCTATTTCTGCATATTTCAACGGTTAGCACCCACAAAGCTAATATTATGGAGAAGCTGGGTGTTTCGAATATAGTTGAACTCACCCAAATGGTTCAGTTATTCAAAAAAGATTAGCAAAAAAGCAAGTTGGATGTTGCACTATGCCTGTCTTATATGCAAACCAGTTTGCATATAAGCAATAACGTTACAACAGCTTTACTTACAAATTAATGTTACGGGGAAAACGGCACTATTTTTTCTTGTACTTCCCTCTAATAATCAAACCTTATGTTAATGCGTAACATTTTTTTGCTATCTGTTCTGTTTTTTTGCTTTTCCTGTAAAAAAGAGCGTGCTGTAAATCCTGAGGATACAGAAAATACGGAGAATAATCCTGCCGGTAAGGCCGCAGCCCAGGTGTATTATGTTGATGGAGCGCAGGGCAACAACCAGAATGACGGTCGGACCCCTGCCACAGCCTGGAAAACAATTCAAAAATCTTTTGATGCTGCCGTGGCCGGAAGCACGGTAAAGATCCGGGGCGGCGTTTACTATGAGCAACTGACCGTACGGGTTAACGGTACTGCGGGAAACCCTGTTACATTTACGAATTACAATAATGAACAGGTGATCATTGACGGATCAAAAATAACCGGCACTACCATTCTTACCATTACCGACAAGAAGTTTCTCACATTCAGCAACCTCACTGTTCAAAATATTACAAAGAACAACGCAATGGGTATTCTGGTATCGGCAAGTAAAACCGGAGGGGCAAGTGATCTAACCTTCCGAAATGTGGTGGTCAAAAAAATTAACTGGACCAGTAATGCATCTACCATACCGAATGCCAATCAAAATGCACAACCTTTCATTGCATTCGGATATGGGACCGCTCAGGCAAATGCCATTACGAACCTGGTTATTGATAGTTGTGAATTTGCCAATAATATCACCGGCTTCAGCGAAGCCTTATCTTTAGATGGCAACATCGACGGATTTACTATTACCAATAACAAAGTACACGACAATGCGAATATTGGCATTGCAGCGTTAGGGCATTATGGCGTAAGTACCAATTCGCAGGTAGACCAGGCCCGCAATGGTTTGATCAGGGGAAATAGCTGCTTCAATAACAAGGCCAGCTATGCTACCAGCGGCGGTATTTATGTGGATGGAGGAAAGGATATTAAAATTGACCGGAACATAACCTATCAAAACGGTTATGGAATAGAAGTAGGCCATGAAGAGAATGGCACCACCAGTAATATCATCGTTACCAATAACCTGATCTACCTGAACCAGATCACGGGAATTGCTATTGGCGGATATGATGACGGTACTACCGGGCAGGTGATCAATAGTATTTTCAGGAATAACAGTTTTTTTAAAAACAATACCGACAATGATGGTTCCGGCGAAATATATATTACAAAAGCCTCCAATTGTACCATCGGGAATAATGTTTTTTATACCAATAGTCAGAATACCCTGTTCTCACTGGAGAATATTTCGCCGCAATCGGGAAATAGCTTTGACTACAATGACTGGTTTACACCGAGTGGAAACGCTAACGACATCTGGATCAACTGGCGTAATACAGGTTATGATTCTTTCTCAGCCTATAAAGCCGGTACCGGGCAGGATGCGCATTCTTTCTTCAAGGACCCGCTTTTCGTAAGTGTGGGAGCCACTCCTGACCTGCATGTGAAAACTGGAAGTCCCTGTTTGCGTTCAGGTAATTTATCATGGATCACTGATGCCTCAGAAAAGGATCTGGATGGTAAGCCACGCGTAGTTAATGGAGCAGTTGACATGGGCGCCTATCAGCAACAATAATCAAATAAGCATATTTCGTTCACAGATAAAAAAGTCTTGCCGGTTAAAACCGGCAAGACTTTTTTATTTCGTCGTAACAAACCACAATTTATGAAAAGGCGGTTAAATGCTGGAAGCACCGCCATTAAGTACCCAATGCTGTTTCTTATTTTAGGATAAGCTCTATTAAAAACCTTCTTCTGCCTCAAAGCTGATCTTCTCTTTGGTTTTGGGATGCGTAAATTCGAGATGAGCGGCGTGGAGGTACATTCTTTTAGCTACTGTACCATAAAGATCGTCACCAACAATTGGCGCATTTAGCCCCAGTTCATGGGCTGAGTGCATACGTAACTGATGGGTTCTTCCGGTAAGCGGCCAAAAATCTACCTTGGTCATTGCGTTGTATTTTTTTATCACTTTCCACCTTGTAATGCTTTTTTTCCCGGTTTCAAAACATACCAGTTGTCTTGGCCGGTTGTACACATCGGCAATCAGCGGAAGGCTGATCTCTCCTTCTGACTCATCAATTTCTTTAGAAAGTAATGCCCTATAGCGTTTTCTTACCGTACCCTGCATAAACTGTCTTTGAATATGCTTGTGCGCCTGCTCCGTTTTGGCAACTACCAAAAGGCCGGAAGTATCCATATCGAGCCGGTGAACAATAAGCGGTTCAGTGTCTAATACATCTTTCAGCCTGGTGTAAACAGACTCCCGGATCTCTTTTCCAGGAACGGAAAGTAATCCGGCAGGCTTATTAACTACAACAAGACTTTCATCTTCATACACAATTTTAAGCTCGCGACTGCCTTCCGGGATACGTAAAAACGGGTTTTCGTCAACCAGCATACCTTCCAGCATATGCGCCAGAATAGGTTTGCACTTACCAGTACAGGCCGGATAATATTGTTTATGTTTTCTGATCTCAGATTTTGGAGTAGCCCCCCACCAAAACTCGGCCATAGCAATTGGTTTGTAGCCGTTCACAAATGCAAATTGCAAAAGCTTGGGTGTTGCACATTCACCTGCACCTCCAGGTGGTTTTCCAAAAGCAGTCAGGCTGAAGATCTCCTGTAAACTTTTACTTTTCCCATCCTTATTTAAAAATACATATTGTTCAAAAAGCTGTTGCTGCAAGGCTGCCGATTTTTCCTTACGCTCATTTTTTAAATTTTCAAGATCACTTTCAAATTGAGCCAATGCTGTTCGTATCTTTTCAAGGATCTTTTCCCATTTGTTTGTGAGAACATTAAGCTGATGTTTGTCATGCAAACTCAGCTTTATAAGGTCGGCTTCAACCGCCTCATAATCCCGGGAACTCAGGCGCTGCTTTTTCATTTCACGGATCTCTTTCCGGCTTTCTCTATTGCTTTTTAATTGTTCCCTGAAAGCTGATATTTCCTGCAACGATTGGGCTGAAAGCACTTCCAGGTCAAGTTTTAGATGCAGGTAGTTATTGTTCGACTCAATTTCCTTTATGCGGTCATTAATAGCATTAATGATCTCTATCTCTTTGAGAAAAAAGCTGTTTTCAACCAGCATATCGAAGACCGGTGGAACAAATCTGGGATGATCGTTTGAGCCTGCCAATTTACCCGAGAAAGCTGACAGATAGCCCAGTTTCCCTGCTGGATCCTGCACAACCAAAACGCCAAACATTTTGCCGATAGCAATGCCCTCCCTATCAGTACTCAGTCCAAAATTATGCTCAAGGTGTGTTTGAGTTTCGAGGTAATGCTGCAGTTCAGTAGCTGCAATTTTTGTTAAAGGGTGCGGCTCATAATAAAAAGGGAAAGTAAAACGTTCCGGTAATTCAATATCATTTATCGTCTTGTCCAAAAAATAGGAAATCTTCCCCTGACTATGTTCTCTCAAGTGATTTATGTCGTTTAAGCCGCAAAAATATCATATTCCCTGCTCAAAAATGCGGGTATTCAGGAAGGACCTTCGCCATTGGCAGTAAATTTCTACTAAAAACGCAACAAAAAGGTAAATTTGACACCATACATAAGCCGCCTACCCTGCTGCCAAATTCAGTTAAAAACATACCAGATTCAGTTTTTGTATTTTTAGCGCTGCTGTTGTAAGCATCTTGCATGAAAATTATACAATGAAACAAAAAGCGATCCTTCTTTTCCTGGCATTACTCCCCATGTTGTTGTTTGCACAGCCTAAAACCGTGCAAAAGCTTATTAACGGCAATCCCTGCGATACTTGTGTTATAAAATATTACCTTGCTCATTCCAACGTGCTTCCTTATGCATTTATCGGAGCCACAGCCAATCCCCTCAGGTTATCCAGCGAGTATTATGCGTTCAAAAGATCGATCCCCGATCAGCCATTCGAGCAGAACGCCTTCTTCATTACAGACAGTATTGTGAATGTGGTTTTTCTTACAGAAGAGGAAGAAAGTGCAAAACGGATACAAGCATTCTTCAAAGCGGATAAAAATTACGACTACAACGAAATTGAAATAAATATCGAAAAAAATAAGAAACAAATCGCTGGCTGGCAGGTACTAAGTAACTTAAAACCTGTTGAAGACTACAGGATCAATCGGATCCGTTACAACGGGGAAAAAAAAGATTATATTATCGGGAAATGGAAAAGCACTCACCAAACCGGCGAGCTCCATTTCGGTTATAACGATATTGTAGAAATAACACTTCGCAAAAAAGTATCAAAGGAAATTCTGCGCAGGTTCTTCATTAAACGACAACTGGACCGGCCTGTACATTTTTTCTATTTGCAAACGGAGATCACTTCATCGAATGTAAAAAAAGTGATCCGTGATTTCCTTGATGTACAATTCGATAAGGCAGGTCTTGTGCGTGGTGATTCAGCCGTTCAGTTTAAACTGAACAAAGGAAGCATAGGCATGCTGATGTTTAAACCGCTTGAAACCGGGGAAGGGATCGAATACTCATTCACAGGAACCAGTAACTGGCAATCCATTCAGCGCCCGCAGCAACCCCTTTCGGAAGGGCCTTTTCTGCTACTTGACGACACTGATATACTACCGGGGAAAACACAAACGCTTTACCTGCGGTATAAAGACCAACCGGGAACGATTCATAAAATAGAAATACAGGGCGTCTCCAACATTACAAAAACTTCTTTTTTCAAAGTAACAGCGGGCTTTATGCTCGCTTTACTTGTTTTTGGCGGATGGTATTTACTAAAACGGAACCGACATAAAAAACAGTTTGCAGCACTTAGCCGGAAAAACAAAGACATTGAAACACGTTTGTCTTTATTAAGCGGTCAGTTGAACCCGCATTTCCTTTTTAATTCACTTAATGCCATACAGGGTACCATTAACAGCAATAACAGCAACGAAGCGAATAATTATATTGGCGATATAGCCCGGTTTATGCGTAACAGCATGGACTATGGTAAAAGAGAATTCATTTCCTTACAGGAAGAGCTGCATCTTGAAACAGATTACCTGCAACTGGAACAAAGGCGCAAAAACTTTTCATTTGATCTTGTTATTGATAAAACGATAAATGCTTCGCAGATCGATTTTCCGCCGCTACTGCTACAACCGGTTCTGGAAAACAGTGTGCGTCATGCATTTGGGAAAAATGAAGATCCTGCTTTACACATCAATGTATCTTCTGTTAAGTACAACCTTATTATTTCTATTACCGATAATGGCGAAGGCTGGAATGTAAACGAACGAAAAGAAGGCCATGGGCTTGGACTGGTGAGAAAAAGAATTGAACTGATCAACGAGAAAATGCAGAATATGCGTATTGACATGAATATACGATCAATACCCGGCGAAGGAACTACAACTATTTTTTCATTTGAAAACTGGCTTGCATGAAATCCCTAACCTGTTTTATTACCGACGACGAACCGGCGGCTATTGAAAGTCTCATTAAGCTGATAGAACTTTATTGTCCTTCACTGCATATAAAAGGCAGGGCCACTAATACAACTGATGCAGCTGCATTTTTAGGTAAAGAGGAAGTGGATATTTTGTTTCTTGACATCCGAATGCAGGGAGAAACAGGTTTTGATCTTTTGAAGCAGTTGAAAGAACCGAACTTTCATTTGGTTTTTGTTACGGCATATGATGAGTATGGCATAAAGGCTATTAAGTTTTCGGCAACTGATTACCTGCTGAAACCGGTGGATCCGCAGGAGCTTATTGCTGCTGTTCACAAAGTGACAACACGCAAACAGATCCAACAGGAACAAATGCAGTTGCTGTTACAATCGCATATGATACCGAATAGTCAGCAGAAACGCATAGCCCTTGCCGACCAGTCTGAAATAAAATATGTACTCATTAACGATATCGTATGCTGCGAAGCAGAAAACAGCTATACCACTTTTTACATTGGTGACAGTAAGCAGGGGCTCGTTGTTTCCAAACCTATTGCAGAATACGAAACACTGCTGCAGCCTTACGGGTTTATCAGGGTACATCAGTCGTGGTTAGTGAACAGCTATAAACTTGAGAGTTACAAACGGGAAGACGGAGGTTATCTGCGTATGCAAAATGGCATGGATGTACCTGTAAGCAGACAACGGAAGCATTTGTTGAAGATGTTGTAATGTTGCTATGAGGGTAGCTCCCGCCCTGCCCTACACAGGGGTAAACTCGTTACACCTGGTTTTATTGACACGCATATTCATCTCACTGACGTTTATCGATCCCAGATTCCTGGAGATACCTGCATTGGGCATTTTTTGGTAGAAGAGGCTGAACGGGCGAAAGAAGTACTGGAACAGGTGCATATTCGGGTAGTGAACATTAATGATGTGGTCATCCAGAAGCTCAGGCAGGATGTACCGGGACAGTTGGGCCTATTTTGCAGAAGATTGGCAAATGCTGGGGTTAACATCCTTACGCAGTATAGCGATCATGCCAATCAATTGATAGTAGTGGTAGATGATTATGAGAAAGCAAAGCAGGTATCGGTTGCATGGATGCAAGAATGGTGGTGATTGTTCATTATTTATTCTAACATAGAAGCCTTCAAATCCAACGACTTGAAGGCTTTCGAATTTTTCCGCGGTCCGGACGGACTCGAACCAGCGACCCTCCCGACTACAGGTCGGGATGCGCATGACGATCTGTCCTGGAACAACGGTATAGGAAACCAATAATACCTGCCTGGCCAGGTGTTGTCAAATATGTCTGATTGGACTATTGATTGCGTAAACTTCTACGAAAACCGCAACAAAAAGGTAAATTTGCCGCCATACATGAGCATACGCGGCATTTTTCCAATTGACAAGTGGGACTTCAAAAGTGAATCCATATTAATGGATTTGCCTCCGGAAGATTTTGCATTGTTGACTGCAAATAAAACGGAGCAATTCTATTCAAAAGGAGAAATTATTTTCCGGGAAGCCGCCTACCCTGCCGGTATTTTTTACCTTGTTGAGGGGAAAGTAAAAAAATACAAAGTAGACAATGAAGGAAGAGAACATATTATTTATGTAGCCAACCAGGGAGAATTAATAGGCTACCATGCCATTCTTGCTGAAGATCGCTATCCTGATTCAGCCTCCGCATTGGAAAAAAGCAGAATTGCCTTTATTCCCAAAGAGGATTTTTTGAACACGTTACAGCAGTCTGCCGTATTAAGTAAACGCTTACTAAAAACTTTAAGCCATGAATTTGCCGTTTTAACCAATAGTCTTTCCGTATTTGCCCAAAAATCGGCAAGGGAAAGACTGGCTTTACAATTGATTGTATTGAGAGAAAAATACAAAGTCAATTTTCAACCAGGCATGCCGGTAGAAATTAATATTAGCCGCGATGACCTGGCAAGCATTGCAGGTACCGCCCGCGAAAATGCCGTACGTATTCTTACCGAATTTAAAGCGGCAGGAATAATAGAAACAAAGGGCCGCAAGATCATTGTGCACGATGTTAACCAGCTCATTAAAATTGCCAATTATTAGTAAACCGGGTTACAAAAGATGATCAAATTTACCTCCGCAAGCTTCACCTGCTACATAGCACCTGCCCCATTCCACTCAAGTATGCTCTAAATAAAATTGATAAAAATCACTTTTTGTAGTGATAAGGTTTACCGCAATCTGTTGGTCAACAGGGTAATTTTGTAAATCTATGCACTCCGCACCAACTTACCCAAAAACGATAAATCACTGGTTTAGTACAGATGATCAATTAAATAAATTATACCCTAAATCTATTCAGGCATTGGCCCACAGACATTGGACCCCTTTACAAATTACCCAGATGGTGGCGCCGTTTCTTGTAACTCATCCAGGGGTTAAGGTATTGGACATTGGCAGCGGTGTAGGAAAATTTTGTGTGGCCGGAGCCTATTATAAACCCTATGCAACATTTTATGGGGTTGAACAACGTAAAGACCTCATAGATCATGCAAAAAAGGCCAGTACTACATTAGGACTACAAAATGTTCATTTCATTCATTCTAATATTACTGACCTTGATTTCAGTCAATACGACCATTTTTATTTTTTTAATTCGTTTTATGAAAACCTGATGACTAATGATAAGATCGATGAAAACATAACTCACTCAACCTGGTTATTCAATTATTATCACAAGCAGTTATATAAAAAACTCGATGGAATGCCAGCAGGAACGAGAGTTGCAACTTTTCATTGCCTGAATAATAAGATCCCTCCTGATTATCATGTGGTAGATTCAAAAGTTGATACTTTATTGAAATTCTGGATTAAGGTATTGTAATCAAATATTCATCCCTGGAACGGTAAAACGGCAAAAAAATATGTGTGCTGTAAAAAAGGACCCAAAGCCTGGCTATATATGGAGCCTCCTTCATAACAAATGTGCGCGCTGCAGATCGGGAGATATGTTTCAAACGAAAAATGCATACAGGTTGAAACATTTTATGAAAATGTATGATAGATGCCCGGTTTGTGATCAACGTATGGAAATTGAAGTGGGTTTTTATTATGGTACCGGGTATGTTAGTTACGCATTAACAGTGGCATTGTCGGTTACTACATTTGTTGCCTGGTGGGTTCTGATAGGTATGTCAGTGAATGATAACAGATTTTTTTGGTGGCTTGGATTAAACATAACGCTATTAGTTGTTCTTCAGCCCTACTTAATGCGATTGTCCAGGGCAATATGGTTATCATTTTTTGTCCGTTACAATGCAAACTGGCAGGCTGAAAAAGCTGAGCACCCTGAATATGATATGAAAATTCAATAGCAAGAGTTATTAAATTATGGAAACGCCCAATATAATAAAGAGAAACTTATATTATACCCATGACCATGAATGGATAGATTTTCAGGGTTCTGTTGCATACGTTGGTGTTTGCAGCTTTAAACTATCTGGCATTAGGGAAATCCATAACATCAATCTCAATGAACTTTCAAACATGCTGAATCCAGGTGAGGTGATCTGCAGTATTCAATTCGATGATTACCTGATCAAGGTTCATATGCCGGTAGAAGGAAAAATTATCAGCTTTAACGACCTGTTGCTTACAGAAGAAAGAAATGTATTGCTTCTACAACCTGAGAATAACGGCTGGATCGCATTAGTTGCGCCCAGTAACCTGAATGATAAAGCAGGCCTGTTATCTCCTGAAGAATACCAATTACGGCAAACTAAATATTGATTAAAGAGAAAGAACTAAAACAGACAAAATACAACTACTCCGCATTATGAAGCTTACTAATAAAATGCCGCTTCATTTGAAAGACTGGTTTACTACTGATGCCCAATTTCATCAACTTTATCCTGAGCCGGTCAGCGCACAGGCCCGTATGCATTGGTCACCGCTATACATAGCCCAAAAGGTCGTTTCTTATCTCGCTGTCAACGATGCAGTGAAAATACTAGACATCGGCAGCGGAGTTGGAAAATTCTGTTTAGCCGGCGCCTATTATAAACCATCGGTTTCATTTTTTGGTGTTGAGCAAAGAAAAAACCTGATAATACATGCAGAAGCTGCCCGAAAAAAACTCGGATTTCAAAACGTGCATTTTATTCACCGGAATTTTACCCAGCTAAACCTGAACGAGTATGACCATTTTTATTTCTACAATGCTTTTTTTGAAAACCTCGACGGAACCGATAAGATAGACAACGAGATCGTGTATTCGAATGAATTATATAACTATTACAGCATTTATCTGTATAATCAGTTAGAAAAAATGCGCATAGGCACCAAGGTGGCCACTTACTGCAGCTGGGGTGATGAAATACCACCCTGCTATCAGTTGGCAGAGGCACATTTCAATAACTTATTAAAATTTTGGATAAAAATTTGACTCTTTACTAAGCGGTATATAGATCGCTGAATATTTCCTACCCTGTTTGAAAAACAGGTCTGCAAGGCTCGTTTATCATCCCTACCCATGATGTCTGGAAGGGCTGTTGTGAGAATGCAATAAGCCCCTAAATAAATGAAACAGCCCTCCAGGCTCATTTAATTTTCGAAGAAGATTAAAAGAAATGAACAACTCAAACAACCTTAATAATGAAAAAATAACCGGGATTATCCTGGATGTTTTTATCAGTATACTGATAGCTTTCCCATTTAATTTCATTGACTATCGAACGGCATTATCTGTTGGTGTTATTTGCATTATTATATTATTATCACGACGGTTCATTAAGGTACCATAAAAACCAAAATTGAAAATGCCTGACGATTCCTTATACAAAAGCAGGTGAAACGAACATTAAAATATTACAGGATCATGTGGCTGCGGCATGATTTCGCAGCAGGTCTTTCCGTTTTCCTGGTAGCGCTGCCGCTTTGCCTGGGCATCGCCCTGGCATCCGGGGCTCCCATGTATGCAGGGCTTTTATCTGGAATGATTGGAGGAATTATCGTTGCGGCTATCAGTAAATCGCCACTGGCGGTATCTGGCCCCGCAGCGGGACTAACAACCATAGTGGCTGCCTACCTGCTCTCGTTGGGTAACTACCAGATTTTCCTGTTGGCAGTTATTATTGCAGGCGCATTCCAGGTATTACTGGGGTTATTAAAATTAGGCTCAATAGCTAATTATTTTCCATCGTCTGTAATAAAAGGAATGTTGGCAGCAATTGGTATAATGCTCATTGCAAAACAAATTCCATTAGCCCTGGGATATGACAGACCCGACTTTTGGACAAGCGATTTCTTGAACCTGTTCTCTTCCGGAAATATTACGGAGTTCAGTCACCATATGAGTAATGCCTCATTGATTATTGCCGCATTTTCACTGCTATTACGGGTATTGATGCGACGATCTTTTGCAAAAAAAGTTCACTTCATACCTGCACCGTTATTGATAGTTTGCCTGGGCATACTGTTTTCTCTTTTCTTTACAAATACAGCTGGGTTTTTAGCATTGGAAAAGCCCCAGTTGGTCAACATTCCTCCGGGTAAATTTTCAAACCTTACCTTTCCTGAATTTAACCGGCTTTTCTCTAATCTGCAAATCTGGAAAGCTGGCATGGTGATCGGGTTGCTGGCTACAATGGAGACCCTTTTATGTATCGAAGCTATTGATAAACTGGACAAACATAATCGAATCACCCCAGTGAACAGAGAATTGATCGCCCAGGGCATTGGCAATATGACCTGTGGCCTTGTGGGTGCAATTCCTTTAACCGCAGTAGTTGTTCGCGGCGCGGCCAATGTAGATGCGGGCGCAAGGACAAAAATGTCTGCCATTACCCATGGAGTATTGCTATTGCTGGCAGTTGTATTGCTCCCTTTTGTATTAAACCTGATCCCTTATGCTTCCCTTTCTGCCATTCTGCTTATTACCGGGTATAACCTTACCCAACCTAAACTGTATAAAAATATGTTTAGCCTGGGTTGGAAGCAATTCCTGCCATTTATACTGACCATTATAATGATACTGGTAACCGACCTTTTAATTGGTGTAAGCATAGGATTATTACTGTCTGTTTATTTTATCATTCAAAATAACTTCAAAGCAGAATACAAAATCACCAGAACAGTTATACAGGGCATTGAAACAGAAGTGATCAAATTGAATAGTAATGTAACTTTCCTAAACAAGGTAAAACTAAAAAAAGTACTGGATGAAGTTTCAGAGCACAGTGTTTTGACTATCGATGGCAGCAACTGCAATTTCATTGACTACGACATCCTGGAAATAATCAGCGAGTTTGAAAATAAGGCGAAAGACAGGCATATTACATTATATACCATAAACATTGAAAAGGTCAATGTAACTGCGATACATTAATCCGGCACAGGCAACGCTCTTTCAGGAGTAATATGCTGTAACAATTTATTTTAGACAAGAATTGACCTGGATTATCACTTTTCGACCAGCAATCAGATTGACCCTGTAATTTTGCTTCCGTGAAATAAAAATATTTACTTTTGTTGGGAACCTGATCCATTGTAACTGTGATTATGATTGGCGAAGCCTTACGATCAGCTAAGTCAATTATTCTTTCTTTAAACCAGCGACTTTTAATTTCTCGCTCTTCCTCCCAATCCATATCTTATTTCTTATTAGAACAACGCTGTTGTAAAATCTAAAACAAAAAGTTATGCGCAATATGTTAAGATATGTGTTGATGCTTGCTGTCTTCCCGGTTTCTGTTATCGGTCAGTCAGATCAAACCACCTATGCCATCACATCTGTCAACAAGGGAAGCAACGATTGGATCGCCTTACGGACCCTGAATATGAGTACGGGGAAGTTAAGCCAGATGCTGTTAAACATGAACGACAGAGGGGAACTTCAATACGATATGGCTACGCACCAGCTTAAGGATAACATAGTCTGGCCTGTTTTGCCCTTTCCAATAATGGCTAATAATGCTGCGGCGCCCAAAGTAAACACCGGAGTTGCAGCCATTGCCTTTGACCAAAGGACAAACCGGCTGTTCTATGTTGCCATGAACGATGACATGCTGAGGTATATCGATCTTTCCACCATGAAGGCATATGCCGACCCGGAGTTGTCTTTCAGCAAGGCAGGCAATTATACATTTAAAAGCAACAATCCGATTAGCAGGCTGGTAATAACGCCTGATGGGTATGGATATACTATTACAACCGACAACAATCGCCTGATTCGGTTTACCACAAATAACAAGCCTTCTTTTACCGACATGGGCGAGTTGAAAGATGATCCCCGCAACAAGGAAATGTCAATACTCAATACCTGTAGCAACCTTGGCGGCGATATGGTTGCCGATGATGCAGGCAACCTTTATCTCATTACTGCCAGCAACCACGTTTATAAGATCGAGATCAAAACCAGGCTGGCAACCTATCTTGCAACAATTGCAAAATTACCGGCTACATTTACGACCAACGGAGCTGCCATAAACGAAAATGGGAACCTGCTTGTAAGCAGTTCAATATACACAGAAGCCTCTTTTATAGTTGACCATAAAAGCTGGCAGGCATCGCCTTCGCCCGCAATACAGCACCTGTATGGCATCGCCGATCTGGCAAGCAGTAATGTGTTACCCATAAAAAAATCCACCCCTTCGGTCATATTATTTGGCAGGCCACTTCTAAAAACCGGTAATATCAAAGTATATCCCAATCCTGTGTTGTTTGATGAAGTGAATATTCAATTCAATGATCTGCCCACCGGTAGGTATATAATTGAATTGGCAGATCCATTTGGAAGAAAAGTAATTCAACAGAAAGTAAAGCTGACAAGACAAAGACAAACCGAACTAATACAGATCCCTAAAATCACAGCACAGGCTTTCTACTATATACGCATCTTGAATGAAAGGAATGCTGTGGTAAGTACGCACAAGCTGGCGATAGAAAGGTGGTAGTTTTTGTGAGCTTCTATAATTATGGTTTATGTTGCGGTATCTATCGGGTACATCAACCTAAAGGGCCTTCAAATTCAACAATTTGAAGGCTCTTTTTAATTTTAGCCGGGCAGACTTTGAACCCGATTATATCAAAATGGCAACATCAATATTTATTAATCTTTAAGCGTGTAACTTAGTACCGGGTTTTTATGTAACAATGAATAAACCAGATTGCTATAAATTTGTTGTAACGTTTTAATAACAGCAAATGATGCGCCTGAATAAAACGCCATACCTGCTATTGATATTATTTGTCTTTCTTCAACAAAACGTTCCTGCATTTTCACAAAACAAATCTCTGCCACTGGAAAAATGGGTAAAAATTTTAGATGCCGATGATGATACGCTCAATAAAAACTTTACCGAGATCGTAGAAATATTACAGAAAACAGACACTACCATTGTTTTCCGAACTTTAAATGAGCTCGAAAAAAAAGGCGCCCGGGAAGGACCGTATTTTCAGGTGCGCATAAAACACCTTCGGGCTATTATGCTATGGAAAATACGCGACAAGGCGGCAAAGGATTCCATCATACAACTAATGAAGCCTGCATTGCAACAGGCTTATGCCATAAATGACGATCATCTGATCGCAAATGTGAGCTGGTGGTATGGAGAAACGATGTTTTTCTGCAATCAAATTGAACTATCATCAATGTATTGTTTAAATGCGGTTGAAATTCTTGATAAAAAAGGAATAACCGCTGAATCAAACAAATACCAGTTTCTTGGAGAGCTTTATTATCTCACTCGCGACCTTGACAAGGGTATCTATTACATTCGCCGGTCTATTAAAAATGAAAAAGACACGTCGCGTGATGCAAGAGTAAATACGATGAGCCGCTGGAATACGATAGCCCTTTGCTGGCGTAAAATTGGCAACTACGATTCTGCCTTTCATTATTTTGATATTGCCATGCAAATGGCAGAGGCGTTAAATTCTGAAGTTTGGAAGGGAATTATTTCGGGAAATAAGGGATACGTCTATTTCTTACAAAAAAAATACGACATCGCTAAACCATTGCTTGAATATGACTACCGCGCCAGTATACAGCATGACGAAATTGCCAATGCGGCCCATGCGTTGCAAATGATAGCGAGACTCAATTTAATGCAGGGCAAAAAAGACAGCGCATTGCTGCAGGTGAAGGAATCTCTGCGAATGCTTCAACAACAACCCCACCCCCTGCCCTATTACCTTCAAGATGTGTATTATGCCACGGCGGATGTATATCGTGTACTGGGCAACAACGACAGTTTTTATCACTATACACAATTATACAATAACCTCCACGATTCTATAGAACGGGCCGTTGCCAACAGCCGGCTGGAAATTGCCCGGCTTAGACTCGACAATCAGTCGAATATTTCTGAGATCCGTGATCTTCAAAAAGAAAAAGACGCCCAAACACGAGAGCGTAATTACATTATCGCCGCCATTGTTTTTGCTGCCATTGTGGGTTTACTTATTCTCAATCGCCAGCGTTTGAAATCCAGGTTTCAGCGCCAATTGGCTTTTCAGCATAAGGTTGCGGCCGAAAATGAACTGACCGCAGCAAAAGAGCAACTGGAAATGTTTACCCAAAGCATTATTGAAAAAACGATGGTTATAGAACAGTTGGAACAGCAGATAGCAACCAAACCATTCACCGATGAACAGCAGCAGCTTGCCAGCGAACTTAGCCGGCAAACCATACTTACCGAAGAAGACTGGGAAAAATTTAAGACGCTTTTCGAAAAAATATATCCGGGCTTTTTTTTAAAACTCAAGGAAATGGTACCCGACATTACTGTAGCCGAGCAGCGCATGGCAGCGCTAATCCGGTTGCATCTGAACACCAAACAAATGGCGTCCATGCTCGGCATTTCTACTGATAGCGTTTATAAAATCAGGCAACGTCTCCGCAAGCGGCTGCAACTGGATGATGAGTTAGCCACAGAAACGTTTCTGACCAAAATTTAACCAGCCTGTGTTTAAATCCCTCTCCTGAAAGGGTTTATGAAAATATGTCCAATTTTTGTCCAGTCGGTGTCAGGCTTTTGTCAGCCTCCGTATTTGGACCTCGCACCTGTATGCAGGTATATTCGCTTTAACAAAATGGCAGACGCCTGAATTTCCATGAAGAAAAAAAATTGGTTCCTGCTCATTATTATTCTTACAGCAGGGTTGCTGATCGCAATTGTTTTCTGGATCTATGCTAAAAGAATTGAGCAGATTGAAAATAAGATGATCCGCGCCAGTATATCAGACCACTGCGTTCCAGCGCCCGCCGATCCCCCCTATTTTGAGATCTTGTGATAATTTTTCTATTCAAAAACGTCTTATAAACCAGTATAAAATGAACAACGCACATCAATTTTCCGTTCAGGTAAAAAGCATATATGATCCGGCGGATTGCAATAGCATTTCTGAGACAGAAACAAACAGCGACGGAAGGAAGATCTCCTTTTCAATAGTAGATTCTACGGAGATGGAGCTTTTTCCACTCATGAGCCCTGCGGAAACAGATGATGCAGCCATCCTATACATTGAGAAAGGCGAAGTTACCCTGGTGCTGGATATGAAAAAATTCAAACTTTCCAAAGGGATGCTTCTTTACAAGATTCCCAAAGTGACCGTTCAGCTACTAAGCTTTAGTGACGATTGCCATTTTAAAGTTTTTTGCTTTGCGCCTCAATTTGAAATTGCCGGCGGAATGCCCATAACACACCTTAATACTATTACAGCAATAGCTTCCAATAATCCTGTTGTTATTCCTGATACTTTAACTGCAGCGACAGTTACTGTTTTGTTCTGGCTGCTTCAGAAGAAGTTAGGTTGGAGTGAAATAACGCCATCGGGCGATGAAACAATTCAACATGTATTTAGTCTTTTGATACTGGAGCTTGTTTCCTCATTTAAAAGAAATATAGCAGATAATCCTTGTTGATATTGACGACCCATGAAAACTAAAAAATTAAAATCCTGTTGACCCTTGAAATTTTAAAAGCAGAAAGCCGCAGAGAATACATTCTCTGCGGCTCCTGCATTATAGCGGCTGTAAATTAGTTCTTTCTTAAATTAAATAATAATGCACCTCCACTTTTAGGAAACCCGGTACCAGGTTGGAAGGTAACGTTTGTAAAATCAGGATGATCTCCATTGTCAGATGACATCAAAACGGCGCACTCATTGCCAGAACCAAGGCAAATTATGTCAGAATCCGATTTTGTATAATTTGTTGCAATTTTTCTTTCACTTTCCGACTGCGCACCATCATACAGATAAAGTGTAGCCTCTTTTTTAACAGTGAAAGCAGTGAAACCAACTGCCAAAACAATGGCGGACGCACTTAATAAATACTTTTTCATAAAATGTGATTTTTAAGTTTAATGATCGCCTACTCTCTTAAACAGGTTTTCGGCTCTCCCTGATTTACCACCATAGCGGCGGTGGTGTCCGTTTACAACCTGAGCTGCGCAACTCCGGTTGTATTGTTGGAACCAACAAGTAAAATTGTATTACGAATTTTCAGTAAAAAACAAAGAATCTTAGTTATGTAAATACGACGAGCGGGGGTTCTGTTATTTCTCCGGTAACCTGTTGCTTTTTATATAGCCGAATGGCAACAATGGCCAGGAAAACAAAAAATATATTGAATATCAAATGCTGCGGCCAACTTAATTTCTGTAGCATGCCGCCACAGGTACAAGGCAATTTAGGTGTATATACAAGCATATAACCAAGATAAATGGTAAATGCTGTCATCATTGCCAGTGAACCATAAAGACCTGATAATTTAGTGCGGGGTATAAATAACAGTAACGCAATAATCGATTCACTTATAGGGAGCCCCCAGGTTATAACCTGCGCAAAACTGCCAATAAGGGGGAAGTTTTTTAATACATATTTCAAATCTTTAAGCGCAAGAAATTTATTAATTGCCGTATACACAAACAACAATATAAACAAGGCCGAAATTAATTCCACGATCGTAGTTCTTTTCGCAACAACAAAATTCACAAAAGCATTTCTTTTCATTGCACTGGATAAGGTAGCATTTTTCATAAATACGGTTTTTAGGCCGGGAACAGGTAATAAGCTGTTTCCGGTTAATTAGCGAAGGTGATTGCCGTTTCAACCGGGTGCAAGTTAGTTCACTTGCTTTATCGTATTTGCACAATTTTTTATCATTACTACACTTTATAAAGAGCGATAACCAAGGATCATTTTTTTATCTACCGCCAGAAACAGCTCCTCATATTAATTTTTAATAAATGCCAGCCAACCCCGGGCAGGTTACATGGGATTCTTCACATTGTGCCGGGCAATGGCAAGGGTAATATAATAACCATAACATTTGAAAATAAAGAGTAGCCATACTGGCTCGTGAAAATTTAAAAACAGAAAGCCGCTCCGGTTAAACCGGGACGGCCTTCTGCTTTATAAAGCGGCTGTAAAGGACCGTTATTTAACGATCATCACTTTTTTAGTTATCAATTCCCCGGTGTTGAACCGGATCTGTAAAACATAAGCACCTGATGGTATTCCATGAAGGTTCAATAGCATCATAGCTTTGTTACTGCCATTTAATTGCTCCGAAGCCTTGTACACGATGTTCCCGTTTATATCCTGCAGGTACAGGGTAACATGCCCGTTATTATAGGGCGAACTGATATTCAGGTAACCCCATCCCTTGTTGGGGTTAGGATAAAACTCCGCAGTGGTCAGGGCATTGTTGTTTGGAACGGTGTTTTCCCCGGGTGTTGTAGCGGATAAGCGGGCCGCTGCGGGAGCCGTAAGAGCGAACTGGCCAAACGAGGTAACGTTGTTGCCGGTGTTGAATCCGACGTTACTGTTGCCGGGCCCATAATTAAAATGGGTTGAACGGCTGAGTTCATTGCCCCAGGTGGCGCCAAATGCACCGGAAGCGCGTTTGAATAAATGAAAATCCGTTGCGCTGTAACCAGACGTTAGATCGAGGCCGCTGAATGCGATCAATTCGGGAGCAGTAAAGGTTTTGTTAGTGCCATAGTTATTGATGATGAAATATTTCGAACGGGGCGCCAGCGGAAGCGTGCCTGGATTCTGGTCGGGCGCTGCATCGAGCTGAAAGGCTACTACTTCTCCGTTAGGATAAGTTGCGCCGCTTTTCAGAGAAAACAGCACTTCGGGGCCGGGGAAATAATAGAGGCCCGCTGCATTTACATTCGGTCTTCTGAACACCTTGCCCGTGGCTACCGGTGCAGTAGATGCCGTTATGAAAGATGCATTGGGGATAGTGGCTTCGAAATCACTCACCAGATCCGGCACTTTGCCTGTGCTGCTGTTGTATTGGTTGAACTGGAAATACTTCAGCAATCCGTTTTCGGTGCCCGGGTATTTTTGTATCAGGTGCATCTTTTCCCTTACCTCTTCCTGGCTTAAGGTATAGTTGTAGAATTTGATCTCATCGATGGCGCCTTTATAGGCGCCGCCCTGCCCGTGAATATCCTTGTTCACATAAAAAGGCGACTGCGACAGGTCAATAGCAGGCATAGCGTTGGGATTAGCCGTAAACGGCTCGCCGTTCAAATAGATCTTTACCCCTGTTGGCGAATAGGTAAGCACCACAAAATTCCAGGTAGCACTGTCGGCTATCAGGTTGAGGTTTCTGTTAGTCCATTCCACTTTATTATCGGTATAAACCAATTCAAGATTGGGCGCATACCCGCTGAATGAAAAGCCAAGCCCGAACCCGTAAATTGAACCGGGATAAGGATCATGCGCTATGAGCTGCGAAAAACTCTTCTGCAAGCCATTGGGCTTTATCCAGCAGGAAATAGAAAAATTGTTGCTGTTGATATTTACTTTTCCCAGGTTAACGGTGTCGTTATACGCACTTACCGTTACACACTTACCGGCAACCGTATCACCTGCCTTCAGGGGCGATGCCGAAAGCGCGAACTGGCCGAAGGTGGTAACGTTATTGCCTGTGCCGAAAGAAACTATACTGTTGCCGGGCGCATAACCAAAGCCGGTTGAACGGCTGAGCTCATTGCCCCAGGTAGCGCCGAAGGCGCCGGAAGCGCGTTTGTATAAACGGAATTCAGTTGCGCTGTAAGCAGGTTCATTGATGTTGAGGCCGCTGAACCGGATGCTGTCGGGAGCCGTAATCGTTTTGTTGTCGCCATAGTTATTAATGATAAAATACGTCGAAGCGGGTGCCAGCGGAAGCGTGCCGGGATTTTGGTCGGGCGCTGCATTAAGCTGAAAGGCTACCACTTCTCCGTTGGGATACGTGCCGCCGTTTTTCAAATAAAGATCGATGCCTGTACCGGGGAAGCTATGCAGGCCTCCTGCATTCACATTCGGTTTTCTAAACACCTTGCCGGCGGCTACCGGTGCAGTAGACGCTGTTATGAAAGATGCATTGGGAATGAGCGCTTCAAAAGTACTCATTAGATCAGGAACTGTACCTGCATTGCTGTTATATTGGTTGAACTGGAAATACTTCAGTAATCCGTTTTCGGCAGGGGATTTTTGGATCAGGTGCATCTTTTCTCTTACCTCATCCTGGCTCAAAGCATAGTTGTAAAATTTGATCTCGTCTATGGCTCCTTTGTAAGCGCCGCCCTGCCCGTGAATATCTTTGTTCACGTAAAATGGCGATTGCGACAGGTCTACAACGGGCCAATTGTTGCCATTGACAGTAAACGGCACGCCGTTCAAATAAAGCTTAACCCCTGTTGGCGAATAGGTAAGCACCACAAAGTTCCAGGTTTCGCTGTCGGCAAACAACCCGCTACGCCATCCCCCGCTGCCATCGGTATAGGCCAATTCAAGCGTTGGGGTATAGGTGCCCTGGAAGGCGAATTCAATGCCTAACCCTCTGGTGCCTGAACCGGGATAGGGACCATGTGCTATGATCTGCGAAAAACTTTTTTGCAGGCCATTGGGCTTTATCCAGCAGGAAATGGAAAAATTGTTGCTGTTGATATTTACTTTACCCAGGTCAATGGCGGTACTGCCTGCCATCTGCAAACACTTACCGGGAACCGTATCTATCACGTAGTTTCCTGGCGCCGATGCGAGCTGCGTGATCATATTGTTGATGGTGCGGGTATTTTTGTTGCCCGATGCATCGGTTACTTCAAGCGTTACAGAATAAGAGCCGGGTGAAGTGTATACTACTTTGGGTTCCCGGTCGGTTGTGCTGCTAACGTATGAAGCGCCTGGAAATGTCCATTTCCAGGTGGCGCCTGAATGGTTCAGGTTCGAATAATCGGTAAAATAAACAGTGTCGACCGAACGGTTGAGGAATTGCCTGTCGGCCATAGGTTGGGCTACGGGTGTTCCTGTGCTATATAACGGCGATTCCCAAATGCCCCGGTTACCCGCCATCCGTAACTTGTTGTCGCGGTAAAAAATAATGCCACCTTGTCTGCAACGAAAATTTCGTGGCAGGCCGCTGCTGTAAGGTATCCAGTCGCTCAGGGCGTTATCGCGGTAATATACCTGGTAACCGTCGTTCTGCGGCTCTTCATTGGCTATGGCGTAAACGCCGCCATTGGTGCCTGCCTGCGGAACAATGAATGCGATGGGCTGTTTGGTTAGTATGCCGGTGTAATTAACCCAGGTAGCGCCGCCGTTAATTGATTTGAAAACTTTTTGTCCCTCAATACCATGCCGCATGCAAAGAAAAACTATATTTTCATTCAGTTGGTCAACAGCAATATCAGCATTATAGTAATTATAGGTTACCCCTGTTGGTAACGTTAGGGATGTCCATCCCTGGCCGCCATCGGTAGTTTTGAAAATCCCGTTTTTTGTACATACATATAGCACATTCCGGTTGCTTCGTGCAATATCGAAACGCCACACCTTGCTGCCAAAATCATGCAATGCAGTGTATGAAATGCCATTATTAACCGATTTCCACAGAATATTGCTGTCTACCGTAGACCCGCGACCGCCGCCCACATAGTACGTATTGCTATAACAGGGATCGATCATTAATTTACTTGAAAATATACCATAATAATCTACCTGTGGCCATTTGCTGTTTTGAGCCGCGGGTATGGTAACATTTCCGGGAAGAGAAGACGGGACCTCTTTAACACCGTGAAGCAGGAAACCGACCGTGTTTTTTTTGCCATGGAAAACATGACCCGTAGGCTCCTCTGAACCTCCCAGTACAGATAAAGCATTCCCGGGTCCATACTTATCAAACAACGCGGCGTCGCCATTATGGTAGCGGCCACCCACTATAAGATCCTGGTCCCATCCCTGGTCGAAGCCCCAGTAATCGGCACCGGTGAGCCCGTGATTGCGGGCCGACCAGTTATTTATATTGGTAAAAAAATCCGTTGAGTGATCGATGCCGCCATCGGTGCACATATAGGTATCATTGCCCAGCGCCCGCATACACTGCACATCGGCATGTATCGGATACCCCATATTTTTGATAGAAGAAAAGGTAAGCCCTCCATCTACCGACTTAAATGGCTCATAGGTACCTGTGATCAGGTGGTTTTCGTTGGTGGGAGAAACCAATATATCAAGGTCATAAAAGCCCTGACCGTTGATAAAGGTGCCCCATTGCGTTCCCCCTGTGAAGCTTATGTTCCAGTTAACGCCGGCATCGGTGCTTTTGAGAAGCCTGGGCGCCACGCCAAGGCCACCGAGGGTGATACAATATACCGTATTGCCATTGGCCGGGGTAACGCCGAACCTTGCTCCGTCCTGGGAGGAAACGTTGTTCAGCGATGAAGAATTAACCGCAGAAAAGCTGGCGCCGCCATTCGTTGAGCGCAGGATCATAATAGCGCCTGCCTGCGATTTGCCCACGGCATACACCAGGTCGGTGTTAACGGCATTGATCTCCACGTCCCACATCCTGTCGGCGCTGCTGCCTGAAGCCAGTTGCCAGGTTGATCCGTTGTTGTTACTGTAATACACACCTTTATCACCGGCAACCAAGATCCTTCCCGTATTTTTATTGATGGTGATCTTTTCGGTTCTGCCGCCCTGGTAACCTGAGAGATAAGCCCATTGTGATCCTGCGTCAGTAGTTTTTATGATCTCGCCCCTTTCTGAGACAGCATATACAATATTAGGATTCGTGTGATCTACTGCAATTGACGTTGCACTAAACAACGGCAGGACATCGCTGATGCTTGCCCAGTGAAGTCCTTTGTCGGTTGATCTGAATATCACGCCTGTTTCGGATCCCGCATATAATATATTAGGATTCGAAGGGGCAATGGCGATAGAATACATATTCACCTGAAGACTGATCTTGCTTTTTGCCTCAGTAAATGTTTCAATGGGCCCAAGTACGGTCCAGTTGGCGCTGCCCGCTATTCGCGCGCTGGCAGACTGCTGCTTATTTTTCGCTTGTGCGTTGATGGCGTTTTTCAGTACCTGGTCGTAATAACCGGGTTTTTCAACAACAGAACCATCTGCCTGTATAAAAGGCTCTATGCTCCGTCGCCAGCGCATATAGGCCATTACATAGGGATCTTCACCGTTCCCTTTCTTTTCCGATGCTTCGGAATGATTGTCATTTTCGAATGCTGCAATGGCGGCATCGATGCTGAAAATATTGGGGTGCTCCCAGTCGGTATCCGTTATCCAACGGGGAGCCTGCACGCCAGGGGGAAGATTGAAAATGGCATCTCTTCGTTTGCCGGGGCCTGTTTGTGCAAACAGGAAACTGATTGCCACTAATTGTAGCAATAAGATAGTAGTTAGCTTTCTCATGGAGGGATTTTTGTTTGGAACTGGTTTTATGCCGGCAAAGTTGGGCAATCGGATCTTTTACGGGAAAAGTTTATTTTTAATTTTCCAATTATTACGAGCCCGGTATTTTTTAAAAAAACATATGCCTGCACGATAGTTTATTTGCATTAAACAAAAAGATCACTTCTAAAGTAAATGCAGATAGATTATTACATCACTATCCAATGGTAATAGTAAGTTCGGTTAACATGTGTTGCAGAGAACCATGCCCATCATTTTTCCAATTATTACTACCTGTTGTTTTAAAAAGACATATGCCTTTACAATAGTTCTGCATAAGACATTGATTAGATTTTATATCCAAGTAATTGTAAAACCGGGGACCGCGGAAGACTTTAGCGTCACCCCTAAATCCAAACACTATGCTGAAATTAAAATTTCACCTGCTACTGTTAGGTGTATTTGCAGCAAGTGCCCTTACCTATGCTCAGGAAAAACGATACCCAATTGGTAACACTATGAACCTGCTGAGTAATCTCACCACTATTACCAAGGAATGATATTTGAAGTGAGTATGCTCAAACTACTGGTTTTATATGTCCGATAAAAATAAAGCGATCTTAAAAATGGGAAATGCGGCTATTGCTGAAGGAAATTATGATTTCTTTTTGTCGTTATGCACAGATGATACCGAGTGGACATTTGTTGGCGACAAAACACTTAAAGGCAAGGAGGCTGTTCGTCAATGGATGGCAACTACATATTTGGAGCCGCCAAAGGTTACAATTACTAATCTGATTGCCGAAAATGAGTTCCTGACAGCACTGGGCATTGTAACTATGAAAGACAAGGATGGGAAGGAAATTAACTATACGTACTGTGACGTATGGCGTTTACATGATGGGAAGTTTGTAGAACTAAAGGCTTTCGTTATTAAAGGCGGGGAAAAAGCCCCTTCAATCCAATGACTTATAGGGGCTCGTAAATTTAGTTGGGGCGGCAGAACAAATATTTCTAACCTGTTGATTAGAGCTTTGACAGAAATTCAAGGACTTAGCTATGTTATAAATTCAAATAATACTGAGGTACCTTAAAGAAAGGCATCTAAGATCCAACTTGGATTCCAAAATTCACGGTAGTTTGCGATCTTCCCTTCTCGCAACGTAATGCGGCCTACATAGATCTGCTTGTACTGCTTGCCGGTAGCAGTCACCAGAGAACTGCCTTCGAACTCCACAAACACTATATCGGGATCAGATGTGGCTGAGAAGGCAAAGTTAGAAAAACTCCAGTTGGTAGCGCTTTGGGTCACGTTAGCGATGTACGCCGTAATAGCGTCTCGTCCTTCTACCTGCTTTGAATAGGGGGCGGGTGCATAAGGATACTCGTGCACGGCGTCCTCAGTCCATAGGTTGGCATAGGCTTCCCGAGTCATGGCAGAGTCGGTAAACATAGCAAGGTGCATTCGAAATAAACGTTCAGCGCGAGCCGCGCTATTGTCGGTGATGGTTGTGTTCATGAGCTTTTTTTTAATAAGTTGAGCGTCTTTTAACTGTTTTTTATTCCCTCACAAAACTACAGGGGTGATGCTATATCTTTGATATCTGTTACACAAAGGATACCAGTTACAAAAAGGATACTATGCCAAACAAAAATCGTTGTTTAACACCCGCCACCGACGAAGAATGCAGAAGGGCAAGACTCAGCCTTCAGGACACACTGGATGTAGTAGGCGGAAAATGGAAACTGGTACTGATCTCCATATTGAGAGGCGGTAAGTTAAAGTTTCGGGAACTATCCAGGGAAGCCGGGATATCGCCCCGAATATTATCAAAGGAATTGAAGGAGATGGAAATCAATGGTCTGGTTACCCGGACGGTACTGGACACCAGACCCATCATGGTGGAATATGAACTTACACCCTACAGTAATACGCTTTCCGAGGTGATCATTGCCATGCATGAATGGGGGAAAAAGCATCGCCAAAAAATGATTGGACAGAAATCGTAGCCGAATTTTCGAGGGTAGTAGAAAGCTGGCTGATCAAAAAGTAAGCTGTTCCTTTTTATTGTATCATCTCTCCAATAAAAAGGAACAGGTCATTCAAATGATCTGTTCCCTTTTTGGCGCGCACATCCATTCCATATTGAGAGGTGGCAAGTTAAAGTTTCTGGAACTGTCAAGTCACCCCCTGAACTCCTTCGGCGTCGAATTATTGAAGCGCTTGAAAAAATGAATGAAATGCGCCAGTTCTTCAAATCCCAGGCACCACGAGATCTCTGAAATATTCCAGTTCGTATGCTTTAACAAGGCACGGGCTTCCTGAGCTATGCGCCCGGAAATTACCTGCGAGGTTGTTTTGCCCATTACCGCTTTTACATTCCGGTTCAAGTGGTTGACATGTACTGCCAACTGGTCGGCAAATTCGGCCGGAGTTTTTAATTTTATTTGTTGGTTTATTGATTCAACAGGAAACTGTCTTTCCAGCAATTCAATAAAAATGGCCGTAGTTCGCATAGCAGCATTACCCCTGGTTTCAGCTTCGGCAGCCGAAGTGGCTGGTTGCATTTTCTGTGCCTTGTGCACGAGTGCATACACCAGATTGCGCAGTACATCATACCTGAACTGGTAATCTGATTTAATTTCAGCCAACATCTGTTTAAAGGTATCGATCACCTCTTGCACAGTTGTCTCATTTAACATAAAGACCTTATCGCCCCCTGGTTTGAATACCGGATATTCTTTTATGTTACCGAAATGGCTAAAGAAGTCTTCCGTAAAAATGCAAAAATAGCCGCATTGGTTATCATCCAGCGGTTCCCAACTATAAGGGATCATTGGGTTACCGAATAACAAAGAATATTTCAGACAATCAACCGTTTTATCAGCATAATGTATACGGTTGTTTCCTATCAACAAGGTGATCTTATAAAAATCTTTCCGGTTATACGGGAGCGGTTTTGCATTCTTGCCCACGAACGGATCCAGCTCAAAGACATTGAAGTGACCGAGCCCTTCTTTCAGCTCTGCAGGGATCCACTTGAATTTCGATTTGTAGAACGCTGAAAGGGTCTGTGTTTTTTCCATAATCCAATTTAGCAAAAATTAAAAAAAGTCCCATGACCGTGCCCAGGACTTTCATTGTTTCAATAATCGGTTGAAAAGGTAATGTTTTTTAATTCGTTCAGCGACCTGTTCAAATCATCGATCTTTCCTTTTGCTCTGTTATACGCATCGGAACCAAGGAATAGTATAGTCGGCGGATCAGGCATTTCGGCCAGTTCAATAAAAGCGGCTGCGGCTTTATTTGGATCACCAGCCTGCACACCATGCATACTCCTGTATCTTTGGTGTGATTTACGTACCGAACTATAATCGCCAATGCTGTTTTGGGTAAATACCAGCGAATTGTTCGAAAGGAATTCGGTACGAAAAGCCCCTGGGGCCACTACGGTTGCGTGAATATCCAGATCTTTTAAATCTTGCGCTAACACTTCGGTCATTCCGGTTAATGCAAATTTTGTAGCTGCATACATAGCCCAGCCGGTGGCTGCGGCAAAACCGGCTATGGAAGAAATATTGATGATATGTCCACTCCGTTGTCTGCGTAAAAAAGGAAGGGCTGCCTGCATTACATAAACGGGCGCGAAAACATTTACATCAAAACTTTGCTTCAATTCCTGTTCAGAAAATTCTTCAACGGTTCCGCCCATGCCATAACCGGCATTGTTCACGATCACATCCAACTGGCCAAATTTTTGCACCGTATTTGCTATTGCTTTTTTAACAGCAAGCTTATCAGTAAGGTCAACACCAAGCGGCAAAAATTTATCAGAAACTGCCCCTGCTGATGAAATAAGCTGTGCCTCGTTTCTGGAGGTAGCTGCGACCCGGTATTCTGCTTCAAGTAATGTTTTCGTTAATGCAAGTCCCAGTCCTTTCGAGGCACCGGTAACAAACCACACCTTTTTGTTTTCTTTAATATTCATTGTTGCTGTTTTTTTGTTTGTATAATAACACTCATGTGCCGGGGTATACCTGGCGGCCATGGTTGTTTTTATTTCAACAAAATTACAGGCCGGCCGGACGCCATCTGTTGCTGCTATCAAACCGAAAATTGCGTGAATCAAACAAAAAGCAGAAGCAAGTGGCTTATAATGGAATGATTAAGCAAAACGGAAATATTGATAAAATCGATAATCATTCTCCTTTGATTGAATTTTCAAATTGGCAATAATTTACGGGTATCGGGGGTAATCGATATTGTTGTATTACCCAACACTTCAGCGGATCGGGTATAAATCAGTTTCTTGTTCATCAACATACAATTAACGAATTTTCAATATCCAACTAATACTAGGAAACAGTTGCCCCGGCCTGTTCATTTTTACACATTCAGGATCTGATACCTATAACGAAAATTCGTTACCCGATGAAAACCGTCTTACAGGCAAGCGTTGTTAAACACCTTCCGGTAATATTGTGTATAGCGATATTATCAGTATATAACGTAAAGGGGCAAACTTGTCCGCCGCCAGTTGCAACCACTATCACTTCCAATGCCAATACGTATTATCCGGGGCTGCAGGCAACGGTTAGCGCAGGCAGTACTGCTGTTGCCATAGGCGCCGCCGCTTATGGAACAACGCCTGTAAGTGCGGGTGATATTCTATTGATCATTCAAATGCAGGGTGCGCAGATCATTTCAGCCAATGACGCTACTTATGGAGATGGTGTAAGCAGTAGCGGTTACCTGAATAATGCTGAATTATACGCCGGTAATATGGAATATGTAGTAGCAACTAATTCCGTTCCGTTGACCGGCGGTACGTTGACGCTGCAGACGGGAACGGTTAATAATTATAAAAAAGCCGCTTTTGGCGCCGATGGCCAGTACACTTACCAGGTAATTCGTGTACCGGTATATTACAACCTTATTTTGAACGCCGACATTACGGCGCCTCGCTGGAATGGGGCAACCGGCGGAGTAATAGTGATGGCGGTGATGAACACCCTTAACATGAACGGTGATACGATCAACGTTTCCGGCGCCGGTTTCCGCGGCGGCGGCGGCGTACGGCTGACTGTTGGCAATGAAAACAACCCCGTCTTTGTCACTGCGTCGCCCACCAATGCCAACATAATTGCCCAGACTGGCTTCCATGCTTCCAAGGGGGAAGGGATAGCCGGAACACCGCGGCTAATTAACAGCAACCATTATGGTTCTCTGGTGCAAAATACAGAAGAAGGCTATCCCGGCGGCAGTTTTGGCAGGGGCGCCCCCGGCAACGCTGGTGGGGGCGGCAATGAAATTAACAGTGGCGGTGGTGGCGGTGGTAATGGCGGCGCAGGTGGAAAGGGCGGCAACACATATGGAACGAATAGGCTGTACGGCGGTAATCCCGGCGCTCCATTCGCGCAGCGAAACCCGTTGCAACTGGTGATGGGCGGCGGCGGCGGAGCCGGCGACAGTAATGACGGTACCGGCGCCCCAGGCGGCGGGTTGGCTTCCAGCGGCGCCGCGGGTGGCGGCATTGTTATCATCAGCGCCGGCGCCATTATTAACCCGGGGGTTGTATTGGCCAATGGTAGTAACGCAAATAGCACTGTTACCAACGACGCAGCAGGCGGTGGTGGCGCTGGTGGTAGCGTATTGATCAACGCCCACAGCGGTCATTCCAATCTCACTGTATTTGCCAATGGCGGAAATGGCGGCACTAATTTTTGGATTACTAACAACCCTACTCCGCAACACGGGCCCGGCGGTGGTGGCGGTGGCGGTGTTATATGCACCAACGGAACACTGAATGCAGCTTCGGTAACAGGCGGAACAGCCGGCACTACAAATAATGGTTCGGGTACTATTAATTATGGCGCCCAGGGCGGCGCTGCAGGGGCATTAATTACAGGAACGGTGGTGGCCTTCCCTCCTACCTGTACGGCTTTACCCATGAAATTTTTAATGATAAATGGAAAAAGGAACGGGGCGCAGGTATTGATCAACTGGGAGGTTGCCCATGAAAAAGAGGTAACAAACTATACCATAGAACGGAGTAACAATGGGACCAGTTTTGTTACAGCCGGCATAGTAAAGCGTGGGAATGACGAGATGGGCAGGTATAACTTTTCAGATGCATCAACCGGTACAGAAGCGACTGTCTTTTACCGCATCAAAGCACGCAGTACGAACGGTCAAACATTTTTAAGTAAGGTTATTACCATACAAACCGGTTTTTCTGAAGGCGCATTGGATATAGGTCCTGTTCCTGCCATGGAGCATGTTACACTCAGATGGCCTTCAACCGGCATTAATAAACTCCAGGTTACCATGTTCGATGTAACCGGTCATGCCGTGCTGAGCCGGCAATACAAGTTAAAAACAGGCCTTAATGAATTGCGGCTAACCGACCTGCAAAGCTTGCCGAACGGAATATATTTTGTCAAAGCCTCCGATGGCGCCAGTTACCGGAATGGTAAATTGGTAAAATTGCAGCGCTAAGTAATACATAAGCTTTTTTACTTTCCTATCCCTCTAACATAGGCACCTCCATTGTGCCGTTCCACATTTTATAAATAGCATTCACTATTATCAGGCCGCAAGGTGAACAACGGCTTCATTTTGTGGATTTTTCCTGTTTAACAGGCCACATTTGCATGTGCTAAACTATTTACTTTTACGGGTACAGGTCCACGTTGATACATACCTTATTATTCATATAAATATCTAATATGAAAAATCTATCCTGGCTCAGTTGTGCAGTATTATTACTGTTTGCATGTAATAAACAACAGCACGTTCCCCTATTGACAAAAAAAACTACAACTACAGCGGCATTAGCCAATGTTGTAGCGGTAAGTAAAACGACGACTAAGAAAATTTTCATTCACTACATGCCCTGGTTTGAAACGCCTGACTCTAAAGGGGTATGGGGATACCATTGGAAAATGAATACGCAGAATCCGGAAATTATTGTAAATGGGAAGCGGCAGATTGCCGCTTATTATTATCCACAAACCGGGCCTTATTACTCAGGCGATCCTGCAATCATTGAGTACCAATTATTATTGATGAAATATGCAGGCGCCGATGGCGTTTTTATTGATTGGCCCGGAACGAGAGCGATCTATGACTTACCCGATAATCTTACCAATTCCAATGCATTCATTAGCAAGCTCAATGCAGTAGGTTTACAATTTGGAATTGTACAGGAAGACCGGAACTGGAATGCCGGCAATACCGCTGGCGCGCATGGTGACTTTGTTTATATGCAAAACAATTATTTCCCGCAATCTAATTATTTGACAACAAATGGCGCCCCTGTTGTACTCAATTTTGGACCGATCACTTTTCATACATCTACTGAGTGGGATGCTATTCTACATGGTATCAGTCCGAAGCCCAGGATACTACCATTGTATGGATTTACTTCAGAAGTAGGAACGAATAATGCAGGTGGGGAATATCCCTGGATATACCAGAGCCATCCCGGGGTGGTGGATAACTATTATGTACAATCAGCCAATTTTCCTTTGTCTATTGGTGTAGTGTATCCTGGGTTTAATTCTTTTTATGCAGCAGGGCAGGCAGATGGCCCTACATGGAAAATTCCGTATAACGGAACTTTTGGGATGATGTTAGATAAGGCACTTGCTTCCCGGGTGAATATTATTCAATTTGCCACCTGGAATGATTATGGAGAAGGAACGATGATAGAGCCTACACAGGAATTCGGATATTCTTTCCTTACGACTATGCAACAAAAATTAGGCGTTCCTTACACGCAACATGAATTAGAGTTGATCTATCAATTGTACCAGGCCCGGAAAACGTATGCAGGAAATTCGGCTGTGCAGATGCAGTTGGACCAGGTGTTTATTTACCTGGCTAATTTGCAGGTAACCCAGGCAGAGTCATTATTGAATAATTTGGGTGGTGGAAATACAACTACGGGGGTGTATATAAAAAACAGGTGGTTGAGTACTTATTTGTATGAAGATAATGGGCAGGTGAAGTACACCACGTTCCCAGGCGGGAATCAATATCGTTGGGTACAAGAGACGGTGAATGGACATGTACGATTTAAGAATCTTTCCACGGGGCATTACCTGAATGTAGAGCACTTATATAGTTATGTGGAAAGCACGGATGTACCGGGTACTTACTATAGCAGTTATTGGGTGCTGGAAAATTATAACGGGTATACGCGGTTGAAGAATGAATGGAAAGGCACTTATCTCAATTTGGAGAATCAGAGTGGGTTGGCGCAGTGTACAGTGGTGCCAGATTATTTTGAGAGTAATCAGTGGAGTTTGGTAAAATAATATTTGCGCAATCAAATAACAGTTGCTTATCTCGCACAAAAGCATCGTGAGCAATTATTTCGTCACCAACCCTATCATATTACCTTCAGGATCTTTGAACCAGGCAAACTGTTTGCCATTAGGCAGGGTCACTGGGCCAATCAGCTTTTCTCCTCCTTCTGTGGCTATCTTTTCCAAATGTGCATAGATGTCGTCAACCTGGATGTATACCATTACATAATTATGGGGTTCATGACCCAAAGCAACAATTTGCCCCTGTATACCATCTGTAGTACGGGTGTTCACCAGGTTGGCAAAAGGAATACCGGTGGGCGTCCAGCCGAACTGATTCTGCTGCATAATTATTCAACGCGGATAAAAGAAAGACCGCAATCCCGCTCCTGACCTGCATTCCAGAAAACGTTAAAAAGCAAACGAAGGCGTCTCAAAAATAAGAGGCGCCTTTTTTGTGTTTTATGGCGATGTATAGAGCGTAATGGAATTGAAGTAATCCCCAAAATTACTTTTTCACCCTCTTCATATATACAAGGGGTAGTTTGGATATTAAAACAAGAGAATTTTGACCATAATAATCACTCATTTGTAACATTTCCTACCCCATCCTGAAACAATCAGACACTATGGTGCACCCTTAATGGCATAACATTTGAATCCTAAACGGCTTCAACCAACGAATAAAATCCGTCACATGAAACAATGTTATCCTAAGAAGCTTTTATTGTTCTTAATGTTGTACATAATATCAGCAAAGGCTGATGCTCAAACCTATGCATGGAAAAATGTAAAGTATTGCCGGCCCCGATTTATAGTGGCTTTCTGGCTGATCCTTTTTTGCTTTTCACAAACAAATCTAATTGCACAATCATTTGGTAATGTAGCCTTTGGGGGAGGTGGTTTTATAACAGGGATCATAAGTCATAAAACATCAGGCGATGTTTACTGCCGCACAGATGTTGGAGGCGCTTACCGTTGGGATGCCGTAAATTCAAAATGGATCCCTTTGCTCGATTGGAATTCTGAGGATGAAACAACCTATCAGGGAGTGGAAGCTTTGGCGCTGGACCCTCAGAATCCAAATAATCTATATTTATTTGCCGGGACTGATTACTTCAATGGTGGAAAAACAGCGATCTTAAAATCCACAGATAAGGGAAATACATTTTCTATAGTGGAGGTGACTTCACAATTTAAGACTCACGGAAATGCTTTGGGAAGGGGTAATGGCGAACGTCTGGCTGTGGATCCTAATAACAGCAACGTCCTATTTTGCGGAACGAAATCAAATGGTTTGTGGAAAAGTACCAACGGTGGTTCTACCTGGACGCTGGCCTGGAATGGAGTAACCACTACAACCAATGGAAACGGGATCTGCTTTGTAGTGTTTGACCCTTCCAGTGTTTCGGGAGGAGTTACCCAAACTATTTATATTGGAGTATCCCGCACGGGAGCCAATAACATATACAAAAGTACGGACGGGGGCAACACGTTCTCCGCAATTCAGCCTGATAATTCATTTATGCCTCACAGGGCCGTTTTATCTTCTGATAATTCTACTTTATATGTATCAATGGCGGATGAACAGGGTCCATCGAACGGCAGCAGCGGAAGAGTTTACAAATTGGCTACTGCTACGGGAACCTGGACCAACATTACTCCAGAGGGAAATAATTACCCTTATGGTGGCGTAAGTGTTGATCCGGCAAATAAAAACAGGGTTATTGTTTCCACGGTTAACGTCTGGAATAACAACCAGTTTTGCAACAACGTTTGGGGAGATCGTATTTACTTATCTACCGACGGAGGGAGTACCTGGACCTCAAAGTTGACGTGCACAAGCACCCTGAACACCAATGGCATTGGCTGGATCGCTCCTTATGGGATACATTGGGCAGATTGCATTGACTTTGATCCGTTAAATACGGCAAGAGTAAGGGTGATGTCGGGGAATGGACTTTTTACCTGCGATGATATCAATGCAACCAACGTTTCCTGGAAATTTGATGTAAAAGGACTGGAAGAAACGGTAGTGCTTGATGCTATAAGCATTCCGGGAGGCCCTCTTATAACCGTAATGGGAGACCAACACGGAGCGGTGTACGCTTCGGATATTTATACCTATGCGACTCAGTTAATTAACCCTAGTGCTCCTAATAACACCAGTGTGGCATATGCCGCTAACAACACCAGTAAAGTCGTAAGGGTTACAGATAATTTATACTACTCTACCGATCAGGGGTCAACCTGGACGCAAGCGGCTTCTACTAATGGCGGCGGCTATGGGAAAGTAGCATTGTCGGCAGATGGAAATACCATACTTCATTGTCCCGGCGGCAGTAGTACAACTTATTATTCAACAAATAATGGAGGTTCATGGACAAGTACAGGTGTTACTAATGTGCAGGATGCTCATCCAATAGCAGATTACGTTAACACCAATAAATTTTACATGTATAGCCCTAATAGCGGACAACTGTTAGTAAGTACCAATAAAGGTGTAAGTTTTACCGCCTCAGCATCTAACCCAGGTCAATGGGGATCAGCACGGGCAAGGGCAGTTCCGGATAATGAAGGACATGTATGGGTAGCTTTGGGCGGGGGCGGATTGAAATACACCACGAACAATGGAACCTCATGGACAACTGTTGCCAATGTTACTAATTGCAGAGCTGTTGGATTTGGTAAAGCTGCAACGGGAGCTGCTTATCCCGCTGTTTATATTTGGGGAACTGTTGGCGGGGTAAGAGGTATGTTCCGTTCTACAGACCAGGGCGCTTCGTGGACACGAATAAACGACGATGCCCATGAGTGGGGAGGCGTGGGTAACGGTAATTTTGTAATGGGCGATATGAACGTATATGGCCGGGCGTATATGGCTACAGTAGGACGAGGTCTGGTTTCTGTCGAATCAGATCTGTCGGTGCTGCCCCTGCAATTTACCCATGCATCCGTATCGCAACGGCCGGTATCACAAAAAGTGTATGCAGATGTGAAATGGCAAACAAATGCCGATGCCGGTATTACCGGGTATGCAGTGGAAAGAAGCCTGGATGCGGTTCATTGGCAGGAAGTATATACTACCACCGCAAACAGGCAGAATAATTATACATACAGCGAAGATGTTACTGCTTTAAGTGGTACCATACGCTACCGTATCAGGGAAATTAATAAGAGTGGTTATGGCAGCTATAGCGCCGTACTTACGCTGCGATTATCAGCTATTACCCGAACAACAATTTCTGTAAGGCCCAATCCGGTCATAAATAACGTTATTAATTTGTACCTGAATAGCCAGGCAAAACAACAGGTAGTGGTGCGGGTGGTTAACCTGTTTGGACAAACCCTTTATACCAGTGCTGTTGTGCCCGTAGAACCAGGAGAGAATGTAATAAATATACCAGCAGATCAGTTTCCCCATAGCAATATTTGTTTTGCAGAAGTGTTGAATGCAGCCGGTGGATCAAAGATCGCCACCATAAAAATAATTTTCTGATCGCTGAGAATAAGGTTGGGTTCCGGCTTGTACTGATTGCGTACCTTTTTCACAAGAATACTTCGAACGCAAAAGCCCCTTCAAATCCGATGATTTGAAGGGGCTTTTAATTTTTTTTCGCCGGAACAACCGGACGAATATAGAACCTATTGAAAGGAAGTGCAAAACTTTTGCAGTATGAAGATTATGGAATAAGGCCTGACAATATCTTACATGACGATTCAAATTGGATTTATTATTCTTTATTGTCAACGCAATTGCAGTAAATTTTTGGGCATACAAGGTCCTATTTATAATGAGGAATTGAATTATAAGCTATTTTTGAGCATTCAGGAACCTCAAGCTGGCTTAAAAGATACGTATTCACAGCTTAATATTCAGTAATTTTAAATATACAAAATTATTGAGAACAAATATGTCGGCACAAATTTCTGTAGAGGCCTTCCTGCAACAATATATTCCCGATTCCCAGTCGTATAATGAACTATATACCGAACACGGTGCCATAAAGGCTGTTTGGGAAAGTTTTTTTTCTTCGTTGCAAGGAATGGGGCATACGGAAATACAAAACCGCACCCATGATATTTTACGGCTACTGAAGGAAAATGGCGTGGCGTATAACATTTATAATGATCCTTCAGGAGAAAATCGTCCATGGGAGCTAGACCCCATTCCACAAATTATATCCGCAACAGATTGGGCAGTCATTAATAGCGGGTTGGTACAGCGGGCTACGCTGTTCAATTTATTGCTAAAAGATATTTACGGTCCTCAAACGCTTATCAAAGAGGGAATTATTCCACAGGAGTTAATATATATGCACCCCGGGTTTTTACGATCGTGCATGCATATTAAATTACCCGCACAACAACACCTGGTGGTATACGCAGCCGATATGGCACGCGGAAGTGATGGCCGGTTATGGATCGTCAGCGACAGAACCCAGGCCCCTTCGGGCTACGGGTATGCCCTTGAAAATCGTTTTGCCATGTCGAGCGTTTTACCGGAATTATTTTCCAATTTACAGGTAAGAAGATTATCGCCATTTTTCGACTCCGTGCAACAAGCGCTCCATAGCATTGCGCCAAACACGAATGATACCCCCAGAATTGTTATACTTACACCCGGTCCGGAAAATGAAACCTATTTCGAGCATTCCTATCTGTCGGGTTACCTGGGCATTACCCTGGTGCAGGGTAACGACCTGATGGTAAAAGATAATTTTGTATGGCTGAAAACCATTGACGGCCTTGAAAGAGTAGATGTGATCCTGCGCAGGATGGACGACGTATACTGCGATCCGCTTGAGCTGAAAAGTGATTCATTACTGGGTGTACCAGGATTATTACATGTAGTACGAAAAGGAAACGTAGCAATTGCCAATCCCCTGGGCAGCAGTATTATTGAAAATGCCGGGTTGATGCCTTTTTTGCACCTGGCCGCCCGCCACCTGCTCAGCGAAGACCTGATAGTTCCCTCTATTGCTACCTGGTGGTGTGGCCAGCCCCGGGAAATGCAATATGTGATCGACAACCTGCCCCACCTGGTTATTCGCAGAATATTCAGGCATACTGCCGGCAACCGCAGTGCTGTTGACGGAGCGTCCCTTACTGCCGCTGAAAAATCAGCGCTTATAAGAAAAATTAAAGCCAATCCCCATTTATACACCGGTCAGGAAAAGATCGATTTCTCATCCACCCCTTCGTGGGTGAATGGGAAAATAGAATCCAGGCATTCGCTGATCCGGGGTTTCCTGGTAAAAAAAGAAGATAGTTTTGTTGCTATGCCTGGTGCGCTTACCCGCACCAATTACACCAAAAGCAGCTTTGTTATTTCTAACCAAACCGGCGGCATCAGTAAAGACACCTGGGTTATTTCGTCGGGCGAAGACCATGTGCAACCACTCAAATTTCAGTTGCAAACCAGCGGTTCTTACAATTTGATACAAAAGGAATCTTTACCAAGCCATACTGCCGAAAACCTGTTTTGGGCCGGACGTTATACAGACCGGCTTATTAATAACGCCCGGTTGTTGCGAACCGTTATGCAATTTGTTATGCATAGTCAGCAGCCCTCCCCTGCTACAGCAAATGCTACCAAAAAAATATTGCTGGCAGCGCTTACACATTGTACCTATTCCTATCCGGGCTTTACAGGCGATGAAAATACAGAACCCTATCAGCAGCTGCTCAATGACCCCTGGAATGAATTTTTGCAAACCCAGTATGATGAAAATAAAAGCGGCGCACTTTCGCAAAACCTGGTCCTGTTTAAAAAATCGGTATATACTATTCGCAGCTTTTTATCGGCCGACTCCTGGCGGGTGATAGACCAACTGGGCGAAACATGGCAACGGGCAAAAAGCCAGCCCCATCACGAACCGGCTTCTATGATCAACGACATAGACAATTTGAACACTTCCATGTTTGCTTTTTTGGGCATGAACCGTGAAAGCGCCCGGCGCGAGCAGGAATGGGCTATCTTCGACCTGGGAAGAAAGTTGGAACAGTCGCTGTTTATTATAAGGATATTGCAACAGGTATTGTATAAAAGACAGGAAACGCAAACAGAATATGAACTGCTGGAAGCCATACTGACGGCCACTCAAAGCATGGTTACCTACCGGTACACCTTCAGAGACCATTTGCAGCTGCCGCTGGTACTGGAGTTGCTGATGTTAGATATGAACTATCCCAAATCACTGGCTTACCTTTTTGATAAGATCAGGCTGCATGTATCAGCACTGCCCAAACAGGGTAAAACCCAAACATTGAGTGAGCCGGAGCGGCTGATGCTGGAAGCGCATACCCTGCTGAGTTTGTCAAACGGACTGGTATTATCAAAATCGGAAGGTAGCGGCGAAGAATATGTTGCCTTGAGCAAATTGCTTTTTAAGCTCAACGAATTATTATTGGAAGCCAATGCCGTTATTTCAAAAACTTATTTCAAACATACCCTTTCGCAGCAACAATTATTTGTTACCCGGATCTTATAATTGCTTTATGTTGTATAGCATTAAACATACCACCACTTATACGTATAAGGAAACCGTGCCGCTTTGCCATAACCTGGCCACGCTGGCGCCCCGGGATACCCCTTCGCAGATATGCCGCTCCTTTGCACTAGATATATCGCCTGTAGCCGGGATCGTTGATGAATACCTTGACTTTTTTGGTAACCGGGTTTTCTATTTCGTGGTAGAACAGGAGCATGAAATGTTATCGGTAACCACCTCCTCTATTGTAGAAAGGAAAACGCCGGAATGGAAACTAACAGCCCCAAACCTTCAAAGCTGGGAAAGTGTACGCGATCTGCTGCAGTCATCAACGGGAGAATACATGCACGAGAAACAATTCGTTTTTCCTGCTGATATTACTATTGCAACGGAAGCTATTCAGCAATATGCCGCCCAATCCTTTACACCACAACGCCCCTTACTCGAAGCAGCAAGCGACCTGATGCAGCGCATCTATACTGATTTTACCTATACACCAGGCTTCACAACGGTTTCAACTCCGCTATCGGTAGTAATGCAAGAAAGAAAAGGAGTATGCCAGGATTTTGCCCACCTGGGCATTGCCTGTATGCAGTCAATGGGACTGGCCGCCCGGTACATCAGCGGTTATCTTGAATCGGTACCACCACCTGGCCAGGAAAGGCTAACAGGTTCCGACGCCTCACATGCCTGGTTTTCGGTTTTTATACCAGAAATGGGCTGGGTTGATTTTGACCCTACCAATAACAAATTGCCAGATGAACAATACATAGTTATTGGCTGGGGAAGGAATTATTTCGACATCGTTCCCCTGCGCGGCATTATTATGAGCAGCGATCTGCACCAGTTGTTTATTGCCGTAGATGTTAAACGGCTCACGGGTTTGTAGTTTGAGGTTTATGGTTTGTTGTTCTTTAATTCGAAAAGTCATTATTAATAGCGAGGCTCAAAGCGCGGCAGCAACCACAAACTGCAAACCACAAACTACAAACTAAAACTTTTCTTTTTCCGAAGGTCAAGGGTGGTAGGAAACTCGCTATCGATATCAGGTATGGGCGAATCATATACGAACGGTAACCGGTTGTTCAATACATAACGCTGCACGCCCGAAGTAAATGACTGGAAAGGCTGTTGTGCCTGTCCCTGTGTATGGCTGGTAACACCAAACCGGTTATGACGGCGGGATTCTGCTTCAAAACTATTTACTGGAAATGTATCATAACTTCTGCCGCCCGGGTGTGATACATAGTAGGTACATCCGCCAATGGAACGACCATTCCAGGTATCTACAATATCAAAGGTTAATGGAGAATCTATGCCGATGGTAGGATGCAGGGCACTGGGCGGTTGCCAGGCCCGGTACCTTACACCACATACATATTCGCCTTTTACTCCGGTAGCCGTCAATGGCACTATCGAGCCGTTGCACAATAAAATATATCGTTTATCAACCAAACCTTTCAGCTTTACCTGCACTTTTTCAAGCGAGGAATCAACAAAGCGGGAAGTACCCGTGTTCGACATTTCTTCACCCAACACATGCCAGGGTTCTATGCCCATGCGCAACTCCAATTCTATATCGCGTATGTTTAAAGAACCGTATTGCGGGAACCGGAATTCAAAAAAAGCATTGAACCAGTTTACATCAAATGCATAGCCTGCATTATTCAAATACGCCACCACATCTTCCATATCCTGTTTTACAAAATGGGGCAACAGGTACTTGTCGTACAAAGCAGTTCCCCGCCGTACCAGTTTATGTTTATAAGGTTTTTTCCAAAATGCAGCAACCAGGGCCCTGATGAGCAAAGATTGCAACAGGCTCATGTGTTTGTGGGGTGGCATATCGAATCCACGGAATTCCAAAATACCCAACCGGCCCGATGACGAATCGGGTGAATACATTTTATCTATACAAAATTCCGAGCGGTGGGTATTGCCGGTAAGATCGGTTAATAAATGCCTGAACAGCCTGTCGGTTATCCAGAATGGTATGAATCCTTTTTCCGGCACCTGCCCAAAGGCAATTTCCATTTCATACAAATTATCTTCCAACCCTTCATCAATTCTCGGCGCCTGGCTGGTGGGGCCAACAAAAGCGCCGGAAAATAAGTACGACAGGGCTGGGTGGTGCTGCCAGAAGGTGATCAAACTGCGCAACAGATCGGGCCTTCGCAACAAAGGACTATCAGCAGGTGTTGCCCCCCCAATGGTTATATGGTTACCGCCACCTGTGCCGGTATGGCGGCCATCGAGCATAAATTTTTCAGTACCCAGCCGGCACAGGCGGGCCTGTTCATACAACAGGCTGGTATTATTACAAAGCGCTTCCCAGCTTTTGGCAGGATGAATATTTACTTCTATCACCCCGGGGTCGGGCGACACTACCAGTTTTTCGAGCCGGTTATCGCGGGGCGGTTCATACCCTTCAATGCGAACCGGTATATTCAGTTTGGAAGCGGTAGCTTCTATAGATGCCATCGCATCCAGGTAATGTTCCAGGTAATGCATGGGCGGCATAAAAACGTATAAGAAGCCATTTCTTATTTCCACGCTTAATGCGGTTCTGATAGTAGCAACGTTAAATGTAATTTCAGTCTCTGGTTCCGGAAGCGTTTCTTTGGCTACAGGCGCTTTCTTCTTCTTTCCGCTTCCTTCCCCGGCAGCAACTACGGTTTGATGCACGATCCGCTGTTCCGGTACTGAATGCGCCGTAATGGTCCCATACCGCTCAGTAATGGTATCATGAAAAAAATCAAGCGCCGGCAATTCTTCAAACATACTACGCTCTACAGCCTGCGACATTTTGGCCCTGGTCACTACAGGCAATGAGTCTAACGGCAATCGAAGCCCCACAGGGGAATTGCCCGGCATCAAATAAAGATGTTCGCGGTTAAACACCCATTTACAGCTGAGCCATTTATTATTCCAGTAATTCCATTCCAGGGGTAATACATAACCAACAGGTTCGCCCAGCCCCTGGTTCAGCAATTGCGCCAGTGTTTTTCTTTCCAGCGGATCTTTCAGGTTGCTTTTCAGCGGATCAACGTTTACCGGCAGCTTCCCCTCTGACCACAGAAAATAGAACACATCTTCATAAGCCGGGCTTATATTATCGGTGCTAACGGCCAGGTGCCGGGCCAGTTCATTCAAAAAGCGCTCGGCATCTTTATACGTAAGGTCCCGGCCGTTTTTTTCATGTGCAATCAGATTAATATTCCGCCATATGGGGTAACCATCCTTTCGCCAGTACAACCCATATTGCCAGCGAGGCAGGGGCTCACCAGGGTACCATTTCCCCTGCCCGTAATGAATGAACCCACCCGGCCCGAATTGTTCGCGTAACCGGTAAATGAGGTCGTGGCTCAGGATCCTTTTTTCATAGCCATCAGCCGCGGTATTCCATTGCGCCGATTCCATATCGTCGATAGAAACAAAAGTGGGTTCTCCACCCATGGTTAACCGCACATCACCGGCTACCAGGTCTTCATCAACCTGGTAGCCAATGGCGTTAATTTGCTGCCATTGCGCTTCAGAAAACGGTTTGGTCACCCGCGGATCTTCATGAATACGGGAAACTTTATTTTCAAATGTAAATGTTACCTCGCTTTTATCTGCGGCGCCCACAACGGGGGCGGCGCTGGCATAATCGGCCGTACAGGCCAATGGAATATGCCCCTCGCCGGCAAACAGGCCCGAGGTGGGGTCCAGGCCAATCCAGCCTGCCCCTGGCACATATACTTCTGCCCAGGCGTGCAGGTCGGTAAAATCACTGGCAGCACCCGAAGGGCCATCCAGCGATTGTTCATCAGCTTTCAACTGCACCAGATAACCCGATACAAAACGTGCGGCCAGGCCGGCATGACGCAAAATATTAACCAGCAACCAGGCCGAATCTCTGCACGACCCCAACGCTTTGGTGAGTGTTTCGTCGGGCGTTTGTACGCCCGGTTCCATACGGGTAGTGTATACAATTTCATTATTCAGTTGCCGGTTAATGTTCACCAGGAAATCAACAATGGGAGTTGGGGTATTGGTGTCAATATGTTTTTTAACCCATTTTTGCAGTAAAGGTCCTTCCGCTTTATGCTCAAGGTAAGGGGCCAGTTCTTTAGCCAGCACAGGCGCATATACAAAAGGAAATAATTCAGCATAGTCCTCTACAAAAAAATCGAATGGATTGATCACCTGTAAATTGGCGATAACTTCCACATCAATTTCCATGACGTCCGTTTTTTCAGGAAAAACTACCCGGGCCTGGTAATTGCCAAAAGGGTCTTGCTGCCAGTTTATAAAATGGTCTCGTGGTTTCAGCTTAAATGAATAAGCCTCAATGGCAGTTCGGGAGTGAGTCGCAGGCCGCAACCGGAATATATGAGGGGAAAGAGCAACCAGCCTGTCGTAGGTATAAACGGTTTTATGTTGTATTGCCACCCTGATAGCCATAAAGCAGAGTTTGGTTAAGTATAGAATAAGCAATACAATCGTTATTTAAATTTAAGTTTGAAAATGGTGATATTAAAATATATTTCCAATCCCGGCATCGGCAGCTGAACTTGAATTTTATTGTTTAGAAAGCAATGTCTTTTTTACCTCAGATGGATTCAGATAATTCAAATTAAACATTAATGCCATTTACAGGCACCCCAGCCCATGAAAAGGGTTCCTTGCCGGCGGCAATATTGAGAGTTCTAACTTAAAAAATACCTTCGAATGGGCCATCAATATTTCGCTGGAACTTCCGAGGAGGCAACAGATTATTTACTAAATAGGCTGCTGGCTCATGTCCGTGCGGCTACGTCAGCAGCGTATTTCTTTGATGTAGGAGCAGTCCCGGGATTACCTCGTACTCCCTCCTTTTTGTAATTCCCCCATACAACGAGTATGCCGCATAAAATAATCGGAAACAGCATAGCGATAAAACGGTAGTGCACCGGCGCTACCAGGATATTAAACCCCGCCAGGAATAACCAGAAAATGGCAATAGAAAAGATGATTTTTCTAGGCACAGCGGACAGGATGAACTTGCGGGGATTCATTAGATAAAACAGCATGGTTACCACGAAAGCAACGCTAAACAGGGAATAAATATCCCGGAACGGTTCGTTCAGGTAGCGTGGCAGTAAAGCGTTCGCATCATTACTAATCCTTTCAGGAAGCCCATACCATTGCCGGACGATGGGAATCTGGTAGATTTCAGGAGTAGTGTATGCAGATAACCCATTCATCTCCGGGATAAAAAAAGTCCTGGCGTTAGGAAGCACGAAATACCTGAAATATCTAATAGGGTATTGTTTAATAATATCCCATGCATACTTGTTTAAAATTACAGACTCGGCCGTCCATGCGGAAAACTCATCTACAAAAGGATTGCGGGCGCGGTACCAGCGTTTGAAAACCACGAAGGGGCTGGCATCCAGCCACATATAGTCATCCTCCGTGACTCCATTGTAGTTCGGGTTGACTTTCCGGACTGAATCGGCGTACTTCCTCGCCAGGCTATCCAGTAGGCTGATATCAGGATCGTCAGTGTCTACCTTGGCGCCAGGAGTTCTTTCATACACGCTCATGGCATTATTGGCTAGTTGCCAGCCACCGAACCCGGAAAATGTGGATACGCCCGTAGCGTCTTCTACCAGGCTTTTTGTATGCTGGTAAAAAATAGCACTTAACAGTAATATGCATGCAATGGTGGAAAATTTCTTGAGCTTATGAGGCAGGAAGAGCAGAATCACTATGATGGCAAGTACCGGGTATACCAATACGCTATACCTGACAAAGAAGCTGCACCATAGTGTTAACAACATGAGTGCAATATCCATCCAGCGATAATATAACAGTATTCTTATCAGTAAGGTGATCCAGATAACCGTTAAGGAGATAAAAAGGCTATCAGATAGTATGCTATTTGCCAGAAATAGCATAGGTGGGTTGACCAATGTAAAGAAAAAAAGAATATTCTGGTATAAAGGCTTTAAGTCAAATACTTTAAGAATGGTAAAAAGAAAGAATAATGTGGATGCCAGGTATAGAAAATATTGCGCAAAGACGACAGCTGATATGGAAGAGTTGTAGTTATGTACTGCTTTCAGGAAAACAGAATATCCCAGCGGACGATAAGAAACAACACTGTTTTCGTCAGCAGCACCGTAAATATACATTCTTGAATCTGTGACAAAATTAGGTACCGGGTAGATGTTCTGCAGGATAATGAACAGAACAAAAGATATCAGGCAGAAGATTAATACACGTTTGTATTTTATCATAGATCCGATTTGTTTTTCTCCCGGAGGCACTTCCCAGGTACCCGGTAAATGAAAAATTGAAAAAAATAATATTACTATTTACCCCTGGACCGTTTTGAACCCGTTTTGGCTGAAACAGCCTGCCTAAACTTAATCCAGGTTGTTATAGTGCGATGTTAAGAAAAATTAATTATCACGAGGCAACTATTTTACAAATGCGTTGAAATCGTCTATAACTGAGTAGAAAGTGCCAATAAGCGTGCAAAACATGGCATGGTAATACTGCCTTCATTCCGTTTTGCTGGGTTCGAGCATATTGGGTAAGGGTTGATCAAATAAGCAATTTCATATTATAGTTTAATTAGTTAATAAAGGTGGGGAATTAGGTCTGCCATAAATGGAATAGCCACTGTTTGGGGTGGCCACCGGAAATATCAATAAACGGCTGGCAAAACTAAATTCTATTTATGCAACGGATCGATTCAAACTGACCATAAAAGACCTATTCCACCCCGACGGAACTGCAGCAGGCACCTCCGTATCTTTTTCCATGCCAGATAATTTATAAGCATGTATAAATACAGGGCGGTGATCATTGACGATGAACATTCCGGAAGAGAGGTGCTTTCCCGCCTGCTGGCGGCATATATTCCAGAGATCGATCTTGTGGGTAAAGCTGCCGGTTTGCAACAGGGGCGGCTGCTTATAGAACAGCACAGCCCCACATTGTTTTCCTGGAGGGCTCTCAGTTGGAATCACTAAATAGATCAAGTGAAATTATTAACTTCAAACAATAAGATGACTTCTCGTAATTATTTTACGGATATAGATAAATGTCTTTGATTAAAGATGAAAGTTTCAGCGTAAAGTTGGCAATTATGTAACATCTTTAAATATTCTGAATGTATGTTACAAACTTTGTCGCACATCTAATGTAATACGAAGCATTTATAACTTACTATGACGCATCCATAACTAACTTTAGACCAATATGACTAAACTTTGGAGCAATCTGATTAAACATTGGCGCAACCTGACAAACGTTAGAACAACCTGATTAAACTTTGGGGCAGCCCTATACAATATTGGCCAATAAGTGCATAACTTTTGTGTAAAGTTCTTTACTTACATTCACAAGTTACAAACTTATGTTGAAAAGTTATGAACTGATGCTCCATAGTTGGTTATTGATGACCTATAGATAAGAATTGGTGACGTATAGATAAGAATTGATGGAAAGTAAGTGAACGAGGGTTAATTCATAGTGTCTCGTCCTAACATAACTATACAGGTGAAGAATAAATCCTGAAGCAACTATACACAAGCGGCAGATAGTCCTGAAGAAGCTATACACAAGCAAGTGATAATCCTGAAGTTGCTTTACAGTTTGAG
>NZ_STFF01000002.1 GCF_004834005.1 Niastella caeni
TGCAGCTTACAGCTTGCAGCTTACAGCTTGCAGCTTACAGCTTGCAGCTTACAGCTTGCAGCTTACAGCTTGCAGCTTACAGCTTGCAGCTTACAGCTTGCAGCTTACAGCTTGCAGCTTACAGCTTTAATTCTATTTTACCGTTTGTTTCAATTTTTCAACAACCTCTGTTGGTATGGCAGTAACTTTCTTTTTACTGTAATCATAACAAACCATACCGGTTTTGGCAACGGCTACCAGTTGTGTGGCATCGCCTGATCTCTTTTCGAGTTTATAATACAGGTCGAAAGATATTTTGGAAAGATCGCCGGCCACTACAGAGGCAATAACTTCATCGCCATAGAACAATTCACTTTTGAATTCAATGGCTACATCGCTCATAATGAGCCCAACCCCAGCCAGGTTCAGTTCGCCATAGCCTAATTGTTGCAGGTATTGTACGCGCACTTCATGGATCATGGAGAGAATGGTATCGTTACCCACATGATTGCCATAATTGAGGTCGGTAATGCGCACCGGGATAGTTGTAGAGAAAGCAAAATGTTCGGGGAGTTCTACTTTAATTCTGGCCATGCTGCGAAATTATCCTTTTATTTCTCATTCTACCTTCAACTTCCCCTTTCTCATTCCTCATTCTTCATTTCTGATTCTTCATTTCTCTATTGATCATCCTCTTCCATCAGGAGGTCTTTCAGCTCCAGGATGTCGGTAAAGCTGGTGGCAGTAGGAATTAAAGAGGCCTGGTTCATGAATTTTTCTTTCCATTCGCTGAAACGGATCCGCCACAGGCTGTTTTCCTGCATCATAAAATCAAAATAATCCTGCGGTTCCACATCATCGTTCAAGGTGCTGATGATATGCAGGAACTTGGAAGAGATACGCGTTTGTTGCCCATTGGGGCTGGTAATGGTTATATAACAATCATCGGGAGACGTGATAAGCTTTTTATCCAGGATCACCTGCCCGTTGGCATCGCGAATGAGCGGCGCTTCAACGGTAGGATTGTTGTTTTCGGTAAATTCAACGGCCTTGTCTTCATCAACACCTGCATAGCTGGTGGCAATAGGTTGATAATCGTAAAAAGCAGTACGGCGGGTGCGGTTCCTGGTACCGAATCGGGCGTTTATCATGCCGGCATCTGTAGTTGATAATGAAGCGAGTGGCTTATGATCAATTGACTCCACCGGCCGCTCATCGATTTCCGTATCGGCTGCCGGGGTCCTGCTTTGTGCAGGTGAACTATTATGAACAGTTGAAGTATTCGTTGTTTTTCCGGCAACGCTGCCTTCGTCTGCGTTATTGGTCTTGTCTAAAAAGTACCAGGCGCCCAGGGTAAGTAATACCATGGCCGCGGCGGCTACCGTTTTGCGAACGGACAACGAAATAAGCTTGCCTTCTTTTTTGGCTGATTCCTGTTGGGGTAAATGCGCGGCTATTTTTTGCCAGGCGCCGGCAGGCGGAGGTACTGAAAGATCAAACATCTTTTGAGCAACCGGGGTTTCCTCAGCGTCAAATTCAGTATTCAGTCTCGCCGCAATATCGGGCCAAACTTCCGGTGGAGGGGTTACTTCCAGGTTGAACAGTGTATGTTTAATATTCGTTGCCATATTACCGGGTGTAGGATTTTTGCGTATCGCTTAAATATTGGGCTACTTTTTTCTGTAAAACGCTTTTGGCGCGCGCCAATTGTGATTTACTGGTTCCTTCGCTAATACCAAGCATATCGCCAATCTCTTTATGCGAATACCCTTCTACCACATACAGGTTAAATACTGTTCGGTAGCCGGGTGATAATTCCTGAACAATTTTAATGATGTCTTTTTCAGCCAGGTTTTCAAGGGCCGTTATGTCGGTATCTTCAATGGTGCCTTCCTCTTTTTCCGTAACCATCGCCAGTTTGGTGGATTTTTTACGGAAATGCTCGATGGACGTGTTAACAAATACCCGCCTGATCCAGCCTTCAAAGGAGCCCTCTGCCCTGAAATGGTGTAAATTTCTATAAACCTTTATAAAACCTTCCTGCAGCAGATCCTGTGCATCTTCGACATTGCTGGCATATCGCAAACAAACCGCATACATTTTGGGAGAAAAGCGGTGGTATAATTCTTCTTGCATACGCCTGTCTCCTGCAATGCATCCTTTTATTAAGTCGGATTCAGAAATGATATAGTTGCTTTTGTGCTCCAAAAAATTTTGTCTGAATGTTAAGGTTTTAGCTATCGTGTCTCTATTACCTGTTGCTGCAAAAATAATACAAGTTTATCAGCCGCTTTTTTGCGGTGGCTGAGCGCATTCTTCTCGGCCATGGTCATTTCGGCAAAGCTGCGGTTGCTGCCGGCCGGCATAAACACCGGATCGTAGCCGAAACCGCCAGCGCCATGGCGTTCTTTGGCAATGGTTCCTTCGCATATTCCCTCAAAAAGCCATTCTTTCCCCTGCCATATCAGGGAGATGACCGTGCGGAACCGGGCTTTGCGGTTTTCCCCATTACCCAGCCTGGTCAATAATTTATCAATATTCTTATCAAAAGTCTTGTCTTCCCCGGCATAGCGGGCGCTTTTTACGCCTGGCTCGCCGTTCAGGGCTTCCACTTCCAGGCCGGTGTCTTCGCTAAAGCAATGCTGACCGGTTAACTGGTGAATGGTGCGCGATTTTTCGGAAGCGTTTGCTTCCAGCGTATCGTGCGGCTCAGGAATGTCAATGTCGATACCGGCCTGTTTCAGGCTGATGATCTCAAGGTCGTTGCCAATGGCCGCCTGAATTTCTTCTACTTTATGCTGATTATTAGTTGCGAATATTAGTTTCATGATGATGGTCAATAAACAATTTGTAATAGACAATTGGCAAGGGTGGCTCATGAAAAAGGCTGCAAGCTTCAAGCCGAAAGCTGCAGGCAGATACAGCTCATGATAATCGTTCAATCTGGCACTTTCTGCTCCTTACTTCTGTATTCACTTCAACATTCGACATTGGATATTCGATATTCAATATTCGATATTCGACATACCTCTGCCTTCCCTTTCTCATTCCTTATTTTTAATTTTTCATTTCTCATTTCAAAGAAACATCCGTTTAAGACAATCCCACAACTTCCTTTTCATCCCTTTCGCTTCTTCTGTTTCCAGGTTGAGCTGGCCGAGCGACGGCGTGTACAGGTAAGTGGTTCCGGCATATGCCTGCTCTTTAAATGGCGGAAAACTGATAGGCAATTGAATAACGCCCGGTTCTACCCCAAATAATAACAGGTATTTTGGCTGTAATTGCATTTTTATTCTTTCAATGGCAATAGCTGTGGTGGCATGGTTAACTATTGCCACATCGGCCATATTCAGTTTACAGGCGCCCAGCATTTTCGTAAGAAATTGCAGATCTGCCTCGGGAACAAAAACGTCGTTCGGGCAATTTACCACTACAGTGATCTGCTTTTTATTATTTCCTAAGATTTTATAGGCAACCGGCTGTTCAGCAGTTTTTGCCGGCGGCGGTTCTTTAACCGGCGGGGTTTCTGCAACCGATTCTGCAACAGGTGTTTTTGTAACAGGTTGTTGTTCAGCCACTATGTGAGGCTCCGACCTGCTTATGGGACCTTCCGGCTCAATCAGCGTTTGCCGGTACAGGTCCGCGATCACAAAATCGGGTAATTTTATATTGGTTAAGCTCATTTTCTACAAGGTATTCTTAATCAAACAAATATCAATTCATGGGCCTGAATTGCTTTACGAACGATTGTTAGTAATTTATTTGACGGCCACGAACTTTATTTGTTTATTTGCGGCTCAAAAATACATGGTTTATGGTAGAAGCTTATAGTATCCCTGTTACAAAAATTGAGCGTAGCAGATTGCCGGGTGTTAAACTCGAAAACATTCCTTTTGGAAGAACTTTTACAGATCACATGCTGGAGGCGGATTATGAAAATGGCGAGTGGAAGAATGTGGAGATCAAACCGTATCAGCCATTGGTGATCAGTCCGTCGCTGGCTGCCCTGCATTACGGCCAGGCTATATTTGAAGGTATTAAAGCTTATAAAAACAGCGCCGGGGAATCATTTATTTTCAGGCCATATGATAATTATAAACGATTCAATTTGTCGGCCGCCCGTATGGAAATGCCTGCGGTACCCGAAGATATTTTCATGGAAGGCATGCGGCAACTGGTAGCGCTGGATAGTAACTGGATCCCGGCTCTGCACGACCATTCCCTGTATATCCGTCCGTTCATGTTCTCATCCGATGAAATGATCGGCGTACGGCCTTCAGAAAATTATAAGTTTCTCATTATACTGGCGCCAACGGGCCCATACTACAGCGCGCCCATGCGCATTTATGTAGAAGAAAAATATACCCGCGCCGCACCGGGTGGGGTAGGGCAGGCTAAAGCCGCCGGTAATTATGGCTCTTCCATGTATGTAACGGCCCAGGCTAAAAAGCAGGGGTACGACCAGGTATTATGGACAGATGTGTATGAGCACAAATATGTGCAGGAGATAGGCACCATGAATGTATTTTTTGTGATTGGCGATACCGCTGTTACGCCCGACCTGAGCTCAGGAACGATCCTGGCCGGGGTTACCCGCGATAGCGTAATGACGATACTGGAAGAAATGGGATTGAAGGTGGAAGAAAAACCGGTATCAGTTGATATGCTGATGGAAGCTTATAAGGCCGGTACCCTGCGTGAGGTGTTCGGGACCGGAACGGCGGCTACCGTATCGCTGATCCGCGAATTGAAGTATAAAGACTTTGTGATGACCTTCGACACCGCTAAATGGACCGTTACTCCTGAAATTAAAAACCGCCTGGATGCCATCCGTGAAGGGCATGCGGCGGATAAGTTCGGCTGGATGTTCAAGGTGTAAGCGCCGGGGTTCAAAAGTTCAATAAATTTAAAAAGATAGGACAGGCCTCCTTCGGGAGGTCTGTTTTTTTATGTTTTTTGGGTGTTTTACGAGGTAAAACACCTGTTTTTCAACTTATTTTGCACACTTCGGCACATAAAATTCAATATCCCTGAAAATCTAACCCGATTTTTTTGGTTATAAAATTAATCCGCTTAACTTTGCCGTCCCAAAATCAAAAGGTTCAGAATGCCTACTATACAACAATTGGTAAGAAAAGGAAGAGAAATCATCAAGGCTAAAAGTAAATCCAGGGCTTTAGACTCCTGTCCTTTCCGTCGTGGTGTGTGCACCCGTGTATATACAACCACTCCGAAGAAGCCTAACTCGGCTTTGCGTAAAGTGGCCAAAGTACGTTTAACAAACAAAGTTGAGGTAATTGCCTATATACCCGGTGAAGGTCACAACCTGCAAGAGCACTCAATTGTGCTGGTGCGCGGTGGTCGTGTGAAGGATTTACCAGGTGTACGTTACCACATTGTTCGCGGTAGCCTGGATACTGCGGGTGTTAAAGACCGTAAACAAAGCCGTTCTAAATACGGAACTAAAAAGGAAAAGGCTAAAAAATAATTAGTACTACAGTTCTACAAATCTTTATAAATGAGGAAGACAAAAGCCAAAAAAATTCCCTTAGCGCCTGATGCAAGGTATAATGATGTGATGGTTACCAGGTTTATCAATAACCTGATGTGGGAAGGTAAAAAGAACACTGCTTTCAATATATTCTACGACGCATTGGATCGGGTTGCTAAAACAACCGGTGAAAATGGGTACGAAATATGGAAAAAAGCGCTGAACAATGTTACGCCTGCTGTAGAAGTACGCAGCCGTAGAATTGGTGGTGCAACTTTCCAGATCCCTGCTGAAGTTCGTGCTGAAAGGAAAGTTTCTCTGAGCATGAAGTGGTTGATCCGCTATAGCCGCGATCGTAATGGTCGTAGCATGGCTGAAAAACTGGCTAACGAAATCGTTGCTGCCAGCAAAGGTGAAGGTGGTGCTTTCAAAAAGAAAGAAGACACGCACCGTATGGCTGAAGCTAACAAGGCTTTTGCACACTTCCGCGTATAACACGTTAAGTACATCTTACCATATACAACCCACCGGTTTCCCGGTGGGTTTTTTAGTTTGTTCGAAAGACAGTATACCTATTTATTGGCCAATTAGAGTTTTTGTAAATTGCTTAAATCCCGTAGCCGGCAGTTGTATTTGCTTTTATTTTAGCTTTCAGCTGTATTCGCGTAAAGCGCCATCTTGCCAATTGCTAATTGCCTATTGAATCATCACCTTTCCCGAATAATCCTTCTTCCCATTCTTCTGAATAAGTATAAAGTAAATACCGCTTTTGAGGCCAGGTAAAGGAATTGATTCGGCTGTTTGCGTTAGCCGGTATTGCAATACTTTTTGCCCCATGGTATTGTACAAAAGCAAATGCGTGTTTTGCGGCTCTTCTTTGGTAAGCACCCATAACGTGCTGGTTGCTTTTACCGGGTTAGGGAAAATAATATAGCGGGTAGTTAAGAAGTAATAGATGCTTTGCGGGTCACTGTAAATGATCTTGCCATTGGTTAGTTCAATCTTTACGCGATACGTATTCACGCCATCAGCCAGGTTCTTATCATTTAACTGGAAAGAAAGCGAGGTAACCGGTTGAAAAGCCTGCAACAGCTGGTATCCTTTGCCGGTCAGCTTTTCAAACGATATGCTTTTTACGTTATAAGCGGTACCGATCTCTGCCGTAAGCAAACCTGTATTTTCATCTTCAAGATCAACGAGAAAACTCTTCAGGTAGCAGTCAACGCCCTGCGTTTGATAATTGATGGTGTAGGCCTTCAGGCCATGGCGATTGCCGATCACCGGCGCTACCGTGTACCATAACAAGTTGCCGGGCTGGCGAATGATGAGGCTGGTATCGGCAGAAGTGAGTAGGGGCTGCAGGTATTTTTCACCCAACCGGTATACTGTATAGTTATTAACACCGGGAACTTTGTCCCAGTAGATCATTGCTGAATCCGGGCAATTAAACCCAACCATTAGCGGCAGTACGGAAGAGATGGTAAAAGTGTCGGACGTAAAGGTTTGGCCGTTGATGGTCATGCGTAATAAGGCGGTTTGAAAGGTATCGGGCGCCGGCCAGTAAGCACTGCCTGCGGCCAACGGTGTGGCGTTATTGATCGTTTGCCAGCTCACGCCTTTGTTCACGCTGTATTGCAGCAAACCGGTGTTTGTATTAAAACTGGAAGACCAGCGAACCAAATTATTTTCACCGCCTTTAACATAATCTACCGAAACCGGGAACTGCCATTGAAACTGATCGGCAGCAGTTACCTGCCAGGCTATAAAAAAGAGCTGGCTGCCCGTAGGCACTGCGAACCCTTTTACCCTGATGGTATATGTTCCCACAGCGGGGTTATCAATGGTGATCTGTTCTACATTGTTAAGTGTATCTTTTTTTCGAACGGCCGGCAACAGCAACGAATCAATAATAGGCGCCGCACTTAACACCCAGGGTTGCCAAACCTGCCCGTTGCCGTTATTCACCAATTCTATATCCAGGTCGTTCACCAGGGCTTTGGGCGCATTGGCAATGGCGGCTGGATCCGTCCAGCATAAGGTTAATTTCAACTGCCGGATGTTTGCCGCAACCGGTAAAGAAAATGTTTGCGTACCACCCTGTGCTACCGACCCGGAAAAATATTGATCATTCACCAGGCATTGCAGCGCTTTATAGGAATTTAAGCTACCATAGCCCGACAGGTAATCAGGGCCCTTAGTTCCTCTGTCATCAGCGCTATTAACCAGCGCGGCCTTTACCAATGAAGCCGGGGGCAGGGAACCGCTGTTTTTTTCTTTGTAGAACTGTTGTAATAAAAGCACCGCTCCCGAAGTATGCGCAGCAGCGCCGGAGCTGCCATCTTCCCCAAAGGCAATTAATTCAGGTTTTATGCGACCATCATACGCGGGACCGCGGGAACTTAGCACAGCCACGTTGCCGAACGAGTCGGTAGCGCCAACCGTAAGAATATTCTTGGCCATTTTAAAACTACCGGTAATATTGGCCATGTTGTTAATGCCTGCATAGAGACCGGTACCGGTTTGGTTGCCCGAATTTCCTGAAGAAAAAACATGCAGCAATCCGGGATTGTTGATGATGCTGGCATCATAAGCAGCCGCATCGGCACCATAATAATTTTCAAGGCCGGTACCGTAAGAATGGTTTTGTGCAGAAATGCCATACTGTTTGTAGGCATTATCGGTATCGGGCAACAGATTGGTGAAGTTGGAAGAAACGATAGATGCGGCAGGTACAACACCACTGCCGGTATAAAAAGAATTTTCTCCGCCCGCAATGATCGTAGCCATATAAGAGGCATGCGATGAAATGGAATTGGAACTGAGTGGGGTTGAGATATACCGGCCTCTGAAATCGATGTCGGTGGTATCGGGTTTGTTTTCTTTTATGGATACAACGAGGTTGCTACCGGTAAGCTGTGGGAACCGGCTGTGGACCAGGTTGATGGTATTTAGGCTGTTATCGAACGAACCGATGGCCAGTTCTTCATGCGGCTGGCGCGGAACATCTACAAAACGAACGAAGGGCAATGTCAATACCTGTGAGTGAATGATGGCCCCCTTTGCAGAAACCACCAATAAACCACCCGTGCGTTCCTCCAGGATGCGAACAGGAATGCGTTGCTGGGTAAAATATTTTCTGGCAGAATCGATATTGGAAGTCACTATCCAGAATACCTGTTCCTGTTTGTTGGTTAACAGCTTTATATTATTTTGTAACACTGGCGACAACTTGCGATCTGGCAGTATAACAACAGGTTGAGCCTGTACCAACTGTACGGTTAAAGAAAGGATAAGCAGCAGAAGCCCGGTTTGTTTCATAATACAATCTACAAAATTTGGCATTTCGGGCATTAATAAATAGCCATGAATTGGCGGCGAAAACATCTAACCCTCTCGGGCATCCCAAATTGACCTTGAACAATTTCTTAATACAAAGGCGTAATTATCTCCGGTTTTTGGGTAAAAAGCATTCCTTCTGCAACAAAGTTGCTTAAATTACACAGGCAACACTTTATGAATTTTGTTAAATTGAAATGGCTATCAATTTGTAAACTATTAAAAGAAAACGTTTATGAGAAATGCTCTCCTGAAAATGGCTATTGTATTGGCTGCCTGTGTAATGATGCTGTTTGCCTGCCGTAAGAATGGTGCTCCCGTACAAGTTGCTGCTCCTTCTGAAGATGCCCTGGAGAAAATTCATAACCTCGGTTTTAGTAATAAGAATGTAACCATAGATGAGGATGGAAATTATGTGGTGGAAGGGGATATTGTGTTGAGTAAAATGCATTTGGACGCAGTTCCTGAGATGCAGTTTTTGCGGGTGGGCAGTGAAGAACAGTACCGCACGAATAACCTGGTTACCGGTGTACCGCGGGTAATTAAGATAAGCATTGCATCTAAACTGCCGTCATCGTATACAGCAGCGCTCGACGAAGCCATTGCGCGTTACAATGCGGAGAACCTGTCAATTACCTTTCAACGGGTATCTTCCGGTGCAGATATTTCCATTGTAAAAGGGAATGGGAATTTTCTGGCTTCTGCCGGCTTTCCCACCAGCACCGGAAACCCGTATAGCCAGATAAAAGTGAATTCAAATGCTATCGGCAACCAGCCACAGGCTACCGTAGCTTCCATACTGGCGCATGAAATAGGGCATTGCATAGGATTCCGGCATACCGATTATATGAATCGTGCGTATAGTTGTGGCGGACAAGCAGTGAATGAAGGCGCTTCAACGATAGGAGCTGTTCATGTTCCGGGCACTCCCACTGGCCCTGATCCCAATTCATGGATGTTATCGTGCATTGGTTCTGGCCAAAACCGGCCATTCAATAACAATGATAAAATTGCTTTAGGGTATTTGTATTAAGTAGTATTAATCGAGATTCAAATAACAGGAGCCGATCAGAAATGGTCGGCTTTTTTATTAGTTACCGGTTACCTGTTTCCGGTTGCCAGTAATAATTCGGAGAGCTTACCTGTAAGAGGAAATGATCGACATTCAAAGCCTGAGAACTGGCAACTGGCAATTATTTCGCTAATACGTTATACTAACTCGCTTGTATAGAGCATTTTACTAATCTTTGAAAAAACTTTTCCACAATAACGGTTATACATACCGGTAACTGGGTACAAAGCCCTGTGTTCTGCAACACAGTTGCCTTTTTGCTATGCAACGTACAGGATAATTTTATTTAAATTGATAGACGTTACGTGCAGTAACCAACCATTAAACACAAATCTACAGTCACATGAGAAAGACTATATTCACGCTAACTGCAGTCGTGGCAGCCTGCATGCTCACGTTATTTGCCTGCCGCAAAAATGCTACAAGCGATGCATCCTCTTCCGGCGTTTCAGAAGATGTATTAGCTAAAATTTACAACCTTGGCTTCAGCAACAAAAATGTAATTGCTGATGGAAATGGAAATTACATTGTTGAAGGCGATATTCTTCTTAGCGAGGCTGATCTGAATACAAAGAGCGATATAACACTTTTAAGAGTGGGTGGCGAAGAGCAGTACCGTACCACAAACCTGGTACGAGGCCTGCCGAGAACTATTACGGTAAGCCTTGCTTCTGCCCTTAGTACCTGGTCTACCGCCCTGAATACGGCGTTGTCCCGTTACAATGCGCTGGGTCTTCAGATCACTTTTACCCGGGTTACATCCGGCGCTAATATTCAAATTGTTAACGGTACGGGCAGTTTCCTGGCTTCAGCGGGTTTCCCCACTTCTGGCGGTGCTCCTTATAACCGGGTAATACTGAATAACAGTGCGGTTGCCGGCCAGCCGCAAAACACCGTGGCTACTATTTTGGCGCATGAACTGGGCCATTGCATCGGATTCAGGCATACCGATTACTTTAACCGGTCGATCAGTTGTGGCGGTTCAGCCGTAAATGAAGGTTCTGCCGGGGTTGGCGCCATTCATATTCCTGGCACGCCAACCGGTACCAGTTCCGGTAGCTGGATGTTATCCTGTATAGGTTCAGGCCAGAACCGGCCCTTTAACTCTGCCGATATCACTGCTTTAAATTATCTGTATTAATTTTCTATTACCAGTTTGGTTACTGCACCGGGAAGCCCTGTAAATCACACAGGGCTTTCTTTTTACCCCCCTGGCGGGGTATTTATTTTTACCCCCGTTCACGTAGGAATCGATAGTTTTTTTCTTACCTTTGCCCGCTCATTTTCAGGGCATTTTTCCCTGGATAATTAAAAAGAAAACACACAAAAGTCATGGCAGACTTACGATTACAAAGAAATTTTGGAATTGCGGCACACATTGATGCCGGTAAAACAACTACTACGGAGCGTATTTTGCGCTATACCGGTATGATCCATAAAATAGGAGAGGTGCATGATGGGGCGGCTACGACCGACTGGATGGAACAGGAAAAAGAAAGAGGTATCACCATTACTTCTGCTGCGGTTAGCTGCCAGTGGAACTTCCCTACCATAAAAGGTAAGGCAGATGCCAATACTAAAAAATACTATTTCAACATCATCGATACTCCGGGACACGTTGACTTCACCATTGAGGTAGAGCGTTCAATGCGTGTACTGGATGGTTTGATCGCCCTGTTCTCTGCCGTTGATGGCGTTGAGCCTCAGTCGGAAACCGTTTGGCGTCAGGCTAACCGGTATAAAGTTCCCCGGATCGGTTTCGTAAACAAAATGGACCGTTCAGGCGCCGACTTCCTGATGGTGGTTAAACAGGTTAAAGAAATGCTGGGTGCAAAAGCAGTTCCCCTGCAATTGCCCATTGGCGCCGAAGATGATTTCAAAGGTGTGGTTGACCTCATCAAAATGAAAGGTATCATCTGGCACATGGAAACAGAAGGTATGACCTTCGACGAGATCCCTGTACCTGCTGATATGGTTGAAGAAGTGAACGAGTGGAGACAGAACCTTATTGAAGCTGTTGCCGAATACGACGACAAACTGATGGAGAAGTTCTTCGAAAATCCTGACTCGATCACTGAAGATGAAGTACACGAAGCTATTCGCAAAGCAACGATCGATCTGAGCATCGTTCCAATGATGTGCGGTTCTTCATTCAAAAATAAAGGCGTACAAACTGCCCTGGATGCCGTTTGCCGTTACCTGCCTTCGCCAGCTGATATCGATGATGTAGTTGGTACTAATCCTGAAACCGGAGAACCAGAAGTTCGTAAGGCTGATCCTAAAGCGCCTTTTGCAGCCCTGGCCTTCAAGATCATGACCGACCCGTTCGTAGGTCGTTTGGCCTTCTTCCGTTGTTACAGCGGCCACCTCGATGCCGGTTCGTATGTGAAGAACATGCGCAGTGGCAAGAACGAGCGTATCAGCCGTATCATGAAGATGTTCGCCAACAAACAAAACCCCATCGATTTCATCGAAGCCGGTGATATTGGTGCTGCGGTAGGTTTCAAGGAAATTAAAACCGGTGATACCCTGTGCGATGAAAATCATCCGATCACTCTGGAGAATATGTTCATTCCCGAGCCGGTTATCGCTATCGCCGTAGAGCCTAAAACACAGGCCGACGTTGATAAAATGGGTATGGCTATCGCAAAGCTGGTTGAAGAAGATCCTACATTACGGGTAAATACCGATGAAGATACCGGTCAAACCATCTTACGTGGTATGGGTGAGTTGCACCTGGAGATCATCATCGATCGTATGAGACGTGAGTTCAAAGTAGAAGTTAACCAGGGCGCTCCCCAGGTTGCTTATAAAGAAGCTTTCAGAAAAACTGTTGAGCATCGCGAAACCCTGAAAAAACAAACCGGTGGTCGCGGTAAATTCGCCGACATCGTGTTCGAAATCGGGCCCGCTGATGAAGAGTGGCTGAAAGAAAATCCTGATAAAGGCTTCCAGTTCGTGAATGATATCTTCGGTGGATCTATTCCCCGTGAGTTCATTCAGCCAATTCAAAAAGGTTTTGAATCAGCAATGGGTACTGGTGTATTAGCCAGCTATCCTGTACAGAACGTGAAGGTCCGCATCTTCGATGGAAGCTACCACCAGGTTGACTCTGACGGTATGTCGTTCGAGTTGTGTGCAAGAGCTGGTTTCCGTGAGGCTGGCCGTAAAGCACAACCTGTGTTACTGGAGCCTATCATGAAAGTGGAAGTTATCACGCCTGACCAATACATGGGTGATGTTACCGGTGACCTGAACCGGAGGAGGGGTATGCTGGAAGGTATGGACACCCGCGGTAATGCCCAGGTTATTAAAGCCAAGGTTCCGCTGAGCGAAATGTTCGGTTACGTAACACAGTTGCGTAGCTTGTCATCTGGCCGCGCTACCAGCACCATGGAGTTCAGCCACTACTCACCTGCACCTGCCAACATCGCTGAAGAAGTGATCGCCAAGGTGAAAGGTAAAGTGAAAGCTGACTAATACAGCGTTCTCATATCTCTTAATATAGGCCCTTCCGTTGTTCGCGGAGGGGCTTTTTTATTGACTTTGCTACACAGTTATCGCCCAAAACTGCACAGTTATCTGGTAAAACAGCACACTTATCAAATTGGACGAAGAGCATATATCGTTTTTAATAACTTTAATTATTTCTTTCCATCCTATATCTTCTAAAAGACCACCCATCCGATACTCCTGTTCTGTCTTCAATGGTTATCCTCAATTTTTAATTTTTAGTGCATGAACCGACCTGTACTTCCCATTTTATTTCTGCTATTGTTATGTTCTACCGCCTGGGCGCAAACCCCTGGTGTTACATGGAGCAAATACGTAAAAACGGATGGAGACCTGGAAGCTATTTATGATGGCCAGCGAACCAACGATAAAGGATATATACTCGTTGGGTATGATACCGGGTGGTATGATAATGACGAAAATTTCATTTTAAATAAGGCTAACACTGGCCGTCCATGGGTAGTAAAACTCGATAGCAATGGCACGCGGACCTGGTGGCGGGGTATAGGTGCCAATCCCCATGAATCTGCATTGTTATCTGTTCGTGAAGTCACCGGCGGATACATTACTGCCGGATATGAACGGATTTATCCTGATCCGGCTAACTACCTTATTAGCAAAGTCGATGTATCGGGTAACTCCCTGTGGGAGAAAACGTATGGAGGTTCGGGTAGTGACAGGCCATATGCTGTTAGACCTACTATAGACGGAGGTTATATTGTGGCCGGCTATTCCAATTCCGCTGATGGTGATGTTATACAATTGCATGCCGGTGCTGAAGCCTGGATCGTAAAGCTCGACGCCAATGGTAATAAAGTCTGGACAAAAACCTATGGTGGCACTTCCACAGATACGGCTTATGCTATTTGTCAGATGCCCGATGGGGGTTACCTGGTTTGTGGAACTACTTCATCTGCCAACGGAGATGTGCCGGCCAATAATGGCGGCAGCGATGGCTGGGTGTTTAAACTGGATGCGTTGGGTACACTGGTGTGGAAAAAGAATTTCGGAGGCGGTGCACAGGATGTGCTGAACAGCGTTATAAAAAATGACGATAATACGTATACCCTGTCGGGCTACACTTTTTCCAACGATGGTGATGTATCGGGCAATCATGGGCAAGCCGATGTATGGGTAATAAAGATCGATGACACTGGTAACCTTATCTGGTCAAAGGTATACGGTGGTTCCCGTAATGATGCGGCTTTTGGCCTGCATGCAGGGTTCACCAGCGGTTCGTTTGTAACCGGGTTTACAGAATCTTCCGATGGCCAAATTACCGATGCGGCCGGCAGGGCTGATTGCTGGACACTTCGGCTTGATGAGAGTGGCAACCTGTTATGGCAAAAAAGTTCAGGCACGGTGAATGATGAATATGCCATGGTCATTATGCCTAAAAGCGATGTTGAATTTACCATTGCCGGTTTTGGTTACCCGTTAACGCAGCCGGTGGGTTGGACCGATTACAATGATGGATTGGTTATAAAATACGGCTATGCCAATACCATTAAAGGAACATTGTTTTATGATGCCAACAGCAACGGAATAAAAGATGTCGGCGAAGGCAATTTTGATAATGCAATCGTTAAAACAGTAAAATCCGGTGATAGCCTGAGTGCCATGCCCTATAACGGTGCATTTAGTTTGGATGTTGATACCGGTACCTTTACAACTTCCGTACTGTTATTCACGCCCTACTATAATGTAGTTCCTGCTTCACAAAGCAGTACCTTCTCTACTTATTATAATCAGGACTCTATTGGTTTTGCCGTTCAGCCCCTGCCGGGTAAAAAAGACCTGTTCATCATGATGAGGGCCGTTGATCCTGCCCGGCCCGGCTTTGATGTGCGGTACCAGCTCTTTTATAAAAATGTAGGAACAATGAACATGCCTACCGGTACGGTGCAACTGACCATTGATCCTAAGTTCAGCTATCTGAATGCATCAACCGCGCCAACCTCGATTACCGGCAATACCATAACCTGGAATTATACAAACCTGAACAGTTTAGATGCCGGCTCGATCTTTCTCACTATACGCCTGGCGGCGCCTCCCACTACCAACATCGGTGATACACTTCGTTCAGTGGCGGTGATCGGCCCCGTTACCGGCGATGAAACCCCGGCCGATGATACGGCTGTATTAAAACAGATCGTCACCGGTTCCTTCGATCCCAACGACAAAACAGAAGCGAATGCCGGTGTTATTACACCCGCACAGGTAAATAATGGCGAATATCTGAATTACCAGATCCGTTTTCAGAACCTGGGCACCGATACCGCTTTCAATATAACCGTAAGGGATACGCTTGAAAGCCGGCTTGATTGGAACTCGTTGCAAATGATCTCAGCCAGCCATGCATATCAGTTGGCCATTGAAGATGGCAACAAGCTCACCTGGCAGTTCAATAATATAGAACTGCCTTATTCCGGTATTGATGAACCCAACAGCCATGGGTATATTCTTTATCGCATAAAACCGCTTTCAACAGTGCAGATTGGAGATACTATTAAAAATGGTGCCGGTATTTATTTCGATTTTAATTTACCCGTTGCTACCAATATTGAGCGTACCGTTGTACTGAGCTTAACACCGTTGCCCGTTACATTATCGTCATTCCTGGCGGCAATGGATGGAGAAATAGTAAATATTACCTGGACAACCAGCATAGAAGAACAGCTTAAACATTTTGAAGTACAGCGCAGCGCCAATGGAATTGATTTTACAACGATTGGTATTGTTCAGCCAGGACAGAAATCTTACCTGTTTAAAGACAAGCAACCGCTCAAAGGCTATAATTACTACCGGTTGAAATCGGTTGATATAGATGGCTCGTTCAGTTTTTCAACCTATGTATTGGTAAATGTGGAAAATGGCGCCGGCATTATTTCTTCTCTGTATCCCAACCCGGCTACCGGAAATGCAATCTTAAAACTGCAGGGTACGGTGGAAGGCAAGGTGTTGGTTCAGGTGCTTGACCAGCAGGGTAGAATGGTGGCTACCAAACAATTTGGGGTGCAACATACCGGTGAATTTAAAACACCACTCGATCTGGGGAACCTACCTAAAGGAAGCTATGTATTGCGAATAGTAGTCAATGATAAATCATATTTGCAAAAAATGTTGGTCCAATAATAAACAATAACTGATGATACAAGCCCTTCCCGTCTTTAGTCAGGAGGGGCTTTTTATTGCTTGACCTGCATCCTGTTCACATTAGTTAATGAATTGAAAACCGGAAATCAGGAGCTTTTAAACCTTTGTTTTTAGTCGTGCTCCAAATAGCGGAAAATGTATTGTAGAACAACTAAAAAGTATTGTATGAAAAAATATGTGAATCGCATGATATTAGCCGCAGTCCTGGTAGTTGGGTTTTCTGCTGCGGCTTCAGCACAAGTGATAGTGAAAGTACGCCCGGCCGCCCCGGTGGCAGTACGTCCTGCAGCGCCTTCACCCCGCCATGTATGGATTGACGGCGGTTGGGAAGTGCGTAATGGGCACTATGTGCACACGAATGGCTATTGGGCGGTACCACAACGCGGCCGTCATTGGGTAGCTGGTTATTGGGCGCCTCGCCGCCATGGCTATGTTTGGGTTCCCGGCTATTGGGCCAGATAAGAATTCATCGCAACCATTGTATACGGATCAGGAGTTCAGATTTAACGCCCCCCGTTCAATTATTTGGACGGGGTTTTTATTTGCGGTAACGATTGTTTGCGCTCAATGTCTTAATTTCCTGCCCCAAATTGTATCAGCATGCATCAATCAATACGAGCCAGGAAATGGTTATTTGTTATAGTTACTTTATTTGTACCCGTTGCCCTCTTTTCACAGGGGGCAGTTAAATGGACAAAAAGCGGTAATGCCTATTATCGTTTTGAGGAAGGTGAACTGAATTTATATACCTTACCTCAGCAAACAAAAACAGTTCTTCTTTCTAAAAAGCAGTTAACGCCCCAGGGAAAAACGACTCCCCTTAATAGTCGTAACTTTAGTTTTTCGGCCGATGAAAAAAAGGTGCTGCTGTTTACCAATACCAAAAAAGTATGGCGGCTGCAAACCCGTGGCGATTACTGGGTGTTTGATACCAATACCGGTTCTTTAACGCAGGTAGGAAAGAACCGCCCGGCAGCTTCCCTGATGTTTGCCAAATTCTCGCCCGATGGATCAAAAGTAGCCTATGTGAGCGAATACAATTTGTATGTGGAAGACCTGGCCAGCGGCAATAGTACGCAACTAACGCTGGATGGCAACCGTAAATTCATTAATGGCACATTCGACTGGGTGTATGAAGAAGAATTCTTTTGCCGCGATGGATTTCGCTGGAGCCCTGATAGCAAACAAATCGCCTATTGGCAAATAGATGCCCGCAAAACCAAGGATTATTTAATGGTGAATAATACCGACTCCATTTATCCTTTTGCCGTACCGGTTGAATATCCCATTGCCGGCGAACCACCTTCGCCTTTTAAAATCGGTGTTGTAGATATTGCTACCACCAAAACCCAATGGATGGATATTCCTACCGATCCCGTATTGCAAAGCTATTTGCCGCGGATGGAATGGGCCGGTAACAGCAATGAGCTCATTGTTCAGCACATAAACCGCCTGCAAAACCAAAGCGACTTATTGTTATGCAATACACAAACCGGGGCTTCGCAGGTTATTTATACAGAAAAAGATTCTGCCTGGATCGACATTCTGCCTTTGTGGGATAACGATTACATCTGGGGTGGCTGGGACTGGATCAGCAGCGGCAAAGAATTCATCTGGGCTTCTGAAAAAGACGGCTGGCGGCATTTATACCGCATTACCCGCGATGGAAAAAAGGAAGTTCGCATTACCAATGGTAATTACGACGTCATGGAAATAATAGCTATCGATGAAAAGAATGGTTACGTGTATTTTATGGCATCGCCCACCAATGCCACACAAAAGTATTTGTACAGGACAAAACTGAATGGCAAAGGGGCGGCAGAACGCATATCACCTGCTGGTCAGGAAGGCACGCATGAATATCTGGTTTCGCCCACTGCTACTTATGCCCGCCATATGTTTTCGAACTATTATACTGCCTATACCGATGAATGGATCTCGTTGCCTGATCATAAAGGCGTGAATGGCGAGAATAAAGTGAATGATAAGATTGCCCAGGCAGAAAAGCCTGCCGGTTTTGAATTCTTCAAAATAAAAACGGAAGAAGGCGTTGAAATGGATGGCTGGATGGTGAAGCCGAAAAACTTCGACAGCAATAAAAAATACCCGGTTGTATTTTATGTATACACCGAACCCTGGGGGCAGAACGTAAAAGATCAGTTTGGAATAGCTGACAATTTCCTGTACAGAGGCGACATGGCCAACGACGGTTATATTTATATTTCCATCGATAATCGCGGCACACCGGTGCCGAAAGGACGCAATTGGCGCAAAGTGATCTACCGCAATATAGGGCAGGTGAACATTCGCGATCAGGCCCTGGCCGCAAAGGAAGTTATTAAGTGGCCGTTTGTAGATACATCCCGCATAGCTGTATGGGGATGGAGTGGGGGTGGGTCTGCTACGCTGAACCTTATGTTCCAGTATCCTGACATTTATAAAACAGGGATCTCTGTAGCAGCGGTGGGCAGCATCTTTACCTATGATAATATTTACCAGGAACGGTATATGGGCTTACCCCAGCAGAACCGCGAAGATTATGTGAAAGGTTCGCCTGTAACACACGCTAAAAATTTGAAGGGTAACTTATTGTATATTCATGGCAGCGGCGACGACAACGTGCATTTTCAAAATGCAGAGTTGTTAGTGAATGAGTTGATCAAATACAATAAACAATTCCAGTTTATGAGTTATCCCAACCGCACACATAGTATTTCAGAAGGGCAGGGCACGTTTGAACACTTGAGCACCTTGTACACCAATTATCTGAAAGAACATTGTGCACCGGGCGGCAGATAGTTATATTTGGGTCATTAAATGACAAGGACTTCCAACTTCCGGTTGCCTGTTTGGTTGCCTAATATGGTAACCATTATGCGGATTGTGGCAGGTGTTTCGCTGTTTATAGCTATTTTTTATGACAGGCAGATCACCGGCATTCGCATGGGCTTTTTTATGATGATCGTTCTCACCGATTGGGTAGACGGGTGGCTGGCCAGGAAGTTCAATGCCCGAACTTCCTGGGGACAGCTACTTGACCCGATAGCAGATAAAGTAGTATTGTTGGGGGCCTTCGCTTACTTCTTTTTATCCGGAGATATTAGTGGTTGGTTTACCATATTATACTTCGCGCGGGAAATACTGCAAACGATAATTCGTATCTCCTCTTTTGCAAATAGTAAAAACAGTCAAACCCCTACTTTATTTATCAGTAAATTAAAAACTGCTTTGTCTTATTGCTACGGCCTGTTGCTATTTGCTGAACAGCTATACCATATTTTACCATCTACAACAATAATCCTGTTGGTACATACCGTGCTGGAAGTTTTCATTATCCTGTTATCATATACAGGTTTGATTAAACCCTTTATAAGAAAATGGAATTGAAACGTTGGGAAAAGGTGGCCGGCTCCTTTTTTTATGTAGGGTATAAAATGAAAGGACCGGGAACAGTTACGAGTGTGCTGGTTTTTTTAGTTGCCTGGTTTGTAAAACCGGATGCTGTTCTCCCGGGCGCCTTGCTGGTGTTGACGCCTTTGTCGTTTTACCTGGGATACCGGTTTGAAAAATGTATAGGGCACGACCCTTCCTGTTTTACATTGGATGAAGTGATCGGGTCCCTGATCGTTGTATGCTTTATTCCTCATGAACTCGTTTATTATTTTCTTTTTTTTATCGTATGGCGATTGTTCGATATATTCAAGCCCTTCTTTAAGCCGGTTGAACAGATTCAACAGGGAATAGGTATTGTGCTGGATGATATAATTGGCGCCATTTGCACCCTTGGGATGTATTTTCTGTATACCTGGCTTATTTAATTATCCCTGAATATGGAAATGCAAAAGATCTGGAAATGGTTTTATAGTACGTTACTGGTGCTGCTAATGCCAAATTGTATCTTTTGGATGCTTGCGCCTAAAGTTAGTATGGTGAGAGGCGTTTTTGTTTTTGAATATTTGCTGATCGCCTGTTTATACCCTTTTATTAACCGCCGGTTTTTTATAACGATCTGGATCTTGTTCGCTATTTATGATTTGGTCTTCGCTACTACTACCCTGTTTTTTATGGATTTTTTTGAAATAGCGCATGCGCTGGCTAAAATACCCAACATGTCATTTATTGATATGCTGAAATGGGCAGGCGTGTTGCTATTATTTACAGGTGCAATTTTTGGATTGGTTAAACTGTTAATCCGGTACAATACATCTTACAGGATTTTACATTTCCGGTTCCTGTGGCCCCTGATTATTTTTTGCCTGGCAATAAATATTATTAATGGCGGCGGGTCATTTAAAAAGTGGGCTATTCCATTATATCATTCAAAAAAGGATATTGTTTCGGCCCCATCGTGGCCATTTATCAAAGCGGTGCAACATGCTATTGTAAGAAGCACGGCAAAACATAATGTAGAATATTTAGGATCTGCTGCTCAAAAAGTATTTAACCAGCCGCCTGCCGGTGAAGCTGCAAAAAAAGAAGCATTGATATTGGTTGAGTCGTGGGGTTTATTGAACAATAAAGAACTGCAGCACGAGGTGTTACAGCCTATATATGATCTTGCTAAAGGACATCTATATACGATTAAGGAAGATTCAACTCCATATAAATATTTAACGCAAGCCGGCGAATTTCGTGAGTTGACCGGTTATGTTTTCCATTATTACCAGGTTAAAGACAAATGGGTAAAAGAAAACTCCCTGTTGATAAAAAAACAGCAGCAGGGATATCATGTAATAGGGGTCCATGGCAATACTGGCAGGTTTTATCGGCGGCAAATTATCTGGCCGGTACTGGGCGTACAGGAAATGTTCTTTTCTGAAGATTTCACAAAGCTGTCGATGCCATCATGCGGCAATAGTGTTTTCAGGGGAATATGTGATACGGCTATCAATACCTGGTTACTCGATAATATGAACCGGCAACCCGATCGTAAAGAGTTTTATTATTGGGTTACCCTCAACACCCATTTTCCGCTTGTTGAAATACATGATGAAGCGTACCGGGTTTTTTCTGAAAAATGGAAGACGCAGGGAATAACTGAGAATCTCCTGCAGTTAGCTTATCAGCACCGGTTATTTTTTAAAGATATAGCCAATAAATTAAGTAAACCAGGCGCTCCAAAAGGGCATGTGTTGTTGGTGGGGGATCACGCACCACCGCTTATGGACCCCACCGATCGTAAATTATTCAGCACTCATTGGGTGCCGTATATAGAATTAACCGCTAACCTATAGGGTTAATTTTTTATATAAGTTAATTTGAATCTGATTCAGATTCATTAAAACTTCTCCTCATTTCAGGGATTCTTAACAAATGCCATTTTTGATTTTGCCTAACTTGTGTAAAAAAGTGTATGCTAAAGACTCTACCCTTATCTGTTATATTGCTGCTTTGCATATCCTGCTCCCGCTATCAATATACCACCATTAGCAGTTCTGGTGTTACCATGAACGATAAACTGGAGTTCTTCTCAGAAAACGATAGCCTGCTGATAACATACAATTTCAATGGCTGCAATGCACCGGTGAATATAACCATTCAAAATAAACTACAGGTGCCTGTATATATCGACTGGCAACGGTCGGCCCTGATCGTAAACGATAAAGCCATTAGCTATGTACCTACAGAAATGAAAATAAGCGGCGGGTTTAATAGCAATTCCTATAATTTCGGAAACCGGAGCAACACGTATGGAACTACAACAGGAAGCATACATGCAACAGCCAGTCTGCCGCCATCGGTTGATTTTATTCCACCCCAATCATACCTTGCTAAAAATCCGATGGCCGTTACCAACAGGCTTATCGAAAACGTGCCTGATACCGCTTATCGTCGCGTAAAATACGCGGCCGCAGATGGATTTGTAATTCCCGTTAAAATGGCCAGGTTCAATGAAACCAATACGCCACTCCGGTTCAGAAGCTATCTTACCCTGATGGTAGGGGATTCCACTACCAAACCTATTGCGTATGAACATTCTTTTTATATCTCTGAGCTTATAACTACCACCGAGCCGCCGCAAAGCATTTGGTTAACCAGTGCACACCGGGGCAACCAGTATTATATAAAGGAAGCGACCGGGTATGGAAAAGCAATGGCAGGTTTTGGGGTTATTGCCGGTACGGCGGTTTATGTGGCCACGGTTGAATCTATGAGCCAGGTAGGTAATAATGTGGGGCGGTAGGGGGCCAATGTACTAATTTCCTAATGTGCTAATTATGTGCTAATTAATACAGGTTGCAGCCAATGAGCAGCAACTGGCAACAGGCAATTTGCAATAAAACAATAAGCACTGATCCAATCTCAATAGGTTCAAACTCAGCAATTGGAGCCCGGAAATGACCCGAAATGAGACATTTTGCCAATTTTTTTGCCCTTTCGGGCAAAAAAAACCAAAAAACTTTTGCTTAATAAATAACAACCCCTACCTTTGCATCCCCAATGGAAAAATTGGGTTTTGTAATATGTCTCAGCGAATCAGAATAAAATTACAGTCTTACGATCACAACCTGGTAGATAAATCTGCCGAAAAGATCGTAAAAACCGTACGCAGTACCGGCGCTGTGGTAACAGGTCCAATTCCTTTACCTACACGTAAAAAGATTTTTACCGTATTGCGTTCACCCCACGTGAATAAGAAGAGTCGTGAGCAGTTTCAGTTGTGCACCCATAAACGGTTACTGGATATTTATACTTCTTCCAGCCGTACTGTGGATGCGCTGAGCAAGCTGGACTTACCCAGTGGTGTTGAAGTAGAGATCAAAGCGTAAAAGCATTGTATGAACCCTGTCAGGGTTCTAAAAATCCTGACAGGGTTTTTTCATAAAGTTCTTTCAATCCCATCTGTAAACTCTGTTCCTTAACCGGGCAGATAAAACAGCGCTGGGTTAACTAGTTGAACCGCCCGCGAAAGCGGGATCATAAAATGCCCAAAGCATTTTACGACAAAAACAGGTTTTAAAAATTTTAAAATATGAACTAGCCCTTCGAGGTTAGTTTACTGTTGGTACTTCCTGCGTTCCGACCCCCGGGTCGGGATATTCTAAAAAGATAACGAAGGTCCGGCAAGCGGCACAAGGCCGCCAACGCTGAAACTTCGGCGCCCAACGGAAAAGGTCAACAGCAAACGGAGATTGAAGTTGCTCATGGTTGTGTGCCTCCCGATCCCATCGGGAAGCCCTCACAGAACTCCCAGTTCTGCAATCATTTCGCAAATGTCTCTTCAACCACGAGGGCACAAACCGAACAACGATGAAAGGAATCATTGGTAAAAAGATCGGGATGACCAGCATCTTCAACTCAGATGGCAAGCAAACAGCCTGCACCATCATTGAAGCAGGTCCCTGCATTGTGACCCAGGTAAAAACCACCGAAACAGACGGATACAACGCTATCCAATTAGCTTACGGTGATAAGAACGAAAAGCACACAATAGCTGCAGAAAAAAATCACTTCGCAAAGGCCAATACAGCCGCAAAGAAATTTGTAAAGGAATTCCGCAATTATTTTACCGCAAAGAATTTAGGTGATGCTATCACTGTTGACATTTTCACTGAAGGTGAAAAAGTTGACGTTGTTGGTACTACAAAAGGTAAAGGTTTTCAGGGTGTTGTAAAACGTCACGGATTTAGTGGTGTGGGCGAGCAAAGCCACGGTCAGCACGATCGTCAACGCGCTCCGGGTTCAATCGGTAACTCATCTGATGCCTCTCGCGTATTTAAAGGTATGCGCATGGCCGGCCGCATGGGTAACGATCGCGTGAAAGTAAAAAGCCTGAAGATCCTGAAAGTATTCCCTGACAAGAATTACATCCTGGTGAATGGATCTGTTCCCGGCCACAATGGCGCGATAGTATATATTCAAAAATAATTTTGTTATTGCAGATTTAGTCCCGACGTAGTTGGGAGGTAATCTTAAATATAAAGTACGATGCAAGTAGATGTTTTAAGTATAAAGGGTGCAAAAACCGGTCGGTCTGTAGATTTAGCCGATGATATTTTCGGTACAGAGCCGAACAATCACGTTGTTTACCTGGCTGTAAAGCAATATCTGGCTGCACAACGTCAAGGTACGCACAAAGTGAAAACCCGTTTGGAAGTTAAAGGTTCCAGCAAAAAACTGCACCGTCAGAAGGGTACTGGTGGTTCCCGTAAAGGTAACATCCGTAACCCGCTGTTTAAAGGTGGTGGTACCATTTTCGGTCCCAAACCCCGCGATTACGATTTCAAGCTGAACCGTAAAGTGAAAGACCTGGCTAAGATCAGCGCACTGTCTTATAAAGCAAAAGAGAACGCTATTGTAATTGTTGAAGATATCAACCTGGATGCGCCTAAGACAAAGACGTTCATTGATATCATGAGCAGCCTGAAGATCGATAATAAAAAGACATTGGTGATATTACCTGAGTATAACGATAACCTGCAGTTGAGTGTTCGTAATATTCCAAACGCTTTAGGTGTTCAGTTCGCTGATATCAATACATACGATATTGTAAATGCCGATGTATTGTTATTTACCGAAACCACTGCCAAGTTGTTCAGTGAGGAAGGAGTAGACGCATAATTTGAAAATTTGAAAATGAGCCAATTTGAAAATGGTGGCTCATAAAGGTTTAGATTTCATCTTTAAATTTTCAAATTTTCAAATTCACAAATTTTCAAATTAAGTATTATGAAACTCGCAGAAGTATTGATAAAACCGATCGTTACCGAAAAAAGCAATAAGCTGTCTGATGCTAAAAGAACTTTTGCTTTTCGCGTAAACCGCAAAGCCAACAAACTGGAAATTAAAAAAGCAGTTGAGAGCTTTTACGGTGTAACGGTTACAGAAGTAAATACGGTAGTGGTACCCGGTAAAGCAAAAAACCGGTTCACTAAATCCGGCTTTATTTCCGGAACAAAACCGGCCTACAAAAAAGCGTATGTAAAGGTAGCAGAGGGAGAGAACATTGATTTGTACGGCAACATTTAATCCGCCAACGGAAAAGTATGGCGAGTCAATCGCCGCAAAGAATTGACAAAAGATTTTATAACAGTATAAGAAGAAAAACATGGCACTTAAGAAATACAAACCGATTACAGCAGGTACGCGTTGGAGAATAGGAAATGCGTATGCTGAAATCACTACCGATCAACCCGAGAAAAGCCTGCTGGAGAAAACTACATCTACTGGTGGCCGTAATGCTCAAGGTAGAAGGTCTATGCGTTATATTGGTGGCGGACACAAGAAGATGTTCCGTATCATCGACTTCAAGCGCGATAAGAAAAATATTCCAGGCACTGTAGCCTCTATCGAATACGATCCAAACCGTACTGCATTTATCGCATTGATAAATTACAAAGACGGTGAAAAAAGATATATCCTGGCTCCCCAGGGCTTACAGGTTGGCGCCACTATTACATCTGGCGACAGCGTAGCTCCTGAAGTTGGTAATGCATTGCAAATGAAAAATATGCCGCTGGGTACCAATGTGCATAACATCGAAATGCAACCTGGCCAGGGTGGTAAGCTGGTTCGCAGCGCTGGTACTTCAGCTCAGCTTGCCAACAAAGAAGAAAAATACGCTGTATTGAAAATGCCTTCTGGCGAATTGAGAAAGATCCTCATCAACTGCTATGCTACTGTTGGTATAGTAAGTAACGGCGACCACAACCTCGAAATGATGGGTAAAGCCGGTCGTAACCGTTGGAGAGGTATTCGCCCACGTAACCGTGGTGTTGCGATGAACCCTGTAGATCACCCAATGGGTGGTGGTGAAGGTAAGGCTTCAGGTGGTCATCCGCGTTCAAGAACCGGTAAATACGCCAAAGGTCTGAAAACACGTCAAAGAGGTAAAGGAAGCGATAAACTGATCATTCAACGTAAGAACGGTAAAAAATTATCGAAATAATTTGAAAATTTGAAAATGAGCCAATTTGAAAATGATGGCTCATAAGGGTTCAGATTCATGATCAAATTTTCAAATTTTCAAATTCACAAATTTTCAAATTCAAGATATGGCTCGTTCAATAAAAAAAGGTCCTTATGTAGCCGCCAAGCTGGAGAAAAAAGTACTTGGCATTAACGATGGCAAAGTAAAGAAAGGTGTGATCAAGACATGGAGCCGTCGTTCTACCATTACTCCAGATTTTGTAGGTCATACATTTGCTGTGCACAATGGCAACAAGTTCATACCAGTATATGTAACCGAATTTATGGTTGGTCATAAGCTGGGTGAGTTTGCTCCCACACGCCAGTTCAAAGGACACTCTAGTAAAAAAGTTGGTTAATAAAATTTCAATATCCCTGGTTGAAGGACTTGGGATCAGAAATCAGAAATAATAAAAATGGAAGCTGTAGCAAAACTTAGAAACTATCCCACATCACCCCGCAGAATGCGTTTGCTGGCTGATGAAATACGTGGTGTTGAAGTGGAAAAAGCATTAGCGTTGTTGGAATTTCATCCGCAACACTCTGCCACACCGCTGTTTAAATTATTAAAGAGCGCCATTAATAACTGGGAGCAGAAGAACGAAGGACAAAGCGCTGCCGATGCTGGTTTAATTGTGAAGACGATCTTTGTTGACGGCGCACGTACTTTAAAAAGAATGTTACCCGCACCGCAAGGCCGTGCATACCGCCTTCGCAAGCGCAGTAACCACGTTACTATAATCGTTGACGTTAAATAATTAGCAAATTTTCAAATTATAATAAATGGGTCAGAAATGCAATCCTATTGGTGCCAGGTTAGGGATTATCCGCGGTTGGGAATCTAACTGGTATGGTAACAAAAAAGATTATTCTACCAAGTTGATCGAGGATAACAAGATCAGAACTTATCTGAATGCCCGTATCAATAAAGGTGGTATCTCTAAAATCGTTATTGAGCGTACGCTGAATAAACTGATTGTTACCATTCACACTTCCAAACCTGGTATTATCATAGGTAAAGGCGGGAATGAGGTAGATCGCATTAAAGAAGAGTTGAAAAAACTGACAGGTAAAGAAGATGTGCAGATCAACATCCTTGAAATTCGTCGTCCCGAACTGGATGCCATGATCGTAGGGGATACCATCGCCCGTCAGATCGAAAACCGTATCAACTATAAACGCGCCATTAAAATGGCAATCGCTTCTGCACTGCGCATGGGTGCTGAAGGTATAAAAATTAAGATCAGCGGTCGTTTGGGTGGTGCTGAAATCGCCCGTACCGAAGAGATCAAACAAGGTCGTACACCATTGCATACCCTGCGTATGGATATCGACTACGCTAACGTATTTGCGTTGACTGTTTACGGTAAGATCGGTATCAAAGTATGGATCTGTAAAGGTGAAGTACTGGGTAAAAGAGACCTGAACCCGAACCTCGTAGGTGGCAAGAGCGATGTGAATGACAGAAGAGACAGAAGAGAAGGTGAAGGTGGTCATGGTGGCGGTGGTCATCACCGTGGTGAAAGAAGAGGTGGTGGCGAAAGAAGAGGTGGTGGAGATCGCGGCGGCGATCGCAGAGGCGGAGGTGGTCAGCATTAAAATAAATGGTGCTGATGTAAGAAGCCCCCCTGGTTAGTTATTAATTTTTCTAATTATCAAATTGTTTTATAAATGTTACAGCCTAAAAGAACGAAACACCGCAAAGCGCAGAAGGGTCGCATTCGCGAGGTAGCCAAGCGTGGTACTACCATCTCTTTTGGTTCTTTCGGTTTGAAAGCACAGGAAGCTATCTGGTTAACAAATCGCCAGATCGAAGCAGCCCGTCAGGCTATGACCCGCGCTATGAAGCGTGAAGGTAATGTTTGGATCCGCATATTTCCCGATAAGCCAATTACCCGTAAGCCACTTGAGGTGAGAATGGGTAAAGGTAAAGGTAACCCTGAGTTCTGGGCTGCAGTAGTTGAACCAGGTCGCATTTTATTCGAGTGCGATGGTGTAACAGAAGCGGTAGCAAAAGAAGCTCTGGAACTGGCGGCACAGAAACTGCCTATCAAAACCAAGTTCATTGTAAGACGCGACTATAGCGCATAATTTGAAAATTTGAAAATGAGCCAATTTGAAAATGGGTTGGCTCAAACCAAATATAATTTTCAAATTTTCAAATTGATAAATTTTCAAATTGAATTATATGTCAAAGAAAATAGATTTCAATAAAGGCCTGAAGGATATGAGCGAGGCAGATCTGAAAGCCCGGATCCAGGAGGATGAACTGCGGTTGAAAAAGCTGGAGTTTGCTCATGCAATCTCTCCGCTTGAAAATCCGATGAGCATTCGGGATCTGCGCAAAGATGTAGCCCGTTTAAAAACTGAACTCAGAAAAAGAGAACTGGCTTAATCTGCGAATGTGAAGGGCAGTGAGGAAGAAAAAGCAGGGTAGGGCATTCACAGACTAATTTTCAACTTTTCAAATAGCAATAATGTTAGACAGAAATTTGCGTAAAACGAGAACAGGGGTTGTTACCAGCAACAGAATGGATAAAACCATAACTGTAGCGGTAGAAAGAAAAGTAAAACACCCTATCTATGGTAAGTTCGTTAAAAAGACTACCAAATTCCATGCTCATGATGAAAAAAATGAGTGCACCATAGGCGACACTGTTCGTATTATGGAAACCCGTCCCCTGAGCAAAACTAAGCGCTGGAGACTGGTAGAAGTAGTGGAAAAAGCGAAGTAATATAGCTGTTAGCAGCAAGCCAATGCCTGTTAGCTAACGACGATTTTAAATAAATTTTTAATCATTCGCTATAAGTCCCGTCCCGGTAACTATCGGAAGCATCGGGGCTGAAGGCTGAGAGCTAAAAGCTAAAAAAATGATTCAGCAAGAGTCCAGATTAAATGTAGCTGATAACAGTGGCGCTAAGGAAGTACTGTGTATCCGTGTACTGGGAAACAGCGGCCAGGATTATGCCAAAATAGGCGATAAAATTGTAGTAACCGTAAAGGATGCTATTCCTGCCGGCGGTATTAAAAAAGGCACTGTTACCAAAGCCGTAATTGTTCGTACCAAGAACAAATTACGCCGCAAAGACGGATCTTATATCCGGTTTGATGACAATGCCGTAGTGTTGTTGAATCAGTCTGATGAGCCTCGCGGTACCCGTATTTTCGGACCCGTTGCCAGAGAGTTGCGTGATAAAGGATACATGAAGATTATTTCTTTGGCTCCGGAAGTATTATAAAAGCAAAACGCCAAAGGCTCAACGCTGAACGCCTTTGGATAAAATATACAAACTTGTAAACAGCGTTATGCATTCCGCGTTAAGCGTTGTGCGTTCCGCGTTAAGCTTTAAAAAATGAGCAACAGATTCAAACCGAAGTTTAATATTAAAAAAGGCGATACCGTAGTAGTTATTGCCGGTGATGATAAAGACGCTAAAAAGCCCCGCAAGGTATTGGAAGTGTTTCCAGAGAAATCCCGCGTGCTGGTTGAAGGCGTGAACATTGTTACCCGCCATACCAAACCTTCGGCTCGTAACACGCGTGGTGGCATTGTAAAGAAAGAAGCTGCCATTCACATTTCTAATGTGATGTTATGGGATGCCAAGGCCGGAGCAGGTGTGAAAGTAAAGCGTACCCGTGAAGAGGGTAAGCTGGTGCGTGTGTCTAAAAAATCTGGCGAAGCTATAAAATAAACGCTAAAGGCATAATGCGGAACGCAAACTGCTGAAAGCCCTAAGTTTAATATAGAAAGAGTAACTATCGATTATCAATTGCGTTATGCTGTTTGCGATAAGCATTAAACATAACGCGCTAAGCTAAATAAAATGAGTACAACAAAATATAGTCCAAGGCTGGCAGACAAGTACAAAAAAGAAGTTGTACCTGCTTTAATGAAACGTTTCTCTTACGGCACGGTGATGCAGGTTCCCCGTTTGGAAAAAATTTGCATCAACCGCGGTGTGAACGGAGCCGTTTCTGACAAAAAGCTCGTGGATGTGGCCATTGATGAGCTGACAATGATCTCTGGCCAGAAGGCTATTCCTACAATGTCTAAAAAAGACATTTCGAACTTTAAATTGCGTAAGAACATGCCTATCGGCGCCCGCGTAACTTTGCGTGGTACCAAAATGTACGAGTTTCTCGACAGGCTGATCGCTACTGCATTGCCTCGTGTACGTGACTTCAAAGGGATCAATGATAAAGCGTTCGACGGTCGTGGTAACTATACATTAGGCGTTACCGAACAGATCATCTTCCCTGAGATCGACATCGACAAGGTGAACAAGATCACTGGTATGGATATTACGTTTGTAACTACTGCCCAAACCAACGAAGAAGCTTTTGAGTTGTTGAAAGAACTGGGCATGCCGTTCAAAGGAGTGAAGAAAGACTAAGAAACCGGGAGCAGATCCCGAAATCTATACATTCAGAAATCTCAAAACGTAAAATAAATTATGGCTAAAGAGTCAGTTAAAGCCAGACAAAGGAAAAGAGAACGTATGGTAGCGCAACATGCTGAAAAACGTGCTGCCCTGAAAGCTGCCGGCGATTGGAAAGCTTTAGATGAAATGCCGAAGAATTCTTCGAAAGTTCGTCTGAAAAACCGTTGCCAGTTAACCGGTCGTCCAAAAGGGTATATCCGTTATTTTGGCGTGAGTCGTGTTACGTTCCGTGATATGGCGTTGGCGGGTAAAATTCCAGGCGTAAGAAAAGCTTCCTGGTAAGGCAAGGCACAAAGTGCAAGCCTCTCAAACTAAAAGAGCAAGCCTGTAATCAGGGACTACTCTTGAATAAAATTATAAAACTGAATTAATTTAAATAGACATGGTTACTGATCCCATAGCAGACTTCCTGACGAGAGTTCGTAATGCTCAGATGGCTGGCCACCGGATTGTTGAGATCCCGGCTTCTAATCTGAAAAAACGTATTACTGAAATACTGTATGATCAGGGATACATTCTGAAATACAAATTTGAGGATGATAACAAACAAGGCCTTATAAAAATAGCCCTGAAGTACGATCCTCAAAGTAAAGAGCCTGCTATTAAATCTCTTGAAAGAGTTAGCCGTCCGGGTTTACGTCAGTACGCCAGCCCTGCTGAATTCAAAAGAGTGAAAAATGGTTTGGGTGTTGCTATAGTTAGCACATCTCAAGGTGTAATGACCGACAAGCAGGCCAAAAGCCAAAACGTTGGCGGCGAAGTTCTTTGCTACATCTATTAATTAGCTAATTAGCAAATTTGAAAATTTGAAAATGGAATTGACGAAATTCCATCATACATCACGAAGGTGAGTTTCAAATTTTCAAATTCTCTGATTGATAAATTTCGGGTTGGTTAAATGACAATTAAGTTTTCTATACGGAACTGAACACGTTTAACCAGATGCAATTATCAAATTTTCAAATTATTAAATTTTCAAATTACTATGTCTCGTATAGGTAAAAAACCGGTACCAGTTACAACTGGTGTTACAATCACAGTAAGTGCTGACAATGTGATCACTGTTAAAGGGCCTAAAGGTGAATTGAAACAAGTCATCGACCGGGATATCAAAGCCGAAGTAAAAGACGGCGAAGTATTATTTACTCGTCCTACCGATCAGATCCGTCACCGTGCATTGCATGGTTTGTACCGCGCGCTGATTGCCAATATGGTGAAAGGTGTTACTGAAGGATTTACAAAGAAACTGGAGCTGGTAGGGGTAGGTTATAAAGCAAGCAATCAGGGTAACCTGCTGGATCTGTCACTGGGTTATTCTCACAATATTTTATTCGAAGTTCCAAAAGAATTGAAAGTTGTTACCGCTCAGGAAAAAGGGGAGAACCCCAAAATTACCCTGGAAGGTATTGACAAACAATTACTGGGACAGGTTGCCGCTAAATTACGCAGCTTACGTAAACCTGAGCCGTACAAAGGAAAAGGTGTTAAATACGTTGGCGAAGTTATTCGTCGTAAAGCTGGTAAAGCAGCGGGTAAGTAATTGGCTAATGCGATAATGTGCTAATTAGCTAATTGGCACATTATCCATTATCGGATTATCACAATTTCAAATTATCAAATTGGCCTTCCGGCAGCATCGGAGGGCATTAAAATAAAAGCAATGAATACCAAATTAGAACAAAGGCAGAAGATTCGCTACCGCATTCGCAAGAAGATTGCCGGTACCGCTACAAAGCCCCGGTTAGCCATATTTCGTAGCAATAGCGATATCTATGCTCAGCTAATTGATGACGACAAAGGTTTTACATTGGCTGCTGCCTCTTCACGTGATAAGGATATCAGTGCACAAAAAGTGACCAAGGTTGAAAAAAGCAAACTGGTTGGCCAGGCTATTGCCCGCAAAGCAAAAGAAGTTGGCATTACCAATATCGTTTTTGACCGTGGTGGTAACCTGTATCATGGCCGTGTGCAAGGTGTTGCTGAAGGTGCTCGCGAAGGCGGTCTTCAATTTTAAACAGTTCACATTTTACAATTCCGATAATTTCAAATAGAAATAATGGCAAAAGTTAATTTAAACAGGGTTAAAGCCGGCGATATTGAGCTGAAAGAGAAGGTGGTGGCTATTAACCGCGTTGTAAAAACAACCAAAGGTGGTCGCGCTTTTAGTTTTTCTGCCCTGGTAGTAGTAGGTAACGGAAATGGTGTTGTAGGTCATGGTCTTGGAAAAGCAAAAGAAGTACAGGAAGCAATTACCAAAGGCATTGAAGACGCCAAAAAGAACCTGATCAAAGTGCCTATCATGCACGGAACTATTCCCCACGACCAATGGGCTAAAGAAGGTGCTGCCAAAGTATTGGTGAAACCTGCCGCTCATGGTACTGGTGTGATCGCCGGAGGCAGTATGCGTGCTGTGCTGGAAAGCGCCGGTATTACTGACGTTCTGGCCAAGTCACTGGGTTCTGCTAACCCCCACAACGTGGTGAAAGCAACCTTCAAAGCATTGGCTTTGTTGCGTGAACCGGTTACTGTTGCCCGTCAGCGCAAACTGAACCTGAAGAAAGTATTTAACGGATAATGTCGAACCGGTAAATCGGTAATCGGCAATCATAACTGAGTTGAAAATCATGAAAAAGATTAAAATAACTTTAGTAAAAAGTCCTATTGACAGACCTGAGCGCCAGAAATTAACTTTGCAGGCGCTGGGTTTAAATAAGACCAACGCTTCGAAAGAAGTTGAAGCTACTCCTCAAATACTGGGTATGGTTCGCAAAGTAACGCACCTGGTGAAAGTTGAAGAACTGGCTTAATCAATTAGCTAATTGGCCAAATTCTAATAAAAAGCAGTCATTCTAACCAGATTGATTGCTTTTGATATTAGTAAATCATTAATTTCGCGCGGCTTTTAATTAGCAAAATATCATATTAACAAAAAGCGAGGGGCGATTCCCCGTTAAGTAAAAATCAACAACAATGAAATTACATGAGTTAAAGCCTGCCAAAGGCGCAACGCACAGAGAAAAACGTTTAGGTCGTGGTGAAGCTTCCGGTAAAGGTGGTACTTCTACAAAAGGTAACAAAGGGGGCCAGAGCCGTGCAGGTTATCAACGCAGAAATGCACATGAAGGTGGTCAGATGCCTATTCAACGTCGTTTGCCAAAACGTGGCTTTAAAAATCCTTTCCGTGTTGAATATAAAGTATTTAATCTGGGTCAGGTAGACCACCTGGTTGAGAAATATGAACTTTCAGAATTTTCTCATGAAAGTCTGAGAGAAGTTGGTCTGGTTAGCCAAACAGATATAATAAAAATATTAGGTAACGGCGAGCTGAAGAGCAAAGTAGCTTTCAAAGTAAGTGCTATCAGTGAGAAAGCAAAACAGGCGGTTGAAGCTGCCGGTGGTTCAGTAGAATTGGTAAAGTAATTTTGTGTAACTTGCATAGACGCATTAAAAGTGCGTCTTTTTTATTTTGAGGGACTTCTAAAAATCTTGGCAAATCCGTGAAAAAGTTCATACAAACACTCAAAAATATCTGGAGTATTGAGGAGCTGAGGAGTAAAATTCTGGTGACCATTACCCTGATAGCCGTTTACCGCTTAGGCACACACATTGTATTGCCCGGTATTGATCCCGATAAGATCACAGTAGGCGCATCCAGCGGCATCCTTGGATTGATCGATGCTTTTGCCGGTGGTGCTTTTAACCAGGCCTCTATCTTAGCCCTGGGTATCATGCCTTACATTTCCGCTTCTATCTTTATTCAGTTAATGACCATCCTGTATCCGCCTTTTCAGAAATTGCAAAAGGAAGGCGACAGTGGTCGTAAAAAGATCAATCAATACACCCGTTACCTTACCGTACTGGTAACCGTATTACAAGCCAGCGCCTATGTAGCATTCCTGAATACTACGAATGGCCAGGCTATGGTAGAATCTTATAAACCTTACTTCTGGCTTTCTACCACTATCATCCTAACCGCAGGTACCTTATTCGTAATGTGGATCGGTGAAAAGATCACCGACAAGGGTTTGGGTAATGGTAGCTCGGTGATCATCATGGTGGGTATCCTGGCCCGCTTCCCACAGTCACTGTGGCAAGAGTGGTCTGCCCGTTCAAACAGAGGCGGTGGTGGTTTATTGATCTTTGTAATTGAGATCGCCATCCTGGTTGCCATCATCATGGGCCTGATCATCCTGATCCAGGGTGTTCGTAAAGTGCCTGTTCAATATGCAAAACAAATTGTAGGCAACCGCCAGTTTGGTGGCGCCCGCCAGTTCTTACCCTTAAAGGTGAACAGCGCCGGTGTAATGCCTATCATCTTTGCCCAGGCAATTATGTTCTTACCAACCCTGTTGAGCAACTTCGATTCTACAAAAGGATTGGCTGCCGTGTTTGGTAATCACAGTAACTACTGGTACATGATCATTTATGCAGTAATGGTAATTGGTTTTACCTTCCTGTATACCGCGTTAATATTTAACCCCAAGCAAATAGCTGACGACCTGAAACGTAATAACGGATTTATTCCCGGTGTAAAACCCGGACAACCTACAGCCGATTATATCGGTGCTGTAATGGATAAGATCACATTCCCAGGTGCGGTATTGCTTGCCCTGGTAGGTATATTACCAGGTTTTGCACAAAGAATGAGCGTACAGCAATCATTTTCTTCTTTCTTTGGAGGTACATCCCTGCTGATCATGGTAGGTGTAATTCTGGATACCCTTCAACAGATAGAAACCCAGTTGCTAATGCGCCAGTACGATGGCTTGATGAAGAGCGGTAGGATCCAGGGACGCCAGCAGGTAACGCCGGCTTCTTCGATCTAAAAAAATATTTTTCAGCAAACCAAACCTGACAGCTTGATGTAATAGTTGTCAGGTTTTGTTTTAATATAATTTAATGTAATGATCTATTACAAAACAGAAGCAGAAATTGAGTTGATGCGGGAAAGCGCTTTACTGGTTAGTAAATCGTTGGCCCACATTGCCAGTTTATTAAAACCTGGCATCACTACGCTTTCGCTCGATAAAGTTATTGGCGAGTTCATACACGATCACAAAGGAGTGCCCTCTTTTTATAGTTACAAAGGCTACCCGTTCAATTCCTGTATTTCGGTGAACGATGTGGTTGTGCATGGCTTTCCTGGTAAAGATGAACTGCGTGAAGGTGATATTATTTCTGTAGACGTTGGGGTGTATAAGAATGGTTACCATGGCGATCATGCCTATACGTTTGCTATTGGCGAACCCACAGAAGATGTGATGAAACTGGTGCGTATCACCAAAGAATCGTTGTACAAAGGCATTGAAAAAGCGATAGCAGGCAATCGCATTGGCGATATCGCATATGCCATACAGGAACATACCGAGAAAAAACACGGGTACGGGGTTGTGCGTGAACTGGTAGGGCATGGGCTGGGTAAACAGTTGCATGAAGATCCGCAGGTGCCCAATTATGGCCGGCGGGGTACTGGCCCTGTTTTAAAAGAAGGGCTGGTACTGGCTATTGAACCCATGATCAACATGGGCAAGAAAGATGTTTATACCGAAGAAGATGGCTGGACGGTGCGTACGGTTGATCATAAACCTTCTGTACACTTTGAGCATGATGTATGCGTACGTAAAGGAAAGGCGGATATATTGTCTGATTACAGCATTATAGAAGCCGTTGAAAAAAACAATCCCAATTTGAGCACCAAGTATTAAGCTGAAGTAACCAATTATAAGTGGCCGAAACAAAGAAAAGACTTGTAGTTATCGGAGGCGGGGCGGCCGGATTTTTTTGTGCTGTGAATGCCGCCCGCCTGCATCCTTCGCTGGAAGTTATCATTCTCGAAAAAACGAATAAGCTACTTTCAAAAGTTAAAGTGTCGGGTGGCGGCCGGTGTAACGTAACGCATTCCTGTTTTTCCATCACCGATATGATCCGCCATTATCCGCGCGGGACGAACTTCCTGAAAAAAGCATTTCACCATTTTTTTACTACCGATACCATACAGTGGTTTACCGAAAGGGGCGTGCCATTGAAAACCGAGCAGGATGGCCGCATGTTCCCGGCTACCAATTCTTCCCAATCTATTATCGATTGTTTAATGCGCGAGGCTAACAGGTATGGTGTTGAAATTAGAATGATGTCAGATGTAAAAAGTCTGAAGTCGGAAGTCGGAGATCTGAAGTCGGAGGTAGGAGGGGTGAAGTTGGGTGAGGTACGAACTAATGAGCATAAACAGTTTACGCTTGAATTATCTGACCTCAGGCAGCTGACTGCCGACTTCGTGGTCATCGCCTGTGGCGGCTATTCGAAACTATCCCAATTCAGTTGGCTGCAACAGTTAGGACATTCCGTTGCTGAACCGGTTCCCTCCTTATTCACTTTTAATATGCCCGGGAACGCCATAACGCAATTAATGGGGGTTTCTGTACCGGAAGCACACGTGAAGATCACGGGTTCTTCCTTGTCGGCTAAAGGACCTTTATTGATCACGCATTGGGGATTGAGCGGTCCGGCCGTGCTGCGGTTATCGGCCTGGGGCGCCAGGGAATTGGCAACATGCAATTGGCAATTTGGGATTACTGTAAACTGGTTGCCTGATTATAATGAGCAAACATTGCGCGATAAATTTCAGCAATTACGATTTGAGCTGGCGGCACAAAAAATTGTAACCCGCAACCTTTTCAACCTGCCTCAAAGATTATGGCAATATCTGTTGCAGATATCAGGCATTCATGAAGAAAAACGATGGGCCGACCTGCCTGCGAAAGAACAAAACAAACTAATTGCAAATTGCTGTGCCCAGGAATTCAAAGTGCAGGGAAAAACTACGTTCAAGGAAGAGTTTGTAACAGCGGGGGGAATTCAGTTATCGGAAGTAGAGGTGAATACTATGCAAAGCAAAGTAATTCCCTGTTTATATTTCGCAGGTGAAATCCTGGATGTTGATGGCATTACCGGTGGTTTTAATTTTCAGCATGCCTGGACGAGCGGATATATTGCTGCAAAAGCGATCGCGGCAATTGTTTGATGGTTGCATGGCTTGATGGCTATGAGCCATAAAACAATTAAATGGGTAAGATGGCTCGATCATCGGGTTACAAATAACCACCAAACAATCAAACCATCCGACCATTCAGCTATGCAATTATTTCTTTTTCTCCTGTTCCTGTTCTTGCGGAAAACCCAACAACCTTCTGTGATAGTTGATCTGCCCGGTATGATAGCTCAAATGCGCCAGCAAATGCAACAAAAAGAATTCAGTTGTTACCGTTTCACCGTTAATAGGCAAAGGATAATTTTTTTCCAGTTCTTTTTTGCTGGTTTGCTCCAATGCATCTTTAACGGCTACTTTAGCATTCTCTATTTCATTTAGCAATTTGTGCTTGCTGATATTCTTAAGATTAAACTCTGCTTCGCGATTACGTATATAACCCGATTCGCCCAATACAGCACCAATAAAATGCTGTAAGTTGCCAGTCAGGTGTAAGCACAGGTTGCCGCCGCTGTTCTTGATGCCTTCTTTAACTACCCACAGGCTGCTGTCATCAGGATACTGAGAGATCTCTTCTGTCAACTTGTTCAGGTCCCGCTCAAATAATGTGATCAAAACTGGTGTAATCATAACAAACTAGTCAGTTGTAAAAATTTTCGATAAATGTAATGAGAAAAAACGCCTATCAGAATAACTGCACAAAAAAATAATTTTCATAGATGCAAAACAATTGTATTTATACACGTTTTCCCGGCAAAACAGTAAACAATTTCGTACAATACATACTGTTGGGTCGGCTAATCGTTTTTGCTATGTGAATCATACTATTAAGTCGAATTATTTTTCCGATTAAAAGTTGTACTAATACGAATGAACCGAAAGATTGGGTACTACAGAAATATGCCTGTAATAGTTCGCATTTAATCCGGTGCAAATCAATCATTTATTAAATGAAAAAAAACGCGCAAACCCTTTACAATTCAGCATTTTAGCCTATCTTTGCAGCCCGAATTAAAATCATCGGGTTTTTTATCATGTTTGAGAAATTAATTATTAAACAATTAAACGCTGATGCACAGGAGTCTTCTGCAGCCACTCAGGCTGGTGAAGCTACAGCGACACCAAATAAACCTGCGCAGGCTCCTGAAGTTGTGGACAATAGTGCACACGACGATTTCGACTGGAGTATCGACAAACGCAACGTAGCTACTTACACCAAAGAGCAAAAAGAAAAGTACGATGCTGTTTACGAAGGCACTTTCAAAGCAGTTACCGACGGTGAATTAGTAAAAGGTCTGGTAGTGGCACTTACTAAAACTGATGTGGTTATCAACATCGGGTTTAAAAGTGATGGTCTGGTTTCATTAAACGAATTCCGTGATCTGCCTAACCTGAAAACTGGCGATGAAGTGGAAGTAATGGTTGTAGAAAAAGAAGACCGGGAAGGTCACCTGAATCTCAGCCGTAAACAAGCTCGCATTACCCGCGCCTGGGAAAAAATTGTTGAAGTTCATAAAACTGGTGAAGTTATCACTGGTACTGTTACTTCAAAAACCAAAGGCGGTTTGATCGTAGATGTATTCGGTATGGAAACTTTCTTACCGGGTTCACAGATCGACGTTAAACCTGTAACTGATTACGATCAGTTTGTAGGAAAAACCATGGAGTTCAAAGTAGTGAAGATCAACGAAGCTATCAAGAACGCTGTAGTTTCTCATAAAGCCCTTATCGAAAGCGATATCGAAGCACAACGTGCTGAGATCATGAGCAAACTCGAAAGAGGCCAGGTATTGGAAGGAACCATCAAGAATATCACTGACTTCGGTGCCTTCATGGATCTGGGCGGCTTAGACGGTCTGTTGTATATCACTGATATCAGCTGGGGTCGTATCAGCCATCCGGGCGAAGTGTTGAAACTGGATCAGAAACTGAAAGTGGTTGTATTGGATTTCGATGATGAGAAAAAACGCATCAGCCTGGGTCTGAAACAATTGACACCACATCCTTGGGATATTCTGCCAGAAAACATTCACGAAGGTTCTGTAGTGAAAGGTAAAGTAGTGAACATTGAAGATTACGGCGCATTCCTGGAGATCATGCCAGGTGTTGAAGGTCTGGTACACGTAAGTGAAATTACCTGGGCTAACACACCGATCAATGCGAAAGAATTCTTCAAGCTGGGTGATGAGTATGAAGCCAAGATCGTGACGCTGGATAAAGACAATCGCAAAATGAGCTTGTCTATCAAACAAATGAGCGAAGATCCATGGAGCACGATCGAAACCAAATTCCCAGAGAGCAGCCGTCATACCGGTCTGGTGAAAAACATTACGCCTTACGGTGTGTTTGTTGAACTGGCGCCTGGTATCGGTGGTATGATCCACATCAGCGACCTTAGCTGGCTGAAACGCTTCAACCATCCTTCTGAGTACACCAAAGTTGGTGAGAACATCGACGTGGTAATTCTCGGAATTGATAAAGACAACCGCAAACTGCAACTCGGACATAAACAACTTGAAGAAGATCCCTGGAATGCATTACAGGGCACATTCGCTGTTGGTTCTGTACACGAAGGAACAGTTATTCGCAGAGACGACAAAGGTGGTATCGTTCAATTGCCTTACGGCCTGGAAGGATTTGCACCTAACCGTCACCTCATGCGCGAAGATGGCAAAAGCATCGGAGCTGATGAAACAACCCAGTTCCTGGTTATCGAATTCGATCGCAATGAAAAACGCATCGTAGTATCGCATACCCGTATCTGGGAGCAATCTAAGCAGGAAGAAAAACAAGCTGCTCAGAAAGAAGCTCGTGCAGAAGCTGACAAAACCAAGAAAGCAGTGAAAAACATTCAGGGTAAAGTAGAAAAAGCTACTTTAGGCGACCTGGGTGCACTGGCTGAGATCAAAGAAAAATTAAAGCAGGAAGAACAACAAGGCGGTTCTACAGAAACCAAAGAATAAGCCTTGCGTGCTTCAATGATATAAGCGTTCCGGTTAGCCGGAACGCTTTTTTTATGCGTTAACCGCTCACATTTATCATTCATTACTTACTTTAATCATTATCCTGATTTAAAATAACTTATAGTACAATTGTTTACCCGGTGCTTGATAAAAATCAATTGTTTCTAACAATTGTTAGTTAAAGCTTGCAACAGAAAAAATCTTTATCTAGTTTTAAATAACGAATTATTAATGATCACACCTTAGTCATTATTCTGAGAAACACTTCGTAAGATTCTTTATCCAGGATTAACGGTACATCCAATTTCCAATGATTACGTTTCCATCTCCTTACTGAGAACCGCTTACTTATCGTAAACCCTAAAACTCGTACCGTATGAAGAAGCTTTACTCTTCTTTTATATTCATATTTATTCTTCTGTTTTTTGGCGTTCTCCATTGCAGAGCCCAGCAGGATACAATTAAAGCTGGTTCATTCATAATAAACATGGGAGTTATTCCCCAAACATTTGCCAACGGATTAAAACCATATGGACTGGTATACGACCTGGTAAAAAATTATAAAATTCCGGTAAAGTGGGTGATCAATACCAGTAAAACAAAAGACGGAATTGACTTTACGCACAATGGTATCAGTTACCGTGGCGGCACATTTATAATACCTTTTGAATTCAGAACACCCACTATAAATAGTGTTATCAGTTCATGGGAGGCGCAGGGTGTTGTAGGAAATACTTCTGTGAGTAGTATGTTGTTGAATGCATATAAAACTTTTTATTATGCGCCAAACTGGACGATGGACTTTCAGAATGGCACGCTTGTTACCAATTACTTCGCCAATGCCGGTATTCCATCCTCAGCATACGGTGGAGACAGTGCTAACTGGAAAACGCCTGCTCAACTGGGCGCCTGCGATGATATTTTTGTTATGCCACATGCCGATCCCACCTGGAGCACGCATAATAATCTTTACTACTGGAATAAAGATTATAAAGGGAATATCTGGGCAGCCTGTCATGCGGTAAGTGAAATGGAAAATCTTACTGATCCGTCGAATACGATTCAGATGAATTTTTTGAGTACAACGGGGTTGGTTAACTGGAAGGACCACAAAAAGGATGCTTCCCCTCCTTATCAATACCAGGACCATGGCCATCCTTTTATGCAATTCATGCAAACTATGGATGAGGCTACCAATATTGGTTCAGAAAAGATCTACATCCCTAAATCAGGCGGAGGATGGCGAAGCACTACCACTCTGGGTGTGTACGATGCTTCAAGCGCATCAGTTCCTTCACTTTCACCGGGGCCTGCTGCTATTGTTGCTTATGGGCGAGCCTTTGGTGATAACAACCGTGGTTGGGTAATGTATGAAGCGGGGCATGATCATAACTCAAGTGGTACGGAGGCCGAAAAAGTAGCCGCTCAACGGGCTTTTTTTAATTATTCTTTTATTGTAGCGGTAGACCGGCTGGCAGAATTTGAACCGGAGATACTCGGGTTACCCGACCTGCCTCTTCCCAATCAACCCTATGATATTTCATTTAATGTACCCCACGGAATTGACCTGAGTAATTATATAATTCAGTGGACTTCTAATTGTGGCGGTACATTTTCCAGTACCAATGCCCCGTCTGTAACCTTTACACCGCCTGCCGCTACCGGTAACTGCATTGTTACGGTAACGCTTACTGATGGCTGCGGGCGACAGGCGTTTGCAAGCGAGGGAACATTAATATCTTCTGTATTGTCTGCATCTTCAGCCACCTTGCGTGGTAGTTATAATGCAACAAACCGCACTGTACAATTGAACTGGACGGATATAAACCCTAAAGGCACTGATCATTATGAAATTCAGAGAAGCGAAAATGGAACGGCGTTTAAAACAGTTGCCTTGTTTTTTCCTGATCAGGAAACCAAGAATGCTGGTTTTAGTTACAAGGATAAATTTACCGTTCAGGGAACTGCATTGTATCGTTTAAAAATAAATACAACAGGTAAATCGGTAACTTATTCCAACATAATAAAAGTGATGAGCGAAGACGCTTCGCCACAACTCACCGTGCTTTCAAATCCTGTTAAGGGAAATATAGTTTTTGAATACGAATCGCCTGTGCCGGGAAATATTAATGCAATGTTGATTGATATGAATGGAAGAGTGGTAAAAAATAAAAGCGTATCTGTACAGAAAGGAGCTACCAGGGTACAAATGGATAGTACCTGGCCTGCCGGTATGTATTTGCTACGGGTTGTTTCGGCAGGTAATAGCATAATACAAAAAGTACAACTTATTAAATAATTACAGGTTCATTTGGGTAGGTAAACACTCAACGGGATGTTCCGCTTGACTCGGGATGTCCCGTTTGATTTTTAGAAAAAGGCAATGAGGCAACAAGGCATAGAGGCAACGAGATAACAGGTTGACTGCATTAAACTGTATTTGCTTGCAGCTTGCAGCTTGTAGCTTGCAGCCGTTTTCTAGAGCGTTTCAAGCACCACTTTATTGAACTGTGACAGCGATGACAACTTTCTATCCGCAGCATCCCACCGGCCTTCGTGATGTACATGCGGGGCAGGAATGACCACACATTTCATGCGCGCTGCTTTGGCGGCGATCATACCATTGAAAGAATCTTCAAAACAAATACAGGAAGTGGGCGGTACTTTCAGTAATTCGGCACAATTCAAAAATACCTGCGGATGCGGTTTGCCATAGGGGAGATGCTCGGCAGAAGTGATAGCGTTCAGATAGGGTTGAATATTCAGTTTTTCAACCACTGCTTCAATTAATCGCATGGGAGAGGAAGAAGCCAGTCCGATCAGGAAATTATTAGCTTTGAAAAATTCCATGATGTATTCCACACCCGGCATAGCCTCACCATGTTGTTTGATCTTATCAAGCGCGCTTTGTTCAACCCGCTTGGCGGCTTCTTTAGCTTGTTGTTTATCGATCGTAAAATGGGAGAACCAGTAATCGACCCATTCTGGCGTACGGAGGCCTGTAGTAAGATTATATTCTTCATCGGTGAGGGTTGCACCAAACTGTTGTAGCATGTCGGCGCCTGCCTGTTGCCATAAGGGTTCGGAATCTATCAACAGACCATCCATATCGAAAATTACCGCAGAAAATTTCATGGGGGCAAATTTAGTTTATAGTTTCTGGTTTTTCGTTTATTGTTAGCCATTTCGAAAATTTCGATATTAATCTGGCTGCTTTCATTTTAAGAATCCAAAAACAAAAAACTATAAACAATAAACAGAATTCTTAATTTCGGTATCTATTGACTATCAAAATATTGATGCATGAGTTCGTTCAGTGAACGGTTGCGGCATATAAAATGGTTTCGGAAATTCTTATACCCCTTGATCGGCATTTTAACATGGCCGGGACTTGTTATTATAAACAAGTTAAAGATCAGAGGTACGGAACATATTGCCAAGCTACAAAAGAAGAATGTGCTTTTTGTAAGCAATCATCAAACCTATTTTGCCGATGTAATAACCTTTCTACATATATTCTGCGCCGTGAAATGGGGGAAGAAGAACAAGCTGGGCATACCGTATTACCTGTTAAACCCGTTTACCAACGTATACTATGTAGCTGCTGAAGAAACAATGAAAGGCAGTTGGATCAGCCGGTTGTTTACGCTGGGTGGTGCGCTTACCGTAAAAAGGACCTGGCGTTCGGCGGGTACTGAAGTGCGTAAGGGACTCGACCCTTCAGACACCCGTAAAATTACCCGGGCATTGGAAAACAATTGGGTGATCACTTTTCCCCAGGGAACTACCACGCCTTTTGCACCCGGACGAAAAGGTACAGCGCATATCATTAAGCTGTGCAAACCCATTGTAGTACCGGTTGTGATCAGCGGGTTCTGGCGAGCCTTTAATAAGAAAGGATTGAAACTTAAAAAAAGAGGTACGCTGCTTTCCGTAACGTTCAAAGAACCGTTACAAATAGATTACGAAGCACCTGCTGAAGAAATTCTACAACAAGTAATGGATGCCATTGAGCAAAGCAAATCGTTTATGATGAAAGGAGCGCACCACAGGAGAACAATTAGCTAATGTGATAATACCGCTCGGCTGGGAAGTTCCTATTGTCGGATTGTTTGATGGTTGAATCCTAACCATCAAACAATCAAGCAATGAAACGATCAAAAATTACTTCGTAAACAGCGCCTTCAATTCTGTAGCGTCATTCGGTTGCATTTTACCTCCTAAGATCAGGCGTACCTGTCTTCTGCGCAACGCGCCATCAAACAGCTTTTTTTCTTCTTCTGTTTCAGGAATAAGTGCAGGAATTTTGCGGGGTTTTCCATTGGGGTCGAGCGATACGAACGTAAAATAGGCTTCGTTGCTTTTGTATTTGTATTGGTGCAGGGCATCTTCTCCCCAAACACTCATATAGATCTCCATAGACGTATTAAAAGCCCTGGATACCCTGGCCTGAATGTGCACTACATTGCCCAGTTTAATGGGGTTTTCGAATGAAATATTATCTACAGACGCAGTTACCACCGGGGTGCCGCAATGCTTCATAGCTGCCAGGGCAGCAGCAATATCCATCCAGTACATTAATCGTCCACCCATTAAGTTGCCAAACATATTGGTATCATTGGGTAATACCAATTCGGTCATTGTTACTGATGACTCTTTGGCTGTCTTGGAAAACTGGTCCATGCTATTTTTTGCGCAAAGATATATAAACCACGCATTGATGGTTAGATTGTTTGATTGATAGATTGATGGGCCTGAAATATAGGCAGGTTAATAATAATGAAGGCAGTCAGAAGATCGGAGAGCCTTAGCCATCAAACCATTAAACCATAGAACCATCTATACTGTAACTTTTTCCAGTGTATTAAGAAATGCTTCATCCGCATCGGCCCCAATACCTGGTGTTTCCGGTACTTCAAGGAAAAAGCCTTTGTATTGTACGCCACCGGTAACCGGATCGGTTTTGTGGCCCAGCATGCAGGTATCCATATCGTAAAATATCACATTGTCGTGCGAAAGCGCAAAATGCGCAAATGCCGACAGGGCAACCCGGCTTTCCAGCATGCCACCCATCATACAGGGAATATTATGTTGCTTACAAACCGCATGAATTTTCTGCGCTTCCGAAATTCCACCCGATTTAGCAAACTTGATATTTACATAGTCACAGGCGCCGGCAGCAATGATCCGTTTTGCATCGTAATGATTAAACACGCTTTCATCGGCCATTATTTTAATGGGCGATTGCTTCACCAAAGCCGGTAATTTATCATCGTTCCAGGAACGCATCGGTTGCTCGCAGAACTGGATGTTAAAAGGCGCCATAGCCGTCAATGCAAACAACGCATCTTCATAACTCCATCCCTGGTTGGCATCAATACGCAAGCCAATAGAAGAGCCCGCTGCTTCGCGGATCCGGCGAACGCGTTCCACATCTTCTTTGGCATTTTTACCCAGTTTAATTTTAATGATGCGCACACCTCTTTTTACAAAATCAATGGCTTTGGCGGCCATGTTATCAGGCGTGTCAATGCCAATAGTGAGATCGGTTTCTAATTCCTTTTTACTTCCACCCAAAAAGCGATACAGCGGTTGACCGGCCGCTTTGGCAGCCAGGTCGTACAGGGCCATATCAAAAGCGCTTTTGATGGTAGCATTAAAAGCGGTGAAACTGTGCAAATCCTGCAACCGTTCTTCAATAGCAGCCGCATTTTTGTTTTTCCAGAGGGCGGCAAAATCCTTAGCCATTTCAAAACAGGTGGCCTGGGTTTCACCCGCGATCATTGGAAATGCGGAGCATTCACCCACACCATATAAGCCCGAATCGGTATGCACCCTGATGAAAATATTCTGCGCAAAGTGCATGGTGCCGGTGGCAATAGTAAAAGGGTGCATGGGGATGCTGAACTTATAGATCTCGGTTTGTAGGATTGTCATATTGAACACAATATACAAGGTTCGGGGAAGCGAATGTGCTAATGAGATAATATGCTAATTTGATAATTGAAAGACAATAGATTGTAAACCCAAACGGATAAACGGGACGACCGAAAACCGTGACGAAAATTCCGGCAAGCGCCGGTACCGGTACCTAAAAACTAAGGACTTAAAACTAAGAACTTAGCAGCTAAAGAATTATCTTCGCGCCTAACATTCGTTAGTTCTATGTCGAAAACCGCCGTTGCTGTATCTTTTGATAATACGGAAAATGCATTTGCTTATAAATCAGAGCGAGAGTTAAAAAAAGCCCGATTCCTTTTTTCGAGCATGGGCTACCAACCCCTGGTAAAACTCGGTACAAAACTTACTCCCTGGGCTATTAAAGTGGGACTACCCATAAAAAATCTCATCCGGAATACCATTTTTGAACAATTTGTTGGTGGAGAAACGCTGGAAGAAACCGCGCATGTGGCTGCCAAATTGAAGCAATTCAATGTGCAGGTGATCCTCGATTATGGGGTAGAAGGGAAGGAAGGGGAAGCAAATTTTGATCATGCCACCGAGGAATTCATTAAGGTTATTAACTATGCGGCCACGCAACCGAACATTCCGTTCATGAGTGTGAAAGTGACTGGCCTGGCCCGGTTTTCCCTGCTTGAAAAACTGGATGCGGCAGTTACCGCCAAAAGCGGATTTGAAGGAAAAGTACATACTGAAATATTAACCCCTTCGGAAATTGAAGAGTGGGAGCGGGTTGAACAACGGATCATTCGGATCTGTGAAGCTGCTGCAGACAAAAGAATCGGTGTTTTGATCGACGCAGAAGAAAGCTGGATCCAGGACCCTGTTGACGCCCTCACCATGCAAATGATGGAACGGTTTAACAGGCAACGACCTGTTATTTATAATACCATTCAATTATACCGGCACGACCGGCTCCAATTCCTGAAAGACAGTTTTGCATCTGCACAACAAAAGGGATTTATCCTGGGTGCGAAACTGGTTCGTGGCGCCTATATGGAAAAAGAACGCAAGCGGGCGGCGGCCATGAAATACCCTTCACCCATTCAACCCAATAAAGAAGCAACAGATCGCGACTACAATGCAGCGCTGGAGTTTTGTGTAGATTATCTGAATTATATTGCCCTGATAGTTGCTTCGCATAACGAGTATAGCAATTTATATACTACCGAACTGCTCGATAAAAAAGGATTACCGCATAATCATCCGCACGTACATTTCTCGCAATTATATGGCATGAGCGATAATATTACTTTCAACCTGGCAAAGCATTCCTTCCGGGTAAGCAAATATTTGCCATTTGGTCCCATCCATGATGTAATACCTTACCTCATGCGCCGGGCGCAGGAGAACTCTTCTGTATCAGGACAAACTGGCCGTGAGCTGGGGTTGATCAGAAAAGAAATGGAAAGACGTAAAGCAGGGTAATTAACCCCGACATATCAGAACAAGTTGTAATAATCCCCACCGTCGGGACAAGTTATGATAATTTACTGCGTTAATATGCTAATAATGTCTAACAGACATATATTGCACTTATTTATATTCTGTTCCTAAACCCCTATTCATAATGAGAAAGCTGGAACTCCTATCAATATTGGTTTATTTAATCGTTTTAAATTCCTGTAACACACAACCCGAAACAAAATACAATACCTCAACATTGAATTTAAAGGGGAACATTAAGCACATTACGGAAAGAAAAAATGATGGATCCCCAAACCTGATAGACATTGAATTTAAAGAGAACAGCGTATTTTTCATTAAGACAGAAAACCCCACTACAGAATATTTGTTTCAATACGAGGATCAAAAATTGAACTATATAAACCGTAAAGGTGAGCTAATAAAGCCGGAGAACTTCCCGCTGGCGTTCGAATTATTACAGCCACTTTTAACGTATAATGCCGATTCGGTAGTAAGAAATAACAACCAGGACCCCATTAAGGTATTTTTTAATGGCAAAAATACCAATGAGGTAAAAGTATACAGGATTGAATATATGTACGATCATTTCAATAATTGGATAGTTCGGGATCTCTATTATGATACCAATAACGTTGTGATTGAACGGGCGGAAAGAAAAATTCTCTATGCCAGGGTAGTGACAAAAAATGAGATCACCACCTGGAATGCGCAGGTGGACTCTATCTTTAAAGAATGTAAAACCAGAAGTTCGCTGGGAACGCTGATTGATACAACTATTGATAAAAATAAAGAACGTCTAAAGGAAATTGATGCTTATGTAAGCAAATACAATAATGATGTTGTGTCAACGGGTACCACCGTAACGAAATTGGTGGATAGTTTTAATAAAACCTATGGACAGGAAAATCTTTCACCTGAATTGCAAAAAATTCAAAAGAAGTTGGACTATCTCCATCGACTGGCATTAAACGAACGATTTTTTTATAATGAAGTCAGTTTGGTTGTTCCATTATTGGTAAGTGGTAAAAAGAGTGTAAAAGATAAGACGGATCCTTTTACAAACAGGTACACCCTCACGTATACGTTTGAGTTAATGGCCGACATAAAACATTTAGTGAGGAAGTACGAAACAGACTTCCGTAAATGATTTTCCAAACGGGGCATTGCTTTTTACTTAAGTCTGTCATTAAAGATCTTCAAGGTTCTTTCCCATGCCAGTTTAGCTGCCGCGGCATTGTAGCGCGTGGGAGCAGTATCGTTATGAAAAGCATGGTTGGCGCCTTCATAAACGTACAATTCATATTTGGCGCCTGCTTTTTTCAGTGCTTCTTCATAAGCGGGAATACCGGCATTGATACGCTCATCTAACCCGCCATAATGCAGTTGAACAGCAGCCTTTATTTTAGGTACATCCGCTGCATCGGGTTGGCGGCCATAAAAAGAAACAGCGGCCTTGAGGTCAGGCACATGAACGGCTAACTGGTTGGCCATAGCGCCGCCCCAGCAAAATCCCACGCAGCCGGCCTTGCCATTACTTTCAGACTGCGACTTCAGGTAATTGAATGCTTTTATAAAATTGTTCAGGTTCTTTTGCATATCCAGCTTACCAAACATATTGCGCGCTTCATCTTCATTGGCAGGCGTGCCACCCAATGGCGATAACGCATCCGGCGCCAGCGCCAGGAAGCCAGCCAATGCAACGCGGCGGGTAACATCTTCAATATGCGGATTTAATCCACGGTTTTCGTGAATGACAACCACGGTGCCAAATTTCCCTTTTTGTTTAGGTTTGGCCACATAGCCTTTCATAGTGCAATCGTCACCAGGATAGGTAATAAGCTCAGTGGTTATGCGATCATCCTGCACAGGCACTGTTTGCGCCTTTGCATAATTCACTTCCAGCATAGGTAATACGGCCAATGCTGCTGCCAGGCTACCGGTTAGTTTGGTAAGGCGGCGAATAAATTCATCGCGGGAGAGGGGCGCATGAGTGTATTCGTCGAAAAGGTTGATTATATCCTGGTTCATAAAAAAGGTTTGAATGGTGAACGACCTTCCTAAAGGTAGCGAATTCCACTTTTGGAACTGTTTGCCTCGTGTTACTGTTTTTAAACCCGTATCGGGTTTATGGAATATTAAGGCCTGAATGAATATGTAATAAATTTGGGGAAGGCTGCCGACTGTTTTACCTTCGGCATTCAATTTTCAGGACTGTTAGCTCAGTTGGTTTAGAGCATTACTTTGACAGAGTAGGGGTCACTGGTTCGAGTCCAGTACAGTCCACTTTTTTGTAAAGCCTTGCGTTGCAGGGCTTTATTTTTTTATGTCTACCGGGTCAAACCATTTGCAGCATAATTTATATTTCAATTGATTTACATAGCCCATATGTTTAAGGGATATCATTAATTGGTTAAATGGGTTCTTTGGTTTCCTGGAGTTCCCATTTTTTAATTAATTCCGGGGGCATGTATTTATAATCTCTCCAATGATTTTTTTGAAGAGAGATTTGTTATTTTAAGTCTGATGATAATAGTTTCAAGAACTTCGTTGAATTGGTTTATGATTATTACAACGACCTGACCGGCAAAAGGAAAGAATTCAAGGAGTTGGACGACGAAACAATTAAAAAATTAATCGACTTGATAAAGAAAAATTCAACGGTGCTTGAAAATGGATTTTTTCACTATGAAAGCAGGGATAAGAAATTTGCAGAAAAGGTATCGGCAACGCTTTATGTATTTGAACGAATGGCATGATGAAAAGAATAAAACAATAAATGGAAACAGAACAACAAAGAATAAAAGCAAGTAAAAGAAAAGACAATTTAAAAAAAGGAGCAAAAATATCTCTCACCGTTTTGCTACTCTATGTAGTCGGGCAGCTAGCTACTGTTTATCAAACAAGATATCAGTTAGTAAGCCCAATAATACCAGAAAGCACTATCTGGGAGATAAACAATCAATTCATTTTTACGGCTTTCGTTTCTTCTATTATTAGTGTGTTTGGACTTATACTTTATTTTTTGACAAGTACTTGTTGGTAATAGTTTTAGTAGTATTGACATTGATCGCAAACAGCCTAAGACTCGAATTCCATTAAGTGGTTCGACAATCCATGAGTCAACAATTCGGTGTATGGACTATCGCTTAGAAGCAATGGGTAAGCTAATTAAAGCTGCATAAATTGAATCCCTGCGGTACATGGATTGGCGTTCTCCTATTTTTTCGATTTTGGAAAAGCCTGCGTCGTCAAATATCGACTGTGCACGCGCAAACGAAACGGGAAAAGGAACCCATTGATTCCCTCTATCGGTGTCATATTCGACCAGAATAAATACTCCGATGCCATTGCGTAAATGTGTTTTTAATTTTTTGATACATGCCACCTGTTCTTGTACATAATGAAGAGAATTTGCCATTAATATACCGTCGAGGGTAGGAATTGGTAGTTTATCCTTCAAAAAATCCGCCTGGTGAAAAATGATCGAGGGATGATGTTGGAGATTAGGTTGCGTATACAAATCAACTGCATGGATAGTTGAGCCCGGTAGTAAAATGGAGAATAAGGCCTCTGAGAATAATCCATTACCGGCGCCGAGGTCGGCCCAGGTTTGTGGTGAGCTATGCGGAACAATTCCTTTTTGGATCAATGATATCGCTTCGGTTAATTGCATGGTATTGGGTTGTTATGAATTAGCGCTTCTGAACACACCAGGTAGTCATGCACCTCATATTTTGCACGTTGGTGGTTTTGATCGGTTCATATAATATTCCAAATTTGTTGGTATAATTTAGCAGCAGCTGTTCATTAACTAAAAAGCGTTCCGAGGTATCGGGCAGTAAATAGCGGTTATTGCCTAATGGTTTTACCAGGTGCTCTATCCCTATATCCGATGCTAGCCGTGCAAAGAAGTACCCCTCTGGTTTTAAAACCCGAAACATACTCTGCAGCATGCTGTCAAAATGTTGAGCATCCGTTGCAAAATGCAATACCGCGCTGCTAATGATAAGGTCAAATGCTGCATCGGTATAAGGCAGGTTTTCTGCTGCGCAAACCCTGAAATTTTCCAGGGAATTATCAGGAGCCAATGCGGCCGACAATTTCCTGACTGTTTCAACAGCGTGCGGATTTGGGTCAACACCAAAAACCTCGTAACCGTTACGTAAAAAGTAGATCAGGTTTCTTCCATTGCCGCAGCCCACATCCAATACCTTTTTACAGTTGTCATAACGCCCTTTCAGTAACTGGTCAAACAGATAGATGTCAATATTGCCGTAGGCTTCTTGAAGTTTGTTTTGCATGTGATATATAGAACACATTTACCTCAAATTAGTTTGAAAGGATAACCCCATTACCCGGGATCAGTGTTTACATCAAAGGGAGGCAACAGCTTATTGACGCCTCCCTTTGATGTATCGGGCAATAATCAAGCAGATATTATTATAACTAGTCGAGCGTAAAGGTGAGCGTACCATAGCCAGGCTGGTCAAAACCACTGACACTGCCATAGTTGCCACCTCCACCTTCTGGTCTTATCTTTTCTGCAAACAGTTTGGAATAAGGGGCTGCCAGGCCTTTGCGCTTTACATAATGGTTATACACCATCTCCCAAATGGGGCGGGTAGCTCCACGAGAGGCCTCGCTGATAACAGGTTGGTTGACTCCCAGACAATTGGTATAGGGTTTATACAGTACAGAATTTCCTAAATTGTATTTGGCAACATATTCGGCCCCCTTTAAAAAACGATTATCGTCATAGCCATATAGATCATTACCCTGATTCCAGGCCATTTCACAGAAAGCGCCCATCAGGCCAATGCCCAGCGTATTATGGCCTTGATCTCGACCACTTTCCTGCCATTGTCCCAGCCCGTCAGGATGCACATACCAGACTGCTCTTTTAATACAACCATTGCCAGCTCCGTATTTAAAATAGTTTATTGCTTCATTGTAAATATCCCGGTCGTCACAAAGAACGCCTATAGATAGCATTGCATCCATGTTACAAAGGTCCCAGTTGGCATAAAAATGTTCCATGCATCTTTCCGTCCTGGTTAGAAAACTGTGGTTGATAGGATAAAAAATATTCAACATCATTTTCTGAAAGCTGGTAAAGTCTGTCGAAGCCCAGCCGGTATAATTGCGCATGATCTCGGCAGCGTTGGCAAACTGGTATCCATACAGGCCAGCAGCCAGGTGCAGGTCATTATTACCACCAATCGCTTTCAGTTTGGCAGACCAGGCATTCATGATCTGTATGGATTTTTCGGCATAGGCTTTGTCGCCAGATACCTTCCATCGTATGGCCGTAGCATAGGCGGCAGCCATATCGTTGTACAACAGGGAATAATTTTCTGCATGTGCCCCGTCACTTCCCCGGTAAACAGTATCTACAGGTCTGGGCGTCCAGGTAAGTGAAGCATGCGAATTGGAGGTGAGCTTGTTCCAGCCAGACAACCAGGGCTCAGTACCAGCATTTACTCTTGCCCTCATTCTGTCAAAATCCGTTTCTTTGTGCAACAGTCCAGGATGAACGAAAGCAGTGTCATGGTCATTTTTTGCCATCCGGGCTGAATCGCCAATTTTGTCTTTTTTACAGGCGCTGGTCAATACTAAAAGGGTAATACCCATTGTGCATAGAGTAGTAATTCTCATAGGTACGTTTCTATAAATTTGCAAATTTATAATATGTAGTAAGAATAAAGTACAAGATAAGTTTTCAGATGGTGAAATTTTGAACTATTTGAAAAAAAGGGACGGTTATTTTACAGTTGAACTAATTGTGGGGGTTGCACCGCCGCCCGGCTCAATAATCTGGTAATTCATCCCGCTGGCGTTTGGTAGCTGTATTATTGCATAGGAATGTCTTCAGGCACGTGTTGGATAATATTAATATTTTATAATAATACCGCTATGGCGCCTGGACTACTTTAATACCGAGTTTGGATTGATACTGGAAGATATGCACAGATGAAAATGTGATTGCCAGTAATGATGTAATCTTCTCATGGAAAGGAAATAAGTCTCATAGTGAATTAGGCAACATTGTCGATATTTTTCCTATTAGTTCTTTTCCAATACTAATACGCTTAAACAATTCCTTTAATTGGTTCAACAATCTGCCGGCGGACTCCACGAAAAAGGGTTCACTGGTATGTGAGCCTTTTTTATTTTTATACAATTAATCAGCGTCATATTGAGTCAAATTCTTGGGGGATTTAGGGAATAGAAAGCAATGACCGGCAATTTTAAGTTGGGCACCTTTTATCCCATCGCCAGCGTTATGAACTCGCCTCATCTTACCTTTTACGCCCCGTCAGTCAGACATGGGTCCTTTTTAATTTCTGCTGACCAGACGGTTCTTGTCGCTTTACCCTCAAATTTTGCAGCTTCACTGTTTTTTGCTATTCACAGTGGGAATTTAGGTTACGTTCTTTGTAATATACAGAAGAGCAAAAGAAAGAGATGAAAGCAAACTCCGGTTCAGTATTTATAACCTTAGCATGGCGGTATTGGCAGGCGTAAAGCTGAATCCATGGCTGGCATTGGAAGCTGGCGTTTTACAGGCTTTTTTTCGTCACCTTAAATTTCTTATCTGACAAAAGAAATATACTTTTAAAAGTATTGTTTTAAAAATGGAAGAACCCAAAATCATACTTGAGCGAAATATAGAAACTCCAAGGATATTACTGTTAAGCGCCGTAGCTATTACATTTTTTATGGCGTTACCAAGGCTGGCAGTTATTGTTTTTCTAAAAACAAAAGAACATCCCGGCAGTGAAAATATTACATGGTGGGATTTCGGGCTGAAATGTCTGTACAGTTTTGTCGTTGCAATAATTTTTTTGAGGGTAAATGTCAGCAGGCGAAAATTTATTACCAGAGTGGGAATGCTGGATATGTCAGGATTCTTTCACCGGCTTATTATTAATCTTTTCCTGTTTCTTGCTATCCGGTTTCTTACCCTGAAGCTTGATCTGCATATACCTAATGTGGCTATCTCTAAAAACTTTTACAGATTCCTCTTAAATATAACATTGGGATTGGAAATAAGCATTTGCGTCCTGGTAGCAGAGATATATATGCTGGTTGTGTCTAACCAGCAAATCAGGCTGAGAAACGAGACGCTGCAAAGGATAAACGCTGAAACTACATTCGAGGTATTAAAAAACCAGATAAACCCGCATTTCCTTTTCAACTCGCTTAATACACTCAGCGCTATGATAGATACGAATAGCGAAACGGCGAAAGCATTTATAAATAATATGTCGCATATCTATCGGTATGTACTAAATAGTGTCGACAAACCAGTGGTAACACTTGCTGAAGAAATGGAATTTGCAATGGCCTATACCAATATGCTGCAGGAACGGCATATCGGAAGTTTGCATGTATACGTAAATGTCTCCAGTCAACACATGGTGCATTTGCTTCCACCCATGTCTCTCCAGATTCTGCTGGAGAATGCTGTAAAGCATAATGTCGTATCGACCAGGCAGCCGCTGGAGGTAATAATTGAAACAAAGAATAATTATTTAACCGTTAACAATCGTATACAGGAAAAGAAAGTGAAACCGCCTTCCACGGGAACCGGTCTTTACAACCTTAACCAACGCTACATCTACCTTTGTAAAAAGGAAATTAATATCAACCGAAGCGGCACTCATTTTTCTGTATCCCTTCCTCTGTTGGGACAATAGCGGGGCAGTTGTCACTGTATTTAACCGGTTTAGTTTAAAAATCCAGTCAACCAGGTAACAATGAATATTTTGATAGTAGAAGATGAACCTTATGCGGCAAAACAGTTGAAACAGATTGTATCGGCTTGCAGACCCGGTGTGTGTTTTGTTCCGGAAATAGATAATGTAGAGGATGCTGTACATTATCTACGCTCCGGCCAGGCTATAGACCTTATATTTATGGATATACACCTTGCAGATGGCCAGGCATTTGAAATATTTGAATCTGTTCAAACTTTTGTTCCAATAATTTTCACCACAGCTTATGACCAGTATGCCATCAGGGCATTTAAAGTAAACAGTGTTGACTATTTGCTGAAGCCTGTCAGTAAAGAAAATGTGGAGGCAGCGCTTGCTAAATTTGAAAGACAATACCAGAGCAACCATCCGATACCGGGCATTGATTATATCAAGCTATTACATAGCCTGATTTCAAACAACAAAGTGTATAAGGAAAATTTTCTCGTACCTTTTAAAGACAAACTTTTACCGGTTTCTGTAAAAGAATTTGCCTGGTTTGAAATAAAGAATGGCGTTGTAATAGGTACAAAGTTTGATAAGACAAACCTGGTACTGGAAGAAAGGTCATTGGAAGAACTTGCCCAAATAATAAACCCGCAGCAGTTTTACAGGGCTAACAGGCAATATCTTATCAACAGAATGGCTGTAAAAGAAGTAGCACAATACTTTAACGGAAAACTGCTGGCTGTCTTGCTGCCTTCACCACCTCAATCCATTGTTATCAGCAGGGAAAAGACTTATCAATTCAAGGAATGGATGAAAGGGTAAATATTTAATGTGTGAGGTTGTATTTGTTTGCCGGATAATGGCATAGCCAGCGCCGATAATATTATCATAGCCGCCAACATAAAACGCCTCAGCTCTAATTTCTGCCATTTCCCTGTTTTTACCGTTGACTGACTCCTGAAGCGTTTCTTTCTTTGTTTTAATAAAAAATTCCAAACAAAGAAATATGAAAATGATCTTCAATTTTATCAGCGCATGCATCTGTATGATGCTGCTTTCTTGTAGCAAAGACCCCAATCCGGCTCCTCAGCCATTTAGGTATTCCGAACAGATAGTAATTGACGGGATTGCACGAACATACATCGTAAAACTTCCCAAAAACTATTACGATAGCACAAAGGACAGGCCGTTGGTAATTGGACTGCATGGCACGGGGGGCAGCGCTTCGCAGTTTGAAACCGATTACGGATTTAACGATAAGGCTGACGCTACAGGATTTGTAGCATTATATCCCGACGGCGTATTAAAGGATGATGGGAGGGGTTTTTTTGAAATACGCACATGGAATGCAGGTAGTTGTTGCGACTATGCTATGTACAATAATATTAATGATGTAAAGTTTATCAGCACTGTCATTGATGCTGTTTGTAGCAGGTTTGCCATTGATAAAAAGCGCGTATATGTTGCCGGCATGTCCAACGGTGGAATGATGACATACAGACTTGCCTCTGAACTGCCGCATAAGATTGCAGCCATCGCATCAGTAAGCGGCCCTATGGTTGCCGTTAAGGATTTAAGTCTCCAGGGAAGTGTGCCTATTATACATTTTCACTCAATCATTGATACCAAAGTGCCGTATAATGGGGGTGTGGGCATTGGGGGTGTCAGCTTTCCACCGGCAATAGATGGCATAAATTATTGGGTAAATAGAAATGGTTGCGATCCGGTAGCCATGGTACATCATTATACCAACTATGAGCATAGTACCTGGCACAATGATTTTAATAACAAAGTGATGGAATTATATCTTACTTATGATGGTGGACATGCCTGGCCCGGAGGAAAAAAAGCAAGAGCCGGCGCTGATGATCCATCAACTGCAGTTAATGCAACAAACCTGATTTGGGAATTTTTAAATAAGTTCTCCCTGCCATAATTATTATTGGGTGTAAAAAACTGATTCAGGCTAGTGGCTGTGTAAATAGGGTAATCAGAAGAGGATGTATTAAAAGAAAACGAAGGCCTTGAGAATCGCTTAAACGACTACCTAGCTCCCATCAGGTACCCGAATAAAAAGAGGGAGTATACTTTTGCTACACCCTCAATGTATGCCTGTCAAAAATAATGATTGAAAAGAATCACCTGAATTACGGTCTGGCTATTTCCAAAACAATCCGGCCTTCAATTTCGCCCTTTTTCATTTCATCGAAAACCGTATTGATATCTTCCAGGCGCGCCGCCCGAACAGTAGCTTTTACTTTTCCTTCTACAGCAAAGGAAATGGCTTCCTGCATATCTTTTCGGGTACCCACAATCGACCCTCTTACCGTATAGCGATTTAACACGGTTTCGAATATGGGCAAATCAAAGCTTCCTGGCGGCAATCCATTTAATGAGATGGTACCCTTGCGGCGAAGAGCTGATAAACCTTGTTTAAATGCAATAGGTGAAACAGCAGTAACTAGAACACCATGCATCCCTCCAACCATTTTTTTCAAATAAATACCGGGATCGGCTTCCCGGGCGTTAACAATTAATTCGGCACCCAGGCTTTTTGCCAGCTGAAGTTTTTCATCCGAAACATCTATAGCCGCTACATGCAGACCCATGGCTTTGGCATACTGCACGGCCAGGTGCCCCAAACCGCCAATACCAGAAATAGCCACCCATTCACCGGGTTTGGTATCTGTTTCCTTTAACCCTTTATATACCGTAACACCGGCGCAGGTAATTGGAGCAATTTCAAGAAAATTAATATTGGCAGGAAAATGTGCCACATAACGCGCATCGGCAGTTACATACTCAGCATAACCTCCATCAACACTGTATCCCCCGTTTTGCTGACTTTGGCAAAGGGTTTCCCATCCGGTAATGCAGTAGTCGCAACAACCACAGGCACTGTATAACCAAGGTACGCCTACAATGTCCCCTTCTTTTACATTCTGTACATCACGCCCAAGCGCCACCACATAACCAACCGCTTCATGGCCGGGAATTAAAGGCTGTTTAGGCTTAACAGGCCAGTCGCCCTCGCATGCATGCAAATCGGTATGGCAAACACCACAGGTAATTACTTTTACCAGCACCTCATTAGGTCCGGGTTCTTTTACAAGTACATCTTCTATTTGTAATGGCTTACCAAATTCATGCAGCACGGCTGCTTTCATTTTTTTGGGTATCATAAAACATGGTTGAAATGATCGTATTTAACAAATGTATCCGCACTGCTTTTCCTGTTACATGATACCAATCAAAACTTATACTGATTATTATCAGCTTATCTGTTTGCCTAACTGCATGTTTTTATGTCGGCGAGCTATCCTTAAAGATCAACCAGTGCTTTCAGTATGGGGATCCGATATAATTGTGTGATCCTAGATATAACAATTGAAAAATATTTAATAGCTTTTAGATATTTTTAATTACGTAAACAGAGAACCATAAGGCAACACAGTTCCTGGCAGAAGAATTTCAGTTGTTAGACAGACAAAAAGGAAAATATGAAAAAAGTAATTGCAGCAATCAATATGACGCTTGACGGGTTTTGTGATCATACCTCAGGTGTCCCTGACGAAGAATTACATCAACATTACGCTGATCTGTTGAGAAGTGCTGATACCGCTTTATATGGCAGGATAACCTACCAGCTTATGGAGTTTTGGCGAACTGTGCTGGAAAATCCCACAGGCGATAAAGCAATGGACGACTTTGCTGAGGCAATAGATAACACCCCAAAGATTGTATTTTCCCGCACACTGAAAAATGTAGATTGGAAAAGTGCGAAATTAGCAGGTCAAGACCTTGAGACAGTAGTTTTGGAACTCAAACAACAATCGGGTAAAGACGTTTTTGTATGCAGTCCGAGCTTAATTGTAGCTTTGACGAAACTTAATTTAATAGACGAATATCAACTTTGTATTCACCCTGTTATCGCAGGAAGTGGTTTGCCGTTATTTAAAAATATCAGTGAAAAAATTATTCTTAAACACATAAAGACAAAAACATTTAGCGGTGGCGCAGTCATTCTTTATTATGAACCCATAAAACATGACCTTTACAAAAGTTAGTGAGGCAATTCACAACACTTTATTTTAAATCAGAAGATGAGAAAGCCAATAAAGAATTTAACACTAAAGAATGGATGGTGGAAGTAAATAAGTTTTATTAAGTGATCCAAATTATAAAACCCGCAACAGGTGCGGGTTTTTGAGTTTTAAGTAATCAAATTGTTGGCCTTTACTTACTACTTATTTGTTCTCACCGTGAAGGCGTAATAATTAATTTCTCCTGATATGTTCCCACATTTGTCGTGATCACAGCCGTATATGATCCCGCAGCCCATCCATTCGTCCGTATTTCCGTCCTGGACTTTGAACCAGCCTGAAGTTGTGTTACCTGAACCCCCTGTGTATTATATATGCTAATCTCTTTGATCACCTCTCTGCCTGCATCGAAGATCACCCTATTTATGGCCGGATTAGGATACAATTTTAGTTTTGATCTATTTGATTCCGGCGCATCGTTGGTTGAAAATAATGGTGAAGTAGTAATGAACTTTACCTCATAAGCGGCCAGCGTATAAGTAGTACCACCATTTAGTTTTACAGATTTGCTGCTGTTGGTTTTATTCACCAGCAGCACGGTATTGGCGGTAGCCATCGCTGCTACCTTGGTAGATGAAGATGAAGTAGTGTAAAGGGTTTTGCCTGCATTGAATAATTCACCTAATTTTTTGTAAGTATTGTACCAGGGTAATGCTTGTCCACCTCCGCTAATCGATGTGCTTGTCCACATAGGAGGAAGCAACGGATCTGTATCGGAAAGGTCTTCTGTGCCTCCCCAAAGCAATATCACAGAAACATCGGAAGTGATTTGTTTGATTGCTGCGTAAGCGCCGACGGCGTTGAAAGCGGCATTAGTGGCAGGCAGTCCCGTCCTCTTTACATACCATTCGGTCCACCAGATCGGGATCGTAGATCCACCATTCTGAGCGCGGATCCAGTTATTGGCAGCGGCAAACATATCACACATACCGAAGGCGTCCACATTGTCAGAGCCAAATGTAGTCGTATTGTAGCCATCCAGTGAAATAAATTCTCCTCCTAATTTATTGTTGAGCCAGTAACTTATAGCGTCGAGACCACGTTTGTCCAATACTCCCCATGGACCTGTAACTGTAGAGGGATGACTCATCGAATTAGCATTGCTGCCAATGGACAGAGATGGATATGGGCCTCCAATCTTTATGGAAGAAAGCGCAATGCCTTTTTCGGTGGCAACCTGGCGTATTTCCTGATATACCAGATTGTACATGTAGGTAAAACCATGTTTGGCATTACTTCCTGATGCCACACCTGCACTGTTGTTATAATCGTAGGAATTGGTAATTGGATTGTAGTATCCTTTCAGTTCATTCCATACTGAAAAATGACGCACATTGTAAGGGGCAACCATATATCGCTCCGCTACCCGTCTTACAAGCTTAAGCCACTGGGTCATTTTATTATCGAGCACTCGTGATTCATATGCTATAGGCTCCCATTCGTTGGCTTCTGTGACCAGTGTAGTAGTGCCATCGGCTTCTAATCTACCTTTCATCCACCATGGAGCTTCGCAAAGTGTGATAACAGGTGTTTTGCCGCTAAACCTGATGATACTCATGTTCGAATCAAGACTGGTCCAATCGGTTGGTTCGGTAGAAGAAGGGTTGGGCCATGGATTTCCCGGGCCCCAGGCCATGATATGCGTGTTGATGAACTTTAAGCCATTCTTCATCAGATTGCGGGCTGAGGCTACAGCACCGGGATTACTGTTAGGAGAGTCGTAATACATAGTCTTATCGATGAGCGACATACCCGCGCTGAATTTGCTCACACGTAATACGGAGGAATAATCCACATTGACATTGATGGTTTGAGTAAAGCCATTAGTTGAAACTACGAGCAAAAGCAGTAGAGCAGATAGGAAGTTGTTAAGTTTCATGTTCATGAATTTTAAGATAAGTGTTTATTAATGATCAAAGTCTTATAAAGCATCGGAGCAAAACGGGAGAAGAACTGTATAGATTTCGTATCCACCTGAAATAGATAAATTCTTTCTCGTCTTTTTTACCGAAAAGCAGTTCCATAAATCTGCCCATTACTTACGATTTAACCCGGAAAACAAATCCCGCATGAATATTATACGAGTTTTCATTTATAAATATAAGATCCCGGAGTTGGGCTATCTTCCAATTTTCCGCCATGGTTATTGGGCCAGGTAATAGGAAAATTATTAAGGGTATCAATGTATTTAAATAGACTATCATATAGGTAAAGGATATCCGTAAACAAATTTAGCGGGCTAATGTGATTGTTTTATTGGAATTATTAAGTGCAGGCAATGGGCTATGCGTACCCCTAAAAAAGGACAGATGGAATACGGTCAGTAATCTATACGGTATAAAGAATGACTTATATACACTGAAATTTATCTGTTATAGGCTTTATAGTACTTATACGATTGAATAATTTCATTAATTGGTTCGACAATATGCCGGCAGACTCCACAAAATATTATGTCAGTAGCACATTCTTTATTGTATGTATATTGAATTTGCAAAGGCATTACTTGTTCCATCGGTCAGTTTTATAACTTCTCCGTTTTTCCAGATGGTTGCAATATAATGGCCTCCAACGGTCCATTGATATCCTGCAACATAAACATCATTTCCTGCAACAAAAATGGAATTGGCAATAGAACTGATTACTCCTGTCGTAAGCGTGACAGGCACCCCGTTTTTCCAATATATGGCCCTGGAATAGTTATTTATATTTTGATACCCTGCAATATATACATCCTTCCCGGTAGCAAATATGCTATGTGCTCGCGAACCACTTATGGAATCGGTACTGAGATAAGCAGGCGCCCCATTCTTCCAATATAACGCTAAAGTTTTGTCGGTGCTGGTAAATTGATACCCCGCAACGTACACATCATTTCCGGAAGCTGTTATAGAAGTTGTGGCCGGAAAACACGCCTTACCGTTTACAGCATAATAGGTTAATCTACTGGATAGATCTGTAGGAACCCCGTTCTTCCAGTACCTTGCGTAACTCGCAATATTACGGCTACCTCCGGAAACATATACATCATCTCCGGAAACAAATAGGGAGCTTACATAATCTGAATAACCACGAACTGCATATTGGCCGCCACCGACCAACCCTATAAAGCTAAAGCCGGGTAAGGTAGCAGCAACTCCATTTTTCCAGATGGTGGCCACGTTTCCCGATCTTGGATATATTGCTGAGGGAGTAGTATATGGCACGCGCGAGGTATCATTCCGGTAATAGGTAGTACCTGCAACATATACATCATTGTTAGAAATAAAAATGGAATTTGCACTTGCGTCACCGGATGAATCAGGCAAAACAGTAGCTATTTCATTTTTCCAGTATAACGGCACACTGCCACGAATAGTAGGATTATTATTAGGTTTAATTCCGGGAATGTACACATCGTTCCCGGAAACAAATATTGAAGGGCTGCCAAGATCATTTATTATCATTGCCCGACTATATATATTACGGGCCACTCCATTTTTCCAACATACAACATTATCGTCAATTGTTCCAAGAACATATACATTTGATGCCTTACCGGTACCAGTATTCGGGCTGGTGTTTTTTTTGCAAGCCATAGTCAATAGTACCAGGCTCGAAACTAGGATCATGTAATGAGCAGTCTTTGTTCCCTTTGGCATGGATTTGAAGTTAGTTTATTGATATAAATTTAACTCAAATTGTCAAGACTGTCTTTTGTTATAAGGAATGTAACAAACCTGTAACTTATATCATAAACCGATATATGTAAACCGGAAGGCAAAAGAATACATAAGAAAAAATCACCTTGAATTCAAAGATGGAGTTACTGCAGTGCCATTAATAATATTAAGTTTTAAATATATTTTTCCTAATTTTCACTCTCAAAAGGCGTAGAAGAAAGAAAACCGTTCAGACGAAATCACCAGCGATATAGCTTTTAACCCCATATTATGAAGAGAATGGTTTTGAAAATTATTATAATAATAGCTGCGCTTTACATACTAATATGTGGGTTGTTGTATGTATTCCAGGAAATGCTGATCTTCTTCCCGCAAAAATTAGATAAGAAATATCAATTTACTTTTGACCAGCCATTTGAAGAACTCAGCATAACAACGAACGACAAGCTATTATTGCATGGGTTGTTGTTTAAAGCTGATAGTTCAAAGGGCGTTATTTTTTATTTGCATGGAAATGCAGGCGCAGTAGATTCATGGGGTACGGTAGCCAAAACGTATACTCAACTGAACTATGATGTGTTCGTTTTGGATTACAGGGGTTATGGAAAAAGCGAAGGGGTAATAAGCGGCGAGCAGGCATTTTTTGAGGATATACAATGTGTTTATGATTCGTTGAAGAAAATGTATGCGGAAAATAAGATCATTGTTTTGGGTTATTCTATTGGCAGCGGGCCTGCATCCAAAGTGGCATCAACGAATAACCCAAAACTATTGATCCTGCAGGCGCCCTACTATAGCCTTACCGACATGATGCGGCACGCATATCCCATTATCCCAACCTTTATTTTAAAATATAAGTTTGCGACAAACAAGTATCTAAAAAACTGTAAAATGCCTGTTGTTGTTTTTCATGGCGATCAGGATGAAGTGATCTATTATGGTTCTTCCCTGAAACTGAAATCCGTCTTTAAACCGCAAGACACGTTAATAACGCTGGCAGGGCAGGGGCATAATGGTATAACTGATAATCCCGATTATAAAGTGGCATTACGTGGAATATTGGCGGAGTAATGTATAATTGTACGGCCTGATTTTAAAACCCTATTTCCCTCACTATGGTTTTCCCAAAAATAATTACTTATATAAGCCGGGTTGTAACCTTCGTGGTGCTTACTGTTTTAACCCAAATAGGCGGGATGGTTTATTTATTGAACTTTTCAACATACCGGTTCATCAATGGGAAAGTGAGTGATCAATGGCTTCGCAGACTATGCAGACTGGCAACTTTTATTCTCTTCTATTTATTGGCAACCGTTTTAATTGTACCGGTATTGGCTAAGCCATTTGGGCGGGTACAACTTCCTTCAGGAAAAGGAAGTAATTTGCGGCCATTAACGGGTTTAACCTATTTGTTAAATAGAAATTATGTTAGAAAAGATTTGCGGGATGCGGCAGTGAGCATTGCTGGTGAAATGAACAGGAAATATCCGGGAACGGTAGTAAAGTATTTAGATGCAAATTTCCCTTTTGTCAACGGCTTTCCATTGTTTCCGCATCTTAGTCATAATGATGGAAAGAAATTGGATCTGTCGTTCTGTTATAAAAGCAGGCAATCGTTACAGGAAACAAATGAAGCACCATCGCCTATTGGCTATGGCATTTGTGAAGAACCTGTTGGCGCCGAAAAGAACACAGCCCAATTTTGTGATCAAAAAGGGTACTGGCAATATAGTTTTCTGAAAAGCATATTACCACAGCATCGAAAGAACGATTTCGTATTTTACCCGCAAAAGACAAAATATCTGGTTGAGTTATTTGCCAGTGATGCCCGCATTGGAAAAATATTCATTGAACCACATTTGCAATCCCGCTTGCAACTGACCAGCAATAAAATTCGCTTTCATGGTTGCCAGGCAGTTCGCCACGACGATCATATTCATGTTCAGCTTAAATAGTGTTACGAATGAACGTAGGAGTGAGCATCAATCTGGCTCATTTAGTTTGGCTATGATCGAAAAATTTTATAGCTTTATTTAAGATAGCTCATACACATTTCCTTGCCAGGGCAAATACAAAATTTCATTAGAGCGCCCGGTTTTTCTCCTGCCTCACTGCTCCCTTATAGCGATCTTACAGCGACATTACAGCGACCTTATAGCGATGTTATAACGACTATCCGCCGGTTGTCGTTCGGGTCTTCTTCGTACCTTCTCCGGGAAGCCTTCGGAAATAGCTAAAGCATCATATAAAGCGAACCTCAATATTGCGTTAGGCGGTTGGCCGGTGGTCAAAATAGGGTGCGAACCTGGAGCGAAGAAAGCCAGAAGCACAGGCGAAGGAGTATGGTTTAAAAGTTGGCTGTATTTATTTCAGCGGCGTCAATGCAACAGTTCGGAATTCTACCTCAGACCCTTCTGCTTGTAAGGCGATCTGTCCTTTTGATGCGGTACAATTATAGCCCTCATTCACCAGGTCATTATTCACCCACACTTTTATGGTATTGCCTTTGCATTCAATGATCATGGTATTCCATTCACCTAACGGTTTTTCAGAACTGTCTGTCAGGTTTTTGATGCGACGTTGTTTTCCTTCTGAAACGCCCCATTCATTTTTTGGGCCGCGGCGGGTTTCCATATCAGGTACGGTTATATCTTCCTGGATGCACCAGAAATCGCCGGCATTCTCATGCATCATTTGCGCCTCGATTGATTTGGGGAACATTTTATAAAGCGCTCTGGGTGTTGATGCATGTATCAGTACGCCACAGTTGCCGGGATTGCCGGGAAAACGATATTCTACCCGCAACCGGTAATTCTGGTATACCGAATCAGTGATCAAATGTCCTTTGGGGTTTCCCAGGCTTACCAGCATGCCGTCCCGTACGATAAACGGATTTTTCGCTGAAGAGTTGGTGTCCATCGCAGGTACATCCACATGCCAACCGCTAAGGTCCTTGCCGTTAAAGAGTGAATATGAAGTCTGTGACCAGGTAGTGCTATAAAGTATAGCAGCAACAATCGTTAAAAGGAGATTTTTTTTCATATTTTAAGCGTGCTGATAAAGCGATGCGATACTAAATGTAAGGAATACTCCCCAACCCTGTCCACAAAAACCCTCGTAATAATTTAAATAAAAATAACTTTCTTTTTATTTTCGTGGAATAAGTGTCTTGCCTGCCATTACATAAGACCTTCCTTCTTTTAATAAATTATTGGCTACGGTACTTCCATATAATGAGCAACAGCTATTGAACGGCTTACAGCAAGGCGATAAGGAATGTTTTGACCAGTTGTACCATTTATATAGCGAACGCTTGTATGTAAACCTGCTAAAACTTGTAAAGCATCCCGAAACCGCTGAGGAGATTTTGCAGGATATTTTCATTCAGGTTTGGGAAAAGCGGAACACCATAGAAATACATACCAGCATTCGCGCCTATCTTTTTCGCATCGGTGAAAATAAAGTGTATGATTTTTACCGTAAAGTGCGGCGCGACAAATTGCTGTATGCCAATGTAAAAGCTGCCGCATCTGAACAATATACCCACATCGAGGAAAGTCTGTTGTTTCGCGAGAACGAACAGTTGCTGCACGCGGCTGTAGCTTCCCTGCCCCCTCAACGCCGGCAGGTTTTTGAACTTTGTAAATTGAAAGGGCACACGTATGAACAGGTAAGTAACCTCCTGGGCATTTCCACTTCTACCGTTAACGACCATATAGTAAAAGCTACACGCAGTATCCGCACGTATTTCTATTCCCACGACAATTCAACCGGCGCCCTGCTGTTGTTCGCTGCCTGGTTAGCCCAGAAATAAATTTAAAAATATTTTATACCGGAGCAGATGACCGGCTTTTGCCATACGTCATAGTATAAACCCCTTGTAGTGTCACAACCTTCGTTTACTGAACTTTTTCAAAAATATATTACCCAAACCTGCACCCCGGCAGAAGTAGATCAGCTATTTGAGATGCTGGAAAATGAGGAGAATGAGCTTGCAGGAAAAGAACTGTTGAAAGCACATTTTCAGGACGGCCTGGAGCCTACAGGCTATACAGATGATGCTTTGCGTCAACGGCTGGAGAACCGTTTTCAACTAATTGAACAACAAATTGCTGATCAGCAACCCCGCACAAAAAGGGTGAGCCTGGCCTGGCGGTGGGCAGCCGCTGCTGCGGTCCTCATCCTTGTGGCTGGTGGTATATGGTATTGGACTGGTCAGGAAAAAAAGCCGGCAGTAGTATCAATTCCGCAACCACAAAATGAGGTAGTTCCGGGCAGCAATAAAGCCGTGCTTACGCTGGCCGATGGCAAAACCATTGCATTGGACAGTACAGCGGTTGGAATGCTTAGCCAACAGGGAAATGCAACTGTTAATCAACAGGACGGTCAACTCATTTATGAATTATCATCTGCTTCGAATGTTCCATCGCGTGAGGTAATATACAATACGCTCACCACGCCCCGCGGCGGCCAGTACCAGCTTACATTGCCCGAAGGTACACAGGTATGGCTGAACTCGGCTTCTTCTATCCGTTTTCCGGCAGCATTTAATGATGATTCTGACCGGGTAGTGTACATAACCGGTGAAGTGTATTTAGAAGTGAAACCGCGTTACCGGAAAAAGAAAAAGGAACGCACACCTTTTATTGTGCTGGTGCAATCGCCGGCAGGCACGCTGGCCGAAGTAAATGTGCTTGGTACCCACTTCAATATAAACGCCTATGAAGACGAACCTTTTATGTCCGCCACCTTGCTTGAAGGCAAGGTAAGTATTAACCGTCCGGGAATAGCTAGCCCTGCTTTCCTTTTACCGGGTCAGCAGGCGCAGCTTAACCCGCAAGCCAAACTGGTACACGTGATCAACAACGCAGATGTTAAACAGATAATGGCCTGGAAGAACGGGTTGTTCCGGTTCGATGGTACAGATCTAAGAACCGTGATGCGGCAACTGGAACGCTGGTACGATGTGGAGATCAGCTTTGAAAAGGGCGCACCTGTTTCTGAGCCATTTAAAGGCGTCATGCAAAGAAGTTTACAGTTATCGCAAGTGTTGAAGGGAATGGCCGCCATGGGCATTCATGTTAAAAAGGAAGGAAAACATTTGATCGTATTGCCGTAGCCATGAAGACAAGGCTTCGCTATAGTTGATGACCCACAATTAAAAAGCCAGGTGTGGTGGAACACGCCCGGCAAAATTTCGGGTTAACGCAAAAAAGGTCTCAGCAAAGACAATTTTATTATTAACCAAAACTGTTACAAAAGTATGCATTTTAAGGCGCTTTGTAACCGGAAAGGTATTGCCCTTCTGCGGCTGTTTGCGGCCGCCAGCCTGGGGCAGGGCCACTTCCGGTTATTTAATCAAACCCTGCGAGTGATGAAATTAACCGCGATCATTTTACTGGTTTCCGTACTGCATGTAAGTGCAACCGGGCGTTCCCAAACAGTAACATTAAAGGTCAGAAACGCTTCGTTGGAGAACCTTTTCGACAACGTGACCACCCAAACCGGTTATTACTTTTTTTACCGGCCCGGTCAATTAAAGGGATCGAAGCCGGTTACCATAAATGCCGAACAACTTCCTTTGGAAGCCTTCCTGCAACAGGTGTTTAGAGATCAACCTGTAACCTACATGGTTCAGAACCAGACCATTTTCATAGTAACAAAAACAGATACCGCCCAACATAAAAAGCCCGCTGCCCCACCGCTTACCGTACAGGGGGAGGTGCGCGATAGCCTGGGCAACTTATTACGCGGCGCCACGGTGACGCTGGTGCCTGGTAATGCCCTGGCCATTACAGATAAAAAAGGGGTTTTCGTATTACATGATATTGCACCCGGCCGCTATGTATTACGCGTATCTTACGTCGGGTTCGAAACAACCTCCATACCTGTAAATGCAACAGAGAACATGGCGCCTGTATCGGTAGTGCTGAAACTGGAAAGCGCCAACCTTGTGGAAGTGACTGTACTTAACAATGGTTATCAAACGCTTTCGCGCGACAGAAGCGCCGGCAGCTTCAGTAAACCTAAAATGGATGTTATTTATAACCGCAGCACCAGCATGGACCTCATGCAGCGCCTCGATGGCCAACTACCGGGGTTGGTAATAAATAATTCGCCTAATCAAAATGGCAACACAATTACCGTACGCGGCAATAGTACCATTTTTGCCGATAAATCGCTGTTGTATGTGGTAGATGGGGTGGTGGTCACTGATCTTGCTGATTTAAATCCCAACGATGTACAGGATGTTACTCTGTTGAAAGATGCAACGGCGGCTTCTATCTGGGGTAGCCGAGCTTCCAATGGTGTTATCGTTGTTGTTACAAAAAAAGGTTCTTTCGGCGCCAACAAGCTGAAAGTAGAATATAATGGATTCGTAAATTTTCAGGGCAAGCCTGATGTTGAATACCTGCCCTATATGCGCAGTGCCGAATACATTCAAACAATGAAAGAGTTGTTTGCCGATCCTGCTTACCTTACAGCCAATACGTATGCTTCTGCCAACATGCTCATTAGTGGCAACGCTGCCATTGCACCGCATGAAACGATCCTGTTTAAACAATACAGAGGGCTCATCAGCGAAGCTACTGCCAATGCACAGCTCGATAGCCTGGCAGCGCTTGATAACCTGAGCCAGATCAAGGATATCTGGTACCGCAATGCCTCCCTCAGTAACCATACCGTTTCGGTAAGAGGCGGATTTGGAAATTACAGTTTGTATGGATCGCTGGCCTATACCAACACCACCAGCAGTACACCCGGTGAAAAGAACAATGCTTATAAAATAAATCTCAGGCAGGATGTGAATGTAAGTAAAAGGGTATCTGTATACCTCATCACCAACCTGGTGAATACCATTACATCTGCCGGCCGCATGCCCAATCTTGGCGTTACAAGCCGGTTCTTCCCCTACCAGTTATTTAAAGATGTTGATGGGAACAGTATTTCCATGCCCTGGTTGTATCGCACCGATTCGCTCACGACCCTGTATCAGGCTAAAAGTGGTGTAAACCTGAATTACAACCCCATAGATGAAATGAACTATGGCAATACAAAAGGTAATAATTTTAATGCCAATATAACGGGTGGCATTACCGTAAAACTGATCAAAGGGCTTCGTGTTGAAGGTGTATACGGTGTAATGAACGGTAACTCTAAAACAACTGATTTTGAGAGCCAGAAAAGTTTCACGGTAAGAAATCAACTGGCCGCGTTTACAGTTCCTGCCACCACACCAGGTGGCTCCCCAACATATTATCTGCCAACTACGGGTGGAAAACTGACCACAACCAATGTGACCCGGCGAAATTACACCATTCGTCATCAATTGGTATATGACATAACCTCAGGTAATGGCGACCACCAGCTAACCACGCTGGCCGGTCAGGAGGCTACCAGTGCCTTTGGCAATACGAATATTTCGGTAGCCCGTGGTTATGACCCGGAACTGAATACCTCCCTGCCGATAGATTATGTTACCCTGGCTAATGGTATTTCAGGTACCGTATTCCCATCAGGTCTTACAAGAAGCTCGCTTGGCTATGATGCATACAGTGAGACAGAAAATTTGGCCCGCACTACTTCCTGGTATAGTAACGCAGCGTATACTTATTTAAGAAGATATACGATCAATGCCAGCGTGCGGAACGATAAGTCTAATTTATTTGGTCAGGACAGATCTGTACAATACAAACCTCTTTGGTCTATTGGTTTGAGCTGGCAAATAAACCGGGAATCGTTTATGGAACATGTAATGTGGGTAGATTACCTGACCCTGCGGGCCACTTATGGGTTATCGGGTAATCAACCGTCGAAATCGGGTTATTTTGCGGCCGCCTATGACATACTTAGCGGAGGAACAAATATAAATGTGCCAGGTGGTATAGCTTATTCTATCGGTACGTATGGCAACAAGAGGATCTCCTGGGAAAATACCAGGAATTATAATGTGGGGCTCGATTATTCATTCCTGAAAGGCCGGTTATTGGGAAATGCCGATCTGTACATGCGCCGCACTACCAATTTGATCGGTTATGTACCTGCCAATGCGTTTGCAGGTGTAACTTCCTTTGTTGGCAACCTGGGTGATATGCATAATACGGGTGTAGAAACAAGATTAACTTCTGTGAACTTCCGAAAACGGGATTTCATCTGGTCTACCACCCTGATCTTATCCTATAATGTAAATAAGGTAACCAAACTCTATACGCCCAACCCCACTACTTCGGCCATTCAATATATGAGTACCCGGTATGCAGAGGGTTATTCATCCTATGCACAATGGGGTTATAGATTCAAAGGCCTCGACAATGTGGGCGATCCATTGGTTGAATTGGCAGATGGCACTATTACCAAAAAGCCCGGCGTTGCCCTGGCGAGTGACCTGGTTTATATGGGTACCTGGCAGCCAACATTGACCGGCGGCTTCAGTAATAATTTCCGGTACCGGAATTTCCAACTTTCCTGTAATATGGTTTACAATTTCGGTTCAAGGCTCAAGAGGGATGCCCTTGGTTTAAATACCACTACCTCCGCGCTTGCTGGTAGAACTTCTACCAGCGCCGGTTATTTCTTTGGAAATATGTACCGGGACTTTAATAGCCGTTGGAAAAAAACGGGTGATGAAACCATCACTAACATCCCGGCATATATTCCCAGTTCAAGTATAAGCAGCAGCCAACGGTCTGTGTTGTACTATGCCAATGGCGATATCAACTATTTTGATGGCGCCTATATAAAAATGAGGGACATTAATTTGTCGTACACCCTGCCGCAGCAAATTGTAAGCCGTATGAGAGCGGAAGAGATCACTTTCCGCGCAACTCTGTCAAACGTTTTGTTGTGGAAGGCCAATCAATATGGTATAGATCCGGAGTTTCATAATTCTACAACGGCTGAACGAACTATTCCTTTTGCTCAACACAGCATTGCGTTCGGGTTAAACCTGCGGTTCTAATCAATTAAAAATTACGACATGAAAATGAGTTTTCTAAACATATATAAAACCAGCCTTTGTATGCTGGCTGTATCCTGTGTGGTAGCCTGCAGCAAGAGTTTTTTAGACATTAAGCCAAAAGGCAAAGTTATTGCGGAGACTACCGCTGACTATGACCTTATGTTGAATGCGGGCGGATTTGTGACCAATAACCTTGATGTAAGCGTGCCGTTGGGCGATGAAATAATTGCCTTCGATAATTATTTTTCCAGCGCTTTAGCGCGCAGCCAGCGCCTGTTCCGTTATGACGATGTGATTTACGATGAGGGAATTTTTGCCTTTGAAATGTCATCATTAATGACCCAGTTGTATAGCTATAACAAGATCATCAATGAGGTAATGTCTTCAACAGCGGGCACGGAAGCGGAAAAGAAAGCCATCATGGCTGAGGCAAGGGCTAACCGGGCATGGATCTATTTCAGCCTCATTAACCTATATGGTAAGCCGTACAATGCTGCTACTGCAGCTACCGATCCCGGCTACCCGATCGTTACGAAGGCAGATGTAGCGGAGACAAAATTTACGCGGGCACCGGTTCAGGAAGTGTACGATTTTATAATCAGGGATCTTACAGAATCAATTCCCGATCTGCCGGTTACCATTCGTACCCGCGTGAGGATGGGTAAAACTGCTGCAGAATTATTGTTGGGCAAAGTATATGTATTCATGGGTAAGTTTGATACTGCAAAACCATGGTTGGAGTCGGCGCTTACTGACCTGGCCAGTACCGGCACCGGTACTGCGCTTACCAATATGGCATTATACGATCTGAACGTTACCATGGTATCAGGCGGCACCTGGGGGTGGAATCCCACCACTACGGCTACCACTTCTTTCAATGGGATGCCCACCCAGGCCAATTATACGGAGTATATTGTTAGCCGCCAGGCTTCCAATATGTGGTCAGCCACTTCCAGTGAATATACCCTGAGCCCGCAGACCACACAACTGTTCACTTCTTCCGATAAACGTTTAAACTTTTTTACTACCAAACCATATTTAGTGACCACATCCTATCCTATGACAGGCGCCCTTCGCCGTAACGGACACAGTTCTATTCAGAATGGTATGACAATACCGGAACTCTACCTGCTACGTGCGGAGGTGGCAGCCCGCCTTGGTGATACCACTACAGCGATCAACAGCCTGAAAACGCTTCGGGTAAAAAGAATGAACGCTACAGATGCAAACGCCATTCCTGTGGGATTAACGCAGTTGCAATTGATCCAGTTTGTGCTGAACGAACGTATCCGCGAATTCGCTGTACAGGGCTATCGCTGGTTCGATATGAGAAGGTTATCTGTTGATCCCCTTTTCTCCTCAGCTACGTATACCCATCGCCTATATAACACGTCGGGTGTATTAAGTTCAACGTTTACGTTACGCCCTGAACGATTCACGCTGCAATTGCCGCAAGCTGTGATAGCGCAGAACCCCGGTATGGAGAATAATCCCTGATGATCGATGGCTAATAGAATGTTTAAAATTTTTAAAGAGCATTATAACATGAAAAAATACTGGCTGCTTAGTTGTTTGTTTTCTGTTGTTTTTGAAGGAACAGGTTGGGCGCAAATTGATACATCAGACCGGCCATTGGCGCATGCTATTATTGGTACCAAATTCTTTCTTACTACGCCTGAAAGAAAGATTGAAAAACTCGACAGTTTATTACAACAGTTCCCCGATCGGGGTAAGGATAAAATAGGTGAGCAATACGATGGGTTACGTTTGGATATTGCCATGTCTTACTTTAAAGCTGGCGACAAAGCAAAGGCAGCAAACTGGCTGAAACGCCTGCGCACACCCGAAGGCAGGCTACGAGCCGCTGTTAATGCAGGTGGCTTTTTATTGGAAGAGAATGAAAAAGGGAATGCACCATTGGTAGAAGCCAAAATACGGCCCATGGTAGATAGTGTCAGTAATGCATTCAGGAAAGACAGTAGTTGTAAAGAGGCATACAGTCGCCTGATGCCAGTATATATCAGGGCATTGCTGGCGATGGGAAAACAGGATAAAATAGTGTATTACCTGCAGCCATTATACATAGCAAACGGCGGAAAATTCCCATCTGATGTAAAGACACGTATTCTCACCAAGACGGAAGCGTATAAGCTTACTGATAACCTGTCGTATAATTATGGCATAGCCCTTGCGGCAACCGGCCGGGCCAAAGAGGCCATTGCCGTATTGGCGCGCATGTACCTGACCGGGGAAGAAGTATCGGATAAAATACTTGCTGATATAAAAGAAGCCAGTAATAAAATACCGGGTGGCGCTGCTTATTTCCAGCATCTTACCGATTCTGTACGTAATTACTATAAAGAAAAGCTCACCTCTTTTGCAAAGTATAAAATAGATGTAAATGGAAAGAACGTTGATTTAAATGCATTGAAGGGCCGTTATGTGCTGCTTGATTTTTGGGGAAGCTGGTGCCGGCCCTGCCGGGCAAGTCACCCGCACCTGAAAGAGCTGTATGCTAAATACAAAGACAAAGGATTTGAAATAGTTGGTATTGCATCGGAGCACGCCAAAACAAAGGAAGAATGTATCAGATTATGGAAAACTGCCATAACAGAAGATGGGCTTACCTGGTTGCAGGTGCTGAACAATGAGAATGCATTAAAATTTGATGCAGTGAAAGAATACAATGTTACCGCATTCCCTACAAAAATTTTGCTCGACAGGGATGGTAACATTATCGGCCGGTATGTTGGGAACGGCAATGGTGGCGAAGCATTTTCTACCAGGCTGGAGCAATTATTAGGTAACTGAAAAACCACATAAACAGTTCACCGGGAAAGTATAGTCATTAGTTAAGGCTTGCCAATTTTGTACCCAATTTAAAACTGTGGCGACCCTCACGCATATGCGTTCAGGTCGCCAATTTTTTTTATATAAAGGTTCACAGTTTGGGGAATCTTTTTTATTGCCGGGTTTTCAAACATTTTTATTCGATGGCGCCGGGTAATTATGCGTATTTTCCGCAATATATTTTACAGGTTTTCGTTTATTCCCAAGCTCTCTCCGGAACATCGCCGGATGGATTACCCTTACAAAAGTTTACCTATAGAATTGATGGTTTCTGTAAATAGGTATTGTTTTTGTTAATAGGTGTGATAATTACGCTTAATTTGCATCACCCTAGTCATTTCACGTCGATTGCAGGAGGTATCCGAATTGCCAGATGATCATTAATCGTAAACCTGCAAAAAAAGTCCAATCCATTATGCGAAAGTTATTATTTTTCATTGCGTTTTCTTACACCGCGGCCTTTGCTCAACCTAAAACTTATTCAACAGCCAATGCGCATTCGCACAACGACTACCAGCAGTCTGCGCCCTTATTTTCGGCGTACAACCTGGGATTTGGTTGCATTGAGGTGGATGTGATATTGGCTAATGATGAATTGCTCGTAGCCCATACGCAAAAAGATGTTCCGCAACACCGTTTACTGGAAGAGTTGTACCTGAAACCAATTCAGGGTTACATTCAAACCAATAAAGGATATCCATATGCCGATACCTCGCACAAATTGATGTTGATGCTGGATATAAAATCTGATGCTGTTCCAACGTTGAATAAAATAATAGATATATTACAGAAGTATCCTGAACTTACCCGCACACCAAAGTTCAAGATATTGATCAGTGGTAACAAACCCGATCCCTCTACGTATATCTCTTATCCTTCATTTGTGGTGTTTGATGGTTTGTTAAGTATCCGTTATACCAAAGATGCGCTTAGCCGTATGGTTATGCTGAGCGATAACTTTATCAACTATTCAAGCTGGAAGGGTACCGGTCCAATCCCTCAGAATGTTTTTGAAAAATTGCAAAAGTTAATCGTTAAGGCGCATGGTTTAGGCAAAGAGGTGCGCTTGTGGAATGTGCCCGATTTTGATGATGCCTGGAAGAAAGTGATAGAGCTGGGTGTTGATTATATTGATTCAGATAGTATCAAGGCGCTGGCCGCCTTCCTGAAAAAACAACAGGGAAAAGGTTAATATAGCCGGCATGAATTAACATACTTAATTTAGTAAATGGAGAAATGTATCAACTGATTACATTTCTCCATTTTTCTTTTATCTAAACTCATAACCCAATCCCATTACCTGGGTAAGCAAGGTGGCAGGTGCATCTGTTGCGGTACATCTGCCTTCTATAATGGGAGCAATAGGTGAGTGTTGTGCGAGGTATTCTTCAATGACCTTGTGCATGGTATGCCCGAGTAATTTGGGTTGTTTAACTCCCTGCATTCTACAAATGGTGGTGTCGGGGTCACCTTCGCGTTCACAGGCAATAAAACTGTATTCCCTGGTAAGATCAATTGGCTTTCCTCCCACCTTAATATAATTTACTCGTTTGCCAGCATCATTGCTTAAGGTAAAGTTCACCTCCATGCCTTTGAACCGTACCACCCAACCTCCTAATCGTTTGGCAGGGTCTTTGGCAAAAGCATTTTCCAGTTCTGTTTCCATCCATTCCCACAATTGATGACCGGTTATAGAACCTTTTTTGGCTTCACTATCTACGGGCAGCATACTCCATAAATAATCAACGGTAATATCGGCCATGCCGGTAGCGGGGTCGGGAAGCAAGGGCGGACAAAACCGGAATCCATTGCTTAATGCGATGTCTGGTTTGAATTTCCACATAATAGCATCCGTGATAAAATTGTCCATGGGCGATTCGATCACGTAGTACCTCATCAACGGTTTTTTTGTTTTACCGATCACGCGGCTCAGTTCTTTTTTATAGGGTTCATTGGCTTTATTGATCAACCGTTTCATTTCTTCATCTGCTTTGTACTTTTCCGGATCAACATCAAGCAATTGATAGGTATGGTCTTTAATAATGCCATTTTCAACAACGATATCCAGTTTTGCTATGAAGGAACCAAAGGCGCCCGGTTCTGTTACTTTTGCATAAGCGCCTTGTATCGGTTTACGCAACCGTTCATGGGTATCGGCGCCTAAAATATAATCTGCTCCTTTTACCTGTAGCTTATTAGATAACCCAAATTGTTGCGCCAGTCCCATGTGGGTTAAAAGAAATACCATCTGGCACTGTTCATACTCCTTTAATATCTTAATGTATTTGGCAACGTTGGTTTCAGGATGGGTGAATTTAATACCGTCGCAATAAGCGGGTGATTGCCGCTTTGGGGTAAGCGGGTCGTTATACCCGATAAACCCGATCTTGATGCCGGCAATATGTTTTACAAAATATGGGGGAAAGATCAGGTCGCCTTTCATTTCATCCTGTGTGTCGTGATACATATTGGCGCACACTTTCAATCCGTGATAAGCAAACATATCTTTCATCATCATTTCCTTGCCATATACAACTTCCCAATTACCTGGCAGCATAATATCGTACCCGATGTTATTCATGAGCGGTATAATGGCTTTTCCTTCACTAAGCGCTGCAATGCCGCTGCCCTGGAAACAATCGCCACCATCAATGACCAGGGTATTGGCTGCGTTTTGATTGCGCAAAGTATTGATCATTGTTTTAAGGTTAGCCAAACCACCCCGCTTTTTGAAAGTTGGCTTGCCGTTTTCAATAAAGAACTCATCGTGTGTCATGAGTTGCGAGTGAATATCGGCCGTATGTAATAAAGTTAGCAGGGAGGCTTTGCCATTACGTACGGCTTTGTTGCGCTGCATGCCGCCTGCTTTGTAAGCGGCTTCCTCGTCGTGCAGTGCTGAGGCGGCCAGGGGGGCTGTAACCAATCCGCCACCTATTCCCAGGCTTAGTCCCAACAAGCCGGCTTTTTTTATAAAATCACGTCGGCTGTTTTCAGAAATTTCAATGTGTAATTTCTTTTCTGCCCGACTTATTTCATGGTCATGACAATTAGCGCAGTTGCATTGGGGTGAGTGGTTTGCTGGCATTGCAATCATTATTTTTGTATAGGTTAGTTGTTCGCTCGAACAGGTGTTTAATTGACCGGTTTATAGATAAAAACCGCCATGCGTGTCAGGTAAACACAAAAGTCGCAAAATACCCCTTCATTTGTCCCTTTTACACAGCATGGGTTTTGAGAATTGGTGGTAAGTTTGCTTTGTCAATGAATAACAATCTTATAAAACAATAAAAAAACAAAAAAATGGAAACAACTAATGTAACAAAAATCACGGTAGAAAGTAATATTAACGCTCCCGTTGAAAAAGTTTGGGCAATATGGTCATCGCCCGAGCACATTACAAAATGGTGCACCGCTACTGAAGAATGGCATACGCCGAGGGCTGAAAATGATCTGCGGGTTGGCGGCAAATTTTCTACAAGAATGGAAGCCAAAGATGGCAGCTTTGGTTTTGACTTCGGCGGCGTTTATGACGATGTAAAAACTAATGAGTTGATTGAATATACAATGGGCGATGGTAGAAAAGTGATCGTTCATTTCACCTCAAATGGAAATGAGACCAAAATAGTGGAGACGTTTGATGCGGAAAGCCAAAACTCTGTTGAAATGCAACAGGCCGGATGGCAGGCGATTTTGGACAACTTTAAGAAGTATACGGAAGCGAATTAGTCTTATGAGTGTTGCTTTTATGTTTTAACACTGAGAAGTATGAAGTAAGAAGTAGGAAGTAAGATGTTAAGGATTTTGAGATTTCGGGATTTGAGATTTTCGGAAAGTTTAAACCAGCGGAAATCATAAAATCTCTAAATCTAAAAATCAGAAATTGATATCTTATTTCCTGCTTCCTGTTTTTAAGTACATCTTACAAAAAATACAAATTGTACTTTTTTCTACAACTCCTGTAACAATTTTAATTACAAAGTCTGCTGTTCAAAATACTATTCTCCCGGCTTTACAATGTAGTACACGCTTCATTTTTAGCAGTTTAATTACTCCTTACATACTATAATGTGATGCTCATATTAATTTTTATACACTAATAATGTTAGTTTCTGATATGCTAAAATACTTAGTAATCGCTGTAGCTTTGGTGTAAAGCAACGCGGCATTATGTATTTAAATTGCAGAACATATTTTAGTTTGCGATACGGGACTTATTCTACAGAAGAACTGGTAAACACCGCTGCAGAGCATAACATACATGTATTGGCTTTAACGAATATTAATTGTACCTGCGATAGCTGGGACTTTGTAAATTTTTGTAAGCAAAAAGACATTAAACCGGTTGTAGGTGTTGAGATCAGAAATGAAGATGAGCTGCTTTATATTTTAATTGCCAGGAACAACCGGGGGTTTGCGTGCATCAACGAGTTTTTATCATCTCATTTACAACATAAAATAAAATTTCCTGACCATGCAACAGCTTATTTTCAAAACAGCCATGATGTATATATTATTTATCCCTTTGATAGAAAAGCTCCCGGTGATCTGTTGCCTGGTGAATATATCGGCATACTGGCGGCTGAGTTAAATAAACTGTTTGGCACCGACTGGAAAAAGTTTGAACATAAGCTGGTGGTGCGGCAACCCATAACTTTTCAAAATAAGCAGTATTTCAATTTACACCGGTTGCTCCGTGCTATAGACAAGAACACCCTGTTATCAAAACTGCCTGTTGAAGCACAGGCCTCGCCCGATGAAACTTTTATTTCTCCGGCTGCATTGCTCGAACAGTTCAGGCAATTTCCCGCTATTGTAACCAATACCTACAAGTTACTGGATACCTGCAGCATTGATATGGACTTTAAGGTAGATAAAAATAAAAAATGCTTTAGCGCAACTGCCGAAGACGACCGGGTATTATTGGAGAAGCTGGCTACTGAAGGATTGATGGCCCGGTATGGAAGAAAAAATAAAGTGGCCCAGGCAAGGCTGCAAAAAGAATTGAAGATCATTAACGACCTGGGTTTTAATTCCTATTTCCTCATCAACTGGGATGTGATATGGTATGCTCAGTCGCGCGGATTTTATTACGTAGGGCGGGGGAGTGGCGCCAACTCTATTGTAGCGTATTGTCTTCGCATCACCGATGTGGACCCCATTGAGTTGAATCTTTATTTTGAACGCTTCCTGAATCCTGAACGTACTTCACCGCCTGATTTTGATATTGACTTCAGTTGGACCGACCGCGACGACATTATGGATTATATTTTTAAGCGGTATGGAAAGAATCATGTAGCCTTACTGGGTTCTTATACTACTTTTCAGCATGATGCCATTATTATGGAACTGGGAAAAGTATTCGGATTGCCGGTGGAAGAAATTAAGAGCCTGCAACGCGCTACACAACCTACTGATAAAATTCAACGGACCATATTACAGTATGGCAGTCTGTTGAAGAATTTTCCCAACAATATTTCTATACACCCCTGTGGCATGCTGGTAACGGAGAAGCCTATGTTTGAATATGCCGCGTTGTTTATGCCGCCCAAAGGATTTGCCACTACCCAGATGGATATGTTTGTTGCAGAGAACATCGGCATTAACAAGTTTGATATACTCAGTCAGCGTGGTTTGGGGCATATAAAGGAAAGCCTGCGCCTGATAAAAGCCAATAAAGGAATAGATGTAAATATTCATGATTTCCAAAACTTCAGGCATAATACGGCCATTAAAAAGCAGATAAGAGAGGCGGAAACCATTGGTTGTTTTTATATAGAATCGCCGGCAATGCGGCAACTGTTAAAGAAACTCCGGTGCGATGACTATATAACATTGGTAGCGGCGAGCTCTATCATCAGGCCGGGGGTAGCGCAGTCGGGCATGATGCGGGAGTATATTACCCGGTTCCATAACCGCGATAAAGTAACTTACCTGCACCCGCTTTTTGAAGAACATTTGAGCGAAACATTCGGCGTAATGGTCTTTCAGGAAGATGTAATAAAGATCGCACATTATTTTGCCGGCTTGTCTTTGGGCGAAGCCGATATCCTGCGCCGGGCCATGAGTGGTAAATACCGGTCGAACAATAAGTTCAGGCATATTAAAGAAAAATACCTGTCCAATTGCCGTGAACTGGGCCATACAGATGAATTGGCGCACGAAGTATGGCGGCAGATGGAAAGCTTTGCCGGTTATAGCTTCAACAAAGCGCATTCGGCCAGCTTTGCTGTAGAAAGTTATATGAGTTTGTATCTAAAGACTTTCTTCCCCAAAGAGTTTATGGTAGCCGTGATCAATAATTTCGGTGGCTTCTATTCAACTGAGTTATATTTTATTGAACTGATGAAAGCGGGTGGCATTATCAATGCGCCCTGTATCAACAACAGTGATATTTATACTTCCATAAAAGGCGATGAAGTATATACGGGTTTTATACATATTAAGGCGCTTCAGGAAAGATCAATGCAACAAATTATTGAAGAGCGCAAAGAAGGCGGCGTGTTTTTGCATTTACAGGATTTTATTGAGCGAACCGACATAGGTCTGGAGCAACTCAATATACTGGTGAGTATTGGCGCCTTCCGGTTTACCGGTAAAACAAAAAAGCAATTGTTGTGGGAAGCTAATTTTCTGCAGAAAAAAAATAAAACCCATATACCGGTCAGCGATTCTTTGTTTGAAGAAAAACCGATCGAGTTTACGCTGCCTGCATTGACCGATAACGCTATTGATGATCTGTATGATCAAAAAGAGATCCTGGGTTTTACGCTATCGAGCCCTTTTGCCATGGTTGATGAAGACCCTGATAAATACCTACCCGCAAAAGACATTGGCAAGCATTTGCACAAAGTAGTTACGGTGCTGGTTTATTTTATTGCCAAAAAGCATGTGCAAACAAAAAATAATGATGTTATGTTCTTCGGAACTTTTATTGATAAAGACCTTGACTGGGTAGATACGGTACACTTTCCCGATGCTGCTCGCACGTATCCTATGCACAGCGGCGGTTTTTATAAAGTAACCGGCAGGGTGGTAGATGATTTTGGTGTGTATAGCATTGAGGCGCGTAAAATGATAAAGGTGGGATTTAAAAAACGTAGTTACGATACTATAAAATAGTATAACCATAATGCTTTTATCAAAAGACCGACATATTGCCCATTTTGACCTGGATGCTTTTTTTGTATCGGTAGAAACATTGCGAAATCCAAAATTAAAAGGCAAACCGTTGCTGGTAGGCGGTGGCAGTGATCGGGGAGTAGTAGCGGCCTGCAGTTACGAAGCGCGTAAATATGGGGTTCATAGCGCCATGCCTATGAAAATCGCCCGGCGGTTATGCCCGGACGCTATTATCATAAAAAGTGATTTTGAGGCTTACAGCAAATATTCCCGCTTGGTTACCGAGGTAATAAAAGATGCAGTGCCCGTTTTTGAAAAAGCCAGTATCGATGAGTTCTATATTGATCTAACCGGAATGGATAAATTTTTCGGGTGCCTGCAGTTCACCGATCAATTAAAGAAAAGGATCAATAAAGAAAGCGGTCTGCCTATTTCCTGGGGACTTGCTTCCAATAAACTGGTGAGCAAGGTGGCTACCAACGAGGTAAAGCCAAACGGGCAACTGGAAATTCCTTTTGGGAATGAAAAAGATTTTCTGGCGCCGCTCAGTGTTATAAAGATCCCGGGCGTGGGCAAGGAAACCGGCTATAAGTTATTAAAGATGGGCGTGGAAACGGTAAAAGTGCTTAGTGAAATACCGGTTGAAATGATGGAGAATTTACTGGGTAAGTCGGGCATTGACCTGTGGCGAAAAGCAAATGGGATTGATGAAACGCCGGTTATTCCGTACCACGAACAGAAATCCATTTCAACAGAAACAACCTTTCAGGCAGACACCATCGATACGGGCTTCCTGCACAGCCAGTTGGTGCGGATGACCGAGGAAATAGCTTTCCAGATGCGGCAGCAGAATAAGCTAACTGGTTGTGTTACAGTTAAGGTGCGGTATTCGAATTTTGAAACTTTCACCAGGCAAATAACTATTCCCTACACCAATGCCGACCATATATTATTAAAAACGGCCCAGGAGTTATTCAATAAGTTATACGAACGGCGATTACTTGTGAGGTTATTGGGTATCAGGTTCACCCACCTCATTCCCGGCAATTACCAGATCAGCCTGTTCGACGATACCCAGGAAATGATAAACCTGTACCAGGCCATCGACAGTGTAAAAAAGCGGTTTGGGGAAAAGAAGATCTTAAGAGCGGTGGGAATTGGCCGAGGTTAGCATGGTTTTTGCCATTTCTGGGCTGTTTTATAAGTGCAAATACTTAGGAAAAAATGAAAAACTATTCATTTTTTGCCTTTCTGAAAAAATCTTTTGTCGAACTGTTCACTCCGGTGTATTCTAATAAAGGCAAATACTCACCTTTTGGGGTGATACGCCAAATTAAACCTGATTAACGATTCGTGAGCGCGAAATTTTGAAAAAAAGAATGAAGTAACTATGAAAAAAGAACTCCCTATCACCATCGCAGTTGTAGATGACAACGCCTTAATCCGTGAAAGTGTAAAGTTCCGCCTCAACTCATTGGGTTACAATGTAGTAATGGAGGCAGAGAATGGGCAGGAATTCCTGGATAAGTTACATGAGAATAGCACTCCCGACGTATGTGTGCTAGATATCAACATGCCGGTAATGGATGGTTTGGAAACCACCGTTCATTTGAAGAAAGAGTGGCCGGCAATGAAGATCATTTTCTTTTCCATGGAAGACAGCAGCATATATATAAATAAAGGAATTCAATTGGGGGCAGACGGATTTGTCGCGAAAGACGCACCCTTTTCAGATTTAAATAATATGTTATTGTCGATCATAAATCAGGGGCAAGTGGCCTAAAGTTCAGATAAGTTCCAGGTATACAAAACACGCAATTCCATTAAACCAATAAAAAACAGCCCCGACGGCAATGTCGGGGCTTGTTTATTTAAAGTCGGTCATAATCGTGCTTTCGCTTTCAACATTTGGGCTAGCGCGAAGCTGTATTTACTTTCTGCTTTCAGCTTAAAGCTTGCAGCTTGTGGCTTACAGCTTTCTTTAATATCTCCCATCTTTTTTATCCATAGAACGACCTACACCATAACCTACGCCGCCACCAACAACACCGCCGATAACTGCACCTAAAGCCCGGTTATTCTTAACAATTAGCGCACCTGCTGCAGCGCCGGCGCCAGCACCAATCGCCGTTCCTTTGGCCGCTTTACTCCAGCCTTTTTTCTTTTTAACAGGTTGAACGGCAGGCGTTGTTTTGTTCACCGTATAATGCTTGTGTACAACAACTGGCCGGGCAGTTGCGGTTGTACGGGTTTTGGTAGTATTTTCTAATTGCTGCTGTTGTTTCCATTCTTTAAACTCAGCATATTCCGATGCTGTAACAGAAACCGGTGTTACCGGTATGCTCTCCGATGCAAGCCTGTTATTGTCTTTACACGAAGACATCAATAAGGCTGCACTTACTACTACTGCTGTGGTTGTGTAAAAAATACTTTTCATAATTTCTGTGTTTTAGGTTTTTCAATTTATGATCATCAACACAGAATAGATAGTTGAAAAAGCGTGCCATAAAATTGGCAAATGTTAAAGGCAACAATCCGCCCTGTTGTATAGGTTCATTGTCAATGAAATAAGAGCTATTCATATTAACATAAAAAAGTTTTAAAGCCCCAGCGCGCAACAAGCCTGTTAATGAATTCTAAAGTCTTATAATTTTTAGATTTTATTGTCACAATTTTAGCAAAATCCCCCTTGTCATTAAAGCGAATGCTATATCAATATTTTTTGCTGTTTTTGTTAGGAAAATGCCCTTTTTTAATTATCGGTTATTGATATCTGATTTGAAGCGGCTGGGCCCCGAACTGTTCCGCGATGGTTAGGTCTGCTTATTACATGTCCGGGAACGTTTGCGTAAATAATATCTTTCCATACAATTGTTATAATTGACTTCTTTTTTAACTTTCCATTAGTTAAATACCCATCCCCAACATTTCTACAATTACCCAGATTAGTATTTATCCGGCCCGTTTACCTGATCCCGTTATGGCTAATAGCGATTGCCTGCTTATTATTTTTAGTGGAACCACTCGCCCTGTAATAGGCATATATCTGCTATCTGGCTGCTCTATCTGTTTCATTCGAAATGGTGTTAAATGCTTAACGCCTAACTCCTAACGCTTAACGCAGAACGCAGCGTTCAGCATTTACTTAACGCGAGCCAATGCGCTCGTCGTTCGGCATTTACTTGCCTAACACGAAACGCCTAATGTTGGCCCCGATGATCGGTCGGGTTTACATAATACCGAACGCATATTGTTGAGGGCTAGCGTTTAGTGTTTTCGTTCTGCTTAAAACGATTGTCTTTTATTATTTATCTAAAGCTTGTAACATGAAAAAAATGCTATTATCATTGCTTTCCTTATTTTCTGTTTATGTTGGGGCCTATGCCCAACAGGTTTTATATGTTTCACCTTCCGGGAGCGCTTCCAGTCCCGGGACCTCCATTTCAGCGCCAACTACTTTGGCAAACGCGCTGGCCACTGTAACTGCCGGTGGTACTATTTATATGCGCGGCGGTACGTATAGTTTTACATCTACCATTGTTATTGCAGAATCGAACAGCGGCACTGCATCTGCTACAAAAAAAGTATTTGCCTATGCCAGTGAAGTGCCTGTTATCAGTTTTGCGGGTATGGCTATTTCCACTTCTAACCGGGGCATTGTGCTGGATGGAAGTTACTGGCATTTTAGAGGTATCATTGTTGAAAGCGCGGGTGATAACGGTATACTGCTTTCGGGAGATAATAATACCATTGAGAGCTGTATTTTCAGAAGGAATGCAGATTCAGGATTGCAGTTAAGCCGGTATAACACTTCTTATAACTCCATTAGCCAGTGGCCCAGTAATAACCTGATCTTAAATTGTGAATCGTACGATAATAAAGACCCTGACAATGAAGATGCAGATGGTTTTGCTGCCAAGCTTACCAGCGGTAACGGAAATGTTTTCCGCAATTGCGTTTCACACCATAACATCGATGATGGCTGGGACCTGTATACGAAATCTGATACCGGACCCATTGGTGCAGTTACACTCGAAGGTTGTATTGCACACTCAAACGGTATTTTAACGGATGGTTCTACTTCTGGTAATGGCGATAAGAACGGATTTAAACTGGGTGGTGAAGATATTTCGGTGAATCATATTGTAAGAAGGTGCGTGGCTTTTAGCAACGGCAAACATGGTTTTACTTACAACAGGAACCTGGGTACCATTGAAATGACCAATAACACCGGATACAACAATGCGGAACGCAATTTCAATTTCGATGGCGGTACCAGTGTGTTTAAAAATAATCTATCGTATTTGAGTGGCTCAAACGATCGCATTATTGGTACAGCAACAGCGCCTAATTCATTTCAGGGTGCTGCTGGTGGCTTTACTGTTACTGCCGCTGACTTTGTTACTTTAACACCAGGCGCCAATGCCAGCCCCACAACGAATGGATTTTTAAACCTGGCCTCAGGTAGCGACCTGGTTGATGGCGGTGTTACTTCTACCGGAATTTCTTATAATGGTAATTCACCTGATCTTGGTGCTATTGAATCTGGCGGTACAGCCACTACCTATTCGCTTACTACCAGCGTTACACCATCCGGTGGCGGCAGTGTTAGCCGCAGCCCTAATGCCAGCTCTTACAACGCTGGCACTGTGGTTACGCTTACTGCAACAGCCAGCAGTGGGTATACCTTCACTGGTTGGAGTGGTGATGTGAGTGGTACATCTACTTCCATAAATGTTACAATGAACGGTAATAGAACGGTTGCCGCCAACTTTACTACCAGCACAGGTACTACTTATACCCTCACCACTACAGTTAGTCCAGGTGCAGGTGGTACTATTACCCGTAGTCCGAATGCAACTTCTTATGCTGCCGGAACCGTGGTTACGTTGACTGCTTCGCCTTCATCTGGTTATACCTTCAGCAGTTGGAGTGGTGGCGCCAGCGGCACCAGTACCACTACTTCGGTTACTATGAATGCCAATACCAGCGTTACCGCCAACTTTACCACCAGTAACAGCGGTACCATCTTGCGTATTGATGATAAATCAGGTACGGGTACAGGTTATTGCAGCGCCAATGGATCGAGACAAAGTACGTATGCCGGGGCCGATGGTGGCTATTATATTAACCTGAGCAATTCGAGCGGCCAGGGTATCACCTGGGCAACAAGCGCCGGTGCGGCAGGTACCTATAATATTCGCTGGCGGTATTCCAATGCCGGCTCACAAAGTGCTACCACAGCCAGGGTGCTGGTGAATGGCACTCAGGTGTATGCCAGCGTAGCATTCCCCAAAACAGCTACCTGGGATACCTGGACTACTACCGCCTGGGTGCCGGTTACTCTGGTTGCAGGTGCTAACAAGATCAGGCTTGAAACAACTGTTTCTTCTGAATTTGCGATGATCGACTGGATAGAAATAAGCGGCAACAATCCAACAGAAGCATTATGCAGCGCTGCTACCGGTACGAGGATGGCTACTGTGGCGCCCATTACAGGAATTAACGTTCAGGAATTCGCGCCCATGGTGGTGCCTAATCCAACAACAGGAGCTTCTACCTTACGGTTCGGAGTGGCAGAATGGCAAAAAGTAATGGTGAACCTTTATGCGGCCGATGGTCGAATGGTGAAAGCAATAGCCAACAAAACATATGCGCCCGGAACTTATACGCTCCCGATAGATTATGCCGGTTTGCAGAAGGGCGTTTATTTTATAATTATTAATAACGGCAATAAGCGAACAATCCTTCAAAACCTATTTGTACGATAAAAAACAAACCGTGCCACGGTTTGGAACCGTGGCACGGTTATAATATAAAGGAGGCGATGTTTGTTCTTTAGGCTACAGTAGTAGCGCCGGCATATTCAAGCTGCTCGGTAGCCGTAAGCGGAAACAGGTACCAGCATATGCCCAGCAAAAAGCAGGCGCTTTCTTCACTGCTGTATTTGTTAGCGGCCACCGAAGTGAAAGAGGGTGCTGATGACAGGTCACAAACAGCCAACGGATGAGAAACGGTATGTTCAAATATTACCAGTTCTGTGTTGTTTTGGAACGTATAGTAATATTTTTTTCTTTCCATTTCAATAATACCGGTCCCATGTGCTTTGTCAAATAACAGCCGGCCAATTTCTACCCCATACTCATTTTTCAGGATGGTTTTATTATGCCATAGACCTGTTTTATTAATAAAAAAGAGCCGGTGATTTTCTTCGCTACTTATTCGTACAGACTGTTGCTCGAGGTTGTACTTCATTACCAGTTTAGTATCGTTGCCTTCTGTTAAGTGGTATTTTTTAATATAAGCAGAAGGCTGGTTAACATACACCCATTTCATAATGCGGCAATTAGTGGGTTAAGAAATTATTACGGCAATCTCATATTGCTGCGCCAAAAATATACCTGTTCATTATAGGAAAGTGCGGTGTGCATTTTTTATTTACGTAATGTGGAAAAAACGCAAAATTTGTTAATAATTATCGCCCTTATATCAGTAGGATATTGTCCTGTATTAAGTTTCGATTATCTTTTTGTTACCTCTTGTTTTGTTTCAAAAAATAGTTGTATTAGTGTAACAACGCTTGCCGCTTTAGAAATGTATTACAGTGCCTGAACCGGTAACATGGGTGGTAACGGCTGGTGAACCTTTATAAGAGATAGTGCCGCTGCCTGTAATGCGGGCATCCAGCGTTGCTGTGGCAAACAATCTTATATTGCCGGATCCTTTTATATTAGCAATTCCATCTTTCGCCATTGCGCCCGATACATCCAGTAATCCGCTTCCTCTGATGTTGAGGTTGGTTGCATTGGCATTACCGCTATTGACATTAATACTTCCTGAACCGTCAATGCTGGCATTAAGTCTGGAAGTAGTTACGTTGTTAGCCCGAATGCTGCCTGAGCCATTAACCTCTAAATGGAGGTCGGATGGTGTAAAAGGAGCAGGTACCTGCAGGTAGCCATCGCCGTCTACTGTAAGCGAACGTACATTAGGGCCGCTCACATATATGGAAATACCATCATTACTTTTAATACGGGTATTGGAATGTCGGAAACGAATTTGCAGGGTGTTGTTGATGATGGGGGTTTCAATTTCATCTAATATATTTTGCTGGGCATGTAATTCAATTTTAGCATCAGGGGCCTCGGTAAAATAAATGTCAGCCGGTATTTCAACTTCCAGGCCTTCGAAAGAGGCTGTTTGGCGGGTTTCAGTTACTACCGGGCCTTTGCCCACCACTTTTTCGCAGGAGGTAGAAACAACAAATAATAAAACAACACAAAGGGCTAAATAGAAATTTTTCATTTTTGACGTATTTGGTTTTGAGAAATGTGTATGCTTAAGGGTAGGGGATTACCATTCAACTTTATAGTTCAATACGGGAATAATTCCGTTTTGATAATTGGTGACTGTTGTATTCTTCAACAGGTCGTATCCCTGGTCGGAAATGTTTTTCCGGTTTATTACATTCTGTATGTCGAGCGAGAGCGTACTGGTTAATCGGGTACGGTTCCATTTAATGCTGAAGCGGCAATCGGGCCGGAAGTAGGCTGAGTTCTGCAAACTGAATGCTTCTTTCTCTTTGTAAATGGTATATCCCTGCTGTTGTGATGCATTCAGGTCGATGGGCGTGGTGCGGTACCCGCCGGCATAAATAATTTTGAAATTGATGCCCAATACCCTGCGTTGACCAGCCAGTGGAAATTCTTTGCCGAATACGGTGTTGAACAGATAATTGCCGTTATACCGCGTATTCCTTTCCACGCCATCTGCTGCGGTATATTTCGATTGATACAATGAACCATTCACCGTGTAATAAAAATAATTGTCGAGGTATTTTTCCAGCGTTAGCTCAATGCCATAATTCCTTCCTTTTCCATTATTGGTGAGTGGGTCGGTTATAAATTCGTTTTGAATATTCAGGGTTGAAAATGTTTTGTTGCTGGCAACTGTTACCGGTACATCGAATAATTGCTGATAATATATTTCGGCTTTTGCCCGCAACTTTCGTCCTACCAGGCGACTGTACGATAGAACAAGATGATGCGCTTTGGTAAGGTCGAGGTATTTATTGGGAAGGCCGCTATTAACATCTTTTGCAAAGTATACGCCCAATGCCTGTAGCTGGCTATGTAAACCATAGCCAAACGCCAGCGAACTTTTTGTATCCGGGTCCCATTTTACAGATGCTCTTGGTTCAGCTGAGCCGGAATTATTGTACAACAAGGCCAGGTAATGCATGCCCATGTTAAACGTGAGATTGTTAAAGGGTTTGTATTGCCATTGTATAAAGGCCTGTACGGTTTGCGTATTTCCGGTTGTATTGATGGTTTCAAGCAAAGGCGCATTGGGATTTTCCTTCGACAGCTTATAATATTTAAAGAAGATGAAATTCACATAGGCGCCTGCGCGCACTGCGTTGCTGGCATCTACTTTATGATTGAGCGTGGAAGAAACCAGGATCTTTTTGGTTATGTAATTATCCTTGTATGAATCTGTTACTACTTTGTTGGTCTCTACAAACTGTTCATTAAAAGAATTGGACGTATAAGAAAAGGCAAGTGCTGATTTCAGCGTAGTTTGATTGTCGATGGGAATTGTATGCGTGATGCCGGTAGCGCCAGTATTCGCAACAAATTTACCGGCGTACCGGTCATCCTGCATTTCCCATTTAGAACTATCGGTTTCCACGCGTTGGTTTTGTGAACTAAGTCCGCCAAAACCGAACACGGTGAAAATTCCTTTTTTAGTGGGGATATAGATGTTGTAAGAAAGGTCTTGGAAATTGGTAATGCCTTCTCCCAGCTCTAATCCCATATTGTTTAGTAGCGATAAAGTAGAATAGCGATAGTTGACCAGCCACGAGCCTTTATGCGATGCAGATAGCGGTCCTTCTGCAGCCGCGTTCAAACCCAATAATCCTGCCTGCAGCGCATACTCCCTTTTTTCATTATTGCCTTTTCTGAGCTTCAGATCAAATACCCCGCTCAATGCATTGCCATATTCAGAAGCAAAGGCGCCGGTTATGAAATCACTGTTGGCTAATAACTGCGAACTTAAAATGGAAATACCGCCCCCGCTGCTGCCTGCTTCGCTAAAGTGATTGGGGTTAGGAATATCAATGCCTTCCATGCGCCATAACAAACCGGTAGGCGCATTACCTCTGATCACGATATCATTGCCACCATCATCGGCGCTGGCCACGCCGGCAAAGCCGGTTACCATCCGCAAAGGGTCATTTACCGCCGCCGCATATTTTTGTGTTTCTTCTACGGTGAATGCCCGGGCGCTTACAACACTCATGTCATTGAGTGGTCTGTTCTTTTTACTTCCAGCAGTCACTACTACGGCCTTTTCGGTTTTTACTTTTGTTTCCATGGCAATGGTCAGTACCACTTCCTTGCCGGTGTTCACGATTATATTGCTGACAAGCGCATCTGAATAATTGATATGAGAGATCAACAGGGTGTGGGTGCCTGCTGTCACATTCGGTATTCTGAAATTACCCGTGGAATCGGCGATCACTTTTTTATCAGTGCCGGTAATTACAACAGTTGCGCCAGCTATCGGGGTTTGAAGTAACTGGTCGATTACCGTACCTCTGATATTTTGTGTTAGTTGTGCAATAGCTGATATGCCGTACAGCATACCTGCCATAAGCAAGGTGATCGCTTTGTTGGTGTTCATGGGTTGTTCGTTTGGAGTGTGACAATTAAGTTAGTGTATACCCCTATGTCGATGGAAAATTTGTAATAAGTAATAGGCTAAGTGGGCTGCAAGCTACAAGCCGTAAGCTGAAAGCAAATACAGTTTGCCTTAATCGTTTGGCCTTAAGCTTTCTGCTTTAAGCCTTCAGCCTTGTTTTCACTTCTTCATTCAATATGCTACATTCGATATTCAATATTATAAGAGACTTATTCCCGCCGTCCATCCAATCCAGCCGGTAAAGTTGTCGTTCCAGAGCTTAAAGTTGTTATAGTTATCGTTGGGGACCAGGAATTTATATCCCTTCACCGCATCGGTTTGATCGGTATAATACGCAGCAAAGGAAGGTCCGGCAAAGAGGGCTATGCCCGGCGCCAGTTTAACGGTTGCCAGTACCTGGAATTTGTTTAACAGATTCGTATAGTCCCAGTCGCCGAGATACAGGTATTGTGAAGTGATCTCGGGGTTAATGGTAAACCGCTTTCCGACTTTTATTTCATGACCGATGCCGTATCCATAAGAAAAGCTTTTTTCATCGCCGCCGGCGTTGACGCCCACTAATAAAATGTTGTACAATTTTGCATTGCCCGATTTAAGGGCGAGATTGGTATTCAATACTTCATTGGAGCTAAGGGTTATTTTGTGGTAGCCTTTCTTCACAATATTTATTAATCCTATACTGTAGCCATTAGATGTATCGGCAATATTGATCAGCCCGAGTTGTAAACCTTTTAAGTGTTTAGTATAATTCAGGATGCCTGATAACTGCATGCCTTTTATGCTGCTATTATTGATGTTAGCAATGCCTGCCAGTTGCATGCCTGTTACCGATTGGCGGGTATAATTGCAGATGCCTGCCAGTTGTGCTCCGGTAATGCTTCCGGAAACCTGGTTGTATAATCCGGCTGCCTGTAGCCCACGGCTATTTTTCTTTACGTAGTTGATTTTGCCACTCAATTGAATACCGGTCAGATTATTCTTCGCACTATTGAACAAGCTTGCCATTTGTAAACCATTCACATCACCGCCGGTAATATTAAAATAACCTGCTGCCTGAACACCCTGCATATTCATTTTGTTGATGTTGAACAGAGTACCGAGCTCAACGCCATTTACGCCACCGGTGGCACCGCCTAGTACATTCAACGAAAGATTGCTTATAGTGTGCTTGTCGTTTTTTCCTTGCGAGCTTAAACCTGGTACAAATGCAATGCGTACAGGGGCATGTATATTTTTTTGTTGACTGGTCGTTGATTGTGCATAGGTACTATTTTTCCATCCTGAACACGCTACAAGGCACACTGCAATTTTCCAATTTATCATAGAAATATCTTTGCAGTATGACAACCAACTATGTTTATCCCCCTATGTTCAATTGGAAAAATAATAAGGTAGTTTAGAAAAAGCTTATGCCGGCATTCCAGCCAAACCAGCCCTTTACATCTTTTTCCCATAGGTCGAAAGTGTGATAGGATGCTGGAAGTGGTAATTGAAATCCGGTTGACTTTTCTACTTGTTCAGAATAGTATACGCTAAAAGATGGGCCAGCAAACAACGATACATATTTACCTAATTTAAGGTTGAATTGTAGGTGAAATTTACTCATTACATTAACATCGTCATAATTATCACCAAAGGACAGGAATTGCGAGGTGAACTCAGGGTTTATACTAAATCTTTTTCCGACGGAAAATTCATGCCCCAATCCATAACCAAGTGAAATGATTCTGGATGTATCATCACTTTCCCATCCACGGCCGGTTCTTCCATAACCTGCCAGTAAAATGCTGTACAGTTTGCTGTTGCCTGTTTTAAAGGCAGCATTGAACTTTAATGCCTCATTGGTTGATAATACAATTTTGTGGTATCCCTTGAAAACAATGTTGATCAATCCGATGCTGTAACCGGCAGAAGTATCAGATACATTTATCAACCCGATCTGTACGCCGCGCAATTTTTTAGCGTAATTGAATATGCTTCCTATCTGCACACCGCTCATTTCCCGGTTAGCGAAATTGATAACGCCGGCAAGCTGCACGCCTGACACTTTTTTATGCGCAAAGTTCACTATGCTGGCGGCTTGCATACCAAATACGCTATCGTAGCAAACATTATGAATGTTGCTCAACTGCAAACCGATGAGCTTCCCTTTTATAAAGTTGGAAAAATTACTGGCCTGTATACCGGTCAATGAACCAGATACGTGATTATGAATACTGCTTAACTGCACGCCCGTCACATTGCCTTTTACAAAATTCGAAAAGCCTGATGCCTGCAAGCCTTCTACATTTCCCAGTACGTTATTGTGAAAACCCGACAGTTGAACGCCTGTAACAGAACCGCCGGTAATATTCAACGCCCCGGCCGCCTGCAGGTAACGCACATCTTTTTTATTGATATTAAAGGCGCCGCCTAATTCAATGCCATTTACGCCTGCAGTGTAACCACCTACCATGTTAACGGAGAAGTTGTTCACTACCTGCGCACTTAATTTGCCATGCGTACTTAACCCGGGTGTTAATGATACCTGAAAGGTTCGGTCGGCAAAGAATTTTTTCAGGTTGATACTTTGTATATTTTGTTTGGCTGATAACAGGCGTTTTCCCCAGCGCGTTTTTTCTACCCGGTTAACTTCTTCTTTAGCCAGCGACATGGTTGCCAATATATCGGTGGGTGGTTTTACAACAATGGTATCAGGCAGTTCATTTTCAATAGGACTTATGGTTACCACCGGTTCACTGGGTACTACCGGGGTCATTACAATAGTTACCTGCTGATCATATTTTGGTTGTATAACAACGGTGGTGTCTTCAAACATTTCCCGGCTAATGGTAAGCGAAGCTGTACTATACCGGCTTTTTAATTTTATTTTGAAATAGCCTTTATCATCCGACATGGTTGACACCAGTCGTTCTTTTTCGTAAACGGTCACGTCGCCCACTTTTTCACCGGTTTCACCATTCAATATAAAACCCGTAACCGTATATAATTTTTCGGGAGTGGGTGTTTGACTGGTAACCAGGGTAGGGGTAGTTATGGGTGCTTTGCGTAATATGATGTAATTGTTGCTTTGTTGCCATTTGTATTTGTTACCGCAAAGTTGATCCAATATCTGTTTTACAGATCTGTTGGCCACTGAAAACGAAATAAGGCTATCGCGTGCTATAATACTACTGTTATAGGAAAAGTAAAAGTTCCCTTTGCTGCTGATCAGTTTCAATACCTCAGACAAACGTTGATTGCTTACTTCAATAGAGATCTTTCTATCAAGCAGGTTTTGTGCATTTACGTGCGTAGTGATGGTGAGACAAAATAATCCAATAAGCGTAGACAGAGCTCCACGAAGTTTTGTCATGGTTATTAATTCTGCGTGCAAGTTAGCGTAGAATAATTTGTCCTTCTTTTTTGATTACAGAGATATTGAAAGTTGACTTAATAATATTGAGAATATTGTCAAGCGGTTCATTATCGAAAATAGTGGTAAGCTGCTGGTTGCGCAATGCTGCGTTTTCGAAAACGATGTGCACGTCGTACGCCTCATTTAATTTCTCCGCCAACTTCCATAATGGTGTTTCGTCGCATACGAATTTTTTACTGCGATAGTAATTGTATAAGAGATCGGTATTGGCTTGTTTTTGCAGTATGGTTTCATTTAACCCGGTAAACGCTTTTTGTCCGGCTTTCAACACAACGGTTTGCTTTTCTGTAGCTACTTCAACAATGCCTGTTTCTACGATTATTTCAGTGGTATCGCCGCGACTTCTCACATTGAAAGAAGTGCCTACGACTGTAATGGTCACATTGTTGGTATGCACTTCAAATGGTTTCTTTTTATCGGGTTTCACTTTAAAGAATGCTTCACCATTTAACTGCAATACTCTTTTATCGTTGGTAAACTGTTCGGGATAAGATACCTGTGAGTGTTTGTTCAATGTTACGATAGAACCATCGGGCAGTGAGTCGGACTTAACGGTGTTTGTTGCCTGGATGGTAGCCATGGCAACCACTGTTCCGGGATTGTTGTTGAACAGAAAATAAGTGACCACGGCAATGCCTATGATGAGGCCCGCTATTACGGCTGCCCGCATGAGGGGGCTGTTCATTGACCATATAATGGTGCTCCTGGTTTTGGTAAATGATCCTTCCTGTACCCGGTTTTGAAATCGTTCCCAGGCAGCCTGTTCGTTTACCTGAGCTGTGCTGGCCAACTGAATGCTCTCTTCCCAGATCAGTTTAAAATGTTCGAAGTAATGTTTGTTCGCCTCATCGTTAGCCAGCCACCGTTCCACCTGAAGCATTTCTGCTTCCGTAGCCTCACCGGTAAGGTGTTTTACCAGCAGATCGTCCATATGTTGAGTATAGCTTTTCAATAAGGGTAAATTTTAAAAATTCCAAAAGGCAAATTCAAGGATCCAAAGAAAAAATTCCAAAACTCAATCCTCCCCGCCACCGCAGGGAACCAATAAAACTCCAAAAAACAAATTTCAATGATCAGGTAAATGCAAATAACCGGGTCTGAATTTGGGATTTGATATTTATTATGTGTGATTTTTGTCATATGTATAATAGTGCTAACATAAAAATGGGTAAATAATCAATCAGCTTTATGCGTAATTGTTTTAATGCTTTGCCCATCTGGTTCTCAACTGTTTTTACCGATATACCTAACTGATCGGCGATTTCCTGGTATTTCAATCCCTCAAAGCGGCTTAACTGAAAAATGGTACGGCATTGCTGTGGCAGGGCATTCATCGCATCGCGCAATTTTTCTTCCAGTTCTTTCACCAGAATTTTCCTCGATGCACCCTGATCGATATGGTTTTTTGACTGATGCATAACATGAACCTGGTACCGGGCTTTTATTTTCTGGTGTTTCAGATAGTTCAGGCTTTCATGGTAGACTGCCTTATATAGATAAGCTTTGAGCGATGTTTGAATAGTATCGGGTACTTTCTTCTCCCATATTTTGTAAAAGACATGCTGAACTGTTTCTTCGGCAATAGCTTCATTCTTCAAAATAGAGAAAGCATAGGCATACAGGCTTTTAAAGTGTTCTTTAAAAAGCTGTTCAAATTCCTTTTCGCTGTTGGTCGCCAGCGGTTTAATGGTAGTAATTGTATTGGGGATAGTCACTTTAATACGTTGATAATCCGCCTCAAATATAAATGCTTCCAACAAGTTTTATAAAAAGAGACAACTGAAAGTTATGATACCCCTACGAATCTTTAAATTTTTGTTATTCCTACAGTTAAAATCATATGTGCGAAAGATTGCATGTGTTAATCACGACCGTATTTTTTCATTGAATATTGTGGAAAAAACAAGCGCCCAATGCTTGTTTTAACCTTTTTTTGGTATTATTATTGAGCCTTGATTCAGTTGCTGATTACGTGACTACAACTGCTTTCTAAAAAACTGTTCCGAATTTTAATGTCAACGATGCACAATAAGGAATGTATTATACCAGTTTTTTATAAGTAGTTATGCAAGTAACCAGCCTTGCCATACCCCCCACACCGTAGTACAACATATTAATCCAACCGTCCCTCTGAAACCATCTCGTTTCTGAAAGCTAAACGTGTACCTAAAACTTTCTAATATGTTGCGATTCCTGCTCGTTTCCATGTACGAGTTAAAACAGTTTCTGCAGATTGTACTGTGGATTGCCATCCCCGGTACTGTCATTGCATTCCTCGTTACCACATTCTTCCATTACAAACGTAAGAGGAGGAATGCTGAAGGGGGTGAACCTGCTTACATGGAAGGCGGTGGATTTCATACGGTGGTGGCCGCTGAAGCCAATGACAATAACGCAACCCAGGTTCCTGATTGGTTAGCGAGTGGTACTAACCCCGATAATCAACCCCTCATAAAAAAGTATGAGCAGGAAGTGCGCCGCTATCGCGAAAACTACGCAACCCTCGAACAGGACTTTCGCGAACTGGAAGGAAAATACTCCGATCTTCTCAACAAAGCATATAGTACAGAAAAGCAAAATGATGATACTTCTGCCCGTGTGCAATTGGAAATTAACGGGTATAAATTGAAGGTTAATCAATTGCAACAAGCGTTAGAAACAGCACAGGCTAACGCCAAGCTGGCGCAGGGTGAGCAAAAGGTGCCTGAAGCATTGGCGCAAAGCCAGCAACAGGTGCAACAACTGCAGGAAACCATTCAACAGTTACAGGAAAAGCTTCGCACCCAACAGGATCAGAAAGACAAGCATGCCGCTGAGGTTACCCGCCTCGAAAACCTGCTGAAGAACATGGAATATTCAGCAAAATCGGCGCAATCAGAATCGGAGGAATTACAGCGTTATTTTGCCAAACAGGTTGATGAACTGGGCGTGCAATACAAGAATGAGAAGGGTGACCTGGCTTTGCAATTACAGCAATTGCAAAAAACAGTTCAACAGTTGAATGATGAAAAGGCGGCATTACAACAGAAGGTACAGGCAGGCGGCGAGCAAAAGCACGGCAACTACGAACAGCAGATCAGGGAATTGCAATTGTTACTTTCAAAAGCTGAAGAGGAAAAAGCAACATTAAAGAATAAGATCACCGATCAACAATACCTGCAGGATGTATTGCAGGAAAAGAAATTACAGATCGAATTTTTACAGAACCAGTTAGAGCAACGCATTAGAACTTTCAGGGAAATAGAAAAAGAAGCCGCTGATAAAACCGTGCAGGTGCAACAAACACAAACCCAGAAAGATAATTTCGAGCGCGAAATGCATGCGTTGAAAGAAGAGTTGCAACAGCAACGTGAAGAAGTTGCCGCCTGGCAATCGGCTGTTGAACGCAGTCGCGAAGAGAACAGGCAGCACCAGGATAACCTGCGTTCTAAAACAGGTCATATTGAGAACCTGGAGCGCAACCTGCATGAAGTACAACAGCAACAGGCAGTATTGCAACTGGTGCTGGATGATAAACAAAATATGATCACCTCGCTGCAGGAATCATTGAACCGCGAACAACAAAAAACAAAAGACCTCGAAGGTAAACTGATCACCAATAACCAATTGTTGTCGAAGATCTATGGCGATCTGTCAAAATCGTTGAGCAATCCGCCTGCTGCGCAGCAGCAAAACGGCACCAAGTTAAATGGTACCAACGGATCGAATGGCCATGTGGTAAATGGGAATGGATTTAACCTGGCTGGTTCGAACCATTAATGGTCACCGGTTACCAGGTTCCGGTTTCCGGGTTAAGGCCGAAACTAACTGCTTTTTTGGGGTTACCAGTTACCTGTGAAAAGGCAACTAGGCAGCAAGGCATAAAGGCAACGAGGCCTAAGCCAAACGCTTTAGGCCAACTGTATCTGGCTGTATTCGCTTGCAGCGTGCAGCTTGCGACTTTATTATCCACTCACCATTAACCTTCGCTACTGCCCACGTACTTGATTATCACATTAGCTAATTAGCACATTCCGAATCCACATTCTCTCCCCACACCACTCTCTCCCTCCGGTAACCATTGTCCGTTTTCGTACCTTGCGGCCATGGAGCAGTACCTGGCACTTTTAAAGCATATTAAAGAAACCGGCGTTTATAAATCAGACCGCACCGGAACCGGCACTACCAGTTGTTTTGGATACCAGATGCGTTTTGACCTGCAGAAGGGATTTCCATTGGTGACCACCAAGAAATTGCACCTTAAAAGCATTATTTACGAGCTGTTGTGGTTCCTGAAAGGGGAGACCAATATTAAATATTTGAAAGATCACGGGGTAAGCATCTGGGACGAATGGGCTAATGAGCAGGGAGAATTGGGGCCTGTTTACGGCAAGCAGTGGCGTAGCTGGGCTACAGGGGCTGGCACGGAAGGCGCTCAAACCATTGACCAGATCAGTGATGTTATTCGCCAGATCAAGACCAATCCCGATAGCCGCCGGATGATCGTGAGCGCCTGGAATGTGGCTGATCTGCCCAACATGGCGCTTATGCCTTGTCATGTGCTGTTTCAATTTTATGTAAGTCCGGCCCCTGATGGCGGCCGCGCGCGATTATCCTGCCAACTTTATCAGCGCTCGGCCGATGTATTTTTAGGCGTTCCCTTTAACATTGCATCTTACGCTTTATTGACCATGATGATTGCCCAGGTGTGCGACCTGGAGCCCGGTGAATTCATTCATACGTTTGGCGACGTGCACATTTACAGTAATCATATGGAACAGGTGAACCTGCAATTAAGCCGCACGCCATTTCCGTTGCCTGCCATGCAGCTTAACCCGGCTGTTAAAAATATTTTCGATTTCCAATTCGAAGACTTCACCCTGCAAAACTATCAGTGCCATCCGGCTATCAAGGCGCCAGTGGCGGTGTAGAATGGCGAATAATGAATGTAGAATAATGAATGTAGAATGTTGAATGTAGAATGTTGAATGTCGAAATGAAAAAAGTATTAATGAGGAATGCAGAATGAGAAATAGAATAGTTAAACCCTCATTAATATGGAGAATAATATTCAGAAATTTGACCTTGAAGACAGATTGGTGGCATTCGCTTGCCTTATATTAGAAGTTTGTGAAATGCTTCCAGGGACAAGGGCTGGAAATAATCTCGAACATCAATTGTCAAAAAGCGGCACCGCACCAGCTTTAATATATGGAGAAGCTCAGGCGGCAGAATCCAGAACGGATTTTTGTCATAAAATGAAAATGGCATTGAAGGAATTGCGTGAAACAAGGATTAATCTTCGAATAATTAAAGAAAAACCGTTAATCAAACACGCAAAGGTTGATAACGCTTTTGATGAAGTAGATCAATTAATAAGGATATTTGTTAAGAGCATCGAAACAGCCAAAGCAAATAATCTCCTTAAGAAGTAAATTTCGACATTCATTATTCAACATTCAATATTTAATATTTTCCATGATTCTAAGCCAGGTGGTCGCAGCGGCCGATAATAATGCAATAGGAAGGAACAATCAATTACTTTGGTCGTTGCCGAATGATATGAAGTTTTTTAAAAATACCACCTGGGGCATGCCGGTGATCATGGGACGAAAAACCTATGAATCATTGGGCAAACCGCTTACCGGTAGAACCAACATCATCGTCACTCACCAACAAGATTGGAAATCTGAAGGCGTTATTGTCGTGCACGATATTAAAGAAGCGATGGCTTCCGCTGCCAAAACAGACGCCAAAGAAGCATTTATCATTGGCGGCGGTGAAATTTACCGGCAAACCCTGCCCATCACCCAACGTGTTTATCTCACCCGTGTACATACCTCAATGGAAGCAGACACATTCTATCCCGAAATCAACGAAGCCAACTGGGAATTGCTTTCACAACTTGATTTTAATGCTGACGAAAAGCATGCTTATGCCTATAGCTTTCAGGTGTGGCAGCGGAAAATGTAGAATAATGAATATTCAATTTTGAATGTAGAAGTATAATACATTCGGTCTTTATTTCGAAATTCAACATTCAACATTCGACATTCAATATTTTTGATCATGTTTTCCTCCTGGCAACTCATAAAAAAATACGCCGACTACTACCTAACCGCTTCCAACGGAAAAGGCCATGGTATTCATTCCCCCTTTGTGTATGATTTTGTACGCCATGTTTTGATCGATAAACGTAACTTTTATGCCTATGGCCAGGTAGAAGCATTGCGAAGAAAATTACTGCAAAACGAAACGGTGCTCGAGGTGGAAGATTTTGGTGCAGGCTCCACCATCAGCAAGACCAATCAACGGTCAATTGCGTCCATTGCGCGACATGCTGCCAAATCAAAGAAAATGGCGCAGTTGTTATTTCGCATCGTAAACTATTACCAGCCTGAAACCATCCTGGAATTGGGCACCTCGCTGGGCATTTCCACCGCCTACATGGCCATGGCCAATCCGCAGGCGCGCATTATCACGGCGGAAGGAAGCACGGCCATTTCGGAGCAGGCGAAAATAAATTTTCAGTCACTTCAACTGTCAACTATTGAACAGGTCACCGGTAACTTCGACGATACACTGCCTGGTATCTTAACTACCTTACCCAAACTCGATCTCGCTTTTATTGACGGCAACCACCGGTATGAGCCCACGGTGGGGTATTTTAACCAATTATTACCTTCCCTGCACGCTAAAAGCGTAGTCATTTTTGATGATATTCACTGGAGCGCCGATATGGAACGGGCGTGGAATGCCATCAGGGAAAATTCCGCGGTACATCTTTCCATTGACCTGTTTTTTATTGGACTGGTCTTTTTCAGCGACCAGTTCAAGGTGAAACAGCATTTTACCATCCGGTTTTAACGGTTCAGGTACACGAAAAGATTCAATTGTTGGAAATAATGGCGGGGTAGGGCCCTGGTATAACGTTTGCCAGGGATATCAATATTTCAATGCTGCCACAATAAAATGGCAATTTGGACGTAACGGTATACATAACTCAAAATTTCCTTACCTTGAATCATATAATTACTACCTGATTATGACGATTGGAGTTTTAAAAGAACCATCCGAAGAAACCCGCGTATCATTTTTGCCCGAAACTGTAATCGCCTTAACCAAAAAAGGCATTACTGTATATGTTGAATCGGGCGCCGGTGAAAAAGCTTTTCATAACGATGAAGACTACGTTAAAGCCGGGGCTACTATTAAAAGCCGGGAGGAAGTATTACAATCAGCAGACATATTGGTAGCTATTCACCCGTTTGCCGATGCGGTTAAACTAACATCTAAAATATTGATCGGGGTATATCAACCTTTGTTTAATGTGCCGTTGATGCAACAATGGGCAAAACAGGGGCTCACCACGTTTAGCCTGGATATGTTGCCCCGTACCACCCGGGCGCAAAGTATGGACGTATTGAGCTCACAAGCCAATATTGCCGGATATAAGGCGGTATTGCTGGCTGCCAATTCGTACAGCCGTTATTTCCCTATGTTCATGACTGCTGCCGGAAGCATAGCTCCCGCAAAAGTGTTGATATTGGGCGCCGGCGTGGCGGGATTGCAGGCTATTGCCACCGCACGCCGTTTGGGTGCTGTGGTAGAAGTGTTCGATACCCGCCCTGCCGTGAAAGAAGAAGTGATGAGTTTGGGCGCCAAATTTATTGAAGTAGAAGGCGCCGCCGATGCTTCCAAAGCGGGTGGTTATGCTGTTGAACAATCAGCCGATTACCAGCAACGCCAGCAGCAGCGCATTGCAGAAAGCATTGCCAAAGCAGATATTGTTATTACCACTGCACAGATACCCGGCAAAAAAGCGCCGATATTGATTACAGAAGAAATGATGCAGGCGATGCGCAAAGGATCGGTGATCATTGACCTTGCGGCCGCTACCGGCGGCAATACGCCTGTTACAAAAAATAATCAAACGGTGCTGTACAAAGGCGTGCATATTGTGGGCGATAGCAACCTGGCGGCCACCATGCCTTCCGATGCCAGCAAATTGTACGGTAAAAACCTGTTGAACTTTTTACAACTGATCATCGATAAAGAAGGTAACCTTAATCTGAACTGGAACGACGACCTGGTAAAGGGTGGTTGTATTACGTTCAATGGGGAAGTGACGAATGAGAGAGTGAAATAATTAGCAAATATGCAAATGCGAAAATGTGTAAATGGAAAACAATAAGATGATTTTTTGTGACCGGCTGCAGAGCCCTGAATAAGCTTTCGTTCCGCCAGTTGGCGGACTCTTGTGCGTTAGTTCTTTACTGAGCGATCAAATAACTTTCAAATTATTCATATGGAATCCATCCTGAGTTGGATAGCTGATAATCAGCAAATGATCTACATCGTTATATTGATGATCTTCGTGGGTATTGAAGTGATAGGCCATGTGCCCAGTGTGTTGCACACCCCGCTGATGAGCGGCGCCAATGCCATTCATGGGGTGGTAATTATTGGAGCTATCATTGTTATGGGCAAGGCAGAGGCGCATAATTATGTGGCTTTGATCCTCGGCTTTCTGGCAGTGGTGCTGGGTACCTTGAACGTGGTCGGTGGTTTTGTAGTAACCGATCGTATGTTGGAAATGTTTAAGGGAAAAGGGAAGAAAAATGTCAAATCACAAGATCCAGGAACCAAATAACCCCCAAAAATTCAAAACACAAATAAGAAAGAAGAATAAAAGTCAAAAATTCAGAAAAAACGCGAATTGACTTTTGGATTTGTTTTGGTTCTTGTTATTTGGCTTTTATGATTTTCTTTGGTTCTTGGGTTTGGGCTTTTGTATTTCTTTGGTTTTTTTTGGTTCTTGCCATTTGACTTTTGTGATTTCTTTTGGTTCTTGAGATTTGTTATTCGGGATTTAAATAAAAGTTATGGAATTAAGTATACTAACCCTGTGCTACCTCGTAGGTTCGGTTACGTTTATCATAGGTTTAAAAATGTTGTCGAACCCGTCTACGGCCCGTAATGGCAACCTGCTGGCGGCAGCAGGCATGACAATCGCTATCATTGGAACTATATTTCTATATGAAGAAGATGGTAAAAGGCTGGGCAATTATCCCTGGATATTCGGCGGCATCCTCATTGGTGGTGTCATAGGCACCCTGGCGGCTAAAAAAGTAAAAATGACCGCCATGCCCGAAATGGTGAGCATGTTCAATGGAATGGGCGGCGCCTGTGCGGCACTGATCTCAGCCGTAGAATTTGATCATATCTATCAAACATACAAAGCTGTTGATACAGCCTGGCTGGCCGATTTTGTAGCCGCTGGTCATTACCTCACCATTATTGCCGGCGCTATTATCGGTAGCGTGTCCTTTGCCGGTAGTATGATCGCCTGGGGAAAGCTGAGCGGCAAAATTAAAGACATGTCATTCCGCGGTCAGCATATTGTGAACATGATCATGTTGTTGTTGGTGTTAGCGGCGGCCGTGTTCACCTATCAATACAACGTAGGGTTTTCTCATATTCTTTTTTATGCAACAGTTGCCTTATCGCTGGTGTATGGCGTATTGTTTGTAATGCCGATCGGTGGGGCCGATATGCCGGTTGTTATTTCACTGTTGAACTCATTTACCGGTGTGGCGGCTGCCTGTGGCGGCTTCCTGTATAACAACAAGGTGATGTTAACAGGCGGTATTCTGGTAGGAGCTGCCGGTACTTTGCTTACCATTTTGATGTGTAAGGCTATGAACCGGTCGCTGAAAAATGTATTGATCGGGTCGTTTGGCGGTGGCGGTGCAGCAGCCGGCGCTAAAAAAGACCAGGGCGCTTATAAAGAAATTACCCTGAGCGATACCGCAGTAGTAATGAGCTATGCCAATAAAGTAATGATCGTACCAGGGTACGGACTGGCCGTAGCGCAGGCGCAACACGCCTGTCATGAACTGGAAAAATTACTTGAGAGTAAAGGGGTAACTGTAAAATATGCCATTCATCCGGTGGCGGGTCGTATGCCCGGGCATATGAACGTATTACTGGCCGAGGCCGATGTGAGTTATGATAAGTTGCAGGAAATGGAGCAGGCCAATGACGAGTTTTCTACCACGGATGTGGTGCTGGTGCTGGGTGCGAATGATGTGGTGAACCCGGCCGCAAAAACTGATCCTTCTTCTCCCATATACGGTATGCCCATCCTGGATGTGGAACTGGCAAAGAACGTGATCGTTAACAAACGCAGTATGAAGCCCGGTTACGCCGGAATTGAGAACGATCTTTTCTTTCAACCCAAAACCTCTATGTTGTTCGGCGACGCCAAAAAGGTGTTGCAGGACCTGATCGGAGAGATCAAGAATCTATAGCCCTCATTCAAACACTAAACATACCCATTGCGCCGTTATATGGACTGCACAAATGGGGGAAAATTGTAATTATTCTTTTGTGTGAACCATTCAGTTGGTTGTAAAAGAACACTTTACGTGCGTTGCGTAAGCGCAGGGTCCCCAATATTAGCGGCAAATAATTGTTAATCGTACTATATGATCACAAAAAGTGCTTATCTCGCTGTTGTTGTTCTCCTTTTAACCTGTCAGATCAGTAAAGGCCAGGAAGGCGGTAATTCATTTCAGAAAGTAGATGATTCCGCTGTGGCGAAGCCAAAAAGCAATCTCACGTATGAGTACCAGTACCTGAATGACGATCATACCGAGGGTATTGAAAAATCGTATTCCAATGGAAAACTGAAGACAGAGATCCATTTTAAAGAAAAAGGAAAATTCCAGGCTGCCAAATCATACGATACCAAAACGGGCCGGTTAATAAAGACCGATACCATCGTTGATTTTAAGAAGCTGGTAGGAACAACCACTACCTATTATGCCAATGGAAATCCCAAGGAAATGGAGCACCGCGATACCAGTGGCGCCGTTGACCGCTACAGCGCTTATTTTGAGAGTGGCAAAAGAAGGATCGTCATAAGTTATAGAGATGGCAAACGGAACGGTTTAATGACCGAATATAACCCGAATGGTACGGTGAAAGAAACCGGCACGTATGTGAATGATAAGCGCGAAGGCGTGTTCAAGTTTTATGATGTACGTGGTCAATTGATCGTGTCGAGAAAGTTCAAAGCCGACAAAGTCGTGAAATAATCACACTAACGAAAATATTCTAAAACGAAAAGCCGGGTTTAAAGAATCCGGCTTTTTGTATTTGTAGAAATTGCTGATTTTTAGATTTCGTGGATTTTGTGATATGAAATCCCAAAATCTCAAAATTCCGAAATCCCTAAATATCTTCATAGTTTTGCGGGGTGCAACTCCCTCAACAACTTCTTGATTCATTAACCGGTATCGCAGGCTTCGATAAAGAGGCGTTTGTTCAGGTGCATGAAAGCGGCGAACAGGTTGTTTCAGTGCGGGTAAACCCATTCAAATCGGAAATCGGCAATCGGCAATCGGCAATTGACGGTTCCGACCTCACGATTGGCCATTTCAATCTCCCTCAACTATCAAAGATTCCCTGGTGCTCCTACGGTTATTACCTGCCCGAACGGCCTGCTTTTATTTTCGATCCTTTGATACACGCCGGTGCGTATTACGTACAGGAGGCGTCGAGCATGTTCGTGGAGCAGGCGCTTACACAAACAATGGACGTGAGCCAGCCACTGCGCGTGTTGGACCTTTGTGCAGCGCCTGGCGGAAAATCAACTTTGTTACAATCGCTCATCAGCGCTGATAGTTTACTGGTAAGTAATGAAGTGATCAAGTCAAGGGCAGCTATACTCGAAGAGAATTGCGTAAAATGGGGTGGCGCCAATGTCATTGTCACCAATGCCGACCCAATCACCTTTGCCCGGTTGGAAAACTTTTTCGATGTCATTGTTGTTGATGCGCCCTGTTCGGGTTCTGGTTTATTCAGGCGTGAGCGGGAAGCGATCGGTGAGTGGAGCGAACAGAACGTGCAGCTTTGCTATCAACGCCAGCAACGCATTCTGGCCGATGTTTTTCCGGCATTAAAAGAAGGCGGCGTGCTGATCTATTCTACCTGCTCCTATTCAAAAGAGGAAGATGAAGGTATAGGCGACTGGTTAATGGATACGTTTACTGTTGACAGTTTGCCTTTGAAGATAGATACCGCATGGGGTATTGTTGAAACGCAATCTGATAAACACCAGGCATACGGGTATCGTTTTTTCCCAAATAAAATCAAGGGCGAAGGTTTTTTTATTAGCAGCTTTCGCAAACAGGAGGGCGGCGCTTCATCAGTAAAACCGCCTAAAAAATCATTATTGCAGAAGGCGTCAAAGAACGAAGCAGGCATTATTCAACCCTGGTTGCAACCCAAACAGCCGGTGCAATTATGGAAGCAAAAAGACGAGCTGTTTGCATTCCCGGTTAGTCTCGAAAAAGAACTGCTCACCATAGTGGATAACGTATATGTGCGCCGGGCGGGAACCGCCGTTGGCAAGATCGCAGGGAATGACCTGGTGCCCGATCATGCGCTGGCGGTAAGCACGCTCATCAATCAATCAATTGTTGCAGTATCGTTAAAAAAGGAAGACGCCATACAATATTTGCGAAAAGAAGAAGTTTCCGTATCAACAAGTCATAAAGGTTGGACTTTGGTACAATTTGAGCAGTATAACCTGGGCTGGATAAAGGTATTACAAAACAGGATCAATAATTACTATCCCCAGGGATGGAGGATCCTGAAAAGGACCACCGACAGTGCAAATGAACACAATTAGCCGGTGCGGGCCGATAGTTATCCCCGTTGACGCTAATTAAAATATATTCTACATCTTTGCATCCGAATACGAAATGCATAACCTATGCTGAAGATCAAAGGAGTTTTAATTATCGCGTTTATGTTGCTCACACAGCTTGTGTGGTCGCAATCAGACATGACAGTGCAGGGTTCTTCTCCTGACCTTTACTTAGTGCATACCGTGCAACCCAAAGAAACCTGGTATGCCATAGGCCGTATTTACAATGCGCAATCGAAAGATATTGCCGCCCTGAGCGGTGTAACCATGGATAAGCTGAACATCGGGCAGCAATTAAAAGTGCCGCTTACAGTCAAAAACTTTTCTCAAGACGGTAAAAGACTGGCCGATGAGGTATTCGTTCCTGTATTTCATATTGTGCAGGATAAAGAATGGATGTACCGCATCAGCCAGAATCATAATAAAATACCCGTTGAAACGCTGGAAAAATGGAACAGCGTTACCAACGACCAGTTACAGGCCGGTATGAAGCTGGTGGTAGGCTACCTGAAGGTAAAAACCGCGCATTCTCCGCTGGCTGCCGGTGGCATTAAAAAAATTGTGGCGCCAACTGCTGCACCTGCCGTTGCGGCTACCAAACCAGCCACCGAAACTCCGGTAGTTAAAAATGAAAAGCCGGCGGCTGAAACAAAACCCTCTGAAATAAAATCAACCGAGCCCAAAGCGGTAGAGCCTAAACAGGTGGAAGTCAAAAAAGAAGAGTTGAAGAAAGAAGAACCCAGGAAAGAAGATGCGAAAAAAGAAATAGGCACACCGCCCCCGGCTACAGAAGAAAAATCATCCAAAGCATCTGCACCCGTTACGCCGGTTAACACCGATGCCAGCTATACCGGGTATAAAGGCGGTTATTTCCGCTCTGGTTACAGCAGCGTTGGAAAATCAACCGCAGGTAATGCCGGCATTTTCAGAAGCACCAGTGGCTGGAAAGATGGGAAATATTATGCCCTCATGAATAATGTGCCGGTGGGTACCATTGTAAAGATCACCTATAATTCTACTAATAAATCTGTCTTTGCCAAAGTACTGGGCCAGTTACCCGATATGCGCGAAAGCGTAGGGCTTACCGTTCGCCTGAGCGATGCTGCCGCCGCCGAATTAGGTGCGGAAATGGGTAAGTTTTATGTGGATGTGGCTTATTAACCCCCGCCCCTAAAGGGGAGGAAGCAAATGCGCTGATTGGGAAGGCACCGTGTTAGTAATTCGATAACTATGTTCGTGGGTTCATCAGTTTAATTGTAATCATTAAAATACTAATGAACTTACTCCCCCTTTAGGGGGATGGGGGGTAACCTGTACCCTCTCAAAAACTCCTCTATCGTCATACGCTTTTTGCCTTCCAGTTGCAACTCGGTGACGTGAATGTAGCCGTCTTTACCGGCGAATTTTAAATATGTTTTGTTATCTGTTTCAACGCTGCCCGGGTTTTTCGGCGACGAATACATTTCCTTTTTCGCCTTATAAATTTTCAGCATTTTTTCATTAAAGTAAGTAAAGGCAGCAGGGTAGGGCGATAGGCCTCGTATAAGATTATAAATAGATGTAACCGATTGGTTCCAGTCTATTTTACATGTTTCAGTAAATATTTTAGGAGCGTGCTTTAATGGTGAGTGATGAGTGGTGAGTGGTGAGTGGCCTTCATTGCCGACACCAGGTTGTGGAATTTCCGTCAACGTTCCCCTCGTCAAACCCTCCACCGTTTTTACCAGCAATTGCGCGCCGATCTCTTTCATCCTGTCATGCACTTCACCGGTGGTTTCATCATCGCCTATAGGAAAGCTTTCCTGTAACAGAATATTGCCCGTATCAATTTCATGTTGCAGTTTAAAAGTGGTAACACCTGTTTCTTTTTCTCCATTGATCACGGCCCAGTTAATTGGCGCTGCGCCGCGGTATTGGGGCAATAATGAACCATGCAAATTAATGGTCCCCATCGGCGGCATGTTCCATACCACCTCGGGCAACATGCGAAAAGCAACCACTATCTGCAGATCGGCTTGTAAGCGCCGCAATGTTTCTAAAAATTCCGGGTCTTTTAATTTTACAGGTTGTAAAACCGGTAACTGTTTTTCAACCGCATATTTCTTTACGGCGCTTTCTGTTAACTTCATGCCCCTGCCGGCAGGTTTATCGGGGGCGGTTATTACTGCTATGATATTACAACCCGCTTGTACCAATGCGTTCAGCGATGCAACGGCAAACTCGGGTGTGCCCATGAATATGATGCGTGGATTGTTATTTGTTTGTAGTTTATTGTTTGTGGTTTGTTGTTCGGTGTCTTGCATTCGTCTTGCGTTTTCTTATTGAGCCTTTGTATTTTTCCCTTTGGTATTTGTGATTTGAATTTTGTGATTTTAACCGCAAATTTCATCAAAAAACTTTTATTTGTCGCCCAAAATTATTCCTGTTACTTTGCAGGCCAGGAAATTGGGCTTTTTTATCCTACCTGCCGACAGGCAGGCTTCTCACTTCTGTACATCCTTATGTTATATGAATATGGCGATGTGGGACGACAGAGTTGATTTTCCTGACAATTTTTAACACTAAAAAGTTAGTATGCAACAAGTAAAAAGCGGCGATACTGTAAAGGTTCATTATAGTGGCCGTTTAACAGATGGAACAACTTTCGACTCTTCTGCAGGCCGTGAACCACTGCAGTTTGAAGTAGGAAGCGGAATGGTAATTGCCGGTTTCGACAATGGTGTGATGGGTATGCAGGTGGGTGACAAAAAGACCATTCAAATACCAGTTGCAGAGGCTTATGGTCCAAAAAATCCTGAGATGATCGTTGCTTTCCCTGCCAGTGAATTTCCCCAGGATATGGAACTGGAAATAGGCATGCGTTTAAATATGACCAATTCAGAAGGACATGTTATTCCGGTAGTAATTACCGAGATCGGCGAAGAAAATGTTATGCTGGATGCCAATCATCCTTTGGCCGGTGAAGACCTGACTTTTGATATTGAGCTGGTAGAAATTGGCGCCGCTCCTTCGCGGATCATCATGCCGTAAAAGGATGTAAGAAATAGGAAGTAGGAGGTAAGAAGGACTTGAATTTCCTGCCTCCTACTTTTGCTTTTTTATCTCATATTTATCAACCCTTCCGTTCCTTATTTCTTGCCGCTGACTTCTGATCTCTTTCTTAACTCGCTCCCTTGTCAACTTGTGAACTTCCTTCCTGCTTCACAAAACTGCGACCTCACAATACGCTTTTTTGAGAAGTGCATCATTACAACTTTCCTTAGTAGTTTTCCTATATTGACCTGCCCGGATTTTTTTTCTATTTTGGCCCTACAATTTATACCCTATGATACAAACCGTGAAACGCATTGTCACGTGCGCACTATTTTTCTGTTTATCTAATATCGTTCACGCCCAGGACCAGATCGCAACCATTTCCACACCAGATCAATCTTTGCCCGAATCAGATACGGCCATTGCTATCCGTCAGGCATTACGGTTTGCCGATAGCCTGGTAAAAGCCAGTTTTTATGAAGAATGGCCTACCTATTTGAATTTAAGTAATCCAAGTGCTATAAAGTATTATGGCGGAAAAGAGGCTTTTAAAGAACATGTGGTAACGATCCGCTTTCGGGGCGAAGCCAAAATAGAGGAAAAACCGGAAAAGCTTCAATTGATCACATTAATGAACGATGTTGATAAATGGCAATGTGTAATTGAAAAAGTTCGGGAATGGTTTGATGAAAACCGAGGGAAAGTGAAGACTTATACCTACCTGGTGGGCGAATCAACCGACAACGGCCTTACCTGGAAATTTATAGATGCCAGCCACAATTCGCTGGTGAACGTTATTTACATTATGCCTTCCATTTTTGGCACCCTGGCCATACCTGAAGGCAAAACAGTATATGTAGACGAAGTGGCAGCACAGGAAGCTGCTCAGGCAGCGCAACCGGTAGCAAAAAAGAAACCTGCGGTTAAAAAACTGAAGTAATGGTTTGATTGCTTGATGGTTGGGAGGGCTGAGTTTTGAAGATGACTATGATTTTAACCTAATAAATAAAGGCGGAACCGTTACCGGGCAGCTCCGCCTTTTGTATTTTAAGTCAATAAATAATAGTGAATCGCAGTATGCGGTAACCATAACCATCAAACCTTTCAACCATCCAACAATCAGGCCTTCTTCTTCCCGTACAACCAGCCCAGCCAGATACCAACCAAACCCCATCCTACCAGGCTATCGATGAAATAAGCCATCAGGTCGAACCCCTGGTACCAGATGTGATTGGTATAAGGAACATTGAAGAAAACGATCATGCCAACGAACAGGGCTGAAATAAGTATAGCGATAAAATTCAGTGAATTCATCCGGCTGATGAGGGCGCAGAAAAAACCAACGATCAGCATATCGACAATGAGCCCGCGGATCATGTTCGAGCCCATATTCATTTTCCATGACTGATGATATTGTATCAATGCCCAAGGTTTTCCCTCCATCGATTTCATAAGCGCTTCGTGTTGTTCCCGGCTTGCATCTGCCGGAAGCCCGGGTAAGTGATATTGTCCTTCTTTATCGAGCTGCGTACTTAAAAAGCTCATGATAGCATCCTGTTTATCCGTGTATTGGTAAGCGTTGCCGTGAAGGTTCAGCACAGTCCATGAAAGAAATTGCCAGATAAATAAAAGGATGCCTCCGACAAGAGCACCAATGAGTAATTTTTTCATAATAGGTCAGCTTTAGTTTGTAAAAAGGTATAAAGATTTATCGGATTTTACAAATATGTTATTGGCTGACCTTTACCGTTTTGCCATATCTATTTTCATACACGGTATATAAAAGTAGTAACGTGCCCGCAAAAAGGCAGGTAACAATGAACGAACCTTCTAGCCCAAACGAACCGCCGGTAAGCCACCAGGGACCTTGTAATGCCGGTTGTAATACGCTTTGTAAAGGCAGGCCGCTGACGCCAAAACCTAAAACCGGGCCCTGGAAAAAGTTCCAGCTAAAATGAAAACAAATGGCAAACCAGATATTGCGCGTATAGATGAAGTTAATGCCTAAAATGAAGCCCGCCAGTAACAAATTCGCCACCGCTACGGAGCTTATACCCGGGTTACTGCTATGGGCAATCATAAACAAAACCGCTGAAACGCCTAACGCCGCCCATTTATTCATCGATTCCATCAGGTTGTTCAGGATATAACCCCTGAACACCATTTCTTCCGTAAAAGCAATTAATACCATCAGGGCCAGCCCTATGAAAAGGTCCAGGGCTTTAAAATGCACATCGGTCCATTCGAGGTGCCTGGTTGCATACAGCAACAGGGTGCCGGCGCCCAGCAAGGCCACGCCAAGGCAAAATCCCGTGTAGGCATCCGGTTGAAACGGCTGCCAGTGAAATCCCAGGCTTTTTACCGACCGGCGGTCAATGAATCGGCGGAATATGACCGTTAGTGCGATGGCAAAAATGGATGTTAAGAATAATGATATGATGGTTATTCGCAGAAGAAGCTCAGGAGGAACCGTTGCTGTTTTTACCTCATTCAACGTAACCCAAAAGAGGCTGGTAATAATGCCGGCCAGTAACGAGCACCCGATAAAAGCCAACATGAGAAGAATGGCGCGCAGCCAGCCTTGTTTAAAAAACGGGGTCGTTGTGTCAGCAGCCATGCAGAAATAAGTTGATCGATATTTGAGTTATCTTGCCAAAAATACAGCTTACATGTTTACTAACTATAGTTTTACGGTAAAGGAAAGGTTTTTGCGATATGTGCAAATAGATACGCAAAGCGATCCGCAGTCAACTACCTGCCCGTCTACAGAGAAACAAAAAGACCTGAGTCGGTTACTTGTGCAGGAGCTAAAGGACATGGGCATTGCAGATGCGCACCTCGATGATAATGGTTATGTATATGCTACCATTCCTGCCACCACTACGAAACAGGTACCTGTTATTTGTTATTGCTCGCATGTTGATACTGCACCTGATTGTACCGGCCAGGGCGTAAAGCCGTTGGTGCATCATAACTACGATGGCGGCAATATTGTATTGCCCGATGATCCTACCCAGATAATTACGCCAGCCGACCATCCGTATTTGAAGAAAAAGAAAGGCGAGGATATTATCACTGCATCCGGCACCACGTTGCTGGGCGCTGATGATAAAGCCGGGGTAGCGGTGATCATGGATATGGCCCATTATTTTATGACAAATGCCGCCATACCGCATGGCACCATAAAGATCCTGTTCACGCCCGATGAAGAAATAGGTCGTGGTGTAGATAAGGCCGACCTCAAAAAACTGGGCGCTCAATTTGCCTATACGTTAGATGCCGGCGAGCGCGGCGCTTATGAAGATGAGACCTTTTCGGCCGACGGCGTTACCATTACCTTTCATGGAGTAAGCGCTCACCCGGGTTATGCAAAAGATAAACTGGTAAACGCCATGAAAGTGGCCGCCGCTTTTTTGGAAGCGTTACCAAAAGATACCTTGTCGCCTGAAACAACATATAAACGCAATGGTTTTGTGCATCCCGTTCGTATCAATGGCATTGCAGAAAAGGTAACGCTTGAATTTATTATTCGCGATTTTATTACGGCGAAGCTGTTGGAGTATGAAAACTTATTACGCGAACAACTGGCGCAAACACTGCAACGTTTTCCCGGCGCCAAAGCTGATTTTGAGGTGCGCGAACAATACCGCAATATGAAGGAGGTGCTGGACAAACACCCGCAGGTATCGGCGTATGCCAAAGAAGCAATAGCGCGGGCTGGCGTACCTTTGATTGAAATGAGCGCCCGTGGTGGGACTGATGGGTCGCGTTTGTCGTTTATGGGATTGCCTTGCCCCAACCTGTTTACCGGCGAAATGGCTTTTCATGGCAAGCATGAATACGTGAGCGTGCAGGATATGCAAAAGAGCGTGGAAACGATTGTTCACCTGGCGTGTATTTGGGAAGAGAAAAGTTGAAAATGAGAAATGAAGAATGAAAAATGAGGAATGAAGAAGTAAAGAATATCGAATATTGAATGCCCAATGTAGAAGTGGAAGACAAGAGTCGGGTCAACTTATTAATTACAGGCTCATTGACGGCTTTCCTCGTTATCTTTATGCCTTGTTGCCTTTGTCATATGAAACCTTTCCTGCTATACTGCCTGTTATCCTTTGGGTACAAAACCCATGCTCAAAACCTGCTGGTGAATGGCGGTTTTGAAGAGGAGAATATTTGTACGGAATATTTTAAGAATTGTGCACCCGAAGCGTGGATCGCTACCTCGTTATTCGCCAATTATTATTTTGATGCTACCCAAAAAGGCGCTGCCAAAGCCCATACGGGAACCCATTTCGTTGGATTGACTGCCGGCAGCTTGTCTATGCAAGGCATCCGGAATTTTATTCGTGCCCGGCTGTTATGCGGTTTGCGAAAAGGACATCAGTATAAATTCGAAATGTATATCCGCTCTCCGCATCGCGTTCTGGATAGTATCGGTATTTACTTCTCGCCGCAGGATTATTTATACGAAAAGAGATATTTCAAAATGATTACCCCGCAATTATGGACGGTGAACGGACTGGATAAAACAGTTCAGGACCCGACCGTTTGGCAAAAAGTAGCATTGCTGTATACGGCAGATGGTACAGAAGGGTATATCACCATCGGTAATTACAAACGGGTTGATTATACTGGTATTCACCAGGCAGAATACCGACATGATTATTATTTTTTCCTCGACGATGTATCACTGGTGCCGGTCAACCCCAATGAAAAGTTATGTGCGCAGGCCGATAGTGTGCGAAACGCCATTTACAGTGAAAATGAAAGGCATTCTTATTTAGAACGCAAGGTGTATGCGTATCGGCGCAACCCACCACCTGTTCAACCTTTGCCCTCCACCTCGCAGCCTAAGGTGCAACATATTGACACACTTGTTATACCCGATATCTTTTTCGCTACCGCCAGTTATGAATTAACACCAACCAGCTTTTATTTGCTCGACAGTTTTGCCAATAAATTATCGCAGGCAAATATCGATTCTATGATCATTGAAGGGCATACCGATAGCATTGGCAAGCTGGCTTATAATGAAGCTTTATCAAAGAACCGCGCGGTGTCGGTCGGGAATTATTTATCAGGTAAAGTAGCGGGGCTGGAAGATAAGGTCACTACCCGCGGTTATGCTTACCTGCAACCCATTGCCAGTAATAAAACGCCAAAGGGAAGGCAGATGAACAGGAGAGTAGAGATCCTTTTATATAGAAATGAGGAATAAAGAATCAGGAATGAGAAATGAAAAAGGAATAATACGAATATTGAATGTTGAATATCGAATGTTGAATGTAGAAGTGGAAGAATAAGGTCGGAAGGAACTTTCACCATTGACCATTCACGAGTTGCAGGATCTGTAAGTTGAAATACAATGGCTGTAAGTTGAGTTGCAGGGCTGTAAGGTTCAATTGCGATAGCTATTGTTTGATTACAATGGAGATATTTTTCATTACAAGGCCTGTAGTTTTGAAAACCAGGCAGTTTACTTCAATAACAAGAAAGATCATTCGAAATACAAGATGCCTTTCATCAAATGCAAACGCTATTTTGTAAGTGGCAAAACATAATTGCATCCGAACAAGCCTCATTGCATTTCAAACAAGCCTTATCGTAATTCAAACTATAAGCCTCGTAATTCAACATACTAGTTTCGGTAATTAACTTTCTTCTAATGTCACTTGACTTAAAGGCATTGGTATTGATTTATGATTTAGGTAATGAAACGTCAAGGTTGTCAGACGATATAAAATTAAAAAAGCCATCCCCGTTCAGCGGGGATGGCTTTTTTAATATCCAAATAGTGGAACGGCCCTATTGTTTTAAAACCGTTTTGCTAAACACCTCAGCACCATTTTTGAAAACAATATGGTAAAGGCCACTTGTAAAGCCACTCATGTCAATATTAGAAATTACCGCATTGGCCGACAACCGGATATCTTTTAAGGTTTGTCCGTTTGCGCCAATGATTTGAATATGCCCTGCTACGCCGGCTTTCGGGTGCTGAACCATCAGTATATTTTTAACCGGGTTGGGCGACAGGCTAATATTCATGCTCAATTTGCTCTTTACACTTATGATATAGCTGTATTTATAAGTTCCATCCATTTCAACCATTTTCAATCTGTAGTAGCTAAACTCTGAAGCAGGTTGCATATCGGTAAAGCTGTAAGTTTTTGAATTGGCAGCTTTTACAGAACCGATAGCGGTAAAGGTTCTGCCATCAGCACTTTTTTCAACTACATAGCTGGTGATGCCGCTTTCTTCTGCTGTGTTCCAAACCAGTTTGGTGTTCAGTCCTTCTTCAGCAGCATTAAAGCTGGTCAGACGAACGGGCAATGGAGCGCCGGCGGGTGCCAGGTTGGTCCAGGCGGCAGCAGAAGTAGCGCCATAAGCTACTCTAAATCCATCATACTCAGCATCAGGAGAATCATCACTGTGGCTTTGTGATATTTCCATTGCGTTGATGGTAGAACCAAAACCTGTTTCATCACCATTTAACATAGTAGCTCCGGTAGTGCCGGTAGCTGTAGTTGTTGAAGGTTCTGAGGCCAGGCTGGGGTTTACCCATAAGTAAGCATCATCATTGTCCCCAGCGCTTGAAAAAATGCTGTATCTTATTACTATCAGGTAAGTTGTGTTAAGTTCAAAGTTAGCGTCTGTTGAAGTATAGCTGGGAGTGCTTTCATCACCTGTAGCAATACCAAATCGTATCTGTCCGTTGTCGCTTGCTTCTTCTGCTATAAAAAAGCGTAATGGCCTGTCGGCGTCACCTGTATTAAATAAGGCAATGCTATGGTTGGGGCCTTCGTTCGATAATTCAGCATATGTTACCCGCACTACAAAGCTTATATAAAAATGTTGGCCGCTGCTTGTGCTAACTCCGGTAAAAGTTCTTCTGGGATCCTTGCCATTTTCGGAGCTTACGGTTATATATTGGGTGCCGCTGGTGTACCCGGGGTAAATGAGAGGCGATGAGTTGGCAACCTGCACATCAGGAGAGCCTGTAGTTGTTGTCCAGCCGCCCTGAGTTCCCAGGTCGCCGTTTGTATAACCGGAAAAATTTTCGAAGAATGCGATTTGCGCATTTGCGGTCAGGGCAATAGCAGACACCATGATAAAAGAGTAGATCTTTTTCATTCTTTTTGTTTTTGGATGAAGAAAAATTAGGGGTGGCCCCAGAGGTATTGGAGGAGATCTGCTTTTCTGCTACATGTTTGTAGAAAAGATTAATCAGAGTTCTTCAAAAGGATGAATAAAAATCTTAAGGAGGCGGTGTGTTTGTTGTAGTTTTCGAAGGATGGGACTTGAGCGCTAAAGTAAAAGTATATACAGTTTTTTTTAAATGCAAGTTGTATTAAACTTTCTTGATATGGGTCAAATGTGGCCTACATGGGGGACTGTTTTGACTGACGGAAATCATGGTGTTCAGGATGGCCAGGATTTTTTTTGAGTATTTTGGGTATAAGGGTTGTTGCCGGCGCCCATGATCAAACCAGAAATGATTGTAATATGTTAGCTTGTAAATGGTTGATAATCATTGTAAAAGAAAACCCTTACGGAATAGCTTTTTTGAGTAATTTAGAACCATCCCATTGTTTACCTGTCTATGAAACTAATAAAGCAATTCGTTCCCACCTTAACCCTGGCGCTTTTGGGCTGTATTACCGGGTATTCCCAAAACCTGATAGCCAATGGCAGTTTTGAAGATGCTAATCTTTGTACCGAATTTCAAAAATATTGTGCGCCCGAAGCCTGGGTGGCTACTTCCGGACAGGCCAATTATTATTTTGGCGACATGGCCATTGCTTACGATGGGTATCATTATGTTGGCTTAACCGCCGGCAATGTGAATAAACGCGGCGTTCGCAATTTTATCAGAACCCAGTTATTATGTGGTTTACGAAAAGGGGGTCAATATTCGGTAGAATTCTATGTAAGCGCTACCAATAAAGTACTCGACAGTATCGGGGTATATATATCCCCAAACGATTTTTTGTACGAGCAAAGGAATTTCAAAGACATTCGACCCGATTATTGGTATGTGCGCAGCGGCGCGGCGGCCTCGCAGCCTTCGAAAAAATGGCAAAAGGTGCATTTTATATATACGGCCACCGGCAACGAAGCATTTGTTACCATCGGGTTATTTAAGCGAACCGATTATACCGGTTCTATAAAACCCGATTTCAAGGATGATTATTTCTTCTTTCTCGATAAAGTTTCCCTGACACCGGTAGATAGCCGGGAAAGACTGTGTGCAGAAGCTGATCGGGAAAAGGTTCATATCTATAACGCTAATGACCGGCATAACCGGCTGGAGGAAAAGATCAGCTACTATCAAAAGAACCCGCCGGCGCCACGACCGAAATTATACACCACCCGTATTCCTTCTGTTCAACATGTAGACACGTTGATAATACCCGATATTTATTTTGTTACCGCCAGCTTTGAGCTCTCGAAAAAAAGTTATGAATTGCTCGACAGTTTTGCCCGCAAGTTAACAGGGCCTATGGATTCGGTAGTGGTAAAGGGGCATACCGACAGCATCGGCAATTTTGATTATAATAAAGAGTTGTCACAGAACCGGGCCGTATCGGTAAAGCAATACCTGATGACAAAGATGGCATCGCTGGGGGTGAATTTTATTGCGCGTGGCTATGGTTATCAACAACCCATTGCCAGTAATAGAACCTCATCGGGTCGCAAAAAGAACAGGAGGGTGGAGATCTTTGTATATAGGAGGGAATGAGAAAGAGCTGCAAGCTTTAAGCTGTAAGCTTCAAGCAAATGCAGCGTTAAAATTGTATTGACTTACAGCTTATAGCTAACAGCTTACAGTTGTATTCTGCATTATTCATTAAGAAGTTTCTTCCGAATAGATTTAATTATCAACTCTGCATGTTCGCGGCTATTTTCTATGAACCAAACATGCGTATTCATACCACCGCAAACCACACCTGCCAGATAAACGTTGGGTAAATTGGTTTCCATGGTTTCGGGGTTATAAGTAGGTTGCAACACTTCATCTTCAGATAAATGAATGCCTGCCTTTTGTAAAAAATCACAGTTGGGTTGATAACCCGTCATCGCAATCACATAATCATTTTCAATAGTTACCAGTCCATCGGGTGTTTGAATATCTACTTCCTTTTCGCGAATAGCCATTAAGGTTGAATTGAACCAGGCTTTCACGCTTCCTTCTTTGATGCGGTTTTCCATGTCGGGTTTCACCCAGTATTTCACACGTTTTCCAATGCCATCATGACGTATAACCATACTTACGGTGGCACCTTTACGCCAGGTTTCCAGGGCTGCATCAACGGCCGAATTATTGGCGCCTACCACAACCACTTTTTGCATGGCATAAAAATGCGGGTCTTTGTAATAATGGGTTACTTTGGGTAGGTCCTCCCCGGGAATGTTCATGTTGACGGGGATATCGTAAAAACCGGTAGCAATAATTACAAAGGTGGTGGTATAGGTTTGTTTGGTAGAGACCACCTCGTATTTGCTATTGAGGGGTGTTATGGCTTTCACTTCTTCCTGCAGGTGAATGTTGAGTTGATTGCTGGTTGCTACGCGCCGGTAATATTCAAGCGCTTCGGGCCGGGTGGGTTTAATATTGTTGCTTACAAAGGGAATATCGCCAATCTCCAGTTTTTCTGAAGTAGAAAAAAAGGTCATATTCACGGGATAGTTGTACAGGGAGTTAACCAGGCAGCCTTTTTCAAGTATGCAATAATGTAAACCTGCTTTTTTAGCTTCCAGGGCACAGGCCAAACCGATAGGGCCGCCTCCCACGATTATGATGTCGAATAGATTGGTTGAGTTCATTATTCCAAAGGTAGTTTTTTGTTTTTTAGTTCATTTGTTATTAGTTCTAACATATGGGATATTATAGTTCAAGGTACCAGTTACCGGTTTCCTGTTGCCAGGCCCTGAATATCGATCACTCTATAAGTAGTCGGGAACTCCAAATTTTTTGTCCCGGTTACCGGAAACTGGTAACCGGTAACCTGCCATTAACACATTAGCTAATTATCAAATTATCACATTAACTTTCCGTACTTTCATTAAAATTTAATCTTATGGATTTGTTAGCGTCTTATTGGTGGATCATTGTTGTCATACTCTTTTTATTTGCCGGTTTAAAAACCATTAACCAGGGATTCGTTGGAGTAGTTACCATGTTTGGTAAATACCGGCGGGTACTGAACCCTGGTCTGAATTTTTTAGTACCCTTTCTGGAACAGATCAGCCGTAAGGTAAGTATTCAAAATCGCTCGGTTGAAATGGAGTTCCAGGCGGTAACCGCAGACCAGGCCAATGTGTATTTTAAAAGCATGTTGTTGTACGCGGTGCAAAATGCCGATGAAGAGACCATTAAAAAAGTAGCGTTTAAATTCCTGAGCGAGCGCGACCTCATGCAAGCGCTCACCCGTACTATTGAGGGAACCATTCGCTCCTTTGTGGCCACCAAACGCCAGGCTGAGATATTGGCCTTACGTAAAGAAATTGTAGAATACGTAAAAGAGCAGATCGACGTTTTGTTGGAAACGTGGGGCTATCACCTTCTCGATCTGCAGATCAACGATATTACATTCGATAAAGCCATTATGGATAGCATGAGCAAAGTAGTGGCCAGTAATAACCTGAAAGCAGCAGCCGAAAATGAAGGACAGGCATTGCTGATCACTAAAACAAAATCGGCCGAAGCAGAAGGAAATGCCATTAAAATTGCGGCTGAGGCTGAACGTACTGCTGCTCAGTTGCGCGGTCAGGGGGTAGCGTTGTTCAGGGAAGAAGTTGCCCGCGGTATGAGCCAGGCTGCTGAGCAAATGAAACAGGCCAACCTCGATACAAACGTGATCCTGTTCAGCATGTGGACGGAAGCCATTAAGAACTTTGCCGAAGTAGGAAAAGGCAATATCATTTTCCTGGATGGCAGCAGTGAAAGCATGCAGCGGAACATGCAACAGATCATGGCTATGATGCAGATGAAAGGGAATTCTGGGCAGAACAAGAATTGATTGTTTGATTGCTGATGGCTTGATGGTTATTTTTAATTTGCGGGTACTTACGCGCATTATCGGGCATCGTGCAATGCAGAAAGGCAACCATCATACAATTTTAACAATTCAACAATTCAATAATCAACAATCTAAATCTTACCAAACTTTTAAGAAATATTAAATCGTTCGATTCGTTTTAGGCACACATTTGCCTACATTTACACCATTAAAACAATACCTGGATGAATTGGTTTTTTTTACAAGTTACCAATCCTGCAACCACAACCGCCGCCGACACCACACAAGCCGCAGCCACTGCTGCCGCCCAGGGCGTTCACACTATGAATGTAATGGAACTATTGGCTAATGGCGGTCCGCTCATGATACCATTGGGATTGTTGTTTGTACTGGCTTTATTTTTCTTTTTTGAACGGCTTATTGCCATTCGCAAGGCCAGTAACATTGACCCCAACTTTATGTACATAATACGGGATAACATTTTTAGTGGGAATGTATCTGCAGCCCGGTCAATGGCTAAAAATACACCCAACCCCGTGGCCCGGATTATCGATAAGGGATTGCAACGGATTGGTAAGCCCATTGAAGCCATTGAGAAAAGCATGGAAAATGTAGGCAAACTCGAAGTGTATAAAATGGAGCGCAATCTGTCGGTTTTATCATTGGTATATGGTATTGCGCCTATGTTCGGGTTCTTAGGGACCATCTTCGGTATGTTGCAATTGTTCTATAATATCAATGCTTCAGGTGAATTTACACCGGCCCAGATAGCAGGTGGTATTTACACGAAAATGATCACCTCGGCATCGGGATTGATCATTGGTTTGCTGGCATATGTAGGTTATAATTTCCTGAATGCACAGATCGATAAGACCGTGAACCGAATGGAAGCTGCCAGTGCGGAGTTTATTGATATTTTGCAGGAACCGACAAGATAGTTTATGGTTTATGGTTGTCCTTCGAATTTCAGATTACCTTAAACCTTATACTTTATACTTTAAACGAATAAAATGGATCTACGAAGAAGATTGAAAGGGCACCAGGAGTTACACGCAGGCGCGTTGAACGATATTTTGTTCATCCTGTTGTTCTTCTTCCTCATTGTATCTACACTGGCCAATCCGAATGTGATCAAGTTATCACAGCCAAAGGCCAAAAGCGATACCAAAGCCAAGCAAACGGTTATCGTAAATATTAAACCTACCGGAGAGTACATTATTAACGGTAAGCAGGTTACTATTGAAGAAATGACGGCGTTTATACAGCCGTACGTGCAGAAAGATTCAACCCAGGCAACGATAGCCATCAATGCCGATAAAACCGTTCCGCTCGAAAATGTGGTGGCGGTAATGCGGGTTGCGAGAGACCTTGGTGCAAGGTCAACGTTGTTGGTAGATACGAAGTTGAAATAAGTTCGTAAGTTATTGAGTTCGTAAGTTATTGCCGGCCAGCAGGATTTCTGCTGGCCGGTTCTTTTTACACCTTTATCTAAAAACGCTAAAGAAAAGGAAATATTAATTTCAATTATCCGTTAGTGTAATGATTACAAAATATCATTTCCGTTCTTTATTTCCGCCTTCACCATTCTTTCCTTCCCCTGAAAATCTTTCTTCACTTCTGCTTTAAACCCTTTCGATTCAAATAGTGTTTTGGTTTGTTCGCCAAGATCTTCATGAATCTCTGCAAAGATGGATCCGCCGGGTAATAATTTTTGTTGCGCGAAGCGGGCAATGGCATCGTAAAATAAAAGAGGATCTTCATTAGGTACAAACAAAGCCAGGTGTGGTTCATATGCCAGCACATTCTGCAACATGCTGTTTTTATTGTGCTGTGGAATATAAGGCGGATTGCTCACGATGATGCCAACTGCCGGCAGCTTGGACCAGGCAGCTGCATCTAAAAAGTCAACGGGTAAAAATTGAATGGGGGTTTGCTGGGCTGCTGCATTTTTAGCAGCTACCGCCAGCGCCTGTTCGCTTACATCGCAGGCATAGATCGTTGCTTCCGGCAATTTCTTTTTAAGGGCGATGGGGATACACCCGCTTCCTGTGCCTATGTCTAAAATGCTGAGGTAAGAAGTAGGAGGTACGAGGTATGAAGAGTCTTTATTGCCGATTGCTCCCGCTTTTGTGCGGGACCGATTGCCGACTTCCGCCACCACCCACTCCACCAATTCTTCTGTCTCAGGGCGTGGTATCAATACACTCTCATCCACATAAAACGGCATTCCGCAAAACCAGGCTTCGTGCAACACATATTGCACGGGTTTATTCGTCAGTAATTCCTGCGTGTATTGTTTCAATTGGGCAATGCGGTCGGGCGACAAAAGCGACTGTTTATGCATGATGCGGTCGATCTTTCGCATGCCGGTAACATGTTCCATAACCCAGTCTGCAATGTTGGCGGCCTCGCGGTTATCGTACAGTTCATGCAGGCTTGTCTGCAATTGTTGCTGCGCCTCTTGTAGCGTCATAGCGGCAAAGATGGTTAAATAAATTGAATTTGAACCTGGTACACAAAGGCCGTACTACCATGTAATGGCGGCTCGCCATCCCGCGCAAATCGACTATATTTGCGGCTTTATTAACCAATTGGCAATAGACAATAAGCAATTGACAAATTAAATGTGCAATATGCCTTCTTTGCCCATTGCCAATTGCATATTGTCCATTGACTATTCACGAAACATACATGCAACGCTGTATCCAGCTCGCAACGGCCGGGGCCGGTTACGTGGCGCCCAACCCTATGGTAGGCGCGGTGCTGGTGCATGAAAACCGCATCATAGGGGAGGGGTATCACCAGGCCTATGGCGGTCCGCATGCCGAAGTGCATTGCCTTAATTCGGTATCAGAAGCTGACCGGCATTTGATCTCCCAATCTGTTATGTATGTGTCGCTGGAGCCCTGCGCTCATTTTGGCAAAACGCCCCCCTGCGCCGATCTCATCATTGAAAAAAAGGTCCCGCAGGTGGTAATCGGTTGCCGCGACCCTTTTAAACAGGTAGATGGCAAGGGCGTAGAAAAATTGCAAACTGCCGGTGTACAGGTTACCATAGGCGTGCTGCAGCAGGAGTGCAGATCCCTGAACAAACGTTTTATTACTTTTCATAAACACCATCGCCCGTATATTATCTTAAAATGGGCGCAAACGGCCAATGGGAAAATGGCTGGTGATCCTGGTGGCGAACGCCTGCTGATCAGCAATGAATTTACCAACCGGCTGGTGCATAAATGGCGTAGTGAAGAAGCGGCTATTTTGGTGGGCACCAATACGGCGCTTTTCGATGATCCGGCGTTAACAAACCGCTTGTGGAATGGTCCTGGTCCGGTGCGGCTGGTAGTGGATATGAACCTGCGGTTACCCTCCTCGCTTCAGTTGTTTAATAAAAAGGTTCGAACCATTGTATTTAACAGCCTGAAACATGAGGAGCAGGAAAACCTGTTGTATTACCAGGTTACACATGATGTAAATCCTGTTCATCAAATTCTGAATGCTTTGTATCAGTTAAAAATTCAAAGTGTGTTGGTAGAAGGTGGCGCGCAACTGCTGCAATCGTTTATTGATGAAGGGTTGTGGGATGAAATGCGCGTGATCACCAATAATGAACAGGTGGTAGGGCATGGTTTGCCCGCTCCGCGTATGCTTACCGGCCAGTTGCAACAACAGGAAACATTGTTTTCAGATACCCTCCATTATTTTGTGAACCCGCAAACCCTGGTACATTGAGCAGTTTATTATTCCTGATCGCCAGTATTATACTCACTGCCTGGCTTTCCATTTCGTTTAAGATCATTGAGCGGTTTGGTATCAATAACCTGCAGGCCATTGTATACAATTACACCGTTTGTGTGATCACCGGCAGTATAGTGAACGGCAGTTTCCCTATAAATAGTTCGTTGTTGAAGCAGCCCTGGTTTGGCTGGGCATTGGTAATGGGCGCCTGTTTTATTGCGTTGTTTAACCTGGCCGCTTATACCGTGCAAAAGATCGGGGTGGCCGTAGCAACGGTTGCTTACAAGTTATCACTGGTTATACCGTTTGTGTTTTCTATTTACCTGTATAATGAAGATGCCACGGCTTTGAAGATTGCCGGTGTTGCCCTGGCATTGGTGGCAGTATGGTTCACCACAAGGCCGGGCAGCAACGAGCAAAAAGGTAAAAAGGTTTCGAGGTTATTGTGGGCAATGCCTTTGCTGTTGTTCATAGGCAGTGGCTTGCTCGATACCATGATCAAATATGTTGAACAGGCTTTTATAAATCCTGGTAACCAGGATGCCTACCTGATCACGGCTTTTTGCGTGGCGGCTACTGTAGGGCTGATCATCTTATTATTCCTGTTCATCACCGGCCGGCAAAAATTTTCCGGTAAAGCGGTGTTGGCCGGCATAGGCATTGGCGTGCCGAATTATTTTTCCATCTGGTGTTTGCTGGGTGCATTAAAAGGATACGCAGGTAACAGTTCGGCCATTATTCCCATCAACAATATGGGAATTGTATTATTTACGGCAATGGTAGCCTGGTTAGTTTTTAAAGAAAAATTGTCGGCTACCAACTGGTTGGGTATTGCATTATCACTGGGAGCGATTGCTTTAATAGCCTATGGGTAATTAGATTGCCTGATTGATTTATGGCCTGATGGTTGGTTTTTATGAAGGACAGTCCGAACAAAATCGGGAATCCCGATTTCCGGGCATTAACCATCGAACAATCAAACCATGAAACAATTTATTAATTATGACTGACCCCGAATTTTTTTATACGATCGATAGAACCACAACCGCAGAATATAAAGACCGTGGCAGTAAATTTATTGCCTATACCTTCCCGGTTCAATCGATTGACGATTTTAAAAAGAACCTGGAAGCCATTAAGAAAGAACATCCGAAGGCTACACATCATTGTTTTGCGTATCGTATTGGGCTTGATAATAATACCTACCGCGTTAGCGATGATGGCGAACCTTCCGGCACTGCAGGCAAACCAATTTTGGGACAGATTGATAGTAAACGGCTTACGAACGTTTTGGTAGTGGTAGTTCGCTATTTTGGCGGCACCTTGCTGGGCGTACCCGGACTGATCAATGCCTACAAATCGGCCGCGTCACTGGCGCTGCAGATTACCCCGATCATTCAAAAACCGATTGAAGTAGCCTATACCCTCCAGTTCGATTATACGCAAATGAACGAAGTGATGATGCAGGTAAAACAATTGAACTGTCAGGTGCTGGAAAAGGAATTGAACTTATTCTGCCGCATCCTCATTGGTATTCCTAAAGGAAGGCTCGATGAGGCGCTGTATAAGTTTAAAGAGATGAGAGATGTAGAAATAATGAAGAAAAGTTTGTAGTATCGTTCTCTAATTGAGGTCTGATAGCGTATGAAATGGCTTATTACATCAATAATCCTGCTCGTAACCTTACTCACAGCCTGTAAATCGGGAAACAGTCCATGGGGTAAGAATAAATCTAAAGACACCTTATCGGTGCATACCGTTCCTTATGAGGTGCTGGTAGATAAGGCTATGGATAGCGCCGAACAGATGTCTTTTTTCAGGGACTATTGTATCAGAAAGTTGGAGAGTAATAAAAATGAAGACCGGTTTTACACATTGGCCGTGTTTGACGGCGATACCACCCGTATACAATTCTACAAGGGCAATATTTGTTCAGATCAGAAGCAACACGCTGTAGTAGGTTTTGAAAATAAAAACCTGTTTTTCTTTTTCCTTAAAGACGATACCTGGAAGCTGCGACAAGTAATGAATGGGTTTGGGATAATAAAGGACAGTGCCGTTCAATTCAGTGATGTAAATTTCGATGGCTTTAAAGATGTGTCAATAATATGGAATTATTCTGCAGGTACCTGTGATTGTTCTGCGCCCGGCTGCAGGGATATTTATCTATACAATAGCGAATTAGACAATCTGCAGCATTTACCCGAGATAAGAGCGTTTTTTGATTTTGGACTTTCCGTAGATGAAAAGTCAATTTACCTGGGCCAGCATTGCAAAGGCATATATGGAAAGTATAGCTGGCAGGATGGGAAATTGCAAATTCAGGAAGAGTACAATTCGAACCAATGGAATGAAAAGGATACGGCCAGGTGGCATCTTGAACATTTTATTTATTGCGATGGCGAGAAGGTACCGGCGTATACCATACCCAACTTGCCGCTGCCGGAAAAATGGCAGAAGGAGTTTGGATGGTGAGTAATGTTGTTGCCGGTTCCCGGTCACCGGGCAAAAAGTTCGGAGATCTCGACTATTTGAAGAATGATCGAAATTCAAGTCCTGGTAACTGGTACCCGGTAACTGATAACTGGTAACTACCTGAATCTCTCACTCACAATCAAATCTTTACTGTCTTTTGAGTACTTATAAAATCCTTCTCCTGTTTTTACTCCCAGATAACCGGCAGTAACCATGTTCGTGAGCAGGGGACAAGGCGCATATTTGGGATTACCGAAACCTTCGAACAGTACATTTAAAATAGCATGACAGGTATCAAGCCCAATAAAATCGGCTAACTGCAATGGGCCCATGGGGTGCGCCATACCCAGCTTCATGATGGTATCAATTTCATTCACTCCGGCAATGCCTTCGTACAGGCTGTACACCGCTTCATTGATCATCGGCATTAAAATGCGGTTGGCAATAAAACCAGGATAATCATTCACCACACAAGGCACTTTGCCCAGTTGTTTGCTCAACGCAACAATGGTATCGGTAACGGTTTGCGAAGTGGCATATCCGTTAATGATCTCCACCAATTTCATAACTGGTACCGGGTTCATGAAATGCATGCCGATCACCTGGCTGGCGCGTTTGGTAACGGCGGCGATACGGGTGATGGAAATAGAAGAAGTATTGGTTGCCAGCACCGCATGAGCAGGTGCCAGGCTATCGAGTTGTTTGAAGATATTAAGCTTTAGATCGATGTTCTCTGTAGCCGCTTCTACTATCAATTCGGCATCTTTAACACCCTGGGCCATATCGGTGAACGTGGTAAGATGGTCGAGCGCGTTTTTTTTCTGTTCCTCTGTGGCACTGCCTTTGGCAATCTGGCGGTCGAAGTTTTTTTGAATGGTTTGAATGGCTTTTTCCAATTGACCGGCATTCACGTCAATAAGGTTTACGGTAAATCCATTCTGAGCAAACACATGCGCAATGCCATTGCCCATGGTACCAGCGCCAATAACAGAGATATTCATAATGTGATAATTCGATAATGTGATAATGATAGTTCGCTAAATTCAGGTTCTTCGAAATTTAGCGAATGCGTCATGTTCCGGCCTAATAAAAGCGGTGCTAAGATAATATACTAAAATGAAAACTAACAAATGTTTGTCTACTCGTGGGCCCAAGTTGTAGCTATAGGGTTAATGCTAATGCTAATACGTACCTGCTGGCTATACGTGAGGTTTGCCATTACAATAGTCTGGCTGAACCAGCCATTAGCACATTATCTAATTCTGATTCTTAAAGTCGCCTCTTTTCCAGGCTTTAATAAATTCTGCCCAGGCTGCGGGGTTGAAGATGTTTTGTGGTGGCGCCTGCCCGTTGTAATAATACCGTTGTGCATTATTCCGCAACATTATATTGGAGTTTTCTGTACCGTCACGGGGTAAAGTGCGGGCCAGTACGCGGCGTTTCGATTCATCGGTATTCTTACGGGCTATTTCTATATCATCGTCGGGAATGGATGTATTCACAAAATCGCGCTCAAACTGTTCTTTGGTGGGGCGGGGCCTGATGATGGTCGCGGGCAGGTAAACTGTGTCTGTAACCAACAATTGCAGTAAACTATAATGGTTGCCTTCCAGGTCGCGGGGAATGGTGGCCAGTTTGGGTTTGTAGCCGATAGACGTAAACTCAACTACATCGCCTTTCATCACTACTATGCTGAAAACCCCCTGTTCATTCGTCATGGTACCCCGGTTCTGGCCTTTGATCATGATAGTAACGGAGGGAATGGCTTTCAAACTGTCGGCGGTCATCACAATACCATAAAACTCAATTACGGAATCTTTCAGTTTCTCAAATTGAGCATTAGCGGCAAAGGGGATGGCAATCGCCAGAAAAACCAGAAAAAGTAAACGTCTTTTCATGCCCGTCAAATATATACATATTGCCTAAAATACTTCAACAAAATACTCCTGTCAATGGTTAATTTTGTGGGCAAATAATTCTTTTTAACAAAACTCTTAGATGAATGACCCCTGAGAAAGTCTTAGATGCATTGAGGAATGTTCAGGAACCTGATTTGGGTAAGGATATAGTTACGTTGAATATGGTAAAAGATATTGTGATTAGCGGTAATACGGTGTCTTTCACCGTGGTACTTACTACACCCGCTTGTCCAATGAAAGATATGATAGGAAGGGCTTGTGAGAATGCAGTGAAATTACTGGTTAATAAAGAGGCTGTTGTAACTGTCAATTTCACTGCTAATACGAGTACCAATCGTAAAGACACCGGGGCTGTTTTGCCGAAAGTAAAAAATATTATTGCTGTAATAAGCGGTAAAGGTGGGGTGGGAAAGAGTACGGTGTCCGCCAATCTGGCACTCGCTTTGGCCCAGGGTGGTGCAAAAGTAGGGTTGATGGATGCAGATATTTATGGTCCCAGTGTTCCTATTATGTTTGGCGTACGTGGTGAAAGGCCCATGATGAAAAGTATGGGCAGTGGGGAGAAAGGTATGATCGTTCCGCTGGAACGGTTCGGAATAAAACTGATGAGCATCGGGTTACTGGTTGATGAAAAAAATGCGGTGATCTGGCGCGGTCCTATGGCCAGCAGCGCTATTCGCCAGTTTGTAACCGATGTGTTGTGGGATGAACTGGATTACCTGGTGATCGATATGCCCCCCGGAACCGGCGATATTCATTTAACCCTGGTGCAAACTGTTCCTGTGACAGGCGCCGTCATTGTTACAACACCGCAAGACGTGGCCCTGGCCGATGCTAAAAAAGCCATCGGTATGTTTAGTCAGGCACAGATTAAAGTACCGATCATAGGTCTTGTTGAAAACATGAGTTATTTCACTCCTGCCGAATTGCCTGATAATAAGTATTATATCTTTGGCAAGGAAGGCGGCAAACGCCTGGCCGAAGAATACGATCTTCCATTCCTCGGACAAATTCCTTTAGTGCAAAGCATCCGCGAAGGCGGTGATATGGGAGTTCCTATTATGATGAGTGATGATATGATCTCGCGTAAAGCATTTGAAGAATTTTCCGCCAATGCCACCCGTAGTATTGCCATGCGCAATGCCGATATGAATGCCGCCAAAGTTGCGGAAGTGATTGAGTAGTTACCAGTTGCCAGATCCCGGTTACCGGTATCCGGCAACTGGTAACTGGCAACTAATGATTGTTAAAGCAACAAAAGGTTATTTACACCAGAGCAAAGCATCAACATTAGAACTGTTTCTCCAATATCCCTGGATCAATTCTGTAAAAATCTTATATGATTAAATTTAGGGAAGTAACAGAACTGCTATTACTCGTTGCATTAATTTTCGCGTGTCATGCATCAAAAAAAGTTTCAGATCCATTGTTGCCAGCATTTGATATAGAAGGCCATCGCGGCTGCCGGGGACTAATGCCCGAAAATACCATTCCGGCCATGATGAAGGCGCTGGAACTGGGCGTTACCACACTTGAAATGGATGCGGTGATCACCAAAGACAAACAGGTGATCTTATCTCATGAACCCTTTTTTAACCATGAGATCACTACCGGTCCCGATGGAAAATATATAACTGAACAGGATGAGCGCAAGCTGAATATTTACCACATGACCTATGCGCAAACGCAAGCTTATGATGTGGGATTGAAGCCGCATCCGCGTTTTCCTAACCAGCGGCGGCTAAAAGCTACCAAGCCATTGCTGCGCGAAGTGATCGATAATGTGGAAGCCTATCACAAATTAAATGGTGGCCGTTCTGTTTTTTATAATATAGAAACCAAATGCCAACCGGCTACCGATAACAATTATCACCCTGCGCCGGAAGAGTTTGTGAATACCCTCATGAAGGTGGTCAATGGGGCCAGGATCAGCAACCGGGTTATTATTCAGTCGTTCGATTTTCGTACGCTGCAGGCGTTACATAAAAAGTATCCCATAATAAAAACGGCTGCCTTAATTGAAGATTATGATAAACGACCATTGGAAGAACACCTGAAAGCACTGGGTTTTATGCCTACGATCTATAGTCCGGCATACAGCCTGGTCACCAAAGAACTGGTAGAAAAATGCCATGAGCGGCTGATAAAGGTGATTCCCTGGACGGTAAATGATAAAGCGGGAATAGATAAATTGAAGGCTTTGGGTGTTGATGGGATCATTACTGATTACCCGGATCTGTTGAAATGAGAAATGAGGAATGAGGAATTAAGAATGAAGAAGGGGAATGCAGAATATTGAATGTTGAATATTGAATGCTGAATGTTGAATGTAGAAGTAGGAAAGAACAAAGAAACTTACCGATATGAACTTGTCTCTCGAAGGAAGAAACGCCGTGATCTGCGGAAGCACCCAGGGTATTGGATTGGCCATTGCCGAAGAATTGGCGTTAATGGGTGCTAACTGTACCTTACTGGCCAGGAACTCAGCAGCATTGCAGGCAGCTATCAAAAAACTGGATATCGCACTACGGCAGCAGCACAGCTACCTGGTGGCCAACTTTAGTAAGCCTGAACAGGTAAAGCAGGTAATTGCCCAACACATACAACAAAACCCCGTGCATATTTTGATCAATAACACGGGTGGGCCGCCGCCGGGCTCTGTGCTGGATGCAACAGAAGAAGCATTTTTAACTGCCTTCAATCAACACCTGATCGTTAATCAGCTTCTGGCCCAGGCCGTTATTCCGTCCATGAAGGAAGCAGGTTACGGGCGCATCATCAATGTTATTTCTACCTCTATTCGCATCCCCATCACCAACCTGGCGGTATCGGGTACCGTGCGGGGTGCGGTAGCTATGTGGTCGAAGATCCTGGCTAATGAAGTAGGGCAATTCAATATAACGGTCAACAATATTTTACCCGGCCTTACCAAAACCCAGCGATTGGAAAGTTTGATCCAGAACAACGCGCAGAAACGCGGCGTATCAACCGAAGTTATTGAACAGGAAATGAAACAGGAGATTCCCATGAAACGATTTGGCGAAGCCGCAGAGCTGGCGGCAGTCGCAGCATTCCTGGCATCACCTGCCGCCTCGTACGTAAACGGAGTAAGCATTGCGGTCGATGGCGGGAAAACGGGGGCTTTATAGAAATGAGAAAGGGAAGAAAAAGGTAAAAAGGCTTAAAGGCAAAAAGGCATAAAGGCATAAAGACAACGAGGAAATGGCTTGCTTGCAGCTTGTAGCTTGCAGCTGTATTAAGGCAACGAGGGAAAGAGGCAAAGAGAAAAAAGCTGTATTCTGTACTTGCTTTCTGCTTACAGCTTATTGCTTACAGTTATTTCACGATAACAAAAACTACATGATATTTGAAAACTCACATTCATTTGCCTGCCAGCTCGATCAGGAAGACGAACTGCATTCGTTCAGGCACCAGTTTATAATGCCTGTAATAGACGGCCGGCAACAAATTTATTTTTTGGGTAACTCCCTGGGCTTGCAACCGGTACGAACTTCAGCCTACCTGCAACAGGTATTGAACAAATGGGCCAACTACGGCGTGGAAGGTTTTTTCATGGGCGAACAGCCCTGGTTACAATACCACGATCAGCTCATTCAGCCGCTTTCACAAATAGTAGGCGCATTGCCACATGAAGTAGTGGTGATGAACCAACTAACGGTGAACCTGCATCTGCTGCTGGTGTCTTTTTATCAACCCCATCAAAAACGCAACAAGATTATTTGTGAGGCCAAGGCATTTCCCAGCGACCAGTACATGCTGGAAACGCACGTGAAATATTGCGGTTTCGATCCCAATGAAGTGATCATAGAGGTAGCACCGCGTAAAGGTGAGCACACCATTCGTCACGAAGACATTCTGCAGGCAATACAACAACACAAAGACGAGCTGGCCCTGGTGTTGTGGGGTGGATTGAATTATTATACCGGTCAGTTGTTCGATATGGCGGCCATTACCAAAGCAGCACAAGCGGTAGGAGCCAAAGTAGGATTCGATCTTGCGCATGCTGCCGGTAATATTCCTTTGCAATTGCACGATTGGAACGTTGATTTTGCGGCATGGTGCAGTTACAAATACATGAATTCGGGCCCTGGTGGTATTGGTGGCGCCTATATTCATGAACGTTACCACAACGATGCAACATTGCCTCGTTTTGCCGGTTGGTGGGGGTACGATAAAGCCACCCGTTTTTTGATGCAGAAAGGATTTAATCCAACCCGGTCGGCAGAAGGCTGGCAGCTAAGTACGCCTTCACCATTGTTGTATGCCGCACATAAAGCGGCGCTGGACCTGTTCATGGAAGCAGGGATTGACAGATTACAGAAGAAGCGGAAATTATTGAACAGTTGGCTCTGGTTCCTGCTCGATGAGCTGAACAGCCAGCAATTGGAACCGGTGATCGAATTTATTACTCCCCGCGAAGAAGCCGAAAGGGGATGCCAGGTATCTATGTTGATGTTACAACAGGGTAAACAGGTGTTTGAAGAGCTGGCCCGGGCCGGCATAATCGTCGATTGGCGTGAACCCAATGTGATCAGGCTGGCGCCGGTACCTTTATACAATACTTTTGAGGAAGTATGGCAATTCACTAATATCTTGCGGCAAATTTTACAACTCCAACACGCATGACACGGCAGCAACTCGTTGAACAAATACGCACCAGGCAATCATACCTCATCGTAGGACTTGATACGGACCTTACCAGGATCCCCAAGCATTTACTGTCTAAAACCGATCCGGTTTTTGAATTCAACAAGCAGATCATTGATGCTACCAAAGATTATTGTGTAGGTTACAAGATCAATACTGCTTTTTATGAAGCATTGGGCATACCGGGCTGGGAAGCCATGGAAAAAACAGCAGCGTATATTCCAGCCACCCATTTTAAAATTGCCGATGCCAAACGGGGCGATATTGGTAATACTTCTTCACAATACGCCAAAGCGTTTTTCGAAACCCTGCAGTTCGACGCTATTACGGTAGCCCCCTATATGGGCGCCGACAGTGTGTTGCCTTTCCTGGAATATAAAGACAAATGGACGATCGTATTGGGATTAACTTCCAATACAGGCGCCCGTGATTTTGAGTTGCAAAAGGCAGGGGATGAGTTGTTGTATGAAAAAGTATTGCGTACGGCTGCGCAATGGGGCACAGCCGATCAATTGATGTTTGTGGTGGGAGCAACGCAGGCTTCAGAATTTACCAATATTCGCGCCATTACGCCAAATCATTTCTACCTGGTTCCCGGGGTAGGGGCGCAGGGCGGCAGTTTAAAAGATATTTCAGAAAAAGCCATGAATAAAGAGGTGGGTTTGTTGGTAAACGCCAGCCGGGCCGTTATTTATGCATCAGACCAGGAAGATTTTGCTGTTAAAGCAATGCTAATAGCTAAAGAATACCAGCAGGAAATGGCCGGCTATCTGTAAGAGTGGAACGGTTGTTGTTTAAGGGGAATTGAAATCTTTACTATGAAAACGATGAGATTCTCCCTGTACGCATTATTATTAGGTGTGGTATTATATTCCTGTCGAAAAGAAGATACCGTTACCGAACAGCCGAAACCTGGTGGCAATGGTGATACTACTGCTACTGACAGTTCAGTGAACGAATCAACCCTGTTAGCACTGGTAAATAATGTACGCAAAACAGGTTGCACCTGTGGTTCAACCGCCATGCCGGCTGTTGCACCCGTAACCTGGAATAACCTGCTTGAAAAAGCCGCCCTGCTGCATAGTGCGGATATGAATAAGAATAATTACTTCAGCCATACCGGTCTCGACGGTTCATCTCCCGGCACCCGTTTAACCCGCGTTGGTTACAACTGGATAGCTTATGGTGAGAACATTGCCAAAGAATATACTTCCGAGCAAGCGGTCATGACTGACTGGCTGAAAAGCGAAGGCCACTGTAAGAACATCATGAGCAGCAATGTAAAAGAAATGGGCGTGGGCCGCGATGGTAATTACTGGAGCCAGCTTTTCGGGGCCAGGAATTAGTTAATAAATTATTAGGTTGTACAAGACAGATTCAAGAACATAGGACCTACTATTTAATACTTAACACTTATTATTTGAAACATATTAGAGGTGGGTTTTACAAATTTTCCTTCCATTTTAAACCTCATAAGATATTTACTTTCACGCAGTTCGATTTAGGAAATGTGAATTATTTTTTCATTAACAGATAGGGGTGCACACAATTGCAGGTGCCTAAAAAGCGTTCTTAGAAGTTGTAAGACGTAAAGATACCAAATGCCTTTTCCCGAAACGTTATCGGTGATTTTAACCAGGTATCGAATAAGTACTAAAGAATTGATAGTGCTATTACTATATTTCCGGGAAAGCATTAAGTATTTAAACGTGCCATTTGCACCCATGAACCCTGTAGAGCCCTTGTATGAATGATCCATTCTTACATGGGTTATGCTGTTAAATGGGTACCATTAACCAATGATCAATACAAGTACTGATAATTGGTTTTTAAGTTTTTAAACATAATCAGAAAAAGAAGATCTATTATCCTATAGAAATTTAAAATCCAATCATCGGCTATGCGAAAAATTTTACGCGGGCACGTATTTAATAAACATTTTCTCTTTACCCTATGTTTAGGTTTTTCTTTCTTTCTTAAAGCCCATGCACAGGTGTCCGGTACATTTACCATCAACTCTGCCGTAGCTACCGGCGGTTCTAATTTCAATTCATTTACAGACGCCGTTGCTTCTTTGTCGGGTGGCGTTAATGGCGCGGTTATATTCAATGTGCAATCAGGCAGCGGCCCTTACAACGAGCAGGTGATAATTAATAACATTACAGGTGCTTCAGCTACCAATACTATTTTATTTAACTGTAATGGCGTAACCCTTACGTTCATGTCTACCAACAGCACCCAACGTGCTGGTATAAAACTGAACAGTGCCGATTATGTAACTTTTGATAATCTCGTGGTTGTGCCGCAGGGTGTTAATTTCGGTGAATATGGTTATGGTTTCCATTTATTAAATGATGCAGACAATAATACGATCAGGAACTGCCAGATCAATAATGGTTATAACATGTTCGATTTCGAAGCCAATGAAGGCATTGTGATCAATGGGAATAATGAAAATTCAGTGTTGCCGGGATATAGTAATTGTGATGATAACCTGATCCAGGGGAATACCATTTCGGGTGGCAGCGTAGGAATAACCCTCTCATCGATACCGGTTACCGGTAATCCGCCCATATATATAAACGGGAATAGGATCCTAAACAACACCATTTCAAATTTCGCATTTTACGGAATGCAGTTTTCTTATAACAGCGGCACCCAGATAAATGGAAATGATATATCAGGAGGACCGAATTTATATATCTCATCCGGGATCTATATTGGTGGTTTAAATCAAAGTCTTTCCGTAACCAACAACCGTATCCATGATCTTGCAGTGCCTGATTTTATGGGCGGCAATGACGTGACTGGTATTTTGCTCAATTCCCAGGGTGTTGCCGGCAGAGAAAGCACCATTGCCAATAACCTTATTTATAATATACAAAACAACGAGTTGCAGTTTGGGATTGCCGCACGCAACGGGTTGAGTTCTTATTTTAATATCTACCATAATACAATATCACTCGATGATCAAATACTGCCCGGCACTGAAACTTATGGGTTTTATTTCGAAAATGTAACCGATATCGACGTAAAGAATAATATTGTAACAATTACGAGGCCATCCACTAATTGGAATTATGGCATCTACGTATTGGCGGCCCCCCCACGATTTACTAGTGACCATAATGATATTTATGTACAAACAGGGATTTCTTTTATATGTGATTTTGGATATTATGTAGGTAACGATATACCTACAATAGCTCAATGGCGGGCAGATACCGACCTGGATCATTTTTCAACCGATATAAATCCGTTATATACCAATTTGGCCGGGTCAGATTTCAGGCCAACTGCACAGCCTATAGATAACATGGCACTTTTTGCAAGTATCACTACCGATATTACCAGCGCAGCCCGCAATACTACCAACCCCGATCCGGGTTGCTATGAGTTTACATCAGCAGCATGCTCTACGCCTGTTACAGCCGGTACTACCTTTGTAGCGCCTGATTCAATTATGTGTATAGGTCCGAAGATAACTTTGGGAGTATCGGGTAACTCTGCAGGCGGGGGACAAACCTATACCTGGCAAACATCTACCACTGCAACGGGCACTTTTACCAATCTTACCGGCGCGCTCGCATTCCCGCTTTATGAAGGGTCGCCTACTACCACTTTATACTATCGGGTTGCTGTTACCTGCGGCGCCACTACGCAATATTCTAATCCGATCAGGGTGTTAGTGACATCTGCACTCAACGGCGGTACCTATACCATCAACTCTGCATTGCCTACCGGCGGTATCAACTTCAACTCTTTCAGCGATGCGGCACGGGCATTGCAATGCGGTGTAAATGGCCCTATCGTATTCAATGTATCAAGTAATAATGGTCCTTATAACGAACAGTTGATCATTCCGGCAGTAAATACTTCCGCTACCAGAACAGTTACGTTTAATGGTAACGGCGCTACTATTGCCTATGAACCAACGAACGATGCACAAAGCGCAGTAATAAAATTAGATGGTACCGACTATATAACCTTTGATAGCCTGAATGTGGATGTGTTGGGCTCCCTGGAAGGGTTTGGTTTCGGTATCCAGTTAATGAACAATGCCGATCACAACACCATAAGACGCTGTACGGTAAATGTGAACAAAATATCTACCAGCCCTTACTATGCAGGTATTGTAATGAATGGTGACAATATAAATCCAAAATTAGAGATCACGAACAGTTTTTGCGATAGCAACCTGATCGAAAGAAATACCGTGAATGGCGCATATGTTGGCATTACTTGTGTATCTAAATCAGATGTTGATGGATTAACTTCTTATTCAGTGGGGAATATTATCAGGAAAAATACCCTGATCGATAACTGTAACTTTGGTCTTTATATAGCCGGAACCGAGAATTTGGTTGTAGACAGCAATGAGATCAAACATGTCAACCGTTCCATATTTACCATCAACCCCTTCCAGAGTATTTTTATATACAGAGTAAACTACGGCCTCTCCATAACAAGGAACAGGATCCATAATTTATTGGAAGGAAATAAAACTTCTGTTGTTTCGATCGATGGTATACGATTTGAAAGGGTGGTAACCACAGCCGCCAAACCGCATATGGTTAGCAATAATGCGCTGTATTACTTCAGGGGTAATGGTATTCAACAGGGGTTATATGCCATCAGCTCCAATTACATAAAATTCTATCACAATACGGTTTCGTTAGATGATACTGCATCAACCGCGTTAATTACCACCCGAGGTTTTGCGCTGTTCGGAACCGGGACCACAGGTATTGAGGTAAAGAACAACAACTTTGTAGTAAGACGCGGCGGAACAGCCCCTAAATATTGTATATACCTGTCTACCAACGATAGCGGACTGGTGGCCAATAACAACAACTACTACATGAATGCTGCTTCCGGTACCAGGAATAATGTGGGTTATATGGGCGGTATAGAATACCTGTCTTTAACCAACTGGCTGGCTACCCGCAAAGATTCTGCTTCCATTTCAGTTGATCCTGTATATCATGATATGCCCAATGGTGACCTAACACCTACCAAGATCCCGTTTGAGAACAGAGGGACCAACGTTGGCATCACCAAAGACATCTGGGATGCAACAAGAAGCACAACAGCTCCCGATATCGGCGCATTTGAATTCACTATATGCAGAACACTTACCAATCCGGTGTTAACCGTAGACTCGGCAGGTGTAAATGTTATCCGGTTTAGCTGGCAGGCCATTCCTAACACCTCCGGTTATCGCGTATCACGCGATGGCTTCAACTGGACAATGCCTTCTTCCGGCGCTATGGGCACTACTCATACCATCACCGGTTTAAGTCCCCGTGATACCGTTGGATTGATGGTGAAAGCGCTGGGATCAAGAGTTGATTGCCCGGAATATTTATCTCAACGGGTAACAGGCCAGGCGCTCACCGATCAGATCTTTGTTCCCAACACCTTTACGCCAAATGGCAACGGGCAGAACGATGTGTTCAAAGTGTACAGCAATGTACTGTCAACAGTTCGTTGGATGGTATTCAACCAATGGGGCGAAAAAGTATTTGAAACTTCCGACAAGCAGGCCTCGTGGGATGGAAACTATAAAGGCAAACCGCAACCGATTGGCGTATATGTATATGTGGTATCCGGCACATTGTCAGATGGAACCAAAGTAACTCAAAAAGGCTCATTTAATCTTATCCGGTAAATAATCCTAAAACTGTTTGTAATGCGATATCTTATAAAAACCGGCTTGTTACTGTTGACGCTTTTGTCAGGCATTACAGGTCATTCTCAAACAGATCCACATTTCTCACAATACTATGCATATCCGCTATGGCTGAACCCTGCTTTAACAGGCGCCATCGACGGTAACTACCGGGTTACGGCAATGTACCGTAGCCAGTGGGGGGGTATTACCAACCCATTTGCAACGCCCGGTATTTCGGCAGATATAGTTACGAATAAAAATGTAAGCCTTGGTATGAACGTCATGAACCTGCGGGCGGGTACCATTGGTTACAGCTATTTGACCGGGTATGCTTCCATGGCCTATAATGGTGTTCGCTTTGGCTATCATCAAATATCAATGGGTATGGCATTCGGTGTCATCAATCGCCGGTTCGATCCTTCCAAGTTCCAAACGGGCGACCAATGGAACCCATACACCGGTTACGACCCAACGAACGGCGGCACTGAAGTGTTGAATAAAACATCGGCCATTGCATTTGATGCAGGTGTTGGCGCTGTATATTATGATGGTACGCCGGGGAGAAAATACAACTTCTTTGGCGGCCTTTCTGCTTACCATTTAACGCAACCGCAGGACCCCTTCCTGGCCGGTGATCACGAAAAAATGCCCATGCGGTTGACTGCCCATGCTGGTATAAAATATAATGTGAATGAAGATGTAAGCATTACGCCCAACGTGTTGTACATGCGGCAGGGGAACAGCCAGGAAAAAATGGTTGGCGCCTATGCCCAGATGCGCGTTAATGAAACCACCGACTTTTTATTGGGAGCTAACTACCGGTTTAAAGACGCATTGTGCCCTTATGCCGGTGTTTATTATAAGAATTATATGATCAGTGTGAGTTACGATGTAAATACATCTGACCTCGGAAAAGTGGGCGGCAATGCCAATAACTTCGAAATCTCTCTTACGCTCATTGGCCGCAAAACAGTTAAACCTGATGCGGTGCCATTTGTGTGTCCGAGATTGTAGTAAGAGGCAAAAAGGCAACGAGGCATAAAGGGAAGAGCTTTGTATTCATTATCACATTAGCAAATTATCACATTAGCAAATTGATTATACATGATTAAGCATTTAATAATAGTTGCCGGTTTAGGAATGGCCACCGCCGCGGTAAATGCGCAGGTGACCAACTTTAAACGGGTGGCCGAACAGTTTTATGCCAAGGGCGATTATTATTCTGCCGCTCATTACTTTGAAAAATATTTAAGTGGAAAAACGCCCACCCGCTCCGGCTATAATGCATACGTAGTACAAAAGCAAGGTGCAGCATTGATCAATCCCAACGATTTAGGTGGTCTTGATGGAAAGCTGTTGTACCAAATGGGGGATTGCTATTATAATTTGAATGATTACATACATGCCGAGCAGTGGTATAAATTGTTGTTGAAAAGAGATTCTGCTACCTGGCCGCTTGCCCGGTATTATTATGGGGTTTGTTTACGCGCCAACGGCAACTATAACATTGCCAAAGAGGAACTGGATAGGTTCATTCAGCATAATACGGAAGGCGACAAATACACCAAGCAGGCGCAACAGGAAATAGAGAATTGTACATTTATTCAACAACAATTGACCAACGGCCCTACGGGAATTAAAATTGAAAGGTTAAGTAACAACATCAATAAAGAAGGCGCTAACTATGCCGCCAGTTGGCTTAACAGCAACACCCTGGCATTTACATCAACCCGTTCAGAAGGTTATAACAATGCCCTGTACACCGCCTCCTATCAGGATGGGGGATTTGGAAAGGTGGAAAAAATAAACGTAGCAACGTCAAGAAGCATTCAGTTGGGAACACCGGCATTTACACCCGATGGTTCAAGAATGTTTTTTACCGGCTGGATCGTGAAGAACACTAAAAAGCTATCTGCGATATATATGAGTGAACGCAATGGCGACAGATGGAGCGAGCCGGTTTTAATTGACGGTAAACTCACAGAAGAATCATTCAATTCACGTCAACCCCAGGTTACCCCCGACGGTAAATACCTGCTGTTCTCCAGCGACCGTTCAGATGGTATTGGCGGTTTTGACGTTTGGTATGCAACCCTCGACGCTAAGGGTATGCCCGGTCAGATAACCAATTTGGGACCGGCCATCAATACAACCGGTAACGAAGAATCTCCTTTTTATCATGCCGGAAGTCAATCGCTGGTATTTGCCTCCAATGGAAGGACCGGTATGGGCGGCTTCGATCTGTTTGCTTCTACCGGTGCTTTTACCGGGTCGTGGACGGTAGCGCTGAACCTGGGTTACCCGGTGAACTCTGAAAAAGACGACATCTATTTTGTTGGCAAAGGCAAGGGCCTGCTGGAGGATGCATTGATAAGCAGCGACCGGTCGTCTTTGTGCTGCCTTGAATTATTCTCCATACATAAGAACTACCATCAGATATTTACGGGTGTGGTGCTGGATTGCGAAACCAAAAAACCATTGGAAGGCGCGATCGTAACAGCTAAAGACCCGCGTGGTAATCAAATTGCTGAAATTAAAACACAGGCGGGTGGCAAATACACCATTCAAACAGATGCCGGGCTGGCCTTACAGATCAGCGGCCAACAGGAAGATTACCAAAACGGTTTGTTGACGGCTTATCCTTCCAAAGGCGATACCGTGTTTGCCCAGGAGTTGTGTTTAACCAAAAAGCCCGATCCGTTTAAAAACAAAACCGAAGTTGTTTACCAGATCGTATTCGAGTTGAAAACAGAGATAGCGCCCGAATCATATCCTTATCTTGACCTGATTGCTGCCTACCTGAAGGCAAACCCGACGGTGGTGCTGGAAATAGATGTGCATACGGATGGTCTGGGATCGGTAAAATCGAACCAGTTCCTGTCGCAGGGCCGGGCCAACGCCTGTGCTGAGTACCTGATAAGGGCTGGTATTTCGCCCAATCAGTTGTCGCCGAAAGGTTTTGGGGAATGTTGTCCGCTTGAAAAAGAAACAACGCCTGATGGAAAAGATATTCCGGCTGCCCGTGAAAAGAACAGACGTGTTGCGTTTAAAATGATACAATAAGCGGCCCCGGAATTGACAAACGGTGATCTGCAATCGATCAGGTACAATCATCGATCGATGAACAGACAGGTATAATGGTTACTGGCAGTGGGCTGGCCACTGGTTTACCGCTCGTTTTTGAGTTTAAAGTCAAAAAAGTACTATATATAATAGAAAGCTCCCGGCTTCGCTTCAAGCGAATGGTCCGGGAGCTTTTTTTATCCCTGATTTTCCCTTTTTCCGGTTTAATTTATGGCTGGTATTAGTGATGGAAACCAGGCTGGATGCCGTTTCAGGCGCAAACCGCGTATAATTAATGCTTTTTGCAGTAAATAATCGCCTTTTTGAGCTCTACCTATTAAATCTATCGAGTATAAAAATCCTTAAATTGCAATAATACCCAGCCTTTAATGGCTTTTGTACGTATAAAGCTTAGATCATCTACATAATCAAAATTTACATTTTATGAAACACGTTTTCTCAGTCCTCTCTGTTACCTGCATCGCGTTTTTTACAATTTTCTTATCAACGACCAATACCGGCTGTAAAAAGGGCGATGATGGAGCCAAAGGTGATACCGGAACGGCAAATGTTATGTACTCAAGCTGGCTGGATGTAAACTTTGATCCTGCAGTGAACACGGCTGGAGATACTGTAGCCTGGACCGCAGAAATTACTGCACCGAAAATAACCAAGACCATTCTGGATTCCGGTACTGTTAAAGTGTACCTCAATGCCGGAACTGCAGCAAGCCCCGCTATTTTCCCTTTACCTATCGCTGATTTTTATTACGCACTGACAGGCGTTGAGAACCTGAATCTTTATTTCACAGTAGGCACTATCAATCTGTATGCTACACAAGATGCAAGCACCTTCACCAGCAGCGGCGCTAAATCATGGCAATACCGCTACGTGATCATTCCAGGTGGCGTACATACCGGAAGATCGGCTGTTAACTGGAATAATTATGAAGCAGTAAAGGATTTTTACAATATTCCTGACTGAGAATTCACTGGTAAGCATAATCTGTAAGCTGGTAGACCCTTAAGAAACCATTCTTTCCGGGAAACCGGATGTAAAGAATAATCGTATTTATTTCCATTGGTATGAACCGAAATAGTAACCTGCTGGGTCTGTGCATTAGCCAATGCACAGACCTGGCTGGTTAAATGAGCATTCCTGAAAGGATGCGTACGCGTTAACCTATCTTCTGTTAATCAAAAACTAATTGCTATGCGTTTTATGCAAAACGCTTTTGAGGCAAAAGCAGTACAAACCACCTGCAAAAGACTGTTATTGTTGGTGTTTGTAGCTGGTTGTTTGCCTGTCACTACCCACGCATTCGAACTTCCCAACCACACAAATAATCACAAGTTTTTCCAGGATACTACTTTGGTAAGAGGTAAGGTTTCCGGATCGGAAGAAGGCGGCGTATTGCCGCAGGTGTCTGTTCAGAACCTGGTTTCCCGCAGAGGTACCTTTACCAATACCCAGGGCGAATTTGCTATTGGCGCCCGCCGGGGCGATAGTATCCGGTTTACCTATGCCGGAAAGGCGCCACAAACCATAATTTACCGCGGTGAGAAGTTTCTGGAAGTACATTTGTCGGAAGGTGGCAAAGCGTTATCTGAAGTGATCGTAACCGGTTTCCAAACCATCGAAAAAGCGAAATTTGCCGGTTCTGCCGCAACCGTAAAAATGGATGAAGCCAAGTTGAACGGCCAAACCGATATCAGCCGCATGCTCGAAGGACGGGCAGCCGGGGTATCGGTACAAAACGTATCGGGAACTTTTGGTACGGCGCCCAAAGTGCGGGTGCGTGGCGCTACTTCTATCAACGGCGATAACAAACCATTGTGGGTAGTAGATGGCGTGGTGCTGGAGGATATCGTAAACATTTCAAACGACCAGTTGTCGAGCGGCGACCCTACTACTTTATTGGGTTCTGCCGTAGCCGGCTTAAATGCCAACGATATTGAAAGCTTCGACATTTTGAAGGATGCATCTGCCGCAGCCCTGTATGGCGCCCGCGCTATGAATGGAGTAGTGGTGATCACTACTAAAAGAGGACGTGCCGGCAAACCTAACATAAACTATATCGGTAACTTCAGTTCTTACCTGAAACCCACCTACCAGGATTTTAATATCATGAACTCCGCCCAGCAAATGTCGGTGCTCGCCGAGCTGGAGCGCAAAGGCAGCCTCAATGTCAATATTCTCGACCGGGCAGATAACGGGGTGTATGGTAAAATGTATGAACTGCTGAACCAGGTAAATCCTGATGGCAGCTTTGCCCTGCAGAACACGACGGCTGCAAAAAAGAATTTTTTAATGCGGTATGCAAGGGCCAATACCGATTGGTTCGACCTGCTGTTCCGCAATAATTTTATGCAGGAGCATTCGCTCAGTATTTCTTCGGGAACCGACCGCTCCCAGTCTTATTTTTCTACCAGTTATTATGGCGATAACGGCTGGACTGTTGCCGATAAAGTAAGCCGCTACACACTCAACTTCCGCAACAACTATAAATTCAACGAAAAGCTGTCGGCCGACTTTACCACGGTAGGATCGGTACGACAACAAAAAGCGCCCGGCGCTTTGTCGCGTAACAGCAACCCCGTAGATGGAAGCTATGATCGCGATTTCGATATCAATCCTTTCAGTTACGCCCTCAATTCAAGCCGAACTTTAACGGCATTCGACGAAGCTGGTAACAGGGAATATTTCCGTAGAAACTACGCTCCGTTCAACATTCTTACTGAACTGGATAATAATTATATCGACCTGAAAGTGATCGACCTTCGGTTGCAGGGAAGCCTTAAATACAAAATCACCCCCGAACTGGGATATGAGTTTGTAGGCGCTTTGCGCTTTGTAAAATCGAGCCGCGAGCACCAGATCACTGAATCCTCCAATATGGCCAATGCGTATCGCGCAGCGGGCACTTCTACCATAAAATCGAATAACAAATTCCTGTACCGCGATCCTGAAAATCCCGATGCAGAACCGGTAGTGGTGTTGCCCTATGGTGGTTTTTATAATCGCACAGAAGATCAACTGATCAGCTACGATTTCAGGAACAGCATTAACTACAATAAAACATTCAACGATATACACAGCATCAGCTTGCTGGCTGGTCAGCAGGTAAAGTATGCCGATCGCCAGCAATTCTCCAATACAGGTTATGGATACCAGTATGAGAACGGTGGCGTTCCATTTATTGATTACCGTATTTTAAAGCAAACCATCGAGCTGAACTTCCCTTATTATGGAATGTCGAAAGACTATGATCGCTTTGTGGCCTTTTACGGATCAGGTACCTACACTTACAATTCAAGATATAACCTTACCGGAACCGTTCGTTACGATGGTTCGAACAGGCTGGGTAAATCAAGACGCGCCCGCTGGCTGCCCACCTGGAGTATGGCCGGTTCATGGAACGTAGAACAGGAAAAATTCATGGAAAATGTAGGTTGGGTTGATGCGCTTACCGTGCGCGCCAGCTATGGACTTACCGCCAGTATGGGCCCTGCCACCAACTCGAACATTGTATTAAAGAACATTAATACCAACAGAACTTATTTAACAGAAAGAGAGTCGGTAATACAATTGGTGAACCTGGAGAACAGCGAGCTAACCTGGGAAAAATTGTATACTGCCAACCTGGGTGTAGATGCTACCATGTTAAACAAGCGCCTCAATTTCAGTGTAGACGTTTACCACCGCAACAGCTTCGACCTTATTAGCCTGGTAAAAACCTCCGGTGTAGGTGGTGAGCCTTACAAAGCGGCCAACTATGCCGATATGGAATCGCAGGGTGTAGAAGTGCTGGTAGGCTATGTAGTAGTGAATAACAAGACCTGGAAATGGCGTACCAACGTTACAGCCGGTTACAACACCAATAAAATTACCAACGCCCGGAACGAACCCATTATTTGGGACCTGGTAGCAGCCGAAGGCGGTAATAAACAAGGATACCCGGTACGCAGTTTGTTCTCTATTCAGTATAAAGGGCTGGAGCATTTTACCGGTGTTCCGCAGTTTATTGACGAAACAGGTAAAACCGCTAACACGGTATACCTGCAGGACCAGAATACCAGCTTCCTGGTTTATGAAGGACCTGTTGATCCCAAACTGACCGGTGGCTGGTTGAACAGCTTTAGCTATAAAGACTTTACCCTGAGCGTATTCATCACCTATCAGGCAGGCAATAAGATCAGGTTATACCCCGCATTCAGGAACAGTTATTCTGACCTGGACGCAATGCCCAAAGAGTTTTTTGACCGGTGGACAATGCCCGGCGATGAAAATTTCACTACCATACCCTCCATACTGGGCTCTTTTGAACAATCAAAATTAGGTGGTAGCACACCGTACAATAATTACAACTATTCAACTGAACGGATAGCGCGGGGAGATATGGTGAGATTGAAGAACGTTTCGTTTACCTGGCAGGTGCCAGCCAAAATGATCAGAAGGATAGGCGTTAACAGCCTGGCTTTGCAAGCGGTGTCGAACAATCCCTGGTTGATCTATTCTGATAAGAAACTGAAGGGACAGGACCCTGAGTTTTTCAATACCGGTGGTGTTGCACAACCCGTGCAGAAGCAGTTTACGTTCTCTGTGAAGTTGGGGCTATAGTTCATTAGTTCATAAGTTTCTAAGTTAATAAGTTGAAAAGAACTAACGAACTGAATAACTAAATAACTGAATAACTACATAACTAAGATGTATAAACAATTAACATATTTCATTTTTTATGCCTTGTTGTTATCTACAGCAGGATGTAAAAAGTTTCTTGAAAAAAATCCTGACAACAGGGCTTCTATCAATACGCCCGAGCAGGTATCGCAGTTATTGGGTACGGCGTATCCGCAGGCAAATTATATGGCCTTTACCGAATCCATCTCCGACAATGTAACTGATAAGGGATCAGGTGGTATTGATAAAACCAATATAGATCCTTACTTCTTCCGGGATGTAACCGATAACCAGCAGGACTCACCAGAGTTTTACTGGAATGCCTGTTATACAGCCATTGCTGCAGCCAACCAGGCGCTGGAGGCAATAAGGAACGCGCCCGATACTTCGCAGTACAATGCGCAGAAAGGGGAGGCGTTGGTGTGCCGGGCATACGCACATTTTATGCTCGTTACATTCTTCTCGAAAGTATACACGCCCGGCACTGCCGCTTCCGATTTGGGCATTCCTTATGTAACAGTGCCCGAAAACGTAGTGTTCAAAAAATACGATCGTAGAACAGTAGCATCTGTATACCAGATGATAGAGCAGGACCTTACGCAAGGATTGCCGCTTATTGACGATACCAAATACACCATCCCACGCTATCATTTTACCAAAGCGGCTGCCAATGCATTTGCCGCACGGTTCTATTTGTTCAAACAGGATTATGCCAAGGTGGTCACACATGCGAATCTGGTATTCGCTGCCGGCAATATTACATCTATGTTGCGGCCGTGGAATACTACGTATAGAACCATGACACCTGCCGAACTGTTTGCGATTTACCAAAAAGCAACAGAACCGGCTAACCTTTTGTTGTGTGAGACCGGTTCGGTGTGGGGCCGTAATTACTACACCGTTCGCTATAGTTTTAATTCTGCCAAACGCGATGAGATTCTGGGCGATAATGTGACCGGTGGCGAATATGCATTCATATACCAGGTGTACACAGCCGGTACCAATAATTATGTTATACCCAAGATCAATGAATATTTCGTTCGTTCATCTGTAAACGCCAATATCGGCTTGCCCTATGTAATGGTTCCTTTGTTCACAACGGAAGAAGTGTTGTTTAACCGCATTGAAGCAAATATTGCGATGAACAATACGAATGCTACCAATGCGGCGCTTGCCGACCTGAATACGTACGCCAGCACCCGGATCAATAATTACGATGCGTCGATGCATATCATCAATGCGGCTAAGCTGCAGAGCTATTATGGCAGTGCCAATTTGCGTAACAATTTATTAAATGCTTTGATGGATTTTAAACGGGCCGAATATGTACAAGAAGGGATGCGTTGGTTCGATCTGTTGCGGCATAACAGACCGGTTACCCATACCACTACCGATGGACAAACGCTCACTTTACCGGCAGGTTCTTTACAACGGGTGTTTCAGTTACCAGAATCGGTAAGTACATCGGGCATGCCGTTAAACCCGAGGTAAATGAAGAATGAGAAATGAAAATGGAAACAGATGAATATCCAATGTAGAATATTGAACCTGCCTGCCGGCAGGCAGGTGTAGTAGTGTTGGAAATAGTAGAAATGCCCGAAAAAGAGATGACAACAAACAATAAACCACAAACAATAAACTGATACATGACATGAGGAGCATCAACATATATCTATGTATTATTTTACTAACAGTCGCCTGTAAAAAGGAAGACGACCTGGGTGATGTAAGCACGATACCCGGATTGGGTGGTGATACCTGGGCGGCTACCGCTATTGACAACTGGATCAGGGATACCCTCACCGTTCCTTATAACGTAGCGGCCAAGTACAAATGGGACCAGGGCGAACTGGATTTCGATAAAACACTTACCCCGCCCGATGAAGCAAAGATCATCCCGGTGCTGAGCTCCATAAAAAAAGTATGGATCGATAATTATGTGGCGGAAGCCGGTAAAACATTCATGCAAAAATATATTCCCAAGTTCTTTGTACTGGTGGGTAGCGCCAACTGGAATATCGATGGAACAATAACGTTGGGAACTGCAGAAGGCGGACGGCGCATTGCGTTATATGTGCTGAATGATTTTCGCACAAAAGGAATGACCGGTTATGTGCCAGCCGATTCTACCAATGTCATCATGATGTTCCATACTATTGAGCACGAATTTGGGCACATCCTGCATCAAACGGTGATGTATCCCGAAGACTACAAACGTATATCTGTAGGAGATTATACTTCTAACTGGAACAATACAACCGATGCAGAGGCCAATGCAAAAGGGTTTATCACCGCTTATTCCCAATCTTCGCCCGATGAAGATTTTGTGGAAATGATCTCTATGATGCTTTCGCAGGGAAAGGCCGGGTATGAAGCCATAGTAAACGGTATTTCCAATGCAACGGCAAGAAACAAACTGCGTCAGAAGGAAGTGATCGTAGTAAATTATTTTAAAGATGTGTGGGGCATCAACTTTTACAGTTTACAAACCCGCACCCGTAATTCGATAAATGCCCTGATTAAGTAAGCCACACCCTTAAAGAGACAGGTATGAATAAAAACCTAATATATTTTTTACTCGCTATAACCTTCATTGCTTCGTGCCGGAAGGACGATGACAATGTGTTTGATAAATCGCCCGATGAGCGGCTTAATGAAACGCTGAAAAATTACCAGGCGGCTATCACCGGATCACCCTATGGATGGAATGCCAACATGATCACTGGTGATGGCGGCTCTTACCGGTTTTATTTCAGTTTCAACGATAGTAACCGGGTACAGATGTACAGCGATTTTGACAGCACTACGGCTACTGTGATCAAAGAAAGCAGCTATCGATTGAAAGCATTGCAACAGCCCAGTCTGATCTTCGATACCTATTCCTACCTCCACATCCTGAGCGATCCCGATGCCGGCGTGAACGGCGGTACATATGGCCAGGGGTTGAAGGGTGATTTTGAATTTCGGATCGATACCGTTACGGCCGATAGCATTAGCTTAACGGGTCGCTTTAATGGCAGTAAGCTCAGTTTGCGAAAAGCAGCTCAGGCCGACCGTTCGATATGGGCCAACAAGCAGGTGACCAATGGGGTAGTGAATTTCAAAAATTACTGGAAGTTCCTGCTTTATTTCAGAAGGTTAACGTACAGCGGTACCCAATATGAATTACAGTTTGATACCACTGTTAAAAAAGTAACTGTTTCCTGGACAAGCGGTGCAAACACGCAATCGGTAACAAGAGGGTATTACTTCTGGGCAAACGGCGTTTATTTTTCAGACCCTGTTGTTAATGGTTCTGCAACGGTGCCTGGTTTTAGTATCACCAGCTTTAATGCAGGTTCGCAAATAATGAATGTAACGGTAAACGGAACCGCCGCTACTATTACCGGCTTCAGCACACCCATTAATCCGGATGTAAGAAATGCTTCCAACCGATGGTGGCAACAGGGCGCAGCCAGTGATTTTTACTGGATCTCGTTTGACGGCTTTCACGTGAATGGGGTAGATGATGCCTATAATATAAAGTCGATTAAAAACGACACGGCTAAATTTTACTTTTTACTGTATAAGCCCAATACCAATGGAGTTGATGCTTTCTTTACCATCTACCGCGACACGTTGGATAATTCACTGGATGTAGAGTCTGGTTCCTGGGTTAGTATGAATGTAACTTCTTCATCGGGTCGGGCGCGTTTTAGTGAAGTGCAGGAACGGTCTCCATGGCCGGCAGGGGCGGCCACAACTACCCGTAATCAAATGTTCAATGGCAGCGGGTATTATATTGTACAATCAAGTTCATTCAGTTACGATATGGTAAGCATTGCCGATGCGAAAGTATGGATAACGTGGTTCTGGTTATTCTGACGGCTGAATGATACATCATAAACGAAGAGTGCCACGGTCCTAAGCGAAGTCGAAGGATAACCGTGGCACTCTTTCATATTTTAAAAACGGGTTCCTCCCGGCTGAGCCGGGAGAAGTTCCCGTTGTAGAGAGTCTCGACTCTGCTGACTGCAAGTTATTGGCAAACGAGAATGGGCAATGGTCAATGCTGAATGGTCCATGGTGAATCGGGTCACGAATTTTAAAAATTTCTGAACAATAGCGAGACTCACTCACAACTCACCATTCACCTACTTCACATGTCAACTCATCAACTCCTTTATCAACCTTATCTCCTTTTAAACTTCTGGTCAGCTTGTTAACTTTCAACTTCAAATTATCACCTGCTCCTTCTTATCCTTGTCTTTATCTTTGTTCTTATCTTTATCCTTGTCTTTGTTCTTATCTTTCTTTTCGTCCTTGTTGATATTAATGTTAACGTTCAGGTTATGGCCTATTGTAATCTGGCCGAAGTCTGACTTAATTTTCATGGCTATATTCCCGCTGCCCGTTTTGCCAAGGTATTGTTTGTTGAACCGGGGGCCATGTCCATCTTTATCATCCTTCTCTTCTTTTATTTCGAAGTTGGTTTTGTTATGCAGGTCGCCAAAGTGGGTGCTGATATCAAAATTGGCCGAAATGTTAGTATTCACATCCAGGTACAGGTGCGAGAAATTGTTCTTTACCGTAAGCGATTTGGAGTCGTTGTCAACCTTCAGTTTCGCAACATCGCAATATTCAAAAACGGCATTCACGGCGCCATCGAGGTTATCAATAGCAGCTTTTGAAAACTTAATGATCAGGCTGCCGTTGTTGATACTGCCGATGGTAGCTTTTCCAAATTCAACCTGCACTTTTTTAACATTGCTGAGCTTGCCGGTGGTAAGACTGCCGAATTTACTTTCCAGTGTTACCTCCCCGTTATAATCCGGAACGCTCATGGGGCCAAATTCATTTCTTGCCGACAGCGGATTGCGTGCAGGTACATACACTACGTAATCAATGTGAAATCCCTGTTTTTCTCCCTTGCCCCATTTGGGTTCTTTCTTTTTGTGCAGAGTTGTTTTGAAGGATACGCCGTCATTCGATTTGCTGTCTTCTATTTCAATGTGATCGAGAATGGCCTGCGCTTTTTCATCGGTGCTGGCTTCGGCAGTAATGGTCACCGATACTTTCACTTCATTCTTGTCCCAGGTGTTTATTTGCAGTTCGCCAAACTTGTTATAAAAAGAAATTTTATCGTTGTTGTCTACGGTGTAGGATTTGTTATAGGTCTTTGTTTTTTTCACTGCAGGGTCACCGGCTAATACATGCATCGACGATAACAGGCAAACTATAAGTAAGGGAATACTATGTTTTTTTAAAACTACTTTCATGGTTGTTATTTTTTGCTGCTTTGATTTGATTAATAATGCTGAGTTGCTGATTGAGGATCTCAGTCTGCAGTCTTAAGTTCTCAATCATAGCTTCCAGCAATTGTTCACGATTGGGGTTTTCCGGTAATTCTTTTTGCAACGCGTTGTAAGAACTATCGAGTTTATTGATGTCTGCAACAAACTGTTTATACAAATTGGGGTTTTCTTTTTCAATCCCTTTCAGTTCGTTTTGCTTCAATTCAATGAGCTGGGTGAATTGAACCACTTCCCGGGCATACGTAGGATTGATCTCCTTCAGGAGCGGATCATTCAAAACCGGGGTGTCGGCTGATTTTGGTTGCTGTACCACATCCTTGTCGCGTATACTACGGTCATTCAATAGCGAGTAAATGCCTATGCCGGCCAGTATTAATATGGCGGCCGCCGCACTCCAGCGAAACAGGGTAAATAGTATCGGTTGCCGGTTTTTAGCTATTTGCTTTTCGTCAGTCTGGTTTTTATCAGTTAGTTCCTGTTCCAGTTTTTTCCAAACCTGTTCACCGGGTTCATCCGAATCGAACTGGTTGCGGTTATCACGAATAAATTGTTCTAAACCTTTACTCATATTCAAACTCCTTGTTTTATTAAAGTCAGCAGTTTTTGTTTGGCGCGTACATACTGGGTACGTACAGTATTATGCGAAATATTCAAAATTTGAGATATCTCTTCATGGTCATATCCTTCCAGCAGGTATAAACTCAGCACGGTACGGTAGCCGTCGGGCAATTTGGTGATCATTCTTTTTACTTCTTCTACTTTGTACTGCACCTCATTCTCGTTCATGGGCTCATCTTCTGCCACCGCCTGCAGTTCGGTACTTTCCATGTCGACCAGTCCATTCCTTCGCTTGCGAAGGATGTTGATCGATTTATTGATGACGATCTTTTTCAGCCAGGCGCCAAAGGTGCTGCGGTAATGAAAATCGTGCAGGGAGCGAAATGCGTCCAGGAATGCCTCCTGCAGCACATCCTCTGCATCCGCTGAATTGTTTACAATACGTAAACTGGTGTTATACATAGCTTTGGAATATTGCCGGTACAACGTGTGAAAACTTTGGGGGTCGCCCTGTTTACAGCGTTCTACCAGTTCATCCCGGATAATGTTTGCAGTCAGCTCCAAAATGATCTGTTTAGATTGTTTTATAAAGAGACATGACGGAAATCATGATGTTGCATGGTTTCGACATTTTGTTTATGGTTTGAGGTTTATGGTTTGAGGTTGCTGCCGCGTTTTGGGAGTTTCAATTAAATTTAATACGCTAATTTTCAGCCTTAAAGGGTGGTTCCGGAAAATAAGGCAGTCCTGAATGAAATAACCACAAACCACAAACTATAAACCATAAACTTTCTTACTTTAGCTTAATATCGAAAAATAGTTAGTCATGGGTACCAGAACCGATTTGTTCACCAGCCCGGATTATTTCTTACTGGATGATTTATTGACCGACGAACAAAAACTTGTACGCGAATCTGTTCGTAATTACGTAAAGAAAGAGATTTCACCCATCATTGAAGAATTTGCACAGAAAGCGGAGTTTCCCGAGCAGATCGTGCAACAAATGGGTGAACTCGGTTGCTTTGGTCCCACCATCCCGGTAGAGTACGGCGGTGGCGGTTTAGATTATATCAGTTACGGATTGATGATGCAGGAACTGGAACGGGGCGATAGCGGGGTACGGTCAACTGCTTCCGTACAAGGCTCCCTGGTAATGTTTCCCATTTATGAATACGGCAGCGAGGACCAGCGGCGTAAGTATCTGCCCAAGCTGGCCAATGGCGAATGGTTGGGTTGTTTTGGTTTAACGGAACCCGACCACGGTTCTGATCCTGCCGGCATGACCACTCATTTTACCGATGCCGGTGACCATGTAATATTGAATGGCGCCAAAATGTGGATCAGTAATGCGCCCTACGCAAAGATAGCTATAGTGTGGGCTAAGGACGAGCAAGGTGAAATTCACGGATTGATCGTTGAACGCGGCATGAAGGGGTTTACGGCGCCCCTGACACACAATAAATGGAGCCTGCGGGCTTCTGCAACCGGTGAACTGGTTTTTGATAATGTAAAAGTGCCTAAGGAAAATATTCTGCCTAATGTAAAAGGATTGAAAGGGCCATTGAGCTGTTTAACCAAGGCGCGGTATGGCATTGCCTGGGGTTCGGTAGGCGCGGCTATGGATTGCTATGATACCGCCCTGCGCTATTCGAAAGAGCGCGAGCAATTTGATAAACCCATCGGCGCTTTTCAGTTGCAGCAAAAGAAACTGGCCGAAATGATCACTGAAATTACCAAGGCCCAGTTATTGAACTGGCGCTTAGGCGTGCTGATGAATGACGAGAAGGCTTCGCCGCAACAGGTTAGCATGGCCAAGCGCAATGGTTGCGAAATAGCCGCCAATATTGCCCGCGAAGCACGGCAGATATTGGGTGGCAGCGGCATCACCGGCGAATATTCTGTTATGCGTCATATGATGAATATTGAAAGTGTTATTACTTACGAAGGCACACATGACATACATTTGCTGATAACTGGTATGGATGTTACCGGTTTCAATGCTTTTAAGTGATTTGAAAATGTGGAAATTTGAAAATGAATGGTCGCTCAGTTACAATTACCGGCCCGAATGGCAAATGCTGTTTTCAATTCATAAATTTTCAAATTTGCATTTTGCCATTTTCTAATTGTTTAATTTTCAAATTTATAAATGAGGATTTTTTTAATCGGTTTCATGGGTTCCGGAAAAACACATTGGGGCAAGCAGGTAGCGCAACGGCTGAGTTTACCGTTCTATGATCTCGATGAAGTGATCGTAGAAGAAGAAAAAAGAAGCATCCCCGAAATCTTTGGCGAATCGGGCGAAGAATACTTTCGCAACAAAGAAAAGATAGTGCTGGAGAAAATTGTTGATGAAAACACCAACATGGTATTATCCTGTGGCGGCGGCACGCCCTGCTTCTTTAACAATATTGAATTCATGAAAAAGTATGGCGCCGTGGTATGGCTCAATACCCATGTTGATGTATTGCTGCATCGGCTGATGAAAGAGCGCGTACAACGGCCATTACTGAAAGATATCCAGGACGAAGACCTTAAACATTACATCATTCGTAAACTGAATGAGCGCCGCATGTATTATGAGCAGGCGGATGTTATTATCGATAAGGAAGATGCCATCTCTATGAATGACTTTATTCAAACCGTATTACATGCATAAAGGTTTTTTGCGCACGGCCGCTATACTGGGCGTGCTGGCCGTAACCCTCGGCGCTTTTGGCGCACACGGCTTAAGGAAAATTGTTCCTGCCGAAGCAGTTGCAACATTTGAAACAGGCGTACGATATCATTTCTATCATACACTGGCTTTATTGGCCATCGCTATTTTGTTTGAAAAATTCCCGCAGCGTAGCATCCGGTATGCCGGCATTTCTTTTATCACCGGCATTGTTTTGTTCTCCGGTTCTTTATATGTACTTACCTTATTACAGGCAACCGATACGGTAGGGTTGAAAGGCATTGGCGCCATTACGCCCATCGGCGGTTTGTTCTTTATCGTAGGTTGGTTGTGTTTGTTTGCTGGTATTGGGAAAAAGAGCAGTTTGTAGTTTGTAGTTTATGGTTTGTGGTTGCTGCCGCGCTTTGAGATTCGCTGTTGTTTTTGAAAATCGTTTTTTATGCAGCATGAAAGCGAAACGCCATTTAATAGTGACTTACCGAATTAAAGAACAACAAACAACAAACCATAAACTCAAATTGGTGCTTCGAAGGTAAGAACACAGTTCTTATCAGATTCAATCTTGAAAGAACCATCAATACTTTCCATTCTTCGGCGCATATTGCTGAGGCCGTTCCCAAACCGGCGTAGTTTATCGGCATCAATTCCCACACCATTGTCGGTTACTTTTATCATCAGCCATTTATCGTTGGTTGAAATGCTGATATGGATCTGCGAAGCCTGGGAATGCTTCATGGCATTGTTCAATGCTTCTTTGATGCTCAGGAAAATATTCCTTCTTTTTTCGCCGCTTACTTCTGCCTGGGGTATCAACGCCGGCAACTGCACCCTGCATTCAATAGGCGTGCTGTCGAAATATTCAATGGCATGCGCCCTGATGTAAGCGATGAGGCTTTCAAGCGTGTCGTTGCTGCTTTTCATGGTCCAGATGATGGTATTCATCTTACCCAGCAATTCATTGGCCGAGTTGGAGATCTTTTCCAGTTCGGGAACCACATCGCCCTTCAAACGGCTTTTCATGATCTCGCTCATGAGCCGGATGGCCGTTACGCCCGAACCCAGTTCATCATGCATGTCGGCCGAAATGCGGTTTCTTTCTTCCTGTTTGGCTGCCATCACCGCCATTTGCTTTTCAAATTCTTTTCTTTCATTTTCCAATTTTAACCGCTCGCGTTCTTTTACCCGTTCAATGATATCGCGCCGGTTTTTATACGCCAAACCCGACAAAAAGAACCCTAATTCCAGCACCAGCCCTATTTCATAATAAAACAATGCCCGGTTAAAAATAGAAGCCACATCGGCTTTAACAAACTTCCACCCCGTTACAAGTATGATGTAGGAGATAACAGAGAATACTACCAGCGAAGCGTTACCCGCGGCCAGGTAGTTGAGCAGGGTATTTTTCTTTTTAATGCTATAAATAATAAAGAATACGCCAGTAATAAAGAAAAACTGCTTAATAACAAAGTTCTCGAGGATGTTTAGGAAAATGTACCAGTCGGTAAAAAAGTAAATAACAGAAAAAACAATACTGGAGCCAATCAGCAATAAGCAGGCAAAATGAATGTATTTATCGAGCCGTGGATAATGTTCCTTGCTGTTGATGAATTTGCGCATGAAGACCATGTAAGAAACAACGCTTGCCGTTAAGATCATAAAATCGAGGTACTCCTCATAGAAATAATTGAAGGCCGAAGCGCTTACGTTGAGGTACGACTTTAAAAACAGCAGGGAACAGGTGAGAAAGGTATAACAGGCATAAAAGAGAAATTCTTTATTCCTGCTTTGAATATAAACGGCCAGTGAATAAAAGATCATGAACAGCAAAATGCCCGAAACTGTATAGGTAAATACATCGAGCAGGTTGTCGCGGTCGCGCTGTGAAATACGCCACTGCTGCAGGTAATCGTGCATTACCAGCCGGGGCGCCAGTGAACTTACATTGGTTCGAACAAAATTAAACCGGCAATAATAAATGGCCTGTTCATGCGGTTGTAACTGCAACTGCTTTACACCGGCAAACCGTTTATCGGTGCTAAGGCTGTCGGGCAAACGCGCAAACGTGCCTGGTATATTATCTAATTGTGATTTAAAAAGGGTAATAGTTCGAATATAGGAGCCGGGGGTAAAGCAAACGCTGATGGCTGTATCGGCAGTGTTCTTTACAACAAATTTCAAAAAGCAATCCTGCTCTATCAAATTACCTGGTAAATCGTGCGGCAGGTAGGTACCCGGACTTAGTTTAAACGGTAAATTAACAATACCGGCATCGGGTACCTGGTTTTTAGGCCTTGAAAGAAACAGCGATTGTTTATATAGTGATTTATGGTAACGAATGGTGGCGACGTCTATGATCATTGAGTCGGCCCATTGTGCATAACTATTGGTTGCAAAACAAAAAAGCAGGATAAAAAAATAGGTATGTTTGATGGCCTTACTGAAAGGATAACGGCAAGTTGTGTTTGTGGATACAAATCGAGGATGGCTTGTAGTGCTCATAAAGTACCCCGGTTACGCACCGGGGGGAGTTAGTTTCAGAGGGTGAATGTACGAAAAAAAGCATAAAGGCTCAAGGTTCAGGACGCAAGGCTAAGGCCTTTATTTTTAACTTTTCTGTGATCGCGTCGAATTCCTGTGCCTTATATCTTGGGTTCTTGTATCTCATACCTTGTATCTTGTGCATTGGATTCTTGTGCCTGAAACATCTTATCTTTGCGAACATGGCCAACCGCTTAAAAGCAGACAAAGCAGAAAAGAAAAAGCCAGCAAATCCGGAAAAATTTAAACCTGAAAAAGAAGCTCAGGTTACGGTAAAACAATTGGTTAAGGACGAACGTACCCATAAAATTGCCGGTACTTTTGCCTTATTGATCAGCCTGTTCTTATTTATCGCCTTTGCCTCTTACCTTTTCACCTGGAAGGAAGACCAGGACAAGGTGTTCAAAGGCGCCGCCATTTTGTTGCCGGGAGAAGAGATAAAGACCACCAACCTGCTGGGCAATCTCGGTGCGTATATTTCACACCTGTTTTTCTACAAAGGATTTGGCGCTGCCTCCTTTATGTTCTGCACCTTGTTTTTTGTAATAGGCATTAATGCATTACTCACTTCAAAAGTATTTTCCCTTTGGCGCAATGTGCGCTATGTTATAATAGGCCTCGTATTTTTTAGTGTTGCCCTCTCATTCCTTTTCAGTGGCAGTTCATTTGCCTGGGGTGGGGCGGTAGGGGATATGTGCCGCGACTGGCTGGTGCGAATGATAGGCAGTGTTGGTACGGCCGCTTTATTATTGGTTGGCGGGTTAGCGTATATCATCTGGCGTTTTAACCCCGTATTTAAAGCGCCTGCTTTATCTAAACCAAAAACCCTTGAACCTGTTAAGGAAGTGGCCCCGGTTTTAGCAGGCAATGAAGAAAAAGCAGCGCTTTTCATTGAAGAAGCAGCCGGTAATAAACTGAAAGAAGGTGTTGGGCCTATAAAGAAAACACCCAAAACACAAAAAACAGATGAGCCTGAACTGGATATACAGTTAGTTGAAAAAGAAGGACCGGTAGCAGAAGAAGTACCAGGGGTAGAAGAGGAAGAAATAGATGAACCGGTTGAAGAAGAAGAAATAGAAACGCCTGAAATTCCCCTGGCTGTAAACGAAACATCAGTAACAAAAGGCAAGGGCGCTAAAAAGCCCGGGCCCGACCTGGAACTGGAAATTAAATCGTATCCCGAAGTAGATCAGCCGGAAGAAATAGTTGAAGAACCTAAGGTTGAAAAACCCATTTCGCAGGAACCGTACGATCCATCGCTCGATCTGCGTGATTATAAATTCCCCGGGCTCGATCTGCTTGAACTGCATGGCAGCGAACGCATCATTCAGGACCCCGCTGAGCTGGAGACCAACAAGAACCAGATCATCAACACGCTGAAGAACTACGACATCGATATTCAGAAGATCAGCGCTACCGTGGGGCCAACCGTTACGTTGTATGAAATTGTGCCTGCTGCGGGGGTGCGTATTTCGCGTATCAAGAACCTGGAAGATGATATTGCCCTGAGCCTGGCGGCCCTGGGTATTCGTATCATTGCGCCAATTCCGGGTAAGGGAACGGTTGGTATTGAAGTGCCCAACGTGAAGAAGACAGTAGTGAGTATGCGTAGCATGTTGTCGTCGGAAAAATTCCAGCACAACAGTTTCAGCCTGCCAATAGCCATTGGAAAGAAGATCGATAACGAGAACTTTATCGTTGACCTCACTACCATGCCACACCTGCTCATGGCCGGAGCTACCGGTCAGGGTAAATCGGTTGGTTTGAACGCCATCCTGGTGTCGCTGTTGTATAAAAAACATCCATCGCAAATAAAGCTGGTACTGGTTGACCCGAAGAAAGTAGAGTTGAGCCTGTACCGCAATATTGAAACGCATTTTCTGGCCAAATTACCCGGCGAAGAAGAAGCCATTATCACCGATACCAAGAAGGTGATTCATACCCTGAACGCTTTGTGTATTGAAATGGATAACCGGTACGACCTGTTGAAGGAAGCCGGCGCCCGTAATATTCGCGAATACAACGAGAAGTTTATTAAGCGGAAGTTGAACCCGCAAAAAGGCCACCAGTTCTTACCGTTTATAGTACTGGTAGTGGATGAGTTTGCCGATTTGATCATGACGGCCGGTAAAGAGGTGGAAATGCCAATTGCGCGGTTGGCGCAATTGGCGCGTGCGGTAGGTATTCATTTGATCATTGCCACCCAGCGTCCGTCGGTGAATATCATCACCGGTACCATCAAAGCCAACTTCCCGGTACGTATTGCCTTTAAAGTGTCTTCAAAAATCGACTCAAGGACCATCCTCGATGCCGGCGGAGCGGAGCAATTGATAGGTAAGGGCGACATGTTGATCTCTTACAACGGTGAAATTACCCGCCTGCAGTGCGCCTTTGTTGATACGCCCGAGGTAGACAGCATCTGTGACTTTATCGGCACCCAGGAAGGATATCCGCAGGCATTCTTCCTGCCTGAATACGTTGATGAAAAGCAATTCGAAGGCAAGGAACTCGACCTCGACGACCGCGATACATTGTTCGAAAGCGCTGCCCGTATGATCGTAACCAGCCAGATGGGATCTACCTCGTTGTTGCAACGGAGGATGAAACTGGGTTACAACCGGGCGGGCCGTCTTATGGACCAGTTGGAAGCCGCTGGTATTGTGGGACCTAGCCAGGGTAGCAAAGCCCGCGACGTGCTGATAAAGACCGAAGCCGACCTGGAACGGCACCTGGCCGATTTAATATAGGGTTAGAATTTTGTTAATGTGATTTTAATTTACAACCTCCATTAACAATTAGCGTCTTATTATTGCCGCAATTGGTTATAACCAATATCTTTGCGGCCTTTACACAAAGCATTCATATAATGAAAAGCCTAATTGTATTAATTTCTACTTTTTTTATAACTACTATAAGTTTTTGCCAACAAAGCGATCCTGCTGCCAAAAAAGTATTGGATGCAGTCAGCGCCAAGTTCAAAACGTTTAAGTCGGTACAGGCTACATTTACCCTGCGCAATGAGGATAGCAAAGGCACTTTGTTGGGCAGCAAAAAAGGAACGGCTTCTTTAAAAGGCTCCCGCTACCGCGTTAGTGTTGCCGGTACCGGACAGGAAATATTCTGCGATGGCGCCAACATCTGGACGTACGATAAATCGGCCAATGAAGTGACCATCACCAAGCCCGATCCTTCTACCAATACCATCACCATGCAGAAGTTGTTTTCCAACTTTTATGATAAAGATTTCCTGTACAAGTTGAATGGCGATAAGATCGTGAACAAAAAAGCAGTTCAGGAAATTGAGATGACGCCGGTTGATAAAACAAAACCTTTTCACAAAGTATACCTGCTGATCGATAAACAAAGCAAAACTATTTATAGCACGCGCATATTGGATAAAACAGGCAATGTGATGGTGTATACCGTTAATACCATGAACGGCAGTGTGAACTTACCTGATAATCTTTTCGTGTTTGATAAAAACAAATATCCCGGGGTAGAAGTGATTGATCTGCGATAGATTGCTCCTGATTAATGATATTGAAAGGGGATTGTTTTACGGCAATCCCTTTTTTAATGTCGAATATTGAATGCCCAATGTCCAATTTCGAAGTATTCTTTTCATTTCTGCCTTAACTTCAACATTCAGCATTCGTTATTCGACATTCGATATTTTTTCTTCTCCTCCCCACCTGTATGTAGTAATATCTAATCCAGCCAAATCAAGCACCCGGTCAGTAACGGTGGCAATCGCTTCTTCAATGGTAGCGGGGCGGCTGTAAAAAGAGGGGGTAGCCGGGCAAATGATGCCACCGGCCAGTGTAACGGTTTCCATATTGCGAATATGCACCAGGTTATACGGCGTATCCCTAACCACACATATGAGTTTACGGCGTTCTTTCAACACCACATCGGCGGCGCGTGAAATGAGGTCGCTCGAAACCCCGGATGCAATGCGGCCCAATGTGCCCATAGAGCAGGGGGCAATGATCATGGTATTGTACCGGCCTGAACCTGACGCAAAAGGCGCGGTGAAGTCTTTGGTAGAATAGAAACTAACCGGGTATTGGGTATAGTCGTTATTGCCCAGTTCGGTTTCCCACACCTGTTTGGCGTTATCGGTCATTACTACGCCCACATCCTGCCATTGTTGTTTGATCGTCAACAGCTTTTCTATCAGTAACCGGGCGTAAATGCTGCCACTGGCGCCGGTAATGGCCAACACTATTTTGTGCATGGAAAAGACTTACATTTAGGTTAATAAACAAAAATACAGATGCAAACATTGAAAATGTTGGTTTTGTTTTGCTGGGTAGTTGTTTTTTCCTGTGCTGAAAAACCGGCCATCCATGCGAAGGAGATGAAATGGAAACTGACAAACGCTGCTACGGTGGAAAAACTGAAATGGATGACGCTGGAGGATGTGGCCAGTGGCCTGGAAAAAGAAAAGCGTCCGGTGCTGATCGATCTGTATACCGACTGGTGTGGCTGGTGTAAAACGATGGATAAAAAGACCTATTCCAATAAAGATGTGACGAGTTATGTGCAGCAGAAGTTCTACCCCGTAAAGTTTGATGCCGAAGGCCGAAAAGCCATATCCTGGAAAGGAAAGACATATGAATTTAATACCAGGCATAAGACGCACGATTTTGCCGTTTACCTTACCAATGGGCAGTTATCGTATCCTACTACCGTGATCATTCCGGTTGGTGGCGAACCGCAGGCCATACCTGGTTACCTGGCGCCCAATGAGCTGGAGTTAATTGTAAAATACTTTGGAGAGGGCAAGTATGGCAGGGTGCCATTTGATGAATACCAGAAAAGTTTTAAATCGAGTTGGTAGAATTGATATGTGCTAAAAGAATAATGTAATTGAATTTGTGATGATTAAGAGCGACTTATGGTTTTGTTTTAATTTTTAAGAATTATAATTGAATGTGTAATTTATTGATTAATAATTTTTTATGCATTGAACGGCGGCGTTGTGCAGAAGGAGGAACGCAATCGGGTTAAAATAAAAAAGAATATAAATAAATAATATATTAATGCAAACGGTTGCGTAGGTTATCCAGATAGTAAAAAACGTACTTAATTTGGTTTAATTTTGTATTGACCTCAGTCAATTATATGCAGTTAAAGCAAAAATTTAATAAACATACGCCCTGTACTTTGAGATATTCATACTATATTTGAATTTTCATAGGATAAGGTTTAATGGTTAATGGTATTTGATTAGTGCAGCCTCCCCTCCGGGAGGCTATTTTTTTTAGGAACTGTAGGATTAATACGGAACAGCAATACAAATCAACCCTTTATTTATTACCTCATTATGAACAGGCGGTGAATTAATTATTAACCTTCCGCCACGATGTATCGCAATAAGCCTGGCATTTAAGTAGCATTCTGGTAGCCAAGTAGACCTAAAGTTGCCTGTACTTAGGCGCAGGTTAGGGTATTTTTAGGGTTTACTATATACCCTATATAAACTCTGGTAAAACCCTACCTGCCCTAAGTTTGACGTAGTAAGGCCTGCTTTTGTCTTATTTGAATGATTTGATATTCGTAATAGCCAGGTTGGAAAAATCTATCTCTATGGTAGGCAGGAAGGTACCGGGCACAAACTCCTCAGATCGCTTCAATTTGTATCGAAGGTTATTGCTGTGCCTTTTATTGATAAACATCAGATCGTTGAATACATCGCGGTAAAAGCCCAGGCAGTAAATGCTAATGTAATACCTGCCTTCAGGAACATCAGGAATGGTGAATTGATTATCAGTGGGATAGTAAATACTTTTAACAATACCGGCACCGGTGTGGTCATACCGGTCGAAAATAACCAATACCGAGTCAACCCGCGGATTTTTGAGATTCCGGCTTTGCAGGCGAATGAGTACGTTGACACTATCGGGAAGTCTTTTTCTTTGTGCAGTTGCCGATTCAGCCGTAAACAGCATTATCAGCAAGGTCAGCACACAGACCGCTTTCATAGATATTGATATTAGGGTACCGGAATAAAATTCTCTTCATAGGATGCAATTTTTCTTCGTGGGTTTAATATTTGAAACCACTGAATTCTAATAAGTAATAACGCTTATTCGCATATTTTCTTATTTGTTGCCCCGAGTCCTTTCCCCCTTACCAAAAAAAATCCCGGAGTGTAGCTCCGGGATGTTGTTATTCAATATGTTAAGTAAACTTCCAAAGTTATCCAGTGGGTAAAAGTTATCCAGATTATGCTTCAGCCATATCAGGTATTGCAGACACTTTATAAGCGCCGGCATCCAGTTTTTGCTTGGTTTCAGAAAAGGCAGTCAGTGTTTTCTGAATATCCTCATCTGTATGAACCGCGGTAGGAATAAGCCGGTAAATAATATGTCCTTTCGGAATTACCGGATAAACTACGATAGAGCAGAAAATGCCGTAGTTTTCGCGCAGGTCCATTACCATGGCAGTAGCTTCTTCAACCCCGCCTTTCATATAAATTGGCGTAACCACTGAATCGGTCTTGCCAATATCAAAACCTCTTTCTTTCAGTCCTTTTTGCAGTTTGGTGGCCACGTCCCACAACTTGCTTTTCAACTCAGGACGGGTCATCAGCAGCTCCAGGCGTTTCAGATTACCAATTACCAACGGCATGGGTAAGCTTTTAGCGAAGATCTGGCTGCGGATGTTATAACGGATGTAATCAATAATTGATTTAGGCCCTGCAATGAAAGCTCCGATAGAGGCCATGGATTTGGCGAATGTAGAGAAATACAGGTCGATCTCGTCCTGTACGCCCTGTTCTTCCCCGGCGCCGGCGCCTGTTTTACCCATGGTACCGAAACCATGCGCATCATCCACCAGTAACCGGAATTCATATTTCTTTTTAAACGCTGCAATTTCTTTCAGTTTGCCCTGGTCGCCCGCCATGCCGAATACGCCTTCGGTTATAACCAGAATACCACCGGCTTTTTGTTTTTCGATCAGTGCAGTTGCGCGTTGCAGTTGCTTTTCAAGATCCTCCATGTCGTTGTGCTTGAAAACATACCGGTGACCGGGATGTAAACGTACACCGTCTATTATACAGGCATGGCTTTCTGCATCGTATACAATAATGTCGTGACGGCTGCACAACACATCTATTAGGCTCACCATGCCCTGGTAACCAAAATTCAACAAAATGGCGTCTTCCTTACTCTCAAATTCGGCCAGCTTTTTTTCCAGCAACTCGTGGTTGTTGGAGTTTCCACTCATCATACGGGCGCCCATGGGTAAAGCCAAACCATATTGAGCGGCTCCTTCCGTATCGGCTTTCCGTACTTCAGGATGGTTTGCCAATCCCAGATAATTATTCAAACTCCACACGATCATATCCTTTCCTCTGAATTTCATTCTGCTTCCGATCTCACCTTCCAGTTTAGGAAATGCAAAATAACCATGAGCCCTTTCCCGATGTTGACCAATTGGACCTTGATTCTTAAGTAATCTTTCAAAAATATCTGCCATATTATGGATTTTAATTAATAGGGTTATTGCTATTTAAGAATGGCGCAAAGGTAGCGTTTTTGATTGTTTTATGGTTGAAGGTTTGATGGTTGAATACCTTAACGTCTGAGTTTCAATTCTATTTTAATAGTTTTTTTCCAGATTCTTATTGTTAGTTGTCGTTATAACATCAGCCAAACAGCCCGGAATAAAAGCCAACGATCAACCGTATAACAATCAAACCATTAAGCAAACGTTTGCTTTTCCGATTTTATGAAATTTTAATGCACCGGTATTAGTAGCCGGTTATCTTTGCCAAAACTAATTTTAATGCGCCTTTTTTTAGCAACGATTTGTTTTTTGCTGTTTTGTTTTGTTGCGCCCGCCCAAACCAAAACAAGTACAGCCCCGTCCTCAACTGTTAGCCGACCCAAATTAGTAGTAGGTATTGTTATAGATCAGATGCGTTGGGATTACCTCTATCGCTATTATGACCGTTTTGCCGCAGATGGTGGTTTTAAACGCTTTCTGAACCAGGGTTTCACCTGCGAAAACACCATGATCCCTTATGTGCCTACGGTCACCGCCTGTGGTCATACCTGCATTTATACCGGCAGTGTGCCCGCCATTCATGGTATTGTAGGCAATGGCTGGTACGATCCGTTAAAGCAGCGCAGCGTATATTGTACTGAAGACACTTCAGTAACAACAGTAGGCGCGGCAGCCGGCGCACCCGGCGCCATGAGCCCTAAAAATATGCAGGTTACCACCATTTGCGATGAACTGAACCTGGCTACCAATTTCAGAAGTAAAGTAATTGGAATTGCTGTAAAAGATAGAGGGGGAATTTTACCGGCCGGCCACAGTGCCAATGCCGCTTATTGGTACGACTCGCGCAATGGCAACTGGATCACATCTACCTATTACATGAAAGAATTGCCGAAGTGGGCGCAGGATTTCAATGCCCAGAAGCTGGTAGATAAATATTATGGAATGGGTTGGAATACCTTATATCCCATCAACTCATATGTACAAAGTACAGCCGACGAAAAATCATATGAAGGCACGCCCCTGGGATCTGAACAAAAAGGGTTTCCTTATGACCTTAAGAAATTCGCGAATACCAACTACGGCGCTGTATGCAGCACTCCGTATGGTAATGCCATGACGATTGAAATGGCAAAAGCCGCTCTTATTGGCGAGCAACTGGGTGCAGATAACATTACCGATATGTTGGCCATCAGCTTTTCTTCTCCTGATTATATCGGCCATGCATTTGGCCCCAATTCGGTTGAACAGGAAGATGATTACCTGCGCCTTGATAAAGACCTCGGCAGCTTTTTTAATTTCCTCGATGCCAAAGTGGGCAAAGGGCAATACCTGGTGTTCTTATCAGCCGACCATGCCGTTGCGCACGTGCCCGGTTTTAGCAAAGAGTACAAATTGCCTGGTGGACTGGCGCCAAGCGGCAGGTGGATGCAAGACCTGGGTAAGATCCTGAACGATAAATTCGGCAGCCCCAAACTTATCATTGGAAATTATAATCACCAGCTTTACCTCAACCATCCATTGATAGATTCGCTGAAGCTGGATGAAGCCGCCATCAAGAAAACAATTATCCAATACCTGAGTCGCCAACCGGAAGTAGGACAGGTGTTTGATCTTGATAAATTAATGGAAGTGCCTTTAACGGCTAAACTACGGGATATGGTAGCCAATGGTTATAACCAGCATTTGAGTGGCGATATTGAAGTGATGCTGCAATCGGGTTATATGGAAGGAAGCGCCACCGGCACCACACACAGCGCCTGGAACCCTTACGACGCCCATATTCCTTTGCTGTTTTACGGCTGGCATGTAGCGCCCGGCAAAACGAACCGTGAAACCTACATGACCGATATTGCGCCAACCCTGGCCGCCCTGCTGCGCATTCAAATGCCGAGTGGGTGTGTGGGGACGGTGATTGAAGAGGTAATTAAATGATATATTGGATTTTATCATAGGTAGGGGTGTGAAGTAGGAAGTAGGACGTAAGAAGATAATAAAAAGGTGAGCTCGCTATTATAAGCAAAGCTCGCCTTTTCTTTTATGCAAATTTATTTATGAGCCCTGTAGTATAGTTATCTTAATACCTCCTACTTCTTACCTCTTATTTCATTTTTTTACGAACGGGCGTTAGATATACGGCCCCCACCGATAAATTTGCATACCAAATAATAACTATCATGATGTACTCCCTGCGTGTCGGAACCCGGTGGCTATTGCTGCTGGTTGGCATTTTGAGTATTGAATATGCCACCGCCCAATTAAATATGGAAAGCAAACTGCCGGTTGATGCAAAAGTAAAGATCGGTAAACTGGAAAATGGGTTGACCTATTACATTCGTCAGAATAAAAAGCCGGAACAAAAAGTAGAGCTGCGCCTGGTGCTGAATGCCGGTTCCATCCTGGAAGATGATGACCAGCAGGGACTGGCCCACATGGCCGAACACATGGCCTTTAATGGCACCACGCATTTCAAGAAAAATGATATCGTTTCCTTTTTACAGGATATTGGTGTTGGTTTTGGCAATGACCTGAATGCGTATACGGGTTTTGATGAAACGGTATACATTCTGCCCATACCAACTGATAAACCCGGTAACCTGGATAAAGGCTTCCAGGTGCTGGAAGACTGGGCGCATAACGTAACCTACCTCGATGATGATATCAACGGCGAACGGGCTATCATTCTGGAAGAGAGCCGGCTGGGCAAAGGCGCCAATGAACGCATCTTCAGAAAGATCTATCCGCAATTGTTTGAGGGCTCAAAATATGCAAAGCGATTGCCGATTGGGGTAGATAGTATTATCAAAAACTTCCCGGTCAATAACATTCGCCGATATTATAAAGACTGGTATCGGCCCGATCTGATGGCTGTTGTAGTGGTGGGGGATATTGAATTGGCCAAGGCCGAAGCGATGGTGAAGAAACATTTTTCCCGGTTGACCAATCCCGCCAATGCGCGCAAAAGAGAATACGCCGATGTGCCGCCATATACTTCATCGCAGGCGATGGTGGTAACAGATAAAGAAGCAACCGGTTACCAGGTGGCTATTAATTATCCCGCTATTAAAAAATCACCTGCTGTAACTATCGGTGATTACCGTAAAGACCTGATAGAGCAAATGTATGTATCGATGTTGAACGAACGCCTGCAGGAGCTTACGCAAAAAGAAAATCCGCCGTTTATATATGGTGCTGCTGATTTTGATTCGTATGCCCGCGGGTATCAGTCGTTCAATGCCATGGCGGCCGCAGGAACCGGTGATATACAAAAAGCACTGAATGCCCTTGCTGAAGAAATTGAACGCGTAAAACGATTTGGGTTTACAGCCGATGAGTTACAGCGCGCTAAAAAAACAATGCTGGCTCACTATGAAACTGCCTTTAACAATCGTGGTAAAACAGAATCGGCTGATTACGTAGAAGAGTATATGAACAATTTCCTGGTGCAGGAACCCATACCCGGTATTGAAAAAGAATTTGAATATGCAAAAGCGCTGTTGCCGGCGATAAAGCTCGATGAAGTGAATGCGGTGTCGAATGCGTTCAAAGATCAGAAGAACCTGTTTGTGTATATGAGCGGTCCTGAGTCAATGGATACTACGGCATTGCCCTCTGAAAAAGACCTGTTGGCTATTATTGATGCCAGGGCCAAAGCCGATATCAAACCGTATGAAGAAAAAGCTGTTGCCACCACGTTGTTAAGTAAAGAACCGAAAGCAGGAAAGGTGATCGCTGTTACAAAGTATCCTTTATTGGGCACCACCGATTATAAACTAAGCAATGGCGTTACGGTAACACTGAAGCCCACCGATTTTAAAAATGATCAGATCATCATGGGGGCTACCCGCCCCGGTGGTAAAAATAGTTACGGCCTGGCTGATAAGTATAATGCAGAATACATGACAGCAGTTACCGGCGCTATGGGTGTGGGAGGTTTTTCGCCTACAGATTTAAGTAAGGCACTAGCCGGTAAAACAGTGAACGTAGCTCCGGTATTCACCACTATATCAGACGGCTTCCATGGCACCAGCAGTGTAAAAGACCTGGAGACGATGTTTCAGTTAACCTATCTGCAATGTACGGCGCCGCGCGGCGATACGGCTTTGTTCAGGGCTTTTGTACAAAGAAATAAATTGCAGTTTGCCAAGATCAGCGCCAACCCGCAAGCCGCCTTTGTTGACACCCTATACAAAACATTGTTCGGTAATAATCCATTGGCCCAGGTAATAGTACCTAACAGTGCTTACTTTGATATGATCAGTTATGACAGGGTATTGGCTATACATAAAGAACGGTATGGCGATGTGAGCGGAATGCATTTTGTATTTGCAGGAAGTTTTAAAGAAAGTGAAATAAAGCCGTTGATTGAAAAGTATATCGCGAGCTTACCTGCTACGGGTAAAAAGTTCACGATCGTCGATAATAAAGTACGACCCATCAGTGGAAAGAAAACGTTCGTCGTGAATAAAGGCAAAGAAGATAAAAGTTTGATCCTGGCATTTTATTCAGGCGAAACACCCTACAATGAAGACATGGAACTGAAGGCCCAGGCTTTGAGCGAAGTGCTGAACATTCGCATCATTGAAGAATTACGGGAAAAGATACAAGGCATTTATGGTGGTGGAACAAGTGCCGATGTAGGGAAGTACCCATACCCTAACTACAATTTTGTAGTGCAATTGCCTTGCGGTCCCGAGAAAGTAGATACGCTGGTAAAAGCCATTAAAAAAGAATTCAGCGATATGGTTGCAAAAGGGCCTGATACCACCTACCTGAATAAAGTTAAAAAGCAATGGTTGGAGCAGCACAAGTTAAATGTCAAGGATAACGGATTTTGGGTTGAGCGGCTGTTGCAATATAAATTACAGGGTGGCAATCCCGACAGATTTGTTCATTATGAAAAATATGTGAAAATGCTAACGCCTAAGGACGTACAGCAGGCTGCGAAGCTGATGTTCGATGGAAATGAATTTGTTGCGATCCAGATGCCCGAAAATGCAAAAGGCGGAACAGGAGCAGAGTCGAAAAAAGGATTTTAGCAGCTAAATAACTAGCATACAATACATAAAGCCCTCCCGATGTATGGGAGGGCTTTACTATGAAGGATATGTGTATTTTATTGGAACGCAGTAAAATTGAACAAGGCAGTGATAGCGGTAGAAAATACTAACGGTGATTCCGCGCAAACGCTGGTCAAACAAGCAATCCATTGAATATCTGCTCATTCGTTTTATTATTAAAATTCCCTAAAAAAATTTTTTTATTTTCTTTTTACCACTAACTTGCAGGAACAAACGGATTAGCAAAACTCCTCCCTATTAGATCTTGAACTACTTTTTTTTGATGGCGTTTACGCTGGATTAGTTTATTAGTGCTTAGAAAGAATTTTTGCATGGCACTGTTTCACATACGAAATAACATAAGTTGGCATGATACCATTGTGCAGGCAATATTGCCGTACATATAAGTGCTTAAAATAAAATATTGTAAGATATCCCGGAGGTGAGAGGTGTCTTAGTACCGGCTTTAATTAGTAGCGGGTAAAAGCTTTGTTCATAGAAGCTTTGGTAAGCTCTGTAAAATTACCCGTTTAACGATTTCGCTGGTTTAGGGGTTGCTAGATCACGACAGTCAGCCGCATGGTTGGCTGTCTTTTTTTTATGCCACCCCCAACCCCCCAAAAAGGGGTAGTTACGTAAGTGTATAAACGAAGTAAAAAGGCAACTAGGCAGCAAGGCATAAAGGGGAAGGCCACAAGGGAAACTCCAAAAAGCAAATGCCAGTAACCAACGTAAAATTCCAGTAACCAAATTGACCATTCACCATTCCCCCCCTGGCAACCACCTTGCAATCCGTCAATTGTGGTTTATAGAAAATTTTAGCAATACATAAACTTCGCAGGGCATGCAATTTGAAGTTATACCTGTGAATTATAAACCAACAATTATGAAACGTATAGTAAGCATGTTGATTGCTGCATGTACATTAACCCTTTCGTCGGTCTCCGTTTCAAAGGCGCAGGTGAATGTAAATATCAATATCGGGGCGCAACCATTATGGGGGCCTGTAGGATACGACGTGGTGCAGTATTACTATTTGCCCGATCTGCAGATGTATTATTATGTACCATCGCGCCAGTTCGTTTACCTGAGCAATGGGAACTGGTTGTTTGCAGCCGGTTTACCGGCCAGTTATCGTTCCTATAATTTGTATACGGGCTATAAGGTAGTTATCAATGAGCCGAAACCATATTTGCATTTTGCCACGCATAAAGTAAAGTATGCAAAGTACAAAGGGCACAAAGGAAAGCAGGGTGTTATCCGCGATAGCAAGGACCCTAAATACTTTGTAGTGAAAGGACATCCGCGTAATGCAAAAGGTGAGTATAAGCAACAGGGAAGTAGCGGTAGTGGCAATAAGGGTGGCAATAAAGGAGGACATGGTAAGGGGAAGAAGAATTAATCAGTTAATAGATGCCATTATAAACTAAAAACCAAGAACTGTTAAACTTACTTGCGGCAAGCACTTTTATGTTGTTATTAACGATTAACACATTGGAACACAGCTTATATGCTTAAAATTTGTTAATAGTCCGGTTGTGCACATTTACATTTAAACCAGGGCATGTATTTTGGATTCTGAACAATAACCAAATCGATGATTTATGAAACGGGTTTTACAAGTTTTGCCAATTATTACGCTCTTAACAACAGCTTCGTTTTTTTCTTCAAAAGCACAGGTAAGCGTTAGTGTAAATATCGGCGCGCAACCCATGTGGGGGCCTGCTGGTTATGCTTCGGTAGATTATTATTACCTGCCTGATATTGAATGTTATTATTATGTCCCCAGGCGCCAGTTCGTTTACCTGAGTGGACCCAACTGGGTGTTCTCGTATAACTTACCTGCACGTTACCGCGGATATGATCTGTATGGTGGTTATAAAGTAGTTTGCGATGGTCCCAGGCCTTACATGCACTTTTCTGATCATCGGGTAGCCTATGCGCGCTACAGAGGTTACAGAGGTCATCAACGCGTATGGCGCGATTGCCCGGATGAATATCGCGGTTACCGGGATGATGGTCCACGTGGCCATGGTCATGGACATTCACGTGGACACGGACGAGGTCATGGTCGTGGACATGATAGATGGTAGGTTTTGAAGCAGGAATTAAGAAGTAGGAGTAAGAAGAGAACTATACTTCAGGTTCTGAAATATATTCGAAAAACAAAAAGGTGAGCTTCGCATTTTATAGCGGGCTCACCTTTTTATTATCTCTTACTTCTTACTTCGTATTCTTATGCCACAGTAATATCTTTATCCAAATAAACATCCTGTGTAGCATGGAGCAACTCAATACCCTCCTTAAACGGTCGCTGAAATGCTTTACGACCTAAGATCAATCCCATACCGCCGGCACGCTTATTAATAACAGCCGTATACACTGAATCGGCCAGGTCGCTGGCGCCCTTGCTTTCACCGCCGCTATTGATAAGTCCTACACGGCCACTGTAACAATTCAACACCTGGTAACGGCAGAGATCGATCGGGTGATCGGTTGTGAGTTTATCATACACCAGGTTACTGGTTTTACCATGTTTGGTAGCCAGGTAACCGCCGTTATTGGTTGGCAGTTTTTGTTTAATGATATCAGCCTGGAGTGTAACGCCTAAATGGTTTGCCTGACCGGTTAAGTCGGCAGAAGTATGATAATCCACACCATCTACTTTAAAACCATTGTTGCGGGTGTAGCACCATAAGATGGTGGCCATGCCCAGCTCATGAGCAATTTCAAATGCTTGTGCTACTTCTTTCAACTGGCGGGCGCTTTCTGCAGAACCCCAGTAAATGGTAGCGCCAACAGCAACTGCGCCCATGTTCCAGGCACTTTTAATAGTACCGAACATGGTTTGATCGTATCTGTTGGGAAGGCTTAAGAACTCGTTGTGATTGATCTTTACAACAAATGGAATGCGGTGTGCATATTTACGGCTCATGAGGCCCAATACACCATAGGTGCTGGCTACCGCATTGCAACCACCTTCAATAGCGAGCTTGATAATATTTTCCGGATCAAAATAAATGGGGTTGGGTGAGAAGGCTGAACCGCCGCTGTGTTCAATGCCCTGGTCAACCGGGAATATGCTGCAAAAGCCTGTATCGGCCAGCCGGCCATTACTTAATAGTGATTGCATGCTGCGCAATACCTGGTTGTTGCGGTTACTGTTCAACCATATATCTTCTATGTGGTTGCGGGAGGGGAGTGTGATGGTTGTTTTGTCAATGGCTGTGCTTTTATGCTCCAGCAAATAAGAGGCTTTGTCACCAAGCAGATCGATAATTTTTTTTGACGGCATACTTGTTATTTTAATCGTTAAGTGTCAATGGTGATGGGAGCTATAAGCTTAAAGCTGTAAGCTATAAGCAAAAGGCAAAAATCAATGTATTTGCTTACAGCTTATGGCTTGAGGCTTTCCGCTGTATTTAATTGCTGCGCAAAGATATGCCGTACAAGGGTGCGACGCAACGAAAGCCCCGGCCAGTGGACCGGGGCTGACAACATAATCATTTAACCTTGTAAAGGATTATGAAATTAAATTCTAAACTTTATGCGTTTCTGTTGATGCAATTCAAATCATTAAACGCAATTTCTAAACGTTTAATAAATGTTTCTTCGCCTTTGCGCAACCACGCACGCGGATCGTAGTATTTTTTGTTTGGTTTGTCTGGTCCTTCCGGGTTACCCAACTGATCTTGCAGGTAAGCCTCATTCTTTTTGTAGTAAGCCAGAATGCCTTCCCAGAACGCCCATTGCAGGTCTGTATCGATGTTCATTTTGATAGCACCATAGCTGATCGCTTCGCGGATCTGGTGTTGGGGAGAACCGCTTCCACCGTGGAATACGAAGTATACGGGTTTGGCGCCGGTCTTGAATTCTTTTTGAATGAAGTCCTGGCTGTTCTTTAAAATTTCAGGACGCAACTCTACGTTACCCGGGCTGTACACGCCATGCACATTACCAAATGCAGCAGCTACCGTGAACAGGCGACCCACTTTGCCTAATTGCTCATAAGCAAAAGCAACGTGTTGCGGTTGTGTATATAATTTGTCGTTTTCAACACCGCTGTTGTCAACGCCATCTTCTTCACCGCCGGTAACACCCAGCTCAATTTCAATACCCATGCCCAGGGGCTGCATGCGTTTGAAGAAGTCAACAGAAGTATGAATGTTTTCTTCAATAGATTCTTCGCTCAGGTCGAGCATGTGAGAGCTGAACAGGGGTTGTTTTTTCTCTTTATAGAATTGCTCACCGGCATCGATCAAACCACTGATCCAGGGCAACCATTTTTTAGCAGCGTGGTCGGTGTGCAGTACAACCGGTACGCCGTAATATTTTGCAATATTATGTATATGTAAAGCGCCGGAAACAGCACCGGAAATATTAGCCTGTAACTTGTCGTTAGGCATGCCTTTACCGGCAATAAATTGGGCGCCGCCATTCGAGAATTGAATAATAACAGGGGAGTTTACTTTTGCAGCGGTCTCAAGGGTAGCATTGATTGAATCGGTACCAATTGTATTTACCGCTGGTAATGCAAACTGATTTTCTTTTGCGTCTTTATACAATGCTTCAAGTTCTTCACCAAAGAGTACTCCCGGTTTGTATTTTTTCATCGTTTACAGTGTTAAAGCGTGTTGTTGTTAATTGAATATCAAAAGCGTTGGAAAATATTTAATGAATTATGTCTTTTTTTAATAAGCGGCGAAGATACTTATTTTAGCAATGAAAATTGGTGTATTTGTTACATGATATTAGTGAATTGCTTAATTGTTTGATTGCTTGATTGTTAGAGTCCCGAACTTCGGGAGCTCCGCAAATATTTGAACAGTAAATTCAATTGGTAAAACCATCGAGCAATTGAGCCATCAAACCATCGAACCGTCCCTAATCCTCAAACTTGCCCAGGTTCTTCTGGATCAGTTTCAGGTTCTTCTGTAGCGTTTGTTTCAACTGACGCTTTACCAGTTGGCCCATAGAGGAGCATTTATAGAATTGCGGGTTGTGAAAATAATCACCCAGTTCGGTCCTCAACTGGTGTAGTTTTTCTGGCACTGAAATGTGGTCCTTGGCCATGATGTTCAATAATTCCATCAACCGGAATCGGGAGGAGGCTACCCGGAAGGCCATCATGGTGCGCTCTTCGGTTTGATACTGATGAATACTTTCTTTATTAAGCAGTTTGGCGCAAAGATCAACCAGCGTGTAATTCTCTTTGAAGAATTGCGGCATGTATAAATTCTTGCGGCCTTCGTACGATTGCTGATCAAAGTCGATGGCGCGAATGCGGTACTGATAGTCTTCAATATCGGGCGTAATATCAACCACAAAGTTGTAAGAGCGCATATCACCCAGCAATCGCACAAAACAACGCTCATTGAACTTTACAAATTCCTTGGCCAGCCTGATCTTATTGGTGTGCGGGTCTGTGAGGTGCTGGGCAATGAATACGTCGCCGGGAATGCCGGGAATGTGTTCTTCTACGAGTGTATTCTGATTTGTTAAGTAGGTGATGCGGTTAGGCGACAGAATATGCTCCAGTTCCAGTCCGTAAATACGCGAGGCATCGGCAATTTTTATATAGTAATGATCGTAGTTGTCGTTGTACTTGTTCACGATGCGAATGCGGAATGGGTTCGAATTGCCAAAGCTGCAATAATCAATACGCGCTACATCGAGGTGGCTGGTAAATGTAAGATCGCCTTCTGTTTTCAGGATGGCATACATTTGCACCAAGCCGTTGCGAATAAATTCCCAATCGCGCATATCATACACCACCGTTTCCCAATACGTATCATTGCCCTTTTTATCTTTTAAAGGAAGTGAATAGGTTATTCGTAACAGATCATTATACGACACTGGCAGCTTTACTTCACGGCCATGATTTTTCAAATAGGCACGTAACCGGTCGTGCACCGCGAACATTGGTTTTTTGCGGGATGGCTTATTGGGTTCGTTGGTGTCTATATTCAAATGCATAATTGGTCAATAGTGAATGGTCAATGTGAAAAGTTACCGGTTTACCAGGGCCTTATTGCAAAAGCTGTCTGCATTTTGTATTTCCCGGTAACTGGAAATCGGTAACCTGCTTTTCAATTTTTCAACCCAAAGTTACGTCTATGCTTTGTAATAAGCTGGTGAAGTATGCAGGCGCGTGCAACAGCCGGCTGCCATACCAACTGAACATTTCACCATCAACCAAAACGATCTTCGTGTTGGGCAAATGCGGTTGCAGTTCATCAATATGTTTTTGTTGAAATGGGAAGGGCTCTGAAGACAATAATAACAGATCGCATTGCGATAGTTGCCAGGTATCAATTGCCGGGTACCGGGTAGAATTACCAAAGAGGTTTTTAAACCCGCACCGGGCAAGCATATCGTGAATGAAGGTGTCGTTGCCAATGGTCATGTACGGATTGCGCCATATTAAATAGCCGGTTTGTGGTTTGTAGTTCGTGGTTTGTAGTTTGGTAAAGGCTGAGGTGATCTGGCTGACCAAATGCAAGGCGTTAGCCCGTTTACCGGTAATTGTTCCTATTTGTTCTATCATGTCCAGCGCATCGGCCAGGTTGTTAACGTCACTTATCCATACAGGATATTGCTGCGCCAGTTCATCTATTTGCGCTTTTACGTTTTCTTCTTTGTTAGCTATAATGAGATCAGGTTGTAACTCCTGAATTACATTGGCCTTTATGTTTTTGGTTCCACCCACTCTTGTTTTTTGCCTGAACCAGCTTTGGGGATGGATGCAAAATTTGGTAATGCCAGTTACCTGTTCATCGAGCTGTAAGGTGTACAGCAATTCTGTTATGGAAGGAACCAGGGAAACAATGCTGCGGGGTGTAGCCGGCAGATCAACAGTCCGGCCCAATTGATCGGTATAGACTGGCATAGCTAATGTGCTAATTTGCTGATAAGATAATTTGCTAATCCCGACACATCGGGACAAGTTGTGATAATCTGATAATGCGATAAACTGCAAAAGTAATGATCGTAGGCTTTTATTATTTTAAAAGCGCTTTAAATGTTTTGCCTGGTTACCGATAAAAAGTGTAATGTGATGTAGGAAAAGATAAAATTGGAAGGCGTTTTGTGTTGGCGTTCAGCCCGAAGGACCGCTGCTGCCTCCTGCTAAAAACAACGTACGGTTTTAGCAGGAGGGGTTATTGGAGTTAAGCAGACGGTTTTTAACACACAGGAATTGGAACTACCTCGGTCTTTGTGGACGTTGGATTTTAATACTGGTTAATCATTAGGATATTCTGTTGGTTTTCACGGATATTCGTTTTGTCACGGACATTGGATCTGGATAATGGATTTTATGAATGATATTGGATTGTTCAAAATGAAGTTGACTGGTACCGGATTTTCTTGATCTTTTATTGGATATTGGACAGTGACGGTTTTCCCTGAACATTGGAATAGATTGATTAGTAATCAATCAACTTCTGGCACAAAGTTAATGCAGATACAAATGTTAACAAGAGCAGAAACTCTCGATTTAATTTGTTCAGTATTTACTGCAAAAATAGTAGCTATCCACAACTGATATGCGTAGTATTGCTTGGAGGGTAAGGTAGTATTACGAAAGGGGCAAAAAATCAAGGCGATTTTTATTGATCCAGATCAAACATTTGATAAAATTATATGCTTGAAACGCCCTTCCAGTAAGGGTTTCAGCGGATTTTTCCTGATTAAACCGGCTTTTCTTTGCATTAAACGATGAAGCGCGGCCATTGATCGAATAAACTTCAACCACGGTCAAAACATTATCATCTTTGTAATGTCAACGCGATGTTGACGTACCCTTTAAAGATTGTTGACGTACCATTTAAATGATTAGTACAGGAACCATACGAACAGCGTTAATTCCTGAACCCGTAGAAGAGCCCCTAAACCCTTTTTAATAAGTTTTTGGTTTTGATCCGTACCCCGTATCCAATATCGTGAAAGCCAGAAATCTCTATCAGCAAACCAGTCCTTAGTTAAACCGTCCAAAGTACCTGAACAAAGATTTCACAAAGTCGCCCTGTTAAAAGCGGGGCGCTTTGTTTTTTAATATAGCCGAGAGCAGAAAGCCAAATGCAGAACGTTCACTGCTGAACGTTCTGCATTTGGCTTTTAGTTGTATTTGGCTTTAGGCTTGCAGCTTACAGCTGTATTTTAATTCCCCAGCGCCTGCAGTATATCATATTTTGTTACAATGTGAAGATTGCCCAGTTCATCTTTACTAAGCACCGCACCGTTATCCTTATTAATTAAGGTCCGCAGTTTTTCTATGGGCGTATTAAAATCAACAATAGGAAATGCCGGCTCCATCACGGTTTCAATAAGAGCATTTTTAAAATCGGGATTGGAAAAGATTTTCTGAAATAAACCACTTTCACTGATGGCGCCTACCGGTCCGCTTTCATTGATAACCGGTATATGTTCAATGTCGTACTTGCGCATTAAGGCTACGGTTTCAGCAACGGTATTACCCGGGTCAATGGAAACCAGTTTATGCTTGGCGTTGCGGCTGTTTACAATGTCTTTACAGGTCTTCACATCCATGAATCCTCTTTCCATCATCCACTGGTCGTTATAGATCTTGGCTACATAACGGCTGCCATGATCGTGGAATATACAAACCACCAGGTCATCTTTTGTCAGGTGCTTTTTAGGATCGGCGCCGCTTGCAATTTGCACAAGTCCCTGTATGCAACTGCCGGCGCTGTAACCGCAGAAGATCCCTTCGTCCTTCGCCAGGCGGCGGGCCATAATGGCGCCATCTCTATCGGTAACCTGTTCAAAATGGTCAATGACGCTCATGTTGTAATTTTCGGGCACAAAATCTTCCCCAAAACCCTCGGAAATATAAGGGTGCACTTCATTCATATCTACTTCGCCTGTGCGAAAGTATTTGGTGAGCAGGGAACCATATACGTCAATCGCCCAGATCTTGATATTTGGGTTTTTTTCTTTCAGGAACATGGCCGTGCCGGTTACGGTACCGCCGGTACCCGCCGTGCAAACCAGGTGGGTTATTTTACCATCGGTTTGTTTCCATATTTCCGGACCGGTAGTTTCATAATGGGCCAGCCGGTTGGCAAGATTGTCGTACTGATTGCAGTGGAATGAGTTGGGGATTTCTTTTGCCAGGCGGCGGGCTACTGAATAATAACTGCGCGGGTCATCAGGTTCTACATTCGTTGGGCAAACAATTACTTCAGCGCCTACTGCTTTTAAAATATCTACTTTTTCTTTTGATTGCTTATCGGTAGTAGTGAAAATACATTTATATCCTTTTACACAGGCTGCCAGCGCCAGTCCCATTCCGGTATTCCCGCTGGTACATTCAATGATGGTTCCTCCTGGTTTTAGTTTACCTTCTTTTTCAGCTACTTCAATCATTTTAACCGCCATGCGGTCTTTGATAGAGTTACCCGGATTAAAATAATCTACTTTGGCAACAACCGTGGCCGGGAGATGCCTGGTGATTTTGTTCAGCTTGATAAGTGGCGTATTTCCAATCGTTTCGAGAATATTATTTTTAATATCCATTTCATGTAGTTTATGGTTGCAAAGGTACAATTAATCGGGGAGGGAATGGGTGCGTTGTTCGCAGGTAATGGAAGTAGAACATTGAATTAGTGAAAGTTTTATTAAGTTTTTTGGGGTGGCTATAATGGCCCGGTTGTTTCTATTATATTTAAGTCAATTGTTAACTGACTAAATTTGTATAGGGGGATTTTGTTTTATGAAGGTGTATTTTATCAGTGGGCTTGCTGCCGATAAACGGGTGTTCAAACATATTCAATTGCCTGCAGATTGTGAGGCCGTTTATCTCGATTGGATCTCGCCTGAAAAGGATGAATCGCTGCCATCTTACGCCTTGCGACTGGCTGCAAAAATCAACAGGGAAGAACCTTTTGCCCTGGTAGGATTATCATTTGGCGGCATGCTCGCTACAGAGATTGCCAAACAATATAAGCCCACCGTAACTATTCTAATTTCAAGCGTACCGGTATCAACCCAGTTGCCCGGGTATTTTAAGGTAGCCGGTAAAATGGGATTGCATAAAATAGTGCCTATCTCTCTGTTGAAATCATCCGCTGCAACAAAAAGGTTTTTCACCCGTGAGTTGGCAGAAGATAAAAAATTATTGTGGCAGATCATCAATGAAAGCGATACCGGTTTAATTCGCTGGAGTATGAATGCTATTTTAAACTGGAAAAACGACATCATTCCACAACCGGTATGGCATATTCATGGTAAAAGAGATGAAGTGCTACCGGTTCGATATACACATCCCACACACACCATTCCAAAAGAAGGGCATATGCTGGTAATGACCTGTCCCGACATAGTGAATGAGATTCTGGCAAATGCATTGCAGGGAACTGCGTTACAGGCATGATAAGCTTTTGGTAATTTATTTCGGTTGTAAATCAAAGTTGTTCCTTGTTGTTGCAGTTGCATTAGCAGCTCCATTTTTATACTTTCGGGCTTATTATTTTTTTTGTTAAACCTGATTGTATGAAACTGTTAACCAAACCTGTTATTTTAATTTCAGGGCTTTTATTAATAAAGTTTGCTGCCGGCTGCAAAAAAGATGACGGCAACGCTATTGTTATCAAAGGTTTTGAGATGAAAGATGCCAGTGGAAATGACTTTGGCCATTATGGCCCGGCAGATAACGACTGATCGTTCAATAACACATTAAGCGATCGTGAGATGGCGCTATTACTATAAAGCAGGATATGGAGATTTAAAAATATGCAAGGTGTCTGGATCTATGAATGTAAATACCTGTTTTCCATAATAAGAAAAAATTGGCACAATAAAAAAGAGACCGCCTCTTTATTTTTGAGACGGCCTCTTTTTTTTATTATGATAAATTTTATGTTTTCTAACCCGTTGCGAAATAGAACTTTTTTATGCAATAAAAAATGTTCCTGAATTCAACCCGGATATAGCCTAAATTTGAACTGGTATGGTATTAGATATAGGGATCTTGGATGTTCCTTTTACAAAAAATGTTGTTAGTAAAAACAAGTTTTTTCTTTCGCATCATACCTTACATTTGCTGCCCCTAAGTTGTAATCCGAAACAGGGAAACAGATCTGGTACCATAATGAACGATCGACAGATTAAAAAAACTGCAAATTCTAATAAATGGAAGTAAAGTACATTCAGAAGATCGCTGAAAAATTATCATTCAGCATAAAGCAGATCAATAATATTCACCAGTTGCAAAGCGAAGGGGCGACCATTCCTTTTATGGCCCGTTACCGGAAGGAAGCAACCAACAATATGGATGAGGTGGGTATTACGCAGGTGGTAGAGCAGATCGCTTATTTTAATGAACTGGATAAACGCAAAGAAACGGTTGTAAAAACAATTGAAGGGTTAGGCAAATTAACGCCCGAGTTAAAAGATCGGATCGAAAATTGTTTTGATGCTACCGAACTGGAAGATATTTATTTGCCCTATAAGCCAAAACGCAAAACAAGGGCTACCCAGGCTATTGAAAAAGGACTGGAGCCATTGGCTAAACTGGTATTTGAACAGGGTGGTGAAAATCCGGATGAAGAAGCGGCTAAATTCCTGAATGATCAGGTGAAGGATACCAAAGAGGCCTTGCAGGGCGCCCGCGATATCATTGCAGAATGGGTGAGCGAAAATGAGCAGGCTCGTAATAAAGTACGTCAACAATTTACTGAAACCGCTAAGTTGTCTTCGAAAGTACTGAGCAGTAAAAAAGACGAAGAGGAAGCTCAGAAATACCGCGATTATTTTGAATTCAGTTCAGATCTGGCCGATAGCCCTTCCCATCGCATACTGGCTATACGCCGGGCCGAAAAAGAAGGCTACCTGGTGATGGATATAAACATTGACAAACAGACTGCCGTAGAGGACCTAAACAGAACGTTTGTAAAAGGCAACAATCCATTTGCCGGTGAAGTAAAGAAAGCGATCGATGATTCATTCGATCGTTTATTAAAACCTTCTATTGAAAATGAGTTCAGGCTGGCGAGCAAGAATAAGGCTGATGAAGAAGCCATTCATGTGTTTACCGAGAACCTGCGTCAATTGTTGCTGGCTTCACCATTAGGATCAAAAAGAGTGTTGGCGCTTGATCCCGGTTTCCGTACCGGTTGCAAACTGGTATGCCTTGATGCACAGGGTAACCTGGTATTCAATACGGCCATCTATCCGCATCCGCCGCAAAACGATTGGCAGGGAAGTGTGTCTGAAATAAAATTCCTGGTTGACAAATACGATATTGAAGCCATCGGTATAGGTAATGGTACCGCCGGCCGCGAAACAGAGCAACTGGTTCGCAGCATTGACTTTGGTAAACCGGTAAGCGTTTTCCAGGTGAATGAAAGTGGCGCTTCGATATACTCCGCTTCAGAAGTTGCCCGGGAAGAATTTCCCGATCAGGATGTAACGGTACGCGGTGCAGTAAGCATTGGCCGCCGTTTGCTGGATCCGCTGAGTGAACTGGTGAAGATCGATCCCAAATCTATTGGAGTAGGACAGTACCAGCACGATGTAAATCAAACCCGGTTAAAAGATGCATTGGACAGGGTAGTGGAAAGCGCGGTAAACTTTGTAGGCGTAGATGTGAATACCGCTTCCAAACACCTGTTGGTATACGTGTCGGGTTTAAGTAATACCCTGGCAAAAAATATTGTTGAATACCGGGCAAAGAACGGACCCTTTAAAACCAGGGACGAATTGAAGAAGGTGCCGATGATGGGACCCAAATCATTTGAGCAGTGCGCGGGTTTCTTACGTATTCCCGGTGCTGAAAATCCGCTGGACAATTCTTCCGTGCATCCGGAGAGTTATCATGTGGTTGAATCAATGGCTAAAGACCTGCAGGCTTCATTGGAAGACCTGGTCAAAAAGAACGAGTTGCGCAAAAAGATCAACAAGAAGCAATACATTACAGAAGCTATTGGTGAGTTCACCATTGACGATATTTTAAAGGAGTTGGAAAAACCGGGTCGCGACCCGCGGGCCCAGATCGAGGAATTCCGCTTTGATGATACCATCAAAGCCATTGAAGATGTAAAACCGGGTATGACCGTACCGGGCATTATTACCAACATCACCGCCTTCGGGGTGTTTGTAGACATTGGTGTTAAGCAGGATGGGTTGGTGCATATTTCTCAATTGAGCAACACCTTTATTTCTGATCCGAACGAGGTTGTGAAACTGAACCAAAAAGTAATGGTTACTGTGTCGGATGTGGATGTGCCCCGCAAACGAATTTCATTGACGATGAAAGATCAGCAAAAAGGCGGCGGCGGCGAAAAACGCAGTGGCAATACCGATCGCAAACCGGCCGGTGGTGGCGGTGGAAAAGTGCAGCCAAAGAAACCGGAACCATTGAATCCTTTCCAGGCGAAGCTGGCTGAACTAAAGAAAAAATTTAATGACTAGGATTGTGTTGTAAGGCAAATCGTGAATAAGGAACATGAAGTAAGAGATAAGAAGTAAGAAATACAATAAAACGGAAATGGTGAGTAGCTGTCAATAGCAACTCACCATTTTTTATTTCCTGAATTACCAGTTACGATTGTTATTGATTAACATTATCGGATTCTTCTTACTTCTTACTTCCCACTTCGTGCCTACGGCCCGGTCTTCTCAAGTACATATCAAGCAGCATTAATCCCAGCACTACATTCACCATCATAAAAATGCCGGCATAGGTACTGTTGAAGAATTTACTTACATCAATTTTATCGAAGTTGATCTTATTAAGAAAAGAACTGCCGGTACCGTCACCTGACCAGTTCACCTGTGTAATGCCGACAATTAAAAAGCAGACGATGCTGATCATAAAGAAACCAGCAATACCCCATACCACCCGTTTGTTGATATACGATTTGGCAGCAGGGGCAATATGATGTTTGCCGATCGCTTCCATTACGTTTTGGGTAAACCGCATAGAAGGTTCGTCGAGCTCCAGGTGATGGGCCATGAGGTCTTGCAATTCAAGCAATTCCTGGTATTTGGTTTTCCATTCCTGGTTGGTGGCAATCAGTTGTTCAATAAACAAGCGGTCTTCAGCGCTGCAAACGCCATCCATGTACTCCCACAAACGTTCTTCCATATTTTGTTGCCTGTTCATTTTTTTGAATTTAAAGTTTATCAACTCGTCAACTAACCAACCAGATCCTTCAATTCCTCAGTAAAATATTTTTCCATTTTCTCTTTCAACCGTTGACGGGCGCGGTGCAGTTTCACTTTTGCGGTATTCGGATCAACCCCGATAATGCGGCCAATTTCTTCCAGGCTTTGTTCTGCCTGATAAAATAAGGTAATTATCCGGGCATCATCAACACTCAATAATTTGATCGCATCATTAATGACCTGCACTTTCGATTTCTGTTCTACCTGGTTCGCCTTGAAGGTCGAATTCTGATTGTCTGCCGCTTCAAATATATGTTCATTGTCCAGCGAATGGACGGTCAGCTTTTTCCTGCGTAAAAAGGTAATGCAGGTAGTGGTTACAATGGTATACAGCCAGGTGCTGAATTTTGATTCTCCCCTGAAATCGGCCAGGCTGCGATAGACTTTTACAAATACGTCCTGGGCAATTTCCTCGGCATCTTCCCGGTTGGGGGTATAGCGCAGTGCTATGGTAAAAACGAAGTTCTGGTATCGTTTTACCAATTCGGCATACAGCGCCTGTTCGCCGCGCAGCACCCTGTTTATGATCTCATTATCACCCGGTCCGGTTTGCATTATATATTGGTATGACGATGGTAGAAGGCATCAGGTTACAGAAAAAGAATAAGGTTTACCGGTTATAAGGTAAAAACATGGCTATACTTATTTTGACTATCTAATAAATTGCTTTTGCAGGTATAAACCTGTAAATAAATATGCATTAGCCATTCCAGCCCCGTGCCGTAATTCAATGCGCCTGATTATCAGTTGCTTAATTAAGGTAATTATTACACGAGTGTCCGGTTTTGATACTTACCTGTTCATTTATGAAATAATTTGACCCCGAATGCTGTAACCTGTCCGCTGAAGCCGTAGTCATATTGAATGTACCGGTACTTTGTAAAATTGTTCAACGCTGTAATCGGGAAAGGCAATGATCGTCCGATACGGTAAACATGTTCATAATTCGTAAACAATAATAAACTTATATAGTATGCCCGGAACTGAAATGTTAGTAGCTATAATTATCCCCCTTGCCTTTTTTGCGTTGATCTTTGGCATTGTGTATTTGCAAAAGCGCGAAAACCTGGCAATGCTGGAAAAAGGCCTGAACCCCAAAGAGAAGGTCAACCGGCCTGCTCCTTATGCCAATTTGAAATGGGGATTGTTGTTGTTTGGCGCAGGTGTTGGGTTGGCATTGTCTTATTTAATTACCCAATACGTATTGCATGATTATGAAAATCCGGCGCTGTGGTTTGCATTTATCGCCATGGGCGGTGGGGCTGGTTTAATTGCTTCTTACCGCGTTGAAAAGAAAGAATTGTTGGATAGGTATCCAAATCCGCTGGCTCCGTAATAAGCTGTGAGTTGAAAGCTGAAAGCCGAAAGCAAAAAGGCTGAAAGTAATACACTTCGCGTATTGCTTTCAGCCTTTTACTGTATACCATTATCACATTAGCTAATTATCACATTACTTCTTCATTTCAGCCAATGCCTTACTGATCGCCGCATCATCGGCATTGCTTACTTCATAATAACCTTCCATGCGCCAGATCTGGCGGGCCAGCCAGGTCTTAATACGCTTCTCAATTTCCAGCTTATCGCGTTCTGGTATGTTTTGAACGTTTATTGAATTCTTCGCGGCATAATTGATCAGGTTGTTCCAGGCAGTGCGCGTGTCGTTGTAGCGACTGGCAAAATCAGCCGGGGTCTTAAACTGGTCGAAGTATGTTTTATTCTGCTGGTAATAGATATAAATGAATTTGCTGAACAGTTGGTTATCGAACAGCACATACACGTTGCTTGAGAAAGTAGCGGTGTCGAATGGAATAAAGATATCGGGGGTAATGCCGCCGCCGCCATAAACGGTTCTGCCGCTTTTGGTTTTAAAGGCTGGTCCGTTATGCTTGGTAACGGTATCGCCGTTTACCAGTTCGCCGTTCGCAAAACGTTCGGCTAACTCCTCATTATAGGCATCGCGGCCTTTGTTGTATGGTTTTTGAATGTTGCGGCCAAGGGGGGTATAATAACGGGCAACGGTTAAGCGCAGTGCCGAGCCGTCGGTAAGGTCGTATTGCTCCTGTACCAGGCCTTTGCCAAAGGTACGGCGACCGATAATGGTAGCGCGGTCCCAATCCTGCAGGGCGCCGGCCACTACTTCGCTGGCCGAAGCAGAGCTTTCATCAACCAACAGCACCAGTTTGCCTTTTTCAAACAAACCGGGGCGTTTGCAATGGTATTCATATTTGTCCTGCTTATTGCCCTTGGTGTATACGATCAGTTTTTCATTGTCTAAAAATTCGTCCACAATGTCGGTTGCTTCGGTCAGAATTCCGCCGCCGTTACCACGCAGATCGAATATGAGTTTCTTCATGCCTTTCTTCTCCAGGGTTTCCATGGCCTTCATAAATTCCTCGTATGTAGTGCCGGAGAATTTGTTCAGGTGTATATACCCGGTAGCAGCATCGATCATATAAGCCGCATCAACAGAATACAATGGAATGGTGCCACGGGTAATGGCGGTTGATATTTTTTTGCCGTTGCGCAGTACGGTAACCTGTACTTTGCTGCCGCCAACGCCCCGCAGCAAATTCTTTATTTTATCGCCCGAGATGGCATGGCCTGCCACGGTGGAGTCGCCCACTTTTAAAAATTTATCGCCTACCTGTAAGCCTGCCTTATCGCTGGGCCCGTCGGAAAGCACATTGGTAACATGTACCGTATCGTCGATGATGAAGAATTCTACGCCAATGCCTTCAAAATTTCCCTGCAGGTCTTCGTTTATTTCTTCTACGTTAGAGGCGGGAATAAAAACAGAATGTGGGTCAAGGTGGGCCAGCATGGCCTGTATGGCGTCTTCGGTGAGGGTATCGGTACTTACCTTGTCAACATATTTCAAATTAACCAGGTCAACCACTTCCTGTAAAACAGAACGTTTGCCACTGTTAAAAATGCCGCGCGAGCTGGGAACGTTTTGCCGTAATGCCGAACCAATGACCATGCCTGCGATCAATACTAAGGAAAATAACAGTGGCATCCATACTTGAAGTCTTTTCATCTGAAATTGTATAGTTTGTTTTAATAAGGGCCGGTGAAATTACGCTGAAAGCTGAACGCTGGCCTCCGAAATACGAACTTCCCGAATTACACTGAAAGCTTCCGCGTTCAGCCTTCTGCGTTCCTTCTTCCGCCTTTGTCGTTCCGTCAGTGAATTTGCCGGAGCAGCAAAGAAACTGCACCTCATGGGATAGAAATCTATAAATTTTGGGCGAAGTTCATAATTAATTTGCAAGTAGCGTTTTTTTGTTTTGAATGGTTACAGGCCGCATTATTCCGGCACTTCAAACAAAGGAGGGGTATGGGAAGGCATTGTGAATATCAGTTGGTTGCGTTTTTATGCAAGGTATATGCCTCCCCTGCAGCATGGTTCTTTCAGCTATGCATCTTACCTTCGCAGGATGGTTATGTGTATAAATGAGCCTGTTACAGAAGGTTTGGAATTATACGATTAAACGGTTATAAATATGGCTATACTACTGGCAGATAGTGGGGCAACAAAATGTGAATGGTGTTTGGCAGGATCGAAAGAAAGCACCAAAACGGTTTTTACTCAGGGCATCAGTCCTTATTTCTTTAATGAAGAAAAAACGATCGCCTTATTACAGCAGGAATTACTGCCTAATCTACAGGAGAATACGGTTATTGAACAAATACACTATTACGGAACCGGAATGCGCAATCCTGGCAATGTGAGCATGGTAAAGAAAGCGCTGGAAAGTGTTTTTAAGGGGGCAGAAGTTAAAGTGAACGACGATATGTTGTCTGCCGCAAGGGCCCTGAATGGCCGTAATGAAGGGTTGGCTTGTAACCTGGGCACCGGGTCTTTTGTTGTTTATTATGATGGTGAGCAGGTTAGTAAACAGGCGCCTGGAATTGGCTATATTCTGGGCGATGAGGGAAGCGGCGCTTACCTGGGGAAAAAAGTACTGCAATACTACCTATATAACACTTTTGATGAAGAACTGCGATTCAAATTTGAAAACAGGTATAATACAACTACTGTAGACATTTTTGAGAATGTTTACCGCAAACCCCTGGCAAACCGATACTTAGCCTCTTTTTGCCTGTTTTTATCGGAGAACAGGGGGCATTATATGATTGAAAATATCATTGAAGACGGCTTGAATGACTTTTTCTTTACCCATTTATGCAAATTCACAGAAAGCTGGAGGTTACCTATTCACTTCGTAGGCGGCGTATCTTTTGCTTTCAGTGATATTATTAAAGAATTATGTCATTCCTACGAGTTTGAGCTGGGGAATATTTTAAAGACCCCCATGGCAGGTTTGGTGCAATACCACGTATAATGAAAAAGGATTTTGTGTCCAACCCGAATAAAACATTGAACAACTGAAATATGGCAGCAGATTTTACCAGGATAACAGAGCAGTCGAGCGATTACAGGCATCTTGATCAAATGAATATTCATGAGTTGCTTACCAACATGAATAATGAGGATAAGAAGGTGCCGGTTGCAGTGGAGAAGGCCATTCCGCAGATTGAAAAACTGGTGGCTGCTATTACTGATAATATGCTGGCGGGCGGGCGCCTCTTTTACATTGGCGCCGGAACCAGCGGCCGGTTAGGTATCCTGGATGCCAGCGAAATTCCGCCCACTTATGGTTTACCGCAAGGGCTGGTGATCGGTATTATTGCCGGTGGTGATATTGCCATTCAGCGCCCGGTAGAACAGGCTGAAGATAGCTGGGAGCAGGGCTGGGCCGATTTAATGAAGCATGCCATTGACGAGAAGGACGTAGTAATAGGCATTGCAGCCAGCGGTACAACGCCCTATGTGATCGGCGCATTAACCGAAGCCCGTAAAAAGGGCATCACCACCGGTTGTATTACCTGTAATGCCGGTTCGCCACTGGCCGATGCGGCCGAGTTACCGGTAGAAGTGGTGGTAGGTCCCGAATTTGTTACCGGCAGTACCCGCATGAAAAGCGGTACGGCGCAAAAGCTGGTGCTGAATATGATCTCTACCGCCGTTATGATCCAGATAGGCAGGGTAGAGGATAACAAAATGGTGAACATGCAACTCACCAATAGTAAACTGGTTGACCGCGGCACTAAAATGGTGATGGAAAAAACCGGTATCAGCAGTTACGAAAAAGCCCGCGAATTGTTGTTGAAATACGGCAGTGTTAAGAAAGCGGTTGACTCGCTTAAATAACTTCCAGTGGATATATTAGTTTTGAATTCCTTATAAAACGAGCTGATTATTTTTTACTATCAGTTGCAGGTTACAGGGCCCAGGTTCCAGTGTTTGGTACTACTTGTAACCTGTTACCATGAAACCTGTAACAGATGCAATAAACTGCAAGATAATTTTGATAAAACGGAAGTGAGTTTTTTATTACTTCCGTCATCTTACGTTGGCAACCTCCGCAAAAAGCTGTAACTTTTAGGTACATATCATTAAACTTTTACTTATGAGGTACAGTTCTACATTTATGGCAACTGGCTTGCTACTGGTTACGATGCAGTTATCTGCCCAACAAAAACAAGGTATGGCATATGCCATAACCAGTTCTGAGAAAGGGAATTTCAATTGGACTGATGTAAAACAGATCGACTTTACAACGGGGTCCGTTACCCGTTCCATCTTCGACTCTAAACAAACCAATTTCACAGTATACAATGCAAGAACCGGCAAAGAAATAAAACCGGTTACTACACAAAACGGCGTAACTACCAATGTTACTATTCCGGTTGCATCTTTATCTGCCGCCTGTGCATACGATCAGCGGCATAACCGGTTATATTATGCTCCCTTGTTCATGAACCAACTCCGGTATATCGACCTGGATGAAGCAGCGCCAAAAATCTATTATTTCGATAACGAACCGTTCATACCGGTTACAGACGTAAATAACGAAGCCAATCATATTACCCGTATGGTTATTGGTGCAGACGGTGATGGTTATGCTTTAAGCAACGATGCCAACCACCTCATTCGCTTCACTACCGGCCGTAAACCGGTTATAACCGATCTGGGTTCTTTAAAGGATGACCTGGCCAATGAAGGCAAATCAATTCATGAAAAAACAACTTCCTGGGGAGGTGATATGATCGCCGATGCAGCCGGTAACCTGTATGTGATCTCGGCATTTCGCCAGGTGTTCAAAGTGAATATTCAAAGCAAAGTGGCAACCTGGATAGCCGAAATACAAGGCATGCCTGCAGGCTTTACCACCAATGGTACGGTAGTAGATAACGATGGTCAGTTAATAGTAAGCAGCGCCAATACTGCTGAAGGATATTACAAAGTAGATATGCATTCATGGCAGGCTACGCGTATCGATATCAAAGGCACCGTGTTCAATGCCTCTGACCTGGCCAATGGTAACCTGGCTTTTGCCAGCAATAAAAATACGGTACCGTTAATAAACAGGGCCATCATACGTAACGAAAAAATTGCATTGTATCCCAACCCGGTTGCCACTAACCTGGTATATGTAAGTTTTAATAGTAAGGAATCCGGCCGGTACACCATTCAGTTGGTTGACCTTACAGGCAAAATAATTTCTGAAAAAATTGTAGTGGTGGGTAACGGTGGGCAGGTAATTGCGGTGAATGTTAAAAATGGATTGGCCAAAGGGCCCTATATGCTGAAAGTGTTAAGTAATAGTAAAAAAACTGTTTTTACCGATAAGCTGATAGTAGAATAATACAATAAAAAATATTTGGAAACCGCATTGCGAAGGCTGTAAATTGCTTACAGCCTTTTTTCATTTTATAGTGCCCGAGACAATAGGCAATGGGCAATAGGCAATCCTTCGAATTCGATCAGCGCCAATGGGAGGTATAAAAATTGTAAGGCTGTTTGTGATTCGGGAAACCTTGCCAATTGCAAATTGCTCATTGCATATTGATTAAACCATGCATGAAATAGAACCATTTTATAATTGGCGTCACATTTATACCAGTGAGCAGGACGAGAAGTCACCGTTCTTCGGAAGGGTGTACTCTGAATTTACGTTTTCACAAACCGTTTACAACTATTACATACACCCACAGTGGGACGATTTTGGTTCACGCACGATGTACCTGAAAATATTGCTGGCCGATTATGAAGAGAAATATGCGATCATAGAATTGATAGGCGAATGGAATGATGCCATCGAAAATGATATCATGGAATTAAAGCGCGAGGTCATCGATCACTTCTTTTATGAAGGCATTACCAAGTTCATCTTCGTGGCCGAGAACGTCCTGAACTTTCATAGCGGCGATAAGGATTATTACCAGGAATGGTTTGAAGAAGTGACCGATGCAGAGGGCTGGATCGTGATCCTGAACATGCCCGAACAAACGCAGTACGATTTCAAGCGCGCCCGCCTTAACCGCTACATCGACCTCATAGACCTCGACAACTGGCGGACCTACAAACCCTTCCATTTGTTCAAAAAGATAGACGAGCAAATGCAGAAAAGATTGGAATGAAAAGCAATCACACCATCGATCATTTTGGAAAGCGTTTTTTTAAAACGCTGAAATGCAGTACCAGACCGGGTTTTATGTGTAAAATAGACGTTTGAGGGCAGTAGATTTCTTTGAAAAAAGTTTGGTCATAACTAATTAGTTATTATTTTTGACCTAATGAACATAGCAAAAGCATACGGTTTCTTTTACTTTTATTTTTACTTCTACTTTACCAGTAGGCCGGGAATGCTTTTGTTGACAACAAAATAAGAATAAACAAAAAGATCAACATAAGAAGTCCCGGCAAAAAAGCCGGGACTTTTTTTATTGCTTTTTTTAAATCTCCGCCCGATAGCTATCGGGTCGGGAAAGCATAAAAAAGAATCTATGGTCGACCGAAAACAACAACAGGAGATCACCGACGCAACGCCAGGATCAAACGGCATGCAGGGTACCGGCATACGGGTTTCTATCCAGGGATATGAAGGTAGTTTTCACCAGGTAGCAGCCCGGCAGTTCTTCGGAAAAAATGTAGAAGTAATACCCTGCGCCACCTTTCGCGATGTGATCAGGATCGCCGGTAATAAAAAGGAAAGTCATGGTGGCGTTATGGCCATCGAAAACTCCATCGCCGGCAGCATTCTACCCAACTACAACCTGTTGCAAAAATGTACCCTGAAGATTATTGGAGAAATTTACCTGCCTATAAAACAACAACTGTTAGTTAATCGGGGGGTACAACTTGAAGATATACGCGAAGTACATTCCCACCACATGGCCATTCAGCAGTGCCTTGAATACCTCGACAAATACAACTGGAAACTGGTAGAGACCGAAGACACTGCCTTAAGCGCCAAACACATTCACCAGCACCGCAGCAAGCACATTGCCGCCATTGCCAGCAAACTGGCCGCCGACCTTTTCGACCTGGATGTGATCACTCCCAACATTCACACAATGAAAAACAACTATACGCGCTTCCTGGTATTACAGCCCGAAGAAGTAGCGCAACCGGTTACAGATGCCAATAAAGCATCGGTGAATTTTCATACCGATCATTCACGCGGCAGCCTGGCCAGGGTGTTAACGCGTATTGCCGAAGGCGGCATAAACCTGAGCAAACTGCAAAGCTTTCCCATTCCCGGCAGCGACTGGAAATACAGTTTTCATGCTGATATGGAGTTTGACACTTTAGACCAGTTTAACCAGGTAATTGAAAGTATGAGGTCCATCACAGAGGAACTGAAAGTGTATGGTGTATACAAGAATGGTAAGAGCATTGAATAATTTGAAAATTTGAAAATGAGCAAATTTGAAAATTCTTTTGCTCAGCCATCATGGCCTTCCATTTTCAAATCTTCAAATTCACAAATTTTCAAATTGAAAAAATGCAGACATCAAAACGGTTAGAAGGTATAGGCGAATATTATTTTTCGCAAAAGCTGCGGGAGATTGATGAGTTGAACAAACAGGGCAAGAACGTAATAAACCTCGGCATTGGCAGTCCCGATCTGCCGCCACATGCCGATGTAGTTAAAACCCTGCAGGAAGAAAGCGCCAAACCCAATGTACACGCTTACCAGAGTTATAAAGGGTCGCCGGTTTTACGGAAGGCCATCAGCGATTGGTACAAAAAATGGTATGATGTTGAGCTGAATGCCGATACGGAAATATTACCCTTGTTAGGCAGTAAGGAAGGCATCATGCATATCTGCATGACCTACCTGAACGCAGGTGATAAAGTGCTGGTGCCCAACCCGGGTTACCCCACCTACAGAAGCGCGGTAAAACTGGCCGGCGGTGAATGTGTTGATTACGATCTGAAAGAAGCCAATAACTGGGAACCTGATTTTGATGCGTTAGAAAAATTGGTTACTAACAATACTTCCACCTCCCCCACCGCGGGAGGCCGTGAGGGGGCCGGGGCCGGCGTCTTCAAGCTGATGTGGATCAACTATCCACAGATGCCTACAGGCCAGTTGCCCTCTGCCAGTCTGTTTGAGAAGATAGTGGCGTTTGGAAAAAAGCATAACATTCTTATTTGTCACGATAATCCCTACAGCTTTATCCTTAACGATAACCCTGCCAGTTTGCTGCGGGTACCGGGAGCAAAGGACATAGCTATTGAATTGAACTCGCTCAGTAAATCGCACAATATGGCCGGCTGGCGGGTAGGGGTATTGAGCGGCGCCAAAGAACGTATTGATGAAGTATTGCGGTTTAAAAGCAATATGGATAGCGGTATGTTCCTGCCTGCGCAATTAGCGGCTGCCAAAGCATTACAATTGCCCAAAAGCTGGTACGATGAAGTGAACGCTATTTACAAAAAGCGTAGGGAAAAAGTTTTTGAATTGCTCGACCTGTTGCAATGTGTGTATGATAAGGACCAGGCTGGCATGTTTGTATGGGCAAAGATCCCTGCCAACTATAAAACCGGTTACGAGGTGAGTGATGAAGTGTTGTACAATGCCGGCGTATTTATAACACCCGGCGGCATCTTTGGCAAGGCCGGCGACGGTTATATACGGGTGAGCCTGTGCAGCCCTGAAGAGAAATTTGCAGAAAGCATTAAACGGATAAAAGCATTTTTACCAGCATTAAAAGTTAATTAAAACATGTTCAATACCGTTACCATAGTTGGAGTAGGGTTAATCAGTGGTTCATTTAGCCTGGCTTTAAAAGAGCGGGCTCTGGTTAAAAAAGTGATCGGTGTAAGCCGTACCGAAGCCAGCGCTCAAAAAGCAATTGAACTGGGTTTAATAGATGAAGCGTTGCCATTGGAAGAAGCAGTGAGGCAGGCCGACCTCATATACGTGGCCATTCCGGTTGACGCCACCATTGGTGTTATGCAGCAGGTAATGGATATGGTAACCGATAAACAGATCGTGGCCGATGCGGGCAGTACCAAACATGCGTTGTGCACTGCCCTGGATAATCACCCCATGCGTAAACGTTTTGTAGCTACCCATCCTATGTGGGGAACGGAGTACAGCGGTCCGGAAGCAGCCGTGCGGAATGCATTCGTGGGTAGATCCTGTGTGATCTGTGAAAAAGAAAAAAGTGATGCCAAAGCCGTGGAAATGGTTGAGGAGGCATATCGTCAATTGGGCATGCACCTGGTATACATGGATGCCGATAGCCATGATATGCACACGGCATATATAAGCCATATTTCACACATCACCTCGTTCGCGCTGGCCAATACGGTGTTGGAAAAGGAGAGGGAGGAAGACACCATTTTTGAACTGGCCGGTGGTGGTTTTGAAAGCACCGTGCGGTTGGCAAAAAGTAATCCCGCCATGTGGGTGCCTATTTTCAAACAGAACCGCGAAAACGTGTTGGATGTATTGAATGAGCACATCAGCCAGTTACGCAAGTTCAAAGCCTGTTTGGAGAAGGAAAATTACACCTACCTGCAGGAACTGATAGAGCAGGCGAATAAGATCAGGAGGATTCTTAAGTAGTTTGTGGTTTGAGGTTTATGGTTTGTGATTCTTTAATTTGGGAATGCTGAACTTATGCTTTTGGCTTTCCGCTTTGGCTTTCGGCTTGCAGCGGATCGAAAAAGCCGGAAAATGGCCTGAAACGGCTCCATTTTTCCATATGTAAATAATTGCTCTTTGAATAGGATTAATTTAGGTCAACGGCCATAATAACAGTACCTTTGCGCCAAATTTTCTGACTATGATAACATTTGATGCATTGGGTTTAGATGAGCGGCTGATACAGGCTACCAATGCTTTAGGATTTGTTAACCCCACACCGATACAGGAAAAAGCCATTCCTGTGTTGTTGAGCGGTACAAAAGATCTGGTGGGACTGGCACAAACGGGTACCGGTAAAACGGCTGCATTTGGGCTGCCCTTATTGCATTTGGTGAATGAACAGGCGAAGCATCCCCAGGCATTAGTGGTTTGTCCTACAAGAGAACTATGCATGCAGATCGTGAACGAAGTAGAGCAGTTCAAAAAATTTATGCCCGGTATGTTTGTGGTAGCGGTATATGGTGGCACACCAATAGGCCAGCAGATCCGTGAATTGAGAAGAGGCGTACAGGTTGTAGTAGCCACACCCGGCCGGTTGATCGATTTGATAGAACGCAAGGCGATTGACCTGGAACAGATAAAGTATGTAATTCTGGATGAAGCGGATGAAATGCTGAACATGGGTTTCCAGGAAGATATTGAATTCATTTTACAGAACACGCCCAAACGTGAAGCCACCTGGTTGTTCAGTGCTACCATGCCGCCGGAAATACGCCGCGTGAGCAAGCGCTACATGAAGGAGCCGGTAGAGGTAACGGTTGGTAAAGTGAATTCGGCCAACAAGAACATCGATCATCAGTACTACCTTACCAGTGCCCAGCACCGGTACGAAGCACTGAAACGCCTGATCGATTTCAACCCGGGCATTTACGGCATCATTTTTACACGAACCAAGGCCGATGCCCAGGATATTGCCGAGAAGTTAACACGCGAAGGATACGATATCGATGCGTTGCATGGCGATCTTACGCAGCAGCAACGCGATAAAGTGATGGGTGATTTCAGGGATAAGACCTTGCAGCTCTTAATAGCAACGGATGTGGCCGCCCGCGGTATCGATGTACAGGGTATCACCCACGTTATCAACTACGAATTGCCCGATGATGTGGAAGTATACACCCACAGAAGCGGTAGAACCGGCCGCGCCGGAAAAACCGGGGTATGTATGTCGATCGTGCATATGCGGGAGCTGGGAAAAATGCGGCAGATACAAACCATTGTACAGGCGCCTTTCCATAAGCTGGAGATCCCAACAGGGAAGGATGTTTGCCGCAAACAGTTCTACCACTTTATGGATAAGCTGTTGCAACTGGAGGTAAACCATGGCGACTATGAAACATATGTGCCCATGTTGGAAGAGAAGTTTGCCGACATGAGCAAGGAAGAGATCCTGAAACGCGTAGCAGCCCTGGAGTTCGACCGCTTTTTGAAATATTACGAGAATGCCGAAGACCTGAATTTACGGGAACAACGTCGCGAACGCGGAGACAGATTAACGGTAAGAAGAGATAGCAGAGATGGCGACAGAAAACCCTATACAGATACAAGAGGCCGTAAGTTTGGTAACGGCGGCGGCGGCGACTATACCAAGTTATTTGTGAACCTGGGTACAAAAGATGGTTTTTACAAAGCCAGTTTCCTGCAGTTCATTTTAGATATGAGCGAACTGCAAAAGGATGTACTCGGTCGCATTGACATGAAGGAAATGAATAGCTGGATCGAAATTGACAAACGAGCAGCACGGCAAATGATCCAGGCTATTGATGGAAGGAATTACAAGGGTAGAAGGATACGGATGAATGAAGCGGATAGCAGAAGGTAAACAAATTTGATAATTAACAATTTGAAAATTTGAAAATGCTTTTGTGCGGCCTTCACCGAAAAACAGGAGTTCCAATATTCAAATTTTCAAATTAACATTATATGCAACAAACATCAACAACCATGAGAGAGACCGTGCAACAGGTGTGGAAGAAGCGCCCGATGATCATTAGTGGACCTTGCAGCGCCGAAACAGAAGAGCAGGTGCTGGAAACCGCCACTCGCCTGGCAAAAACCGGTAAGGTAGATATGCTTCGTGCCGGTATCTGGAAACCGCGTACCCGTCCCGGTAGTTTTGAAGGTATTGGAGCCAAAGGATTACCCTGGATGCAGCAAGCCAAAAAGATAACCGGCTTACCAGTAACAGTAGAAGTAGCTACTGCAAAGCAGGTAGAAGATGCATTGACTTTTGAAGTAGACGTATTGTGGATCGGCGCCCGAACCACCGTTAACCCATTCAGTGTGCAGGATGTAGCAGATGCTTTACGTGGTGTTGATGTGCCCGTGTTGATCAAGAACCCGATCAATCCCGACCTGGAGCTGTGGATCGGCGCTGTTGAGCGTGTTGCCAAAGCCGGTATTAAACAGGTTGGTTTAATTCACCGTGGATTCAGCTCTTATGGTAATACCGAATACCGGAATGCGCCTATGTGGCACCTGGCTATTGAAATGAAACGCCGCAATCCGGAATTATTAATGATCAACGATCCTTCACATATTAGTGGTCGCCGCGATATCCTGCTCGATGTTGCCCAAAAAGCCATTGACCTGGATATGGATGGTTTGATCATCGAAAGCCATATCGATCCTGATAAAGCATGGAGCGATGCCAAACAACAGATTACACCTGAAAGACTGGGCGAAATGCTTGGACAGATCGCCTGGCGTAAAGAAGATATCAACTCCGAAGAATATCATGCCGCTCTTGAAAAATTGCGTCAGCAGATCAATCACCTCGATGATGAACTGATGCAGATCTTAGGTCAGCGTATGAGCATCGCAGAAAAGATCGGTGAATACAAAAAGAACAACAATATCACCATTCTGCAAACCAATCGTTGGAATGAGATCCTCGAAAGAGCATTCAAAAAAGGTGAGAAACTCAACTTGAGCAAAGAGTTTATCACCAAATATTTTGATGCTGTGCACATGGAGAGCATTAACCACCAGAATAAGATCATGAATTCGTAAGCGTGAATGGTCAATGGTGAATGGTGAATACCTCGCTAATCGCAAGATTGCAAACTAAGCAGGAAGCTCAAATTTGAGAACCCCATTGACCATTGACGATTGACCATTCACCATAAAGTTTTCCAAAATGAATAGCCAAACCAGCAAAGTGTATTTGTTCATTCATGTCATTTGTTGTGTAAAGAACAAAGAACCCTTGCTGACGAAACCTGTTCGCACGGTTTTATTTGCACACATTAAAAAGAATGCAGCAGATAATGGTATCAATGTGCTGTTGGTCAACGGCACGGAGGACCATATGCATGTAGTAGTGCAAATGATGCCAACGCAGAACCTGGCGCAGATCATGAAAAGCATTCGTACCGAATCAGCGGCCTGGATCAACGAAAGCAAGTTCATTAAGAACTTGTTTGAGTGGGAAGAAGGATTTGCTGCTTTGAGTGTAAGCCCCAGCAGTGTAAAACAGGTGTTGGACTATATTGAAAAACAGGAAGAACATCATAAAACGAAGTCGTTGGACAGTGAGCTGGAAGTGTTTCAGAAAATTCAGATTTGATTAGCTTGTATGCAAACAAAAAGTTACCGGTTTTCATCTGCCACCGTGAATTATTATTTCGATGCTGATTTTTCCAGGTTGGAAAAAATGATCGGTAAGGAACACGCAGTATTGATCACGGATGAACATATATTTCAGGCCCACAAGAAAAAGCTGAAAGGATGGAATTGCATTTCCCTGAAGCCGGGCGAAGAATACAAGATACAGGCCACGGTTGATTCTATTATTGAACAACTGATCGAGTTCAAAGCCGACCGCAGCACCTGGGTCGTTGGTATTGGCGGTGGTGTTGTTACCGATATTACCGGTTATGTGGCCGCAGTATATATGCGAGGCATAAAATGTGGTTTTGTGCCTACCAGCATCCTGGCCATGGTTGATGCTTCAATCGGCGGAAAGAACGGGATCGATGTGGGCATTTATAAAAACCTGGTTGGTACCATCAGACAACCGCAATTCCTGTTATACGACTACAGCCTTTTGAAATCCCTGCCTAAACAGGAGTGGGTGAACGGATTTGCAGAGATCATCAAACACAGTTGTATAAAAGACCTGTCCTTATTCAAAGAGCTCGAGAAAAATAAGCTCACGCATTACCAGAAAAATAAACCGGCTTTAGCCAAACTCATTCGCCGCAATGCTGAAATAAAATCAACAGTAGTGCAGGCCGATGAATTTGAGAAAGGCGAACGGCGGTTACTGAACTTCGGCCATACCCTGGGGCATGCTATTGAAAATATGTATGAACTAAGCCATGGACAAGCCATCAGTATAGGTATGACGGCCGCCTGCCAGATCTCGGAAAAGCTGGCTGGGTTTAAAGACAGTGAGCGGGTTATAAAAGTGCTTGACCAATATGGATTGCCCACGCTGGCCAACTTCGATAAACAAAAAGCATTTGAAGTATTGAAGATGGATAAAAAGCGGGAGCAAAAAGATATGAATTATGTATTGTTGGAGAAGATTGGGAAGGGCGTGGTGCGGTCAATACCAATGACTGAGCTGGAAGAAATTATTAATGAAATTTGAAAATTAATCAATTTGATAATTTGAAAATGGAATACAATCCTGGCTAAGCGAAAGCATTTTCAAATTGACACATTTTCAAATATTCAAATTAAACATCATGATCGTAACAATTCAACCATCTGAAATAAAAGGGACCATACAGGCGCCAGCATCAAAAAGCTCTATGCAAAGAGGTTGTGCAGCGGCTTTATTGTACCTGGGAACTACCATTATTCGCAATCCCGGCCATTCGAACGACGATAAGGCAGCCCTGGGCGTTATAAAAGACCTGGGCGCCAAAGTGGAAACCCTGGCAGACGGTTCTTTACAAATAACCGGCGGTGGCGTTAATCCCGAAAGCGGTGCGGTAAGCTGCGGCGAAAGTGGTTTAGGCATCCGCATGTTTACTCCCATTGTATCGATGAGCAACAAGCGCATTACCATCAATGGCGAGGGCAGCCTGGTAACACGGCCTATGGATTTCTTTGATGAAGTATTACCTCAACTGGGTGTTGAGATCGTTTCACGCGAAGGCAAACTGCCTTTGCAGGTGAAAGGACCACTGCAACCCAAAAATATAACCATCGACGGATCGCTGAGCTCACAATTCCTCACCGGTTTGTTAATGGCATACGCCGCGTCGAATGCAAAAGGTGTAACCATTACGGTAGATAACCTGAAAAGCAAGCCATACATCGATCTTACTTTAGCCGTAATGAAACAGTTTGGCTGGCAGGTTGAGAACCGCAATTATGAGCAGTTCCATTTTTCAGGAACCACAAACCACAAACCACAAACTATAAATTATACGGTTGAAGGCGACTGGAGCGGAGCGGCCTTCTTACTGGTAACCGGCGCCATTGCAGGCGATATAACCGTAAAAGGGTTGGATGTACAATCGACCCAGGCCGACCGCGCTGTATTGCAGGCTTTACAGGCTTGCGGCGCCAGGCTGTCTATTCAGGCCGAACAAATAGAGATTGGACCAGGAGCATTGAAAGCATTTCAATTTGATGCTACGGAATGTCCTGATCTTTTTCCGCCACTGGTGGCACTGGCTTCTTATTGCAAAGGCACTACTGTAATAGAAGGAGCAGGCCGGCTTACCCATAAAGAAAGCAATCGCGCACTTACCCTGCAGGAAGAGTTTGGAAAGATGGGCGTTGAAATAGAATTGCAGGATGACCTGATGTTGATCAAAGGTGGTAATGGATTAAAAGGCGCTGCGGTACATTCGCATCACGATCATCGTATTGCCATGGCTTGTGCTGTTGCAGCATTAAAAGCTACCGGTGAAACCGTGATCAGCGAAGCCCACGCGATCAATAAATCGTACCCTGATTTTTATGAGCATATTCAGTCGTTAGGCGCGGTAGTACAAAAACAATTTGAAAATGAGCCAATTTGAAAATTTGAAAATGGAATACAATAACGGCTGATAAAAGCATTTTCAAATTAACTAATTTTCAAATTTTCAAATTCTTCAACAGCAATGAACAGTTTCGGTCGCATATTCAAAATAACAATTTTTGGTGAATCGCATGGTGAAAGCGTAGGCTTGAATATTGATGGTTGCCCGGCCGGTTTGCCATTAACGGTAGAAGATTTCCTGGTAGATATTGAACGTCGCAAAGGCGGCACCCAAAAAGGTACCACGCCGCGTAAAGAAGACGATCTGCCTATTTTTAAAAGCGGGTTGTTCAATAACAAAACAACCGGCGCTCCACTGACTATATTATTCGAAAATAAAAATACCCGCTCGGGCGATTATGAAAAGCAACGCGCTGTTCCGCGTCCGGGCCATGCCGACCTGGTAGCCCATCAAAAATTTGGTGGTCATGAAGACTTTCGCGGTGGCGGCCATTTCAGCGGCCGGTTAACCGTGTGCCTCGTAGCAGCCGGCGTAATTGCCAAAAAGTTATTAGGCAATGCTACCGTTACTGCCAACATCCTGGAAATTGGCGGTGAAAAAGATCTCGAAAAAGGATTGCAAAATGCCATTGATGCAAAAGATTCCATCGGGGGTATTGTTGAATGCCGGGTATCCGGTTTACCAGCCGGTTTAGGCGAACCCTTTTTTGATTCAGTCGAATCATTGATCAGCCATGCTGTATTTGCAATACCCGCCATTCGCGGTATTGAATTCGGTACCGGCTTTGCCGCTGCCCGCATGTTTGGAGTAGACCACAACGATGCTATTGAAGATATGAATGGTAAAACACGCACGAACCATGCCGGCGGCATTGTTGGCGGTATTACCAATGGTAATGAAATTGTTTTCCGCATTGCGGTAAAACCCACTTCTTCTACCCCCAAAGAACAACAAACGTTGAACTGGGAAACCGGCGCTATTGAACCGTTCTCAGTAAAAGGCCGTCACGACCTGTGCATTGCGCTGAGGGTGCCGGTTGTGTTAGAAGCCGTAACCGCCATGGTGTTGGCCGACCTTTTGTTGCTGGAGCAACGCATTAAGCGCATTGCTTGATGGTTTGATTGTTTTATACCCGATGTTAAGACATTCAACAAATAATCGATCAGTTCGAAGAGTCAAGGGCCCGGCCATCAAACCAGTCAGCCATCAAACCTTCTGATACATGCATCAATTTCTCATCAACGCTTCCATCCAAATAATTCCTATCGTATTGGATAAACATCCGTACCAATGGGTGGATGAGGCTATTGCCATCATCCAACAATCGGGTGTTAAGTATGAGGTCGGTCCGTTTGCTACCGTGCTGGAAGGAACATATAATGAGGTGATGCAGGTAATTCACCAGGTGAATGAGTTTTTATACGAAAAGGGGTGCGCCGAATGGGTAACGAATTGTCAGATCCAGATCAGAAGTGCGGGCCACATCACCGCCAGCGTGAAAACGGAGAAGTTCAATAGGCAATAGGCAATATACAATAAGCAAGGTCTATAAGTTCGGTCGTTTCATTAATCGGCAACATTTGCCAATTGCCAATTACAGGTTTAGTTCTTTAAACGAAAGATCCAATACTTCATAGTTTCTATCATTGGTCCAATAAAAATGCCACCACTCAGTTTCCAACTTATTAAAACCATGTTTCTCCATTGTTTCTAATAACAGTTTCCTGTTCTTCAATACAGCCGGCGGTAAATTGGTAAAACCATGATGGGCCGTATCGCTGAAATTGTCGAACCCCGTTCCCATATCCAGCTCGCGATTGTTTTTCAATTCAATTAGAGTTACATCCACTGCCAATCCGCGATTATGCCCCGATCCTTTACCAGGATTGGCCACATATTTTTCATCTTTGATCAGTTCCCAAAAGCTTACGGTAACACTATAAGGACGATACGCATCAAATATCTTTAATCCATATCCCTGGTTGTTCAGATCTTTTTGAACGGCGGCCAATGCCCGGGCAGCTGGCAGGCGCAAAAAGGTATGGCGGGTAGCCGGAACATACATTTGTGAGTGGGTAAAATTGTTAGTTGTACCATATCGCAAATCGTACACAAGGCCCGGTATCAATTTTAGCAATTCTACCATTTTTTTGGCAGAATCATTGCGTATAGATACCTGATATTCAGCTGATTTGTTAATTACTGGCACCCCATATTTGCTAACGACCGTTTCCTGGGCCGTAGCCATGTTATCGTGGAAAAAAAACACAATAGCCATTACGGAAATACAACGGTGAAGCACTATTTTGTATAACATTGTAACCGGTTTAAAGGCAGGTTAGTAAGTGAAAAGATACAAACTTTTATTCCGGATAACCAGGAGCAATCAACATGAAAAAATGTATTAATTCGGGCCTTTTTTGGAGCCTGCTAATAGTAGCAATAAGTTGTCTCGCCTGCCACGGACGCAGTAAACCGTCAGTTAAGCCACCTGAGAAACCTAAAGAAAAAGATATTGTAGAACAGCCGGAGGCGCTGAATGTACGCATCGGGCGAAATCTTCAATCGGCGCTCGAATTTATTCTGGCCAGCGGTGGCGTTTTGAACGATTCCATCGATCTGGCCAAAGACTCCCTCGTTAATGACATCTATAAAAAAAGGGATTATCAACCGGTATGGTGCAGCCAGGAAAAATGGTTGCCGCTGAGCGATTCCCTGTTCGAGTTTCTCGGACATGCCAAGGAATACGGCCTGTTTCCGGCTGATTATCATTATCGTATACTAAAAAACATCCGCACCCAAACGGAAGATACCCTGGGGCAGAAGGATGCAGCATTATGGTCGCGTGGGGAACTGTTGCTGACCGACGCTTTTTTCAGAATGTGCTATGACCTGCGCAGAGGCCGGCTGCCGTACGATAGTGTTACGTTGCGGAAAGACACCATGACCACGCGCTCGTTTTTGAACCTTTTCGACACCTTACAGCAGGCTGGGGATGTGGCTGGTTTAATGCATGCGCTTGAACCAAAGCATCCGGCCTATGACTCGTTAAAAAGCGGGTTGAAAACCCTGCTGAAATCAATGGAACCACTTAAGTCTTACACATATATTCCTTATCCTGCCTATAATTCAGCAGAGTACTATAACAATGTGAAGCGAAGGCTGTTTGAAGAAGGGCTGCTCAATTCGCCTTTCGATTACCTGGATACCACCGCAATGAAGCTAGCCATCGGCAGGTACCAGAGAACAAAGGGACTACCGGAAACGGGGAAACTGAACGCCACCACGGTGAACAGTTTGAACAATACGGGTTGGGAGAAATTCAAACGTATTGCCATTACGCTTGATCGCTACAAGCTCTTACCAGATTCAATGCCAGCTACTTATATCTGGGTTAACATCCCGGCTTTTAATATGCGGATAGTTGATTCAGGTACTGTGGTCATGGAATCGAACGTTATTGTAGGGCAACCTAAAACGAGGACCCCGTTGCTGACATCGAATGTGTCGAATTTCATTACGTATCCGCAATGGACGGTGCCATTTAGTATCATTTTTAGTGAAATGATGCCTAAGATTTTAGTTAGCAGGGATTATCTGAAGAAGCAGAACCTGATGGTGGTAGACAAGAATGATAGCGTAATGAACCCGGATAGCCTGAAATGGAAAAAATTTAACAAAGATAATTTCCCCTACCTGATCAAGCAGAGGCAAGGGGATGACAATTCGCTGGGGGTATTGAAATTCAATTTCGCGAACAGATACAGCGTTTATTTGCACGACACGAACGCCCGGTGGCTGTTTTCAAAGGAGAACCGGGCATTAAGCCATGGCTGCGTTCGGGTGAAGGATTTTATGAAATTGGCCGATTTTTTGGTGCGTAATGACACCCTGCGCTTTCCGCCCGATACCCTGCGGAGTTGGATCTCAAGAAGGGAAAAGCATGTGGTGTCGGGGTTTCCGAAAGTGCCCATTTTCATTCGGTATTTTACCTGTGAGGCAAAGAACGGAAGTATTAAGATTTATAATGATGTATACGGGGAAGACCGGGTGTTAAGTCAACGGTACTTTGATAACAAGACCCTATAATAAATTCTATACTATGAAAAAGTTGTTGGTTTTATCAGTCCTGATAGGTGCTTTTTTTGCGTCTGTGGCGCAGAAAAAAATGGACAGTGTAGCATTGAACAAAAAAAGGAATGTGCCTGTAACTCAATTTGGTGTGGCTAGTTTTTACGCCGATAAATTTGAAGGCCGGCCTACCTGTACCGACGAAATATTCACCCAGAAGAAATTAACCGCCGCTTGTAATACGCTCCCGCTCAATTGCTGGATAAAAGTTACCAATCTCCGGAACAATAAATCGGTGTATGTAAGGATCAACGACCGGATGCACCCGTCGAATCCACGGCTTATTGATATGAGCAAATCCGCCGCTGTAGCCCTTGGGTATACCGGTCATGGTTTAACGAAGGTGAAAATTGAATACCTGGGCAAAAAGAAACCGGAGGAACAAATGATAGCCGGCAACCTGAAATAATTAATTTCTCCAGTTTATAGACACCGGTTATTTTTGCTGGTTACGGGTTCCCAAACCTAACCGGTTATGAAAAAAAATGTAGGATTTCTACTGGCCGTCCTGCCATTCTTGGCGCCTGCTTTTAGCCAGGACGATCATATACAGCGACCTACGTTGGGGATCTATTTCTTTTTTAATGATTTTAAAACCGCTGCGAATATTCGCGCTACTTCCCTGCAGGAAGTTTTACGCACTTCACAATTTGGCAAGCTGAAAGAAATGTCGCCCGGGCTGGCCTTGAATTACATGAACGGGTTGAGCAGGCATTTTGATTTCACCAGTACTTTAACCGGTAGTTTTTTAGATTATATAGATCAGGATGGCGAATTTCTGGGACAGGACAATCTGTTGCTGGAAGGAGATGTGTCATTAAAGGGGAAACTGTTCTCGAACCGGTATTGGGTAAGTCCATTCTTCCAGATTGGGACCGGCATTTCAAAATTCAGGCAATATTGGGGAGCGTTTATTCCTGCAGGTACGGGCTTCCAGGTAAACCTGTTCAATGAAGCCTTCTTTATTTTTAATGCACAGTATCGTATTGCTGTTACCAGTACAGTCAGTAATCACTTCTTATACAGCATTGGCATTGCAGGGAATATTGGGCGGAAGAAAGAAAGTAATCGATCTGTGTTGCCGCAGGAATAAATAAGAATGTCGAATATTGAATGTAGAATGTAGAAGTGAAGAAATATCGAATGCTGTAAGTGCTGCTCACTTCAACATTCGATATTCGTTATTCAAAATTTTAAAGAACTCCTTTAGTACTAGGTAAGTAATTTGATAAGGGATCGCGTTTCACCGCCATTCGAATAGCTTTTGCAAATGCTTTAAAGATGGCTTCTATTTTATGATGCTCATTATCGCCATGGCACTCGATGTTCAGGTTACAGCGAGCGGCATCTGAAAACGATTTAAAGAAGTGAAAGAACATTTCAGTTGGCATTTCGCCTATACGTTCTCTTTTGAATTCCGCATTCCATACGATCCAGTTACGGCCGCCGAAATCGATCAGCACTTTGGCATCTGCTTCGTCCATGGGTAAGGCAAAACCGTACCGCTCCATACCACGCTTATCAGCAAGCGCTTTCGCAAACGCTTCTCCCAATGCAATACCCGTATCCTCAATAGTGTGGTGTTCATCGATGTGCAGATCGCCATTGGCGCGAACAGTCAGGTCCATTTTACCATGCCGCGCAATTTGATCGAGCATATGATCAAAAAAACCAAGACCAGTATAGATGGCGCCTTTGCCGCTGCCATCTACATTCAGCTCTATCTTTATTTGCGTTTCGTTGGTATTACGTTCGTGAACCACTTTGCGCAATCCCAGCTTCAGGTATTCATAAATAATACTCCATAAAGTAGTTTCCAGTGCAATAATGGGACGCAGCTCTGCTACTTTATCTTTTATTTCGCCGGCGCCCAGGTCAGGATCATTGTTTAACCAGATGGCTTTACATCCTAAATTTTTGGCCAACTGTACATCGGTGATGCGATCGCCAATTACATAACTGTTCGCGATGTCGTAAGCCGGGTTGTTCAGGTATTGCGTAAGCATGCCTGTGCCGGGTTTACGGGTGGGGGCATTGTCTTTGGGAAATGTTCTGTCGATGTGTACAGCACTGAAATGAATGCCTTCGCCTTCGAGGCTCTTCATCACTAAATTCTGCAGCGGCCAGAAGGTATCTTCAGGGAACGCGGCTGTGCCCAGCCCATCCTGGTTGGTAACCATTACAAGTTCATAATCGAGCTCGCGGGCGATCCGGCCCATGTATTCGAACATGTTCGGATAAAAAGTCAGCTTGTCAAAAGAATCTAACTGATAAGTGGGAGGGGCTTCGTTAATTAACGTTCCGTCGCGATCGATGAATAGAATGCGTTTCAAAATGTTATTTTAAGAGTTCAATTTTTATTTCAGTTTAGCCCGCAGGGCTTTTACTTCGGCTACTGTAACCATGCTGGCTTTATTGCCAAAGCTATTGCGAACGTAGGTTAAAACATCGGCAATTTCCTGGTCGGTTAAAGTAGATTCCATTGGTGGCATGGGATTATGGAATTTATCACCGTCAATTTCAATTTCGCCTCCCTGTAATCCTTTCAAAATAATTTTTGTCAGGGCCTTTTTATCACCCAGCACCCATTTGGTTTTTACCAGTGGCGGGTTCATGTTGGGTACACCGCTGCCATCGGGCTGATGACAGGCTAAACAGGTTGCTTCATATACGGTTTTACCTCTTGCAATGGCAGCCTTTAAACCGGCTGGTTGTTGCATGGCAAAAGCGGAGGCGATGATGAAGATGATTGTAGCTGGAATTACTTTTTTCATATGAATTTTAACTGTGTTGGGTGATGTAGTTTACTGGTACCAGTTGCGGTTACCGGTTTCCGGCCTTGAATGTGGATCACTCTCTTTGTAGCCGGGATCTCCGAATTTCGTACCTGGTAACCGGGTACGGGTAACTGGTAACTGACTTTATTTGCTATAGCTCACTTTCCAGATCGTTCCATTATTATCATCAGAAATATACAGGGAACCATCGGGGCCCTGGGCAAGTCCGCAAGGACGGTATTTTGCTTTTCCGGTTGAAGCGCTGCTGGTGAATCCTGAAAATCCATCAGCAAAAACTTCCCATTTGCCAGAGGGCATACCATCTTTAAATGGAACGAATACCACAAAGAATCCAGCCTGTGGTTCAGGAGCGCGGTTCCATGAACCATGAAAAGCGATAAATGCGCCATTTTTGTATTTGGCAGGGAATTGATTTCCTGTATAGAACAACAGCGCATTGGGCGCCAGGTGACCAGGGAACTGTGCAATTGATTTTACTTTGTCTGCACAACGGTCTACTTTCTGCCGGTCGCCGCCATATTCAGGGTTTAGCAGTTGTTGTTTCTTGTCATTATCGTAATAGCAATACGGCCAGCCGCAATCTGCTCCTTTTGGTAAGCGGAACAATTCTTCCGCAGGGTTTTCTGCTCCTTCTTTTTGATTGAACAGTTCAGGATAGAATTGGAATAACATATCGCGGCCATGTTGCATTGCGTACAGTTGATTCACTTCTGTGTTCCAGTCGAGCCCCACTACATTACGCAAACCTGTTGCATACCGAACACCTTCTGCATATGATTGATTGGTTTTATCGGCTTTGAATTGCCAGATGCCACCAGCCTGCTCAAGAATAGGGCAGGGGTCTTGTCCGGGTGAACCCTTAACGCGATCCTGCACCTGGCAACAGTTGGATGGGGCGCCGATGTTCACATAAATGTTTCCTTCGTTATCCAATGCAAGTGATTTTGAGTTGTGCTGGTTTTTGTTAACCAGTCCGGTGACGATCTTTTCTTCGGAGGCAATGTCTACGGTGCCGGTTTTTTCATTGATCTTATAACGGTACACATCGTCATTGGAGGAAGCATACAGGTATCCATTCTTAATGGTAATACCAGTGCCTACATAGTTGCCGAAGCCGGTTATTTCATCCGCTTTGCCATCGCCATTGGCATCATGTAAACGCATAATGCCTTTTCCCTCTTTCAGTTTTTCCAGCTTAACAAACACATCGCCATTGGCCGCAACAACTATATGCCGGGCTTTTCCCAAACCACTGGTAACAACTACCGATTTAAAACCCTGCGGCAAGGTAATGGGCGCTTCGTCTCTTGTGGCAACCCCGGTAGAAGAGGATTTCACCCGGGTGGTGTCACTGGCAAATGCAGTAGCTGCAATAGCCACCGTATATGCAAGGATCAATATTTTTTTCATCATGAGGCAATTTTTAAAATGCAATTTCATAAAGAAGGTTTTAAAGGTACTGTTTTAGCACGGCAATCGGCAATCGGCAATCGATTTTTGGCGGCGCAAGGTTCGTATAAAAATCTCAAAGATCGCGAGCCACTCACCATTCACCATTCACGCGTTCCAGTTTTTCATAGCATTAACTACGGAGGCATTTTCTGCAGGCGTACCAACCGTGATACGTAAGCAGCCGGCGCATAACTCTACACTGCTCCGGTCGCGCACCACAATGCCTTTTTCCAGCAAATACTTGTATAATGCTTTAGGCTCGGTTACCTGCACCAGTAAAAAGTTAGCATCGGAAGGATAGATCTTTTTAACAATCGGCATCGACAACAGTTCCTTTGCCAACACATCGCGCTGGGCTACTATTTCACGGATCATATCATTTACCTGTCCTACTTCTTCCAATGCCTGCAGGGTCAATTCCTGCGAAGCCTGGTTAATGTTATAAGGCGGTTTGATTTTATTCATGACATGAATAATCTCCTGTGATGCAAATGCCATACCCACGCGCAAAGCCGCGAGGCCCCAGGCTTTCGACAGGGTTTGCAAAATAACAAGGTTGGGATAATCGTTCAGTTCCTGCGTAAATGAGCGGAAACGGGAGAAGTTGATGTATGCTTCATCGATCACCACAATACCGCTGTAATTGTTCAGGATCATCTCAATGTCTTCCCGGTTTAATGAATTGCCGGTAGGGTTATTGGGCGAGCATAAGAATATTATTTTGGTTTGATCGTCGATGGCATCTTCAATAGCCGGCATGTTTAACTGGAATGCAGGCGTGAGTTGTACTTTTTTTATGGCTACGTCATTGATATGCGCGCTTACTTCATACATGCCATACGTAGGCGGGCAGATCAGGATATTATCTTTTCCGGGTTCGCAAAATGCACGCATCAGCACATCGATGCATTCATCGCTTCCATTGCCCAGAAAGATATTTTCAACCGGAACTCCTTTAATGGAGGTTAATTTTTCTTTTACTTTCAACTGCAAAGGATCGGGATACCGGTTGTACCACCTGGTAAGCGGTGATCCAAAACTGTTTTCATTGGCATCGAGGAAGGTGTTGGCCTCGCCTTTGAACTCATCCCGTGCAGATGAATAAGGTACCAGCTTTTTTATATTTTCCCTCAGTAAACTATTTAAATCGAAAGTCATAATGTTTTTTTATCGGCAAACGGCAAACGTGAAACGGCAAAAACGATTCCCGAAGACCGCAACTTTAAGCAATTTGCCACTGTTGCAAATGATTTTTAGACGAACTGCAGCCAAATACTACAAACAACAAACTCAGAACTAAAGAACTTAATAACTTAATAACCCGGGAACTAAGAACTCAAACGAACTTTTACCGCATTGGCATGCGCCTGTAATCCTTCAGCTTCTGCCATGGTAATAACTGTTTTGCTGATATTTTTTAAACCTTCCTGGCTTAGCTGTTGGAAGGTGATCTTTTTTACAAAACTATCAACGCTTACCCCGCTGTAGGCTTTGGCATAACCGTTTGTCGGCAGGGTGTGGTTGGTGCCACTGGCATAATCGCCTACGCTTTCGGGCGAATAATGACCAAGGAATACCGAACCGGCATTGATGATCTGATCGGCTATCTGCTCAGGGTTGTTGCAACTTACAATCAAATGTTCGGGCGCGTATTCGTTCAGCAGCTCAATGGCCTCTGCTTCGTTGTTTACCAGAATGAGCTTGCTGTTGGTTAATGCTTTTAAGGCAATATCCTTTCTTGGTAATTCTTCCACCTGTTTATTGATCTCCTGTTCAATGCTGTTCACTACCCTTTGTTCACAGCTTACCAGTACCACCTGGCTATCGCTGCCATGTTCAGCCTGGCTCAGCAGATCGGCGGCAACAAAAGCGGCATTGGCTGATGCATCGGCATACACGGCCACTTCGCTGGGGCCGGCAGGCATATCGATAGCGAGGCCATCCTGTTGCACCAGTTGTTTGGCGCAGGTTACATATTGATTGCCTGGTCCGAATATTTTTGAGACTGCAGGAATGGTTTCTGTGCCGTAGGCCATCGCCCCGATAGCCTGTACGCCACCTACTTTAAACACTTTGGTAATACCCACCGCTTTGGCGGCGAATAAAATGGCAGGATGCAGTTGCCCATTCGCATCGGGAGGCGAACACAGAATGATCTCTTTGCATCCGGCGAGCTTTGCCGGAATGCCTAACATGAGAATGGTAGAAAAAAGCGGCGCCGTGCCACCAGGAATATATAATCCCACCTTTTCAATTGCAACGTTTTTACGCCAGCATTGTACGCCGGGCATTGTTTCTATAACCTCGGGTGCTGTAAGCTGCGATTTGTGAAAAGTTTCAATATTTACTTTGGCAGAAAGGATTGCGGCTTTCAGCTTTGCATCGAGCGTTTGCTGGGCAATCGTAAACTCATCAACAGCTACCATTAAATTGTTGATGGTGGCTTTATCAAATTGCTGCGTGAATTTCTTTACAGCAGCGTCGCCCTGTTGTTTTACTTCCTGTAAAATAGCTTTTACAGAACCTTCCAACGCCTGTACATTCATTGCCGGCCGTTGTAACAAAGCCTTCCATTCATCCCGTTTTGGATATTGATAAACTTGCATGATGTGTTATTATTATTGATTATCCGGCCTGAAAGCCGGAGCAATACGCTTGTATTTTGTGCCTTGTTGCCTCGTTGCCTTTATGCCTTGTATCTACATGATCATTTTTTCAATCGGCACTACTAATATTCCCTGGGCGCCGGCAGCTTTAAGCTGTTCAATGATATCCCAGAAAGTATCTTCACTCAATACGCTGTGTACACTGCTCCAGCCTTCTTCGGCCAACGGCAATACGGTCGGGCTTTTCATCCCCGGCAACAGGGCAATGATCTCTTTCACTTTATCATTGGGGGCGTTCAACAAAATGTACTTGTTGTGTTTGGCTTTTTTCACTGCCCTGATACGGAACACCAGTTTCTCAACCAGTTTTTGCTGTTCTGCATTCAGGCTGTTATTGCGGATCAACACGGCTTGCGATTGCAACAACACTTCCACTTCTTTTAACCCGTTCATCAAAAGGGTAGAACCGCTGCTTACGAGGTCGGCCACTACATCGGCCAATCCAATGCCGGGCGCAATTTCTACAGAACCGCTGATCTCATGGATCTCGGCCTGGATATTATTTTTAGCAAGGAATTCATTAACGAGGAAAGGATAACTGGTGGCGATGCGTTTGCCTTGCAAAGATTGTACGCCTTCGTATTGTTGAATACGCGGAATGGCTACAGAGAGGCGGCATTTGCCAAAGCCCAGTTTTTCAACAATGGTAGCTTTCTTATTTTTTTCGTACAACACATTTTCACCAACAATGCCAATATCGGCAACGCCATCTTCAACATATTGCGGAATATCATCGTCGCGCAGGAAGAATACCTCCAGGGGGAAGTTATCCGATTCTGTTTTCAAGCGGTCTTTCACATTGCGCAGGTCGATACCGCATTCTTTTAATAATTGAACGGAATCTTCATACAGGCGACCCGATTTCTGAATTGCAATCCGAAGTTTCATTGGAATGTCGTTGTTTTTTTAAAGCCCGCTGCGGCGGTTATTCCGTATTTACAGGCCATTTTTTAAATGATAAGGGCTTACCTTGCGGTAAGCCCTTGTAAATATCTGGCACTACACAAAGCACCATCGGCCTACCTGCTGGGGTAAGTATGATGATGATGGATGTGTGTGAATATTGTCATAAATGAGCCGCAAAAATACTACTTACCGTCTTTCGGCAAAATTTTTTTTGCAGGGGCGGCCATTATTCACAATCTGTTAATTTATTTTGCGCGCATCCGTTTAATAATGTGTAACTTAGAAGGAAGGGAACCCATTTAAACCTTCCAAAATGCCAAACCGATCGCGCGCCCAACGATTTGTTATTTTGCTTTTGCTGCTTTTTATGGCCTGGTTCATCAGGTGCAAGCCTTCAACTGTAGTAGAAAAGGAATTGGGGCCACCAGCCATAAAACACCGGCATTGAGCCGTAATTTTATTCTATGAAAGAACATCATTATAAAGTGAATATTACCTGGACGGGTAACCGGGGAAACGGCACTGCTTCCTACACTGCATACGATAGAAACCACACTATTTCAACAAACAATAAACCGGTTATTCCGGGTTCTTCCGATCCTTCTTTCCGTGGAGATGCCACCAGGTACAATCCCGAAGAATTGCTGGTAGCTTCCTTATCATCATGCCATATGTTGTGGTTTTTGCATTTATGTTCTGCTGCAGGCATAATTGTGGTGGAATATTTTGATGATGCCGCCGGCACCATGGAAGAAACCGCTGATGGCGGTGGGCATTTTACCGAAGTAACTTTATTTCCTGTTATTACCGTTGCCAGCGAAGAAATGATTGCCAGGGCAGATGCACAGCATGAAAAAGCCAACGAATTATGTTTTATTGCCCGTTCCTGTAATTTCCCGGTTCATCATAAACCTATTTATAAGATTGCCGAACATGTTTGAAAACCGCTAGCTGTATTAAGGCAACGAGGCAACAAGGTAGCGAGGCATAAAGGCAACAAGGAAATAAGGCAACAAGGCATAAAGGCAACGAGGAAAAGGCAGGAGCCTGTATTTGCTTGCAGCTTGTAGCGTGCAGCTTGAAGCTGTATTATGGCAGCGGCCCTTTGTGGTAATTGTAAGAAATGAATCGTAAGATGGTTTTCTTTAAGAACAGCTTGAAGAAGATAAACAACACATGTAAAGAAAATATCGTCCACACCAGGAAATCAAAGATGCGGCTCATCATTTTTTCTGCTCCTGTGTTCATGACCGTATCCCGCGGCAATCCTTTTGTTACAAACAACTCATCGAGGTATACATAGGTGCAAACCAGCAGCAACAACAAAAAGAGTTCCTGCATTAGGAACGGATACAGCATAAACGGTTTGCCGAGCTGTTTCTTAGTCTTGTAATAGAAATAGACGCTTAAAATATTATAAGGGACCAGGCAAAGGAAAGCATTGGTATTATTGAAATAAATAAAATTCAGGATAAGGCAGCTTAGCAAAATGCTTACCTCCATGCCGGGACTATTGGCGAGGTCGGGATTGATAAATACCAGGTATACCGAGTTGAAGAGAAGCATTAAGAATAAAGATCCTATGATGGTATTTTTCGTCGTTTCGGGGCAGTCGTTGGTAAGACAAACTGCTTCAGCTATATTATAGTGATACAGAATGTATTGTCCCAACCAGGCCATTATAAACGAAATAACCACAATCAGGGTAATGGATTTTATCACATTACGGAGGGTCATAAGGATCCATATTACCTTATAAAAATAATAAAATTTATCAGTGTCTCTAATATTGTGAGGCCCTCTTATAGGTTTGTACTATCCGGGCATTCTTCCTGGCTGATAACCAGATTTGTTCATACAAGGATACATCGTAATATGTGGCTTATTTATTGCAGCCGGTAAGCTGTATTTTTCATTTTCTTGTTAACTTTCCCGGTATGGAGCAAACTATTTCAATTACCGTAAGCGGTGTGGTACAGGGCGTTTACTACAGGCAAAGCACCAAAGAAAAAGCGCTGGAACTGGGTGTTTCAGGCATTGTTAAAAATTTGCCGGATGGGGATGTGCAGATTGTTGCCACCGGTACGGCCGATCAACTGGAACAACTGGTGCAATGGTGCAAACAAGGCCCCCCCCATGCGAAAGTAACTGCTGTAAATGTGGAAGAAACAACTAAACAGGTGTTTATGGGGTTTGCTATTCAACGGGGGTAATGAGAAATGAAGAATGAAAAACAGAGAAATGAGAAGTAGAAGACAGAATACGGATTTTTAAATTTGGAAATTTTAAAACTGCCGACTGTGTCCGCCGTAGCCTTGGCGTAGGCGAATTGCCGATTCACCATTGACCATTCACCATTGCCGACTGCCGATTCACGACTCGGTTCACATTTTTCTAACCTCGTTGCCTCTGTGCCTCTATGCCTTGTTGCCTTTTTCCTTAACTTACTGCCTCAATTTTTAAAACCCATCAGATGACTCAACGATTTCTGATTACAGGTGTCCTGCTTTTTTGCGTATATACCTTGCAGGCACAACAACCATTGCGGCAAGGCGATCCCAAACTAACCGAAGTATGGGAGCCCGAACCAAAAGTGATCACGCCCGGAAAAACAAGTGCCGATCCTTCCTCTGATGCCATCATATTATTTGGTGGCCAAAATGCAGATGCATGGGCCGCTAAGGATAATGGAGCAGTTAAATGGAAAGTAGAGAATGGCATATTAACTGTTACGCCCCGTACCGGTGAAATTCATACCAAACAAGGTTTTGGCGATTGCCAGTTGCATATTGAATGGCGAACGCCGGCCGAAGTAAAAGGTGATGGGCAGGGTAGAGGAAACAGCGGTATTTTCTTTATGGGGCGTTATGAACTACAGGTATTGGATTCATATAAGAACAGGACCTATAGCAATGGACAAGCCGGTAGTATTTATAAACAATTGCCACCCCTGGTGAATGTCAGCCGCGGTCCTGGTGAATGGCAGACCTATGACGTTGTCTTTATCGCTCCGCGTTTTAATGAAGATGGAACTGTTAAGTCGCCTGCACGTATAACCGTTTTGCATAACGGTGTATTGGTACAGAATAATGCCACCCTGTGGGGCAGTACCCAATACATTGGTATTGCTACGTATGAAAAGCATGGAGATAAAGAACCGCTGGTGTTACAGGATCATGACAACCCTACCAGTTTCAGGAATATCTGGATAAGACCACTTTAATGTTTATGGTTTATTGTTTTTGGTTTATGGTTGTAATATTCGGGTAGCGCGAGAAAGACAAGCTTCTCGCATAAAAGAACAATAAACTATAAACCATAAACTATAAACTGCCTTTCAGCAGTTCATCCACCGTGGCGTAAAACTCTTTCTTATACGCTTCATAATGAGCCCCCGCGCCAGGGCCATAAAAGCCGGTGTGGATCTTTTTTAGTTTCCCATCACGACCAATGAACAGAGTGGTGGGAAACATTTTTATCCGCGTTATTTGAGGTAACGTTTTTTCTGTACGCAGGGTATCTGCAACCCGCACACCCGTAATGAGCATGGGGTATGTAATATTGAAATGCTGTTGAAACTTGCGCAGGCTTTTTTTCGACCGTTGAAAATCGGTGCTATACTCATACGCCAATGCAATCATTTCAACGCCGCGTTGTTTATTAGCTTTGTAATACTCACTTAAAAAAGCAGTCTCGTCCATACAATTCGGGCACCAGGAACCCATTACCTGAATGATGACTACTTTATTGCGAAAACGATCATCGTTAATAGATACCAGGTTACTGTCGAGGTCGGGAAAGCGGAAATTCAATCTTTCTTCCCCCGGTTTAATGTATGCTGCTGCCAGGGTATCGGGAATGCTTGCTTTTTCATCTTTTTGGGCAGTCCAGTTTTCCTTGTATGTAGCGCCGGAAAAAAACAACCCATCGGTAATAATGGAATCATTGTGAATGGTGCCTCTGAAATAATATGCATGGCTGCCATCGAAAGTACTTAGTTGCAACGTATCGTTGTTAACAGCGCCTTCCAGGTACCGATAATCGCCTGTTGGTGTTAATACCGTACCTGTTAATGCGGTGCCGTTTTGTTTGAACTCTACCACAGCCTGCATGGGTGTGTTGCTATTATCAATAAAAGTAGCGCCCCAACGGCCTGTGACCTTACGCCTGGTACTTTTCGCCTGCGGATATCGTTGTGATTGATTATAGGTGAAAACAACAGGTAAGATCTGGATAGAAGTGGAGGTACCTTTGATCCATACGCCGCGTAAGGAGTTATTGTTAACGGCCTGTAACCTGAATTCTGATTCAAACAACGGCATTTGCACTATAATGGAATCCTGCTTTTGCTCAATAGCGGTTACTTCAATTTTTTCTGTTGCATTGCGTATAAACCAAACCGGCTTTCCTTTTTTGTATTGTACTGAAACATTAAAATCAATTGTGTGACCGTCCATACGCATGATGGAAGCACGCCACCACCCGGTGGGTAACTGCGGATTGGCGAAGGCAGTAATAAAAAGGCAGGTCAATAAAACAAAAATCCAGGTAATTTTTTTCATACTACTAATCAAAACAAATTTAACTACTGCAAGTTTAGTGCATTAGTACCGTACAAAGAATTGAGGCTGCTTCATTTTCGTGAAACAGCCCCGGTGACAACACATAGCACTAATGCTCAAAGAAAAATAGTGAATTATTTTGCACCTTTTTAACAAAAGGATCTGAAATGTCTGCTGGTTACAGCCTTATCAGGTTGTAAATGAGTCGTTGAATATAAGCTACTATTCCTTTAATACCAAATAAACTTTACAACTAGTACGCATACACGTACATACGCGCAAGAGTTTTATTTGTTACGAAGGTTTTCCAGCATATCCTTTGTCATTTTCGTCAGATCATATTCCTGCTTCCAGCCCCAGTCATTACGGGCTACAGAATCATCAATGCTTTGCGGCCAGCTATCGGCGATAGTTTGCCGGTAGTCGGGTTCGTAACTGACGCTGAATTCAGGAATGTAATTTTTTATAGCAGCCGAAATTTCTTTTGGTGAGAAACTCATACCCGATATGTTATACGATGTGCGGACAGAGATCTTTGAAGCCGGCGATTCCATGAGTTCAATGGTTGCCTTAATGGCATCGGGCATGTACATCATGGGCAGGTAGGTATCCTCTTTTAAAAAGCAGGTGTATTTTTTTTCTTCCAACGCTTCATGGAATATCTCGATTGCGTAATCGGTAGTGCCGCCACCTGGCGCCGATTTATATGAGATCAAACCAGGGTAACGGAGGCTGCGCACATCAACCTGGTAACGCTGGTGATAATAATTGCACCAGAACTCACCGGCGTACTTACTGATGCCATAAACTGTAATGGGCTCAATGATGGTTTGTTGGGGGCAATTCTGCTTGGGTGAAGTAGGGCCAAACACGGCAATGCTGCTGGGCCAGTATACTTTGTATATTTTTTCTTCCCGGGCAATATCAAGTACGTTCAGCAACCCCTGCATGTTCAAATGCCAGGCGAGGTTGGGATTTTTTTCACCGGTTGCCGAAAGAATGGCGGCAAGTAGGTAGATCTGGGTAATGTTCTGCCTGATCACCTGTACGTGCAGCATTTCCTTATTCATTACATCCAGACTAACATAAGGACCGGTGCCTTTCAGCAACTCGTTCTCTTCCCGTAAGTCGGACGCAACGACATTATTATTGCCATAGATCTTACGCAGGGCCAGTGTTAATTCTACACCAATTTGGCCCGAAGCACCAATTACAAGTATTTTTTCCCTAATCATGAATAAACGGTAGTTAGTTTTTGTAATAGTCGCAAAAGAAGGAAAAAAAGGGCAAATACCAATGTGCAAATGTGCAAATTGGAAAATGGGCAAATATCAATGCGCAAATGTGCAAATTGGCCAAAGTGCAAATGAAGAAGAAATCTTAAAATGCGATACCACCCAGGAAGAGGTTGGTGGTTGAATAGTTTGATTATTAGATAGTTGCCCGGTATGAACAAGCTCGAACCCCGGTATCTCATTTGCTGATTTTCGATTTGCTAACTTGCTAATTAACCCTACTTTCGGTTCCCCATTTGTTAATTTTCGCATTTGCTAATTTGCTAATTACCCCGACCTTTGCCGCATGAAAAAAATGCTTACTGATCTTTTTGCCGGACAGCAATACGATTCAACAAACTTCTTTTTGATTGCTGGTCCCTGTGTAGTGGAAAGTGAAGAATTGCTGATGGAAGTAGGAGATAAAGTATCCACTATTTGCCGTAACCTGGGCATACCTTATATATTTAAGGCGTCTTACCGTAAAGCCAATCGAACCAGTGCATCTTCGTTTACCGGCCTGGGCGATGAAACCGGTTTACAATTGTTACAAAAAACCGGCGCAGCTTTCAAAGTACCGGTTACTACTGATATTCACGGCCACGATGAAGCAGCCGTAGCTGCCCAGTTTGCTGATATTTTACAGATACCCGCTTTCCTGTGCAGGCAAACCGATCTGCTTATTGCTGCTGCGGAAACCGGTAAAATTGTGAATGTAAAAAAAGGTCAGTTTGTAAGCGGTCCTTCAATGAAGTTTGCCGTAGAAAAGATTGTCAGGGCCGGAAATGAGAATGTGATATTGACCGAGCGGGGTAACACTTTTGGTTACCAGGACCTGGTAGTGGATTATCGCAACATTCCCTGGATGAAAGAACATGGCGTGCCGGTTGTAATGGATTGCACGCACAGTTTGCAACAACCCAATCAAACAACGGGTGTTACCGGCGGTAATCCGCAACTGATTGGCACCATTGCCAGCGCGGCTATTGCCTCAGGCGCCGATGGATTGTTCATTGAAACACATCCCAACCCGGCTGTAGCAAAAAGCGATGGCGCAAATATGCTTCGGTTAGATCTGCTGGAAGGATTGTTGCAGAAGTTAGTGAAGATCCGTAAGGCGGTGGTGTAGGCAGTGGTGAGTAGCTAGTGGCTAGTGGGGGAAAGGCTAGTGGTAAGAAGCTAGTGGCTAGTGGGACTTGATTTTCGAAATTCATAATTAAGTTGAGCCTCGCGTTTACGCAATAGAAATGCCCTTATAGTGAAGATTAAATTCTCGCTATAAGGGCATTTTATTTAAAATTCGTGAGGTGAGAGGTTAGTAGTGAGGTTTGCTTTAAAGCCCTACTCGCTACTCACCACTTACTACTCGCTATTTTGTCAAACGTACTGTATCAACTACGGTAACATTACCGGTTGTTACAATTATGCCGGTTTTAACCTGCGATTTATACGCGGTATCTGTAGGCCAGTAGCGCATGGTGTAAGTAGCGGCCGGTACACCTTTAATGATGTAAGCTCCATTCTGATCAGTGAAAGTGCTCATGGTATCAGTACCATTGATCGCATACACACCGGTAAGAACAGTGCCTGGTGTTACAGCGCCTTTGATACTGCCGCCAACAGCATTTAATACTGTGCGGATAACGGGTTTCAGAATGAATTTGCCATTACCGGTTTGCACAACTGATCTGCCGGCATCGAAATCAAGCACCATCGTATACAGGATGCCGCCATTAACAGTCTGCTGAACATTCAGCTTTAAACCGCTTTGTTGAGCGCTGGGTGTTTCAAGTGGGATGGTAACACCATTTGCAACGATGGAGTTGTTTGAACCCAGTACCAGGCGGATCTGGTGCAGTTTGCCGGAAGGAATATCGGCATTCACCAGTAAGGTGTCTTTGTCGTTTACCAGGTCGAGCAAGTTGTAAATACCTGCATGAACCCCCGGTAATGATTGCCAGCCTTTGTCATCATTGCCGGTTACATTGATCTGTACGTCTTTCAGGTCAATGTAAACTGCATCGAAAGCTGCAGGGTCATCCGTCAAACGGACCTCCAGTTTTGCTTTTTCATTGGAATCTTTCTCTGAACAGGAAATAAGGGTAGTAGAGGTAAACAGTAAAAACACGAAAAGGGACGAAAGAAAATTGGACTTCATAGCGTGTTATGATTTAATATATCCGCTAAAGAGCCAAAAGCATACCATACATAAAATTATAATATGAAAAAAGCTCCCATGGGGAGCTGCAATACATTGTTTTTCAAAAGCATTGCTATGCTAAAAAATATTTATAAACATTTTTCAACATCTAATATTGGATTAAAAAACGGGGAGGTGAGTAATTTATATGGTGATAGATATACGTAAAACCGTACCGGAAATTTACTATCCTTTATCTAATATAGTCATTACAATAGCCGCAAAAAGTATACTGATTATTTCTATAGTGAATTTAACATTTTATAAACACATTACACAAAACGCGGAAAAAAATGTAAAACATACACTTTAATCAGATAGCTTCCTGGGTGAAAGTAACTGACTCGGCAAAATGCCAAACTCTTTCTTGAAGGCGATGGTGAAGTTGCTAAGGTTTGAGTAGCCCAGTTCCATGGCTACTTCTTTTACCGAATATTTGCCGGTTAATAATTTATCCTGGGCGGCATGCATTCGTGCTTTCTGAAAATATTCATAAATGGGAAAGCTGTACATGGTTTTGAAATCTTTTTTCAGCTTCGATTCACTCACTGCGGCAATTTTGGCCAGTTGTTGTATAGATGGAGGTGTTTGCAAAACATTTCTTGTTAACAAACGCTCAATATGCATAACCCGGGCAATGTCTTCATGGGTAAGCGGTAACCGGTAAGCAGGATTGCTCATTTTTTCAAACAGGCTCGAAAAGAACCGTTCTATCAATAACATCATGCGATTTTGGAGAACGGTTATTCGCAACGGGTTGCTTTCTTCTACATGGCAAATGGTTTTCATCCAGCGACGATACCGTGCATCCAACGGCACTATGTTAATGCTTTCTGCTTTCAGTGATATGTAGGATGAAAGTACCTCTTCAACCCGCTCCGCATCAAAATACTGTGTGAGCCATTGTTTGCTGAATACTATGTTCACGCCTTTGTAGGTACAGCCTTCGGTTCCCTCGTACGACCAGTTGTACAATGAACTGGTAAGGTATGCCAATGCTTTATTCGGGTTTTTCTCCCGTACTTTTTCTTCGCCAATGGCAATGGTCAATAAATGGGGAATGGTCAACTCATCAAAACGCAGGGTATAGTATTCTTCTGCAGATTTCTTTATATGTATATGCCAGTCCTGGTGCATGGTGCAATCGATGATATAGGCATGCAATCCGTTAGGCACATGAATATGACGAAAGCTGCCCGCTCCGATAGCTTCGGGAAATAACAATTGATCGTTGTGCACCGGTACCTTCAATGCAGAAGACATTTCATGCACCAATTGTTCATAATTGGTATCTGTATAATCAAATTCAAACACAGAGCCTTGTTTAAAACACGCTCTTCAATCAGGTAATGCGCTCCCAAAACCAGTATTGGTTCCGGTAACAGATCCGGGGATCAAAGGTTTTTATTGATATTTCAGGGGGTTACGGCGAAGTGACAAAATGTACCGTTTAATATTCATCCAAAACGCCAGAATGAAATAAATAATAAGCGGAGAACCCATGGTAAGAAAGGATACGTAAATAAACCAGGTGCGAATACGGGATGTAGCAATGCCCAATCGCTCGCCAATAGCGGAACATACGCCAAAAGCCTGCCATTCTATAAAATGTCTGAACCGGTTCATGCCTCTAAATTAAAACATTCAACAAAAATCTGCAAGCATTCAATTTCGCCCTACCCATTTTTAGGTAACTTTGGCACAGCTTTTTTATACGTTGATCACTCCTTAAACGAAAAATCATGGTTTTTGATCTGGACTTAATTAAAAAGGTTTATGCAGCAATGCCTGAAAAAGTTGTCGAGGCGCGTAAACTGGTTGGCCGTCCACTGACATTAGCAGAAAAAATATTATATACCCACTTGTTCGTTCCGGCAGAAAAAGCATACGGTCGCGGCGTTGACTACGTAGATTTTACTCCCGACCGCGTTGCGATGCAGGACGCTACAGCGCAAATGGCATTATTGCAGTTTATGACCTGCGGACGTGCAAAAGTAGCCGTTCCTTCAACCGTGCATTGTGATCACCTGATTCAGGCCAAGTCCGGTGCTCTGGAAGACCTGAAAACCGCGAATGAAGTAAATAAAGAAGTATACGAATTCCTGGCCTCCATTTCCAATAAATATGGTATCGGTTTCTGGAAACCCGGCGCTGGTATCATTCACCAGGTTGTGCTCGAAAATTACGCTTTCCCCGGTGGTATGATGATCGGTACCGACTCCCATACACCCAATGCCGGTGGTTTAGGCATGATTGCCATTGGAGTAGGGGGTGCTGATGCCGTTGACGTAATGGCCGGTTTACCCTGGGAACTGAAAATGCCCAAATTGATCGGGGTGAAATTAACCGGTAAAATGAGCGGCTGGACTGCTGCTAAAGACGTAATTCTGAAAGTGGCCGGTATTTTAACCGTAAAAGGTGGTACCGGTGCAATTGTAGAATATTTTGGCGAAGGCGCCGATAGCTTAAGCGCTACCGGTAAAGCTACCATCTGTAACATGGGGGCGGAAATTGGAGCTACCTGCTCGCTGTTCGCTTACGATGAGAAAATGGCTGGTTACCTGAGCGCTACCGGACGTGAAGAAGTTGCTTACCTGGCTACTCAAATCAAAGAACATCTTCGGCCTGATGAAGAAGTATATGCTGATCCTGTCAAATACTACGATCAGTTAATTGAAATAAACCTCGATGAACTGGAGCCTTATGTAAACGGTCCGTTTACGCCCGACCTGGCATGGCCTATTTCTAAATTCGCTGAAGCCGTTAAATCGAACGAATGGCCAGCGAAACTGGAAGTAGCCCTCATCGGTTCCTGCACCAACTCTTCATACGAAGATATCAGCCGTTCTGCTTCACTGGCAAAACAGGCCATTGATAAAAAATTAAAAGCCAAAGCAGAATTCACTATCACACCGGGTTCAGAAGTGGTTCGTTATACCATTGAAAAAGATGGCTTCCTCGATACGTTCTACCAAATCGGTGGCGTGGTGCTGGCAAATGCCTGCGGACCTTGCATTGGTCAATGGGCACGCCACATCGATGATCCTAAACGCAAGAACTCGATCATCACTTCATTCAACCGCAACTTTGCGAAACGTAATGACGGATTGGCTTCTACCCACGCGTTTGTGGCATCTCCTGAGATCGTAACAGCGTTCGCTATTGCGGGTGATTTAACCTTCAACCCGTTAAAAGATAAATTGAAGAATGAAGACGGTAAAGAAGTAATGTTGGATGAACCTACCGGTATGGAATTACCTCCTAAAGGTTTTTCTGTAGAAGATGCCGGTTACCAGGCGCCTGCAGCAGATGGCAGCGGCGTACAGGTAAAAGTTGCTCCTGATTCACAACGTTTACAATTACTGGAACCATTTCCTGCATGGGAAGGAACCGACATTAAAGGTTTGAAATTGCTCATAAAAGCAAAAGGTAAATGTACTACTGACCATATCTCAATGGCGGGTCCCTGGTTAAAATTCCGTGGCCACCTCGATAATATCAGTAACAACATGCTTATCGGCGCCGTAAACTTCTTTAACGAAGAAACTGATAAAGTAAAGAACCAACTGACCGGCGAATACGGTGCTGTACCTGCCGTACAACGGGCATACAAAGCCAAAGGAATTGGTTCAGTGGTTGTTGGTGATGAAAACTATGGTGAAGGATCGAGCCGTGAGCACGCAGCCATGGAGCCTCGTCACTTAGGCGTTCGCGCTATTGTGGTAAGAAGCTTTGCCCGAATTCACGAAACCAACCTGAAAAAACAGGGTATGCTGGCATTGACCTTTGCCAACAAAGAAGATTATGATAAAGTACAGGAAGACGATAGCATTGATATTGTTGGACTGGGATCATTTGAGCCTGGTAAACCATTGACTATGGTGTTAAACCATAAAGATGGCAGCAAAGATCAAATAACGCTTAACCACACCTACAATAAACAACAGATCGAGTGGTTCAAAGCAGGTGGCGCACTGAACGTTATCCGTTCACAGTTTGCGAAAAGCTAACAGCTTCTAAGCTATATACTTAAAAGGGATAGAAGAGAGGTAACGTTCTCTTTTATCCCTTTTTCTTTTATGCCCTGCCCAATTCTGCGTTCATGTTATATATCCCTCATTTTAGTAGTTTTTGCAACAACCATGTATCAACATGCCGGGTAAAGGTTATGGAAAACTAACTTTACAGCGTAAGAGTTAACGACTAATGTTCTGATTACCTGCCTGCCTCCGATATCCAATCTTATACGGAACCACGATTTTTACAGTGTGCTTTAATAGCCATTAATCAACAATCCAATGAAAGATCAGTTTGTAGTATACCTGATTGCCCTGGGCTGCTTTTGTATGTCATCTACCCAATCTGTAGGGCAGGTGAAAGCTGCTTTTTCGGCTAATACGGTGGAAGGATGTTCTCCCCTGGTAGTACAATTCCAGGATGCGTCAACCGGTAACCCTGCCAGTTGGCGTTGGGACCTTGGTAATGGCACCATTTCCTTATTCCAAAACCCTTCAACCGTTTATTTTGCACCGGGCACCTATGCGGTAAAGCTGGTGGTAAAGAATGCAGGTGGCGCCGATTCCGTTGTCAGGCAACAATACATTACTGTAAACGATAATCCCGAAGTTAATTTCTCCGCATCTGATTCCATTGGCTGCTTTCCATTTCCCGTAACGTTCACTGATAAAAGTTCGGTTAGCAACAGTGTTATCAATAGCTGGCAATGGGATTTTGGCGACGGTAATACTTCAACCGCACAACATCCCTCCCATACATATACCGGTACAGGAAATTATACGGTAACATTAAAGGCTACCACCGATAAAGGATGCAGCAAAGGTTTTAGTAAATCGCAGTATATACAAATAACTTCCGGCGCACTGGCCAATTTTGATTATACGCCTGTACAAAACAGTTGTAATGCACCACTCGATATTGACTTTAATAACAAGTCTGTAGAATCTGGTACAGTTTCTTACTTATGGAATTTTGGCGATGGACAAACATCTACTGATAAAAGTCCCCGGCACAGGTATGTAGCCAATGGCGCATTCACGGTTACGCTTATTGCCATAACCAGTTCAGGGTGCCGCGATACGCTGCGTAAAACGAATTTAATAGTATTGGGAAATACCCTTACCCAGTTTACAATACCTGGCAGCGTTTGTGCCGGGCAATCATTTTTTCCCATCAACACTTCTACTCCCGTACCAGGTTCAGTACGTTGGGATTTTGGTGATGGCAGTCAGTCAACAGCAGCCAGCCCGCAAAAAAGCTATGCCACTGCCGCAACGTATACTATTAAACTGGTAAATCATTTTGCTGCCTGTCCTGATTCAGTGAGCAAAACCATTACAGTACTACCCAGGCCATCGGCTTCTTTTACAACCGACCGTACCTATTCCTGCAGCGTTCCTGCGGCTATTCAGTTTACCAATACAACTATAGGCGTTGTTGGCTACCATTGGGATTTTGGCGATGGCAACACCAGCACCGACGCCAATCCAAAGCATGTTTATAGTGCTTTTGGAAACTATACCGTTAAACTGATTGTAACGGGCAGCAATGGTTGTACAGATACAATTATTAAACAGGACCTTATACGTGTAAACCGCCCGCAGGTACAGATCAATAACCTGCCGCTGAAAGGTTGCCTGCCCTTTACAGTTCCTTTTTCAGCCAGAATTACCGTACAGGATAATGTAGTAACCTATCGTTGGGATTTTGGCGATGGTACCGGTTCAACGCAGGCTGCACCTACAAAAACATATACTACCGAAGGAAGCTATACTGTTAAGCTGGTGATCACTACCGCCGGCGGTTGTACCGATTCAATGGTAATACCGTATGGCGTTGAAGCGGCGCCGCCGCCCGTTGCTGAATTTACGGCTAACCCACGTGAAGTATGCCGTAGTCAGGCTATTCAGTTTACCAATCAAAGTGCGCCTGCCGGTGAACAATGGGTTTGGATTTTTGGTGATGGCGGCTTGTCTGGCCGGGAGAACCCGGTTTATCAATATAGTGATACCGGATACTTCAGCGTGACCCTGATTGCCACAAATAAAGGTTGCTCCGATACTATAACCAAAAACAATTTTGTTAAGATCAATCCACCGGTTGCCCGTTTTACCCCAATGATGACCTGTGCTGATAAATACGCGCGAACTTTCGTTGACAATTCTATCGCCGCGCAAAGCTGGCTATGGGATTTTGGCGATGGCACCACCAGCATCAGCCAGTCACCTTCGCACCGGTATGCGGCAAGGGGATCATACCGGGTACGGCTCATTGTTACCAACGGTGGTTGTGTAGACAGCATGATGCGGTACATTATCATTGCCGATGAGCATCCTGATTTCGACGCAGATAAGAAAGATGTGTGTAAAGAAGAGGAAATAGCTTTTACTATACAAAAGTATGACCCGGCCTATATCAGCAGCATACTATGGTATTTCGGGGATGACTCCCTCAGTGTTGTTCCCGGTAATGTTACCCATAGCTACAAACGATCTGGCTGGTACGATGTTACGCTCGTATACACCGATGTTAATGGTTGCATTGGCTCAACCTTAAAGCGGCAATACATTCGGGTAAATGGTCCGGCTGCGGCTTTTGAAGCGGTTCAACAAAAGATATGTATTGATAAGTTGGCAACATTCAGGGATCTGTCTGTTGCCGATGGTATGCATCCTATTGTTAAATGGGTGTGGGTATATGGCGATGGAAAAGAAGACACTTTAACTGCTCCGCCCTTTACACACCAATACGATAATGGCGGGTCCTATACGGTTTCCCTACGGGTTACAGACAGCAGAGGTTGCACCGACAATTACTCGCGTGCGGCTGCTATCAGTATTTCAAACCCCAGGGCAGCGTTTTCCACTGTAGATACCAGTTCCTGCCCCGGTAAACCGGTTAATTTCTCCAACGGTTCTACCGGAGAAAACCTGCAGTACAAATGGGAATTTGGTGATGGTAATACGGCTACACAAGTGGCGCCGGTACACCATTATCAATACGATGGTTTGTATACTGTAAACCTGTTCATCAGTGATCCCATTGGTTGCCGCGATACGGTTAAACGCACTGATTATATTAAGATAGTTACGCCGGTAGCCGGGTTCACTATGTCAGATTCCATTGGAAGCTGCCCGCCCCTGCAGGTGAAATTTACCAGTGAAGCCAAAAATTATGTAACCATTCGCTGGGAATTTGGCGATGGTTCTACTTCTACCCTTGAACATCCGGAACACTATTATAATATCCCCGGCGAATTTACAGTTACCCAAACGGTAATAGCGCCGGGTGGTTGTATAGCCACGATGTCAAGAAAGGTAATTGTAAAAGGCCCGAAGGGCGACTTTACCTATACACCCACAACAGGTTGTGTGCCGCTTACGGTGCAGTTCAACGGCGTAGGGAATGACATTAAATCATACATCTGGGATTATAATGATGGTAATACTACCGCTTCAACAGTTAACTCTGTACAGTATACCTACAATGCTGCCGGACGTTTCATTCCCCGCATGATCCTGATTGATAGCAATGGCTGCCAGGTGCCGGTTATTGGAAAAGATACCATCAATGCCATTGGGGTGGTAGCCAGGGCAACCATGGATACATACAGGATCTGTAACAGCGGTTATATTCAGTTCACCGACAAATCGGTTGCTAACGATTATATTACCGCGCATCTGTGGGATTTTGGAGATGGTACATACAGTATGCAGCCTAATCCACGGCATCATTTTTCTACGGCGCCCGCTAATTATACCGTTTTGCATATGGTAACTACGGCCAATGGCTGTAAAGATGTGCTTCGGATGATTGACACGATAAAAGTATTTGCAACGCCTAAAGTGGCGATAACCGGCGATAAAGAAGCGTGTGAGCCCGGCCAACTAAATTTCAATGCCGTAGTAACGGGCGATGATGCAGGTTTGAAAAAACATTGGGAGTTTGGTAATGGACAAACGGCTGAAACAACCACTTCGGTTTCCCATACCTACAACGCACCCGGTAATTACCAGGTGCAGTTACAAACTGTTTACCAGGATTATTGTTTCGATACAGCACGCCATAGTGTAACCATCTGGCCTTTACCGAACACCTTTGCCGGAAAAGATACATTTGTATGCCGCGGCACACCCATGCAGTTAAAACCTTCCGGTGCCCTTCAATATACCTGGGCCTCAACACCCGATATTTCCTGTACGAATTGCACGGCGCCGTTGATAAACCCTGCAAACAATACAACTTATATCGTAACAGGTGTATCTGCAAAGGGATGCGTAAAAAGCGACACCATAAACGTTCGGGTACGCCAGCCGTTTACCATGCAGGTGCAACCGGGCGATACCATTTGCGCGGGAGAACAGATCAGGTTATCGGCTTCCGGTGCAGATCAATATCAATGGAGCCCTGCTACCGGCCTCGATAATAACAGGGCAGCTTCACCTAAAGCATCGCCGGCGAAGACAACCATTTACACCGTTGTAGGCAACGATAATGACCATTGCTTTACCGATACCGGTGTGGTGAACGTAGTAGTTTATCCTATTCCGCAAATATTCGCAGGCAATGATACTACCGTGAATACGGGCAATACCATTCATCTAAAACCAACCTATTCTCAGGATGTTTCTTCTTTCAACTGGACACCTGCAAACGGGTTAAGTTGTACGAATTGTCCTTCGCCAAAGGCACAGGTAAAAGGAAGCGTTACTTACCGCGTTACGGCATCAAACCAGGGCGGTTGTACAGCTTCTGATGATATCACCATCACTTCTATTTGTAACGGCGATAATTACTTTATACCAAATACTTTCTCACCCAATGGCGACGGCGTTAACGATGTATTCATGGTGCGTGGAAAGGGCGTATACAATGTTCATTCACTGCGCATCTTTAACCGGTGGGGGCATTTGGTATTTGAGAAAAGGAATTTTATGGCAAATGATCCTGCGGCGGGTTGGGATGGAAAGATCAATGGCAGGTTAGCCGATATGGATGTTTATGTATATATCGTAGATATAATCTGTGATAATTCGAATATAATTCCCTATAAAGGGAATGTGGCGCTGATCCGTTAGTTAGTTTTGGTTACCGTTTTACGAGTTAACCAGTTGACAGAGTTTATAAGTGTTTTATTCAGGAAATTACCAGTATCAATACCTAAACCTATACCATGAAAAAGCTATGTAGAAAAATTGTAACCGGCTTTGCGTTGGTGGCATCGGTTTCAGCACAGGCACAGGACCTTCACTTCTCGCAATTTTTTGAAGCGCCGTTATTGCGCAATCCTTCGCTGGCAGGCATCTTTACCGGTGATATCAGGGTGCAGGGCGTGTACCGCGATCAATGGAACAGCTTTACCAATGCGTATCGCACCGGGTCGTTGAATGCAGAATATAAAATGCCGGTAGGGGGCAACAATGATTTTATAACGGCTGGGATGCAAATGTTGTATGATAAGGCGGGAACCGTTGGGTTGACCACTACGCAATTGATGCCCGCATTGAATTATCATAAATCGTTAAGTGATGATAAAGTGGCCTTTTTATCACTGGGCTTCATGGGTGGTTTAATACGCAAGAGCCTTGATATGACTAAAATGACCACCAACAATCAATACAATGGCGGTTGGAATTCCACTGCACCAACAGGTGAAACATTTGCTATGCCTAATTTCAATGCCTGGGATGCTTCGGTAGGGATGAGTTACAACACGGCTTTTGGCGCTAATGGCGCAAATAGCCTGTTCGTTGGCCTTGCCTACCATCATTTAAATAAACCCAAAAATTCATTTTATCGCGACGCTACGTTGCAACTCAACCCGAAATATGTTTTTTCAACAGGTGTGAAATGGTTGATCGACGACTTTTCTTATTTCACGTTACAGGCCGATCATTCGCAACAGGGAACCGTAAAGGAAACCATAGCCGGTGGATTATATTCATACAATACCAGCAGTTTTGTTGATGATGCTGCCTGTGTATTGCATTTCGGCGCTTTTTTGCGTTGGAAAGATGCCTTTATCCCGGTTGTGAAAGTTGATATGAGGTCATTATCTGTTGCCCTGAGCTATGATGTGAATGTGTCTCAACTGAAAACCGCCAGTCAGGGCAGAGGCGGGTTTGAACTTTCATTGTCATATGTGGGATTTTTTGATAGGGATAATGCTGCTCGTGATGCCGTATTGTGCCCGAGATTTTAAGGCGTGAAACGGCAAACGTGAAATCGTAAAACCTGAAACCTGTAACCGGTAGCAACTCCCCTTTAGGGGTTAGGGGTATCATTCCCGTAAGATGATTTATACAAGTGGTGATCATTGAATGTGTGTTCTGCTGTACATTACATTTTTCGCATTTGCAGCACTATTAATATAAAACACACATCGAATGACCCGCATACTGTTAACATCACTGTTCCTGCTTGCCATATGTGCTAACGGTTTTTCACAATCAGAACTCCCGCCTAAACCAAAAGAGGCGCCCAAAAAGCAACCGCAGGGGCTGGCAGTGATTGCTTATTATGCCGGCCAGGCAGCGCAGGTTGACAGTTTTGCGGCTGAAAAGCTAACCCATATCATATTTAGCTTCTGTCATTTAAACGGAAATCAACTGAAAGTTGATAATGCCAAAGATACCTTCACCATTCAGCGGCTGGTGGCATTGAAAAAAAGAAATCCCCGGCTAAAAGTATTATTGTCCCTGGGCGGTTGGGGTGGCTGTGAAACCTGTTCCGATGTATTTTCTACAGAAAAAGGACGGGCGGAATTTTCGCAATCGGTAAAAGGCCTGCTGGATTATTTCAAGGCAGATGGTATTGACCTCGATTGGGAATACCCTGCAATCTCCGGTTATCCCGGCCACCGGTTTGTGCCGGAAGATAAACCCAATTTCACCAAACTGGTTACACAATTGCGTGCGGCCATTGGTTGGAAAAACGAGATCAGCTTTGCCGCCGGCGGTTTTACCAAATTCCTGGAAGAATCTATTGAATGGAAAAAAGTAATGCCCCTGCTCGACCGGGTTAATTTAATGACCTACGACCTGGTGCATGGTTATAGTACGGTTACCGGTCATCATACCCCTATATATTCTACTCCTGATCAAATAGAGTCTGCAGACAATGCCATCCGTTTCCTGGATTCAATAGGGATTCCGCGTCGGAAAATGGTGATCGGCGCCGCTTTCTATGCGCGCATCTTTGAAAATGTAGATAGCGTAAATAACGGTCTGTATCAACCTGGTAAATTCAAACGGGGAGTTCCGTTCAAAGCATATCCCCGGGTGCTTTCTGCTGATAGTGGTTTTGTTTATCACTGGGACCCCATAGCCCGTGCGCCCTGGTTGTATAATGCCAAACAAAAATTGTTTGTGACGTTTGACGATACTACCTCTATGCGGTTGAAGACAGCGTATGCTATTGAAAAAAAGCTCAATGGTATTATGTTCTGGCAATTGGGGGAAGATACTTACAGTGGAGGGTTGTTAGATGTTATAGATAAGGAAAAAAAGGCAACGAGGCAATGAGAAAGGCACAAAGGCATTGAGGCAACAAGGCATAAAGTAAAACGAATATGTATTTGCTTGCAGCTTGCAGCGTGAAGCTTGCAGCGGTATTTTGTATTTGCTTGCAGCTTACAGCTTACAGCCTGAAAGGTAGAACGCAGGAGAAATAATTTAATACTAAGAAACTCTTTTTCCGAGTTCTATCACCTCACAATCTTTCATATTACTTCCATCGATCACAAAGCGGATCAGGGTGCGCACTTTGTGCCAGCCCTGCATGCCTGCTGCACCTGGGTTCATATGCAGGCATTGCAGTTGATCGTCGAACATTACTTTTAAAATATGGGAGTGACCGCAAATAAATAATTGCGGTGGATTGGCTGTCAATTCTTTTTTTACTGCTGGATTGTATTTTGGCGGGTACCCCCCAATGTGGGTCATAAAAACTGTTACGCCTTCACAGGTCCAGCGAAGATTCTCCGGATAAACTGTTCTTATATCCTGGCCATCAATATTGCCGTATACGCCTTTCAGGGGTTTGAAAGCAGCCAGTTTGTTGGCGAGTTCGATATTCCCGAAATCACCGGCATGCCATATTTCATCGCAGGATGCAAAGTGTTTAAAAACGGCTTCATCCAGATGGCCATGCGTATCAGATATCAACCCTATTCGCTTCATGATAAAACAAGTATAGCATTAGTAAGGCTTGCTGGTTGCTTTTTATGGACGGTACACGACCTCATCTTCGGCCAGTTGTTTGATGGTATCCAGCGTTTCTTCCCAATTCTTTTCGGCATGCGCAAATACCATTTGGGATGAAAAATTACTTTGCGTCAATTGTAACAGGATACCTGTTTCATTAGGGGTGAGGCTGAAGGTGATCTCTGAATAATTTTCCGGACTGTCTTCTGTAGCGGAAAATACGCTCCAGTAGGTATAGGATAATTTCTTTTCCTGTTCAAAATGCAGCAGGGCGCCTTTGTCTTTAACTTCTTTATCCTTGTACACAAAGGTGAAGGCGATGGCGCTTCCCGGTTTCCAGTCGGTGATCATTTGAACTCCCAGCCACTGTTCAATATATTGGTTATCGGTTAAAATGGTCCATATTTTCAAAGGGGTAGCATCAATGTGTCTTTCTTTGGTAAGGATTAGATTCTTTTTCATTAGTAATTATTTAGTGTTTTAGCCAGGTTCTGAAAAATACGGGGTGCAAGATACATGGCGGCGCTGGTACAATAAAGAATGGGTAATAAATATTCATTAACTTTACTTCAACGATTATTGCCATGCCATTCCATCGCAATTTTACATATTGGATCGATAAGCGGAGCTGGAAATATGTATTTCTGCTAAAAACACTCGAACTTTCTCTATAAAAGGTCCCGCACGCTCATTTATTACCTGCATTTTGTATTTCATCAGCATATTAGCTAATTAGCACATTAGCACATTGCTTCATTATTAACATAAGCACTTTGTTATATGTCATATTATTATAAGTTAGGGAATGTTCCCCATAAGCGTCATACACAATTCCGCAAACCGGATGGCTCCTTATACGCAGAACAATTGTTCTCTACTGAAGGGTTTTCCAATGATTATTCGTTGTTGTACCATTGCCATCCGCCAACTGATATTATTAAAACTGAACCGTCTTACGATGTATCGCCAAAAGTTGCCGAAGAAAAAATGCTCAGGCATCGCAGCTTTGAGGGGTTTAAAGTAAAACCGGCAATAGACTATTTGCAAAGCCGTACCCCGGTTTTGGTGAATAATGACTGCCATATTGTATTGGCGGCGCCACAGGAAGGCATGCATGATTATTATTTTAAAAATGCAGATGCCGATGAAATGATCTTTGTGCATGAAGGCGAAGGTGTGTTACGAACCATGTATGGCGAGTTGCCATTCGCATATGGCGATTACCTGGTGATACCACGCGGTACTATTTACCAGGTACAGTTTAAGAATACCGACAACCGTCTTTTTATTGTGGAGTCATTCAGCCCCATCCGGTTCCCCAAAAAATACCTGAGCAAGTATGGACAGTTGTTAGAGCATTCACCTTTTTGTGAGCGCGATATTCGTCCGCCGCAGAACCTGCCTACTTTTGATCAGAAAGGAGATTTTTTGATCCGCACCAAAAAGCGCGGTATGATGTATAACCTGCATTATGGTCATCATCCATTCGATATTGTTGGGTGGGACGGTTATTGTTACCCGTTTGCATTCAGCATTCATGATTTTGAGCCTATTACCGGCCGCGTACACCAGCCGCCACCCGTGCATCAAACATTTGAGGCAAATAATTTTGTGGTGTGTTCTTTTTGCCCAAGGTTGTTCGATTATCATCCGCAGTCGGTGCCGGCGCCCTATAATCACAGTAATATCGATAGTGATGAGGTGTTATATTATGTTGATGGCGATTTTATGAGCCGCAAGAATGTAACGCGTGGTATGATCACTTTGCATCCTGCCGGTATACCGCATGGACCGCACCCCGGGGCGGTAGAAAAAAGTATCGGCGCCAAAGAAACCAAAGAGCTGGCAGTGATGGTAGATACATTTCATCCGCTGCAACTAACGGTGGAGGCTATTGATATAGAAAACCAGAATTATACAATGAGCTGGGCGGAGTGATAATGGAATACAGCTTCAAGCTGCAAGCTATAAGCGGAATACAGTAATAATGTTATAATTCGATAATGGAATACAGCTGCAAACAGAGCACCTTCAGCTTTTTTGCTTTCTGCTTACAGCTTATAGCTTGCAGCTTGTAGCTTGCAGCTTGCAGCGGTTCCTGATAATTAACATCCATTTATTTAATAAAATATTGTTTTGGGTTGATCGTCTGTCTTAAAACATGGGCAGACGATTTTTTTTTGAAAAAGCTTGGCGGTATCAAATTTTCTGATTTATCTTTGTGTTTAACCAAATGGTTAAACTACGTGGCTAAAGTGACAAATAACGACATAAGCACTGAGCAAAAGATACTGGACGCTGCCAAGCAGGTATTTTTGGAAAACGGGCTCGATGGAGCGCGTATGCAGGACATTGCCGATAAGGCAGGCATTAATAAAGCCTTGTTACACTATTACTTCCGCAGTAAGGATAAGCTATTCGAGCGGATCTTTACTGAAGAAGCGCAGAAGTTCATGCCCAAAGTGACAACGATTATGCTTTCAGAACTTCCGCTGTTTGAAAAGATTGAAAAGTTTGTGTGGGAATATATTGATACCCTGGTGCAAAATCCGCTGTTGCCCATTTTTGTCCTGAATGAGATAAACCGGAATCCCAAAGAGATGATGAAAAAGATCTGGGGCAATCACCGGCCACCTATTGATAAAATAGAAGAGCATGTGGCATCGCTGGTAAAGAAGGGTGAGATCAAATCCATTAAGGGGTATGAATTGATGATCAACATGGTGTCCCTGTGTATTTTCCCATTTATGGCCCGTCCCATAGTGCAATGGATCACCAAAACAAATGATGAGGAGTTTCTGCAAATGATGGAGCAGCGTAAAAAGACCGTGGTAAAGTTTGTAATAGATTCAATTAAGAAATAAATTTTTTTATCATGTTATTAACTAAATGGTTAAACCTTATGATTAAAAGTTGTCTTTCTATAGCGGTACTGTTGCTGGCGGTAGCTGTGCAGGCGCAGGACAACAGCCGGCTCGCCCTGGAGCAGGCTTATGATCTGGCCAGGCAAAACTACCCGTTGATCAAACAAAAGGACCTGGTTCGCCAAACGGCCAACCTTACCATTGAAAACCTGCGTAAAGGGTTTCTTCCGCAATTGAATATCTCCGGTCAGGCTACTTACCAATCAGACGTAACCAGTGTGCCGGTGAGTATCCCGGGTGTTAAAATTGAAGAGCCCAGTAAAGATCAGTATAAGATACAGGCTGAGTTAAGCCAACTGGTGTATGATGGGGGCGCAACGTCGGCGCAGAAGAACGTACAAAATGCCAATGCGTTGGTGGAAGATCAGAAAGCGGAAGTGGAGTTGTATAAAGTGAAAGATCGCATCAACCAGCTGTACCTCGGCATCCTGTTGGTAGATGAGCAACTGAAACAGGTGGCGCTGGTAAAAAATGATATACAATTAGGAATTAAAAGAGTAGAAGCGCAGGTAAAGAATGGAACGGCTTTCCGTTCGAGCCAGTTAACGCTGGAAGCGGAGTTGATGAAGAACGATCAGCGCATAATTGAACTGAATGCCAATCGCAAAGGATTGGTAGATGTATTATCACTATTCATTAACAAGTCACTGCCCGCCAATGTGCAGTTAGAACAACCTGCTATTGTGATGACCTTTGCAAAGGAAACCATTGCCCGTCCTGAGTTGAAATTATACAACTATCAAAGCGAGTTGTTCAAGGTACAAAACCAATTGATCAGCGCGAAGAACCGGCCACGCACCAGTTTGTTTGTGCAGGGAGGTTATGGCCGGCCGGGTTTGAATATGCTCAAAAATGAGTTTGACCTTTTTTATGTAGCCGGTGTACGGTTGAACTGGGGGCTGGGCAGTTTATACACCACGAAAAAAGAACGGGAATTGTTGCAGGTAAATCAACGGATGGTTGATGTGCAGAAAGAGTTATTTATGCTCAACACCAATACGCAGCTCAAACAACAGGAGGCGGAACTGGATAAACTGCAGCAGTTGGTGCAGAGTGATCAGCAGATCATCAGCATTCGAACGCAGGTTAAAGAAGCTGCAAATGCGCAATTGTCGAATGGGGTGATCACTGCCAATGATTATCTGAAAGAAGTAAATGCCGAAGACCAGGCAAGGCAATCGCTTATTGCGCATCAGTTGCAATTGATCCAGGCCCAGATCAATTATCGTACCTTATCAGGCAATCAGTAATTGGTCCTGAGCGTAGTCGAACGGACGATTAAAAAGCATCGGGCATCCTGAGCGAAGTCGAAGGAACGAGATGCGATATAAATAGATAACATTGATAAATAAAAGATCATGAATAAATTTTTTGTAACCCTTATTAGTGCTACGGCAGTGTTGTTTGCTGCCTGTAACCGTAACGCCCAAAAATTTGACGCATCAGGAACTTTTGAGGTTGAAGAGGTGATCGTTTCTGCCGAACAAAGTGGTAAAATATTATCGTTTAATGTGTTTGAAGGGCAAACCATCCCGAAAGAAAATGTGGTAGGTATTATCGATGCAGAAAACCTGTCGTTGCAAAAAGAACAGATCCAGGCCAGCATTGAAGCATTGCAGGAAAAAACATCCAATGTATTGCCGCAGATAAAATTATTGCAGGAGCAACTGGCTGTTCAGCAATCGCAATTGAACAACCTGCAACACGAACGCACGCGTATTGAAAACCTGTTGAAACAGGATGCGGCTACCGGCAAACAACTGGATGATATCAACGCACAGATCGATGTGATGCAAAAACAAATGGACGTTACCCGCCAGCAGATCAATGTACAACGTACCAACACCAGCACGCAAAACCGTTCTGTGCTCAGCGAAAAGAAGCCGCTCGAAAAAAGAGTTGAACAACTGAGTGAGCAAATAGGCAAAGCCCGGATCATCAACCCTGTTAATGGTACTGTTATTACCAAGTATGCCGAAGCCGGTGAGGTGACTTCTGCGGGAAAGGCATTATACAAGATCGCCAACCTCGATACATTGACGTTGCGGGCCTATATTACCGGTACACAATTGCCGCAAATTAAGTTGAACCAGTCTGTAAAAGTAATGATCGATAGCGGCGCCAAAGCATACCGTGAATATCCCGGTACCATTACCTGGGTATCAGACAAAGCAGAGTTCACGCCGAAGACGATTCAAACCAAGGAAGAAAGGGCCAATTTAGTATATGCTGTTAAAGTAAGGGTGAAGAATGATGGGTATTTGAAGATCGGAATGTATGGGGAGGTTTTGTTTGTTAAATAGTTTATAGAGGAGCCTCTGTCAACACTATCAACTTTTCAACTTGTACACATGTATTCAGTAATCGCTAATAATCTCAAAAAGCAGTATGGTAAGAAAAAGGATGTTGTAACGGCCCTGAAAGGTATTTCTTTTGAGGTGGAACAAGGGGAACTCTTTGGTATCATTGGTCCCGATGGCGCCGGTAAAACATCATTGTTTCGTATTCTCACCACTTTATTATTGCCCGATGGCGGCACTGCTTCAGTGGATGGCCTGGATGTGGTAAAGGATTTTAAAGCCATTCGCCAACGGGTAGGATATATGCCCGGGCGCTTTTCGTTGTACCAGGACCTGACCATTGAAGAGAACCTGGATTTTTTTGCTACCATCTTTAATACAACTGTAAAAGAGAATTACGATCTCATTAAAGACATCTATTCGCAAATTGAACCATTTAAAGACCGACGAGCAGGCAAATTATCGGGTGGCATGAAACAAAAACTGGCGCTGAGCTGCGCGTTGATCCACAAACCCTCGGTATTGTTCCTCGATGAACCTACTACCGGAGTAGATGCTGTGTCGCGCAAGGAATTCTGGGAAATGCTGCGCAGCCTCAAAAAGCAGGGCATCACCATCCTGGTATCAACACCTTATATGGATGAAGCCAGCCTGTGCGACCGGGTTGCTCTGATACAGAATGGTGAAATATTATCGGTGAACAGCCCGGAAGGCGTGATCAATTCTTTCAGGCAACCATTGGTGGCAGTAAAAGATAGCAACATGCTGCAGTTGTTGAATGACCTGCAAAATTTTGAAGGCGTGCAGAATGCTTATCCTTTTGGTGAATACCATCACGTAGTGCTGAAAGACGGATATTCGGCTAATACAGTCTCGGATTTTTTACAGCAGCATAATTACCACCAGCCTGATGTTAAAACCATCAGGGCCGATATAGAAGATTGCTTTATTGCATTGATGAAGGTGAGTGGTGAATTGTGAGTGTGGGTAAGGTTGCCGAAAGTGCAGCGTTCCTGAATATTCAGGAACGCACTCCCCAGTGACCACTGACAACTCACGATTCCCGATTTTTCACTATTGATTTAGATACTAATGATAACAAACAACACAGCTATACAAGCAGAAACACTCACCAAACGCTTCGGTGATTTCACTGCGGTTGACGCCATTTCGTTTGAAGTAAAGAAAGGGGAGATCTTTGGTTTCCTCGGTGCCAATGGCGCCGGCAAAACAACGGCCATGCGTATGTTATGCGGACTTTCCATCCCAACTTCCGGCAAAGCAACCGTGGCGGGCTTTGATGTTTATAAACAAACCGAGCACATCAAAAGAAGCATCGGGTACATGAGCCAGAAGTTTTCTCTGTATGAAGACCTGACGGTAAAAGAGAACATCCGGTTTTACGCCGGCATTTATGGTAAAAGTGATGCTTTCATAAAAGAGAAAACAGCTTTCTTATTAAAAGAACTGCACCTGGAAGCGGAAGCCAATAAACTGGTGAGATCTTTACCGCTGGGCTGGAAACAAAAGCTTGCCTTTTCCGTTGCCATTTTTCATGAACCTGAGATTGTGTTTTTGGATGAGCCCACCGGTGGTGTGGATCCCGTTACCCGGCGTGAGTTCTGGAATATGATCTACAAAGCGGCCGAATCGGGTATTACCATATTTGTAACGACGCACTATATGGATGAAGCCGAGTATTGTAACCGCGTTTCTATCATGGTTGATGGACGCATTGATGCGCTGGATACGCCGGCCCAATTGAAAAGGACATTTGAAGTAAGATCGATGGATGAGGTGTTTTTGAAGCTGGCCAGGAAGGCGAAGAGGGCGGCAGATTAATTGTTTAATTGTTTGATGGATGAAGTACCGATTGCGGGGTGGTATTAACAATCAGGCCATAAAGCTATTCAACCATCAGTTAATAGAGAATCATGATAATAAACGAACTTTTATAAAATGAAACAGTTCTTGTCTTTCGTCAAAAAAGAGTTTCACCATATAGGGCGCGACAAACGCACCCTGTTTATTTTATTGGGTATGCCCATTATGCAGATCCTCATTTTTGGATTTGCACTTACCAATGAAGTAAAGAATTCACAGATCGCCATCTTCGATCAGTCGAACGACCTTGCCACGCAAACGCTCCGCAGTGAGCTGGATGCCAGCCGCTATTTTGATATTGCACAGGACCTGCATTCTTACCAGGAAATTGAAGGCGCTTTCAAAAAAGGAAAGATCAAACTGGCGGTCATCTTCCCTGAAAATTTTGCCAACCACCTTAATCATTTTAATACTGCCCAGGTACAACTTATCGCTGATGCATCGGACCCGAACGTGGCCAACACCTTGACCAATTATGCTACGGCCATTATCATGGATTACCAGGACCGCATTACCAACAATCGGCAATTGCCCTATACCATTAAAACGGAAATGCGCATGCTATATAATCCGCAACTAAAAGGCGCGTATAGTTTTGTTCCGGGTGTTATGGCCATGGTGTTGATGCTGGTGTGCACCTTAATGACGGCCATTACTATTGTGCGGGAGAAAGAATTAGGCACCATGGAAATTATGCTGGTATCGCCCATGCAGCCATTCAAGATCGTAGTGGCCAAAGCGGTACCGTATTTATTATTATCTGTTGTAAATATTACAAGTATCCTGTTGCTGAGCGTGTTTGTGCTGGATGTGCCTATCAATGGCAGCCTGTTGTTGCTGATCTTTGAGAGCATTCTTTATACGCTTACCTGCCTGGCGTTTGGTTTATTCATTTCCACAAAAACCGATTCGCAGCAAACCGCCATGTTCATTGCTTTGACGGGGATGTTTCTGCCAACCATTATGCTCAGCGGTTTTATGTTCCCTATTGAAAACATGCCATTGCCGTTGCGTATCATTTCGAATATAGTACCGGCCAAATGGTTTTATTATATCGTAAAAGAAGTGATGATCAAAGGGCTGGGTATTGCAGCCGTGTGGAAAGAGACACTGGTACTTACCGGAATGCTTTTGTTTTTGTTGGTATTGAGCATCAGGAGTTTTAAGATCAGGCTGGCTTAAGTAATCGCTATTGTTAAATGCCCATGCTCTCCGCCAGCTGGCGGAGCCGGGGGAAATTATTAATATGAGAACCTTACGTTTTCTATTGCAAAAAGAGTTCCGGCAAATATTCCGCGATCCATCTATTATCCGCATCATATTTATGATGCCCTCCATACAATTGTTGATATTACCGTGGGCGGCAGATTATGAAGTGAAGAATATTCAACTCAGTGTGGTAGACCATGATCATTCGCAATATTCCCGGCAACTGGTTAACAAAGTAACATCTTCGGGTTATTTCAAACTGCAGGATTATTCAGGTTCTTACCTCAATGCCATGCAGCACATAGAACACGATGAAGCCGACCTGGTGTTGGAAATACCGGCCGATTTTGAAAAGAAGCTGATCAGGGAAAATGAAGCTACTTTATTCATGGCCATTAATGCTATTAATGGCGTAAAAGCGAACCTGGGCGGTGCCTACCTGCGAAGCATTATACAGGATTATAACAGGGAAGTACGGTTGAAATGGGTGCAGTTACCCCGGTTCAATCCCGAATTGCAGATAGAAGTCACTTCTTCCAACTGGTTCAATACTTCCATGAATTACAAATATTTTATGGTGCCCGGGATCCTGGTGGTATTGGTGACTATGGTAGGGGCATTCCTGGCATCGTTAAACATTGTGCGTGAAAAGGAGATCGGTACCATCGAGCAGATCAACGTAACGCCTGTTAAAAAATATCATTTCATTCTGGGGAAACTCATTCCATTCTGGATCCTGGGATTATTGATCTTAACCATCGGGCTCACCCTGGCCAGGGTAGCGTATGGCATTGTACCAACCGGCAGTTTGCTGGTGATCTATACGTTTGCGGCCGTGTACCTGCTCGCGGTGCTGGGATTGGGGTTGCTGTTATCGACCTATACCAGTAACCAGCAACAGGCCATGTTGTTATCGTTCTTTATGATGATGGTGTTTATTTTATTAAGCGGCTTATATACCTCCATCGACAGTATGCCGGCATGGGCAAAAGCCATTACCAGGGTAAACCCGGTTACCTACTTTATTGATGTAATGCGTATGGTGGTATTGAAGGGGAGTGGATTGAAAGATATCAGTACGCACCTGTTTACCGTGTTGGGATTTGCTGTTGTGTTAAATACCTGGGCGGTGATCCATTATAAAAAGCGTTCCTGAGATAAACTTCGAAAAAAACAGTCACGCCAATTGGCGTGACTGTAATATTTTTAGTTCCCTATCTCTCTTTAAATATACGTGTACGGGCGTGCTGAATAAGCAATTGATACTGTATTGGTGGCTTTGTTATAGTTAACGCCAATATATAAATTGCCGGATTGGGTAAAGTTTTCCGTTTTAACGATACTATCGTTTACAATAACTTTTATTGAATGGTTTCCTTCGGTGGCGGCAGTAGAGATGCTTTTAGCAATTCCCAATAAATTGATGGTAGTTACCTCTGAGTTCAATAAAGGCTGATTGTCTATTAATACCTGTACATGGTCCTTGTTAAAAGAAGCCTGCATGTCTACCCCCAGGTCAAACACCGTAGGATTGCTTGTTTTGCGGCATGCTGTAAATAGCAGCAATACCAGCGGGATAGACAAAATTGTTTTTATCATAATATTTGAGTTCATGGCTAACAGCAGTACGACAACCGGATACCCGTTTTCGTTGCATGCTTAATGTATCTGACGCGCAAAGGTACAATTAACTTGCATCATCTGAAAAAAGATATCTGGGTATAAACGCAATAAAATAGTCACAATCAGAAAATTACGTTGTGCAATGCAGGCGATTGGGTACTTCTTCAGTAAAAGTTTCGGTAAGTAGGATCAGTGCAGGGCCCCTTGATGGCTGGCGCAGATGGTACTGTAATGGTACCGGTATTGTAGCAAACTGGTAGCAGGATGGCCTACGTACACTACGCGTATACTACAGGGATCCTACAGGAACACATGGTTGCAAGGCAATACCCAGGCAATACCCAGGCAATGGTTAGGCAATGGTCAGAGAGGACGAGGCACATTTGAGTAGGGGAGCTGTCTCTCCTCCATTCACCAGTAAAACCCCTGAAATTCCCGGTAAAAGATTTCATAAATGAATGAATATTCATTTATATTTGCATTGCAATGCGTACGAGAGACGTAAATAAAGAAAATATTATTCAGGAGAAAGCGATCGAAATGATCGTAAAGGAAGGCCTTGACGGCTTCAGCATGCAAAAGCTGGCCAAAGCAGCCAATGTTTCGCCTGCAACCCTGTACATCTATTACAAAGACCGCGACGACCTCATTACACAGATCGCCACCACCGTCAGTCACCGCCTGATGGAGACCAGCTTGAAGGGTATGCACCCCAAAATGTCGTTTGCCGATGGGTTGGAACTACAGTGGAAGAACCGGATGGAGTTCTTTTTCAAACACCCGCTGGATGTAGAGTTCATAGAACAGATCCGTTATATGCCTACATATGATTCGGTGCGGGACTCTATCAGGCAAAACTTTGGTGATGTGCTGGGTCGCTTCGTTCACAATGCCATCAATAGGGGAGAACTGCAGCCGCTTCCTTTTGAGGTATACTGGTCCATTGCATTTGCCCCTTTGTACCAGCTGATAAAATTCCATGCACAGGGAAGTAGTCCGGCCAGCGAAAAGTTCAGCATTAATGACGACATAGTGAACCAGACACTGCAGCTGGTGATCAAAGCCCTGAAACCCTGATATTTTTTTGTCCAATTAACTAAATGAATGTTCATTTTTATGAATATGATTAAACCTATCGCTTACCGGGAACAAAAGATGCAGGTACTGGTTTTCAAAACCAACCTGATGTCTGCAAGAGATATCCATCACATTTCACCGCTCATGTGCAACACGCCCGGCATTCTTAAATGGAATGTTGACCAGCTGGATATCGACAATGTATTGCGCATTGAAACAGCCTGGTTATTACCGGAAGATATTATCCGCCTGGTGACTGCTACGGGGTATTTATGTGAGGAATTGCCAGATTAGAAGTAAGATTAATTAAAAGTTCAAACCGAATCAAATGAAGAGTACCAAACCAAACCAACCTGCCAAACCTACTTTTACCGGATATGAGGTCTTTGTGATAGCTATCCTGGCCTTTTTGCAGTTTACCGTAATCCTCGACTTTATGGTTATGTCGCCCCTGGGCGCCATACTGATGCCGCAATTAAAAATCAGCCCTGCCCAGTTCGGAATGGCGGTATCGGCCTATGCATTCAGCGCCGGCGCTTCGGGACTGCTGGCGGCGATCTATGCCGATTATTTCGACCGTAAAAAATTGCTCGTCTTCTTCTATATCGGATTTTTAATAGGTACAGCGTTGTGCGCTATGGCCACCAATTATCACTTTTTGCTGGGCGCCCGTATTGTAACCGGTATTTTCGGCGGAGTGATCGGCTCTGTAAGTATGGCTATTGTAACCGATCTGTTCAAGCTGGAAGTAAGAGGCCGGGTAATGGGCTTTATTCAAATGGCCTTTGCCGCCAGCCAGGTTTTGGGGTTGCCTATCGGCCTTTACCTGGCCAACCACTATAGCTGGCATGCGCCCTTCTGGCTGATCGTAGCAGTTGGCCTGGTGCCGGGGATCATCATTGTGTTGAAAATGAAGCCGGTTACCGCACATTTACACCTGAAAAACGAACGCACCCCGTTTGAACATGTGGGAAATACCGTTTCCAACTCACGGTACCTGATGGCTTTTCTAACCACTACTTTGCTGGCTACCGGCGGGTTCATGCTGATGCCTTTCGGCAGCGCGTTTAGCGTAAATAACCTGGGCATCAGGCAGGAAGATCTGCCGGTTTTGTATGGCGTATCGGGCGTATTCTCTTTTGTTTTTGGGCCGCTCACGGGGTACCTGGGCGATAAACTGGGCAAGTACAGGGTTTTTGTGGGTGGAAGCATACTGACCATAACCATGGTGGCCATTTACACCAACCTGGGCGTAACGCCGCTGACGGTGGTTATTGCGATCAATGTGTTGATGTTTGCCGGCATCCTGGCCAGAATGGCTACTTCTTCAGCCCTCATAAGCGCTATTCCGCAGCCGCAGGACAGGGGAGCGTTCATGAGCATCAACTCATCGGTTCAGCAGTTTGCGGGCGGTTTAGCGGCCTTCCTGGCCGGACATGTGATCAGCGAGGGACCCGATAAGAAATTGCACCATTACAGTACCCTGGGGGTAATTGTAATTGCATCGATGCTGGCGGTGATTGTAATGATGTACTTTATAAACCGGCAGGTAAGCAGGAAACTGGCGGCAAATGTACCACAACCGGCCCGGGAGATGAAGGCGGAGGCTTTTGTGATAGAATAAGTTACCGGTTACCGGCGCCAGTTTCCGGGAGCCCGGTAACCGGAAACCGGTATCTGGTAACCAGGGCGCCTTAATAATCAGGGGATATATACTGAAGCTAATTCATTGTTATATGACAGCCCTTTTGTAAATTAGAAATCAACTAAAAAATGCTGTCATATGATCAAAATTTCAGAACTTAAATTTGGAGATATTGTTTCGGCTGAATACGATGGCCAGCAAAGGGAAGGAATGGTAAAGGACATCAACAGGGAAGATAAGGAAGTGTGTGTGGAAACAGGCGTACAGGAATTCTGGTATACCCCCGATCATCTGTACCCGGTGCCCCTGAACGATGAACAAATGAAGCGGCTGGGTTTTACACAAACTGAGAACGGAAATGGATCTGTGAAATATGTGAAAGACTCTTTCCGGGTGCTGTTGCCCCAAAAAGGCAACTTTAGCCAGATGGAAATATGGTGGCGTGAAGATCACCGGTACCTGAACCAGCCTATCCATGTGCATGAGCTGCAAAACCATTATTATCAGATGACCAAGGTAGAACTGATGCCGGCGGCGGCACATTAAATAGTTTATTTTCAGTTATTTATAAAAGAGCAAGGAGTGTTGGGCCGAAGGTTGTGTTTTACTTTGGCAGTCAATATTCCTTGTTTCTTTTTGCCCGGTGGGGTTGGGAATTAAGGGGAAAATGATCAATTATTTTTAATTATTTCTTATTTTTTTCTTTTTTAGGTCGATTATCATATCTTTGCGCTCCTTAAAATTATATGGGTAAACAACCGCTGATTAAACAGGATGGAGTTATAACTGAAGCTTTATCGAATGCCATGTTTAAGGTGAAACTTGAGAATGGTCATGAAATACTGGCGACAATCTCGGGTAAAATGCGGATGAACTACATCAGGATTTTACCGGGTGACAAAGTGGGAGTGGAGATGAGCCCTTATGATTTGACGAGAGGAAGGATAATATTCCGTTATAAGTAAGCACTGTAAATAAATAAATGTTATGAAAGTTCGTGCATCTATTAAAAAGCGTAGCGCCGATTGTAAAATTGTGCGTAGAAAGGGCCGGTTATATGTTATTAACAAAAAGAACCCGCGCTTCAAGCAAAGACAAGGGTAATCAATCGGCCCCGATAGTTATCGGGAACAAGATGCAATTGGTAATAAATGGCTGTTGCAGATTGTAAACGCTGATCGATTAGAAGAACAACAAACTACAAACTACAAACAATAAACAAGAACTATGGCTCGTATTGCCGGTGTAGACTTACCCAAGAATAAAAGAGGAGAAATAGGTCTTACCTATATTTTTGGGATCGGCCGTTCAACTGCCCAGTACATCCTTACCAAAGCTGGTATTCCACTGGACAAAAAAGTGCATCAATGGAATGATGATGAACTGAACGCTATCCGTAACATTATTACCAACGAATTGAAGGTAGAAGGTCAGTTGCGTTCTGAAGTGCAAATGAGTATCAAGCGTTTACTTGATATCGCTTGCTACCGTGGTTTACGTCATCGTAAAGGATTGCCTGTTCGTGGTCAGCGTACCCGTACCAACAGCCGTACCCGTAAAGGAAAACGGAAAACTGTTGCCGGTAAGAAGAAAGCGCCTAAGAAATAATATTAGCTGCAAGCTCCGAGCTGTAAGCTTCAAGCCTTTATTAAAATCGCTTGTAGCTTGCAGCTTACGGCTTGTTGCTTAGTTTATATGCACCATATAAAACAGATCAGCTACAGATACCCAGGTGCAGGCGGAGTGTTGATCTGGTTCCCATACAAGGGATTATTTTAAAACAAGATTACCTGTAAACAATTATGGCAAAAGCACAACAGCCCAGCGCAAAAGCCGCTGCGAAGAAAAGAATTGTGAAAGTGGACACCTACGGAGATGTTCATATTTCAGCTAGCTTCAACAACATTATCATCAGCATTACCAATAAGAACGGCCAGGTTATTTCCTGGAGCAGTGCCGGTAAAATGGGTTTCAAAGGTTCTAAAAAGAACACCCCATACGCCGCACAAATGGCTGCTGCAGATGCTGCAAAAACAGCTTTCGATGCAGGTGTGAAGAAAGTTGACGTGTATGTAAAAGGACCCGGCGCCGGTCGCGAAAGCTCTATCCGGTCCCTGTCTCAAAATGGTATTGAAGTAGCAATGATCAAGGATGTAACTCCGCTGCCTCACAATGGATGCCGTCCTCCCAAGAAAAGAAGAGTATAGTATAATTGCTGATTTCGGGATTTGGTGATTGAGGGATTTAAATCTCAAAATCGCTAAATCCCAAGATCTCTAAATATTAAAATAGGGTACACGATTGATTTTTAAGATTTTTAGGATCGTGTATCGTCACCAAAAAATCTAACTTAATAACAACATGGCACGTTACACTGGTCCCAAAACAAGAGTATGCCGTATTTTCGGCGAGCCTATCTTAGGCAATGGTAAATATCTTACCAAGAACAGCAATCCTCCCGGTCAACATGGTCCTTCAAAAAGACGTAAAGCTCCCGGAGAGTACGCATTACAGTTAAAAGAAAAGCAAAAAGCTAAATATACTTACGGCGTATTGGAAAAACAATTCCGCAAAACCTTTGAAGAAGCAGCGCGCTTAAAAGGTGTTACCGGTGAAAACCTGATCAAATTGCTGGAAGCCCGTTTGGATAATGCCGTTTACCGCCTGGGTCTTTCTCCTTCACGTCCTGGTGCCCGTCAGTTGGTTTCGCACAAACACGTTACCGTTAACGGGGTGGTAGTGAACATTCCTTCTTTCCAGTTGAAACCCGGCGATATCATCAGCGTTAAAGAAAAAGACAAAACAAACACTTCCATTACCAGCGTTTTCCGCGGTAAAAATCAGAAGTTCAGCTGGCTCGACTGGAACGAAACTGAAATGACAGGTACGTTCGTGGCTTACCCTGAGCGGGAAAGCGTTCCAGAGAACATTAAGGAGCAATTGATTGTTGAGTTATACAGCAAATAATCGTGAAACGGCAGACGGCAAACGTGAAAGGGAAACCCCCACTAAGCCGGCCTCACGACCAATACGAGCAACTAGCAAGTCACAGCTACCTTTTAATAAAGAAGTAAAAAATCGAAATTTTAAAATATGGCCATTTTAAATTTCCAGAAACCTGACAAAATAGTTTTACAAAAAGCAACGGAATTCGAAGCTCAGTTTGAGTTTCGCCCGTTAGAACCTGGTTACGGCGTAACCATCGGTAATGCTTTGCGCAGGGTATTGTTGAGTTCATTGGAAGGGTTTGCAATCGTAGGTATTCGTATTGAAGGTGTAGACCATGAGTTTGCTACCATCAAGGGTATTACTGAAGATGTGCTGGAGATCATTCTGAACCTGAAACAGGTTCGGTTTAAAAAGAAGGTAGATCATGAAGTGAGCCAGGAAAAAGTGACGTTGAGCATTAAAAATAAATCAGAGTTCACAGCCGGCATGATCGGAGAAGCTACTCAAAACTTCGACATCATGAACCCCGATCTGTTGATCTGCACGTTGGATTCATCAGCTAAGCTCGACATTGAACTGACCGTTTCCAAAGGTCGCGGATATGTTCCTGCTGAAGATAACAAAGTGAAAGATGCGCCATTCGGTTACATTCCTACCGATGCTATCTTCACCCCGATCAAAAACGTAAAGTACGCTATTGAGAACACGCGTGTTGAACAGCGCACTGACTACGAAAAGCTGATCATGGAAGTTACTACCGATGGCACCATTCACCCTGAAGAAGCGGTGAAACAAGCCAGCCGGATCCTGATCCAGCACCTGATGATCATCACCGACGAGAACATTACGTTCGATAATAAAGAAGATAAGAAAGAGGATGTGGTTGATGAGCAAATGTTGCAATTACGCAAGATCCTCAAAACTCCGCTGGAAGACCTCGATCTGTCTGTACGCGCTTTCAACTGTTTGAAAGCTGCCAAGATCAACAGCTTGAGCGAACTGGTACAGTACGAACAGGAAGACCTGATGAAGTTCAGAAACTTCGGTCAGAAATCACTTGCTGAAATTGAGCAGGTGCTGGCTGAAAGAGGACTGCACTTCGGAATGGACCTGAGTAAGTTAGGTCTCGATAAAGAGGAACTTTAGTGATTTCTGATTTCGGGATTCAGCGTTTTTGGGATTTAAATCCCAAAATCACCAAATCAAAAATTCCGAAATATTTTAATAACGTAGACTGTAATTCCTGACACGGTACAGTCGGTAAAACAAAATCGTCATGCGTCACGGAGACAAAATCAACAACCTGGGCAGAACGGCTTCTCACCGGAAGGCGTTACTGAAGAACCTGGCTAGTGAACTGATTAATCACAAGCGTATCACTACCACTTTAGCTAAAGCAAAAGCACTGCGCACATTCATTGAGCCGCTGATCACTAAAGCTAAAGACAACACCACTCACCAACGCCGCGTAGTGTTCAGCTACCTGCAGAACAAAGAGGCTGTTACTGAGTTATTTGGACCAATTGCCGAAAAGATCGGTGGCCGTCCTGGTGGTTATACCCGTATCATTAAACTGGGTATCCGCGTAGGTGATAACGCTGAAACTGCAATGATCGAGCTGGTTGACTATAACGAGATCTACGGTAAAGGAAAAGGCGAAGTTAAAGAAGCTGCGAAGAAAACACGTCGTGGTGGTAGCCGTAAAAAAGCTGACGAAGCCGCCGCTCCTGCTGAAGAAAAAGCAGCCGAAGAAAAACCAGCAAAAAAAGCAGCAAAGTAAAAATGATCGAATTGGTTTTTATAAAGGAGCAAGACTTTTATTAGTCTTGCTTTTTTTTGGACCCTAATTAATTGATGGTTCCATCAAACAATAAAGCCATCAAGCCATATAAAGAATTTAAGATGCTGTGAACAATTCGTGAAATGAGATAGTTAATTATTGTTTTTCTTTGTAAAATTTTTTAACGAAAAATGTCGAATACGCAACAAAAACCCGCTGTTCTGCTGTTGGAAGATGGCTCCGTTCATTATGGTAAAGCCTTTGGAAAAGTAGGCACTACAGCCGGTGAAATTTGTTTTAACACCGGAATGACCGGTTACCAGGAAGTATTTACAGATCCCAGCTATTTTGGTCAGATCGTTATAATGAACAATGTGCATGTGGGCAATTATGGAACGAAAGACACTGATGTTGAGTCGGATAGTGTGAAGATCCGTGGCATGATCGGTCGTAACCTGGAAGAACAATACAGCCGTAAACAGGCTACTGAATCATTGGATCAGTACCTGATCAAGAATAACATTGTGTGCATTGAAGGGGTTGATACCCGTGCGCTGGTAACGCATGTGCGTGAAAAAGGCGCCATGAACTGCATCATCTCCTCCGAGATCCTGGATGTGGAGCAACTTCGGCAAGAACTGGCTAAAGTGCCCACCATGGCCGGATTGGAACTGGCCAGCAAGGTAAGCACCAGCGAGCCCTATACATTGGGCGATCCCAATTCACCGGTTAAAATAGCCGTGCTTGATTTTGGCACCAAACAGCACATTCTGCAATGTATGGTTGAACGCGGCGCTTATGTTAAGGTATTCCCGGCCAAAACGCCCATTGCCGAACTCAGGCAATTCGCTCCCAATGGCTATTTCATTTCAAATGGCCCTGGCGACCCGTCTGCAATGGATTATGCCATTGTAACGGTGAAAGAAGTGCTGAAAGAGAAAAAACCAACCTTTGGTATTTGCCTTGGTCACCAGTTGCTGGCATTGGCCAACGATATTTCTACTTTTAAAATGCACCATGGCCACCGTGGGCTGAACCATCCGGTTAAGAACCTGCTTACCGGCAAATGCGAGATAACAACCCAGAATCATGGGTTTGGGGTTGACCCGGAGTCTGTTAAAAAGGCGAAGCATGTAGAAGTAACCCACATGAACCTGAATGATAATTCTATCGAAGGTATCAGACTGAAAGATCAACCGGCTTTCTCGGTGCAATATCACCCCGAAAGCACGCCTGGTCCACACGACAGCCGCTACCTGTTCGATGATTTTATCAATATGATCAAGGATCATATGAACTAATACCAGAGAGGGCTAATCAAAATGGTTAACCTGAAAGTTTTTGGATTGATTGATGGTTGAATGGCTTGATTGTTGGGCGATCAGTTTTGCGATTATCGCAGATACCTGACATTCGCAGATGCGGCCACCCAGCCATCAAACCATTCAGCCATCAAAAGATTATGAAAATAGCTATCATCAATGGTCCCAACCTGAACCTGTTGGGTAAACGCGAACCCGGTATTTACGGCAGTACTTCATTCGAGGATTATCTCGGTACCTTGAAAAGCAAATACCCCCAGGTTCACATTCATTATTATCAGAGTAATGTAGAAGGGGAGCTCATCAATGAATTGCAACGGGTAGGGTTCGATTATGACGGCATTATTATGAACCCCGGCGGCTATACACATACTTCCGTAGCTATCGGCGACGCTATTGCCGGCATAAAAACCCCGGTGGTGGAAGTACATATCTCCAATGTACATGCGCGCGAAGAATTCCGCAAATTATCCCACGTTTCCGGCAAATCGGCCGGTAGTATTATCGGGCTCGGGCTGAAGGGGTACGAGTTGGCGTTACAATACCTGATAAGCCTTAAAAGTTAGATTGTTACATATTACTACCAGGAAAGTGATCGCTGATTTTGAGATTTCGGGATTTCGGGATTTTGAGATTTATCGGAAAAGCTCAAGCCTGAGCAAATCGAAAAATCTCTAAATCTCAAAATCAGAAATTGACCTCTTCGCAGGATATTGGTTAAATTTAACAAAGCGCCATAATATGGCCTGGCAATGAAACGGCCGGGATTGGCGTTATTATTGTGATTGTGAGGTAGTTTATAACCATTATCAAACCTGTAAAGATGCGATCGATATTATTTGTGTTCCTGATGTTTTCTGCCAGCAGTTTTGCCCAATGGAAGAGCTATAAATTGACTTCAACGGGCGATACCCTGAACCGGATCGATAAACTTGACCGGAAATGGGGACCCTGGAAGCTGCATTACGACAATGTACGGGGTGAACCCGGGTACGAAGAAGAGGGCTGGTTCGAAAAGAACCGCAAAGAAGGGGAGTGGCGGCTGTTTACCCTCATGGGCGACCTCGTTGGCATTGAATATTATAAATGGGGTTTGAAGGACAGCATCTGCCGCTATTTTACCAGGGATGGTGAATTAAAGCTGGAGCAAAGCTGGAAAGCCCTGAACCCCGATAAAGAGTATGATACCCTTGAAATAGAGGACCCCGATAAATTTGATACCTACCGCACGGTTGTTATCAAGAACGAAGGTGCGGCCATCAAGCATGGGGTATGGAAATATTATGATCCGGCTTCCGGCAGGGTAATTCGCTCGGAATTGTATACGTTGGGGAAGCTGGAGCAGGAAGCGAAAGTTCCGGTAACAACAGAAAAGAAACCAGTAGCAAAACCGAAGGAAGTGGTGGAATTTGAAAAGAAGAACTCGGGTAAGAAGAAGGTGAGGTATAAAGATGGAAGTACGGGAGGTTGACTAAAGGCGAGTAGTAAATAGCGAGTAGCAAGTAGGGAAAGGCAGGAAGCGAAGCGCGAGGATCGATGAATGTGGTGAGTGATGGATAGCTATGTTCCATAAATAATAAAAGAGCCACACTTTACAGCGTGGCTCTTTTTATTTTGATCGTTGTTAGTTGCTTACTGTTTGGTAAACCTGCTGATCACTGAAGTGTTTCCAGCTTGTGCTTTCAGGATATAAACACCTTTTGTGAGGTTGCTTACATCTACAGTGGTGTTCAGCGAACTGCCATCAGAAGCCAGGTTGTTTCTTTTTACTACGCGACCATTCATATCGATAACCTGTAAACTTACATTACCATTTAAACCATTGGGTAACTGAACCTGCAGGATATCTCTCACATAACTTGGGAATACCTGCATGTTGGTGGTTAACTGGCCATCGAACTTAATGATGAGTATTTTGCTGTATTTGTATTTGCCATCAACATCCTGCATCAGCAAACGATAATAGTTATTGGTTGATGTAAAAGGCGACTGATCGGCAAATGTGTAATTTTTAGTAAGGGTGCTGTTACCGGCTGCTGCTACAGTGCCGATAGCTTTATAGTTTTTACCATCGTTGCTGCGCTCAATAACAAACTGTTTCACATTTTCTTCGCTGCTGGTTTGCCATTGCAAATTTACTTTGCTGGTTTGCTTTTGTGCATAGAATTGTGTTAATACTACCGGAAGCGCCCCACCAACACTATTCTGGAAAGCAGCTATAGCCAGGTCCTTGGGTTGACCGCTGCTACCGGCCAGGTAAATACGACTACCGCTGAGTGCCAGTGCCATGCCGAAATCATTATCTGTCCAGGCTATATTGGCTGCTGTTTTTCCATCTCCATTGAATGAAGGGTCGAGCGCACCGTTAGCTGTAAAACGCATCAACATTAAACCTATTGGTTTTAACCCTGTTGTATTTGGGAAAGCGTCAACGTTGCCGCCAATAACGATCTTGCCATCGCTTTGCAAGGCTACGCTGCGGCAATCGTCATCCGAATTTACCCCATCATAGTTTTCGATTGCTATGCCGCCTGTACCAAAGCTGGGATCGAGTGCGCCGGCGGTCGTTAGCCGTATCACAACCACATCTTTATTATTGACTGTCCTTACTGTAGTGCCGGCCACTATCAATTTGCCATCGGGTTGAACCGCCAGGCTATGTGCTGCATCGGCCGAGCCGGAGCTAATATCGAAAGTTGCTATACCACCTGTGCCAAAGGAGCCATCGAGCGCACCGGAAGATGTATACCGAACAACGGTGAAATCTCCGTTACCGGTATGGTGGGTTCCCAACAGGGAATAGTCTGAGTTGCTGGTGCCGGCTATTGTTATGGCGCCGGTGGTGCTATTGATCGCAATACCTTCCGGTATATCATAAGCATTGATGTCAGTTATTACAATGCCGTTGGTTCCAAATGTACTATCTACTACTCCGGTAGCTGTATAGCGCAATACTACATAATCAGTATTGCCTGAGGCGTTGAAGCTGGAACCTGTAACCACTATTTTGCCGTCGTTTTGCAGGGCCACATTGGTTCCTTCATCATTGCCGGCGCCTATTGGTGTAGTAACTTTTCCGCCTGTGCCGAAGGTGTTGTCAAAGCTGCCATCGGCATTGAAGCGCATTACACAAAAATCTATAGTGGAAGGCCAGTTCCAGCCTGCCAGCACTATTTTGCCATCGGGTTGAAGGACCATACCATAACCTCGTGCGGAGTTATTTACCTCCGAGCGTACCTTCACTACGCCACCGGCGCCAAATGTGGCATCAATTTCACCGGCCATAGTATACCGGGTTATGAGAAAATAATTGTCGTTTTCAGCACGTCCGGCAACTAATAATTTGCCATCATTAGTAATTGCCATCGATGTGGCAAATTCATATCCGTCAGGTGTACCGGAGGCATTATCGATCCTGAATCCGGGCGTTCCTGAAGCGTTGAATGTAGGGTCCAGGCTGCCAATCTGGGCGTTCACATACAGGCATAATAAGAACATTGTGATAGTAGAGGTAACTTTCTTCATAAATTTTATATTGTGTCTTTTGAATAAGCAAAGGCACATAGAACTTGGAAGCGTGTTATCTCAAAGGAAAATGGGTAAGTAAATACAAAGGAATCGCAAGTGGTTGTGGGAGATTGGAGCCTTAAGATAAATTCAAAGGAAGGATTTAATCCGGGCGCTATATTAGAAAGAAAAATCCAGATTTAAAAGTATTACCCGGTTTTTTAATATACAAAAACCATTATTTAAAAACCGGGACACATTTTATCAGATATGTGTCCCAGTTCATTTATGCTGTTGTTAGTTGATTATTGTCAATTGCCTATTGTTTTGTAAATCGGCTGATCACTGACGTATTTCCAGCCTGTGCTTTCAGGATATAAGCACCTTTTGTGAGGTTGCTTACATCTACAGTGGTGTTCAGCGCACTGCCATCAGAAGCCAGGTTATTTCTTTTTACTACGCGTCCATTCATATCAATAACCTGTAAGCTTACGTTACCATTTAAACCATTGGGTAACTGAACCTGCAGAATATCTTTTACATTACTTGGGAACACCTGCATGTTGGTAGTTAACTGACCATCGAATTTAATGATGAGTATTTTGCTGTATTTGTAGTTGCCATCAACATCCTGCATCAACAAACGATAATAGTTATTGGCAGAGGTGAAAGGCGACTGATCGGCAAAAGAGTAATTTTTAGTAAGGGTGCTGTTGCCGGCTGCTGCTACAGTGCCGATCGCTTTATAGGTTTTACCATCATTGCTGCGCTCGATCACAAACTGCTTCACATTTTCTTCGCTGCTGGTTTGCCATTGCAATACCACTTTGCTGGTTTGTTTTTGTGCATAGAATTGTGATAATACCACTGGAAGCGGAGAACCATCGTTCTCAAAAGCGGCAATCGCAAAATCTTCCTGTCCGCCAACAATTGTAGTGCCAGCAATATAAATACGGTTGCCAAACAATTTAATGGCATAACCTATCTCATCTGTACCACCTAAGTCGGCAGTAGCGAGACCATCAAGGCTAAATGTATTATCAGGAGTACCGTTAGAATTATAGCGGATCAATAAAAAGTCGAAACTGGGGCTTTCGCCATCGCCGTCTCCCCCAACAATAATTTTCCCATCGCTTTGAATGCCTATAGAGCGGGTGCCTTCATCGTTATTGATAACGCCAACGTTGAAGACGGCAATGCCCGGAGCAGTATTGGTAACTCCGGCGAAGGGATTAACAATAGCACCGGTTGGGTTCCAGGTTGGGTCTAGTGCACCGGCTGTAGTTAATCGAACAGTGGCTATGTGTCCGTTTGCAATACCTACGGTATGCGTTTGTCCGGTTAAAATAACCTTACCATCTGGTTGTATGGCAATAGCATTTGCCCAGTCGTTTGAACCAGGAGCGCCAAAGCCCTCGATATCTATGCTTGCAATACCATTAACGCCGTATGTTGTATTATCGATAGTACCATCGGTATTCAGCCTTACTGCTGTATAATCTGAATTGGTAGAACTGTAGTTAGAGGAGCCGCCGACAATAATTTTTCCATCAGATTGCAGCACCACACCAGATACCCGGTCGTCGCCATTGATGTCGATATTCACTATACCATTGGTGCCAAAGCCGGTATTATCAAGGGTTCCATTGGCATTGAAGCGCGCTACGGCAAAATTATAAATGCCACTATTTGACGCGGTTTCTGCATCTCCGGCAACTAAAATTTTACCGTCTGGTTGTATGGCAATACCTCTTGCTATATCCCGAAAACTGCCGACAGGGATAGAAGCCCATCCGTCGCCGCCAAAGCTAACATCCGGTGTTCCGTTTTCGAGTAGTTTAAGTACACCGAAATCGATACTGGAAACCCAACTGGATCCTACAACAAAAATTTTATTATCGCTTGTTACTGCTAATGCGTATGGGAACGCATCGGCACCTGATGCTTCTTCCAATTGCACAATACCACCAGTACCAAAAGCAGGGTCTAATGTGCCATCGGTTAAATAACGGACGATAGTAAAAGTTTTATCATCGCTTTTTGCAGCCACTACAACCCGGCCGTCACTGTGTGTTCCAATGGCAGAGCCATATTCCTGATTGGTAGCAAAGAAATTTTGAATGGCATACCCTGTTGTATTGAACCCGCCATCCAGGGTGCCAACCTGGGCGCTCACATACAGGCATAGTAATAACGTTGTGAGAGTAGAGGTAACCTTCTTCATATATTGTGCATTAATATTTAGCAAACCAAGGACATAGAACTTGGAGGAATGCATTTCAAAGGAATATGGAGAAGGATATAACTAAAACTAAAAAAGGATGGAACATCAGAACCTGCCAAACATTACACCCTAAGGAATAATGGTACTAATTGAACAGATATTACCGGAAGATTGGAGACTTTAAATGGTGGGATATTCACAGGAAGAATTCAGAGCGCTATATTAGAAAGAAAAATCCAGATTAGAAAATGATCCGGGATTTTTAATTCTGTGCGCCGCAAAAATAATGTATAAATGACTAATATTCTATATCCAAGTTATCCCCATTAGTGGTTATCTATACATTTATATATCATCGATATTTTTAATGCCACTTGTGATATCCACCAAAAACCTGGCCTTCAGTCATTGAAAAACAATGAATATGATTTTTTTGCTATCCCAAAATTACATGAACGATTGGGGTTTGTGTGCGATTGATGCTAACTTTATACCATTATGAAAAATAGCTACGTCTTTTTCTGGATACCTTTTGTAGTTGCAATAGCTGGTATCTTTCTTAGAGCCTGTCATTAGAAGAAGCTTCAAGCTCCTCGCTGCAAGCCGAAAGCCATTTCGGTTGGCAATGCATTGTATATATAAATACAACGTCTCCCAAAAAAAATCGCTCCCTGTTTTGTGAACAGGAAGCGATTGTAAATATGAAATTATTATTAAAATCCTTTTTTCTTCTCTTGCGCTTTTTGCATTGGGGTAATACCTGTTGACTGGCCGCGCGGTTGTTGCTTTTGTTTGAACACCGCAAACTTCGATGGAGCAGGCATAGTGCCCCAGTTATTATTTGATTCGTCTATATCGGCTGTTTCACGCAGCGGATCCAGTTTCAATGAAGCTACTTCTTTGTCTTTCATGAATGTCTTGGTTACATTCTTTTCATTATAACGCCAGATCTGTGCGGGAATGCGGTCTATTTGTTTGGTACCGTCTTTAAAAGTCCATTCTACAATTATAGGCATTACCAATCCGCCTTTATTACTGAATGCCACGTCATAAAAATATTTACCGGCTACTTTTTCTTTAGCTGCTTCATCTGCTGGTTCGGTTGTGGCGGGCACCGGCACCTGGTAGGTTGTAGTATCAAGTGGTTCCAGTCCACGGGCGTAGCGCCAGTAAAAATCGTGCAGCGTAGTATCCTGGTCGGTAAGGAATTGAATGTTTTTGTCTTCGCGGTTACGCTGTTTTGAAATATCATCGAATGCCGTAAGCATTGGCTTATCTACTTTTCTGAATGCTACGGTATCCCGCTGTTGTTGTAATGGCGCATTCGCATCGGCTTTGAATGCTTTCACTGAGTCGATCGCTAAATCACAGGGTTCGGTTCCAAAGAACCATCCCCGCCAGAACCAGTCGAGGTCTTCACCGGAGGCGTCTTCCATGGTACGGAAAAAGTCAGCAGGCTCGGGATGTTTAAATGCCCAGCGCCTTGCATATTCTTTAAAAGCATAGTCAAACAGTTCGCGGCCCATGATGGTTTCACGCAACATATTCAAACCGGTGGCTGGTTTGGTGTAGGCATTAGGTCCAAACCCAATGATGTTCTCAGAATTCGACATAATTGGCTCCAGTTGATCTTTGGGCAATTTCATGTAATCTACAATGGCCCAGGCTGGTCCTTTTCCGCGAATGGGGAATTTATTATCGTATAATTCTTCTGTGAGGTATTCTACAAACGAGTTCAGTCCTTCATCCATCCAGCTCCACTGGCGTTCATCGCTGTTGATGATCATGGGAAAGAAGTTGTGTCCTACTTCGTGAATGATAACACCCAGCATACCATATTTGGTAGCTTCGCTGTAGGTGCCATCTTTATCGGTACGGCCATAGTTAAAGCAGATCATCGGATATTCCATACCATTCGCCGCTTCTATACTTTGCGCTACAGGGTAAGGGTAGGGGATGGTGAATTTGGAATAGCTTTTAATAGTATGCGCTACTGCTTTGGTGGAGAATTTACTGTACAGGCCATAGGCTTCTTTGCCATAAAAGCTCATGCACATTACTTTTTTGCTTTCTACATAAGCTGGTAAGGCATCCCATACAAATTTGCGCGAAGAGGTCCAGGCAAAATCACGAACGTTGTCGGCTTTGAAGATCCAGGTTTTCTTTGTCTTGCTTTTTTGCGTTTCTGCTTTTTTCGCTTCGTCCAGTGTTACGATCTGTACAGGTTCTTTGGCGGTTTGGGCTTTTGTATAGCGAGCCATTTGAACGGGTGATAATACCTGTGCATAGTTCTGGCATTCGCCGGTACTTCCTACTACGTGGTCAGCAGGCACGGTCATTTGCACTTTAAAGTTGCCGAAGGTCAGCGCAAATTCACCACGGCCGGTAAACTGGTGGTTCTGCCAACCCTGAAAATCGCTGTATACGCACAACCTGGGATACCATTGGGCAATGGTGAACAGGTGATTGCCGTCTTCGGGGAAGTATTCGTAGCCGCCGCGGCCGCCATATTTAAAGCGATCGGCGATCTTATAATTCCAGTTGATGTTGAATGTGAATTTTTGTCCGGGCTTTAATGCAGCAGGCAATTCAACCCGCATCATGGTCTTGTTGATGGTATATTTCAAAGCGGCGCCAAGAGCGTCTGTTATTTTTACAATATTAAAGCCATAACCATTGTCTGTTTTGAACTCTTCCAACCTGTCTACTACTCCTGCATTCAACTGCCTGGGCATGCTGCTGCCGGTTTGATAATTGGCATTTTTTGTAGAGCTATGTTGGTTCTCATCCAACTGCAACCATAAATACGTGAGTGTATTGGGCGAGTTATTAAAATAGGTAACAGCCTCGCTACCGGTTAGTTTCAGGTTGACTTCGTCGAGTTCGCATTTTATATCGTAATCGCATCGCTGCTGCCAGTACTTTGGACCGGGAGCGCCACTGGCGGTACGGTATTCATTGGGCGATGGAAGTATGGTGCCCAACTGTTCAAACTTATTTCCGTGGTTAGAACCCGGGTTGTTCTGTATATTCTGGCCCTGTACGCCCTTACACAGACCCGCTACAGCCAACACCAAAAACAAGAACTGTTTTTTCTGATTCATCATTGTAGTTTTTATGATATGGGAATCTTTTATATGCCCAAAAAAGTGAAACGACCAAAATTACAGCAGACGCACTTCGCAACCATACCGTTCGTGATAATTTTAACAACTGAACCACCATAAATGATAATAGCAGTACAATTAGCACGATGAACAGTTGCGCCACTTCAATACCAATATTAAATGCCAGCAAATGCGCTATCAAACCTTCTTTTCCTTCCAGACTAAGAAATTGCCCGGCAAAAGCGAGCCCGTGTATCAAACCAAAGAACAGGGCAAAGAAGTAGATCAGCGGTATGCGTTTTTTTTGCGCTGTGTTGTTTTGAAAAATGTTGTTAACGCAGGTGGCCGCAATGGTAAGAGGAATGAAAAACTCAATCCAGCCTGTATTGAAATGGATATAATTCAGGGCGCTCAACGCCAGCGTTAACGAGTGCCCGATGGTAAAAGCGGTCACCAGCACCACTACTTTTTTCCAGTCTTTCCACAGGTAGCGGAGGCACAAAGCGGTTACAAACAGGATATGATCCAGTGCATCCGGTGTAAGAATGTGCTCTGTGCCCAATTGAAAATAAAATGTAAAATCCTGCATATTGCGGCGAAGGTGTTAAAATAATTAAGAGATTTGTATCCTTAAAATTTTCATGTTTAATGGTAATACTTCTTTATAAATGGTTGTTCCTGGTTTCGGCGTTTTTGGGTAGCGGGCATTTTGCCGCTTTATCCGAAAAGCACCCATTGTATGTTAGCGTTACCGAAATGAACTACAACGCAACGGATAAGAACTTTGAAATAAGCTGCAAGATATTTACCGACGATTTTGAGAAAACGCTTTCTGGTATTTACCATACGAAAGTTGACCTTACTACGCCCGCGAATAAAGAGGAGGCGGATAGAATGGTAAAGGAATATATTAAAAACCATTTGTTATTGAAGTTGGATAATAAAGCGGCGACGCTTGAATTTGTGGGTTTTGAGAAAGAGAACGATGCGGTATGGAGTTATTTTGAAGTGAAGAATACCACTACGGCGCCTAAAAAAATAGACGTGGTGAATACCATTTTATATGAGTCGTATGATAAACAAATGAATTTGATGCATGTGTCGGTGAATGGGAACAGAAAAAGTACCAGGTTGAATTATCCTGAAAAAGAGACTTCTTTTGTATTCTAGGTCTGTAACTTTTTGAAAGTTAAGTGAACTATAGGAAAATAGCTTTAAGCCTTAAGCGATAAGCTTTAAGCAAATACAATAGGATTTCTTCTGTATTCGCTTATGGCTTACGGCTTATAGCTTACAGCTTCTTAACTTTCATCTTCCTCATTCCCATCCTCCATATCTTCCTTTATCTCATCCGAAGCGGTAACCAGTACCTTATCAATACGCTGGGCGTCCATATCGATGATCTCGAATTGAAAGCCTTTCCATTCCATGGTATCGCCGATATGCGGAATACGTTCGAGCTGGTGCAGGATAAAACCTGCCAGGGTATCGAACTCCTGTTCTACTTCACTCATCCATTCGGCCCGGTAAAAATAGCTCAGGAAATTATAGAAAGGTATTTGTGCATCTACCAGGTAAGTACCGTCTTTACGTTTAATAATTTCATAGTAATCGTCATCCGGCTGAGGCATTTCGCCAACAATGGCCTGTAAAATGTCGTTCAGCGTGATCATGCCCTGCAGGCTGCCGTATTCATCAACGATAAAGCAGGAGGTTACCCGCTGTTGTTTAAAGCGTTCGAGTAGCCGGTAGGCCGTTATGTTTTCCGGTACGAACACGGCCGGTTTCATAATAGACTTGAATGCCGTAAAATCGTTGGTAACGTACAGGTCTTTTAAAGAAACATTCCCCTTGATATTGTCGAGGTCTTTATCGCAAATAGGATAAACCGAGTGCGGCTCGCGGATGATCTTATCGCGGATGGAATCTTCCGTATCGTTTAGGTCGAACCAGATAATATCGCTGCGGTGGGTCATTAAAGAAGTGATGTTACGATCGCTCAGGTGAAATACCCGCTCAATAATTTCCTGTTCCACTTCTTCAATGGCGCCCTGTTCGGTACCTTCACTAATGATGGCTTTTATTTCTTCTTCCGTAACCGAATTGTCGCCTGTTGATCTTACATTCAGGATCTTCAGGAACAGGTTACTGGTCTTGTTCAGCAGCCAAACAAAAGGGTGGGTGGCTCTGGAGAAATATAACACCGGCAACGCAACGAGGCGGGCAATTTTCTCCGCTTTTATCAGGCCGATCCGTTTGGGAATTAATTCTCCGAATACAATAGAAAGGAACGTAACGATAATAACAATGATGGAGGTGGCAATTGTTTCGGCATAAGGCCTTACCACCTCAATTTTTTCAATTGAAGGTTGCAGGTATTTGCCAAAACGTTCACCTGAGTACACACCCGTAAGGATGGCAACCAGGGTAATACCAATTTGTGCTGCCGATAAAAACACTTCAGGGTTATTAGCTAAGTCTAACGCCCTGCGTGCTGTTTCATCACCTTTGTTGGCCAGGTGTTCTAACCTGGATTTGCGGGCCGATACCAAGGCTATTTCAGAGATTACAAATAAACCATTCAATAAAATCAACGCCAGTAATATAAATATTTCCATTAGCCGGTTGGTTTGGTGAACTAAGATACTGTAAGCATTCCTATTCGATTATGAAATAGTTTGCTTAAGCTAAAACCTATTCCGCAACCCAAGAGCGCTCCGCAAAATACATCAAAAGGATAATGTACCCCTACATAAACCTGCGTATAGGCAATAATAAACGCCCAAACAAAAAAAACACTGGCCCATTTGCCCATAACAGGGCGCAATGTTGAAAAAAAGAACATGGCCTGGGCAAAGTGCGTAGTGGCATGGGAAGAAGTAAAACTGGAACTATGTGGACAATAATTGATAAAAAAGCGTAGTTGCGGGCCCATCACGTCGTCACCACAAGGCCGCATCCTGAATATGTTGGGCTTAATAAGCTGGCTGCTGATCAGGTCGCTCGCAGCGGCGCACAATACCACACCCATAACCCACCACCAACCTTTTATGCCGAAATTGGTTGTTACAAATAACAGCAGGAACAGGTACAGCGGGTACCAGGTCATGGTTTCCCGCATGAAGGGTAATACCGTGTCTAAAAAGGTATTGCTCCAGTCCTGGTTAATATGGGTAATAAGCCAGGCGTCGAAGGGTTGAATATGCTGCCAAAATGTTAATAGGCAAAAGGGAGGATCAATAATCATATTTGCAAAAATAAATACTATAATTTTAGGTCTTATTTGTTATTTATTACGTATGGTGAAAATTCCTAAACTGATCCGGTGGTTATTGTGGACTGGCTTGATTTTCCTTGTGTTATTTACGCTCATGCGGTTGGGGTTGTTCATTTTATCTGACCAACAAAGTTATGGATTGAGCACTTTGGGCGGTACTTTTTTCCTGGGTCTTCGCTACGATTTACGAATGATCTCTATAGTGCTGATACCCATGTTGATTCTGGGCAGCATTCCGGCCCTGCACCCTTTTAGCAGTACGCGCGGCAAAAAGGTCTGGATGGCCATCTTGGGTGTGGTTACCCTGTTTGTGCTGTTTTTCTTTTCCGTTGACTTTGCCCATTACGCTTACCTGGAGCAGCGGCTGAATGCCAGCGTGCTGAATTACCTGCAGGATGCCCGTATTTCCATGAACATGGTATGGCAATCGTACCCCATTATACGCATGGTGCTGGGCGTATTGCTGGTGGCGGTTTTATTGATATGGATATTACATCGCAGTCACCGGATGGTAAGCAAACAGCCGTTTACCGGAACAAGTCGTAGCCGGATAATTTCCTTCATTGTATTCTTTTTGGCCGGCGGGTTTTTCATTTTTGGCCGGTTTAATCAATACCCGTTGCGCTGGAGCGATGCTTTTGCACAGGGAAGCGACTATAAAGCGTACCTGGCGTTGAACCCGTTTGAAAGTTTTTTCAATACGCTCAAATTCAGGCACAGCACCTATGATGAAAAGAAGGTAAAGGAACTGGCCCCGGTCATCGGAAGCTATTTCAACTTTACGCCTTCTGACAATCCCTTACTATTTACCCGAACAGGGGCTCCACACACCGGCGCTATTACTTCAAAACCCAATATTGTACTGGTCATTTGCGAATCGTTCAGTGCTTACAAAAGCTCTATGTTTGGCAACCCGCTGAAGACCACGCCATTTTTCGACAGTCTGTGCCGGCAGGGGATCTTCTTTGACCGTTGTTTTACCCCCACCTACGGAACCGCCCGGGGCGTGTGGGCAACCATCACCGGCATACCCGATGTAGAAATGCCCAAGACGGCCAGCCGTAACCCGGCTGCTGTAGACCAGCATACGATCATTAATGATTTTACCGGTTACGAAAAGTTCTATTTCCTTGGTGGCAGCACCAGTTGGGCGAATATTCGCGGGGTGCTTACCAATAATATAAACGGATTGCACCTATACGAGCAGGAAGATTTTAAGGCGCCGAAGATCGATGTATGGGGCATCAGTGATAAAAACCTGTTCCTGGAATCGAACAAGATCCTTGCCCAACAGCAAAAGCCATTTTTTGCCATTATTCAAACGGCTGACAACCACCGGCCTTATACCATACCGGAAGAAGACCTTTCAGCATTTAAAAAGGTAGAAGCGCCGGCGGATTCTTTACGCAAATATGGGTTTGAATCATTGGCCGAAATGAATGCCTTCCGGTATACCGATTTTGGCTACCAGCAATTTATAGAGGCCGCACGGAAAGAAAAGTATTTCAACAACACCATTTTTGTATTTATCGGCGATCATGGCATACCTGGTAACGCCGATGCCTTGTTCCCGCATTCGTGGACGGCCCAGCGGTTGACCAGCATGCATGTGCCGTTGTTATTTTATGCACCTGGTTTGTTGGCGCCACAGCGCGTGCATACCATCAGTTCACAAACCGATGTGTTGCCTACCATTGCCGGCTTATGTGATATTAAATACACCAATAGCACCCTCGGCAAAGATCTGCTTGATTCAACCACCAAAGGGTTTGCTTTCATTTTTGACCCGGATTATAGTATGACCGGCGTGGTGAAAGGAGATTATTTATACCGCAAGCAGTTGGGAGCAAAGAAAGAGGAACTGGTATCGATCGTAAATAATGATGCCGTTCCTAACGATGCCGCACATGCTGCCATTGCGCATGAAATGCAGGTATTGACCGATGCGCTGTATGAAACGGCGAGGTTTATGTTACTTAATAATAAGAAGAAGTAATTTGAAAATTAATTAATTTGAAAATTTGAAAATGGCGAAAAGTTTGGGTGCTTTTTAATGAACGACCCTTATTTTCAAATTGGCACATTTTCAAATTTTCAAATTGTCTTCTCTGCAATCATTATCATCCGGGGTGATTTTTTAGTATCGTAAGGGTTAAGTGAGTAATCCCCATACACTTCCTTTAGCTGCAGGTGATAATAGGCAAACATGTCATTGAAATCGCCCAGGGAGAACTTGGCTACTTTCTCTGTGTATTCCAGTGGCGCGTTCAGCGCATCGTCTTCCACTTCTATCTTTTTATAAAAATGGGTTTCATCGAACCATTTGGTAAGGTAGAAGGTAACGTCATCGATCACCTTTTCCTGCTTGTGAACCAGGTGGTCTTCGGCATAATGCACGTTCAGGTAATCAATGACCAGGGTGCCGTTAGGCTTCAGCGCGTTGGCAATGGTGCGAATGGCGTTGTAGTGTTCGCGTTCTGTTCTGAAATAGCCAAAGCTGGTAAAGAAGTTGAAGGCATAATCGAAATAATTTATCCAGAAGGGCAGCCGCATATCATGCTCAAAAAAATGCAGGTTACTATTTTCCAGCTTTTGGGCCATGGCTATGCTTGCTGGGGCCAGGTCAATACCCGTTACATCAAACCCATTAGAAGCCAGCAACTTTGCATGCCGGCCCCGGCCGCAAGCTACGTCAATGAACTTTGCGGGTGAAGGGGGTTTCAGCTTGTTGAGCAACCTGTTTATAAAAGCAGATGCTTCCTTTTCGTCGTGTTCAAAATATAATTTATGGTAATAAGGGGAGTTGAACCACTCCTTAAACCAGTTGCTGCTGCTGAACATGAATGGCTGAAATTTCAACAAAAGTAGGAAGTAAGACATTTAAAAATTTCGGGATTTCGGGATTTTACGATTTTGAGATTTATCTGGAAAGTTTGAAATTGGAGCAAAACCTTACATCCCGAAACCTGCCTGCTGTTTAGGCGGCATGCTGTCGCGTAGCGAACAAGGCCGGCTGGCCGGTCCCTAAATCTCTAAATCTCTAAATCAGCAATTCATATTATTATTCTGTTTTCCACATCCTGAAACTCATATTTAAATTGTCTTTAATTTTCACTTATCTTCACCCCTCTGATTCCCGATCCTTTAAAATACCCGAAACTGGTAGCCCCTGCTAACGGCCAAACACTTATTTTTGCAATTATTATAGTTAAACCCTGTTATTGTGGCATTGATTAAAAGTATATCAGGAATTCGTGGAACGATCGGAGGTAAAACCGGAGAAAATCTCACTCCCCTTGATGTGGTAAAATTTTCCGCCGCCTTTGGTAGTTGGTTGCTTGAGAAAAATTCAGGCAATAAAATTGTTATCGGCCGGGATGGTCGCATCAGCGGAGCTATGGTGCAGCAATTGGTAGTTAATACGCTAACAGGGCTGGGCATAGACGTGGTTGACATTGGGCTTTCCACTACCCCAACCGTTGAAATGGCGGTGGTGTGGGAAAAAGCTGCGGGGGGTATTATTATTACCGCCAGCCACAACCCCAAAGAATGGAATGCATTAAAACTGTTGAATGAACACGGCGAATTCATCAGTGGTGAAGATGGCGCCCTGGTGTTGGAAAAAGCCCGGAAAGAAGATTTTAATTTTGTTACTGTAGATAAGTTGGGAACTTATTCAGTTAATGACACTTACTTACAAAAGCATATTGATACCGTTGTAAACTATCCGCTGGTAGATGTGGAAGGCATTCGCCAGAAGCAATACAAAGTGGTGGTTGATGTGGTGAATTCAACCGGTGCATTGGCCATTCCACCATTGCTTACCGCATTGGGCATTGAAGAAGTGATCGTACTGAACGAAGAGATCACCGGTAAGTTTGCGCACAATCCCGAGCCATTACCTGAAAATTTGACCGCTTTAAGTGCGGCTGTACGCAAGCATAAAGCCGACCTGGGCATTGCGGTTGACCCGGATGTAGATCGCCTGTGTTTTGTTTGTGAAGATGGCAGCATGTTCGGCGAAGAATATACGCTGGTGGCGGTAGCTGATTACGTACTGAGCAAAAAAGTAGGTAATACGGTAAGTAATATGAGTAGCACCAAAGCCCTGAAAGAGGTTACCCTTAAACATGGCGGCGAGTATTATCCTTCTGCTGTGGGCGAGGTGAATGTGGTTGATAAAATGAAACTGGTAAATGCTGTGATCGGTGGTGAAGGCAACGGCGGTATTATTGTTCCCGATCTGCATTACGGCCGTGATGCGCTTATTGGTATTGGTTTATTCCTGAGCTCGCTCGCTACACATAAAAATGGTATCCGTTCATTCAGAACACGCTATCCTGATTATTTTATCTCAAAAAATAAAATAGAGCTGCAGAACGGTATCGACGTAAAAGAGATCTTCGAGAAGATAAAAACAAAGTATAAGAACCAACCGGTAAATACGGAGGATGGTTTGAAGATCGAGTTCGATAGTGACTGGGTTCACTTACGTACTTCCAATACAGAACCCATCATTCGCATCTATGCTGAAAGCAGTTTTGAAACAACGGCCAATAATATTGCCCTGCGTTTGATGCATGACATTAAGGAATTCATGTAAACGCCCTGAGCGTAGTCGAAGGGGGGATGCAAGCACGCTGAGCGTCCTGAGCGGAGTCGAAGGATCGAAGCGTGCAAATAGTGAAAAAGTCGAGTATTTTACTGGTGTAATAGCCGGTATATATAATGCAAAAAACAGCGCCTTCTTTTGAATAAAATCAGATGAATACCGCAAATTTTTAAACATTTAGCTACTTATCCGTGTTTTTGATGCTATGTATGTAATTCAATGACATGTAAATTTCTTTTCAAATATTTTTTTCAATTTTGCTCCGCTTTTAGCGGAGTTTTTTATTTAGGCCTCTCCCTAACCCAGGCCCCCTCCAACTCCCCCGGTGGGGGAGCGAAAAGCAGTGAGGGGGGAACTTAAAATATTTTTCATGTCAAACCAGCCTGATCGTATTTATTTTGATAATGCAGCAACCACGGCGCTCGACCCCCATGTGCTGGAGGCGATGATGCCTTATTTTACCGATAAGTTTGGTAATCCTTCTTCTATTTACTCTTATGGAAGGGAAAGCCGGCTGGCCATTGAGAATGCCCGTAAAACCGTAGCAAAAATTTTGAATGCGCACCCCGCAGAGATCTTTTTCACTTCGGGTGGTACAGAAAGTTCCAATACCGCCATCAGCGCGGCTATACGCGACCTGGGTTGCAGGCATATTATTACTTCGCCCATCGAGCACCATGCAACCTCTCATACGGTAGACCATTTATATCACCATGGCGAAGCGGCGTTGAGTTTTGTAAAGCTGCTGCCGAATGGCCATATTGATATGGAAGACCTGGAGCATTTGCTGGCCAATAGCCACGAAAAAACGCTGGTTACCCTCATGCATGCCAATAACGAAATTGGTAATATGCTCGATATACATGCCGTAGGTAACCTGTGCAAGATGTATGGCGCTATTTTTCATAGCGACACCGTGCAAACCGTAGGGCATTTCCCCTTCGACCTGCGTAATACGCCTGTGCATTTTATCACCGGCGCCGGTCACAAGTTCCACGGGCCAAAAGGCGTGGGCATGTTATATATTAATGAAAACGTAAAGATAAAACCATACATCCACGGCGGATCGCAGGAACGCAATATGCGGGCCGGTACCGAAAACCTGTATGGAATTGTAGGGTTTGCGAAAGCGCTTGAACTGGCTACTGAACAGTATGAAACACAAAGCAGCTATATCAGGGAGTTGAAAATATATATGATGGAACAGGTAAAAAAGCAGGTTCGCCATGTTTCCTTCAATGGCGATCCGCTCGGTTGCAGCCTGTACACCGTGCTGAGTGTTTCGTTCCCTAAAACCGAGAAATCGGAAATGATCCTTTTTAACCTGGATATGAATAATATTTGCGCCAGCGGCGGCAGCGCCTGCACCAGCGGGGCCGACCAGGGGTCGCATGTTATTCGCGCCATCAATAATAACCCCAACCAGGTAACGGTTCGTTTTTCATTCAGTAAGCATAATACCAAAGAAGAAATTGATTTTGTGGTGGAGAAGCTGAAAGAGATGATATAAGAAAGAAGTTTGTTATTGCTCACAAATAAGAATGGGCGGGTCACTTTAAGGTGGCTCGCTTTTTTTTGGTTTGATGGCTTAATGGTTCGATGGTTAGATTGTTTGATGGCTAGGAAGTTTTAAATTCCGGAAGTAATTTTAGATTGCAGACCTCATAACAATCAAACCATCAAGCAATCAAACAATGAGCATTATAATCGGCATAGATATAGGCACATCGGGTACAAAGGCCATTGCTTTTACCAGCGAGGGGGCAGTTATTGCGAATACGTATGTGTCGTATAACCCGGTCAACAACCCGCCGGGCTATCATGAACTGGACCCTGAAGTGTTGTTCAATGCCGTTATTACCACCATTGAAAGAACAGCGCAACAGGCAACCAGGTTAGCACGTACTATAACCGGCATTAGTTTCAGCACCGCCATGCATAGTTTGATAGCGGTTGACAAAAGCGGCCGGCCGCTTACCCATGTAATTACCTGGGCCGATGCACGCAGCGCTGCTTATGCCGATGCCTTAAAACAATCGCCGGTTGGCAGCGACATTTATCGTCATACGGGCACGCCGGTGCACCCTATGTCGCCCCTGTGTAAGCTCATGTGGTTGCGCGATCAGCAGCCTGAAATATTCGCCGCTGCGCACAAATTCATTTCCATAAAGGAGTTTATATTTTACCGTTTTTTTAATCAATACCTGGTCGATCATTCTATAGCTTCCGCTACCGGGTTGTTTGATATTGATAAAAAAACCTGGTATGCTCCCGCGCTGGCAGCAGCGGGCATTACCAGCGATCATTTATCGCAGCCTGTTCCTGCCACGCACGTAGTAACAGGGCTTAATACAACGTATGCCAAACTGTTAGGTATTACCGGCGATATGCCTTTTGTTATTGGCGCCAGTGACGGCTGTTTGGCCAACCTGGGTAGCAACGCCACGCAGCCCGGCGACCTCTCCGTTACCATTGGCACCAGCGGTGCGGTACGCATGATAGCCACCAGGCCGGCTTACGATTTACAGGAACGAATATTCAATTACATTCTCACCGATGAACTATATGTTTCAGGCGGCGCCATAAACAATGGCGTGGTGTTATTGAAATGGTACGCAGAACATTTTTTACAAAAGCCGTTTACAAGCGCCGGTGATCTCACGTGGTTTGTAGAACAGGCTGCCCAGGCGCCGGCCGGCGCCGATGGATTGCTCTTTCTGCCTTATTTATTAGGCGAGCGCGCCCCGGTTTGGGATGCTGCCGCAAAAGGCGTTTTTTTCGGGGTACATGCCGGGCATACCCAAGCGCATTTTATGCGCGCCATTATTGAAGGTATCAATTATGCGTTGTACCAGGTGGCCGCTTCGGTGCAGGAAGCAGTAGGGCAGTGGCAGCATATTTATGCCAGTGGTGGTTTTATCAACTCGCCCTTATGGCTGCAATGGTTAACCGATGTATTTGGAAAGGAAATAAAAGTAATTAACAGTGAAGATGCTTCGGCGGTGGGGGCCGCTTTATTAGGTGGGCAGGCGCTGGGCTTGTTTACAGACCACAAATCGACTGATTTTTTCCACATTCAACAACAGTATACGCCCGATGCCGCCCTGCATACCCTTTACCAGCGCTACTACAATATTTATGCTGGTTTATATAGTAAGTTAAAAGATGATTTTCAAACGTTAAGAAGGCTAAGCGCTGAACGCTGAACGGGGGACGCAAAACGCGGAACGCCAATTCCCGAATTTCCGGTTTTTGTAAATCATTCGAACAGAGGAGGGAGCGTTAAGCGTTCAGCGTTAACCCTTGTGCCTTCAGCGTTAAGCATTTAGTGTCTTTAACAATTCCTTTAATTTATACAGCACAACTGGCACTATTTTTTGATCTACCATTAGTGAAAGGTTGCACAACTCTGCCTTTCAACGCTGTGGTTAAGTTTAAAACAAGTCATCCGCCAGCGGATGATCAAAGCGGGGCTGACCAAAGGTTGGCCCCGCTCTTTTATTGATGGCTGGATGGTTTAATGTATGGATGGCAAAGTTGCGGATGTTCAGACTGTACTTGAATATTCGTAAAGGGTCAAAACAAACCTAAATGAAAATACCCAGGGAAATATGTCGGCCTCACTTATATAAACTTGCAACCGTTAAGCCCAAATCATAAGCTGTTAATGGGAATATTTGTAAATTGTCGGGAGACCATCCCTTAATTGACCAGTATGAACGAACTAACTGCAGTAAAAAAGCGGGTACAATCTATTGATATCCTGCGCGGCATTGTAATGATCATTATGGCCCTTGATCACGTACGTGATTACTTTCATAATGGCGCTTTTCAGGCCGACCCGCTCGACCCGGCTACTACCACGCCCATATTATATTTTACCCGTTGGATCACGCATTTTTGCGCGCCCACATTTGTATTCCTGGCCGGCACTTCCGCCTATTTGATCGGATTAAGAAAACCAAAAGCTGACCTGAGCAGCTTTTTAATGAAGCGGGGCCTGTGGCTCATATTTATAGAAGCCGTTGTAATTACACTGGCATGGACCTTTAACCCCCTGTATAATGCCATTATTTTTCAGGTTATATGGGCAATAGGTATTAGCATGGTATTGCTGGGATTAGCGGTGCGGTTGCCCTATGGGGTTATTTTCACCATAGGTGCGCTGATTGTGCTGGGGCATAATCTGCTCGACTATCCCGAAGCAGCCCGTAATCAGAATGTACCATTTATTTGGGACCTGTTGCATAATGGCCGGTTCGATACATACACGTTTGCCCCCAACCGGGTGTTAATTATAGCTTATGCTTTTTTACCCTGGACGGGTATTATGTTCATGGGGTATTGCGCCGGAAAATTATTCGCGCCTACTGTAGATTCAATCAAACGGCAAAAAACACTGTTTATAATTGGCACCGGTTTAATTGTATTGTTTGTGGTGTTGCGATTGTTGAATGAATATGGCAATCCATTTCCCTGGACAGAACAAAAAAGCGGCCTGGCTACTTTGGGAGCGTTCATGAATATACAGAAGTACCCGCCATCATTGATGTACGCCTGCATTACCCTGGGACCGGCGCTCATTGTGCTGGCCCTGCTGGAAAATGTACAGAACCGGTTTACGGAGTTTGCAAAGATCTTTGGCCGCGTGCCTTTCTTCTATTATGTGCTCCATATTTACCTCATACACCTGTTGACCGTCATCGCTTTTTTTATAGAAGGTTATGGCACGAAGGATATTGTTGGCCAAACGCCCTTCTTATTCCGCCCGGTGCAATTTGGTTACGATCTCTGGGCGGTGTATCTCATCTGGATAGTGGTGATCCTGGCTTTGTATCCGCTGTGTAAATGGTATAATAAATATAAAGCCACGCACACGCAGTGGTGGTTGAGTTATTTGTAAATAGCGAGTAGTAAGTAGCTAGTAGCTAGTGGGGCTTCAATTTTGAAGTTCACTACTGATCCATAGCCTCGCGAGCCTTTCTGTATTTGCCTACTCGCCACTTGCCATTCATTACTAGCTTTTACTTTATCAACCCCTTGATCTCATTCAACTTCATTAAAGCCTCCACCGGTGTTAACCGGTTGATGTCTATATCCTGTAGCATCTTACGAATGTCATCAAAGGTTTCACTATGGGCATCGAAAATAGAGAGCTGTACTTTTTGGGTGGCAATTTGTTTAACCTGTTCGGTCAGTTTATTTTGTGCGTTGCCCGCAGATGGGTCTTCGTGCTTTTTTTCGAGCAGCTTTAATATTTCATTGGCCCTATCGATGAGGGCAGGCGGCATGCCGGCCATTTTAGCCACATGAATACCAAAACTGTGCGTACTGCCGCCGGGCGCCAGTTTGCGCAGGAAGATGATCTTATTGCCTACTTCTTTATTGGTGATGTGATAGTTCTTTATGCGGGCCAGTTTGTTCTCCAATTCATTCAACTCGTGGTAATGGGTGGCGAACAGGGTTTTGGGTGCGTACGGCGACTGATGCAGGTACTCTGCAATGCTCCACGCTATGGAAATACCATCATAGGTTGAAGTGCCGCGACCAATTTCATCCAACAGGATCAAACTGCGCGAAGAAATATTATTGATGATGCTGGCCGTTTCATTCATCTCTACCATGAAGGTAGATTCGCCGCCGCTCAAATTATCGGAAGCGCCTACCCGCGTAAATATTTTATCGGTGAGCGGAATGCGGGCTGCCGTAGCCGGCACAAAACTTCCCATATGCGCCATCAGCGTAATCAACGCGGTTTGACGTAATATGGCACTTTTACCGCTCATGTTCGGTCCGGTAAGGATAATCACCTGCTGCGTGGCCGGCTCCAAAAAAACATCATTGGCGATATACGGTTCGCCCACCGGCAAATTACGCTCTATTACGGGGTGACGGCTTTCTTTCAGGTCAAGCACCCCTTCCTCGTGCAGCTCAGGTTTTTTATAATTAAAGTGCAGGGCATTGTGCGCAAAACACAACAGGCAATCCAGGATGGCTAATACATTGCCATTAACCTGCATGGGCGCAATGTAATCCTGCAATTCGAGCAATAACTTTTCATAGATGTCCAGTTCTATGGCCTGTATTTTATCTTCCGCGCCGGTTATCTTTTCTTCATATTCCTTTAGCTCTGCCGTGATGTACCTTTCTGCATTGGCCAGCGTTTGCTTGCGCATCCATTCAGCCGGCACTTTGCTCTTATGCGAATTGGTTACTTCGAGGTAATAACCGAATACATTGTTGAAGCCGATCTTTAAAGAAGAAATGCCCGTTTTTTCCGCTTCCTTTTGTTGCAGTTGCACCAGGTATTCCTTACCACCGCTGGCAATGTGCCGCAGTTCATCCAGTTCGGCGTGAATGCCGCTTTGAATGGCGCCGCCCTTGTTCACTGCGGCCGGCGGGTTATCAATAATTTCTTTGGTGATCTTTTCTTCAATGTACCGGCAACCATTCAGCGAATCTGCCAGGCGCTTCAAGTATTCGTTGGCTGCATTGCTGCATATTTGTTTAACTTCTTCAATATGCCGTAAACCTCTTGCAATTTGCAATACTTCCCGCGGGTTGATCTTCTTTAACGGGATCTTGCTCACCAGGCGTTCAATATCACCGCATTGCTTAATATGCTGTATCAGTTTCGAACGCAGGTCAACATCCTTGATAAAAAATTCAACCAGTTCCAATCGCTCATTGATGCGGTTGAGATCTTTTAAGGGCAGTAAGATCCAGCGTTTCAGCAAACGGGCGCCCATAGGCGATACCGTGTTGTCGAGCACCTTGTGCAAATTGTTACCATCGCCATTACCCGTACTGATCAACTCCAGGTTGCGAATGGTAAAACGGTCCATCCACAGGTAATCGTCGCGATCAATGCGCTGGATAGACGTAATATGTTGCAGGTTGGGATGTTCGGTATCTTTCAGGTAATGCAGTACCGCGCCGGCGGCCACAATGCCGTGGTGCAGCGCTTCTACCCCAAACCCTTTTAAGGAATGCGTATTGAAATGTTTCAGCAGGCTTTCGGTAGCATATGCTTCATCGAAGATCCAGCTTTCCATCGTGTACGTATAGAAGCGGGAACCGAATACTTCTTTGAAATGCTTTTGAAAGCTGCGCTGAAAGATCACTTCAGCGGGCTTCAGCGTTTGCAGTAATTTATCGATGTATTCCGAATTGCCTTCGGCCACAAAGAACTCACCGGTAGAAATATCAAGAAAGGCAATGCCGGCATAGTCTTCAGTGAAATGAATACCCGCCAGAAAGTTATTGCTGTTATGCTCCAGCATTTTATCGTTGGTAGCCACCCCGGGTGTTACCAGTTCCGTTACCCCGCGTTTCACAATACCTTTCGCAGCTTTGGGATCTTCGAGCTGGTCGCAGATGGCTACGCGATAGCCGGCCCGCACCAGTTTGTGCAGGTAGGTATCGAGCGCATGGTGGGGAAACCCCGCCAGTTCGCTGCTGAAAGCTGCGCCATTATTCCGTTTGGTAAGGGTAATGCCCAACACCTGCGAAGCAATGACGGCGTCCTCGCCAAAAGTTTCGTAAAAATCACCTACTCTGAACAACAATACCGCATCGGGATATCTTTGTTTGATGGCCCGGTGCTGCTGCATTAAAGGAGTTTCTGTAGTGGCTTTCGACATGGTGGGCAAATATAAAAGGTTTGACAGGGGATAAAAAAAGCAGGGTTGGGGATGTGGAGAAATTGGGGAAGAAAAGAAGGATTGCTGATTTTGGGATTTAGCGATTTTGAGATTTGCTCCTGGTTAAATTTTCCGATAGATCGCCACATCCCGAGATCTCAAAATCCCGAAATCTCTAAATTTCTTACTTTACCTTTGCCCGATGCGCAAACTGAGCATGGATGAGCTGAACCGCAAATCGGTTCATGAATTTAAGGAAGCCGAAAAAATGCCCGTTGTAGTGGTGCTGGATAATATCCGCAGCATGCATAACGTGGGTAGTGTATTTCGTACAGCGGATGCTTTTTTGTTACGCGGCATTTACCTGTGCGGGTATACACCGCAACCGCCGCACCGGGATATTCACAAGACTGCGCTGGGCGCTACTGAAACGGTGGAGTGGAAATATGCAGAGACCACCGTGGAAGCCGTACAACGGCTGAAAGCGGATGGCTACAAAATATACGCTGTAGAACAGGTACGAAACAGCATTCCGTTACATCAGTTTGATATGAACCAAAATTCGGCAGTAGCTGTTGTATTTGGCAATGAAGTAAGCGGGGTAGAAGAGGAGGTGATAAAGCTGTGTGATGGCTGCATTGAAATTCCACAACTGGGTATGAAACATTCCCTGAACATTTCTGTAGCGGCGGGCATCGTGTTGTGGGAACTGGTAAGAAATAAAATATCGAATAATGAATAACGAATATCGAATGTTGAAGTGTATTTCCCTTCGGCATTCAACATTGGATACCTGCCTGCCGGCAGGCAGGTTCAATATTCAACATTCTTCAGGATCCTCTTCGACATTCAACATTGGAAATTCAATATTCAATATTTATAAATGACAACCGTAAAGAAATACCTGAGCCTGATCAAATTCTCACACACCATTTTTGCGATGCCCTTTGCATTGATCGGGTTTGTAATAGCCCTGATGCGCGCGGGCGAAAAGGTGGAGCCTTATACCGTGCAACCCATGCCCAATGTGGTAATTAATGAAAGTATTTATTTACATCTGTATTCAACCAAGGACCTGCTTATAAAGTTAGCGTTAGTGATCGCCTGTATGATCTTCGCGCGCAGCGCCGCCATGGCTTTCAACCGCTACCTCGATCGCAGTTTTGATGCGCAAAACCCAAGAACCGCCATCCGGGAAATTCCTGCCGGAATTTTAAAGGCAAACAATGTATTGTGGTTCACCATTATCTGCAGTGTGTTGTTTGTAGTGTGCACCTGGTTCATCAACCGCATTTGTTTCTTTTTATCGCCGGTAGCGTTATTTGTGATCTTGTTTTACAGCTATACAAAACGGTTCACACCCCTGTGTCATCTTGTGCTTGGACTGGGGTTATCTCTGGCGCCTATCGGAGCCTACCTGGCGGTGACCGGTGCGTTTGCCTTGCTGCCTATTCTGTTCTCCCTCACCGTTATTTTTTGGGTGAGCGGGTTCGATATCATTTATGCATTGCAGGATGAAGAGTTCGACAAATCGAAACAATTATATTCCATTCCCGCCTGGCTGGGAAAAGCAAAAGGGTTGCGCGTGTCGGAATTGTTGCACGTGTTAAGTGCTGTGTGTGTAATTGCAGCCGGCCTGCTGGGGCATTTTCATTGGTGGTATTGGATAGGCGTAGGCATATTTGTAAGCATGTTGTTGTACCAGCATTCCATTGTAAAACCAACCGATCTGCGCCGGGTGAACCTGGCCTTTATGACGGCCAATGGTATTGCGAGTGTTGTTTTTGCGGTGTTTGTGATTACTGATTTGCTGATTGGATAAAGAAAGGCAAGGCATAAAGGCAACGAGGCAAAAGGCATAAAGGCAACGAGGCATAAAGGCAACGAGGCATAAAGGCATAAAGGCAACGAGGCTGAAGATAGTAGCGAATTTAAAAAACCACAAACCACAAACCACAAACCACAAACCACAAACCACAAACCACAAACCACAAACCACAAACCACAAACCACAAACCACAAACCACAAACCACAAACCACAAACTGACTCCTAAAACCTCTGTACTTACAAAAAAACGAATGGCACGTATATTATCAATAGACTATGGTTTAAAACGAACCGGATTGGCCGTTACCGATCCCCTGCAGATCATTGCAACGGGATTAACAACGGTAGAAACGCCCAAGCTGATCCCTTTTTTGAAAGAATATTTCGCGAAGGAACCCGTGGAACTGATCATTATGGGCGAACCGAAAAACTGGGATGAATCTGATACGCATGCCACACCGCTGGTAAAGAAGGCGGTGGAGAAACTGAAAAAAGAATTTCCCGCTATGCCCATTAAGATGGTCGATGAACGCTACACATCCAAACTGGCATCGCAGGCTATGATTGAAATGGGACTGAAAAAAAAGCAGCGTCAGAACAAGGCCCTGGTCGACGAAATTGCCGCTACTATTATGCTGCAGGAATATTTACGTATTAATAGTTGATTATCAACAAGAAGTAGGCGGGTTGATAGAGGAATGGCAAAGTTACCGGTTACCGGGGCCCGGTTGCCAGGACTTTTATTTCAGATAGCTGATTATACTTCGCTTTCCCGGAAACCGGTAACCAGTTACAGCTTTTACCCACTCGCATTTTTCAAGTAACTTTGCAAACTCAATACAAAACAACAGTTAAATAATGATATTACCGATCGTAGCATATGGCGCTGAAATTTTGAGGAGTAAGGGTAAGGAAATCACCCCCGATTATCCCAATCTGAATAAACTGATCGAAGATATGTGGGAAACCATGTATGCCAGCAATGGCGTAGGTTTGGCAGCCCCCCAGATCAATAAAGATATTCGCTTGTTTGTAATGGACAGCAAGCAGGTTTTTGAAAACCAGGACGATGATGAAAAAGGAAAATACCCAGATGAGCCCGGAATTAAACAAGTATTCATCAATGCCCAGGTAACAGCCCTTAACGGCCAGGAGTGGGCGTATAATGAAGGCTGTTTAAGCATTCCCAGGATCAGGGAAGATGTAATGCGCAATGAAACTGTTACCATTTCTTATGTAGACGAGCATTTTACTTCATATGAAAAAACATTCAATGGTATCACTGCCCGAATCATTCTGCATGAATATGACCACATAGAAGGAAAATTATTTATTGATTACCTGAAGCCTTTAAAGCGGAAATTATTACGCGGTAAGCTCGATGATATTTCCAAAGGCAAAGTGCGGGCTGATTATAAAATGATTTTCCCTAAATAGTGTTATGATATTACCAGGCTGCTGGCGCGTAATTGTTTTGCTTATTATTTCTTGTAACCTCTATGCGCAGGATTCCCTGGTAACTGTTCAAAACAAAACAGTTACCCTTAAAGAAGTGGTTGTAAGGAACAACCTTAATGTGGCTGCTTTTATTGAACGGATCAGGAACGACACTACTTTCTACAAAGCATTCCGCAATCTGAAAGTGCTCGGTTATACGTCGCTGAACGACATCAGGATGTATGATAAGAAAGAAAAAATAACGGCTTCTTTGTACAGTCGCACCCGGCAACACGTCAACAACGGTTGCCGCTATACCCAGGTGCTGGAAGAAAATACCAGCGGCGACATTTACGACAAACATCACCAGTTCAACTATTTTACGTCCCGCCTTTATGCGGGATTGTTTTTTGCCGCCGATACCATTTGCGGCGAAACCAATATTGTTAAGGATGCCGCTTTCAGCACGCAGGGCAAAAGCGGGTTGGCTAAACACAAGGAACAACTGAAGATGTTGTTTTTTAATCCGGGTAAGAAAATTCCCGGCATTCCCTTCATTGGCAATAAGGTCGCTTTGTTCGATGATGAAGTGGCCGTGCGTTACGATTTCACTATTGATATGGAGGCCTTTAAAGGCGAAATGTGTTATGTGTTCACCTGCAAACCGCGGGCAGACCTTACGGAGAATGAGAAAGACAAGATCGTAGTGAACGATATGACCACCTGGTTCCGCATAGATACCTGGGAAATTGTTGCGCGCAACTACGACCTCAGCTATAATGCCGGCGTGTACGATTTTAACGTACACATGGAGGTGGAGTTAACCAAATTCGGCAACTACCTCGTTCCAAAAGTATTGCGGTACAATGGTAATTGGGATGTAGTGATGAAGAAGCGGGAACGGTGTGTGTTTACTGCTACTTTGTTTGATTTTACTAATATGTAGCTATGGGTTTCATAGGTTAAAGGCTACAAGCTACAAGCAAATACATATTGCAATTCCCGTCCAACTCTTTTGCTTCTTTCCTGCCTGCAGCTTGCGGCTTGAAGCTTGCAGCTATTCCATTAGCACTTTTCTATGTAGGAAGTTCTAACAAACAAACCAGCATACCTAACTTACCCAATGCTCCTGGTTTTTACATACCCTCTCCACTTCTCAAACAACTGCTGCATATCCTCGGGCATTTCGCTGTTAAACACTACTTCTTTCCGCGAGCGGGGATGAATAAAGCCGATGGTCTTGGCGTGCAGGGCATGTCGTGGACAAATGGAAAAACAATTATCTACAAACTGTTTGTATTTGCTGAAAACGGTTCCTTTTACAATTCTGTCACCGCCATATAATTCATCATTGAACAACGGGTGACCAATATGCTTCATATGCACGCGGATCTGGTGGGTGCGGCCGGTTTCCAGTTCGCATTGAACGATGGTCACGTAACCGAGGCGCTCCAGCACTTTGTAATGAGTAGTTGCATCTTTACCATACTCGCCATCGGGGTAGGCGTCGAATATTTTGCGAAAGCGCTGGTGGCGGCCGATGTGCGCTTTGATGGTACCGGTATCTTCGGCTACATCGCCCCAAACCATGGCAACGTACTGGCGGTGAATGGTATGATCGAAGAATTCTTTGGCCAGGCAGGTTACTGCTTTCTCTGTTTTGGCCAGCACCATTAAACCGCTGGTGTTTTTATCAATACGATGCACCAGCCCAAAGCGGGGCAGGTTATCGGCCGAAATATTGCTGTTCTGCTGCTGTAAATGCCAGGCTACGCCATTGATGAGCGTACCACGGGGGTTACCACTTGCAGGATGTACTACCAACCCAACCGGTTTATTAACGATCAAAATGTCATCGTCTTCAAATACCACGTTCAGCGGCATTTTTTCGGGGATAATTTCTTCCCCATGCATCTCCTTATCGGAGTATACAATGATCTCTTCACCCGGCTTTATTTTGTGATTGGCCTGAACGGTTTTACCATTTACGGTAACGCGGCCGCTTTCGATAGATTGCTGCACTTTGTTTCGGCTCGCACCCTCAATGCGGGCTACCAGAAATTTGTCGAGCCGCATAGGCTCCTGGCCTTTGTCAACCACCAAACTTAATCGCTCGTATAGTTCCTCCGCACCTTCTACATTTTCTTCCTGATCGTTAAAAGTGTTGGCATCCTGTATAGTCATGGGGTATCACTGTTTGCACAAAGGTAAGCATCCATGAGGGGAGTTGTATAAAGTAGTACATTTGTTATTAAATGAAAACCAATATAAAACAGGGGGTCTTTTTTCGCGATTTAGGCCAGATCGAGTACCGCAACGCCTGGGATCTGCAGGAAAAGCTGTTGCAGGAGAATGTTTCGGTTAAAATGGAACTGAGGAAGCGGATGGCCGCTTTGGAGAATCAAGGCGCAGGTAATGGGCAATTGGCAATAGACAATATACAATATGCAATTGAAAATGAGGGAATTGAACCGTCTACAAACCATTATTTGTTATTTGTAGAGCATCCGCCTGTTTATACATTGGGAAAAAGCGGCGCCATAGAAAATGTGCTCATCAGCGAGGAAGAAAGGGCAGCCAAAGGAATTAGTTTTTATAATACCAATCGCGGCGGCGATATTACTTTTCATGGCAGGGAGCAATTGGTGGGTTATCCCATTCTTGACCTGGAAAAATTCTATACAGATATCGGCAAATACCTGCGTAACCTGGAAGAAGTGATCATTGCCACGATGGCCGATTATGGGTTGAAAGGGGAGCGGTCGCCCGGCGAAACCGGGGTTTGGCTTGACGCTGCTATTCAGGGAAAAGAACGGAAGATCTGCGCCATGGGCATTCGCTGCAGCCGGTGGATCACCATGCATGGGTTTGCCTTCAATGTAAATACCGATCTTACTTACTTCGATCATATCATTCCCTGCGGTATTCAGAACAAGCAGGTAACTTCAATGGAGAAAGAGCTGGGACGTAAGTTAGAGATGAAGGAAGTTAAAGAGAGAGTGAAATTTCATTTTGAAAAAGTCTTTGATGTAGAGTTGATTTAATGTCGAATAACGAACCTGCCTGCCGGCAGGCAGGTGTCCAATGTAGAACGTCGAAGTGAAATGCAAATTATGAATAGTAGAGCTGTATTTACTTCGACATTCGGTGTTCTTCGGTTCAATATTCGATATTCACCAGGGGCTTACAGCTAGTCTCTCGGCACAAAAAACTTATGCTTCTCTTTCAGCTTGCCGTCTTCATACAACTCAAACTTATACCAGCCCGAGCGTAAAAAGTTCACCTTATCTATCAGCAGCGGTGATTCCTTTACTTCGGTGATGTCAAACAGCGGAACGCTTCTTTCGTCAAAGATTTTGATGGAATAATGGTGCAGGCCGGTATTGGGCAGGTTAATAGAAATATTCCCATCCTTTTCGGTATACACGTATTTGGAAGGTTTGAATATCTCCTTAGGAACAAATGGTTTTAACAGAATGGTATCTCCGCCGGCAAAAGCGATGGTGTCTTTTGTTTTGGTAACAACCGAATCGCGGAACTTTTTCAGCTCTTTAGCGTTGATGGTGGCCACCAGTGTATCGCGTTTTTTTACAAAGAAGAATTTTTCCGGTTCGGGCGCTTTTACTACGGTAGAAGCTGTTTGAAGTTTTTCTTTTATTTCTTCAGCCTGCCGGGGTGTAACGCTTTCTGTAATGATCACCCGCGGTGCATTTTCAGCAGACGGTTGTTGTTTATTCACTACTACGCGAACAGTATCCCAAAAAGGTCGTTTTGATTTACTGAATACAAATTTACCATTGTCAAGCACGATAAACAGGCGGTAAAATTGTTTGGCATCCGGTGCTTTGCCATCAACAATACCATTCTGCGGGGCCCTGGGATCGGCAACAGATAAAATAGTAGCAAAACCTCTTGTGCTGTCTTTTGAGCGTTGTACGCTTATTTGTGTTATAACGGGGTAGTTGTTGGTCCAGCTAATGATAACTTTCTGGTTCCCCTTGGTAACGACGGTAAAATCAGGCAGAATTTCCTGCGCTCTGCTGGTAAAAAATAAGGTACATGTTAGTATGAGTAATGCTGCCAGTTTGCGCATGCGCCGTATTGAATTAGTCGGTAAAGGATTTGGCGTCGCAAATATAATAGTTTTGCGATAGCGGTTTTATATTACAACTTACAGGAATGTTAATGTTCCTGCGGGTAAGGACCGGTTGCCTTGTAAACCGCCGCTATGTACTACTAAAATGCGACTGTTTCGTTGAAAATAACCCATTTGAACGAGTTGCAGTATCCCGAAAAACAGTTTGCCGGTATACACGAAATCGGTGGGCAGATCATGTTGTAGATAAATTGTATTCATAAAACGAATCAACTCATCTGTTTTTCGGGCATAACCGCCAAAATGATAATCATAGAAAAGGGTATAATCTTTTAGGTTGGCTGCGTAGGGCTTAACAAAGGTGCACAGGCTATTATTTTCGCCGGAAGGCAGTTTAAGGCTGCAAATTCCAATTACCTGCTGATACGGTAACGCGGCGTGCACTAAACCTGCAAGCATGGTGCCGGTCCCCGCAGCGCAGGAAATATGTGAATAACTTTCTATTTGTGTGAGTTGCAGGATCTCCGCAGCACCCAGCACACCCAGGTGGCTTTGTCCGCCCTGCGGAACAATAAAATATTCAGGGTATTTCTCCTGTAAGAAAACCGTGGCACGGTTAACCCCAATAGCCGCTTCATTGCTATATGCTGCCCGTGAAACAAATTGAAGCTGCATGTTGTACTGCTGTACTTCCTGTAAGGTATCAGACAGCCTCGCCGGTTGTTCACCTCTTATAATACCAATGCTGGCCAGGCCGGCCTGATGGCAGGCCAGGGCGGTAGCTACCAGGTGATTACTCCAGGCGCCGCCAAAGGTGAGAATGCCTTTTTTGTTTTGCAGTTGCGCTTCCCGGATATGATATTTTAGCTTGAACCACTTGTTGCCCGAGATAACGGGATGAATGAGATCGAGCCGCAACACATCCAAACTAACGTTCTTTTGTTGTAAGAGATCGCTGGTAAGTGGCTGCACCACTGCTTTTGTTAAGTCGACCGGTTGATTTTTTACTTTGTTCATCAAGACCAATATGACCACATATTTTTATATTTTCGTGGCTCAATTTTTAAAAATACAATAATGGAACCAACTCTTTTGATTTTGGCAGCAGGCATGGCTTCCCGCTATGGTAGTATGAAGCAAATTCAGTCATTCGGCCCCGGTGGTGAAACGATCATGGACTATTCAATATATGATGCCATACGCGCTGGATTTAAAAAAGTGGTATTTATTATCCGTAAAGAGTTTGCTGACGATTTTAAAGCCATAGTAGAACCCTCGTTAAAAGGAAAAGTGGAGATCGATTATGTATACCAGGACCTGAAATCTTTTACCGAAGGGTTCCCTGTTCCGGCAGACCGTACCAAACCATGGGGTACTGCGCATGCTGTACTGTGTGCTAAAAATAATATCAATGAACCATTTGCGGTGATCAATGCCGATGATTTCTATGGTCGCGATGCATTTGAGAAAGCCTATAAATTCCTTACCAAAGATGTGAATGACAATACCTATTCAATCATTGGTTATGAGTTATTGAAAACCTTGAGCGACAATGGAACGGTGAACCGGGGTGTTTGTGTAGCCAATGGTAATGGCAACCTGGTTTCTATTGCCGAGCGCATTAATATTGCCAAAATAGATGGAAAGATCCTCACCGACGACAATCAGCAACCAAAAGAATTACCCATCGATTCACAGGTGTCGATGAATTTCTGGTGTTTCTCACCTTCTATTTTCTCTTATTCAGAGAAATTATTCAATGAGTTTTTGAAAGATAATATCACCAATATAAAATCTGAGTTCTTCATTCCTATCGTGGCCGACAAATTCATCAATGAAGGAAAAGGCACCATTAAAGTGATCCCTACTTCAGCACAATGGTTTGGCGTAACGTATAAGGAAGATGCGCCGGAAGTTAAAGCAAACCTGGAGCAACTGGTTAAAGCGGGTGAGTATCCGGCTAAGTTGTGGAAATAAGGAAGGCAGGCTGTCAGCGGTAAGCCATACGCCATAAGCTGTAAGCCATCGCGCAATCAATAAATAGAAGTCCCACCAATAAAAAAGCCCCGGCGGTAATACCATCGGGGCTTTAGTTTATATGTTTTCTGCTTGCAGCTTGCGGCTTGAAGCTTGCAGCTCTTAATAAACTTTTACCATAAACACACCTTCCTCAATTTTCTTGATCTGCTGTACCCGCTCCATACCTTTGATGGAAGAGTTAAGCGTTAAGCGGATATTCTGATAGGTAGAATCTTTTTTAACTTCTTCAAGGCTGCGGAAGATATTTTTTGCGGTGATGGCAAATACTACCCCTTCAGCGGTTTTCTGACGGGCAGTGATAATGCCGATCACTTCACCGTTTTTGTTGAATACGGGGCCGCCCGAGTTACCCGGATTTGCCGATACACCTATCTGGAACGACAGGGTATCGCCATTATAACCGGTTTTGGCGCTCATGTATCCTTCGTTGTAAACAATTTCTTCGCGGGGGTAACCCATGGTGAACAATTGTTCGCCCAGGTCGGTTCCACTTTTACGGATGCCATAGGGCAGGGGGCCGATGCTTCTGAAATCAGCATCTTCAATTTTTATAAAAGCCAGGTCGGTTTCGGGATTGCTGTAAATGATACGTGATCTGAATTCCTGTCCTCTGCTGTTTTGAACAACAACGGTAGAGGAACCGGTTACCACATGCGCATTGGTAACAATAATGCCCTTGCCATCGACCAGGAAACCGGTACCGCCAAATTTAACAGGCGTATTTTCGGGGCCCTTGGTAATACGGGCCTGCACTTTATTATAAACTTCGTTGGTTTTTTTAGCGATCTCCTGTTTGTATTCTCCTCTTAATCTTTGCAGGTCTGAAGCGGTTTTCTTTTGAGAGTAGTAAGTGGCCATACCGGCTATAAGGAGGGTAGTGATACCGGCGATAGAGGCGGCAACTGCCATTACCCGTTTGTATTTCCTGAAAATCTGGATGACGGTAGCCTTTGGTGCTTCTTCGGTAATATCGCCCGATTTCAGCAATTGATTATGTACGTCGTTCAGGGAGGATTTAAAGTTCTTCCATTCACTAAACTGGTCTATCTGGTGTAAAAACATGGTGTGTTCTACTACTTTTTCATCCACCTCAGGATTACTTTTTCGCAGCTGCTCAAATGAAGCCATTTCTTCGGGAGTCATTTCACCGCGGAGAAACCGTTCAATAGCATCTAATAATTGTAAATCTTGCATCACACGTTGTTGTTTTTAAATTCGGCAAAGAAAAGTTTCCGAAGCCTCATCAGACATTTGTATTTCTGATTTTTGGCGTTATCAGCGTTTGTATATCCAAAATGGCCGGCAATGTCTGTCATACTTCTTTTCTGCAGATAAAAGGCCTCTATCAAACTTCTGCAGGGTTCACCCAAATGCAATAAAGCCTTTTCCATCATCTGGAACTCTGAATTGCGTTGGCTGTGGCCTTCCACTTCTTCATCTACCGGAACCGTGTCCTCCAACCCGTTTACGGCCGGAAGGAATTTTTGCTGTTGTTGCAGTTTTTTAAGCCACAATCGCCGGCTAACCGAGTAAACATAGGTTTTAAGCTGACAGTTTAACTCGAAGGAGCCTGATTTCGCTTTTTCATACAACACAATTACAGTTTCCTGGAAAATGTCCCGTGCGTCGTCCGTAGACCCGTTGTTGTTGATTATCAACGTTTGAACCATATTATAAAATAATTTATAAATGGTTTCAACGGATTTCCGGTCGTTTAGTGCCAGTCCTTTTAACAATGCTTTTTCGTCGGTAGAATCTGTTTTCACGCTTTGAACCATTAATTAATACTCAATTTAAGTAGAAGTAACCCAACCAGTGGCAAAATTCAACCTAACCCATGAAATTGATCGCCAAAAAGGGCTGAAAATGCCCTGGTTAGGGCAAGGTTGAACTTTTTTTCAAAAAAAATAAAAAATTTTAAGGTGACCGGGGTTACCTTTTTCCAATTTCTGTATTAAACTTCAAATTCATTTGTTAACAAACAAAAAAACGGTACAATGAAAAAACTGTTGTTAGTTTTAGCTATTGGTTCTTTCGTAGCTTGTAATGATGGCGGAAGCGCCGATGCAGATAAAACTGCTGCTGATACAGCTGCTGCTGCTACAGTAGATACTCCTGCTCCTGCTCCTACTGTTGATACAACAGCTGCTGCTGCTGATACAACAAAAAAAGCAGACACTACTATTAAGAAATAAGTTTTTTTCATATGGCAAGCAATCGTTAGAGGCCCGTCCGCCAGCTGGCGGATGGCTCTTTTTGATAAGCCATAAGAAATTGAAGCCCCACTTGATAAAACAGGTGGGGTTTCTTTTTTGGCCTCCCCCTAAAGGGGTGAAGAACAATGTGATAATTTGCTAATTCCGACTAAAGTTGGGACAAGACCATTGACTATTCCCATTCACGTTTACCGTTTGCCGTTTCACGATTGACGATTCTCGCCCCCGGCTCCTATGTCACAAAAGAAAAAAGGTTACCAAAGTAGGTAACCTGTTACATAATATCAGGGTTGAAATAATTTAGCGGCTGCCATAACCAATGTACCCTTGTGTTCCCTTACATCCACCTTTGGCGCCTCTTGAAGCTGCACATGAGGTAAAAGCTGCGCTGGCCATAATAACCAAAGCCAGGATAACGATAGTCCGTTTCATTTTTGTGATATTTATTAAAGTTTACAATTGCCTGATGAAAAACAAGGGTAGAACGATCATCAGGTCATTCAAAGGTTAACGGACTTTAGGGGGGAGGAAAATTCTTCGGATTGGATAGTAAAGATCAGACCACCAAAATAACAAATAATCCCCGGCATGTGCAAGCATGTGAGCAAAAATAATTTCGGCGTTCATAAAAAGTTTTTGGTAATCGTTCCACCTTAAATACATTTAGCCGCAAATCGGTTCATTGAATTACATTTTATAGCTATTCGTAGATGGGTATATCGCGATTTTGGTACATGGGTTACCAAAAGGTAAAACCAACCATTATCCCAATATACTTACTTTTGCACGGCGGTAACAAGGAATAATAAATAGTATTATATTGTTCGCCGGCCATATTTATCGGTTGCTGAAAAATAATCTTGAATGGCATTAAACTTGATACCCGTTTAACATGTTTATTTCAGCACAACAGTTATTATAACCCATTATAGACCTAATAAATAACCAGTTTCTCCTATGCTCCATATGACACAAGTAGCCGCCTGCATTCCTGAAAAGGAGAAGATTGTTCAATTTGTAACTTTTGACCTATACGCCTAATTTTATATAACCATTATCAATCATCAAAGCTGAATGTTGCAGTTAAAGAAGCCGCTGGCAATCATTGATCTTGAAACTACCGGGATTAACCTGGGCTCAGATCGTATCGTTGAAATAGCTATTGTAAAAGTTCAGACCGATGGCACCCGCCAAATTAAACGTAAGCTGCTCAATCCCGAAATACCGATCTCGGCCATCTCACGCGATTTACATGGAATAACCAATGAAATGGTGAAGGATGCGCCTACTTTTAAACAGGTAGCCAATGAGATCAAGCAATTTCTCGACAATTGCGACCTCGCCGGTTATAATTCAAACCGGTTTGATATTCCCTTGCTCGCAGAGGAGTTTTTGCGGGTAGGACTTGAGTTTGATTTTAACAACCGCAGGCTGGTAGACGTGCAGAAAATATTCCATATGATGGAACAACGGACGTTAAGCGCGGCATATAAATTTTATTGCAATAAAAATCTGGAAGGAGCGCATGGGGCTGAAGTGGATGCTGTAGCCACCTGGGAGATCTTACAGGCACAAATAGAGAAATATCCCCAGTTGGGAACCAGCGTGGATTCAATCATCACCTGCATAGGGGACGATAGCATTGTTGATTTTGCCCGGCGGATGATCATGGAAAACGGGGTAGAAGTATTTAATTTCGGCAAGCATAAAGGCCGTTCGGTAGCAGAAGTGCTAAGGGCTGAGCCTCAGTATTATGATTGGATGATGAAAGGAGATTTTCCTATGCACACCAAGGTAAAACTGACCGAAATTTTTAACAGAACCCTGTTAAAGAAGGGATAAATAAATGCAAATGTGTAATTTATATAATTGCACAATTTGAATTATTGTATTTTCGTACTCCAATATCAATTGATTTGTTTGGAAAACATCGTTATTATACCAACTTACAATGAACGGGAAAATATCGGTCATCTGATTGATGTCATCTTTGCTCAATACGATAATTTTCACATTCTTGTAATTGATGACGGCTCACCCGATAACACAGCCGCACTGGTAAAAGACCGGCAAATGAAATATGCCGGAAAATTATTCCTCGAAGAACGCAAAGGCAAATTAGGCCTTGGTACCGCTTATATTCATGGGTTTAAATGGGCTTTGAAAAGAGGCTACCAGTACATTTTTGAAATGGATGCCGACTTTTCGCATAACCCCAAAGACCTGCAACGCCTGTACGAAGCCTGCGCTGCCGGCGGCGCCGATTTGGCCGTGGGATCGCGGTACGTGAAAGGTGGCGGAACCATCAACTGGCCCAGGAACAGGATCCTGCTTTCAAAAGGCGGGTCGTTATATACCCGGCTGATCACCTGGATGCCCGTAAGGGATACTACTGCCGGCTTTGTATGTTATTCGCGTGAAGTGCTGGAAGCCATCAACCTCGATCAAATACGGTTCCTGGGATATGCATTCCAGATTGAAATGAAATTCGCTTCCTGGAAGCTGGGTTTTAAAATAAAAGAAGTGCCTATTATTTTTGAAGACCGCAAGTTCGGCGTATCAAAAATGCACAAAGGCATTGTAAAAGAAGGGATCTGGGGTGTGCTGAAATTGCGTTGGCTTAGTCTTTTCAAAGACTACCACAACCGGGTTAAAAATACCGGCACCGCATCTTATACCGTAACCCAGCCCGGGGAAAAAGTATTAGCGAAAACAAAATAATACTGAAAGGATTATCAGAGGGGCTGACCAAAAAGGTTAGCCCTTCCAGTTTAATTGCTCGATGGTTTGATGGCTAAATGGCTGCAACCTCCGGTAATTTGGAGTAACTGCACATACTCGTAAAGCTAATCGTTCAACGATCAGCCATCAAACAATCAAACCATCAAGCAATCTTATCCCCATGCGTAAAGCATTTCTACAACTACATATAGCCGTTTTCCTGGCCGGGTTCACCGGAATTCTAGGCAAATTGATCACCCTGAACGAAGCTTTGCTGGTTTGGTACCGGCTGTTGATCACGGTGATTACATTGTGGGTGCTTTATCTATTCCAACGCAAACTGCATCGCACTTGTCCTGAGCGCAGTCGAAGGGGGGCAGGCATTGCACGTATTATAGCAGTGGGCGCTATTGTGGCCTTACATTGGGTTACATTTTATGCCAGTATAAAATATGCGAATGTATCGGTGGCCCTGGTTTGTTTTTCGGCGGTTGGTTTTTTTACTGCTATTCTTGAACCCCTCATTACCCGTAAACCATTTAATAAAAATGAATTGCTGCTGGGTTTGCTCGTGATCGCCGGCATCTACCTGATTTTTCATTTTGATCCCCATTTTAAAACAGGAATTATTTTCGGGATCATTTCCGCATTGCTCGCCAGTTTGTTCCCGGTATTTAACAGGTTGCTGGTGCAGGAGCATAAACCCGAAACGGTAACCTTGTACCAGTTGAGCGGCGGCTTTCTGTTTTTAACCTTGTTGTTGCCATTCTACCTGTATTTTGTTCCTGCCGATCATATACTTCCTACAATAACAGATGCGGGCTGGCTGTTGGTGCTAAGCTGGTTTTGTACCGTTTGGGCGTTTAATTTATCAATGAATGCCCTGAAAAAGATCTCCGCCTTTACTGTTAATCTTACATATAATCTGGAACCTTTATATGGCATAGCGCTGGCCTTTATCATATACCGGGAAGACAAACTGCTGTCCGGCTCATTTTATATCGGTTTATTATTAATTGTGTTATCGGTCTTTTTGCAAACCTGGCTGGTATACAGGGGAAGGAAAAAATCATAATACGACAAAAGCGAATCGTTCCTGGCCGATTGCGTGATTTTCGACCTGTAAATGTGCATTTTTTGCCAATAACTGTGTACAAACAAGCCCTCAAATATCTATAAACGGTTTAACGGCAGGATGATATTTAGAGTAAAACCATTGGTTGTATTAATTTTAGCTTTCAACCGATTCCCGAACAATGAGAAAATTATTCTGTATTTTCCTGCTCCTGCTGGCAGGCCTGTATGTATTAGCGCAAAAAAAGCCACTTACACATTCTGTATACGATGGGTGGCAAAGTATCAATGAACGTTATATCAGTGCCAATGGCAAATGGGTGGTATATACCATCACGCCCCAGGAAGGGGATGCTACTTTAGTAATTCAGGCAACCGATAACGCTTACAAAAAAGAAATACCCCGTGGGTACGGCGCTACTATCACCGAAGACAGCCGGTTTGTTATATGTAAGATCAGGCCCCTTTTTGCCGCCACCCGCGAAGCAAAAATTAAGAAGAAGAAGGCCGATGACATGCCTAAGGACAGTCTGGCCATTGTAGAAATGGGTAAAGACAGTGTGCTGCGCATTCCCCGGGTAAAGTCATATAAAACGCCCGACAAAGGAACCGGTCAATGGATGGCTTACCTGCGCGAGAAATCACTACCGGCGCCGCCCGTTGTACCTAAGCAGGATTCTCTGGCCCAGTTAAATAGTTTGTTACATATGGCCGACAGCCTGGTGCGGGTAGCCGATAGCCTTCGCAACAAGGCCAATGAAGCAAAAACCAAGGGCCTGGCAGCTTTAAGATCAGCAAAGAAAGACAGTAAACCAAAATCGGGCGACCCGGTGGAAGAAGGCACTGAATTAATACTTCGGAATTTATATACCGGGGAAGAAAAGAAATTCGCGTTGGTGAGCGATTATTATTTCAGCAAGCCCGGAAATGCATTCATTATTGAAACAACCCGCAGTAATGCCGATACGTTGTTGAAAGGGGCTATTCTTTGGTTCAACCCGGCTGCCGGAAAAACGGATACTGTTTTGCGTGGCTTCAATGAAGCAAAGAGCTTTGCGTTAGATGAAGCCGGAGCGCAACTGGCGTTTATTGCGGAACGCGATAGCGCTGCCAAAGCCTTGCAGAAATTCTATAAATTATATTATTTCCGTACGGGTATGGACAGCGCTCGTTTGCGTGTTGATAGAAGTACAAGCGGGGTGGCTAAAGGGTTTACCGTAAGCGACGCATCTGTGCCTGAGTTTAGTAAAGACGGTACCAAATTGTTTTTTGGGTTAATGCCGGTACGCAAACCAAAAGATACCACGCTGGTTGATTTTGAAACAGCGCGGTTGGATATCTGGCATTATAACGATGATTACCTGCAGCCACAACAGTTGGTGCAACTGAATAATGAATTGCAAAGAAGCTATAGGTGCGTATTGAACGGTGATGATAATAAAGTGGTTCAATTAGGCTCAGAAGATGCGGAAACAATTTACCTGGCCGATGAAGGGAATGCCGGTTATGTATTGGCGGCCTCCACCCGGGGAAGCCGCATAGAAAGCCAGTGGTTGGGCTTTGCGAAATATAATAACTGGATCATTTCTACTGCCGACGGGAGCCGCAAACTCATAAGAGAAAAGCGACGCGGTATATCAACTATTTCACCGAAAGGCAAATATGTGATCTGGTACGATCAGAAAGAAAAAAATTACTTCACCTATACAGTAGGCACAGGCGCCATAACCAATATCACTAAAAGCATTAAAGTACCATTGTACCAGGAAGACGATGATCATCCCGATGATCCGCCGCCGCATGGGGTAATGAAATGGCATGACAATGACAAGTATGTGTATGTGTATGACAAGTATGATGTATGGCAATGCGATCCTGAAGGAAAATCGGCGCCGCACTGCCTCACCAATGGATATGGCCGGGCGCATAAAACTGTTTACCGGTATATGCAGACTGATAGAGATGAAAGGTATATCACCGATACGCAAAACCTTGTCTTTAGAATGTTGAATACGGTGAATAAAGATGGCGGCTTTGCGATCTGTGATATGAAGTACCGGCATTTCCCGAAATATTCTCATACAGGCACCTTTCAAATTGGCTTCCGGGTTGTAAAAGCAAAAATGGCCAATGTATGGATATATACAAAAGAGAGCTTTAATATCTCTCCCTCGTTGGTTGTAAGTGAATGGAAAAATGATGATATGGCGCCACAAACTGTTTTGGCAACAACTAACCCGCAGCAAAAAGACTACAATTGGCTAACAGCAGAGCTGGTAAAATGGAAGATGTTTGATGGTAAGCAATCGGAAGGCTTATTGTACAAGCCAGAAGATTTTGATGAGAAGAAAAAATATCCCATCATCTTTTACTTCTACGAAAGAGATGCCGACGAACTGAATGTGTACCATTCACCGGCGCCCAGTGCTTCCGTTATTAACATACCCTGGTTTGTAAGTAATGGGTACCTGGTGTTTGTTCCGAACATTTATTATAAGAATGGAGAACCCGGTGAAAGCGCTTATAATTCTATCGTGTCTGCGGCGAAATATTTTACCAAAAGAACATGGGTCGATTCTACTAAAATGGCCATTCAGGGACAAAGCTGGGGCGGTTATCAGGTGGCGTACCTGATCACGCGCACCAATATATTTGCTGCGGCAGAAGCCGGTGCGCCGGTGTCGAATATGACCAGCGCCTATGGAGGCATTCGCTGGGGAACCGGATTGAACCGCCAGTTCCAGTACGAGCGCTCGCAGAGCCGCATTGGATATACTTTATGGCAACGACCCGATCTGTTTATTAAAAACTCTCCCTTGTTCAAAGCAGATAAAGTAAATACGCCCTTGCTGATCATGCACAACGATGCCGATGGCGCCGTGCCCTGGTACCAGAGCATTGAATACTTTACCGCTTTACGCCGGCTGGGCAAAAAAGTATGGATGTTGCAATACAACGGCGAAGATCATAACCTGGTTGAAAGAAGAAACAGAAAAGATTTGAGTATTCGGTTGTCGCAATTCTTTGATCACTATTTAAAAGGCGCTCCTGCACCACGTTGGATGGCCGAAGGTTTACCAGCCACTTCGAAAGGAGTTGATTGGGGAACGGAAGTAGAAGAAAAGAAGGGTTTTTAGTTTATGGTTTATAGTTTGTTGTTTGTGGTTGCTCCGATAAAGTAAGTTTATGGTTTATGGTTTGTTGTTTGTGGTTGCTCCGCGCTTTGAGTAGGTTCATTAAATTGGAGTTCCCGATTTTTGAATTTCAGGGTGTTCCTAATTATAGGGCAATCCCAAATTAATGAACCACAAACCATAAACAACAAACCATAAACTATTTACGCGGCTTTAGAAATATATCTTACTAAACTCCTTTTTGCAACAGGGAGTAACGTTTCAGAAATAGGGAACGACAATTCCGTTTCAATTGAATACACCGCCGGGTTAGGCAGGTCTTTCTTATTGCGCAACAGTTCTGCCTTAATATTTTCGTAGGTGTTCACCATGTTGCGCTCCCATTCATTCACATATTCCGTTCTGATGGCCCGGTATTTTTCATCATGCTTCTCAAAAAAGCTCAACCGGTATTGATACACCAGCGTATTGCGGTAAGTGCCTTCACTTAAAAAGAAATAGCCTTCATGCGTGTCGAGCGGCACTAATCCAACAGGAAATATATTCAGCTTATCTTCTACAAACTCATAGATCTCTGTTCCGTTGCTGATGGTTGTTTTTAATTTATCGGCCGAAAAATTAATGATGTCTTCCAGTTCCTGCATGAGTTCATCATCTTCAATGATCTGCTCATAGAGTAACTGCAATTTTTCTATTTGTACGCCCGACAACTTTTTGGGGAATTGTTCCTGTAAGAATTTCTTGTTTTCTTTTAATGCCTGCAGGTTATTGTAATGAAAGATGACATCTGATAATTGTGGATACAATTTAGATTCATTGAAATAGCCGGATACCTGTTGAAGGTAGGCGAGAAGCGTATATTTCTTTAACTCGAAATCAATATAGCCTTCGGCAAACCATGTTTCTGAAAGCGTTTTCATTTGATTACGTTTTAAGTTTAGAATAGAACCTGTCCTGGCACTTAGTTCCGCAGGTAAAACAATCAGGTTTGTCGTTATTATCAATTTACAAAAAAAAGGCGAGGCCCGGAAGGGATGGTTTAATTATTTTCTGTTAAAGGTTATTCGATGGCTGGATGGTTTGATGGCTTGATTGTTTAATTGTCAGCCGAATAAAAACATATTCTTAACCACTGAGTTTCGTGGCTGTAACCATCAACCAATTAAACCATCTAACAATTAACGAAGGTTTTTGGCTGCTTAGTATGTATAAGCCTTATTCGCGGGTTGTGGCAAATCAATTAAAAAATAAACCCCGACGGTACCGTCGGGGCTATTGTTATTTTCTAATTGCAAGCGATCGTTACAATGTTCTTTCAATTGAAAAGTTTTCCAGTTCCTTGGCCACGGCATTCAGGAAAGTAGAACCCAATGCCCCATCGATGATCCGGTGGTCGTACGATAACGACAGGTACATCATGTGGCGAATGGCAATAAAATCACCCTGCTCGGTTTCTATCACCACAGGTCTTTTCTTGATAACACCCGTTGCCAGAATGGCCACCTGCGGTTGATTGATGATCGGTGTGCCCATGAGGCTGCCGAATGTACCTACATTGGTTAAGGTAAAGGTGCCGCCCTGGGTATCATCGGGCCGTAAGCGGTTGTTGCGCGCTGCATGCGACAGGGAGTTAACCTGGCGGGTTAAACCTGTAAGGTTTAACTGATCGGCATTGCGAATTACCGGAACGATCAGGTTGCCTGAGGGCAGGGCAGTGGCCATGCCTATATTGATATCTTTCTTTACAATGAGTTTATCGCCATCAACGCTGCTGTTTAACCAGGGGTATTTTTTTATGCAACGGATAATAGCTTCAATAAACAGAGGCGTAAAAGTGAGTTTTTCGCCATTCTGTTTTTCAAATTCTTTTTTAACCTTGTCGCGCCATTGAACCATATTGGTAACATCAGTCTCGGTAAAGCTGGTAACATGCGCACTGGTTTGTTTACTGCGCACCATATGATCGGCAATCAGTTTGCGCATGCGGTCCATTTCAATGATCTCAACATTGCCGCTGTACGTTTGTATCTGGTGACGCTCAGGTTCCTGAATTTGTTGAACCTGGGGTAAAATGGTAGGCGTTGTTTCCTGCGTTTTTTGAACCGGAACAGCCGTGGTTATGCCGGCTTTTTTATTGGCTACGTATTGCAGAATATCTTTTTTGGTAACCCGGCCTTCATTACCGGTGCCGGCAATGTTTTCCAGTTCGCTGAGGCTAACCCCTTCGCTGGAGGCGATATTCAATACCAATGGGGAATAAAAGCGAGACCCATTTTGTAATCCGGCATGTGTAAACGACTCGCTGGTAACCTTATGGTCTATACCATTCGAGAAAGGCCGGTTTTCGGCTATTTCAACTGCCGGACTTGTTACCACCGGTGTTTTACTGGTTGCAGGTTCTGCAGCATTTGACCGGATGCGGGCTATCACCGTACCTACCGGCACAACATCATTCACATTAAAGAAGGTTTCCTCTATCACACCTTCAGCAATAGAGGGCACTTCACTATCCACTTTATCAGTGGCAATTTCAAGTACCGCCTCATCCATCTTCACTGTTTCTCCGGGATGTTTGTACCACTTTAAAATAGTGGCTTCCATAATACTTTCACCCATTTTAGGCATCACCAGGTCAACTAAAGCCATATGCAATTGCAGATTTTATATCCCGCCATGGCGGGAATGGTTTACGATTACGCTTTCTGTTTTTCTTCGAACAAGGCCGGATTAACAACTGAAGCCGCGAACTTATTAATTAATATGCACAATGCAACATCCTTCAACCCGGCTCAAAACAAATTTCTCTCCGTCGCGAAGATAGTGATTTACTAACAATCGTTTGCTTTATGCATGTTCAACTATAAATTTCCGTAAAAGATTCAATGCCTGGGTAGCCGTCATTTCAATATTTCTATCCCGGTCGAACCGGAACTGAAATTTTTGGGTAACCAGTTTATTCCGGTCACCGGCCGCTACCCATACCGTACCCACCGGTTTTTCGGGCGAACCGCCATCAGGGCCCATAATGCCCGAAACTGCCAGGGCATAATCGGTGTTCATTTTCATCAGCACGGCGGCCGCCATTTCCTTTACCACTTCTTCACTTACTGCCCCTGCTTTTTGCAAGGTGGCCGGCGATACTTTTAGTTCTTTGATCTTTATTTCGTTATCGTAACTTATAATGCTGCCTTTATATATGTTGCTGGCGCCCGGAATAGCTGTAATAAGGTGTGCAATGTACCCACCCGTACAGCTTTCTGCCGTAGTCATTGTTTTGTTCTTCAACCGCAACAATTTACTCAGCGCCATGGGTAAAGTATGGTCTTCATCGGTAACCAGCCATTCCTGTACCAGTATTTTCAATTGGGCAAATTCGGTATTCAGCTCATTTTCCAGTTTCGCTTTATCGGTGCTCCACCCGGTGATGCGCAACCGTACCATGCCATAATTGGGTAAATAGGCCAGTTTCAGATGTTCGGGCAGCTTTTCTTCCCAATGCTTAATGGTTTCTGCAATGAACGATTCGCCAATGCCTGCAGTAAGCAAGGTCCTATGCGCAATAAAAGGCATAGAGAATGTTTTTTGTAAGCGGGGCAGTACTTCGTTGGTGATCAAACCTTTCATTTCATGCGGCACACCGGGTAACGAAACAAATACCTTTCCATCTTTTTCAAACCACATACCCGGCGCTGTACCCCGGGCGTTGGGCAATACGGTGCATACTTCAGGCAATTCAGCCTGCTTCAGGTTGCGTTCAATAAGCGGCCGGCGAAACACTTGTTCAAAAAGATATACCAGGTGTTTGCGCACTTCTTCATTCATTACCAGTTTACCGCCGAAATACTCGCACAGTACCGGTTTGGTGATGTCGTCGGCAGTTGGTCCCAACCCACCGGTTATAATAATAATATTGGTATCTCGGCTTTCTTCATTCAGGGCGCGAATGATCTCTTCCCTGCTATCCCCTACGGCCACTCTTCTTTTAACCCATACACCAATTTTGTTCAGTTCCTGCGAAATGAAGGCGCTGTTGGTATCAATTACCTGGCCTATCAACAATTCGTCACCAATGGTTATTATGGAGGCGATAATTTTTTCCATTAGAACAAATGTAAGTTAAAATACAGCTACAAGCTGCAAGCCGCAAGCTGTAAGCCTAAGGCGAATACAGAATACGGAAACCAAGAATTTAAAGTTGAGACCAAAAATCAGTGTGCTGTTTTCCCTGTAACCTGAAACCTGTAACTTGTAACCCATGAATAAACTACTCATTTGCTTACTGATTATACATGTACAAACCTCCAGCGCGCAAACTATAACAACCAAACTGTCCAGTGCCATCAGGCAGTTTGAAGCAGATGACCAGGTACGGCATGGCATTATTAGTTTATATGTGGCCGATGCACAAACCGGTAAAACGGTGTATGAACACAATGCGCATATTGGGCTGGCTGCTGCCAGTACGCAAAAATTGTTTACCAGTGCTGCTTCCTTTGAGTTACTAGGAAGCGCCTATCGATATAAAACCGTGCTGGGATATGATGGGCATATTGAGCATGGGATATTAAATGGCAACTTACATCTTAACGGGTATGGAGATCCTACGTTGGGTAGCTGGCGGTGGGGCGATACCAAAGAAGAGGTTGTGCTGGAGAAGATAATGACGGCGCTTCAGAAAAATAACATTAAAAAAATTTCCGGCGATGTACTGGTGAATGAAGGGGCATTTTCCATTCAACCGATACCCGGCGGCTGGATCTGGGACGACATTGGCAATTATTACGGCGCAGGTTGCTGGGCCATCAACTGGCACGAAAACCAGTATGACCTGCATCTGCAGGCGGGAAAAAAGGAAGGCGATACAACTGATATAGTAAAAATTACACCCCAGGGAACTACCGTGCATGATCTCATCAACCACATTACAACGGGAAAAAAGGGAAGTGGCGATAATGCCTATATTTATCTATCTCCTTATGCACGCGACGGATTTACCCAGGGTACTATACCATTAGGCAGCCAACCATATGTAATATCCGGCGCTGTTCCCAATGCTCCCATGTTGTTTTGTTATAAGCTTGAAAAGGCCCTCAATAAACAAGAAATTTCGTTCAATGGCAGGTTTAAGCTCTTTTCGCGGGCAATGGCTGATAATGATAGCTGGCCCGAAATGCAAAAAACAATTATTACGCTTTTGTCGCCGTCAATAGATAGCATTAATTACTGGTTCCTCCGCAAAAGCATTAACCTGTATGGAGAGGCCCTGATAAAAACATTGGCTTATGAAAAGACCGGCCGGGGCACCACGGAGAAAGGTGTTGAACTGGTACGCAATTTCTGGAGTGAGCGGGGCATTGACAAAGGCGCCATCAATATACTTGATGGCAGTGGTTTATCGCCGCAAAACCGGGTAACCGCCCATGCGGAAGTAAAAGTGTTGCAATACGCCAGAACGCGTCCCTGGTTCAATGCATTTTATAATGCCATGCCCGAATACAATGGCATGAAAATGAAAAGCGGTTCCATTGGTGGTGCGCGTGCGTTTGCAGGCTATCATACAGCAAAAGATGGCAAACAATACGTTTTTTCAATTATCGTAAACAATTACGAAGGTTCAGCCGGGGAAATAGTTAAGAAAATGTATAGAGTGTTGGATTTGTTGAAGTAGGAAAATGTTTGTGGTTTGAGGTTTGTTGTTTGTGGTTGTACCTGATATTCGGAGTTTCTAAGCAATTTTGAGCCTTAACGACAAACCACAAGCTACAAACTACAAACTAAAGAATGGTTTTAATTTTTCATACAACTCAACAGGCATAGTGGTCTTCTGCATTCCATTGGCGGTAACAAAATATAATACCACGCGGCCAACCGTTAACAGTTTTTTGTTTTCGTTAAATACTTCGTGGTGAAATTCGATCTTATGATCGGCGGGTAATTCTTTCAGGGTTGTTTTGATGGTTAGCAGATCGTCGTAATGCGCTGTACGTAAGTATTTGCAATGCATTTCAACAACGGGCATAATAACGCCCATCGCCTCCATGTCTTTATAGGTAAATCCTAAATGGCGAATAGATTCAGCGCGACCTACTTCGAAATACTGGGCATAATTACCATAGTATACTACATTCATCTGGTCGGTCTCGGCATAACGAACACGGATCTGTGTTTCGGATATGAACATGATATCTAAATATTGAATGTCGAATATTAAATAATGAATGATGAAAGGGGCTTCCCTTCATCATTCATCGGTTCATTATTTAATATTCAATATTGAAATTATTTCCCCATGGCCCCATCGATACTGTACTTCCCGGGGCCCATCAACAATATGCTAAAAAAGCCGGCGAGGAAAAGAACGCCCATTTCCGCGTTCCCTGCATATCCTTTGTTAACCAGGAAAACAATTACCGCAAAGGTGATCACAACCGGGATGGCCATGATGCGGGTAAATAGTCCAAGAACTATAAAGACGGTGCAAAACACTTCTGCGAACAGCGCCAGCATCAGCGATGGCATATGACCCATGTGTAACGGGTCGGGGAAGCTGTTTTGTTTCTCGGCAAAATGCTTTAGTTTATCAATTCCATGATTGATCAGGAGCATTGATCCAAAAGTAACCCGTATCACCAATACGGCGATGTTAAAGGAGGTTTCAGAACAAGCGGTGCTCAGTAGTCTTTTCATGAGTTCGTTTTTAGGTGGGTCAAAAATACGGGTATTTGCTTTTTCACATTTAGTATTAAAAAGATTTGTTAATCCTGCCACTTATCCACATCTGTTTGGAACGATAATTGGTTTAAGGTAAAATATTTAGAATCTTTACCTCGTTTTACCTATCACCTTAAGGACACTGGAATGAAATATACGACAGCCTTCATAACCCTTTTAGGTCTTTTTCATTTTTCCTATGCTCAGCAAACCCGTGTAATAACCGACCCTCAGGCAACATTCAAACAAGCCAAAGAATTCTATCAACGGGAACAATACAGTCTGGCATATCCTTTATTGAAAGACCTGCAATTACAGCAAACGGCTATTGACCGCAGCAACCAGGCCATTAATTACCAGGAAGTAAAGTATTACTCTACTGTTTGCGCGCTTAAGCAAAATGAAGCAGGGGCGGTGTTAAAGGCGCGTTCTTTTATTGAACTGGAAGACAATGCGCCCCGGGTGCAAATGATGAGCTTTCATTTGGCAGAATATTATTTCCGTAAGGACGACCTGGCCCAGGCGGCCTCTTTATACGAAACCGTTAAGATCGGCAACCTGAGCAATCGCGAAATAGCCGATATGAAATTCCATCTTGGTTATGTATACTTTACCTTAAAGCAATTCGATAAGGCCAAACCGATGTTCGATGCCATCCGGCAAATGAAGAGTGACCCCAATTATGCCGATGCCAATTACTACTACGGTTTTATTTGTTTCTACGAAAAGAAATACAAAGAGGCGTTGGATGCTTTCGCCGTTGTGGAAGATCACCCCAACTATGGCAAAGTAGTGCCTTTTTATATAGCTGGTATTCAATATTCACTCAACCAAAAAGAAAAGGCGCTGGAATATGCCGAAGCAAAACTGAAAAGAGGCAACCTGTATTATGATGCGCAGATGCGCCAGATGGTTGGGCATGCCTATTTCGAAAAAAAGCAATTCAGCAAAGCCCTGCCTTACCTGGAAACATATGTTAGCAAAGCCGATAGCGTAAAGCGCGAGGATATTTATGAATTGTCGTATTGTTATTATGAAGGTAAAAACTGGAATAAAGCGATTGAAGGGTTTAAACAAATAAGTGGTAAAGAAGATTCGCTGGCCCAGAACGCCATGTACCTGCTGGGTGATTCCTATTTAAGAACGGGTCAAAAAGCGAATGCGCGCAATGCCTTCTTAATGTGCGCCCGCAACAGCAGCAATCAGAAACAGCAGGAAGTTTCACAATATAATTACGCCAAACTCTCATACGAACTCGGTTACCAGGACGTAGCCCTGTCGGAATTGCAGGAATTTTTAAATAAATATCCGCAATCTGAATACAACAACGAAGCAAAGGAACTGCTGGTGAATATGCTGGCCAGCACCAACAACTATAAAGACGCATTGGCCTTGTTGGAAAGTGTAAAAACGCCCTCTCCCAATGCCAGGCGGTTATACCCGGTGGTATTATATGGCCGGGCTACCGAATTAATTAACGATGGTATGCTGGTAACCGCCAATGACCTGCTGAACAAAGCAGAGTCTGATGCAAATAATACCTCGGTTCTACCGCAGATAAACTTTTGGAAAGGGGAGATCGCTTACCGGTTAAATAAAGTGGATGATGCCATCCGGTATTTTTTTGAATACCTGAAACGGCCGGTTTCATATATAGAAATAAATCCTGTTAATGCCCAATACAGCCTTGGCTATTGTTTTTTGAAAAGAGAAAATTATAACCAGGCGCTGGGATTTTTTGAGAAGGTGGTTACCAACCCCAAGATCAACGCCACCCCGCTTGAGCAGGACGCCTATGTGCGGAGCGCCGACTGCTACTATATGAACCGCGATTTTAAGAAAGCGATGGCGATGTACGATAAAGTGATCGGCTATTCCTGGGCGGCAGGCGACTATGCTACCTTTCAAAAGGCCATGATCACCGGGGTAAGCAATGACAAAGAGAAGATCAGTTTGCTTGCCAGCATTTCACGCCGCTACCCGCAATCTGATTTATCGGCCGATGCCAATATGGAAGTGGCCATGACCTATATTGCCAGCGAGCAATTTCGCGAAGCCATTCCTTATTTGAAGAATGTGATCAACGATCCGGTTTCATCACTTAAGCCCAAGGCGTATCTTAAAATGGGTATCGCCTATTACAATCTGAATAATGACAATGAAGCGCTGAAACAATACACCGCCGTTCTGCAACAATTCCCTAATTCAACAGAAGCAGAGGCCGCATTGGAAAATGCGCGTATTATATATGTTGAGCAAGGTAAAACCAGCGAGTACGTAGCCTTTGCCCGGTCAATGGGTAAGGAAATTACCAGCAACCAGGAAGATGAGCTGATGTACCAGCAGGCCGAAGTACAATTCAATAATGGGAATTTCCCCGTAGCAGCTAAAAAATTTGAGGAATATCTTACCCGTTTTCCTGATGGCAAATTTTCGCTCGAAGCGTTGTACTATAAAAGTGAAATTTTTTATAACCAGAAAGACTGGGCAAAAGCGGCCGAAGGATATGAGAAGCTGAGTGACCTGGTGCCTAATAAATTTGGTGAGAAAGCATTGCTGAATGCCGCGCGGTTGAACTTCTTTGAGCTGAAAAATTATGAGAAGTCGGAAAAGTACTTCATCAAACTGAAAGAGTTTGCCAGCTCACAGGAAAATAAACTGGAGGCTATGCGCGGGTTGCTGCGAAGCCAGTTCCAGTTACAAAAATGGAGCGATGCGGTTACCAATGCCAAAGACCTGTTGAATCAAAAAGGGATTGGTTCCGATGATAAAGTGATAGCCAATATGGCTATTGCCAAATCTTTCCAAACGGCCAACCAGTGCGACCAGGCCATCAGTTATTACAGGCAGGTAGTTTCATTGAATAAATCGGCCTACGGCGCAGAAGCCCGTTATGAAATTGCCCGTTGCTTCTTTGTGCAGGACCGCATGAGCGATGCAGAAAAAGCAGCTTTTGAAGTGGTGAATAAATCAGGTTCGTACGAAAACTGGGTTACCAGGGCCTATTTATTATTGGGTGATATATACCTGAAGCAAAAGGATTATTTCAATGCCAAAGCCACTTTCCAAAGCATTGTAGACAATGCCAAGCTGGAAGACCTGCGCCAGGAAGCGGACAGGAAGTTAAAACAAACACAAGAGGAGGAGAGGAAGAATAGTAAGGTAGGAGGGTAGAATATCGAATATTGAACCGAAGAACATCGAATGTTGAAGTAAGTGCAGTTCCCTCTATTATGATTTCTGCATTTCATTTCGACATTCTACATTGGACATTCGATATTCGACATTATTAAATTGAAGTTTTCCGATTCACGATCTCAACATTCATAAAGAACACAGTTATCAGATGAATAAATCAAGTATAACTCTTTTCCTTTTCAGTGGTTGCTTATTAGGTGCCACCATGGTACAGGCACAGGAGCCCAACAAAGGAAAAACCATTGATGTAACCTCTACTTTCAAACCGGTATTACGGGAAGCAGCAAAAATTAATTTCAATGCCACCGAGCCGGCCGTTGATACAACCAGGCCCAGGCTTACTTATAATATACCAGCGCAAAACTTATTTTTTACCTATCAACCAGCAGGCGTGCACCCCGTGGCGCTGAAAGTTGACTCCATGAACGCCTGGCAATACAGTAATTATATAAAAGCGGGTATTGGTAACGTTCATCAGCCATTTGTAAAAGCTGGGTTTAGCTTTGGCGATGGTCAGCGAACCTTCTTTAATATTTTCGCCAATCACTACACGTCGAAGGGCGAGTTGGAATTTCAGAAGAACAGCCAGACCAGTGTTGGTGCAGCAGCCACTTATAAAACCAGTAAGAACCTGGAATGGAACGGTAGTTTAGGTTTCCGCAGCGACGATTATTATTTATACGGATATAGACCCGATACCTTAAAATTCAGTAAAGACGACCTGAAGCAACGGTTTCAGACCATTGAAGCAAAAGTTGATTTCAGGAATATTAGTCCAACAGAGTTTGGGCTCAATTACCATCCCAGTATCCGGGTGAGTGGTTTTGGCGACAATCATGATCCAAAAGGAAGTGAGACCAATACGGTGGTGAGCCTGCCATTGGAAAAGACATTTGGGGAAAAATTCTCATTTAACCTGGGCGCAACGGCCGACCTCACCAATTATAAGTATGGCGACAAAAGCGATAAAAAATCGATCCAGAATAACCTGTACCAGGTGGCTACTGCCGTAGCATTCAAGACGAATAACCTGTATTTGCATGCTGGTATACTGCCATCGTGGGACCAGAAGAAATTCCACATGTTGCCCAACATTATGGCCGACATTACCACCAACGACAAAAAATTCACCCTGCAATTGGGCTGGGTAGGATATTACAACAAAGGATCTTACCAGCGGTTTGCATCCATTAATCCCTGGCTGGCGCAACCAGATTCACTTGTGAATACCCGGGCGATCGACCTGTATGGGGGAATAAAAGGATCCTTGGGCGACCATTTCACATATTCTGCCAAACTGGGTATAGTAACCTATCATAACATGCCGTTGTTTGTAAATGACACGCTATACGGTAATACTTTCAATGTACTGTACGAACCCAAGATGAATGACCTGCAATTGCACAGCGAAATAGGGTATACCATTGGCGAGCAGTTCAGCGCAACGGCGGGCGTCACATTAAATAATTATTTCAATCTTGAGCAGGAAAAAGACGCCTATGGGTTAATTCCTATAGAACTGAATGCCGCCATCCGGTGGCAGTTGCTGAAAGACCTGTTCCTGTATAGTGAATTGTGGACATGGACCAAGCCCAGATTTAAGGCCAAGAACGGGGACAGCTTTAGAGGAGATAATGCCTTTGACCTGAATGCAGGGGCAGAATTCAGGATTACAAAAAACTTTAATCTGTGGATGCAGCTTAATAATTTGTTAAATGATCAATACCAGCGCTGGAACCAGTACCAGGTTTTTGGATTTAGTATACTGGGCGGCATAACTTATTCGTTTAATACCAAATAAAGCCAGTAGCTAGAAGAAAGTAGCTAGTAGGGGATTCCATAAGGAGCCGCCCTGCTTATCACTAACCACTCACTACTAGCCTGGCTTGGGGAAAAAGGTTTTACGGAGTTTATGTTTTCATTACCGGAAAATTTTTGTTCTTTGCACAAGTAAACAACGGAATATTATGAATAATGTGCTGGTAAGTTACTTGCTTCAACATAAGAGCATCAGTATACCGGGGTTGGGGTCAATGTATATTGAGCGCATCCCGGCGCAGACTGATTTTGTGAACCGTCGTATTCTGCCTCCTGATTATCATTTCCGTTTTGATAAATATTTCGACGCTCCCGATAAAGATTTTTTCACCTATCTGGCGAAACAACAGAACATTGCCGATTATGAAGCCATTAAATGGTATAATGAATGGGCATATGAACTTCGTAGCAAATTGCGCGAAGGGCAGGTGGTTGAATGGGCTGGAATTGGATCGTTAAAAAAGGACATATCAGGAGAAATTATATTTGAATCGGCAGGACGTATCCCCAGCCTGCAGGAGCCTACGCCTGCCAACCGCGTTATTCATTCCCACTCACAACATACCATGCTGGTGGGCGACCAGGAAGTGACCCGTAAGATCTCAAATACTGATTATGTATCCAATGAATCAGACAGTAATGTTACTTCTGGTGATGAAATGCCGCCTGATTATTATGAGGAACCGCCCAAAAAAAGAGGGTGGTGGATATTTGCATTGGTAATAGCCGCCCTGGCTTTAAGTGTTATCTTTTTCAGGGTGTATAAAAGTGGTTTTGTGACATCCGCTGCAGGAAATCAACAACCGATCAACGCAGCGCCCTGATATTTTTCCAATAAACAATCTGATTTTTCTTTTCTTTGCAGGTCATAAATACCTGATGTCATCACCTATACATTATACTACTTGCCCGGCCTGCGATTCATCGGACATTCGCCCTATTTTGGCATCAAAGGATTACACGGTTTCGCAAAAAACGTTTGAGATTTGGGAGTGTGGCCGTTGTACCATTCGATTTACACAGGATGTGCCCCAACAGGATGATATAGCCGCATATTATCAGTCGGAAAATTATATTTCTCACAGCAATACCAGTAAAGGTCTGGTAAATAGGTTATACCTTCGGGTACGTACACGTAATTTGAAAAGTAAAAGAAAATTAGTACAGTCGTATTGCAATGCCGAAAGCATGCCCCGTTTACTGGATGTGGGATGTGGCATTGGCTCGTTTATGGATCATATGCGACAACATGGCTGGTTGGTAGAAGGGGTGGAACCCAGTGAAACAGCCCGTAAAAATGCCGTGAAGCAGTATGGATTATTCGTTTATCCTTCCGAAAAATTTTTCGATCCCACTTTAGGGAGTTTTGATATCATAACCATGTGGCATGTACTGGAACATGTGCATCTGCTGCATGAATATATGGACCGGCTGAAAGAATTGTTACGTCCGCAAGGCGCCTTGTTCATTGCCGTTCCAAATTATACCAGCTACGATGCTGCTAAGTACAAGGAGCATTGGGCCGCGTATGATGTGCCCCGCCATCTGTATCATTTCTCACCGGAATCTATGCGCTTACTGATTGAAAAACATGGAATGAAATTGAGGACCATAAAACCTATGTGGTATGATAGTTTTTATGTGAGCATGTTAAGTGAAAAGCACAAGACCGGTAAAGAAAGCGTATTGAAAGGCGGCATTATGGGCTCTCTTTCTAATTTGAACACGCTGTTTCACAAAGATCAATGTAGTTCGTTGATCTACGTGATCGGGAAATAAGGAGATGTAGTTGCAGGTTTCAAGTTGCAGGTTACAGGGGTATCCTTTTTTATTCTACTGTATTTTGATCTCATAAATGAACGGCCATCTTTTCCCGGTAACAAGCATTTTGCCGGTAGCGCTGTCGTATGCAATACCATTTAATACATCGGCTCCGGGACGCAGTGAAGAGGCTTCTTTTTGCAAATTCTCCAGGTCTATTCTGCCAATAACTTTGCCCGTGGCCGGGTCAATTTTCAGAATATAAGCCGTTTCCCACTGGTTGGCGTAGATGTAGCCGTTGATATATTCCAGCTCGTTGATATTTGCTACCGGACCGTTGTTATCGGTTACGCGAAGGATATTCTGCAATTTGAGGGAATCGGGCGTCAGGTAATACAGGTTGCTGGTGCCATCGCTCATGATCAGGGAGGCAGAGTCGTGCGTTAAACCCCAGCCTTCTTTGGATGGCAGCTTAAATTCATTTATTTTTTTAAATGTATTGGCGTCATATACAAACCCAACCTGGCTTGTCCAGGTGAGCTGGTACAGCTTATCGTTAAAAAAGGTAATGCCTTCCCCAAAGTATTTTGTTTTATCCAGCCGCACCTTCGTGGTCACTTTACCGGTTTTCAGATCGCTGATCCCCAGTTCAGAAGGGTAGGGGCTTTCATCGGCATTTCCGCCTGAGCTTTCAAAAAGCTGCCCTTTATAGAATTCCAGTCCTTCGGTAAAATAAGAAGTATCGTGCGGGTATTTATTGACCACAGCATATTGAATAGCCGGCGGTGCAGCAGTTACGTTCTTTGAAGTATCGTCAGGGTTGGAGGTGCCAGCCTCATTACAGGCTGCCAGCGTGGCCAATAGTACAATAGCTGCAAAAAATACTTTCTTCATAATAAATGGTCTATGCGATCAAAAATACGGGTGGAAAGATAAGCAAAGCTACATGAATAATTAATTTTTGAATTTATTGGGAAATGGGGGACTTGTACCGTGTAAATTTTGTATAATGGCCCCAAAGTGCTGTTAGCATAAGTAAAAGAGTAAATGAAAGAAATAAAGTTTTATGAAGTGAGCGATCCCATCGAACTATATATACTGCTTTGTGAACTATAAGTCTTGCATTCCGAACAATGACCATTGCATTTCAGCTTTTTTGTTTAGCCGATCGATATATATACGATTGCAATGGAAACATACAGACTGCACAGCAAACGAACTATTAAGTATTACGAGTGAGGCAGGCCGTCATTCAAACAATAGGTCTTGCATGCTGAGTTATATGTTTGAAATTAGACAGGCTTTTCTTTTTCTGATCGTATTAAATAGCAATACTTTTAATGTAAATATGGAACCTAAATATACAACTCCTGATATAATTGCTTCAATGTGGAATCTTCCACCCAATTGCCCGGCTCCTGTTTTTCCTTTGATATATTATGAATGGTTAAAAGGAGTTGAATGTAGGGGATTCATTCGATTGGAACACTTGATTGGTGATATTGATTTTGTTGGGTATCCTTTGGAGAACGATGATATTCTGATAGACTCTTTGGGACGGGTTTTTGATCTGAAATTTGATGAATTTGTATTCCCAAATTCTGTTATTGCAACCTGGTCTGAAGATGAGCTTAAACAGAATATAATTCCTGCGTTAAATTACAACGGTAACGCGGAATTTGAAAAGCAAGTTTTGAATGAAAAGAATGTAGCTGATATCATTAGTAAAATGGCAACTTTTTTTACATGGTAGCTGCATTAGAATTACACTTAAAATAAGTAGAATAAATTAGATGGAGGTAAATTTAGCCGTTGACATCGTCAATGGCGATTTTATTATGCGTCACTGGCAACAGTTCATGAAAATGCATATAGTTTGGAAGTAAACCCTGCCAGGTTGAATGCCAGGAACAGCTGGTCGAACTGCAAATCAAAGATCAATTGGGTTTTACACGCCTATCTCCCAAATCAACACGCTTATCGGCTAAAACTACACGAATATTAGTTTTTTTGACCTATGAATGGCAGACAAATTATTTTTGGTTGTCATATAGTCATTTCACTCAACCAAAACTTATTTAAACCCAACATGAAACTCCCTTTTTTATTCCCTGTACTATTATTGATCGTCATTAATAGTACCGCCCAGATCACTACAGCCGAAAATGGATTAACTGCTCCCAATTCAACCACTGTACAACTTGGTGGTAGTTTATTGCAGACTACCAGCATTAACGTGGGAGATTACGATCTGTTTTTTCATAAGAATGGCACTAAATATTTCAACATAAAGAATAATGGGAATATCGGGATCGGTACCAATGATGCCGGGGCCCGATTAAGTTTTGTCAATGTTGATGAGAATAACGACCCTATTGGCATTACCTGGTACAATCCTGGCCCAACGGCATACGGTATACACCGCACTGCCGGCTCCTGGACAGCCCCCAATTATCAGCAATTACGGCTCTCATGGAATACTGGTATTGTGCTGGACCCGGGCCAGAGTTATGGTAAAAGTTATGTTGATATTGTAGGTAGCGGCTTGCGGGTTACCTCGGGTAACGTAGGTATTGGTACAACCACTCCAGGTACATTATTGTCATTAGGTGGTAGTATCACAAATTCAAAACTGGCAATATGGGAAGGTGAATATAATGGGCAGATCCTGCGCACCGGTATGGGAATAGGTTCCGGGCAGTTCAGGCTTTTTGTAGCGGGATCAAACAGTCGGTTTTCATTTTTATCAGATGAAGCGGGTACAACTGAAGTAATGTCTATACATGGAACAGGTAACGTAGGTATTGGCATTACCAACCCTGACAGCAAATTACAGGTAGCTGGCAGTGGATCTTTTATGGGATCAATAGGGGCAGGAGTATTGGTAAAGTTTGGTGATAATGTTTACAGCAACGCCTTGGGCATCAAATCGTATGGCGATGCTTCCGGTGCAGACCGGTACTCCGTTATAGGCCACAATCTTCCTGAACCAGGTTCTATGTATAATACCAGCAAACAGGGTGGGGGCATGTACCTGGATGATCGCAGCAGTATTTTGCCGATCCGCTTTATGGTCCGTCAGGCTGGTTCATCCGGTTCTGCCTATGCAGCAGGGGTAGCGCCTTCGGGTAACTTTTTGATCGCAAGTATTATTGATAATGGCAGCAGATTGCAGGTAGATGGCTCGGTGTGGGCCAGTGGTCTTATTCTTCCTACCGGGGCTGGTGTTGGTAAAGTATTAACCAGCGATGCCAATGGAAATGCCACCTGGCAAACAGCTACCGGTTCTGGTACCGCCGGCTGGGCCTTTGGCGGTAATGCCGTTGCAGCTTCGTCTACGCTGGGAACTACCAGCAATTATGATCTTCCGATTATTACTAATAGTATAGAACGTATGCGCATAGGTGTCAATGGCAATGTGGGCATCGGTACCACAAACATTACCGGTACCGGCTACAAATTATATGTAGAAGGCAATATCCGCACCCGTAAAGTGCGGGTTGACCAGGATACCTGGGCTGACTACGTTTTTGAAAATAATTACCAATTGCGTTCTATAAAGGAAGTTGAACAATATATACAAAAAGAAAAACACCTGCCCGATGTGCCCTCTGCTGCTGAGGTAAAAAAAGAAGGACTTGATGTGGGTGATAACCAGGTTGTTCTTCTGAAAAAAATAGAAGAGCTTACTTTATATATCATCCAGCAACAAAAACAACTGGAAGCGCAACAACAAAAAATTGAGACGCTCGAGAAAAAAATGAATGGTAAATAAATAGAACAGTTTCAAATTGTAAGTCGTAGTGCCTTTTGTTGTCGATCATCACGCCTGTAACAAGCTTACAGGCGTTTTTATTTGTCGTACCCACAGTTATTTTTGGCTATATTTTATTATGTGAAATTGATTTAATATGAAGCGGTCTTGCTATTTGAATGATCTTAAAATAATGGAAGTAAATCGGGGCTTGCAGTTTTTATGTTGCACGCTTATTTGCCGAAACTGCACACTTATCGGTTAAAACTGCACGAGTATTAAATATTTTGGTGCGTTAATTATAACAGACTATTTTTAGTCTCCGAGTTTTTCCCGAAAATCACCTACAATAACCAACCATTTAGCGCTTATGAGTAACCCTAAATCCTTGTGTAATGCCATTCATAACCTGTTTTATCTACGAGTAATCGATCCCCTCCTGAAACCGGATGTTTCTTCCAGGGCTTAAAAATTTGGCTATACCATATTGAAGTTTTCCGCTTTGATTTTCAAACGCGAACTATGAATTCTATGTCTATACGGCAAGTACTTGGTACTGCATGCACTATACTATTGGCAAATTGTATTGTTGTAACTGCTTTTTCGCAGGAGAAGAAACCTTTGGTGGCAGATTCCCTGAAATCGAAGGTTAATAGTGAAATAAAGCGCGAATTGGCAGAAGCCAAAGGCAAACTGCAGTTGCCCACAACAGATACTTTATTACCATTAAAAGCACTGAAGGGAAAGAAGGGCGAGTTGATAGGTGAATTGAATAGCCTTTTAAGCGAGCCGAAGGCTATTCAACAACAACTGCTTTCAAAGATGGCATTGTTTGATGATAAAAAAATAGTGAAACCAGGGCGCGTCAACGCTTCTGTTGAGTATACTTATTTACAGGATACCTCAGGTATGGAATTGGGTTCTTTAAACAGTTTGGGTAGTGTGTATAGTTATGACTTCAGTACCGGTATTACATTATTTCAATTGCCGGTGAATTTTTCCTTCAGAGGGATGAATGGAGTATATACCAGTGATTACACCTCTTTTAATAAACTGTTTAAGTTCAATTTTGATCACCAAAAGTATATCCAAACTATTCAAAGTAAAGTGGCTGATAAACTGGACCCTGATGTGCTTACTGCATTTACGATGAACCGGATCAACGCAATAAAAAGTAATTATGAAAAAGCATTAAGGTCTGAGATCTCCGAATTGCAAAATGAATATGCTCAGAAATACAAATCCTTTGTGGCGTTGCCTGAAGGAGTTACCGATCTCTCGAAGAATGATCGCTCCGTATTAAGGAGCAAATTGTTTGCTGAAGCAAAAGCAAATTCCGCCGCTATGGCAGACTCTGCTATGGCCGGCAACGAAGCGCATGAAAAAAGAGTGGAGCTGCTTGAAAAGATATACCAGAAAATAATATCGGATAAAGACAAGTTTGAAAATAATAAACTGGTAAAGCAACTGAAGTCGAACCTGCCTTTTACCCGTGACAGTTATAAATCATTTTTAAAGCAGCCGGGAAACCTCGATAAAATTGTTGATGAACATATGGAGTTGAGCACCATTCAGCGGTTGTTCATGAATATGACAAAGGTAGACCTGGGACAGAATGCGGTAAAAGACGGAGATTTTTCATTGCAAAATGTTATCAATAGCGGTGTAAACACTGAATTCAAAAATAAGAAGGTAAGCGGTGGATTTATTTATGGAAGGAATAATAATATCAACAACTGGTTACAGGCGGGTTTAACAAGCGGTGTTACCAACGAGTATTCCAGTATGACAGGATTCAAACTGGGCACTGGCTCAGGCAGCGCTTCACAGCAGTTTATAGCCGTTAACTTTTTCGACTTTAAAGATTTCCCGCAGTTAGGCGCCGGTGATAACCCGCTTCAATCTGCGTACATGGCAGTGCCTCAGCGGCGCGATGCTACTATTTCATTTCATTCCGGATTTGAAGTGGCGCCCAAACATAAAATAGTGCTGGATGTTTCAAAATCATTCGGTTCTTATAGCAATAACATGTCGCCAGACAGCCAGGCGTATAAAACCAATGCGTATAATAATTTATTGGGCGGTGATGGCAAATCGAACTATGCCGCCATGGTAGATTACAAAGGCGAAATATTGAATAGCGATGTGACTGTATTTATAAAAAAGGTAGGGCTTGGGTATAACAATCCTGGTAATGTGTTGTTGCGGTCAGGAGAAACAAAAGTGGGTTTTGGTGTTGTTAGAAAAGTGGTAAAGCAAATGACCGTAAAATACAATATTGATTTCAGCAAGCGCGACTTTGATCCTTTGAAAAGGTATACTAACAGATCGATCAATAATAAACTGCAATTGAATTACCGGATCAACCGGAACAACCGGGTAGGATTGACCTGGCAACATACTTCTTATGATTCCAGGCTTTTGGCTGCCGGAGAAAGCAAGGGCGGTAACACGCGTATTCAGGCAGATGGAGCCTACAGCGTACGAGTTGCAGGAAGGAAAGTAACAAATAATGTTACCATAAGTCACCAGCAAATGAACATACCTATGTTGCTGGATGAGAATTACAAGAGCAGGTCGGTTTTATTGATGCATACATCTTCCATTGCGCTTAACCGGAATCCATTATCGATAACCTTCCTGCTGAACCGTTCTGATAATAAGGATTACCTGTTCAATACCTCTCTGTTTACTGCAGAAGCCAACTACTCTTACCAGGTAGCCAAAACTATCAGGCTGGGTAATAGCATAGGGTATTACGACAATGTGGGATGGAATAAACAGGCAGGCATTAAACAACAGGCGAGTGCTACCCTGAAAGAATGGTTAAATATAGATGTAGATCTTACATATAAAAAAGCAGTGGATATCACCCGGCCTGAGTTGGCCAATCAGCTATTTATAACAGCCGGTATGCACTTAAATTTTTAAACGAAGCGGGTTATGAAATTGATATATTTAATAATAACAGGATTATTCTTTGTGTGCCCGGGAACATATGCACAATTTGTTTTCTTCTTTCAGCCCGAGATCTATGGAAGGACTGTTGATGGGCTTGGCTCATTCCAGGTTCAAAACTTAACAGGTGCTGCTTTACGGGGACAGGTGGTAATTACTGTGCAGGAAACTGTAAGTAAAACACCCGTTGTTACGATCACTACGCCGGTAACCAATATTCAGCCGGGAACGGTTAGTTTCCCCAGGAACGTATTTTCCGGTAGTCTTTTTAAATTTTCCTCCAATGCGTATGCGAACATTACAAATCAAACAAAAAAAATTCCACCCGGTCAATATGCTTTTTGCTATCAATTTATAAATGCCGATAAGGGGTCTGATGATTATGAAAATTGCTTTGATGCCGAGATACAACCCCTGGTGCCCCTGGCGCTTATCTATCCGGCTGATGGTGATAAAATTTGTCAAAAGCGACCGGTATTAAGCTGGCAACCGCCCATACCCTTTTCTTCATCCATGCGGTTTAGGTTGTTATTGACTGAAAAAAGAGAAGGGGAAGGAGTGGAGAATCTGCTGGTGAACGCTCCCTTATTATTACTTGATAATATAACTACTACCAGTATAAACTATCCTTCCGGGCATCCTGATTTGAAAGAAGGAAAGACTTATGTGTGGCAGGTAATTGCTTACCAGAGTAATGTAGTGATGTCGAGGTCTGAGATCTGGGAGTTTACTGTTCAATGTACTGAACCCGGGAAGCAAATGCCAACGGATAGTTACCGGGAGTTAAAGCTGTTGGTAAATGGAAATTATTATATCGCTAACAGGGCTCTGAAGTTTTCTTTCAGGAATAATTACAGCATCAAGCGCTTAAGCTATGCCATATACGATATTGGAAAAGGAATGAAAAAGCTGAAGGATTGCCCGGAAGTATTGTTGACGCAGGGGCTTAACAAAGTGGATATTGATCTTACGGAAATGGAGCTGGAACCCGGAAAGCAATATTTGTTGAAAGTGCATCCATTCAATGAACCGAATATAGAGGTGCGTTTTATTTACCAGGATAAGGATATTGAACCATAATCATTATTAAGTATGAGAATAGAGATCAGGTGTGGATTGCCGTATTTAAGTGCGGTGCTTGTACTGCTATATGTGCAGGCCTGCCAGCAGCCGGCGGCAAAAACAATACCGGCAATAAGACATTTGGCCGAAGTGCACAAAAACGGATCAACATTGTATGTTGACAGAGCGGATAGCCGGCAGGTAATGAAGGCCGATAGCAGCGAAGTATTTATTGCTTATAAAATAGGATTTGAAGACAGTGTGCAGGGTGATAAAAAGTATGAGCAGGAAAGAAATGTTTATTATGATTTCAGGATGGCTGGCGACTGGAAAGCAGTTGTGGACAGCGACTCTATAGCTCCTGTCTTTTTTCAGCCGGTTACGGGCCTGAATAAAACGAATAAAGAAGGAATACTGGTATTTGAATTACCAGCCGGTAAGCGTCCGGATGCATTGGTATATAATGATTCGTTCGGCGGCTGGCAACAACAGATTATAGCTTTAAATCCCCATTTAAAATAGGTTAAGAGAAATGCGTAACAGAACTAAAAAATATACAGCCTGGTTCTTCCTGATCATTTTTGGAATAGAAACCGTATATCCCGGGATGGCGTATGCGTTAACATCCGGACCTGCGCAACCGGAGATGCAGAAGTTCAAGCCGGCAGGTGATAGCGAAATGGTTGACCTGTTTACCGGTAACTTTAAATATAACATTCCATTAGTTGACGTGGGCGGCTATCCGCTTAATTTGTCTTATGGGTCGGGAGAGGGCATGGAAGATGAAGCCAGTTGGGTAGGTTTTGGGTGGAGTTTTAACCCCGGGGCAATCAATAGAACACTTCGCGGGCTGCCCGATGATTTTAATGGTGAAAAGATTAAAAAAGACTACACCCGGAAAGAGTTTAAAAAGATTGGGGGGAATATAATCCTGAAGCCATCTTTTTTTGGCTGGGAAATAGCTAAGCCCAGCATTAAAGTAGGCGTATATAAAGATAACTATTACGGGGTGGGCGCTGAAGTGGGGCTTAGTTTAAGTAATCAATTATCAAAAAATCAAACGAGTGCATTGAATCTTGGTCTTGATTTTTCTTCAGATAACAGGGAAGGTGCATCATTTACACCTTCTCTATCACTAGGGCAACATGATGACCATGGTGCAGAGGTAGCCACCAACTCTTTTAATGGGTCTTTGACCTATAATACCCGGTCGGGATTGAAGCAGATTTCTCTTGGAGCCTCTTTCGCGACCAGTGATAATTCCATGGATGCAGTAAATCTTGATTTCAACGCTGTTAAATATTTTGGACAAACATATACCCCATCATTTCATACCAATACCAGGAACTCAGGGTTTACTTTCAGTTTTGACATAGGGCCCAAAGTATTTGGTGGCTATTTTGGTTTAGGAGGAAATGGGTATACATACCATGAAAAAATTTTAGAGAAAACAATATATGCACCTGCATTTGGGTATATGCATTATACCAATGGCAGGCGGAACACGAATGCACTCATTGATTTCAACCGGGAGAAAGATGGCATTTATGTTCCGGGAACACCGGGCATACCAGTTCCGGTGGCCACCCATGATCTCTTTACCGCCACAGGTCAGGCAGGTTCGCTGCAATTCAGACCTTATTTCAATGGCAATTATCTTGTATTCGATAAAGCATTTAGTAATAGTACCAATAATACAACGCTTGGTTTAACGGTTGGGGTGGGGAATTTATTACAAACCGGTGGACGGGTTAATTACCTGGAGGGGGAAGCTAAAACAGGAAAATGGGTTCAGAATAATGCCTTCTTACATCATAATGGAGAACCGGAATTCGATGCTTCAAAACCAGATGCTGAGCCGGTGCACTTTAAGCAAACAGGAGAGCTTACAAAAGTAGATGAGGCGTATTATGATTTAGCCCGAAAAGATAAAACTGTTCAGGTTGTTACCAATGGAAAATATCATCACTACTCCGGCGCCATGGCCTGGACGACATTTAAAAGCCACGAACCAGTCTTTGATCAAATTGGAAATAATGAACTAAAAAAGAATAAGCGGGAGATCCGTACCACTTCAATCAGCTACCTCACGGCGCTTCAGGCTGCGAAATACAGAACAGACTACCTTTCGGAAAGAATGGAACCCGGGGTAAAGAATGCACACCATATTTCCGAAATAACAGTTACCGATGATGGCGGCAAGCGAATGGTGTACGGTGTGCCTGTTTATAACAGAGGACAATATGAAGCCAGTTTCTCTGTAGAGGGACCACAAGGCAATAACCTGGAAAAAGCCCGGAAAACGGGATTAATTACATATACCCCCGGTGTTGAAAATTCAAAATCCAATAATAAAGGGCGAGACAATTTGTTTTCAAGGGAGCACCTGCCGGCCTATGCCACTTCGTATTTACTTACCGGTGTATTGTCGCCCGATTATGTAGATGTAACAGAGAATGGTATTACCGATGATGACCTGGGCACCGCCTATAAATTCAATTATACAAAAACCACCACTGGCTTTCAATGGCGGGCGCCGTATGCTGAAAATACGGCGAACTTCAATGAAGGGTTTGTAAGTGATCCTAAAGACGATAAAGGAAGTTATGTGGGTGGAACCAAGGAGCTATGGTATTTGAACTCGGTGGAAAGCAAAACGATGATTGCCATTTTTGAAACATCCAACCGGGAAGATGGCTTAGGCGTAAAGGGAGAAAATGGCGGGCAAAACAAAAATGTAAGGCTTAAAAAACTTGACCGGATAAAATTATTTTCAAAAGCCGACTGGTTAAAGAATGGAAATAATGCCACTCCAATAAAGATCGTTCACTTTGAATATGATTATTCTATTCATCCGAATGTGCCTAATAATTCAGGAGATCCATTTAATAAGAGCGGGACGCTTTTAACGAACCCAAACGAAATAGCGAACCCTGCTATTAATGTTAATTTCAAAAAAGGTAAACTCACTTTAAAGAAAGTATATTTTACGTTTGGCAATAACACAAGAGGGCAATCCAATCCTTATGAGTTCTCATACGATATGCGAAAAGTGACAGATGTGTTTGGGAGCACACTGCCTGCCCCTAACCCCTATCCGTACGATCAATCACAGAATGCTCCGGAGGTAAACAACGAGTATGCCATGCGCCAGGCTGACCGTTGGGGTACTTATAAGCCAACCTGGTATAATCGTTTAACGGGTAGCTCAGCCACCGATGGTAAAATGAATAACTCTGAGTTTCCTTATGTTATTCAGAAAAACGATGATGGAAATACAGCCCTGGATTATAATGAACGTACGTTGGATGACCTGTTTGCTTCCATGTGGCAATTAAATAAGATCATTACACCAACCGGAAGTACCATAAATATAGAATATGAGGCCGATGATTATGGGTATGTGCAGAACCGGCGGGCCATGCAAATGTGTTTTATTAAAGGTGTTGGCAATGGCACTACCAATAACTCAGGGATGGTAGGGGCAAACGGTTTTACCGTGGAACTACCGGAGCAGGTGAGCAATGATGATGAATTCAGGAAAAGGTATTTAAAAGGGCCGGATGGATTAATGCCTAACAATCTTTATTATAAGATTTATACAGACCTGAATAACCAGAACCGTTATGAATATGTACAGGGGTATGCAGAGATTGACCCTGCAGCCTGTCAGTTAATCAATAGCACAACCGCATTTATTGCGTTTAAAAAATTGAGCAGTAATAAATACAGTCCGGTGTCTAAAGCTGCCTGGCAAATGATGAGATCAGAATTGCCACAATTTGCTTATGATAATTATGACAACTCCGATGTTTCGTTTTCACAGGGTGCTATCAAATCATTGATCCAGGCAGTTGTGAATATGAAGGAATTTATAGAGCCATTTGAAAAGTCGGCAAGTAAAAAAGGCTTTGCAAACAGGATCGATCTGAGTAAAAGCATGATCAGGTTGTGTAATCCTTATTATAACAAAATAGGCGGCGGCGCCCGGGTAAGAAAAATAACTTTTGAAGACGCCTGGCACGAAATGTCACATCAAACCGGTAAAACAGCCAGGTATGGTCAATTGTATGAGTATACAGTTAAAGATGCAGGCGGATTGCCCATTTCAACGGGAGTTGCGGCCTACGAACCACAGATAGGTAATGAAGAAAACCCTTTTCATGAACCCATACCGTATACAGAGAAAGTTCACTGGGCGCCGGATAAATTGCACTTTGTTGAACGGCCTTTCTGCGAAACCTGGTTTCCGGCTGCTTCAGTAGGTTATAGTAAAGTTACTGTTACCAATTTTGGCGATACATATGCCCAGGGCGGCGCGTTGGAGAAGTTTTCCGGTTACATTGAAGCTGAATTTTATACAGCAAAGGATTTCCCTACGCTGGTTGATAACCTGCCGCTGGAGCCATTTACATATGAAAATAATATTTTACTAAAATTGTTTACCTGCACCTCTGTTAAAAAGGTAGTCACTTCTCAGGGGTTTAAAGTGGAGGTAAACGATATGCACGGTAAGCCCAAATCGATGAAGGTGTTTGATATGGGCGGCGGTAAACTTTCATCAACGGAATATTTTTATAATGTGGAGGATGAGCAGGCTGAGACGAAGGCGCTAAAAAATGAAGTGGATATTTTAAAGCCGGAGGAAGGATGGAAAATAGAACCTGAATTATTAGGAATGGATGTGGACCTGGTAACGGATGCTAGGGAAAGTACCGATGAAAGCTTTGGTGTTGGTGTGGGTATTTACGTGGGCAAATTTATTATACCATCTCCCATACCTATACCAATGTTCTTTGGAGCTGGTAATTTTGGCTATAATGTTACCAGGCATGCCTACAATTCTATTTCATTTGTAAAGGTCATACATAAATACGGCATCCTTAAAAAGGTTCGTACGGAGAAAAACGGTTCTTCTATTACTTCAGAAAATCTGTTATGGGATGGTGAAACCGGGAATGTTTTATTAACGCGCACTCAAAATGAGTTCAATGATTATACCTATGCCTTTAATTATCCGGCGTATTGGGCAGAAGGGCATGAAGGAATGGGGGCTGCGTATAAGAATATCGGCGCTGTATTTACAAACTTTATTACCGGAACAGATGGCAAGGTTCCCGCAGCATATGAGCAATATCTTGTTTCAGGCGATGAACTGATATCCGAAGATTATACGCGTAAAGGCTGGGTTATTAAGTCAACAGTTGATGGTTCTTTACGGTTTATAAACGAAGAGGGAGGTTTCATTACTGCTATCGGAAAATTTTATTTATTACGATCGGGTAGAAGGAACCAAACCGGTGCCGGTGTAGGTAGTATAGTTTGTATGAATAACCCGGTGGTGCAAACGGGTACTGGCAGAAGCCTGCAATTCAGTGTGGCCAATAAAATACTGGATGCCAAGGCTGTGTTGTATAGTAATGAATGGAGTGTGCCAGTACCTGATCAATTGGTTATGTATTGTCCTCCCGGTATTTATGCTCCACAAGGAGAGCCAGGCCATTATACAGTGCACAGCCAATCTTCAACAGAATGCAGTAGCCTTTTTAAGGCAAGCTCAATAAGCGGTGCGGAAAGCCGGAGTTATTTAAACTTTAATACGGTATCCAGTATTCCGGCCAACGCCCAGATAGAGTCAGTCGTTTTAAGGCTTTATGCAACTGACTGGAGTGGATCATCAAATACGTCAAAGCTTGAACGGGTAAAGCAGGTACTTGACTGTAATCAGGGACAGGCTACCTGGCAAAACCAGCCGCCTGTTGCTGCGAGTACCGTAGTTACATTACCAGCTATCAGTTCTTCAGGTTACATTGAAACTAATATTACTGCTATGTTTAAGGAGTGGTATTCCACAAGGGATATACCTCAGTTTAGTGTCAGGCTTAGCATGATCAATGGAAATAGTGGACATATTAACTTTTATGGCGCGCCTGGAATGCACGGTTTTTACAAACCTGAATTGAAAGTTTGTTACAAGTATGATGCATGCGGTGATCCGATTGACCAGGTAGTAAATCCCTATGTCAAGGGTGTTTTAGGTAACTGGCGGCCAAAGCAAAGCTTTGTTTACATGGTTGACCGGGAACAAAAAACAGGAGCGCCCAACCTGCCTGGTGGAACGAATATCCGGAACTCCGGCGCTTATACGGCATTCAATCCTTTCTGGGAATTCCCGGCCGCACCTCTATTGCATAGCAACGTGCAGGTAGATAATCCACCTGTTACCGAACGTTGGGTATGGGCAACCAAATCGGTTTATTATGATGGTAAAGGAAATGAAGTGGAAAGCGTTATCCCTATTAACCGCGACCGCCAGGGTAATATAGATGCGATAACCAATCCTTTCAGGTATAGTACGGCTTTATATGGTTACCGCGAATCGGCCGCTATAGCTGTAGCCACCAATGCACGGCATAATGAAATAGCTTTTGATGGTTTTGAAGATTACAATTTCACGCTTCAAAGTAATTTGACGCAGGTATGCCCAATAAAACGCCATTTTGATTGGGGGCTAGCCAATTCAGGCAGCAACTGGTGCCTTTTCGGTAATTGTTTAGCTACTGATATTGTGCACAGCGGTAGATATAGCTGGCTGCTGTCAACGGGCTCGGTAAGCATTACAAAACAGGCAGGCAATGCAGCGCCACCTGCTATTAAGCCCTATGCATTTAATGGTCCCAATGGCGAGCCTACGCTGGCAACCAATGAACTGGCAAAAGGATTTGCACCGGTACCAGGGAAGCAATACATACTAAGTATGTGGGTGCACGACGGCGTAAAGACCCAGAATAAGATCAATAATCTAACAGTTTCCATCAATGGCCAGGACCAGGGAGTAAGTAGTAAAGTTGTTCCGGTTGTAGAAGAATGGAAACGCTTGGAACTTGTGTTTACAGCGGGTGCTTCCTTTAACCTTCAATTAGTGCCAGGTGGCGCCATTCACATTGATGATGTGCGCATTTTTCCTTACGAAGGCAATATGAGCTCATTTGTGTACGACGATCGTAACATGCGTTTAATGGCGCAATTGGATGAAAACAATTTTGCCACTTTCTATGAGTATGACGATGAGGGTACGCCTGTTCGTGTAAAAAAGGAAACGGAAAGAGGAGTGATGACCATAAAGGAAAACAGGCAGTCATTCAGAAAGCGTCCATAGCTGTTGCCTGTAATATCGTTTATCTATTTGTTTATAACCGTTATATCGTATGCAGAAAAAGAAAGCAATAATTTTTTTAATACTGGCAGTGGCTGTATCGGGTTTGTCAATAGCCGGTAACCTGGCAGGCTGGTTTGCAAATGCGAACGTTGATAATGAACTGCCGGGTGCAAAGGAAGAATATCAACGTATATGCGATCGAATTAAAAATGACAGTAGCATTAGTCTGGATGCCAGCATTACTTTATACGACGGGGAAGCACCGGACGAAATAAAGGAACAAACAACCTGCCGGTATATCAGGAGGCAGGATAAATACTATTCGCAGTTCAGTTACCTGCAAGTGTTTTGTAACGGCAAGCTGGTTGTACAGCTCGATACGGTAAACCAGGTTATTGTGGTATCGCCGGTGGCAACGGAACATAAAAGGGTTAAGGGGCCCATGCGGCAGCTAACTTTTGATATGTTGTTTAATGAACAGGCTGATTTCAGGATCGCCGGAAAGGTTATTCAAAAAAATGACAATGAACGGGAAATTTCCTGTCAAAGTGATTTTAATCCTGAGATAAAGACATTCGATATAACATATGATCCGGCTACCTACCAGGTAAAGCGTGCAACCATACAATGGTGGAAAGAGGGAGTTGCCGCTGAAACGGCTGCTGCCAGCCAGGTATGGATAAGCCACATCGATTACCGGCAATTGCCGGCTGTTAACATGGATATCGAAGAAGAGATCAGTAAAATTATTACCATAAAAAAAGATCAGATCGAACCAGCATTGAAGTATCAAGACTATCAATTGCATGTTTCTAATCCTGAACAGTAAGCCTTTCTTTATGACGGTACAGCACATTATTAGAAGAATACTGGTATTGTTTTTCCTGCTTTGCCTGCCGGCAACTGTATTGCTGGCAGCCAGTGAATCGTATATTCAAACATTGACCGGTAAAATAAAGCAGGGCGATTCCTGCGTGGTGATAGATGATAAGTTCCTGCATCTGTCGCTCAGCGACTGGAATAATATACAACATCTGTCTGTTGACAATATCATTTCTTTTGAACTGCGATCTGACACGTCAATATTTTTTTATAACAAATCATTTACCTGTACTTTAAATGTATCGGTTAAGTATTTCACCAGTCGTGATCAAACAGTGCCGGAAGAGATCAATAATGTGAACCTGGTAGTGAAGTACGATACCGCCAAAGGTGCATTCTATCCGGCAGATGCGCATTACAAGTTTAAAAATGCATTTAAGGTTGTAGTCGTTGTAAATTCAATAACCTCACAGGAATGGGGGAGTGATATTCCGGCCCTTTTCAGGTTAAAGAACCAGATCCTGGTTGAACGGAAATATCCGTTTAATCCCAATGCTATTGGTCCGTTGCAGGCCGACCTGACATATTTCAACCTGCAAAGTAACGGAGTGAATGCCCTTTCTTTAATGGCTTCCGGCTTTTTTACGGGTACCGTTATCAATAATAACCAGTTGGTTGTTTCGTGGAATCCGCAGCATTTTGGCAATCCCGAGGAATATGACATTGAGTGGACCTTTATCGATAGGTTAAGTACAAACGGAGGAATTATATATTCAAGTTATGGTAATGGGGCCTCATTACCATATGCCAAAGCAACCGAATGGATGGTGAATGATAATACGCGGGTTACCCTATCATCATCTTCTTATACTATTAATTTGCCATACCCTGATGGATATGTGCTTGTGAGGGTTCGCGGCGTATCGTACCAGGCAAATACCAATTTGAGGCTTACGGGTTTATGGGATTATGATAACGGTTCAGGATCTGCAGTTTGTGTGCCGGTAACAGCGCATGAGCCGGGTATGAACTACCAATACACAGCAGCCTTTGCAGAAGAAGGAAAGCGAAAAGAAGTAATCAACTATTTTGATGCCACATTGCGGGAAAGGCAGGCTATTACGTTAAGTAATAGTGATTTGACCCTGGTTCCAAATAGCACTACAGACCGACAGGAAACGGCAATTGTACAGGAAACGATTTATGATAAAATGGGCCGCCCTGCGGTCAGTATATTGCCTGCGCCTACCAATAGCAAAAGCCTTAATTATTATACAGATTTCAATGTAAACAGTACCGGCAACGCCTTTAGTCATACAGACATTACTTTAAGCAGTAATTGTGTTGCTGAGGCAGGTCCTTTGAATGTCAGCAGCGGCGCCTCAAAGTATTATTCGCCGGGGAATCCGTTTAAGAGTGATAATGAATTTTATTTTACCAAATATGTTCCCGATGCCCAGCAATACCCTTATTCCCTGACCGAATATATGCCCGACAATACCGGGCGCATCCGCCGTCAGGGTGGGGTAGGAAATACTTTTCAGCCTATCAATGGGCATGCCACGCAATATTTTTATGGGAAGCCAGGTCAACGGGAACTGGACCGGTTATTTGGCGTGGAAGCAGGAGATTGCTCGCATTACCTGAAGAATATGATCATAGATGCCAATGGCCAGGCAAGCGTGAGCTATATAGATGCGAATGGCAGGACGGTTGCCACTGCGCTGGCTGGTGGGCCACCCAGTACATTGGATGCATTGCCTTCGGCTGCCGCCGGTGAACCAAGGGCCCGCATCAATGAGACCCTGATAAAACCTGCCGATTTTATCGCGAATGCGTCTGGATTGGTGATGACGGCTACCTCCACGTTTAATGCTGCGGTAGATCAGGTTACGTTTGATTTGCATTATTCGGTTAATCCGGCAGCATTAATTACTACACATGGGCAGGGACAATTTTGCAGTAATTGTTATTATGATGTGCTGATAGAAGTTCGTAATAATTGTGGTGAGATCGTTGCCACTGCAACCACCACCCCATTTGCAATAAATAATGTGGCCTGTAACGCCAATCCACAACCTGTAACCGGAACGCTGCCTGTGCCGATTGCCAGCCGTGGGTCATATAATGTTTCATATACCCTGCGATTGAGCCAGAATGCGGTAAACTACCATACAGATTATTATATAGCGAATAACAGCGATCTGAAAAAGCTGCAGGCCTTTTTTGAAGAGAAATTGAATGAGCTTGATCTTGCCGGCTGTTATACAACCTGCGAAGCCTGTAAAACCCTGGGTAGTACACCGGATGCGTTCCGTCAAAAAGTGCTCGACTTGCTGGGAACAGACAAATTCAGTGGCGTTCAGGCGAACAGTGCGGTTCAACAATGGATCACCAACACCTGGAATGAGTTAAAGGCGCATTGTAATAGTATTTCATGTAATGTTACTACCGCCTGTGATGATTATTTGGTACTAATGAAGCAGCAGGTTATACCCGGTGGCCAGTATGCTTTGATTACCGCTGTGGAGCAGAACGACGTTAATGTGTATAGTTACGTTGAAAGGACTATTAACGTATTGCGTTTCTATAACTGGAACGACGCCAGCAATACAGAGATCTATAATTTCAGTTATGTGGATGATAATGGGAATACGGTGTTTATCCGTGATCTGTCAGAGTCTGACTTCATCAGAGCTTATATAGACCATCCTGAATGGGCCGATATGTTTGTTAAAAAGCATATCGAGTATTGTAGTTACCTGTTCTGTAAAGACCAAAGTTTTTCACCCGCCAATAAGAACAATGAAGCCAGCTACAATTTTGACAGAACATTACGCGACCTGGTAACCACCGGCGACGAGGCGATAAGCAGGGGATATTATAACCGTTCCAATATGAATGCCCTGGCAGATGTTGATCCGTTCTTTAATGGCGGGCGTGGAAGCAGCCTGAAGGCTTCCATGGTCAACGATCTTGCTGACTTCTCTAATGTTATCGGCTTTATTATAAATGGTCAGTCAGGAAAGAATATTTTTGCATTTATCGATTGGGCCCTGTATTGCAAACCTTTAACAAATACGACGGATCCTAATGTGTTTTTTTCCACCTGGACTTCTTGTTCTGTAAATGCTTCCTGCCGCTCAACGACAATGGAATGGGAATTATACAGGAATTACTATCTCCAGTTAAAAAGCAAATACCTGAACCAGGTAAAAGCACAGGTTAGTGCGGGTTGTACCGATTGTTTTATCGGGAAAGATGCGCTGTTATCCACTGGCAACGCCGGTACATTGCTGACATGTGCACAGGGAGGCTCCCAGGTCCCTGTATGCCCGACAATGGCCGATTTCCATATAGAAACCGAGGATATCCCGGATGTAAATAATATGCCGTATGAACGTTTCTATAATGCAAAGCATAAATGGCTTGTATATAATAATGGTAATGTGCCAAGAAAAGTGAATGTGCACCTGGAGTGGTGGTATGATAATCTTGGGAACCAGGATTTCGGTGTGATAGATCTGGGTTGGGTGTCTTTAGAGGCAGGTACAGACCGGGTATATTTAGGAATGGAATATACAGAGTTTATTGATGACGGTGATCTTACGGAAGAAATGGACGAACATATAACATACACTCTTAGGGAAACTTTACTTGAATGCCCCAGCGTACCGAATGTTATCCCTTCATCTGTGTGCATGCAGCACCCCAATTATCTTTTATACCAGAATAAGAACCGTGTATTTAATGAATTCATTGATATATCGAGTTATCTCAACTGTTTAAATGCCAATCCAACACCAATACCTACCGATGAAGAGAACCTGAACCAATTCCGTGCGATTGCCCTGGCAGATTTGGAGAATCTTAAATTACGTTGGAGCGATCAACTGAAAGCAGTTCGTACAGAAGAAGCGGCTTTCAACAGTATAGGAGATGGAACCATCGATGACCTGGTGAACGCATTGGTGGAGGTAGCGAAAGTAAATATTCAAAGAGCAACGACACCAGAAACCATCCGGGTTGCCAGCGACTATTCAGGTTCCGCGCCTGCCGGAGTGTATAGCAACTTTAAAGCAGCATTTGTGGCTAAGGTTGGCGCTTCGCTGGTTCAACTGGGCTTTAGCCAGGACCTGTTGGAAAGACCTTATCCGTATAACAGAACGCCCGTTGATGTAAACCCCAATTCAGGCCAGATAAACAGTACTATCTGTACCAATCTTACGCAGCTTAAAAACCGGTACAATGCTTCTGGTTTTGCAGGCAGTTTTTATGCCTATCTGAAACAGGAACTGGAAGAGGATATGGTACTTACCAGTGCGCAATTACAGGATCTGGAAACCAGGTGCACTGCCGGTTGCCGGTATTTGAATGAACCGGTTTTGTTACCGGTAGCACTGGCCACACCTGCTCCCGCAAATACTGATCATCCATTTGTTAATTGTAGCAGGGTTAATACGCTGAAATCAAATTTTTTAAATGAATACCCGGGTATTGATCAAAGCACCAAGCTTTACCGGGTTCTGTTTACGAATTATTGTAATCACAATTTGGGGTATGCGCTTGGTTACAGTGATTATGTTGCTTTCTCTGAAAAATGTTCAATAAATAGTACGGCGGTACTGTATAACAAACCGGCTTCTCCGTCAGTTCCGTTTAACGATTTCATTTGCCAGGGAAATAGTATCATGACGGCGTTTGAACGGGCCGGACAGGAATATGACCGGTACATTACGCTGGAGCGTATAAGATTCAGGAACCAGTATATTTCAAAATGTTTAGGTAATAAAGCTTCAGCCACTATAGAAGGCGAGCAGTATGAATACCATTACACACTCTATTATTATGATCAAAGCGGCAACCTGGTAAAAACCATACCACCGGAAGGGGTGCGCTTTTTAACGGAAAGCCAGATAGACCAGGTGCAAACGCTGCGGCAATTAAATATTTCGTCATGCGAAGACGATGGTATTACTAAAGTAGAAGATAAAACTGCAGCATTGAATACCGTTAGTTCCGTATTGCAGAGCAATGCCGCAAAGTCTATTGAATTATGGTTGAATAATATCGATGCTGCAAATGGCAGCCAGGTACGGTTTATAACACCCGACCATAAGTACATGTACCAGGCGGCTATTGCCAACCAAAAACTGTGGGTAGAATTATACTCGTTACAACCAGGTACCTCTGGCGATATAGCAATAACCCTTAGTAACCAGATGGTGGCCGACATCGGCTCACTTTCTATCCAGAAATGGTCGCATGTGGTTGTTCAATCAAACAGCGTTACGGCTGATACCTGGGATGTATATTTAAACGGCGCCAAACTTACATTGCTTCCTCCTGGCAATATATCCGGATATCCATTTGACTGGTCAATTATAGCAGGATATACATTGCCGGCCGAAGTGATTGAACCGGTAAAACATGTAAGATTATACAACCGGTTGTTGTCTGGTGCAGAAGTGCAGGAGAATTATGCCAATCCTTGTTTTTCAATTGCAGAGACGTTAAAGGGAACCAATTCACCGTTATTGATATGGGGCAGGTTTAATATTTCTTCATTATGTAATCCGGTATCAGAAACAGTACTTGTGGCGAACCAGGGCGCCTTACAGGTAAATGCCAATCTGAACCAGGAAACGAAAGGGCTGCCGAACGTTACCAACAATTTTACGGTTGAGTTTTGGGTAAAACCAGAGCAAACGCATGAAATTGATGCGCAATCCCAATCTGGAACTGCAGGTACAAGCGGACAGCAATACCTGATCTATCCTGATGATGGTGGCGCCGCCAGTACCAACCGGGCCGGAATGGGGATTTCAGTAGGTACCAATGGCGTTAGTGTGTATGAGTTAGCAACCGCGTACATGCCGTCGTTGCTGGTTTGGCAGGGAGATATGACAGGTGGAAAGCATGTGGCCGTGGTGTATACCAATAACACGCCTTCGCTGTATATTAATGGGCAGTTGGTAAAAACCGGACTTACATCGACCAAGCAGTATGTGAACCCAAGCTATAATTTCGGTGGCGGCACGTATGGGTTTATGCCCGGTTTAATAGATGAAGTTCGCATCTGGAATGTGGCGCGCACCGCACAGCAAATAAGCGCCAATTATCAGCAGGGAATTACACCTTCAGCAGTAACAGGTCTTGTTGGTTATTGGCCCATGGACCCTGAAAACGGGGCTGTTGTAGCTGATGTAAGCTGTAATCATAACAATGTAGCATTGCCCGGTTCAGGTTACAATTGGGTGAACGCGGGAAGTAATATTTATAATACGGTAAACAGGGATGCGCTGAATAACTTTATTGTTCCGTTCCATGGGTTGCCTACTACCTATGCATACAATAGTTTGAACCAGGTGATAAAACAAACGTCACCGGATGGTGGTGTCAGTCGCTTCTGGTACGATCGGTTAGGGAAACTTACTGTATCACAGAATGCAGAGCAATTGCAACCATTGACGCCTGGAGAACCAGCTAATCGATACAGTTATACTAAATACGATGCATTTGACCGGATAGTTGAAGTGGGTGAAAAAGTAAATGCCGGTTCATCCATGACAGAGGTTTTAGCCCGTGATAATGCCGGTTTGCAAACCTGGATGCAGAGCGGCCAGAACAGCCAGATAACGCAAACTATTTATGACGAAGCGCCATCGTATGCCCCCGGATTACTAACGAATTTGCGCAAACGGGTGGCGGCCAGTATAGTGCTGGAAGGTGCTGTTGGGTCACAACGAACAGCAGCTACCTATTATTCTTATGACATAAGCGGTAATACTAAAACACTGTATCAGGAAAATCAGAAAATATCATTGTTTGATGCGGCGACCGGTATCAAAAGGATCGATTATGATTATGACCTGGTAAGTGGTAAAGTGAACAAAGTGAAGTACCAGGAAGGGAAAGGTGATCAGTTCTATTATAGGTATAGATACGATGCCGATAATAGGGTGATTGAAGCCGGTACCAGCCGTGATGGATTGATCTGGAATACAGAAGCAACCTATCGTTATTACCTGCATGGTCCCCTGGCCAGAACGGAGTTGGGGCATAACAAAGTGCAGGGATTGGATTATGCTTATAACTTGCAGGGATGGCTCAAGGGAATTAACAGCCAGCAACTCGATGCCGGTAAAGATATGAGTGGCGATGGATTGGCGGGTTCTAATTTCCCACTGGTTGCCCGGGATGTGATGAGCTTTAGCCTGGGATATTTTAACGGCGATTACCAGCCGATAGGGGGTGGTAGTGCTTATAGTATGAATTATAATTACCAGGACCCCAATGCAACAAGTGGTAAAGAGTTGTTCAATGGTAATATTAGCCATACTACGCTGGCTATTAATATGCTGAACAATGGAGCTTTAAAAGGCTATACTTATCGCTACGACCAGTTAAACAGGTTAAAGCAAATGCGCATGCATGACCTGGCAGGTGGCGGTACCACCTGGAACAGCAACAGCATCCTGCCGGCTTACCAGGAAAATATTACCTACGATGGAAATGGAAATATAGAGACCTATAATAGGAATGGAAATATTGCCGGAAACTATTTAATGGATGACCTGAAGTATCACTATAACCTCGACGGTGCAGGGCAAAAGGTGAACAATAAGTTGCGGCATATTCAGGATAATGTTCCGTCAAATGTGTACACTACAGATATAGACGGCCAAACGGCGGATTATTACCAATATGACAATATTGGAAATTTGAAGAATGAAGGGGGAACGTCAATAAGCTGGACATTATATGGTAAAATAAAGCAGGTGACAAAAACAGGTCAAACAATCAGGTATGCTTATGATGCGGCCGGTAACCGGATCGTTAAATCGGTGGAAAGCCCGGGCGTTAGTACGCAGCATACCTTTTATGTGCGAGATGCCCAGGGTACTGTATTAGGTGTATACACCCGGTATGTACCGGGTTCGGGAACGGATAATAATAAGATGAAATGGTCAGAGCAACATCTTTATGGCAGCAGCAGGCTGGGCATATGGCGCCCGAATATAGATGTTACCAGTACCTGGATCGCCCCTGGCGCCGGCAATGGACAGTTCAACATTGGTGAACGGGAGTACGAATTGAGCAATCATTTAGGCAACATATTGGCCACTATCAGCGATAATAAAACCGGTATAGATGTAGGCACTAACGGAACTATTGATTATTACGAAGCGAATGTTCTAACGGCAAGCGATTACTATCCTTTTGGCATGCAAATGCCGGGTCGTATCTTTAATGGCGGAAATTACCGGTATGGGTTTAATGGTAAGGAGAATGATAATGAGGTGAAGGGGGAGGGTAACCAGCAGGATTATGGGATGAGGATTTATGATCCGAGAATTGGAAAGTTTTTGAGTGTGGATCCTATTACGGCTGAATATCCTGAATTAACACCATATCAATTTGCCAGTAATACTCCTATACAGGCTATTGACTTAGATGGATTAGAAATGTGGGCCGTTAATACAAGGACTGGTGAAAGATTAAGCGGCCCTATAAATACTGGTAATCTGAGGGCTAAAGATGGATGGATAACTGGTTCATATCCTACGCATCCTACTGCTCCAGCGACATCTTCTGCAAAAGTGATACTAAAGCCTGTTCATTCTGAAGCTCCACCGGTAGCAGTTCAGCAGGCAAAAGTACGGGCAGATAAAGTAATGAAACCAGTACAGCCTGAAGAGGAAATAGTTGCACCAGATTTATTTGGCAATGGCCATATTGGTAAAAAGTCAGATGTAATAAGGGCTATGGCAAAAGTTAGAAGTGATTATTATACGCCCATAGGAGAAGCCATAGCGAATGGGCCAATTGCTGCTGCGATGTATAAACTTCAGGGGGATATAGGTGCTATTAGAGGTTCTGTTTTAGATCAAATGGTATTCTCTCTGGGAGGATTTCCTGGAAATTCCGGATTTTCGACTAAGGGAGGAAGGTTAAGTTTACCTAAATTTGTACCTGGAACAGAGGCGGTTACTCAGCCTAAAGAGTATAGTTACCGTGGTTTGAATAGCCTCAACGCTAAAACATTGTTTGATGGAGAAGGGGTTTTTGGTAAAAATCCAAACGGTACCTGGAGCTTAGAGCAACATCTAATTCTAGGTTCAGGTAAGAATGCTTATTTACATGACCACTGGGTTTCGACATCATTAACATATGATATTGCGAAGTCTTTCTCAACTGGCAATGGTATAATAAGAATTGATCTGTCAAAAATTCCGGCATCCTCAATTCAGAGAGGTTGGATGGTTTTACCTAGATTTTCCAGAGGTTATCATTATTCAGTTTGGCAGCAGGAAGTATCTATTTCGCCCAAAGTTCCGGTAGAGGCAATTAGTATAATGTATCCAACAAGTCAGTAGATGAAAGAAATAAAATTTTATAAAGTAAACGATCCATTTGGATTTTTTTCTAACTTTTCGGCTCATCCAATCTATTTAGATAGTGAAAGGTGGAATACTGTTGAGCATTATTTTCAGGCAAATAAATTTGAAAGTATAGAAATTAGGGAAAGGATCAAATCAATTGGATCTCCAATGCAGGCTGCTATTGAAGGCAGGGATTCTAAAAACATTATAAGAAGCGATTGGGACGCTATCAAAGAGCAGGTAATGTATAATGCATTACGCTGTAAGTTCCTGCAACACCCAAAGTTATTAAAGGAGCTTTTGTTGACTGAGGACAGTTTAATTATTGAGCATACAGAAAATGATAATTATTGGGGCGACGGCGGTGATGGAACCGGAAAGAACAGGCTTGGCGTTTTATTGATGAATGTTAGAAGTGAAATTCGGAAACATATAGATGATCCATCAATGATTTTACCACCGTGGATAGCTTTTCCAACCATCGATCAACTTGATATGTTTTGGCGGATGGGTTTAGGAGAAGATTACTTTATGCAATGGGTTCAGTATTTACTAAGTACTGATCAAAAAAAATATAGAGAAAAATTTCCAGAACCCCAGGAGTGGGAGGGGGTATACGATGAATAGTTTAAATTTTCAAACGGTCATATTCTAAATTTAACTCTCTTACGATTTTGTACAGGATTGTTTTTGCTTAACTGGCTTTTCCCAATTTCATGGCTGCAGTGCAACGTCTATGATCTTTACATAAAACTTCATTAGGCGTTAATCCATGCAATACATGATGCGGCCGGATATTGTAATCATTGACGGATTGTTCAACGTATTTAGCCAAAGCGTCATAATCGGCTATATAGTGATGGTACAAAAAACGATACTTTAATTGTTTGTTAGCCGCTTCAATCATGGAATTTGAAAACTCAATATCACTTTGCGCAATCAGGTGTTGTATTGTTAGGTGGTGACTTTTGCAATAATGAACTTACAGGGCCATAATTTTCTGAACCGTCGTTGCTAATGAGTTGACAACTATTTATACCTGCCGGATGTAAATATTTTTCATGCACATTTTTCAAGAGCAATCCTACAATGGGTGGTGCGAACTTTTTGTAAAGCACAAACAACTTTTGAAATTCTGAATTATGCTTGCCTGGGACCGTTTAGTTTTAATTGGCTGACGTATTTGTAAAAAGTACTGATATTAAAAAAGGCGGCCCGCAACTTCTTTTTTAAGTAACTGAGCCGGATGTTTAACGATAACAGGTTTAATGGCGATAAATTGCAACGGGCAGTTTTTTTAAGTTTCAGGTAAGCAGCATAAGGTAATTGTAGTTACCGAACCATTCATGAAGCTGGCGATCACAAAAAAAGTATTACAATGTGTGAACCTTAATGCTTCCTCATTACCTCCTCTTTGGGTCCTCTTTGCTTCCTCGGATTCCGAGGACCCAAAGAGGAGAATCCGAGGACATGTCCTCGAAATCTGAGGACAGCCTGAGGTGAAACCGAGGTCCCACACTAGGAGAATCGAGGTTATTTCGAGGAGGCAATGAGGACAAACCGATGAAAGTGTGTCAAACGTCCCCTGATTTTGATTGTTCGTCACACCATAATCCGAATACCATCCCAAAAAAGGAAGCGCTTCCGAGGAGAAACTACCAAACATCCCATCACTTTCCGAAGCCCGTCACACCAAGGGCAAAACACCATCACATTTTTGAAAAATAAGCGTGCTGGTTGGTATACATTTGGGCAATCAATCACGGCTGACAGTGTTTTCGATCAAGGCTATCGGATATTCAAAAATAGAGTAAAGCTCTTTGACATTATGGTGTTGAGTAGGATTACCGAACGTACAAGAGTGCGAGGCAACAGTAGCAAAATAGTAATGCAAAAGTTGAGGACTAAATAATTTTTCCCCTTTAGTGGCTATCACCAATACGGTGTATGACCTGCCGTATACCGGCTTTGAAGGTTTAGCGGATCAACGGTTGGTGATAAGCCAAAAAAACCTGCGTGCAGCCTGTGTATGCTGAAGTACCATACCTATAACTTAGCATGCAAGAGCTATTGTTTAAATGACGGCCTGCCTTGCTCGTAAAACATAATAGTTCTTTCGCTGTACAGTCTGGAGGCTGTAACAGGCTAAACGTAATTGCAGCCGAACAAGTCTCATCGCAATTCAGACATTGATCATTGCAATCCGGACAATAACCCTCGCAATTCAATTTACGCGTTGCAGTAATCAACATAGAGGTGATGCCGCCCGGGTTATACCCGTTACTGCATTACTGGTCTTTGGGCAGCTTCAGCAAACACCACCCGTTTGGATAATCATTTAAAATCATTATTTGTTGAAAATCAATGCATTTATGTACGGGGAAGCAAAAAAATTACACCTGATCGAAGAAATTCTCAAAATTGAGAATGAGGCTGTACTTGAGGAAGTGAATAACGTAATAAGCAAAAGTAAACTGCATGCGGTAGAACCTAAAAGCTTTAAAAAGTTTTCTGGTATATGGTCATCAACAGAAGCTGATGAAATGAAACGTATAATTGAAGAAAGTTTTGAACAAATAAATCCCGATGACTGGAAATAAAGTACTCCTGGATACAAGCATTGTGATTGAATTGTTTAAAGGTGATCAGGAAGTTTTGAACTTTCTGGATAAGCAACAAATCGTCAAGCGTTCTTACTACAATGTACAGTTTTGAGTGCTGATCAAGGTACTGCGGAGGCAGGTGCCAAAGTAAAAGCCGCTTTGCTCAAAAAGGGAAAACCGATTCCAAAAAATGATATTTGGATAGCAGCCACTGCTCTTCAGTATGATCTGCCTATATATACCAATGATAAACATTTCTCCGAAGTGGAAAACATTTCTTTAGTGTAACGCAGGATTGAAATGACCCGAACTCCCGTCGCAACGAAATAATTTCATTTGATAGTTCATCACAAATAGGGGCCAACCCGAAAGGCCAGCCCCATTCAAATATTATTATTTCGAAAATCTGAAAAGTTATTTCCGGCAACGGGCTTTTTTCTTTGTCTTTGAATTTGCCAGCTCTTCTTTCAGTTTATTATTTTCTTCCATCATTACGGCCATTTTCTCCTCCAACTGCTTCAACCTTTCATTTTGTTCCTGCTGTTTTTTATTCTGTTCTATTGCATACAAAGTAAGTTCTTCTACTTTTTTCAACAATATAACGTGGTGTTCCCGAAGGTTTATACCGTCTTTTTTAACTTCAGCTTCCGATGGTACCTCAGGCAGGTGATGATTTTGCTTAATGTAGGTTTCCACTTGCTGCAAGGTAGGTAACTGATAGGTAGAGTCAAACACATAATCAGGATAGCCATATCCGCCCGACGTAATAAAATTGTTTCCCCAAACAGTCCCATTCACATGAAGTTTGTAAGCGGGATTATCCGTTCCAATACCCACATTGCCATTCGCGTGCAAAGTAGCTAGTAAATTATATCCGGCCGCTAAATAGAGACCTCCACTTGCCACGATAAGTCCGTTTGATTGATTTTGAAAGTGCAGTACACCAAGGTTTCTTTTATCAACGGGGACGTTTGGGTATAAGTAGCCCTGGCCTAAACCACTACCATAATGAAAAAGGAGCGTTCCCGCCCAGGTGGGGCTGTTGCCATTATTAAAAAAGTCCGAGGCTACTGCTCCACTAGAGGAAATTGCAGCAGGAACCTCTCCAACTACTGCCAGGGAATTTAGTAATTGGGTATGGGTATTGGCCATATTGCTTGAAACCCCTACCCGCAAACTTGCTGCACCATTATTGGGCAGTTCCAGTTTTGCACTGGGGTTTGTTACACCAATTCCTACATTCCCATCCCTGCTTATAACAAACTTTTCTGCCCAGGTAGTTGTAACAGGATAATCATTGGCTATATGAAATGCATGATTGCCGGTTCCCAGGGCCCAGCGGGCTGTGGGAATATCATTTACTATTAAATGATAACCTCCGCCTGCATTCCCGGCTGTTACAATACCATTTACATCCAACTTAGTAGCAGGCGTTTGGGTTCCAATACCTACATTCCCTGTGTTTTTTACGTATACCTGTGCCATTGCACCTGTTTGAAGAACAATAACCCCAAAAATGGCGGTTAAGCTTGTTTTGAACATAGTTGTAGTTTAAATAGTTAGTGATATTATTTTTAATTGTTGTCCAATACGATCGATCTGACAATTGCTTTTGGGAATAGCACATTTCGTGAGAAGTGAATTGCAGAAAAGCGGGATCATGTGCAGGTCAGATGGTTTTGGTTGATTTTGGCCCTGTAATGTAAATAAGGATGAGTGGTCCTGAAAATAAATTTGATAAACGTGCAATTAAAACTAATAGGCGCGTCGATTTTAGCAATAAGTGTGCAAGGAGGGGAGGAATATTTCAACTGTGTTTTAGACATTTTATTGGTCCTGGCTAAAAAACATTCGGCAAATTTTGCACATATTATTTTTTTGGCTGAAATTGGTTGTAATATAAAACCAGGACTTGCCATTTGACTGATCCCAACCATATCAGATCGCTGCAGGAGCGTATTGCTTTGTATGAAGATATGCAGGCCTATCACGCCTTGTATAACATTTTCTTCAATAATCTCCATCGTTTTTGCTTTTCCTTTGTAAAGTCTTCAGAAGTTGCAGAAGAAATTGTTTCTGACGTGTTTATCAAATTATGGCAGATAAGGAACAAACTCCCTGAAATTGTGAACCTGAAAGTTTATCTGTACCAGATCGCGAAGAACTTTTGTCTTAACTATATCACCCGCCATTTTAAAAATCCCGTTGTCAGTCTCGACGAAATGGACCTTGAAACAGTTATCAGCCTCGATAATCCCGAAGAACTGTGCATTTCTGCCGATATCATCAACACCATCCGGCAATCCATCAGGCAATTACCACCGCAGTGCCGCCTTATTTTCCAAATGGTGAAAGAAGATGGCATGCGCTATAAAGAAGTTGCTGATATTCTGAATATTTCAGTGATCACCGTTCGCAACCAGGTAGCTATTGCTACGCGGAAGATTGCTGAATCATTGCCAGTTTCCATTAGTTTACAATACCACATTAGAAATACGAAGTGAGATGCCGATTTCTGATTTTGAGATTTAGGGATTTTGCGATTTCCCTGGATTTGAACCTTTCGAAAAACTCGAAATCCCGAAATCCCCAAATCCCGCAATCCCAAAATCTTACTTCGCCTCCATTAGTCACAAATTTTTTTTTTCTCCCCTTTGGTACATAACCATCCATTCCCTTGTCTTAGTAATCACAGCCTATGATCATGAACGAAGAAAGAGTCTGGTATTTATTAAGTGTACAGCTTACAGGCGAGGCCACTGCCGAAGAACTGGAAGAACTGAACACCCTGCTGAAGCAAGACCCCTCGTTGGAATTGCGTGCAGAGATCATGCGTAATATCTGGACCAGCAGGCAGCATCGCGAGGCGGGGGCCGCCAATGAGGTTCGTTTTGATAAACACCTGCAACGGCTTAGCAATCACCTGGCTCAGCCTGCTTTGCAGTTTGATAAAGAAGGAATTGATAACCGTTCAGTTGAGATGGAACCGGTACCCCATCGCAATCGTTTACGATGGTTATGGCTGGCTACCGGGGTAGCGGCATCGGTGCTGATCTTCTTTTTTGTTTTTTCACCTTCAAAAAAGAAAACGGATGATCCTGTTGCCAGTAACACCATCAGTACCCGCCCTGGTTCAAAATCAAAAGTGGAGTTGCCCGATGGTACCCAGGTGTGGCTGAATTCGGATAGTAAATTAACCTATGGCCAGAACTTTTTAGGTAATACCCGTGAAGTAACCCTTACCGGTGAAGCCTATTTTGATGTAGCGCATGCTACCTCCGCTGAAACCGGCCAAAGAATTCCTTTTATCATTCATACCAGCTCTATTGATATAAAAGTATTGGGCACCGCGTTTAATGTTCGTTCTTATCCCGGCGAAAAAACAACGGAAACCGCGCTGATACGGGGTTCTGTAGAAGTGATCCTTCACAATAACCCTGATAAAAAAATAGTGCTGAAACCTGATGAAAAGCTGATCGTTAAAAATGACAATGCTACTGTTGTAAATAATAACCTAACATCAGGCGACAGTATCGCCGGTAATACAGATAATGAGCCCATGATGACGTTGAGTAAAATACGGCCTTATAAAAAAGATACCACTGCCCATTATGAAACCATGTGGGTTAAAAATAAACTGGCTTTTGAGAACGAATCTTTCGATCGCATGCTACCGGAAATTGAACGGTGGTATAATGTAACCATCCTATTAAAGAATGAATCGCTGAAAGACCTGCATTTTACCGGTGTTTTTGAGAATAAATCACTGGCTGACGTCATGGAAGCGCTCAGCTTATCGCGCGGCTTCCGGTACGACATTAAAGGCGCACAGGTCACCATTTGGTAAAGTACTTGTACTATATATACGATGTATTAACGATTGAGTAACCAAAACGATTTGCAATGAAAAGAGTAACCTGACTACGTAAAACAAAAACGGAGAATGTTGACGCATCCCCCGTTTGAAGTTAAATTCTGACAACCTTCTTGCTTAGAGAAATTCTCATCCTTTAACTATTCAAAACTAAGTTATGAAAAAAAATGGATGTAGGGCATTCTCATGTCCTGCCCCTATTATCAAATGCTTGCTGCTGATGAAATTGACTGTTCTGCTTATATGCTTTTTTTCGCTTCAGTCTATAGCGCATGTTGGATTTGCCCAGGAAAAAGTTACTCTTAAACTGGCAAATGGCTCCCTGCGCACAGCATTCAAGATCATTGAGCGCCAAACCTATTTTCGGTTTGTATACAATGAAGAGATCTTACCGGCCGAACAAAAGATCAATATAAACGTGCAGGCTGAACCGGTTGGTAATGTATTGAAACAACTGCTGAACAAAACCTCTCTTACTTATAAAATAGTTGGCAACGACCTCATCGTTATTTCAACGGAACAAAAAGAGGCGGCGGAAGAACGTACCCCGCTGTCTTTTGAAATAACAGGCCGTGTTACAGATACCCGCAATACGGCCCTGCCAAATGTAACCGTGCAGGAAAAAGGCACCAGCAATGGTACTTCTACAAAGGAGCATGGGAACTACTCATTAAATGTTACCAGTGAGAACGCCGTACTGATCGTTAGTTCGGTGGGTTTCCTCGATCAGGAGATCCCGGTGAAAGGCCGCCATACAATCGATATTGTGCTGCAGGAGAACGTCGCCGATCTGAACCAGGTAGTGGTAATAGGCTATGGTACGCAAAAGAAATCAGATGTTACCGGTTCGGTAGTATCTGTTCCCAAAGCGCGTTTGAGTGAACTGCCCGTTACCAATATATACCAGGCGATGCAAGGCTCGGTAGCTGGTTTAAATGTTACCCAAAACTCATCGGTGCCCGGTAGCGGCGCTACCGTTACTGTACGCGGTATTAATTCTATCAATGCCAACAGAACACCTTTCATTGTAGTGGACGGTATTCCGTTCAGCACTACTGGTGGTAACATCAACGACATCAACTCAAATGACATTGCTTCTATTGAAGTATTGAAAGACGCCTCTGCGGTAGCCATTTATGGTACCCGCGGCGCCAATGGCGTAATTCTCATCACTACCAAAAGAGGGATGTCGGGCAAACCGCTTATCCGGTACAGTGGTTACACCGGTTTGGAAAACATAGCGCATGTGATGAAGCCCAGCAGCCCCGAACAATATGTTCAGAAATATGCCGACTGGTGGAAGCAGGTGAACCCCACGCAAACACAAACGAACATCCTGCCCAATGCATATGAGATTGCCAATTACAATAATGGAAAAACAGTTGACTGGATAAAAGAAGTTACCCAACAGGGCATCATCCAGGACCATAATATAAGTATATCTGGCGGAACGAAAGATGTGAAATATTATTTGTCGGGCGAATACCTGAATCAAAAAGGCGTGGTGAAGGGCTATCAATACCGTCGGCTGAGCATCCGGTCGAACCTCGATGTAAACCTTACCGACTTCCTCACCGTTGGTACTTCATTATTCTTTGTGAATAATAATTACGATGGCGGAAGGGTTAACTTTTACCTGGGTGCTATTATGAGTCCGTATGGAACACTGCGTAAAGCCACTGGCGACTATGAGATCTATCCCATGAACCCCGAATTGTTATATGTAAATCCATTGCTGGGTTTGTATAACGATCGTATAAGCCGCGGCAATAACCTGAACAGTAATTTTTATCTTGAATTAAAACCTGCCTTTTTAAAGGGCCTGAAATACCGCGCGAATGCCGCCTGGTCGTACCTTCCCGGCAGAACCGCCAATTACGTTGGCCGGAAGGCAAATGACCTGTTGGGAACAGCAACGGTGGGCAGCACCGAGAACAAGAACTGGATCTTTGAAAATATTCTCACCTATACCAAAGACTGGCAAAAGCATCATTTTGACTTTACCGGTTTGTACAGTGCGCAACAGAACGATTATTTTACAACCTCTACAACGGGCGTAGGTTTCGTAAACGATGAGTTGTCTTATAAGAATTTAAGTGCTGCCGCTACATTGACCGCAAGTTCTAACCAGAACAGAAGTACCCTGATCTCACAAATGGGCCGGTTGAACTATAATTACGACAGTCGCTACCTGTTAACCGTTACTGCCCGTCGCGATGGCTATTCCGCTTTTGGCGCCAATACCGACAAATACGGACTGTTCCCCTCATTTGCGTTAGGTTGGAACATCAGCAACGAAAATTTCATGAGCCCTGTTTCGTTCGTGAACAATTTGAAGTTGCGTATGTCTTACGGTAAATCTGGTAACCAGGCCATCGATCCCAATGGGACCGCATCTACCAATGCCTCTGTTCGCTTCCCTTATAATGGCGTAAGCACCATTGGCGTAATAAGCACCAGTACCATGGGTAATAAAGACCTGCATTGGGAATCAACAACCGGTTTCAATGCCGGCATCGACTTCTCGGTGTTGAACAGCCGCATTAGCGGTACCATTGAAGTGTACAGCACCCGCACAACCGACATTTTACTGAGACGCAACCTGCCCGCGGCAACCGGTTACCAGATCGTTTGGGATAACCTGGGTAAATTATCAAACAATGGATTGGAAATAACGCTGAACACGGTTAACGTAAAAGCCGGTGACTTTAAATGGGAGTCTATGCTGAACTTCTCCAGGAACAGGAACAAGATCGTTGACCTGTATGGTGATAAGAAAGACGACCTTGGCAACCGGTGGTTTATAGGCCAGCCATTATTTGTAGTGTATGATTACGTACTGCAGGGCGTTTGGCAAACCGGTGAAGATGCATCGAGCCAGGACCCCGGTGTTAAGCCCGGCGATTTGAAATTTGAAGATCGAAATGGCAGCAAAACCATTACGGCTGATGACAGAACCGTATTGGGCTCTACGCTGCCTAAATGGATCGGTGGCCTCACCAATACCTTCCATTATAAGAACTGGCACCTGAACATTTTCATTCAAACCTTCCAGGGCGCATTGAAGAACAATCCTAATTTAACCTTTGCCGATGAAGCGGGTCGCATGAACACCGCTGCGGAAATTGGTTACTGGACGGAAACCAACAAAAGCAATACACGGCCTTCATTGCGATATACCAACACCCGCGGTTATGGATATGCTTCAGACAATAGCTATACAAGAATTAAAGACGCAACCTTAAGTTACACAACGCCGCAACGCTTATTAAATAAAACAGGACTGGGTAGCCTGACCTTTTATGTAAGTGGTCGTAACCTGTATACATTCACCAATTGGGTAGGCTGGGACCCTGAAAATGACTTCACTTTCAGAGGCAGTAACGGCTGGGATAATAACTACCCGCTTGTTAGATCATTCATTTTTGGTGTTAATGTAGGACTTCGTTAATTGATCAACTTAAACATTATTACAAATGAAATGAGCCGTAAAAATTTTCGAGCAAATTTATGTTAGGTGCGATGAAAATTTTTACGACGAATTCCATGTGGCCAAAATCAAATAATTATTATCACATGAAAAGGAATATAATCAACATATTTTGTGTGTACCTCGTGTTGCAGGGTTTGTATTCATGCAACAAAAAGTTTCTCGACGAGAAATTATATTCAAGCTATGCGCCGGAAACACTGACCGACTCATTGGGTTTTGATGCGGCATCCATCGGCTTATATTATCAGTTGGGATTGTTCTTCTCTAAAAGCGATGCGCAGGGCTGGCCCAGTGTATGGAATGCAGGCACCGACATCGCCTTTGTGCCCCCCACGCAAAAGCAGGGTATTGAAGTGCCTTATTACGATTATACGCAATTGATAGCAACGGATGGGGCAGCCTCCTTTACCTGGAGCTGGGCTTACCAGATGATCAATAATGCCAATAACATTATCGTAAATGCGGAGAATTCTGCCATCACCAGCCTGTCTGACGCCGGGAAAAACGCTTACAACGGAGAAGCCCGTTTTTTCAGGGCCTATGCATATAATACGCTCGCTACCTTGTTTGGCAAAGTGCCACTGGTTACCCAACCGCTTTCCAAGCCCAAGACGGATTTTACAAGGGCCTCACTGGATTCAGTAAACGCATTGATCGTTGCAGACCTCACATTTGCCGCAACGTATTTACCAACCATTGATAATTTAAAATCAAATTCAAAAGGTAAACTGTATGGCCGTGCCAATAAAGCCATGGCTCAGCAATTACTGGCTGAAGTGTATTTGCGTATGGGTAAGAACGACCTGGCCGAAGCGCAATGCCAGGCTATTATCAGCAGTGGTAAATTTAGTCTTACCAAAGCGAGATATGGTGTAAAAACCAACCTGCCCGGTGATCCGTTCTCCGATATGTTTGTGTATGGCAATCAACGGTACGGACAAGGGAACAAAGAAGCCATTTGGGTAATGGAGTTGGAGAATACTGCTACAGTCGTAGGTGGATATAGTGGCGCTCCGCAACAACGCCGTAACTGGGGCGCTGCCTATTATCAAATTACCGGTATGACCATTTGCGATTCACTCGGCGGCAGAGGCATTGCCCGCATGCGCCTTACCGATTGGGTAGTGTATGGGTTGTATGAGCCTGGAGATATGCGTAATTCGGAGAATAACCTTCGCCATAAATTTTATTATAATACGGCAGGGCAGGCTAACTATGGTCAGCAGGTGCCGTATACGGGCGCTGACACCGTGTTTAAGATCGCGCCGCATACTACCAAATGGTACCAGTACGATCCGAACGATGTATTTGGCTTTGCCATGTTTAAAGATTTTATTTTAATGCGTTTGGGCGAAACTTATTTGTTATTGGCCGAGGCCCAGTTTAAACAGGGTAAATTAACCGAAGCCGCCGCCTCGCTGAATGTAATAAGGGCAAGAGCAAACGCTACGCCGGTAACGGCTGGTCAGGTAACCATGGATTTTATCCTGGATGAAAGAGCCCGCGAATTGCTGGCCGAAGAGAACCGCCGGATGACGTTGATGCGCACCAAAACGTTGGTCACCAGAACAACTAAATACAATACCCAAATTATCAACCCCGTGTTAGGTTTAACCACCAAGCACCTGCTGTTGCCCATTCCGCAATCAGAAAGAGACCTGAACAAAGACGCGGTACTGGAGCAGAATGATGGGTATTAAGTGTTTTTGTTATCTGAATCTTTGTTTGGATCGCAAGTATATTAAGATGCCGAAGTAAGTGGTATGAAGTAGGAGGTACGAGGTAAGTTTACAAGTTCACAAGGAGACTACCTCTTACTTCTTACTTCATATTCTGTATATTCGACACAAATTGTAGTAATTAATGAAACTGCCATTTATTTCTTCTGTTTTAATAAGTGTAATTACAATTGGTGTTGCCTGCCAATCGTCAAAAATATCAGTTGCCGGCAACAAACTGTTGCAAACCATACAAACCAATTTTGAAGATGGCGCAAAGCAATACAAAGTATTGAAAGCAACCCTGCCCTCTGACCGTTTCCCAAAAACATTCGATCCTAAGACCGGTAAAGCAGAGACCAGCGATTCTGAATGGTGGTGCAGTGGTTTTTATCCCGGCACGTTATTATACCTGTACGAACAAACAGGCGATACGGTGTTGTACAACGAAGCCCTGCGCATCCTGGGCGTATTACAAAAAGAACAATATAACAAAACTACCCACGACCTGGGTTTTATGATGTATTGCAGTTTTGGCAATGCCAATCGCATAAAACCAAAACCCGAATACAATGAAATATTGCTCAACAGCGCCCGTTCCCTCAGTACCCGGTTTAATGAAAGGGTAGGATGCATTAAATCATGGGATTCCAAAAAGCCAACCGATTTCCTGGTGATCATTGACAATATGATGAACCTGGAGTTGCTGTTTGAAACAACAAAGGCTACCAACAATTCCTCTTTTTATAAGATAGCTGTTACACATGCCAACACCACCATGAAGAATCATTTCCGGCCCGATTACAGTTCTTACCACGTATTGAACTACGATGTAACAACCGGTGCGGTGAAGGAAAAGAAAACAGCGCAGGGTGCAGCCGATGCCTCGGCCTGGGCCCGCGGACAGGCGTGGGGTTTATATGGCTATACTGTTTGTTATCGTTATACCAAAGACGTACGTTACCTGCAGCAGGCGCAACATATTGCTGAATTTATTTTAAACCATCCCAATTTGCCGGCCGATAAAATTCCTTTCTGGGATTTTAATGCGCCCGGTATTCCCAATGCCCTGCGCGATGCATCTGCCGCTGCAATCATGGCATCGGCGTTTATAGAGTTGAGCCAATACACCAGTGGCAAAGAAGCGCGTCGTTATGTACAGATAGCAGAAACCATGATCGGTAATTTGTCGACCGAAACATATAAAGCACCCATTGGCGCCAACGGTGGTTTTATTTTGCAACATGGAGTAGGGCATATGCCGAATAAGACCGAGATTGATGTACCATTAACCTATGGCGATTATTATTTCATTGAAGCCTGTAAGCGTTATAGAGAGTTAAAAAAGTAGTAAGTTATTAAGTTATTGAGTTTGTAAGTAGAGTTTGAAAAATAACTCAATCAATAACTAACAAACTAATGAACTGATATATGAGAAAATTATTCCTGTTTGCAATTTGTACATTGTTTACCCACATGGCAATGTCACAAACTAATTTGATCACCGGCATCGCTGCCCGAAAAACAACCAGCCTCAATGGCGCCTGGCAATATATTGTGGACCCGTATGGAACCGGGTTTTATGATTACCGCTACCAGGAGCGAAAGGAGAATGATCGCGAAGCTTACTGGAATACCGACGAACCCGTCAATAAAACCGAACGCAAAGAGCACAAGTTCACTGATAAGTATATTTTACAGGTGCCGGGCGACTGGAATTCACAAGCTGAAAAGTTCCTGTATTACGAGGGCATTGTGTGGTATAAAAAATCTTTTGATTTTACAAGGACCAGTGCGGCCAATAAAGTATACCTGTATTTTGGTGCAGTGAATTACGAAGCCGATGTATACCTCAATGGTAAAAAGCTGGGCAAGCACAAAGGCGGGTTTACGCCGTTTAATTTTGAAGTGCCGGATTCTGTTTTAAAAGCGACCGGCAATTACCTGGTAGTGAAAGTAGACAATACCCGACATAAAGATGAAGTGCCTACTGTTAATACCGATTGGTGGAATTATGGCGGTATTACCCGCGATGTACAATTGATTGAAGTGCCGCAGGCATTCATTCAGGATTATAGCCTTCACATTAAGAAGGGCGCGTCATTGAAGACGTCAAAGAATATTCCGGTTGAAGGCTGGGTACAGCTAAACGGCGGGCAAAGTTCAAAGGAAGTGATTGTAGAAGTTCCGGAATTAAAAATTAAAAAAGCATTTCCCGTAACCGGTGATAAAGTAGCAATACAATTCAATTTACCAGCCGTGCAATTATGGTCGCCACAAACGCCCAGGTTGTATACCGTTGTCATCAGTACCAACACCGATCGTATAGAAGACAAGATCGGTTTTCGCACAATAGAGGTAGTGGGTAAACAGATTTTGCTGAATGGCAACCCTTTGTTTATGCGTGGTATTTGTATACATGAAGAAATACCGCGGCAAATACGCCGCGCATACAACAAACAGGATGCCCTGCAATTGCTGGGCTTGGCAAAAGAGTTAAGTTGTAATATGGTAAGGTTGGCGCATTATCCCCATAATGAAAATATGGCGCGTACCGCCGATTCGCTGGGTATACTGGTGTGGTCAGAAATTCCTGTTTACTGGACCATTGACTTCAACAGCACCGAAGTGTTTGAAAAAGCCCGCACCCAGTTGGCTGAAATGATCACCAGGGACCATAACCGGGCCAGCATTATCATTTGGTCGGTAGGAAATGAAACGCCGGTAAAACCCGTGCGAACAAACTTTATGCGCAACCTTATCAGTGCGGCCCGCTCACTTGATTCGTCGCGCCTGGTATCTGCAGCACTGGAAGTAAATTACCAGCCTGGCGTTAACAAGATCGATGATCCGTTAGGTGAGTATGTTGACATTGTATCGTTTAATGAATACCTGGGTTGGTATGCCGGTTTGCCCGACAGATGCCGTACCGCCAAATGGGAATTTGCTTATAACAAACCTTTCTTCATTAGCGAAACCGGCGCTGAAACGCTGTATGGCTTTCATGGCGATTCACTTACACGCTGGAGTGAAGAATACCAGGAGTGGTTTTATCGCGAGCAGGTTGCTATGTTAAAGCGAATGCCCGATAATTTTGCCGGTCTGTCACCCTGGATCCTCTGCGATTTCCGTTCACCCCGTCGTAATAACCAAACGTTTCAGGAAGGATGGAATAACAAAGGGCTCATAGATCAACAGGGACGAAAGAAGAAAGCGTTTGCTGTGTTGAAGGCTTATTATGACGAGAAGAGTAGTACCCCCAACCCCTAAAAGGGGAGGATGTTTTTGAGTTATTAAGTTATTAAGTTCTTTTCCGGAGTAAACTCAATAACTAATAACTTACTAACTCGTTACCTTGTATCATAAAAATAAATATCTAACGGTAACTATTGCCTAAACATTGATCACGATCAATTTGGCATGGTTCTTTCACATATAGAACCAGGTAATTGTTATACGCTTTTAGAGTTTTTTTTGCTTCTTTTCTTTTGCTTTTAAGCTTTCGCCTTTAAGCTGCGTGCGGCGTGAAGCGTGTGGCGTGAAGCTTTTGCCCATTGTCCATTGCCAATCGGTTTCGTTTGCCTATTGCTCCCGATAGCTATCGGGATTGTCCATTGTCTATTGACTATCCACACGGCCGCTTTTCCCGTTGATATGCACCTATTGTAACCTGAAAGTTTTTTAAGGTGAGTAAATTCGTCATTTGCAAGTTTAACAACTTGCCGATGCGTATCGACCATTCACCATTCACGATTGACCATTGACCAAATATGGCTAATAATGAAATACACTGTTGTTGTAAACAAAGTAATAAAGGAAATAATTGGACTTATTACGATCGTACTCTTTATTTATACCTGTACAAAGATCAGGGCAGTAAGCAGCCATAAAAGAGCCGCCGCTTATGATACCATCGAAACCAGCACGGCAGTAGGTTTTGAATGGCCCGCTCAAACAATGGGGTACCATCCCTTACTGCCACGCCACGGTCTTCCGGCACCTTATAGTAAAAGAGCAGCCGGTACCGGAAGCGCCGATAACTGGCAACCCGTTACAGGCTCGTATCCGGCTTATATGTACGCCGGCTATCAGGCTGGCCGAGTAACCGCTCAATAGCTGGTTTATTTTATGGTTTATGGTTTGTGGTTTATGGTTTGTGGTTCTTTTATTCGTGAATGCTTCCTGGTTTCGGCACCATGTATTACAAGAAATGCTGACTTTAGGAGCAGGTTTCTAAATGCCGGCAACTATAAACCATGAACTAAGAACTTAGAACTAAAAACTTAGAACTAAGAACAGTATTAAAGTATAGCCATGACAAGTCACTGACCTTCGCAGCTAATTCGGGCTGTTAGTAAAAAATGTAAATAGGTTTTGTTTAAGGAAAGGCAAAGGCAAACGGGATGTCGCAGTTGGTATAGCAACTCTCCGCTTAGTCCAGTTATGTCCTGTTTTAGGGTGGTTCCTCCTCCGGGGAGCCGCCTTTTTTTTCGCCCACCGAAGCTTGGGCGTAGGTGGGTTATCCCAACTTGTGGGGGCCACTGGATCCGTGAACTGGGCGCCTGCGCCAGAGCATCGGCGCCGGCACACGGAGGAGGTGCAAGCCTTAGCGTAAGCGGGCTTTCTTATTTCAGATTATCGGGGTTGGGAATGAAGTTCAGGAACGCATGGAATTGCGAGTCGTAACGCCGCTTATCCAGCTTATAATAGAAGGCGCCTTTTTTAGAACCCTCTTTCTCTTTTTCTTTTTGCTTAACGAGCAGTTTGGTAGAAAGTATCTTGCGGGTGAAATTTCGTTTGTCCAGCACGGTGTCGTACACGCCGGTGTACAGGTTATATAACTGGGGAAGCGTGAATTTCTCTGGTAATAATTCAAACAGAATGGGGTGGAAGGCTGCTTTATAACGAAGCTTTTCCAGGCCCATTTTTACCATGCGGCTATGATCGAAGATCAGCTTGGGTATTTTTTTCAGGGAGAACCATTCGGCATGGAAGTCGTCGCTCAATTGCTTCTCGTATTTGTTAATATCGATCAGGGCAAAGTAGGCAACGGAAATAGTGCGTTCTTCGGGATCACGGCCAGGTTCGCCAAAGGCGTATAACTGTTCAATATATACATTCTTAAGACCGGTGAGTTGTTTCAGGATGCGAGCCCCCGCCTGTTCAAAATCCTCATCGGGCTGCACAAAACCACCCATAAGGCTCCATTTGCCTTTTTCAGGTTCAAATCCTCTTTGTATAAGCAGCAGTTTCATTTCATATCCATCAAAACCAAAAATGATCGAGTCTACTGCAACAAGCATGCGTTTTTGCTTGGAATAATGTTTCATATAGAAGTGAATCGGTCCATTTATACTATTTAATTCAATTACTCTAAATAGTGGAAACGGAAAGAATTTTGGGTTAAAGTAATAAGAAAATCCGAACAATATTATAACTGTGTGATGAAGATAGCTATTTTTTTTAAAAGCGAAACGCTAAACGCTTAACGCGGAAGGCAGAATGCAAGGCAGGCCTATAGCCGTTTATGGCAGGTTGCGTTTTTTGCCAGCGTTATGCCGCCTTATACCAACCAGTAGGTGCAATTTACTAACGATGATCAGGAAATGCCCCTTTAAATAAATATTCGTGTGCCCGAAAAGCTTTCACGGAAATCTTTAGGGGTACAGCTTTTTTTCTTTTTGAATATGCGGTTGAAGTTGGAAATATTATTAAATCCGCAGTGGTAAGCCACTTCGGCTATAGACTGGGTCGTATCGATCAGCATCCTGGAAGCATGGCCCAGCCTTATTTCCGTAAGGCTGTCTATAAAAGTATTGCCGGTGCGCTGTTTAAAAAAACGGCTAAAAGCTGCATCCGACATGTTGGCCAGCCGCGCTACTTCGTTCAGGGTAATGGGTTTGTCGAAGTTTTGATTCATGTACTCCAGCGTTTTTTCAATGCGCCGGCTGTTGTAGGTGTATTGTTCGGTGTTATTAAAAGACGCGTCCGACAAAATGCGCATGTTCCGCGAAATGGATAGGTCGTGTAGGATAGACATTAATTCTAGTACCGAATCAAAACCCTGCTTTTGGTTCAGGTCCATAATTCGGGGGGCCAACTGCTGCGTGGTTTCTTTTGAGAACAGGATGCCCCGCAACGACTTTTCCAGCATGGTGCGAATAAAGCTCAACTGGTTGCGGCGCAACAGTTTTTCATCAAAAAGGTCTTTATGAAATTGAATGGTGATTTCCCTGATCTCATTGGATTTGCAATGGTGCGTAAACCAGGCATGTTGCAGGTTGCTGCCTACCAGCACCAGTTCCAGCTCATCTATTTCTTCAATATGATCGCCCACCACCCGCTTTGCGTTTTTGGCGTTCTGAATAAAATTCAACTCAAACTCCTCGTGGTAATGGAGGGGAAAATCAAATTCTGATTTAACCCGGGAAAAGAGCGTAAAACAATCACTTTGGGTGAGTGGGGTGATTTCCCGTAGTAAAGTGCTTTTCATATGCAGGCAATTGTATCGTAATTATGATCAAAATTATATAATTGTCGGTATAATTAATATCATAATTGTACAATTGCCCTGTTTTCTCCTGAAATGCAATGTGGATAACGATTTAGCGAATGTTTGTAGCTGTTTAAAAGATTTTCTCCATAAAAAAATATAAAAATGGATCAATATAGTATTATATATTAATCATACTTCAGGCATACATTTGGAGTAAATTGTATTGCTGTATGAGAAAAAAAGTACTTTGCCGGGTGCTCATAGCCTCTTTATGCGTACTGGCACTAACGGCTCCTGCGCTTGCCCAAACCAAAATCATAACGGGCATTATCTCTGACCCACTCGGGGCTCCGCTTGAAAAAGCTACCATAAGAGTTAAAGGCGAAAAAGCATCAGCCATTTCAGATGCAAACGGTCATTTTAAGCTGGTGGTGCCCGAAAAGGCCACCATGATAGAAGTGTCGTATGTAGGCCTGAAACCGGTTGATGTTGTTATAGAAGGGAAATCCTCGGTGCTGGTTACCCTGAACGTAGCCGATAGCAAACTCAACGAAGTAGTTGTTATCGGGTATGGTACCGCCCGGCGAAGCGATGTGTCTTCGGCCGTTTCTTCCGTTAAAGCAAAAGACCTGAAAGACCTGCCGGTAGCCGGCATCGACCAGGCTTTACAGGGAAAAGTAGCCGGTTTAACAGTTACCAATAACAGTGGTCAGCCCGGCGGCGGTGTATCTGTTAAAGTGCGCGGGGTTACCTCCATCAACAGCAACGACCCCCTGATCGTTATCGACGGTGTTACATTTGTAAATAATACAAGATCAACTTCCGGCTATGCAGGTTTGGGCGGTTCCGACGGCCAAACCGGTAATAGTGTAATGGCTTCCATTAACCCCGGCGATATTGAATCGATCGATGTTTTGAAAGACGCTTCTGCCCAGGCCATTTACGGTTCGCAGGCAGCGAATGGCGTAATTCTCATTACCACTAAAAAAGGAAAGAGCGGGGAAGGCAAAATAAATTATGAAATGTATTACGGCCAGCAACAGGTGCAGAAGAAATTAGACCTGATGAACCTGCGCCAGTTTGCCCAATACCAGAATGAAGTAGCGCCTATTATTGGCCTTACGCCTTCAGAAGAGTTTAAAGATCCTTCTGTTTTAGGCACAGGTACCGATTGGCAGGATGCTATGTTCCGGAATGGTCAAATACAAAATCATCAGTTGAGTTTTTCCGGTGGAAAGGATAAAACTTCCTATTACCTGTCGTTGAATTACTTCAATCAGCAAGGTATTTTGTTAGGCTCTGATTTTAAAAGATATACTACGCGCTTTAACCTCGATCACCAGTTGAAGACCTGGTTGAAGATCGGCGTTAGCACCAACGCAACAAGAAGTATTCAAAATGTAACGCTGGCCGATGCCGCAGAAGGAACCATTTGGTGGGGAGCTGTACAAAGTCCGCTGATCCCTGTCAAAAACCTCGATGGCACCTGGGGTGGCGGAACTACCGTTGGCGGTTTCCAATACAGCCAGGATAATCCCATTGCCCGGGCTAATTACAGAGGTAATAAATCTACCAACTGGCAGGTGTTTGGAAATACGTATGCAGATCTGCAATTACGGAAAGACCTTTCTTTCAAAACGGAATTTGCCTATTCACTTGGTTTAAACAATAATACAGCATTCCAGAACTCAGGCGCCATTGGGCCCACCCAACTGCAAAGCCAGTTATTCGATAACAGAGGTAATAGCTACTATTACGCCTTGAGAACCTACCTGAATTATAATAAATGGATCAATAAGCATAGTATTTCAGCAACGGTGGGGCATGAAGCGCAGTATTCTTATTATGAAGGCATCAATGGTAAAAAAGTAAATCTGGCTAATAATATTTTAGATCTGAATGCCGGTGAAAGCGATAAAATGACCTGGGAACTGGGTGGCGGAAAAAGTAACTGGGCCATGGAATCATGGTTTGCAAGAGGTAGCTATACCTACGACGACCGCTTCTCGCTGTCTTTGAGTTTCAGGGCAGATGCTTCTTCCAATTTCGGTCCCAACAACAAATGGGGCTATTTCCCAGGTGCTTCCTTTGGCTGGACAGTTACCAACGAGCGGTTTGCCGATCCGGTTAAAAATGTAATGAATTACCTGAAACTGCGTGTTGGGTATGGTTCTGTAGGTAACCAGAATCTTCCTTCAGGCGCACCCAACCCGCCTTATACATCTGTAGTCGGCTTCTGGCCTGGCCCTGTTGGCTTTGGCACCTCCAGCTACCTGAATGGTATTTCGAATCCTGATTTAAGCTGGGAAGCAGTGGTAACGCAAAATGCCGGTATCGACGCTGCTTTTCTTAAAGGAAAGATCGAGTTGAACCTCGACGTTTACAAGAAAACAACTACCGATATGTTGATGTTCCTGACCGGTCCCCGCCTGATTGGCGTTGGCGACCAATGGAATGATCTGAAAGCGCCCATCGGAAACATTGGTCAAATGAGCAATACAGGAATCGACATCAGTCTTACAACCAATAATATTAAAACCAGCGATTTTACCTGGAAGACCAGTGCGGTGTTCTCCCATTTCAAGAACAAGCTCGAAAAAATGGCTGCTTCAACAGCCGGTTTAACAGGTAAAGTATATTACGATAACTATACCATTACCTATACGCAACCTGGTTATGCAGTAGGTTCATTCTTTGGCCTGGTTACCGATGGTTTGTTCCGCACCCAGCAGGACCTGGACAATAGCTTGCCGCAGTTTGGTTACAGCGTTGACCAAACGCATACCTGGCTTGGTGATGTTCGCTTCAAAGATGTGATGGCTGATAAAGTGATAGATGCCAAAGATATCACCTTCATTGGTAGCCCGCTTCCCAAATTCACCTATGGCTTAACCAACAGCTTTACCTATAAAGATTTTGATCTTAGTGTATTTGTACAGGGTAGCCAGGGCGCCAAGATCTTCAACTTCCTTCGCTGGCAAACGGAGAAAATGGATAATGCCTTCTATAACCAGATGGTTACCGTTCTGGACAGGTATACTGCAACCAATACAAACGGAAAATTACCCCGTTTTACCAATACGAATACAAATAACGTATACATCTCAGACCGCTATGTAGAGGACGGTTCTTATGTGCGCATTCAAAACATCAGCCTGGGATACCGGCTTCCTAAACAGCTCATTGAAAAAGCAAAGATCAATAGTGCAAGAGTGTATGTAACGGTTCAAAACCTGAAGACTTTCTCAGATTACAGCGGATACGATCCTGAGATCGGCGCCTTTAATAACAACATCAGACTGATGAATGTTGATATGGGCCACTATCCAAACCCACGTTCATTTACAATTGGTGCAAGTCTTGAGTTTTAACTATCTGATGGCTTTAAATAAAAAGTAAACAATGAAACGAAATAATATATATGCTATTTTGGGAGCTTTCCTGGTACTGTCATCCTGTTCAAAAAAATTTACAGATAAACCTTCCCTGGATGCTACCACGCTTTCGAATTATTACAATACGGCAGAAGAAGTACGCGGGCTAACCAGTACCTTATACGGTTTGCCCTGGTCGGGTTATGAGAACCGCGCCATGGATGCTATTGGCGATGTAATGGCCGGCAATGAATATACCGGTGGCAATGATGATCCACCTTTTCTTAACTTTTCCATGGCTTCCACATCGGTGCGTATTGCCGATGCCTGGAATGTATTTTATAAGATCGGTGGCTGGACAAGCGAGTATATGAAGGCGCTGGAGCAAAAGAAGGCAATGGGCGGCAATGCTACGTTTATTGACCCGGGTATTGCGGAGTGCCATTTCTTCCGCGGCACCGTATATCTCTTCATTGGCCGTATCTGGGGCGATGCACCCATCATTACCGATCCGGGTAAAGCGGCGTTGTCGGGTAATTTTAATATTCCGAGATACTTTCAGAAAGATGTATTGCGCTTTGCCCTGGAAGAACTGCAGCTAGCAGAAGCAGGGTTGCCGGAAACAGATCCGCAGCCAGGCAGGGTGACGAAGTATTCAGCCAAAGGCATGATGGCTAAATTATACCTGTACCTTAAAGATTATGATAACGCAAAAGCAAAAGCGCTGGAAGTAATGAACTCGAACCAGTATGAACTGGTGGCCGACTATGCCGGGATGTTCAATTCAAGCAGCCTTAATAATAATAAAGAAGCGCTCTTTTCCATACAACACCAGCTTACCAGCAATCCCTGGGGATCAGGTAACCAAAAGAACCCCGACAGAGGCCCTTCGAATTTGCAAACCGATGAGGCAAGCATGTGGCAATTGTATCTTCCTTCAATGGATATCCTGAGTGCCTATGAGTTCGGTGATCTTCGCCGTAAGGGCTCCGTAATGGAACAGGGTTGGACTAAACCTGACTGGAAACCGAAGAATGCCAATGCCGCTTACAATACGTTTATGGCAAACGGTTATAAATATGACACTATTCAAAAGGAAGGCGACGGCGGAATAAAAAATGGTACCCGCTCAAATATTGCAAAGTATGTAGTGGGGCCCGGTAAAACCTATGGTGGTGAAACCGTACTGGGTATGAACACCGGTATTAATACAATGATCTTACGCTATGCCGACATTTTACTGATCTATGCAGAAGCGGTTATGGGCAGCGCCTCATCAACATCAGAAACCACCGCATTGGCTGCTTTCAATAAAGTACGGGCACGCGCGGGTTTGACTGCCAAAACTTCTATTACAAAAGACGAGCTGTTGCGTGAACGTCGTGTTGAATTTGCTTTTGAGGGCGATTACTGGTTCGATATCCAAAGACAGGGATATGCAAAAGCAAAACAGATGATTGAAGCGCAAAACAGGGGCACTGCAGATGCCGCAACCAAAGTAACATTTGCTGAAAAATATATGTACCTGCCCATTCCTGCCGGTGAAATATTACAGGACCCAGAATTGGCAAAAGACCCGGTTAGCTATTATTAATACTAAACACGATTGTTATTATGAAAAAGTTATTCCAATATAAATTTCTTCTGATCGTTTTGGCTGTAGGCTCCCTGGCAGTAACCCTTGATTCGTGCAAAAAAGATGGCGACGGAAGTCCTGATATAAAAGCCGGTAACCCCGTTGCTGATAGTGTAAGCCCGTCCACTGCCGCTGGTGGCGCTACACTAACCCTAAAGGGGAGCGGACTGGGACAAATTCGAAAGATCGTATTTGATAAGGACAGCGTGCCTGCTTCTTTTTACACTACGCTGAATACGGAAAATGCATTGGTATTCAGGGTGCCTGATACCATATCGGGCGGGCCGCAGAATATCATCTTCACCAATAGCGAAGGCAGAACGTTATCGGTTCCTTTTACCGGTTTGGCCTTTCCCAGTGTAACCAGTGTTTCTAACTACGATTTTGTTGCCGGCACACAGCTTACGCTTACCGGAAATAACCTGGAATCTGTGAACAAGGTTGTATTGAATAATACTACTGATCAGGCAACCATTGTTTCAAAATCAAAGAAGCAACTGGTGATCACCATGCCTTCTACAACCAGTCCGAGAGCTGCATTAAACATCACCAACGTAACGGGAACCACTCTTACTACGCAGGAGTTTGTAAATATCGATCTGGCATATCCGTTTTTTACAGATAGCTTTGGACCGGGTTATGAAAATGGTTCCTGGGGCGATGCTGCCTTTATCTCTACTACAGAGTTCAAAACAGGCAGCAAATCAGTAGGAAAGAATTACCAAAAAGGCAACTGGCACCTGCTGGGCCTGGCAAACTGGGGGGCCGGCACTACGCAGGACGCTTCCTACAAATACCTGACCCTTTGGGTGAAAGGCGCTTCAAGAGATTACTCATTGTACATCATGTCTGATAAAATAACCGGTGGTTACGGAAATTATATTGAAGCCAATAGAATTGATGTACCTGCCAACGTATGGACCTATTTCAAAGTGCCTTTGTCAACACTCAACCTGTGGGCTGGCGGTTCAACATTCAATCAGCTTGGTTTCAGGATCAAAGGGCCCGATGCGCAGGATGAAATATTCTATTTTGACGATGTTCTTCTGGTTAAATAAAATCAAAATGTCCGTACTCCTATTGAAACTGCAGATGAACTATGAATAGGTATGTAAGCAATATAAAACATCTTTTGTTGCTGGCCGGACTGGTGGGGGCTAACTGCTCCTCTGCCCGGCCGGTAACGAAAGAACTGCCGGCCGATAAAAACGCTACTTCGCAAACAATTAACCTGTACAATAATTTAAAGAAAGTAGCGCAGAAGGGTTTTATGTTCGGCCACCAGGACGATCTGGCGTATGGGGTGAACTGGAAATATGAAAATGGCAGAAGTGATATAAAGGATGTAGCCGGCGATTATCCCGCCGTGTATGGCTGGGAGTTAGGCGGGCTGGAAGCCAATGCAGAAAAGAATATCGACGGCGTTCCGTTTAAAAAAATGCGCCAGTATATAAAAGAAGGCTATGAGCGTGGCGGTGTGATCACTATCAGTTGGCATGCCCGAAGTCCGTTTGGCGCGGAAAAAGGCGCCTGGGATACTACGCATGGTACCGTTGCCTCTATTTTACCAGGCGCGGCTAACCACCAGTTGTATAAATCGTGGTTAGATGAGCTCGCGAAATTCTTTCTGTCATTAAAAGGAAGCCAGGGCGAAGCCATCCCGGTTTTGTTCAGGCCGTTTCACGAGTTAACAGGAAACTGGTTCTGGTGGTGCCGTAATACCTGCACGCCTGAACAGTTCAAAGTATTATGGCGGTTTACGCTGTATTACCTGCGGGAAGAAAAGAAAGTGCACAATCTCTTATACGTATACAATACGTCGGGCGATTTTAAAACAAAAGGGGAATTCCTGGAACGCTATCCGGGCGATGACATCGTAGATATGATCAGTTTTGATTCTTACCAGTATGATGACCCGGCCAAAAGCGACTGGTTTGTAAAGAATATCAATTTTCAATTGGGCCTAATTTCAGAAATAGCCGCTGAAAAAAATAAACTCACAGCCCTGGCCGAAACCGGATATGAGCAAATTCCATTTGCCAACTGGTTCACGGAGACCTTATTGAAAGCGATAGGGGAGCATAAGATCTCTTACGTACTGCTCTGGCGCAACCATGGCTATAATGAATGGATGAAAAAGATGCATTATTATGCGCCGTATAAGGGCCATGGATCAGAACTTGATTTCTTAAAGTTCTATCAGTTAGATAATACCTTATTCGAGAAAGATATAGCCAAAGAAAAACTCTATACCGATTAAAGCCTGTTCCTGGTTAAGTAATCAAGATTGCATGTTTGTATTGACCTGAACGGGTTGACCCTGACGGAGATTCCACTATAACTTGCATTATATGATAAATAAACCTATCCACTGATGGCCTGGGTGAAGGCCCTCTTTATGCTGCTACCGGCTATGTTGTTAACCATAGCCGTGAATATGCCAAATCTAAAGGCTGCACCATTTTTAGAATTTGGATTGAAGGCAGGAATATTTTGAATTATTGCCGATTACCGATTGCCGATTCACGAATTTTAACGAATGAAGATAACATTATTAGACGCAGGCATTGTTTTTCTATACCTGGCTACCATGGTAGTAATAGGTTGGACGTTACGTAAAAGAGCACGGAAAAATAAGGAAAGCTATTTGTTAGGTGGGAAGTCGCTACCGTGGTATATGCTGGGTTTAAGTGATGCCAGCGATATGTTCGATATCAGTGGTACCATGTGGATGGTGGCCTTGTGTTTTGTGTATGGGATGAAGTCGATCTGGATCCCCTGGTTATGGCCTGTATTTAACCAGGTATTTATGATGATGTTCATTTCAAAATGGGTGCGCCGGTCGAATGCCAGCACCGGCGCCGAATGGCTGGTAACCCGTTTTGGTACCAGCGGCAAAGGCATAAAAAGTTCTCACAATGTAGTAGTGGCCTTTGCGCTGTTAAGCTGTTTTGGATTTCTCGCCTATGGCTTTGTTGGCCTGGGCAAGTTCATTGAAATATTTGTTCCGTGGAATACGGTGGCGCCTTACGTACCATTTGCAATAGCGCCCGAATATGTGCCGCATCTGTATGGTATTGTGTTTACACTGTTCGCTATGTTCTATTCCATCCTGGGCGGTATGCACAGCATTGTATTGGGCGATGTGATCAAGTATATCATCATGACGGTAGCCTGCATTGCCATTGCAGTTATTGCTATGGTGAAGTTACACACCAATGGTACGGTGCTCGCTGTACCTAATGGCTGGACCAATCCTTTTTTCAACTGGCATTTGGATCTCGATTGGAGCAGTACGGTACCCGATGCCAATAAGAAGATCGCAGAAGACGGATTTGGGTTGTTTGGATTTTTCTTTATGATGATGTTGTTCAAAGGGATTTTTGCCAGCCTTGCCGGGCCTGCACCCAATTACGACATGCAGAAAGTATTATCAACCCGTTCGCCCAAAGAAGCGAGCAAAATGTCGGGGTTTGTATCCATCATCTTGTTACCGGTACGGTATTCCATGATCATTGGGCTTACGGTACTGGCGTTATTGTATTATAACCAGCTCGATCTGCATGCGGCCAACGGAACCGATTTTGAAAAGATATTACCGTCGGCCATCAATAACTTTTTACCGGTAGGTATTTTAGGCCTGGTGCTCACCGGTTTGCTGGGCGCCTTCATGGGCACGTTCTCGGGCACCCTGAATGCCGCGCAGGCATATATCGTAAATGATATTTATTTGAAGTATGTAGATCCGCAGGCGGGCACAAAGAAAATAATCACCGCCAATTACCTTGTGGGTATTGTTGTTGTAGCCATTGGCGTAGCGCTTGGTTTTTTTGCAAAGAATGTGAACAGTGTGCTGCAATGGATAGTAGGCGCTTTATATGGCGGATACATTGCCGCCAATATGTTGAAATGGTATTGGTGGCGCTTTAATGCCAATGGATTTTTCTGGGGCATGGCCAGTGGTATTATGGCCGCACTGGTATTTCCCTTCATTTTTACAAATACCTTACCCTTGTATAGCTGGCCCTTGTTGTTCCTGATCTCCCTGGCTGGTTGTTTTATCGGGACCTATACAGCCCCACCCACAGAAGAAGCCGTATTGAAACAATTTTATAAAACCGTAAAGCCCTGGGGTTTTTGGCAACCCATACAAGCAAAAGTAATGGCCGAAGACCCGGCGTTTATACCTAATAAGAATTTCAAGACCGATATGTTCAACGTAGTACTGGGGATCATAGGTCAGTGTTGTTTAACCATTCTGCCTATGTACATCGTATTATGGTTGAAGCTGCCATTGTTGATCACGGTGGCCATATTGGTGATCATTATAATGGTTTTAAAAAGAACCTGGTGGGATAAACTGGAAAACTAATCAGACTCTAAAATTGAAATGTAATGGACAAGAATTTTTTGAAGCGGCTGGAAATGCTGAAAAAATCGCACGAGAAGTTAATTAACCGTACTAATGAAAAAGTGGAAGAAGATAACGGGATCTATTGCCGGTATAAAAACCCGGTGTTAACGGCCCGTCATACGCCTTTGTTCTGGCGCTATGATCTCAATGCCGAAACCAATCCGTATTTGATGGAACGGATCGGAATCAACACAGTCCTCAATGCCGGTGCTATTAAGCTGAACGGAAAATATCATTTGATTGCCCGCGTAGAAGGCAGCGACCGGAAATCTTTTTTCGCTGTGGCGGAAAGCGATAATGGCATCGATGGGTTCAAATTCTGGGATTATCCGGTGTTGATGCCACAAACTGAAATAGAAGATACCAATATTTACGATATGCGGGTGGTGCAGCATGAAGATGGCTGGATCTACGGATTGTTCTGTACCGAGCGCCGCGATCCCCATGCGCCGCCTTCCGATCAATCTTCGGCTATTGCGCAGTGTGGTATAGCCCGTACGAAAGACCTGAAAAAATGGGAACGGCTGGCCGATCTGAAAACGCCTTCTCCCCAGCAACGCAATGTGGTGCTGCACCCTGAGTTTGTTGACGGACAGTATGCCTTTTATACCCGTCCGCAGGATGGGTTTATAGAAGCAGGCACCGGAGGTGGCATCGGCTTCGGGTTAAGCAGCTCCATGGAGAATGCCGTTATTCATAAAGAAGTAGTGGTTGATAAAAGGATATACCATACCATCTCTGAAGCAAAGAATGGCCTGGGCCCGCAACCCATTAAAACAGCCCAAGGTTGGTTGCACCTGGCGCATGGCGTAAGAAATACGGCTGCAGGTTTGCGTTACGTGCTGTATATGTTCATGACCGGTCTGAATGACCTCACCAATATAATTTATAAACCTGCTGGTTATTTTATAGCACCCGAAGGCGAAGAACGGGTAGGGGATGTATCGAACGTGGTATTCGGCAATGGCTGGATCGCAGATGAAGACGGACGCGTGTTCATTTATTATGCATCCTCCGATACCCGCATGCATGTAGCCGAATCAACCATCGATCGACTGGTAGATTACGTGATGAATACACCGGCAGATGGTTTTACCTCCGCTGCTTCGGTTCGGACTCTCTATAAAATGATTGATAATAATAAGTTGGTGCAGCAGCATACTGTTTCATGAATCTTTCCATTTTCAGAATTGAATTACAACAGGAACTGCAAGCCATTCTTGATTACTGGATAAACAATACGGTAGATGAGATGGAAGGCGGTTTTTATGGCAGGATCGATAACGACAATATAAGTTATCCCGATGCGCCAAAGGGAAGCGTATTGAACGCCCGCATCTTGTGGACGTTTTCGGCAGCATTTAGTCTTACAAAAGATCCGCAGTATGCAACAATGGCGGAGCGGGCATTTTCTTATATACAGGACCATTTTATCGACAAAGAATACGGCGGTGTATACTGGAGTGTAACGCACCGGGGCGATATTCACGACCCTAAGAAACAGTTATATGCCCAGGCTTTTGTGCTGTATGCTTGTAGCGAAATTCATCGGGCGTTGCAGGTTGAACCGGCCAAAAAACTGGCAATAGCGTTGTATCATTTGATACAGGAAAAGAGTTTCGATGCTATAAAGGGTGGTTACTTTGAAGCGTATGCCCGCAACTGGCAGCCATTGGCCGATCTGCGACTGAGCGATAAAGATGCCAATGAGAAGAAAACGATGAATACGCACCTGCATATTCTTGAAGCGTATACCTGTTTATACCGCATCTGGCCAGATGAACAATTAAAGCAGCACATCATCTTACTGCTTAAAAATTTCGACGATCATATCATCGATCAGCAAACCGGTCACTTGCATTTGTTTTTTGATGAAGACTGGAATGTGAAATCTGGCACCGTTTCTTATGGCCATGATATAGAAGCCAGTTGGTTATTGCTTGAAGCTGCTGAAGTAATTGGCGATGAAGCGTTGATTGCAGGAACGAAAGCGCTGGCCATTAAAATGGCGGAAGCTGTGATCATTGGTTTGGATATCGATGGCGGCTTATGGTATGAATTTGAAAAGGCACATAACCAATTGATCAAAGAAAAGCATTGGTGGCCACAGGCGGAGGCACTGGTAGGTTTTTACAATGCCTGGCAGCTTAGCGACCGGCACGAATTTCTGCAGTATGCATTTAATAATTGGGCGTTCATTAAACAACACATCCGCGATCACAAAAACGGCGAATGGTTCTGGGGCGTTTATGAAGATTACACTGTAATGCCCAGCCAGGATAAAGCCGGATTTTGGAAATGTCCTTATCATAATAGCCGCGCCTGCATGGAGATCATCCGGCGAACTACTAAACCCTGAAAATAGGAAAGAGGGAGAACCCTCTTTCCGTTTTTATTTATGCCCTCAAAGCATAAAAAGCATTAAATAAGTTGTATAATTAACAGTCGCAGACTGTAGATGGCTTGATAATTATATGTCAAAGGTACATTTAATGGTGCAAATAAGGAAACACCAGTCTAAATGAACTGTTAAACGTTATATTATCGTGATGAGTTTATACCGCCATTGATTGCAGCAAACTGGCGGGAGACAGTTGTGTATAATCAGTTATGTATTGAATAATATTATTGTATGCCGCAAAGTCTTCTTTTTCATGCAACAAGGTTAGCACCACTGATGGCATACCGGCATTTTGCGCTGCTTCCACGCCCTTGGGCGCATCTTCAAAAACCAGGCAATTACCTGCTGCCATACCTAATTGTTCTGCACAGTTGAGATAGGTTTCAGGGTGGGGTTTGCTGGTATGTACATTGTCGGCACTGACAATAGCCTTGAAGAAATGCCTGATATTCAGATTGTCTAATACAAAATCAATATTGAACATGATCGCCGCCGAGCCAATAGCCATTGGAATGTTCATGGCATGCGCTTTCTCTAAAAATTGTTGTAAACCTGGTATCAATTGCAGATGCGGCTTGTATTCCTGTTGATAACGTTTTTCTTTTTCTACCGAAAGCCGGTCCATTTCTTCCTGCGTAAACCGGTCTTTTCCAAATACGCGGACCAGCAACTCGCTGTTCTTGCCATACATATGGCTCTTCACTTCCTCCCAACTTAAATTGGCGCCTAAGTCATCGTTTAAAATGTGATACCATGCCTTTAAGTGAAATTGCATATCATCTATCATGGTTCCATTCAGATCGAATAAAAAAGCCTTGTTCATAAATTTCCCCCTTGTGCATTTAATAAAAAAAACACCGCAAAAGTAAGGCATCAGCCTCGTTTTGCAGTGTAAAACAACAAAACACAAAAATTTATGGATCTTCAGGGTATTTGTTCGTTCTGAAAAGTTTTGATGATCAAATAGTAAAGCTTACCTGCATCCGGCACCCCCGGCCGGGCGAAGAATCTATTTTTACATGTCCGTTAAACAATTCTGTGCGGCTTATAATGTTGGTGATGCCAATGCCTTTTCGTTTGCGGGTGGTATCGAAGCCTTTTCCATTATCGGCAATGGTGACCTGTAGCAACCGGCGGTTTTGGATGATGTTGATCTGTACTTCCGAAGCCTCGGCATGTTTTATGGTGTTGTTCAATTGTTCCTGAACAATGCGGAAAAGGGTCATTTTTAATTTATCGTCGAGTTGCTTCTCATCGGGCACAGAAAACTGCAGGGTGATGTTACATTGCTGCGCCAGCCTGATGTTTTCGATCAGGTCATTCAGCGATAATTCCAACCCCACTTCCTTATGAAATGTTTCGATCATTGATTTTGACAAGCGGCGGATCTCTTCTATTGCACTGCTAATTGTATCACAGCTTCGCTTGATCATACTTTCCTGCATGGCCGGCGAATCCTTGGCGCAATTGAGGTACAGCCGGGCTGTCGTTAACACCTGGCTGATATTGTCGTGCAATTCGCGGCCCAGCGTTTCGCGTTCGTTTTCCTGCGCATCTATCACTGCTTTGGCAATTTCCTGTTGGCGCCTGATCTTTTCTTCTACCAGTTGATTCTGCAATTGTATCTTTTCTGTGATGTCATTGGCCAGTACCAGCCAGGCATTGCTTCCTTTATAATTGATGGCATGTACCCATACTTCTACAAATATTGTTTCGTTGTCCTTTTTAATATGCTTCCGTAGTATTGACGGACGATTGCTATGTTGGGCTTTAGGTAATATTTGGAGCAATTCTTTCTTTTCTTCCGGCGACATAATATCAAATGCCGTCATTTTCATGAATTCCTTGCGCGAATAGCCGTACAGTTGTATGGCGGCTTCGTTCACTTCTACAAATTGCAGGCTCTCGGCCTGGCATACCCAAATGGGGAGCGGACTTTTATAAAAAAGATTTTTGTACAGGTACTCCGACTCCTTTGTTAGCTCTTCGGCTTTTTTTCTTTCAGTAATATCCCTGAAATTACCCACCAGCGCATGAACGCCCGGCACCTGTAACATGTTCGATGCCAACCCCTGCACCCAACGTTCGTTGCCGGGTTTGTCGAACACTTTAAGATCAATGGTAAACAATTCATCCGGGTGCCTGGTAAGGTTTTCCAATAGTTCGGCAACAGCCGGCAAACTATCGGGGTGGATAAACGAACATACATGGCGGCCCATATAATCGTTTTCTTCGTACCCGAATATTTTTTTGGCAGAAGGCGATCCGTAAAAAATATTGCCTTCCGCATTGGCCATGGTAATGATGTCGGTGCTGTTCTCTATAAGCGATCTGAATTTCAATTCGCTGCGCCGTAATGCTTCTTCGGCATTTTTTCGTTCGGTAATATCCTGGGCAGAACAGGATAGCGCTATTATATTATTGCCTTCGCGAACGGGGTTTACCGAGATATCGAAGTACACAGGTTTTTGCTGCATGTTGATGGAGTGGGTGAACCGGAGCACAGCGCCATTGAAGGCCGCCTGGTAAATTTTATCCCAGGCTACTTTTTGCGAATCGTCGAGCAGGCCGATGCAATCTATGACCTCGGTTCCGGGCAACACCTCTTTACCGGTGAACTGTTTTATGGTATTGCGAAGATGTACATTACAAACTATGTATCGCAGGCTTTTGTCAATGATCCAGGTATACCCTTCGGTATTTTCAATGACGCCATTTAAAATGGCTGCAAATGCAGAATGCCGTTTAGGGCTATTCAATGCCTGCATAGCATCGCTATGCGAAACAGATGAGGTTTGCATAAAATAGTAAGTATTAAAGTGTTAACAAAACACCTTGTCTTCATGGAATGTCATGAAAACACAACTCTGGTTTGGAAGGGATTAAGCGCTACTAGTCAGAGAGAATGAATGACTGGTTGGAGAGTCGCTGAGCCTTTTGGAACGGTTGTATCGAAAACCCGTTTTGTAAATTTAAAGAAATATATTAATCAGACTGCATTAACGGCTATAAATCTTAATCTATTGCTTGTTCGTCAATTTTCTTCTAAAAGCTATTGGCCTTTTATACGCAAATAATATACTGATATGTACGCGTATGTTTGCAAGATGGTTGTGTAAATGTAAGAAATTGTGCAAAAATGTTTTTGTTATGCAATCGCTTACTTCCCAGTAATTTTGCGTGGCATGGAGACTTCAGTAGTGCAACCTGTGGTTTTAAAAAGAGCAGCCCGCTTATCGATAGCAGCATTCTTTTTTATTGCCGGATTGTGTTTTGCGAGTTGGGCTTCGCGTATTCCCGATATTAAGTTGCGGCTGAAATTAAGTGATGGTGGACTGGGCGCCGTGCTGTTTGCGCTTCCGGTTGGGTTGATGATCTCGCTGCCTTTTTCAGGCTGGCTGGTGCACCGATTTGGTAGCCGTACAATGTTGTTGCTCTCGGCGGTGATCTATCCGGTTATCTTATCTACTATTGGGCTGGTGCAGGAAACCTGGCACCTGGTGGTTGTTTTGTTTGGATTTGGCTTCATGGGGAACCTGTATAATATAGCCGTAAATACCCAGGCGGTTAGCCTGGAAGCATTGTTTGGACGGTCGATCATGGCTTCTTTTCATGGTATCTGGAGCCTGGCGGGTTTTACCGGCGCTTCTATTGGCACCCTGATGATCAACCTTCATCTTGCCCCCTTCACGCATTTTTGTATTATAACCGGTACGGCGTTGTTGTTGATTAGTTTGTTGTACCGCAACACGTTGCAGCAGGATATCAATGCCGATACCGACCGGCCTTTGTTTGCCAAACCCGATGCCACTTTACTAAAACTGGGATTGATCGCTATGTGCTGTATGGTATGCGAAGGTGCTATGTTCGACTGGAGCGGGGTGTATTTTCAGAAAGTGGTGGAAGCGCCCAAAGGATTGATCCCTTTAGGGTATACTGCTTTTATGAGTACCATGGCGGGCGGCCGTTTCCTGGGCGATAGGTTGGTTATGCGGCTGGGCGTTCTGCGCATGTTGCAATTAAGTGGGTTGGTGATTGCGTGCGGATTGGCCATTGCCATAAGTTTTCCTGCAATAGTTACTGCCACGTTGGGTTTTATGCTGGTTGGAATTGGTGTTTCTTCTGTAGTTCCGCTGGTGTATAGTTTGGCCGGAAAATCAACAGTGTTTTCGCCGGGCGTGGCACTTGCTGCCGTTTCTACCATTGGTTATTTAGGTTTTCTGGCTGGTCCGCCTCTGATAGGTTTTATTGCCGAAGCCGCGAGTTTGCGCTGGTCGTTAGCCTTCATAGCAGTGTTGGGGTTTACGACGACGATCATTGCCAGCAAGACAAAGTTTTGAGTTTACAGTTCAAAGTTTACAGTTCAAAGTTTACAGTTCAAAGTTTATAGTTCACTGTTCACGGTTTATAGTCTTGAGTTCTTTGTTCAGCATTTTCAGTTCTCTAGACCGGCAGGGTTATCGTTCTTGTTGTATTTAGGATTTTTGAATTTTACTCCTTTTACGGTTGTTGTTTGAATATATTTAATTAACCCAAAAATCATTTTTCTGATTTCTCTACATAAAAGATACAGTTCGTCAAACAGAACTTTAGTAATATAATTCCGGTCTAAAAGACGGTATAGCTGTGATTGGCATTCGCAGGCAGACCCGAGGGAAACTCCCAGGAATTGAATAAATTCCTTATTTCCTCCTCTGCCAAAACCTTCTGAAATATTATCCATAATGGAACCGCTGGAGCCATTGATCTGGTCTTTTAATTTATAATCTTTCGCCAGGTCAGTCGTGTAAGTAAGTGTATGAATTTTAGAGCAGAGTAATCTTGCTTTTTGCCAGGCTGTAATTTCCTCAAAACTGTAAAAAGTAGCCATTACAAAGTTTTTAAAAATGAAACAATGGTAATGATGCTACTAAAAAGCCTGATAATTTAAATATAGAAACATAATTTTAACTGGCAAAAATAAGTTCCCTAAAAAGCTTATACTAAACTGTAAATTTTAAACTGTGAACTGTAAACTGTAAATTTTAAACTGTGAACTGTAAACTAAGAACTCAATAACTTACTAACCTGCTCTCCAATAACCGGCGCCAACGCTACCCCCATACCACTCATTCTAACAGCGCAATAAACATTCGGTGATACTTCTTTTACGATCGGCATTTTTTCGTTGCCCATACCCATAATGCCGCTCCACCGGTCGGTGATCTGATAGGTATAGCCGGGAAGGATGTATGTTTTCAAAAAATGCTCTAACTCTTGTTGTATCGTATCGGTAATGGTGAGCTCGGTGGTATTTTCTTCTTCAAATGCTTTATTGCGCGCACCGCCGAGCAAAACGCGGTTGCCCAGGTTGCGGAAATAATAATACCCGGCATCATAATGAAATGTTCCTTTAAGTGGTAAGCCTTCAATAGGGGAGGTTACGAGTACCTGTCCGCGGGCGGGCACAATATCAAGCTGAGGTAATAATTGCCGGGCAAAGGCATTGGTGCATACCAGCACTTTACCGGCTTTTAAATGCATCAACTGGTTCGTATACAGAACAATGTTATCATTTACTTTTTCAAACCCACTGATCTCAATCGCATTCAACACCGTTACGCCCATCGATTGTACGGCCTGTAATAATGCCTGGCATAATTTGCCGGAGTGTAAATAGCCTTCTAGTTTGTTCTCTATTAAATGGCTGGTATTGTGCAGGCCTAATGCGGCAATCTTTTCATCGGCTTGTTTAAAGGTTTTCTTTTTACCGGTTATGTTGTACAGCAATTTATTCAACCGCTCTGTTTCATGAGCTAATTGGTTTTTACGTTCGGCATCCTGTGCTGCGAACAACTCATAGCCGCCACACAGGTCAAAGTCGATGCTATGTTCCTTAAATACTTTACGAATGCGTTGTAACCCTTTATAGCGCATTTCAACCAGTTGCAGCATATTGTCATCTCCAAAGCGGGCGGCATCTTCCACCAGTTCGGTAACACTGCCAAAGCAGGCAAAGCCGGCGTTGCGGGTGCTGGCGCCGGTGGGAATAATACCCCGGTCTACAATGGCCACGGAAAGGGTAGGATGGTTCTTTTTCAAATGCCAGGCGCACCATAAGCCTACCAGGCCGCTGCCCACGATGATCACATCTTTAGGCGCATAAAAACTTTCTTTTTCCCAAATTGATATTTGCATTTTTATAATTTTACGGCCTTAATCTTGCTTAATTTAAAAGTAAACAATTGATGATGAAAAAAATTATCCAATTATTATCCTGTGTAATCCTTTTTACCGGTTGCGAAAGTACGCACCAGATCCTTAAAACACTGGAACCCTATGCAGCGGGCGCCAATGGTCAGTTGACCAGCGGTGAAATTGCCTCCGGTTTAAAACAGGCGCTTGAAGTGGGCGCTCAGAATTCTTCCAGCCAGCTCTCGGCTTTGGATGGCTTTTTTAAGAATGCTGCTATAAAAATACTGTTACCGCCCGAAGCGCAGAAAGTAGAAAAAACATTGCGTGATCTTGGCATGAGCAGTCTCGTTGATAAAGCCATTTTATCAGTGAACCGGGCTGCAGAAGACGCCGCCAAATCTGCCGCGCCTATTTTTATTGATGCTATTAAAACCATGACCATCCAGGATGCGTTGGGTATTTTAAAGGGCGGTGATTTTGCCGCTACCAATTATTTGAAGTCGAAAACAACTTCGTCGTTAACAACGGCCTTTAAACCGGTTATTGAAAGTTCGCTCAGTAAAGTGAATGCTACCAAATACTGGTCGGATGTGTTTAATACCTACAACAAATTTGCTACGAACAAGATCAATCCCGATCTGTCGGCTTTTGTTACCGGCAAAGCCATTGATGGTATTTTTTACCAGGTAAGCCTGGAAGAACAGAAGATCCGCAAAGACCCTGTTGCGCGGGTAACCGATCTGTTGAAGAAAGTGTTTGGAAGCAAGCAGGCGCAGGGAGGAAGTTGAAATGAGAAATGAAGAATGCGTAATAAGGAATGAAAAAGGGAATACAAGTTAAATGCAAATATTGAATATCGAATATTGAATGTTGAATAATGAATGTTGAAGGAAGAGGCATGAAATATTCGATGGATGAAGGTGTTTATGATTGGTCATTAGCCAACGGAACATTTACAATTAAAAAAGAAGTACAATAAAAGCACTTCGACGCCGGATATTCTACATTCGATATTCGACATTAAAAAAGGATCACCTGAAACCAGATGATCCTTTTTTATTTATATGCCTTAATATTTCAGACCTACCAGCTACTTACTACTAGCCACTAGCTCTTAGATATGGATCGCTTCGCCATAAGCTACTTCAATAGCTTCTTTAATGTTCTCACTCATGGTTGGGTGAGGATGGATGCTATCCAGTACTTCGTGGTAAGTAGTTTCCAGTTTGCGGGCAACTACAGTTTCGGCGATCATCTCAGTTACGTTGTAACCGATCATATGAGTGCCGAGCCATTCGCCGTATTTAGCGTCGAAGATCACTTTAATGAAACCTTCGTTGTGTCCGGCAGCAGAAGCTTTACCGGCAGCGCTTAACGGGAATTTACCTACTTTAATTTCATAACCGGCATCTTTAGCCTGTTTTTCTGTTAAGCCAACAGAAGCAATTTCAGGTGTGCAATAAGTACAGCCTGGTACGTTGCCGTAATCGAGCGCTTCTGGTTGGTGGTTGTATTTCTTTTCACCGTAGGCAATGCTTTCTACGCAAATGATACCTTCTTTAGATGCCACGTGCGCCAAAGCTTGTCCGGGTACGCAATCGCCAATAGCGTATACGCCCTGTACGTTGGTTTTATAATATTTGTCTACAGCAATTTTACCTTTTTCTGTTTTTACACCGAGTTCTTCCAGGCCAATACCTTCAATGTTAGCAGCTACACCTACAGCGCTCAATACCACATCTGCTTCGAGGGTAACTTCACCATCTTTGGTTTTTACTTTGGCTTTAACGCCGTTTCCGCCGGTATCAACGCTGGTAACTTCAGAGCTGGTCATGATCTCGATGCCATTCTTCTTGAAGTTCTTTGCCAGTTCTTTTGAAATTTCTTCATCTTCTACCGGTACAATGCGGTCCATGAACTCAACGATGGTCACTTTGGTGCCCAGGGTGGCATAGAAATAACCGAATTCAACACCAATGGCGCCACTACCTACCACGATCATGCTCTTGGGTTGCTGGGGCAACACCATTGCTTCGCGATAACCAATGATCTTTTTGCCATCTATTTTCAGGCTGGGCAATTCGCGGCTGCGTCCGCCGGTTGCCAGAATGATATGCTTTGCTTCAACGATCTGTGTTTTGCCGTCGGCGCTTTTCACTTCGATCTGACCTTTAGCTTTCAGTTTTCCAAAGCCCATGATCACATCGATCTTGTTCTTCTTCATCAAAAAGGTAACGCCTTTGCTCATCTTGTCGGCTACACCGCGGCTGCGTTTAATTACTGCCGAAAAATCAGCTGTACCGCTGGCTTCAATGCCATAATCTTTAGAATGCTTAATGTATTCAAAAACCTGGGCGCTTTTCAGCAGGGCTTTGGTGGGAATACAGCCCCAGTTCAAACAAATACCACCCAAACTTTCTTTTTCAATAACAGCGGTTTTGAATCCCAGTTGAGATGCCCGGATAGCTGCCACATATCCGCCGGGGCCGCTTCCGAGAACTACTACGTCGTATGCCATTTCGAATTACGATTTTAGATTTTACGATTTTTCTGATTCTTCCGGCAGTATTCTATTACTGACTTTCTTTATCACTTTCTAATAAAGACCTGCGAAGCTACTCGAAAATGAGAAAAGAGCAAAAAAAAGGGGACTATTGCAAGGCAGGAGCTTTTGTAATAATTTTTATTGTGTTACATATTCTTTTTTTTTACACAGCCCTCAAAAAAATAGTTAATAACCACTTATGGTTCGGGCAGATTGGTTCAATTCATTACCTTCATCCTGTCCCGCTATCCGGGATTAACAACCCCCGCTATGAAAAAGTTTTTTCGAGTTATTGTAGCCATTTTGTTGTTGATAATTGTAGTTTTTAGTGCATATGCAGTTGTTTCGGGCAAAACGTATTTGTTTGAGGCCGTATGGTACAACTTTGCCGATATTGACGATTATAAAAAATTCACCAATAATACGGTGGTCACCGGTGAAGCGCAGCCCTGGCAAATGGCTGCCGACTACAACAAAAACCCATTGCCGGTTGAGCTGAAAAAAATGCTCGAAGACCTGGAAACCATTGCTGTGCTTGCTATTAAAAATGATTCAATTTTGTATGAGTATTACTGGGATGGGTACAGCGATTCTTCTTTGTCAGGTTCTTTTTCCATGGCCAAAAGCATTACCAGCCTGCTGATCGGCGCCGCTGTTAAAGAAGGAAAAATACATTCCATACAGGACCCGGTGGGGAATTACCTGCCCGAATTCAAAACAGGCGAGAAAGCCAAAGTGCGCATCATTGATGTACTTACCATGAGCAGCGGCAGTAACTGGGATGAATCGTATGGCAATCCATTCTCTGTTACTACTGAATTATATTACGGACATCATGCATATAAAACGGCCGTAAACGTTTCGATCATTCACCCCCCCGGAACGGTGCACTATTACAAATCGGGCGATACGCAGTTGTTGGGACTGATATTGGAGAAAGCAACCGGTAAATCGCTCAGCGCATATGCCTCGGAAAAGTTGTGGCAGCCCATGGGCGCCGAGCACGCGGCATTATGGAGCACCGACCATATTGGCGGGGACGAAAAAGCCTACTGTTGTTTTAATTCCAACGCCCGTGATTTTGCCCGCCTGGGCCAGTTGATGCTGGATAGTGGCCGGTGGAAGGGCAACGAAATAATTCCCATGGATTATTACCTGCAATCTATAAAGCCCTGTATGATACCCGATACAAACGGTGAGCGCTGCATGTATTATGGGTATCAGTGGTGGATCATTCCCAGCCGCCCGGAAATCTTCTATGCCCGGGGTATTTTGGGCCAGTACGTCATCGTTATTCCTTCCAAAAAAACAGTTATAGTACGGCTTGGTAAAAAGCGGGCCGAAAAAGGCATCGACAACGCGCCAGCCGAGGTAGATGCGCTTATTAACTGGGGCATGCGGTTATAAATGGAGGCGTCCTGTTTCATAGGTATCAGTTTATGGTTTGTAGTTTATGGTTTGTGGTTGCTTACTTTGCGGCCGCCTGAACAGGTTTTAACTGTCTGATTTTCGGACAGTAAGCAATTGTTAAACCTTTCAAAGGGGCGGCAATAACCTCAAACCACAAACCATAAACAACAAACTCTTTTCATACCTTTGCGGCTCAATTTTAACTATGAAACTGGATTTACTGGCCATTGGGGTACATCCTGATGATGTGGAACTGAGCTGTTCTGGTACAATTCTCAATGAAATAAAGAGAGGCAAAAAAGCTGGTATTCTCGACCTCACACAAGGGGAACTAGGTACCCGTGGAACTATTGAGACCCGGTACGCCGAGGCTGCCAAGGCTGCTGAAATTATGGGAGTGCATGTGCGTGCCAACCTGAAAATGCGGGATGGCTTTTTTCGCAATGACGAGGCGCATCAAATGCAACTGATACAGGCCATCAGGAAGTACCAGCCTGAAATTGTGCTGGCTAATGCCCTGGAAGACCGTCATCCTGATCATGGCCGTGCAGGTCAACTGATCTCAACGGCTTGTTTTTTATCGGGCCTGGCAAAAATTGAAACTACCGACGAGAGTGGAAAGCCTCAACAAAAGTGGCGACCCAAATATGTGTTACATTATCTGCAGGATTGGTATCATGAACCCGATCTGCTGATAGACATTACCGATGTTTTTGAACAGCGGATGAAAGCTATTGAAGCCTATACGACGCAGTTCTATAATCCCGAGAATGGGCATAATGGTCCACAAACCTATATTTCATCCCCTGATTTCCTGGATAGTATAACCGGACGCGCCCGCATGATGGGGAAGCGTATTGGCGTGAAATATGCGGAAGGATTTATTTGTGAGAAGAAGATAGGTGTCAGAAATCTGGATGCCTTGTTACAGGTTGAGACATAGTGAATGCAAGGGACTGCTAAACGCGGAACGCTGAAGGCTAAAAGCAGAAGTGAACAATACATAGATTGTATTTGTATTTAGCGTTAAGCGTTGCGCATTTAGTGTTCAGCCTGTTCGGGAACTTTGAACTTAAAACTAAGAACTAAAAATGAGTAAAGTAAAAATAGGGATGGTGCAAATGAGCTGCACCAACAACAAAGAAGCTAACCTGCAAAAAGCGATCACGAAGGTACGTGATGCTGCTGCCAAAGGCGCGCAGATCGTTTGCCTGCAGGAATTGTTCACTTCGCTGTATTTCTGCGATGTGGAAGATTATGACAACTTCAGGTTGGCTGAACCGATCCCCGGTCCATCTACCGACGCATTGAGTAAAGTAGCTGCCGAAACAGGTGTGGTGATCATTGCTTCCTTGTTTGAAAAAAGAACACAGGGTATTTATCACAATACCACCGCTGTGCTCGATGCCGATGGTACGTACCTTGGTAAATACCGTAAAATGCATATTCCCGATGATCCGGCGTATTATGAGAAATTCTATTTCACGCCCGGTGATTTAGGGTACAAAGTATTTAAGACAAGATTTGCTACCATAGGGGTGCTGATCTGCTGGGACCAATGGTATCCTGAAGCAGCGCGTATCACTACACTGATGGGGGCTGAAATATTATTCTACCCAACGGCTATCGGCTGGGCTACCTCGCAGGATGATGCTACCAATACCGAGCAATACAATGCCTGGCAAACCATACAACGGGGTCATGCCGTTGCCAATGGCGTGCATGTGGTGGGCGTGAATAGGGTAGGGTTAGAACAAAATGGCGCCATGAAATTCTGGGGCGGTTCCTTTGTGAGCAATCCGTTCGGCAGCATTTTATACCAGGCTTCGCACGACCAGGAAGAAGTGCATGTGATGGAACTGGATACCAATTTAAGTGATCGTTATCGCACCCACTGGCCGTTTTTGCGCGATCGTAGAATTGATTCTTACCAGCCTATTACCAAAAGATTTATAGACGAAGAATAGTTATTCAGTTATTAAGTTATGAGTTGTTTAGTTTCAAATTCAGGAACTGAACTTAATAACTTACGAACTAAATAACTAATAAACTCAAGAACTAAGAATGGCATCTTTTCAACTTCCAGATTCACCTACACCTAAAGAATTAGGATATTATTTTCCAGCAGAATTTGCGCCGCATACAGCCACCTGGCTCAGCTGGCCTCATAAGGAAGCTTCATGGCCCGGAAAGATTGAAAGCATTTATCCTAATTACAGTCAGTTCATAAAAGAGGTGGCCGTTGGTGAAAAAGTGTGCATCAATGTGGTTGATGAAGCCATGAAAGCATTTGCGCTGAAATGTCTCACCGGGGCGGGCGTTAAAATGCAAAACATCCAGTTCTTTATTCATCCTACGAACGATGCCTGGTGCCGCGATCATGGTCCGGCGTTTTTGATAAACCCCAACGCAGACATTAAAAAAGTAATTGTTGACTGGGGTTACAACGCGTGGGGTAATAAATATCCGCCCTTCGATTTAGATGATGTAATCCCTACTTTAATAGGTAAGCACTATAATATTCCTGTGTACCATCCTGGTATTGTGATGGAAGGCGGCTCCGTTGAATTTAACGGGCAGGGCACTTTGCTGACTTCTACCGCGTGTTTATTAAATCCTAACCGCAACCCGCACCTGAACCAGCAGCAGATTGAAGAATATCTGTATCAATATTATGGTGTAGAGCAGATATTATGGGTTGATGAAGGAATTATTGGCGACGATACAGATGGTCATATTGACGATACGGTTCGTTTTGTGAATGCCAATACCGTATTGACGGTGGTAGAAGAAAATAAACAGGATGAGAATTACGAATTGCTGCAACACAACCTGCGTCAACTGCAACAAATGCGGTTGTTAAACGGACAGCAACTGAATATTATTGAATTACCTATGCCTGATGCAGTGGTATATGACGACCAGCGGCTACCGGCTTCTTACGCTAATTTTTATATTGCCAATGCGGCGGTCATCGTTCCTACCTATCGGTGTGCTCAGGATGATAAAGCCTTACAGATCATTCAGCAATGTTTTCCCGATCGTAAAGTAATTGGTATCGACTCTACTGATATCATTTGGGGATTGGGCAGTTTTCATTGTTTGAGCCAGCAGGAGCCTTCGGTGTTGGGGTGAATGTGAAAGCCTAAGTCAGCGAAGAAACCTTCCTGAAAAGAATTCGTAAATGATCAATAAAAGATACAGGCTGCACATAACGTGCAGCTTTTTTATTTAAAGAATGTTCTCCAGATATTTATAACCCGAACCAGTATTGAGTAGTAGTATCTTTTCCGCCCGTTGAACAATACCGTCCTGCACCAGTTGTAATAACGCTTTCCATAACGCGCCGCCTTCGGGGGCAATGATCAATCCTTCTTTGCGGGCAATTTCTTTTACCGCGTTCACCATATCGGCATCACTTACGGCCAGTGGCTGGCCTTTCGATTCGCGCAATACTTTCAACATCATATCTTCAGCAAAAGGATTAGGCACTGCCAGCCCATTGGCCAAAGAAGGCCGTCCCACATAATTTTTGGCATTGGGTTGTAAGCCCTTCCAGGTTTGCACCACGGGTTTGCAGTTCTCTGCTTGAATGGCAAACAGGCGCGGCAGTTTTTCGCCTATCCAGCCCATCTGTTGCATTTCCTGAAATGCCTTCCACATCCCGATCAATCCGGTACCGCCGCCGGTAGGGTAGAGGATAACATCGGGCACCGTCCAGTTGAGTTGTTCGGCTATTTCATAGCCCATGGTCTTTTTCCCTTCCAGCCGGTACGGCTCTTTCATGGTGGAAATATCAAAACAATGTATTGATTCTTTCAACTGCGCCACTTTTTTAGCACAATCGCTGATGAGCCCATCTACCAGTATCAGTTCAGCGCCGTACAATTCACATTCATCTTTAAATACCTGTGGTGTGTGGCGTGGCATTACAACAACCGCTTTTATGCCTGCTTTGGCGCAATAGGCTGCCATGGCGCCACCGGCATTGCCTGCGGTGGGAATGATGCAGGTCTGTACTCCGAATTCTTTTGCTTTTGACACCGCGGCGCTTAATCCTCTTGCTTTAAAAGAACCGGTGGGGTTCTTTGATTCGTCTTTCAGGATCAGGTTCGGCAGTTCATACGCCGCCTGTAACCGTTTTAGTTCGACGATGGGCGTCATACCTTCGCCAAGGCTCACAATATTTTCTTCTTCAAAAACGGGTAATACTTCTTTATAACGCCACATGGTAGCAGGCTGGTTATGCAGTACCGTTTTAGCCGGGGCTTCTGCTAAATTATATTGCGCAACAAGCGGTTGTCGGCAGCAGGTAGAAAATGATTGTAGTTCAAAGGCGCTGTATACTTGTCCGCATTGGGAACAAGCCAGTTGTGATAACGAGGTAATTGGTTGTATGATATTCATTGCACTGATATGACACAATAAATGTAACAACCTGCTGCAAGGAGAACGATACCGTTTGCTTATACGCTATAACTTTTTGTTATAGTAACTGGTAGCCAGTTTAATAAAGAGTTGATTGATGCGATCTGCTTCAGATCCGCGACGTTGCATAAAGTAAAAAGCGCGGTGAATTTGTAAACCTGCAATGGATAACCGAACCAACTCGCCATTCTTAAGTTGCCGGGCAACCGATCGTAAAGGCAGGAAACCCAGGCATACATCGTCGAGCAGAAAATTTTTCAGGGCTTCGGTTCCGCCCAAAACTATTTTATGCTGCAGGTCGGCAATGCTTATTTTGCATTTTTGCAGTGCTTCGGTAACCGCGGCCAGCGTACCGGACCCTCTTTCGCGTAAGGCTACGGGTATGCTTTTCAGATCTTCGGGAATAATATTCTTTTTCTTTACCATGTCGCTTTTGGCGCTGCACACCGGTATTACTTCATCTGTTAAAAAGAACTGATATTTTACTGAAGTGATGGTATTGCGGCCTTCTGTAATGGCGAGATCAATTTCATGATCGAGCAGGGCTTTTAAGATGTTTTCTGAATTGCGGTTCACCAGTGTGAGTTCAATATTGGGATATTGCTGGTGAAAGGCGGAAAAAACAGGCGGAATTACATATAACGAAATAGTAGTGCTGGTGCCCAGTGTAAGCGAACCTTTAGCCTGTTGCAGGTTCTTTTGTTTCGTAATGTCAAATTCCAACTGGCGTTGCAACTCGCGGCCTTTTACCACGTACTCGAGTAATATTTTTCCTTCGCTGGTGAGCGACACCGAATTGCCTTTGCGTTCGAACAGGCTTACTTTATAATGTTTCTCCAGCGATTGTATATGCTTGGTAATAGCCGGCTGGCTGATGTATAAGATGTCAGCTGCTTTAGAGAAGCTGAGATGCGTTGCGACTTCGAAGAATACTTCGTGACTATAGCTGAGCATAGTTGGTTGCCGGTTACCGGGTACCAGTTACCGGATAAACCGGCAACTGGCAACTGGTAACTTATATCATTCATGAATAGCTACAATTGGAATGTGGCTGTGGTAGGCCAGCTTTTTGGTATGGCTGGTCTTGAACAAGCCACTCACAAAAGAGCGGTCTTTTGGTACAATAACGATCAGGTCGATATTTCTGTCGTCAACAAACTGGCTGATGGCATCAAAGAAATCATATTGCCTGATAAAATAAAATTCAGGTGAATAATCCTTCAACATCAATTCCAGTTTTGCTTTTTCTACTTTAAACTCATCGGTCAATTGCACATAGTGCTCACTATCTACATTCACAATATGCAGGGCGGGTTTAAACAGGTCGAGCGTAGCTTTTAGCGGCGCTACAGGTATGGTGGTGTCTACCTCCTTGAAATCGCTGGCCAGCACCACATTTTTGATCTTGCGGTATTTTGCGTCGGGCGGAATGATCAGTACCGGGCAAACGCCTTCTTTAGCCATATCCAGGGTGTTGCTTCCCATTAAGATCTGCTCGAGCCGGGTAGCGCCGGTAATGCCCATGATCACGATATCGATGCCCTGGTGACGAACATACCGGGTAAGGGTTTCCACCAGGGAAGAACCTTTTTCGGTAACAAATTCAATAGTGACTTTGGCCACAGCCAGCAACTCATCTTTCAACTGGCTAAGGGCCTGGGTAAGTATAACTCGACGGTCATCATCGTCTTCGGTTAACGGAGAACCATCTGAGCCGCCTGTAATCTTATCAGACACATGTATTAATATAATCTTTACATTTTGAATATCTGCAGCCATTTGCGCAGCAAAAAGGGCGGCATTTTTTGATGTGTCGGAAAAGTCAGTTGGAACCAACAGTTTCTTCATGTATTTGATAGTTTTTGGGAAGTTACAAATTAATGATCATTCAATAAAAACAGGATCAATCGTTTGCATTATTTTTTCGATATATGAGCGGGGAAATTTCCCTAATTTTAAAACTCGTCAATGGTGAATGGTCAATGGGATATCGCAGGTCGAGGCGCCGAAACTTTATTCACCATTCACGATAAATAAAGACTAATATGAAATCACTCAGCCTGTTTTTTATTTGTTTCTGGATGGTTACCACCGCTGTTTCTCAATCCGCAACAGAGATCTCCATTATTCCGCAACCCGTATCGCTCGAAAAAAAGAGCGCCCGTTTTGTGTTGAATAATCAAACCAAAATAGTGTCTGATACCAGGAATGCCGATGTTCAACGCATCGTTCGTTCTTTTACCAACCAGGCGCGCAAGGCTACCGGTTTTACAATGGCGCAGGCAGCCCCGGCTACTAAAGCCAATGTGATCAGTTTTTCACTCAACCGTTCTCCCGATAAAGTTATTGGAAAAGAAGGCTATACAATAGACGTAACAGCTACCGGCGTACAGGTTGCCGCCAATGATGCCGCCGGTTTGTTTTATGCTGTGCAAACACTGTTCCAGTTGCTTCCCAAAGAAATAGAAAGCCAAACGGTAGTGAAGAAAACCAACTGGGTTATTCCCGGTGTGCAGATCACCGATTACCCGCGCTTTGCCTGGCGGGGTTTGATGTTTGATGTGGTGCGTCACTTTTTTACCAAAGAGCAGGTGAAACAGTACATTGATGAAATGGTAAAGTATAAATACAATTTATTGCATTTACACCTCACCGATGACCAGGGCTGGCGCGTTGAGATCAAGTCGCTTCCAAAATTAACCGAAGTAGGCGCCTGGCGGGTAGATAAGACCGGTACGTTCGGTACGTTTACGCCGCCCACTGAAAATGAACCGCGCACCTACGGTGGCTTTTATACCCATAACGATATTAAAGAACTGGTGCAGTATGCTGCGGACCGGTTTGTGAATATTCTCCCCGAAGTAGATGTGCCCGGGCATAGCATGGCTGCTGTTGCAGCGTATCCCGAACTGTCGTGCACCCCTGGTACCTACCGCGTAAGCTCTGGGGAGAAATTCATGCAGTGGACCGATACCGGTTTTTATGCACTCGTCGACAACACGCTTTGCCCCGCGAACGATAAAGTGTACGAAGTGCTGGATAAAGTGTTCACCGAAGTAGCGCAGCTTTTTCCGTTTGAATACATTCACATGGGGGGCGATGAGTGCGCGAAAAACTTCTGGGAAAAAAGCGAGGCTGTTAAACAGTTGATGCAAAAAGAAGGGTTAAAAGACCTGCATGAAGTGCAAAGCTATTTTGTAAAGAAAGTAGAAAAGATCATTGAATCGAAAGGGAAGAAGATGATAGGGTGGGATGAAATACTGGAAGGCGGCCTGGCGCCGAACGCAGCCGTAATGAGCTGGCGTGGTTCGAAAGGTGGCGCCGAAGCTGCCAAAATGCAACATGAAGTGGTAATGAGCCCCAACAACAATACCTACATCGACCTGATGCAGGGCGATGCAGCTATTGAGCCTCCTGTTTATAAAAGTGTACGGTTAAAAGATTCTTATAAGTTTGAACCGGTACCTGAGGGCGTTGATCCCAGGTTTATAAAAGGCGGACAAGCGAATCTGTGGACGGAACAGATCTACAACATGCGTCATGCGCAGTATATGACCTGGCCGCGTGCATTTGCAGTAGCTGAGTGTGTTTGGTCGCCTGCGGCCAAAAAGAACTGGAATGACTTTATACGCCGGGTAGAAGATCATTTTGAGCGGTTCAATGTAGCCGAGATCAAATACGCGCCCAGTATGTACGATCCTATCTTTGATGTTAGTAAAGATGGAGATCAACTGAAACTAGCTATGAGCACCGAGGTAGAAGGGCTGGATATTTATTACAGCTTTGATAATTCATTCCCCGACCGCTTTTATCCAAAATATACGCAACCGGTGAAAATTCCCATAGATGCGCAAAATGTAAAAGTGATCACCTACAGAGGCAAAGAACCTATTGGCCGCATGATCACGATTACGGTGGCGGATTTGAAGAAGCGAGCGGACAAGAAGAAGTAATTAGCAAATGTGCAAATGGGAAAATGTGCAAATGAAAGACATAAGAATGGTCCGATGGTCTTGAACTATCGGACCATTTACTTTTTTATAAAAATAGGAACGCCGGCCGTACTAGTTTAATCCTTCACGTGTACATAGGCGTTCCCCTGGCAAGAAGAGATGTATACTAAATAGATAAATTCACAAATTAACATTCGTTCTTTTCAAACTAATGGCAAAATATTTTTTGTCGTAATATTTAAAGAAATGATTTTGCTGTTCTTTTATATATGTACTCTGCTCGTTGTTACAACAAAGTAACGTTGCTATGCCCGGCACCTGCCGCCTCTCTTCTCACATTATCTAATCTTTAACATGCTTACTAAAGGGAAGGCGCAACGTATTTATTGCCTGGCCTGTCAATATAGTAGATCATCGACCCGGTACAACAAGGTGATGATTAACCGCTAAGCGCTTGTAGTGGTTCCTGCACGTAAATAGTTACAGGTTTAGGGTTTAATCAATCATTTCAAAAGGTCCTTTGTGAAAACGGAGGGCCTTTTTTGTAGAAATTCCGTCTCAGGTTGCAGAATTTATAAATAGGGTATTGTGGGCGGTTGGGGTTTAATGTTTCGTTAACAGGAATTCTACTGTTATTAGCTGCTAAGGCATAAATAATGTAGGTAAGAGGCAATAGACAATGGGCAATTAGCAATAAGCAATGGGCAAATGCCTAAAAGCAATAAAGCCCAATTTGCAAAACCCGGGATCCAATAAAGCAAAATGTAAAAGTGGCCAGCGGAAATTGGCAATATATAACAGAAGTAATAGGTATCTAAAAGATATTCTTCCTCCCCTTTAGGGGCGGGGGCAAATAGGTAAGTTAAGGGGTATTATCATCACAAGGCTTTCCCGGTTAATCGGGAAGGCCTTTCTTTTTGGTATGAACCGCATACGATATGGTAACAGTATGGGTATTTGCCTATAGGGGTTGTACGGGAGTTGCACCGGAGTTGCACTGCTGCTCCCTGTTCAGTGCAATTCCCGGTGGCGGGGTCAGTGCTGAATATAGCCTTATCCAAATACTGTTTTACGTTCCGGGTGTAATGAAAAAGCCCCCGACGATACCGTTGGGGGCCTGTAATAATTATGTAACCAGTTGATTTTGATAACCTGTGAATCTTAGAGACCCATCTTCTTCTTCAGGTTAGCATCGATGGCATCCAGAAATTCTTCAGTATACAGGAAGTGTTTTCCATGTTCTACTTTATTTCCATGAACACAAACGGCCAAATCTTTAGTCATTTTACCACTTTCAACTGTTTCTATACAAGTAGACTCTAATGTGTTGCAGAAGTCTATAAGTGCCTGGTTGCCGTCCAGCTTACCGCGGAAGGCCAATCCTCTTGTCCATGCAAAGATAGATGCGATGGGGTTGGTGCTGGTAGGCTTGCCGGCCTGGTGATCGCGATAGTGGCGTGTTACGGTGCCATGGGCTGCTTCAGCTTCCATGGTTTTGCCGTCGGGGGTAATCAATACAGAGGTCATTAAGCCCAGAGAACCAAAGCCTTGTGCTACGGTGTCGCTTTGAACGTCGCCATCGTAGTTTTTACAGGCCCAAACAAAATTGCCGTTCCATTTCAGGGCGCTGGCAACCATGTCGTCGATCAAGCGGTGCTCGTATACGATACCGGCTTGTTGGAAGGCTTGTTTGAACTCGTTTTCAAAGATCTCAGAGAAAATGTCTTTGAAACGTCCGTCATATTTTTTGAGAATGGTGTTTTTGGTGCTCAAATACAACGGCCATTTTTTGCTGAGGGCCATGTTAAAGCAGCTACGGGCAAATCCCTTGATGCTTTCGTCGGTGTTATACATGGTCATGGCAACACCGTCACCTTTAAAATTGTATACTTCAAAAGTTTGCGGTTCGCCGCCATCTTCAGGAGTAAAGGTCATGGTGAGTTTGCCTTTTCCTTTGATCACTGAATCGGTAGCCCGGTACTGATCGCCAAAAGCATGACGGCCAACGATAATGGGGGCTGTCCAGTTGGTAACCAGGCGGGGAATATTGTTGATTACGATAGGTTCACGGAAAACGGTGCCATCGAGAATGTTACGGATGGTACCATTGGGGCTCTTCCACATTTGCTTGAGGGTGAACTCCTTTACCCGTGCTTCATCGGGTGTAATAGTAGCACATTTGATTCCTACACCATACTGTTTGATAGCATTGGCGGCATCAATAGTAACCTGGTCATTGGTCTTGTCGCGGTATTCAATACCCAGGTCGTAATACTTAATATCGACGTTAATGTAGGGGAGGATGAGTTTATCCTTGATGAACTTCCAGATAATGCGTGTCATTTCATCGCCATCCAGTTCTACAACAGGATTCTGTACATTGATTTTTTGTGCCATAAATGCGTTGTTTTTGCCTTCAAATAAGGGTGCAAACCTACAGCAGAATGGCCAAATGTGCAAAAGGCTTTTTAGCTACCCAACAGCGCTCATGTATGATGTTTTTCCATCGTCTGGTACATAGATGTACTTAAAAGACAGAGGCTCCCGGTCAAACACCAACTAATAATTGTTGATAAATTATAACTTGCAGTATGGTTGCTATATTACAAAAGTATATAGACCAGTTTATTGATCTTCCTGCGGAAGAACTGGAAGCGCTTATTAATTCCATTGAGGTAAGATCAGTTGACAAGAAAGTTCGACTAACCGACGTTAGCGAAACAGAGAAGTATCTGTATTTCGTTATAAAGGGGTTGGCGCGGAAGTTTTTTTATAAAGGCAAAGAAGAGATAATTACCCAGATAGCCAAAGAAGGAGAGCTGATCTCTTCTTCTGTGTCGTATTTTTCAGGAATGCCTTCAGGATATGTGATCGAGACCGTTGAGCCTACTACTTTTTATTCCCTTCACCGCGACAGAGCAGAACAGCTATATAGCCGGTACCCTAAATTAGAACGGTTGAGCCGGTTGATCATTACCGAATTATTTTTACAGAAAGAAGTATGGGAATTAGAGCGTATCCGTTATAGTACCAAAGAGCGTTTTTTGCGTTTTATGACAGATAACCCGGAGTTGTTTCAGCGGGTGCCACAAAAGTACCTGGCATCTTACCTGAATATAAAACCCGAAACGTTCAGCCGGCTTAAGCATTTGCTGAGAACGAAAAAAAGCTCAGATGCTCCTTATCTTAAATGATGATTTTCTATGGGGGAAAAAATTATTGGTGCCAGGGAATGTTACGAACAATTACTGGTACACCTGAAACGGTTTTCATCGATTAGCCGGGAAGGGATGGAACAATTAATACCTTATCTGGAAATCCGCCGCTTTGATAAAAAAAAGAAGCTGGTTAACCAGGGCGAAATGGAGAATTACCTGAATGTAGTGGTCCAAGGCCTCGTTCGCAAATATGTGCCTTATTCCATCAGGGGAGAAGTAACCCTGCAACTCGCCACCGAAGGCCATATCATACAATCTGAAATTTCCTTTCATCACCGTGTACCATCCGATGTAATTATTCAAACCCTGGAACCTACCGTGCTGGTATCTATTCACTACGATCGCATGCAGGAAGCGCTGAACAAAATTCCTGAAGCGGAAGCCCTGGGCCGGGCCATCATTATGCAGATGTTCATTAAAAAAGACGCCCGCTATTTCGATCAGTTAAAAACTTCTACCCGCGAACGCTTTCTCGAATACATGAACACGCACCCGCACATGTTGCAACGCGTGCCGCAAAAAATTTTAGCTTCTTACCTCAATATTAAACCGGAGACTTTTAGCAGGTTAAAACATTTGTTGTTGCAGAAGAAATAGTTTGTGGTTTGTGGTTTATGGTTTGTGGTTGCTGCCGCGCTTTGAGATTCGCTATTGGTTTCAGCAGATGAAACTGCAAAATCGCGAGATTGAAATAAAGTAATGAATTCACGATTATAAAGAACTACAAACCACAAACCATAAACCATAAACTATAAATTAACTACTAATATAGGTATCTTCAACTCATGTCGCACCGAGTTAATTGTTTCCCCATACAACCAGTCTTTCAATCCGCTGTGCCGGTGGGCGCCAATGACCAACATATCGGCTTTTGATTCCTTTATTATGCGAATGATCTCTTCGGCCCGGTTCCGGAATCCCAAATGATAGGTGGCCACCAGGCCCTGTTCGTGCAATTGTTGAACATACATTTGTAAACGCTCTTCATCATAGCGGGTTTCGTAATCGTCGCTTTCCTTACCCAATAAGCGGGCCGACGCGCTTTCTACCACATGTATCAGTAAGTACTCTGCATTGCCCTGGCCTTGCCCTATGGCATGGGCCAGCAACGTATCGTCGTGCTCGCCAAAATCCAAAGCCACCGCGATCTTTTTATAGGTGGGAATAGTTAGTTTTTGTAAACTTTCCGATTGCGGGTGCATCTGTATGGAAGTTTTTTTAGCCTTTCTGCCAAAGAGCGGGTAAAAAATAATATACACCAACAACCCAAGGAAAAGCGCGCCTCCGGCAATGATCAGTATTTTCCAATAGATGTTGGCTGACCCGGCAAAGAAAGAACTAACCTCATTGATCAGCATTCGAATATTCAGGTATACCAGAATAGAAGTAACAACCCAGGCAATAGCCTGTACAACTGGTTTGATGGCAAAATCGCCCATTGTCTTTTTGTCGCTTACAAAATGGATCAACGGAATAATAGCAAATCCCAATTGCATACTTAAAATAACCTGGCTTAAGATCAGCAGGCTGTCTACTTCCTTTTCCCCGGCAATGGCAATAACCAAAATGGCGGGTACAATAGCCAGTAAGCGGGTGAGCAGGCGGCGCATCCAGGGATTGATGCGTAATCGCAGATAGCCTTCCATCACGATCTGACCTGCCAGGGTGCCGGTTACGGTAGAACTTTGTCCGGCGGCGATCAGCGCAATGGCAAATAGAACCGGCGCTACGGATGAACCTAATAAACCCGACAATAACTGATGCGCCTGTTTGATCTCCGCCACATCTACCATTCCCTTTTTAAAGAAGGTGGTCGCTGCCAGTATTAATATCGCTGCGTTTACAAGAAAGGCAATGTTCAGGGCAACTGCTGAATCTATAAAACTCCATTTCAGCGCTTGTTTAATGCCTTGTTTTGTTTTGGCAATTTTTCGGGTTTGTACCAGTGCAGAGTGTAAATACAAATTGTGCGGCATTACAGTGGCGCCAATGATGCCAATTGCTATATACAACGCCTGTTCATTGGGAAGCTTAGGCACGAATCCTTTGGCAATTTCACCGAAAGCTGGTTTGGCCAGCAATATTTCTACCAGGAACGACAAGCCCACGATAGCTACCAATCCAATGATAAACGCTTCCATTTTGCGGATGCCTAGGCGTTGCAGGAACAACAACAAAAAGGTATCAAAAACGGTAATGGATACGCCCCAGATAAGCGGTAAGCCGGTTAGCAGGTTTATACCAATGGCCATGCCCAATACTTCGGCCAGGTCGGTAGCTGCAATGGCCACTTCTGCCAAAATATAAAGCAGAAAATTTACAGACCGGGGATATGTTTCGCGGTTAGCCTGCGCCAGGTCGCGGCCACGAACAATACCAAGCCGGGCCGACAGGCTTTGTAACAGCAGGGCCATCAGGTTACTCATCAACAAAACCCAAATAAGGGTGTAACCAAACTTACTGCCGCCGGCCAGGTCGGTAGCCCAGTTGCCGGGGTCCATATAACCTACGCTCACAAGGTAAGCGGGGCCAAAAAATGCAAAAGCCTGTTTCCAGCCGACCTTTTTCTTGCTTATATCAACTGATTCGTGTACTTCACTTAACGAGGCTTCCCCTTTTATTCTAGTCATCATATTTCACAAATACGTTTTTTGCTACGTGTTCACTTATAGTAACGGGTGATTGATTTTTTATTTTTAGTTCGATGGAATTGTCGAAGGCAAACTTTTTCTTTACTTCCAGTCTTGTACCCAGTGCAATATGTTTGTGGTTTAACAACTCCAGGATTTCTGCCGATTGATCGCCGATGCCACTTACTTCGGCTTGTTGATTTACGGGCAGGTTCAGCAGGTCTACCTGCCGGGTAAGGGTCCACCGGCCCTGGCTATCGGGAATGGGATCGCCATGAGGATCGGTTTTAGGAAACCCTAAAAATTCATCGAGCCGGTCGATCAGTTTCTTGCTGCTGATGTGCTCCAGTTCTTCTGCCATTTCATGTACTTCATCCCAGCCAAAGCGCAGTTTTTCAACCAGGAAATACTCCCACAACCGGTGCTTGCGAATGATCTGCAGGGCGACTTTCCGGCCTTCCGTGTTCAGTTTAAACCCTTTATATTTTTCATACAATAATAATTTCTGTGCTTTCAGTTTCTTCAACATATCAGTAACTGAAGCAGGGCGGGTTTGCATTTCACTGGCTACATCGTTGGTGGTTACGGTACCATGAACTTCCTGCAGGTGAAAGATCGCTTTCAGGTAATTCTCTCTGCTACTCGAATATTTAGGACCCATAGATTATTGTTTAAGTCACAGCACACCTGCTTTTAATGCGTACCTAAAATAAAATTTAGACAAATCTAAAAAAATATCAGGCTAACTCCAAATCAGGCTGGTTTCATCCTTTAGATGGCCAGATGGCTGCATTGCCGGATGGTTGATCCGTTGAACAACCGGCTTTATGAATATTCGCAGGAAACCCGAACAGCGCGTGCACACCCATCAAACTATCAAACCATCAAAAAGAGGCGGGACCGAATTTTTGGTGGGCCCCGGGGGAGGCGGCGTTTTCTTTTTGAAGTGACTATGAATGCTTATTTTTATCCATTAACAGCTATCGGATATTTTTATGAAGAAGTACCTCTTAAGTCTGGGTTTATTAATATTATTTGCATGCAAGGACAAAAAAGCACCTTTACAAGCAGGTGATATAGTAACGGCCGCAGATTTTGTTGCCTTTTACCCCGAAGTAACGCTGCCTTATATTATAGCCGATACCATGTTGGTAAAAAAGTCGAATGATTCTATGGCGCTTGGGCTTACGACCTTTTCCAAATTTATTCCCGATAGCATCTGGAGGAAAGATTTTGGGAAGAACGCTACACCTAAGTTTTATGCCCTGGCAAGAACAGCCGAAAAAGAAAAAGAACATTATTTGTTTACCAAGGTCACTGCAGGCAGCAAGCGGGTTGTATACCTTGCTTGTTTTAGTAAGGATAATAAATTTTTAAAGGCCATGCCTTTATTGAAGACCGGTTTTGAACATTATACGTCGGCTTATGGTTTGCTCGATTCAAAATTTCAGATCACTACCTACCGCGAAACCAAAAAAGCGGGTGGGGACGTGCTTTTCAAAAGAAATATTTATTTCTATGATAGGAACGGGGATAATTTTACCCTTATTGTAACTGAACCGAATGAAGATATTATCCAGGATGTACAGAACCCGATTGATACAATGTCTGCTAAAAATAAATTTTCAGGCGACTATGTAGAAAATGATAGGAATTTCGTTTCAGTGCGGGACGGAAGGAACGCTTCGGAAATGGTGTTTTTTGTGCATTTTGAAAAAAACGGTGGTAAATGTATAGGTGAGCTAAAAGGTACAGCACGTTTTATTTCACCCACTGTGGCACAATTTGTTAAAAGTGATAATCCCTGTTCGTTGGAGTTTTTATTTGCCGGCAACAAGATCACTATGAAAGAGAAAGGCGGGTGTGGATCGTATCGGGATATTCAATGCTTTTTTAGCGGAAGTTACTGGAAGAAGAAAGCATCGAAGCCAAAGAAGAAGTAAGGGCAGGAAGCAGTAAGAAAGCAGAACTTACAAATTAAGACAGATAGCCGGTAACCGCATACTAACAGTCATTAGTTGTACTCAACGCCTTAACATAGCTAACATCTCTTAGCCCCAGGGAATACGAATTTAACGTTATATTCGCCCCGTCTTTGTAGCATTAATATTACAATCAGGACACCTATTATAATCAGTACCTGGAAAGTATAAAAAGAACAGTGTATATGAGTTTTACCAATTTTACAGTTCCTTACCCGATAGAAGGGAAATACAGCAAAAGAGTAGCTTATTTTTCAATGGAATTTGCAGTGCATCAGCCATTGAAAATTTACAGCGGCGGCCTTGGCTTTTTATCAGGCTCGCATTTGCGCAGTGCGTATGAGTTACAACAAAACATGGTAGGCATTGGCATCTTGTGGAAATACGGTTACTATGACCAGGCCCGTAACCAGGACCATACCCTGCAGGTAACCTGGTTGGAAAAGAATTATCATTTCCTGGAAGATACCGGCATTAAATTTCAAATTACCATTCACGATCACCTGGTATGGGTGAAAGCATATTACCTGAACCCGGAAACATTCAAAACAGCGCCACTTTTTTTATTGAGCACTGACTTGCCGGAGAACGATCATATTTCGCAAACCATTACCCATCGCTTATACGATGCCAATGTGGCTACCAAAGTGGCCCAGTTCATATTATTAGGTGTAGGCGGCGCCAAGCTGCTGGATGAAATAGGATTTAATCCCGACCTGTACCATTTGAATGAAGCGCATGGCGTATCATCTGTTTTTTATTTGTACAAAAAATTCGGCAACAAGATTGAAGAAGTAAAAAAGCGGTTAGTATTCACTACGCATACACCTGAAGAAGCCGGTAATGAAAAGCATGATATTCATCTGTGTCATAAAATGAGTTACTTCTGTGGCTTAAGCATTGAAGAAGTGCGCAAGATCACCGGTATGAACGATGAACAGTTCAATCACTCCCTGGTAGCATTGCGATTTGCGCACCTGGCTAATGGCGTATCAAAATTGCATGGTGAAGTATCGCGGGCCATGTGGGGCCGGCATGAGAACATTTGCCCGATTATTTCTATAACCAATGCGCAGAACTGGCGTTACTGGTCAGATAAACAATTATACCGCGCAGCAGAAGAAGGCAATGACAGCTGGTGGGATGATCGCAAGAAATACCTGAAGCGCCGGGCCTTTGATATTGTGGCCGATCAAACCGGTAAACTGTTCAACCCGAACGTATTTACTATTGTATGGGCGCGCCGCTTTGCCGGTTATAAACGGGCAGAACTGCTTACCCGCGATAAAGCGCGGTTTGAAAAATTAATTAGCAGCACCAAGTATCCCGTGCAGATCATTTGGGCCGGAAAACCATATCCGATGGATTATCCTGCCATTAATGAGTTCAATAACCTGGTGCATTTAAGTCGTAATTACAAGAATATTGCAGTGGTTGTCGGTTATGAATTGGGGTTGTCAAAACGGTTGAAACAGGCTGCCGATATCTGGTTGAATAACCCGCGTGTTCCCCGCGAAGCATCCGGTACCAGCGGTATGACGGCTGCCATGAACGGCGCCATCAATTTCTCTACGTCTGATGGCTGGATCCCCGAGTTCATTGATCAGGGACATAATGGCTTTGTAGTTCCCAAACCTGACTATGCCAAAATGAGTGTGCAGGAGCAGGATCAATACGATCTGGATAAAATGTATGATATGCTCGAACATGATATTCTGCCCATGTATTATGAACGTTACGATACCTGGCGTCAGATAGCCAAGAACGGAATGCGTGATGTACGCTTCCAGTTCGACTCGGGACGGATGGCTAACGAATACTACGAATTATTGTATAAATAAAGTTCTAATTAAAGGTTAAGGATCATCTGGTTACAGGTGATCCTTTTTTAATGTCGAATATTGAATATCCAATTTTGAAGGACTTCGATATTCAACATTCTTTTATGTAATTTCCGGCCAGTGTGCATCTTTCATAAAATCATTCACATAAAATGAGTTTTATGAAACGTACACTGATCGTTTTGATATCCTTTTCGTTAAGTGCTGCTGTACATGCTGGCGGCGATAAAAATATTGTTACCTCGGTATTGAAATCGGCCATGGTATACAGGACCGGCGCTGAATTAACACATGCCGCCAAAGCCTCGCTGAACCAGGGAAATAATGAATTAGTGATAGATAATATCAGTAACCGCATTGATATTAATAGTTTGCAAATAGGCAGTCCCGGCTCAGCCGGGAGCAACGTAACCATCCTCTCTGTTGAATTTTCCACCAATTTCCTGCGACCTGAACATAAGCTGCCCATTGTAAGAAAGCTCGAAGATTCGCTGGATGCGGTAAATGATGAAATAACGCGGGTGCAGGTAGTGTTAAAAACCGACCAGGAATTATTAGACCTGTTAAAAGCCAACAAGGAGATCCGTGGCGACCAAACCGGGGTTAGTGTGGTTGAGCTTACAAAAATGATGGAGTACTATAAAACAAAAACCCTTGAGTTGCAAAATGAGATCAGCCGGTATAAAGAGAAAGAAACAAAGCTGAAAGCCATTACTGTTAAGTTAAACCAGCAGATAAAAGAAGAAGAACAAAAAAATAATAAAACCATTGGCAAGCTGTTGTTGCAATTGTATTGCCCGTTGGCCGGTCAGTATGATTTTACGGTATCGTATGTAACGCCTGCTGCCGGTTGGAATCCTTCCTATGATCTGCGGGTTGAAAGTATCAACAAGCCTGTTTCTTTAGCCTACAAAGCCAAACTGATGCAAAGCACCGGTATTGATTGGGAAAACGTGAAACTGGCCTTATCTACTTCGGTCCCTTCACAACATAACAATGCTCCTGATGTAAAAGCCTGGTTCCTCGCATATGTTAACCCGGTTAACGACATGGAAAGAGCTTTAAGAGGCCGGGTTGCTGGTGTGGCTGCCGCACCTGCAACTGCTGAATTGAGTGAGGTTATTGTAATGGGTTATGGAAGTGCAAATCGCGATTCTAAAGAGGAGAAGGAGCAGGCGGCTGAGCCGGTATATATTGTAAATGGTATGCCCGTAAGCAAAACGGAGTTTAAAAAGATTGACAAAAAGGCCATTAAAAGTATGGAAGTGCTAAAGGATGCCCAGGCTTCTGCAATTTATGGAAGCAGGGCATCAGGCGGCGCTGTAATTGTAACCCTGAAAGAAATGGGAGATTATGTATCAATAAAAGACAACCAACTGAATGTGGTGTTTGATATTGAGCTGCCTTATGATGTGCCTTCGAATGGTAAAGAGCAGAATGTTAATCTGAAAGATTTTAAAATACCGGCCCAATACAAATACTATAGTGTTCCCCGGTTAGATAAAGATGCTTACCTGTTAGGTGAAATAGTAGATTGGGAAGCATTGAACCTGTTGCCGGGCGAAGCCAACATAATATTTGAAGGGACCTATATTGGTAAAACAACTATTGATGCCGGTTCTGTACAGGATACACTGAACCTTACGCTGGGCAGGGATAAACGGGTTGTAGTGAACCGCGAAAAACTGAATGATTTCAGCAGTGTAAAATTCCTCGGTACCAACAAAAAGCAAACATTCACCTATGAAATAACGGTGCGGAATAATAAGAAAGAAGCGGTTCAGGTGGAGTTACAGGACCAATATCCTTTATCGTCTAATAAAGACATTGAAGTGGAATTGCTGCAACACGATGGGGCATCGGTGAATGAGGAAACCGGTATTTTAACCTGGAATGCGAAACTGGCGCCTGGTGAAATAAAGAAATACCGAATAAGTTATAGTGTGAAGTATCCGAAAGACAGAATTATTAATTTATAGTTTGTAGTTTATGGTTTGTGGTTGCTTCGCATGTTGAGCAGCATGAAGGATATGCGGTAGCCTTTTATTCTAAAATTAAGAACAAGACTGCTAAAATGTATTCAAGCTATTCAAAGTGCAAGGCAACCACAAACTACAAACCATAAACCACAAACAATTTATTTAACGATCTCTATCAACTCAACATCAAAGATCAGGGTTGAACCTTCCTTAATGGTTGGTCCTGCAGGGTTATCACCATAAGCAAGATCGGAAGGAATGAACAATTTCCATTTGCTGCCTACGGGCATTAATTGTAACGCTTCTGTCCAACCGGGAATTACATTTTTTAAACCCAGGGTGATCGGCTGGCCACGATCAACAGAGCTGTCGAAAACAGTACCGTCGATTAACATACCATGGTAATGCACTTTTACCTGGTCTTCAATAGTTGGTTTAGGGCCAGTGCCTTCTTTAACGATCTGGTATTGCAATCCGCTTGGTAAAGCAACTACACCCGGCTTCTTTTTATTTTCTGCCAAAAAAGCTTCTCCGGCTTTTTTATTGGGCGAAGCTTTAGCGCTGCGCGCACTCTGCATATAATTTACAATGCAATTATTTACCTGGGTTTCATTCAGCAGAGGTTTGTCAACTTTAGCATCTGCAAGCGCTTTCAGAACTAACTGGTTATTTATATTGCTAATGCCCTGGGCTTTGTAAAAACTTGCGATACTTAAGCCTATGGCATAACTAAACGAATCGGCAGAATTTTTTAAAACCGGAGCAGTGGGGGTAGCGGCGGTAGCGGGTTTTTTGGTAGCTGCAACCGGTTTTTTCTTAGCCTGCGCCTGGGCCAGCATTACCGTAGCTGGTAAACAGGCAAAAGCCAACAGCACATATTTTTTCATTACATAAATTTTAGGTCTCAAAAGTAAGTGAATGAATCGTCCATGACAAAATTTTCATTATGACATCTGAAAGCAATGAAAATGTCGTCATAGCCTGTCCCTGCTTGTCGGGAGTAAGATCCATCTGGCCAAACAACAATAAATAATAGCAGATGAAACGTATTCATGAATGAATTATTGCCGGTTGGTCTGCTGTGATCGGGTTGAATCGGCCTTATTAACAGGTTGGGCAGCCATAAGGTGCTTGTAACGATGCTCGTAAGGCTGTTTGGTCACAATTGCCAGGATGTCTTTTTCCAGTGTTACAACAGGCGATTCTACCACCCGGCCCACTTCCTGCCGGTTTTCATAGATCAGCAGGGTAGGTACACGGCGAATATTCAATCCCCGTTCTTCATGGCCGGGACTTTGTTTATACGCTGTATCGCTGTTGCTCAAATTCACCAGTTGCACCTGGGATGGTTTTACTCCGCAATGATCCAGTATCCTGTACATACGCGGCACTTCACGACGGCTATCACCACACCAGGTGCCCATAAACAAAACGAACTGTTTATTCTGCAGTAAAGGTTTTATCTGGATGGCCGTAATGCTGTCGATCGTATAGTCTGAATAATTTTTATTGAACCAGGTATCAAAAGGCGGTTGTGCCAGGCGTTGCCGCGTGCTTTTTCCCAACAGAATCAGGTTGCCCTTTTTATCAGTTGCTTCTACATTTTCAGGCTGTGATGCCTGACTGGTCATTTTTGGGGTGCAGGCAGTAATGACAAAAATGAACATAGCTATAACAGTTATATGAGTTGATTGCATACAAAATAGAATTGAAGGGGTGAATGAAATACCGCTACAGGCTGCAAGCAAATACAGTTGCAAGCTGTAACCGAATACAGGTACAGGCTAAAAGCAAATACAATTGCCTTCGCTTATGGCTTATGGCTTAAAGCTTACAGTTTAAGGCATAAGCTTTGGATTTTGACTCTATATGTATTGCATTAATCGGGGAGGTTGAAAAACAGCGGCGGCGTATGTTTCGGGCAGTAATGCAACATAGGCCATTTCGTGGGTGACAGGCGTTATTGAAGATTGCCAGCTTTGTACCAGCTCATAAAAAAAGACGATGTCTTCTGTTTTTTCTTTTAAGGTAGCAGTAGGATGTGGCGTATCGTGTTTATGAATATCCAGTAATTGTTGCACGCAGTCGCATCGTGTAGAAGTATAAATAGAAGCGAAGCGACAGTGCCAATAGCTGATCAGCTTGCCGTATTGCAAGGCTAAAAAGGTAGTAAGGCAGATAATGGCGGTTAATGATCGCACGCTGCACAATTGAGGTGTACTGAAAAAATACTAATAATAACGATAAGTCAATACTTTTACAGCAATCAATTTAACATATTTTATGAGCTCATATATTAAACCTATTGAAATTCGCTGGTCTGACCTAGACCCCAACTTTCATTTGCGGCATTCCGTATATTATGATTTTGGTGCGTATTTGCGGTTTACTTTTCTGGAAGAACATGGGTTAACATCGTCATTTATGGTAAAACACCAGTTCGGACCGATCATTTTCAGGGAGGAATGTGTGTTTAAGCGGGAAATTAGAATGGGTGATGTAATAACCATTGATGTGCAATTGTTGAAAGCGCGGCCCGATCATTCTCGGTGGACCATTCAGCATCGTATTATGAAAAATGGCGATGAAATCGCTGCTGTTCTTACGGTTGATGGCGCCTGGATGGATGTGGCGCAGCGTAAACTCACGCTACCGCCGGATACAGTAAAACATGTATTTGACAAAATGCCTAAGGCTGAACAGTTTGTATGGGATAAATAACCATGAGACTTAACAACTTTTTACCATTTAACACGTTATTTTAGCTGAATTATTTTAATGAATATATCTCTATGAAAAGAATTGTATTACCCCTGTTACTACTTACCAGCGTTGCTTCATTTGCGCAAAGCGGATTGCTGAAAAAAGCGAGCGGTTTGCTGAATAAAGCAACCGGTGGCAGCACTTCACTGAGCAACGATGATATAATTGCCGGTTTAAAAGAAGCATTGACCGTTGGCGCACAAAACAGCGCTAATAAATTGTCTGCTGTAGATGGCTTTTTTGCCAATGCTGCCATTAAAGTGTTGATGCCGCCCGAAGCAAAGAAAGTAGAAACAGCTTTACGTACTGCAGGTATGGGCAAGCTGGTTGATAACGCTATTTTATCAATGAACCGTGCTGCTGAAGAAGCCAGCAAATCTGCCGCGCCTATATTTGTGAATGCAGTGAAAGGTATGAGCTTCCAGGATGCGATGAGCATTTTAAAAGGAAGCGATACGGCAGCTACCGGTTACCTGCGTGGTAAAACGATCTCAGCCCTCACCGCTGCATTTCGTCCGGTAATTGATACCGCCTTGCAAAAAACAGCAGCTACCTCATACTGGAAAACAGTATTTGATGCTTATAACAAATTGCCGACTACCTTTAATAAAATCAATCCTGATCTCGCCGGGTACGTTACTGAAAAGTCGTTGAGTGGAATGTTTTACCAGGTAGCACTGGAAGAACAAAAGATCCGCAAAGATCCTGCCGCCCGTGTTACCGATATCCTGAAAAAAGTGTTCGGCAGTTAATTTTCTCCTGTATGCTTTGAGATTTATTATAAATTGCATCCCCCGACTAGTCGGGGGTGTTTTTTTATAATATAACAGTCACATGATCTCAAGAACACTTGCTCTGTACAAGAACGCTTATAGTGGATTGTCTCCCTCTACATGGTGGCTGTCGTTTGTTATGCTGGTGAACCGTAGCGGCACCATGGTATTACCTTTCATGACCATATATCTTACCAGCCCATCCATGGGTTACAGCATTGGCCAGGCCGGTTTTGTTATGGCATTGTTTGGCCTGGGTGCGGTAACGGGCGCGTTTTTAGGTGGAAAGTTGACGGATCGCATCGGCTTTTACCCGGTTCAACTCATTACATTGTTGGGTGGTGGCGTATTGTTTATGGTGTTGGGACAAATGAAATCATTTCCGCTGATCTGCCTTTTTACCTATTTGCTTAGCCTGGTGAATGAAGCGTTCCGGCCAGCCAATTCCACGGCCATTGTTGCCTACAGTAAAGACGAAACACGTACGCGTTCGTATGCGCTGAACCGGTTGGCCATCAATTTAGGCTGGGCTGTAGGAAGCGCTATTGGCGGGTTTTTGGCATCCATCAGTTACGAATTGTTATTTTGGGTAGATGGCGCCACCAATATAACAGCGGCGTTGTTGTTGGCTTATTTCCTGCATCCATCAAAGCAGGTTAAACCGGCAAAGAAGGCAACAGTTGCCGATCCTTCACATTCGGCTTACCGCGACAAAATATATCTGTGGTTTATTCTGCTCACTGTATTATTTGCTGCCTGCTTTTTTCAACTGTTCACTAACCTGAATGCCTATTACAAAATAGAGCTTCATTTCAATGAACGGTTCATAGGGTTAATAGGTGCATTGAATGGCGTCATGATCGCTGTCATTGAAATGGTCTTGATCTTTAAACTGGAAAAGCGGCGATCGAACATCTTTTATATTTCAAGAGGCGTTTTCCTGGTAGGGATTGCCTATTTTATGCTGAATATCTTTCACATCAATCATGTGATGGCTTTGCTGATGATGGTGGTAATGACCATGGGTGAAATGTTCGCGTTGCCTTTTATGAATAGCTTCTGGACCTCACGCAGCGCCGATCACAACCGCGGTCAATATGCGGGATTGTATACCATCGCCTGGTCTGTTGCACAAACGGCCGGACCGTTTTTAGCTGCACAACTGGCCGAGCATTCCGGGTTCAATGTATTGTGGTGGGTACTGGGCGGAACCTCTTTTGCAACTGCAATTGGGTTTATCTGGTTGAAAAGGTATATGGAGAATGTTAGTTCATAGTTCCGCTCATTGTTGTTTTCAATTAGCACATTAGCAAATTATCATATTAGCACATTACCTTTGCCCGCATGTCTCCCGAAAAATTTCAAATGTTTCGCAACCGGCTTACCAAAGTGTACCGGCATATTGGCAAACAGGCACGGCGGCAGGGTATAACCTGTTATCGCATCTACGATCATGACCTTCCCGAGTTTGCCCTATGTATTGAACGATATGGCGATAATATTTACCTGGCAGAATACAAGCGGAAATTTGAAATGGCCGAGGCAGAACACGAAGCCTGGCTCGAAGAATGTATTGTGCTGATTTGTGAGGTGCTGGAAATGCCGGTCGACAATGTGTACATCAAAGAACGGCAGCGTAAACCCGGCAGGCTGGGGCAATACCAACGGGTGGCTACGGAAGGCGCATTCTTCGTGGTAGAAGAAGCCGGGTTGAAATTTAAAGTGAACCTGAGCGATTACCTCGATACCGGTTTGTTCCTCGATCATCGCATTACGCGCAGTATGGTACGCGATGAAGCAAAAGATAAACGCGTACTGAACCTGTTCTGTTATACCGGTTCTTTTTCGGTATATGCGGCGGCCGGTGGCGCTGCCCAGGTTACTTCAGTTGACCTGTCAAAAACTTATTTGCAATGGGCGGAAGAAAATATGCAGTTGAATGAATTCTTCAATTCAACGAAGCATCACTTTATACATGCCGATGTAAAGCAATACCTCGAATCTTTACCGCCTGCTTCCTTCGACCTGGTAGTGATGGACCCGCCTACCTTCAGCAACAGCAAGCGCATGAAAGATTTCCTCGACATTCAGCGCGATCATGCCGACCTGTTGAATAAAACATTACGTGCAGTAGCGCCCGGCGGCGTTATTTACTTCAGCACCAACTACCGGAAATTTGAACTGGACAAAGAGCAGATCAACTCATCAGAGATAAAAGACATCACAAGAGCCACTACGCCTTTTGATTTTGAAGGAAAGCTTTTCCGATATTGTTACAAGGTTAAAAAGTAGTATGTTATTGAGGTGAATTGCAATTTGGTGTGTTCACATAACAAATGTGCAAATTAGCAAATTGGAAAATGTGCAAATGAATACAGAAGGCAATTGCAAATTGGTTATTGCAAATTGCTCATTTCCCATTTTTATCCCACTAGCTACTAGCCACTTACTACTAGCTTTCACCATTGACCATTCACCTTTGCAACTTACCTTATCTGTCCTCTTATCAACCCAGGCCCATGACGACGGGAGTGCGCATTTACATACATAGGAGTTGTTTTCAGTTGCGTTACCCATGCATCATCTAACGGACTGGAGATTTTCAGTACTCCAAAATCAGCCAGGTTATTGCAGAGAAAGATAAGCGGAGGCCCATTGGTGCCGGCAGCACCCGGGTGAATATGCGCTGCCGTTAGTGTGTCATTGCTTTCGAGGTTAGTTACCGTAACTTTTGAATACAACACTTTATCATGTGTCAGTCGTAAAATGGCGAGGCCGGTAGCCGTGGTGCTAACAGGCGGAACTTCATTAGCGCCTGACAAGGTTATATCTGCAGCAAATTCAATTCTTTTATCCAGTTGTCCACGGGCGAGCCCTGCAGGCACTTCCTTGGAGTGCACATTTACATAAACAGGCATATTCTGCAAGGTGTCAACCTGGCCCTGACGCAAACCGGTGACTGTACCTGTAGCCCCAGCGCCAACAAAAGTGGGATTAAATGGAATAATAATACCACCGGAGGTGCCTGCATCGCCTATATGAATATGAGCATTGGTCAGTGCATCGCTCGGTGATAAGTTATGGATGTGAAGGTTGAACTTCAGAGAATTATCAGCAAAGAGTTCTATGGTAGCTTCGCCTTCTTCATTTCTTCCCGGAGGCGCAGGCACTTCATAGATCGCTTTTATGTCAACATCCCATCTTTTAACTTTGGATGGTCCATCATCTTTATCGTGTTCACAACTTTGTAATCCCAGAGCAAGCATCACAATGCCTGCTACTTTTGCGGGCAGCAATCGTTTCATACAAATCGTTTTAAAGTGAGAAGGCGTTATGTTAAAGAATACGCAGTGGAAGGAATGCTGGTTGCTTTAGTTCTTAGTTCCAGGTTTTAAATTCTCAGTTTTTTGTTTGTTGGTTCTTCGTACCTGCAAACAAACATTAAGAAAAAAATCGTGCCACGGCTTCAAGCTGTGGCACGATTCATAAACTTAGCTACTTTTAATTTATTACTCTGTAAGCGGAATATCTCTTTTCAACATTTCATTGCGATTGGCCATTTCCCAGGCAGTGTAAAAGATCAGTTGCGCTCTTTTGGCCATCAGGTTATAATTGATCTTATCGGGCGTATCGGTTGGTTTATGATAATCATTGTGTGTGCCGTTGAAATAAAAAATGATCGGTACACCTTTGCGGGCAAAGTTGTAATGGTCGCTGCGAAAATAAATGCGCTCGGGATCTTTGGGGGCATTGTATTTATAATCCAGTTCCAGCTTGGTGTATTTCTTATTCATCGCCTCGCTGATGGGACGCAGATCAGAACTAAGCTTGTCGTCACCAACAACGTATACATAGTTGGTGCTGTCGCCTACTTTCCTTTTAGGGTCGCTGCGGCCGATCATATCAATGTTCAGGTCAACCGTTGTTTTGCTTAATGGGAACAAGGGATGATCGCTGTAGTATTCAGATCCCCACAACCCTTTTTCTTCACCCGATACAGCCATAAATACAATCGACCGGCGGGGACCTTTACCGGCCGCTTTGGCTTTTACAAATGCTTCGGCCAATTCCAACACGCTTACGGTGCCTGATCCATCATCATCGGCGCCATAAAAAATTACTGAATCTCCGCGTTTGCCGAGGTGATCATAGTGCGCAGTTATAAAAACAAATTCATCTTTTTTATCGCTGCCTTCCAAAAAGCCAATTACGTTGGTGCTGGTTAACTCATTCATGTTCTTTTTAAATTCCAGCTTTACATCCGCTTCGTAGGTTTTAGGTTGTGGGTTTCCGTTCTTCATGGCTTCTTTTGCGCCATCGTAATCTGCACCCATAATGGCTTTGGCAACTTCTTCAGAAATATAATACGTATTGGGGAACACGGTTTTTCTGAACCCATTCAGGTAAGGTGAACCCTTAATAGGAGCACTCCGGCGGGGGAAATTGTTTTGTACCATTAAGATGGCCGCGGCGCCATTCTTTTGTGCCGCTTCCATGGCTGTAAATGGGCTGAACCGGGAACGATTGCCGGCGGTGTTGCCACCTGATGAGGAAGGAGGGGAACCTTGCAGTATCAATACAATTTTGCCTTGTGCATTTATGTTCTTATAATCGTTGCGGGTGCTATCGCTGATGCCATAACCGGAAAACACCACTTCACCACAATAAATAGTGCTGGAATGGGCCATGTTCAGGTTCACTGCGAAATCGGTATTCAATTCAAATCGCCGTCCGTTCACTTCTACCGCAGCGTTAAGTAAGGTGTCCTGGTAAATAGGGAAGCCTGCCTGAAAATTGTCTTTATTACCGGGCAGCAACCCCAGCGATTTAAACTGACTTTCTATATAAGCGGCTGCTTTACGTTGTCCTTCTGTAGCAGTTTCGCGGCCTTCCATACCTGGTCCTGCCACAATGTACAAATGCTTCTTTAGATCGTCTGCTGTTATTGTGTTGGCAAATGGCTTGGGGTCGGCTATTTTTTGCGCCGAAGCCGCCGTGGTAGCCGCCATAGCCATAACCAGGAACATCCTTCTCATAGTGTAATTTTTGTTTGAGCTCAAAAATAAATGAGTTGGGGAGGATTTGGAAATATTGATGGGTGAATGGTGAACGTGAATGGTCAATGGTGAAAACCGCTGTAAGCCGTCACGGCAACCATCTTATACCAGGGAACTGTATTCTGTATTTGCTTGCAGCTTATAGCTTGCGGCTTGAAGCTTTTTTACCCTTCAAACTCACTTAACTCCAGCCACCTTAGTTCCTTTTCATCCAGCAAATTGGTGATCTCGTTAATGCGTACTGATAATTGCTGCAACTGATCGAAGGGAAGTGAGCCACTGTTCATTTGTTCGGTAATGGTATGCTTTTCTTTTTCGAGGTTGGCAATATCCTGTTGCAGTTGTTCAAATTCCCGCTTTTCTTTGTACGACAACTTCCTTTTTTCTTCTTTGGGTGCCGTAGCTTTTATTTCCACTTTTGCGGCTTTTGCTTCCTCGTTTTTCTCCTCTTCTTTTTCCTTTAACCATATCCGGTATTGCGAATAGTTGCCCGGAAAATCGCGAATAATGCCTTCGCCTTCAAATACGAACAGGTGGTCAACCAGGCGGTCCATAAAATACCGGTCGTGCGAAACGATCAGTAAGCAACCGGGATAGTCGCTCAGGAAATTTTCCAGAACGCCCAGGGTAGGAAGGTCGAGGTCATTGGTAGGCTCATCGAGGATCAGGAAGTTGGGATTGCGGAACAGGATAGATAATAAATGCAACCGCCTTTTTTCACCTCCACTGAGTTTGGAGATGTACGTGTATTGTTGTTCGGGAGGAAATAAGAACAATTGCAAGAACTGGGCAGCGCTTAATGAACCGCCGCCGGCCAGGGGAAAACTTTCGGCCATGCTTTTTACAAATTCAATCACCCGCATATCTTCTTTCATCACCAATCCTTGTTGCGAGTAATTGCCAAACACCACGGTTTCGCCAATATTGATCTTGCCGCTGTCGGCCGGTTCAAGGCCTTGCAGCATATTAAGGAAGGTAGATTTGCCTACGCCATTCTTACCCACTACGCCAATGCGTTCGCCTTTTTTAAACGTGTAATCAAAACCTTTCAGGATCGGTTTTTCGCCGTAGCTTTTGTACACTTTTTTCAGTTCTATCACTTTACCGCCTAACCGGTTCATCTTCATTTGCAGTTCCAACTGCGACTCTTCAAGGCGCTGTTTGGCTTTGGCTTCTATTTTATAAAAATTATCCTGGCGGCTTTTGCTTTTAGTGGTGCGGGCCTTGGGTTGCTTGCGCATCCACTCCAGTTCCTTACGATACGTATTGCGGGCCTTTTCAATGCTGGCTGCGTCGCTTTCCTGGCGGGCCGCTTTCTTTTCTATATAATTTTCATAATCTCCTTTGTAAACGAACAGTTCGCTGCCATCCAGTTCCCAGATCTCTTCACACACCGAATCTAAAAAGTAGCGGTCGTGGGTAACCAGCAACAAGGTTACGTTTTGTTGGTCGAGGTAGTTTTCGAGCCATTCCACCATTTCAATATCCAGGTGGTTGGTCGGCTCGTCCATGATCAGCAGCACATGTTTGTGTTCAAAGCCGATATCGATAAGCGTTTTGGCCAGCGCCACGCGTTTGCGCTGACCGCCCGAAAGGGTATTTACCGGTTGGTTCAGGTGATGAATATTCAGCTTGCCCAGGATCTGTTTTACTTTGGAATCGAAATCCCAGGCGCCCAGTTCATCCATTTTTACAATGGCCGCGCCCAGTTTTTCGGGATTGCCTTCCTCGCTGATGGCCTCATATTCCCTGATGGCATTGATAACCGGGTGATTATGATAAAAAATGTTATCCAGAACGGAGCCTCTTTCGTCAAACACGGGGTCTTGCTCAAAAAGTGCTACGGTCACTTCTTTATTGATCCAGGAGGTGCCGCTATCGGCCGTTTCCTTACCGGCGAGGATCCGCAGCAGGGTACTTTTGCCGCTTCCGTTGCGGGCTACCAGCGCAATTTTATCCCCTTCTTCAACATGAAAAGAAATGTCCTCAAATAACGGTTTTACACCAAACGACTTGCCGAGTGCTTCTACGGATACATAATGCATGTAGCAAAGATATTTAAAAGTTTACGCACGGATTGAGTGCTTTTAACACATTAAAATTGTTCATATATAAAAACATAGTAACTTTTTGCCATATTATTTGTTCACCCCCCAAAACTAACATGTTATGAAATTAACGCATTGCTTGCTGTTGGCAGGTTTGTTCATGCCGGTTGTTTTATCTGCTCAAAATTTTCACATGCCTTCCCTTAACCAGGAAAGCGATTTTGCTTTCTTTCTAAAGACCCTTGAAAAAAAATCTCCCCTGTTACAAAAAATGCAGGCATCTGCTACAGATGCAAAAGACCTTTCGGTTGACGAAGCCCGGGCCCTCGTTGAAAAAAGATTACGCGAGTTGAATGACAATGAACTCAGTAATACCTATGCGAAGCTGACAAACGATCAAATGGTACGGGTGGGATTTATTTTATATGTACTCATGAATGGACTTAGCAACACAGACGATTTTCCGGGATACGATTATAAATCAAAAATAGGCGGCGGCTTTGGCGTTTTTTTGATGTACACGTTAGCGCAATTGATCATTATGCCCGAATTGTCAGTGATGTTCAGGTCTTATGGTGTAGATTATAGTGGTGGCGATTTTTCCGCCCGGTTCACCTATCTCAATTTTGCGGTCACTTTTTTGTATATGATAAAAGCTACTGCTTTGAATTTTGTTCTGGGCATATCTCCCAATCTGGGTTATGCGTTGGGCGGTACCTTTAAATCAGATGATGAAAAAGAGGATATTGAATTTGGTGATGACGGGGCCAAACGTATCAATTTTGGAATTGGCCTTACCGCTGGTATTATGCTGCAAAATGCCATGATGTTACGGTTGATCTATAATTTTGGCTTAAGCAAGATATATAGCGATGATAAAGCCAAATCTTACTTTATTGCCCTGGCATTCTCGATGCCATTATGGAATTTGAAATAAGCTGAAAGTATATGTGATCAGTAATAAACAAGTATTGTGTGAATCGTGTTATTTACATGGATGCGGGAGGGGGAATTGCATGTTTATTACTGATCATATTATTCTTGTGCTGTTGTGGGTGCTGTTCGGTGTTTTGCATAGTATGCTTGCCGCCGGTTGGTGCAAGCGGTTTATGCAGCGGGTGCTGGGTAGAAAATATAAATACTATCACATTATTTACTCTCTGTTCGCTGCCATTACCCTCATGGGTATACTGGTATTTCAATTCACCATGCCAAGCCGGTTGTTGTTCACCTTGCCAGGTTGGGCAAAAGTATTATTTTGGCTGCCGGCGCTGATTGGTTTGGCCATAATGTTAATAGTGATCAGAAAATATTTTTTCTCACTCAGCGGCATCTGTGTTTTTTATAAACAACAACTGCTGCCTGTGTTGAAGCAGGACGGGTTACACCGGTATGTTCGCCACCCGTTGTATTTTGGTACGCTGTTATTTCTCTGGTCGCTTTTCCTCCTATTCCCTTATTTGAGTAACGGGCTGGCCTGCATCGTTATTACATTATACACGTTATTGGGCGCCAGGCTGGAAGAAAAAAAACTTATCGCTCTATTTGGTGAAAAGTATGTGGCATATAAACAACGAATACCTATGATATTTCCGCGGTTTATTCTGCCACCTGACTAGCGCCGGTATTTACTTTTTCATTTCTCATTTCTCTGTTTCTCATTCTTCATTTCCCTTTAACTTTCCCGCCATTTAATATTGCAACCTATACTCGGTTTTTGATCAACTGGTACGGGTTTGCCCTCTACCAAATGGTCCAAAGCATTACGTATATCGCCACCCGTAACCGGTTTTTCGTTGCCCGGGCGCGAATCATCCAGTTGACCGCGATAGGCCAGCGAAAGGTTGGCGTCGTAAATAAAGAAGTCGGGCGTGCAGGCGGCCTGGTATGCTTTGGCGGCCTCTTGGGTAGCATCGTATAAATAGGGGAAGGGATAATTCAATTGCGTTGCAACCAGCTTCATTTGTTCCGGGCCATCTTCAGGGTAACCGGCCACATCATTAGAGCTGATGGCAATAAAGCTGATGCCTTTGTTTTGATAATCGTTTGCCAGGTTCACCAGCTGCTGGTTTATATGTTTCACAAACGGACAATGATTGCAGATAAACATAATAACAGTGGCTGTAGCGCCTTTCAGCGCCTGCAGCGATAATTCCTTACCGCTCACAGTATCGGGCAGTGTAAAATCGGGCGCTTTTTTCCCCAGCGGTGTCATTACAGAAGGTGTACGTGCCATAATTTAATCTATAAAATGTACAGTGAAATTTTGCCTTGTTCTATTTTATAAACAGCTATTCCCCCAAATGGTTTAGCCGCAGATAATTTCATGGATCACCAAAGTTTGAATAAAGATAGTATTACTTCCCATACCGGTACATCAACCAACACATAAGTGCGGTAATAACCAGCATCAACACCCATTTATATTTGTCCCATACATGCCGTTGCTTTTTTTCCAGCAGTGCTTGTTCAATGGTGGCTTGTGCGGTGGCGTCATCATCGGCTAATTGCAGCAACAGTTCAATAATAGGTATAAAGAATTTTTTGGGAAGCGGATGGGCAGATACCAATACACTTTGAATGATCTCCCGGTTAATGGCCGCATCATTGCGTTCATGCAAAATGCCAATGGCATTGGCGGTTAGCAATTCCCTGATGTGCAGGCTAACGGCATCAAAGCGAATGTGAAACAGGTTCATGGAAGTAACATACTGTTGCAGGATGCGGCATTCCTGTAAAATACTGGCTGACGTCAGCGGTGCATTGTTGAACGGTTTGCCGGTACTGCGCACATACCATCGTTGGTAATGGTATGCTTCGCGTTGTTTGGGATCGTTCAATACTTTGTATGCTTCCTGTATTTCGCGAAAATGGGCTGTAGCGGTTGCACTGCCGCCATTTTTATCAGGGTGATATTGCTGGGCCAGTTTGCGAAACGCCCTTTTGATCTCCTGCTGGGAAGCGGTAGTGGGTAATTGCAGTATTTTGTAATAATCTTTGAGTTGGGTCATAATGGTGAATGGTCAGTGGTGAATGCTTGCCTTACCTTTCTCATTCCTCATTTCTCATTCTTCATTTTTCATTCCTTGACTCTAATAGTAATTTCTGAGTTTGACTATGAGTTAATTCGTATCGCCTGATCGTAAAAACTGCAAAGCTTAGGGTAATAAACAAAATGTGCAAAAAAAATGCTTATAGTATAGTACATTTTGCAACAAATCATCGGTTTTGTTCGTTTATGCAATGCCTATTTTACGTAAGTTTGCGGCGTTCTATGAAAACACACACATTCCGTTCGAAGCCTGAATTTATAGCAATACTGGTAATTGCTTTCTTCTGCTTTATGGCAGCTAACTGCCATTCTCCTTCTGCTAAAGCAGCCGATGTAAAAGAAAGCTCCACGCCTGAGTCGCCAAAGCCCGGTGACGAAAAATCCGCCAATACCGACGCGGCAGCAATGCCCAACATCGACAAGGTCAAAGTAGCTGATCCCAAAACTATATTAGCGCGTCCGGAAGTGCCGATCTTGTGCTATCACCAGATCCGCGACTGGAAGCCCACTGATTCAAAAACAGCCCAGGCATATATTGTTCCCCCGGCTTCCTTTGAGGAACAAATGAAAATGCTGGCCGATAGCGGTTACCATACCATTTTACCCGATCAACTGTATGCTTATCTGAACGAAGGAACGCCTTTACCGTCAAAACCGGTGATGCTCACCTTCGACGATACCGACCTGGACCAATATACCGTTGCCAGGCCCATCATGGATAAATACAATTTCAAAGGCGTGTTCTTTGTAATGACCGTATCCATTGGCCGGCCCCGATACATGACCAAAGAGCAAATTAAAGACCTGTCAGATAAAGGCCACACCATAGGTTCACATACCTGGGACCATCACAATGTAAAGAAATTCCAGGGGCAAGACTGGGTAACGCAAATTGAAAAGCCTACCAAACAACTGGAAGCTATTACCGGTAAGCCCATCAAATACTTTGCGTATCCGTTTGGTTTGTGGAATCATGAAGCGATCCCTGAGTTGAAAAAGAGAGGCATGATCGCTGCGTTCCAGCTCTATGCAAAACGCGACGAGCAGGATCCTTTGTACACCATTCAACGTATCATTGTACCTGCCATGAAACCTGCTTCGCTGTATAAAGCCATGAACCAGAGTTTCAGCTATAAATAATCGGCAGCTTAAAATATTATTATCCTATAGAGTAATCGTCTGCCAGTTGGCGGACGATTTTTTTTGAGCCTGGCTCAATATTTTCTATTGCATATTGGCCATTGCAAATTGATTGCGGCTTTGTTTATTGTCTATTGCCAATTGCATATTGGCTTCCCCACTCACTACTTACTACTTGTTACTGGCTCTTTCTAAATAGTTGCATACGCGTTTCGTTAAAACACAGTTTTAGTCCTTCCTTCACATAAAGTATTATTAAAAGGTGTAAATGGCTGTTTGATGGCATAATAATCGATTTACCTTGATAAGAAGATTATTGTGTATTCTAAAACACACCTAAATGAAACGATTCGCAACAATCAGCACTACCGTAGTACTCTTGTTATTACTGGTTGGCGGTGCGCAACATAAAGCTACTGCCCAGCTATCGGTGCAGGTTTCGTACCAGACGTTTTACGACGAACTGGAGCCATATGGATACTGGGTCGATTACCCGGAATACGGCTATGTCTGGCGCCCTGATGTAGGGCCCGGCTTCAGGCCTTACAACACCAACGGGCACTGGGTTTTTACAGACGATTATGGATGGATGTGGGTATCGAACTACTCCTGGGGTTGGGCGCCATTCCACTATGGGCGCTGGTTCTATGATGATTATTATGGCTGGCTCTGGATGCCGGGGTATGAATGGTCGCCCGCCTGGGTTTGCTGGCGCAGTGGCGGCTCTTACTATGGATGGGCTCCGTTGGGACCCCAGTTCAGCATAAGTGTAAATCTTTCTTTCGGCCGGTATAATCCACCGGCTAACTACTGGTGTTTTGTTGACCGCCAATACATTGCTTCGCCACGCGTATATGACTATTGCGTAGGCGTTCAGCGTAATACCACTATTATCAATAATACCACCATCATTAATAATTATCGTCACGAGCGAAATGTATATATGACTGGTCCGGGCCGCCGCGATGTTGAACGGTATAGCCGGTTGCCAATTCGTTCTGCTTCGGTTCGTGATGCCTCCAGACCGGGTGGGGCAGGGTTCAGGAATAATAATGAAGTGGCCGTTTACCGTCCGCGCGTAAACCGCGATAACGATCGCTATGCTCCTGACCGGGTGCAACGGTTTAACCGCGACCAACGTAGTGCGATAGCCGATAACAGCCGTAATGGCAACCGGCGGTTCAATAACGATAATGACCGGAATGGTAATAATATACGGGGTTTTGAAGAAAGGCGTCAGCAGCAGGAACGGATGATGCGGGGAAGAAGTGCAGATGCCAATAATAACCGGGGAGGTTTTGAAGATAGGCGTCAGCAGCAGGAACGAATGATGCGCGATAGGAATGCAGATGCAAATAATAATCGCCGGCAGTTTGACGAAAGGCGTCAGCAACAGGAGCGGGTTATGCAACAACGAAACGCTGAAGCTGATAACCGCCGGCAGTTTGAAGCAAGACGCCAGCAACAGGAACGGATGATGCAACAACCAAATGCTGAAGCCGATAACCGCCGGCAGTTTGAAGCAAGACGCCAGCAACAGGAACGGATGATGCAACAACGGAACGCCGAGGCCGATAACCGCCGGCAGTTTGAAGCAGGGCGTCAGCAACAGGAGCGGGTTATGCAACAACGAAACGCTGATGCTGATAACCGCCGGCAGTTTGAAGCAAGACGTCAGCAACAGGAACGGATGATGCAACAACGAAATGCCGAGGCCGATAACCGGCGACAGTTTGAAGAAAGGCGTCAGCAACAGGAGCGGGTGATGCGGGAAAGACAGCAGCAACAACCTCAAATTGAACGGCGCCAGGAATCCGGCGGCAGGTCGGGCGGTTTTGGCGGATTCCGCTCACAGCCCCAGCAACAGCAACAACCGCAGGCCCAACAGGGCAGTGACCGGGGGGATAGAGGGGATCGCGGCCAGGGTCGTGGCGGATGGCGGCGGAACGGATAATAAAATGAACTAATTTTAGGTAAGAAAAAGGGCCGAAAGGCTCTTTTTGCTTTGTAATCAGGTTAATATATGCTTAAAGTGCAACGGAAGTGACTGGTCTTTTGTCATAAAAGCCAGAAAATCATCGTTCCCAGGTAAACTAATTGATAAATTTGCCGTCTGAGTGCGGGAAAGTTTTGATGATCTACGACTAAACGTATTGAAAACTACGACAATCAAAAAATTGTTAACTAAAAAATGAAAACTGTGCAAGTACGAAAAAATGCTTTTTTGTTTTTGGGAGCACTATCTTTTTTAACTGTGTTGTTAAGTGGTTGTTTGAAGGAAGCGCAGAATTCCACAACTACTCCCAAAGCATATCTTTCACTTATGCATCTGGCGCCACGGGCCCCGGCAATTCAGGTTTTTTTCGATAATGTGCAGGCCTCGTCAGCCATCAATCCAGGTACAGTTTCTGCAGCCTATTCCCCGGTAGATCCTAAAGCGTTTGCCATCAGTTTTAAAAAGTCAGGTGCAGATAGTGTGGTGGCCAGCCTGGGAACCGCTCTTTATGACTCATTAAAGTATTACACACTGTTGTTATATAACGAAGACCCAACCCATGTAAAGGCGGTGCGTATACTTGATGATTACAGGGTTTTAACTACCGATAAATCATATTACCGGTTCTTTCACATGAGCCCTGATATAGATCCGGTAGATGTTTATTTTGATAATAACCTGATTTTATCGGGCCGCAGCTATGCCGACAATGTTTTTGGCAGTTTTTATAATGAGTTTTCTCCTGCTTCACCGAACACTTATAATATATATGTGAAGAAGGCGGGGTCCGATTCTGTGATCGCTTCGGTAAGTTCAGTATACCTGAATGCGGCGAATGCTTATACTATTTACCTGAAGGGAATGAAAGGCGGTACAGGCACAACCGCCATTGGCGTTGATGTGTTACAGGCTGCTGATTAATGTTAAAGTAAGAACAACGTTATTTATAAAAAATTTAATGTACACCGGATGATCAATAATCATCCGGTGTATTTTTTTAGGGTGTTCATGCATAATTTATTTGGATGATATTAAAAAATGATTTAATTTTTTGATAACTTTCTAAACAGCGTTTTTACAACCGGATAATGGAATTTTATATCGAAATGTTAAGTCTCCTCTAATTTACTTTCCTGGTCTGTACTCAATGAACTTTTTAATATTTATGATGTTTTGTTGGTAACATCTTTTAAGGCGGAGCTTGTAGCAGGTACATATTTTATTAAGACCATTCTGTAACAATATAAAAAGTTAACGTATGAAAAAATCATCGGTGAACAGTTATTCGCCTACTGTAGAGTTACCGACTATTACTAAAAAATTTATTCGCCAGTTTAACAAAAGAAAAGCCAGTAAGCATGCTGAGTCATTATCGGCTGCTGTTCCACCGCCGAGTGAAGAAAAGATCAAACAATTGAATAGCATTGGTCAGGAATATCCTTTTTGTGTTTATTACAAACAGAAATCGAACGACCCTTTGTGAAACCCATTACAAAAACGCAGATATAATTGCATTTACCGATCACCGTAAGTATTTTTCACTAGTCTCCTGTTTTTCCTGGCAGGACTGCTGATTTTTTTTGTTAAAAGCTGAGGTTTTTTGACATTTTGAATTATCTTTGAATAGATCGCTTCTCATATAACTTTCTTCCTTTTAGTTCGCTTGCCATAGAATTAACGATAACGATCTGATTCTGATTCTTTTTCTAGCCGTATGAACGACCCAGTCTGATTTTTTTTACGTAGTGTACACGTATCCAAGTGAAAGCCTGTTTAATTATTTTTTAATCATCACTTGTAAATCACTTGTAAATTTTGGCGCATGAAAAAGAAAACTTTCAAATTGGCAACTACAAACAACAGCACTTCGTCCTTTTCTCTAGAAAACACACGCACAACGGAAACGCTTCTTCTCGAAAATGCTCTTCCGGTTCCCCCCAGTGAAGAAACAGTAGCACGTTTAAATGCTATTGCCCGGGAATATCCCTTTTGTGCTTACATTAAGCAGAATAACCTGTATTTACTGTAAATCAGCAGCTTAGCTTATATCTCTTTGTATATATGCCCCAGGTAACCCGCCAGCTCCATGAGCCAGGCAATACCTAAGTGAACTATTAATCCTCCCCAGATACTACGGGTATTATACACTACTGCTCCCAGGATGATGCCGCCGAAATAGGAGGTAATGCATTCAAATAAGGGCTTTCCAAAATGAATGGAACAGTAGAAGGCCGCCACCGGTAAAATGGCTTGTTTGCCGGCAAAGCGGGCAAAAGTTAATATCAAAAATCCGCGAAAGAAAAGCTCGATCGTCACAAAGTCGATCCCATAGGAGAGCTCATAGAGCAGTTTCCAGGGAAAGGCATGCTGCACGTATTGATCAATTATATCAATGCGCTGCACTTTGGGATACGTATGCAGGAAATCGTTTTGGGTGGCCGCAAAAGCGATCAGCGGCACCATGCCCAACAGCAGCAGCAGGTAGGGTTGAACGCTGAACCCTTTCGCCTGCAGGCCGGCAACCGGTTTCCCAAAGCGGCCCCATTGCCAAATGACAGTGACCAGGGTAAACACCACCAATAGTTTTAGTGGCCAGTCGAGCACCTTATACCAGTAGCGGTTCCAGGGGAAGGGGAGGTGTTGGGTAAAATAACCGGCGGCCTCGTCGAAGGTTATTTTAATGGCGAATATGGCCGGGGCCGCCAGCAGCAACATAAAGAAGAAACGGTTATCGGGAATAGTTTCGCTGGCCAGCAGGAATTGCAGCAGCCAGGCGGCTGAAAAAACAAAGCCGAACAGCAAAAAGAAGCCGGCAATTCGTAATGGCCAGGAGCGAAGGGCAAAAATGGCGGGTTCTATGCCAAGGGTATAATTACAGGTAATGGCAATGGCTACAAGGAGGGTTGTGAGCAGAAATACGGTGCGGTTGACAGACTGGATATAGTTTCGCAGGTAACCAATGATCTCATTCATGGAAAAACAGGCTTCAGGCCGGAAGGTATGAAAAATTCAGCTGCAAGCTTTAAGCTATAAGCTGCAAGCAAATACAGCCATGATAAACCATTTTTCCATTAAGCCAAAACGCCGCCCCAACCTGAAGGTCGGGGCGGCGTTTAATATTCTAAAAGAAAACAAATTATTTCGACTCGAAACTGGCTTTCATTTTTTCCATCAGGTCGGTGGCGATCATTTTCTGCGCCAGATGGATCATATTGCTGAACGCTTTGGCATGGGAAATACCATGACCAATGATCACCGGTTTGGCAACGCCTAATACCGGGGTTCCGCCATACAATTCAAAATTAAATTGGTCGAGGTACTCGTGTTTCATCCCTTTACGGTGGGTGATCTCGTACAGCGACTCGGCCATTTTCAGGATCACGTTACCCGTAAATCCGTCGCACACCATTACATCGGCTTTATCGAGCAGAATATCCCGGCCTTCCACATTCCCTGTAAAGTTGATCTGGTCATTTTCTTTCAGGATCGGGTAGGCGGCCTGGGCGAGCAGATTGCCTTTACCTTCTTCTTCCCCAATATTTAACAAGGCAACACGGGGTTGTGCAATACCAAGGATGTGCTTGGCATACAGTGAACCCAACAGGGCAAACTGGTTCAGGTGCTCGGGTTTGCAGTCGGCATTCAGGCCAACATCGAGCAACAAACCGGTGGTTCCGTTGTCTTTGGGAATAATGGTAGAGATGGTAGGCCGCTGAACGCCTTCAATAGGTTTGATACTATACATAGCACCCACCAACATGGCTCCGGTATTGCCTGCGCTGATAAATGCGCCTGCTTTACCCGATGCCAGCAAGTGAAAGCCAACAGCAATGGATGATTGCTGCTTTTCTTTCAGTGCTTTGGTAGGAGATTCATTATAATCAATTACCTGGGGGGCGTGAAATACCTTTACCTTATCGGCCGGTATTTGATATTGCTGCAGCAATGGATTGATCTGCGCTTCATCACCCACTAAAAACAACAGAGCCGGATTGTCAGCTTCTGTCAGGTAATCGCGGACTCCCTTCACTGCTTCCAGTGGTGCGAAGTCTCCGCCCATCATGTCTAAACAGATAGTCATTTCCGGCAACGAGGCTTATTATATAATAATAAAGGAGGTTAAAAATCGGGCTTATTCAATTAAGCCTTTTCAGAAACTACTTTTCCTTTATAATATAACTTACCTTCACTTACGTGAGCGCGATGGCGAACATGCGTTTCACCCGTAGTGCTGTCCTTGCTTAAGGTTACTTTTTCAGCCTTATAGTGTGTTCTTCTTTTGGCACCCCTTTGTTGGGAATGTCTCCGTTTTGGATTAGGCATACACTCAGAATTTATACGTCAAATAAAAAAATCAACTGTCTTCCAGGTCTTTAAATTTTTCCAACCCCTTCCACAAGGGGTTGTTGGCCGGTTTCTGTTCCTCTAGTTTTTTGAGCATTTCCAGCACTTCTTTATTACAGTGCGGTCCGCCCATTTCATCATCACTACACATCCGTTGCATCGGAATGCTGAGGTTAATGAACTCGTAGATCCAGTCGGCAATGTGCAAATGGCTTTCGCCTTTTGAAATGTAATAAACGTCGGGATCTTCTTCCTGTTCATTCATTACATCAGGTTCTTCCACCATTTTTACAACGATGTTGAACTCATCCCACAATTCCAGCGGCAGGTTATTGCCGCAGCGATCACAGGTTACCTCCAGTTTGCCACCCACTTCAAACTTCAGTAGCATAAACCCGTTTTGCTTTTCCAGCGCCAGTTTTACGTGGGCTGTGCAATTCCGGAAGTCCTGCTCCTGGTATTCTACAAAGAACTTATCGTCGATGGTATAGTCAAACTCATGAGTGCCCGGTTTCAATCCTACAAAAGCTATATCGTAATTCCGTCGGCTGTTCATGAACTACCCTTTTAAAGAGTTTGCAAAGGTAGGGATTATCAGGCAAACAGGTAAAGGTAAAACCAAAAAAATGGCAAAAATAGCCGGTCTTAAACTGAATTGATGCCCGGGAATCCCGTAATTGTGTGTAAAATTACTATAAATGGGTGAAAATTATTCAGTTACTGGTTACCAGCAACCGGTTACCGGTGGCCAGTTCCCGAGTTTGCCCCGATGAGGCCGTAATGCCTATTGTTTATTGCAAATTGTAAATTGGCCCGCCTAAGCATTAGCGCAGGCAGATTCGCATTTCATTCCCGCTTGCGGTTTTTTTCACGTTTCACGATTTTGCCGATTGCCGATTCACAACTCAGCTCGCTTTAGCCGTTGCCGATTCACTGCTTGTCGCAACGGGTCGGGATTTTACGAGCGCCGGTTCACGACCGGGAGAATTACCAATTGCCAATTGCCCATTGGTTTTCCCCAGTGCATCCTTCTTGCCAGCCAGGAATAATACCCTTTGCCAGGCAGTGTTAAATATAATACCTACATCCAGCCCGAAGTTGGCGTGCCGAACATACCAGGCATCCCATTCATACCTTTTATATATACATTCACGGCTTACGATCTTCCCGTGATACCCTTTAACCTGGGCCAATCCCGTAATGCCCGGTTTTACCAGGTTGCGGAATTTATACCCCGGAATAAGTTCTGCAAAGGCATTGCAATCGGCATGCATATGTGGGCGCGGACCAACAATGCTCATGTGGCCGGCCAGCACATTAAAAAACTGGGGCAGTTCATCCAGGTTCGATTGCCGTAGGAACCGCCCCAGCGATGTTACTGGTTCCTCATATAAGATCGTGCGCTTAGTATGGGCCATCGGGTTATGAACTAATGTACGTAGTTTGTAACAGGTAAATGATTTTCCCCCACGACCGGTTCGCTTTTGCAGAAAGAATACAGGCCCTTTTGACGTGAGCTTTATTAATAGCGCCAGCACTGGTATTAACCAGCTCAAAATGGCTATAATAATTACCGTTGCAAACAATACGTCCAGTATTCGTTTACAAACGAAATAGCCCCTTTTGTTATCAACATATCTGCGTAGGACGGTCCTTTTTAACAAAGGCAACCTTTTTTCATGAATCATAGTATTCTTAATACATGTATACGGTCAATACATTTATTTAGTTGCTTTTAATAAACAATACTTACTGAATGCCTGTACAACCCGAACAAAGTATCATTAAAGCATTAGCCTATTTTGATATCTTTAATTATCCGCTTACACAGGAGGAAATTATCTCTTTTCTCGATCAGCAGATGGGGCTGGATGACGTGGCGCCGGCATTGCAACGATTGGTTGCCGAAAAACGAATTTTCCGGTTGGGAAACTTTTATTCGTTGCAGCAAGATCATGCCTTGCGTACCAGAAGAACTACAGGCAATCATAATGCCGAACTTTTGTTAACGGTAGGTTATAAGGTGGGCGGCTTTTTATACCAATTCCCCTTTGTGCGGGGTATCGGTATTTCCGGATCGTTATCAAAGAACTTTGCCGACCAGGATACTGATATTGACTTCTTTATTATTACCAGTGCCAATCGACTGTGGATTGCCAGAACCCTGATGCATCTGTTTAAGAAACTGACATTTATCACGGGTCACCAGCATTGGTTTTGTATGAATTACTTTATTGATGAAGCGGCGTTGCGTATTGAGGAACAAAATATTTTTACAGCCATAGAAATCACTACGCTGATACCGGTTTGCGGTAATGGCACAATGGATGCATTTTTTAAAACGAATAACTGGACAGCCTGTTATTTACCCAATAACAATTTTCCAAAAAGTTCGCTCATCATGATCCGTCATCCCTGGTATAAGAAGGCGGCAGAATGGATGCTTAATAACCGCCTGGGTAATATATTAGACAACTACCTTATGAAATTAACTACACGGCGCTGGTTACAGAAAGAACAACAGGGCCGCTTAAATATGAAAGGCGAACGGATGAGTTTACGGAGCGGTAAACATTTTTCAAAACCTGATCCTTCTTATTTGCAGAAAAGGATTTTAGATATGTATAAACAAAAAGTGGATCTGGTCATTGATCCGGCATCATCAGTTCTTACTTCTTTTTCAGGGTAATTATGTAATAATCGCCTATATACTTCCAGGGCCAGGCTTGTTTCCATTGATCTTCTTTTTTTTGCAGCCATTGCCAGGCGGCCGGATGCTTCTCTGGAAAAAGTTCTATATAGGAAGGCGGCACTATGGTGCATAAGCCTTCTATGCTCAATACTTCAAAGGTGTTATGCAAAACTCGTTTTATGTAAGAGGGATTATAATACCAACATTTGAAATAATGTCCTTCAATATGAGCGCTTGCGCCTTTGTTACTGAAAAACCGTCTGAAGGCTGTTTTGGTTTTTCCTTTAAAAGCCAGCAGCGTTTCCCATAAGCAAAATTTAGGTAAAATGACCAGCGTCACTATGCCATCCGGTTTTAATAAGGGCGCAAAGGTTAACAACACATTATTTAACTGATCTGTACAATTAAGACCTGCGAAATTGGAAAAGATCATGTCATAAGGGCCTTTATGCTGCAGCTTGTTTAATTCGGTGAATGAGCAAATTTCACTACTTACAAATTGCTGTAATCCATGCAATTCGATCTTATTTTTTAATGCCTGCTGCATACCGGCGGCAATATCTGTTGCATGCACCCGGTATCCCTGTTGGGCAAAATATACCGCATCTTCGCCGGTGCCGGCATTCAATTCAAGGATCGAACTGCCAGGGGCAAGGTATTGCTGAACATGTTGCCGAACTCTTTTTCTTTTATACTGAACTATGGTATTGCCGGAATACAGATCATCGAATATGGCCGATTGTTTACTAAAAGCAGCAGCGGCCTGTTGTTCATAGTTCATATACTTGTGTTCATTCATAATAGCAGATGCTTCTTTTTATACCGTTTTTTCGAGTGTGTGCAGTTTTTGTCTGGCCAGGAAAGCCGCCGGAATATAGTATGCAACAGCAGCGGCTTTTTTTAACTTTTTCCAGGTGATGGTGGTAGGCTGAGTGCATATTTTTTTTATTTGCGCCAATGCCTGGTGCTTTCGATAACTTTTGTGCACATAGCGATGTAATTGTTTATAGAAAGCCGGTTGATAGGTGTTTTGAAACATTAATTGTAACTCATCCGAATCTGTCCAGTTTGCTTTTTCTTTTAGATCATTTTTTACGCGTTCGAAAAACGGTGTGCCGGGTAATGGATAGGAAACGGAGATGCCCATCTCATATGGCAACAGGTCCCTGATCATACGGATGGTTTTCGCAATGTCTTCCTTTGTTTCGCCGGGATAACCAAACTGTATAAAGAAGGAAGGATTGATGCCATGCTTTTTCAGCAGGGTAGTGGCCTGGTATATTTGTTCAACGGTAGTGCCTTTGTCCATAGCATCGAGTACTTTTTGCGAACCGCTTTCCGCACCCATCCAGATGTTATGACAACCGGCGCGCGCCAGGTCTTTGATGGTGTTCTCCTGTAATAACAGATCGGCGCGGGCCTGGATCTTGAACCTGAATTGTAATTGTTCTTTCTCCACGATATTGGCAAACGCGTTTACCCAGCCGGGTTTCAGGCCGAAGATGTCGTCACAGAACCAGATATGATCGAACCGGAATTTCTCTTTTAACAGTTTTAATTCTTCCACTACTTTTTCCGGTGAGCGGGCATTATAGCGATTGCCATAAATAGGTTTTGCGCACCAGTTGCATTTGAACGGGCAGCCTCTTGTAGTGGCTACGTTCAGCGAAAAATAACCGCTGCTTTTTAACCACATGGAACGGTAAGGTGTAATATCAATCAGGTCCCAGGCGGGCAATGGCAGTGCATCGAGGTCTTTCATCACCGCGCGGCGTGGTGTGGTTGTAACCTGGTTGTTGTGTATGAATGCCAGTCCGGTAATATGCTGAAAATTATTTTCTTTATTATCCATGGCTTTAACGAGTTCAAGCAATGTCAGTTCAGCTTCGCCCATAATAACAAAGTCGGCCCCTTCGGTAAGGTATTCTTTAAAATGATCGGTGCTGTCTGAGCTGGATACGATAACGGTGCAGCCTTTTGCTTTGGCCAGTTTCATCATGGCAAAAGCGGCCTCGCGCATATTCGTTAAACACATTTTAGTGAGGTAGTTAAAACCATCGTCGTACAGCACAAAGTAGCGCGGGGTTTGTTCGTTCAACGTGTTTTGAAGATCGTGTGCATTATGAGCGAACATGGTATCGAACAGGGAAACGGAATAACCATTAGCCTGCATTAGGGCGGCAGCATACAATGTGGCCAGCGGAGGGTAAGGTTGCCCGGTAGCCCATTGTTTGGGGTCGAATTGTAGAAAGTAGGAATGTGAGAATAGTATTTTGTTGCTCATTTTATTACTGTTAGTATGTCGGCAATCGTGAATCGTGAATCGTGAATCGGCAAACGTGAATCGGCAAGCATCTGCGCGGCCATTATGAATTGGCATTACCACCCTTTATCAACTCTATCACCTGTACCAACTTGTCAACTTCCTACAAACTGGTTTTCGGTCCCAAATTCAAATAACATACGCATTTTACGCATGTGGCATTCGTATCCATATCCAGGTTCTTTCTGAATGCGATCGCCGAGGCGCTGTTTACGATGGCATCGAGGTTTTGCTGACGAATATTACCTATAGGTTCATGAAAGAAACAGGGCCGTACCGTACCATCTGCTTCTATCACCGTTGATACCCAGGGCGCATTACATTTCTTGTATGGAAAAGGGTTCCGGCCATAAAAAGCCGCGTAGTAAGCATAGATCTTTTGCAGCTTATCGGCCGGTTCGGCAATGAATCGTTGGTCAATAGCTGTTCTATGATACTGTATCAGTTCGTGTACGGCAGATTGCAATGCTGGAAGTTCTTCCTCGTGCACCAGCACTTCCTGTTGCCGGTCGCCGGTCCACACGGTTGCGCGGTTGAAGGCCTGGCTGCTTACATCGGCCGGTAAAAAACTGATCTGATCGAGCCCCATTTCCATGGCGCTGTTCACGATCGGGATCCAGTGTTGAAAGTTCAGCCGGTGTATCACGGTGCGGGCCGTGATGCGAAAATTCGGGTTCAGCGATTTAATGTGTTCTACCCCTTGTTTTAATTTTTGAAAGGCGCCGGGGATCTGTCTAATCTCATCATGCAGGGCCTCATCGCCATCCAGGGAAACAATAATATCGTTCACCCATTGCAACAACTGCCCGGCTTTTTTCTCGAGCGCAATACCGGTTGATAATAATGTAACCGCTATACCTTCCTGTTTCAATATTTCACAGAACCGGAAGAAGTTGGCATTCAGCAATGCTTCGCCACCCGACATCACCACTACCCGCGTACCGAATTTTCTAAAGACGTTCAATAAACCGGTGATATCGTTTTCTGTAAGTTGTTTAAGGTTTTTGTTGTCCTTCCAGATATCACACATCACGCAACGGCAGTTACAGGCGCTATGCGGCATCAGGATCACTATCGGCAACGCCGTAATGACATCGGTTTGTAACGTGCGATAGCGTTGGTATGTATGATATAGTTTGTTTATGATCATTGTCGTGAAATGTGAAACGGCAAACCCCTACTTCATCGGGGCAGGCTGTGAAAAACCTTACCTTCCTGACGAATAATAATTTTCTACCCTCAATAACTCAATAACTGAACAACTTGTCAACCCGTTAACTTGTCAATTCTGAAAATATAATTCACTTCTACCCAATTCTTCTTCTCAAACACGCAATTCAACCTAAACCCACAGCTTCTGGCCATTGACCTTATCATTTCCAGGTCGCACCCATCGCACAGCACCATCAGTACCATCGATTGCGGATGCATATATGGTTTAAGACTGCTGAACAGTTGTTGAAAATATTCGCCCTGTTCCCCGCAATACCAGGCATACTCGGCCGGCGTTTTCGGTTGCTTTTTATAATACGGCGGGTTGATGGCAATGAGATCAAATGTCTGCTGCGGAATATTAGTGAACAGGTCTGATTTTATAACGGTAATAGAAAGCTGGTTGCTATGGCTGTTCATTTCCAGCGAATGAATGGCCACCGAATTGATATCGCTTGCGGTTACCTGCGCACCTTCGCGGGCTGCATACAAAGCGATCAGTCCACTCCCGGCGCCCAGTTCTAAAAATGATCGGTTCTTTAGCGGTAGTGTTGCGATATACCGCAACAACAAGCGCGTGCTAAAGAAAAAGCCCGGGTGAAACACCGCAGGTGGTATCACCAAACGAATACCTTTGTGGGTATACATCCGCGTCGCCGACAGGTATTTTACCAGCAGCGGTTTGTATAAACGGGTGGTTATATATTTGACTGTTTGTTTCAAATTGCTTTTAAGATATAAGGTTCGATTCGTACAAATCCTTCGGTCCTTCGACTTCGCTCAGGACTTTGACAATATTCTTCGACTTCGCTCAGAATCCTTCAATTTCAGGTTGCCGGTATTTCCATAACAATTGCAATACTTTTAATTCATACGGCTTCCAGTACAAACCGGTTTTGTAGCGAATGGCCGACACGCTGCGCATGACGCTGCGTTTAAAGCTGGAAAGCCTGATGTCTGAAACAGTAGGGTAGTAACTGTTCAGTACTGTTTCAAAATCTTTTATCTTGTCAACCATTTCAGGCGTTAACCACGGCGTTAACGGGTTCTTGCGCAAGTCGAAATTCTCCCAGTGCGGACTGATCCAGTCTTCCAGTTTCTCAGGAAAATGGAAACCGCTTTCCAGCACGCGCTTATATAAATCTGATCCTTCTGTGGGCACCGGGCTGTACAGGTAAATAATGATCTCTGTTTTTGGGTTAATGCTTTTGATCTCTTTAATGAAAGCGATATCCTGGTCAATTTGTTTCATCACTTGTTCAGGCGTATCACCTGGGGTGCCTAACACAAAAGAGTATTCGGGAATGATATCGAACTTCGCCATACGAGCGGCAAAAGCCCTGATCTGCGCACCGGTTTGCGTACCGCCTTTGTCCATCTTTTTCAGAATATCATCGTTACCGGTTTCTGCCCCAAAAAAGATCATCTTACAACCCGATGCACGCATCAATTCCAGTGATTGATCTGAATATTTATCGATCGTATCAATTCTTCCTTCGCCCCACCACACCATGTTTTCGGGTTGAATAAGTTTTGAGAACTCAACCGTTCTTTTCTCCGATACAAAAAAGTTGTTGTCGTGAAATTCTATGGCGTTACCACCGTGTTTTTCTTTCAGGTATTTAATGTCTTCATAGATCAACTGCGCGCTTTTGCCACGCCAGCGGGCATTGTAAATGGGAACAACCGCGCAAAAAGAACACTTGAACGGACAGCCCATACTGCTGTGATAAGCGATGGTGCGGGTGCCGAGATAAGTTTTGCCGAGGTAACGGCGCAACGGGTAAAATGTATTGAGTGTGTCATATGGCAAACGGGGCAGCGCATCCTGGTCGTACAACTCATCTTTACCGGTTTTTATAATGCCCTGTTCGCCTTTGTAGATCAGGTTGGGAATAGTGGTGAACGACTGACCGGTGTTCAACGCCTCCAGTAAAGACGGGAAACATTTCTCACCCGGTCCATTCACTATAACGTCAACAAAACCAGAGGTCAGTACCACTTTGGGTTGGTTCGATGGAAAATAACCGCCCCAGATAATGCGCACTGCGGGGTAGAGCATGCGTATTTGTTTTGAAATGGGTATGGCCTGCCGTAGTTGTGGCCCCGGCATACAGGTACAACCAAAATAGCCAAACTCACCGGTTGCCAGATAGCTGTTTATTTTTTGCCATGGATCGGTTTCCAGGTTGCCGTCTACAATCGCATACTCGTACTGGCCTTCAATAGCGGCAGCTATGGAAAGAATTGAATTCGGGATCCTGGGCTTTGTTTTAGCGCTACGCGGATTGAATAATAATACTTTGTTCATATGTGAACTGGGTTGACGATGCTCAATTGTCAAAGGAAAGGGGTGAACCGGGCTAATTCCCTTATCGCCTTCTGCCGGTGACTGTGAGACCTTTGAGATCATACGGATAATAAGCAGGTTGAGTTGCTTATTTAAGCTCTTAAAGTTTTCAGTAGTTGCCAGTAACAGAAGGGCTGTAACAAATTGTATTTTAACGACTGCCAATAGTGATGCCGTGCGGCGGGCAGGTTGCGTTGTTGTTTAAAGGCTTGACCGATATTCAGATAGGCATGGCTTTTTGCCTTTTGCAGGTATTTTTTCGAAACCATGTTTTGCCCATACAGGTATTCAAAGGTTTGAACGAAGCCTCCCTGGTTTTCAACCGAAACCAGTGTGCTTCTGTTGGTGTCGTGCAGGCGGCGCCATAATAGCGATTCATAACTGATGCCGGCGTTGTAATGCCAGGCCTTTGTAATAGCGGATGCGGGGATCGGGTAGCCGGGGGACGGGATAAAACCCCGTAAGGTAGTTCACCTTTGTATTCCCTGGTAACCGGAAACCGGTAACTGCTCCATTGCAGCAACCTAAAACATTCATTCTCCGTATTGATCTTCATTGTATGCATGTTCGAAATACCCCATATTACCCCCTCTTTTTCCTGGCGGCTTTGCTGGGTTATTTTATATACAGGGCGGCCGGTGCGCCGTACTCAGATTTTGCCGGTTATTATTTTGGCAGTTGGGAGCTGTTGCACGGGAACTACCAACATGTGTATGATACGTATTCACTGAATGCATTGATCGCACAAAAAGGGCATGCAGGTATATTTGTTTCATACGCACCTTTTCCACCATTTACATCCATTGTGTTGGCTCCCTTTTTAATATTCCCCGTGACGGTAGCCAAAATTGTATTCAATGTATTTTCTGCAGCGCTGTTTATGTTTACCGTATCACGCGCTATCAAATATTTTTCATTGCCAACATGGGTGGTATGGTTAATACCCATACTGTTTTTAGTACCGCTGAGAAATAATATCTTCTTTGGACAAACCTACTTGTTGTTGTTTGCGTTGTTGCTGGAAGGGTACATGGCATACGAAAAGAAAAAGCCGGTGTTGGCTGCTTTGTTGTGGGCGGTGGCTATTGTATTCAAATTGTTCCCGCTGGTGATATTGTTTTACCTGGTGGCGAAGAAACAGTATAAGCAGGTTGCATATTGTACGGCAGCCTGTTTGTTGTTGGGTGTTGTTTCTGTTATTTTGAATGGCTTTGCGTCCTGGCAATATTATGTGTTAACTATTTTTCCCCGCGCGAACAGCGGCGAACTGAATGATAGTTATACTTACCTGTTCCAGTCGGCTTTTATGCTGTTGAAGAATGTGTTTGTGTACGATGAAGTGCAGAACCCGCAGGTGCTTTTTAATAGTACGCCGTTATTTGTCATTTGCATGGTGTTGTTTAAAGCGGCTATACTGGCGGGGTGTGTGAGCGTTACCCTGCATAAAAAGACAAGTGATTTCCTGGCATTTGCCTGCTGGATCGCTGCGAGTTTGCTATTATCGCCAAATGGTAGTTCGTATTCTTTAATCTTGTTACTGGTACCCTTGTTAGCAATGGTCGACAGCAATATAAAGCCGGTTTATATTTATATAAGTATGGCCCTGGTGTTTTTGATCAGTGCTATACCGGTGCAGGTATTGTTTGGTTGGCCGTTGTTGCTGCAGTTCCCGCGTTTGTATTTAATGCTGTTTTTGTTCTTTTTGCTGATCAGGGCATCGGGCCCGCGTCTATTACTCAAGCCATTCATTGCATTTTTTGTAGTGTTATTGCTGGCAGATGCCGGCAAGCTATTTCCCAAAGCAGATAACAGTACGTACTTATTGAAAGAAAAACTACCGTTGGTATATGCTTATGCCATTGAGAATAACAGGCTGGTGTATTATTATTGGGATAACAAAGGCAGCCATGCAACAGTTTCCAACTACATCGTGCAGCAAAGTACAACCAATGAAGTGCGTATACAAAACAACCAGGTGTATTACAAGGGGAAGCGACTTACTTCAACGCCAGATCGCAAAAAGCAGGCAATGCTCATAAACGGAAGCGAGATCATTTATCTTTCTGATAAGAACCGGGGATTTGCGTTTTATACGTTGCGGCGGGTGGGGTTGTAGCAGCGTGCTCCAAATACCCCAACAACGCACTGATCTTCTCAATAATCCTTTCCGCCTGAATGTCTTTCATACATACATTATTACCGCCGCAGGGGAGTTGCTCATGGTGATGTACGCAGGGTGAGCAGGCCGCTTTATTGTAAAGATACAGATGTCGTTTTTCCTGTGCGGCTGGTATTTTGATATAGCTGGCCGGATTGGTTGGCCCCCATATAGAAACAGTAGGCAGGCCAAGTTTGCGGGCAATATGTAAGGGCCCGCTGTCGATGGTCACCATACAGGCGCCTTTATCGGCAATGAAACGATAATAGGCTTCAAAATCAAGCGCGCCGGCAATGTTCACTATCTTTCCATTTTGCTTATACGCCGGCAGGTGTTGATCGATGAACTGATCGATGCCGGTTTTGTCGTTCGTTGTACCAGGAAATGCTATGCGAAAATGCGTTTGGGATAATATCCAGTTGCAGACGGCTGCAAAGGTTTCGTTGGGTAGTTTGCGCACCAGCGCCAGGCTGCTGCAGGTATTGTTTAATATGATGTAAGGCTTATACCACTCATTTGTTCGAACCGGAATGATTTGTTCTGGTGCGGGAAGCGTTTCTGTTCTGGTTATCACCTGCGCCATCTGCGCGTAATTGTCTTCCAGGCAAATAGTTTGTTTGAACGGAATATTATGGGTGTTGAGGAATTTTCTAAAAAAAACCGGCTTTAGGTGAAAGCCAAAGCGATTTCTGGCCATGGTCATTAACGCATATACCGTAGTGAGCTTTGAATATACTTCCAGGTCAACCACCCATAATTTTTTCAACTGCCACGATTTTACAATATATTTTAAAGAGGAGCTGATGGTGATGGACAAACTGTTGGTTTCAACCGGCCATATTTCATCAAAGACATGGAACGGTTCAATACCGCCCGCAATGTTGGAATCTGTGAGGAGAATGAATCGCGTGCCGGGAAATTTTTGTCGCATGGCCTGGATGGATTCCGTGGCCACGACAAGACTACCTAGCCCTAATAATTTAATAAACAGCAAGTGTTTAGGTGGTTGTTGCAGACGATGGTTCCGGCGCATTACAATGCCCAGCAGCCGGGTGACGGGTAATAATATTACAATCAGGCAGTAGCCAATGTACTTGTCCAATTTTCGGTTGGCAGGTAATTGCACAATAGAGAAATGTTTTGTTTGTTAAATAACAGTTGCAAATGGTTAGCTGGTGTAAACCCGAATGGCTTATATATCACCAGCCTGGCACCATAGCTGGTACGGTTAAATTACCTGCAGGGTTGCTGCCGGTACCTGATGGTGTTTAAGGAATTTGAATTGTAATCATTCGTTTAGAGTTTTAATCTTGAGGTTCGGATTTTTGAGTGTAGATTTTTGGTTTCCTCCTATATACGTTAAACCGGTAGAAAGGGTTGGAAAAGGGGAAACAAACTGCTTAAATTGATGGAAATCAAGAAACATTCTCCTGAAGAAATACTTATCTTTGCTTTGAGCTAAATTTTGTAGTATTTTTATTCTATGTTTTTTAGTATCTTTAGTTATTTACTTCATTAAGAAAAGAATAAATTTTTCCCAATAAAAGTATAGATTGAAAAATCAGGTCGACAGTTTAAACTACCATTTAAATCATTAAGCTATGGACTTGCCAGTTCAAAATATTGTGAGCGAAATAGATTTAAAACCCAGTGATGCTTTGCTTCCTCTTTTTGAGACTATTGTTAATGCAATAATCAGCCTCAAGCAAACAAAGGATATGATGAGGCAGGACCGAATGATAACAATACAAATTTATCGTGGTGAAAGTTCAAGTGTCCTAAATTTTTCTGGAAACAAGACTATTAGTTCAATAAAGGTTATTGACAACGGCGAAGGGTTTACAGATGAGAATTTAAAATCGTATAGAACAGCCTATACGCATAAGAATAAGAAGGATTTTGGTTGTAAAGGTATAGGCAGGTTTACGATTTTAGCTGCATTTAATGAAATTAGAATTACAAGTAATTATAAGCAAAAAAACAAATGGCGGTTTCGCGAATTAATGTTGGATCCAATTAATGAAGTGACGGTTTTAAAAGAGCAGGATTCAGATGAGCCTATGAGACAAACAACTGTTCAGTTAGCAGGATGCCATAACCAGTCAATAAAAGATTATACGGCTTTATCCATAAATGAGATTGCAGAATCTATTATGGAACATTGTCTTATTTATTTTTTATGTAATGATTTGCCAATTATCAAAATTATTGAAATTGAAAGCGAAGAATCAACAATTGTCAATGACCTTTATCAACAAGTTTCAAAAGAAAGAGAGCGACAATTCTCTATTGGTAAAAACATATTTGATTGTTATATAATTAAAACAGCAAAGGTCCACAATAGGAAAAATCATTATATACACTATTGTGCTAATTCCCGAGTAGTTGGAATTGGAAAAAATATATCAAAAGTAAATAGCATCTTCAGTTATCCTATTATAGATAACGGCCGGCCTTATTATTTGGATGTTTACGTTGTTTCTGAATACTTGAATAAAAAGGTTTATAATTCCCGAAATGGATTTTCTATACCGCAGGAGAACGAAAATGGTTTTTTAAATAACGATGGCTTGATCTCTTTTGATCAAATAGAAGAGAATATTGCCAAATTGCTTGTTTCTGAGTATGATGAATTCGTGAAGGCAACCCAAGATAGGAATATTAAAGAGTTAAAGAACTATATTCAGATAAATGCACCCAGATACAGGAGGTTTTTGAATAGAGAAGATTTTTTAAATAGCATCCCACCCAATTTACCAGATGACAAAAAAGAAGAGGCTCTTTACAAAATCGCTTTTAATGAAAAGAGAAAAATTGATCAGAAAATTCAAGGATTTATAGATAAGAGTGAAATTAATAAAGACAGTATAGAGATAATAAAGAATGAGTTGATCGAAAAGGCGGCTTACGATTCAGATAGTTTATCAGAATACATGATCCAGCGTAAAGCTATAATAGATTTGTTTAAGCGGTTTTTAGAAGCAGATCAACATGGGAAATACAGGCTTGAAGAAGATATTCACAACCTGATTTTTCCTCGTGGTGTTACAGGCAGAGAAATAAATTATGAATCACATAATTTATGGTTGTTAGATGAAAGGTTTGCAACCTATACGTTTATCGCATCGGACATGCCCATCACGGCTTTTTCAGAGAATAAAAGCAGAAAAGAGCCTGACTTGTTGTTAGCTGATTCCCCTCCCATGTTTAATAATCCAATTTGTTTCGCCCCTGAACTTTCTGGCGAAATTTCTTCTATGGTTATTTTTGAGTTTAAACGTCCGGGCGAAATTGCCCACCAAAAGAATAAATCAGATTATCGATGGGAATACTCACATTTAATTGAAAAATATTTTGATGAGTTCCTTTATGGTGATAATAAGAAAAATTATAGAGGAAGCCATGTAATGGTAAGAAAAGAAACGCCAAAATTTGGTTTTGTTATTGTTGATGCAATTCCTGAAAGATTAGAAGCTTATAATGAAGGAAAAGGGTATAGGAAAACACCATTTGGATCATTTTATAAGATATATCCAGAATTAAACTTGCATATTGAGGTTTTACGGTTTTATCAATTGATTGAAGCTGTTGAGAAAAGGCACACTCCTTTTTTTGATAAACTTTTTGCTGTTTAATCCCTACAGCGAAATTATCTTATTACATACCTGTATACTTTTTTTACTGTGGGTGATCAGTATAACGATTTTACCGGCAGCCACCAGTTGTTGCAAATGATGAAATAATATTTCCTCGGCCTTTTCATCCAGCTCACTAAAGGGTTCATCCAAAATGATCAGGTTGGCTTCTTTATACAATGCCCGCGCCAATGCAATGCGTTGCCGCTGACCGCCGCTGATATTCTTCCCATGTTCCGTAAGCCGGGTATTGAGCCCGGCTGGTAAAGCCGGTAACCATTCAGAAATACCGGCGATGTCAAGCGCTTTTTGCAGGCGTTGCATGTTGTATGATGTGTCGTTGAGGGTAATGTTCGCCAGCAGGGTCTCGTTAATAAAGAAAGGCTGCTGCTTTACATAAGCTATTTGATCCCAGTATTGTTTCCGCTGCTGGCTGGTGGTAGGTTGGTGATTGATGCACACCTCACCTGTTTGCGGTGTTATAAATCCCAATAAAATATTTAATAAAGTGGTTTTGCCTTTACCCGAATGACCATCTATTCCAATAAAATCTCCGGGTTGCAGTTGACAGGAAAAATTTTTCAATACCGGTGTATGATCATAAGTAAAACCAACCTGTTCAAGCGTTATGGAATGAATGGGTGCTGTGTTGTTCGTTGGTTGTGGTTCAACTGTTTTGCCTTGTTGCACCAGTTCATGAATAGTAAATGAATAGGTGCGGATCTGTCCGGTGCTGTTCAAAATGCGGGCAATACCAGGAATGATCTTATACGCAGCAGCCATAAAAGCGCCGAGTGTAACGATCTGCGTGGCATATTGACCATTGCTGATAGCGATCAGCACCAGTAAACCAAACACGGCAAATACTTCTGCGAGTCGCGCAGGTAATGCCTGAATTGATTGCAGGCTCGATAGATGTTTATTGTGCGTTTGTTGTGCAGTGGCATACCGTTCGGTAAAAAAATCATTCTTATCATACATATTGCTTTCCACAAAACCGGCGATGGATTCCTGCAGGTTTTGCCACATAGTGATACTGCTGCTTTTAATATAGTTGCGGGCCGTGTGCAATTTTCTTCTGGTAAACCATCCGGCTAAAATAACCGGTGGTAACAAAATGATCAATAATAACAAGAACAGTTGAGCATTGAATACGAGTATGGCGATAATGGTCAATATGATCAACACTACTTCTGTAAATACCTGTTGCATAGGCGTCAGTACATGCTGACAAAACTCTAAAGGTTGCAGGCTGATCCTGCGGGAGAATACCGATGAGTCGGTATGAATATAATCGGCATAATTTCCTTCCAGGTATTGCAGCATATTATTGCGCGAAATGCGGGAAGCTACCTGGTGTACAAATTTGATCTGCCGTGCATGAATAAGATAAGCCGCCAGGTTCTTCAAAGCGAACACTATAAAAAACAACGTGATAAGAACAAGAGACGAACGATTGAATAACCACTGCGCCATCGGTTCTCCCAATATGGGTGAGATGGCAGTAGTGGGATCAACCGTTTGGGTATAAAAGTGTATGATGTAAAGCAATAGGGCCAGGGAACCAATATCGGCAATGCTGATCAGTAAAGAGAAGGCGGTGAGCCAGGCCCACTGTTTTTTCTCCCTGCCCGATAAAATGGCCAACGTTTTTGTAAGAATTGCTATCACGTATACGGTGCTGTTTTAAAAAAGGTTAAAATACGGGAATTTGTCACAATCAATTACTTACTACGCAGGAATGGGGCAGTGGGTTGCCAGGGGAGAAGTCATTATTCTTTTCTATTAAAGTGATTATGATAGCAATAAAGAATAAATATTTTGTTAATTACTAACGGTGCTGCCTGTTTGTACTAATCTTGTTAGTTATGAAATGGTTAACGAATCCTTATAAATAAATGAAGAAAGCTTTATTTCACATAAGTGTTTTCTGTAAGCTGTAAATTTGGTTGAACAGTTTAGACAACATAATATTGCAGCCCGTTATTTATACAACTGCACAACCGTTAGCTTAGCCAGGATTTGCCGCACTACCAGGAGTTACTTTTTTTTCATACATACCCTTCATTGATTACACTCGAATAATGAGTGGTATGCATAGTATTTATTTTTTCATTGTAAACCTTATCATTATGAAAAAGTATCTTTCTTTCATTATCCCCGGCAAGCCCATTATTTTCTGTTTACTCTCTTTTTCGATCCTATATCCAGATATCGTTTTTGCATATTGCAATCAACACGATACTGCTTACTATTATAATGAACGTGGTAAATTATTGTACCGGCATGTACAGGCGACCCAACCAGCCAGTTATATTATAAAGACCAGGAAATCATTCAACCAGATCTTTCACGATGTTCCGCTGGATGATTCAACTATACAAGTGAGTGCTGATTATAATCCTGCTACCGTAATAGCCATTTCGCGCCCTGCGGCAAGAAAAGTAGCGCGGCGGTTGCGTAATGGCGCTGTTAACGATTCATTGGTGATGGCGAATATAATACCTGTGCTGGATAAACGAATTATCCGGCAAATGTATGATAACATTAAGTCGCGGTGTACAGCGAGTGGGCCAGACGGAAATGAAGAGCATGGCGGTGTGGTATTTCCAGATGGGACTGTAACCTGTATCACAGGTGATCCTTCAGATCCGCGGTGGTTTTCCGGAGCTGCATTGCTCATCAAAGAGAAAGCGCTGGTATATTATCATAGTCATCCTGATGGAGATCTGGAGCAGCAACAATCCGATGATAGAGCAGATGCGCGCAATCCCAACCGGGTAACCTTTTCGCAAAGCAACCAGGTGCAATTGATCAGTTATGTGCAGGGCCCTTCCAGGCAAGACCAGGAAGCAGTAGGGGAGGGAATGGGGTATGTGTTTGGCATGAAAGCCGGCGGCTTCATTTACATTTATGATAAAGAAGGGGTGAAGGCGACCTTGCCGGTTCGTTTTGTAAAGAAGATGAAGCGATCTTCTAACCAGAAAATAAAGAAGATAGATTCCTATTTCGCCGGATTATTACCTGCTTTGCGGTTACCGTATTTGTTTTAATGCTTGTAGTGACCCAACCTTACTTTACATGGTTTTTCAGCATGTCAGCAACTATTTTATCAATAGGTAGTGAAACAGATGCTGCTGAAAAATCATTCCAGTCAATGAAGCGAAATGTTTCTGTTTCGCTTCTTTCTTTATAAACAGCCAGCTGTTGTTCGTCGAAGTCGAATGGCATTTGACGTAAGGGAACTTTTATAGGTTCCAAAGCGTGCGCGTAGTAGTATATTGACAGAATTTGATCGGCCGGATTGAACGCGCTCATCTGAAAATAATCGGTGGTATATATATGATCGCCTACTTCTACGTTCAGGTCCATTTCTTCTTTGAATTCTCTCTTTAAACAATCGCGGGTGCCTTCGCCAAATTCGAGACCGCCGCCGGGAAATTTCGTATAATAATTACCGCGAATAAATTCATCACTCACTAAAACCTGTTTGTTTTCGTTTACCAGAAGGCCGTACACTCGAACGCTAATCATATTTACTTAATTACCAGTTTGTGGTTTGTAGTTTATTGTTTGTGGTTCTTAAGTTCGGGGTTCACGCATTTCTTTTCCCTCGTTGCCTTTATGCCTCTATACCTTGTCGCTTCTTTAAAAGATCTTCTTCTTCAAAAAGAACCAGCCGATCACCAGTGAAATGATGAGCGATAAAAATACCGGGATGTAGAACGCAAAGGGCGATTTGGCATAGGGAATAGGCACATTCATACCATAAATACTGGCCACCAGTACGGGAAACGATAATACAATCGTGATCACAGATAACCGCCTTAACACTTCGTTCTGGTTATTGGCAATGATGCTCGCAAATGCATCGAGCGTACTGCTTAAGATGTTGGTGTAAATATTCGCCATTTCCAACGCCTGTGAGTTGTCAACGATGAGGTCATTCAAAAATTCTTTCTCTTCTTCGTTCAACGCCAGGAAATTGGTGCGTTCTATTTTCATCAACAGCATTTCATTCGAGCGTAAGGCCGTAACAAAATACACCAGGCTTTTCTGGATGCGCATCAACTGCAGCAAATGTTCGTTCTTGCTGGCGGCATACAGTTTTTGTTCAAATATATTTCTGCGTTGATTGATCTCTTTCAGGGATTCCAGGTAGGTTTGAATGATCTTTTCAATGATCTTCAGCACCATCATTTTCCGGTTATCGGGGTGCCGGTTTTGAAAGGTGTTCAGGAATTTCTTGATAGCGCCGTTTTCGAAAGAGTTTACCGTAACGATCTGGTTGTGGGTAATAATGATACAGATCGGGATGGTGATATAGTAGGCGTCGCTTTCGTTAAAGGAGTTGTTTTCTGTAGGTGTTTTAATTACGACCAGCTTAACATTATCAGCTTCTTCAAAACGGGTCCTTTCATCAATATCGAGCGAGTCGGTCAGGAAGTCGAGCGGAATATCGAGTGCGTTCGATAATTCAGAGAACTCTTCCTGTTTAAGGGGAGGCAAAATGTTCACCCAGGAGCCATTTTCAGGCTTATCAATCGCTATGGTTTGATAATTAATATTTTTGAAGTACTGGATCATAGGCGGCGCAAAGGTAAGGCCGCATTTTGATATGTTTATGGTTTTTGGTTTATTGTTTATCGTTGTGTGCTTAATTTAGCAGCCAATAAGCATACAACCGGTTGATTTATGGGTTAAAACTGCAAATAGATTACTGCCGAAATGTGCTTAGCCTGCAGCATCCAGACAACTTCAAGCCATAAACTATAAACTCACCGAGCCTTCAAATACCTTTTCTGCGGGTCCGCACAACCATATATTCCGGAAGGTATTGTCGCCGGTGCGGTCAAATTCAACGGTTAATTTTCCGCCTTTTGTTTGAACGGTTACATCATTGAAACCCCGTTCGTTATGGTAGCATACCAGGGCGCTGGCGGTAACGCCGGTGCCGCAGGAGAGGGTTTCATCTTCCACCCCGCGTTCGTAGGTACGCACTATTATTTCATCGTTATTTTTCTGCTCCACAAAATTTACATTGATGCCTTCTTTTGCGAATGTATTGCTGTTGCGGATGTCTTTCCCTTTTTTGTATACATCAAAATTCCACACATCAGACGTGAGTTTAATGTAGTGGGGCGAACCGGTATCTACAATAAAATCGCTGTGATAATCTTTCACGTCATCCACATCTTTCATTTTAAGGCTTACAGTGCCGTCATCGTCAATTTCTGCCTCATGCGCACCATCCGTAGCAATAAAGAGGTATTTATCTTTCTTCAAACCGATATTGTAGGCAAATTTAACCAGGCAGCGACCACCATTGCCGCACATGGTGCTTTCGCGACCATCGGCATTGTAGTATTTCATTTCAAAGTCGTAGCCATTGGCGTTGTTCAGTAACATCAATCCGTCGGCGCCAATTCCAAAACGGCGGTTGCATAAAAAGCGAACCTGTTCTGTGGTCAATCCATTGTAACGTTCGTCGCGGTTGTCTAAAATAACAAAGTCGTTTCCTGTTCCCTGGTATTTGTGAAATATTATATCCATAGCTAGTGGTAAGTGGCTAGTGGCTAGTGGCTAGTAGGCCAAGCCACCAGGTTATTTATCTAAATTATCTATCATTTTACAAAGGATCCTGAATACTGATTCGAGGTATTGCTTAATGGCCTGAATTTGCTCATTTTGTACGAATCCAAGGCTTAAAGCGATCTCAAATTGGGTGTCTATTTCAACTGCCGAACTCCTTGACACTTCATAAAATCTTTTTTTCTCCGGTTTTGATCTTCTGGCTGCTCCTTCTGCAATATTACTACAAACTGAGATAGCCGCCCTGCGTATTTGACTTATTATAACATATTGTTCTTCTTTTGGGAAGCATTTAGATACGTAGTATATTTCATTAACAAGTTTTAAAGCAATTTTATAAACTTCCAGCTTTTTGTGCGATAGGTCCAGCATAAGAATAACGTTTGAAGGTTAATAGTGTTTAAAAAGCCTCTCATTCGCTATTCCTTCATTTTATTCTGTATTCCCCTACTAGCTACTCGCTACTTACTACTCGCTGTATCCCCCCACTAGCTACTCGCTACTTACCATGAACTTATGATATCCAGGGTTTTCCTGATCAATTGCTCAATAGCCGCCTGGCTGTCTTTTGAAAATTGTTTGGTAACCCGGTTGGCCACGATGGCGCTGATGGAAAGGCAATGATGCCCCAGCAGTTTGCCCAGCCCATATATGCCGGAGGTTTCCATTTCAAAGTTGGTAATGCGGTGGGGGCCGAAAGTAAACTGGGTAAGGCGATCGATCAGTTGCGGGTTGCTTAATCCCAGTCGCAAAATGCGGCCTTGCGGTCCGTAAAACCCGGGACAGGTGACCGTAATGCCATGGTGGAAGTTATTGACAAAATGTTTAATAAGATGGGCGCTGCTGCCGCAGATATAAGGTTGTGAAATGCGGTGATTGAGCTGGGTTTGGGTTACGAAAGACTGCAGTAATTGCTTTTCTTCATCATTTTCCTCATACCGGTAAAAGTTCAGGAGGTTATCGATGCCCAGGCCATGGGTAGAAACCACGTAACTGTCGGTAGGAATATCGGCCTGCAGGGCGCCGGAAGTGCCTACCCGGATGATGTTCAGCGGGGTGAGTTCCGGTTTAATGGTACGGGTGGCGAGGTCGATATTTACCAGGGCATCCAGTTCATTCAGCACAATATCGATGTTGTCGGGCCCGATGCCGGTGGAAATAACGGTCAGGCGTTTTTTGCCCATATAGCCGGTATGGGAGATGAATTCGCGGTGATTGCATTTATGTTCAATGCGGTCGAAATGCTTGCTCACGGCGGCAACCCGGTCGGGATCGCCAACGGTTATAATGGTATCGGCCAGTTCTTCAGGCCTCAGGTCTAGGTGGTAAACGGCTCCCCGTTTGTTGATTATCAGTTCCGATTCCTGGATACGTTGCATAAAAAAGGATTGGTAGGTTGATTCAAATATCCGACAAATATCCTACTTTTGCACACCTCGTTCGAAACGAATAGGTTCTGGTTCTGTGGCCGAGTGGCTAGGCAGAGCTCTGCAAAAGCTCCTACACCAGTTCGAATCTGGTCGGAACCTCGAAAAAAGAAAAAGACTGTCAGCAATGACGGTCTTTTTTCTTTGATGATGTTCACGGTCCTGTGTTCACCAACTGGCGGATGGGATTATGGGAGCAGCCTTATAGTAGTGCTATGGTAACGAGACAATATAGTAGTGTTATAGTAACGATATAGTAGTGGGATGGCCTGGTTATTGTACCGGTATGCTCTGGAGACCCTACCGGAACTCTTGTGCGCCAGATAATACTTAGAAAATGCTTAGACAGTGTTTAGTCTTTACCCAGGAAATATTCCTTCAGTGTAAGCACATAGGCCAGGTAACCGCACCCTCAACCCTCCCGGTCTTTTCCATAAAACAGCCCTGTCAGAGGCTACTTACATTAGTTTTCCATTACCCTTCACCCATAGTTCAACCGGAGTTAAAGGCAATTAAATATAGCTTTAGAAGCCATTATACTAAGCTTTCCTTCCTGTAAAGGTCTCGTTAAAGTCCCGTAAAAGTCTCGTAAAGGTCTTGTGAAAGTCTCGTGAAGGTCCTGTAAGGGGCTGGTGATAGTCCTGTGTAGGTAGGACACTGACTGGAGAACAGATCAATAATTTTTATAAATTGTATAACTTATTGCAATATACTAAAAAAAGGGAAAAATGGCCAGGGTAAATTCTATACTAAAAATCAGCGGAAAAGTTGATGACAAGGTGCATGTAAATAGTAAACATGGCGAGCTCCTTCGTAATGCGCCCCAAAAAGGTTCCAAGAAAAAAGAACCTGCATTAAAGCAGCAGTACAAACGCACCGGTATGCTGAATAACCTGGCTGCTGATCTGAACAGGATCATAGGCGCCTATAGCGGAACGTTAAAACCATCCACCTTTTACCAGGCCCTTCAAAAACGGTTCCGGAAAGAACCGTTGAATAACCGGTTCCTGTTGCTGAAGCAATTAGAGGGTATGGAAGTAAATTCAACTTACCCGCTTAATAAACTGGGACGGGCTAATGCAACCGTGAATGCCGTGAAGAAAGAAATAATTGTCAGGCTCGATGTAAATTTGCGTCCATCCCAATACTGTGGGAATTATAAGATCAATTGTTATGCCTACGAAGTTTCCCTGTTGTGCTGGAACAAAAGCGAGGGGTTTGCCACCCATGCCCGCCAATACAGCGAATGGATATATCTAAAGGAGGGCCTGCCTGAATTTGAATTCCTGTTTGCCCGGCCGGCCGGCACTGTGCATTGGCTGTTATGTTTGAAACAGCAGCTTGGCCGCAACGAAAAGGCGATTGAAAGTTTCCGCGCAGAGGGAATGCAGATCGTTGCCGCAGGCTCCTTCGATAAAAAAGACATGGCGATACTTACTAAAAGAAAAGAAGAAGAAAAAGCGCAAGCCGAAAAAGAGCGTGGTAAGAACGGTAGTGAACAAATAAAACGGGTGAAGGCAAAAAAAGTAAAGTGATTTCATATTGAAACCCATACGTTTTAGCAATTGCCGGTTCAAGATGCCCGACAAAATTTTGATAGAAAAATGTAAAATCCTTCAAATTTTGCTAATTTGATTCCCGGTTTTACCGGAACCTCTGATTTCCGGGCGTTATAGTGTTAGATAATTTCCTGCTTTAAATTTCTTTGGGATGCGTTTGCTTATATTGATTGTTTTGCCGCTTCTACCGCTTTCTGTTTTTGCTCAAAGTGAACGCTATAATTTTTCCAGACTTGATGCCTATACAGGGCTTTCACATAACCAGGTCAATGCTATTCTAAAAGATCCTGCGGGTTTTATATGGTTCGGTACTATGTCGGGCCTCAACCGCTATGATGGATATTCCTGTAAAGTATATCGTAACCAACATAATGACAGCACTTCTCTGTACGACAATTATGTTCTCTCGTTGTATGAGCTTCCCGATGGAAAAATGTGGGTGGAAACAAGAAAGGGGGCCTGTATATATAGTTCGAGAACAGAAAAATTTATAGCCGATTATTATAGTTATTTACATACTCTCGGTTTGCCTTCCGGTCAAATGAAAAATATTGTAAAAGGAAATAACGGCAGATATTGGTTTTTGTACGATAATTTCGATCTATACCTGTATTCAGGTGCAGAAAAAACAGCAAAGCCATTCACGCAGAAATTAAATATAAATTCTTCGGATAAAATTACTTCGGTTAATGAAACCAAAGACGGAAAGTTATGGTTGGTGTGCCAAAACGGATTATTGCAGCAGTATGATTTAAACACTGATAAAACTATTTTCTCAGGCTTTCCTATCCGCCACCTGGATAAAGGAGATAATCTTAATAATCTTTTTGTAGATAGCGAGGGAGATGTGTGGGTGTCTTGTTACACCTACGGAGCTTTTCTATTTAGACCTAAAAATGGCGAAGTCAAAGCGTTTAATGAAAGTTCTTATCCCTCTAAGTTGAGTTCCCATCTGGTAAGTCAAATTGTGCAGGATAACAATGGTATCATTTGGGTATCGACCGACCATGGTGGAGTGACACTGATCGACAAAACTAATAATTTCAGGACCAGTTATCTGATGAACGATCCGAAAGATCAGAAGAGCCTGAGTCAAAACACCATCACTACATCGTATAAAGATGACAACGGCATTATATGGCTCGGGACTTATAAGCAGGGTGTAAATTATTTTAATGGTAACGTTGTACAATTTCCGCATTATCGTCACCAGGAATCGAATACCAGGAGCCTTCCATTCGATGATGTAAACCGCTTTGTTGAAGATAAAAGGGGGAATATCTGGATTGGTACCAATGGCGGTGGATTGATCTATTTCGACAGGAAGAATAATACATTCAAACAATACCTGAACGATCCCAAAAACACAAACAGCCTGAGTAGTAATGTGATTGTTAGCTTGTGCATCGATCACAACGATATCCTTTGGATAGGGACTTTCCTTGGTGGTCTAAATAGTTTCAATGGAAGGGAGTTCAGGCAGTACAGGCATGATGATAAAGATCCTTCAAGCCTGGCAAATGATAACGTATGGGAGATCATTGAAGACAGGGAGCATAACTTATGGATAGGTACTTTAGGAGGAGGCCTGGATCTTTTTGAGAGACACACAAACCAGTTTAAACATTACCCGTTCAATGATAAGAAACGGACACCTTTACCATCCGGTTTTATTTCAACTATCCTGCAGGACCGGAATGGAAATTTGTGGATAGGTTCAGATAACGGGGTGGCTGTTATTGAAAAGAATAAGGATACAACCGTTCTTTATCAACATACAAACGATACAAACGGTTTAAGCAGCAATAATGTTAATTGTCTTTTGGAAGACAGCAAGGGAAACATTTGGGTAGGAACCAGAGAAGGTTTGAACCTGTTCAATAACCAGGCGAAAAAATTTCAGGTTGTCACTACAGCGGATGGTTTGCCCGATAATTTGATATTGAATATTCTTGAAGACGATCATCAAACGCTTTGGCTGTCAACACCGAACGGGTTATGTAATGCCATTGCCAAACAGAATGGAAATCATATTGATTTTGCGATCATACGTTATGACGAAAAGAACAATGTTCAAAACCGTGAATTCAATGATAATGCAGCTCTGAAAACGAGGGCAGGTGAGTTGATCTTCGGCGGACCTTCAGGCTTCAGTATAATCGATCTGCATAAAATACAGAAGCCGCTGAATCAACCTAAAATTGTTTTCACCGGTATCCAGATATTGAATAATACTATTGAACCGGGAGAGTTGATCAATGACCGTGTTCTGCTACAGCAATCCTTACCGTTTCTGGAAAGTATACACCTGAAGTATAAAGAAAATGTATTCTCCATTGAATTTGCGTCACTCGATTTTGGTCATGGTACATACGATAAGTACGCCTATATGCTGGAAGGCTTTAATTCAGATTGGTTGTATGCCGATGGTAATCAGAGAAGGGCTACTTATACGAACCTTAATCCAGGCCATTATAATTTCAAAGTAAAAGTTTTAGGGAGGGATGGCCTTTGGGGTAATGTAAAGACTTTACAAATAAATATTGAGCCGCCATTTTGGCGAACTCCTGTTGCCTATATTATTTATGCTCTGTGTGTGGCGGCATTGTTGCTGCAATGGCGCAGGATAGCCTTAGAAAGGATGCGTATGCGCTTTCAGGTTCAACATCAACGCAGGGAAGCAGAACGAGCGCATTCTATAGAACGACTAAAGACAAAATTTTTTACCAATGTTAGTCATGAGTTTCGTACCCCATTGAGTTTGATCATTGCTCCATTAGACAGAATGATTAAACAAATACCAGATGAAGAATATAAAAAGCAATTAAATCTTGTTCAACGTAATGCCAAACGCTTATTGAACCTGGTAAACCAGTTGCTCGATTTCAGGAAGATGGAGGTGCAGGAAGTGAAGCTGTACCCGGCCATAGGCGATATCATATCGTTCAGTAAAGACATAAGCCAGTCTTTTATGGATATCGCAGAAAAAAAAGGCATTCAATTCTCCTTCTCTTCAAATATTGACAGGCTCGAAATTTATTTCGACCGCGATAAAATAGAAAAGATCTTATTCAATCTGCTTTCCAATGCTTACAAATACACCCCTGATAACGGAATGGTAGCGCTCAACCTGGTGTACAACCCAGCCGTAAACAATGATGGCGAAGGCACACTTGCTATTGAAGTAAAAGATACGGGTATTGGCATTCCTGCCGATCAGCACGAAAAGATCTTTGAACGGTTCTTTCAAACTAACGTACCGGAAAGTATGGTGAACCAGGGCACGGGCATTGGACTGGCCATTACAAAAGAGTTTGTAAAATTACATGACGGCATTATAACCGTAAAAAGCGAACCGGATAAGGGTACGTGTTTTACCGTATTGCTTCCTGCAAAAAAGATCTACGAATCTTTGACTAAAACGACTACTTACCCAACCGAGTTAGAAAGCGGGGAACAAATAACATTGGAAGAAAGCCCCAGGACCGGTAAGATGAAGACGATATTAATAGTAGAAGATAATGAAGACCTGCGCTTTTACTTAAAAGATAATCTGAAAAGGCAATATCATATTGAGGAAGCCACTAATGGAAAAGAAGGTTGGGAAAAAATAAAACACCTTAGTCCCGATCTGGTAGTGAGCGACATCATGATGCCTGTAATGGATGGAGTTGAGCTGGCCAGGAAAATTAAGACCGAAACGGTGACTGCCCATATTCCTGTCATTCTGCTTACTGCCATGGGTAGTGAAGAAAAACAGCTGGAGGGATTGAAAGCAGGCGTGAATGACTATATTACCAAACCCTTCACTTTTGATATTCTGGCTTCCCGGATACGGAACCTGTTAACGCAGCAAAAACTGTTACAGAAAAAGTTTCAGAAACAGATAGAGGTCAATCCGGCAGAGATAACGGTAACCTCCGTTGACGAAAAATTCCTGAAACAGGCATTGGAAGTAATAGAAAAAAACATGGATAACCCCGGTTTTTCAGTAGAGGATCTAAGTAGTGGTATGCATATGGACCGTTCTACCCTGTATAGAAAGGTTGTGTCTTTAACGGGCAAATCGCCAATAGATTTTGTTCGTTCGATCCGGTTAAAAAGGGCTGCCCAGCTATTGGTGAAAAGCGGAATGTCAGTTGCTGAAGTAGCCTATGAAGTGGGGTACGCTAATCCAAAGAAATTCACCAAAGCTTTTAAAGAAGAATTTCAGGTCACCCCTTCGCAGTATGTTGCCAATAAGAACGGGCAGGATGGTTAAAGCTAAGAGCGCTATGGAGAATGGCCGGCAGCACAAAGCTTTCGGCAGTCATTGCGTCAGTGGCAGTAGCATTTCCTTGTTTTCCATGCCTCGTTGGCCTGAGTAACTGTTTCCTTGAATGGTGCGTCTCCTTCTGTAGAATATCAATTAAGATTTCCCTAAAGCCAGAATTCTTAATTAATGCAAATCAATACGCTGCACCATTTTGGTCCCTAATCTGCACCATCGGGGTCCCCTGTTTTCATGCCTCCTGCAATAGTTTTACAGCAATCAGTCAGACCAAAGATTGCTGTATATGAAAAGATTCCTGCTATTTGTTAGCTACTTATGTGGTTTTGCTATTAATGACTTATTGGCAGCGCCTCCATCGTATATTAAAACCAAAGACGGAGTTGTTGTTTTCACCGATCCGGCTTTCACAGGCACCTCCAATGCTGTTAAGCTCGAAGTAATATCAGATAATATAATAAGAGTAATTGCGGTCCCGGGAAAGGAAATAGCACCTGCTCAAAGCCTCATTACAGTTTATACCAAAAGTGCTGATCTTTCATGGAATGTTATTCCTGCTAAAGATAACCTCACACTTAAAACAAAAAAGCTAACCGCAGTTGTTGACCTGAAAACAGGCGCCGTTACTTTTCAGGATTATAACGGTAAAAAAATATTGACTGAAAAGAAGCCATTTGGACGAGCTTTTCAACCGGTAGTATTTGAAGGCAAACCCTATTACGCACTTACCCAAACATTCCAGTCAACAGCTGGTGATACATGGTATGGCCTGGGACAACACCAGGACGGAATCATAAACTACAGGGAACAGCAGGTTACTTTCTTTCAGAACAATACAGAGGTGGCGATCCCATTCCTCGTGTCAGGAAAAAATTACGGAATACTATGGGATAATTATTCACTTACAAAAGCAGGTGATGTTCGGCCGCTTCATTCGCTTTCTTCATTGCAGCTTTTTTCAAAAAGCGGGGAGCCGGGATGGCTTACGGCCTCTTATGCCAATGATAAGCAAAAGCCGCAGGAAATAATCACTGAAAGAGCTGAAGAAACAATCAATATGGAATTTTGGGGGAACTCAAAGATTCAACTTCCCGCAGCGTTTATGCCCGCTACCGGGGTGGTTACCTGGGAAGGAAACCTTGCCAGTTATTTTTCCGGGCTTCATCGGTTCCGATTCATTTTTGGCGGTTCACTGAAAGTATGGCTTAATGGAAAGCTGGTGCTCGATCACTGGAGAAAATCATGGAATCCTGCGCCTGCATTGATTCCTTTCCATTTCAAAAAAGGGGAGAAGGTCCCTGTCAAAATTGAATGGACACCCGAGGGAGGCGAGTCCTATCTATCATTAAAATGGCAGCAGCCGTTAAGCAATGATGAGCAGAACTGTTTTAGTTTTTCTTCCGAAGCGGGTCAGCAAATTGATTATTATTTCATCTATGGCAATAATACAGATGATGTGATCTCCGGTTACCGGCAACTTACCGGAAAGGCGCCTATTGTACCCAAATGGGCGCTGGGTTTCTGGCAAAGCCGTGAGCGATACAAAACACAGGATGAGATCCTCGCTACCGCCAATGAATTCCGCACCAGGAAAATTCCCATCGATAATATTGTTTTAGACTGGAGCTACTGGCGGCAGGCGGAATGGGGCAGCCAGGAGTTCGACGAAACGCGTTTTCCTTCTCCCGACAGCATGATCGATGTATTGCATAAAAAATACAACACACAGATCATGATCTCTGTATGGCCGAAATTTTATGAAGGCATACCAGCTTATAATGAGTTCAATAAAAACGGATGGCTTTATAAAAGAAATATAGCCGACCGGCAGCGGGATTGGATAGGGGAAGGATATGTGTCTACTTTTTATGATGCTTTCAACGAAAAAGCACGAAAAGGATTCTGGGATCTTATCAACAAAAGAATATACAACAAAGGAATAGATGCCTGGTGGATGGACGCAAGCGAACCGGATATTCTTTCCAATGTTGATCCCCAAAAGAGAAAGTTGCAGATGACACCTACAGCATTGGGAAGCGCAGCAGCGTTTCTCAATGCTTATCCCCTGCAAAATGCAAAAGGGATTTATGAAGGGCAACGTTCAACCGATCCTGATAAAAGGGTGTTTTTGCTTACCCGCTCCGGTTTTGCCGGCTCGCAGCGCTATGCCGCAGCGATTTGGAGCGGGGATATCGGCTCTACATGGCGGGATATGAAGACGCAGATCACTGCAGGTATTAATTTTTCCCTGTCGGGACTGCCTTACTGGACGATGGATATTGGCGGATTTGTTGTGCCTGAAAAATTTGAAAAGCCCGATGCTGAAAGTTTAGCCGAGTGGCGGGAGTTGAATACCCGCTGGTATCAGTTTGGCGCATTTGTTCCGTTGTTCCGCTCGCATGGACAGTTCCCTTACCGTGAGATCTTTAATATAGCAACGGAAGCACATCCTGCTTATCAAAGTTTTCTCTATTACGACAAACTGCGTTACCGGTTATTACCTTATATCTATTCGCTGGCCGGCGCAGCTTATCATAATGATTATACGATCATGCGGGGTTTAGTGATGGATTTTTCTGCAGATACAGCCGTGCTGAATATCGGTGATCAGTATATGTTCGGTTCATCCCTGCTGATAAATCCTGTGTATGAATACAAACAACGCAGCCGTTCGCTGTATTTACCTGAATGTGCCGGATGGTATGATCTCTATTCAGGAAAATGGTATGCAGGCGGCCAAAAAATTATTGCGGATGCTTCTTATGAAAGAATGCCTGTATTTGTAAAAGCAGGTTCTATCATTCCTTTCGGTCCTGAATTGCAATACACTGGAGAAAAACCGGCAGATACGATCACTATTAACATATATGCAGGTGCAAATGCTTCATTCAACCTGTATGAAGATGAGGGCATCAACTACAATTACGAAAAAGGCGCCTTTTCCATCATTCCCATACTATACAACGAGGCAACAAAAAAAGTTACTGTTGGCGACCGGAAAGGCACGTTTAACGGCATGCTGCAAAAAAGAACATTTCGAATTAATCTCATCACACAGGATAGAACAAAGCGATTGGATATGAATACTTATGACAAAGAGCTATTGTATGATGGTAAAAAAACAGAAGTGAAATTATAGTCAAATTAAATATTAACACATGCATTCAACCAAAACGATTCGCTTGCGACTATTGCTGCTATGGGGTGTATTCCCCCTGCTCTTGTTGAGCAAAACTGCTTTTTCACAAACACAAAAAGTGAGCGGTACGATCATCAATCAACGAACCTCGGCCCCGGTTCCGGGAGCCACCATCTCCCTGAAAGGCGCCAACCATATCGCTGTAGCCGATGATGCCGGAAAGTTTACTATCGATGCATCAGACGGTGATGTGCTGGTAGTTACGATGATAGGCTATACAAAAAAGGAAATAGTCGTTGGAAAACGTACTACCATTGAGGTGAAACTCAGTGAAGTTTCCTTACAATTAGACGACGTGGTAGTAATTGGTTATGGTAAAACAAAGCGTAAAGACGTTACGGGCGCCATTTCTTCTATCAGCGGCGACGAACTTCGCAGAACATCACCCACAACTTTCGACCAGGCCCTGCAGGGGAAGGTTCCGGGAGTGGCGATCCAACAGATCTCCGGGCAACCCGGCGGCGGCGTATCTATACAGATACATGGTATATCTTCTATAAGTAGCTCTAATTCGCCATTATTTGTTATAGATGGCGTTATCATTCCACCCACAAACGATCCCGGAAATGGTTCTAATCCCTTAAATACCATCAACCCTTCAGAAATTGAATCAATTGATGTATTAAAAGACGCTTCTGCTACTGCCATTTATGGTTCTCAGGCCACAAACGGCGTTATTGTTATAACTACCAAAAGAGGCAGCGTATCCCCTCCTCAAATATCGTATGAGGGATATTATGGATATCAGCAGATACCTAAAAGACTTCCCACTGTTAATTTACAGCAATTGGCAACATTTCTTAACGAAAGGGCTGCTGTGTGGGGTTTTGATGCCAGGCCCGAGTATGCCAACCCAAAATATTTGGGTACAGGTACCAACTGGCAGGATGAATTATTTCGCAATGCGCCCCAGCAAAATCATTCGCTTACAATAAGCGGCGGTGATGTTAGAACTAAATACTTGTTTTCCTTAGGATATTTTGACCAGGAAGGTATTGCGCTTGGCTCTAAATTTCAGCGATATTCTGTGCGGTTGAATTTGGATAATAAAACAACTGATTGGTTGGCTATAGGTACAAGCCTGCAATTAGCGAATGTTGTTGAAAATGTAGTTTCAGGTGGTACTTCTTCTTCGGGTGTGATCTCAGATGCTTTGCGTTTGACCGCTGATATTCCTGTAAAAAATAATGATGGTTCCTGGGGGGGCGTTACCAATACTTCAGGATGGGTTCAGCCGGTGGCTAACCCTGTTGCATCGGCTCTTATTAATAAAAATATGAATTACAGGTACCAGCTATTTGGTAACGCATATGCCGAAATAAGATTTACCAAAGATTTTTCGTTGAGAAATGAGGTCTCCGGAAATTTTGATTTTTCTTCAAATGAAGGCTTCCGGCCTCAAACTACCTATGGTAAATACACCACCCCTGACCCAACTTCCTCTTCGTATAGCTCGGGGAGAAATATTTATTCCGTTGTACGAAATTATCTTACCTATAATCATTCTTTTGGTAAGAACAATTTGAATGTATTATTAGGACACGAGAGTAATTTAAGTAAATCTGCAAGTGTTTTCGCCAGCCGTTCAGATTTTCCTTCTAATAATGTGCAATCTATTTCCAGCGGCGATCCTTCTACTGCAAAAAATAACGGTGGCTATGGTGATGGTTCCTCAGAATCTTATTTCAGCCGTATTAACTTCAGTTGGTTAGACAAATACTTATTTACAGCAAATGTACGGCGGGATGGTTCCGATAAATTTCCGGTGAGTGGCCGTTGGGCTACTACCTCTTCTGGTGCATTTGCCTGGAAAATAAGCAACGAGCAATTTTTGGTAAATGTAACAGCCGTAAATGAATTAAAATTGCGCCTTGGCTACGGCTTAACCAATAACCAGGGGATCCCCAGCAATACTTATGTAACCCAGCTTTCTACTTCTGCTAATGGTTTATCCGGTACTGCACAGTTTCAATCCAATTTGGCAAATCCTTATGTAACGTGGGAAAAAACAAAAAATGCCAATATTGGATTAGAAGGAACCTTCTTTAACTGGAGATTAAATTTTTCAATAGATGTTTATGATCGTAATACCGATGGCCTTTTATTAAAAATACCACTTCCTGCGTATTCCGGTACAACAACAGGTTATTCACCAGGCGCCATGCAGGCGCCTTATGTAAATGTTGGCTCTATCAGCAATAAAGGAATTGATATCAGAATAGGAATTACCAACATCAGAACCAAAAATTTCACATGGAAAACCGATGCTACGGTATCGCGTAATATTAATAAAGTATTGAACTTAGGTTCTGGTGGCGATGACGCCAGCCTTGTTTCCGGAAACTCAAAAACTGTAGTCGGCCAACCTATTGGCTCATTTTATGGCTATATCTATGATGGCATATTTGCTACTGCCGAAGATTTTAAAACCCATGCTTTGCCGGCCGACCAATCAGGAACACCTCGCCCAATTGCGAATGCAGGTGGCGGTATATGGTATGGTGACCGCATGTATAAAGACTTAAATGGCGATGGTATTATTGATACAAAAGACCAAACTTTCTTAGGGTCACCACTGCCAAAATTCCAATTTGGGTTCAATAATTCATTTAATTATAAAAACTTCGATTTAAACATATTCTTTAGTGGAAACGTTGGCAACAAAGTGTTTAATCAATTGCCGGTTAACCAAACCAACCCTTTGGAAAACAGGAACTATTTTGTTGGGGTATTAAACTATGCTAAAACTGCTTTAATTAACCCTGATGGAGACCCTAATAATGTAAACAATGTTTATGTTACCAACCCAAATACCACAATTGTAAGCCTGAGAAATGATAATACCAATGAGAATGGGCGTTTTTCAAATTTGTATTTAGAAGATGCTTCATTTATTCGTTGTAAAAATATTACCGTAGGATATACTTTACCTAAAAATATACTGGCAAAAGCGCATATTCATTCACTTCGGTTATATGCTAATGTGTCGAATGCATTTGTAATTACAAAATATACTGGTATGGATCCTGAAGTTGGTTCCTGGAATCCACTTCAGGCTGGTTATGATGGCGGCTATTATCCTCAATCAAGGGTATTCACCTTTGGTGTAAATGTGAAATTAACAAAGTAAAAAGCGACTAATTTTTATGAAGTCAATAAATAAACTATTCATCCCTTTGCTATTGCTTGTAGCAGTAGCCGGATGTAAAAAAAGTTTTCTAGACCGGCCTTCGCAATCTCAGATTGCTTCCAATAACTTTTATCAATCCACTAAAGAAATAAGACTGGCTACGGCAAACCTTTACGGCGGAGCGCCCGTTTGGCAATGGCATAGTAATGGTTTTTTACAATTTGGCGATGTTTTAAGTGGAAATGGAACTACGGGTCAATATCAGGGCACTGATAATAATGAACTTTTTGCAGTAAACCTTTCGGCTTCTAACGGCTATGTGCAGAGTGCATGGACAGGATTATACAATCTTATTGGCCAATGCAACAATACGATCCTCGGCATACAACAATATGCTCCCGCTACTATATCCCCTGCAGATATAAATGCGGGAATAGCGGAAGCAAAGTTTATACGGGCATATGCTTATTTTAATTTGGCTTTACATTGGGGTGCGGTGCCTATCGTAGAGGATAATAGCAAGTTGATAGAAAATCCCCTGCTTAACCGCATTATCGTTTCTGATGTATACAAGTTTGTGATTAACGACCTCAATTATGCAGCACAAAACCTACCTGTTACTGATGTTGCCGGAAGAGTAACTACATGGTCGGCACAGGGTATGTTGAGCAAAGTGTATTTAACCCTGGCGGGTTTAGGTGGTGGCGGCACACGCAACCAGGCTTATTTAGACAGTGCTAAAAAATATGCAGGTAATGTGTGCAAAAGTAGCGGCAAGACATTATTTCCGAGTTATTATGACCTGTTCAAAGTACAAAATAACGATGTTCCGGAAGTCTTATTTGCTTTTCAATGGGCTGCTGGTGTTGGGTATGGCAATGGTAATATGCTCAATAACTATGCTCCAAGCAATACGATTATGCCAAAAAAAGGTGGGGCATGGGCCTCTATGAAACCTACATACGATTTGTATGTGTTGTATTCCAATAAAGATACCGTAAGACGAAAAGCCACCTTTATGATTAACGGCGATTACTATCCGGAATTGAATGCAGCAGAGGGTGGTTACAAGGCTACTGGTTCGAGTATGAAAAAACATATTATCGGTAACGATATAGATAACAGTTCGCCTCTTATGGATTTATGGTCATCACCTGAACATGACGCTGTGCTAAGGTTAGCTGATGTGTATCTGATATATGCCGAAGCTATTATGGGAAACAATACTGCCACAACAGATCCGGAAGCCTTGTTGTATTATAACAAAGTGCGAGCCAGGGCAGGTGTTGACCCTCTTTCAACCATAACGCTTGATACGCTTATCAGCGAAAGAAGAATTGAGTTGGCCTTTGAAGGACAATATTGGGGAGATCTGGTAAGACTTTCCTATTGGCAACCAGCTAAAGCGTTGGCTATTGTTAATGCCCAAAACCGGGCTTTCTTCAATGTTACTGCCGGAGTTGCTACACCTGATGACAGTCCTGTTGTAAAGGTGCTTCCCGCAACAGCCAGCTCATTTACGTTGCAGATACCCGCATCCGAATTAACAGCAAATCCCAAATTGGCAGAACCACCTGTACCTTATTATTAAGCATTAACATTATAATATACTATTATGAATAGAATATATAAAATATATTATGGACTGCTGTTTTTCTGTGTGTCAATGGCATTGATACTATTAATGCCTGCATGCAAAAAGTCAGTAGAAGGAAGTCCTGTAATTACCGAGGTTCGTAATTATATTGCATCTCCGGGCGATTCTGTTTTAAGCGGCGTTGTGCCCGACGGACAATGGGTGGTTATTACCGGTCAGAATTTACAGAATGCACTTCAAATAACGTTTAACGGTGTGCCGGCGTCCTATAATAATGCATTATTTTCTTCGAACAGTGTTGTAGTGCAAATTCCTTCTATTGTGTTCTCAACAATAGATACGAATAAGCTGAATACCATCGAGTACACAACACCCGGAGGCACCACAACGTTCTCTTTCAAATTAACACCGGCTGTACCAACAATTACAGCAATTTCCGATGTGTTTGCCAACCCGGGCGACTCAGTTTTTATTTATGGAGAAAACCTCGTTTTAGTTCAAAGTTTTTCTTACGGAGGAACTAACATTGCTTCCTTTAGATCAGATTACTATGGAACCTCCCTTGGTTTTGTTATGCCAAACCCGGCTCCTACAAGCGGAGACGTAGTAGCAACTACCAGGAGCGGTACAGTTGTTTTTAAAATAGTAGCAACGCCAACTATTACAGGCGTTTCCAATGAAAATCCTGCTGTTGGTGATTCTGTTTATGTTTATGGTACTTACCTTAAAAGTATTCAAACATTTATATACGCCGGTGCGAGCGTTACTTCTTTTGCCTCATCAGCTGATGGAAAATTTGTAGGTTTTAAATCACCTGCATTAACAACACAAAGCGGACCGGTATCTATTACAACGGCGTTTGGAACAGCTACTACTCCTTACAATGTCAATACCCAAACATATCTGCAAGATGGTGTTATAATGAATTTTGAAGGTGGCTGGAGCTTTAATGGTATGGAAGGCTGGTGGGGATCAGCTGGTGGTGCTGTTAATAATTCAGCAAATGATCCTTTCGGCTGGCTTACAAAAACAACTGCATTTGATGGAGTATATGGCACGAACAATACCTTGTTTCCCTTTTTAAATATGGGTGTTATGGCAGCTGGTGATGGGAATAATTGGGGAGGAACTGGTACTAATCTAAAACCAAATCAATGGATGCCGGCGTCAAATCTTTCGGATCCTGTTGATAATTGGGCAATTAAATTTGAAATGAGCGTTCCTAATCCCTGGAATGGTATTTCCCTTTGTTTTGAAACATACTTCGACGGTAGCTATAAATATCGTTTTGAGCCATGGCAAACGGCTGTTTCGTCTACAACGCCTTTCACCACCAAAGGTTGGGTAACAGTAACCATTCCTTTATCTGCATTCCGTGCAAAAAGTACAACCCTGGGTGAAGGAATGGGTACCCCGGTTACAAGTATAGCTGCTTTATTGGGCACCGGTAACACAGGGTTACGTATTTACTGTAAGAATTTTGGTACAAAAACTTCAGCAACGGGTTTTTATGGTGCATTTGATAATTGCAGAATTGTAAAAATTAAATAGCAGGCAGTTGAAAACAGTGGGTTTGCCCGCTGCTATTTAAGATTTTTAAAAACATGAAAATATATAAATGAAAAAGAAAATTATATATGTGATGGCAGGAGGTTTAATTACCCTTCTTTCTACCATTTCCTGTAAAAAAACAAAAGTTTCGCCGGAACAACTTTCTATTTCAAATATTACGGACACCCTACCTGAAGGTGGAGGAACCAAATCGCTGTCATTTACCAGTAATAGTGACTGGCGTATTGATACAACTGGTTTTGGCTGGGTACAAATCAGCCCCATAGCCGGCAGCAGTGGCGAAGCAACCATTACTTTTACAGCACCGGCTAATACCACCGGCATCAGCCGTACAGTACTTCTAAAATTGAATGCTGCCAACGGCCAGGTCAGGCGAATTACAGTACTTCAGGCGCCTGTAATTTATCAATCGTATAATACATCGCCTGAAGCACCCGATGCAACCGGCATGGGCAGTACGGCTATGCAAATAAATGCAAAGATTAAAATGGGGATGAATATCTGGAATACCATGGAAGCCCCTGGTGGAGAAACCGGGTGGGGCAATCCCGTTATTACTCAATCGCTGATTGATACACTTAAGAAAGCAGGCTTTAATGCCATAAGAATTCCTTGTGGTTATTTGAACCAGGGACATATGAACAGAACAACAGGTAAAATTGATGACGCCTGGTTAAACAGGATCAAAGAAGTGATTCAATTTTGTGTGAATAATGGTATGTATGTGTTTATAAATCGCCACCATGATTTTGCCGGTTACAGAGATAATTCTGGTAATGGTATTGATGACCCCAGGTTGTCTGGTGCCAAATTAGATACTGCAAAAGCTATCCATAAAGCTATATGGGAGCAGGTAGCTACCAAGCTGCGTGATTTTGATGAGCATGTAATGTTTGCAAGTTACAACGAGCCAAATGCCACAGATCTGCCATCAGCTACTGTTTTACACGATTTACACCAGGTATTCATTGATGCAGTTCGTTCTACCGGCGGGAAAAATGCGTATCGTACTTTAATTCTCCAGGCGCCAAGCACATCGCTTGATTTGATGAACTATTATGCTCCGGACGGAATACCGGGTTTACCTAAAGACCGCGTTCCTAATAAATTGATACTTGAATTTCACTGGTACTCTCCACCTAATTTTTGTCTGTTACGCAGTGATGTAAGCTGGGGAAAACAGTGGCGTTATTGGGGTGCGAACTTAAAATCAACTACCGATCCCGAACATAACTCAAATCCGGATTATGAAGAAGCCTTTATGGAACGCAACATGCAATGGGCAAAGAAGAATTATGTAGATAAAAACATTCCGGTATTAATTGGCGAGTATGGTGCAGAAAACCATGCTGTTCCTTATTATGATAATGGGGTTTATCATCCTCAACTTTTAGGGCAACCTGCAGATTCAATTTTATCATTAACCTCCACCGCACATTTCTTTGGGCATATGGTAAGAACTGCCCGTGCCAATGGCCTCTCGGCGTTTTTGTGGGCTGGTGTAATTAACAGGCAAACCGAAACAATAGCAAATAAACAGCAGTTAGATTCTTTACGAAGCGGAGCAGGATATTAAAGAGTTTCTTATAAGCAAACAATAACCTGGAGGTGGTCAACGAAAATTGCATCATCTCAGAGGTCTATTTTCGGGCCTGCTGTTCACAGCAGGCCCCTATTTACCACGAAACAAATTTGTTCTCTATTGATACAAAAAATTTGAAATTAAAAAAGGCATATACAATGATTGGATTTTTAGCAGCAGCACTGTTCTTTACGGGCTGTAAAGAGAAGGAGGTTTCTCAGCCGGCCACTATTTACCCCTCTTATAATATTTCACCAAAAGCGCCTGATTCAACAGGAATGAGCACTGCTGTGCAACTGGCGGCAAAATTCAGGTTGGGTTGGAATATCGGCAACACCTTTGAAGCGCCGGGTGGTGAAACGGGTTGGGGTAGCCCTGTCATTACTGAAGATTATATAAAGTTTGTAAAACAGCAGGGATTTAATGCTATTCGCTTACCCTGTGCGTGGAATCTGACTCACCTGGCAGATGCAAAAACCGCGAAAATAGATCCCAATTGGCTCAACAGGGTTAAGGAGGTTGTGGGATATTGTGTAAGGAATGATATATATGTTTTACTCAATATTCACTGGGACGGTGGCTGGCTCGAGCAGAATTGTACGCCGCTTAAAAAAGATTCTGTCAACGCAAAACAGAGAGCTTTATGGGAACAAATAGCTACCGCAATGCGTGACTTTGATGAGCATTTGATGTTTGCCAGTGCAAACGAGCCAAACACGAGCAATGCTGAACAAATGAATGTGTTGCTTTCGTACCATCAAACTTTCATAAATGCCGTTCGCTCCACGGGGGGCAAAAATTCCTACAGAAGTTTGGTTATTCAGGGGTCAAGCGAATGGATAAGCTTGAGCGCTTTTCCAACTGACCCGGCTTCAAAAAGGCTGATGTATGAAGAACATAACTATACGCCGTTTCAATTTACTCTCATGGACGGCGATCAATCATGGGGTAAAATGTTTTATTACTGGGGCGCCGCGCGTCATTCTGCCATTGAGCCTGACCGTAACCCTAACTGGGGAGAAGAAGCTGAACAGCTTAAATGGTTTAAGCGTATGAAGGAAGAGTTTGTAGATAAAGGCATTCCGGTTTTAATGGGTGAGTACGGCGCATACAGACGCGGTGGTTCTTCAAACATTCCTAAAGATCTCGCTACACACAACGATGCGGTGGATTATTGGTTAACGTATGTAACCAAAGAGGCATTAGCTCATGGCGTTAAACCATTTTTCTGGGATACCGGCGGTGCTCTGGATAGAAAGAATAATACAGTAAAGGATCAACGTACGATCGATGCGCTTACTGCAGGTGGAAAATAAAATAAAAAATAATTACGGATGAGAAAAGGATTTTTGTTATTAGTGATCTCATTGCCCTTAATGTCAGGGAAATTGATTGCTCAGGCTTCAGGAAAGAGACAGGCTTTAAAACAGAGTAAGCCTTCCGTTCAGGAACGGGTCATAAATGTCGATTATAACAAGCCAGCCGGGCCTCTGAATACTTTTTTCAAAGAATGCGTGGGCGCCGGAAGAGCGAATGAAGGATTAAGAGCCGATTGGCAGCAACAATTGGCTTATGTAAGAAAAGAATGCGGCTTCAAATACATTCGCATGCATGGGTTGCTAACAGATGATATGGCTGTTTACACAGAAGACAGCAGGGGAAATCCTGTGTACAATTACATGTATGTTGATGTGTTGTTTGATTTTTTGCAAAGCATCGGCATGAAACCTTTTGTTGAGCTGGGGTTCATGCCCGGGAGGCTTGCCAGTGGTAAAGAGACCATTTTTTGGTGGCGGGGCAATGTTACCCCGCCAAGAGATTATGACAAGTGGGCGGCACTCATCAAAAATCTCACTGAGCATTTTACACAACGCTATGGAGCCGAAGAAGTAAAGACCTGGTATTTTGAAGTCTGGAACGAACCTAATCTTTCTCCTGGTTTTTGGACAGGAACACAACAGGACTATTTCAAATTATATAAATACACGGCACAGGCAGTAAAAAGTGTGAACCCGGAATACCGGGTTGGCGGTCCCGGCACTGCGGGAGCAGCCTGGGAGCCTGAAATGATTGAGTTTTGCCAGAAGAATAATGTTCCCATAGATTTTATCAGCACACATGCTTACGGTGTTAAGCAGGGTTTCCTCGATGAATATGGACAGGGGGGCACCGTGCTCGATAAAAACCCCATGAGCCTTAGCGGCGATGTGCTTCAGTCAAGAAAAGAGATTGCAAGCTCTCCAATGCCAGATTTAGAATTGCATTACACAGAGTGGAGTGCATCTTATACGCCTTCTGACCCCATACATGACAGTTATCATGAAGCCGCATATGTTTTACAAAAATTGAAGCAGGTTGGTAATGCGGCCAACTCCATGTCGTATTGGGTGTTTACCGATATTTTTGAAGAACCGGGCCCTCGTTTCGAACCTTTTCATGGAGGTTTTGGCATGTTGAGCACGCAGGGCATTAATAAGCCCGTTTTTTATGCGTACCAATTCCTGAACCGGCTGGGAAATATTGAGCTGGTAAACAAAGATACGGCGTCATGGATAAGCAAAGATTCATCCGGCAATATCCAGGCAATGGTGTGGGATTTTACCAATACCCATCCGGGTGATTCTGTTCACAACCAGAAATATTACATCCAGGATCTGCCGTCAAAGTCAAAGGGAAAACTAAAGGTCAATATTTCAAATGTGCCTGATGGTATGTATGCATTGGAAGTGTACAAAGTAGGTTATCGCAATAATGATGCGTATACAACCTATTTATCGATGGGGAAACCTCAGCAGCTTACAAAACAACAGGTTGAGCAGATCAAAAGGCAGAATGATGGTTCGCCGGTTTACAAAGAGATTATTTCTGTGAAAAACCAAACATCTTTTTCAAAGGAACTCGAACTCCGCGAAAACGATGTTTACTTTCTTAATTTAATCAAACTTTAAATTTCTGCTTATGCCAAATGAAAACCGGAAAAAACGCGTATTGGCGTTTATGAAAAGAAAACGGTGGAGAAAAAAGATCATTTTACTGTTGCAGTGCCATATGGCACTGTTTGCAGCGTTTTCGCAGAACGTAACTGTTTCAATTAATGCAACGCAGAACAAACGCCTGATTTCACCATACATATATGGCCGAAATCAAACTTTTGAAAAGCCTGCGCAATTTTATAAAGATGCAGGTTTGCGCTTCTCGCGTATGAACGGCGGTAATAATGCAACGGGTTATAACTGGCGAAAAAAAATCACGGTTCACCCCGACTGGTACAATAATGTGTATGGCACTGACTGGGATGCGTATGCACAAAACATTGCTGCCAATTACCCTGACATGCAGGGCATGTTTGCTTTTCAATTATTGGGCAGAGTAGCATCCAATACCAATAATAACTTCAACGATTGGGCATATAATCAATCGCAGTATTGGTCTGGTGTTGCTCAGAATTTAGCCGGTGGAGGAACACCCGATGCAAATGGCGGAAGTAAGGCCCTGGTTGACGGAAACATTAATTTGTTCACCCAGCCCTGGCCGGCCGACTCTTCGGTGGCAATTCTTAATCATTGGTTTGGTGCCAATGGTTTAAGGCTGAACAGAAACCAGTTTTTATACTGGAGTATGGACAACGAGGTAGATATATGGAATGGCACGCATGATTATGCTATGCCAACGTTAATTTCTGCGGCTGCATTTATTGATCGTTATATAGAATTGGCAAGGAAAGCGAAAGCTTTATATCCGGGTATCAGGCTTTGCGGACCTGTTAACACCTCTGAATGGTTTTGGTACAAATGGTCAAATGAAAGTATATACATCAATGGCAGGTATTATCCCTGGCTTGAGTATTTCATAAAACGCCTTGGCGATGAGTATAAAGCAACCGGTACCAAACTGGTAGATGTAGTTGACATTCACAACTATCCATGGTATAATGGCGATGATGCTGCGGCACTGCAGGGGCACCGGATCTATTATGATACAACATATAGTTATCCCGGTTCGAACGGCGTTAAATCAATTACCGGCGGATGGGATGCCTCATTGTCGAAACAATATATTTTCAAGCGCATTGAGGGCTGGTTAAACGAGCATTTCGGCGCCAACCATGGCATAACATGTGGTGTAAGCGAATGGGGTACCATGTCGGGCAGCAACCCAAACCTTGAATCTGTTATCTATGCTTCACATCTTGGCACTTTTGCAAACAATGGCGTTGAATTGTTTTCACCATGGAACTGGTCTGTTGGCATGTGGGAAACACTGCACCTCTTTAGCAGGAATTCAAAAAAATACAGTGTTTCCAGTACTTCTTCCCTTGAGAATACGGTTTCGGCTTATTCTTCGGTAAACGAAAATGCCGACTCGTTGACAGTTATGCTTGTAAACCGCGATATGGTTGCTTCCCGCACGGTTACAATCAATTTAAGCAATTTTACTGTTGCCAACGGAAATTACAAAACCTTACAATTGTCGTCTTTGCCTTCAACAGAGACCTTTGTATCGCATACGCAAAATGCGCTGAAAGAAAATACGGTGGCGGTAAATTCAAATTCAATGACCATAACGGTACCGGCGCTTTCTACAACGGCCATTCTGCTGGTTAAAGCCGCGGCGCCTGTTACCTATGTTACATTTACTAACCGGGCTACGGGCATGGGAATGGATGGTCTTTGGGCCTATAATGACGAAGCCAATGCCGGGCAATGGAGTTATAACGGCGGTCTGGCACAGCAATGGATCATTGAACCGGCAGCGGACTATGTGAAAATAAAGAACCGTGCTACAGGCTTATACCTCGATGGTATGGGCAGAACAAATGATGGGGCTGTGGTAAGCCAAAAGACCGGCAGCAATAGTTTAACCCAGCAATGGCAATTGATAAACAACGGAAATTATGTTATGATCAAAAACCGGGTTACAGGATTGTATGTAGATGGTATGGGCCGAACAAACAATCCGTCGGATTTAGGTCAATGGAGATTAAGCAATCATTTTAACCAGCAATGGACGAGGGGCGTAGTGGGTAATGCACGGCAGGCAACAGTGCCGGCTACCGGTACCGACCAACTGCTGTTATATCCAAACCCATTCACTACAAGTTTAAATCTTCAGGGTTTCAGACCCGGCGAGGTATCGCGCATTCAAATTTTCGATGTCGCAGGTAAACAGGTTGAAACAATACTGGCTCCGGCAGGGTCAAACCGGTTGTCAATAGGGGCGTCCCTGAAACCCGGCATTTATGTAGTTCAGATAGATGGTAAAAACACTACAGGAACATTTAAGGTAGTGAAGTTAAAATAAATGTTATGGCCTACAGGCAACATCAGCCAATGAGCCTTCATCATGTTATAGAATTTAAATTGTAAATGTAAATTAATTGGACCTCTGTTGTAAAGTTAACAGGGGTCCTTTTAAATTGTTTTTTATCAGGTTCAAAACAGGCAATTCACAGGTGCTAAAAGTTTTACAATAGTGCGTTAAACCGGATGCAAATTTTATCAGGTAAAATGTTTAAGATCGTTTTCCTTTGGTTTTTATATTTAAAGATTTATAGATGAGCAGAAAAATTTTCTTCCTGTTTTTTTGTCAATGCCTGTTGATCGTTTCTTTGAAAGCCCAGACATTGTATGTTGGCGCCAACTATCACCCACACGATGATAAAAATATGACCGCTGTTCCGAATTCAATTAGAAAATCAGCTTATGCAACGCTTATGTACGGCAATCAAATGGTTTGCGGCTGGACGTGGCAAAGCATGCATAGCGGCGAAGAGCAATACCTGGAAGGCATGCTCGATTGGGATGGCATTCCAAATCGAAAATTCGATGAATACAAAAAGATAGCCGCCGAATTTAAGAAGATTGAAAAATATTTTCCTTATAAGCTTCAGGCAGAAGTAGGATTGGCGTTCTCATTTCCAGGCCAGATAGATTGGTATGGCCGCGGTCCATATGAAAATTACCCCGACAGGGAAACCGCTTCTTTGATTGGTTTATATAATTCCGGATTAGCCGGTTTCATCACTGCTTACCCGGCGCCGCAAGACAATGCCAACCGTTGCGATGTGCGCTGGTTTGCTATGAGCGCACAAAATAACAGCGTTATAAAAGTAACAGGCCTGCAGCCCCTTTGTTTGCGTGCATGGCCTTACGCAGAAGAAGATCTGGAAGCGGCACATCATGATTACCAGCTTCCCATTCGCAACTTTATAAACCTGAATATTGATTTGAATATACACGGGGTAGGTGGCGATGATACCTGGGGGGCTAAAACAATGGAAAAATATACCAATCCCGGCAACCAGCCTTATCAGTATGGGTTTATTCTTGAATATGCAGAGTAAAAAATAAACACGATGAAAAAAATAGGTGTTTTTAGTGTATTGGTGCTATTAAGCCTTGTTGATGTGTATGGCCAGGATCTTATACAAACCAATTCATCAAAAAGGATCAGGGATAACTTTGATTTTAACTGGCAGTTTCACAAAGGCGATATTGCTATTAAGAAAATTGTGAAAGCCGGCGGGCAGGGCGGCATCACTGATGTAAATGTGAAAGTGGTTACTGCCCGTGATACCATCATAAACTACATGGATGCCGGCAGCTACAAAATATTTTATCCGGCCGATTGGAAGCAGGTAAATCTGCCGCACGACTGGGCTGTGGAAGGGACCTTCGTTCACGATAATTCAATGGGTAACCAACCGGCGGTAAGCGGATATTTACCAACCGGAACAGGTTTTTACAGAAAGGAGTTTGAAATACCCGAAACAGATAAGGGTAAAAAGATCTCGATCGAATTTGACGGAATTTTCAGGAACAGCACGGTTTGGGTGAATGGACATCTTATGGGTAACCACCTGAGCGGTTATACGCCATCAAACTATGACCTTACCGATGTTTTGCGGTATGGTAATGAAGGTAAAAATGTAATTCTTGTAAAAGCAGATGCAAGCGAGTATGAAGGCTGGTGGTATGAAGGCGCTGGTATTTACAGGCATGTATGGCTCATTAAAACAAACAGGCTTCATGTACACCGCTTTGGAACGTATATTACTACACCGCAGGTGTCGGATGCTGAAGCCGCCGTAAGCATAAGCACCACGTTGAAAAATGAATACAGGGAAACAAAAAAGATCACACTCGTTTCAAAGATAGTTAACAGCAATGGGGTTGTAATTGATACAAAAATTGCTTCAGACTCGTTACCGGCGTATAGTCAGATGGAAATAGCTCAAAAAGGCCAGATCAAAAACCCATTGCTTTGGTCGCCTGAAACGCCCAACCTTTATAAAGTTTTGACTGAAGTGGTCGACAACAGCAATATTGTTGATACCTATGAAACAACCTTTGGTGTAAGAACGATAGATGTAAACAAGAACGGCGTATTCCTGAATGGAAAATTGTACCCTGTAAAAGGCACCTGCAATCACCAGGATTTTGCAGGCATCGGTGTAGCGCTTCCGGATAAAATAAACTGGTACAAATTGAAATTGCTGAAAGAAGTTGGCAGCAATGCTTACCGCTGTTCACATCATCTGCCCACACCGGAATTATTGAATATGTGCGACAGCATGGGATTGCTGGTTTTGGACGAAAACCGTTTTCTGTCAAGTAGTGAAGAGGGAATAAAGGACCTTACCACCATGTTATACAGGGACCGCAATCATCCTTGCATTTTTATGTGGAGCATGGAGAATGAAGAATGGATACAGGGAACAGTGCAGGGGACAAGAATACTTGAAACAATGGTTGCAACCACTCATAAGATTGATCCAACCCGAAAAGCGACCGCCGCTATGAATCATGGCCGCAATGACGGCGGATACAGTGATGTGCTGGATGTGGTGGGATATAATTATGGCGATAAACAGTTGGCTTACGTAAAGGATAAAGAAAAATATCCTGAACGTGTACTGTTTTGCACCGAGTCAACAAGTTTCATCTCTACCCGCGGCGAATATGCCAACAATTGGGAAAAAGCCTATGTTTCCAACCTGAGTAAATGGGAACCCGGCTGGGGGCCATTTCCCGGCGAAGATTGGGCCGACATCGTTAAATATCCTTATCTCGGCGGCACGTTTGTATGGACCAGCTTCGACTACAGGGGCGAACCTACACCTTACCAGTGGCCCAGTGTAACCTCTCATTTCGGTTTTATGGATATTTGCGGTTTTCCTAAAGATGGATATTATGCTTATAAAGCAGCATGGACAAACACACCCGTCGTGCATATTTTTCCGCATTGGAACTGGCCCGGAAAAGAAGGAGATAGCATTCAGGTACACTGTTACAGCAACTGCGAAGAAATAGAATTGTTATTAAATGGGAAAAGTATTGGAAAACAAAAAGCTGTGCCTTACACAAAATTAATTTGGAAACTGATTTATAAACCCGGCAAACTCGAAGCCCGTGGATATAAAAAAGGTAAGGTAGTTACTACCGGCATTGTAGAAACGACCACAGCACCCGCACAAATAAATTTGAACAGCGACACTTATAAACTGAAAGCCGATGGTTGTGATGTTGCTGTTATAAGAGTGGCAATTAAAGACGGAAAGGGCAGGGTGGTACCCACCGCTGATAACCTGGTGAAATTTTCGATTGAAGGCCCTGGAACGATCATAGGCACAGGTAATGGCAATCCCGGCAGTCATGAACCGGATAAAGCCAGCCAGCGTAAGGCATTCAACGGATATTGCCTGGTGCTTGTTCAATCACAAAAAGAAGCAGGGGAAATAAGATTAAAAGCCGTTTCTGAAGATCTTAAAGAAACTCAGATCACTATAACGGCCGGGTATTAATAATGTGTGTACACAGGAGGTTTCAATTTTATGCATATCATTAAGAGATTAATTGTAGCATTTGCATTGCTGTGGCCGGTTGCATTATTGGCTCAAACTAAATTTTATGTTTCTCCAAAAGGTAATGATGCAAATCCGGGAACGCAAACCAAACCATTTGCTTCAATACACAAGGCGTTGGCAGTAGGGCAAAAAACATCAGGGCCAATAGTGGTATATCTGTTGGAAGGAACCTATTATTTAAAACATCCTGTTGTTTTCACCGCAAAGGATTCCGGAAAAGAAAATGAAGTACTGACTTTAACCGGTTTCAACAATCAGAAAGCCACCATCAGCGGAGCAGTTGTTTTACATGTAAAATGGAAAGAATATAAGAAAGGAATATGGAAGGCTACAGTAAAACAGGATCTGATCTTCGATCAGTTGTTTGTTAATGGTGAATTACAACGAATGGCGAGGTATCCGAACTTCGATCCGGCTGCCCGTTTTTTAGGAGGTACGGCTGCAGATGCAATTTCCTCAGAAAGGGCCGCCAAATGGCAATCGCCGGCCGGAGGCTATGTGCACGCATTGCATCGTTCTGAATGGGGCGACTTTCATTATGTTATCACAGGAAAAAACATCAAAGGCGATTTGGCGCTTGAAGGCGGATGGCAAAACAACCGGCGCATAAGCATGCACGACAAATACCGCTTTGTTGAAAATGTTTTCGAGGAACTGGATACGGCGAACGAGTGGTTTTATGATAAAAAAACAAAAACACTTTATTATTATCCGCCTGAAGGACTGGATATAAACAGGGCAAAATTCGAAACGCCGCAGATAGCCCACCTGCTTGAATTTAAAGGTACCGAAACAAACCCCGTAAGAAATATTGCTGTCGAAGGGGTACGGCTTACCCAAACGCTTCGCACCTTCATGCAAAATAAAGAACCATTACTTCGCAGCGACTGGACCATTTACCGCGGTGGCGCCGTGTTGTTCAACGGGGGCATAAATTGTTCCGTTAAAAATTGCACACTCGACAATCTGGGAGGCAATGCCATCTTCTTCAATAACTACAACCGGGATTGTAAAGTATCCGGATGTTTGATTGCAAAGATCGGCGCCAGTGCTTTTTGTTTTGTTGGTGATCCAAATGCAGTGCGTTCCCCCAGCTTCGAGTATAATCAATTCGTGCCATTGGCACAAATTGACCGAACCCCCGGCCCAAAAACAAATAATTATCCTGCAAATTGCCTGGTATTCGACAATCTTATGTACGATCTGGGATTGACCGAAAAGCAATCTGCCGGAGTTCAGTTATCCATGTGCCAGGATATTCGTGTAAGTCATAATACCATCTACGATGTGCCGCGTGCCGGAATAAATGTGAATGAAGGAACCTGGGGCGGACATGTTATTGAATTCAACGATGTGTTTAATACGGTAAAGGAAAGCGGCGACCATGGATCGTTTAACTCATGGGGGCGCGACCGCTACTGGCATCCCGATAAGAGGGTCCTTGATTCTATTGTTGAAACAAACTTCGATCTTACCATGCTCGATGTTGTTAAGCCTATTACTATCCGAAATAACCGTTTCCGTTGCGATCACGGCTGGGACATTGATCTCGATGATGGTTCAGGCAATTACAGGATCTACAATAATCTATGTTTGAATGGTGGAATAAAACTTCGCGAAGGGGTGAACCGGTTGGTTGAAAATAATATTATGATCAATAATACCTTTCATCCGCATGTGTGGTTCAGGAACAGCAAAGATGTATTTCGCCATAATATTGTTTCAAACGGGTACATGCCCATTAACATTACAACATGGGGGCGTTCAACTGATCATAATGTTTTTCCGGATTCTGCTTCACTTAAAGCGGCACAGGGCAGAGGCACAGATAGTAATTCGGTTTGCGGAACATTGATCTTTGTAGATCCACAGCAGGGAGATTTCCGCCTGAGAGAAGGCTCGGTAGCTTTTTCTGTTGGATTTAAAAATTTTGCAATGGATAGTTTTGGCGTTGTTTCACCAGCCTTGAAAGTTTTAGCCAAAAATGTGCTGTTACCATCAATTATTATATCCGGAAAAGCAGCTAACGAAGAGATCATCGATTTTATAGGGGCCAAAGTAAAAGACCTGGCTACACAGGGCGAACGCTCGGCCACCGGAATGGACGATACGAGGGGCGTATTGGTGATTGAAGTTACGGCAGGATCAACAGCCGCCGGATTTTTGCAACCGAATGACGTGATCCTTTCATTCAATAACAGGCAGGTAAACAAACTGCATGACTTATTGGATGCCCGTAGGTCGGTCATCGGCACAGAAACTGATGTTGTGCTTTTCCGTAACCAGAAAGAATTAAAGCTGCACATAAAATTGTAATTGTCGTGGGAGAGCTTCCATGGCTTCCAATACTAAAACGCCACAGTTGTTAGTGCGCATATTGAAAAACTTTTTAAATCAATTGCCTGTATCATTTTGGGCCGTAGTTTGCACCAATTCGGTACCCTGTTTTTATCAATACTGCAATAGATTTACAATATTCATAAGGCCAAAGAATTGCTGTATATGAAAAGATTTCTGCTTGTGCTGAGCTTTTTATTTGCTTTAGTTTTTAATGATTTCCTGGCAGCGCAATATCCATTTCAAAACCCGGATTTAAGTTCGGAAGAAAGGGCCCGGGATTTAATCTCCCGCTTAACGCCTGAAGAAAAGGCGACATTGATGTGCGATATCTCGGAGCCTATTCCCCGTTTGGGCATTAAGAAATTCAACTGGTGGAGCGAAGGATTGCACGGCATCAGATATGGCTATAACGTATCTGTTTTTCCTCAATCTATTGGGATGGCCGCGTCATTTGACGATCAACTGGTTCACCAGGTCTTCGATGCGGTTTCCGATGAATTTCGTGCTAAATACCACGAGGCTCAAAGGACCGGGAAGGAAAATAGCCGATTTATGAGCCTGTCTGTCTGGACACCAAACATAAACATATTCAGGGACCCGCGCTGGGGCCGTGGACAGGAGACCTATGGAGAGGACCCTTACCTGACCACTCGTATAGGAGTTGCTGTTGTAAATGGACTTCAGGGACCTGCCGGTTCAAAGTATAAAAAACTATTGGCATGCGCCAAACATTTTGCAGTACACTCCGGCCCTGAGTGGAGCAGACATACATTGAACCTGAACAACGTTAGTCAGCGTGATCTGTGGGAAACTTATTTGCCGGCGTTCAAAGCCCTGGTTCAGCAAGCCGATGTGCGGGAAGTGATGTGTGCTTATCAGCGGTTGGATGATGAACCCTGTTGCGGCAGTACACGCTTGTTGCAAAAGATACTTCGCAACGACTGGGGGTTCAAATACCTTGTTGTTTCCGATTGTGGCGCTATTGCTGATTTTCATACTAATCATAAAGTTTCGTCAGATGATGTGCATGCAGCCGCTAAAGCTGTTCTGTCTGGTACCGATGTAGAGTGTGGTTGGGGGTATGCATACAATAAATTGCCGCAGGCTGTTGATAAAGGATTGATCAATGAAAAGGAAATAGATGAACGTTTGGCGAGGGTGTTGGCAGCACGTTTCGACCTGGGTGAAATGGATAATGATTCATTGGTGCCATGGTCAAAGATCCCTATGTCGGTCATTGATTCAAAAGAGCATCGGGAACTGGCGCTTACAATGGCCCGGGAGTCGATGACGCTGCTTCAAAATAAAAACAACATCCTTCCATTGTCAAAATCAGTAAAAAAAATTGCAGTAATAGGACCAAATGCCGATGATGAATCTATGCTGTTGGGCAATTACAATGGTTTCCCGTCAGGTATCACTACAATTTTGGAGGGTGTTAAAACAAAATTGCCTGCAGATAAAATATTTTACGATAAAGGCTGCGATTTGATTGAAGACATGATTACCCAAAGCCTTTTCGGGAACTGCTCCTTTGATGGAAAAGCGGGGATGAAGGCTACTTATTGGAATAACACAGCGTTTAAGGGAGATGCCGTGGCACAGGAACAGATGGTAAGTCCTATACAATTAACTACTGCAGGTCAAACCCAATTCAGCCGTGGGGTAAATCTTAAAAACTTTTCCGCAAAATATGAAACGGTTTACCGTGCCGGTGAATCGGAGGAAATAGTTATAAGATTGGAATTTGGCGGAAAATGCGATGTGATAGTAAACAACGATACGTTGTTTTCAAAAGAAGTATGGCAATTAGCGCCAATCAGGCTTCCGTATAAGGTGGAAAAAGGAAAAGACTACAGGATCGAGGTTAAATTTTCAGCGATTTACGAGGGGATGGACGCAAGCCTTAAATTAAATATTGGCAGGGAGATGCCGGTTAATTATGGCGAATTGATAAACAAACTGAAAGGAATAGATGTAGTGATTTTGGTTGGTGGAATTTCACCAAACCTGGAAGGAGAGGAAATGCCTGTAGAATTCCACGGTTTTAAAGGGGGCGACCGAACCAATATTGAACTGCCCGAATCGCAGCGCAAATGTTTGCAGGCGTTGAAAAAAGCAGGCAAAAAAATAGTATTCGTTAATTGCTCCGGTTCTGCTATTGCATTGATGCCCGAAATTGAAACTTGTGACGCCATATTACAAGCCTGGTACGGCGGGCAATCGGGCGGACAGGCCGTTGCAGATGTGCTGTTCGGCGATTATAATCCTTCGGGTAAACTACCTGTTACATTCTATAAAAATTCGGAACGGTTGGGCGATTTTGAAGATTATTCCATGAAAGGAAGGACCTACCGGTTCATGAACGATGCCCTTTTTCCCTTCGGCTACGGGTTGAGTTACACAACCTTTAAAATTGGCGAGGCAAAGGTAAATAAAACCTCCATTAAAGCGGGGGAAGCCCTTCTGTTGACGATACCTGTAACTAATACAGGTAAGCGCGATGGGGCTGAGGTGGTGCAGGTTTATGTTCGCAAAGTGAACGATAATGAAGGCCCGTTAAAAACATTAAGAGGATTTATGCGTGTACAAATACCGGCAGGAAAAACGCAACAGGTTGCCATTGAGCTCACGCCTTCTTCATTTGAATTTTATGATGCGAGCCTGCGGAAAATGGCGATCGCTCCCGGGGAATATGAATTTTTTTATGGGACCAGTTCAGACATAAAAGATCTAAAGTCGGGCAGGATCCCGATCTTGCAATGATATTTAAGGGTGTGAATTGAAAGCAGTAAAATAAAGTATTATGTTAAAAAATCTTTTCAGCGGACTCCTGTTTTCCTCCTTTTTAATGAACGCTGCTTTTGCGCAGCCTGAGGCGCCTAAGCCTTATGGTCCTGTTCCAACGGAGAATCAGATGAGATGGCAGGAAATGGAATACTATGCATTTGTTCATTTCTCATTGAACACTTATACTGATCAATCGTGGGGATATGGAAATGAAGATATCAAACTATTCAATCCCCAAAAATTGGATTGCCGTCAATGGGCGCGCATTTGCAAACAGGCAGGTATGAAAGGGGTGATATTGACGGCAAAGCACCATAGTGGTTTTTGTCTTTGGCCTTCGAAATATACAGAATACTCTGTTAAGAACGCTCCCTGGAAAAATGGCAAAGGCGATGTGGTGCGCGAAATGGCCAATGCCTGTAAAGAATTTGGTTTGAAATTAGGGGTTTATTTGTCGCCATGGGACAGGAACCATCCTGACTATGGCAAACCGGAATACATCACTTATTTCCGCAACCAGCTTACAGAGCTTCTTACTAACTACGGACCCGTTTTTGAAATATGGTTTGATGGCGCAAATGGCGGTACAGGATATTATGGCGGCGCTAATGAAAACCGGAAAATAGACCGCACTACCTATTACGACTGGTCGAATACCTATAAGTTGATACGCAGGTTGCAACCCAATATCGTGATATGGAACGACGGTGGCGACAGGGGAGACCTTCGCTGGGTGGGAACCGAAGCGGGCTTTGTTGGCGAAACGAACTGGAGTTTACTAAATGCCAAAGGGGAAGTTTCATGGAACATGCTCCATTATGGTTTGGAAAACGGCGATTCCTGGGTGCCTGCCGAGGTAAATACATCCATCAGGCCGGAATGGTTTTACCACCCCGGTGAAAACACCAGGGTGAAAACAGTGCCGCAATTGATGAACACTTACTACAATTCTGTCGGGCGTAACGGTTCATTGTTACTTAACTTTCCGATCGATACAAGAGGCCTGATCCATGAAAACGATGAAAAAGCAGCGCTTGCATTTGCCAGTGCAGTAAGGAACGCGTTTGCTGTGGATCTTACTGCAAACGCAAAAGCAACAGCTTCGAACGTTCGGGGAAATTCAAAAGAGTTTGATGCAGCTAAGACGATAGACGGCAATAAAAACAGCTATTGGACTACCGACGAAAATGTAACTAACGCTTCGCTGATCTTCGATTTTAACAAACCAACCACTTTCAACTGTTTCCTGGTACAGGAATATATTCGTTTGGGGCAACGGGTGAAATCATTTACAGTTGAAGCCCTTGTTGACGGAAGTTGGAAAGAACTGGCAAAAGCTACCACTATCGGTTATAAACGCATACTTCGCTTCCCGGGAGTAAAGGCAACAAAAGTTCGTTTCAATATTACCGGCTCAAAAGCCTGTCCCGTAATTTCCAATATCGGTATTTATAATGCGCCGCAACTACTAACAGCTCCCGCCATCATCAGAGATCAATCCGGTGAAATGAGCATAACACCTGTTGATTCAGAATCGGTTGTTTACTACACTTCGGACGGAAGCCTGCCTACCCCGAAATCAAAAAAATATAAAGGCCCTTTTCAAACACAAGGGAAACTGGAAATAAAGGCAATAGCCTATGATCAAACTTCCGGGAAAAGCAGCCCGGTTGCTTACGAAAAATTCGACATTCCCCGGAAGGATTGGAAAATTGTCGGATTGGAAGATCAAAAGGCATACGCGATCATTGATGGCAACCCGGCCACTGCATGGCATCAGGCGGGTGATAAAAAAATGCCTGTTGACCTGGTAATTGATTTGGGCAGGGAGGAAAATGTATGCGGTTTCAGGTACCTGCCTGATTCAGACATGTGGAATCCCGGCATCATTACTAATTATCAGTTTTATGTTTCAGTGGATAATACAGAATGGAAACTGGTACAGCAAGGGGAATTCTCCAACATCAAAAACAACCCGTTGTGGCAAACTAAAAGGTTTGCGACGGAAAAAATCCGTTATATCAAATTCCGGGCATTGAACAATACGCAGGGCACTGATGACACAGGCTATGCTGAGGTAGATATTATTACAAACTAAGCGACGACGTTTAAAAAAAACTGTTAAACGGGAATGATATGGTTAGAAAGGGGGTTGCTGCGGCACCCAGCCCTTTTTGCAACAATAGCTGAACGATCAAACCTCCCATTGAATGACCGATGAGAATGGGTTTTTCAGCCAGGGTTCCAATAATGTTGGCATAATGATCTACCAATTGGGTTAGCCGGATTGCACCGATAATTAGCCCATTTTAATCGACCATTGCTCGACTAAAAAATGCGACACCTGATTTTCAATTAAAAATAGGGGTTTAACGAATCTGGTCGGAACCTCACAATCAAGGATCGCTAAAAAGCGGTCCTTTTTTAGTTTTATGCAACTTTACAGTTACCGCCTCCTTGTTCCCTATTTTTGCAACCATGATTTTATTGGGTGTTTTTAATTTTGCCGCTGCCCTTCAGGGAATTTTCCTGGCTTATTTGCTCATCAATAAAAAAGGTGATCAACTCGAATATCGCTACCTGGCACTCCTTGTTCTGATAGTTTCCCTATCCATTCTGGGGCCGGTTTTGGGCATTACCGGGTATTACCGGCAGCTTCCGTATCTTATCCGTGTTAGTGAACCATTAGCTTTACTTTTTGGCCCACTATTGTACATTTATATTTTTGTACTTTCTGAAGGGAAACCACCGCGGTATTTCTATCTGCATTTCCTGCCGTTTGTAATTTATACGGCTTTTCTTTTCCCGTTTTATATGTTGCCCCCGGCCGAAAAAATAGCGCTCATTGAAGCACAGGTCAATAAAAAAGTTTCTAACATGTGGGGTCAGGTTATCCGCCTCTTTCATGTAAGCCTATATATCTTTTTTGCATACAGACAAATACATTCATTACAGCAAAAATTAAAACAATCCTTTTCCGATCTCAATAAATTCAAACTCCACCAGTCGATACATATTCTAAAATTTTATGCTATCATCATCGCTATCTGTTTTGTGATCTGTATCGTTAGCCTGGTTCATCCCATGGATTTTGTTGTAGTAAATAATATAGCCGGATTGTCTGTGGGCCTGCTCATTTATTCATTGGCGTACGTTAACTGGAACCACCCTGGCATTTCACCCGCCGTTTTGCCCAAAGCGGAAGCTGTTCCCAACCGCCAGGAACCCACCGAACGGAAACGCCTGAATTATTACCTGTCTGAAGAACAATTCCGGAAATATGCTGATAAGCTGGGGGCGATATTACTGGAACAGCAGGTTTATTTAAACCCCGAACTTTCATTGAATCACCTCAGCGAGAACCTGGGCATTCCGGCTTACCAGGTATCAGAAATCATTAACCGGCATTACGAGGTTTCCTTTTTTGATCTTATTAACCAGTTCCGGGTAAACGAGGTCAAAAAGCGGTTGGCAGACCCTGCTTACAATCATTTTTCGGTGCTGGCCATATCCATGGATTGTGGATTCAATTCAAAGTCTTCCTTCAACAATGCCTTTAAAAAGATAACCGGCACAACTCCTTCTGAATACAGAAAATTAAAGAGTTAGAAACGTCCGACTTTCGAAAAGAAGACGTTCGCGCATCGCAGGAATGTCGAGATCCGATTTTTTTCAGTTGAATTTTGAGCCATAAACTTAAAAACGCAAGTATGAAAAAATCAGTGATCCTTATCGGCCTTATTTTCTTTGTGAGTCAACTGTTGGCACAAACTACCACCTCCAAACATGCTTTTGAAGTAGAAGTAGATCCTATCGCTTATATGCTCAATGGCTATTCTTTACATGGTATTTACCAGCGCAACCATTTGCGGTTCGATCTGGGTGTTTTTGGCATTGAACAACCGGAGTTTGCCCATGGCAATGAAGGATTTAAAGTTAAAACCCAGGGGATAGGTTTAAAGGTAAACTATCTTTTTAAAGATGTGCAGGGTTTCTATGCCGGTCTTGATGGTGGCTATGCTTCAACCCGGGCTACGTTCAACAAAACCGGGGAAGGTGATACCGGGCATAGTTACAGCCTGGGCATTCATGCTGGTTACCGTTATTTTCCTTTTATAAAAAGGGAAGGACTTTTAAAAGGGTTGTATATAAATCCCTGGGCTGGCATTGGCTACAGTTTCATTTATGATGAAGTAAAGATTTCGGCAGCACCCTTTAAAGAAAACAAAACGACATTTTTCCCAACGATCCACATTGGTTACAGATTTTCAAAATAATTGTATTTATGAAATATATTATCCGGCTTGAAGAAGCCGCAAAACTGGCCGCTGCCTTTTATTTTTCCTGGGAAATTGGATTTAGTCCCCTTGTTTTTATACTGTTCCTGTTGGTTCCCGACATCAGTATCATCGGTTATATGATCAACAGCCGTTGGGGCGCATATATATATAACCTGGCGCATCATCAAACAGTTGGCATTGCTTTAATCGTGGGCGGCTATATCATGCAGGATAACCGGGTCATTTTTGCCGGCCTGATTGTGCTGGGGCATAGCTCGTTAGACCGGATGTTCGGTTTCGGCTTAAAGCATATAGACAATTTTAAGCATACACACCTTGGCTGGATTGGAAAGATAACACAGGAATAAACAGTATGGGCGGTTTTCTAAGGTGGACCGCCCTTAAAAAAATATTGAATTATTGATCTGCCCTGCCAGGCGATGAAAATTAAAAATGGTTAATAATCTGCTGTAGTAAATTTTCTAATGATATCTGCGCAATTAATTACAAATGACATGATGACTTTGGGCCACCTTTAACAAGGGGAAATATTCTGATATAATAGACGAACCTGTATTTTTTAAAATACCCAAAAGTTACCCATATGAAGAAAATCATTTTTACTGTCAAAGTATTTTTATTTTCCATAATGTGGCTGCAAGCCCAAGCTCAACCTCAACCTATTGGTAATTTGACTATTTTTTCAGAGGATGGCCATCGTTTTTTTCTTATAATTAATGGTGAAAGGCAAAATGAGGTTGCCCAGTCAAACATCAGGGTTGAAGAGTTATTACAGCCTTATTATAATGTGCGGATCATCTTTCAGGATTCGATGCTTGGGAATATTGCCAGGCAGAACCTTATGATTGCGGGGCCCGACGGAATTATGTCTGATGTAACTTACCGCATTGGAATAACCAAAAGCGGCAAACCTCAGCTTAATTACTATTCCTCGGTGCCCTCGCAGCAGGGCTTCATACCTCCTGCCGGATTGTATGTTCATCGTTTTGGTCAGCCTGTTGTTGCCCCGGACATCGTGGTGACTTCTACCGTTACGAGCCCACCTGTTGGCACAATTAGTATGAATGCGGGGGGCGTGAACGTAACGGTTAGTGCTCCATTGTACACGGAAACAACTACTATTACCAATACCAGTACAGTGAGTGGACCTATATCTGAACGTACATATAACGGTTCATCAGGTACAGGAAACAAAGTTTACCCAATGCGGGACCCTGATTTTATTGATGCCAAAAAAAGCATTGCTGCCGCAAATTTTGAAGATTCAAAGCTGTCCACGGCAAAAAATATTGCTTCATCCAATAGTCTTTCCACAATGCAGGTAATGGAGATTTGCAAGATGTTCAATTTTGAAGAAACAAAACTATCTTTTGCTAAATATGCTTACCGGTACATCACTGACCCAAAAAATTACTACAAAGTAAGTGGCATATTTACTTTCGATACCAACAAGGTAAACTTCAACCAGTTTTTGTCAGGCAACCTCGAATAACCTTGTATAATTGAGATATTACAAAATGTACTTTCAGACAGACTTCGGTATCTTTTATTAAAACCGGGAGCTCATACAATATGACCCCAATAAAAAATCTCAATCAAAAAGCAGTTTAATGAAAATGTTTTTCCGTACCCTGGTGGTTTTTGCGTTTTTATTCTTTCAATCTACTTGTATCGGCCAATCAAAGTTACAGCCCGCATGGACCGTAAAATTTAATACCACTGTTATCTGGCAACATGTACACTCGCTGGGATATATAGTTGCCTGTTCCGCGGATGGCCTTTATGGTATCAGTCCATCGAACGGAAACGTTATCTGGAAGAATGCCTCTTTAGCCGGCATTGATAGATCAATGATAACGGAAGTTGAAGGTACCGGTCTTTTGGCAGTTACTTACAGAAAGGAACCCGGTTCTTCCCTGCCCATTCAATCGCTGGTTGAAGTAAGCAGTGGAAAAGTGTTATTCGACTCGCAAAAAGAAAATTTAGGAGTATTGAGTAAGCATGTAATGCCAATGTCGAAACGGTTGTTGGTAATAGGGGTGAAACCTGGCGATCTGAAAAATATGGTTGCCACTTTGTACATGTACGACATTGAATCAGGCAGGCAATTGTGGGTAAACGAAGATCTTTTTAAAGGCAATGACTCAGGCGCCAAAGGGTTTATAGGAAAATTGCAGGCCCTTAGCCAACAGGTAAACAATATAAAACAACTCATCGGTGAACCGGTTGAAGTGGATCACCAACATATTATAGTTACCCATCCGGGCTATGTTATCAAGCTGAGGTCTGAAACAGGGGAGGTGGTTTGGAAAAGCCAGATACAAACGGCCATTAAGGCCGCTGTTTATTTTTCACCGTATAAAAAGGGGATCACTTATGTGGCCACAGAAGTGGAAACAGCATCCGGTTTTGGTTTTACAAGTACTACCGGCGGTGAGAATCGACAACAAACGTATACCTCCAACGTATATTATGCCTTCAACAGCAATACCGGAGCCCCCCTGTGGAGCAAGCCGGCCAAAGAGAACGATCATCTCGGCCTGGTTGTTATGCAGGAGAATGGTATTATGATTTGTCCTTTTTCTGATAAGAAACCAACGATAAACCTGATCAATTATGAAACAGGGGTTACTATGTGGGGAAATAAAGGTAAAGGCATAAAAGCCCAGGGCAGTGTAATAAGTTACATTAACACGTTGAATGGGATACTTATAGCTACTACTTACGATAATGTATGGAACAGCAAATCAGAAGAATATTACCTTAATGTTGTAGATCCGGTAGCAGGCAAATTAAAATTTGAGAAGCCGGTAAAACTTAAAGGAGATCTGGTTAGTTCCATGATCGTGCCCAAAGGACTGTTGTTTGTAACAACCCGTGAAGTTAACATCCTTGATATGAATACGGGGAACATCGTTTGGGATAAATCCATTGAAGTTGACGGGTCGTCACTTATGTCTGAAAAAGGAAGAACATTACCAATAGCACACGATGAAAAAGCCCTGTATGTTTTTTCAAACAGGGAAGGGATTGTTTTTAAAGTAGATAAATCAGCAGGTATCTACCAGTCATTGAATACTGCAAAAATCGGATTCCAGGGAAAAGAACAGCCCGGCGAAATTGAAAAAGTTTCCGATGGGTTGATCCTTCGCTCGGAGCAAAACATCCTTAAAATAGGTTTTGACGGAACAACTAAATTTGTGAAATACTATGCAGCTCCCAGGGAGAACGCATTAACGCGGGTGTTACTTGTGGCCGCGTCTGTCAGAGCAGCTTATACCGGCGTAGCGGCGTCTATGTATTCTGCCGCATTTGAACAGGCAGCGTCATCATCAAATGAACCCGCTGTAAAAGGTGTTGAGCAACAAATAGCACAGGGACTTAACAAGTTGGGACAAACCAGTTTTGCTTATTCCGGAGAAGCTTTTCAACAGTTCAGCGCCCGTTACAAAGCTTCTAAAAATACTCCTTCTTATGTTATGATGATGACGGTTCAGGAAAAAAAGGGCAATCAATTGATCCAGGTAAGCAAAAATGACGGAAGTCTTATGAATTCAATCGATATCAGGAACGATAAAGAACCTGAATACGATCTCGACGCACTTTATAATCACGTTTATTACAAGCCCTCGCCGCTGGAAATCGTGTGCTACAAATTATGACCGGTAGCTATCAATCAGCGTTTCCCTGGTCAATAACTTATTGGCCAGGGTTTATTGCCAACAGGCAGTATAATCAGCTTTGTTGTACTACATTAAATGTTCTGATAAGATTAATCAGTTCCACAATATTGCTAACACCTAACTTATGAAGTATCCTGGCTTTGTGCGTACCTATGGTAGACGTGTGAACGGATAGCATAGTGGCAATCTCCGAAATATTTTTGCCTGCTACAAGATGGGTAACTACTTCAAGTTCCCTGGAGGAAAGCAAATCAAAAGGATTGCTGGTTTTACCTTCAATGGCTTCCTTTGTAAGAATATTTTGCAGGTTTGAACTGAGGTATCTTTTATTATTCAAAACGAGATCAATGGCTTTTCGTATTTCTGTAGCGTCGGTGTCTTTATTTATAAACCCTTTTACGCCTAACTGAAGGTATTTTTTGGCGTATATCTCTTCATCACTCATGGTAAATATTAATATTTTTTGCGCCGGATGCATGCTGAAAATGTTTTTTAGCAGGTTAACTGAATCTGTTTCGGGCATATGGATATCCATTATGACCAGGTCGTACAACTCTTTTTCCATCATTTCCCATACACCCGAACCATCGCTACATTCATCTACGGTTGCATTTATAAAGTCCTCCTTCAGAATTAATTTAATTCCGCTTCTTACAATGAAGTGATCGTCGGCAATTAAAAATTTTTTCATGTGTTGCATTAAGTTTTAAATAAAACAGGGGATCGATTAATTACTTTTCAATTTATATATCCGGCTACTTTATTTGATCTATAAACTTTCTTTTTTGAACAGGATGCTTATGCGGTTACCTGGCTCAGCATCGGTAAGATCGATCTGGAGCCTGCCATCGATCTTCACTAATAATTCGTTTATGACCTTGAAGCCAAACCCATGGCTGATGTCTGTTTGGGTATATGCATTGTTCAGGATCTTTTCCATCAATGACCGCTCCATCTTCCGGCCGGTATCACTGATCGTAAGTGATAAATGTGTACCGGTTTCCAGTACATCGATCATTATCTTTCCGTTAGTACAATACTTATTGGCATTATCGATTAAGTTTCTAATGATGAGTTTCAGGATGTTCACATCTGTAGTGATCCGGATGTGTTCGGGGACATTGTTTGTAATGATATTATTCTTGATCTGGGAACCCACTTTGTACAGGGAAAGAATATCATTTACCGTCTCGCGCAGCACAATGGTTTCCTTTTTTATCATTACGCCCTGTTTCTGGGAATTCGTCCATACCAGGAAATCCTGTATAAAAACATACAGATCACTTGTTGCCTGGCGAAACTGCGATAAAAGCGGGCTATGTTCTTCCGGGGTAATAGTGCTGTGATCCTGTTCCAGCCTGGTGGCCAGCATGTGAAGAAATTTCAACGGAGACCGCAGGTCGTGCAGGATGATCGAGAGCATTTTTTCTTTAACACGGTTGCTTTCAGACAGGTTCTGCTTTGTAATATTAAGGCTTTCGTTTGATCGCTCCAGTTCTTTTACCGTTAACGATAATTCATGAGTTCTTTCAAACACTTTTTGTTCCAGGTAAATCGATCTTTTTCTTTGCCTGTCATAGCGGGTAAGGAAGTAGGTAACTAATAATCCGATGCCCAGGAAAACGGCCAGCAGCCTGAACAAGGTTGTTTCGTGCCACCTGGGAATAATGGTAAAATGGATTGTTTTATAAATATACTGCCGGTAGTTGACCTGTTTTCTAACCAGCAGGGTATACGCTCCTTTGGCAAGCCCGGTAAGAACGAGTGTATGATCGTCGGCCAACCTGTACCATTGTTTGTCTACCTCCGGTATCGAATATTCCAGGTGCAGGTTGGCCGGGTTGCCGAAATAGGGTGAAGAAAAGCCTATTGCCATTTGTTGAAACGGTGGTGCAATACGTAGTATAGTGTCCGGTTGCACCGGTTTGCTATTTACTGTAATATAGTCAACAAATACAGGCTTGTCAATGGGCGCCAGATAAACGCTGTCGGGATTAAACTGAACCAGTCCATCCATCGATGGCAATGAGAAAAGCCTGTTTTCCGTTACAATGCCGCAGGGTGTGCAGCCGCCGTTAAATTCATTGGTTCTGAAGCCTGATGATTTGTCGATATAATAATAAAACACAGCATCTTTTTGGCCATTGGAGACGTTATCCAGTTCTTTTTTGTTCACTGTAAAAAGTCCCTTGTTGGTTGCTATCCAGAAATATCCTTTTTTGTCTTCCATAAAAGTATGAACGCCCGACAATCTGTTTTGGGCATCCTGCGGCATCCTTATGAAATGCTGTTTGTGGTATTTATAAAACCCGTCATGGTAGGTGCCTATCCAAATACTGCTGTCTCTGGCTGTATAGATCATTCTTACATTGGCATTTGAAAGTTCGTTTTCTTTCATAAGGGTCCGGTTAGTAATATTATACCTGTACAATCCCTTATTAGTGCCTATCCAGATAATATTTTTACCCAGGTATCCGAGGGCTGAAATGACAGCTCCCTTTAATAGCCCGGAGTGAGCCACCAATACAATTTCTTCATTGCCTGATAGCATAATTACCTGCGAAAGTGTGCTGTAAATAATTTCTTTCTTATCGGTTTCCAGGATGCCCGTCAGCAGTTCGCCTATGTTCTTTACCCGGGTGTTAATCTGAAACGTTGGATCAGATCTCATAAGCCAGTGGTTAGATGAATACCACAACCACCCGTCATGCGCTTTCAGGATAGCATAATTGTCGAAGGGTTTGGAAAAAGCACGGTTGTTCTTTTTATCGTTCGTGAGGATGCCCGAACTTGTAAGTATTTTGCCATTGTCCAATTCTACCTGGGCATACAGGCAATTTATGTCAGCACGGGTATTGTCGAAAGTAAGAACCTTGAAATCATGTTTTTTTAAAATGTACAGGCCGTTGGTTGTGGTTCCGAGATATAAAATTTTTCCGGGTTCATTGTAAATAATACAACTGATATCTTTATTTGGAATATTCGAAACTATCGTATGATAATGCAATTGGTTGTTTTCTACAACAAGCATCATTATGGAACCTTTACCCTGCAGGAAAGTATGCCTTGAATCTCTCAATACAAATTCCGTTTTGTCTATAGCACCAGGTTGTTGCAGTAGTTGGTTAAGTTTTTGTGAGGCTACGATATTGGGCTGTAATAGCCCGTTTTTAAATGCATGTACCTTGTTAGCCTCATCAATATAAAAAAAGAGGCTATCAACGCTGAACATAAGCCTGCATCGAAGATTATTCATGTGGGCCAGCCGCTGGATCTGGCCGGTATTTTCATCCATGAAATAAAGTTCGCTTCCTTTCTTTACATAAGCCTGTTTTTCATTTACTGTAACTATCTGCTTGTTTTTGTCAAGATCGTTTAAAAGTGCCTGGTATTTGCCTGCATGTGCCTGCTGTTTATAAAGCCGTTTGAAATGAAAGAGCTGATTGTTCCACAAATTCGACTGCAGTGTGTCACCCGAAAGGCTGCTGTCATACGCAAGTTGGTAATCATGGGTGGGGGTAAGAAGAATATGGCTCCCGAATTCGGGTTCAATGATCAGTTTACATGCAGCACCGGTGGTTTTTACCAGGTCGCACCGGTTAGTGTGCAGTGCAGAGGTATTATCAGTATTATAGTATTTGGCATACCTGCCATCAAATCGCACAATACCCATTTCCGTAGCCATCCACAGAAACCCGTTTTTATCGAAGGTCATCGATTTAATACTGTTCTGCGGCAAAAGATTGTCGCTGTTATAATTAGTAATGCTAAAGTCCTTCATTATGCGCTGGGCATTCAATGTAAGGCAACTGGTTAAAATAAGGAGACTGAAAACTCCTGGTTTAGGGGTTATGGGCATTCAGGCTTTATATAGCTGCAAAGATTATGGAATAAGTTGAAAATGCACCATAGAATTCGTTAATGTATGCATTTGCCTGAATGCTTGCCCGTTAAGCTTTATTTAATCAAAAGTTTGCCTGTTTTCCCGTAGCCTTCACCGGTTACTTTAAATAAGTATAAACCTGTCTTTAAATGTTTTACACCAGTTACAGTTATTATACCGCTGACCTGCTTACAAATAGAAGTGAAAATAATATGACCGGCCAGGTCAGTAATGGTGACCCGATAATTTTTATGATTGTTTACATCGTTCACCCGAATCCTGAAATGATCATGTGCCGGATTAGGATAAGCAACAGGTATTTCATCGGAAGATGAAAGATTTATAGAAACGATAGATGAGTAGGACGGTATGGCAGAAGCTTCACCAGTAATTACAAGCCGGTAATAATTTTTTCCGGTTCTGCTTTTGGGATCTGTAAAGGTATAGTTTGTTATAGTGGAACCATCACCGGTTCCTTTTACTATTCCGATGTCAATGAATTTATAGGCATCAGTAGCCTGTTGAACATGATAGGAAACAGCAGCATCCTCTTCGCCTGTCCAATGTAATACTGCCTGGTTGTTGATATTATCCGCAGAAAAATACAGCAATCGAGCAGGTAGTATAACACCTAAAACAATGATACCGGCATTATCAGGCCCTTCTCCACTACCGGCTCTCGTTGCGCCGCTTAAATTCCCATTCAGGCCCCCCTGGCCTGGTAATGTAGTAGCAGTTATGTTAGTAGTGGGTAAATAACCTTGAAAAATAATTGCGCCCTGCCCGCCTCCACCGCCGCCGCCATGTTCATCGCGGTGGTTTACATTACCACCACTGCCGCCGTTTGCCTGAATGGTGAGCTGACAGGCAGATGGCACATTGTAATGACCCACCTGTAAATAGATAGTACCGCCGGCACCCCCACCGCCCGCGCCATCGTTGCCCGGGCTCGTGGTTGGAATTGCATTCATGCCGTTGGCCGAAATTTTTACAGTCGCATCTGAACAACCTGTCGTCAACGTATCAGCTTTTATAATAATTATGCCGCCACCGCTGCTACCTGGTGTTTGCGAACGTTCATTTCCCTGCCCGCCACCTCCACCACCGCCCATTGCTAACCGGGAACCTGCGGCCATATAACTTCCAATGGCAATACCGCCCAGGCCGCCTGTAGGGTTAAGAGTACAGTTAAAGCCCGGCCCGCCTTCGCCACCCATTGAAAAATTGCCGCCACCGCCACCCCCTCCATTATTAGCGCTTCCGCCACCGCCGCCCGTAAGTAGCGGAGCGCGGCCACGGGTAAAACCCGTTGTGTTGATATAAATACCATCGCCTTTTGCAGCATAAATTGTTGTGGCTGTAGCATAGGCAGATGCTGAAACATTGCAAGCCTGCTTAGTGGAGTCAATAAAAATATTGCCTCCGGCAAAGCCCTGGCCGTCTGTAATAATAGAATGGTTTAGCGTTAAAGTGCCATGAACCTGAAACGCCACCACGCCGCCTATCCCAAGGGCTGCATTCCACGGTACTGCAGTTATATTGGCTGTGGTAGTAAAATTATATGACCCAAGGCTGGTAAAGCTTACCACCTGAACACTGCTGTTATTACTGATAGCATAAGTATTGTGCAGCGGAGAGGTAAGCGTCATGGTCGTTGAAGTAATTGAACTGATGGTGTCAACTTCATACAAACCTACGCCTGCAATGGTTGAAAGCCTGCCGAAGTCGGCGTTATTACCCGTGTTGGAGCCAATTACATTATCTTGCATTTGAATTATAACAACTTGTTCACCCACGGCAAACGTATGATAGGTTTGATCAATGTGAGCGATTGCCAGCTCCGGCTTGCCTGCCGTTGTGGTTATTGCGGTAACGCTTGCGTATGCATTTACCTGTGAATGTACGCTGTCCGTTAATAAGGTTAAGAGTAACAATGTGATGATAATATGGCAGGAGGGCCGATGAATGGTAAAGAAAGAAAGCGACAGGTAATAAGATCTCATTGGGTTGGATTTTAACGGGCAAGTAGTCGATTATTTTTCAGCCGGCATGTAGAGATAAATGGAAAAACAATCAATAAAAAACTACAAAGAAATATATTTTACTACCTGGGTAATGAATACGCCAATTTACATTGGTAACCCGGCGCCGCGGGCATTTTTTGCAATGAAGCCTGTGGTGTAATTTGAAAGCACCTTTTAAAACCAGATAGCTTGAAAAAAATAATGCTGTTTTTTTTCGTAACTGCTTCGGCTACAGAACTGTGCGCCCAACAAAAAACTTACAATATTATCTCATTCGGCGCCAAAGGTGATGGTCGTACCCTTAATACCTCATTTATACAAAAAGCCATTGATAAGGCAACTGCTGCCGGTGGCGGCAAGGTCATTGTTCCCAAAGGGCGGTTTGTAACCGGCACCATCCGGTTAAAGAACGGCGTTAATTTAGTTCTGCAAAAAGATGCCGTATTGCTGGGCAGCACCAACCGGTTGGATTATGGAAAAGAGATTGCCGGGAATTTGATCACCACAACGGATCAAAAGAAAGTATCTATTACCGGTTATGGTGAAATTGACGGCCAGGGCAGGGAAGTAGTAAAGAGCCTGTTTAAATTATTGCACCAGGGCGTATTAAAGGATGCGCAATGGAAAATAAAACGACCAGGGGAAAGGAACCGGCCCGGTGTAATTGCATTTACCGGCTGTATGGATGTGCTGGTGAAAGGCATTACTGTGAAGAACAGCGCCGGTTGGGTGCAGGATTACCGGAATTGCAGCAACGTGGTTATTGATAGTGTTACGGTGAATAGCACAGAATACTGGAACAATGACGGAATTGATATTGTAAACTCACAGAACGTTTCCATTACCAATTGTTATGTAGATGCAGCAGATGATGGTATTTGTTTAAAATCGGAAGGTGGACCAGGTTACTGTGAGAACATATACGTGGCCAATTGCACCCTGCGGAGCAGTGCCAGCGCCTTTAAATTGGGAACCGGGTCAAGAGGCGGCTTCAGGAATATTGTTGTAAAGAACCTGGTTGTTTTTGATACATACCGGTCGGCCATAGCGCTGGAAGCAGTAGATGGTGGTTTTTTGGAGAACGTGGATATTCAACAGGTAAAAGCGGTGAATACGGGTAATGCCATTTTCATCAGGCTGGGCCATCGTAATACAGATTCGCTATACAGCACTATAAAAAAGATACGCATTGCCGATGTTCAGGTACAGGTGCCGGCGGGTAAACCCGATATCGGGTATCCGGTTGAAGGACCGCCCCATAAATTCCCGCACAATGTATTCCCGTCGTCCATAGTTGGGTTACCAGGTCATGAAGTGGAAGATGTGGAACTTAAAAATATTGTCATCACATACGAAGGAGGCGGTGCAAAAGAGAAAGCATATTTCGGCTGGGATAGCCTGCCGAACGTACCCGAAAATGCATCCGGCTATCCGGAGTTCTCTATGTTTGGTGAATTACCTGCGTGGGCATTGTATGTGCGGCATGCAAAAGGAATAACCCTGCAGAACGTTCAATTGAAATTACAACAGCCAGATTACAGGCCCGCCTGTATTTTTGATGATGTTACTGCCTTGCAATTAACTGAACTGAATATTCCCGTTTGCAATACGTTGCCTGTGTTGATATTGAACAAGGTGAAAGAACATACATTCAGTAAACTAACATTGCCTGTGGAAGAAGATAAGGCCATCGTTTTTATTAATAGATAATAATTCCGGCTCCGGGGCATACTATAAACGTATTTGAAAAGCGGTAAACGCAGCGCCCAAAAAAATCATAGATGGCATTATAAATAAAATAGAAGAAAGGGCACTAAATAAAAGCTATACCATTTACAAAATCAGTTTGTTTAATTGGGCATTTTTTTAATATTATTGTCTTTATTATAACGTGAAATGTACAATTAAAAGGCATTGGCAGCTACTTCATACTATAGAGAGAAACTTCTGTTGCAGCAGGTTGCAGCAGGTAATGCCTTCGCTTTCAGGGAGTTTTTTGAGCTCTATAGAAACCGCATCTTCGTTTTTGTTGAGCAATTAATTCATTCAAAGGCCGATGCGGAAGAAATTGTGCAGGATACATTTATGAAAGTCTGGCAAACTGCCCCCAAACTGGCCGAAATAGATAACCCCGCCCAATATATTTATACCATTGCCCGGAATAAAACACTAAACTACATCCGCAAGATCGCCTCTGACCAGCGTCTTATTGTTCAGGCGTGGGCAAACCAGGCCGAACTGGATAATACCCTCGAAGAAAAACTTCGTTCTGCTGAAGTAAAGGAAATCATTGAAAAGGCGGTATCCCAACTTTCCGAACAAAAACAAACCATATTCCGGCTGAGCAGGGAGCAGGGACTTACCCATGCTGAAATTGCCGCCATGCTTGGCTTATCGCAAAGCCGGGTGAAAAACATTTTGGTAGAAGCCCTGAAACAGATCAAAGGCAGCCTTCATCCTTACAGCGATTTAATTGCTATTCTTTTCTGGATCAAATATGCCCAGCTCTTATTCTAAAAAAAAGTTGAAATTTTCCGGTCCTATCCTTTTGTGACATGTGTTTATATTAATACACGGTTATCCTTTTATCATTAAACCTTTAAATTTTTAATAAATGTCAATAACCCCCGACAGGTTACAATACCTGCTCGAACGAAATGCTGCGAAGGCCTGCTCTTTGGAGGAGTTGAAAGAGTTGTATGAATATATGTCTGTAACAGATGAAGGGACCCTGCATCCTTTTCTGTACCAGCAATATAATAACATTGAACAGGGGGTAGCCGTGAAAGATGTTGACTGGGAATACATGCTGGGGCAGATACTACAAACCCCACAGGGGGCGACCATACAAAAAGCACCCCAAAAAATAATATGGTGGAAAGGGGCAGCAGTGGCTGCAATGGTTATGCTGGTGGCAGGGATTGGTTATTTAGTGGTATTTAATAAACCAGGTAAACAAGCTGACCAGGTGAATACCCATGAGCAAATAAATGATGTTAAAGCCCCCCTCAATAACAAGGCCACCATTGTACTGGCAAATGGACAACAGGTATTGCTCGACAGCGCCGGCAACGGGCAGTTAGCTATTCAGGATAATGTAAAACTGGTAAAGCTGGACAATGGGAAAATAGCATATGAGCCAATTGCCGGGGAAACGGCCACCAACAATCAGTTTAATACCCTGCAAAATCCCAGGGGTAGTAAGGTCATTGACCTGCTACTGGCAGATGGAAGCCATGTATGGTTGAATACAGGCAGTTCTGTTACCTACCCGGTTGCTTTTGGAAAAAATGAAAGAAAAGTGCTCGTTACCGGGGAAGCCTATTTTGAAGTAGCCCATGATGCCTCCAGGCCTTTTATCGTGCAAAAGGCGGATCTGGAAATTACAGTGTTGGGAACGCATTTTAATGTGAATGCGTATGATGATGAAAAGGATACCAAAGTAACCTTATTGGAAGGGAAAGTAAAGGTAGCAACTAGTAAGTGGCAAGTGGCTAGTGGGAAATCCGCTTCTGATTACAAAAAACACGAAGTGATCCTGCAACCTGGAGAACAGGCCGTGCTGGGCGCCCACTCGCTACTTGCTACTAACCACTCACCTGACCTTGATCAGGTAATGGCCTGGAAGAACGGGTATTTTCATTTTGGTAATACCGGCGTAGCTGAGTTGATGAAACAATTGGCCAGGTGGTATGATATAGATATTGTTTATAAGAGCGAGGTGCCGCAGCGCGCGTTTGGTGGCGAAATTTCAAGAAGCGCCAACCTCTCCGACGTATTGAAGATCCTGAATGAAAGCAATATAAAATGCCGGCTGGAAGGTAAAAAGCTGATTGTCGATTAAACGGTAAAATATTTAGTATAGAAAAATGAGTTTTTCAGGTTGATCCAAAAAAAAAACCGGGTTGTGCTGGTAACACTTCCCGGCGAATAGCCTGGGTTAACCCTATTATAACAATCGTTCGACGGACTGCTTACCCGATATAACCATCGGGAGTAAATATTGTAAAACCCAAACTAACACGAAGTTATGTTATTAACGGCTCAATTTGTGTATCCCCCTGCGGGAATAACCAAACTATTGCGTATTATGAAGTTGACTGCAATCATCGTATTGGCTGCCTGTATGACGGCCAGCGCCAACAGCTTCAGTCAAATTGTTACGCTTTCCGAAAAGGAAGCGCCGCTGGACAAAGTGTTTAAGGAAATAAAGAAACAAACAGGGTATGTTTTCTTCTATGATGAAGCGTGGCTGAAACAGGCAAAAAAAGTCAGTATCAAAGTTGTGAACTCCCCCTTGAAAGAGGTGCTGGATCTGTGTTTTAAAGACCAGCCGCTTACCTTCTCTATCATTGGTACTACTGTAGTAGTAAAAAAAAGCCTGGTCATTTCAGCGCCTGTTCCTTCAGATACAGCAAAGCCGTCGGCTTACATAGATGTACGCGGTGTTGTGAAAAATGAAAGAGGCGATCTGCTTGGTGGTGTTTCTATTATTTTAAAAGGAACATCCAGAGCTACCGTTACCGATGGTAGCGGAAATTTCTACATGAAGAATGTTAGTAAAAGTTCGATATTGGTGTTTAGTGCTTTAGGGCATGTTGCGAAAGAATTGCCGGTTGGCGAAAATGGAACTTATACTATAACGCTTAATATAGCCCAGGATGAAATGACGGCAACGGTTGTTGTAAGTACAGGTTACCAGCATATAAAAAGAACGAATGTGGCGGGGGCTACCAGCACCATCAAGGCTTCGGAACTGGCGTTTAACGGAACCAATACCCTGGAGCAGGCATTACAGGGAAAATTGCCCGGTCTTGTGGTGATCAATAATGACGGACTGGTAGGCACGCGGCAAAAAACGATCGTTCGGGGCGTTTCTACCTTAACCGGAACGCAAGATCCCATATGGGTGGTGGATGGCATTATCCAAAGCGACCCGCTGCCTTTTAAAGCAGCTACCTTAGGTGCCCTGGGCGCTATTACGCCCGACAATTTTGACTACGTAAGAAATTTTGTTGGTAGCGCCATCTCCTGGTTAAATCCCAATGATATAGAAGATATAACGGTATTAAAAGATGCTTCCGCTACCGCCATTTATGGGGTGCGGGCAGCCAACGGGGTTATTGTCATTAATACTAAAAAAGGAAAAGAAGGCCCGGTAACGGTTTCCTATTCCAATACGGTGAATATTAGTGAGAAGGTTACTTATGATAAACTGGAGCTAATGAACTCCAAAGAAAGAGTAGCTGTTTCAAAAGAAATATTCGACCGGGGTCTTACATCCGGTTTTACGGTAAATACCATTGGTTATGCCGGCGCATTGGATGATTATTTATTTGGAAGGATCACGTATGAGCAATTCAATGCAAGAGTGAAATATCTGGAAACGGTGAATGTAAACTGGTTTGATAAACTTTTCCGCAATCCGGTTAGCGTAAACCAGTCGTTGAGCTTATCGGGTGGTAACGCCAATACCCGGTACTACGGTTCTTTTGGATATACCGATACAAAAGGAACGGCTATCGGGAATGATATGAAAAGCTATACAGCCAACGTGGGATTGAATACAAGGCTTAGTAATAAGCTTACTGCTAATGTACGAATTTCTGCTTCGCAAGCTACTACCGACGGGTTTTATAGAGTGAACCCTTACACATATGCCTCTACGGTAAACAGGGCCATTCCGGGCTATGACTCTGCCGGTAATAATTTATTTTATAAAAACAGGTCAGGGTATTTATTTAATATCAACAATGAACTCGGCAACTCAATTTCTTCCAATAAAAACACATCGATAAATACGAACTTCAATATTAACTATGATATTGCCTATGGCCTCCGGTTCAGCAGTTTGTTCAGCCTCAACCAGTCGAATATTGTAGGTTATTCTTCTGCTACCGAAAGAACAGAATATATTGCTGCTAACTACAGGGGTTATGATTACGGAACAGCCAAAGTAACCGATGTGCCATATAAGAACAGCAGGCTGCCCATTGGCGGCGAATACAATGAAGATAATATCCAGAATGTATCCTGGAACTTGCGCAATAGCCTGTCTTATTCGCATATCTTCAATCTGAAACATGCGCTGTCGGTAATGCTGGGCCAGGAAGCCAACAGCTCCCATTACGAAGGGTTCTCCAACACCAATTTGGGTTATTTACCCGAACGCGGTAAAGCGTTTGTGGCGTTGCCGCTTACCTATACCAGTAGTAATACGCCCAATCCGTTATTGAACATGAACATGGCAAAAATATTAACCGACCGTATCACCAATAATATGGGTTATTATGGAACGGTTAATTACAGTTACGATAACAGGTATGTATTCAATTTCAGTGTACGGGCCGATGCCTCCAACCGCTTTGGTCAATACACCGGAGAAAAATTTAACCCCGTATATGCCGGCGGTGTTCGATGGAATATGATGTATGAAGAATGGGCCAGGCAATTGAACTGGCTATCCACTTTTAGTTTGCGTTCTACTTTTGGTTACCAGCGGAATATGGTTTCAACTGTAAGCCCCGACCTGATTGCCAGAATGCCCACCCAGTTTACATCTCAGATCGTTGACCTGTTTACCGGAGAGCCCAGATTGGTAGTGAGTTCACTGCCTTACGGCGACCTGCGCTGGGAAAAAACGGCGACGGTTAACCTCGGCGTTGATTTTGGGTTTTTAAAGAACAGGATCAATGGTACCGTTGAGTATTATATCAAAAAAGGAAAAGACATAATCACTACATTACCGGTGCCGGTTGAGTATGGCGTTGCGAGCATGCCGGTAAATGGCGGCGACATTACCAACAGAGGGTTGGAAATAAGCCTTGGGTTCATACCTGTGCGAACAAAAGATTATACACTTAGTATCAGCTTCAATACATCAAAAACGTATAACACCCTCAACCGGGCCGGTATTCAGAATCCGAACTGGCGGGTGGCCTCCTCGGGTAATTTATATGTAGATGGTTATCCCGTATCGGGGTTATGGGCATTTGATTTTACCGGCATCGATACGGCAACCGGATATCCCACCATTAACCTGGCTGTTGCCAATGGTAAGAGTGCTGCCACCGACCCTACGGCATATATGAAGTACATGGGCAAACTGAACCCTGATCTTACGGCAGGCATGGGTATTAATTTCCGGTACAAAATGTTCTCGCTGTCATCGTCCCTGTATTTACAGGTAGGCGGTAAAAAAATGCTGACGCCTGCCTATACTACGCTTGAAAAACAAGCGGTGGGTTTGCCAACCGAGTATGAGAACCTGTCAAGAGAATTGCTGGGAAGATGGACGCCCGGGAACAAACAGGCCAATTTCCCCGGTTTGCCATCTGCAGTTGCCAATAATGTTTTATTACCGGATGGCAAAACTTTCTCCAACGTGTACGAAATGTACAACTATAGTTCAGCCCGGGTAGTAGATGCTTCAACGTTACGGATTAATAACATCAATCTGAGTTATACGCTGCCGGCCAGAATAACCACGATCATGAGAGCAAAAACAATCAATGCCGGTTTGGGCATAACGAATGTATTTGCCTGGGTGAGCAAAGATTATAAAGGAAGGGATGCCGAAGTAGCTACCGGCGCACAACCCCGCACCCGTAGCTTTTCAATCAGGTTCGCCGCCAGTTTCTAAAACAAAAATTAAATTAATCATGAAGCATTCATTCATATATATAACACTGTTGTTTTTTACAGCATTATCATTAGGTTCCTGTAAAAAGTTTTTGAAAGAGTCGAGCCCCGATGAAATAAGGCCCACTACTACGCAAGACCTGTATTCTTTAATGATCGGTTCGGCGTATCCCTATCAAACAGTGGCGGATTATTACCTTGATATGCTGACGGATGAAATAAAATGCAACGGTCTGCCTAATGCTACCTATGCAAGTTACTTAACCAATAGCGTCCTGTTATATACCTGGAACCCGGCCATGTTCGACAGAAATGAAGCCGGACTTTTATCTGACCAGGACTCCTGGCAGATCTATTATAAACTGATCAATGGCTGCAACCTGATAAAAGATTATGTAAATAAGGTAACCGGTACTGAAAAGGAAAAAAATGCCATGCTGGGCCAGGTATTATTTTTGAGGGCCTATTATTACTTTAAACTGGTAAACATCTATGGCCAGCCATACAATGGAAACGGGATAGACCCAACTACTGCCCCCGGTGTGCCGCTTATTCTTTCTTCCGTGGTATCAGATGAAAGGAAAACAAGAAATACGCTGGCAGAAGTGTATGCGCAAATAGAAAGCGATCTGTTGCAGGCCGCCGATCTGCTGAAAAATAATTATGCTCCGGACAATGCATTCCGGGTAAGCCACTATGCCGCATATGCGTTATTGTCAAGGCTCTATTTATATAGAAGTGCCGGCGATGATCTGGATAAGTCCATTCAATATGCTACAGAAGTAATAAATGCAAAACCGCTCACCTTATTAAAATCCTATTTTTCAGCAACGAATGTTTTTAGCACGGCCGGCATTTATGATGTAAATGCAAGCCAGGAGGTTATTTGGGTGTATGGCTCTAATTCAACAAATATAGCCCTGTATATACCGCCGGTCAATTTCACCAATCTCACGCCGCCATTTTCCATATCAGATGAGCTGAGTAATTTGTATGATAAAGGAACCGGAAGCACTGACCAGGGCGACCTGCGGTTTGTTTCTTACTTTGCCAAATACATCAACGCCAGTGTACGATATCCGTTACGAAGCGCAAAGATCGGTTCTACACAAGTGTATGGAGACAAGGGGTTACGTGTAGCCGAAATGTACCTGAACAGGGCAGAAGCGGCTATACTCAGGTATAAAGCAAATAACCAGGCTGCAGATTTTACCCAGGCCCTGACCGATTTAAATGCCCTGCGTTTAAGCCGGTACGATACCAGGAATGTTGGTTATACCCCGGTAAACGCCCCAACGGTAGATTCTTTATGGAACTTTTACCAAAAAGAACGCAGAAGGGAATTGTGCCTGGAAGACGGGCACCGCTGGTTTGATATCAAACGATGGGCCACCCCCATAACCCATACATTCATTGACGCCAATGCACAGGCAACCACCTATACATTAGGGGCCAACAGTTTAATATATGCATTGCCGATACCTTATACGGCTACGGAAAACAATTTTAAACTGGCCCAAAACCCCCGGTAATAATCTTTAAAATATTTTCAGATGAAGAATAAAATATTATTTACGATTATAATGATGACGGTTGTAGTACTATGTTCCTGCACAAAAAAGGAAGCGGCATTAACTCCATCGGAAGAAAATCAGGGGTATGTAGTGCCCCAGGGAACAAATGATTATGATGCTACTATTGTAAACTTTTATAATAAATTCGGCACTTACCTGTTGTATGAGTTTACCGATAAAGACACTTACTGGACCCCCACCGGCTGGAAAAATGCAACCCCATCTACAACAACAGCCGGGTTTTGGAACACAGGATACGAAATGGTTAAGGCCAATCCGCTATATATAAAAAAGCAACTGGCGCTTTTAGACTCTACCTGGTTCCGTTATTATACCGACAAGTTTTTAAATGAATACCTGCCAACGAAAATTATGCTTTGCACTAAAATAGATTCTGTGTATGCAACCCTCATTTCTTTTAGTCCGGTAACCTATGTTAAAAGCACAAAAGCGGTGGGGGCCTGGTATAATTACGACAATATATGTGTGAGTAATGCGGGGCCGGCTATCGACACTATGAAAGCTGCTGACAAGAAAGCGTATACAGCCAGGATAAACCTGATCTTTGCCCAAAGTATTGTTGGTCGTAAACTGGCGAAGGCAACCACTGATTTTGCCGCCGTGGCCAATTATAGTGTTACGTATACTACTTACGCGGCCGCTTATGGCCAGGGAATCTTGTACCCATATTCAAGCTCACCTACTGCCGATCTCGACTGGGGGTACTACATAATGGCGATGGTGAGCATGTCAGAAACAAATCTAAATGCCAGTACGGCTAATACAGATGCTACGTTCAGGGGAATATTGAATGCAACCAAAGATGTGAATGGAAAGATCCGGACACGCTACAACAAGGTGCGGAATTATTATATCACCAATTATAATGTTGACCTGCAGGCTATCGGGAATGCCGCCAACTAAATTAAACCTACATGATCATGAGATTACTTTTTTTGTTTTTGGCCCCGTTTTTAAATCCAGTATACTCCTATGCTCAAAGCCGTAGCATCAATTTTGAGCATGGGAGTATTTCCCAGGCCCTTAGTAAAGCTGACAGTGCGAACAAATTAGTGTTTATAGATTGCTATACGGTATGGTGTGGCCCCTGCAAAGCAATGGCAGCGCATGTTTTTACACAGGACAGTGTGGCTGATTTTTTCAATAGCCAGTTTATTAATGTAAAAATGGATATGGAAAAAGGCGAAGGCATTTCTATGAAAGATAAGTATCATGTAGAAGCCTATCCTACCTATTTACTGTTGAACGGAGCAGGGAAGCTTATGTACCGGTTTGTGGGGGGCATGACATCAGATTCTTTTATGGCAAAGATCAGGAAGGGAATGAACCCATCGAACAAGGTAGCTATCATCAATGAACGATATGATGCAGGTGAGCGTTCCAAGGAACTTTTGCGCGAATACATACAAATTAAAATGGATGGCAGGGAAGTGTCCGTCGGCATAAAAATGTGCAATGAATACTTCGATATGTTAACGCCTGAAGAAAGGATACTGCCCGAAAACTGGTTCCTGTTTGGCGAGAACAAATATTCCATGTACCTGTCGGAATTGCATAGCCGCACGTTCAATTACCTGGCCGATCATTGGCGCGATTTCGCTAAGGTACAGGGCAAAGCCGTTGTGGAAAGCAAATTGCGTCATATGTACCTGAAAATTGCCGGGTACACATTGCGTGGCTGGTATTTTAAAAACGCCCATAACGAGGTCTTTCCTTACAGTAAAAAGGAATTTGACAATTACCGCAGGCAGATCGGCCGTACTGAGCTGGAAGACAAAAAGCAATTGATAACGTTAATAATGATTGCACAGGCTGCCGGGGAAAAAGACACGGTGCGGGTATCGGCTTTACTGGCAAAGAACATCGGCGGGTTTTCCGCCGAAAATCAACGGATAGGGTTTGATTATATCTCTATGATCCGCAATCCCCGGTCAACAACTATACCGCATTACCAGGAAGTGCTGGATGCGATTATTCAAAGCAACAAAAATCAAAATTTAGTAAGAACAGCCCGGAGTTATAAAAAATAAAAAGCCAGGATAAATGCGTTATATGAGGAAAGATCGTTGCTTCCTGATGATATTACTTTGCGTTCCGTTGCTGCTGCCCGCGCAAAAAGCCAATTATGGAGCTGCCGGTAAATATGATGTGCCTGAATTGGAAAAGGTAGTGGGTAGCATGGAATTGGTCCCGTTTTTCATTAATGAAACAGATAAGTGTTGGTTTCATTGGGAGGAGGCGAATGGAAAAAGGAATTATTACTTTGTTGACCCGGATAAAAAAAGTGTGCGGCTTCTGGATGACAAACCCGAACCCAAAACAAAACCGGTAAATGAAAAGTCCCATTTACCAGGGGATGTTTCACCAAACCGGCAATGGCAGTTGTACAGCCGGAACCACAACCTGTACCTGAAAAAAGCAGGCGACACGGTAGAAAGCCAACTCAGCAGGGATGCACAACTGTATTATTCTTTTTGCATCAATGAATTCGATACATCCACAACACATGTGCTTGCTTCCGAGGCACATTGGATGCGCGATTCAAAATATTTTTATGTGGTGCGGGAAGACAACCGCAAAGTGCAAACAGTTTCTCTCATGCACGCCATGGCAGCCAGGCCCTGGATCGAAACCAAAAAATACCAGTACCCCGCAGACAAGGATGTAACACAGTACGAACTATTTATTGGCAATACGCAATCCAGGCAGTTACAACAAATAAATATCAGTAAATGGGCCGACCAGGCAATAGCTGTTGTGCATGCAACGGCGAGCGACAAAGAAATATTCTTTACGCGAAAAAAAAGAACGGGTGATGAAATTGAGTTATGCGCAGTTGATCTGGCCACCGGTCATGTAAGAACGATCATCCATGAAGTGAGCAGGCCCTATATCAATCCCGATCTGTTTGCTGTTTCCATTATTGAAGGGGGGAAAGAAATAATTTGGTGGAGCGACCGAAGCGGTTGGGGACATTATTATCTGTACGATTCTGCAGGAAATTTGAAAAGCGAGATCACTCCCGGCAATTGGACGGCGGGAAGAATTGTTTCCATTGATACACTGAAAAAAGAACTCTATGTATATGGCTATGGAAAAGAACCCAACCGGAACCCTTATCTGCAACACCTGTACAAAGTATCATTTGATGGTAAAAAGCAAACCCTGTTAACACCCGAAAACGCACACCACAGGGTTTTCTTTTCCCCAACGGGAAATTATTTCATTGATAATTTTTCCAGGATTGACCAGGAACCCAAAACCATACTCCGCGACAAAAAGGGCTTATTCATTTGCGATATCATAAAACCGGATCTCCACAGCCTGTATGCCACTGGCTGGAAAATGCCCGAGCCTTTTATGGTAAAGGCTGCGGATGGTATTACCGATCTGTATGGCATCATGTGGAAGCCGTATGATTTTGATTCAACCAAAAAATATCCCATCATTTCACAGGTGTATCCTGGCCCGCAAATAGAAACGGTTTGGCCCAACTTTACCGTGTTCGACAAGTATAATAATACTTCGCTGGCGCAGGTGGGTTTTATTGTAGTGGTGATGGGGCATCGGGGCGGTTCGCCCTATCGAAATAAAGCCTATGCAACCTATGGCTATGGCAACATGCGGGACTATGCGCTGGCAGATGACGTAAGCGGATTGCAACAACTGGCCAGGCGCTACTCTTTTATTGATAGTTCACGGGTAGGCATTATTGGTCATTCGGGCGGCGGCGCCATGGCAGCAACAGCCATTTGCACCTATCCCGACTTTTATAAAGTGGCAGTGGCGTCTGCCGGTAATCACGACAACAACATCTATTTCCGCAGTTGGGGCGAAACCTTTAATGGAATTAAGGAAATAGCGGATACCGCAACCGGGAAAGTTTCATTCAGATTTAAAGTGGAAGTGAATCAATCCCTGGCTAAAAATTTGAAAGGGCATTTGTTGCTGGTAACCGGCGAAGTAGATAATAATGTGCAGCCTGCCAACACCTACCGCATGGCCGATGCATTGATAAAAGCAGGAAAGGATTTTGATATGCTGGTGCTGCCTAACCAGAACCATCATTACGAAGGCTTATACAAAACCTATTATGAGAACAAAGTGCGGCATTATTTCGGGAAGCATTTGTTAGGCGAATGATTAAACGCATACATCATTACTATCACTCACAATTTATAAAATGATAAATAAGATCCTTTTTACTGCAGTAACGCTTGTTTGCTGCCAGTTGGTTAGTGCGCAAACCCGTGATTCGTTACCTACACCCGGTGCAAAAGCTAATACCGGTCCCAAGCCCTATGCTTCGGTAATTACTAAAAATGCCAGAACACAGGTTGGTTTGTTTACAGTGCATAAAGTAGATGAAAGATATTATTTCGAATTACCCGACAGTATTTTAGGCAGGGATGTGCTGGTTGTAAGCCGCCTGATAAAAGCGGCGGCCGATATGCGTTCGCGTGGTAGCATGGCAGGATATGCCGGCGATGAGTTAAATGAAAATGTGCTGCGCTTTGAAAAAGGCCCCAACAACAAACTGTTTGTGCGTAACCTGTCGTACAGCGAACGCTCGGCCGATTCTTCCCAGGCCCTGTACAAAGCAGTGATGAATTCAAATATTCAGCCCATAACCCTTGTATTCGATATAAAAAGCATCCGGAAGGATTCTGTTTCAGGAATAACCAGTAGCGTTATTGATTTGACAGATATTATCAACGGCGATAATGATCTTTTCTTTTTTGGCCCTTCAAAGCAGGCATTTAAAATTGGCGCTTACCAGGCTGATAAATCTTATGTGATCGATGTAAAGCCATTCCCTATCAATGTGGAGATAAAAACCCTGAAAACCTATACAAGGGCTGCCCAGGGTATGACTTTATTGAATGGTATACAAAGCCAGGTGGGGCCAACAGGCAATTTTACGGTGGAAATAAATACTTCCATTGTGTTATTGCCTAAAGTACCTATGCAAATACGTTATGCCGATGACCGGGTAGGGTACTTTGCAAAAGGTTATACAGACTTTGATGCGAATCCGCAACGGGTAAAAGAGCAGTCATTTATAGAAAGGTGGAAACTGGAACCCAAAGAGGCTGACATAGAAAAATATAAAAGCGGTGAACTGGTAGAGCCCAAAAAACAAATTGTGATCTATATCGATCCGGCCACACCTGCCAAATGGGTGCCTTATCTTTTACAGGGGATCAATGACTGGAACGGTGCTTTTGAAAAGGCAGGTTTTAAAAATGCCATCGTGGGAAGAAGAGCGCCTACGTTTCAGGAAGATCCCTCCTGGTCGCTGGAAGATGCGCGTCATTCTGCATTGGTTTATAAACCCTCTGCTGTTCCCAATGCAAGCGGTCCGCAAATAGCAGATCCACGGAGCGGGGAGATCATAGAGACCCATATCAACTGGTATCACAATGTGATGAAGCTGATCCACAACTGGTATTTCATACAAACTGCCGCTGTTGATGCCAAAGCCCGTCATATGCAGTTTGATGATGAACTGATGGGACAACTGATCCGTTTTGTTTCATCGCATGAAGTGGGTCATACATTAGGCCTGCTGCACAACTTCGGTTCCAGTTCAACCACGCCCGTAGAAAAATTAAGGGATAATAAATGGCTTACCGAACATGGCCACACGCCGTCTATTATGGATTATGCCCGCTTTAACTATGTAGCGCAACCGGAAGACAGTATTTCGCAAAGCAATTTATTCCCCCGTATTGGCGATTATGATAAATGGGCTATTGAATGGGGATACAGGTGGATACCGGAAGCCACCACACCCGAACAGGAATTGCCCATATTGAACAAATGGATCATTGAAAAATTAAAAGATAAACGATATTGGTTCGGTAACGAAAGAAGCCCCAATGACCCCCGCTCGCAAAATGAAGACATTGGCGATAATGCGATGAAAGCAAGTGAATATGGAATAAAGAACCTGAAACGGATATTGCCCAACCTGGTGCAATGGACGAAAACACCCGATGACGGGTATGGGGATCTGTATGAGATGTATACGGAATTGCTTTCCCAGTTTAGCCGCTACATTGGTCATGTAACAAAAAATGTAGGTGGCCGTTATGAAACACCCAAGGCCGTTGAGCAACCGGGGCCTGTATATGAGTGGGTAACGGCTGCAACCCAAAAGGAAGCGGTTGAATTTATAAACAAACAGGTATTTACCACCCCGGTCTGGTTGGTGAACAATGAAGTATTGTCATTGGTTGGCATTTCTCCCCTTGCTATTATTAATAATATGCAGGAAATGGCATTAGGCAGATTGCTCGACGGTTATGTGCTTGGTAATTTACAGGCAGCGTCGGCCATGAACCCCGCTGCCTACAATATTAGCCAATTGTTTAAAGATATCGATAAAGGCATCTGGGGAGAACTATACAGCCATCAGCCCATCAGCATCTATCGTCGTAACCTGCAAAAAGCCTATGTTGAAAAAATGGCCGGTTTCGTGAAGCCGCCATCTTCCTCCGCTGCTGCATTCTTTTCGGGTACACCGCAAAAGAGCAGCGGCCCAACTGCTAACGCTGTTTCTGATGTAGTGTCTGTTACAAAAGCCAGTTTAGCGGGGCTGAAAAGCAGAATACGTGCTGCAATACCTTTTATGAAAGATGAAATGACCCGTTATCATTTGCAGGACCTGGCAGAAAGGATCACCCAGGCGCTGGACGTAAAGGGCGATTGATAAATTTTTCTCATGTGATATCCGTACTCAGGGGAAGTTGTTTCTACAGCTTCCCTTTTTTGATGGCGGGCTGGCTGGTTATCCGGCACGCCCTAACGTGCTGTATGCGAAAAACAATTTGTACAGAATTGTACAGCGGTCTTTTTTGGAAGTTTTGACGGTTAAAACAATTTATAATTGTACGATGGACGCTTCAAGGAGTAGTCCATGTTAACCTAACAACTTGCTATATGAAAAATTATGACCGCCGGGTAAAACGCCCGGTTGCCGGCGCATGCCATGTAATGCTGCTGGCCGCCCTCTTATTTTTTTCTTCCCTTGTTTCTGCACAAATCATTACCGGTACGGTTGTCGATGCCAGCAATCAGGCTGTAGCCGGTGCAACGGTAATGGTAAAAGGCACCAATAAGGCCACCGTTACCAGTAACGAAGGCAAATTCAGCATTGTTGCCGACAGATCGGCCGTGTTGGTGTTCACTTCCGTTGGCTTTGTTAGCCAGGAAGTGCCGATAAACGGCCGCACAACGCTTTCCGTTATTATGGCAGGCGCTGCAGCCGATAATCTGCAGAATGTGATTGTGATCGCGCTGGGTATGAAGCGCGAAACGAAAAAACTGGGTTATGCTGCAGAAACGGTAAATATCAATGAAACGCAGCAAAACCGCACCGTCAACCTCATGAGTGCGCTGGAAGGGAAAGTAGCGGGTTTGGATATTTCGCCGCCGACAGCCGGTTCCGGTGCAAGCACCAAGATCCGCATGCGGGGCCAGTCGGCTTTTTCCGGCGCCAACAACGCACCATTGATCGTTATAAATGGACTTCCCATGGACCAGGGCGCACGCGGCGCCGATGGCAATAACTCCATTGATCTTGGGGATAATATGCAGCAAATAAATCCCGATGATATTGAAAGCATGACCGTATTGAAAGGGGCTACTGCTGCGGCCCTGTATGGCTCACGCGCCGCTAACGGGGCCATCATCATCACTACAAAGAACGGCAGCCGTAACAGTGGGTTAGGGGTGGAGTATAACCTGAATTATTCTGCCGACGAGGTGATCGATCTTACTGAGTTTCAATATGAGTACGGGCAGGGACAGGCGGGGAAACGGCCTGCCACGCAGGGCCAGGCCATTACCACCGGCCAGTTCGGTTGGGGTGAGAAGTTAGATGGCGCGCCTACCGTACAATTCGACGGAGTGCTGAGGCCGTATGAAGCGCACCGCAACCGCATCAAAGAATTTTACAGAACGGGAAATTCCGTGACCAATACACTTGCTTTTTCCGGCGGAAACGGCAAGGGAAGCTTCCGGGCTTCCTATGCCAACCAGGATGTGCTGGGTATTACGCCCAATAATGATTACCATAAAAAAATATTCAACCTGGGGGTTAATTATAAACTGAATGAAAAATTATCCGTACAGTTGAACGCCAATTATGCCTATGAAAAGAACAATAACCCGCCCCAGGTAGGCGTGCAGGGCGACGGGGCGCCCAATTTCCTGTACCGCATAGCCAATTCCATAGGCCTCGATGTGTTGCGCGAAAAAGCGGTTACCCCTACCGGTACCGAAACGCAAACCTCCGGTTTTCAAACAACGCTCATCAATCCTTATTTCTTAATGCCCAGGCAATTTATTATCAATAAAAGAGACAGGTTGCTTGGTACGGCCGTCATCAGGTATGAAATGCTTAAATGGCTTTATTGGCAGGGCCGCGTAAATATGGATTATGGAGTCACTTCTCTGGAAAGGAACCGCCCCACGGGGGTTGGCACCGCAACACCGCTTAACCAGGCCGGTACCGGGTTCAATGGAACGTATAGCGTGAATACCGGCACCGGCCGCCAGATGAATATCGACCTGCTGGTGGGCGGTCATCACAAGGCCGGGGAATTTTCAATTGATGTAAGTGCAGGCGGGAATATTTTTACCAATAACAACCGAACTTCCAATTTAAGCGTGGTGGATTTTACCGTAAGGGACCTGTATTCGTTCGAAAATGGCGTTGTAAAATCAGATCCTGATAATCCCACTAATTTCAGTATATACCGGGAACGGGTTAATTCAGTGTACGGGTTTGCTGAATTCGGTTATAAGAACCTGTTGTTTGTAAATCTTACGGGCCGTAATGACTGGTTCTCTGTATTGAACCCTGCCAACAACAGTTATTTCTATCCATCCGTTAGCGGAAGCTTTATTTTTTCGGAGTTGCTCCAAAACGCCAGGTGGCTCAATTATGGAAAGCTAAGGGCTTCCTGGGCCGATGTGGGCAGTGCCAATGGGATTGGTGCGTTTACGGGCCGCCTTACCTATGGCACCCTTCCCAACCAGTTCAATGGAATGAGCCTGGGGGCCATTTCCAATACCAATAGCCCTAATTCATTGCTCAGGCCCTTCAGTGTAAAGGAAAAAGAAATAGGCATGGAATTGAAATTGTTTGGCAACAGGGTCAACCTGGATGTGTCGGCTTATGATAAAGTAACCAAAGACCAGATCATCACCGTAGTGATCTCGAATGCTTCCGGTTATACCGGAACGCCGCTCAACCTGGGGTCGTTGCAGAACCGGGGTATTGAAAGCATGCTGGAAGTGATACCTGTTAAAACGAATGATTTTTCCTGGAGCAGCGCTTTCAATGTGGCAACCAACAGCACCAAGGTACTGGCGCTGGCGCCGGGCCAGCAACGGCAGATCGTTGCGTCGTTTGGCGGCAATGAGTTTATTGGCTCCCTGGTGTATGAAGTGGGCAAGCCCCTGAATCAACTGGCCGCTAAAACCTATCTCAGAAATGCAAAAGGGGAGGTGGTTTTAACCAATGCCGGCCGGTTACAGGCCAATGCCGGGGCCGATGTATTGTTTGGCAGCGCGCTGCCGAAGTTTACAGGCGGATGGAGTAATACCCTGCGCTATAAAACACTGAGCCTGTTTGTGCATGTTGATTATAAGATAGGCGGTAAAATACTTTCCTCTACTGCGCTTAATGGTTTAAGACAGGGCCACACCAAAGCCTCGTTGGTTGGCCGGGATGGCGGCGTACAATTCGCGGGCGTGTATGCTGATGGAAGTCCCAATAAAACCGCTGTGGATCCCCAATTGTTCTATACAGACTATCGTAATTTACAGATTGCCGATCCCTTTGTTTTTAAATCAGACTTCATCAAGCTGCGCAATATTACCCTTACGTATGATTGCTCGCGGTTAATGGGCGCCAGGTTGAAATTCGTAAAAGGGTTGTTGCTGTCTGCATCCTGCCGTAATGTACTTATAATCAAAAAATATTTACCCGATCTGGATCCGGAAGCGTTTGCATCCTCCGGCGATAACCGGGTAGGCTACGAGCAAACCACGCTGCCCACTACCCGTAATTACGGTGTTAACCTGAATGTGAAATTTTAAAAAAAAGGGTTTTATGACAATATTGAATCGTATAAAATCAGTAGTGCCTGTACTGGTGTTCCTTGCAGGCTGCGATAAAAATTTTGAAAGCATCAATACCAACCCATACGCGTTTACAAATATCAATCCGGCCCAGTTGTTCACCAATGCCCAGCGGCTTACCCACGCGGGTTTCTGGGAAGGCGAACAAACAATAGTGCAGCAGTTTGTGAATGCGTATAATACAGGCGCCACGGCCGGGTTTAATTTTAATGAAGACAATAACAACTTTAACGTTCCCCGCTGGAACGATAATTACCCCGGGCCTGTAAAGCTGCTGGAGCAAATAACCAGCCTGGTGGCGAAGGACGATGCCCGCCCCAACCTGTACAGCATGACGAGGATCTGGAAGTCGTATATTTTTATGACGCTGGCAGATACCTATGGCGATATCCCCTATAACGATGCCGGTAAAGCTTACCTGCAGAATGTTTTTTATCCCGGTTACGATAAAGATGAGCTTGTTTATGAGGAGCTGTATAAAGAGATCAAAGCGGCTACGGAAGCGCTGAACCCGGCCGGGGAAATGGTAAAGGAAGATCTTTTTTTTGGTAACGCAGCATCGGTAGCCGTACAGGTGGCACAATGGAAAAAATTAGGGTATACGTTGTTGTTCCGGCTGGGTATGCGTTATTCCAAACTGGATCAAACCAAAGCAAGGTCCATTGTACGGGAAGCTTATGCCGGCGGTTTAATACAAACGAACAATGACAATGTATTTATTGTATACAACGCCATTTATAATAACCCGTTAAATGCGGGACCGCGCGGCACCAATCCTTACTTCTATTACCTGGCCGAGCCGTTTATCAATAAATTAAAATCAACCGGCGACCCACGGCTCAAATATATCTCCGGTAAATACGCCGATCCCAACCAGGTGCTGGCATTAACGCCCGATACCACCATGGCCAACCAGTTCGGTTTTCCGGTAGGGTACGACCAAACAAGCGTGTTGAACTATCCGGGTTACAGGGGCACCAATGGTACCGGGCAAAACTATTCACAGCTTAATTTTTTGGTATTGGGTAGTGCCACCGCGCCTGTTTTCTATATAACCAATGCACAAACGAGGCTGCTGCTGGCCGAAGCGGCGCACCGGGGCTGGCTTACCGGTTTACCGGGCGTTTTAACGGCCCAGCAATACTATGAAGAAGGCGTAAAGGCTTCTATGGATGATTATAACAGGTACCCCAATACGCCCAGTCCGGCTATACCGGCCAGCCAGCAAAACAACTACCTGGCGCAGGCCGGGGTGGCGTTCGTTACCAGTAATGCGCTGGAGTTGATCAATACCCAATACTGGATAGCTTCCATTGCCAATGGCGCAGAATCTTTTGCCAATTTCAGAAGAAGCGGTTATCCGGTGCTCAATCCGAACAAGTACAACAATAATTTACAGGGTGGTTTTGTACGTCGTTTTGCCTGGCCCAATGAAGAGTCGGCAAGGAATAGCGCCCACTACCAGGAAGCGGTGAGCAGCATGGGAGCTGATAATCTTACCACCCGCGTTTTCTGGGATGTGCCATAACAGCAGTATAGATTTACGCTTATAATTATACCTCATCATCATTAACAAACCTTATATGAGAATGTTCCTTTTTATTGCATGTAGTGTATTCATGCAGGCAACGTATGGCCAGACCGCCTTTGATACCCTGGCCATTTCCCGGTCTCCCATTTCCAATTCACCCGGGTACGATTATCCCCGCATTGACAACGAATCCAGGGCTGTTTTCCGGGTAAAAGCGCCAAATGCGAAAAAAGTACAGGTTGACCTGAGCGGCCTGCAGGATATGACGATGGGCGCAGACAGTGTGTGGACGGTTATCACGAAACCCCTGGCGCCGGGGTTTCATTATTACTGGCTGGTGATCGATGGCGTACGGGTGGCCGACCCGGCCAGCGAATCTTACTTCGGCACCGGTAAAATGACCAGTGGTATTGAAGTGCCAACCCCCGGCGAAGATTTCTGGCGGCCAAAGAATGTGCCCCATGGCGATGTAAGATCTGTTTACTATTTCTCCAAAACAATGAATGCCTACCGGCGTTGCGTCGTGTATACACCCCCGGGATACGACGGCGATACAAAAAGCCGCTATCCGGTATTGTACCTTCAGCATGGTATGGCCGAAGATGAACGCGGCTGGTCTACACAGGGGTATATGCATTTTATTCTCGACAACCTGATTGCGGAAGGAAAAGCCAAACCGATGATCGTGGTAATGGAGAATGGTAATATCGCGGTTGCATTCCGGCCAAAACCGGGTGAAGATGCAGCCAGGGCACGCAGCGTATATGGCGCCTCGTTTGCCCCAACCTTATTGAACGATGTTATTCCCATGATCGATGCAAAGTTCAGGACCATTCCAAAACGGGAAGGCCGGGCGATGGCCGGTTTATCGTGGGGTGGTTTCCAAACATTCCAGATCACGCTTAACAACCTCGATAAATTTGCCTACATCGGCGGCTTTAGTGGGGCCGGTTTGCAGGCAGACAGCGTGAAGTCGGCTTATAACGGTGTACTAAGCGATGCGGAAGCATTTAATAAAAAAGTAAAGGTATTATTCCTGGGAATCGGTACCGCTGAAGGGCAACGTACAAAAGCGTTAAGCAATGCGCTGACCGCGGCAGGTATTAAACATGTGTATTACGAATCGCCGGGGACCGCGCACGAATGGCATACCTGGCGGCGGTGCCTGTACCAGTTTGCGCCCTTAATTTTCAGGTAAAAGAAGCAGGAAGTAGGAAGTAAGACGTAAGAGGTAGGAAATTCAAATGCCAGGGTTCTTCTTACTTCCTACTTCTGTTACCTGAGTTATTGTTCTGTTATTTATTGATAATTACGGATGATTCCGAGGTCATACGGGATATTTCCATAATCGCCATAATTACCATTTGGTACACCCTGGATCAATAACTGGCAACGATCTATGTTGTCAATTTCCATTTTATCATCAGTGCCTGATCTTATTGCTTCCACATGCGACACCTGGCCTGTCCATACCTCCGACAGGAACCGGAGGTTGTCGATCGATGCCCATTTCTCAGCCACTTTTGTCCATGCACCGCCCAGGTTAGTGGCTGTCCACAATTCCTGGTACCGGTTGATGTCTTCAACGATCATATAATACTTGCTGTCTGCTTTATTGCGGTAAACATGCACGGCTTCAAAAGTGCTGGTTGCCACCACGGTGGGCGCTTCCCAATTATAAGGAAAGTTTGCAATGGTGGTCCTGCGCCTTTTGATAGTGCGTGACCCATCCTGTGCTGAATAAAAACAATACACATAAGTACCATCAGCGATACACCAGAAATCGATGCCGTCTCCAAACCCCATGCCTCGTACGGGTGTCCATGAAGATGGACTGCCAACGTTGGTGGAAGTTGAAAAGGAAGCGCCCTGTCCGCTTTGGTAGATCAGGAACCATCTTCCTTTTGCCGGAAACCAGAATACCTGCGGCGCACAAAAGTAAGCGCCAGCATTGAGGCTGCTCATGAACGTGCGACCGGCCGTTCTCAGGTTGGCAATAGAAGTAGCCGAGGCGTAGCCCATGCGCCACATGCCGCCGGCGCCTTTATCACGGCCTGTATAAAAAAGATGATACCTTCCGCCGGAATAAACAATGGAAGGGTCTTTAACGGCCAGGTCATCAAACGCGCCTGCCGGCCCATCGAGGAAGCACCTGGCTTCTGCATACCAGGTTGGATTGGCAATAACTTCTTCTTTGGCTGCTGTATTGGTTTCCGGATTGGCAGATGAATCCGGTTCCCTTGTTCTTTTGGAACAGTTGACAAGCAGCACCAGCAGCAGGCAGGCTGCTCCAATATATTGTAAGCGTTGCATCACAATTAATTTTGAGGTCTGCAATTTGTTTAGTACGATACAAGCGTTGTTATGCTCGATGCGGGCAAATTGATATTAAAGCTGTTATTTGAAACCGCAATCGTGCTCGCTGCCTGGTTTTGTGAGCTGGTAGTTACATAACGATTGAAATTATTAACAGTAACACCCGCAATGCTGAATGGCTGATTGGTAACCGCTGAATTTGTATTAACGGCAACGATCACGATCCTGGAACCGCTCCTGTAAGCGGTGGTATAAACACCGGTAGTAGGATTGGCGGTGCAGGAAATTTTAGTATAGCCGGGACGGATATGACGGGCAAAGTGAGCCATTACATATCCCACTTTCGTGATATTGCTGTTCTCGTCGATAGGCCCGTAGAAACGGCGGATATACCACCAGACATAAGCGGCCCAGCCGGCATTCATACAGTCATGGATCTCTTTGGCCGCGTTCATGGCATTGGGCCAGTCGTTGCCGCTGATAGAGGAATTGGTATAGTGTTCGGTCATCCACACCGATTTTCCGATGTTGCCTAAGTTGTACGGGGTTCTGCCATAAATATGCCCGCTTACAAAAAGCGTCTTTGCCTTGGCGGTAGCATTGCTGAGGTAGGTGTTGATGAAGTTCTGGTCCATATTAAATGGTTCGGGCGCCATAATAGGAGCGCCGCAATTGTCGCCATGGGCCGCTACGAAGTTCGCAATCTCCGTTGCCGTGCCGTGCATCCAGTCGGAAGCCAGATAATTCGGTTCATTCCAGGGGCAAAGCGCATACACGCCGCCAACAGCCGAGCAATAAGCCCGCATATGCGCGGCATAATCGGCCCAGGAGCTTTGTCTTAAATACAGGCCGTTCATCATGGAGGCAGGTGCGTTCCAGGCGGTGGCTATTACTTTAGCGCCATAACTTTTGGCTGCATCGATCGTTGGTTTTTCGGCAGCAAACTGGTTGCTGTTGGGGACAATCATTACCCGCAGAATACTCATTCCTATGCCCTCGGTGGGCGAGAAAGCCCTCGTTCTTTGGGTGCTGGTGAGGTCACCGATCCATATGGGCACGCTCATGCCGCCAAATCCCTGAATGGTTTGTTGCAGGGTATTGGCATTTATAACAGCGGTGGCTTCTTCTTTTGGCTGATTGGTAACCTCATTGTTCGCCTCCGGGCGGTTCCCTTTTTTAGAACAGCCGGTAACAAGCAGCGCAATGGCAAGAAAGGTGATCAGATCTTTTTTCATAGATAGTTTAACTTTTTAATGGTTATGAAATATTGATAAAGAATACATGCAATAGCTTTCCCTTTCGCCCTTTAATACAGGCAAAGCAATACCGGTTGTTGCTTGTAAGCAACCGCTAATAAGGGATTACGCACATGACCATACCAGAACAACAGGAGAGTGAAGGCAAAATACTTCCGGCAGACGGATGTCTGCAATAACAAACGATCAAATAAATGAAAGGAAAAACAGATGCAGTTGCCTGAAGATTGTTATAGGCAAAGCTTTTTAGATCACAGCTCCATGGGTAATTAAGTGGGGGTGGTCAGAGCATATCATGATCATTGACTTTCATATGGCAGGCATGCAATCGGTTCGTTCCTGAAACTAAGTTACTGATAAATTCAGGGTGATGTGACCTTTTAAACAAATTTGCTACGAATTTCAACGAATGAGCCATTGCACGATCTGCTGTTGGGAGGAAGGGCTGAAGGTACATACAGGATCATACTGCCGGCGAGCGATAAAGAAATTAAAAAACCTGCAGAATCATTGATTTTGCAGGTTTTTGTTTGTACGCCCGGCATGGGCGCAAACTCAAGGGTGTCAACGGTCAGTTGATTTAATTTATTACTGCATTTATCTTTTGCCAAAGGGCATTGTCGAACCCGGAAACGGCAAAACTGGGGTTAGCTGAATCTGATGCGTCCCCCATTCTTATTACTACCATTTTCTTACCTGGTATTACATATATACGCTGGTCCTCTGCACCCATTGCCGCATACATATCGGCCGGGGCGTTTGGTACTAAAGTTCCCTGGTAAACGGTTTGCCCCCCTGGCACCATATAACTGGTTTTACCATTTAACCACCACAAATAACCATACGACGGGTTTATGTTTTGTGATGTACTAATGCTTTCATTTAAAAAAGATTCATTTATAATTGTTTCGTTGTTCCATTTTCCTTTGTTAAGTGCCAGTAGGCCAAACCTGGCCATACTACGGGTATTACTATGGTATACTTTAAATATAAGTCCGTTATTCCAGAAGCCATCCATTCCTATTTTATTCTTTAATTTAGCATTGAAGTAGGATTCAAAATCCTGGTTACCAGCCGCTGCAACAACATCCATCAGTTTTTGAAAAACATTATGGTACGACCACCTGGTACCTGCATCTGCGAGGTATGTTAAATTCGATTTTATCACTAACTCACTCGCATCATTGATGCCAGAAGTCATTGTAAGCAAGTGTTTCGATGTTATTAAGTTCTCTTTATCTATTGGCTCGCTCGTCCAGCCCGTGCCTAAATAGTTCGATACTTTATTATTAATATTTAGCAATCCTTCTTGTTGTGCTATTCCTGTGGTGGTTGCCACCAATGTTTTACCTGCACTATTCCATTGCCAGGAAGTAGTTGAAGTATGTCCATTAAAATACTCTTCCATTACAATTCTACCGTTTACAAGAATCATAAACGATTTTGTACTTGTTTGAAGAAGATAATCCTTTAAAGGTTGTACCGCGCTTTGATTCCAGCCCAAACTGGAAAGCGATGTTGTTTCCCAGGTAGTATCGGTATTTGAAGGAAAATACATTGATGGAGCTTGGTTTTCATCTACTTTTTTGCTACACCCAAAAATGGTGATCAAAAGCAGTAATGGTAAGGATTTAAGGATTTTCATTTTATTAATTTGCTGATTTAGATTACTAATATATGAAATGGTTTAATGACGCCTGATTTTCTCTTAAATTTGTAACAGGCGGGTTTTTATATGTAAAAGAATGTCAAACACTTGCGTATGCTAAAAAAGTGGATAATTGCCGCGCCCATTGCTTTGTTTTTCCTGGTATTGCTCAATGGCTTTTTAATTCCTGCAGGCTATGATAGCAATTTAATGGTTGATAAATATTATTTAGCGGAGTTGCAGACGCTTAAACAAAAATTGCAGGCACTGAAGCAATCCTGTGAGCAAAAACAGTCGCTTGCCATTTTACAGCAGCAATTCAAAAATGCCAGGCTGTCTTATAAGGAAGTAGCTGTATTAACAGAGTATTTCAATGTGTACGAAACAAAATACCTGAATGGCCCCGCGCTGAAAAGAGTGGAAGATGATAACCCCCAGGTTATAATTCAACCAGCGGGTTTCCAGGTGGTGGAAGAAAAGCTTTTCGGAACGAAGCATCCCGATCATGCCGCTTTAACTGCTGAGATAAACAATATGCTGCACACGGTTGAGCGGTTGATCCATGAACCTGACCGGATTTATAAGTTTAAAGAGTTCAGCGTATTTGATGCATTACGCGCCGCCACTTTACGCATGATCACCCTTGGCATCAGCGGATTTGATTCGCCGGTAGCCCAATACTCAATTCGGGAAGCCGCATCAACCATCAATGGCATGCAGGCAATTATTGACCTGTATCGCCCGGAGATCAACAAAAAGGATGAAAATCTTTATACCAGGTTGTCGAAAAAACTGGCGGCAGCAAAACAATATTTATTAAACAGCCGCACCAGTTTTAACCAGTTCAACCGCCTGGAATTTATTACTAAATATGCCAACCCCATTTCAAACGCTATTGTAGAAACGAGGTTGCAACTGGGTTTTGAAATGCCCGTAGAATTAAGGCCGGTAAATCCCGATGCATTGAACATCTTTGAAGGCAACGCTTTTGATGTTCGTTTTTTTTCGCCAAACGATCGCTACCACCCAACACCTGAACGCATAGAACTGGGCCGGCGGCTTTTTCATGACCCCATATTGTCGGGGTCAAAGGATCGCAGTTGCGGCAGTTGTCATCAACCTCAAAAAGCATTTGCAGATGGCCTGCCTGTAGCGCTGGCCATTGATAATAAAACCAAACTTACCCGCAACACACCCGGCCTTTGGAATACCGTTTTTCAGACAAAACAATTTTTTGACTCGCGTACAAGCACACTGGAAAATCAATTAAGTGCCGTTGTACACAACCCATCGGAAATGCAAGGTTCATTACAGGAAAGCATTCCTTTGTTACAACAGCATCCTGTGTATGCCCAACTTTTTGCGAAGGCCTATTCCAATGAAAAAGATGTAATTACACAATATAACATTGCCAATGCCATTGCTTCCTATATAAGATCATTGGTAGCATTGAATGCGCGCTTTGATCAATACATGCGCGGTGATACAACTAAATTAAGCACCACTGAGAAAAACGGTTTTAATCTTTTTATGGGCAAGGCCAAATGTGGCACCTGTCATTTTATGCCCCTGTTCAATGGCCTGGTTCCCACTGAATTTACTGAAACAGAGTCGGAAGTGTTAGGCGTACCTGCCGCCAATCTTAAAAAAAATGCGGTGCTGGATAGTGATAAAGGAAAATTTGATTTTACTACTGCAACCATACACCAGTTCGCTTTCAAAACGCCTACGCTCCGCAATATTGCATTAACGGCCCCTTATATGCACAACGGCGTTTTTGCAACGCTTGAAGACGTAATGGAATTTTATAACGATGGGGGAGGCAGTGGATTAAAGATTGCCCCCGAAACGCAAACACTTCCTGCAGATAAATTACAGCTTACCGGTAAAGAAACAAAAGCAGTGATCGCATTCATGCATGCGCTTACTGATACAAGTGGAAGAAAATAAAAAGGTATAGAGGCATAAAGGCAACGAGGATTTTAACTTTATGCCTCGTTGCCCTGTTGCTTTCAATCTAAACAATGATCAGTTATACTCATTTTAACTGAGCATTATTCTGTTACCACAATTTTTTGGGTAGCAGCAGTTTTATTGTCTTTTACCTTTATGAAATAAGTACCTGCCTGCAAGCCATGGGTTTCAATTAAAGCAGCGCCTGCAAACTGCACCGTTTTAACTATTCTTCCTGAAATATCAACGATGGCAATGGTTGTTTTTTCGCCTGAATTCGTTTGCACATTGATGCTTTGTCCTTTCTTTACAAACGTTGGCTGAATTTTTAAAGTATATGCCGCTGCTACTGGCACATCTGTTTGAACCCTTGCGCCGCTATTAACCGTTACATTAAATACATCCGTTACACAGGTTGCACTTGCGTTATCCCGCACCGTGTAGGTTGTGTTTGCAGCCGGACTTACTGTGATGCTGCGGGTGGTTGCACCGGTAGACCAGGTATAGGTTCCCGAAGGCCATGATGCAGTTAGTGTGGTAGATGATCCCGAAATAATAGAAACATTGGTAGTCTTATTCACGTCTTTCATCATCGTAAACTGGTCGCTGATAATACCCGTACGCCGGATGAATTTTGCATCCAGCCGGTTATTCTCTATTTCAAAATAAAACATACCGCCATCATCTACAGAGAAAGGCATGGCGTTATGCGGATAACCACTCTGAACGCCACCATCTGCGCCGGCAGAACCTGCCAGTACGTAAACTGTACCATGGTTAGCGCCGTTGGCAGGTTTATAAGGACATGAATTGGTGCTGCCATCATACTTGCCACTGCTGCTGCTGATGGTATGTGCACTTACGTTGAATGACGATTCATTACCATAATAACCATTCAACAAATAGGAACGCTCATAATCATGACTATGCCCGCAGATGATGATATCAACACCATAACGTTCTAAAATACGGATGAAGTTCTGGCGGATGTTGATCAGCTCAGATTCCGTATCGGAATTATGACTGCCCATGGTATAAGGTGGGTGATGCCAGTATACCACGGTCCATTTCTTGGTATTGGCTGTAAGGTCTTGTTTTACCCAGGTTACCTGCGCGCCGGTAGTGTCGTACAAACGGGTAGTTCCTGCATTTTCTTTACCATAAGAATCCAGCGATAAGAAGTGGATGTTACCCCAGTCCCAGGAATAAAACGCTTCTGTTCCCGATGCCACGCCACCACACTGGGCAGCGGTGGGCATGGTGAAATTCTGATAATATGCCCCGGTACGGGATGTTTGAGAAGTGCCATAATAATCATGATTACCAGGGGCGGGGAAGAGCTGATGGTTCTTTAAAATAGTGGCGCTGTATGCATTGAAGAAATTACTTTGGTATTCGGCATCTGTTCCGTTGTTGTAGGCATTATCACCCAACAGCAACAGCACCTCTGCCGGATTGCTGCCTGCATAATTTCTATACGAATTCAAGGTGCCTGTCTGGAAAGAGTTATCATTTCTGCCGCAATCACCAAAGGCAGCAATACGTATTTTGCGGGTAGTAGTATCAGCAGGAGCTGTAGTAAAGAAATTATCAGTTCCCGCTTGTATTATTTGCGTAGTACTTCCAAACCGGTAATAATACTTCGTGTCAGGGGTAAGTCCGGTTATTCTTACTTCATGTTCAGTGGTAGATGCCGGGTCGGTTGCAGTCAACGTGTAAGAGCCATGTATAGTGCCTGCTTCAATTTTTGAATTGGTGGCAATATTGGTTCTCCAGCGAAGGGTAACAGCCGTTTGATTACCCATTTGCAGGTAAGGTCCGCGGGTGAGTACTGCAGTTGAAACGCCTGTACCGGTCAATTCAAGATCAAAGCTCACATCTGAACTTGTTTTATTGATCTGGTGAATTTCCACCGCTATTACATTGGTACCTGTAACTAAAGAGCCGGCAGCCAATGTGGTGGAAAGCCAGGTATTGCCATCATCGCTGCAATTGGTGGACGCCCAGGTATTATACGCAATGGTCCCCGAGGGCATATTGTTCCTGTATTTTTCAACTCCATTAATATAAACAACGATGCCATCATCTCTCTTCACCCGTAAAGTATAATTGGAAAAGATGGATGCATCAGCAACCGAAATCGTTTTTCTGAAATATGTAGTTGTGTATTTGTTATTCGATTGAGGGCCATAACTTACAACGGTGGCTTCATCCCCGTCGCCATAGCCTAATTGAGCAGCGCCCGATGCCCAGCTTCCGTCATTAAAAGAAGCGGTTCTCCAGGCAGTGCCCTGGTTACTTCCGTTGTCGAGGTATTTCCAGGTAGAACCAGTGGGTACCAGCGCCGTTTGCGCCAATACGCTTACGACACAAAACAACAAAGCAATAGTGTAGATGATCTTTGTCATGGTTTTTTGCGGTTGGTTAATAGATTTTTTTATTGTTCAAACATATGACATAAATAAATCAACTGTTGGGTTTGATGATTATGCTATTATTACTAATTGAGTTCCATGCAATGGTGAAGTAATTGTTGAACCGGTCGTTGCCTTATGTACTACATGTAAGGCCAAATATTTATGCCAGAATAAATATTTATTTATATGTATTAAAAGTTACATATAGCGCGTTATACATATAATCATCCGTGACTTTATGAAACCCCTTATTGTGTTGTTCAGCTGTGTGTTTGCCTTTTCGGTGAGCACAAAGAGCCAGACTAATTATTGCCTTTCATTTGACGGCGTAAACGACTATGCTAATATAGGCAACATTCTTCCTGCCGTAAGCGATTTTACGATCGAATGCTGGGTAAAAGTTCCCTCCACCGCTACAGGCACCTGTTATTTCCTTGGCAGTAATACCGGTACCTGTGCAGGTAACATTCTGCAATACAGTGTTGCCTTCAATACGCTTACGTTTTATGAACGGTTGAACTGTACTGGTGTAGGTGTTGACTATGCTGTTACCCTTCACGATAATACCTGGCATCATTTGGCGGGGGTGCGTTCGGGAACCAGCCTGTATTTATATGTTGATGGTAAGCAGGTAGGTACCGGCACAGCTTATAACAATACAGGAATGACCACCTTCAGGTTAGGCAACCGCATTTCAACTTATTACCAGGGTTTAATAGAGGAAGTGCGAATATGGAGTGTGGCCCGTACGGCCCAGCAGATAAAAAGCGGCATGTACAATACAGTAGCTGCTTCCACCTCAGGCCTGATGGCTTACTATGGTTTGAATGAAGGCAGCGGGCAAACGGTGGGGGATGCTACCACCAACGCTTATAATGGTACTGTTGGCGCCAATAGTTCCGTTGCCGGTAACGACCCTGCATGGGCCGCTTCACCGGTTCAGTTTGGCAATAATGCGGTGAGCTTTGATGGCGTGAACGATTATGTATCCATTCCCGCAGCCGCCATTGATAATCTCCCTTCCGGCACCATTGAGGCCGTGGTTTACCTCAATAGCTTAACCCAGGCGCCGATCCTGTCTAAACAATCCAATAGTGAAAATACATATGCCACGCTTACAGTCGGCTACTATGCCGATGTATCGGGCAATCTTGTTGCTGGTACGCCGGGTGTGGTGTATTATCATTCACAAAATGGCGTTGCGGTGCTCAATTCCGGTTCCACTACGGTTTCGGCTGGCACCTGGACGCATATTGCCGTATCTTTCAATTCAAGCGGCGCCAGCTTATATATCAACGGTGTGCTGGCAGGTAGCGCAAGCGGTAATTTTTCTCAACCCAATGATCTAACTGTAACAAGCACCCGTTTGGGTAGTTGGAGCACGGGCGGCTTTCTGGATGGCCACCTGGATGAAGTGAGGGTATGGAATGTGGTGCGCACACAATCGCAGATCCAGGCCCTGATGGGGGTAGGTTTATCGGGCAGCCATAGCGGACTGGTAACCCTGTATTCAGCCGACCAGGGTATACCCACTGGTACAAATACAGGGCTAACGATACTGATTGACAATACTACCAACAATAATCATGGCGTACTCACCAATTTTGCCATGAGCGGCGCCACCTCCAATTATATTGCCAGTTCGGTAGTGCTTCCTGTATCGCTTACCGGTTTTTCCCTGGTGAAGCAGGCAGATAATATTGTGCTGCACTGGCAAACCAGCCAGGAGCAAAACAGCGGTTATTATATCGTTGAAAGAAGCAGCAATGGGATCAATTGGAATGCGATAGGGAAGGTGAGGGCCCTGGGCGCCAGCGTGTCGAACGCCGCTTATTTATACACCGATGAACAGCCGCTGCAGGGCGCTAACTATTACCGGCTGAAAGCAGTGGATGTGAACAACCGGTTTACATACAGCGGGGTAATCTTTGCCAGCTTTGCTGTCAGCAAGGCCGTATGGCAGGTGCTTCAGAACCCAGTGCAGAAAGGGGTATTGCAGTTTACTACAAAACTGCCTGCTACCGCACATGCCAAGGTGCAGTTGTTTGATGCGCAAGGCAAACTGCTGCAACAGCAGGGTGCTTACCCGGGATTGAATACAATGCTTATACAATCACCTGTTCGCGGCATTTATTTCCTGCGGTTATCACAGGATGGTAAGGTCATCGGCAGAAGACAAAAGATAGTACTGCAATAAGAAAATATGATCAGGTTAATAAAGTTACAGATCGTTGTTTATATACAAAATTCAATAAAATGGCTGGTAGGGAAGTGCCTGCCAGCCATTGATCATTTACTTAATACGTTTTGCTTATTATTCTATCCTGAATTCCCATCCATTGGGAAAAACGAATGGCAGTTGCGATAAGGAGGCCTTGATCACTTTCATCTTGCTGGAGCTTGAATGAATAAACTCAGTTGTACTTATAAAAATGCCAACATGTTTCCCGTCTTTCCCTACCACTACGGCGCCGGCAATCGGGGAATCAATAACTTTTCCATAATTAAGATATTCCGCTGCTATTTTGCCATATTTACTCCCGGTGAGTACTTCATTTACAACATGATTGCATTGAAAGTCGGCAGTTCTTGATGCGCCAATAAGATTGTTCGCGATAATTGATGAATAGGCCATTGAATGGTAATTTTTAGTTTATGTTCATATGTACGAAGTACTGAAAGGAACAGATTTCATGCCAAAGGAAAAATTACCTGTTATATTACCCACTTGCCCGTTATAGTTAGTATGGAAAACTATAATATAAGATGATATCCGGAATATTAAATAATCAATAAATAGTAAGGCTTATTTCATGTTATAAAAGAAACTCCGGAGTTCTTCTGCAAAAATACCCGGCACTTCAAGCGCTGCGAAATGCCCGCCTTCTTTCATTTTTCTGAAGCTGACTACATGTACAAAGCGCTCGGCCCACTCTTTTGGAAATTGCGCTTCCCGCGGGAACACGGCCACACCAGCCGGTACGTTGCTTTTCTGCAATGGCTGCGAGCCACCCCATTGAGCAATCGCTTCTGCTTTGTACATTCTGACAGAGCTTCCAATAGTTTGTGTTACCCAATAGATCATGATGTTGGTCAGCAACTCATCCTTGCCGCCGAATGCCTGCTCTATCATATCGGGTGCTGCGCCTGCATTCACCATGCTAATTATCCAACCGGCAAGTGCAACCGGTGAATCATTCAGGCCGTAAGCCAGCGATTGGGGTTTGGTAGCTTGTACCATGGCATAAGCGCCTTCGGCATACCACCACTGTTGTACAAACTGTGCAAATTGTTTTTCAGCTTCGGTCATGGTAGCTGGATCTTCCTGTCCCATGGGATAGCCTACATCTGTAAAATGTACACCCGCCACTACTTCGGCATATTTTGAAGCTAATGCTTTTGTAACTCCCATGCCCACATCGCCACCGGCCGCATAGAATTTTTCATAACCCAGGTTTTCTGTCATTAATGTTTTCCATAGGTCGGCAACTGCTTCACTGGCAAGAGCAGTTTTATCAGAAAAACCAAAACCGGGAATGGAGGGTATTACCAGGTCAAAACTTTGTTCGCCCTCAGTGAGCAGCGGAATGATTTTGTGAAAGCGATAGTAACTGTCGGGCCAGCCATGCGTCAGTATAAGGGGCTTCGAATTTTTACTTTTGCCCCTGATATATTGAAAATGAACTTTTACCCCATTCACATCGGCTATGTATTGCGGATATTCGTTTAGTAATGACTCGTTCCTGCGCCAGTCATATTCGGTTAGCCAATAACGAACCAAACCTTGCAGGTAAACTTCACTGGTGCCGAAATTCCAACCCGAGCCCTCGGCTTCACCCGGCCACCGGGTATTTTGCAAACGGTTTTTCAAATCATCTAATACTTTCTGATCGACTGTTACCTTGAATTCTGTTACTTGTTTCATTTCTTCAATTTTTTTGCGAGTAAGAATTATTGATGTTCAGTGTGAGCAGGAGGGAAATGGCAATAAGGGCGCTTGATCTTTGATCTAATACAGCTTTACTTTAAACCAGTAGCGACCTTTGAAGTATTCCTTCATTTTCACCAGCTCTTTCGACTTTTCGGTTAGCCAAAAAATGGCCCAGGATCCGGGTTGGTACTGTATTTTCAACAGCCAGCATTTTATTTTGGTATCACTGTTTAAGGGAAGGTATTCTTTACCTATTACTTCATAGCGGTGATAAGATGGCTCTTTTTCGTTGGGGTCATAAAAAGCAATGTCAAAGATCTGTCCCACCTTTTTTATAGGTAAAAGAGGATATGTTTCAAGGTCCTGTTCCCAACTGATAACCGGAATGGGTAGGGGCACCTTTGTTCTTTTGATCGCTGCATTATTCTGAACGGTATCGCTGGGCACCATAAAGCTGTCTTTGAAATCATAAGCAATGGTCCCGGTTTTAAAAACCCCTTTATGGAACAGGGGAGCAAGGGTTTGCCTGTTGCAGATATTTGTAATTTTTCTTTGCAAAGTATCGTTGTGATACCACTTCCAGCCAAATTCAACTGTGGGTTGATTATTGGTTGTGTTAAATGTAGTAGTGCGTTCCCAGATGTCTCCGGTGCTTGTGCGGGCAAAAGTGCTATCGGTAGTATACACCAGGTATACAGTGGTTCCTTCTTTCAAATTACCGGTTAGCAGCTTATTGTTTACAGCATTGATGGTATCTGGCTGAGCTAATGCAGCAGCAGCCTGCAACAATACGGGTAATGTTAAAATATAACAAACCTTCATCTTTTTACTAAAAATATTTATACTGCTTAATTTTATAATTACCATTTATCAAATTTGTTACAACGTTAATGTGTATGTGACAAAATGCTTACCGGTACCCGACTAGTGAAATAAAGAACGGGGCCGTGCCAATAAATCGGAACAGTTCCGTTTAACCTGTGTAGTTGCTTCGCCGGGAGGAGCCAGTTCTACTTCCTGATGTTGAATAACCGGCATCCTGGCCCGACTCTTCTATTTTGAAATATTGCGAATGTGAAAAGCACCCTGATTTTTGGGCATCGTTGCATGGGTTTAAGAAGCAGAAGCGCTGCTAACCATTTCAAAACGTTGTAGTTAAATCTTTACTTAAATAATATGTTGAAATACATTCAACCAGCAGATATCCTGGCGTATCGGCCAGGGAACTAATAAACGTACCATCACTGCCTTTGACAAAAAGGTCTGATTTGTATAAAAAAAAGTCTTATTTAGTTAAATGGCAGCAGTGTTGCTGCCGTTAACTTTGGTCGCAAGACCCAATTTGCTGCCATTATGAAAAATAGATTTCTATTATTCATCGTCCTTTCCGCACTTCCTTATTTTTCTATTGCTCAACCTTCCGTTAAAGAAGCGCCGAAGGGCCCTGGATTGAAATTATGGTACGATACACCTTCGGGTAATACCTGGGAGAATGCATTGCCGGTAGGCAATGGTCGCCTGGGCGCCATGGTGTATGGCAACGTGCCTGTAGAAACTGTTCAGTTGAATGAACATACGGTATGGAGCGGCAGCCCGAACCGGAACGATAACCCTGCTGCATTTGCCGCCCTGCCAGAAATACGCAGGTTGATCTTTGACGGTAAACAAAAAGAGGCGGAGAAAATAGCCAACCAGGCCATCATCAGCAAAAAGTCGCATGGCCAGCTATTTGAACCGGTAGGCAACCTGCAGCTTGCTTTTGCAGGACATGAGTCATACACTGATTATTACCGCGAGCTGGACCTGGAAAATGCCGTTGCCAAAACTTCTTATAAAGTTGGGGAGATTACTTATACGCGCGAAGTACTTGCGGCATTGGCGCATCGGGTCGTTGCAATCAGGTTAACGGCTTCGCAGGCAGGAAAGCTTTCATTTAATGCATTCTTTACAACACCGCAGCCAAAAGCCGTTCGTAATGTATCTGCTGACAAAGAGCTGATCATTGCTGGTACTACCATCGATCATGAAGGGGTGACCGGCATGGTAAAGTTTAAAGGAATTGTGCGTATACAACCGGAAGGCGGCCGGTTACTTACCAATGATACCGCGCTGATGGTGCAGGGAGCCAATGCAGCTACCATCTATATTTCCATAGCTACGAATTTCAACAACTACAAAGATCTTGAGGGTGATGAGAACAAACGGGCTGCAGAGTACCTGCAACGCGCAACCGCTTTATCTTACCCGGCTATCAGGAAAGCACATATTGCAGCTTATCAACAATACTTTAACCGGGTAAAGCTCGACCTTGGTTATACCGAAGCGGCAAAACTACCTATAGATCAGCGATTGAAGAATTTCAATACCACAAACGATCCTCATTTGATAACACTGTATTATCAATTTGGCCGGTATCTTCTTATTTCCTCTTCCCAGCCGGGTGGCCAGCCTGCCAATTTGCAGGGTATCTGGAACCACCACATGTGGCCGCCATGGGACAGCAAGTATACCATCAACATAAATGCCGAAATGAATTACTGGCCGGCGGAACGTACCAACCTCGCTGAATTACACCAGCCTCTACTGCAAATGGTGAAAGAACTGGCAGTCACCGGGCGCGAAACGGCGCGGGTAATGTATGGCGCACGTGGTTGGGTGGCGCATCATAACACCGATATCTGGCGTGCCACCGGTGCAGTTGACGGCGCCTTATGGGGCGTGTGGAGTGCCGGTAGCGGCTGGCTGATACAGCATTTATGGGAGCATTATTTATACAATGGCGACAAAAAATACCTTGCTTCCATTTATCCGGTTATGCGGGAAGCGGCCCTGTTCTATGTAGACTACCTGGTGGAGCATCCAATGCATCATTGGCTGGTTGTTAACCCTGGTATGTCGCCTGAGAATGCACCACAGGCGCATCAGGGGTCATCGCTTGACGCCGGTGTAACAATGGATAACCAGATCGTATTTGATGTGTTTAGTGCGGTTATACGGGCTGCTGGCATTTTGGGTAAGGACGCTGCTTTCGCAGATACATTGATGGCAATGCGCAAACGGCTTCCGCCCATGCAGGTGGGGCGGCATGGACAATTACAGGAATGGCTCGACGATGTAGATGATCCCAACGATCACCACCGCCATATTTCACATCTCTATGGATTATTTCCTTCCAATCAAATATCTCCTTACCGCACACCGGCTTTGTATAGTGCAGCCAAAAATACCCTGATCCAGCGCACAGATATTTCTACCGGCTGGAGTATGGGATGGAAAGTAAACTGGTGGGCGAGAATGCTCGACGGCAATCATGCTTATAAGCTGATCCAAAATCAGTTGTCGCCGGTAGGTACGAATTCGGGTGGCGGTGGTACATACAACAACCTGTTCGATGCGCATCCTCCTTTTCAGATTGACGGCAATTTTGGCTGTACGTCTGGTATAACCGAAATGCTGCTGCAATGTGCTGATGGAACGGTTGCCCTGCTGCCCGCTCTTCCCGACGCCTGGCCGGCCGGTACGGTGAGCGGGCTTCGGGCCAGGGGAGGCTTTGAGATCGTTAACATGGAATGGAAAGACAAGAAACTGGTTAAGTTTGCCATACGCTCCAACCTGGGTGGTAACCTGCGGATAAGGGTACCGAATGCGATGAAGGCGGGGAACAATGACCCATTGCATAAGGCGCATGGCGATAATAATAACCCATTCTATTACACAGATGAAACAGTTACTCCCATTATATCGCCAAAAGCTACAGTTACCCAACCCGTGACCGGGGAAACCTGGCTATATGACGTTCCCACCCGCAAAGGAAGCGTATATACTTTTGTGGGAGAATAATGTTCTCAGGCGCGAATCAGAAAGACCTAACATAAAAACAGAAAAGGCCGTCTCTAAAAAATAAGAGACGGCCTTTCTATGTATTAATTACAATTGAATTGCTTATTTCACGATCACCAGTTTGCCGGTGTAGGTTTTACCGCCGGTATTGATGAGGTAATAATAGGCGCCTGCTGATAATTGTGTGGCAGGAAGGGCAACCCGGTACAACCGGCCTGCTGTTACATTGCCTTTGAACAATACTTTCTCGCAAGTGCCCAGCGCATTGTAAATGCCAACCGTTGCATTGGTGCTTTGAGGCGAGGTGAACTCAATAAGCCCATTTGTAATAACCGGGTTAGGATACGCTTTATGCGTAAAGCTGGTTACTACTGTAACTGGTGTATTTTGTTCAACAGCCTTTGTAGCGGCAACGTTTGTTGACCTTCGGGCCGCGCAATCAGAATAATCTTCCGTTACTTCCGTAAAGTCGTTTGCAAAACAGCCATTGGCCGGGTTAGTAACGGTGATGATATAGGTGCCGGGAATATTAACTGTTGTTGTGTGCATCACATCTACGAAATCTTCAGGGCCCAGCCACATATACGATGCATTAGGCGTATTGGTATTGGCTGTCAGCGTAACATTTGGGTTAGCGCAGCTTATCGGGCTGGTATTGGTAATATTTATTACCGGCGCCGCCGTGTTCTCTGCAACCGTAGTTGGCTTGCTTGAAGTACAACCGTTCTGCGGGTTGGTGGCAGTTAAGGTATAAATACCTCCACGGCTTACAGTGGCTGATGAAGAATTCGAGCTGTAGTTGTTAGGTCCTTCCCATCTATAGTTAACACCTGAAGAAGACGAACTTCCCGAAATGGTTACGCTCTTGGTAAGGCAGGTAATGGTCCCTGAGTTGTTGATTGAAATTTCCCCGGGCCGCGTGGTGTTCTCTTCAACCACTGTGGTGGCTGTATCATAACAGCCATTGTTAGGGTTGGTAGCGGTGAAAATATAGGTACCGCCCCTGTTTACAGACGCATTTAATGTAGAAGCGCTGTAATTATTAGGGCCACTCCAGCTATAAACTAAATTAGGCGTTGAAATGGTAGCCATGATACCAATGCTCGGGGTGGTACAGGTGATAATACCTGCATGCGTAGCCGTTGCACCGGTTGGTGTTTCAATGTCCTGCGTTACCGCCACCTGGCTGGTTGACGAACAACCGTTCACCGGGTTGGTCACTGTTAACGTGTAAATACCTGGCATATTTACTGAAGCGTTGGCCGTGCCTGAAATTACACCGCCTGCATTGCTCCAGCTATAACTAACGCCCGGCGTTGTAGAACTGCCGGTTAAGGTAGAATTGGTGGCGATACAGGTGATCTTTATAGGATTGGCCGAAGCAACTATATTCGGGCGCGTTGTATCCCGGCTCACCGTTGCTGATGCAGTTGCTGTACAGCTACCTAAAGCAACTGTTAAAGTATAGTTGCCCGGTGCAGTTACTGTTGGGTTTTGGGCAGAAGAAGTATAGCCATTCGGTCCGTTCCAGGTATAATTTACGCCTGATGCCGCAGAACTTCCCTGAAGTGTAACCGAATTGTTGGTACAGGTAATGGCGCCGCCTGTTGCGCTGGCTGAGATACTGGCGGTTCCGGTAGATACTACCTGCATATTGTCGAAATAATAGAATTCATCATTGCCGGTAGCTCTTGCTCTTACCACCACTTGTATGGTACTATAGTTTCCAGCCGGGATAGTAACAGACACTGGTGTAGGTGTGGTGCTGTGGTTGTTGATGCCAGCCGTTCTTTCGGCAAACAATACTTCATTGCCATTATTTAATTTGTAATAGAACCGGATGTAATCGCCGTAAGTAGCATCTGTGTTCATTACCGCGTTATTGATAACGGAGCTTCTTACACCGGCTGAAATGCTGATGTTGGTTTTCCCGGTCATGTCGAGCGAGGCCGACGTCCACACTACATCGCCTGTAGTAGTACAGTTGGTTATCCTGAGCTCGTTATTCTCAACCGCGATCACAGCCGCAGCAACCGTTTTAGAAGTGGTCCAGGCGGTGGCGCCTGCATCGGAAGTAGTGCCGTTGTTCAAACCGGCAAAATCTTCCAGCCAGGTGCTTGTGGTGGTGTTGCTCTGGGTAACGGTTGCACTTGCTGTGCTGGTACAACCATTTACCGGATTGGTAACCGTTAAATTATAAGCACCTGCTGTAGTAACTACAGGGTTTTGCGCTGTAGAAGTAAAGTTGTTCGGACCTGTCCAGCTATACGTTACGCCCGAAGTGGGAGAAGAACCGGAAAGGGTAGCCGAAACAGAGTTACAGTTAAGTGATCCGTTAGCTGAGGCAGCGGCGCCCGGCGCTGTAGTGCTGGAGGAAACCAGTGCAGTGTCATTGGCTGTACAACCTGTTGAGGGATCGGTAACGGTCAATGTATAAATGCCTGCAGCGGTGGCCGACGGATTCTGCACAGTAGAAGTGAAATTGTCCGGGCCCGTCCAGCTATAATTTACCGGCGATGTGGCAGAGCTGCTGCCTGTAAGTCCTACACTGTTTCTGGTACAGCTAAGTATGTCGGTAGCCGTAGCCACTGCATTGAGTGAAGACTGCGTGGTTGCTACCACCTGTATGTTATCTACATAATAGAACTCATCATTGGCAGTAGCCCTGCTTTTTATGATAATCTGCAGGGTGCTGTAGTTGCCATTCGGGATAGATACAGACACCGGGGTTGGTGTAGTGCTATGGTTGTTTATGATGCCTCTCTTTTCCGCAAACAATACTTCAGCGCCGTTGTTGAGTTTGTAATAGAACCTGAGGTAATCCATTAATTCACCGCTGTCATTCATCAGTACATTGTTGATGACAGAGGTTTTTGTTCCGGCGGAAACAACAATGTTGGTTTTGCCGCTTATGTTAATAGAGCCGGAAGTCCATGCTACTTCACCGGTAGTGGTACAGTTGGTTACCCTAAGCTCATTATTCAGCACCGAGATCACTGCCGAAGACGGATTTTTGGAAGTAGTCCAGGCCGTGGCGCCCGCGTCGGATGTAACGCCATTGGCCAGTGTAAAGTCTTCAAGCCAAATAGTGCCGGTACTGGTGTTACTCATGGTAACGGTAGCCGATGCTGTGCTGGTACAACCGTTTACCGGATTGGTAACCGTTAAGTTATAAACGCCTGCTACAGTAACTACCGGGTTCTGCGCTGCAGAAGTAAAGTTGTTCGGGCCCGTCCAGCTATACGTTACGCCCGAAGTGGGAGAAGAGCCGGAAAGGGTAATCGAACCGGAGTTACAGTCAAGTGATCCGTTAGCAGATGCAGCGGCGCCCGGCGCTGTAGTGCTGGAGGAAACCAGCGCCGTATCGCTGCCTGAGCAACCAGTTGACTGATCTGTAACGGTCAGTGTATAGATACCTGCAGCGGTGGCCGACGGATTCTGCACAGTAGAAGTGAAATTGTCCGGGCCCGTCCAGCTATAATTTACCGGCGATGTGGCAGAGCTGCTGCCTGTAAGTCCTACACTGTTCCTGGTACAGCTAAGTATGTCGGTAGCCGTAGCCACTGCATTGAGTGAAGACTGCGTGGTTGCTACCACCTGTATGTTATCTACATAATAGAACTCATCATTGGCAGTAGCCCTGCTTTTTATGATAATCTGCAGGGTGCTGTAGTTGCCATTCGGGATAGATACAGACACCGGGGTTGGTGTAGTGCTATGGTTGTTTATGATGCCTCTCTTTTCCGCAAACAATACTTCAGCGCCGTTGTTGAGTTTGTAATAGAACCTGAGGTAATCCATTAATTCACCGCTGTCATTCATCAGTACATTGTTGATGACAGAGGTTTTTGTTCCGGCGGAAACAACAATGTTGGTTTTGCCGCTTATGTTAATAGAGCCGGAAGTCCATGCTACTTCACCGGTAGTGGTACAGTTGGTTACCCTAAGCTCATTATTCAGCACCGAGATCACTGCCGAAGACGGATTTTTGGAAGTGGTCCAGGCCGTGGCGCCCGCGTCGGATGTAACGCCATTGGCCAGCGTAAAGTCTTCAAGCCAAATAGTGCCGGTACTGGTGCTGCTCATGGGAACAGTAACATTTGCCGTGCTGGTACAACCATTTACCGGATTGGTAACCGTTAAGTTATAAACGCCTGCTACAGTAACTACCGGGTTCTGCGCTGCAGAAGTAAAGTTGTTCGGGCCCGTCCAGCTATACGTTACGCCTGCAGTGGAAGACGAACCGGAAAGGGTAACGGAAGAACTTGAGTTACAGGAGATCGATCCGTTGGCACTGGCGCTGGCGCCTGGAGCCGATGTGTTCAAAGCAACCAGGGCGGTATCGGTGCCGCTGCACCCGGTAGCCGGGTTGTGAACTGTTAATGTATAGGTACCTGTTGCAGATACAACCGGGTTTTGTGCATTAGAAGTAAAGTTATTCGGGCCTGTCCAGCTATAACTAACACCACCAGCCGCTGCATTGCCAAACAATGTTACCGAATTGCCGGTACAGCCTATGACGCCGCCGGCCGTTGCAGTAACGCTCTCGCCGACAATATCGCTTCCGATAACTTTAATATTATCGAAGTAATAGCGCTCGTTATCAGCTGAAGTACTTGTTTTAATGATCACCTGCAGGGTGCTGCCGCTGAGCGATGCAGAAGTATAAGAAGTAGAGGCCGTACCGTTCGTGGTAGAGCCGATTCCGGCGAGGTCTTCATAAACCAATATTTCTTCACCGCCGTTTAACTTATAATAAACGCGAATGTAGTCGAGTGTTTCGAAGGCGTTGTTGGGGGTGGCTTCACTACGCAGGTCAACCGAAAAAGTTACATTCGATTTCCCTGCAATGTTTATCGCCTGTGAGGTCCATACGCCTTCAACCTGGCTGGTAAAGCTGGTCTTGAACTCATTGTTCTGCACTGAGTAAGTACCGCCGCCGCCGCTGGTAGCCGTCCAGGCGGTTACGCCTGCATCGGAGGTAGCGCCATTGCCGAGGTCGCTAAAATCTTCTAACCAGAAAGTAGCAGGTGTAGATGATCCTGTGGTTACGGACACTAACTGCTGGGCCGTACAGCCGTTTGAAGGGTTGGTTACGGTAACCGTATAGGTGCCCGCTGCACTTACGCTTGGATTTTTAGAAGTGCTGCTATAGTTATTCGGACCCGTCCATCTATAGGTAGCCCCGTTTACTGTTGAGTTTACATTCAATGTAACACTTGGTAAACAGGCCAGGGTTCCGCCGGTAGCAGAAATATCAGGCGGTGTTTTATTTTCAGGAACTGTAATGGTAGCAGATGCCGCACAGCCTGAAGATAAAGTAGCGGTAACTATATATTGTCCGCCTGCGTTTACAACAGGGTTCTGCGCTGCGCTTGTAAAGCCATTGGGGCCGGTCCATGACCAGCCTGTAACGGTACCGGTGGCCGTTGCCGACAATTGCGCGGTGTTGATACAGGTTACGGTTCCATTAACCGATGGCGTAACGGTAACGGTACCGGTGCTGGCGGCGGTGCCGGTTACGTTGATATTATCAAAGAAGTAACGTTCGGTAGGATCAGAATTACTTGTCTTAATAATGATCTGCAGGGTGCTTCCGTTCAGGGAAGACGAATTGACCGTGGTAGAGGCTGTGGTATTGGTGGTGCTTCCGATGCCTGCAAGGTCTTCAAAAACCAGCGTTTCCGCACCGCCATTCAGCTTGTAATACACCCGTATGTAGTCGGAGTTTTCCAGGGCATCGCTGGTGCTTGCTACCGAGCTGCGTAGATCAACCGAAAAACTGACATTCGATTTTGAAGAGATGTCTATCGCCTGGGAAGTCCAAACACCCACACCCTGACTGCCGCTGAATGAAATTTTGTATTCATTGTTTTGTACAGAATAGGTACCGGAACCGGTAGCGGAGGTAGTCCAGGCGGTTGTACCCCCATCGGATGTAGTTCCATTGCTTAAACCGCTAAAATCCTCCAACCAGAAGGTAGCAGGAGCAGATGAACCAGCCGTTACCGATACCGATTGCTGCGCGCTACATCCATTGGCCGGGTTGGTTACCGTTACCGTATAGGTGCCGGCTGCACAAACTGATGGATTTTGAGCGTTGGAAGTGAAATTGCCCGGGCCACTCCAGCTATAAGTAGCGTTGCCCACATTGGAGGTGGCGCTGATGGTTACGCACGATCCGCAGGCCAGTGCGCCACCCGTAGCTGTAATTTCGGGCGGTGTTTTATTCTCCGTTACGGTAACGCTGGCTGAACCGGTGCCGCTGCTGTTGGTAGCTACCACCGTATAAGTGCCTGCTGCGTTGATCGTTGGGTTTTGAACGGTAGAGGTAAAACCGTTAGGCCCCGTCCAGTTCCAGGTGGTAGTGCCTGAACCGGTGGCGGTGGCTGATAAACCCAATGACGGGTTGGTACAGGTAAGTACACCGCCGTTGCCTGCTGCTGCTGTTGCAGTAATAGTAGAAACAGTGCAGGGCCCTGCTTCCTTAAATACCCGGTATTCTTCTATATAATACTTGGAGGTTTGTGACCCGCCATTGTTATAGTTATAGAGCTTTACAACCAGTTGCACATTGCTGCCTGTAAGTACGGGGGAAATAAAGTCGATGGTGCCGAAATTACCGGTACGCGAATCGAGCAGCGTTTCAGCGCCGCCGTTCACCTTATAATAGATCCTCACATACTCTGAGCTGTTCATATCCCCTTCAGAGGAAACTTTTACAGCTACCTGGAATTCGGAATAACCCGCGGTGGAAAATACCCGCGAATACCAAATGCCTTCGCCTCCGAGTTCCTGGGCATGAATGCGCCTTGACTTTGCGGCAAATATACCGGTGGAAGCAACACGGGATGCATCCAGGTACCAGCCTGTTGCGGAAGGGTCAGACGTGGTTCCATCAGCTGTTGTAACCCTGCCTGTGATAATAGGGCAATCAGGGGTAGCCGATAAATAATTGCTCAGCAAAAAAAAGAACATCAAAAGAGTAAACGGTTTGGGTAATCGCTTTTGCATATATAGGGTGTTTGTTTGTTCGCTTATACAGTCACGTGCATGGAAATACCATTCCTATCTGTACACGGCAGATAAGAATAGCCTGATTGGTTATGTTAATGGATGTTGCCATGTAGGTAGCATGGCTCAGTATCATGTATATCGAGTAGGAAATACATGCTCAAAAACTCCCCGGAAATACCGAAATTTATCAACTTCGTAGGAAAAGGCAGGCAGTTACAGTAATGCCTATGGCGAGGTTATTGAATGCGCCCAAAATAATAACAAAGTTTTCGGCCAAACACATTTATTTTAGACGTATCTTTTTAACGGTGCTAATCAACCGATGATAAGTTATAATTATCTGCTACGTGGGTACTATAAAGAAAATACACTTGTAAGGCAGAGTTAAAATAAAGTGTGCTGATTTGTAGGTTTGACGGCCTGCACTACATAAAAAGTCGGATTTGTGTAAAACAAAGTCTTTTTTGTACAATAATGAATAAAGTGATCTTTGTAACCGGATAAAATCACTGACAATCGTCAGTTTTCTGCAGGGAATTATAACTCATTGTTGCTCACATTTGATCAAAATGCATTCAAAAAAAAATCCATGTTCCTGCACTATATGTTAACTTAATACGCGATTTTGCAGAATTATGGAAAGGATTTCCGCCTGATATGGAGCAAAATCCTTGTAGTTAAACTTGATGTGATGCGTTTTCTAATTTCCGTTGTCTTGCTGCTATTGTCGCTTGCTGTTTTTCCTCAAAGCGGGCGTTATAATTTTTCCAAACTGGATATTTTTTCCGGTCTATCGCATAACCAGGTCAATACTATCCTGAAAGATATCGACGGCTTTGTATGGTTTGGCACTATGTCGGGCCTCAACCGCTATGATGGATATTCCTATAAAATATTTCGTAAAAAACCAAACGATAGCGCTTCGCTGTACGATAATAATATTCTTTCACTGTACGAGCTTCCCGATAGAAAAATGTGGGTGGGAACCAGAAGCGGCCCCTGTATTTATAATTCGCAAACAGAAAAGTTTGACAAAGATTATGATAACTATTTGCACTCACTTGGGTTGCCTTCGGGCGGAATCATTGATATAGAAAAAGGAAACAATGGAAGATTCTGGTTTCTATATGACCAGCTTGATTTGTACCTGTATTCAAGTAACGAAAAAAGTGTAAAACCATTCCGGCCGCATTTTACATTCAACCCTTCTGCAAAAATTACCTCCGTTAAAGAAACGAAAGATGGGAAGCTATGGCTGGTGTATCAAAATGGATTTTTGCAGGAATATGACATAAAGGAAAACAAAATTGTTTTTTCCAGCACGGCTGTACAGAAACTGGAAAAAAAGACCATGCCTTATAATCTTTTTGTAGACAGCGATGGAGATATCTGGCTTTGGCATTACACGTATGGCGCTTTGCTGTTTAACGCGCAGAGCAATTCGGTGAGGCCGTTTAACGAAAAATCATTTCCATCTAGGTTGAGCTCAAACCTGGTAAGTCAAATCGTTCAGGATAACAAGGGATTAATATGGGTGGCGACTGATCATGGAGGCGTTACGCTGATCGATAAAAAAAATAACTTCAGAACCAGTTACCTGTTGAACGATACTAAAGATCCCCAAAGCCTCAGTCACAACAGTATTAATGCCTTATATAAGGATGATATTGGAATTATCTGGCTGGGAACTTACAAGCAGGGAGTTAATTATTTCAATGGCAACATAGTACAATTCCCGCATTACCATCACCAGGCATCGAATGCCAGGAGCCTTCAATACGATGACGTAAACCGCTTTGTGGAAGATAAGCAAGGGAATATCTGGATTGGCACCAACGGCGGGGGATTGATCTATTTCGACAGAAAGAACAATACATTCAAACAATACCTGCATGATCCAAACAATGCCAACAGCCTGAGCAATAACGTAATTGTAAGCTTGTGTATTGATCATAAAGGCTTACTTTGGATAGGCACTTACTTCGGCGGCCTTAACAGTTTTGATGGACGGAAATTCACACACTACAAACATAATGATAATGACTCCTCCAGCTTGATAGATGACAAGGTGTGGGAAATATATGAAGACAGGGAACACCATTTATGGATAGGTACTTTGGGTGGCGGTTTAGATCTTCTCGACAGGAAAACAAACCGGTTTACACATTATCAGTTTAAAGACGGCCTGGAAAGCCTGAATTATATCTCAGCCATTTTGCAGGACCGGAAAGGGAATTTATGGATTGCCACCGTATCGGGTATTGTTGTTTTTGAAAAGAATAACAATAAACCTGTTTTATATCAGCAAACGAATCGGAAAAACAGTTTAAGTAACAATAATGTTTTCTGTTTTTTAGAAGACAGCAAGGGTAGAATATGGGCAGGCACCTCGGAAGGTTTGAACCTGTTCAATGAGCAAACAAAAAGTTTTCAAATATTCACAACATCAGACGGGCTCCCGGATAATATAATATTGAATATACTGGAAGACGATCGCCAAACACTTTGGATCTCAACACCCAACGGATTGTGCAATGCCATTCCCAGGCAAAAGGAAAATGGTTTTGATCTTTCTGTGATTTATTACAATGAGGTCAACAACCTGCAAAACCGGGAATTTAATAAAAATGCTGTGCTTAAGACCCGGGCCGGTGAATTGATCTTCGGCGGCACTTCGGGTTTTAATATTATCAATCCTGCTGCCATTCAGCAGCATGCTTTTCGTCCGAAGATCCTTTTTACCGGTTTGCAACTCCTGAACAAAGATATTGCACCGGGGGAACTGGTCAATGACCGTGTGCTTTTGAAAAAGTCTATCTCACAGGTTCAACGTATTGACCTGAAGTATAAAGAAAATGTTTTTTCCATTGAATTTACTTCGCTCGAATTTGCCCCTGGCGCCGGGACTAAATATGCGTACATGATGGAGGGTTTTAATGCTGATTGGTTGTATACCGATGGCAGCCAGCGGAGGGCCACGTATACAAACCTTGCACCCGGCTATTATACCTTTAAAGTAAAGGCTTTAAGCCGGGATGGTTTGTGGAGCGATATAAAAACTTTGCAGATCAAAATAGAACCGCCATACTGGCGAACACCGGTTGCCTTTATAATTTATGTATTGATAGCTACAGGAATTTTCCTGCTGGTACGGCGGATTACATTAGAAAGGATCCATATGCGCTTTAAACTGCAGCAACAACGCCGGGAAGCAGAAAGAGTGCAGGCCCTGGACCAGTTAAAGACTAAATTCTTTACCAATGTGAGTCATGAATTCCGCACCCCGTTAAGCCTCATCATCGCTCCATTAAACAAGATCATTGAACAGGCTGGCAATGAAGAGCAAAAAAAGCAATTAAATCTTGTTCAAAGGAATGCAAAGCGGTTATTGAACCTGGTAAACCAACTGCTCGATTTCAGAAAGATGGAGGTACAGGAAGTAAAACTGCATTCTTCAATAGGCGACATTATCAGGTTCAGCAAAGACATCAGTGAGTCTTTTATGGATATCGCAGAAAATAAGGGTATTCAATTTTCATTTTCATCCAACATTGACAGCCTCGAAATTTATTTTGACAAAGATAAAATTGAAAAGATCTTGTTCAACCTGCTTTCCAACGCCTTTAAATATACGCACGATAACGGAATAGTTAGCGTGCAGCTAACGTATAACCCACCCGAAAAGAATGAGGGCGGCGATGGCACGCTTGCCATGGAAGTAAAAGATACGGGCATTGGAATTCCTGGAGATAAGCACGAAAAGATCTTCGAAAGGTTTTTTCAAACAGATGTGCCGGAAAGCATGGTGAACCAGGGAACCGGTATCGGGTTGGCCATTACAAAAGAGTTTGTAAAACTCCACAATGGGATCATAACCGTAAAAAGCGAACCCGGAACAGGTACCTGTTTCACTGTTTTACTGCCTGCGAAAAAGATATTTGAACCTGTAACCCGCAGCACCATGAGTGCAATACCCGCAGGAGAAGCGGAACAGATATTATTGGACGAGAGCCGAAAGAGCGGTAAGAAAAAAACGATAGTAGTAGTAGAAGATAATGAAGACCTTCGCTTTTATTTAAAAGACAATTTGAAGGAAGAATATCATGTTGAAGAAGCCACGAACGGAAAAGAAGGGTGGGAAAAAATAAAATTGCTGAACCCCGATCTTGTGGTAAGCGACATTATGATGCCTTTAATGGACGGCGTTGAACTGGCCCAAAAAATTAAAACGGAAACCCTTACTGCCCATATCCCCGTCATTCTGCTTACCGCCATGGGAAGCGAGGAAAAACAACTGGAAGGGTTGAGGGTGGGTGTGAATGATTACATTACCAAACCTTTTACTTTTGAAATACTGGCTTCCCGCATCAGGAACCTGCTGGCCCAGCAAAAATTACTGCAGAAAAGGTTTCAGAAGCAGATTGAGGTCAATCCGTCAGAAATAACTGTAACATCTGTTGATGAAAAGTTCCTGCAAATGGCGCTGGAGATTGTTGAAAAGCATCTGGATAATGCTGAGTTTTCTGTAGAAGATTTCAGCCGTGATATGCATATGAATCGTGTTACCCTGTATAGAAAGATCCATTCGCTTACCGGCAGGTCGCCCCTGGAGTTTATCCGTTCCATACGGTTAAAAAGAGCTGCTCAGTTATTGGAAAAAAGTGGCATGACGGTGGCCCAGGTTGCTTATGAAGTGGGATTCAATACCCCGAAACACTTCGCTAAGTTTTTTAAAGAAGAATTTAATGTTACCCCTTCACAATATCTTGCCAATAATAAAGATAAAAGTGAATAAAGCCTCCTGTCAATATAATAGATGAAAATCAGTTTCTTGCAACATTTAGCGCCTTATTGTGCAACATTCGCTTCCCTGGTTTCAACGGTACGGTAATAGTTTTGTAGCATTCAATTAACCTTGAATTGCTGTATGAAATTACCACTGCTGCTGGCCGGTTTCCAGGGATCTGCTGGATTTATGAAGTCAGTTTTCTTTTTTGCATTTCAATCTTATTGGCTGGGAACGCACAATAGATTGTTTCTCCAATTAAGCATATCAAATAAGTAGTAATGAATACGCAAAAGGTATCGGTTAACATGCCCGGTATATAATTTGATATAAACCCGTATGCTATCAGGTTCTCATTAGCTTGTAACCGGCCTATTTCTATAGGCTCGGTTTTTCAAAATAACAGGTAAACAAGCTAAAAGGTCAATTTCATTCTTATTGCTGCTAATCAATTTTGAAAAAGTAAAGAAAAATGATCAAAACTTCCCGGGTTCGGCTGTTGATAATTTTCATACTAATAGTTTCAGGTGCAACAGCGCAGAAAATTAATAAGACCACGATCCCATTCGATTTTGACTGGATGTTTGCGCTGAACGATCATCCCGGGGCCGAACGGCCTGAATTTGATGATTCCAAATGGCGCTTGCTCGATGTTCCGCATGATTTCAGTATCGAACATGCTTTCGATTCTGCCTATGCTACAGGAGCGGGGGGCGGTTATGCGCATAGCGGTATTGGCTGGTACAGGAAACATTTCAAAACAGGACCGGCTATTTCCGGTAAGCAGGTTTCGATTTTGTTCGATGGTGTTTATCGAAACAGCGAAGTATGGATCAACGGACATTATTTGGGCATTCGCCCTTATGGATATTCTTCTTTTTATTATGACCTCACCCCCCATTTGAAGCCCGCGGGGCAGGATAATATTATCGCCGTAAAAGTGAATACCACCGAACAGCCCAATTCCAGGTGGTATACAGGGTCGGGTATTTACCGGCACGTATGGCTGGTTGCCAAAAACAAGCTGCACATTGATCAATGGGGTGTTTTTGCCCGTACCCTAGAGGCAAATAAAGAAAAGGCCAGCGTTGATATTACCATAGAATTGCGCAATGAATTTAATGTTGACAAGTCCTGTACAGTAATAACCAGGTTCATAGATGCAGCAGGCAAGGAAGCGGCGCGGGCCGAATCGAAGGTAGAAGCACAAACCGGCCGGGCGCTGACAATCGATCAGCATATAAAAATTAACAAACCGGCTTTATGGTCTGTTGAGCAACCCCGTTTATATCAGTTACTGGTAGAAGTTAGATCGGGTGGGGTAGTGGTAGATAAATACGTTTCACCTTTTGGGATAAGAATAGCTCGTTTCGATGCCAATAAAGGCTTTTTATTAAATGGCAAACACGTGAAATTGAAAGGGGTGAACAACCATCACGATGGCGGACCCCTGGGCGCCGCTGTACTTGATGGCACGTATAAGCGCCGGTTGCAGATTTTAAAAAACATGGGTTGCAATGCGCTTCGTATGAGCCATAACCCGCCATCGCCGGAATTGTTGGCGCTTGCCGACAGCCTGGGTTTTGTGGTGATTGACGAGATCTTTGATGAATGGATGGATGGGAAAACACCGGGTGGCTATGCCTCACAATTTACTCAGTGGTACGAAAAGGATGTAGCGAACTGGATCAGGCGCGACCGCAACCATCCTGCTGTTATAGCCTGGAGCATTGGCAACGAAGTAAGAGAGCAGTATAATAAAGAAAATGCCCTGAAGATAACCAGCATGCTGATGAGCGCTTCGCGTAAATACGATACCACGCGTCCGTTTACGGCAGCCTGTAACGAGATCCTTAATGTGAACTCATTTGGAATGGGTGATTTACTCGATATAGTGGGCTACAATTACCAGGAGGCTTATTATAAAGCAGATCATGAGAAATATCCCCACCGCGTGATCTTTGGCTCTGAAACAGTGATCTATCCCTATCATCCCGGCAATTGCTGGCAATTGCGTTCCTATGAGCAATGGCTCGAAGGGCAGTTGAAAGATTATGTGGCCGGCGAATTTCTTTGGACGGGGTTTGATTACATCGGCGAAGCTGGCATTGGTGATGTAGGTACCGGTTGTAAATTCTGGGAAAAATGGCCAACCTGGCCCTGGCGCGGCGCGAATTGCGGCGTAATTGACATGTGCGGCTTTCCCAAACCCGCCTATTGGTTCAGGAAAGCGCTGTGGAATGAAAAGCCCATGGTACATATTGCGGTTCAAACAGATGAATCTGCAAGAGACCGGGAACTGTGCTCTTTCTGGAGCTGGCCATCTGTAGAAACTCACTGGAACCATAATACGAAAGGAGATACCCTGGCCGTGCATGTATATACCAATGTGCCCGAAGTAGAACTGAAATTGAACGGGAAGTCATTGGGCGCCCGCAAATGGGACCTTAACAGGGAAGCCTTTCTTTTTTGGGAAGTGCCCTATGAACCAGGTAAACTGGAAGCCATAGGAAAAACAGCGGATGGAAAAAAAGTGTCCTTTGCTGTTCATACTGCCGGTAAACCGGCTAAAATAAAACTGTTGCCCGACAGGAAAGTGCTGAGGGCAAACCGGCAGGACCTAAGTTATGTTGCTGTGCAGGTCCTTGATGCCAATGACATACCGGTGCCTTTTGCCAACAATAACATAACGTTTGAAGTGACCGGCGCAGGTAAACTGGCAGCAGTTGGCAACGGCGATCAACAAAGTCATACCCCGTTAAAGGGAAACAAGATGGAAGCCTGGCAGGGGAAATGTATGGCTATAATACAATCTACCGACAGGAAAGGAGAAATAACCATTACAGCCAGGAGCGGATCGCTTCCTGTGGCAACGGCTGTTTTGAGTGCGGAATGAACTCATGGCAGAAACAGTGATTGGAAAACTGTGGTGGATTTTATGGATAAGCTTTTTTTAAAACACACAACTTGAAATATGAAAAGAAGAACATTGATCAAAGGAATGGCGGCCACTTTGCCGTCGTTATGGTTATCACGGGCGTTGGGTCAAAATTTTTTTGAAGACCTGTATGCTGGTGAGTCAATGGCAAAAGGGCCGTTTCAACCCACATGGGAATCGTTGCAGAACTATAAAACACCCGACTGGTTTCGTGATGCCAAGTTTGGCATTTGGGCACACTGGGGACCTCAATGCCAGCCTGAAGCAAGCGACTGGTATGCAAGAAACATGTACGAGGAAGGATCCTGGCAATATAAGTTCCATCTTGAAAAATATGGGCACCCTTCAAAATTTGGATTTAAAGATGTGATCAACGAATGGAAAGCACAAAATTGGGATCCTTCAGCATTAGTGAGCCTGTATAAAAATGCGGGTGCGCAATATTTTATGGCAATGGCCAATCACCACGACAATTTTGATTTATACGATAGTAAGTACCAAAAGCATTGGAATGCTACCAAAATTGGCCCGAAGAAAGATCTGATTGGCGGTTGGGCAAAGGCAGCCAGGAAAAATGGACTTCCGTTTGGCGTAAGTGTTCATGCATCACACGCATGGCGTTGGTACGAAGTGGCGCAACGGGCCGATAAAACCGGTCAGTATGCAGGCATTCCCTATGATGGAAAACTTACAAAAGCAGATGGCAAAGGAAAATGGTGGGATGGATTAGATCCCCAGGAGTTATATGCTCAAAATCATCCTTTGAGTAAGAACAGTTTTGATAATAATTTTGATGTAGGGCAATGGGATTGGGGCAATGGTGTATATCCGCCCGACAAAGCGTACATCGAAAAGTTTTATAACCGCACGATAGATCTTATCAATAAATACAATCCCGACGTAGTTTATTTCGATGATGACCAACTCCCGTTATGGCCGGTTAGCGATGCCGGATTGCGCATTGCCGCTCATTTATACAATAAAAGCATTAAGCAATATGGAGAACTACGTGCAGTGATCAACGGAAAAATGTTAAACGAGCATCAACGTAAGGCTATGGTATGGGATATTGAAAGAGGACAGGCCAACGAGATCCAGCCACTGCCCTGGCAAACGGATACCTGCATTGGAAGCTGGCATTATGATCGTGGATTGTATGAACGCAATGGTTACAAAACAGCAAAAACGGTTATTCAAACCCTGGTTGATATTGTGAGCAAAAATGGCAATTTAATGTTGAACATACCTGTGCGTGGCGATGGCACCATTGATGAAAAAGAAAGAAAGATCGTTGAACAAATAGGTGCATGGATGAAAGCAAACAGCGAAAGCATTTATGGTACAAGACCCTGGAAAATATTTGGTGAAGGACCTGCACAAGAGGCGGTTGCGCAATTAAGTGCACAAGGTTTTAATGAAGGAAGAGGAAAGCCCTTTACGCATGAAGACATTCGCTTTACAATGAAAGGCGAGGCGCTCTATGCAACTGCCATGGGCTGGCCGCAGGATGGGAAACTTGTCATAAAAAGTCTGGCAAAGAACAGTCAGCATTTTCCGAAAGAAATACAAAAAGTGGAGTGGTTACCTACAAAGCAATTATTGACCTTCGAAAGAACCGGAGAGGGGTTGGTGGTTGCGTTGCCCGAAAAAAGCTCCGACGAATTGACGTATGCAAATGTGATAAGGATCGTGTAGTTTGAAAATCATTCCTTTGCAACATTTCATACCATAATCTGCAACATTTGAACGCCTGTGTGAAACGGCATAATAATAGTTTTACAGCAATTAAATAACGCTTGAATTGCTGCCAGATATGAAATTGCCAATGCTGTTTTTTGGGTTCTCTATGCCCTCGCTTCCTGGTGTTTTATCGGCAGCATCTCCTGCGTACGTACAATTTTTTCATTTAAAGCATATACATGTGAAACCAACAAAAGCGATTGGCTAATAATGTTCTGTTCCTAAGGGAAAACCAAAATAACCAAAATTAAACAGTTTATTTTTTAACGCTAACGTAATTGTTTGCTTATGAGATTATCAACGATTGTACACAGAACTCTGTTATGGAGTTTCGCGTGGTGCCTGCTGATCGCCCAGGACAGCCAGGCTCAGGAAAAAAACGGCAAAATAAAGATCACCGGAAAAATTATCGCATCCTCCGACAACAAGCCATTATCCGATGCTTCCATTTCGATTCCCGGAACCTCCGCCATCACCATTTCGGACATAAACGGCCAGTTTACCATTGATGCCCGTCCAGGCGACAAACTGGTTATTTCCATGATTGGTTACATGCAAAAAGAAGTAAAGATAGGCAAGAGCAATACCCTGGAAGTGAGACTGGAACAAAATACCGTAATGCTCGATGTAGTAACGGTAGAAATTGGTTATGGCCGAACAAAACGCAGAGATGTTACCGGCGCCATATCTTCTGTTTCCGGCGAGGAGCTCCGCAAAGTGCAGCCCGCTACCTTCGACCAGGCCCTGCAGGGAAAAGTGGCGGGTGTAGTGGTACAGCAAATTTCCGGGCAACCGGGCGGCGCTGTTTCTATACAGATCCGCGGGTTGTCTTCTTTCGGGCCTTCCACTCCTTTATATGTGATAGATGGAGTGATCGTTGGCGGTGCCGGTGTTACCGGGGCCGGCGCCAATCCGCTGGCAGGCATCAATCCTTCCGAGATTGAGTCTATTGACGTGTTGAAAGATGCATCGGCCTCTGCTATCTATGGTTCACAGGCTACCAATGGCGTTATTATCGTCACTACCAAGAGAGGTAAGGTAGCGCCCCCGCGCATTACTTATGATGGTTATACGGGTTTTCAGCAGATCCTGAAAAAACTTCCCCTGATGAACCTGCGGGAGTATGCCAGTTTCATCAATGAAAGAAATACCGGCATGGGTTGGGGTTTCGATACCAGGCCCGAATTTGCTAATCCGGAGTACCTGGGTGAAGGTACCAACTGGCAAAAGCAATTATTCAGGAACGCACCCATGTCGAATCATTCAGTGGCCATAAGTGGGGGTGATGTGAGAACACAGTATCTGCTTTCAGGTTCTTACTTCAAACAGGAAGGAATTGCGCTGGGGTCAGATTTCAGAAGGATCTCCCTGCGGTTGAACCTCGACAACAAAACCACCGACTGGTTGAAAATAGGAACGAGCCTTCAGTTGGTAAATATCAAAGAGAATGTGAATTCCTCCAGCAGCAACGTAATCAATACGGCGCTCAGCCAAACGCCTGATATAGCGGTAAAGAATGCAGATGGCAGTTGGGGTGGGGCCTATAATCCTAATGGCTGGGTGAACCCCACCGTGAACCCTTATGCTATAGCGCTTATTAATAAGGACCAGGGAAAAAGAAACCAGTTGTTTGGCAATGTTTATGCAGAAATTTCATTTCTCAAAGACCTGGTGTTGAGAAATGAAGCGACCGGAAGCTTTTCTATGGGCACTGAAGACCGCTTTAATCCTTCTTATACTTTTGGTCTTGTGGTGCGCAACCAGAACAGCGCATCCTATAACTATGGTCAAAACTATTATACAACACTAAGGAATTACCTTACCTATAGTCATTTGTTCAAAAATAAATACAATGCCAACCTTATGGCGGGCCATGAGGCCCAGTTGAGCACATCGGAAAGTGTAAGCGCCTCACGTAATAATTTTCCTTCAAATAATGTACAGGCCATCAATAGCGGCGATCCTACTACAGCAGCTAACTCAGGTGATAAAGGACAAAGTGCGCAGGAATCCTGGTTTGGCCGTTTGAATTTGACTATAAACGACAAATACCTGCTTACCGGTAATTTCCGTGCCGACGGTTCTTCAAAATTTGCACCTGATAACCGTTGGGTAGCCACCTACTCCGGCGCCATCGCGTGGAAAATCAATAATGAAGATTTCTTAAAGAATGTGGGTTATATAAATGAACTGAAAGTGCGTGCGGGTTACGGGTTAACAAATAACCAGAATATCAGGGATTATGCATACACCGCAACGCTGGGTACCGTACCTACCGGTTTATCAGGGATTGCACAGCTTACTTCCAACATTGCCAATCCCTATGTAAAATGGGAAAAAACAAATTATTCAAATGTTGGAGTGGATGGAGCGTTCCTCAACTGGCGCTTCAACTTCTCCCTTGATTTTTATAACCGCCGAACAGACGGGCTGTTAATGAGAATTCCTTTACCGTGGTATTCAGGAACAGCCACCGGCTGGTCGCCAGGCGCCCTGGAATCACCGTATGTGAACATTGGTTCCATCAACAACAAAGGGGTTGATCTCAGGTTGAGCGCTACCATGATCAAGAAAAAGAACTTCTCCTGGAGAACCGACTTTACTGCTTCGCACAACATCAATGAAATTATAAAGCTTAATACCGACGGGGCCTCTCTGCCGGGTTATTATGGCGGCACCATTGCATCGAACACCGTGGTGGGAAGGTCTATCGGCGAATTTTATGGTTATGTGGTAGATGGTGTTTTTTCTACCGCCGAGGACTTTAAAACGCATGCCATTCCTGCCAAGAACGGTGTAAAGTTGCCGGTAGGCGCAGCCGGTGGTAGTATCTGGTATGGCGACCTCATGTTCAAAGATCTCAATGGCGATGGTATCATCGATGAAAAGGACCAAACCTTCCTGGGATCGCCCATTCCTAAATTCCAGTTTGGATTAGGCAATACTTTCAATTACAAAAATTTTGACCTGAACATCTTTTTCAGCGGCAACATTGGCAACAAAGTGCTGAATGGAATGCGCATCAATGGCGAGTATCCCGGAACAAGCTATGGCTACCTGAAGTCATTGACGGGCTATGCCAAACTTGCTTTAATAGATCCCAGCGGTTCCGCTACTGACATCAATAATGTATACGTAGAGAACCCCGGTACCAGGATCGTAGGCATCAGGAACGACAACACGAATGAAAATAACAGGATCTCCGATAAATTCATTGAAAAGGGCGATTTCCTCCGATGCAGAAGCATTTCACTGGGTTATAACTTCTCTCAAAAATTACTGTCGAAGGCACACCTGAATGCAGTACGGATTTACGTAAACGTTACCAACGCCTTTATCATTACAAAATATAAAGGCATGGATCCCGAAATTGGTTCCTGGGATCCGCTGAGTGCCGGTATGGATAACGGTTTTTATCCCCAGCCGCGTGTATTCACCTTTGGTGCTAATGTAGCTTTAACCAAATAATATAAAACAATGAAACGCATATATAAAATATATTTCTTCCTGTTTATTGCTGGTGCCTTTTCAACGGCCTGCAATAAACAGTTCCTCGATCGTCCGCCATTGTCACAGATCAGCACAGATAATTTTTATCAAACAACAAGCGATCTCAGGTTGGCTACGGCCGCACTATACGGTGGTAAGCCCTGGGGCGACTGGAACTATACCTGTTATTTGCCGGTAGGAGAAGTACTGAGTGGTAATATGGCAGTAGGTTATTGGGGCGATGCGGTACAATTGCTTACATTTTCCGTTACGGGGCAAAACAGCATCATGGCTGCCAACTGGAGCGGCATGTATAAAGTAATTGCCCATTGCAATATCACTATCAATGCCATTCAGCAAAAATCGCCTGCTTCTATTCCCGAAAAAGATAAAAATGCCGCTATAGCCGAGGCGCGGTTCATTCGTGGGTTTGCTTATTACAGCCTGGCTACATTATGGGGCGCAGTGCCTGTTATCGAGGACAATAGCAAGCTGATCGCTTCTCCGTTGGTAAACCGGGTGGCCGTGGAGGATGTTTATAAGTTTATTACCAATGACCTCAATTATGCGGCGCAAGCCCTGCCCGTTACCGATGGCCCGGGAAGAGTAACAACCTGGTCGGCACAGGGTATGTTGGCGAAGGTGTATTTGACTATGGCCGGTTTGGGACAAAATTCAGGCGTGCGTAATCAGGCTTTTTTAGACAGCGCCAAAAAATATGCAGGCAATGTTTGTAAAAATAGCGGTTTGTCATTATTGCCCTCTTATGCCAATCTTTTCAGATCGCAGTATAACGATAACCCTGAATCCTTATTTGCCCTGCAATGGGCGCCCGGCGGTGGCTGGCTCGAAGGAAATATGTTGCAGATCTATTCCCCCGGCGGCTCCGAGATCTCGGCAAACGGACAGGCTGGTTGGTTTAGTATCAGGCCTACGGTTGATATGTTCCAGTTATACACCCCAAATGATTCTGTGCGCCGCAAAGCTACTTTCATGCTCAGAGGGGATTATTATCCCGAGCTGAATGCTGCAGGCGGTGGTTATACTTTCAAGGGCGATAACGGTTTGAAGAAACATATTATTGGAACGAATGTAGATAACAATGCGCCCACCATGGGCCTCACCTCATCTACCGAGCATAATTCCCTGTTAAGATTGGCAGATGTTTACCTGATCTATGCAGAAGCCGTATTGGGCAACAATGCAACAACTGCCGATGCTGATGCACTTTTATATTTCAACAAAGTGCGCCAGAGAGCGGGCGTTGATCCGGTAAGCATGCTCGACGCGGATAATATATTCAATGAAAGAAGGATAGAGCTGGCGGGTGAAGGCCACTTCTGGTACGACATTGTACGGTTGTCTTACTACAATCCCCAAAAGGCAATCACCATTCTTAACAACCAGAACCGGGGTACGTTTACCTATTCCAGTGGTACTGTAACGCCGGAACAGCCTTTCGGCATTGTTACGCCGGCTAACAGCAATACGTTCCTGTTCCCGCTGCCATCGGCTGAAGTAACGGCAAATCCAAAATTAACCGAACCACCGGTGCATATTTTCTAATATTAACCGTTAAAAAAAATCAGCATGAACAAGATATTATATAGTAACATTCATTTTTTACTGCTTTTGTTTTTTGCAGCGGCCTGCATACTGCCTGCATGTAAAAAAGATAAAGCCAGCGCTCCGGTTATTACAACTGTGAAGAATTATGCGGCTGCGCCTAACGATACCGTTGTGCATTCGGTGAGTACCGGCCAGTGGGTGGTGTTGCTGGGAAGTAATTTAAGCGGAGTTACCCATGCCTTTTTTAATGGCGTTCCGGCTACCATCAACTCCACCTTTTTAACCGGGGAAAGTATCGTTATACAGATACCTGCCATTACGTTTCAATCGGTACCGAAGGATAAGGCAAATGAAATTATGGTGGTTAGCGAAGGCGGCACTGCTACTTTCAAGATCAGCATCGTTGGGGCGCCATTCATTTCTTATGTAAGGAACGCCGCTCCATCACCCAATGATACCATCGCCAAAGCCATATATCCTGGTCAGAAAGTGAATATATTAGGCTTCAATCTTAACAATCCTGTAAGTATATCCTTCCAGGGTGTTGCAGCCAATTTAGCCGATGTAGAGTATACCGATTCAAGCGCTATTGTACAGGTGCCGGCAGATCTGTCGGGTGGCGATGCTACGTTGGCCAATATGATCAGTTATACAAACGCAGTAGGAACAGGTACTTTCTCTATTGCCATTATTGGCCCCCCGATCATTACCAGTATTTCTAATGAAAATGCGACCGCCGGTGATTCGGTGTATCTGTATGGGAATAATTTTTTCGCTGTTCAAAGCCTGAGTTTTGCAGGAACAACCATTTCTTCATTCGTATCGGCCGACGATGGCAATTCAATTGGATTTGTACTGCCATCACTTTCTCAAAGCGGACCCGTTGTAATTCAAACAAAAGCGGGCTCATTTACTACTGCTTACAATGTGAATGATATAACAACAGGCGGAGTGTCTACATTCGAATGGGGGCCATTGTTCCGTTGGGATTGGTGGGGCGGCGCTGAATTAACAAGCGGCGACCCGGCTTCAGGATGGCCGCCATACGATGCCGCTTTCCCCGGTAATAAATCCATGTTCCTCGTGTTGAAAAATGCGGTTTTGAAAAGCGGCGATGGCGATGAGTTTGGCAATGGCATTAGAATGAGCGGGGTACCCTGGCTGTCGGCAGGCAATGTGGGCGATCCGGTTAACAGTTGGGCGCTGAAGTTTGAGATCTTTGTTCCGGCCCCATGGAATGGCGGTACCATTTGTATTAAAAGTTCCAATAGTAGTTATATGGCGCGCTATGAGCCCTGGCAGGTTACTTCGGTTACCACCGCTGCGTATTCAACAAAAGGGTGGCGAACCGTAACTATTCCTTTATCCGCTTTCCGCAGAAATGATGCAACGCTGGGCGACGGTAAAGGTGCGCCAATAGCAAGCCTGAGCGATCTGGTGGGAAGCACCGGCCAAAGCGACATGATACTTTACATGCATAATTATAGTGCTTCGCCAACCGTAACAACTTTCAAAGCTGCCTTCGACCATTTCAGGGTGGTGAAAAGATGATGTTTTTTAGTGACCAAATGATGAGGCGCTCTCGTCATACGATGATCTGGGGGATGGACAATGAAAATTGCTCCATCTTTCCAGGTCCACTATTGAAGAAACTCATCCAACTATGAAAATTAATAAGATGAAAATAAACAGGCGACATACAATGGTAGGATTTCTGGTTACGGTATTGTTTTTTACGTACTGTCATAAAAAGGAAGTGGCGGCGCCGGAACTAACGGTTACACCTTCTGAAATAACACTTTCTGCAGAAGGAGATACAGCCGATCTCACCATCAGTGCAAATGCAGAATGGAGTACCAGTACCAGCTCTCCATGGTTACAATCAAGTAAATTGACCGGCACTAACGGTAGTACCACTATTCAGTTAATGGCAATGGCTAATGGAACCGGGGCCGCCCGCTCCACCGTATTGACGGTAAGCGCTAAAAACGGTCAGGCCCGGCGGGTAACCGTTACTCAGCCGCCAACTATTTACCCCTCTTATAATGTGTCGCCAAAGGCCCCTGACGCTACCGGAATGGGCAGCACTGCCGTGCAACTGGCTGCAAAATTTAAATTAGGCTGGAACATCGGCAACACCATGGAAGCGCCCAATAATGAAAGCGGCTGGGGTAATCCCGCTATTACCGAGGATTATATAAAATTCGTAAAACAGCAGGGATTCACTGCTATTCGTATTCCATGCCAGTGGGACTGGCATCATATAGATAACAAGGCTACTGCCCGCATAGACCCAAACTGGCTCAACAGGGTAAAAGAGGTGGTAGGGTATTGTGTAAAGAACGATATGTATGTGCTGCTCAACATTCACTGGGATGGCGGCTGGTTGGATGGAAATATTAAAAAGTCAAAGCAGGACTCAATTAATGCCAAACAAAAAGCTTACTGGGAGCAAATTGCAACAACCATGCGTGATTTTGATGAGCACCTGATGCTGGCAAGTGCCAATGAACCGCCCGTAGAAAATGCGGAGGAGATGGCCATTCTCACTTCCTATCATCAAACTTTTATCAATGCAGTTCGATCTACCGGCGGCAGGAACAGTTACAGGGTGCTTGTTGTTCAGGGTCCTTCTACAGATATTGAAAAGAGCGAGAATCTGATGAATACGCTTCCTGTAGATAATGTGCAGGGCCGCATGATGGTTGAGGTACATTATTATGGGCCTTCCCAGTTCTGTTTATTATTCGATGGTGACGCCAGTTGGGGAAAAATGTTTTATTACTGGGGGGCACCACATCATTCAACAATAGAACCTGACCGCAACGCCACCTGGGGAGAAGAAGATTATGTGAACACCACCTTTGCAAAAATGAAGAAAAAATTTGCCGACAAAGGAATTCCCGTTATCCTGGGCGAATATGGTACTTACAGACGAAACAATAATGCTCATGTTCCCAAAGATCTTACAACACATAACAATGCAGTGGATTATTGGGCAACTTATATAACAAAGCAGGCGATAGCCAATGGTATGAAACCATTCTGGTGGGATATAGGAGGTGCATTGGACAGACAAAATAATACCGTAAAGGATCAACGTACCATTGATGCTATTATCGCAGGGAGCAAATGATACATAATTATCAGAAAAGCCGGCAACATGGATCCGTACCCTTATAAAACTTTTTTATAAGTATGAATACAAACAGGATCTGAATAGCGAAAAATAATTGATCGTCTTTAACGCGGTTCGTTGGTTTTAATAGATGCCGGCGGAAAATTTTCCCCGGTAGTTGAAGCAGACCGGAAGGAGTTTTAACTCCTTCTTTTTTACAAAAATTTGGTTAGGATGGTGGATAGAAAGGGAGCTCCGGCTCCCTTTTGTTGTTTAAATTATTATGAAATCAGGTATTGCAGCATTTCATGCCATAATCTGCATCATTCGGCCGCGTACTTTAAACGACGCTGCTATAGTTTTACAGCATTCAATAAAATATGGAGTGCACTCTGCGTAAAATGAGAGGGTATTTCATACTTGTTTTATGAATACAACTTTAAAAAAGCTCCATCATTTATCGGGAATTGTTATTGCTTCCTTTCTGCTGTTGCATCTGAGCAATCATTTGTTTGCATTGGGCGGTCCCGCATTGCACATACTTGTAATGAGTTGGTTCAGGCATGTGTACCGATTTTTACCTGTAGAGATCTTTTTATTAATGTGTGTGATTTATCAGGTAATAAGCGGTGTTACGCTTGTTTTTAAAAAAGGATTTTTAAAACAGCCTTTATATGTGATCATACAAATAGTAAGCGGTTTATATCTTTCATTTTTTATGATTTGTCATGTAGGGGCAGTAATGCTTGGCCGGTATCAATTGAACGTAGATACTGACTTTTATTTCGCAGCCGGTGTTGCGAACAACTATTCTTCAAAATTATTTTTTATTCCTTATTACACACTTTCACTTGTTTGTGTGTTTGCACATATAGCCTGTATACATTATAAAATTGGAATCGAAAAGATAAATGAACTGCCTGTTGGCGTAATTAAAACAAGGTTCAGGAACATGTATAAAAGAGAGGTTGCCGGTATTGGTATCGTGGGCGCTATAATTACATTTCTAATAATGATCGCTTTTAGCGGTGTGTTGAACGATATGTAGAACAGGAAACCAGGCTATTTCAAATTCAGCTTCACAATTATATCTGTTTTGTTTTCTTTATTGGCGATCCCATTCAATTCAATTTTACCCTCACTTTGCGTGAAGCTAACCTTTACATTCGTTCCCAGATATTTTGCAGAAGCGATCTTTTTTGAAACAGACGGCAGAATTATTTTTCCATCTGAAGGAACTTTTAAAACATGAACGTAGATCGCTTTATCTGTAACAGTTGTTCCGCCCCATGTTGCATCCCATACGCCTCCTTTTGTGGCGTAAATACTTTCTCCATATATGGAAAGAAAATCACCAATCTCTTTCAATCGTTGCACCTGTGCAGGCTCAATTTCTCCATCTGCTTTTGGGCCAACGTTTAACAATAAATTTCCATCCTGACATACAACAGACACCAATAAACGGATGCAACTGTCGAGAGAGAGCACCCGATCTGTTGCATCAGGCGTCCAGCCCCACGCCGTTTGACTGAGGTTTGTGCACAATTCCCAGGGCCGGTTTTCTCTTCCTCTCAATCTTACTTCCTGGGTATTAAAATCACCCATCCATCCGCTGCGGGGATTGATCACGATCTTTGGTTGCAGTTCTCTTACCATTGAATTCAGCCTCACAGGCTCCCAGCTAAATTTTCCTTTGTAAGGTTTTTCGAAACCGCGTGTGTACCAGCCTTTGCCGCCATCCCACAGTAAACCTCCATAGCCAAGCCAGTTATCTTCTCCGCCGTCATACCACAGGATATCTATCTTGCCATAATTGCTTAACAACTCACGAACCTGTGTGTAGGTTTGCTTTTTCATTTCCAGGGCGTTGGAATAATACAAGTCAGGGAAAAAGAAACCGGGATACCGCCAGTCGAGCGGAGAATAATAAATGCCTGCTTTCATTCCGGCTTCATGAGCTGCTTCAACATATTCTTTGATCAGATCTTTTTTTACAGGACTGTTCATTGAATTGTAATTACCAAAACTGGTATTGAACAAACTAAAGCCGTCGTGGTGTCTTGAAGTTACCACCATGTACCTGCATCCCGCCTGCTTTGCAATAGCTACCCAATTTTTCCCGGAGAATTTTGAAACAGTGAATGAGTCTTTTAGTTTTCCATATTCAGCTGTGTCTATCTGTTTGCTGAACATAGCCCATTCGCCCTCGCCTAAAACAGCATACAATCCAAAATGAATGAACAATCCAAACTTGGAATCTTTCCACCATTGCATGTCTTTTTCCGAGAGCAACAGGGAGGAATCTACAACTACCTGAGCAAAGGAATTGTGTGTGATGGAAATCAACAACAGCATTAAAAAGAATCTTCTCATGGAATTTATCAATTGATTCCAGAACAGGGAAGCGTTTAGTGGGGCAAGCGCCAGCGATCGTATTTTCATAAAACAGTAATCTTTCACTTGATAGATTGTTGTAAATTACCCGATTTTTTTGTTGAACGAAGTTCTCAAATGTTACAATTAACTGCATTGAATGTTGCAGGCAACTGATTTTCAACCCTTTTTGGGACTGCAAGCAACTTTAGGTGCAGGGAAATTTATATTGGGAGCTGCTTTTTAAGTTGATTGCGATTGCTTTTGTATTGTGCTGTACCGGTCCATTTCCTGGGGTCGTTTCTCCTGCGGGACGGGAAATTAAGCTCGAACAAAGTTATTTTTATTTCACAAGTTTTTACGTGCGGTCACTTATATTGCAGTATGCCTTATTTGCTAATTGCGCTGTCATATGAAATCGTTTTTTGAAAAAATTGTCTGTTTTGTGGTTGTCTTTCAGTTTCTTGCCTGGAATACGTCCTTTGCTGGCTATCCGGTGAGTGCCTGGCTTGGGATTGACCAGGGCTTGTCGAACAATTTTGTAAGATGTATTTACCAGGACAAAAATGGTTTTATGTGGTTTGGCACCTATGACGGACTAAACCGCTATGATGGATATGAATTCAAGATCTTTAGAAATAATTTAAAAAATAACCGCACTCTAATTAACAATTGGATCAATACCATCAATGAAGATGCAAAAGGAAATTTATGGATAGGCACAAGGCAGGGGGCATGTGTTTACCAAAGTCTGTCTAACAATTTTTCCTTTCTTTATTATTATACGGCCGAAAAAAAACTGGAACAGCTGCATTCGGTCGTAAACGATATTGAAGCGGACCTGCAGGGCAATATGTTTGCTGCAACTGCCGGCAAAGGCCTGATCTTTTATAAAAAAGGCGAAAGCGTTGGTTACAGGATACCATTAGAGAACGAAGCCGATTTTCCTTATGATGTGACTTCTGTTAAAGCAGGCAATGATAAAAATGTTTGGCTCTTTGTCTCCAATAAAGGCTTGTATGTTTATGAGTACAAAACCAATAAAGCAAAATTGGTAAATGCAACCATCAAATCAGCCAATTGTATTGAAGCCGCAAATGGTTATTTATATATAGGAACGAATAATGGGATGTACCGGTACAATATCGCCTCCAATTCCTTCGACAAGGTTTATAATGAAGCGAACAAAAAATTAAACTACAATACGGTTGCAGGGATCACGGCAAGTAAAAACAATGAATTGTGGGTTGCAACCAATGGCGGCGGTGTTGTTATCGTGAATACAGGGACCGATGAAGCACAATTTTTATCGAACACAAGAGAGCCTAATTCTTTATCAAGCAATGCTGTTTATTCTATCTGGATTGACAGGCAATCAAGAAAATGGATTGGCACTTTAAGAGGCGGCATCAATGTCATTGATCCCAATAAAGAGCGTTTTCAAAATATTGTTTCCAATCCTGCCACAACCAATACGCTTATAAGCAATCATATTTTATCATTTTACGAAGCACCCAACAATGACCTATGGATTGGCACGGATGGTGGCGGCCTGAGTATTTGGAACAGAAGGTTGAACCAATTTACCAATTATCGCCATGACAATGGGGATCCATATTCATTAAGCGACAATTTTGTTACCGACATTCAATCGGATTTTCAAAACAACCTCTGGATGACCACTTATCGCGGGGGGGTAAACCGGTTTAACAACGGGAAGTTTGAACACTATAACTGCGTTGACCCTGATAACACTGCGCTCATTTTTCATCCTATAGGCCCGAACCTTCTTGAAGATGCTGATAAAAAATTCTGGCTGAGCACCCAGCAATACGGCCTGTTTAAATTGAACAGGCAGAAGAAAGTTTTTGAATTGTTCGATGACAGGCTTAAGCATTTGTATGTATTGAAGGAAGACAGGAACCATATTTTCTGGGGAGGCGGCATAGACCACCTGGTTAAAATTGATCGGGAAGGCAAAAAGCATGTTTCTTATTATATTGGTAAACCTGTCAGTGTTATAATGGAAGACCGCTCAAATAATTTTTGGGTAGGTACGGAAGGAGGGGGCTTGATCCTGTTTGACAGAAAGCAGGGAAAGATTATTACCCGTTATACTACAGATGAAGGTCTTTGCAGCAATTCCATATTAACCATTTTGGAAGATGCAGCGGGTAATTTGTGGATGAGCACTTTTAATGGCATTGCCAAATTCAATCCTAAAAACAAAACATTTAAGAACTATTATAAAGGCGATGGATTGCAAAGCAACCAGTTCAATTATCATGCTGCATTAAAATTACGGTCGGGCGAATTTGCTTTTGGTGGTATTAAGGGATTTTCTTTGTTCCGCCCCGAAAGCATCACCACAGCAAGCGGTAATCCGAAAATTTTTTTAACGGATGTAAAGATCGCCAACACGTCTGTTGAAAAAGACTCTTCGCTCGCGATCCAAACTAATGCCAATCGTATCGAGCTCATCGAGGTACCTTACAATAGAGCCGTTCTTTCATTTGAGTTTGCAGCGCTGGAATATTCGGCGCCCGATAAAATTCAATATGCTTATTACATGCAGGGTTCAGATAAAGACTGGAGCTATTGCGGCAATACAAGGAAAGTAGTTTATAGCCATCTTTCAGAAGGCAGGTACACTTTCAGGGTAAAAAATACCAATGCCGAAGGTCAATGGAACAAGGATGAGGTGCAGATCGAAATTATTGTGCTGCCTCCCTGGTACAGGACCTGGTGGGCATATTTGATGTATACGGTAATGATTGGCGCAGCTGTTTATTTTTACCTGCAATACCGTTCAAAACAAACCAGGCTGCAATACGAAGTAAAGATTGCAAAGCTGAATGCCGAAAATGAACGCTCGGAAAAAGAAAGAAGCCTTGCCGAATTAGCGGCAGAGAAAGCGGAGCTGGAAAAGGAGAGAGCGGAAAGAGAAAGAGAACATGCCGAATTGGAAAAAGAAAGGATCCTGAATGAAAAGGAAAGGGAGATCAATGAAAAGAAAATTTCTTTCTTCACCAATATTTCTCATGAGTTCAGAACACCACTAACATTAATTATTAATCCGGTTAAAGAGCTGTTGGAAAAAAGATCCGGTGAACAAAAAGACCGGGGTGATTTGAACATTGTTTACCGCAATGCAAGGCGAATGCTCAGTCTTGTTGATCAATTGCTTTTATTCAGGAAGGCGGAGAGTGGATTGGATAAAATAAAGCCATCTAAACTCAACCTTCACGATGTGGCGTACGAAGTGTATCTATGTTTTATTCAACAGGCAAAAACACAGCACATCAATTATGTTTTTGATTGCACAAATAAGAATGTAGCGATCTATGCCGACCGGGAAAAGCTGGAGATCATTTTATATAACCTTCTTTCAAATGCATTAAAATATACAGCAACTGAAGGAAGTATCAGGTTTTCTATTGTAGAAGGAACAGAGGATGTTGTTGTTAAGGTAGAAGACAATGGGGCAGGTATACCAGCTGAAACCGGGGAAAAACTATTTGATAAATTTTATAAAGCAGAAAGAACGAAAACAAGTTCCAGGGCAGGCTTTGGCATTGGGCTCTTCCTAGTAAAACATTTTACAGAGCTGCACTACGGAACGATTTCCTACGAAAGTGAGGAAGGGCAGGGAACAACTTTTACATTAAGTCTTCAAAAAGGTAAAGACCATTTTGGTGCGGAAGTTATTATTTCAGAAACAGAAGCTGCACCTCAGTTGCTCGAAGCCCTGAAAGAAGAAGCTGAGATAAAGGAAGATAATGAAAGCGAAGAACCCTTAACGGAACTGGTGTCCGAAAAACAATCTATTCTGGTTATAGATGATGATGAATCCATCAGGCAATACCTTGTGCGCCTGTTTAAAGACACATATATAATATATCAGGCAGAAAACGGCGAAGCTGGTTTGGCTGGGGCTCAAAAGTATTTACCCGACCTGATTATCTCCGACATTCACATGAAGGAGATGAGTGGGATTGAACTTTGCAAGCGGGTTAAAGAAAACGGGCAGTTAAGCCATATCCCGGTCATCTTACTTACCGGTGCTACCTCCGATGAACTCAGGCTGCAGGGAGTGGAAGGAGGTGCGGATGATTATATTGTAAAACCATTTGACAGTAAATTGCTGGTTGCACGGGTTACCACTCTTTTAAAGAATCGCAATACGATTCAGAAATATTTTCTCAACGAAATTACGCTCAACAAGAACGATTTCAAGGTTTCTCCCGAATACAAGGAGTTTTTAGACAAATGCATTTCCATTGTAGAAAAGCATTTAAAGGATAAGAACTTTAGTGTTCAAACTTTACTCAACGAAATGGGGATGAGCCATTCCAACCTTCTCCGTAAAATAAAATCCGTCTCCGGCCAGCCGGTAAATATTTTTATCCGGTCGATCCGCCTCAGGAAAGCCGCAGAGCTTTTTATTAATTCCGACTACAGCATCAAAGAAACCGCGTACACCGTTGGCATAAGGGATATTAAATACTTCCGGGAGCAATTCAACAAGCTTTTCGGCATGAACCCTTCAGACTATGTAAAGAAGTACCGCCAGGTCCATGGCAAGCAGTACACGGTAGATAAAGAATCACTCAACCCCGACAACTAAATGGATTTATCTACCGGGAAATCATTTTCTGCGTTGCAGGCCCTGAAACCTGGAACCTGAAACTTGGAATGCGGATCCCGATAACCTGAAAAAAAATGAATCCCAACTTGTCAACTCATTAACTTCTTGACCTGGCGTCTCCACCCCCCTTATTGGGAGTTTACCCCCCTCCCGAATCTCCAGAAAAATTGGTTTTACCTTGATAGCTTTACAGTATAAAATTATTAAGACCGGGTTTACCCCCGGTTTAAAACGATTGCATAAGAAAAGGAGCTTTATGCACAGGTTTAGGACCGCTGTATCCGGCTCTTTGTTTTAAGTCTATCACTAAATCGATTAACTAAAAATAACAGAGATCCTGGTTGTTTGCCAAATGAAAAAGAAGATTTCCATACACGACATAGCCAAAGCGCTTGATCTTTCAGCTACCACCATATCATTTGTATTGAATGGCAAGGCGGAAGAAAAGAAGATCAGTGAAGATGTACGGAAAAGGGTATCGGATTATATAAAGGAGGTAGGCTATCAGCCAAACATGATAGCAAAAAGCTTACGAACAGGAAAAACCCACATTATAGGAATGCTGGTAGAAGATATTTCCGACCCTTTCTTCTCCTGCATTTCCAGGGGAATTGAAACTATCGCATATAATCATAAGTATAAAATATTCTTTGCGAGCACCGAAAATGATACGGAGAAAACAAAAGCCCTGATAAAAGTATTCAGGGAACGGCAGGTAGATGGATATATTATGGCGCCACCTGCCGGCGTAGAAGAGGAAATTAGGGCTCTCATGGATGATGATATACCGGTGATCCTTTTCGACCGCTACCTGCCTTCACTTAACACCAGCACGGTGATCATTGATAACTTTTCCGGCTCATACCAGGCGGTAAAACATCTCTCTGAAAATGGTTTTTCGGGTATTGCGTTCTTAACATTGAACTCGGAGCAAACACAGATGCATGCCCGTCTGCAAGGGTATCTCAAAGCAATTGAAGAAAGCGGCTGCCAGCCGGTTGTACAAAAACTTCCCAGCAAGTTAAGTCATGAGCTCAGCGCAGAAATGGTACAGGAGTTCATTAAACAGCATGACAAAATTGATGCGATCATTTTCGCGACCAATTATTTAGCCATAAGCGGGCTACAGGCGATCAGAGATATGGGATTAGCAATACCGGATGATATTGCGGTAATAGGCTTTGACGATAACACCCACTTTAATTTATTTACCCCATCCATCACGGCAGTAGCGCAACCCATAGAAGAAATTGCACAGGAAGTAGTTCGGCAATTGCTCAATGCTTTATCAAATGAAAGGGAGAGCAGAATACGAAGAATGGTAATGTTGCCGGTTAAACTAATTGTAAGAAATTCTACTTATCCTAAAGTGAAAAAGAAAATTGTTCACTCAGAACCTTCAACTATGAAAATCAACTAACTGATTAAGTGATCAACCAAAATATCGATAATAACTAATAGGGTAAAAACGGGTTTTGCCCTGACAGCGATCTTTTTGCTTCTAAAAATTGCCATTATGAAAAAAAAACTAACTGCGGGCCAAAAACGCCGCCAAACGCACTTTGCTCCTCCCGGGCGGTGCCCTTTATACTTGCACGTGAATAAATTTCAGGTTACCAGCCATTCTCCCTTATCACACACAGATAATAACAATCATTTCAAAAACCAAAACTGCTATGCTTAGAAAATTTAGCATTCTAAGAAAAATTGGGCAGGTTGCTTTGTTTTCGCTACTATTTCTCTGGTTTTCGTTTCAGAGTTTTTCACAGCAAAACCAGGTTACTGTCCACGGAAGGGTCAGCTCCGATTCTTCTGCACTTGAGAACGTCACCATTTCTCTAAAATCAGACGGTACAAAAGCCACCCAAACCGATGCCCGTGGCTTATATGTTATCACCGTTCCTTCCAATGGGGTATTGGTATTTTCAATGGTCGGTTACGAGCCGCAGGAGGTAAAGGTCAACGGCCAGGGTTTGATCAATCTGCACCTGAAGGTAAAGAGCAATGATCTTTCCGATGTGACCGTGATAGGGTTTGGCGGTACCCGTAAAAAGGCCAGCCTGGTAAGTTCTATAACCACTGTGAATGTAAAAGACCTTCAGGTGCCTACCGGAAATCTGACCAATGCCATTGCAGGAAAGGTGGCGGGTATGATCGCTTTCCAGCAAAGTGGTGAACCCGGAAACGGTTCTGATAACTCTACATTTTACATCAGGGGATTATCTACGTTTGGTACGGGTAAGCAGGAACCGCTTATTCTCATTGATGGGGTGGAGTCGTCACCTACAGATATGGCCCGCTTACAGGCCGATGATATCTCCGACTTTTCTGTATTAAAAGATGCCGCCGCCGCGTCGGTATATGGCGCCAGGGGAGCTAATGGTGTTGTTCTTGTCAATACCAAAATGGGACGACAGGGAATGCCAAGATTTTTTGTAAGAAGCGAAACCCGTGCATCTTCAAATGCCAGAAATTTTGCGTTTGCAGATAATATTACCTATATGAATCTCGCGAATGAGGCAGCCACCACAAGAAACCCGGGAACCGGTATTGTGCCTTACACGCAGAATAAAATAAACCATACCATTGCGGGTGATGATCCTTCTCTTTATCCAAACAATAACTGGATAGACAAGTTGGTTAGAAAGTACACGGTGAATCAAAACTATTATACAAGTGTTAATGGTGGTACGCAAAAAGCTACCTATCACATAGCAGCTTCTTATGGCAGGGACAACGGCATATTGAAGGTTGATCCTATCAATAATTTCAATAGCAATATCAGGCTTGCCAAGTATTCACTTCGATCTAACGTGAACCTCTATCTTGCAAAAGGTACAGAGTTAATTGTACGTATGTATGGCCAGTTCGACGATTATAATGGTCCGATCGGCGGAGGCGGTAATATTTTTGGCCTTGCCTTGAAAGCAAACCCCGTGATGTTCCCGGCAGTTTATCCGAGGGAAAAAATGCCTTATCTGGAGCATCCTTTATTTGGTTCTGCGGTAGCCATACCATCCGGATCGTTAAACCAATACCTGTATGTGAATCCCTATGCGGAAATGGTAAAAGGCTATAGTACTTATAAATCATCTAATGTACAGCCGCAAATAGAGCTTAAGCAAAAGCTTGACTTTCTTACAAAAGGTTTAAGCTTTCGCTCAATGGCTTATTTGAGAAGAACTTCATTCTATTCGGTAAGCAGGAACTACAATCCTTTTTATTACGCAGCGCAGGTAAATAGCGATGGCAAGGATTATAATATAATATCATTAAACGATGGCTCAGCAGGTTCCGTAGGTGTTGCCGGTTCCGAATATCTTGGTTATTCAGAAACAGGCAAAGACATCGACTCCAGGATCTGGTTGGAAGGTTCTATTGATTACAACCGCCTGTTTCGTGATATGCATCGTGTGGGAGCGTCACTCATTTCTTATATGTCGAGTTATGAAACAGGAAATGGGGGAAACCTTAATACTTCTTTGCCTAAAAGAAATCATGGTGTATCAGGTCGCTTTACCTATGGCTATGACGACCGCTATTTGGCAGAATTCAATTTTGGCTATAATGGATCTGAACGATTTGATTCGCGTCATCGTTACGGATTTTTTCCGAGCGGCGGTATCGGCTACAGGATCTCTAACGAACAATTTTTTGATCCGCTGAAAAAAGTGATCCGCGACCTCAAGTTCAGAGCTACGTATGGTATTGTTGGGAACGACCAGATTGGTGCTGTAGGCGACCGCTTCTTTTATCTCTCCAACGTAAACCTGAATGATGGCGGTTATGGTGCAAGTTTCGGCCGTGACGATGGTGCTCCCAGATATTCAAGGCCTGGTGTTTCTATTTCAAGATATGCCAATCCAAATATTACCTGGGAACGTTCAAAGCAAATTAACGTTGGTATAGACCTCAACCTGTTTGGATCGTTCGAGATGATCGCAGACGTTTTCAAACAAAACAGATCACATATTTTACTGAATAAAAGCAATGTGGAAAGTGCTATGGGTTTAATGGCTGTGCCATCTGCCAATTATGGTAAAGCCGAGAGCCGTGGTATAGACCTTTCTTTAAAGTATGAAAAGGCTTTTAATAAAAGCTGGTACGCCAATATCAGGGGAACATTTACTTATGCTACCAACAAGGCAGTGGTAGTTGATGAACTTCAGTATGACAGTGACCTTACACACCTGTCTGCCGTTGGCCACTCGCTGAAACAGAACTGGGGATATATAGCGGAGAGATTATTTATCGATAAAAAAGAAGTGGCGAATTCACCCGTTCAATTTGGTGATGCGGGATTGTTGGCCGGCGATATTAAATACAGGGACATTACTGGTGATGGTGTTGTGAACAGCGATGATCAGGTAGCTATTGGCTATCCAACACAGCCGGAAATTATTTATGGCTTCGGCGCTTCATTGCGTTACAAAAGACTTGATCTCAGTTTTTATTTCCAGGGTTCTGCACGTTCTTCTTTCTTTATCGATCCAAGAGCCATGCAACCGTTCTTTCAGACGGCGGATAATGGTACCAAATACCTCTATCAAAATGGTCTGTTGAAAGTGATCAGCGATGATTATTGGAGCGAAGACAATCAGAATCCTTATGCGTTTTGGCCACGATTAAGCCCCTGGAGAGTAGAGCCAAACCTGCAAAGGTCCACATGGTGGATGCGTAATGGCAACTTCCTGCGCCTGAAAAGCGTGGACATGGGATACAACATTAGAAAAATAAAATCGGTTGGTATTGAAGGTGGCCGTGTGTACTTATCGGCAACCAATCTTTTTGTCATAAGCAATTTCAAACTATGGGATGTGGAAATGGGTGGAAATGGTTTAGGCTATCCCGTACAATCTGTTTATAGTCTTGGATTAGAGCTAAACTTTTAATTCAGCACATTCAAATCATGAATAAAAGTCTTTATACCATGAAGTGGAAAAAATTAACTGACCATCTTGAAAAGAATGGTTTTATATATGGTTTTGTACAGCAAAATAAAGTTGTAAGAACAACAATTTTCATTGCAGCACTGGCCCTGGGCATTTCTTCCTGCAAAAAATATCTTGATGTGGTTCCCGACAACGTGGCCACTTTGGATCATGCTTTTAAATTAAGGAACGAGGCAGAGAAATACCTGTTTACACTCTATTCGTACATGCCTAAAAGCGGGGATGGCTGGTACAATCCCGGTTTTATGGCAGGGGATGAAATATGGCTTCCTGAAACTGCACAGGATCACTGGCATCCTATATCCCGGATTGCCCGTGGCCAGCAAAACAAAGATGCTCCGTTGTTCGACGAATGGGCCGGTGTAAGGAAAGGCAATAATACGAACCGGGATAACTTCAAAATATGGAGAGCCATCCGGCAGTGTAACATCTTTTTGGAGAATATGCACGACATGCGTAAAGTGCCTGACATTTCTATTGCCGAAAGAGAAAGATGGATTGGAGAAGCAGAATTTTTAAAAGCGTACTACCATTATTACCTGCTCCGCATGTATGGCCCTATTCCCATCATCAACAAAAATATTGGCGTGGCCGATGATGTAGAAGGCTCTTATACAAGGCGGATGCCGGTTGATTCCTGTGTGAATTTCATTTCCGGGCTATTGGATTCAGCTTATGCAAAGCTGCCGCCAAGAATTGCAGATGAAAATAATGAACTGGGAAGGGCAACAGGGACCTTCGCTTTGGCAGTAAAAGCCAAATTGTGGGTAATGGCAGCAAGTCCGCTTTTCAATGGCAACACTGATTATGCAGGCTTCACTGACAACGAAGGTCATCAGTTGTTTAACCCGGCTTTCGATAATGCTAAATGGGAAAAAGCAAGGGATGCAGCGCTGGAAGCTATACAATCAGCTGAGGGTAATGGAAATAGTTTGTATGAGTATGGACCCGATTTCCTGGGTCTTACCGATACCACAAAACTTCAGTTAAGCATTAGAAATGCTGTTACCGCGAGATGGAATCGTGAAGTAGTATGGGCCAGTGCTCAAAGCTATTTTGTGAATGAGGATCTGTGTATGCCGCCTACCGAGCGTTCGCAAACCGGTAACCTGGTTACTACCCGTGGAAGCTTGAAGGGCGTGTGGGCCGCACCAATAAAAATTGTAAAAATGTTTTACACCCAAAATGGTGTGCCTATTGATGAGGATAAGACGCTTAACTTTTCTGATTACGAAAAGTTAAGAACATCTATCGCTGCTGAAAGAAACTACATTGAGCCAGGTTTTCAAACGGCAAGATTAAATTTTGACCGTGAGCCCCGCTATTATGCATACCTGGGTTTTGATGGTGGCGTTTGGTATATGAAAGACGGCACTACCACGGGTAACGACCGGAACACGTTTTATTTAAAAGCAAAGAATACAGAAAAAGCCGGGTTTGGGCATTTTGTGAATTGGAACGAAACGGGATACTTCATCAAAAAACTGGTAAGCTGGGAATCATCGAGCAACACGCTTGTTTCCTTCAAGCAATATCCCTGGCCGGAAATTCGCCTGGCTGACCTGTATCTTTTGTATGCAGAAGCATTGAATGAAACAGAACCCGCTTCAGCCACTGCAATCGCTTATTTAGATAAAGTGAGAAAGCGGGCTGGTTTAAAAGGAGTGGTAGAATCATGGACCAATTATTCCACCAATCCTGGTAAATACAGTACACAGGCAGGCCTTAGAGAGATCATTCACCGGGAACGCCTCATTGAACTGGCTTTTGAAGGACAGCGATTATGGGATCTGCGCAGATGGAAAAAATCTTTCGACGAGTTGAATAAAGATATCACCGGCTGGAATATTCTGGGTAAAACAGCAGATACATATTATAAGGAACGGGTGATCTTTAGCCAGCGTTTTCTTTCACCAAGAGATTATTTCTGGCCTATTGGCAATTATGACATAAGACGGAATCCTTTTTTGGCAGAAAACCCGGGATGGTAAAAACCAATTCACTTTTAAAACTAAAAAAATGAGCCGAATAATAAATCATTTATTGGTTGCTGTTACAATAATAGTGCTGTTGGCATCGTGTGGTAAAGAAGTGGTGAAGGAGCCTATCGATACCGATAAAACTGCTCCTGCCGGTATAACCAATGTACAGGTTGAAAACAGGCCCGGTAAAGCCAGGATTACTTACACGGTGCCCAACGACAGGAACTTACTTTATGTAAAAGCGGAATTTACGCCTACTTCCGGCAAGCCTGCTGAAATCAAGGCTTCTTACTATGAAGATTCATTGATCGTAGATGGTTTTGCAGATACATTGGAACATGAAGTAAAATTGTTTGCTGTATCCCGTAGCGGCGCACAATCAGAACCAGTGGTAGTGAAAATAAAACCTCTTGAGGCGCCGATTTTCGCTGTATTAAGGAGCCTGCAGGCCGTTAATGCATTTGGAGGTTTTAATATCGCTGCCGGCAATCCTACAGGCGGAGATATCAGCATAGTCGTTCTCACAAAAAATGTGTTTAAAGAGTATGAGGCGAACAATAACTGGAGCGTATTTACCAATGAAAAAAATATCCTGTCAAAGATCAGGGGTATGGACACAGTAACGGTAAGCATTGGCTTTTTTATAAAAGACAGGTGGGGAAACAGTACAGATACAGTTTATAAAGATGTAACGCCTATCTATGAAGTGCAATTCGCTCCTTCAAACTTTAAAGCATTGACACTCCCGGGAGATGCACCCCAGGTGACCAACGGAGCAAAACTGGAGTATGCCTGGGATAACCGTTTGGGATGGCCTTACACAAGTTTTACCGATCAGGCAAAAGGTGGTAATGCTCCTCATATAATCTCTTTTGACCTTGGTATTACTGGTAAACTAAGCCGTATCTGGATTCGCCCTTATCCGGAAGGAAGCAGGTGGTATTTTTTAAGTACCATGAAGCGTTTTGAGATCTGGGGCGCTACCAACCCTACTGCAACCGGTGCACTGGATAATTCCTGGACGTTATTAGGGACATACGAAGTAGTGAAACCCTCCGGCCTTCCTATCGGTACAGACAATGCATTAGATCAGAGTACGGCAAGTGCCGGCTTTAACTGGGATATTGATCTGAATGCCCCAAAAGTAAGATTCCTTCGGGTGCGATGTCTTGAGAACTTTGCCGGCGGCACTGCCCAAAGCATTAATGAAATAAAGGTGTACGGCGATAACCGGTAAGGCATGATCACTTCTACAGTTGTATTATCTATTAATGCAACTGTAGTTCATCTTCCGGAAGAACAAACATGAAAAATTCATTAAAAATACAAGTATGAAGTTTTTACTTACAGCGCTGCTGGCTGCCATAATATTATTATCCTGCACAAAATGGGATGATTACAAAAAGTACACAGCAAATGGAGAGATCATTTATACCGGAAAATTAGACTCAGTAAAAATGTACTCTGGTAAGAACAGGATTCGCATCACTGGCAGGTTTAATGCTGACCCAAAGATCACAGCAGTTAAGATCTTTTGGAACAACAAAATGGATTCATTGGTGTACGAAGTAAAAGGAGGCCTGGCTGGAAATGTTTTTGATCAAACATTTCCAATGCCCGAAAGCATTACCACTTTCACTGTATATAGCTATGATGTGGATGGAAATAAATCTACCCCTGTATATGTAGTAGGAAAATCTTTTGGAGAAAATTATCGCAAAACGCTTGGCAATCGTTTTATTACTTCTCTGGTATACACGGCAGCAAAAGACAGCACTACTATCAATTGGGATGCACCTTTGGCTACTGCTGTGCAAACAGAGGTAATGTATCCTAAAAACCCAACAGGTGATACGGTGATGGTAATTACTCCTGCTAAAGACAGCAGAACGGCATTGGCCGGATTTAATTATCAAACATCAAAGTTTACTTACAGAACCATTTACAGGCCTGATTCTACAAGCATAGACACGTTTGCTACACAATATTTGGTACGATGAGCTAACTTTTCTTAAAAAAAATATCTAACGATCAGGATATGAAGTTTCATATGTTGGAAAAAAAACGATTTATTTTTTCGTTGCTGCTATGGTTTTTTTGTGTGCAGGGCAAAGCACAGGAACTTGTTACTTATCCTCCGCCGCAAGCAGTTGTTTATTCCATGCACAATGATGACTACACCGTTAAAGTGCGAAAGCCCGGCGGCGAATGGCAGGACCTGTATGAATACAATGTAAAAGTGGATCTCGATAAACCACAGGATGCATCGATGGTGTATTTCGATTTTTCAGGAACGGTTGAAGTATATGTTCGAAAGAATAATGGGAATGTGCAGTCAGTGAAGATCCGTCCGGCCTCTTATGAAATAAAACCGGTTTTAAATGACAACAGCATCACTTTTACCTTAACCGAACCCCGGAAAATTTCAGTAGAGTTTGATGGCGATAAACTGCACAACCTGCATGTATTTGCCAATCCCATTGAAACTTCCCGGCCCGACCCCAAAGATCCCAATGTGGTGTATTTCGGTCCGGGTGTGCATGTGCCGAAAGACCTGCCCGGTGATGCGTTCAACATTACCTCGGGTAAAACGGTTTACATAGCCGGCGGCGCCATAGTGAGAGGGAAATTAATGTGTGATAAGGTGGAAAATGTTCGCATCACCGGGCGGGGAATTATCGACCAGCCACAGCGGGGGGTAGAGATCAGGCACTCACGCAATGTTACGATAGATGGCATCATTGTCGTCAATCCAAAACATTATACTGTTTTTGCCGGCGGGTCGGATCATATTACCATCAATAATTTGAAATCATTCAGCGCCAATCCCTGGAGCGACGGGCTCGATTTTATGAGTTGCAGCGATGTTACCGTTGATGATGTGTTCATGCGCAATTCCGACGATTGTATCGCCGTGTATGCACATCGCTGGGAGTTTTATGGCGATGCGAAAAATTATTCGGTTACCAATTCAACGTTATGGGCCGACGTGGCGCATACCATTAACATCGGCGTTCACGGTAATACCGAAAAAACAGGTGAGGTGATCGAGAACTTACTGTTTAAGAACATCGAGGTGCTGGAGCTCGATGAAGACGATCCGTCTGCCGAGGGATGCATGGCCATCCAGGCAGCCGACATGAACCTGGTGCGCAATGTTCGCTTTGAAGATATCCGCGTGGATAATTTTCAGGAAGGGAAGCTTCTTCAGTTAAAGGTCGCGTTCTTCGAAAAATACAATGCGGCTCCTGGCAGGGGAGTAGAGAATATTTATTTTAAGAACATAAGTTATAACGGCTTTAATAATTCTCCATCGATCATTAATGGTTTAGACAAAGATCATCTTGTGCAGAATGTGACATTCGAAAACCTTCGCATCAACGGAAAACTGATCAACAGCGTTGAAGAGGCGAATATTAAAGTAGGAGAATTCTCAAAAAATATAACGTTCAAAAATTCGCAACCAGTAAAACAGCCTTTGACGAGTGCAAAGAAGTGAAATAACCAATTACCATTAAAACCAAAAGTCTTGCTATGAATCAGACGAAACACTTGTTATTTTTCCTGTTGCTTTTTTACAGCATTACAGCCTCAGCACAAAGTTTTGTGCATCCTGGCGGCTTGCACACACAAACCGATCTGGACCGGATGAAAGCACAGGTGGCAGCAGGGGCGCATCCCTGGATCGATAGCTGGAACGCATTGATCGCTCACCCAAAAGCGCAAAATACATACACTGCTGCGGCAAGAGGCAACATGGGAGAAAGCCGCCAAAGGGCATCGGCCGATGCAGTGGCTGCTTATCTCAACGCTTTGCGTTGGTACATCTCCGGTGATACTTCTTATGCAGCCTGCTCACGAAGAATATTAAATGCCTGGGCTTATGCGGTGAACCAGGTGCCGAGTGGCCAGGATGTTCCAGGGTTAATGGGAATAGCCGTTTATGAATTTGCAGTAGCAGCCGAAATACTGCGGCTGTATCCTAACTGGTCATCAACAGATTTTAATCAGTTCAAAAGCATGATGACCACTTACCTGTATCCCAATTGCCATGATTTTTTAACGCGTCACAACAATGCCTGTATCAGCCATTACTGGGCTAACTGGGACATCTGTAATATGACCGCCATCTTAGGCATTGGTGTTTTGTGCGATGACACAGCCAAGTTTAACGAAGCCATCACTTATTTTAAATCCGGCGCAGGCAATGGCAACATCACTAAGGCCATTCCTTTTGTACATCCGGGCGGTTTGGCCCAGTGGCAGGAGACCGGCCGCGACCAGGAGCATGCGCTGTTAGGGGTGGGCATGCTCGGCAGCTTTTGCCAGATAGCGTGGAACCAGGGGCAGGATATGTATGGTTACGACAATAACCGCCTGCTGGCAGGAGCTGAATATACAGCCAAATACAACCTGTGGAAAGATGTTCCTTATACTACTTATAACAATTGTGATAACGTGCAGAACTATTGGCCTTCCGAATATAACGCTTTTGGCCGGGGAAGATTACAGCGGCCCATTTGGGAAATGATCTATAACCATTATGTGGTAAGAAAAGGCCTGAGCGCTCCCCATGTAAAAGCGATGGCAGAAGTGAACCGGCCGGAAGGATTTGTGAATGATGATAATATCGGTTTCGGCACATTGTGTTATACACTCAATGCAACGGCATCGCCTTATCCTGCATCGCCTGCACCATCGGCGCCAACGGGATTAAAAGCAACAGCAAGTGTGAAAAGGGTGTGGTTAAGATGGACACCTGTTGCAACCGCAAGAGGTTATAATGTTTTACGGGCTACATCGAGTGGAGGGCCGTATACGACTGTGTCTACTTACACAGGCACACACCCCTTGTATCAGGATGATAGTGTAACCAATGGCATCACTTATTACTATGTGGTATCTGCCATCAATCAGGCGGGAACGAGTAGCAATTCTTTACAGGTAAATGCAACGCCAGCCGCTACCGGCGCATTGCCCGCCGGCTGGGCCTGGCAGGATATTGGAACGGTTGCTACTGCCGGCTCCGCCGGTTATGCGAATGTGAGTAATGGAACTTTTGTAGTGAGTGGTTCCGGCGCCGGCATCGGTGGTACAGCAGATGGATTGAGTTACGTATACAAAAGTGTAACGGGCGACGCTTCGATTACCGTAAGGGTTGCAGCCAATACCTGGGCTGGCGGCGGTGCACAAAAAACGGGCATCATGATGCGCGAATCGCTTGCTGCCAATGCCATCGCGTTCAGTATGACTTTCGGCGACGGAGGGGTTCGCGAAGCAAGGTCCGGACGCCGAACGACTACGGGTGGTTCCATGAGTTTTCAAACAGGTAATGCATATACCCGCGCTCCCGGCTGGTTTCGTTTGCAAAGAGCAGGTAATACAGTTACTGCCTATCAATCTACAGATGGAAGAACATGGTTTACTGTAGGTGCTCCTGTTACGGTATCGATGGGTGCCACTTATTACGTTGGACTGGCTGTTTCCTCAAACAGTTCCAATGTAAACACTGCTACATACGATAGCGTAACCGTAACAAGTGGAGCTATCGCAAACGGCACTTACCGCATCATCAACCGTAACAGTGGTAAGGTATTGGATGTGGCCAATAAATCAACCGCCAATGGCGCCAATGTTCATCAATGGACCTGGCTTAATGGGGCCAATCAGCAATGGAATGTGAATGATCTTGGTAATGGTCAATACAGCATTGTTGGCGTGCAAAGCGGAAAATACCTCGATGTTGCCAGTGGTTCCACCGCCGATGGAGCCAATGTTCACATCTGGCAAAGTACCGGCGGCAACAATCAGAAGTTCACCTTCACGGTTACCGACAGCAATTACTTCCGCATAACGGCTGTGCATAGTGGAAAAGTGTTGGAAGTAGCCAGCGGTTCTACAGCCGATGGCGCCAATGTGCAACAATGGACCTGGAATGGCGCCTACAACAAGCAATGGAAACTGGTGCCCGCAAACAATGAATCTAATGCAAGAAAAACCGAAAGCAGTGGTGAAGCCCAAACGCCTGTATCAACCAAAGATGTAGTGCTGTATCCCAACCCGGTCAGCAACCAATTAGTGCTTCAGTTGCAAAATGGCTTTGCCGGTGGAGCTACACTTAGATTAAGTGATGTTTCCGGCAAAATGCTCTACAGGTTGAAAATAAAAGGCAGTCAATACCAACTTTCCACAGGGAAACTGCCTTCAGGTGTATACTTGCTGGAGGTGAGTAATGGAATCAAAACTATAACCGAAAAGATCATAAAAGAATAATTTCTTTAACCTTACCGAAACGAGCCATATGAGTAAATTTTTAACAGCTTTACCAAAGATCAGCATGCTTAGCCGTCTTTGGGCGATCCTCTTCATTTTTTTCCTTTCCCCGCATGCAAGCGCGCAAACCTTTACGCATCCGGGTGCTCCACTTTCAAGGTCTGACCTCGACATTCTGAAGGCGCATATCCAGGCCGGTGATTATCCCTGGAAACAGGCTTACGATGTTCTGGCAGCCGATGGCAAGTCTCAGTTGACCTACACTTATCAGGCTTTTGCTACGGTTACCCGTAGTCCGGATCTAAATCTTTGGCGATGGAGAAACGATATGGTGGCTGCCTTTAATTTATCGCTGATGTGGTATTTTACGGATAATGAGGCCTATGCAGCAAAGGCGAGGGATATTTTAATAGCCTGGGCCACTACCCAAACACAGTTTGGGGGGCAGTTGGGTAACCTGGATTTGGGCGATTACGCTTATGCCTATGGCGGCGCTGCCTCCATGCTGAGGGGAACCTGGAGCGGCTGGACAGCGGAAAATACTGCAGCCGTAAAAAACCTCTTTAATAACGTGTACTGGCCGCCTTCAGGTTGTGGCGGTTATGCTTTAGGTCCGGCCAATAAAGGTACGCTGAGTTTAGCCACAGGAGCGGTGATCGCGGCTTTTTCCGATGATCCTGCTAAAATGGCTCATATCGTCTACCTGTCGAGATATATTGCTTCTACCGGGCTTAAAAATACCTTGCCCAACGGGCAGAATGGAGAAAGTTTAAGAGACCAGGGACACGCCCACGGCACCTGGAACAATCTGGCCTTCGTTGCAGAAGTGCTCTATAAACAGGGTATCGACATTTATTCCGACCTGGAGGACCGGATTTTGGCCAATGCCGAATATTTTTCCAGGAAAAATTTAAGCATACCCATCCCGTTCGTCCCTTTTGGTACTATTGATGCCTATTATTTAAACGATGTGACAGTTCCCTGGGATATGGGAAGGTTTGGCCCGACGTTGGCTCACGGGGCTTATGTAATCCGCAAAAAGCAAAGTTCAGTTTACCTGAACAAACTGCTAAATGCCATCCCCAGGCGTTTTGACCCGGTCATCACCTGGTTTTATAAGTCGGAAGACAACGCTACGGCTACTGTTCCACCGCAAACGGAAACTGTTCCGGTTCCGACAAAAGTTGGAGCAGGGGGCTTAACGTCGCTGGATATAGGCACGGCATCCCCTGCCGGAAGCAGTTCTTACAATAACAATGTGTGGACGGTAAAAGGAAGTGGGGATATCTGGACACATGGAGCGGATGCTTTGCACTTTGTGTATAAGGAGCTGGCAGGAAATTGTTCCATCATCGCTAAAGTGGAATCAATTGGGGGTTCTTCTAATGCCAGGGCGGGGGTAATGATCCGTTCTGATCTGACCCCTACCTCAGCGCAAAGGGCATGGATAGCGGTAACTCCGGGGGTGAAAGCCGAGGCGTTTATGCATGGATGGTCAGAACTAAGGGGCGGTTCTTATTATGAGAAAGCGTCCAGGCCAATAACTGGCATTCCTTATTGGGTAAAAGTTGAACGGGTAGGTGAGATGGTTGCCGTTTATTATTCTCCGGACGGGGCAAGTTGGGCGGCCTCCCATGAGGGCAGGTATACAGGCTTTACCGGCAACGCTTATATTGGTTTGGCGGTAAGTTCCAATGCTAATGGTACCTTAAATACCGCTACATTCAGTAATGTGAGCATTACGGGCGGACAGGGTGGAGTGGTTACTGCACCCGAAGCTCCGCATTCTGTATATGCCTATCCCGGAGATAAACAGATGCGTGTTCGCTGGCTGTCTTCTTTCGGGGCAGATAGCTATACGCTTAAACGCTCAGCCACTGAAAACGGTACTTATACCACCATTGCCACAGGCCTTACAGGAAATACGTTTCTGGATGAAAATGTAGCCAATGGCCAAACTTATTATTATAAGGTTTGTGCGGTAAATGCTGCAGGCACAAGTGCTGATTCACCAGGAGATGGAGGTGTTCCGGAAGCACCGCCGGTTCCGCAGGTATTGAATTCCGATAGTTTCAATGGGATATACCGGATTATAGTAACTCATAGCAATAAAGCAGTAGAGGTTAAAAATAGTTCAACCGCCGAAGGGGCCTTGTTGGGACAAAATACCTATTCTTCTTCAAGTAACCAGCATTGGAGAATAACTCCTATATCCGGTACCGATTATAAGATTGTAAATCTGCTGAGTGGAAAAGCCATGGATGTAGTGAACAATGCTATAGCCAATGGTGCGGCCATCGAACAGCGCACTTATTCGGCTACAGATTCAGCCCAGGTATGGTCTGTTAAGGACCGGGAGAACGGAACGTTCAGTATTGTGGGAAAACAAAGCCAGAAAGCGCTGGAGGTTGCCAGTTCAAGTACTTTAGACGGTGCCGCAATGAATCTGAACAGATGGCTTGATAATCCTAATCAGATTTATAGAATAGAACCCGTTACGGCATCAGACATGGACTCCGCTTACCTTAAAAAGTTAGCTGAGGCGATAAAACTACGCGATACCACCCAAACGAGTGCAACCGTTGAAGGAGGTAAATTTCCGGTAGCGGCCAAAGTACAGTTGAACGATAGCATCACCTATGTGCAGTCCTTGTACAATCCGCAATCGACAGTTTTTCAGATGAATGACTACGTTACGATATTGGAGAATGCTATGGAACGGTATAAGGCGGCTATGTATTACTTTACGAATACACTTGCTGACGGGAATTACTATATTAAACCCCTTGCCAGCGATTCGTTATGGACCAGGAATGAGACCAACAAGCCTTTGTTTGATGTGCCCAATCCCAATCCCTTAGTGCAAATGTGGAATGTGAAAAAGCAGGGAAACGGCAGGTATAAAATTACCTGTCTGAGTGCACCACCTTCGGCATTTAGCAATTATATCTATGAGGATGCCTTATTTGGCCGTAATGTTATTGCCTACAATGACGCTTACAATTCATTTAATATTTACTCTAACGGTACCTCGCAAGCAGTTCAACGGGCACAAAATGCCGGAAACGGGTACTGGTATAAAAGTGGCAATCAAATACTTGCTGTACTTGGAAGTAATAATGATCCGGTTCCCTATAGTTTCCCATTCCGTTTTGTGCCGGTTGGAACTGTTCCGATAAGCCTGACTGCTTCGGCGGCGGATGGAAAGAACATCCTGGAATGGGACCCTATCGCCAATTTTGCATATAACATAAAACGTTCAACTACACCAGGCGGGCCTTATACCACTATCGGCACGGTGAGCACAACAGCGTTCGCCGACACCACTGTAAGTAATGGAACATCTTATTACTACATAGTGGCTTCGCCGGATGGTGTAGCAACCAGTGAGGAGGTTTTGGCATCGCGGAATGCAGGGAAGATTTATTTGAAATTTGACGAAACCAGCGGAAACCGTTGTGTCAGCAGCTGGGGAACTACGTATGGTACTTTAGCAGCTACAGCAACACGTGATACCGGGAAAACAGGAAATGCACTTAAGCTGGATGGGACAAGCACTTCTTATGCTACACTGCCCGCAGGAATCATGAGTACGGTAACTGATTTTACCATTTCAGCCTGGGTGAAAATGGATGCCCTTGCCAACTGGATGCGGGTGTTTGATTTTGGTAACAGTACTACCCAATACATGTACTTTACCGTTCAGGGAGGAACTACTACAGCGAATGGGGTAACGTTATCAACCGTTAAATATGGAATTAAAAACGGAGGAACAGAGTTAAGCGTAACTTCTCCCTATGCCTTTCCATTGAATACCTGGGTACACCTTGCGGTTACCCAATCGGCAGATACAGTCAAGCTGTATATCAACGGAGCTTTGGTTGCTACGAAACTCAACATCAATATTAATCCTTCACAACTTACCCCTACGGGCACTACTACCGGCACCTCGCTGAACTATCTGGGTAAATCGCAGTTCAATGATCCGCTCTTTAAAGGTTCTATTGATGAGTTTAAGATTTACAAGAGGGCTTTACCTGCTTCGGAAGTTGCAGAAAGTATGATGGTAGGCCAAACGGTTACCTTCAATGTCCTTGCTCCCACATTAATGGGTGATGCAGATTTTGATTTGGAGGCTACTGCTTCTTCAGGTCTTCCGGTAACTTTCACCAGTTCCGATACCACAGTTGCAACGATAGAAGACGGAACGGTCCATATCTTATCTGCCGGAACTACAATCATTACTGCTGCACAGGAAGGGAATGAGATTTATGGCGCAGCATCACAGTCAAGAACGTTGTTGGTTGGTATTACTACCAATACTCAGCTCAGTACTTTAATGGGCAGGCCATTTAGCTATACCATTACTGACAGGCCATACAGCCATTTTACCGCAACAGGATTGCCTGCCGGCTTAAGCATAAATGCTACTACAGGTGTAATATCAGGTACACCTACCGAATACGGCACCTTCTCTGTAGTTATAGGCGCCAGCAATGGCGGTATCCCGGGTACACAAGCCATTACGTTAACGGTACAGAATAATGTGGTAAGCAATGTTCTTGTTGCCTCAGGTGATGCTGAAAATATCCTGGAATGGGATGCTATTCAGGACCTTACGTATAGCATTAAGCGTTCTACTACATCAGGCGGACCTTATACTGCTATCGGAAGTGCGAATACTACCAGGTTTACTGATACCAATGTTAGTAATGGAGCTATTTATTACTATGTGGTTGCCGCAGTTGATAGTGTAGGGGAAATGCCTCTGAGCACAGAAGTACTGGCATTGCCGAATGCCGGTCAGCTTACGTATCTGAAATTTGATGAAGCAAGCGGAACACGTGCTGTTGATAGTTGGGGTGCTATCCATGGAACATTAGCAGCCACAGCAGCCCGCGACGCCGGGAAATACGGAACTTCACTTAAACTGAATGGTACGGCTGCTTCCTATGCTACACTGCCAACCGGGATAGTGAGTTCTTTATCCGATTTTACCGTTTCCACCTGGGTGAAAATGGATGCCCTTGCCAACTGGATGCGGGTGTTTGATTTAGGTAACAGTACTACGCAATATATGTTCCTGACAGTTCAGGCAGGAACTGTTACTAACTCAGACGGCTCAAAGTCATCAATTGTTCGTTATGCCATTAAAAACGGAGGGACAGAGTTAAACGTAAGTTCTCCCTATGCCTTTCCGTTGAACACCTGGGTTCACCTGGCTGTTACTCAATCAGGCAATACCGCCCGCCTGTATCTCAACGGAGCTTTGGTTGGTACGAATACCAACGTCAATATTACGCCTTCGCAACTTACCCCTGCGGGCGCTACCACCGGCACCTCGCTAAACTACCTGGGTAAATCGCAGTTTAATGATCCGCTGTTTAAAGGTTCAATTGACGAATTTAAGATTTACAAGAGGGCTTTAAGCGATGCGGAGATTGCAGAAAGTATGAAAAGAAGTCAAATCATCACCTTTAACGCCCTTTCACAAAAACAGGTAGGAGATGATGATTTTAATGCTGGTGCAATTGCTTCATCGGGTCTTGCTGTAAAATATAGCAGCTCAGATACGACTGTAGCAATGATTGTTAATGGTCTTATTCGAATTGTGGGAAGAGGTACCACTACCATCACTGCCTCACAAAGCGGAGATTCTATTTACAAAGCTGCAACGGCAGTATCGCAACAGCTCTCAGTATATCAACTGCCCACCGTAATAACAAAGAACCTTCAAATTGCAGTTGATGCAAATGGCAATGCGTCTATCACGCCTCAACAGGTAGATGATGGTTCGGTAAGCTATGCAGGCGCATTGACTTTGAGTTTGGATAGAACCAACTTCACCTGTTCTGATATTGGTTCTCCCATTACAGTAATACTTACAGGTACCGATGCAGATGGGCATTCCAGCACTGCTACAGCACAGGTAACAGTTATTGATGATCAAAAACCCACAGCTACTGCACCAGCCGGTCAGTTCTTCTGTTACAGCCAGTCAGGCGCTTACAGCGTTCCGCCATTAACTGCATCCGATAATTGTGGCGTTGCTTCGATAAGTTATGCTGTGAGCGGAGCTACTGCCAGGAACGGGATCGGAACGGATGCCAGCGGTGTGTTCAATGCCGGGCAATCGACCATTACCTGGACAGTAACCGACATTCATGGCAATGTGGATACTGCCGCAACTATCGTAACCGTGAATGCTTCGATGGCAGCAACCATACCTGATGTTTATGCCATGAACCCCGCAGTAGATGTTAAGAATACCATTTACATGGGCTATGGCCCCGCATCGCTTACTGTAACGGCTAGTGCTACTGGTGGTACGGCGCCTTACACGTATTCCTGGAGCAATGGAGCAGGTACCCAATCCATTAGTGTAAGTGCCGCAGGTACTTATTCCCTAACGGTGGCAGACAGTAAAGGATGTACAACTACTGCAGCCATTGTTATGAATACACTCGATGTAAGATGCGGCAACAACAACGATAAGGTGATGATCTGTCATAACAACAATGCCATTTGTGTAGCCTCTTCTTCTGTTCAGGCGCATTTAAACCATGGCGATCACCTGGGTGATTGTACTGCATCGGTTACCCGCATCAACGCAGAAAATGAATCAGTGGAAGCAAGCAGCAGGAAGATCATTGTTTATCCAAATCCTGTTACAGAAGAGTTGAATATACGGGTAAGTGGCGTTGAAGCCGGTACTGTTGTAAAAATGTACGATCAGAACGGAGCACTGATAAAAACTTTGTTGGTGAAAGGTACATCCGAAGCTATTCCGGTTCGCGGATTACCCGCAGGCATGTATTATTTACAGATAAAGGCCCGAGGAGGGCTCATTATCAAAAAGATCGTGAAGCTTTAATGCAATTGCAGATAAAGTTTTCTATTAAAGTATAGTCAGGTGTCATTCCAGTACAGACGGTAGCATTATTGCTACCGTCCCTGTATCTGGAAATTTCTAAGGAATGAAAGCTCGCGAATCTTATCTTTAAACTCTTTAAAAACGCACCATCTTGTATAAATGAAACGCAGAACATTAATAAAAGGAATGGCATCCACGTTACCTTATCTATGGTTGTCTCGTGCATTAGGCAATGATCTTTTGCAAACAGCATATTCAAGTGAGCTCATTGCAAAAGGTCCCTTCAAACCCACCTGGGAATCCTTACAGAATTATAAAACACCTGATTGGTTTCGTGATGCAAAATTTGGTATGTGGGCACACTGGGGACCGCAATGTGAGCCCGAAGCCGGCGATTGGTATGCAAGAGCCATGTACCAGGAAGGTTCCCGGCAATATAAAATTCACCTGGAAAAATATGGTCATCCTTCGAAGTTTGGATTTAAAGATGTGATCAATGAGTGGAAAGCGGAGAACTGGGATCCCGAAGCATTAGTGAGTTTATATAAAAGTGCCGGGGCACAATATTTTATGGCGATGGCCAACCACCACGACAATTTTGATCTGTACAATAGTAAGTATCAAAAGCATTGGAACGCTACCAGGATCGGCCCAAAAAAAGATCTGATCGCTGGTTGGGCGAAGGCGGCAAAAAAGAATGGACTGCCGTTTGGTGTAAGCGTGCATGCATCACATGCATGGCGCTGGTATGAATCTGCACAACGTTCAGATAAGAACGGTGCATATGCAGGTGTGCCTTATGATGGGAAATTGACCAAAGCAGATGGAAAAGGAAAATGGTGGGACGGGTTGGATCCCCAGGAACTGTATGCACAAGATCATCCGTTGAGTGAAAATAGTTGGAATAATGGCTCCGTTCACAGGCAGTGGGATTGGAGTAATGGCGTTTGTCAACCAGACAAAGCCTTTATTGAAAAATTTTACAACCGCACTATAGATCTGATCAACAAGTACGACCCTGAGGTGCTTTATTTTGATGACTCGCAGTTTCCCTTGTGGCCCATTAGCGACGCCGGTTTACGCATCGCCGCCCACCTGTATAACAAGAGTATTAAAGATCACGGAGAGCTTAGGGCTGTGATCAACGGAAAAGTGTTGGATGAGCATCAGCGCAAGGCCATGGTATGGGATATTGAAAGAGGACAGGCCAACGAGATCCAACCATTGCCCTGGCAAACCGATACCTGTATCGGAGGTTGGCATTATGAGCGTGCGATATACGAACGAAATGGTTACAAAACAGCAAAGACAGTCATTCAAACTTTGGTTGATATAGTAAGCAAGAATGGGAATTTAATGCTGAACATCCCGGTGCGGGGCGATGGCAGCATCGATGAAAAAGAAAGGAAGATCGTTGAAGAAATAGGCGCATGGATGAAAGCAAACAGCGAAAGCATTTATGGCACCCGGCCCTGGACAATCTTTGGGGAAGGCCCGGCCCAGCAGGCTGCGGCCGCTCTGAATGCACAAGGGTTTAACGAAGGGAAAGGAAAGCCGTTTACCAGTGAAGACATTCGCTTTGCAACAAAAGGCGATGCGCTGTATGCAACCGCTATGGGCTGGCCTGAAGATAATAAGCTGGTTATAAAAAGCCTGGCAAAGAACAGCCAGTACTTTCCGGCAGCAATTCAAAAAGTGGAGTGGGTTGCTACAAAACAGTCTCTCAGCTTTGAAAGAAATGAAAATGGTCTGATCGTTTCTTTACCGGAAAAAATGACCGATTCATTGAGCTATGCAAACGTCATAAAAGTTCTTTCATAAGAACAATTACCGTTGTAAATTATATTTACGTATTGATTATGAAAAAAGCATTGTTGAACTGTCTTTTATTCCTGTTTGCTTTTGCTGCAAAAGCGCAAAGCGTAAATCCCTTCGGCAATGCCCTGGTTCCTGATATGATCGCTGATGCCAGTATCCAGGAGATCGATGGAACGTTTTATTGTTATGCAACAACAGATGGATATGATCAGGGCCTGAACACATCGGGGCCGCCGGTAGTATGGAAGTCGAAAGATCTTGTGCACTGGAGTTTTTCGGGTTTTTATTTTCCGTCTGCAGTGGGACAAAAATACTGGGCGCCCAGCAAGGTTATTGCAGCCAACGGAAAATACTATATTTATCCCACGGTGAATGGTTTTATGTATCCGGCTGTTGCCAATTCACCTGACGGGCCATTTAAACTGGCAAAAGGGGTTGATACGTTTTCTAAAACTTTTACGCCGGCTACCTTATTACAATCAAAACACCCCAAAGGTCCGGCCGGTATAGATGCGGAGGTTTTTATTGACGATGATGGGCAGGCCTATGTTTTCTGGCAGCGGCGGTTTGCGGCTAAACTGAACAGGGATATGGTTTCTGTGGATACTACTTCTGTCGTTCAAATTTCTACAAAGCGCGGAGGTTATTCGGAAGGGCCCATCTTTTTTAAACGGAAGGGTATCTATTACTACCTGTACACCCTCGGTGGTGATGAGAAATACCAATATGCTTATGGAATGAGCAGGACATCGCCGCTGGGTCCATTCGAATTCCCTGAGAGTGATATTATAGCCACTACCAATTATGAACGGCAGATCTTTGGTCCCGGTCATGGTAGTGTGTTTAACGTTCCGGGCACTGATGATTACTATTTTGCTTACCTGGAATTTGGCCGCAGAAGCACTAACCGGCAAACCTATGTGAACAGGTTGGAATTTAACGGGGATGGAACCATTCGTCCCGTTGACCTGACGATGAACGGAGTAGGGGCCCTTCGTTCTGTACCACCTGAAAAAACGATCAGGATTGTAAACTCAACGGCATCAAGTGTTCGCTCCGATCTTTTCATTAAACGAAATCAGGATTCATTGTTCAAAAGAACGGAATCATTTTCTGCGCAGTTTGCTTTCGATGATGCAAATGGCTCCAGGTGGATGGCTGCTGCTGAAGATTCAACGGCCTGGATCGTTGCTGATCTGGGAAAGTCGCAACATCTTAAACGCAGCGAAGTGTATTTTGTTCGTCCCACCGCAGGACATGCTTATGTGTTAGAGTATTCTGATAATGGCAAAACATGGAAGCCATGTGGCGGACATCGGCAGGTTATTGTACAATCGCCACACAGGGACAATCTGAATTGTAAAGCCCGCTATTTACGGGTTAAAATTTTAAGTGGCGTCAATGGTATTTGGGAGTGGTATATTTATTAGAACTTAATCGATCAATATGAAGAAGGTCATTGCATTTGTTGTTTCATCTTTTGTTTACATTACCTGCTTTGCTCAAAACAAATTAGCTGCTTTCCCTTTATCATCCGTACAGCTTTTAAACAGCCCTTTCAGGAATGCCCGGGAAACAGATCTGCAATATATGCTGCAACTCGATCCTGACCGCTTGCTGGCACCCTTTCTTAAGGAAGCCGGCATACCACCTAAAAAAGAGAACTATGGCAATTGGGAAAGCACAGGACTGGATGGACATATCGGGGGACATTACTTATCTGCACTTTCAAACATGTATGCAGCAACCGGTAACAAAGAAGTGTTGCGCCGTTTGAATTATATGATCGGCTGGATCGATTCCTGCCAAAGAAAAAACGGGAATGGATATGTAAGCGGAGTGCCTGGCGGTAAGGCCATGTGGCAGGAAATATCAGCAGGTAAGATCAAGGGCGGCAGTTATTCTAAAAAATGGGTGCCTCTTTACAATATTCATAAATTATTTGCCGCACTTCGTGATGCTTATTTGATTCAGGGAAATGAAAAAGCTAAAGAAATTCTCATTAAACTATCTGATTGGTTCATTGATCTCACTAAAAACCTTTCCGATGATCAGATTCAAGAAATGCTCAACAGTGAGCATGGGGGCATCAATGAAGTATTTGCAGACGTAGCAGCGATCTCCGGTGATCATAAATATCTGATAATGGCCAGCAAGCTTTCTCACAAAGCCATACTGTCACCACTTCTTGAAAAGAAAGATTCACTGAACGGTTTGCATGCCAATACCCAAATCCCCAAAGTGATCGGTTTCAAACGCATTGCTGAGATCGGCGGAGATACATCGTGGGCAAATGCTGCGGAATTTTTCTGGAACACGGTTGTTCAACATAGAACTGTTTCCATTGGCGGCAACAGTGTTCATGAACACTTCAATCCGTCAACCGACTTCTCTTCCATGATTGATGACGCGCAGGGGCCTGAAACATGCAATACCTACAACATGCTACGGCTGACGGAGAAATTGTTTTTGTCTGATCCCAAAAGTACTTACATCGATTACTACGAACGGGCAGTGTTCAACCATATTTTATCCTCCGAAAATCCCAAAGGCGGTTTCGTTTATTTCACGCCAATGAGGCCGCAGCATTATCGGGTGTATTCTCAACAGCAGGAATGTTTTTGGTGCTGTGTGGGAACCGGAATGGAGAATCATGGCAAGTATGGCCAGATGATTTATGCACATGATGCGAACGACCTTTTTGTGAACTTGTTTATAGCATCAAAATTGGATTGGAAAGAAAAAGGCGTTTCGTTGATTCAACAAACAAACTTTCCTTATCAGCAAACATCATCATTAAAGTTTACGACCACTCAACCAAGATCATTTGGCGTTCATATTCGTTATCCTTCATGGGTAAAGGAAGAAGAAATGCAGATCATAGTGAATGGTAAAAGAATAAAAGCGGTAAAAGATAAAAATGGTTTTGTGATCATAAACAGAACATGGAGAACAGGTGATGCCGTTTCCATTCATTTACCGATGCAGGCAAAAATGGAATATTTGCCCGATGGCTCACCCTGGGCTTCATTTATTTACGGGCCAATAGTTTTAGCAGCAAAAACAGGCACTTCAGATCTTGCCGGATTGAAAGCTGACGGAAGCAGGATGGGCCATGTGGCAGGTGGGGCTCTCTATCCAATTGACAAAGCGCCGATGATCGTTACTTCTGAAAGCGATCCTGCTTTGCAATTGAAACCTGTGAAAGGTGAGCCACTTCATTTCACAGCAGCTAATTTGATCTATCCATTGTCATTGAAAAATCTTGTACTTCAACCTTTCTCAAGCATCCATGATGCGCGCTACATGATCTACTGGAGAGTGATTGATGAGAAAGGATTGAAGCAGATCCGGGAAAAATTAAAACAAGAACAAAAACAAGAATGATATTTATAAGTAACTGTTACAAAATTATTAAATAGAAAACGGCACTATTTTCAAATGAATCGTCTCAGATTTGTATCGCTCTTGTTTTGCTGGCACCTGGCAGGTTTATGTTCGAAAGCTCAAATGAATGGAAACTGGGGCGACCAGGGAAATGGAAGGTATGTTAATCCTGTACTTCCGGCAGATTACAGCGATCTTGATGCCATACGTGTAGGTGATGATTATTACGCCATATCTTCTACCATGCAATTTTCGCCGGGCATGGTAGTGCTCCATTCTAAAGATCTCGTAAACTGGGAAATTATCGGTCATGTGGTTGATGATCTCACACGCATTAGCCCGCAATTGAACTGGGACCGGATGAATTGTTATGGTAAAGGCATTTGGGCAGGTTCCATCAGGTATTACAAGAATAAGTTTTGGGTGTATTTCGGCACACCTGATGATGGTTTTTTTATGAGTTCGGCTACCAATCCTGCAGGCCCCTGGGAACGGGTTCATCAATTATGGAAAGTAAGTGGCTGGGACGACTGCTGTTCGTTTTGTGATGACGATGGGCAGCTCTATTTTATTGCTACCAATTTTGCCCTTGATCCTAAAAACAATAAAAAGTACAACATTCATTTATTTAAAATGGCGCCTGATGGAAGAAGTCTCATCATGGGGTCCGACTCCATCATACATCAATCCAACGGAAGCGAAGCAAATAAGCTTTACAAGATCAATGGGTTTTATTACCACTATTTCAGCGAAGTGAAACCGGAAGGCCGGGTCATTATGATAGAACGTTCAAAGAACATGTATGGTCCCTGGGAGATCAAACAATTAAACCATGTTGACAGGAAGCTTGACAGGGAACCGAATCAGGGTGGCTTACTGCAGGCGCCATCAGGCAAATGGTATTTTTTCACCCACCATGGTAGCGGAGACTGGGAAGGACGCCCTGCCAGTTTGTTGCCTGTTCACTGGATCGATGGCTGGCCGGTCATTGGTGAGCCGGGTGCCGACACAATAGGGCGCATGGTTTGGCGGGGCGCAAAACCTATAGCCTATAAAAGGAAAGTCTCCATTCAAAGCACTGATGAATTCAACGCCGGGAAACTACATGTGCAATGGGAATGGAACTATCAACCCCGGGCCGGCAAATGGTCTTTAACGCAGCGAAAAGGCTTTCTTCGGTTGTATGCTTTTACGCCCCTTCCGTCAAATAAACAAAAAAATATTATACTTCGGGCCGGAAACACACTCACACAACGCAGTATGCGTACATTTGCCAATGTAGCAACCGTAAAGATCGACATCAGCCATATGGCCGATGGCCAGTTCAGCGGATTGACACATTTTTCCACTACGAGCAATAGCTTGTTTGGTATCAGACAGGAGAATGAAATACGCAGTTTGGTTTATTCCTATAATGATAAAGATACAACAGTAGTCACGATTGCCGGAAAGTCCATCTGGCTTCGCTCTACCTGGGATGCCAACGGTATAAGTCGATATGCTTTTAGTACAGACGGAAAATTGTATCAAACATTGGAAAGTACTTATCAACTTACCTGGGGCAGCTACCGGGGTGATCGTATCGGGATCTTTAATTTCAATACCAAAGAAGATAAGGGATACATAGATGTTGACTGGTTTCGATATGATTATAAGAAGTGAAGCAGGAAAAGATAAAGAATGTCGGATTAAGGACAAAAAAAGTCTGTTTTGTGCATAATAAGGGCAGGCTTTTGAACTAGGTTTGACATTTCGATTGCAATAACCAATACTTCAATTAAGCAAAATAAAACCGTCTTGTCATGATGAAATGGAGCACATTTTTGTTGTTATTAACTGCTCTCTTTATTAGTAACAGTAGTAATGCCCAATCCTATCAAAAAACAGATCATGGAATTAAAGCAAAGATCAAATCCACCGCGATCGAAATTCAATATTATAATCCTTCATCTGTAAGAATACTGAAATCTCCTGATGGCCGCCCTTTCACTAAAGAAAGTCTTTCCGTTATTAAGAAGCCGCAAAAAACAGTGTTCAGTGTTAAACAGCAGGGTGATGTAGTAAACTTAAGAACGGCAACACTCAATGTTGCGCTTAACCTAAAAACCGGTGACATAATTTATTCAACCGTAAAAGGCGAATTATTGCTGAAAGAAAAGCAAGACGGCGTACAACTTGCACCATTCAATGATGCTGGCACTAATACTTTAACCGTTCAGCAATTGTTTATATTAGACAGGGATGAACCTATTTATGGCCTTGGCCAGCAGCAGGAAGGCAAGATGAGTCAGCGTAATGTAACGCTGAACATGGTGCAGGGAAACCTGGATGACTACATTCCTTTCTTTCAATCGGTAAAAGGCTATGGTGTTTTTTGGGACAACTATTCTCCCACGGTGTTTACCGATAATCCGGAAGGCACATCATTCAAATCAGAGGTCGGAGATTGTGTTGATTATTATTTCATGTACGGTGGCAATGCGGATGGTGTAATTGCACACATGCGTGAATTGACGGGGCAGGCGCCAATGTTCCCACTATGGACTTATGGCTTTTGGCAAAGTAAAGAAAGGTATAAAAGCCAGGATGAATTAGTGGATGTAGTAAAGCAATACCGCAAGCTTGGTGTTCCTCTCGATGGTATTATACAGGACTGGCAATATTGGGGAAGCAACTATTTGTGGAATGCCATGGATTTTTTAAATCCTGAATTTCCCAATCCGCAGAAGATGGTAAGCGATGTGCACGATATGAATGCACATATGATCATTTCTATCTGGAATTCGTTTGGCCCTCATACAAAGCAATACAAAGACCTGGATAAGATTGGGGCGTTGATGGATTTTAAAACATGGCCGGAATCAGGTTCTGAGAAATGGCCGGTACGACGTGATTATCCTTCCGGTGTTCGTGTATATGATCCCTACAATCCTGCTGCCCGTGATATTTACTGGAACTATTTGAAACTGATGTTTGCATTGGGAATAGACGGCTGGTGGATGGATTCATCGGAACCGGATCACCTTGATCCCAAACCATCGGATTTTGATAATAAAACTTATCTGGGATCTTTCAGGAAAGTTCGCAATGCATTTCCTTTGATGACTGTGGGAGGCGTATCAACGCATCAACGTGCCGTTGATTCCGGCAAGAGAGTGTTTATTCTCACACGTTCAGCATTTGCCGGTCAGCAGAGGTATGGAGCTAATACCTGGTCGGGTGATGTGACTTCCTCCTGGAATGCATTGAGGAGTCAGATCTCTGCAGGCCTGAATTTTTCACTTACCGGTATACCTCACTGGAATGCTGATATCGGCGGATTCTTTCTTTCAAAGTTTAAAAGAAAATTAGAAGACCCCGAGTATCGCGAATTGTATGTTCGCTGGCTGGAGTTTGGCGCTTTTACTCCCATGATGCGTTCACATGGTGCAGATGCGCCAAGGGAAATTTATCAATTTGGACAGAAGGGAACTAAATATTACGATGCTATTGAAAAATACATCAACCTGCGCTATCATTTATTGCCTTATATCTATTCCGCATCATGGGATGTAACAGCCAATCAATCGAGCATGATGCGTGCTCTGGTGATGGATTTCCCAAAGGACAAAAATGCCCTGGATATTAACGACGAATTTATGTTTGGTAAATCCCTGTTGGTAAGTCCGGTTACCAATGCGATGTATGTGAAGCCAGGTGCAGGTGAAAAAGAAACAATACAGGTGGAAGACTTCAGCACGATCAGGTCAAAAGAAACCTATTTACCAGCAGGAGCTGACTGGTATGATTTCTGGACTGCTGAAAGATTTTCCGGCGGTAATAAAGTAAGCAGGCAAACGCCCCTCGATATCCTTCCGCTTTATGTGAAAGCAGGTTCCGTTATTCCTTTAGGACCTTCTGTTCAATACGCGGAAGAAAAGAAATGGGACAACCTTGAAATAAGAATTTATCCGGGCGCCAATGGAAAATTCGTTTTGTACGAAGATGAAAATGATAATTACAATTATGAGAGAGGTGTTTATTCAACGATAACTTTCACATGGGATGACACTAAAAAGACTTTAGCCATCAGCGATAGAAATGGATCATTTCCGGGAATGCTTAATGAAAGAAAATTCAATGTGGTGATCGTTGGTATGAACAAAGGTGTTGGAGAAAATTTAACGGGCCAGGCAGACAAAGTTATCTCCTATACAGGGAAAAAAGTAGCTGTAAAATTTTAAGAAGCAATAAAAGGCAAACAATAGTATGATGCGTCAGTTAGTTCTTGTAATGCTGTTTTCAGCTTTCAGCAGCATGGTATTTGGGCAAAAAGCAGTTGTTCAATCTCCGGATCAAAAGATTGTTGTAGGGCTTTTTCCCGGGCAAAGCAATGATATTGGTGAGTGGTACATAAAAGCATCTTACAATAACAATGGAACAATTATAGAAGCTATTCCCCGTATTGATTTAGGTTTATCGCGCAGCGACCAGGATTTTTCAAAGGATTTGAAGTTTTTGAAAGCAGGTAAGCCAATTTTCATTAACGAAGAATACACAGCACTGCACGGTAAAAGGGCTGCTTGCAAGAACGCTGCGAATGAGGTAGTAGTCTCATTTGAAAATCCAACGAAAGCAAAACTCAATATTATTATCAGGGCTTATAATGACGGCCTTGCTTTTCGGTATGAGTTTCCCGATAAGCAGGGAAGCTTTGTTGTAAAGGATGAATTAACAGCTTACACCATTCCAAAAGAAACCACGCGGTGGATGGAAAAATGGAATCCTGCCAACGAAGGTCTTTATGCTGCAATGAATAAAGACAAAACAGTTTCCGGTGAATGGGGTTATCCTGCGCTTTTTAGTACAGATAATAAAGATTGTTGGTTCTTATTGCATGAATCGGATGTGAACAGAAATTACTGCGGCACCAAATTGAGCAATGCTGCTGCTGCTGAGAAATACAAACTTACCTTTCCAAATCCACAAGATGGAAGGGGACTTGGAGAATCGGCACCTGTCATAACCCTTCCCTGGAAATCGCCCTGGCGGGTGATCATCATGGGAACGCTTGCCGATATAGTGGGATCTACTTTAGTAAATGATGTTGCTGAGCCATCGGTTATAAAAAATACAAGCTGGATCAAACCGGGAATAGCCTCATGGAATTATTGGTCGAGCAATCATGGCACCAAAGACTATAAAACGGTTTGCGTGTTTGCAGATCTCGCTGCCGAAATGGGCTGGCCTTATACGCTGCTCGATTGGGAGTGGGATGCCATGGGCAATGGGGGTAAGCTGGAAGATGCAGCGAAATATATTCAGTCAAAAGGGATCAAGCCATTGATCTGGTATAATTCAGGTGGCAATCATACCTGGGTAACGGCCACACCAAAAGACCGGATGCTCACACATCAAAACAGGGTCGAAGAATTCTCCATGCTGAAAAAATTAGGATTTGCCGGCGTAAAGGTGGACTTTTTTGAAAGTGAGAAACAGGATATGATCAAATATTATCTCGACATCCTGGAAGATGCTGCCCAATTTGAAATGATGGTTTACTTCCATGGCTGCATTGTGCCCAGAGGATGGGAAAGGACCTATCCGAACCTGATGACCTACGAAGCCGTGCGTGGCGCCGAGTGGTATAACAACACACCTGATTTTACGATGCCTGCACCGGAGCACAATGCTACCCTTCCTTTCACCCGCAATGTGGTTGGCCCCATGGACTACACACCGGTTACCTTTACCAATTCACAATACCCGCATATTACTTCCTACGGGCATGAATTGGCATTGAGTGTACTCTTTGAATCGGGCATGCAACACCTGGCCGACAGGCCCGAAGGCTACTATGAGCTACCCGATGCTGCCAAAACATTTTTAAAGAATGTGCCCAATGCGTGGGATGATACCAGATTGGTGGATGGTTATCCTGGTAAGGAGGTGATCATGGCCCGCCGCAAAGGAAATGATTGGTATATAGGCGGCATCAATGGAGAGCAAAACGAAAAGAAGAAAACAGTAAAATTTGATTTTTTGCGGGAGGGCGTAAAATATAAATTGACGTTGATAGCCGATGGAAAGCACGATAAAGCTTTTGCAACGCAATACATGGTGGTGGACAAGTCAGCCTCTGTAGATGTAACGTTGCTTCGCAGGGGTGGGTTCGCTGCCTCGTTGATCCCTATAAAGTAGAGCCTTAATAGAAATATTCAAGTATAAAAAATGACTTCTATGCGTATTGTCGCTGTATCGCTGACAATGTTTCTGCTTACTTCCACAAAACAAATATGTGCGCAGTCCCGTCTCAGCTTATGGTATGATAAGCCGGCTGCAGAGTGGGTGGAGGCCCTGCCGGTTGGGAACGGTCATATAGGAGGAATGGTTTTCGGGCGGGTTGAGGAAGAACTTGTTCAATTGAATGAAAGTACGCTCTACAGCGGCGGTCCGGTAAAACAACAGGTCAATCCGGATGCTTTTCAATATCTTCCCCGCATACGCGAAGCGTTGCTGAAAGAGCAGGATTATTCAAAGGCAAACGAACTGGCCAGAAAAATGCAGGGGTATTATACCGAATCGTATATGCCGCTGGGCGATCTGCTTCTGAAGCAATCGCTCAATGGCCGCACGGCGTCTGCTTACCACCGCGAGCTGGATCTTCAAACCGCTACTGCTACTACCCGTTTCACGGTTGATGGGGTGGAGTATACGCGCGAAGTTTTTTGCGTGGCGCCTGCTAACGTAATGGTCATCCGTATCCGCTCCAGCGTTTCCGGCGCTATCGATCTTTCTGTGGCATTAAAAAGCCCTTTGCGGTATAGATTATCTGCAAAGGGGAATAATGAATTGATCATAAGTGGTAAGGCACCCGCGCATGTAGATCCAAGTTATTATAATCCTAAAGACCGGCAGCCAATCATTTATGAAGATACTACCGGCTGCAATGGCATGCGCTTTCAATGCCGGGTAAGAGCAATTACCAAAGCAGGCAGGATCACTGCAGACACTTCGGGGCTGCATGTGGAGAATGCAACAGACCTTGTATTGATTGTATCCGCTGCCACCAGCTTCAACGGTTTTGATAAATGCCCTGATAGCGAAGGAAAAGATGAGCAGGCGATTGCTGCTGCACTGATCGGTCAGGCGGCAAAAAAATCCTATGCTGTATTGCAACAGGAGCATCTGAAAGATCATCAGCGCTATTTTAATCGCGTTTCGTTTATAGTAAAGGATACAGGCGCCGCAGCCAATACCAACCGGGTGCTTTCTACCGATAAACGATTAAAAGCGTATTCAGGAGGAGCGTATGATCCTGCATTGGAGACCTTATACTACCAGTTCGGTCGTTATCTGCTGATCGCTTCATCAAGGCCGGGAGGGCCACCGGCTAATTTGCAGGGCATCTGGAACAAAGAATTGAGAGCTCCCTGGAGTTCCAACTATACGATCAATATCAATACACAGATGAATTACTGGCCGGCAGAGAGCTGCAATCTATCTGAAATGCATACACCGCTGCTGCAGTGGTTGAAGGCGCTTTCTGTAACCGGCGCCCGCGTAGCCCGTGAGTTTTATCATGCCAATGGCTGGGTGGCGCATCATAATTCAGATATCTGGGGTTGCGCCAACCCGGTAGGAGACCTGGGCGCCGGTGATCCCGTTTGGGCCAACTGGTATATGGGCGGCAACTGGCTTTGCCAGCATTTGTGGGAGCACTATGCATTTACACGGGATAAGAAATTCCTGGCAGAAGCATACCCGGTCATGAAGCAGGCAGCGTTGTTCAGTCTCGACTGGCTGGTGAAGGACAGTAGCGGTTATTGGGTGACGGCGCCTTCAACCTCTCCCGAGAATAAGTTCCGCGATGAAAAAGGACGTGCACAGGCTGTATCGGTTGCAACAACGATGGATATGTCAATCATCTGGGATCTTTTTACCAATGTAATAGAAGCGTCCGAAGAGTTGAATACAGATCAGTCATTCCGCAACCAGTTAATCGAAGTAAAAAAAGATCTGTATCCGTTGAGAAAAGGAAGCCAGGGCGAATTATTGGAATGGTATAAAGAGTTTGCAGAAACGGATCCGCAGCACCGCCATGTGTCGCACCTGTTTGGTTTGCATCCGGGCCGGCAGATATCGAAGAACAATACGCCGGAGTTTTTTGCAGCAGCAAAGAAAACACTGGAAATAAGGGGAGATGCCGGTACCGGCTGGAGCCGCGGCTGGAAGATCAACTGGTGGGCGCGTTTGCTGGATGGCGACCATGCTTATAAACTCATTCGTCAGTTGCTGAACTATTCCGGCGCCGATGGGAAAGGCGGCGGCGGCACTTACCCAAACCTGTTTGATGCGCATCCGCCGTTTCAGATAGATGGTAACTTTGCCGGAACCGCCGGTATGACGGAAATGCTGTTGCAAAGCCATTTGGGAGAAATACATCTTTTACCCGCACTGCCATTGGCATGGAAAGAAGGAACCGTAAAAGGATTGAAAGCACGCGGCGGATTTACGGTAGATATACAATGGGCAGGAGGAAAGCTGAGCAAAGCCACGATCACGGCGACCACAGATGGCGTGTGCCGGATCAGGAACAACAGGGGATTCCTTGTAAATGCGGTCCCGGCAAAACAGGAAGGTGTTGATTTCGTACTTTCAGTAAAAATGAAGAAAGGGCAGCAATACATTGTTCTACCGCCGGCTGGCAAATGATCTGGAAAAAAAGAGTAAAAAGATATTCCAGTCAGTTAAATTCGCTAATAAAACCATCAACCTTATTTTATGAAAAAATGGTTGTTTTTTGCCATATGTTTTGTGCAGTTCATGCCCGTCACTTTTGCCCAACAAAAAAAATCGTCTCCAAACAACACACGGGTAAAAATTGCCAATGGTATGCTGGAAGGCAGTCTCGAAGAAACGGGCATCGTTTCGTTTAAAGGAATACCTTATGCCGCGCCGCCTGTTGGCAACCTGCGTTGGAAAGAACCCCAACCAGTACAAAGCTGGAAAGGAGTGCGGGCGGCAAAAAACTTTGGCCCCCGCGCCATGCAGCCACCCATTTTTACCGATATGGTTTTTCGTTCAAACGGTATGAGTGAGGACTGTTTGTATTTGAATGTATGGACACCCGGTACAAAGGGTAAATTACCGGTGCTGGTATATTTTTACGGTGGAGGGTTTGCTACAGGCGATGGTTCGGAGCCACGTTATGATGGAGAAAGCATGGCCCAAAAAGGCATTGTAGCGCTGACTGTAAATTACCGGTTGGGTGTGTTCGGATTACTGGCTCATCCTGAGTTAACCAAAGAATCACCCCATCATGTATCGGGCAATTATGGTTTGCTCGATCAGTCGGCTGCTTTGAACTGGGTAAAGCAAAATATTGCTGCCTTTGGCGGCGATCCCGCCAAAATTACCATTGCCGGCGAATCAGCCGGCTCCATGTCGGTAAGTGCACAAATGGCTTCTCCATTGAGTAAAAATTTAATTGCCGGTGCTATTGGCGAGAGCGGTTCTTTGTTGGGTATAAGACCGCTTGTTCCATTGAATAAAACAGAAGAGAACGGAGCGAAGTTTGCGAAAGCTGCCGGTGCCAGTTCACTAACAGCGCTCAGAGCATTGAATGCAGATTCCTTGTTAAAACTGAGTGGCGAGTATGGCGTTTTTAATTTTCCGATGACCATGGATGGTTACTTCTTTCCAAAAGAACCGCTTGCTATTTATCAGGCTGGCGAACAGGCGCATGTGCCCTTGCTGGCAGGTTGGAATTCAGAAGAATCGGGTGGTCAGGCTATTATGGGAAACAATCCATTCACAAAAGATAATTTTAAAAAAGCAGTACAAAATTCGTTTGGTAATAAAACCGAGGAACTATTAAAAGTCTATGCAGTAAATTCAGATGATGAAGTAGCGCAGGTAGCTACCGATTTAGCGGGCGACCTTTTCATAGGTTTCGGTACCTGGCGCTGGACCAATTTGCATACAAAAACGGGAACAGGTCCTGTATATCGTTATTATTACACGCATCCGCATCCCCTGTCAAAAAGGGCGGTGCATTCTGCAGAGATTCAATATGCCATGGGCAATTTGCCTTACTACAAAAATTATGGATGGACTGATGATGATTATAAAGTATCGAACGTGATGCAACAGTACTTTGTAAACTTTATCAAAACCGGTAATCCCAATAGTTCGGGGTTACCCAATTGGCCCACAACCAGCAGTAGCCCTATCGTTCCTGTAATGCAGATTGGTGTAAGCCCCAAAGTTGTGCCTGCTGAGAATGATGTACGGTATGAGGTTTTGCAGAAAATAACTCAGTAGGGCAGAAGCGTTACTTGAAATGACGATTCTAAATACATTACTCAAAGCTATATGAAAAAACGATTTTCCCTGTTTATCTTATTTGCAATACTTTCCACCTCCGTCGTTGTTGCCCAACAACCTGCCGTTATTAAAATGGAGGATGGGTTGGTGCAGGGAACATTTGAAAATGGATTAACTGTTTACAGAGGGATTCCTTTCGCTTCCCCTCCGGTTGGCAATTTGCGTTGGCGTGCTCCACAGGCTGTAAAAAAATGGGACACAATTTTACAGGCAAAAAAATTTGCACCTGGTCCTGTGCAGGGGTGGACGCCTCCTTCAGGAAAAAGCGAAGACTGTTTGTACCTGAACGTATGGTCGCCTGCAACATCTTCAAATGAACACATGCCTGTTCTTGTATGGATCTATGGTGGCGCTTTTAATGGCGGCGCTACTTCTGATGTAAATTATAGTGGTGAACAATTAGCGAAAAAAGGAGTGCTGGTTGTTAGCATAGCTTACCGGGTTGGGCAACTGGGATTTTTAGCACACCCTGAATTAAGTGCGGAAAGTTCGAACCATGTTTCAGGAAATTATGGTTTGCTGGATATGATAGCAGGGCTTAAATGGGTTCAAAAAAATATTGCTGCATTTGGAGGCGATCCGCGTAAAGTTACCATTTTCGGTGAATCTGCAGGCGGCATTGCTGTAAGCATGTTGTGTGCATCGCCGCTCGCAAAAGGACTATTCCGTGGTGCTATCTCACAAAGCGGTGGTTCATTCGGGCCACCAAGGATCACTACTTTTCCGGGAGAGAATTTAAAAAAGATCCGGGATGCAGAAAGCGCAGGCGAAGCCTATGTAAAGAATGCAGGATTTTCTTCCATTGCAGATCTGAGAAAACTGGATGCAGATAAACTTCCTGCAATACGCGGACTGGCATGGCCAATTATTGATGGATGGGTGATACCGGATGATCAATACAAATTGTATGAAGCAGGTAAGTACAATGATGTTAATATCCTGATCGGCTACAACTCTGACGAAGGCGCCAGCTTTTCACCGCCAAAAACACCTGCCGATTACATAACTGCCGTAAAAACGCGTTATGGCAAATTTGCTGACGATCTTTTCAAAGCCTATCCGGTTGATTCTACAGCTGTTCCAAGAACAGCAAGAGATTTAATGCGCGATGCAGCATTTGGCTGGCATACGTGGAGTTGGGCAAGGTTACAATCGAAGACCGGCAAATCGAAAGTGTTTTATTACTTTTTCGATCAGCATCCGGATTATCCTGCAGGTTCCCCCCGTTACGGGTATGGGTCGCCGCATGCGCAGGAAGTTGCTTATGTTTTTAAACATCTTGACGCATCGAACCCTCAGACAACTAAAAGCGATTTGGAAATAGCTGAAGCTATGGCTACTTACTGGACGAACTTTGCGAAGTATGGCCATCCAAATGGTAATGGCCTTCCTGACTGGCCTGCATTCAGCGATAAAAATCCTGTAGTAATGTACTTTAATCAAACACCTCATACGGGGCCTGTACCGGGTGCAAAATCGCTTGAAGCACTGGATGCTTATTTCAAATGGAGACGTTCGCCGGAAGGTGAAGCCTGGGCCCGATAATATTAGAGCACGAGGCCGCTCCGATACCGGGTTGCTGGTGATGCCGCCAGCGATGTTTGTATCCCTTTTTTTTGTTGAACCAGGCGCCCAAATGTTACAATTAACAGTATAGAATGTTGCAGCCTTCAACTTTTAGGCTGCAGGCAGCCTTAGATGCAGGAATTATTTTTTAAATTGTGCTTCACTGCTATTCCTGCTATATGAAACTGCTTTATAAGTTGATTGCGATTGCCTTTGTGTTGTGCTGTACCCGTCCATTACAAGCTCAACAACCTATTTATCAGTTTCGCCATCTTGATTATAGTCATGGTTTGTCGCACAACCAGGTTACAACGATCTATAAAGACAGCCGCGGGTTTATGTGGTTTGGCACCATGAGCGGGCTAAACAGGTATGATGGCTATGTTGTTAAAACTTTTCACCATTCTATAAAAGATTCCAATTCACTAAGTGACGATTATATTGCAAAAATTGCAGGCGGCCCTTATAAAAAATTATGGATCCAGCTACGGACCGGCTTTAATATTTACGACCCGGTAACAGAAAAATTCGAGCGTCGTGCAGATAAATCCCTGCAACAATTGGGGCTGCCCGGCGCCGGCCTTACCGATATTGTTCAGGCCGGGGCCGGATACTGGTTTGTTTTTCGGGATAGTGGCCTCTATTATTATGAACATAATAAACCGGTTGTTGCTTTACTACGGAATAGATCGCTGCAGCCCTTTACCATAGCTGATGTAAAAACTGATGCAGGTAATAACATCTGGGTAGTTTACAGTAACGCCCTTATTGAAAAGATAGACGGCGCCTCCAAAAAAGTGGTTGAACGCATTCCCTTGCTGCAACAAAAAGGGAACCCAAAAGAAAATTTATACCATCTTTTTATTGATTCCCAGAACGACTGCTGGATCTATGCAGGCGGGGGATTTAATGGCGCCTACCGCGTGCATGTGAAAAATAATACGGTTGAACATATAGCCAAAGATGAAGGAACGGCAATATTGAGCAGTAATATTATAATGAGCATGGCAGAAGACAATAAAGGGCTCTTGTGGATCGCCACCGATCATGGCGGATTGAATATCCTGGATAAAAGGAACATGCGGGTGCAGGTAGTGCTAAACAAAGAGGGCGACGATAAAAGTTTAACCCAAAATAGTCTTACAGAAATTTATAAAGATGATTTCGGCATCATGTGGGTAGGCACCTTTAAGCAGGGCATTAATTATTACCAGGAAGGGATCAGCAAATTCCCCTTATATACGCATCAGGGATCAGATGCATCCGGTCTTCCCTTCAATGATGTAAATCGATTTGCAGAAGATGCCAAAGGCAATATCTGGATAGGCACAAATGGCGGCGGACTCATTTACTTCAACCGCGCACAAAATACCTTTAAACAGTTCAGGCATGATCCGGCAAATAATAACAGCCTATGCAACGACGTCATCGTGAGCCTTTGTGTTGATCATAACAACTTATTATGGATCGGTACCTATTATGGCGGACTGGACAGTTATGATGGTAAGACCTTTAAGCACTACCGCCACAATGACAAAGACAGCAACAGCCTGGCCGATGACCGCGTGTGGGAAATTTATGAAGATAGAAGCAACAATCTCTGGATTGGCAATTTTGAAGAGGGCCTTGAAAGATTTGATCCCCTTGCTCAAAAGTTTATTCATTACAAGCCAGGTGCGCCTAATGCTGTACATTCAGGACATATCACTTCCATTACAGAAGACAGGCAGGGCAATTTATGGGTTGGAACGTCCTATGGAATAGATGTGAAATTCAGGGGCTCACCATCCTTTAAACAATTACTCTCAACAGGTACAGGTTTAAGCAACGATAATGTGAATTCCGTTTTCCAGGATAGCCGCGGTTCAATTTGGGTGGGCACCAGGGACGGCCTTAATATTTACAATGCCCGTAACAATAGTTTCCAGGTTTTCAGGAAGGAAGATGGATTGCCGGATAATACTATTCTGGATATTGTTGAAGATAATGCCCAACATTTATGGATCAGCACACCGAACGGCATCAGCCGGGTCACCTACCAGCAGTTGCCGGGGAAAGGCTATGGTATTAATTGTCTTAATTACGACCGGCTCGACGGTCTGCAGGAAAAGCAGTTCAATCAAAATGCAGTGCTTAAAACCAGCAGCGGTGAATTGATCTTTGGCGGCGCCAAAGGCTTTAATCTGTTTAATCCCGATCAATTAAAGATTAATATTTATCCACCCACGGTTGTATTGACCGGTCTTCAGGTTTTTAATGAGGAGATTACAGCGGATGAAAAGATCGGAAATCATGTGGTGTTAGAAAAAGCGATCGCTGAAACAAATGAGATCAGGCTGAAATACGATCAGAATATTTTCTCTTTGGAATTTGCAGCGCTCAATTATATCAATTCCCGCAAGAATAAATATGCTTACCGGCTGCAGGGATTTAACAACAACTGGCTTTACAGTGATGGCAGCATGCGTAAAGTGACCTATACCAATCTGGACCCCGGAAAATATACCTTCTATGTAAAAGCATCGAATGAAGATGGCATATGGAATGAAAAGGGAATTGCGGTGAACATTGTTATTTTGCCACCTTTCTGGAAAACGAGGCTGGCCTGGTTTGTATACGTTCTGTTTGTTGTTTGTATATTGATTATTGCCAGGCGAATGATAATTCAACGGGCCCGTACCCGTTTTGCCCTTGAACTGGAGCGAAAAGAAGCGCAACGCATGCATGAAGTGGATGTGATGAAGATCCGGTTCCTAACCAACATGAGCCATGAATTCAGAACCCCGCTGTCGTTGATCATTACGCCACTCGAAAGAATAATCCGCTCTGCAACAGAGCCTTCTTTGCAATCACAATACCAGTTGATCCACCGGAATGCACGACGCCTGCTTAACCTGGTAAACCAGTTGCTCGATTTTCGAAAGATGGAAGTTCACGAACTGAAACTGCATCCTGCCGAAGGAGATATTGTACATTTTCTCAGAGAAACCTGCTACTCCTTTACTGATATCGCTGAAAAAAAGCAGATCCGCTTTTCTTATAACGGGCCTTCAGAAAGCATGGTTACCCATTTCGACCACGACAAACTGGAACGGATCCTGTTTAACCTGCTTTCAAATGCTTTCAAGTTTACTGCAGAAAACGGGGAAGTGGCCGTTGAAGCAACCATTGTAAAAAATGCGGTTGGCGCATTGTTGGAAATCAAAATAAAGGATTCCGGCATTGGAATACCAGCCGAAAGGCAGGAAAAAATATTCGAACGTTTTTTTCAGCATGATGTTCCCGGCACTATGATCAACCAGGGAAGCGGAATAGGACTGGCCATTACCAAAGAATTTGTGAACCTCTTCAACGGAACAATCAGTGTAGAAAGCCGGGAGTATAAAGGGGCCTGTTTTACCGTGCAGTTACCGCTTAAAGAATATACATCCCCGGTTACAATTACCGGCGAAAGTACTTTCCGTCAGGCTGTTGAAACAGCGACCCTCCACCAGGCATCACGGCGCAAAAAATTTACCATCTTGCTGGTAGAGGATAGCGAAGATTTTCTTTTTTATCTGAAAGATAACCTCGGTGAGTATTATAATATTATCACAGCTGTGAATGGAAAGGAAGGCTGGCAGAAAACACTTTCGGCCCACCCTGATATAATAGTAAGCGACATCATTATGCCCGGTACAACCGGCATCGAACTTTGCCATAAAATAAAAAGCGACCGGCGAACGAAACATATCCCTGTAATCCTGTTAACCGCTTTGACGGGGGAAGAACAGCAATTGCGCAGTATAGAAACGGGCGCAGCCGATTATCTTACCAAACCTTTCAATTTTGAAATATTGCTGAGCAAAATAAAAAACCTGTTATTGCAACAGCAGTCGATGCGCAAAACATTTACGAAGAAGGTAGAAGTAAAGAATGTGGATATAGCCGTTAAAGACGAAAGATCGGATGAGATGTTTGTTCAGAACGCAACAACGATCATTGAAAAAAATATGTCAAACCCCGACTTTTCAGTAGAAGATCTCAGCCGCGCCTTACTCATGAGCCGCTCGGCTGTTTACAAAAAAATGTTTGTACTAACCGGAAAAACCCCTATTGAATATATCCGCACGATAAGGCTGGAGAGAGCTGCCCTGTTACTGCTGAAAACAAATAAAACCGTGGCGGAAGTAGCCTACGAAACCGGGTTCAATAATCCTAAATATTTTTCCCGGTACTTCAAAAATCAGTTTGGCGTGTTGCCTTCCACCTATCATGACACAGCCAATTTCCCGGGCAAAGATGATAATGAAGATGAATGATTTTCAGATTGTGAACCGGTTCATTCAGACACAAATAATACACCTCCCCGCAACATTTAGATACCACCGCACAAAACCGGCAACATTTTGATACCCTGAATGGGACGCGTTGCTACCATGCTTGTGACGCAGGGCTACTAAATTCATGCTGCCAAATTAATTGGTATTCAACTACAACGATTTCCTTTTTCAACGATTGATGTCGTAACAGTTTTTTTTACGAACAAAAAAAAGTCATATGGAAAAAATTCTATTACACACACAGGGTACGGGAGCGTACCGCTCAAAGACATTCCTTTCATTACACTTTCCATTAAGGATGTCTCCTCACAACTCACGATCAGTGGAAACGGCAGGGGCCTTCACCCCTTTTTATTGCAAGCCCCGATTTATAGTGGCTTTTTCGCTGATCCTTTTTTGCTTTTCACAAATAAAACTAAGCGCACAAACATTTCGTAATGTAGCCTTTGGGGGAGGTGGTTTTATAACAGGGATCATAAGTCATAAAACATCAGGCGATGTTTACTGCCGCACAGATGTTGGAGGCGCTTACCGTTGGGATGCCGCAAATTCAAAATGGATCCCTTTGCTCGATTGGAATTCTGAGGATGAAACAACCTATCAGGGAGTGGAAGCTTTGGCGCTGGACCCTCAGAATCCCAATAATCTATATTTATTTGCCGGGACTGATTACTTCAATGGTGGAAAAACAGCGATCTTAAAATCCACAGATAAGGGAAATACATTTTCTATAGTGGAGGTGACTTCAAAATTTAAGACGCACGCAAATTCTTTGGGGAGGGGTAATGGCGAACGTCTGGCTGTGGATCCTAATAACGGCAACATCCTTTTTTGCGGAACAAAATCAAATGGTTTGTGGAAAAGTACCGATGGAGGATTAAACTGGACACAGGCCTGGAATGGAGTAACCACTACAGCCAATGGAAACGGGATCTGCTTTGTAGTGTTTGATCCTTCCAGCGTTTCGGGAGGAGTTACCCAAACTATTTATATAGGAGTTTCCCGCACGGGAGACAATAATATATACAAAAGTACCAACGGCGGCAGCACGTTCACTCCAATTACGCCTAATAATTCATTTATGCCCCACAGGGCTGTTTTATCTTCCGATAATTCTACTTTATATGTAACATTGGCAGATGAACAGGGTCCATCGAACGGCAGCAGCGGAAGAGTTTACAAATTGGCTACTGCTACCGGAACCTGGACCAACATTACTCCAGAGGGGAATAATTACCCTTACGGCGGAGTCAGTGTTGATCCGGCAAATAAAAACAGGGTTATTGTTTCGACGATTAACGTCTGGAATAACAACCAGTTTTGCAACAACTCATGGGGGGATTTTATTTTCTTATCTACCGACGGAGGAAGTACCTGGACCTCAAAGTTGACGTGCACAAGCACCCTGAACACCAATGGCATTGGCTGGATCGCTCCTTATGGGATACATTGGGCAGATTGCATTGACTTTGATCCGTTAAATACGGCAAGAGTAAGGGTGATGTCGGGGAATGGACTTTTTACCTGCGATGATATCAATGCAACCAACGTTTCCTGGAAATTTGATGTAAAAGGACTGGAAGAAACGGTAGTGCTTGATGCTATAAGCATACCGGGAGGTCCTCTAATAACCGCTATGGGAGACCAACGCGGAGCAGTGTACGCTTCGGATATTTATACCTATCCCACTGAGATAATTAACCCTAGTTCTCCACATAACAGTGGTTTGGCATATGCCGCTAACAATACCAGTAAAGTGATAAGGGTTTCTGATAAAATGTATTACTCTACCGATAAGGGAGCAAGCTGGACAGAAACGACTTCTATTAATGGTTCATATGGGAAAGTCGCAGTGTCGGCAGATGGAAATACCATACTGCATTGTCCCAGTGGATCAAGTACTACTTATTATTCGACTAACAATGGCGGAACATGGACAAGTACGGGAGTCACTAATGTTGAGAATGCTCATCCAATAGCAGATTACGTTAATACCAATAAGTTTTATATTTATAATCCTGGTAGTGGACAACTCTTAGTAAGCACCAATAAAGGTGTAAGTTTTACCGCTTCTTCATCTAATCCTGGTACAGATGGTTCAATTCGGGCAAGAGCTGTTCCCGGCAACGAGGGACATGTGTGGGTAGCGCTGTGGAATGGATTAACGTATACTACAAATAATGGATCCTCATGGACAACTGTTCCGAATGTTACCTATTGCAGAGCTGTTGGATTTGGTAAAGCTGCAACGGGAGCTACTTATCCCGCTGTGTATATTTGGGGAACTGTTAGCGGCGTTAAAGGTATTTTCCGTTCAACAGACCAGGGCGCTTCATGGACACGAATAAACGACGATGCCCATGAGTGGGGAGGCGTGGGTAACGGTAATTTTGTAATGGGCGATATGAACGTATATGGCCGGGCGTATATGGCTACAGTAGGACGAGGTCTGGTTGTTATCGAATCAGGAGGTTGTACGCCTACTGCCATCACTCCATACGTACAGCTTAATGGCGGAAGCTGGCAGCAGACAGCCAATGGTACTTTAGCTACAGGTGGCAGCGTGCTGTTTGGCCCTCAGCCTGTAACGGGCGGATCGTGGAGCTGGACCGGTCCGAATAATTTTAGTGCTACTACCCGTGAAGCAGGCATTTCAAATATCCAGGTGAACCAGGCAGGGAACTATGTGGCCACCTACACCAATAGCAGCGGCTGCCAAAGCACGCAGACCTTTAACGTAACCGTGACTGGCTCCATATTGAGACAATGGTGGACAGGCATCAGCGGAACTGCGATCAGCAACCTCACCTCCAATAGCAATTATCCAAACAATCCTTCGGGTAGCTCGCAGCTCACCAGCCTGGAAGCTCCCACCAACTGGGCAGATAATTATGGCACCCGCATCCGCGGCTATATCCATCCTACTGCAAGCGGCAGCTACACCTTCTGGGTAGCGGGCGACGACAACACGGAATTATACCTGAGCACCAGCGACAACCCCGCCGGTGCAACAAGAATAGCTTACATCACTGGATGGACGAATTCGAGAGAATGGAATAAGTACAGCACGCAGCAGTCCACCACCATTAACCTGGTTGCCGGACAGAAATACTACATTGAAGTGCTTCACAAGGAAGGCAGTGGGGGAGATAATATAGCAGTAGCCTGGCAGGGCCCTGGCATTACACAACAGGTAATTGCCGGAACTTATCTCTCTCCGTTCATTCCGGGCGGTTCTGGGGCCAGACAATCAACAACACAAGTGATGGAAGCCGGCATGAATGAGAATGCTTTCAGCCTGTATCCAAATCCGGCCAACGCAGGAAGGTTTACGATCCTTCTTCCGGAAATTACCGAGAATGCGGTTGTAAAAATTTATGATAACCTGGGCAGAATGGTTTACGTAAAGATCGCTAAAGGCGGTAACCGGATAGCAATCGATGCGCAGTTGAAGACAGGGTTGTACCATGTTAGAATAAATTCGAAAGGATTAATTTTCACTAAGAAGCTGATCGTTAAATAACAGATCTTTCACCAATTATTGGGAATGCTTCGCCGGAAGCATTCCCAATTTTTTGCATAGTATATTCATGTATGAATTATTATAAGAACCTTTTTTCATTAACACTTTTTAGTCTTTACGTTTTAAATACCTTTTCGCAACAAGAACAAGTGAAAAGAGAACGGTTGCCAATGGACCATGACTGGCGTTTTGCTTTTGGTCATCCGTATGATGTTCAGCAGGACTTTGGCGCAGGTACAGCTTATTTTTCTTATTTGGCCAAGGCAGGTTCCGGAGATGGCGCAGCCGCGGCTGGTTTTGATGATCGTGCCTGGCGTAAGCTGGATCTGCCACATGATTGGGCCGTTGAACAGCCATTTAGCCCGGAGGCCAGCTTTAGTCATGGGTTCAAAGCCATCGGCCGGGCGTTCCCTGAGCGAAGTGTAGGCTGGTATCGAAAGACGTTTACGATACCAACTGCCGATCTTGGTAAGCGCGTGTCAATTGTTTTTGACGGTGTTTTCCGTAATTCCATCGTATGGGTAAACGGGCATTATCTCGGTACAGAACAAAGCGGATACAGCAGCTTCCAATATGATATTACCGATGTGCTGAACTACGGCGGCGATAATGTGATAGCCGTACGTGTGGATGCGACCATGGAAGAAGGCTGGTTTTATGAAGGAGCAGGTATCTATCGCCATGTTTGGCTTACTAAAACCGCGCCCGTGCATGTAGCGGCGAATGGTACATTCGTTACCTCACAGGTACAGGAAGGGAACGCAGTGGTGAGCGTAAAAACAGATGTGATGAATGAAGCGAAAGAAAGCAAGACCATCGATGTGATACAAACCATTGTCGATGCTGACGGAAAAGTTATAACCACTAAAACAAACAGCGCTGTTTCGCTGGCGCCCTTTCAAACCAGGGAAATCACTACGCATCTTTCTGTAAATGATGCAAAGCTGTGGGACATTGATTCGCCCTATTTGTACCGGCTGGTCACCAGAATTAAAGAAAGGGCAGATACAACAGATCAGTACGAAACCACCTTCGGCATTCGCACCATTCGCTTTGACGCCTCAGCAGGTTTTTTCCTGAATGGAAAGCCCGTGAAGCTGAAAGGCACCAATAATCACCAGGACCATGCAGGCGTTGGTACTGCCATACCCGACGAGTTGCAGTACTGGCGCATTAAAACCCTGAAAGACATAGGGGCTAACGCTTACCGCTGCTCGCATCATCCACCCACGCCCGAATTGTTAGATGCCTGTGACCGGTTAGGTATGTTGGTGCTTGATGAGAACCGGTTGATGCGTACGACAGCCGATGGGTTGAATGAACTGAAGCGAATGATCATGCGCGACCGCAATCATCCTGCTGTGATCGGCTGGTCGGTCGGCAATGAAGAATGGGCCATTGAAAACAATATTACCGGTGAACGCATTGCTGCAACCCTGCAGGCTTTTGCCAATAGTCTCGATAGCACGCGTCCCGCAACAGCAGGCATCAGTGGAAGTTTCCGTAGCGGTATTTCCGATATAATGCAGGTGATGGGCTATAATTACCTCGGTAATGGTGATATTGATGCGCACCGGAAGCGGTTTCCAAACCAGCCTGGTATGGGTACTGAAGAAGGGTCAACCTTTGCTACAAGAGGTATTTATGTAACCGACGATAACAAGCATTACCAGGCAGCGTATGATCGAAAGCCGCGGCCAACTTTCTATACTATTGAAGAAGGGTGGCGGTTTTATGCAGAACGGCCATACCTCGCTGGTATGTTTATCTGGACCGGTTTTGATTACCGGGGTGAGCCCACTCCATACGGCTGGCCTTCTGTTACATCTTATTTTGGCATGATGGATATTTGTGGTTTTCCAAAAGATAATGCCTACTATCTGAGGTCATGGTGGGGAAAGCAACCCGTTTTGCACCTGCTGCCGCACTGGAACTGGAAAGGGCAGGAGGGGAAAATGATCGATGTGTGGGCTTACAGCAATTGCGACGAAGTAGAACTTTTCCTGAATAAAAAGAGCCTTGGAAGAAAAAAAATGACAATCAATGGGCACCTCGAATGGAAAGTGGCCTATGCGCCCGGTAAACTGGAAGCAGTTGGGTACAAAGCCGGAAAAAAACTGCTGACCGATGTGGTTCAAACGACTGCCGGGCCCGATTCCATCCGGTTAACTTCCCACAAAACTTCACTTACTGCAGGTTGTGATGACATAGCCATTGTAACGGTGGATGCGCTCGATAAAAACCATCTGGCTGTGCCAATGGCAGATAACGAAATTACCTTTACTATTCAGGGACCTGGTAAAATAATTGGTGTAGGAAATGGCGATCCCACCTCGCTTGAAAAAGACAGGTTCATTGAAACTATTCAAACTGTCAGGATCGAAGATCTGAAAGAGAAAGCTGTAGATAGTATAGATGTTACAAACGAAACAGGTTTGGCGGTAGACGATACAAACTGGAAGGAGGCTTTCAAAGACCGGGATTATAAAAATCTGGCGAAGGCTTATGTATACAGGGGCAGCTTTATGCTTCCTCAAAATTATGATTCGTCGGCCATTACGTTATTTTATAAAAATATTGGTCGTGAGCAATCGCTTTACATCAATGGGAAAGAAATTGCACACAACCAGAAAGAATATGAAACCGCGGCTGGTTACCAGTTGAACAAAAGCATGCTTCGGCCCGGCAAAAATGTAATTGCTATTGTGGCTACGCCCATACCGAAGCGACATGAGTGGGAAAATGTGAACACCGATCCGGGTTTAATTCAACTCGTTTTACCCGCTGGAACCTGGAAGCGAAAACTCTTCAACGGCCTGGCGCAGATGATTGTGCAAAGAACGAAAGAGCCAGGCGACATAGTGTTAGTGGCCACATCGCCTGGTTTAAAATCAGCAACGTTTAGATGGCATATACCCGAAGGCCGGTAGGCAATTTGTTCTGAATATTGTAGCAGTCGATACGTTTTTGTTGATAAATTTAAGGCGGCCCCCCGATTTGAATAAAGCCCCTTGCAACCGCCTTCAATTCTAAATAATTTTCCAATGGTTCTCCTGGTAAATATGATTGATAGTGAGGGTGAATGAGTTATACGTGTGAACAGGCCTATTCAGACACAAATAATACTCCTCCCTGCAACATTTCAATACCACTGCCCACAAAAACCGGCAACATTTTGATACCCTGAATTGGACGGGCTGCTACCATGCTTCTGGGGCAGGGCTTCTAATTTCATGCTGCCAAAATGATTGCTATGCCGTCACAGGACCTATCTTCTCATACTGCAGGAAACCAGAACTTATTGATACTATTCAAATCAAAACTAATTAAGGTCAATTGTTCAACAAATGCAACTATAAAGGCGCAAACAAAAATTTCTTACACTTTGAAAACTGTAAAAATGAAAATTACGAGGTTAGCCAAAATAATGGGGCTGCTCATTATACTTTTTTTTACCAATTGTAATAAAAAGGGCGACTCGCCTGCTCCGGAACTCTCCGTTTCGCCATCAGAGATCAACCTTCCATCAGGAGGCGGAGCAGCGGATCTTACCATTAACGGAAATGCACAGTGGAGCATCAGCAACGCAGCTTCCTGGTTGCAATTAAACAAAACCTCAGGCAATAGCGGCAGCAGTACGATCCGGTTAACGGCAAGTGCCAATCATACAGGTGCTTCCCGATCTACCGTATTGACAATAAACGCCAATAACGGACAGGCGAGAAGAGTAACGGTTTCACAAACTGCCGAATTATATCCTTCTTACAATACATCGCCCAAAGCGGCTGATTCCGCAGGAATGAGTACTGCGGTGCAACTGGCTGCCAAATTCAAATTAGGATGGAACATTGGGAATACACTGGAAGCTACCGGTGGAGAAACGAGTTGGGGCAATCCCCTGATCACCGAGGCGTATGTAAAAGCTGTAAAGCAATTGGGATTTACAGCTATTCGCGTACCCTGTGCATGGGATCTTCATGTTGATAACAAAGCTACTGCACACATAGATCAAAATTGGATGAACAGGGTGAAAGAGGTAGTAGGCTATTGTGTGAATAATGACATCTATGTTATGCTCAATATTCACTGGGATGGCGGCTGGCTCGAAAATAACATCACTAAAGCAAAGCAGGATTCTGTCAATGCCAAACAAAAAGCATTTTGGGAGCAAATTGCTACCGCCATGCGCGACTTTGATGAGCATCTGATGTTTGCCAGCGCTAACGAACCAAATGCTGATAATGCAGAGAAGATGGCAGTCTTAGCATCATACCACCAGACATTCGTTGATGCTGTTCGTTCTACAGGTGGAAAAAACAGCCACCGCGTACTTATTGTTCAGGGGCCGAATACAAACGCGTCATTGACATCCGACTTAATGAACACACTGCCCAAAGACCCGACGGCCAAACGCCTGATGGTTGAAGTGCATAACTATTTGCCATCACAGTTTTGTTTCCTTGGTCAGGATGTGAGCTGGGGTAAAATGGCTTACTACTGGGGCAAAGGATATCATTCAACCGTTGAACCCGATCGTAACGCGACGTATGGAGAAGAAGACGAACACATTTCCGACTATAATAAGGTTAAAACAAAATTTGTTGATAAAGGGATCCCGGTTATCATGGGCGAGTATGGCGCTTACAGGCGTGATGGTTCTGCCAATATTCCAAAAGACCTGGCCTTGCATAACGCCTCGGTAGACTATTGGATAACCTTTACAACAAAAGAAGCATTGGCACGCGGAATAAAGCCTTTTTGGTGGGATACAGGCGGTGCTTTGGACAGGCGAAACAATACGGTAAAAGACCAACGAACGATTGATGCTCTGATTGCCGGGGGGCAATAGAGATATTTTGATAAAAGATGCCCCTGCCAGCCGGTGATAAAAGGGCGGCTGGTCATGGGTGTAACTACCCTTTTCAACTTGCCTTTTCGCTTTTATTTACTTAAACGATGTAAGCTTTATGAAAAAAAAATTACTATCACCATGTAAACAAAAGGTTATACTACTTTTTGTTGCCGGATTATTTATATCCTTTAAAATGTTCTCGCAATCCTCCGGCTACGTCTTTAAGCATTCACCTATTGGCGGTGGCGGATTTGTAACCGGCATCGTTACCCACAAAACATCGGGCGACCGATATTGCCGCACCGATGTGGGCGGCGCTTACCGCTGGGATGCTGCGAACAACAAATGGATTCAATTGCTCGATTGGCTTGACGATTCACAAGGTGACCTTTATGGAGTTGAGGCCCTGGCGCTTGATCCGCAGAATGCAAATAATGTTTATATGCTCTGCGGAACCAATTACATTGGCACAGGAAGGTCGGCAATATTAAAGTCCACCGATAAAGGAAATACTTTTACTGTTACAGACCTTACCAATACGTTTAAAGTGCATGGAAATGGAAGTGGGCGCGGTAACGGTGAACGATTGGCAGTTGACCCCAAGAACAGTAATATATTATTCTGTGGAACAAGGGCGAACGGATTGTGGAAGAGTACAGATGCCGGCGTAACCTGGAGCCAGACCTGGAGCGGTGTAACTACCACAACCAATGGCAACGGTATTTGTTTCGTGCTTTTTGACCCTTCAAGCAGCGTAGTGAATGGAGCAAGTCAAACCATTTACATCGGTGTTTCCCGCACCGGTGGCGCGACCCTCTACAGGAGTACAAACGGTGGCGCCAGCTTTACCGACATTTCTCCAACCACCAGTTTTATGCCACACCGGGCCGCTTTGCAGGGAACTACCATGTATGTTACCTTTTCAGACAATGAAGGTCCGCAATCAACTAACGGAGATGGGAAAATATATAAGCTCAACACGGCTACGGGTGTATGGACAAACGCTACCCCCGTTCATTGGAAGGATTATTGTTACGGTGGAATATGTATAGACCCTACTAATGTGAACAGAGTAATAGTTTCTACCAGCGGCATCTACTGGAACAATCAGTTTACTACCGGTTGGGGTGATTTCGTTTTCCTCACTACCGATGGCGGATCGACGTGGACCCTTAAGAATGGGACGAACGCTATCTATGATGCTAACGGCATGGGATGGTCTACCGGGGGCGCGGTTAACTGGATGGACTGTATCGAGTTTGACCAGGATAATCTTAACAGGGTGCGCGTAATAGGCGGAGGCGGCGTATATACCTGTCCCGATATCACCGCCACAAATCCTACCTGGAAATATGATGTGACCGGCATTGAAGAAACCGCATTGCTCGACGTGACAAGCATTCCCGGCGGTCCGGTTATCTCCTCTTTCGGCGACGTAACAGGCTTTGTGCATGAGCCGCTGACTGCTATTCCGCAGGTAAAATTGTCTCCTACAGATGGGAATAATCAGAGCATTGCTTATGCTGGCGCCAACACAAACAGGGTCGTAAGAGCTTCTAACGGTGGAAATGTTATTTACTATTCCAACGATAAGGGCGCAACCTGGACGGGATGCGCCACTAATATGGGTACTGATGGAAAGGTTTCCATCAGCGCCGATGGAGGCACTATCCTTCACTGCCCCGGAAGTTCTTCAACAACTTACTATACCACCAACAACGGAGCCAGTTGGTCTGCCTGTTCGGGGGTATCCGTAGAATACGCTGCTCCGGTGGCTGACCAGGTAAATGCAAATTACTTCTACATCTTCTCGCCGAGAAGCGGGGAGTTTTTCAGAAGCACCAATAAGGGAGTTAGTTTCTCCCTGGCAGGCACGCCGGGCGCATCAAGCGCGAATTATCCATGGGAACCAACCCAGATAAGGGCAGTGCCGGGGTTTGAAGGGCATGTGTGGGTACCGCTTTTCGGCAATGGATTAAAGTATACAACCAACGCCGGGGTGTCTTATACAACTGTTTCCAATGTTACTTATTGCAAAGCGCTGGGAATAGGAATAGCGATGCCCGGGGCCAGCTATCCTACTATTTTCATTTGGGGAACAGTGTCAGGCGTAACAGGCCTTTTCAGATCAACCGATCAGGGTGCTACCTGGCTCAAATTAAATGACAACGCCCATCAGTTCGCAGGCGCGCCATTGCTCGCCGGAGACATGAACGTAGCCGGAAGGGTATACATGAGCGCCGGCGGCGGGAGAGGTTTAATTTACTGGGAGCCCACTGCCTGCACACCTACTGTCATCACACCGTACGTACAGCTTAATGGCGGAAGCTGGCAGCAGACAGCTAGTGGTACTTTAGCTACAGGTGGCAGCGTGCTGTTTGGCCCTCAGCCTGTAACGGGAGGATCATGGAGCTGGACCGGCCCGAATAATTTTAGTGCTACTACCCGTGAAGCAGGCATTTCAAACATCCAGGTGAGCCAGGCAGGCAACTATGTGGCCACCTATACCAATAGCGGCGGATGCCAAAGCACGCAGACCTTTAACGTAACCGTGACCGGCTCCATACTGAGACAATGGTGGACAGGCATCAGCGGAACTGCGATCAGCAACCTGACCTCCAATTCAAATTATCCAAACAATCCTTCGGGTAGCGGGCAGCTCACCAGCCTCGAAGCCCCCACCAACTGGGCGGATAACTATGGCACCCGCATTCGTGGCTATATCCATCCTACTGCAAGCGGCAGCTACACCTTCTGGGTAGCGGGCGACGACAACACGGAATTATACCTGAGCACCAGCGACAACCCGGCCAGTGCAACAAGGATAGCTTACGTGAGCGGTTGGACGAATTCGAGAGAATGGAATAAGTACAGCACACAGCAGTCCACCACCATTAACCTGGTTGCCGGACAGAAATACTACATTGAAGTGCTTCACAAGGAAGCTACCGGCGGCGATAATATAGCAGTGGCCTGGCAGGGTCCCGGCATTACACAACAGGTAATTGCCGGAACTTATCTCTCTCCGTTCATTCCGGGCGGTTCGGGCGCCAGACAATCAACAACACAAGTCATGGAAGCCGGCATGAATGAGAATGCTTTTAGCCTGTATCCAAATCCGGCCAACGCGGGCAGGTTTACGATCCTTCTTCCGGAAATTACCGAAAATGCGGTCGTAAAAATTTATGATAACCTGGGCAGAATGGTTTATGCAAAGATCGCTAAAGGCGGTAACCGGATAGCAATCGATGCGCAGTTGAAGACAGGGCTGTACCATGTTAGAATAAATTCGAAAGGATCTATATTCACTAAGAAGCTGATCGTTAAATAACAGATCCTTCATCAATTATTGGGAATGCTTCGCCGGAAGCATTCCCAATTTTTGTATAGATGGTTTTCAATGTAAATATTATGAAAAAAAATCTACTATCATTATTTAAACAACGGGTTATACTACTTTTTGTTGCCGCACTTTTTATGTCCATTAATGTATTCTCGCAAACTGGCGGATATGTTTGGAAAAATGCGCCTATTGGCGGTGGCGGATTTGTAACGGGCATCATCACCCATAAAACATCCGGCGACAGGTATTGCCGCACCGATGTGGGCGGCGCTTACCGCTGGGATGCCGCGAACAACAAATGGATTCAGTTGATGGACTGGCTAAATGAATCAGAAAACGGATTTATTGGCGTGGAAGCGTTGGCGCTTGATCCGCAGAATGCCAATAATGTGTATATACTCTGTGGCACCTCTTATATCAACAATGGAAGAACGGCGATCTTGAAATCTACCGACAAAGGAAATACTTTCACCTATACAGATGTTACCACTAAATTCAAAGCGCATGGAAATGGCGAGGGACGAGGTAACGGAGAACGTTTGGCAGTTGATCCCAACAACAGTAACATATTATTCTGCGGAACCCGGGCCAACGGATTATGGAAGAGTACGGATGCCGGCGTTACCTGGAACCTTGCCTGGAGTGGGGTAACGACCACTGCCAATGGTAACGGAATATGTTTTGTCCTTTATGATCCTGCCAGCAGTGTGGTAAACGGAGCCAGTCAAACCATTTACATTGGCGTTTCCCGTACCGGCGGCGGGAACATTTACAAAAGTACCAACGGCGGCGCCACGTTTACCGACATTACGCCAACCACCGGTTTTATGCCGCACCGGGTAGCGTTGCAGGGAACCACGATGTATGTTACCTACGCGGATGGTGCAGGTCCGGCGCTCAGTGGAGATGGAAAGTTATATAAGCTTAACACGGCTACAGGTGTGTGGACAAACGTTACCCCCGTTCATTGGAAGGATTATGCATACGGAGGCGTAAGTATAGACCCCACCAATGTGAACAGAGTAATAGTTTCTACCTGTGGCATGTATTGGAACAACCAGTTCGGGACCGGCTGGGGCGACTTTATTTTCCTCACTACCGATGGAGGATCGAGTTGGACGCTTAAGAACGGTACAAACGCCACCTATGATGCTAACGGCATAGGATGGTCGGGCGGTGGGGCGATCAACTGGATGGACTGTATCGAGTTTGACCAGTCTAGTCTTAATAAGGTACGCGTGATCGGCGGCGGTGGCGTATATACCTGCTCCGATATCACCGCCACCAATACTTCCTGGAAATATGATGTGATAGGCATTGAAGAAACAGCATTGCTCGACGTAACAAGCATTCCCGGAGGTCCGGTTATCTCCTCTTTCGGCGACGTATCGGGCTTTGTGCATGAGCCGCTGACTGCTTATCCATCAAAAAGACTTTCTCCTGCTGGTGGTTATAATAATCATAGCATTGCTTATGCTGCCGCCAACCCAGGCAAAGTAGTAAGAATTGCTAATGAAGGAAATGTTGTTTACTATTCCACCGACACGGGTGCTTCATGGACAGGAGCTGCAACCAATAAGGGTGTGTCGGGAAGGGTGGCCATCAGCGCAGATGGAGGAACCATCCTGCACTGTCCATGGGGGTCAACAACTACATGGTATACGACCAACAACGGAGGAAGCTGGTCAGGTTGTTCGGGTGTATCATTGGGAGACGCAATTCCTGTGGCTGACCAGGTAAATGCCAATTACTTCTATATCTATAATCCAACCAACGGCCAAATGCTCAGAAGCTCCAATAAAGGAGTCAGTTTTTCCCTAGCAGGTACACCAGGCTGGACGACGGCGTTTCACCCCTGGGTGTCGACCCTGATACGAACAGTGCCCGGTTTTGAAGGGCATATATGGGTGCCTCTCTCCGGCAATGGATTAAAATATTCGAAGAACCATGGAGCTACTTACACCACCGTTTCCAATGTAACTTACTGCAGATCGGTAGCAATAGGAAAGGCGATGCCCGGGGCCGGCTATCCTACTATTTTCATTTGGGGAACAGTGTCAGGCGTAACCGGCCTATTCAGATCAACAGATGAGGGCGCTACATGGCTCAGGATAAATGATGATGCCCATCAGTTTGCAGGAGCGCCATTGCTCGTAGGAGATATGAACGTTGCCGGAAGAGTATATATGAGCGCCGGCGGCGGAAGAGGTTTAATTTATTGGGAGCCTGCCGGCTGTACGCCAACAGCCATTACCCCGTACGTACAGGTTAATGGAGGCCCCTGGCAACAAACAGCAACAGCTTCAGTTGCACAGGGAGATTCGGTGAAATTCAGCCCTCAACCAGCAACAGGAGGATCGTGGTCCTGGTCTGGCCCGAATAATTTCAGCGCCGCTACACGCGAAGCCGGCATTTCAAATATCCAGGTTAACCAGGCCGGGAATTACGTTGCCACCTATACCAATAGCGGAGGATGCCAAAGCACGCAGACCTTTAACGTTACCGTAGCAGCCGATACTTCGGGAACATCGGGACAAGTAATGGAAGTCACCCTGTATCCGAATCCCGCCAGTAAGGGAAAGTTTACGGTCCTTCTTCCGGAAATTTCCGAAAATGTGGTTGTGAAAATTTATGATAACCTGGGCAGGATGATTTATGAAAAGGTTGTAAAAAGCAGTAACAGGATAGAGATCGATGCGCAGTTGAAGGCAGCGCTCTATCATGTAAGGATTTATTCGAAAGGAGTTAGTGTTACTAAGAAGCTGATCGTTAAATAACAGACCTTTCACCAGTTATTGGGAAAACTTGCAAGCGCTAAATAAATGAAATGCAAATCTGTGATTAGTTTGTATTGAATTTATACAGGAAGAGACGCAGGGAAACATAGAGCATTTTCTCTGCGTTTCTTTTCTGCCTGAAAATCTATAGTAGCTTCATAATTTAGTATAAGAAAAATTAATTTGAATGGAAAACAAAAATAAAAATAGAAAACCCTGGATTGCTATAATTCCAGCAATGGTAACAATAATGCTGAATAGCTTGTTTCTCTGGGGAAAGCTTATCGATTTCCCGAGGGGAACGCCGGAAGGAGGAAGATTTGCAGCAATTGGAGTTTGTGTGATTAGTATTTCCGTGCTGGCAATTACCTATTTCATCTTTAGATTAACAAGAAAAAAGACATTACGTTAGTTGCCCTATCCCCTTTCAACAACATTATTTATGGATCTACTGTAAACCAGTTGTTTGCAACATTTATGTCATAGTCTGCAACATTTGACCTCCCTTGTTCCAAGCAGCACAAAGTAGCTTTGCTCCTTAATATCGATGTTGTCATTTGGAATTTGAAAAAATTATAATTCATGATGGTTTTGAAAATGAGTTTAAAAAATGTAATTCTTTTGGTTTGGCTTCTCCTTGGCATGAATAAATGGGGGATAGGGCAGGTTGCACAATTACAGAGTCCTGACAGGTCCATTGCGCTACATGTATTTTTATCTGCTTCAGGTGAAATTCAATACAGCATACAAAAATCCGGCGTTAAAGTCATTCACCCCTCGGCTTTAGGCGTGATGATGAAGGGGCACGATTTTACCCAGGGCATGAAACTGGTCAACACATCAAAACCGGAACGTATAGCCCATAGCTACCAAACGAAGAATGCAAAAAGAAGCAGCACGCTGTACCAGGCCAATCAATTGGTGATGACTTTTGCCAATAACGAAAAGAAAAAAATGGACATCATTTTCCGGTTATCAAACGACGGGGCGGTTTTCCGGTATTCTTTTCCCTGGATACAAGAAAATGAAACGATAATTGAAGAGCAATCCTCGTTTTCATTTGACAAAAACGCACGAGCCTGGCTGCAACCCATGAGTGAAGCAAAAACAGGTTGGAACCATTGTCATCCCTCTTATGAAGAACATTATTTGCAGGACATTGCTGTTGGCACTGTATCGCCGTTAAGGTCAGGTTGGGTATACCCTGCTTTGTTTAAAACAAATGATACCTGGGTATTGATCACAGAAGCAGCCCTTGACGGCACTTATTGCGGCACAAGATTGATCAATGATTCTGCTTCGACTGTTTATTCAATCGGCTTTGCCGATCCCAGAGAAGTGTTTACAGGCGGTGGCTACCTGCCAAAAAACAATAAGCCCTGGCTTACACCATGGCGTATTATAACAATAGGAAGTTTGAAAACAATTGCTGAATCAACATTGGGTACCGATCTGGCGCCGGCAGCCCTGTTAAAGGATGTCTCTTTTGTAAAACCCGGAAAAGCCAGTTGGAGTTGGATCAACAGCAAGGATGACAGCATCACGTTCAACGAACAAAAAAAATATATTGACTATGCTTATGACATGCACTGGCAATATTGCCTGATAGATGCAGACTGGGATACCAAAATTGGATATGATAAAGTAGCTGTACTGTCGGCATATGCAAAACAAAAAAATGTTGGATTGTTATTGTGGTACAATTCTGCAGGTGACTGGAACACGATCGCCTATCATCCTAAAGATGTATTGCTTACCAGGGAAGGAAGGGAAAAGGAATTCAGCCGGCTGCAGGCATTAGGCATTAAAGGCGTAAAGATCGATTTCTTCGGTGGAGATGGCCAGAGTATGATCCAATACTACATCGACATTTTGAATGATGCTGCAAAATATAAGCTGCTGGTTAACTTTCATGGCGCTACATTGCCAAGAGGCTGGCAAAAAACATACCCGCATCTTATGACAGCCGAAGCAATTTATGGAATGGAGATGGTAACATTCGATCAGCACGCAGCCGATGTGCAAGCCAACCATTGCGCTATGTTGCCGTTCACCAGGAACGCATTCGACCCCATGGATTTTACACCCATGAACCTTACGGGACTTACTTCGTCTAATTGTATCCGAAAAACCACGCCTGCCTTTGAACTGGCTCTTTCGGTTCTGTTTTTATCAGGCATACAGCATTATGCACAATCACCGGAAGGAATGGTGCGCGTACCCAATGATGTGAAAGAGCTTTTAAGAAAGCTTCCCGGCAACTGGGATGATGTAAAATTTCTGGAAGGCCACCCCGGTAAATATGTTGTCATTGCCAGACGAAGCGGTAACCGGTGGTACATCGCGGGTATCAACGGAGATAAAAATGAAAAGAAAATCAATCTCGACATTACCTCATTTAAGAAAAGCAAGGCAACGCTGTTCACAGATGGAATTAAGGACGAATTGTTTTCAAAAGCCAATCTTAATGCAGCAAAGCAAAAAAAATGTGATGTTACGCTGAATGCAAATGGTGGATTTGTAATGGTGCTTGAATGATTCGTGCCTGCTATGTAAAAAATATTTATTGACGGTTTAATAACAAACGAATAAGATACAATGAGATCCCGTGTACAAATATTGCTTCCGTTTATATTACTATTTCTTCTTCCAGTATCATCTCATGCACAGATCACTTTACCAAAAGTATTTGGTGATAGTATGGTCTTGCAAAGAAGCATCAAAATTCCGGTGTGGGGAAATTCAAGGCCCGGCGCTGTTGTCGTTGCAAAGTTGGGAAACGTGCAGGCAACAGCGAAAGCTGATCAGCAGGGAAAATGGCAGCTTACATTTCCTGTATTTAAAGAAGGAGGGCCTTATGTACTTGAAATTGTTGAATCAGGAAAACCGGGTTCTAAAATCAAACTAAAGGGAATTCTTATTGGCGATGTGTGGCTGGCTTCCGGTCAGTCGAACATGGAATGGCAGGTGCAGCAGGCTAAGGATGCAGAAAAAGAAATGGCAAACGCCAATTACCCCAAAATACGTTTTTTGGTTGTTGAACATAGTAAACTGGTAAAACCGCAAACCGATATTTTAGCCGGAAAATGGAAAGTTTGCGATGCTGTCAATGTGAAAGACTTTTCTGCAGTTGCTTACTATTTTGCCCGTAAAATTCACCACGACCAAAAGGTTCCGGTTGGCATTATTCAAAGCACCTGGGGCGGCACACCCATAGAAGCATGGACAAGCAGGGAGATGCTGCTTACTTCGCCAATCACTAAGGCAAAAACGCTTAGCGCTGATACGCTTACTGTGGACCGCGAAGATTTTGTGCAGGACAGTTTGAACGGGATCCGCTTTTGGGACATTGTTTATAATCCGCAAAATAATGCGGATAAGATAGTATCGGCTACCGAATATAATGATGCCGATTGGACAACCATTGACATGCCGAAAGTGCTAAAGGATTTTGGAATTGGTTATTATGAAGGAATGGTTTGGCTAAGAAAAAAGATCACCCTGCCCGCGTCGTTTCATCAAAAAGATATAACCATCAGCCTTGGTCACCCTGAAATGAACTATTCGCTTTACTTTAACGGTCAGGAAATTTGTAAGAATGTTTGGTATGGCAATCCAACGCATTCATATACCATTCCTGCCAGCCTGGTTCAGCGCGGAGAAAATACCATTGCGGTGAGAATAGCCATGTTATGGGGCGGTGGTGGTTTAAATCAGCCTGCAGAAGACATTTATATTACCGATGGTGCTTCTACAATTTCTTTAGCTGGGAAATGGTTATATAATAAAGATGTTGAAACCGCTCTTCCGAAAATGCTAAACTATCAGTATTATCCCGCAGTGCTCTTTAATACCATGATAAACCCGGTTATTCCTTATGGTATTAAAGGATTTATCTGGTACCAGGGCGAGGCGAATGCCGGAGCAGCTTATGATTACCGGAAATTATTCCCCATGCTGATCGCAGATTGGAGAAAACGCTGGCAGCAGGGCAATCTTCCGTTTTTATATGTTCAGTTGGCCAATTATATGAAAACAAAGCCGCTTCCATCAGAAAGTGAATGGGCCGAATTGAGGGAAGCGCAAACGCTGACCCTTTCACAGCCCAACACAGGGATGGCCTGCACTATTGATATTGGAGAAGGGAATGATATCCATCCGAAAAATAAACAGGAAGTGGGCCGCCGCCTGGCTTTAATTGCCAATAAAATGGTGTACAAACAAGAATGCATCGCATCGGGACCATCGTTTAAAAGTTTCAGGGAAAATGGCAGTCGTATCCGGATCAGTTTTGCCAACACGGGTTCAGGCCTTTCAACAAAAGAAGGAAAGGAAGTGACAGGTTTTGCCATTGCCGGTAAAGACAAACAATTTTATTGGGCAAAAGCAATCATTGAGGGAAATGAAGTTGTTGTTTATTCTGATAAAGTTACTGAACCGGTGGCTGTGCGATATGCATGGGCCGACAATCCTGAATGTAATCTCGTGAACTCAGAAGGTTTGCCTGCTATCCCTTTCAGAACAGATGAATGGCGGTAGCAAACTCAATGACCGGTTTATACAGTTATGCTGTTGTTGATAGATCCGATTCTCTGAATGTTATGATGCTTCGGCGTAGCGGTTTTATTGCAACTTTAACGCCGTTGGAATAATAATATAGCGATCAAAAGTTTCGTTCTTGTGAACATTAGTCGATACGGAGGGAGTGTCTACTCCTTCCTTTAATGTTATTATTAGTTATACTTTATCGAGTCTGCATAAGCGAAGTTATTCTCCATAATTTCCTTATATTTTACATCGATAATGTTCGATACTACCTTGTGGTACCGGTTGTTGTCGGAAATGCGCGCTTGTGCATGCACAGGACGATAGTACTTCATGGGTGGGTAACAGCATCGCATACTACAAAGCGCTCACCGCAAAAAAGATCAGCGGGCAGTTACTTGTTTATCCCAAAGGCGGACATGGTTTTGCCATGTACAATAAAGCCATGGGCGAGTCGTGGCTGCCACAGGCCATGAAATGGTTGCGCATCAACGGGTTTCACAGGTAGCGGCGCAAGACAAAGCAACCGTTATTAAGTTAACTTGGAAACCCCTTTTGTCTAATATTCATCATAGTTTTTTATTGGAAGTTTTTTTTAGGCAGGTACACTACTTTGTAGCAACATAAATTGTTTGCTATGAAAAAAAAGCTGCTACTCCTTCTGGGAGTCATACCATTCTACACAATTAATTCCTGTTCAAAGGGCATGGCGGAAGATCCGGATCCTGAAAACAGGAACATCCAATTAGAAACCTACCCGGCTGCCTGCAGATGTCAACCGGCAGATACGAGTATATTTGATCCCACGTGTTTGGTTGCTTCCAACGCCCAATTAAAAGTATTAGGTGATGGTTTTAGTTTCACTGAAGGTCCTGCAGTTGATAAGCTGGGCAATATATTTTTTACTGATCAGCCTAATGATAAAATTCATAAATGGTCAGCTAACACCGGCGCCATCACTACATTTTTAACAGGTACAGGACGCTCGAACGGAATGGCATTTGATAAAGCCGGGAATCTCATTACCTGTGCCGATATGCACGGAGAACTATGGAAAATAGCTCCCAACGGAAGCCATACTGTACTGGTCAATAATTACAAAGGCAAATTATTAAATGGACCAAATGATGTATGGATCAATCCCAAAAACGGTGGTTTGTATATTACTGACCCAATATTTCCAAGAGGTTACTGGGATGCCGGTGATCCCCGCCAGCAAGGATGGCCGCCTACTCATTCGGAACAGGCCAAAACCGGGAAGGGGGGATATGTTTATTATCTGGCTCCCGGCAGTAGGACCCTGGTGAGGGTAACAACAGAGGCGATGGGATGGGACGCTGATGGATGGCCTAACGGCATTGTTGGAACGCCTGATGGGAAAAAGCTGTACGTAAACAAATGGGCGCCCGATATCAATACGGCCGGCACCTGGGTGTTCGATATTAAACCTGACGGAAGGTTGACTAATATGAGAAAGTTTATCGATATGGGCGGGGACGGTATGTCGATGGATGAGCGGGGGAATATTTATATAAGCAACTCATATGGAGTAACCGCTTTTAGCCCAAACGGGAAGAAGATATTCAATGTACCAACAGGTGGCGGTGCTACCAATAATGTTTTTGGTGGTAAAAATGAAAAGACCTTATTTATTACAGGACCGGTAGACAAGTTAACTGCATTAAAGATGAATGTAGCAGGTGTAGAAAAATTTTAAATTTCGGGAAGACGGGTACATATAGGACACGCGTTAAAAAGAGGCTGTCTCTTACTTTTGAGACAGCCTCATTCCTGTATTAGGCCAGGTCATTTAAGGTTATAAAAAGAAACGTTGAAGTACTGAAATGCTTTCTTTCGGAATTATATGTATTACATAAAAAACATATAAAAATCCAATTAATTGGATAGGATAGTTTAAAATCATCTTATATATTTGTCCCGCATCATATAACAGCATACTGCTACACTAATAGCGATTGTTTATTTATCTATTATTTACTGAGAACCACACCCGCCATAGGAGCTTTCTCTGCATGATTATGTAACCGGTATGAAATCAACCGGAGTATGCCATGGCCCTTTATAAGTATATGCGCTACTGAAGATTTTTCGATCACATTTTGATTTATTGCCATAGTAGAAAAGCATATGATATGCTTTCCATTCCTGTCGTGTATTGCCGGGCTGCCTTCGCGTGCCTGTAATTGAACAGCAATAAAACAGGAATAGAAAGCTACGGGGAGTTCTATGCCCTGCCCTATTTAAAAACCAAATCAATAAAGTTCATGAGACATTTGTTTTTGATGATTTTTGTATTCCTTATTACTGCTTCGGGTGCAATGGCCCAGCAGTTTATAAAAGGAAAAGTAACTGATGAAAAAGGCGCTCCCGTTGTAGGCGCCACCATTAACGTAAAAGCCTCCGCTACAGGCACGTTTACCGACGCCGCAGGTACATTCCATTTGAAAATTCCTTCCGATGTCAAAACGCTCGTTGTTACTGCCCTTGGTTTTGCAGTAAAGGAAATTCAGGTAACCAGCGAAACTGAATATAATATCTCACTTACGTTGGATACAGAACATATGAACGAGATTGTGGTGGTGGCATATGGCACCGCGCGTAAGCAATCATTAACTGGTGCGGTGGCTACCGTTTCTGCCACTTCGCTCGAAAAACGGCCATTGACCAATGCCATAGCTGCCCTGGAGGGGGCTGCGGCCGGCATTCAGGTTAATAATACAGTTGGGCAACCGGGCTCTTCTCCTACGGTGCGCATTCGCGGATTTGCTTCTGTGAATTATACCAACGATCCCCTGTATGTTATAGATGGCGTTCCATTTGGTGGTAATGTGGCCGACATCAACCCGGCCGATATTGAAACGATTTCTGTGCTGAAAGATGCAGCCTCTTCTGCTTTATACGGAAGCAGGGCTTCTAATGGCGTTATTATCATGACCACCAAAAAAGGCGGTAAAAGCAATAGCAGTTTACACTTTGCCATGAACCAGGGCGCGTACGACAAAGGGATCAATGAGTATCAGAAGATGAATGCCAACCAGTTTATGGAAACTATGTGGAAGGGTTACAGAAACTACCTCAGAAGTACTAACCCTGGCACCTATCCCACAGATGATGCCGCCGGCGCGAAAGCTACCCAGTCATTGATCAGTGATTATTTAAAACTGAATATCTATAATAAGCCCGACAATGCGTTGTTTGATGCGAATGGTAAACTGGTGTCCGATGCACAGATCATCCCCGGTTATGCTGATGACATGGACTGGTACAGAGATTATGAACGGCTTGGCCAAAGGTCTGATTATAATTTAAGTGGAAGGGCCGGTTCTGAAAAGAACTCCCTGTATTTTTCATTAGGGTATCTCGATGAAAAAGGGTATATCAAATATTCAGACTTTAAACGTTTCTCAGGCAGAATAAACGCTGAATTGCAGGCTGCCAAATGGTTGAAATATGGCTTCAATATTGGCGCTACACACCAGGTGTCGAACAATACGCCTGCCTCCACCTCAAGTTCCACATCTTTTGTGAATCCTATTTATTTTTCCAGGAACATTGCGCCCATATATCCGGTGCACCTGCATGCGGCCGGCACAGGCGATTATATATTGGATGCCCTGGGTAACAGGCAATATGATGAAGGCAGTACTTCCAGGAACCAGTTCCTGGGCCGCCATGCCATTTGGGAAAATGAGTTGAACAAAGACCAGTTTTTCAGAAATACCCTGATGGGACAGGCGTATGTCAATATTAATTTTTTAAATGATTTTACCCTGGGTGTTACAGCCGATATGAATGCGCGAAGTGATGATGAGCAGGTTTATAGCAATGCAGTCATCGGAGATGGTGCAGGCAATAACGGCCGGGCCTCCCGTAACAATTACAGGTACCGGAACTATACCGTAAGGGAGTCGCTTACCTGGAATAAAAAACTCAATGCACATACCATTGATGTAATGGTTGGCCATGAAAATTTCAATTACGACTACAATTATTTGTACGCCTATAAAACGAATGAATCATTTGCCAATGGTGTACAACTGGAAAATTTTACAAACATTTCCAGCCTTACCGACTACAAAGATGTATACCGTACCGAAGCTTATTTCAGCCGTGCCCGGTACAACTATGCCGACAAATACTTTATCGATGGTTCTTACCGAAAAGACGCGTCGTCGAAATTCTTTGGCAAGTGGGGTAATTTCTTTTCCGTTGGCGGAAGCTGGATGATATCGAGGGAACCTTTCTTCGAAACGCTTGTGGATAAGGTGAACACCCTGAAACTGCGTACTTCGTATGGCGAAGTAGGAAGCGATGCCGGTCTTGGTTATTACGCCTGGATGTCGTTGTACGATATGAACCAGAATGGTAATGCCGCAGCTTTGTATAAACGCCAGAATGCAAACAAAGACCTGATATGGGAAACTTCCGCGTCTTATGGCGCTGCCATTGAAGGACGGGTCTTCGGCAGGGCTAATTTTATGCTGGAGTATTTCGACAAACAATCGCATAACCTGATCTTCGATGTGAACCTGCCTTTATCGGCTGGCGCTACTTCTTCGTCGAGCGCCGTTTCGGTAATAACAAAAAATATCGGCTCTGTATCAAACAGAGGCTGGGAGTTTACGTTCGATGTTGATGTGGTAAGAACACGCGACTTTCGTTTCAACCTGGGCGCCAATGCCACTTTCATGAAGAACCGGGTGATGAAGCTGCCCGATGAAAACAGGGAAAATGGGATCATCAACGGCACCAAGAAGATCATGGAAGGACATAGTATTTATGACTTCTGGCTGCCACAGTTCGTTGGTGTTGACCAAATGACCGGTAATGCCCTGTATTTACCCGATACAGTTACCTATACGAGCGCTAATCCGATACCGGCACAATATGTTGTAACTATTAACGGACAAACCTACACCACCTATACTACCTATGCAAAAAGAGACTGGAGCGGCAGCGCCATTCCTAACGTATTTGGAAGCGTTACTTCTACTTTCAGCTATAAAAATATAACCCTCGCCGGTTTGTTTACCTATGCTGTAGGCGGCAAAACATACGACAACTCTTATGTTGCTTTAATGAGCATGAGCGGCAACCCTTCGGCTTTACATACAAACCTGCTGAACGCCTGGGATGGCGTGCCCAAAGACATGACTGCAACATCGGCCGACCGAATTGCTGCAAAGGGCGTTCCGGTAGTTGACTTTTTCAGAAGTGATAAGAACAACGCAACTTCAACACAGTTCCTTCAGAATGGCTCTTACTTTGTTGTGAAAAATGTAAACCTCAGCTACAAATTACCAAAAGAACTGTTAAGCGCTGTTAGTTTAAAATCGTTGTCGGTTGGGGTAAGTGCTGAAAACCTGTATACCGGCACAAAGTTAAAGGGCATGAATCCACAGCAGTCTTACACCGGAATAATCGAAAATGCTTTTGTAACGCCAAGGATCTTATCGTTCATGTTAAATGTTGGATTGTAAAAACAAGTACTATGAAAAGAATATTCAAAAATATACTGATTGTAACGGCTGTTTCGGCGATGGTGAGCTGTAAAAAAAGTTACCTCGATACAGCACCCACCGATGCTATTTCAACCGCTATGGTTTTTCAAACTGCCGATAATGCTTCAATGGCGGTTAATGGCCTGGCCAAAATGATGACCCAGCAATACCTCAGCCAGCAGGGTTTTAATGGGGAAGGCACCATCAAGAATTATTATGGGAATTATCCCGGAAATCATTTCTCGATAAACCTGTCGGGATGGGCGCCGATTATCAATGCTACTTACAACGAGAACACCACAAGCATTTACTGTTATTATCCCTGGTATTACTATTACAAAATAATAGGCAATGCCAATGCTATCATCCTGCATGTTGATAAAGCTACCGGAGCGGCAGCGCAAAAGGATTTTGTGAAAGCGCAGGCACTAACCTACAGGGCGTACTGCTTTTTAATGCTGTCGCAACTGTATGGCAATCGATGGGACGATTCACAGTCGGGTTCCACACCTGGTGTTGTGTTACGAATTGATGAGTCGGCCGGGGATCAGCCCCGGGCTACATTGGCAGATACCTATAAACAAATATATGCCGATCTTGACCAGGCAATTGCTTTGTATAAAAGCTCGGGTTTGAAAAGAACAAAAAATTCAGAAGTGGATATTAATGTTGCCTATGCCATTTATGCCAGAGCGGCATTAACGCGGCAGGATTATGCGATTGCCGAAGACTACGCCGTGAAAGCAAGAGACGGTTATCCGCTCATGACCAATGCCGAATACAATGCCGGATTTAGTACGCCAAACCGCGAATGGATCTGGAGCAGCTATGGCGCGTTGGATGAAACCTTACACTTTTATTCCTACTTTGCTTATATCGCGTACAACTCCAGTGCCAGCGCAGTGAGAACTACTCCCAAAATGATCAGCAGGGAACTGTATAATAAAATACCTGCCACCGACATACGCAGAAGTTTGTTCCTCGATCCTACAGGGTTTACCTATACCACCTCAACCGGCAACGCGGGCTCCTCTACGCTGCTGTATAAGCATGCGTTCACCACGCGTCCGGCTTTGAACAGCGCGGCAAGCGTATATGCCTATATGCAGTTTAAAATTGCTGCCAACGATCAGCCGGGAGTGGGTAATCTCAATCACATTCGCTCAGCCGAAATGTACCTCATTGAGGCCGAAGCCAAATACCGCCAGAACAAACCGGTTGCCGAAGTACAGAATTTGCTGGTGGCGCTGAACAATACATCGGGCCGAAATACCAGCTATACCTGTACCCTAACAGGTACGGCGCTCCTGGATGAAATTAAACTGTACAGGGGGATTGAATTATGGGGCGAAGGATTCGATTGGTTTGATATGAAGAGATGGAACGACCCCATCAATAGAAAAGTATATGCCAATGGAGGTAATTTCATTACGAGCCTGGCAGTAACCATTACACCTGATGCCAACAATAAATGGACCTGGAAACTTCCATTAAAAGAAACTGATTTTAATACGTTGGCAGATTAATGATAGCGCTATAGCCCTGGAAAGTTTGTGTTTTAACAATTCCGTACCCAGTTGATTTGGTTTTTTATTTTCCGTCATGCAAACCTCAGAAAGTGGCTGTTCCAAAAGAAAATTTTGGGCAGCCCTTTTTGTTTCATTGTTCGTTAAGGGCCAACACTTTCCATTTTCTCTATCCATTCTTTAATGAGCTTCACGCCTTCCTTGTGTATTTGCTCTCTTCCCAATTCAGGCATGGCAATGCCCGGATCGTTCGTTTGCATCCGGAAGGAAAGAATCGATTTGTGTGGTTTGCCCGGAACAATATCAAATGAATTCTTACCGGCGCCGCGCCCTGCCGCCACGGGACTTTTCATAATGCCCAGTTCAATGGAAGCCCCCTGGCTGTAATGCAGAAACAACCCGGATGTATTGGCGGGCCCCAGCGGATGATGACAGGTGCCGCAATTCACATCCAGGTAAGCCCTTGCCCTAGCATCCAAAGATTGTGACAGATCGTCCATCGCCGGAAATTTAGTAATAGTTTGTATTGCAGGTAAACCATTTAATAAACCTTGTTGTTGCCAATAGCTCAACTGGTTTTGTTTTCCTGTTGCATAAACATACTCGCGATTAAGCTGCGCCGCTGTAGGGCCGATCGGCTGCATATTACCGCCGCGTATATGGCATCCTTTACACTGGTTTTTATTAGGAATGATATAATCGATTTTGATCCGTTTGCCGGAAGCATTTATATAGGAAATTTTTTTTACATCGCCTGCCACATCATAAAACCCTTCTGTTTGTTCGTCGTTCCATACATAGGGATAAGCTGTCCACCCATTCTCCTCGTGCACCAGCAATCTTGTTTCAATGATCCGCCTGCCTTCCCCGGGCTTTCTGAAATCATGCTCGTAATAAAAATTTTTGATGATGACGGTGCCCTTTGGAAAATCCAACGCTCCTGCCGACGTATAATTTGCTTTGCTGCCATTGGGTAGTTTAATGAATCGCATTTTTTCAGCATAATTGGAAAATAATACCGAATTGATATCATACGGAATAACGGAAGGCGCAGGTTGCAGGTCAGCCAGCTTGCCGGTAAAAAAATTATACTCCGATAATTTTTGTTTCCGCTCAAAAACAGGCCGGCTAACATTTGGCATCAATGCCAGGTTAACCAGCACCGTAATAACCAGGAACAATACTATCAATAGCTGTTTTTTCATATTCGTCAATTGTTTATCAGCTGGTAGCTCGTTTTACTTTCCAACATTCAACTCCACTTCTCTTTGCTTTATTCCTTCACAATCAAAAGCTTTCATCTCTCTCGAGATCCCTTTGAACTTATTCGCCGCTTTTATGTTGCCGATGCTTTGGTTTTCGTTGTTACGGATACAAATGGCAGGGTGTTGCACTTTATCATCCACGATGCCATCGTAAATAATATGCGGCACATCTTTTCCGAATTTTACTTTCAACCGGAACATCAGCCCCATTCTTCCTTTCATCGTGGTTCGTTGGTGTTTCCTGGAATAAACATTGTCATGAATATAAATTTGGCCGGGGTAGGGGTAATAGGAAGCATCCTTGATTGGAATTTCTGCAATATAATAGCTGGCTATGGCCGTACCTGCCGTGCGGTTGTTAATGATGCGGTTATTGTAGATCTCTACATTGTTGGTGGCCAGGATCATCAATCCTGTTCCTAGTGGAACTTTCCCAACTATATTTCCTTTTGGCGCAAAATTGGGATAATTATTATGGTGCACATGGTTGTTAAACACGCGTACATGACCGCCCTTTTTTTGCACCAGGTTGGGCAGGTCAAAGATCAATATACCGCCTGTGTTTTCCGTAGCCTCATTATTAAATACATCTGCATACAGCGTATTTTCAATTTCAATGCCTGCTACATTGTGATACGCTTTGCTGTTACTTACAACAACGTATTGCGATTGTCCTACATAGATGCCTGCATCAGATGCCCCAATGGCCACGCAGCTATCAATTAATACATTTTTGCACTGTACCGGATATAAGGCATAAGCACCATTTTCTTTAGAGGGCTTACCCGTCCATTCAGCTTTTACATTTTTTAACATAAGGCCATCTACCAATTGCGCTTTGATCAAATCGCCTTTTGAATCCTGTACGGTGAGGTCCTGAATCGTAATGTTAGTGGAATTGGTGATCTTGATCCCTTCCGCGCCCGCAAGCTGATCTTTAAATGAAAGAATGGTTTTATCCATTCCCTTTCCTTTCAGCGTAATATTATTTTTTCCATCCATCCACAACGCCATATTGAGTTGAAAACGGCCTTCGGGAAGCTCAATGATGACGCCATCGGGTGATTCTATGAATTGTGCCTGCAGCCGGCGACGCAGATCCTGCGATAACGCAGTGAGCGTACAGCATAAGGCAATGGTCAACAGGCAAGCCGCTTTCATAAAAAAGCATTTACTCTAATTTACAAAATTAGAGCGAGCCCTAATTGATTTTATAATTATCCGCAAAAAGATTTGGGCACTGTTTGGAACACCATTCAGCGTATTGATAACCGATACACTGAAACCGGAGAGATAAAAAAATGCTTTGCGAAATAGGAAATGCTGTATCTTAGCATTCAACAAAGTTGAATAAAAGTAAACAAGGTGGTAAAAGCAGCAGCCAATGGATGAGTTGTTAGAAAAGCTGAACAAGTTAAATATCGGGGACCGGATCAAGGCATTGCGTATAGCGCAGAACAGGACCATGCAGGAAATTGCTGAGGCCAGTGATCTTTCCAAAAGTATGATCTCGAAAATTGAGAATAACAGGGCCATTCCTTCTGTAGCGGCGTTGGTAAACATTGCAAAGGCATTGGGTACCAGTATTTCCAGTCTGTTGGAGCAGGATGGTTGGGTAAACGCTATTCTTTCCAGGGCGAAGCAGGCAAAAGAAAATCTAACGCCTACCGAGAAAGGCTATCACATCTATCCATATGCTTCTGAATATCATGGGAAAAAAATGCAGCCTTTTTTGTTTGTAGCACGAAAAGATGAGGTGGTGCCACATGAAGTTTCTCACGAAGGAGAAGAATTCGTTTATGTAATAAAAGGAAAAATGAAGATGCAGGTTGGCGAAACGGAATATTTATTAAATACCGGCGACAGCCTGTATTTTAATGCCGTGCTAAAACACGGGATTATTCCGGTTTCTGATGAAGTGACGTACCTGGATATTTTCGTTTAGCTAAAATTTATTGTATTGTCATTCGGTGCTTTTCAATTTTTATGTTGGATAGCGCACATGTAATTTTTTGCCTCATAACAACTAACTATAAATTAAAATTTGACTTGCCATGTGGTCTTTAAAGGTGTCATTCAGCTATTGGTATTTACTATTTATTTGTTTGGGTTTTCAGGTCTTTTCATTGAAAAGTGTTGGACAGCAAAACGTAAAAAGCGATAAAACGTCAGCAGTTATCCAGGTTGACCTGAATAAAAAAATTGGTCCCATGTATCCCGCATGGGCCTGGTTTGGTTATGATGAACCCAATTACACGTACATGAAAGATGGGAAAAAGTTGTTGTCGGAAATTGCTGCGCTCAGTCCGGTCCCTGTGTATGTACGCGCACACAGCCTGCTGGTTACAGGCGATGGCAAGCCTGCTTTGAAGTGGGGCTCAACAAACGCTTACACCGAAGATGCCAATGGAAATGCGGTGTATGACTGGACGATCATCGACAGCATTTTTGATACCTATATTCAACGGGGTATGAAGCCGCTGGCCCAAATTGGTTTCATGCCTGAAGCATTGTCGGTAAAACCACAACCTTACAAACACGATTGGAAGCCCGGCGATCCATATGGAAAAATTATGACTGGCTGGGCCTACCCGCCCAAGGATTATAAAAAATGGGCGGAACTGGTATTTCAATGGGTAAAGCATAGTGTTGACCGTTATGGCAAAAAGGAAGTGGAAAGCTGGTATTGGGAATTATGGAATGAACCGAATGGTTACTGGAAAGGGACCAGGGATGAGTTCTTTAAATTATACGATTACACAGCCGATGCGGTAAAACGCGCCCTTCCAACGGCAAAGATCGGCGGTATCAATATTGCTGGTACCGGTAGCGAAGGCGCTCAAAAATGGTTGCATGCTTTTGCCAAACATTGTTTTTCCGACACCAACTATGTTACTAAAAAGATCGGTTCGCCCGTTGATGCTATTTTGTTCCATGCCAAAGGCGGGCCAAAGCTTATAGATGGTCATGTTCGCATGAACATGGGAACGCAATTAAGAGACATTCAGGCCGGATTCAAATTTGTTGCATCTTACCCACAGCTCAAAAATATACCGGTGATCATCGGTGAATCTGATCCGGAAGGTTGTGCCGCTTGTGGTATGCACACCAATCCTGAAAACGCCTACCGTAACGGAACCATGTATTCGAGTTACACGGCCGCTTCCTTTGCGCGCAAGTATGCGCTGGCCGATCAATACAAAGTGAACTTCAAAGGCGCGGTGTCCTGGTCGTTCGAGTTTGAAGACCAGCCCTGGTTCTATGGTTTTCGCGACCTGGCTACCAACGGCATTGATAAACCGGTGCTGAATGTATTTCGCATGTTTGGTATGATGAAAGGCAACCGTGTACCTGTTTCATCTGACCATGGGTACGACCTTCGTACAGCTGTGGACTCAAGTTTCAGAAAAGCATATTCCGACATCAATGGCATGGCTTGTAAAGATATCAACAACGCTACGGTGCTATTATGGAATTACCACGATGATGATGTAAAACCGGAAGCCGAACAGGTGACCGTTCAACTGAAAGGTATTCCCGCTAAGCAGGTGTTATTGCAACACTACCGCATAGATGATGAGCATAGCAATTCCTATGAGGTATGGAAAAAAATGGGTTCGCCGCAAAACCCTTCACCAGAACAGATTGCCGAACTGGAAAAAGCCGGTCAACTGCACCTGCTAAACTCTCCCGAATACATCAAAACCAGTAATGGGGAGGCAACGGTGCGTTTTGCTTTACCCCGGCAGGGTGTTTCATTGCTTAAGCTCGACTGGTAAAAACCAGCGCACTATTGGGGCTGTTCATGCTTAATAAATTAAATCAGAATAGCAATTTATTAAGCAATTAAGACTTGTTGATCATAAACAAGACAAATGATGCTATTTTGAGTAATATAAAAAATCATTCATATTTTATATAAATCACAAAAACAGATCACAAGATCCAAATAAGAACCACAACAGCTTAATGGGAATTGGGGTTTTGTGATTTATGATTTGGTTTTGGAATTTAATATTAACATGCTTATTGTAAAGAAAGAAGAAATGAATTCTTATAAGAACAATTTACTGGTACCTTTTTTTTTATTATTGCTTTTACCCTTTACTGGAACAACACAAACGCCCACCCCCGACACAACAGGACTGAAATTGCCAGAGGGTTTTTCTGCTATTATTGTTGCAGATAAGCTGGGTAAAACCCGGCACCTGGTAGTGACGCCTCAAAACGACATTTACGTACGACTTGCGCGGCCGGTGAATGGCAAAGGCACGCTGCTGTTACATGAGGAAAATGGACAGGCGACTGTGAAATTCGGCTTTGGTAATTTTGGTGGTACAGGAATTTATCTGCGCGATGGTTATTTGTACACCTCTTCCAACTCAGAAATATTCCGTTATAAAGTAGACGCGAACTACCAGGTAGATACGAATTCCATAGAACGAATTGTGACCGGTATGGTAGACAAAGGCACCCACGATACAAAATCTATTATGATGGATAAGGAGGGCAATATGTATATACCTATTGGCTGCCCTTCAAACTCATGCCAGGAAAAGGACCGCCAGAAAGGTTCGTTGGGAATTGCCGGTTGTCCGCTGCTTGAAACAAGTGGTGGCGTATGGGTATTTAAGCGTGACCAGAAAGATCAAACCTATGCCGATGGTATTCGTTATGCTACCGGTTTGCGTAACGTGGTGGGGGTTGACTGGAACTATCAAAGCAATAAGCTGTATGTAATGCAGCATGGAAGAGATAACCTGAATACTATTTTTCCCGACATGTATACAACAAAAGACAATGCCGAACTGCCGGCAGAATGTATGTATGCTTTAAACAAGGGAGATAACGCCGGCTGGCCTTTTATTTATTATGATCGTTTTCAAAAAAAGAAAATACAGGCCCCTGAATATGGTGGTGATGGCAAAAAAGAGGGAAGCGCTGAATACATTGATCCGGCTGCTGCCTATCCAGCCCACATGGCCCCCAATGCTTTGTTGTTTTATACGGGTAAGCAGTTTCCTGAAAAATACAGGAATGGAGCCTTTATTGCTTTTCACGGATCATGGAACCGTGCGCCTGAACCACAGGCTGGTTATTTTGTAGTGTTTCAACCTTTTAAAAATGGAATACCTGCCGGTGACTGGGAAGTGTTTGCCGATAACTTTTCCGGTTCTCCCGAAAAAACCGCCAATGGCCGTGCTGATCATCGTCCCTGCGGACTGGCACAAGGCCCCGACGGTTCTCTGTATGTTACCGATGACAAGAATGGTACTATCTTCAAAATATCTTATGATCAAAAAAGTAGTGTAACAAAAACAGCGGTAACAAAGCCAGTTGCTACAAAAGCTGCATTGGCTAAAAAGCCCTCAACGGTTGTTGCCAAAACAAAAACGCCTGCAACGCCTATAGCTGTGGCCAAAGTATCATCTGCTACAAATGCAACTATGAGTGCAGGTAAAGCGGTATATATGCAACACTGTGCGGCCTGTCACCAGGTAGATGGGGAAGGAGTGGGTAATCTCAATCCGCCTCTTATTAAAACAAAATATGTATTGGGCGACAAAACGCGTCTTATTAATGTGGTATTAAAAGGGTTGAGTCAGCAGGATGTAGATGGTGAAAAATACAGCAATGCCATGCCGCCATTGAATTACCTTACCGACAAAGAGATCGCTAATGTGCTCACTTATATACGTAACAGCTTTGGCAATAAAGCGGGCGCCCTAACTGAAGGAGAAGTAAAGAAAACCCGGGCAAAGAAATAATGAACTTCGTAAAAGCAAAAAAGACTGTCAGTGATGGCAGTCTTTTTTATTGCAAATTGTTCATTGTAATTTTTTTATTACCAATTGCTCCCATTGCTCCTGAGCGAAGTCGAAGGATTGCCTATTGCAAATTGCCCATTGATAGCTATTCCTTATCAGTTTTGTCGTGCCCAAGTTGTTTTACAAGTTTATTATAAATACCAAATAAGAGGAAGGGAGCTGCCCACTGGCCAATAAATAAACTCATGTGTTTTTGGCGGGCAAGTTGAAGTATAAATGCGGTTGTCATGGCGCCTACCGATACCCAAAGGAACACGTCGGATGGCAGTTTGGAAGTTTGTTCTTCAATTGTTTTGGCAATTTTACCTTCCTTCTTTTGTGTTTTATACATTGGTTCCATATAATGTTATTTTAGGTTCCTAATAAAGAGATCGATGTAAAATTTATGCCACCGCAGGTCTTGTGCAGGGCTCTTTTCAGGGGCAGAATATTATCCCCACACTCCGCAATCGGCTCAACAGGCAGGCTGGCATAACAATTTTAATGATTTATAAAAAAACTTGATCAACATAAACGTTCCTGTTGGCGCGTCATTAAATAAGGATGGTACATGTTCCTTTTCAGTTTGGGCGCCTATGTGTAGTTCGATTAGTGTAGTTACAGATGCAGCACCTGAAGATACCTGGCCAATGAAAAAACAAAAGTTGGGCTATTGGCAGGTAACAGTAGATGACACCACTCCGGGTATGCAATACTGGTATAAATTCGATGACAAATTGCTACGACCTGACCCCGCTTCCCGATGGCAACCTGATGGTGTGCACGGTGCTTCCGCCATTGTAAGCACCGATTTTAACTGGACGGATGATCACTGGCAGGGAATTGAATTATCGGAATTGATCATCTACGAATTGCATACCGGTACTTTCACGCCTACCGGAAATTTTCAGGGAATTATTTCAAAACTGGATTATCTGCAAACGTTGGGTATTACGGCGATTGAAATTATGCCCATTGCCCAGTTTCCCGGTCATCATAACTGGGGATATGATGGCGTTTTCCCTTTTGCCATTCATAACGAATATGGAAGCGCCGCCGATCTGAAACAACTGGTAAATGCAGCCCATCAGCATGGCATAGCCGTAATATTGGATGTAGTATATAATCATCTTGGACCGGAAGGAAATTGTTTACATCACTTTGCTCCATACTTCACCGATAAATACAAGTTATATTGGGGCGATTCAATAAATTTTGACGGCGCGGGGTGCGATGGGGTCCGCAATTATTATATCCGGAATGCCCTGATGTGGCTCGATGAATTCCATATAGACGGCCTTCGCCTGGATGCGGTACATGCCATCTTCGACAGCAGCGCTAAACATATTATGGAAGAGCTGACCGAACAGGTGCGGCAACTGGAACAACGCAGCCAGCGAAGGAAAATATTGATCGCTGAACTTGATCTGAATAATCCGCGCTACGTTACTCCTGTTGAAAAAGGCGGCTATGGAATGGATGCGCAATGGGTAGATGAGTTCCATCATGCCTTACATGCTGTGCTCACCGGAGAACTGACCGGTTATTATGAAGACTTCGGAAGCCTGGAGCATTTGGCCCGCTCCATGCAATGCTCCTACGTGTATACCGGCCAATATTCGCAACACCGTAAAAGATTCTTTGGGGTAGAACCCAAAAACGTTTCTTATAACCAGTGCGTTGCTTTTATTCAAAATCACGACCAGGTAGGTAACCGGTTACTGGGCGACAGGCTTTCGGCATCATTGCCGGGCGAGGCCCTTAAGCTCGCCGCTGCAACCCTTTTGCTTTCACCCCATATTCCGCTTTTATTTATGGGAGAAGAATACGGAGAGAAAAACCCTTTCCTGTTCTTTACCAGTCATTCTGAAGAAGAATTGATCGCCCGGTTATGCGAGGGCCGCAGAAAGGAATTCGCTCATTTTAACTGGGAAGGAGAAGTGCCCGATCCGCAATCGGAGGAAATATTCAATCAGTCGAAATTAAGCTGGAAAACAAATGAATCGCCTGGCTTATTCATATTCTATCAGCAACTGATCGCTTTTCGAAAAAAGAAATTAGCCATGCAGAATTTCAGGCGGTATGATGCGGTAAGGAACATCCGCATTCAAAATAATGTTTTACAATTTGAACGGCATGGTAATGAGGAGTCATTGATCGTTTGCCTCAATTTTGGTAAAGAACCGGAAAGTTTGCTTTTTGAACAGTCGCATACCTACAAAAAGTTAATTGATTCAGCCGGCGATCAATTCGGTGGCAATGGCAGTCTTACTTCTTCAATAATACGTCCGGGGCAACCATTTTTGCTTAATCCTTTATCTGTATGTGTTTTTGAACCAACCGATCAGTCAGATGAATTTGGCAGCTTATGATAATACCTGTATCAACATACCGGTTACAATTGAATGCTTCTTTCCCGTTTAAGGAGGTGGCAGACCTGTTATCATACCTGCATGAACTGGGTATTACCACTATTTATGGAAGCCCCTTTTTTGCAGCAACTGCTGGTAGCATGCATGGCTATGATGTGTGCGACTCCCAGGTATTAAATGAAGAGATCGGCACTATAGAACAATTGCAACAGATCAACGGCGAAATGCGTAAAAGAAATATGACCTGGTTGCAGGATGTGGTGCCCAATCATATGGTATATGCCATGACGAATCAACGGTTGGCAGATGTGCTGGAAAGAGGTAATTTTTCGCAATACTACAATTGGTTCGATATTGATTGGCAGCTTCCGGATCCAGGCCTGTATGGTAAGTTAATGGTGCCGTTTTTGGGTAAGCCCCTGGCCGGTTGCCTTGCCGATAATGAAATTAAATTAGAATTATGTCCCGGCGGATTTATCATTAAATACGGGAGCCAGTCATTTCCGCTTTCCATCAGTACTTATGATACTATAATCGCGGTGCCTGTCAATGGAAAATCGCCGCAGGAAGTTAAAGAATTATTAGAACAGCTTTTTACCGCAGCAATACGCGACCCGTCATTAATTCATTGGAAAGAAATTAAATCATCGGTTATACATTCATTCCTGGCCAATGAAAAGAATGTACTGGTGGTAAATCAACTGTTGGAAACGATCAACTCAAACCGGCAGCTGTTACAAACCATATTGCGTCAACAATATTACCAGTTAAGCTGGTGGTTGGATGCGAACCGGGTAATAAATTATCGCCGCTTCTTTGCCGTTAATGAGCTTATTGCTACCAATATGGCAAATGAGGAAGTGTTTTATGAGTATCACCAATTTTTGAAAAGCCTGTACGAGCAGAAATTGATCCATGGTTTACGAATCGATCATATTGATGGACTACTGGAGCCGGGTATTTATTTAAACAGGCTTCGACATTTGTTTGGTGATGATTGCTATATAATCGTTGAAAAAATTCTGGAGCAGCAGGAAAAATTACCCGCCCGCTGGCCAGTGCAGGGAACAACCGGTTACGATTTCACTTCGCAGATCAGTTGGTTATTGACCAATACAAAAGGCGCAAAAGAGCTGGTGGCATATTATCATTCACTGTTTCCCGAACAGAACGATTATCAGAAAATTACTTTTGAAAAGAAGTGGCATTTTTTACAAACCTATATGGGGGGCGAATGGGATAACCTGGTACGAAGTTTATATGCATTGCAATTGGTTCCGGGCACTATTAAACCAGATGCCATGAAACAGGCGCTTGGGGTATTTATGAGTTGCCTACCTGTATACCGGTTGTATCCGGAAGAGCAATCGCCCGAACCGCACTCTCTGGAAATGATCGGCCAGGCAATAGAAGAAGCTGGTCAAAAAGAACCTGCTTTGCAAAAAGAATTGTGTTGCCTGTATTCAGTATGGCAGGTTGAGGAAAATGATCCCGAAATAAATAACCGGCGGCTTGTTTTTCAAAAACGCCTGATGCAATTTACCGGTCCGTTGATGGCCAAAGGCGTAGAAGATACCACCTTTTATGTTTATAACGCCCTGTTAGGACATAATGAAGTGGGCGATACGCCGCAGATAAGCAACTATTCAGTAAATCAATTTCATCAATGGATACTACAGCGGCAGCAGGAATATCCATTTACATTAAATGCTACTTCCTCCCACGATACCAAGCGGGGAGAAGATGGTCGCATTCGCGTGAACGCACTTACCTGGTTCCCGCAATATTGGCAGCAACAGGTTGAATATTGGCGGGTGATCAACGAAAAATATAAACTAATAGTAAATGAGCAGCCGGCGCCTGGCTTGCAGGATGAATATTTTATTTATCAATCGCTTATTGCCGGTTTCCCTGCCGATGGAAAGGTGACGGAGGAATATATAACGCGGTTAAAAGCATATTTCATTAAATCGGTGAGGGAAGCTAAATTATATACCAACTGGCAAACGCCTGATGAAACGTATGAAGAAGCAGGGTGTGGGTTTATTGAAAATATTTTGTCTTCCCGGCATGATTTTCTAAACAGCTTCCTGCCGTTTTTTGAATCCACACTCATATGCGCGGATGTTTTTTCGCTTACCCAGGTGCTGATAAAGATTGCGGCGCCGGGGGTGCCTGATATATACCAGGGCAGTGAATTGTGGAATACCAGTTATGTTGATCCGGATAATCGTAGCCCGGTAGATTTTGTTACACGAAAGAAGTATTTACAGGAACTGAAAGCACTTGAGAAAAATGGCATTGCCGGCGTGTTAAAATATATCTCCGGAAAGAGAAGGGAAGGACTGGAAAAATTATATGTTACATGGAAAGCATTGCAATGCCGGAACAGGATGGCATCCCTTTTTCTGCTAGGCAACTATATACCTTTATATGCTTCTGTTGACTGTGGTATAATAGCATTTACCCGGCAGTATGAAAACCAATGGGCGTTGGTTGCAGCGCCGGTATCAGATACTATTTTGTCAGCTAAAGGAAAAGAAGCATTGGCGAATGTTCATTTATTGCGGCCTGCCAATTCTCCTGTAAGCTGGAGAAATGAATTTACAGGAGAAACGATCTCAGTTGAAAATAGCTTACCGTTGAGCACTGTATGTAGTGATTTACCGGTTGCACTACTGACCGGGGAAACAAAATAAATAATGTATGATTACGGAAAAAAATTCTACCACCTACCCGGTACCGGGTAGTGTGGTTTCAGGTATTTACCCCGGGAAAGCTTTCCCGCTGGGCGCAACCTACGATGGACAGGGGGTCAATTTTTCTATATATAGCGAGCAGGCCGAAGAAATAGAGTTGTGTTTATTTGAAAACCTGGATAGTGAAACTGAATTCCTGAAAATAAAACTTAAAGAAAGAGAGCATCATATCTGGCATGTGTATCTCGCAGATGTGAAGCCGGGCCAATTATATGGTTACCGGGTAAATGGCGTGTATGACCCGCAAAACGGTTACCGGTTCAATCCCCATAAACTATTGTTTGATCCTTATGCAAAAGCTATTTCAGGCATCATAGAATGGCACGATGCTGTATTTGGGTATAAGGTCGGTGATCCATTCCTGGACTTGAGTTTTAGCGCAGCCAACAGTGCCCCCTACGTGCCGAGGTCAGTTGTTATTGATCCGTATTTTGATTGGGAAAACGATGAGGCGCCCAAGATCCCTTATGACCAGTCAATAATATACGAAGTGCATGTAAAGGAGTTTACAAAACTCAATCCCGATATACCGGAAGAATTACGGGGAACGTATGCGGGACTGGCTCACCCTGCTACAATAGATTATTTGAAAAAACTGGGTATTACTGCCGTTGAGCTCATGCCGGTGCATCATTTTGTAGCCGACCGGCACCTTGTTGAAGCCGGGCTTACCAATTTCTGGGGGTACAATACCATAGGCTTTTTTGCACCCGATGTTCGCTATTCGGCCAGCGGCGTAAAAGGTGAGCAGGTTACGGAATTCAAGAATATGGTAAAAGAACTGCACAAAGCGGGCATTGAAGTCATACTCGATGTTGTATACAATCATACGGCGGAAGGTAACCATATGGGGCCTACCTTGTCTTTTAAAGGAATTGATAATGAAGCGTATTACCGGCTTACAGAGGATAAACGGTATTATATGGACTATACCGGTACCGGCAATACGCTTAACGCATATTTGCCGGGGGTATTGCGATTGATCATGGATAGCCTGCGCTACTGGATCATTGAAATGCATGTAGATGGATTTAGATTCGATCTGGCAGCTACTTTAGCCCGAGAGTTACACGATGTAAACCGGTTAAGCGCCTTTTTTGAAATTATTTACCAGGACCCGGTTATATCGCAGGTTAAACTCATTGCCGAACCCTGGGATATAGGTGAAGGCGGATACCAGGTAGGCAAATTTCCCCCAGGCTGGGCCGAATGGAATGGTAAATACCGTGACTGTATGCGCGATTACTGGCGGGGAGCAGAAAGTATGTTGACTGAATTTGCCGAACGATTTACAGGAAGTGCCGATCTGTATAAAAGCGACTACCGTTTTCCTACCGCCAGTATCAATTTCATTACTGCCCACGACGGTTTTACGCTAAATGACCTGGTGTCTTATAATGAAAAGCACAATCATGAAAATAAGGAAGAGAACAGGGACGGGGAAGATTACAACAGGTCCTGGAATTGCGGAGTAGAAGGACATACGGATGATGAAGGAATAAATAATTTGCGGGCGCAACAAAAAAGGAACTTTTTAACAACCCTTATGCTATCGCAAGGGGTGCCTATGTTACGAAGCGGTGATGAGATCAGCCAAACCAAAAATGGAAATAACAATACGTACTGCCAGGATAATGAAATTTCATGGATCAATTGGCAAAAAGCAGATACGAGCCTGCTTCATTTTGCCCGGCAGCTCATTCATTGGCGTAAAAATCATCCTGTTTTTTGTCGTCGCAGGTGGTTTAAAGGACGTTTGATCAAGGAGATCAATTTAAAAGATATTGAGTGGTTTTCACCCGACGGGAAGGAGATTTTACAAAATTCACATGAAGCATTCGCCAAATCGCTGGCCATATTCCTCACTGGTCAGGATCTCGGTATGACAGGACCAAAGGGAGAAAAGATAATGGATGATAATTTTTATATGATTTTTAATGGGGATGCGGCGCCGGTTCAGTTTAAATTACCGCAGGCAAAATATGGTGAAACATGGGTAGAAGTGATCAATACAACAAAAGATAAAATTACTCCTGAAGGAACTATTTATAAACCCGATGAAACAATAACTGCAGGTGCACGTTCTGTTATACTCTTTCAAAACCCTAAAAAAAATAATGAAAGCACCTAGAATATTGGTATTTAATACCTTTAAAGTTTTAGTTGGAAAAGTTATGCAAGCTGAAACAATAAATAAAAAGGATTCAAACAGGCAACATCGATGCCATTTTTCTCTAAATGCGCTAAATGATTACCGTAAGTTCTAAAATTCACTTGCTTGTGATCGTGGTATGCTATTATTAAATTGTTGAATATTTTACACAAAACATTTCCGGGATTAAGCTTTGATTTTTTGCCTGGAGCATTGGATAATCAATTTAAATTCAAATAAGAATCAAGGTATAGTGTTAGTATTTAAATGTAATACAGCTATGCGGTCCTGTTGAGCAGGTAAAAATTCCTTGTAAAAGAAGCTCCTGAATATCTGAAATAATAACCGGGTTTACTTTTTGCATTCTTTCTTCCTGCGTATTTCTCTTCTATCCATTATCCATATTGTAGATTTCCATTATTAGTGTTGTTGCTATCCATTATCCCATAGAATAGAATAGCGTTAGCATGCTATCTAAATCCTGCTTATGATGGGATTTTGATAGGCGAAGCCTTACCTCCGAGGAGCCTTATCTGCAAAGAATGGAAATTTCGATTAAAAGGCATAAGTATTAACCGTACAGGGGAGCCTGAGCCATTCTTCTTTCGTTCCAATTTTTACTAATCTATTAATCATGCTGTTTTCACTATTCATTTAATGATAGTGATGATCGTAGGCTGTTTAGCTTAATCCAGTTACAATGGGATTATGGTAGGCGTAGCCTTTTGCCCGCCAGGAAAGAATTTCAGTTTGCGCCTCGCTATTTAGGCCCAATGACAATTAAATTTTATTTATGGAACCAATAAAGAAATGGTATGCTGTATATACCCATGCCAAGTGGGAGAAAAAGGTTGCCAACTTGTTAGCCCGTAAAGAAATTGAGAACTATTGTCCGCTCAACCGAGTGCTAAAGCAATGGAGCGACCGTAAAAAAATTGTGTATGAACCGTTGTTCACTTCTTATGTCTTTGTAAGGGTAAGTCAAAAAGAGAATATAAGTGTATTGCAAACGGATGGCGTTCTTAATTATGTGAACTGGAAGGGTAAGCCTGCCTTAATTCGCGACTCGGAAATTGAGTTGATCAAAAATTTCCTGTTTGACCATAGTAACGTTAGGTTGGAAAAAATAGCTGTTGAAGTAAATGACACCGTACGAATAAAATACGGATTATTTGTGGAGCAGGAAGGCCGGGTAACGGAGGTGATGGATAAAACCATCAGGGTGTTATTGCCTTCTCTTGGCTATGCAATGCTGGCCGAAATACCTAAGTCACATATAGAAGTGATCAATAACAGGAGCAAAGGAAACTGTTGATCATTTTATTTCCTCGTCAATTGCTAAACCGCCCTACGCTGACCGCTGTGATTGTTGATCGTTTAACCAGGTAGTTATGATAACTAATAAGAAAACAGGCAATGAGATGAATTTTGTTTCAGTTGCCATCAATTGGTACCTGCCATACTGGCCTTTATTCCTGATGCTGATTGTGTTTGCACTGGCAGGCGCCTGGGCTTACCTTACCTATTATGCTACGCCTGTTTATGAAACTTACGCCACTATAATGGTTAAAGATGAAAAAAAGGGCGTGGATGAATCAGGTGTGCAGGAAGCGCTGCAAATTTATCCCATAAAGAATATTGTTGAAAATGAAATGGAAGTTATTCATTCCAGGAAACTGATGGAGAAAGTGGTGGAACAACTTCATTTATACGCCCCTGTTTTTGAAGCGCCGGATTTTAAAAAAAGAAAAATAAATGTTACTTCTGCTTATACCAGTTCTCCAATAACCATAACCGCCAGAAAACCCGATGAATTGAAGGAGACTGGTGAAGTTGATGTGCCTTTTTCTGTTAATTATTTTTCAAACAATAATGCGGGCGAGTTCAATGGTTTAATTAAGCAAAAAGTGAAGGAGGTGATCATTGACAATAATGCCTATCCAATTAATACCTGGTGCGCTACGCCGTATGGCGAATTGAAATTTGAGAACAACAACAGGCAATCAGATACGGTTGTAGCTCCGCTGTTTTTCCGCTTGTACAAACCCAAAAACAGGGCGCCCGCCATTATCAGCAACCTCCAGGTGAAATCATCCAGTAAGCTGTCAACAACTATTAACCTTACCCTGCGCGATGAAGTGCCCGAACGGGGAGAAGATATCTTAAACAAACTACTGATTGCCTATAACCTGTTATCGATTGAAGAAAAAGAAGGAGCAGCAGCCAATACGCTCACATTTATTGAAACCCGCCTGTCAAAAGTTGAAAAGGAACTTGACTCTATAGAACGAACTGTACAGTCGTTCAGGACTGATAAAGGGATCGTGGACCTGGGCGAGCAGAGCAAACAGTATCTTGAAAATGTTGGGAGCAATGACCGGAAAATGGCTGATCTAAGTATGCAACTGGCGGCGTTGGAAGAAATGGAACGGTATGTAAAATCAAACGAAAATAAAGGAGATGTTGTGCCTGCAACACTCGGTATCTCCGATCCGGTGTTGGGTGAGCTGATGCAAAGGATGTATAACGCCAAGGTAGAATATGAGAAGATGATGAAATCCACCGCCGAAAACAATCCTTTTGCTATTGAGGTGGCCAAAGAAATTGAACAGACCCGCCCGTTGATCCTGGAAAAACTACGATCGCACCGGATCAATCTGGATGCCAGTAAGAAAGATCTGGCGTCTATTACCGGTAGTTATAACTCCATGTTGCGTACGATCCCTAAAAAGGAACGGGAGTTGATGAACATCAGTCGTGAACAGGGCATAAAGACCAGCATTTATAATTATTTACTGGAAAAGCGGGAGCAGACTGCGCTTGCCAGTTCATCAGCCGTTTCAGACAGCAAGATCGTTGATATGGCCAGATCTTCCCCGGACCCTGTAAGTCCCAAAAAAACGCTTGTTTACCTGGCAGTTTTAGCCTGTTCAATAGGGTTGGCCATCGGGTTGGTTTCGGCCCGCGAAATGCTGAACAAAAAGGTCTTATTCCGGTCGGAACTGGAATCACTTACCGTGACGCCCATTATTGCTGAAATTTCAGCGAACAGAAAAAAGGAATCGTTGTTAAAGACCGGTTCCAAAGTTTCTGTTGTTGCCGAACAGTTCCGGCACCTGCGCGCTGCTATTGGATTGATTGGCCGGCAAAAAGAGATCAATGTAAAAAGGATCCTGGTTACCTCCAGTATTTCATCTGAAGGAAAAACCTATATAAGCACCAGCCTGGCCAAAAGCCTGGCGTTGGCCGGAAAAAAAGTAGTGCTGGTTGACCTGGATATCCGTAAACCTAAAGCATCTTCCATATTGGGAGTGGCCCATATTGCAGGTGTAGCTGAGTTCCTCGAAGGAAAAAAACTACCTGAAGAGATCGTTGCCGATACCATGGACGAAAATTTATACGTCGTTGGGGCAGGCAGGGGAGAAGATAATTCAAGAGAACTTATTTTAAGCGGGAGATTGAACAACCTGTTGACGTTTCTCAGCCCTCGTTTCGATTACATTATTTTAGATGCTTCTCCTATTGATCCGGTTTCTGAATCATATGTTTTCTCTGATTACTGCGATCTTACCCTGTTTGTTATCCGGCACGGCCGTACGCCCAAAGCAATGGTGCAAATACTTGACAGTAATAATAAATTCAGGGCATTAAAAAATCCTCATATCGTATTCAACGGCATCAGGTCGAGAGGCATTTTGAAGGGTATGTATGGTTACAGTTACGGCTATGGCTATGAAAATGTGTATCGAGAAAAGCAGCGGAGAAGATCAAAGCTGCAAAGAGTTTAGGGCACTATGAAATCAAAGGTCATGATAATACAATAAAATGGTAGGTACTCGGGAAAAGGAAAAAAGTGCTCAAATAAAAAGGCAGTTCACGCTATCAACGGAACCGCCTTTTGCCATTAATAATAGCCCTGCTATTTAACTATAGTGAACGTTATTGTTTGAGAAGTACCTGCTGTACCATTTGCACCATCAGAAGTGTAAGGGGTAGCTTTTAACGTATAGATGCCCAGTGCAGGAGGGGCCCAGTTGCCATAATAGAAATTACCGCTTCCACTATCACCATGCAATGCAAAGGGGGCCTTGTCATCTGTATAGGTTTTGCTTTGCTTACCGCTTAATTGAAACTTTACACTTCCTACATCTGAAGCAGAGGTAACTGCGCTGATGTTTACTTTAGAAAGCTTAAGCGCGTTAAGGCTTATGGTTTGCCCATTTGTTATAGTCAGTACTTCTTTTTCTGTAGCCGCGTTGATGAGCTTAAAGCTCACAACGCTCTGTGCAGCGGTTACAGGAGGTGTTGTTGTAGAAGTGCTATCTGTTGGTTTGGTTAGCAAATTGTCGTTAGGAACAGGCACCATATCATTATAAGTGGCGAATTCGTTGCCCAGCTTTATGTCATCGAAATAAAGCACTCGCACGGTAGAGGCAGTAGTGCCGGTGCCATTCCAGTCAGATTTGTAAATGCCCAGTTTCCAGTTTGGCGCATGATAATCGCCGGTAATGCTATACATATTAGCGCCCGAACGATTCAGGATCTTCACACCATCACGCCATAACTCAATTAATCCATCGGAACCGGCCGAGTGATTTACGTGCATTACATAGGCGCGCCATTTGTCTTTTTCAAAAACGCCCAGATCGATCCAGGTTCCGAGCACTCTTAAATAAATGCGGTCGTTTTTTACGCGCAGGCAAAGCGCCGGTGTAGCGCCGCCGCCCTGGTGCCACTGGCTGATAACATCGTCATCAGCATCTATCTTATACTGATCGGCGGGTGCATATAAAGCATAAGCATACCAGCGGTTAAGGTTTGTTGCGTCGGGAAAACTTATTTCAGCTCTTGAACCACTCTGAACCTCTGGATCTGTATCTCTTAATTCAAAGCGGGCCGATTTGGTGCCGTTGTAAAATTTGGTAGTAGAAGCTGTAACACCATAGGTGGTCAACGTTTGTTTTTTTACATAGGTGCCAAAGACACTTGTTCCATCTGCATTCTCCTGGTATAAAAGAGGGGCAATTGAACTGGCTGAAACTGTATTAGTAAGTGTATTGTTTGATAATATTTCAGTGGTCGGTTCCAAAACTCCTTTCTTACAGGAGTACAATGAAGCGAGTAAAAGGGATGCGGCCAATACGCTCTGATTCTTTCTAAATAAGTTACCTGTTTTACGCATGGGTGTTTTCATTTGGTTGTTGATTAATTAATGTATGCTATAAACCATTTTTTGCCGGCCTTATTTTTTGAGTAAAGAGAGAAGAACATTTTTTACGTAGTAATTCTTATCCGCGTTCCAGAATTCATCCATTGGCGTAGTATGAATCCTTAACCGTTCGTCTGAACTATTTTAACTTTTTAAATTGACGTATTATGAGAATTAATCAATCAAAAAGATCCAGCCGTTCGATTCCTGCATTTACTGTACTGGGAACCGTAGTATTGTTAGGCATGCTCGTATTGCAGGGATGTCAAAAGCATCATGAACCCAACCTGAATGCAGTTGATCTGCAACTGATAGCTGAAGATTTTGTATCGCCCATACAGGTAGTTACTACGCACCATAGCGAACGCTTGTATGTAGTTGACCAGGTGGGAAAAGTATGGGTAGTTGATGGAAATGGGTACAAGCGGCCCACCCCTTTACTGGACCTAAGCAGTAAGCTGGTAACACTTAATCCGGCCTATGACGAACGTGGCTTGCTGGGCATTGCACTTCACGAGGACTTTAAAACCAATGGCCGTTTGTTTGTTTATTACCAGGCGCCGCCGCGCGCCGGCGGACCTGTTCCTGGCGCATCCTGGAATAACCTCAGCCGTATTTCTGAATTCACCGTTTCCCTGGAAACACAGCGGGCAGACATGAACTCGGAAAGAATTATTCTGGAATGGGATGATCCGCAATCCAATCACAATGGCGGAACGCTGGTTTTCGGGCTTGACGACTTCCTGTATATTTCTATTGGTGATGGTGGCCGGGCCAATGATACCGGGCCGGGACATGTTGATGACTGGTACCTTATTAATGGCGGTGGCAATGCACAAAATATTGAAGCAAATTTTTTGGGTAAGATCTTACGTATTGATGTAGATGGAGGAACCCCTTATAGCATACCAGCCAGTAATCCGTTTGTAGGTAAACCGGGTAGAGATGAGATCTTTGCATTTGGATTTCGAAATCCTTACCGCATGTCATTCGATATGGGAGGCGAACACCAGCTAATTGTTGCTGATGCCGGCCAGGTTTTAAGAGAAGAAGTAAATGTTTTATCAAAAGGCGGTAATTATGGATGGAATATAAAAGAAGGCAAAGGGTGCTTCAGTACAGCCGACAGTTCAAAGGAATTAGCATCATGTCCTTCTGTAGATGATAGAGGCAAGGCATTCATCGATCCGGTATTGGAACTCAACAACTGGCAAAATCCCCAGGGTGGCAAAGCAACCACAATCATAGGAGGATATGTGTATCGCGGCAATGAAATTAAAAGCTGGCAGGGCAAATATGTTTTTGGTAGCTTTTCTCAAACGCCCACAACTCCCAATGGAGAACTTTTTATAGCAAGGCCTGAAGGAAGTTCGTGGTCATATGACGAAGTATCGCTAAAAAGCAATTCAGATGATATAGGTTATTACCTGAGAGGATTTGGACAGGACGATGATGGTGAAATATATGTCACCGTTTCTTCCACGCCTGGTCCCCAGGGCACTACAGGTAAGGTATTTAAATTGATTGCAACAACCGACGAAAAATAGCAGCCCGGACCAAAACCACTCTGTGAAAACTGCGCGTCCCTGGTTAAGGCGGTGAGTGAATTAAGAATATTATTTCCTTACCTGGATGCTATAGTTTCCTGATTGTAATTCAAAAGCATATTTCCCTTTATGCATTCCCACGTATTTTACACCTTTGGAATGCTGCAATGCTTTATCCTGTTCCAGAATATGATTTAGGGAAGCTGCATGCAGGTAAAGGGTGGCAGAAGAATTGGCAGGTATGGTAAAATGATACATAGTTTCTTGTTCTTTTATCTTCCAACTGCTTTCAATTGTCCCATACATAGCGTCATAATATCCTTTTGCATACCTCATTTTTTTGGTAGGATCAGGTTCCGGCATTAAAATGAAATGCCTGAATGCCGGGTTGTTCTCATCCCTGCTAATACCCAGAGAACGACTATACATCCAGGCGCCCACCGCTCCAAAAGAATAATGATTGAATGAATTCATCCGGTTATTGCCACCAAAACCATTTATATGCGTATATGAATTTAACCGTTCCCAGATAGTTGTAGCGCCCTGCTTTACCGGGTATAACCACGATGGGTACGACGTTTGGTACAGCAATCGGTAGGCGAGATCTGTATATCCGTTTTCAGATAGCACTTCATTGATCCAGGCGGTGCCAATAAAACCGGTCATGAGTGAATAGGGTGGGCAAACCGTACCATCATCTGCTTTGTTTTCCCGTTTAATAGTTGCCGCAAGGTTCCTGCCGGCTGCGGGCCGGTTCTCCTCATTGAACAGGTTGAATTGCAGAGGAAGCACATAGGATGTTTGCGTGTCAATAGGTTTGCCCCGGAAAATAGTTTTCCCGGTCTTACTATCCACAAAGGTTTTATTGAAAAAATATTTTCTTTCTTTACTGAGTTTGGTAAACCATTCTTCATCCTGCTTATTACCGAGGATAGATGCTATTTTGGCCATTTGTTCCAGGTCATAAATAAAGTAAGATTCCCATAGCAGCGCCTTCTCGCTTTTTTCATATTCCAGGCTTAACCAATCACCAAGGCTTGACCATACTTTCCGTTCTTTTTCATACAGTACGCCTGTTTGTGGATCAATATCCTGAACAAGGAACCGGATGTATCTCTTCATCGCTTCATAATGTTCTGCCAGCAGGTCTTTATCGCCATACTGTTGATAGCTTTCCCACGCCACAGTGATCCCCGCGCTTCCCCACAATACGCCGCCAAAACCGCCACCGAGGGGCGCAACATCCGTAAATCGGCCGTCTTCTCTTTGCACATCTCTCATTGCCAGCATATGCCTTCTAAAAAATTGCGGAACATCTGCCAGATAAGTTGCTGTTCGGGAGAAGACCGAGATGTCTCCGCTCCAGCCCAACCGCTCATTTCTTTGCGGGCAGTCCGTTGGTATAGACATAAAATTCGCCAGGGTAGACCAGGTGATATTTTCCCAAAGTTTATTTACTTCAGGAGATGAAGTTTCATATTTTGATGATAGCGCATGAACAGAACTTAACACTTCCCCTTTAACTGCTTCCAATGGTAAGGCCCTGGGTATGCCTGTTACCTCTACATAACGATAGCCATGATAGGTAAACCGCGGGTTTATTGTTTCATCGCCGCCCTTTGCCACGTAAATATCTTTAGACATTGCTGCACGGATATTTTCAAGCATGATCATGCCCGCATGGTCTTTGTATTCCGGCAGATCAGGATATTTCACCTCAGCAAAACGTAACATTATCATGCTGCCCGGTTTCATATCTTTCAAATTCACTTTGGGAACGCCCGCTATATTTTGTCCCATATCATACACATATACACCGGGACGTACTTCTTTTGCAGAAATGGCTGTAATCTCTTTTACCTTCTTTACCGTCTGGCCGAACTGTCCCACCATAGCCAGGTTCCTGTAATCGTCTACCATTGGCATATTGAAAGCTTTGTTCCTTTCATCCTTGCTGATATGATTGTCTAAAGTAACTTCTACAGGTTTGCTCCAATGCGAATCGTCGAAGTTGGCAGTATTCCATCCTGCTATGAGCGGTTCTTTGGTTGCATCGTACACTTCTCCCTGAAAGAAACTGCCATACACCACCGGCCCATTGTTATAATAGGTCCAGGTATCCGGCTCAGTTGTTATTATCTCTTCTTTTCCATCGGTATAGGTAATAACAAGTTGTGCCAGTAAGGATTGCCTGTCTCCAAAGAAATTCCAGAATTCTCCCATATATGTACTGCCACCGCTCCACCAGCCTTCCGCCAGAATAGCGCCAATAACATTCTTTCCAGTTATTACTTCTTTGGTAACATCGTATGTCTGGTATAAATGTGTTTTGTTGTATTGCGTTAATCCCGGATTGAAGTAATCATTTCCTATTCGTTTCCCATTGATGTACATTTCATAAACTCCCCTGGAGGTTGCATATAAACGAGCTTTCGCTATTGGGTGGTCGCTGGTTGAAAATGGCTTACGCAGCATGGGCAATGAGTTGCGGCTGGGGTTGATCGTTACAAAGGAAGGTTCGCCTTTGCCTGTAATCTGAGAACTGGAATCCTGGGAATACAAAATATTCGAAGGGCTGCGGTAATTGCGGATTTGTATGTTTGAGAAAATAGCAGTCTGACCTGCAGGAAGGGAAAAACCAATGTCGCCAACTACCGGGTAAGCGATAAAGTCGCCACCTTGTCCCAGGGGATTAAGATTAACCCTGCCGATCGCGTTTTCTTTTTCTGTTCCATCCATATAAATGTAGGTATCGCCCAAAACCGAAGACAGGTAAATGGTATGAACCTCGTATTTATTTTCTTTGTTTACAAGCGATGCCGGAATGGAGAAACTTTTGAACGGAATGTTCCTGGTGTCTTTTGGCGCATAGCCGCTTCTATAAACATGTAATGTAGCAGCACCTTTTGATTGCAGGGTAGTAAGGTTCAATTCAATTAAAATAAATGAACTGTCTTTGGGGCTTTGCAGCCTGTACAGGTTTTTGTTTTTATCCATTAAACGGGAATCATTGGCGCCGTAAATAAAACCGGCCCTGGTAGTACCTGACAATTTATCGAGCTGCAAAGAAAAGCTGAGCTTAAAAACAGGAAGATAGGAAGAATATAACACCATGTCCTTATTTCCGCCGCCTATCCAGCGCGCGCCATTCCAGGCTGAAAGAAGCGGATCGGTATGCAGTAGTCCGGTCTCGAACCAGGATTGCGCTGTATGTTCCTTTTGATGTTGGTCCCATACCATCACTTTCCAGGTATAACGGGTGCGCGGTTTTAATGGTAATCCCGCATAGCGGATATTTAAGGAGATACCTTCCTGCATCTTCCCCGAATTCCATACTTCCAGGTTGGCTTCATCTATAACGGTAATTTGATAAGCTGTCTGATAAGATCCCCGCTCCTCCGCTTTCATTTGCCAACTGAACCGGGGATGTATTACATCAATACCCAGGGGCATTTCTGTATATTCCGTTTTCAGGTGTACGATCTTAACCGTATCGGCTTTCAGACAAAAAGGAATAACAACACACAGAAACAAAGAAAGAATTGATATAAGTTTACCTGGGCGCATACCTGAATTAACTTTGAGAAATTAATAATAAACATCAGCAATCAACTTTTGAACCAACTGCTCTTCACTGCTTTTGGCAAAATAAAGGGAAATAAACCAGTCAATAAAATTGTCCATCATTTCCGTAAGTAAAGCCATTTTCATAACCTTATTTCCCCTGAACTTAGCATACAATTTTCATAAACTGACAATCAGGACTAACGATGAATACAGCCATTATAAAGTATTTTTTTATTGTTATAGGTGTTTTGTTAAGCTACCACAATGGCATAGCGCAAGAGCAATCGTTGAATGGTCATTGGCAGGTAAAACTCGATTCTTTTGATAAAAAAGAATATACAATAACCCTTCCGGGTACATTAGACGATGCCGGGATCGGGTATGCTAATAAAATTGAACCCACTTTACATATTGCTACGTTGGCGCACCTGGCCAGGAAAGTACAATATGTTGGAAAAGCTTATTATAGTAAAACATTTAGTGTACCTCCGGGATGGCAATCGAAACAAATAAAATTGATACTGGAAAGGGTATTGTGGAATTCAACTGTTTGGATTGATGATAAGCAAGTGAAAGTAAATGGAGAAAGTCTGGTGGTGCCGCATGAGTTTGATCTTACCGAATATATTGTCCCTGGCAAGAAGCAAACGATCACTATCTGTATTGACAATTCCAATATTTACCCTGGTATCAATATCTATGCGCATCAATACCCATCAGTGGAAAGCAGTCCAATGGCGCATGCATATACCAATCACACACAAATAAAATGGAACGGCATATTAGGAAGTGTATCATTGGTGGCAAAACCAAAAAAAGCTGTCAGCAGCGTTAATGTGTTTCCTGGCCTGCAAAACAAAAAACTGGAAGTTCGTTATCGCTTAAATGATGTAAGCGATAAAAATGTAAAACTGCAATCCTTTGTGATTGACCCGCAAACGGGTAAGAAATGGTCTTCTTCTTTTTCTAATGGAGGGTATGCACAGGCGGAAATTACCGGTAACATTTCATTTGCAGACAAAGTAATTACGTGGAGTGAGTTTACACCAAAGTTGTATCATTTGGTAACAACGCTGCAATCTGATAGCGGCACAGATACCATTATCACAAAATTTGGCATCAGGGAGTTGAAGACAAAAGAGGGCGATTTGTTTTTAAATGATAACCAAATTTTTGTCAGGGGCAATCTTGAATGCATCATCTTTCCGTTGAAAGGCTATCCGCCCATGCAGGTAGATGAATGGCGCACACTTATTAAGAAGGCCAAGGAATATGGCTTGAATTTGTTACGGTTTCATAGCTGGTGCCCGCCAAAAGCGGCTTTCACGGCAGCGGACGAGTTGGGCTTTTATTTCCAGGTGGAATTGCCGCATTGGAATTTAAAGGCAGGCTATGATACGGCCGCATTTAATTATCTGCATAGGGAAGCCGAACGCATCCTGGAAGCATACGGCAATCATCCTTCATTTTTGTTTTTGAGTTTGGGCAATGAGCTGGAGGGCGACTTTAATAAGCTGAATGACATGGTGGGGAATTTGAAACAAAAAGATAAACGACATCTTTACAGCACCACCACGTTCACCTTTCAAAAAGAAATAACCGGTAACCCGCAACCGCAGGATGATTATTATGTGACCCAGTGGACAAAAAAAGGATGGGTGCGCGGACAGGGTGTATTTAATGATGAAGCGCCCGGTTTTTCAAAAGATTTCAGTCAGGCTGTTGCTGATCTTAAGGTGCCGCTTATTTCTCATGAAATTGGGCAATATTCAGTTTATCCTGCTATAAAAGAAATTGAAAAGTATAAGGGAAATCTTTTGCCGCTGAATTTTATAGCCGTTAGAAATGATGTACAAAAAAAGGGGCTTTTGCCAATGGCCTCCTCATTTCTGAATGCATCGGGCAAGTTGGCGACCCTGTTATACAAGGAAGAAATTGAAAGAGCGCTGAAGACAAAAGGATTTGATGGATTTCATCTTTTACAGTTGCAGGATTTTCCCGGCCAGGGGACCGCGCTGGTAGGATTACTCAATGCATTCTGGCAAAGCAAAGGGTTGGTGACCGCAAAAGAATTTCGTCAATACAACAGCGAACTAACGCCGCTTATTCGCTATCCAAAGGCTGTTTATACCAGTAATGAAATATTTACAGCCGGCGTTGAACTGGCCAATTTTTATAAACCCCTTAATGCAGAAGTAGTTTGGGAAATTGTTGACGATAATAAAGCGGTATTAGGTACCGGCACCTTTGGAAAAAAAGAGTATGTCATTGGCAATTGTTTGCCGGTAGGAGAATTAAAATTTGATTTGAAGCAGGTATCATCGGCAAAGAAGTTGACCATTGAATTATCTGTAAAAGGAACGACTTACCAAAATCAATGGAGCATTTGGGTTTACCCTGGTGCGCTTACAGGGGAGGAGGGAGATGTGCTAATTACAGGCTCTTTAGAGGAGGCTTTGCCTGCTTTACAAAAAGGACGCAAAGTATTGTTGTGCCCTTCGCCTGATACGTTAAAAGGGATTACAGGGAAGTTTGTTCCTGTTTTCTGGAGCCCTGTCCATTTTCCTGATCAACCCGGCACCATGGGCTTGTTAATTAAAGAAAAGCATAAAGCATTAAATAATTTCCCAACAGATTACTATAGCAACTGGCAGTGGTGGGATCTGACAATAAAAAGCAAAACGCTTAATGCCGGTACGTTGCCAGATGAAGCAATTATCGTACGGGTCATTGATAATTTTGTGCGAAATCAAAGCCTTACCAATTTGTTTGAAGCAAAACTGAAAACGGGTCGCCTGGTTTTTTGCAGTATTGATATTATCTCGCACCTGGACAAACGGCCACAGGCAAAGCAATTAAGATACAGCTTGTTGAAATATATGAACAGTGCAGCGTTTGCGCCCGGGGTTAATATTTCGGAAGAACATATAAGAAATTATTTTAAATAACAATTGTTAAGGGAGATAAAGGGTAAAAGTTATTAAAGCAATGTTTGCATTATAAGCCCATCTGGCAATTACCGGACGGGCTTTTTTATTTTGCACGGGTGATTAAATTACTGGTAGTTGCCTACCAGTGTAACGATTGACTTTCCTTCTACAGGGATCTTCGTTATATCAGAAACGGATGAAACGCTTAGATCTTTCGAATAAGAAGTAGTATATGACTTTACTGACCCTGAAACAAAGTTCACACCTGTGAGATTAATGTTTTGAGCTGCCGTAGTCATATTGATGATAACAATAACAACCTGTTTATTGACCTCATCTTTGTATGTTGAGATCATTAAATTTTTTGCTGCGTCTTCGGCGTTTGAGTAACTGTCGAGTGCAGCACTAACCCGCTTCATCCCTGGTCTTACAAATCGTGAATAATTTCCAACTGCCCAAAGCATTTTAGACTTGTAAATAAGGCCATCTGATTTTGTGGCTTCCAATTCGCCCATATTACCCGATAGATCGGCTACATAAATCAATCCATCCTTATAATCAGCCGGGCTCACCGCTAACCACCAGCACCATGATGCTGCATTGGCCAATGCCAGATCGGTATGCATAACTCTTGCTATATACAACGCTGATTCAATGCCCAGGTCTCTTCCATTTCCAGCCGTATTGTCTTCATTGCCAAGAATGCAATATTCCGACTGCCAAAAGTTAAGTGTGGGATTAACAGCGTTGATCTTATTCTGGAGTGCAACCCGGTTGGAAACAAGACCTGAAACATTCGGTTGCGCAAAATAACTGTGCCCTAAAACGGCTTTCTCCATGGAAGGCAAATTGCCAATATAGCCACTGCTGGCCGGGTTCCAGGAATAATTGACAACATCACTTCTTAAAGGGTTATCGCTCACCGTCTGGTACATATAGTTCAAAGAAGCTACTTCACTTGCCGTGATCTTAACTGACAATGCCTTATTGGTTATTTTTTGATCGATTGCTTTTATAAAATTAGAGACTTCTTCATTAGTGGCAGCAGTTCCTTCCTGCGATGCCTTGCCCGATGAATTGGCAGTCCAGTCCCATTGGGGTTCGTTCACAGGACTTAAATATTTTATGGGAAGACTATCCTGGTTATACCGTTTCACTACTTCGGTAAGAAAATCGGCAAATGCGTCGGTTTTACCTGTTGCCAGGTTCAATTTACCTTTTTCTGCTCCATCGGGCCCGAAAGCATAACCATTTTTAGTCATCGACACCGGGGCGCTGATGGAGAACAGCAACAAATTTTCTACACCTCTGTCTTTTGCGGCTTTTAAAAACCAACGATTGCCCGATTGTTTTGTCCAGTCGTAGGTGCCGTTACTATTCAAATAACATTCTTCCCTTCGCCAGTCGGAACTGATGTTACTTGCGGCTCCTTGTTCAAAACTTCCAGCACCGATATTGCTTCGCCACATCGAAAGCCCGATGCCTTTGGGATTACCATTAGCATCAAAGCTTTTTCCAAACAGCAGGTCGGCAATTTCATTTCGTTTTGCTTCAGGCCAGTTTTTACCAACGAATTTGATCGTCCAGCAATCAGAGGCGCCAAAACTGTGAATGGTTTGGAATGTCTGATTCAAATTAATACTGGCTTTAATAACTTTCGATGCGGCGCAGGTGTCGATACCATTAACTATACAAGGGTTTGATGGTTGTAGCGGTGCAGCCGGAGCTCCCCCTTTACTACATGAAACCATAAGGAATATAACCAAACCAACTATCATTTTATTTGCGGGTTTAAATATGCTGATTGCCATCAAATTACTATTAAATTATTAATTGGTCAAAGGTGAATGGTGAATCGGCAATCATCCGGTTAAATGACCCGGAATACTTCAAAGTGCTGCAGGTGTTGAACCGTACAATAACGCTGTTGGCTGATCTCAACACTTCTACAAACGTTACCCAAATAAGGCAGCGGTTGAGTGAAATAATCAACCGGCAAATAGATGAAAACACCACTATCTTTGCTGGCGTTCCTGCAAAAATTATTAAGACGATCAACTAAACAGTACAATAAACTAAATCCTCGAAAAACTGATAGATAAACAAAATAAAGCATGGCAAGAATATTTATCACCGGCTCGGCAGATGGACTGGGGCAGTTGGCGGCAAAAGCCTTAATCAACCTGGGCCATCAGGTGGTGCTTCATGCACGCCATGCAGAGCGGGCAAAACAGGCGTTAGTGAAAGTGCATCGTGCACAAGATGTATTGACAGCAGATCTTTCCAGCATTGATGAAACCAAAGCATTGGCTGAAAAGGCCAATGCGACTGGCGCTTTTGATGCAGTGATACACAATGCCGGTGTTTACCAGGTGCCCAGGAATAATATGACTGCAGACGGTTTGCCGCTATTGTTTGCCGTGAACAGTCTGGCCCCCTATATCCTGACCAGTTTAATGTATAAACCGAAACGGATCATCTACCTGAGTTCCGGCATGCATCGTCAGGGCAATCCGAACTTAAATAATATTGCAGTAGGTACACAAAATATCACGTATTCAGATACCAAGCTGCATGATGTAATTCTTTCAATGGCTGTAGCGCGCAAATGGGAGCAGGTATATGCCAATGCAGTTAATCCGGGTTGGGTGCCAACAAAAATGGGTGGCGCCGGTGCGCCCGACAATCTTGAAAAAGGTTTCGAAACGCAGGTATGGCTTGCCGTGAGCAATGACCGGGAAGCTACCGTTAGCGGTCATTATTTCCATCATAAGAAACAGGTGCCTTATCTGCCGGCTGCTAATGATGCCGTTGTACAGGAAAGGTTCCTTGCCTTGTGTGAAAAGATCACTGGAATTTCTTTTGTAGAAAGATAAGATTGGATTTTTTTAGAAGATTGCCCCTTGTAGTAACGAGTTCCTGTTCACAACAAAATACCCAGCGTGTTTATTCCATCCTGGGCGTTTTTGTGGCAAGCACGCCATGTAGCCCTGGCACAAAGCCATTGCCGGGTATGGCTGTAAGCACTGATTGTGAACTCATGAAATGGAAGTTGACGTTTTATAAATCACTCCTTTGTAATATTTTACCTCCCCATCTGAAACATTTTTTTTAGCAACGGCGGATTTGTTCCTCTATCTGACGATGGAATTTTTGTAACAGGGGATTATATGCCATCATACAGAGGCTGAAGATGGCTGAAGCTGCGATTACAGCGGCCGTACAACATATTACCACTTAATCTCCCATTGTGATTGGTCATTCACAAAATATTGCAAACCATTGCTCATGTGGTGCAACGTTTTTCCTTCAGGGCTAACCTGGGTTTTAACCTCATAAACCCGGACGCCATTATTTTCTCTAGTGAGGTAATTGACCAGGGCAGTAGTTGTGGGCGGAATTTCATGCAACCACTGCTCATCATTTTCCTTTACAAATGCCTGGCTCATATTTTTACTTTTTTAATTTTTGTTGAACGGTTTGTTTTCTTTTCGTCCAATGGGCAAGCGGTTCGGGAAGATATTTCGGATTTCCCTTTTTATCCACCAACCCCGATAATTTACTGAATTTTTCACTAAGTCTTTTAATAGATGCGCGGGATTTTGCAGCCTCAATTTGTTGACCTGCCTGTTTTTCGAGTTGGTCGCTAAAGATCTTTATTGCCTGGTTAATGATCTGCAATTCCTTTTTATACTCTTTTTGTTTTCGATAATAGATCATTAACCGGTCATATGGAAATGGGTCGAGCGTTCCCTTTTTCATTTGCTGCTCGTAAAGGGCTATATTTTCAGGCTGTTGTGCCATCGGATTCATAATTGCAAAAATTGCACCCGTATAGTGGGTGTTTTTAGCCGGTTGATTAACCATCACCAGTAAAATTGATCCCAATCTTATTTACGCACGTACTGATGTTAGCGGCGCCTATCGTTGGGGTAATGCAAACAATATGATGCGGGAAATAAATCCGCCGTGCTACGGTTTGAAACCCTGACCACCTGGTTTCTCAGGATTTTATATCATACAGCACACCGCTGAATGCAATCATTATTAAAAAGGTAATGATGAAGCCGGCTATACAAATATTGATCGCTTCCCGCCTGTATTTACTGCGGAAAATTTCTTCATACATCGGGTAGGGGAACACTTTCAATTGTTCAACCCGCTTTGCATAATGCGCACTGGCTATATGTACAAAAGTGCTGATGATCGAAAGGGTATAATAAGGAATGAAAAATAGTTTTTCAGGGAAACGGTTGACTACGCCGGCGGCAAAATAAAAGTCGGTTTCCATGTTCCAGTGATAACGGGCCGTTAACACAGCCCACACATGAATGATCATAAAAAAGGAAAGGTACAGGCCGCTCATCACCTGTAGTTTTATATAGAACGGCTGATGTGAAAATCCTTTTCTAAACACCAGCGTTACACCGCTTATGATCTGGAACATCACGCACGTCAATAATACAATTTCAACGGGTGGGAACAGGTAAATGTGCCGCAAAAAATTCATAACGGTTATGTGCAGGGATGGCCCGCCCAATGCAAACAGGTGATTGGTAATATGCAGCAGCATAAAGGCCGCAATGACCAACCCCGACAACCGATGGTATTTTTTAAGCGTAGCACCCATTAGCCATCATTTCCTTATTTTATGACGGATTAAAAACGAGCCCTAAGATAAAACCACCCCCTTCAATTTTCACAATTCTTCCAGGTGTACGTTGGCGCTGTTGCCATAAACAGCCATGCGTATCGTTGCTGCAGGAAATTGTAAAGAACGGGTTAGTAAATACATATAATTTTTGTGTTCAATGACCGCTTAATGAAAGGAACCCGGATAGACATCCCGGTTCTTGGGTTTATCTGCTGTGCACGCAGATCATTGGGTTTTTACAATCCTGATATTATCTATCGCCATATCGAATTTTGAAATGGCTGTTGCGCTGTTGTTTATAAACATGATATCTATGGCGCCCGCGCCGCTATTGCCGGTTAATGCTTTCAATGATGCCGCTGAAGTACCCATACCATCATTGCCGCTGCCATCTTTCCCTTTAAAGCTGGTAAGTGGTATGGTAACCGTTTGCCAGCCGTTGGTGGTAAATGCTGCAGTGGTGCCGTCGGCATTCAGCCAGGGTGAGTACAAGGCTACGTAGTTCCAGCTTCCATCCTTTACAATAAATAGTTTTCCGGCGCTCCAGCTTGTTTTCAGGCTGATCTCAAATTTCAACGCGTAATTGGCTACCGGGTCATTCAGGTTGGCTGCGGGGATCCATTGAACGCTGCTTGTATGCAACGAACGGCCGCTATTCCACCAACCCCAGTCATTGCCATTCACATTTGAAAAGGTCATCTGGTTATATGCACCGTGGCCGCCGGGAAATAAGGAGGCGTCGGTTACTACATTGCATCCCCAAACGAAGTTGGATGCATTGTCGCTGTTGTGTAGTACGCCTTGCGTGAGCTCGTTGAACAGGAGCACTGAAGTGGCCGTTCCATATGACGTTTCTATTGTGATGGGGCCACCCGTAGTAACGCCGGCGGGCACCGTAACCTGCAATTGGTTACCGGCATCATTGGCGGTAAGGTTGGTAGTTACTTCTTTGCCGTCGGGAAAAATTACCTTCTTTACAAAAAAGAAATTGCTGCCGTAAATGGTTACGCGATCACCCGGCAGGGCATTTTCATTACTCATAGCAGTGATTGTTGCTGCAAAAGGAACAATGGGAAAACTGAATTCAGCTTCGCCATCTGGTGTAATAACTTTCACTTTATTGAGGTCATCCGGGTTAAGCTTCGCAAAAGGCATGTCGGCAGGGATGGCCACTATAATTGCATTGTTGGCAAACAATGCCGGGTTAAAAGGAGCGGGATAACCATTAAAAAAGATCTGTTTGGCTGAAGCCAGGTTGGCGCCCTGTATAATCACTACCTGGCCCGGACCTGCCTTGGTAAGCGCTGTGTCATTCGGTGCTGGAGTAGAAGCCCTGATGCCTGTAATAACAGGCGCCTCGCTGCTGTTTTTTTTGCAGGCATATTGTGCACACACAACAGCCGCAAGTAGTATAAAGGTTATTAATTTGTTTGTACGCATATAGCAAGAAGTTTTAGTTTAATTATTTCTGATCTTGAAATTTTATGATCTCGGGATTTGTTTCTCCGCTGGCTTCCTTATAAAATCTCAAAATCCCTAAATTCCAAAACCTGCCTGCCGGCAGGCAGGTTTTGGAATCTCAAAATCATTTCAAGAGACTGAAATCAAACGCTACGGGTTCGGCTGCCAGGTTGGGCGCTTTCACCAATTCTGCTTCGGGCAACGGCAGGTACATGGTGCTGTTAGTTACGGGGTATTTAACCGGATCGTAGGTAACTGTGTATTCCCGCGGATTTTCGGTACCTGTTTTGTGGGTGAGGGTATACGAACCCTTGTTCTGATTGTTTATAATCGACTGCGCTTTAGCTGGGTTGAAATAATACAGCCGCATCAGCTCGTACCAGTAAATGCCCTCAAATACGGTTTCAATTCGTTTTTCAAGGAAAATATCATCGAACGTGATGGATGTTTTGGCAGGCAGATTCACTCTGGTGCGAACGGCATTATAATATTTTAATGCTTCGGCGTCTGAAGTACTGCCGTTGTTGCCTAAGATAGCTTCTGCATAAATAAGGTACACTTCGGCCAGGCGCAGCATATAGGTATTGATATACTCGCACATTTCGCTTCCCTTGCCGCCATTGTCTTTTACCGAGCCAATGATGTATTTCTTGGTGTTGGCAATATCTGTCGCCGTAAACTTGTAACCACCCAGGTCTTTCCTGATCTCGGGATAAAAATCATTATTGAACATGAAGGTGGCCTTTCTGCGAATTGAATCAGCCGGGTTATCCAGATAGTATTCAATTAAATTGGCGGAGGCGCCATGCGCTGCGCCCCATCCATCCCAACTGCCGGTAATGTCGCCGTTCCTTGCCATGTATGCCTGGAAGGAATTGTTTACGCCCCAGGGATCTTTGATCGGCATCCATTGAATAGAGAACAGGCTTTCTTTATTGTTCTTACTGCTGTTGTGGTTCTCACTTTTAAACAGGTCGGCATAATTCGACTGAAGCTCATAAGGCCCGTTGTTGATAACATCTGCAGCATAATACTTCGCGCTGTCAAGATCCGACTGGTTACGTGTGCCGCCCGATTTGCCTACACCGGCTCTTGTTAAATACATTCTGGCAAGCATGCCTTCTGCAGCATATTTGGTAAGACGTCCGTCGGCAAATGCTACAGCCGGTAAATTGTCTGCGGCAAATTTCAGGTCCATGATGATCAACTGCCAGATGCTTTCAACGGTATTGCGCCTTACATTCACATCAGACATCTGGGCAAGGTTATCATAAATGATCGGCACTGCTCCCCAGTTGCTCACCAAATAGTAATAGGCCAGGGCGCGCATAAAACGACATTCCCCAATGCCTGCGTTTTTAATACTGTCTTTTACCGAAATGGCATTGTTTTGAATGTTCCGGATGGTTTGATTGCTCTGTGCAACGATCTTGTAAAAAGACTTATAAGCAGGCAACAAGGTGTTTACATCGGTTGCCGTAACAGCAAACTTGTAAAACATGTCGCGGTCATTGGAGATCATGTTGCCGGCACGGGCGTCGCCAAATGACAATGCCGCTTTATCATTGTAATCGAACCACACAATATTATATAGCGGCGCTGTGCCCGCTCTTAATTCATCGGTTGTTTTATAGAAAACATCGGCTACTATCGAATCTTCAGGCGGCCGGGTTAAAAAATTTTTTTTGCATCCGGTTACAGTAGCAACTGCCATCGCAAGGAGTATATAATTGAAATATCTTTTCTTCATTTTGAGCAATTTTTGGGTTAGAATTCTGCAACGAGGCTGAAGTTGTACATTCTGGTTGAAGGGTATCTGGCATCATCAACGCCTACGGTCAATGAACCATAGTTAGGCGTCATGCCAATTTCAGGGTCATAGCCTTTGTATTTGGTGATGGTGGCCAGGTTTTGTACACCAACCGACGCCCTTAACGATTTCATGGCAACAAATTTTGCCCATTCTGCAGGAACTGTGTACGATAAGGTTACATTTTTCACTCTTATGTAAGAGCCGTCTTCAACATACCAACTGTTCGCTTTGAAATTCCCGTTAGGGTCACCGGTGGTAATGCGAGCGATCTGGTGACCTGGATTGGTTAACGTAGCAGTTTGATCGCCGGGTGTTACACTGCTTGGTCTTGCAAAGTTGGCTACCGATTTAAAGTAATTGCTGAAGGGGGCCGTACCGCGCGGATTTTCGTTCAGGTAACGGGTATAGTTATATACATCATTGCCCTGTACGCCCATAATGAAAACGTTCAGATCAAATCCTTTGTAAGAAAAAGAGTTGTTTACGCCAAAGGTAAATTTGGGCCAGGGGTTACCAATGACAACGCGATCGTTCTGATCGATAATGCCGTCGGGTTTTCCGGCAGGGCCGCTGATGTCTTTGAACTTCAGATCGCCTACCCAGGAGCCCTGTGAAGGATCAACTGTTAACACACCATTGGCAGTTTGCACGGCATGGTTGTTTATTTCATCTATGTTTTGAAACAAACCTTCCACTACATAGCCGGTGAGCAATGCCGCCGGTTCGTTCACTCTTGTTGAACTGATGAGCGAACTGGTACCATAAGTACTATTGATAGGTGTATTGTTCTTTAAAGAAGTTATTTTATTTCTGTCGATCGAGAAATTGATACCGGTTTTCCAGGTGAATGGGTTTTCAATATTGACGGTGTTGATGGTTACACCAAAACCTTTGTTCTGCATGGAACCCACGTTGGTAGTGGGAAAACGGATATATCCCGCGCTATAAGACATGTCGCCGCCCGAATAAAAAGGATAATCGTTGGTGGTTAACAGATCGTAGATGTCTTTTATATAGAAATCAGCTATCACCTGCAGTTTATTGCGGAACATACTTAAATCAAAACCAATATTGGTCGATTTATCGGTTTCCCATTTTAAATACGGGTTGGAAAAATTTTGCGAAAGGTAACCGGTTCCCCAGGCGGTGGGCACACTGTATAAAGCGGCATAGTAACCGGCGGCAGCTGAGTTTCCGCTTACACCCCATTCAACCCGCAATTTCAGATCATTGACAACAGGTAACAGGTCCTGCATAAATGCTTCCTGCGAGATCCGCCAGGCAGCAGAAAGGGCAGGGAAATAACCCCAGCGGTTTTCCTCGCCGAAGTTCGACGAGCCATCTGCTCTCATTGTACCCTGCAAAATGTATTTATCATTGTACACGTAATTCAATCGACCGAAATAGGATTCCTTGGCACTGGATCCTTTACTGCTTCCATTGGTAGCGGTTAGGGCATCCCCTGCGGTCAGTTCCTGGATATTATTGGTAACAAAATTCTGCCGGGTGCCATAGAGCCCTTCGCTTGCGTTTTCAGATGATTCATGGCCGGCCATTACCGAAATACCGTGTTTGCCTATGCGGGTATCATATTGCAAACGGGAATTGAAACCCCACCAATAGTTGTTGCCGCTTCTTCGGGTAGATACGGTGGTGGTATTTTTATAACCATTAAACTCATACGAAGGGTTGAAGATATAATTGTTGGTGAACTGGTAATATGTATTCAGTTCATTGTGTAACACCAGGCCTTTCAGCAGGGTTACATCGGCATACATACCGCCAATAAATGCCATTGATTTATTGCGGTTGTCGTTGATCTTCGATAACGCCACCGGATTGCTGAACTGGAATTGCGTGGAGGTAGGACCGCCCCAGCTTCCATCGGTATTTCTTACCGATATGGCCGGGTTTTGTTTAATGGCAATATTCAGCAGATCGCCATTGGAAGTATTTACTACTTCTTTCGTTTGGTTGATGCTCAAATTGGTTCCCAGCTTTAACCATTTGCGGGTTTGATTATCTACATTCAGGCGTACAGAATACCTTTTAAAACCGGAACCCTGCACCACACCCTGCTGGCTAAAATATTCTGTTCCCAGGTAAAAGGTAGTTTTTTCGGTACCGCCGCTTAATCCCAGGCCATATTTCTGCAAAAGCGTACTACGGAATAATTCTTTCTGCCAATCAGTACCGGGGCCTAATACAGAAGGATCTGAAAACATAGGGTCTGGCGCAATAGAGCCGGCTTTCGCCATTTCATTCCTGTACGCGGCAAACTCCTGCAGGTTCATTACCGGAACTTTTGCCGGTTCGGTTTGTACCGTAGTCAATGAATTGAAGGATACTTTTGTTTCACCAACTTTACCTCTTTTGGTGGTGATCATAATAACCCCATTGGCGCCGGTAGCTCCATAAATAGCGGTAGCAGAAGGGCCTTGCAATACGTTGAAGGTTTCGATGTCGTCAGGGTTGATGCCGGCCAGTATATTGGACGATGCGGATGCTCCACCTGCCGGATTTTCAGGTTTTATCTGCACACCGTCTATAACATATAATGGCTGGTTACTATAGTTGATGGAATTTACACCCCGTATCATTATAGATGCCGGAGCGCCTGGCTGACCGCTGTTTGAAGTAACGTACACGTTGGCAGCGCGGCCTTGTAATCCATGCTCCAGGGTAGTGTTAATGGTGCGCTTCATTTCTTCGCTGGTTACAGTGACCTGCGAACTGCTGAGATCGGTTTTTTTCATTTTACCGTACCCAATAACGATTACTTCGCTCAGATCATTGAAATCATGCTTAAGGGTCAGGGTGATATTATTCTCAGATGCTTTGAGCACGCGCTCAATTTGGTCGAAGCCAACTTTTGTAATAATCAGTGTTTGGCCGGTGCCCGCATAAATTTCAAAAAAGCCATCCGGATTGGTGACAGTAAAATTTTTGCTGTCCCTTACCGAAATATTTGCATTGGGAATCGGCTCGCCGTTGGCGCCGGTTATTTTACCGGTGATCTTTCTTGCAGGGGTTGTTTCCTGTGCGTAGCTGGGCAAGGACAGCACCAGCAGGCAACAAAAACTCCAGAATAGCAGTCGGTTTTCATGTAAAATTTTACATAAACTCATAAGCAAACAATTAGTCGTTAGTTAAAAATTGGGTGGACGTTTTGGCAATATGAAAATATAGCCAGACAGATGAAAGTATGGTAATGAATCGTCTATTGTGAGGTGATCATATGTTAAGGAGGGGTATTAATTGTATTTTTAAAGGGCATGTTTTGTCAACCCGGGCCGTTTAAGCCCCGGAATTTGTCAATTGCAAATTGCAAATTGGCTTCCCTCGTTGCCTTTATGCCTCGTTGCCTTTCTTCTTCGCTTCTGTCTGGTAAACCGAGGGCAGTACCCCGAAATGAGCCCGGAAGTATTTGGAAAAGTATTTGGGATTATTGAAGCCGGTTTCATAAGCCACTTCAGCCACAGTCATTTTTGTTTTTTCCAGAAGTTGGGAGGCTCTTTGTAACCGTACCAGCCGAATAAATTCGGTGGGCGTTTTACCGGTAAGTACAAAAATTCTTTTATAAACAGCCGCCCGGCTCACCAGCAGGGCCCGGCTCAGGTCATCTACCGTAAAATCGGCATTCGAAATGTTTTTTTCTACAATGGCCAGCGCATCCTGCACAAATTTTTCATCAGCCGACTCTATTTTAATTTCCGACGCCTTTACAGCTACCTGTTTAGTAAATGTTTGCTTCAGGGATTGTTGTTGTTGCAGTATATTCTTTATCCGGCTTAATAAGATCTCGAAGTTGAAGGGTTTCATGATGTAGTCGGCTGCCCCCGTATCAATACCGCGCAATTGTTGCTCCTCGCTGGTAACGGCAGTTAATAAAACAACCGGTATTTGCCTGGTGCGTGGGTCGGTCTTTATTTTTTTACACAGGTCAATGCCATTCATTTCGGGCATGTTGATATCACTTACCACAATATCAGGATGGGTGGCCAGTGTTTTTTGCCAGCCTGTTAATCCGTCGGCGGCTTCTACAATATTATAATACTCCCGCAGGTTGTCTTTCAGGTAAAAAAGGAAGTCTTCATTATCTTCTACCAGCAGCAGCGTGTGTTTTTTTGGTGATGTAACAACCACATCGGAATCCTCTTGGGCTGTTACCTGCTGTTCGCCTGGCAATAGCTCTTCAACAGCAGGTTCCTCGATTACGACCGAGGGCGAAATTTCCTTTACCGGTAGCAGCACCGTAAAACAAGAGCCTTTGAACTCGGTACTTTCTACCGAAATGGTCCCATTGAACAGGTTTACAAATTCTTTTGTAATAGCCAGTCCAATGCCGCTTCCCGGGTTAAGGATGTTGCCGGGCATATGATGTTGAAAGAAACGTTCAAATATTTTTTCCTGCCGGTCGGCCGGCATCCCAATTCCCGTATCTTTTACCATTATTTCAAGCAGTGTTTCTTCGGCCTGTCGGGTGGCCTGCATTTCAACGGTAACTGTTCCGTTCTCAGAAGTGAACTTAAATGCATTGGAAAGCAGGTTGAATAGAATGCGTTCCATTTTATCGTGGTCGAATCTGGTATGCAGGCTTTCCAGGGTGGAAGTATAAGAGAACCGGATACGTTTTTTTTCAGCAATGTCTATAAAAGAACAAGCAGTTTCTTTTATGAATTTTATAATGTCGCCTTCGGTTGGATGCAGCTTTAATTCCTGCACTTCCATTTTACGGAAATCGAGTAGCTGGTTTACGAGGTTGAGCAGTCGGCGGGCGTTTCGATGGATCAGTTGATATTGTGAGATTTGCGCCGGCTCATTCGATTGCCTGATCATTCTTTCGAGCGGTGTCAATATAAGGGAAAGCGGTGTTCTGAACTCATGGCTCACATTGGTAAAAAAGCGGATCTTCATCATGTCCAGATCATGCATGCGTTGAGCTTCTTTTCTTTCCTGCTCCAGTGCAAACCGCATCCTTGCCCGTTGAATCACAATTTGCCGGGCAAAGAACAATATAGTTAAGGCAACCAGCAGATACAATGCATAAGCAGCCGGGGTTTTCCAGAAGGGGGGGAGAATAATGATGTCTAAAGCAATGCCCTGTTCATTCCAGATGCCGTCATCATTTGATGCTTTTACATAGAACGTATATTTTCCCGGGTCGAGGTTGGTATACGTTACTTTGCGGGCATTGCCATCGGTATACAGCCAGTTGTCGTTAAACCCTTTCAGCCTGTACGCGTATTTATTTTTTTGGGTATTGATATAACTAAGCGCTGCGAATTCCAGGGAAAAAATGTTTTCATCGTATCGCAACGTAATGGCATTTGTTTCAGAGATCGCTTTTTTCAACAGCACCCGCGGACCGATCTTTTTGCCCGCTTCAATATCCTGGTTGAACACCTGCAGGCCAGTCAATACCACCGACGGTATATTTGTGTTGGATTTCAAGGTAGCCGGGTTAAAGAGATTGAACCCATTGGCGCCGCCAAAAATTATTTCTCCTTTGCGGGTAACCAGGGCTGCATTTTCATTGAACTCTTTTCCCTGCAATCCATCCAGCCGGTCGTAATTGGTGCAGTTGATCTTAAAACCATCTTTCATAGAGCCTTTGTAACTGATCCTGCTGATACCATTGAGCGTGCTTATCCAAATGTTTTGAGATTTGTCTTCAACAATATTCAGTATGGTATTATCAGGAAGGCCATCTTCTTTTCTGAAATTCTGGAATCGTTTGTTTATTGAATTGTAGATATTCAGGCCATCCCGGGTGCCTACCCAGGTAACGCCCCGGCTATCGGTATAAAGGGAAATCACATTTTCGTTGCTGAGGTTGGAATTGATTGGAAGGAGTTGGGTGAAAGAGTCGGTGTTCTTGTTCTCCACATCTACACCATAAACGGTGCCTACCCATAAATTGCCATGTATGTCATTTGTGAATGAAGAAATATAGCTAACATGCACTGAGTTAGGCGCCATAGGTTTATAATGAAAAAAACGGTTACTAGCTCGATCGTACCTGTCGAGGCCAAATGCAAATGTGCCTATCCATAAATTGTAGTTCTTGTCTTCATAAATTTCCCAAACCCGGTTATCGGCCAGGCTGGTAGGGTCATCGGCGCGGTGGCGGTAATGCGTAAAAGTTTTTCCATCATAACTGTCCAGTCCGCCATAATAAGTGCCAATCCAAAGGATATTGTTATGGTCAATTAAAAGGCTTACAATTACGTCATTGCTAAGGCTGTTATCATTGGCGGGGTTATGCCTGAATTGTTTAAAGCTATTATTAGCGCGGTCGAAATAAATGAGGCCGCCGCCATTGGTGCCGATCCAGATATTGCCTTTTGCATCTTCAACAAAACGGTTCACATCATTGTAGGGCAGGCTTGTTGCATCTCCTTCCCGATGCCGGAATAAGGGGAAATTGACGAGGCTTTCGTGATAATAATTAACGCCTTGTTTGAAGGTGCCCACCCACATAATGCCGAGATTGTCGGGGTATAATGCCGTAACGGTGTTTTGAGTAATGGTTTTTTCATCACCGGGTTTGTTCAACAACACCTGAACGGTCATTTTTTTCTTATTCAGGATGTTCAATCCGCCATGATCGGTTGAGATCCATAATAAACCCTGGTTGTCTTCTTCTATATAAAAGATAATATTGCTGCTGAGTAAACGAACGCCTTCATCTTTGGCTATTTGCTGCAATGTATTATTCCTGGGGTTGATCCTGTAAATGCCATTGAAAATGCCGCTGGCATAAATGTATAGATCGTCTTCCGAATCTATGAACAACCTGTAGATAACTTTATTGCTTCCCTGTTTTTGCTGTAAGATATTGGTTCGAAAGGTGATTTTTTTTGTTCCGCCATCTACTTTTTCAATAATGCCGTTGCTGTAAACAATCCAAATGTTGTTTTTTGAATCCTTTCTAACTGCGGCAATGGTATCGGGTAAAAGCGATTGACCGCTTAACAACGATACAACCGGCTTGTTTTTTTCAAAATAGAACAGGCCGCTGTCCTGATACATAAACCAAAAACCTTTCCCTTGTTGAATGATATCACTCAGGCCTGCCCCTGGAAGTCCCCACTGCATAAGCTGTTTGTCAACCTTTCGATCAAATTTTTCAGTTGACGGATCGAAAATGTTATAGCCCATCTTTGTGAGCACCCATAACTTTTCCTCAGGGCCTGTCACAATCTTTGAAATAAAATCATCATAAATCGACTGGGTATCTTTTATTGAATGGCGGAAAGTTTTAAAAGCATAGCCGTCATACCGGTTGAGGCCGCTCATGGTGCCAAACCACATAAACCCCCGGGTATCCTTATAAATACAGCTTATCTGGTTGTTCGACAGGCCCTGGTTAAAATCAAGATGTGCGAAATGATACGTTTTTTGTTGTTGCCCATGTAAAATACCAGCTATGCAAATACAGAGCAATACAACAATCGTTGTTTTAATATTCGGTTTTAAGTGCGAAAGCATATGGCAATTATGAAAATACCAGGTAAAAACTTCAATGAAGTTAGCAATTTTCCGGTGACTGGAATTTGACCACAGTGAGGGTATAATATTTTGTTTTGGCATGCAATAAAGGAGGAAATTATAACTGAATGAACGCAGCAAGGGTATTGAGATGATTCAATCTGGGTATCGTTTTGTTAACTGCGTCTCCTGTAAACGCATTAGCTGATTTATTGACTTTCAAACTTTTCCTATCTTCAGTTCTCAGAATTCAATACTGCTACCATTGAAAAAAAACTGGAATGAAAACTAACATAAAAGGCATCCTGTTAAAAGCATTGGTTTTTGCCTGCAGCCTGCAGCTTACAGCCTGCAGCTTTTCTTTTGCACAACAAACCATTATTCAATACCTGTCGGGAACAGATAAAGATCACCCGGTGAACTGGGATTTTGTTTGTACCCAGGGTCGCAGGAGCGGCGTTCGCACTACCATACCGGTTCCCTCGCAATGGGAACAGCAGGGTTTTGGTACTTATGTCTACGGCTTTGACAAAGAAACCGATGAGCAGGGAATTTACGGGTATTCGTTCCCCAGCGGTAATTGGGCGAATAAGAAAGTGCTGTTGGTATTTGAAGGGGTGATGACCGATGCGGAAGTAACTGTTAATGGCCGATCGGCTGGCGATAAACACCAGGGCGGTTTTTACCGGTTCTCCTACGATATTACGCACCTGTTAAAAAAGAATGGCAACAACCGGCTTGAAGTAAAGGTGAATAAACGATCCGCGAATGAATCGGTAAACCGGGCGGAACGAAAAGGCGATTTTTGGAAATTCGGCGGTATTTACCGGCCCGCTTATCTGCAAATTTGTCCCCGCACGCATATAAACAAGGTAGCCATTGATGCAAAGGCAGATGGAAAGTTCAACTTGCAGGTACATACGCAAAACACGAATGAACAGCAAAGTGTGGAGGTGCAATTACAGGAACTGAACGGCACAGCAATAGGGCAGAAGGTATCGATACAGGCGGGGGATAGTGTTTCTTTAGCTGCCCATTTCCCCGGGGTAAAAACCTGGAACCCTGAACAGCCGCACCTGTACAATGCCATTATCTCAATCTTGCAGGGAAATACGGTTGTACATACCATTACGCAGCGGTTTGGTTTTCGCACGGTCGAATTTCATGCCCGCGATGGTTTTTATGTAAATGGTGTGAAGGTATTGCTCAAGGGGGTGAACCGGCATAGCATCTGGCCCGAAAGCGGCCGCACCTTAAGTCGCGATGTTCACCTGCTCGATATTGGTGCCATGAAAGATATGAACATGAATGCGGTCCGCATGTCGCACTATCCGCCCGATCCTGAATTTTTAGACCTCTGCGATTCGCTCGGCCTGTTTGTGATAGATGAGCTCACCGGGTGGCAGGCTGCCTATGATACCGTGGTTGGAAAAAAGCTGGTGAAGGAACTGGTGTTGCGCGATGTGAATCATCCTTCCATCATTATGTGGTCGAACGGAAATGAAGGAGGGTGGAACAGGGCTCTGGACAATGATTATGCCCTGTACGACCCACAGAAACGGTTTGTAATTCATCCCTGGGAAAAATTCAATGGCACCGATACCAAGCACTATCCTGATTTTAATTATGTGGCTAACGCTGTGTTGTATGGGACCGAGGTATTTTTCCCAACAGAGTTCATGCATGGATTATTTGATGGCGGACATGGCGCGAGCCTGGAAGATTTCTGGAATGAAATGTGCAAGCATCCCTATTTCGCAGGCGGATTTTTGTGGTCGCTGGTGGATGAGGGCATTGTGCGTACCGATAAAGATGGAGTAATTGATGTTGCCGGCAATATGGCGCCCGACGGCATTGTTGGCCCGCACCGGGAGAAGGAGGGAAGCTATTATACAATAAAGAAGGTATGGTCGCCGGTAATGGTACATTCCAAAACTTTTCCTGCTAACAGTCAACTACAGGTTGAGAATGGTTACCTGTACACCAACCTAAGTAATGTAAGCTTTGAATGGAAAACGGCTGCCTTTCCCCAAGCGCATGATACTTCTTCGGTTGCCATTATAAAAAGCAGGGGCGTTGTAAAGGGGCCATCGCTGGCGCCGGGAGAAAAAGGCTGGCTATCACTTCCTGTATTACCCGATAGCCTGACTGATGCCATATATCTTACCGCATACGATGCCGGTCATAAAGAAATTGCCGCCTGGAGCTGGCCATTACAATTGCCGCAAACCATATCAGTAAAAGCCACAGTTGTTCCTGCTGCTGTCATTAATATACAAGAAGACGCAGCCACGCTGACCATCAACCAGGATGGCATCACTTATTATTTTGATAAAGCAAGCGGTTACCTGCAGAAAGTGTTCAATGGTAAACAGGAGATCTCACTGAGCGGCGGCCCGGTGCTTACCACAGCCGATCAGATATTAACGGAATTCAAACATTATCGCAAAGACCAAACGTATATTGTTGAACCGGTTTATAAAGGCGACAACCAATTTTGGGTGAAGTGGACATTTCAACAAGGGCGTTTGCCGCAACTGAATTATACATACAAGATCAAAGGGGCAGCAGATTATATGGGCATCACTTTTAATTACCCCGAACAACAAATTACCGGAATGAAATGGCTGGGGCAGGGGCCCTATCGTGTTTGGAAAAACAGGATGCAGGGACAGCAGTTTGGTGTCTGGGAAAAAAGTTACAATAATACCATCACCGGTGAGTCGTGGGAGTATCCTGAATTCAAGGGTTGGCATGGCGGACTATACTGGGTGCAGGTGCAAAGCAAGGAAGCCGGTTTTGTTATTTATACGGGCGGTGAAAATGTTTTTTTACAAATGCTGCAACCGCAACGACCGGCGGCAGCTCCTAACGATTATACACATCCTGCATTTCCAAAAGGCAATATTGGCTTTATGCATGCCATCAGTGCCATCGGTACCAAGTTTCAGCCGGCCGAAGTAATGGGCCCGCAAAGCGGAAAAAACATCCATTTAAACTATATGCCGATGAGTGGCGTGCTTTGGTTTGATTTTAAATAATAATAAATAATTGATGAAGCATATATTTTCATTTTAACAGTAAATGACAGTATTGAAACGGGTAATTATTTAAAATAACTTTATATAAAAAGTAATGTGAAGAATTACATCAACTAAAGGAAAGAAATCGGCGAAATTTTATCTTTTACCAGCGAGGGTATGTCTATTTTATAATCAGCCAGCAACACGGTAAATGTAGCTTCTGAATGAACGGATTCGCCGGTCACTTTCCCTGGCCGCAAGTTCAGTGAGCGCTTCAGCCTGCAGTTGTCGCCCATTTTTATTCATAGAAACCTGGTAGCGCTGGCTTCAGAAGAAAACGACGTGTATGCACTGGGCATTGGCGCCCGGTGTTCAAACTCTCAAAGCGAATAGCCTTTGTTGCAGATTATCATTATATCGCAAAAGGACTTGATAAAGATGTGTACAAAGACCCCTTGTCGGTAGGCTTTGATATTGAAACAGGCGGTCACGTATTTCAATTGCATTTTTCCAATGCCACAGGCATGAACGAAAAAGCCTTCATCACCGATACCACAGGCGGCTGGGGAAAAGGCGAAGTGCGTTTGGGATTTAATTTATTGCGGGTATTTACTGTTCGCAGACCCCCCTCATTAAATTTACCAGGTCAGTAACGAAGGCACCAGGGGCCGGTTGCTGCTATAACAATTGTGGTGAAAGGAAGGATTGTTGTGGTAATCGGATTGGCTAAAAGCTTTATGCTACCTGGCGTTTGAACGGGTTGACGAAACATATCCTTTGAAAATACAATTTATACCCTGCTTAGACGTATGAATACCTGACGAAATACATTTTACTACCCTCTTTTTATCTATCTGATTGTAAATTCATAGTGCCAAAATTTTCAACTAAAATCCGTCTTGTGAACGATTGAATGCCAGGGTTTGTTTTTACTTACCCTCTCTTTTTGAATTTCATTGAAGTTTTAAAAAAAATGCAGCGCATATGAAAAAGCCGTCGTTATTGGAACAATGCCGCATTGAGTATCAAACCATGCAGCAGGTAATTGAAAATGCAGCAACGCTATCAAATGAACTTACATGGATAGAATCGGCGTTCAGCTTGTCGATGCAGGCCTGGAACCGGATAGAAAAAATGGCTGGTAGCTACATCTTTGCGGACCATGAGGAGGAAATATATTTTTATAAAACGCTGAAGCCCCAATTTACCGGACTGATCGATTATCTTACCTTATTATATAAGTCGGTATTATTTCAGCCAGATGATCTGACGAAGCAAAAGGATTATTGGAAAAGCGAACTGACCAGTTGCGGAGAATTTATTGAAAAGTATCAAACGCTTTACCGTGATAATCAACGAACTTCAATTTCTGAGCTTTCGTATTTAACGCAATACAACCAGCAATCACTTGTTTTTGGAATTAATGTTAACCACCTGAATATTAGTACAACTTCCCCCGTTTATATCAAGATGAAAGTGATAGCTATAAAAAAATACCAGCAGTATATAGCGAATAACAAAATTTGCGGATAACTTATTGATCTTAATGCGATCTGCTTCGGCGGACCGTAATCTAACAGGGGCTGTCGAATAAAATCGGCGGCTTCTTCTTTTATTAGCAGCACCAGGCAATGAGCTATTTGAATGTTTCTACATTATTTTTGAGTACGGATAACCCTCAGTCCTCACTATTTAAAGCTATTGCCATTATGAAACATGCCCTCGTCATTTTCTTATTCATTGCTGAATGCGCATTTGCCCAGGATCCCTGGAAACTTTCCGCCACCCAAATTGACCCCGCCAACTATTACGGCATCACCGTTGCCAATGGCATGATCGGAATTGTGTCGTCGCCGGAACCATTCAAGGTAAAAGATGTGGTGCTGGCCGGCGCCTATGATCTGTATGGTCGCGGGCGCGTGAGCAATTTTCTGCGCAGCTTCAACCTGCTGAACATGTCGCTCGATATCGATGGCCGCCGTGTTGATGCCAAAAGCATTACCGGTTTCAGGCAGGAGCTCGATATGCGGCAGGCCGCTTTTGCCACTTCTTTTGACTATGCCGATAAAGCCACCATCAGTTATACGTATTATTCATTGCGCCAATTGCCTTACACCGTTTTGATGGAAGTAAGCATCACCGCCAAAAAAGACATTGCCATCACCGGCGCCAGTGTAATGGAAGCGCCCGATGCCCTGAAAGACGTACAGAATTATTACAACGAAATAGACAGGCCGCATGTGGTGCTCAGCCTGCTTACCTCTACAGCAAAATCCCCCACCGGAAAATTGCTGATGTGTGCTTCCAACACCTTTTTATTTAGTGAACCGCATGGCCGCGAGCCGCGGGTTATCCACGAAATGTGGGACAACAACATGCACCTGATGAAATTTTCAAAGACCATCAAAGCAGGCGAGCAGTATCGTTTCTCCATTGCAGGATCTTCCATCACTTCTGCCCATCATGATGATCCGTTGAATGCGGCAGAACGCCTCACCATTTATGCTAAGCTCGAAGGGCGCGACCGGTTGTTGAAATTTCATCAGCAGGCCTGGGACAGTCTTTGGAAAAGTGATATTGTGATCGATGGCGATGCACAGGCGCAGCAGGATGTGCACAGCATGCTGTACCACCTTTATTCATTTGTGCGGGAAGGAACGGCGCTTTCTCCTTCGCCCATGGGCTTAAGCGGATTGGGTTATAATGGCCATGTATTTTGGGATGCAGAACTATGGATGTATCCCGCTTTGCTGGTGCTTCATCCTGAATTGGCAAAAAGCATGATAGAATATCGCTTCCAACGATTGGATGCTGCCCGGCGAAATGCATTTGCCAATGGATTTAAGGGAGCCATGTATCCCTGGGAGAGTGCAGAAAGCGGAGTTGAAGAAACACCCGTATGGGCATTGAGCGGACCGTTTGAACATCACATAACGGCTGATGTGGCCATTGCCGCCTGGAATTATTATGCCGTAACACAGGATAAACAATGGCTTCACGACAAAGGCTATCCGATACTTTCCGCCACAGCCGATTTCTGGGCAAGCCGGGTAGAGCGGAATGGTGTTGGTAAGTATGATATAAAGAATGTGGTGGCGGCAGATGAATGGGCCGAGAATGTAGACAACAATGCATTTACCAATGCGGCAGCAAAGGCCAATCTGCAATATGCAACCCAAGCGGCAAATATTTTAGGCATTACGCCCGATCCAGACTGGATGCAGGTAGCGAACAACATCCCCGTTTTAAAAATGGATAACGGCGTTACACAGGAGCATGCCACCTATAAGGGAGAAGGCATTAAACAGGCCGATGTGAACCTGCTTGCCTATCCGTTAAAAGAGATCACTGACCCGAAACAGATTCGAAGAGACCTGGAGTATTACGAAACAAGAGTGCCAACGGAAGGCACACCCGCTATGACGCAAGCCATTTTTACTTTGCTGTACGCGCGGCTGGGCGATGAAGACAAAGCCTATCATTGGTTTAAAGATGCGTACCTGCCCAATTTGAACCCGCCGTTCAGGGTGATTGCCGAAACAAAAGGCGGCACCAATCCTTATTTCGCCACCGGCGCTGGTGGTATACTGCAAGCGGTATTAATGGGCTTCGGTGGATTGGAAATTACCCCCAAAGGAATTATTCAGGTGAAATCATCGCTTCCTTCCACCTGGAAAAGATTAACCATCACCGGTACAGGACCAGGGAAGAAGACGTATAGCCGGCAGGGGAAGTAGAAGAAACGTTGACGTATACATACCCTAAGTTATTATTTTTATCTCGCAACACGACTATATAACCTCGATAACATCACGGGTAGACAATTCTACAGCCGTTGCTGTGTAATGGGAAAAATGGCCAGGCTGAAGCAAAAGTTTGCATATACTTCAGTTTCTGCTTAGATAACCCACGCATATTTGAGAATTTAACCTTTAGGCGCCACCCGATTGGTTAAGCAATACAATGCAGTAGATTTGCTGAAATGATTATAACGGAACAGCTAAGTCAGATAGTTTCCATTTGTTATAAAAACAAATCTATAGAAAAGTTATATGAAAATCAGAAAAGCAGATCGGGTAAAGGACTATGAAAATATTTGGAATATATTTTCGGGTGTTATTAAAACAGGCGATACGTATGTGTTTGATCCAAATACTCCGAAAGAGGCGTTGGATAAGCATTGGTTTGCCGACTATATGGATACGTTTGTTGCCGTTGATGATGATGGTACAGTTTGTGGCACCTATATAATAAAGCCCAATCAAATAGACTTAGGCAGCCATATTGCGAACTGCGGCTATATGGTAAATCCCAATTACCAGGGTAGGGGAATAGGAAAACTTTTATGTGCACATTCCATTGAGTTCGCCAAACAAAAAGGATATCTCGGCATCCAGTTTAATATAGTAGTGAGCACAAATACAAATGCGGTAAAACTTTGGCAAAAGTTCGGTTTTGAAATAATCGGTACAACTCCAAAAGGATTTAGACATAAAGATCTGGGGCTGGTAGATACCTATATTATGTTTAAACACTTAGCATAGACACTCTGAGAGTACGCATCTTCATCTTATGTGTGAACAAACCTCACAAAAAACTTTTCTCCACCCTTTTGGGGATACCTCCTTTTTTCTGCACATATTATAAATCGCGCTTACCAAAAAAGAAAATACCCTTGAATAAACAGGAGTTTTTAGCAATCGTTGATCGATCTCTTAACTGTCTGCCTGATTATGAAGAATACCTCCACTTTAGATATTTTAAGAAAGGAAAATTTTTTTGTCTCCAGTAATTAAATAGTGTGAAAGCCATTTTGCATTCGTCTTAATAGTAATGCAGTTAAAAGGCCACAGCCATACGAGATTAAAATTTATTCAGTCAATAGTAAAAAATCATTTTGCATTCGTTTAAATAGTAACGCACCTGTGAAGAACTACCGTTTTTATTTTAGTGTTTAATGCTGATTCTGCCCTGTGAATGTCATTTTAAAAGGTTTGTATTCACTTACCTTTTTTATAACCAATTGATTTTGTTAATTGAACAAGTACAATGCTTATGACAAACCAATTATGCTTTCAACAACAATGTACCCGGCTGTACAGAAAAATGCTGCAACAATTAGCTGGTTTTGAAAACACGGCAACCGATGAAAAGAAATGGATAGAGTGGGGATTCTGCGTAGCTACAAAAACCTGGTTTCGCATCCAGGCAGAAGTTGATAGTTATCAATTTGCCGATCAACTGGAGGAGATCAATTTTTATAAAACGTTGAAGCCGAAATTTATCGGGCTCATGGATTTCTTCTCCTTATTATATAAAACGGTTTTGTTTCAACCCGACGATTCGGAAGGAAAAATGGAGTATTGGAAAGAGGAGCTGGCCATTTGTAAAAATTTTTTATTGAAGCACAGCGCATTCTGCCAGTATTATAAACAGGGTTACACCGGAATGGACCATATTTATTTCGTTCATGAAAACAATCGGGAACCACTCATTTTCGGTACCAATGAAAACAAAGGGCATGTAGTTACTTCATACAGCCATCTGCTCGCCCGTGTTATATCCATTACAAAGTACCAGCGTTATTTACAGGAGAAAATCGGCTTTCTTACGAACGTCAACTAAGAACTGTAAACTAAGAACGTAAAATTAAAAACTTAAAAAAAGGGCTTGTGTCTACCTGCCCTTCCTTTAAGAGATGAAAAATTAAAAATGAGACATGCGGAATGGTAGTTGAGGTCAATGCCTGGCGCAGGTAGCGGGTCAATGGTGTATTGGGCTGCAGCAAATTGTAAAAACTATTCAAAGCACGAATCAACCACAAACCACAAACCACAAACCACAAACAGAATTCACTATCTACCCTCCCTTTATTTTAAAATTATAAGCTATATATACAAGCTACTAAGCTGAATTACTCTTTTCCGCGGAAGCGCATAGAGCAGGATGCGCCGCCTGCACAAAAGGACTATTTTTGCGCACTTGAAATCAAACTGTCAATGAGCAAACAAGTTCCGACCGTAAAGTATAACACCAGTTATCCTTCAATTGATGACCTGCGCAGCAAAGCCAGGAGAAAGATCCCAAAATTTGCATTCGAATACCTCGATGGGGGGTGTAATGAAGATGTAAACCTGCATAAGAACACGGCTGAGATCAGGGAGGTGGAATTAGCCCCTTATTATCTGAGCAAACACAAGGGGTCGAATCTGCAAACCGAATTATTCGGTCATGTGTATGATGCGCCTTTTGGCATTGCGCCCGTTGGTTTACAGGGGCTCATCTGGCCCAATTCGCCGCAGATCCTTGCCAAAGCCGCCCTGAAGCATAATATTCCCTTTGTATTGAGTACCGTTACTACCGCCGATATTGAAACCATAAGCAAAATAACGGAAGGCCGGGCCTGGTACCAGTTGTATCATCCTGCCGAAGATGAGGTGCGTGATGATATTTTAAAACGGCTCGAAGCCACCCAATACCCTGTGCTGGTGCTGTTGAGCGACGTACCTTCCTTTGGTTTCCGGCCAAGAGACATTCGCAATGGCCTGGCCATGCCGCCCAGGATGACCCTGCGGAATATCCTTCAGATCATGACGCGGCCGGAATGGGCTTTGAAAACACTGAAATACGGTACGCCCAATTTTGCCACGTTAAAGCCATATATGCCAAAAGGATTAAATATGAAACAACTGGGGCTTTTCATGAACCGCACCTTTGCCGGCCGGTTGAATGCAGATAAAATAGCGCCCATTCGCGATAAATGGAAAGGAAAAATTGTAGTGAAGGGTATTGCCACCGAGGCCGATACCGAAATGTGCATCAAGCTGGGCATAGATGGCATTGTTGTTTCGAACCACGGCGGCAGGCAGCTCGATGCTGGTCAGTCGGCCATAAAGTCAATGCATCCGATCATAGATCGCTATAAAGGAAAAATAAAAATTATGATGGACAGTGGCCTGCGTTCCGGTCCCGATGTGGCCCGGGTAATGGCCAGCGGCGCCGATTTTACTTTTATGGGCCGCTCGTTTATGTACAGCGTGGCCGCACTGGGCGATGAAGGCGGCAACCATGTGATCGAAATGCTGAAAATACAATTAAAGCAGGTAATGGAGCAGGTATGTTGCGAGCAGATCATTGATTTGCCGAAGCATATTATCAAATAAGATCTTTCCGGTTGATCACCTCAACAAGAAAAAGACTGTCGTTAATGACGGTCTTTTTCATTTTACCAACTACACCGGCCATTGTTCCCAGTTATATAAACCTTCAGCTAAAATTCTATAGCAATATGGCCCGCTATTATTTCTGTAAATATTTTGTAGTGTTGTAAGTAATCGAAATCATTTTCCGGTCTTTAATGGATCGGGAAACGATTTGAATGCCTTGCCAATGAAAATTGACGCCGTTTTTTTACAGCAACTGCAGCAACAGGTTGCCAAAGGCGACCAGCGGTCTTTTGAAGACCTGTACCGGTTGTTCTATGCACGCCTCCTTAATTTCGCACTTTTGTATGTGCATAAAAGAGAGATTGCCGAAGAAGTAGTGAATGATGTGATGATCAGTATCTGGAACAAGCAGCAAACCCTGCAACAGGTGCAACATCTCGAAACCTATATTTTCACAGCCGTGCGCAACCGCTCGCTCAATTACCTGACGAAATATTCCACCTGGCATGTATTGCCCGATGCCACCCATGAGCAGGGGACCATCATCAACCTCAACGATCCGGAAAAACAACTGGAATGGAAAGAGATCAGTTTTCATCTCAACCAGGCCATCGATCAGTTGCCCGAGCAATGTAGAACAGTATTTAAACTGATCAAGGAGGAGGGCTTTCGCTATAAACAGGTAGCGGAAATTTTGAATATCTCTGCCCGCACGGTAGAAACCCAATTGTTTCGCGCTATTAAAAAGCTCGATAAAGTAATAGCCGTGTACCTTGATAAGTCGCAAAGAGCTAACCATCGAACAATGTAGCCATCAAACAATGGATAAATAATATTTCTTACAACAAAAATCATGGATAACGAAAATATATTAGAACTGATGTCAAGGGTTTTGTCGGGAGAAGCGACGCCCGAAGAACAGGCGGTCCTGGAAATAGCGATTGCGCAGGACAGTTATTTGCTGGCGCGATACAAATTGATGCAACAGTTCTGGAACGAGCATGAAACGGTATCGCCGGCGGCGGTAGAAGATGCTTTGCAAAAGGTATTAGGGCAATTGCAATTGCAGCAGTCTGCACCGGTAAAAAAAATAGATCCTCGCCGGTTATGGAAGCGTGGCCTGGCGGCGGCTGTTGTTGTAATGGCATTGGGATGCACGGGGCTTTGGTACTTTACCAATCGAAATGTAAATACGACTCCTGATTCCTTATTGGAAAAGCAAAATGCAAGAGGAACCAAGAGCACCATAGTGCTGCCCGATGGCAGTAAAATATGGTTGAATGCCGATAGTAAAATAAAATATCCTGCATCGTTTACCGGCCACCTGCGGGAAGTGTATTTGAATGGAGAAGCTTTTTTCGACGTCGCCAAAGATCCGAAGAAACCATTTATCATCCACCTGAACAAGGGTACTGTTAAGGTGCTGGGCACTTCGTTCAACGTGCGCGCCTATGATAATGAAAAACTGATCGAAACTTCTGTGGCCACCGGCCGGGTGGCGTTCATTCCCGATCGGTCAACTGCAAAACAGCAACCCGATACAATTTATATAACCCCGAACAATAAGGTACGTTATTCCCTCAGCGACAACCAGGTTAAAGTGGAACCGACTGCAGCGGCGGAAGACAAAGCCTGGACGGAAGGTAAACTGATCTTCAAAGCGATCACCCTGGAAGAAATTGCCATAGAGTTGGAAAGGAATTTTGGTAAGCAGGTGATCTTTATTGATGACGAACCCAAATATTACCGGCTTACCGGCGCTTTTGAGAACAACAGCCTGGAAGAGATCCTGTTCTACCTGTCGAAAACAAAAAACTTTAATTACACGATCAACAGCAGCGAGTTGTTGATTGCTAAATGATCAAGCCATCAAACCATAGGGCCCTAGTCATGAATTAAGAAAAACAGAAGTTATGTTGAAAAAATTTACAACCCTTTTGTTATTGTTACATACCATTTCCCATTTACCGGCCCAGTTTGCCAAAGCGGCTCCGGTCAATACCATGCACTTCTACCAGGAAAAAGAAACCAGGATCACGCTGCAAATTAAAAATGAAAAATTACAGGTAATACTGGGGAAGATCGAAAAGAGATCGGGCTATGCATTTGTTTACTCGAACGATGAGATCGACGCTGATCAGAAATTATCGATCCAGGTTAAGGAAAAAGAGCTCCGGGATGTATTGAGCGAATTATTTACGCCGCTGCACATTGGGTATGAGATCATAAAGAACAAGATCATTTTAAAAGGAGAGAGAACATCCGTCCCTTTAGCAGCAGGCAGTAGTGGTGTAACGGCCAACCGCACGGTTGAGGCTGCTACTGCCCGGGTGAAAACCGATACATTGATCGAAGGGCGGGTGGTTGATGAAAACCAGCATGGGCTGGCCAATATCAACGTGCAGTTAAAAGGCGCTTCACTGGGCACTACCACCAATGCCAGGGGTTACTTTTCATTACGTATTGGGGATGATCAAATGAATGGTGTTTTACATTTCTCGTCTATTGGATATACGCCACAGGAAGTGCCGCTCGGCGGCAAGCGGCCATTGCTTATACAAATGAAAGCAGAAAGTAAAGACCTTGGTGAAGTAGTAGTGATAGGCTATGGCACGCAGCGCAAAATATCGGTTACAGGTTCAGTTGATAATATCAGCAAAAAGGCGATCGAGGGTCGTCCGGTCACCAACCTCAGTACAGCATTGCAGGGCGTATCGCCGAACCTTATTATTCAGCAACGGAATTTTGAACCGGGGCAGGGTGTAAACATCAATATCCGCGGCCTGGGTACCCTGGGCGATAACACGCCGCTGGTGGTGATCGATGGTATCCTCGGCGGCGATCTGAACCTGATCAACCCCAATGACATTGAAAGCGTATCTATCCTGAAAGATGCCGGTAGCGCGGCTATTTATGGTTCACGGGCTGCCAACGGCGTTATTTTGATCACTACCAAAAAAGGACGTAAGAACGCAAAACCCACAGTAGCCTATACCGGTATATATGGTATTCAAACACCGCGCATCACCTATAAACCGGTGCATGCCTGGGAAAATGCCTATTATAAAAATGAATCGCTGGTAAACTCAGGCTTGTCGCCTGCCTTTACGCCGGAGCAACTACAGGAATTTAAGAACCGGGGCGATGGCGACTGGCGCGTTGATAATATTTTTCACGACGCACCCCAGCAAACACACAATATCTCCGTTAGCGGCGGTGGCGCTAATAACATGTATCTGTTATCGGTAGGGTATCTCGATCAGCAGAATAACTTTATCGGTCCCGGTTACGGATACAAGCGGTATAATGTGCGCCTGAATCAAACAAATGAAATAGGCAGGCTGAAACTGAACACCATTCTCAGCTATGTAAAAGTACTGGGTAAAGATCACTCTTATAATGCCGGAACCCTGATAGTGGACGCCAGCCGGGTGCCTTTGTATTATTCATATCAGGACAGTGCCGGCAACTACCTTACCAATCCTGTTTCGGCCCAGTTCAATCCCAAAGCCATTTTGGAAAAAGGCGGTTATCGCAAAAGCAATGACGATGAAGTATTCGGAAATCTCAGCGCAGAATACCAGGTGATAAAAGACCTGAAAGTAAAAGGCGTTTTTGGCGGAACCTTTCGCTCGAACCATACATTCGGCCGTCGCATGCAACTGAACTTTATACCGGGCGGCGTGTACGGCGATGATCGCGAGATCTTCGATAACAACTATAAATCTATATTTACCAATCTGCAGTTGATTGCAGAATACAGTAAGACTATTCATAAACATTATGTTCAGATGCTGGCAGGTGTTGCCAATGAATCGTTCCGGTCTGAAAAAAATGCCCTGTACCAGACGTTGACCGATCCGGCATTGGGTATTCCGGTTACGGGTACTAAAATAGATGCCGGTCGCAGTTTTAATTCCAATGGAACAGATCTTTCTGATCTGTCGCGCCCACCAGCTACTATTGAAACAAGCATTCACTCCCTTTTTGGCCGTGGATCGTATTCATGGAGCGACCGGTATTTTGCGGAAGTTAATTTCCGGTACGATGGTTCCAGCAAATTCGCCAAAGGCAACCGTTGGGGTTTCTTTCCTTCTGTTTCGGCCGGCTGGCGCATAAGCGAAGAAGCGTTCATGGACAATTTGCGCTCTACAATAAACAACCTGAAAGTGCGCGGTTCCTATGGCATCCTGGGCAACCAGAATGTACGCGCCTATCAGTACCAGACCACGTTTAACAGCTATCCAAGTGCTTATGGTTTTAATAACTCTGTTGTAAGTGGTGCTGGCTATAACCTCGGCAATCCCGACCTTACCTGGGAAAAAGCGGCCACTTTCAATATAGGTGTAGATGTTACTTTACTGAACAGACGACTTGAATTTTCTTATGACTGGTTCGATAAAACGACCAGCGATATCTTATATGGCCGTAAAGATGTGCCGCAATTGTTTGGCGCCGGGTTTGCCGATTATAATGTAGCAAAAGTGAAAAACCGGGGCTGGGAAGTACGCGCTTCCTATAACTGGCCGGGTAAAGTAATAAGCCAGACCTTTTCGGTTAACCTCGCTGATAACTTAAATGAATTGCTGGCGCTTACCTACGGCACCGGAGAACAAAAGGAGCCTAAGGAAGAATTTGAGATCATACGCAGGGTAGGGCAACCCATTACCTTATATCGCGGCTATAAGCGCAATGGCTATTTTCAAACGCTCGATGATCTTAATAAAGCGCCGAGGTTTGCGAATTCGGTAGTAACGCCGGGTGATATTAAATATGTTGACCGTAATGGCGATGGCCTCATTGATGATAAAGATAAATTCATCCTTGGCAATCCTTTTCCGCGGTATACTTTCGGGTTCACTTATACGGCCACGGCAAAAGGATTTGATGTGCAGGTATTCATCCAGGGCGTGGGAAAAAGAGATGCCATGATCAGGGGCGAACAGGTAGAACCTTTTCACGTAGGCTATGGCGGTACCATGTATGCGCATCAAACCGATTACTGGACGCCTTCGAACCCTCATGCCAAATATCCGCGGCTGGCAGAGAATGGTTCCGCTTCCAATAAAAACAACTACCGCGTAGGTTCCGACCTTTACCTGTTCAATGCAGCGTATGCCCGGTTAAAAAATGTGCAGTTGGGTTATACCATACCGGCAACTATCAGTTCCAGGGCTCATATGCAAAAAGTTAGAGTATACCTCACCGGTCAAAACCTGGTAACGCTTACCAAATTGACTTTCCTCGATCCGGAGATCACTGAGTTTGATAATAACACCAACCTGGGCGCAGGCGCCAACAGCGCCCGGGCATATTTCCTGCCCATCTTTTACGGGTTCGGACTGGATGTAACTTTTTAACAACGAAAAATGCACCGCCATATGTTTATAAAAAGAAACAAGGCACATAAAGTAATGCACAAGGTCCAGGACATCTTTATCCTCCCCCGGTTAAATTATCCCAACATGTTAGTGGCCTTGCTGCTGCTGGTCACTGCCTGCAAAAAGCTCGACCTGGCGCCCAGCGACCGGTATACCGAATTGACGTTCTGGCAAAGCAACGATAATGTGAACAGCGCCCTGAACAATATTTACAGCGGCCTGTATACCAGCGACCGCATCTTTTACAATGAAGCCCTTTCAGATAATGCATTCACCAAACTGGGCGTATCGTCGGGTGTGGATGCCCTGTCGAGCGGCAACTTCACCATTTCGCTGCCGCGTTTTCAGAACGACTGGGCATACTATTACAGCGGTATCAAATCGTGCAATATTTTTTTAGAGAACATTGATAAGAACGGCACGCTGGGGGAAACTGTTAAGGATCGCATGAAGGCCGAAGTTCGTTTTGTAAGGGCCTGGCATCATTATAACCTGGTGAAGTGGTGGGGCGACGTGCCTTTGTTGCAAAAAGACATTACGCCCAACGAAGCAAAATCGGTGTCGCGTACACCCCGTGCCGAAGTACTACAATTTATTTTGAATGAGCTAGATGCAGTGGCCATTTTGTTGCCCACCAACATGCAAATTAACAAAGCCGATTTGGGCCGTATTACGCGGGGCGCCGCGCTGGCATTGAAAGCACGGATCTTATTATACGAAGGGAACAGGATGGCTGATGTAATAACAGTTTGTGAACAATTGATGAACGATCAGGCGCAGAATGGAACATATGCATTGGCTGGCAGCTATACTGGTTTGTTCAGCGATAAATTGGTGAACAAGGAAAGCAGCGAGTCGGTTTTGTCGTTGCAATACGTTCCGCAGTTACGCGTGTGGGGCGATTATATCGACTTCGCACCCATCTCGGCCGGCGCCCGTACCAATAACCTGTCGCCCACGCAGGAACTGGTAAATGCCTATATCATGACCAATGGAAAAGCCATCACCGATGCCGGTTCCGGGTATGATGAGAACAATCCTTACAACAATCGCGATCCAAGGTTGGCGGCAACTATTGTATACGATCAGTACAGTTGGACAAACCCTGATAATTCCAAACAAACCATTTATATCAAACCGGGCTCTGCGCCCGCGGGGCAGGGAGCCAATGAATACAGCAGGGCCGGACAGGGAACAGCTACCGGTTACTACTGGCGAAAATACTGGGACCCCAATTATGCGGCGCCTGGTTTCAGCTCAGGATTGAACCTGCACCTGATCCGGTATGCTGAAGTATTATTGATGTATGCAGAAGCGAAAAATGCATTGGGACAAATGACTGCCGGGGTATGGGATAAAACCATAAAGCCTATTCGCACACGTGCCGGTTTTACCGACGCGGCCGCGCTCAGCTTCCCCGGCACAGGAAGCAACCTCACAGAAATTATCAGGAATGAAAGAAGGATAGAGCTGGCCATGGAAGGCATCCGCATAGATGATCTCCGCCGCTGGAAAACGGCTGAGAACGTGATGAACGGATGGGTGCATGGAGCGAAATATGGCGACCCGGCCACTGATAACGGTTATATACAGGTACAGTTGCGGGTATTCGACAAAGCCCGGCACTACCTGTGGCCTGTGCCGCCTGCAGAAAGAGCATTGAATAATAATCTTAGTCAGAATAGTGGGTATTGATGGTGAATGGTGAATAGAACCCGACTGTATGGGCTTCGAAATAATAGCGAAGCTCAAAATTGAGCGGCCACTTCCCACTGACTACTCACCGCTCACAAAATAACTGACTGTAAAAAAATCCTGTTATGCAACATAAACTATTGCTCGTTCTTACAACAATCATCTGCCTGCTACATCTCCAATGTAAAAAAGATGAACGCGATATCAACCTGCAGCTGACAGAAGTCGCTGACCTGTTTACGCCTGCCGATGCAAAATACATCAGGCTCGACCCGAAGTCGGGCGCAACAGAAAGTTTTGAATGGAGCCAGGCCAAAGCCGAAGACGGCTCGCTTGTATTATATGAAGTAGCGTTCGACCAGGAGAATGGCGATTTTTCGCACCCGTTTTATACAGTAGTAGCCGATAACAAAGGCGTGATGAATAAATTAACGCTTACCCACGCCGACCTGAATAAAATTGCTACACTGGGCGGCGCCGACTTTTACCAGAGAAAGAAATTCAAATGGACGGTGCTCGCTTCCAAAGGTATTAATGTGAAGCAGGCCGCAGCGGCAAGGACCATCGACCTGGAACGGCCGGGCGGATTTGTCGTATTGCCTGCCACCCTGTATATTTCAGGCGATGCTACCGAGGGCGGGGATGTGCTCACCAATGCACTGCCAATGAAAAAACTTAAAGATGGCGTATTTGAAATTTTCACTAAACTAAAAGCCGGCACGTATAAATTGGTTGATGGTAACAGCGGCTCGCCGAAACAATACTATCTCTATGAAGACAATGGTAATAAAACCATTGGCATGAATGGGCAGACTACTTTCGCCGGCGCCGATAAAATAATGCGTATCCAGATAGATTTCAACAACCTCGCTGCTGCGCTCACGGAAGTAAGATCAGTACAGTTATGGTATTGTGCAGGCAATACATTCTGGTTTACGCTTCCCTATGCCGGAAATGGTGTATGGAAATACAATAACCATACGATAAACTATACGCAAATGCCGTGGGGCTTTGAACAACGGCATAAATATAAAATGGTCTTGAATGAAGGAAGCGGTGATAAAAACCTTTGGCTGAATTATGCTTCGAGCGATAGTCCCGACCAGGAGGGGCAACATCCGCATACCGTGGTTTACAAAACCATCAATATGGAGCGGAATGATGACAGTCAGTGGGACTGGAGCTGGAAATTTGACCGTACCTATTTAACACAGGGCAGTGTAGCCGATTTCTGGGTTTCCCTGCGCGCCACCGATGCGGCGTATACGGTTAATTATCAGAAGCATTAAGGCAACTAGGCAACTAGGCATAAAGGCAACGAGGAACCAAGGGGCCGCATTGTATCATTGCCTCGTTCCCGCGATGCCTAAAAAATAAACACTATGAATAAAAGACATTTCTCTCTACTATGGTATATTCCAACTGCATTATTGATATGCATTTTATCCTGCTGTTTAAAACAAAAACCAGATGATCCGCCGCCGCCGGAGGAAAACAAGCCAACGGCCACGTATAACTGGCCGGCAATTGCCGATTCGGCCGAACGGTCGCTCAATTATTTCTGGTCTGCATCGGGTAAATATTATTTTACATCCAACGCCAGTTCCGATTGGGGGCAATACTGGCCCAATGCGCATGGCCTTGATGTGTTGGTAGATGCCTACCTGCGCAATCCTTCCGCATCCTTGAAATCCCAAATGCTCGACCTGATCGGCGGCGTAAAGGCAAAGAACGGCAACACCATGATCAATTATTATTACGACGATATGGAGTGGATGGCCCTGGCCTGTTTACGCGCTTATAACGCAACCGGGGAAATGAAATTTAAAGAGGCGACGGACCTGTTATGGAATGACATTAAAAATGGATGGAGCAGCGACCTGGGTGGCGGTGTCTGGTGGCGAAAAGACAATTCTTCGAAAAATACGCCCTCCAACATGCCGGCTGCGATCCTGGCCGCCCGGTTGTATAAAAAATTCAATAAGGCCGAAGACCTGCAATGGGCGCAAAAGATCTACGATTGGCAGAAACAGGTTTTGTATGAGGCTTCCAGCGGGTGGGTGTATGATAACATCGACAAGACCGGTGCCAAAAACACCACCTGGAAATTTACTTATAACCAGGGTACTTTTTTAGGAGCAGCGCTTGAATTGTTTCTGATCACCGGTAACAACAATTACCTGAACGATGCCTATAAGGTTACAGACTATACACTGAACAGCGGTTTTTTGACAAACAACGGCGTGCTTAAAGATGAAGGTGGCGGTGATGGCGGTTTGTTCAAAGGGATCTTTATCCGTTATTTCACCCGTTTGATCATTGATGGCAGTATCGATGCAACGAAGAAAACAGCGTATCTGAATTTTATTACCGGCAATGCCACTACATGTTGGAGCAAAGGGACCAATAAGAACCTGGTGTTGTTTGGCAGTGCGTGGGATAAAGTGCCGGGCAATACCACTGATTTGACCATACAGTTGAGTGGCATCATGTTATTTGAAGCGATGGCGGAGCTGAAAAAAATGAATTTGGTGGAGTGATACCTGCGGGTTGAACAGATCTGTTTCAAATCGTATTCACAGATTGGTGTTGTTTGCGATAGCTGTTGGGTGTTGAACCGGTTACTTTCCTGAATATTTTCGAGAAGTGCGGCAGACTATCGAAGCCGGTTTCCGAAGCAATTTCACTATAAGGCATATTAGTGGTGGTAATAAGATACTGTGCCCTTTCGATCCTTTTTTCATGGATGTAATGAAGCGGCCGTACACCTGTATATTTTAAAAACTCGCGTGAAAAATAATCCGGGTGCTGGTTGACTCTTTTTGCAAGCTGCGCCACAGTCAGGGGCTGTTTCAAATGCATTTGAATATAACTCATTACATCCAGCATCTTCGATGGTATGGGTTGCGATTGTGGTAACGGTGATGGAGACGCTGGTAAGAACCTCGAAAGAAGTTGCAAAAGGATACCCTGTGTTTCCATATAAAAAGCATCGCTTTGACGGTTATTCAGTTCCTGGTATTCCTTGTAATAAACATTCTTTTCATATACTTTAGGGTTATCGGACCGGTTGATGCCCCTGCCAGGATTTATATGCAGGAGCCTTTTGAAATTCGCTATGTCGAGCTCCGAAGCTTTCAATTTCACCAGCGTTCTGTTATTTTGGAAAAGCGAAATGCCATCGGGCGACTCTTCAAAAAACTGGATGAAATATTGGCTCAGATAAGAAGGGCATTGCATGTTGAAGATGGTAAAGCTGGGAATAAGATAAATATAGCCTGGCTCTAATTTCAGTTTCTGGTGCGCACCTGATATGAAGCCTTCCCCTTCATCAATATAATACAGCCGGTAATAGGGGCTTATTACATGTTTGTAGTTCCATTTCTGATCCAGGCGAACATGATCTACGTTCAATAAAGAAAATGAATGCCTTAATAGTCTTCTATTCATATAAAGCAATAGGCATGTAAAATACAAAGAATTGGTCGGATTTGTATAAAAACAACCCCTGCGGTATTGCCGGGGTTCACTATTAAAAATCGTTAAACACCTTTCGTGAAATGAAATGACCAGATCGTTTAACGGTAAACACTTTTTATATAATGAAGAAATGGATTGAATGTAAGAACAGGGCTCAACGTTTTAGGTGTAAGGAAAGATGCGTACAGAAAAAATGCCCATGAAAATTCACTTTAATCACTTTGTTTTACTTCTTTTCATAAGTACAAAACCATGAAGATACTCACAGGCATTAGAAAATATTTCTTTATGCGTATCGCTCATAGTGTAGGAGGTTCCAGCCTCTATTACATATACGCCAAAGTGAAGCGACTTCTCCCAGCCATCAGAAACCGCCGCTATGGTCTTTTTAGATTTTATTGTATTCACTTTCAGTTCATGCATCATTTTTAGGATTTCGGTGCGGTCGGGATCTGTCATCGCAAACACGCCTGTTTGGGGAACGCTGATCCCAGGTTGTATTGTATAAATACACGAATCGTAGGAAAATTTAAATTTAGTTGTGCTAAAGGAATAAGTAATGGTAAAATCTTTTGTCCAGGTTTTTGGCAATTCAAACTCGTTCATAGGTACATTATTAATGTTAAGGTGATTTAAAACGATGAACAGGTAGGGTACAAGAAAACTGATCATAACTTGTTGTTTTTTATTGTAATACCATTATGATGCAGCCATTGGCTAAAATGCATAAACGTGCTCCGATAAGTGCTTAATATTTTAGCTGGTTTTTATTTTTTTTATCAATTTAGCACCGTGTTTATGACCCGGTAAAACAACTAAGATACGTGTCTTCAATTATACATCGCACCTTATTACACGATAAAATATTTCAATTCCTCATTTTTTAGACTGGTTATAGTTTTTTTTACTGCAAAAGTGAAATCGAATGGTTGTGATGACTATTTTTTAAAATTTTGTATCCTAATAAGATTGCAAAAGCCATATGAATAAGTCTGCCGTATTAACCAAAGGTGAATAGACGCACATGATCTGTATGCCGGGAATATCAAAGGAAAAAAATAGACGAATTTCTCAATGATATGATCCAGGAAAGCAAACTGGAAACAGTATTCGCTGAAGCGTAAATGTAATATGATTATTTTTAATGTTATCTTCTTGTTACTTCCTTATCAACAAAGCATTAACTCTGTGGCATGATAATTGCCAAATGCAGCAGCGAATTAACTTTGTGCTGTAAACGAAAAAACAAGATTGTTTGCCTTCCATAGTAACAATAAACGTTAATATATGAGCAAGACAAACATCCGCATCAACCAATTAATCAGCGGCCTTTTATTAGTAGCTGCAATCACCTGCACTTCATTTGTATATGCAACGCCAGGTCATGATGGCGATAAAACAAAAGCAGCACAAATGGAAGTTAGCATGGCGGGTTCTACCGATGTGGAAATACTGGTTGAAGTAAAAGTTTCCAATGCAGAAGCAAAAAGACTGATACTGGTTATTGAAAACGAACGTGGCGATGAGCTGTTCAGAAAGGAAATTGATAAAGCAGGATTCCATTCAAGATTAAGATTTCCCAAAGACAATTATATCAGTGAGTATACGATTAAATTGAAAGCCGGAAACAAACCGGTGGAGCAATATAAGATAGCCACAACATCGAGGATGGTGGAAGATATTACGATATCGAAATTGTAATAACATTTGGAAGCCTATAAAAGAAAAAAGACCGTCATCATCGCACGGTCTTTTTTCTTTTATGTCATTATCCCCTTCCCTTTATTTATTTTTCTGATCTTTTACTACTGCAAGAATGTCCTTAGACTTGCTTTTCTTTTCCTCAAGTGGGGTCAGCATAGTTTCTATTTCCTTTCCTAACTCCTGTTCCAGTTCTTCAATGGTTGGCATTTCGGCTTTTATTTGTTAGGCATTAATTCATATTCGGCTACACCCAAAGGCGTTTGAATTCCCTGATCTGATTGCCGACATAAGCAAATCCTTTTCCCAGTTCAAGCAAAAATCTTTGGATATGTTTCGTTAAAGCCCTTTCAAGATCATGCTCATGTATTGGGGTTTCAATATCGGGGAAGTCAAAGATGTATGGATTTTTCATTGTTACAGTTGCAACTCTGCCTGATTTTCTGATAGTTTTGAATCGAAATTGGTGATAGCCTTCCCCTGCCGGTTATACAGACATGTGTCGATATTTACTTTAAGCATATTTTTGGTCCAACCATTTCTAATAACCTCTTTTGGGTAAAAAATACGCTCTTCCATCGTTTTTGCTTTATCAAGAAGTATAGTGTGGTGGGTCCAAGGTATCTGGGAAAACAGCAACTGTTTATTGGCATTGGTTTGATTATCATCACTTTGTAATTCCGCAACCGTCGGTTGCGGAATTGAAGGGCCATCCCCGGCGGTACCGTCGGGGTTCACGATTAATGATAGCTTTTTTTGAACGGTGAAATGACTTGGATAGAGTAGGGGGGAAAGGAAGATGTGGTGCAGTCGTGTTTTCGTTTGTTAATTGCAATTGCCTATTGCCTTATTGCGCCATGATTGCGCCATCGTCTTATTAATTTGTTAGTTTTAAGCAAATTAAATTGAGTCACATGCGCCATGGAATCATTTGTTGTCAGGCCGTCATTAAACCTTACCGCTTTTTTTCAGTCCATAGCAGGCGATAGTGAGCATGGTAAGAGGCCATGGATAATTCGCTTAACCTGAATGCTATGAAACTGTATGTTTTACTTTCTACACTGATTGTTATTGCATCATGCCAAAAAAGCAATGACCCCCCTCCTGTAAACGATAAGCCTCAACGACTTACCATTGAAGGCAAGAATATTAAAACACCAGATGGTAACGTCATTGAATTGCGCGGGGTAAACTGGGGATGGTGGGAGACCGCTCAACCCCAGGATGCAACAGAAGCGGTAGCAATGGGCGCCCGCGTTGTTCGTATGCCATTTCGGTGGTATTTTGGTGGCGACGGCAGTAATATCCGCCAAACCGATGCGCCGGGCCATATTAAACCGGAAGGATTGCAATTGCTGGACCAATACATCAACTGGTGTACAGAGCAGAAAATATGGGTGCTTTTGTTTGCCGGTTCCGACCAGGGCGCAGGCGATTCAACAGAAAACTATTGGACCAATGCATCCTTGAAAAAAGAGTTTATTGAAACATGGGAATTTTTGGTGCAACGGTATAAGAACAAGCCATACATAGCAGCATATGAATTGTTATCGGAACCACATCCCAAAAAGCCGGTAACAAATCAACAGGTAGTTTCCTTTTATGAAGATGTAATATCGGCCATTCGTAAACACGATACACTCACTCCTTTGATGATTGGTCCCAACGACCATTACGATATCAACCTGTTGGAAGAATCCATCACCACCAAAGACAAAAAGATCATCTACACGTTCAATTACTACCTGCCTACCGATTACATTAAACCCGATAAAAGAGAGCAGGCAGGACTGCCGATAGTTTCGTATCCGGGTTCCTATAACGATTTTAATGGCAATGCTGTAAATCTTAATAAAGACTATTTAACGCAGATCCTTCAGCCGGCTGTGCAGTTCAGGAATAAGTATAACGTTCCCGTATTTGTAAACCAGATGGGTGCCCGAAGCCGTTGTCCTAATAACGTAAGTTATCTCACCGATGTATGTGATATCTTTTACCAATACCAGATCCCGTTTACCTACTGGACTTACCGTACAAATAGTGATCAATCAGAATACGGCATCTATTGGTTTAATAAAACAACCAATCAATACGTGTTCAAACCCGAACCGGCGGCAGTGCTCAGTGCAGCGTTTAAAAGAAAATGAGCAATGGAGCTTAATTAAATGAATCCCGGAATTGCAGGGGCGAAAGATTGGTTTTGCTTTTGAACAACTTGCTAAATGACTGTGAATGCTCAAAGCCCAGTTCATACGCAATTTCACTGACTGTTAAATTGGTGGTCGACAATTTTTCTTTTGCCTTTTCAATAAGCTTATTGTGAATGTGCTGCTGGGTGCTTTGTCCGGTCAATACTTTTAATAAACTGCTTAAATAATTGGGCGATACGTTTAATGCGCTGGCTATGTATTGTACAGTTGGTAATCCCTTTTTTGCCAGCGTATCGCTATTGAAACAGTTTGCAAGAATCGCTTCGAGGCGATGGAGAATTTTATGATTGCTGATTTTGCGGGTAATGAATTGACGTTGATAAAATCTTACAGAATAGGTGAGCAGTAATTCAAGCTGTGCAATGATGATGTTCTGACTGAACTTGCCGATATTCGAACGATATTCCTGCTCGATGTTTTTAATAATGCCTGTAACTGTTACTTCTTCTTTTTCTGAAACAAACAAGGCTTCATTTACCGTGTAATCAAAATATTCGAATTGTTTTATTGTTTTCGCTAAAGGCGTATTCCATAAAAAAATGGCTTACTGATGTTTCCTAACGAACCTGTAACGACTATTTTCATGATTGCTGTTTTTTTTGATATTGCAAAGTTTGCAACTATCAGAAAACAGTTGTAGCCTGATCTACTGTTGTTGTAGTCGAAAAGGGGATTTTTGTTAAATGGCAGTAAACAACAACCGCCAGGTTTCAACTCGCCCTCGTCCACGTCGTCGTTCTTCCGAACGCCGAGATGCCCACGTAGCCGCGGATCTCCAGTTTATCTCCTTTCAGTTTCATGTTGGAGCTGTATGTTTTTCCGCTTTTAGGGTCATAGATCTCACCGTCATCCCACTTGCCGTCATCGTATGTAAACTCGGTTAGAATAACGAGGTTGAGGATGGGCCGGCTTCTTAAAGCTTCCGAACTGTTTTTCTTGTCTTTTTTAGGTGTTTTTCCATCAGCTTCATTGGGTTCTTTCAACCAAACGATCTTACCGTAGTATTTGCCGCCGGCTTTGTAGATCTGCACTTTCGCATCTTTTTCTGCGTTGAGCCAGTTGCCCACTACGGCATCGGCATTTTGAGAAAATGCCGGCTTCATACCGGCCAGTAAAATAAAAAGCAGGATTTTTACTATTTTCATCATGGTATATTCGAATTTTTGAATGTTTCCTTTTACAAAAGCCTTTTTCTTAAAAAGAAATTGAATGAATTACTATCCCCTGATCTGGCTTCTTTTTGCTGCAATTTTAATAATAACTTTTTTTAAAATTGATAAAAAAAGGAATAAAAAAAACAGTTTCACATTTGTTGCCTTTCTGATAATGGTTGCCTCACTGGCCTTTTTACCCAGACAAATATTTGGAAGATGGAACTCAATTTCGGAGTTGGATGGTAAAGTGATTTCAGAGATACGCCTGCAACCTTCCGAACCAGACTGGAAGGTTAATTTAGTGGGCAGGGATTTTATTATTACTGATAAAAAGCAAATCGACACCATTACGCAGCTATTAAGAAAGGTAGAAGTGTATTCACCCAGCCATCCCCCAAGAATTTGGGAAACAAATATGGTTTTTATAACAACCTCCAAAGACACATTTAAAATAGAAGTTTTTAAAAGTAATGAATATAATGGTACTGTTATTAATGCTTTAAGCAGATGGAGAAAAGATGAGATCGGGAGTTTCCTGGAAAAAGTAACGAAGTACCGTCAGCCGGTATATAGCGATACTACAACCATGAAATTTGAGTGATCAATAGAGGGTTGAAGCCCGGCTCCTTAATGTCAAAGCATTATACGGCTCCCACGATTTTTTCACTCTCTTTAAAGGCATTCTAATATTGTAAATTAGGCAAAACTGGGCGTATCATCCCGGGTAAGACCGGGGTGGCCTATTTTTATACTCCGAGTATTCTAAGTCGAAGGATCGAAGAGCATGCGGGTTTAAAGCATTGCGCGGGCCATGCTCTGAACGAAGTCGAAGGGGTGAAGTGCACTATATCGGATTAATTGTTAAATTGCCATTTAATACAAAAAATTACCCCTTAACGATGAAGAAGGTTATATCTACCTGGCTTGCCTTGAGTATAGTGTATTTTGTACAGGCGCAGCAAAGCAAAAGCAACCCATCTGGTAAATGTAATGCGGTTAAAGAGCCTTACAGTGCTTATCTTTTTGTATACTTTACCGGTAACAGCAAAAGCGATGAGGCCATTCGTTTTGCCATTAGCAATGATGGTTATCATTATCGGGCGCTGAACAGCAATAAGGCTGTTATTTCTTCAGAAACGATCAGTTCAACAGGAGGCGTTCGTGACCCGCATATTATCCGGGGCGCCGATGGCAAAACTTTTTATATGGTAGTTACCGATATGGTTTCTGCCCTGGGCTGGAATTCGAACCGGGCCATGGTGTTATTGAAGTCGACTGATCTTATTAACTGGACTTCCAGCGTCATAAACATTCAAAAGCGTTACCCGGGTAACGACAGTTTGTTGCGCGTTTGGGCGCCGCAAACCATTTACGATGCAAAAGCCGGTAAATACATGATCTATTTTTCCATGAAGCATGGCAATGACCCCGACAAGATCTACTATGCGTACGCCAATAAGGAGTTTACCGATTTTGAAGGCGAGCCTAAACAACTCTTCTTTCATCCGCAGAATGTAAGCTGTATCGATGGCGATATCATGTATGCCTTAGGCAAATATCACCTCTTCTTCAAAACAGAAGGCGCAGGCAATGGTATTAAGCAAGCTGTTTCTGACAATTTAACGGAAGGCTATGTAATGGAAGATAAATACCTGCAGGGAACAACTGATCCGGTGGAAGGCGCAGGAACATTTAAATTGAACAACGCGAATGAGTGGATCCTGATGTATGACGTGTACACAAAAGGAAAATACCAGTTCACTAAAACAAAAGACCTGCAGCAGTTTACGGTGATAGATAAGGACATGACCATGAACTTTCATCCCCGCCATGGCACGGTGATGTCCATCACCCGGCAGGAAGCGGAAAGACTGGTAAAGCAATGGTTGCCTTTCGATGATGTTATCACCAATGTAACTTCAAAACAGGTTAAACCCATCAACGTTGTTTTTGATACCGCAAAAAAAACAGTGACGATCCCTGTAATGCCGGGAACAAACCTAAATAATTTTAATCCCGGTATAGTTACGTATCCCGGTGTATCGGTCACCGCTAAAACAAGCAATTTCACCAACGGTCCGGTTAAGTATACCGTTTCAATTGCGGGTAAAGGATCACAGCAATATTCAGTAATTGCCAAAGAATATCATAATGCTGCTTTAGTTGGTTATTACGCTGATCCGGATATCATCTATGCAGAAAAAACCGGGAAATTTTATATCTATCCTACCAGTGATGGATTTAACGGCTGGTCAGGAACTTATTTTAAATGTTTTTCATCGGGCGACCTGGTGAACTGGAAAGACGAAGGCGTGATCCTTGATCTAAACAAAGATGTAAGCTGGGCAAAGCGGAATGCGTGGGCGCCCTGTATTGTTGAAAAGAAGATCAATGGACAGTACAAATATTTTTATTATTTCACGGCTGCTCAAAAGATAGGTGTGGCGGTAAGCGATAATCCCACAGGGCCATTTGTTGATTCAGGCAAACCATTGATCGCCGACAAACCGGAAGAAGTAAAAGGCGGACAGGTAATTGATCCGGATGTATTTACCGATCCGAAAACCGGTAAGTCGTATTTGTATTGGGGAAATGGGTTTATGGCCGGTGCAGAATTAAGTGAGGATATGACTTCCATTAAACAGGAGACGGTAACTATTTTAAAACCCGACAGGACTTTCAGGGAAGGAACGCATGTATTTTACCGTAATGACACGTATTATTTTACCTGGTCAGAGAATGATACCCGCGACCCCGATTACCGCGTGCGTTATGGAACAACTGATGGTCCCTTAGGAAAGATCAATATACCGGAAAATAATATAGTGATTGCCAAGGATACTGCATTGGAAATTTATGGTACAGGCCATCATACAACCATTCAGATCCCGGGAAAAGATGAGTGGTACATTGTGTATCACCGCTTCAATTACCCGAAGGGTATTACCATGGGAGAAGCTGCAGGCTATAATCGCGAAGTGTGCATCGACAAACTGGAATTCAATGCAGATGGCAGTATCAAGCCAGCAAAGCCAACCCATACAGGTATTAAACCGGTTGTTTTAAAAAGGAAATAATGCGCTAATATACCTTGGAAAAAAGCAGCATCGCAAATGCAGCAGGCGACAGTTCGTATATCATTTCTCCCGTGCCTCAACCCACCCGGCTTGAGTTAACAATACTTCGAAGCTGGATAGGAGAGGGGAATAAGTTGTAACGAGGATCAGATTAATGAATGATATACGTTTAAAACACTGGCTGCAAATTTTTGTCTGGTAAATTGAAGTATTTGCTGCTGTGCCTTGTTGATACAATGCTGGCGAATGGTATCGTTATACGCCGCGTTTATCAAAGCATCACATAAACCTTCTACGTCATTGGGTTCAAAATACAGTGCTGCATCACCGCCTACTTCGGGCAGGCTGGAACTATTTGTTGTTATTACCGGTATGTGGCTGTGTAAGGCTTCCAGAACAGGAATGCCAAACCCTTCATACATACTTGGATAGATAAATGCTTTGGCGCCCTGATAAATAGCGGGAAAGTGACGCCCGGTTTGATAGTCGGGTGAATTTTTGCTGGTTTCCATTTCCGATAAAAAGATCACCTGGTGTAAGAGATTGTGTTGAGCAAGCCATTGCTGCACTTTCTTTTTGTATTGTTTGCCTTCCCCAATTACCACCAATGGGATCTCGCACTTGTTTTTTAATGCATGCAACGCTTTGCATACAGTCAGCAGGTTTTTTCTTTCAATAATAGACCCTACATACAAAAAATAGGTTTCCGGAAGGTGGTATTGCTTTTTTATTTGCGATATCATAACCGGTGATAGCGGTTGCCCGTACGCTACATCACAACTCTGATAACAAACATGGACCTTTTCAGGATGTACCTTATAGATATTAATGATATCCGTTTTTGTATGCTCACTGGTAGCGATGATGGCATCGGCTTGCTGGCAGGCATTTCTAAATTTCTTTTTATATACCCATACTTCACCCTTGTCGTATTGATGGGGAAACATTTCGAAGATCAGATCGTGGATCGTGACAACTGAACGGATACCTGTTTTGTTTATCCCGGCAGGTAATTCATTGCTTAAGCCATGGTATAGGGGAATATTGTATTTTTTCAGATCGCGGGTCATCCACAAGCTTCTCCATAGCGATGGAAATTTTTTAGCCGGCTGCCATTCGGGTGTTATTACTCTCAGGTTTGGCGAACCTTCTGTTTTTAATAAAGGAGTACGTTTGGGCGTGAATAACAAACATTGATGTTGGGGGAAGTATTCATTCAGGGAAGTTAACAGGGTACGGCTATAGTTACCTAATCCTGTTTTGTTTTGAAAGGCTCTTTTGGCATCGAATCCTATGATCATAAGTAAAGTTTTATTTAGATGGATCGGTTATAGAAAAAGAACGGTCATGCCGATAGGCATAGCTATCAGCAACTTGCTTTCATGTTTAACATATTTATGGCAAAAGGCTTCCATTACGCAACCAGAAGTATGTTCTACTTCGGTTGCGTTCATACACGGTAACCGTAATCTTTATAAGAAAACTGCTGGTGAACTCACCTTATCGTAAAATCAGTTTATGTGAGATCTGGGTTGCCCAGAATAATCCCAATGCGTTCCCGCTGATATTACCAGGGGGTGATGACGGCGCCGGTCTGTAGGCATTGCCGTCATCTTCCAATTGCCTGCCCAGTGCCTTGAAAAAATTGTATGCTTCTTTGGTTAAAGATGATAGTCTTACCTGAACCGGATCATTATATATTATATAAGGGTAGTTGTTGCTATATGGATCATGGCCATTAACCATCATTTGTACAGCCATACCGTTTATGTACGGCGGTAAAAGCGCATCATCCACAACATAGAACGGATATACGCCAGAAGGAATAAAACGGTTGAATGAATTATCATAAGGATAATCCGTTATCGGATTGTACATGAGTAGGTAATAGTTCTTTTCGTTTTGCGGTTCTTTAAACCACACAAAAGGTAAAAGACCTTTGTCGCCTTTTGCATTGATGGTGGCTTCCTTTAAGGCAGCAGAATCTATCTCCGGAGCATTAGGCATGTAAGCGGATGCGTGAAATTCTTCATTGCCTGTACGAACCAACAGGTGATAGGTATGCCCCGGCCGGCCGGTTATTTTTGTAGTTTCATAATAGCCCCTGTCTCCCCTGTATTTATCAGAATAATAGGGTGGCAGGCGCTCTTTTATTGAATCCACTTTCCCGTTTTTATAAAAGTAAAAATAGCGGTACCTGTTATAGCTATTGGCGGGAATTAGTGTGTCGGTTATGCCCGAATCGTCAGAAATCGTCACCAGCGCTCCCGTTACTGCTTCCGCGCTGTCGTTATAGGGGCCGCCGCCCAGTCCAAGCGAATTGGTTGATTTCGTTATCCGGACGTAGTAAGGCCCTGTTAAATTACTTATCCGTCCTTCTATAACAAATAAGGGTTGGGTTTTATCAAGCTCGATATTAAACTCTTTGGTACAACCTGCTGTAAGCAGGAGCAACATAATACCAGTAAGAGAATAGCATCTCGTGTGCATATAGGATTGTGTCAAAATGTAAAATTGTAAGTGATTGTTGGTAATATGCCTGTCAGGTAAACCTGGTAAGCCTTCGCATCATTAGCAACGATTTCGCTTATGTAAAGGGCGAATATATTTTTCCGGTTGTATGCATTGTATACGCTGATATTCCATTCACCCTGCCATTTTCTTTTCTTTTTAAACTTTTCGTGCCATGTTAAACTGATGTCGAGCCGGTGATTGGCGGGGAGGGTATACCCATTCCTTTTTCCATAATAAAAAAAGCGAACCCCATTGTAAATGTATGTGCCAACAGGGATCGTAGTACGCCCGCCGCTTCGATATACCCAACTGGCAGCAATATGTAATCTTTTAGTGACCGGGCGGTTATACACCAGCGACAGGTTATGCCGGTGATCGTAAGTGGGCGGATACCATTCGTTGTTATTTATGCCATTTATGCGGCGGAATGATTTTGACCAGGTATAGCTGATCCATCCGGTTGACTGCCCTTTATTTTTTTTAGCGAGCAATTCAATACCATAGCCTTTGCCTTCGCCGGTTAATACCTGTGTTTCCATGTGGGCGTTCATAAACACATCTGCATTGTCTTTGAAGTCAATGATGTTGTATGATTTTCTGTAATACCCTTCTATGCTTGCTTCATAAAGGTCGTTCCGGAATGTTTTATATACTCCTGTAGCAAACTGATTGGCATATTGTGGTTTAAAGTAGCTGTCGGCTGATATCCACATATCTGTTGGCAGCCCTACCGATGAGTTGGTTAACAGATGCTGAAACTGGTAGTTGCGGCCATAAGAAATTTTCACAGAAGTGTTATTGCCGAGCAACATACTGCTAGTGATCCTGGGTTCTGCAGCGAAATACGATTGTACTATTTTCCCTTTCGGATAGTAAGTGCTGTCAATGGGTGCTGACATACCCTCATTGTACCGGTATACCACCGCATCGCCTAGTGCTGCAAAGCCGGTTGCGCGAATCCCATACGAAATATGGATGCGGCTGCTTATTTTTTGTTCATTACTTACATACACAAACAGCCGGGCCGACCGCCGGTTATTTAATGAAACCTTTTTTGACGCCGCACTGTCATTATTGGGAACTACCTTTCCCGGTAATACATCCTGCACGGCAATACCTACGCCGGCTTGCAGGTGGTTATTGGAATTGATCATCCAGTCAAAGTAAGTTTTCGCGGTCATTTCCTGGATATGCCCATGCCAGGTAAAATCTCTTGACTCCCTGAATGAAGCATTTGAGTAATTGTAACGGCTGTAGTGCAGGGAAGTATTGACAAATAAACGGTTATTAAAAGCATGATTCCATTGTGTTGAAAAGGTGATGTTGCCCCATTTCATAAGGTTCGTTTTGTCGATCAAATGCATGAAAAATTTATCATGTCCCAAATAAGCCGATATGGAAAGCCGGTCTTTATTACCTAATTGGGTAGTGAACCTGGCATTCAGATCATAAAATGCCACCTTGCTATCCTTGGAACTGATCTTGATCAGATTCGATATATGAGATAAATTCAATAAGAGTCCAATATTGCTGTATCTTCCTGAAAGCAGAAAAGAGGATCTTTCTTTTTTGACTGGTCCTTCCCAGGTTAACCGGCTGGCGAGCAGGCCGATACCTCCGGTAACTTTTTGTGCTACACTGTTACCTTCTTTCATGCGAATATCCACAACCGAAGATAGCCGTCCACCGTACTGGGCAGGAAAAATGCCCTTATAAATAGAAACATCTTTTAATGCATCGGTATTGAAAGCAGAAAAGAAACCAAGTGTGTGAGTAGGGTTATATACCGCCGCTTCATCCAGGAGCATGAGGTTTTGATCATACGATCCGCCGCGTACCGATAAATTGGTAGTGCCTTCGGCGGAAGTCTGGATGCCCGGTAAAAGCTGTAAACTTTTTAAAACATCCGGTTCGCCGCCTGCCATTGCCATATTTTTGATACTGTTAATAGATAACCGGTGATGGCCGGTTGTTACTTTCCTGATACTTTTTTTTGTTGTTACAGAAGCTACGGTAACGGATTGCAATAGGGCACATCCTGTAGTGGCTTCTTCTATATTGTTCCGCGAGGATTCCTGATTAATTATTGTTACCCGGTGAATCAATGGCTTTTTGATTGTTGTTACGAGAATGTAATTCCCCACCTGCTCATATTGTAGTGATGTATTAGCCAGCAGATCGGTCAGTATATTACTTACCGGAACTCGTTGCTTTTTATACCAGATGCCGTTCACCTGGGCAATATCAGCGGTTTTGAAATTGAATTTAAAAGGAGTGATACGTTGTATGGTAGCCAATGCTTCATCAAGTGTCGCATTTTTTAAGTCGATGTTTATTATCGTTTTAGTCAAATCCTGCGCATATGGTTTCTGGTTAAGAAACAATACAGTTACTATGAATACCAGTACGGGTATCATTCGTTTTATTAGAAATTGTTTATACATTTCGTGGTACCATTAATTAGAAGGATGAACAGCCAATTAGGACTATCGGGACTTAAAATATTTTTTATTTTTTCCAAAGAAAAAGGACAGGGCTCAACCATACTCTGGTAAACTTTTCCTGAATACCACCTGCAACAAGCTGAGATAATTTTTTTTCATTATGTGGTGTTGCTTCGTTGATAGCCCACGAAGTTGATTAAACGTTTTTAATCAAAATTAAATTCATTTACCATCTTTAAAGCAATTGTTGATGATTTGTAGAAAAAACGCAGAGAGAGAAGAAAGTAAAAAACAGGAGTTAATCCATTGCCGGAAGAAAGACATGAAATTGGGCGCCCTGGTTCGGTTGTGCTTCTGCGGTTACATAACCGAAGTGATTGATGGCTACTTTTTTTACAATGGAAAGCCCGATACCGGTGCCGGTTGAATCGGTTTTTGGTTTCAGCCGTTTAAAGACATCAAAGATTTTATCTGCCTGATCTTGTTCAAAGCCAATTCCGTTGTCGGCAAAAGTGATCCGGTAATGCGGTCGGTTTTTGGCAGGAAGTTCAGCAGGTAAATGACTATTGAAAAGTAAAGTGGTTGTGATGGTAATTGCCGGTGGTATACCAGGCTTTGCAAATTTGATGGCGTTCGACAGTAAATTCAAAAAGAGTTGGTGCAGTTGAAACCTGAACCCTTTAATAAAAGGGAGGTTGGGGGCAACTATTTTTGCATGGGTTTCATTAATAGTGATTTCAAGATCATTTATAACCGCATCGAGAATATCAGTAAGTGCTATTGTTTCCTGTTCTGTATCCTCATTCGATATGCGGGAATACAACAATACCGATTCCATCAGCGCTTGCATATGCTCTGCCGAAGAAAGTATCTTCTGTGTATATAAACGCAATTCTTCCGGTGATTTATCCGGTTCCAACTGGCGGCCGGCAAATATCCTGATCTTTCTGATAGGTTCTTTCAGATCATGGCTCACTACATATGCAAACGCGGAGAGTTCTGCATTCAGGTTCTCTAATTCATGATTTTTAGATTCCAGTTCAAAGGCACTATTAAGCAGATGATCTTCATATTTTTTTCGTTCAGTGAGGTCGCGGGTAACTTTTGAAAATCCTATGATGGATCCCTTTTCATCATGCAGCGCTGTTATAACAACACTTGCCCAGAAGGTGCTTCCATCCTTTCTTTGTCGCCATCCTTCATTAGCGGCTTTGCCATATTCTTCAGCGGCTTTTAACAGTTTTTCGGGTAACTCGTTTTTAATGTCTTCGGATGTGTAGAATTGTCTGAAGTTTTTTCCAATGATCTCATCAGCGGTATACCCTTTGATCTTTTCCGCACCTTTATTCCAGGATTGTATTGTTCCATTGGTATCGAGCAGAAAGATAGCATAGTCTTCCACTTCCGAGATCATCTTTCCAAACTTCTCTTCCGCCAAACGGGTATAGTCTGGTTGAATATTGCCAAGCTGCAATTTATCTGCTGGAGGTCTTTCGCTCATTAGTAAGGAAAAGTTGAATGATTGTTCGATAAAAAATCATGCCAGCCGTTTGCTCTTTCGTTTGCGTAAAGTATCCTGCATACACCGCTATGCCACTAAAAGGTTGTGCGTTTTTGACGCTTCTATCGTTTTGAGAGTGTCTATCAGCCCGTCTTTAGAAGAAACAATTATTTTTTCCAGGAAATCTTTCAGTTTAATAAAGCTGGGCGGTTTTTCAAGATAACATACCGCGCCTGCTTTTATTGCTTTATTTCCGTCAAGCACCATGGCCGAAGTTGAGTACATCACAACAGGAATTGTTCGCAGGCGATCATCCTGTTGAATTTTTTTCAAACTTTCCCATCCATCCAGTTCAGGCATATTGATATCCAGGAAAATGATCTCCGGCTCTACATTAGCAGTAAATAGTTGGTTTATAAGTTCTTTACCATTAGGCGCCGTGTGAAATTCAATGTGATTGTCGATATTTCGCAGGGCCTCCTCAAAGAGTTCTTTATCATCCTGATCGTCGTCGGCCAAAAAAAAATTTCGAATCAAAGTTTCCTGTTATGGTTTAGTATATGATTAGATATGTCACAAGGTAACAAAATCAATAGTACCGACGCGCAGATCAGCAAAACAGTTGCTTTAATGCTTGATGCATTTATTTGCGGCCTACAGAAGAAGATGGCGAACCCTGTTGATTAAAATATTTTATAGTTAAACACCAAATAATTACTTTTGCAACAATATTGCAAATTGTTTGACTGCCATCAGAACATATAAATATTTTATCGGTGCTGTTTTACTGGCCTTGTATACGTTTGTAGCAACGCCTGTACAGCTTTGGCATCACCATAAGATTGTTCATGCGGCCAGGCAAACTAATCACCCTGGCAGCAACCATGATCTACTTACGCAGGGGAACGAATCGGCGCAGGATGCAAATTGTTCGGTTTGTTCGCACAAGTATGCTGCTTATAACGATCATTCAATAGCTGCATTTGAAAAAACCATTCAAGTTACAGGAACAAAGAATGGATACTATCAACTTCCTGCTGTAGCAGCGCCTTCATTTCCCTTGCCCAATAAGGGACCACCTTCCATCTCCTGATATCTATTTACAATTATGACGGCTCTGCGTGTCGCTGAAGGCACAAGTAGAAGGGCCGGTATATGAAGCGTTGAGCGAGCCTGTCCTGAGCATAGCTGAAGGAATGAAACGCGCTCGATTAAACGCATTGATTCCACTTTAATTATATCAACATGTTTGTACTACAAGCTAAGCAGCTTGGCAAGCAGTACAATGGTACGGCTGCGCTGCGCAACCTCAATTTTTCAATTGGAAAAGGGGAGATCTTTTGTTTGCTGGGTCAAAACGGGGCCGGTAAAACAACCACCATTAATTTGTTCCTTGGATTTACAGCAGCCAACAGCGGTAAAGCTGTCATTAACGGCGTGGAAGTAAAACCCAATGATGCCGCCACTAAAAAGTTTATAGCCTATATCCCCGAAGTTGTTCAGTTATACGGCAACTTAACAGGTGTTGAGAACCTGGACTTCTTCAGCCGGTTGGCCGGGTTTAAATATTCCCGCGATATGCTGGCCGACTTTTTAAAACGAGCGAGCCTGCAATGGGATGCTTTTGAAAAACCACTTTCTACTTACTCAAAAGGCATGCGGCAAAAAGTGGGTATTGCCATCGCATTGGCAAAAAACGCTGATGTGATCCTGATGGATGAACCTACCAGTGGCCTTGATCCAAAAGCTACGGCAGAGTTTACAAAGATCTGTAAAACATTAGCCGCTGAAGGAAAAACCATTTTCATGGCAACGCACGACATTTTTAATGCGGTAAATGTGGGAACTAGGATCGGAATCATGAAGGCGGGAACATTGGTGCACACGATAGCTACCAATAAGATCTCAGCCACCGAATTACAGCAACTATACCTGGAGACCATTTAAACAAAGCTCATAAATACTAAAAACATAATAGATCCGTATGGAACAAAAGCTACTGCTATTTTTTTTAATACTGGTATCAGGATTTACCTATGGCCAGAACAGTATTATAGACAGTACAAAAGAAAAAATAACGCAACTACAAACGGTAGAAGTGATTGGCCGAAATGCCCAGAAATACAATAGTGATTATTCTTTTTCTGCTACCAGAACAGCCATTCTCAACAAAGAGTTGCCGCAATCTATCGGAACTGTTACCAAAGAGTTGATCACCGACAGGCAGGCTTTTCAACTGGCGGATGCTGTAAAGATCATTCCGGGTGTTATACCATCCAGTTTTTATAATCAGTATACGATCAGGGGCATCAGCCAGAATGAAGAGGGCCAGATCATTAACGGCATGCGTACGCGACAATATTATTTTTTACAGCCCATTACCATTAACATTGACAGGGTAGAAGTGATCAAAGGACCGGCCAGCGCCACTTTTGCCAGCGTTGATCCCGGCGGTAGTATTAACCTCGTTACAAAAAAACCATTGACCATCGACCGCAAAGAGATAAGCCTGAGTGCCGGCAGCTTTGGTACGGTTCGGGGCACACTGGATTTTACAGGTCCCTTGAACAAAGAGAAAACATTGTTATACCGGTTAAACGGCGCTTACCAGGAAGCAAAGAGTTACCGCGACCTTGTAAAAAATAATTCATTGCTCATCTCGCCGTCTTTTTCTTATGTACCCAATAATAAAACAGCGGTGAATGTAGAAATGATCCTGAGCAATATGGTGGGCAACCTCGACCGCGGACAACCTATTTTTGGCGCTGAGGCGGGTGTTACCGACTTACACAGTACACCCATTAGTTTGAACCTGGCTGCGCCCAATGATTTTTTCAGGTCGAAGGAGTTTGTGGTAATGAGCAGCCTATCCCATAAATTTTCCGATGCCATTAGTTTTAATGCGGTGTATATGAAGCAAACCTGGCAGGAAGATCTGCAGGAGCACAGGACTACGAATGCCTTCGCCATGGATATCAATAACCAGCCGGTAAATACATTGGCCGGTATGCAGTTTGTGCAGCGTAAGCAACACTGGAATATTGATAACATAAACAGTTACTTCAATTTTGTTTTTAATACGGGACACCTTTATCACCAGTTGTTGTTGGGGTATGATCTGCATAGCTGGGAAAAGCTAAAAGGCGGCGGGCAAAACGCGGCGCGGGGTTTCTTATTAAAAGATGGTACGGTTGCCAGCTCCTTTGTTTTGGCGAACGCTGCCAATTATCAAACAATCACTTACAAAGGCAATACATTACCGAAGCCCAATGTAAACCATTTTGACCTGGAAAACCCTGCTTATACCATTCGTAACCTGAACGATTACATAATGAATGCAAGAACGGCGCTTCCTTCCGCCTTAACTACTACCAATGCTGTATATGTTCAGGAGCAATTGAAGTGGCGCCGGTTTACCTTGCTGGTTAGCATAAGACAGGAATGGTTTAAAGACGTTACCAACCATAAAGCGCCGAACGAATTATCGTTCACCAACAGCAAATGGTTGCCCCGTGCCGGCCTTACATATGCGGTGACTAAGAACATAAATGTGTATGGCACCTACCTGGAAGGTTTTCAACCCCAAAGCAATACGGTTACGTTGATGCCTAATACGAGTGGCTTTTTATGGACAGCCAAATCCGCAGCCCAATTCAAACCACTCATCAGTGATCTGAAAGAAGGGGGCGTAAAAGCAACCTTGTTGAAAGGAAAACTGCAAGTGAATGCAGCCGTGTATGAGATCAACCAGAAAAATTTATTGTTGAACGCCAATGTTCCAGCGTTCCCTGATTCATTAACTACCCGTGGCGCGGAAAGAAGTAAAGGCATTGAGATTGATGTAGCAGGCTACCTGATGCCTGGCTGGCAGATCAATGCCTCGTATAGTTATATTGATGCGGTAATAATAGAAGACAACAATCCAGAATTAAAGAATGCCAGAAAACAAAACACGCCTTATAACAGCGCCAACCTGTGGACCCGCTACAATTTTCCGCAGGGTTCAAAGCTCAAAGACCTTGGAATTGGCATAGGCGGTCAATATAATGGCGATCGGCTTCCCTGGTTTAGCCGGGATTTCAAAACGCCAGCCTATACCATTATGGATATGGCTTTGTATTACACGCCAGGTAAAAGCAATATGCAATTGGCAATTAATGTAAACAACGTGTTTAATACTACTTACTGGATCGGCGCACAAACTTACCTGCGGCTTTTTCCAGGTGCGCCGCGCAACGGGATGTTAACAGCCACATATCGTTTTTAATTATAAAAAGTTTTGAATGAACAATGTACAATTGATAGCAAGGCATTTTGTAAAAACTGTATTCAGGAGTAATGTGTTTATACCGGTTTTTACAGTTTGGCTGGCATTGATCATCTATGCTGCAGTTACCGGCTACACAACGTATATCAGGGAAAATAAAGTAAGGGCAGCATACCAAAAGAAGGCAAGAGAAAGTTGGGAAGCCAACCCGGATAAGCATCCGCACCGCATGGCGCATTTTGGTTCATTTGCGTTCAGGATGAAACACCCGCTAAGCATGTTCGAAAGCGGCATGGAAAGTTATACCGGCAATGCCGTTTACCTGGAAGCGCACAAACAGAATACAGTAAATTTTAGTGAAGCCGGTTTTAGTACAGGGTTGCTGCGATTCGGTGAGATCAGTGTGGCCATGCTGTTACAGCTTGTATTACCGCTTATCCTGTTTTTCCTGGGTTTTGGCGCCGTAGCGCAACATCGGGAAAATGGCACACTGAAAATTCTGTTAAGCCAGGGCGCCGGCTTTCGGGCAATTGTTTGGGGAAATAGCATCGGGCTGTTTTCCATCGGCATTATTTTCTTATTGCCGGTGCTGGTAAGTATGTTGTTGGTAGTGGCTATACAAAACCAGGCGATACCCAATGCCGGTTTATTGATACGATCGGTTGTCATTGCAGGTAGTGCGCTTATTTTTCTCTGGATAGTAAGCGTGGTGGCTATATGTGTATCAACTGCGGGTAAGACCAGCGCGGCAGCATTGTTACAATTGTTAGGCATTTGGTTGATCTGGGCTATTGTATTGCCCAAGACCTTACAGGCTATTGGTAGCTATTTACATCCTGCACCGGCTAAAATACAATTTGAAACGGCGGTAGAAGCAGACCTGCTGAAATTGGGCGATAGTCACAACCCTGATGACGAACATTATAAAAAATTGAAAGACTCCGTGCTTCGGGCAAACAAAGTAGATTCAGTACAACAGCTTTCGTTTAACTATAGTGGTTTTCAAATGCAGGAAGGGGAGCGGATGAGCGCCCGGTTATACAACGAGCATTTGCAACGATTGTATGATATCTATGACAAACAGAACAATGTAAGTTATAATGCCGCATTCATAGACCCCTTTATCAGCTTCAAAAACATAGCGATGGCCTTTAGCGGAACTGATTTTACCGCCTACCGGCATTTTCAGCAGCAGGCAGAAAGTTATCGGTATAACCTGGCTCAAACCATGAACAGCCTGCAAATGAAATATATCAGTAACAAAAAGTTGGGTAGCAATGACAAACCTTATAGTATTGAACGAAGCCACTGGACAACGTTTCCTGATTTCAGGTATCAATACCAGGATCTCAGGGCGATCGCAAAGCAGCAATGCATAGCGCTCCTGTCGTTGTTGTCGTGGTTGTTATCGTCGTTGTGCTGCATCTATTATACATCCGGAAAAGCAAAAGCTATATAACTTATGTACATATTGTTGTTCAGGAATTTTATCCGTAGCAGATCTGTATTGGTGGCATTGATGCTGTTTTTTACGGTAGGCATTATCAGTATTATTATTGGCCGGCAGTTTTTGTTAAAACAGGAAGCTGCCATTGAATCGGTTACCCGATTTCAGCAGGCGCATATTGAACGTAATACGCAGTTTATAAAAAATGATTTTGGCTTGTTGATGTATTATTTAAAGTTCGCCTACATCAATAAACCTGCTCCTATAGCGGCGTTGGCAATTGGTCAGCGCGATGTAAATGCGGCTATACAATCATTTACTATCCGTGGGCTGGAAGCGCAGCGGTATGATACCGATCTGTATAACCCCTACAACCTGATGACCGGCAATTTTGATCTGAGTTTTGTTATTGTTTTTTTGTTGCCGCTGTTGATCATTGCGTTTAATTTCAATTTGCTTTCGCAGGAAAAGGAAAGCGGAACATGGCCGTTAGTAAATGTGCAGGCAAACCAGCCGCTGGGTTTCATTCTGCAAAAGCTGAGTATTCGTTTTGTTGTCGTATTGTCGCTTTTGCTCTCCCTGCTGTTGCTGGCAAAATTTATTATCGGCATTCCGGTTGACAACGCTTTTGCTGCTTATTCCATTATCGCCATACTGTATTGTATTGTTTGGTTTGGGATCAGCTTTTTAATTATAGCCATGCAAAAAAATACAAGTATGAATGCCTTGTTGTTATTGAGCGCATGGGCGGTTTTTTGTTTGTTGATCCCCGGCCTGGTAAATAATTACATCACGGCTAAATATGCAGTGCCCGAAGCTTATAGCACCTTGCTGAAACAACGGGATGGTTATCACACTAAATGGGATAAAAATAAAGACAGCACCATGCAGGCTTTTTTCAGTCATTACCCTGAATACAGGAAGTATGTATGGACCAAGCCTGCATTCAACTATCTGTGGTTTTATGCCATGCAACAATTGGGCGATGATGAAGCACGAGAAGATAGCAAAGCCATGCAACAAAAATTAGTGAAGCGAATGCTGGTAAGCACCAGGGCCAGTTTGTTTTTCCCGGTTATGCATACCCAGTTACAATTTAGTAATATTGCCAGTGCCGGTTTGCAGCAGCAGTTACAATACCTGGATGGTACGGTGTATTTTCATGAACGGCTGCGTCATTACTTCTATCCGAAGGTATTTGGTGATAGTGCAGTGGCCAATGAGAAATGGAAAATGCATGTCCCTGAATATTTTACTGCAGATGTGCGCATACGATGGCTTCCGCTTACGCTGCCTTTGTTTATTGCATCGTTGATCCTATACGGAGCAGGTGTGTTTGTTTTTAAAAGGAATGATCTTTTTAAATAAGCTCCAAAATGGCGTCTATCATTTTCTCGTAGCCTTCCAGCGAAAGTGGTTTTTCCAGTACTGATCTGGCGCCCAATTGTATACTGCGTTGCTTTAAATAATCATCGGTATAAGTAGAATAAACAAATACGGGGATGTTTTCATAATGGCTATGGTTTTTTAAAATAGCCAGGGTTTGCAGCCCGTTGCATTTCGGCATGTTTTGATCAAGGATAATGAGATCGGGAAAATTGCCATTCTTCGCTTTTTCCAGGAATTCAAAAACTTCTTCTCCATTTTCTACTGGTGGAAGTAATAACACGTCATGCCGGTGTTCCAGAAATTCGAAAAAGAACCCGCGATCATCGGGGTCATCCTCTGCGAGCAATATTTTTTTTGGTATTTTATGAGGACTGACCATTTGCAATTTGTTTTAGCGGTAATATGATCATAAACTGCGTGCCAACCCCAACGGCGCTTTTTACCTGGATAAGCCCATGGTGTTTTTCAATAATTTTTTTAGTAATGGCTAACCCTATGCCAGTACCTTCAAATGAATCTTTTGGATGAAGTCGTTGAAAAAGCGAAAACACAATGGTCGCATATTTCTCATCAAATCCTATTCCATTGTCTGAAATGGTGAGCAGGCAGAATGGGCCGGTTTCCTGTTCACTGCTGGTGAAGCTTTTATCGGCCAACCATTTAGATCTGATTTCTATAACCGGCGGCATGTCATTTTTAGAAAATTTTAATGCATTTGAAATAAGATTTTGAAATACCTGCCGTATTTGGCCGCGATTGACTTCCAGCACAGGCAGGCCATAGTTAAGGACCTTTGCTTTTTTATCTGCGATCAACAATTCAAAATCTTCCAGTAGTTCTTTCAATACCAAATTCAGGTCAGTCGGCAAGAACTCACTGTCGTCGGCGGAAAGCCTGGAATAGTTCAGGATTTCGATGATCAGCGATTTCATGCGGTCGGCCGAACCAATGATCTTTTCCAGATAGGCGATTTCATCATTGGTGAGGTTATCTGCTGATTTTATTCTCAGGAGATTGGAAAATATTTGAATTTTCCGTAATGGCTCCTGCAGATCATGCGATGCCACCGATGCAAACTGCTGCAAATCGTGATTGCTGTCTTCCAGTGTATGGTTTAAGTGCTCCAGTTGCCGGTTGTTTTCTTCCAGTTTTCGTTGCGTTGCTTTTTGAAGGGTCAGGTCGGTGATGATAATGCTTAAGGAAGTGCCTTCTGCAAGTTCAAGGGCGGTTAGCGATAACTGTACCGGGGTGCGGTGATGTTTATAAAAAATATCTACTTCTCCTTTGGCATCTCCCTTCCAGGATAACTTAAAAAGTTTCCGGTAAAATGGGCGGTCGTTCTCGGCAATGAATTGTTCAAATGGAAGACCAATGATGGTCGACAATGGTAAACCGATCATGTCGCTAAAGCGGGAGTTGGCATACAGGATAATACCATTCGGACTGAGCGTAAGGGCGCCTTCGGTCATTTTTTCAATAAATACGCGGTAAGCATGATCGGCCGTTTTCAGCGTATATAATTCATGGATGGAACCATTTTGTACTACCAGGGCGTCTACCTGGCCGGTACGAATAGCCTCAATAATTTCCCTGGCCTCGTAAAGCTGGCGGCGGGTTTCTTCTAGTTCCCGCATCAGGTTATGAGTAAGTTGTGCATTGCTATCCATCACACATCTACCTCCAGGGCTTTTAAAACTTTTTCTGTTTCCGATAAATCACCAATCAGTTTTCGTTCGGGTAATGGTAGCTTTTTTATTAGCAATGGCAAGGCAATGAGTTGCTCCTTTTGGGCTAGTGCAACATCCTGATATACGTCAATGATATGTAATTCGTAACGGCCTTTTAAATAAACATCACAAATATTTCGAATGTTGGTTATGGCTCTAACAGAATTAGGGGAAGCGCCGGTAACAAACAACCGGAGTTTATATTCCGGTGGTGGTTTGGCTGCATTTTTAAGGTCATTAACCACACGTTGTTTTTTCATGTCATTTTTTTACAGGCCTTAAATCGAGACCTACCAAAACTTTTTCCTCATTTGATAGATCCCCAATTATTTTTCGTACTGGTATGGGTACTTTTCTTACCAGCGTGGGAATAGCAAGTATCTGGTCCCCGGCAGCTAATTGCGGATGTACTAGCAGATCTATTACCTCCAGTTCATACCGGTTGGCCAGGTGGTGCTCGCAATATCTTTTAAGGTTGATAAGCGCAGCAGTAGATTTTGGCGTATTGCCGGCGATATATAACCGCAACATCCATTTGTCATCTCTGGGCCTTGCAGTTTTAACTCTCGGTTTAGCCCGTTTTCCGGTCTTATTTTTTGTTGCTTTTACCATTTTCTATATTTCGGCTGTTACGGTTTTGAGTTAAGTGTTTCAGGTTCTTTTCCATGATCACTTTCTTTAATTCTTCCTCTACAAAAGTTTTGTTCAATTCATCGCGTACCGATTCAAACTCTTCATTCAGTGAAGCGATCTTGGCTTCCAACACCAACTTCTTGCGTTCAAGTTCACGGTCTTTGCGCGACAAAGCATAAGTGCGCATTTCGGCACCGGTCGCTTCCTGCAATTCCTGCGCTTGCCGGGCCGAACCTACCAAAATGCCATCAGGGCCCAGGTATACATCTACTAATTCCAGGCCATTGTTGGTAATAACAAATTCCCGCACCTGGTTGCTATGGCTCATGCCTCTTGATTTCATAATGTATATGCCCCGGTTGCGCTCACCATTGCCTTCCAGGTCACGCACCTGTATCCAGGCGTCTACAATAGAGGAAATGCCTTCATCGGCCTGTATCGACTTGTCTTTATCATACACAAGCGCAGTGAGCAATACGGTAATGCCTTCATTCTGTAAGAAATCGATCAAACGGATAAGCATTGATTTTACTTCACTGATAGAAGCAACAGATGTGAGGTTGGTGATCGGATCAATGATCACCGTACGCGGCTTGAACTTTTTTACTTTTTTGTGAATAGCTACCAGGTGCGATTCCAGCCCATACAGCGTAGGCCTGCTGGAATGGATCTGCAACAGCCCGGCATCGATATATTTCTTCAGATCGATTTTTATGGACTGCATGTTTCGGATGATCTGTTGAGGAGATTCCTCAAAAGCAAAAAAGAGGCTACGCTCTTTGCGCTGGCACGATGCTTCTGCAAAGTAAGCCGCAATACTGGTTTTGCCTGTTCCTGCTGTTCCGGATACCAGGATGGAACTGCCCCTGAAAAAACCTTTTCCGCCCAACATGGCATCCAGGCTTGGGATACCGCAGGATACCCGCTGTGAGGCCACTTCTCGTTTCAACAACAATGAAGTAACAGGTAATACAGAAATGCCATCTTCATCAATGAGGAATGGATATTCATTGGTGCCGTGTAATGAACCACGATACTTCACTACCCGCAAAAGCCTGGTGGAAATTTGATTGGTAACCCGGTGCTCTAACAGGATCACGCAATCTGAAACATACTCTTCAAGGCCATGCCGCGTTAACATGCCATGTCCTCTTTCGGCGGTGATGACCGCGGTAACGCCTTTGTTCTTAAGCCAACTGAAAAGCCTTCTCAATTCTGCCCGCAGAATGGCTTCATTCTCAAAACTGCCAAATAAGTTCTCGATCGTATCCAGCATTACCCGTTTGGCGCCAATGCTGTCAATGGCATGGTCTAACCGAATGAACAAACCATCCAGGTCGTATAACCCCGTTTCTTCAATTTCACTAAGGTCAACATGTACATGATCGATCCACAGGAGGCCATCTTTTTGCAGCTTTTTTAAATTAAAGCCCAGCGAAGCAACATTCAATGAAAGATCTTCCGCTTTTTCCTCAAAAACTAAAATAACACCCGGCTCCCTGAACTCTAAAGCTCCCCGAACAATAAACTCGATGGAAAAAAGCGTTTTGCCTGCTCCGGCATCGCCGCAAATAAGCGTAGGTCTGTGTGAAGGAATGCCGCCACCGGTAATTTCATCGAAACCATTAATACCGGTAAGGGTTTTTTGTAAAGAGGTCGTGTAATTTTTTTTTGATCTACCTGACATTAAAAAATATGGTTTTGTAATGTTGAAGAAGTAATATAAAAATGGAGCCAATGGAGCTCGTGGAAAAAATTCTACAAATTGAAGGCGTGTATGCGTAGGATCTGTCTTCGATTAATTTTTTTTATAATTTTACCTGATGCAGCAAAGACCCCAAAAAAAAATTTACCTGATTCTCATCCTGGGCTTGTTGACTGCAATCGGACCTTTTTCCATTGATATGTACCTGCCCGCCTTTCCGGATATAGCAAAAGGGTTACATACTTCGATAGCCCAGGTGATGTTATCATTGTCAAGCTTTTTTATTGGGATCTCTGCCGGACAATTGATATATGGCCCGCTATTAGAGCGGTTTGGACGAAAAAAGCCGTTGTACGTTGGTCTTTTCATTTACGTGCTGGCGTCACTGGGGTGCGCCCTGGCAACATCGGTGAATGCGTTGATCGGGCTTCGGCTGCTGCAGGCGCTGGGTGGTTGTGTAGGCATAGTGGCAGCACGCGCCATGGTGCGCGACCTGTTCGAAGTGACGGAAATTGCCAAAGTTTTTTCCATGCTGATGCTGGTGGTGGCCGTGTCGCCCATTATTGCACCCACGGCAGGTGGTTACATCACTTCTTTGTTGGGCTGGCGCTGGGTTTTCGTACTGTTGATGATCATTGATGTGCTCATTCTTACCGGCATTTATTTCTTATTGCCCGAAAGCAAAAAGCCAGATCCGAATTTCTCGCTGAAACCCAAACCTATCCTCAATAATTTTGCAGGCATCATCAGGCATCCGCAGTTTTACACGTATGCATTAACGGCAGCAATTTCGGCGGCAGGGTTGTACGCTTATATTGGCGGTTCGCCTTCTGTGTTTATGGATATATTTCACGTAAGTGAAAAACAATACGGATGGATATTTGCGCTGATCGCTATGGGCCTCATCGGCGCCAGCCAGATCAACAGTGTATTGTTGAAAAATTATACCAGCGAGCAGATCATTAAAGCCGCATTGGCCTGCCAGAGCATTATCGGGCTGGTGCTGGCCATCCTTACGATCGTGGGCTGGGGCGATCTGTTCATTACCATCTTTCTCATCTTTCTTTTTTTGTGTTGCCAGGGATTTACATTTCCCAATGCATCGGCCCTTTCTTTAGCGCCCTTTGGCCACAATGCAGGCAGCGCTTCGGCCCTGATGGGTTCCATTCAAATGAGTATTGGCGCCTGTGCATCGGCCCTGGTAAGTGTGCTGCAAAACAACACGGCTTTGCCCATGACCGGGGTAATGGCCTTTTGTGCTATGGGGGCTTTTTGTGTTTTTGGGTTGGGAAGAAGAATTATAACCCAAAAGGCGGCGGCAGCGGCGGTGGAAGAAGAAGAAGTGGAAATGATAAGTACGTTATAAAGAATAACCCGAATGTAGTATGTTTGCGGTTTAAATATTTCCCAGATGAAATATTCCCAATGGATTGGAATTGCGGCTTCTATTATTCTTGTTATCGCTGGTTTTATACCCTGGACGTTTCACCCCGACCTGAATAAAAATTTTACCGGGTTCTTTTCTGAAAATAATATTTATGGCAAACCGGGGAATGTGTTTATTGTGGTGTCGATAGTGGCCATTGTGTTTTTTTCCATTCAGCGTACCTGGGCCAAACGCTGGAACATGTTTATTTGCGCCATCATTTTATCATATGCCATAAAAAGCTTTATTGTTTTCTCCGGTTGTTATCGCGGTATTTGCCCGGATAAAAAAGCCGGGTTATGGATCATGCTTTTCTCTGCGATCGTTATGATGGCTATGTCGTTGTTTCCTGATATGAAGTTGAAGGAAGAGGAGAAGAAGAGTTAATGTAATACAAAGCTTCAGTTAAAGCCTAGGTTCCACTTAATTAGCTTACCAATTTTGCCAATCTGGTACCCCGGTAAATATCCTGCATGGAAAGTGATATGCTTATAGCTGGTATTTGAATTGTTTTCCATTTTAGTTCAGTTAGTTCATAAGTTATTTACTCACGAACTAAATAACTTATGAACTGAATAACTGGTTGCCTATAAACTCTCCAGACTCTTTTTAATGATCCCCACACATTCCAATATTTGCTCTCTGTTAATGACTAACGGTGGTGCAAACCTGATCTTATCGCCGTGTGTAGGTTTGGCGAGCAACCCGTTGTCTTTTAAGGTAAGACATAAATTCCATGCGGCATTTTTATCAGGGTGATCTATTACAATGGCATTCAGCAAACCTTTTCCGCGTACAACGGAAATGTAAGGTGATTGCAGCGCCTGTAACTCTTTCCGTAATAATTCGCCCATAGCATTGGCATTAGCCGCCATATTTTCTTCTTTTAAAACCGTCAGGGCTTCAATGGCAACGCGGCAGGCCAGCGGGTTACCACCATACGTAGACCCATGTTCGCCGGGTTTTATGGTAAGCATAATAGGATCGTTGGCCAATACAGCCGAAACCGGTAGGGTTCCGCCGCTCAACGCTTTACCAAGTATCAGAATATCGGGTTGTACATTTTCATGGTCGCAAGCCAGCATATTACCGGTGCGGCACAAGCCCGTTTGTATTTCATCGGCAATGAATAATACATTGGCAGCTTCGCAATATTGCTTGGCACGCGCCAGGTAACCATCATCAGGCAAAACAACACCTGCTTCACCCTGAATAGGTTCAACCAGGAAGCCGGCCACGTTGGTGTTCTGTAATGCTTTTTCAAGTGCCGGCAGATCATTGTATGGAATAACTGTAAAGCCCGGCATATACGGACCGAACTGGTTACGCGATGAAGGATCGGTGCTGAAGGAGATCACGGTGCTGGTACGGCCATGAAAGTTTTCGCTGCATACAATGATAGTGGCTTTGTTTTCAGGAATGCCTTTAACGGCGTATCCCCAGCGACGGCACAGTTTGATGGCCGTTTCTACCGCTTCAACCCCTGTGTTCATAGGCAGCACCTTATTGTACCCGAAATATTGGGTGATAAACTCCGAATACTCGCCCAGGGCGTCGCTGTAAAATGCCCTTGAGGTGAGCGTTAGTTTTTGTGCCTGTAATATAAAAGCAGCAATGATCTTCGGATGGCAATGTCCCTGGTTCACGGCTGAGTAACCGCTCAGGAAATCATAGTAGCGTTTGCCATCAACATCCCATACATATACGCCTTCTCCTTTTTGCAACACTACAGGCAGGGGATGATAATTATGCGCGCCATATTGTTCTTCAAGATCGAGATAATATTTCGTTTTGTCAGATAACGTGGAAACCATAAGCAGGTAAAATAAAATAATTATAAATAAGCAATGATATAATGAAACAGTTGCCTTATTGAAAATTGGATTGTAGCAGTAATGGATACAATGCTTTTGATGCTGGCCCCAACAAAGTTGAGACCAGTTAGTCATTATCCTCGATGATTCAGAAAATCGAGGTTGTAGTGAAGAAAGTGTAGTATGTAGGCTTTGTAGTAGATAATGATATCTATTTGTGCAAATATAATCAATTTAGGCGAGGGCTAAAATGATCAGTTTATTAAACTACTAAATATATAGACAAATCATTGCAGCTCAAACACGGCATAGTGCACAGGCCATTGTATAGCAGGCAGTTGTTGTTTGGGGAAGATGCCATAGAAACAGGACCCGCTACCTGTCATAGACGCATACAGGGCGCCTGAATTGTACAACTTTTCTTTGATGGCCTGTAATTCGGGATGGTGTTTGCAAACGGGTGCTTCAAAATCGTTCTTCAATAACTTTTGCCAGTTGGCAATTGGTTGTTGAATGATCTCTTTCAAGGGTTGCGACGATGGGGCAGGAGTGAGGTGTGAAAACGCCCAACCGGTATTGATATGCACGCCCGGATGCACTACTAAAAATGAATAAGCAGACAGATCGAGTTGTATGCCCTGCAACAATTCGCCGCGGCCGGTTGCAAAGCATGGTTTGTTGATGATGAAGAAAGGACAGTCGCTACCGAGTTGGAGGGAATAATCGAGCAGCCTTTCGCGGGAGATATTCAGTTGAAATTTTTCGTTCAGTAATTGCAGGGTAAAAGCGCCATCAGCAGAACCACCGCCTAAACCAGCACCCATGGGAATTGCTTTGTGCAGGTACATATCAATGTCGGCAAGCTGTGGGTGATCTTTCTTCAGTAAGTTGTAGGCCTTAATACAAAGGTTATCTTCTGCTTTCCCTTGCACGGGCAGGCCGCTCATGTGAATCGCGACAGGCCCGAAATGCTCTTTTGAGCTATGACCTTCAGGCGTTTCACGTTTCACGTTTGCCGTTTCACGTTTCAGTACTTCCAGCGCATCCCTTAAAGGCAAAGGATAGAAAATGGTTTCCAGGTCGTGGTAACCATCGTCACGTTTGCGAATTACGTGAAGCCCGAGATTTATTTTGCAATTAGGGAAAACAATCAAAGAGAAAGATTTTGTGATTCAGATAGGCATAATGGTTTGATGGCTTGATTGTTTGATGGTTACGCCTTCTGACAACCATTAAGCCATCCAGCCAACTAACAATCTATCCTCTGTTGCGTTTGCGGGCGTTGATTTCGTCGCGAATAGCTATGGCCCGGATATAATCTTCCATTTCCAGCACCTCGTTTAACAAGGTGTTCAGCTCATCCAGCGTCAATGTTTTTAAGTCGTCGGTACCGGCAGAAGATTCGGCAGCCACTGCTTCGCGGGGCTGTTTTTTCTTGCCAGATGGGTCTTCCATTAAAATACCGGCGCTTTCGAGAATATTATCGTAAGTATAAATAGGACATCCGAAGCGAACGGCCAGGGCCAACGCATCGGATGTTCTTGAATCAATTTCTACTGTATCATGTTCACTCACACACACGAGCTTAGAATAGAAAATGCCCTCTTGCAGGTCGCAGATCACGATCTCCTGCAGATCAATGTTGAAAGCATTCATGAAATTTTTCATCAGGTCGTGCGTGAGGGGACGACTTGGATGCATTTTTTCCAGTGCCACAGCTATAGCTTGCGCTTCAAAGCCCCCGATTACGATCGGCAGCCGGCGCAACCCGTTTACTTCTCCCAACACCACAGCATAGGAATGAGTTTGAGTAATGCTGTGTGACAAGGCAACTATTTCCAACTCTATTTTCTTCATAACGAAAGCACGAAACTAAGGGTTTTTATTCAAAAAATGAGCCCAAATCATTTAACCTCATTTCATTGAATCAACCGGGTTAATTTATGCCATTCCTTTCAGCTTTTTAACCGCTTCCGTTATTTTGGGTAGAACGTCAAATGCATCACCCACAATACCATAGTCGGCCGCTTTAAAGAAGGGGGCCTCGGGGTCTTTATTTATAACCACTATCACCTTGCTGCGGTTCACGCCTGCCAGGTGCTGAATGGCTCCCGAAATGCCGACTGCAATATATAAATTAGGCGCTATAGTAAGACCAGTTTGTCCAACATGCTCGTGATGCGGGCGCCAGTGCTCATCAGCCACCGGGCGGCTGCAGGCTGTGGCCGCACCCAGTACATGGGCCAGGTTTTCGATGAGTCCCCAGTTATCAGGCCCTTTCAAACCGCGTCCGCCACTTACCACAACTTCAGCTTCGCTTAATGGTACTTCGCCAGAGGCTTTGTTCACGGCTTTTATTTTTACTTTAGGCGCTGCTACTGTTGCGGAAAAAGGAGCCACTTCCGCAGTGCCTGTACCTTCCACCACCTGGTACGAATTGGGGTTAAGGCTGATAATTTTTATATCGGAATTAATAGTTACGTTGGCAAAGGCCTTCCCCGAAAAAACGTTTTTCTTTACGGTGAATCCGTTGGCAGTTTCCGGCAGGCCAACAGCCCCGGGAACCAATCCCGCTTTAAGGCGGGCAGCCAGGCGGGGCGCAATAGCTTTACCATCAACGTTGTTAGAAAATATGATCACTTTTGACCCCGCAGCTTGCGCCACCTGGGCAATTACATTTGTGAATACCTGTGCATCGAAATGATTGAGGGCATCACTGGCCACATGATGAATTTTTTTCACACCGTATTTACCCAGTGCCGATAAATCGCCCTGAACGGCGCCTAATACCACCCCTTCGGCAGATGTGCCTAATTGTTCGGCTACTTTAGCGCCATAGCTTAATACTTCGTAAGAGGCTTTTTTTACGTGGCCATCGGCCTGATCTATAAATATTAATACTGACATGGAAGGCAATTTGAAAATTTGAAAATGTGAAAATGTGCTAATGCAAAACAGCAAACACCAGGCTCACTACACATTTTCGGGTTTTTTGATGAGTAAAGAACTGAACGTACAAGAGTGCGACGCAACGGAAGATGAGACGCGATATAAGGCCTGGTACATCATTTTCTTCCCGGCTCAGCCGGAACTAATTTGAGCATTTGCTAATTAAATAATCTTCGCTTCTTCGTGTAACAAACGCACCAGTTCGGCCGGGTTATCGGCGGGGATCAGTTTTACACCCGCTTTGGCCGGCGGTAATTCAAAACTGGCCACGGTTGTAAGGGTATCGGCAGCAGCAGGCTCCAACACTTTTAACGGTTTGGTGCGCGCGCTCATAATACCCTTCATGTTAGGAATACGCTGTTCGGCCATTCCTTTCTGACAACTAACTACAACGGGCAAATTAACTTCACACATTTCTTCGCCGCCTTCTATTTCGCGGGTAATGGTAGCGGTAGTTCCGTTCAATTCAAATTTTATTGCGAGCGATACGTAAGGCATATCAAGCAATTCGGCCACCATGCCACCGATGGATGAACCATTAAAGTCGATGGTTTCTTTACCGGTAAAAACGAGATCGTAGTTACCTTGTTTTGCAACATCGGCAATTTGCGAAGCAATATAAAAGCTATCGGTGCTGGTGGTATTTATACGGATAGCTTCATCGCCGCCCAACGCCAGGGCCTTGCGGATAACCGGCTCGGCATCGGCGCCACCCACATTGATGAGGTGTAGTACCGTAGAAGGATCTTTTTCTTTTAGTTCAATAGCGCGAACCAGCGCATACCATTCGTCATATGGATTGATGATCCACTGTACGTTATCCTGTGCAAATTTCGTATTGTTATCGGTGAAAGCTATTTTTGCCGTGGTATCCGGCGTTTTGCTGATGCAAACTAATATCTTCATTGGCAAATAGATTTAATAGTTCATTGGTTGTTTATGCAACCATCTTATATACAAATATAAGTGCCATAAAGATACATTTTGATATTTTATGGATTTTTTAATTGAGGAAACATGGACCGCATAACCCGATTGAAGGAATTTTTGCAGGCCACCCCTGGCGATAATTTTCTGAAACACGCGCTGGCATTGGAATACATTAAAATTGGCGACGATTCAACTGCCCGGGGTATTTTTGAGGAAATACTTACGCAGGACCCCGGTTATATAGGATCTTATTATCATTTGGCTAAATTACTTGAGCGCACCGGCGATACCGATGCAGCCATTCAGTGGTATGAAAAGGGAATGGAAGCCGCCAAAACAGCGGGTGACAAGCATGCATATGGCGAGCTGAGAAGTGCGTATGAGGAGCTCACTTTTTAAAACCAAATTCCAAGAACCAAACAAAAATACCAAATGCGGGATTTGGGCTTTTCAAATTGAGATTTGTTGTTTGGAATTTTTTTGTGATTTGCGATTTGTAATTTGAATTTTTCCCATGGATTTACTGCAACGATTTCAGCAATACATTTTTGATCATCATCTTTTTTCACCAAAGGATACTTTAATACTGGCCGTGAGCGGTGGTGTTGATTCGGTGGTGCTGTGTGAACTATGCCATCAGGCTGGCTATTCATTTGTAATTGCACATTGCAACTTTAACCTGAGAGGAGCGGAGAGTGAACGCGATGCCGATTTTGTACAACAATTGGCGCATAAGTATAACGTTTCGTTTCTGATAAAGGAATTTGATACAAAGGCGTATGTCGATACGCATAAATTATCTATCCAGGAAGCTGCGCGGGCATTAAGGTATGGGTGGTTTGCGGAAATACTGAAGTCAGAAGTTGGAGGTCAGAAGCCGGAGACGGAAAATAGGAAAGAAAATGTCATGCGGGAAAACAAAAAAAGCGGAGGACCAACCACAAACCATAAACCACCAACCACAAACGTACTCCTCACCGCCCACCATCTCGATGACAACATAGAAACCATGCTGATGCATTTTTTCAGGGGAACGGGCATTCATGGTTTGCGCGGCATGTTACCGAAACAAGGCGATATCGTACGGCCATTGCTGTTTGCCCGAAAAGAAGAGTTGAAAAAATACGCCACAGAAAATAAACTCAGTTGGGTAGAGGACAGTTCCAATGCCCTGGATAAATATTCACGAAACTATTTCCGCAATCAGCTCATTCCCTTAGTGCAAAAGATTTATCCCGAAGCAGAAAATAACCTGGTGGCCAACCTGCGCCGTTTTGCCGATATGGAGTTATTATATGAACAAGCCGTGGAGCAGCATAAGAAAAAGTTGCTGGAATATAAAGGAGGTGAAGTACACATCCCTGTACTGAAGCTGCAAAAATCGCAGCCATTGCATTCCATTGTGTATGAAATAATAAAAGACTTTGGGTGCTCGCCGGCTCAGGTAGAAGAAGTGGCCCGTTTGCTGGGCAGTGAATCGGGCCGGTATGTGCAATCGGCTACGCATCGCATTATAAAAAACCGGCGCTGGCTCATCATAGCACCGGTTCAGGCTGAACAGGCGCAAACGCTGGCTATAGATGAAGAGGAGAACAAGGTTGTATTTGAAAATGGGAAACTCGTTTTTGAATCTTTAAGTAATAAGAATGTACAACTGATCAATGACCCTTCCATGGCCTTCATTGATCGCGCTGACCTGCAATTCCCGTTACTGCTGCGTAAATGGAAAAAGGGCGATTATTTTTATCCGCTCGGATTAAAAAAGAAAAAGAAACTCGCCCGGTTCTTCATAGATCAAAAACTATCGCTTACCGATAAAGAAAAAGTTTGGGTACTGGAAAGCAATAAAAAAGTGGTGTGGGTGGTTGGACTTCGGATTGATGATCGATTTAAAATCACCGATGCTACCCGACAGGTGTTGCGAATACGTTTTGAAAATTTATGAAAGGTTTCATGGTTTGATGGCTTCACTGTTTAATGGTTATGCGCTCCGGATTAGGGGCATCGCAATAAATTCGACCGGCTGAACTACGAGTAATTCAACAATTTAGCCATTAAGCAATTCAACAATCAAAATTCACCATTCTGCCTGCCGTTAGGAGAATCTGCTTGCAAAGGCCCGTATTTTATCAATGAATTCTTCCAGTACATGGTAATCGGAGAACAAATAGCTGACGACAATTAAAAAGGCAATGCCATACAAGGCGCCAAAGATGTGGGCCGAGTGATTGATGTTACCACCGCCCCGTTTATCCAACCAGGAAGAGATAACCAGGTAAAGCAAACCAAAAACAAAGGCGGGCAAGCTCAATGATGGCGGTAAAAATATCAAACCTATTTTTTGAAGCGGATTGAGTAAGATATAAGCAAAGATCACCGCTGAAACTGCGCCGGAAGCACCCAGACTCCTGTAGTATTCATCTGTTTTATGTTTGGCGTAGGTGGGTAACAGGCAGGCAAAAAGCGAGGTAATATATAATAACAGGTAAAGCAGTTTTCCTTTTTCATGGAAAATTCGAATAAAGTTTTCTTCTACGTTATCGCCAAACATGTAAAAAGCATACATGTTGAAGAACAGGTGACCATAATCGGCATGAATAAGGCCACAGGTTAAAAAGCGGTACCATTGTTTGTTGTAGGTTACGGCTGGCGGGTCAAAAATGAAATCGTTGTATACTTTATCATTACTAAAGGCTGCAATAGAAACCACTACTGTAATGATAATAATGATCAGGGTTATTGTCATTGCTTTTTATTGATGGCCAAAAATAGTAAGAAACGTGTTATACAGCACACATTATCAGGAAGTATGACGAATTGGTGAATGCTGGGTGCATAACAGAAAAGAATAAGGGTAAATGGTGATTTTATTTTCCCAAAACGAAATGTTAATTCCGGTTTTGGAACAAATTTAAGTAGTCTTACGGTGGTATAATTGCTATAATTTAATTATTTTCATGCTCCATTATTGTTTTCAATGTGTTGAAAACCAATAAGTGATGAGTGTTTTGTGGCGTTGCTCGATTCTTTTGGCACTGCCGCCCGATTGGCATGGTACACGGCTTGCCATATATATAATGTGCAAATGTGAAAATGCCCGCCAGTTCGAAGCCTTAACGAAGGCGGGTGCTAAGGAAAATGCAGGGACAGCAGCACAAACTAAATTTGGATATAGTCTTCATAGGTATAGAAATGCCCCCGACTACGGTCGGGGTTTTTTCATTTTGATCACCGACAAGTTTTGATAGGTTCTTAGGATCAGGTATGAGGGGTTGTTGAGAAAAGAAGAATTAGAGTACCCCCTTGCCTGCATCATTGAAAGAAGCTATTTTGAACGCCATTGTGCATAAAAAAATGCTGGCCCAACTTGATATTAATCTTCGATTATGTCGGATATGTCTGATAAATGTCGGATAGATAGAACTCCCTACCTTTGGCACTAATCCATCGTATGCCAGGTAACATTTTATTAATCGATGATGAAGAACAGCTTCGGAAATTATTGAGCCGTATTATTTCACTGGAAGGATTTACGGTTGAACAGGCCGGTACTTTAAAAAGCGCCTGGTCGTTGCTTGCTCAAAAAGAACCGGATATAGTTTTATGCGATGTAAAATTGCCAGATGGCGATGGGGTTCGGTTTGTTAAAGAACTAAAGGAAAAGTATCCCCTCGTCGAGATCATTCTATTAACTGCATTTGGAAATATTCCCGATGGCGTTCAGTCCATCAAAAATGGGGCTTTTGATTATATAACAAAAGGCAACGATAACGATCGCATTGTACCATTGTTATACCAGGCTTTAGATAAAGCGAATGCGCAAAAAAGATCAGCCATAAAAATCAAGGAGAAAGGCGCCTATACCTTTAATGACATTATTGGCCATAGCACCCGGCTGCAACAAGCCATTCAACTAGCGCAGAAAATTGCACCTGCCAGTACCAATGTATTGTTGTTGGGAGAAACGGGGACCGGGAAAGAAGTGTTTGCCAATGCCATTCATGCGCACAGCAAACGAAATGATAAAGCTATAGTTGCTATCAACTGCAGCGCGTTCGCCAAAGATCTGTTAGAAGGAGAATTGTTCGGACATAAAGCCGGCGCTTATACGGGCGCTGCAAAAGATAAGAAAGGATTGATTGAACTGGCCGATGGCGGCACCCTGTTCCTGGATGAGATTGGCGAAATGAATATTGACCTGCAGGCCAAACTGCTGCGCGTAATTGAAAATGGTGAATTTATAAAACTGGGCGATGTAAAAACCACTAAAGTAAATGTGCGCATTATTGCTGCTACCAATAGAGACCTGGTAAAAGCGGTAGCCGATGGAAGTTTTCGCGAAGATCTGTATTACCGGTTGAATGTCTTTACCATTTCACTGCCGGCCTTGCGCGATCATGCAGAAGATATTCCCGTACTGGCCAATCATTTTTTAGCATATTATGCCGCCAAAGAAAACAGACCAATGTTACATCTGCATATAGATGCTTTGCAATTGCTGCAACAGCATGCCTGGAAAGGCAACATTCGCGAGTTACGTAATGTGCTGGAAAGGGCAACGATCATGGCCGATAGCGATACCATTCACCCGGAACATTTGCCTTTTGAGATCCAAGATAAAGGTTCTACGAACCTTTCCTTAGCCAGCGTGGAAAAAGATCATATTCAAAAAGTACTGCACTATACCAAAGGCAATAAAACAAAAACAGCGGTGTTGCTGGGAATTGGGCTTACTACGTTGTATAGGAAGATGGAGGAATATAAGATTGAATAAGGAATTGCTGATTTAGAGATTTCGGGATTTCGAGATTTGGAAAAAAGTTAAACATAAAGGAATCCCCAAATCTCAAAATCCGGAAATCAGAAATTACAAACTACTGTCTCTCCAACGGCGGATGCTGTACCGCATTAACCACCACCGGGTATTTTTCAACCGTTACATTACTGGGGTCAAGGCCAAAATTGATTGACTCTTTTACGCTCAGGTATTTCAGGTTGAAATAGCTTTTCATTAAAATGTTTTTCCAGAAAGGCATGTCGTTTTCATACGACAGGAAGCTTTCCATGATCAGGAACTTGAAATCCCCGATCCTGCTTTCCTGGTAATGCTGTTCATGTCTTGTTGATACATCTACCTCCTGGGTTTTTACCAATTCATTCACTACCTGTCTGAAATAATAATCAATGCGCGGTTCTATGCGAAAACCCAAATTAAATTCAATATAGTATAAGTCATCTTTAACGATGGTTTCTACATGGTAACGCATAGCATAAGGTTCATTCAGTACATTCACGTGCACAAACCAATAGATGTCTGCCCGCTTGGGCGATTTTGACAAAATAGAATTCAGCGCTGACTTTTCAATTTTGCGTGGCGACCCCGAACTGGTCAGGTATACCAGGTTGGTAGCATATTTCGGGATCTTTTCATCCAGGCTTAACCGTTTTAATAAAGGAATGTATTCCTCAATAGGCACCATTTTCTTCAGGCTATTGGTAATGGTACGTCCTTTCCGCCATACATACATAATGGCGAATAATATAGCGCCAATGATCAGGGTTATCCAACCGCCTTCTTTTATTTTTTGCAGGTTGGCCGTCAAAAAACCTAATTCTATCACCAGGAATAAACCTGTTATCAATACCACCCATATCATGGGTACCCGTTTGGCATGTAAATAAAAATTGATCAGCACGGTACTCATCAGCATGGTAAGCGTAACGCTTAACCCGAATGCGGCTTCCATTTTAGTAGATTCCTTAAAGTACAATACCATGCCCAGGCAGCCTGCCATCAATAACCAGTTTAAAAAAGGAATGTATAGCTGTCCTTTTATGTTACCGGGGAACAATACGCGGTGACGAGGCCAAATATCTAAACGAATGGCTTCGTTTACCAGCGTAAAGCAACCGCTGATCAACGCCTGGCTGGCAATAATAGTTGCCAGGGTAGCAATGGCTAATGTAGGAATGTATATCGCATCCGGAACAATGTGATAGAACGGACTTACAGTATCCAGTGGCTGACCGGTATGTTGCAGCAACCAGGCAGTTTGTCCGGCATAACTTAAGATCAGCATGATCTTGATATAGATCCAGCTTATGCGAATGTTATTTCTACCACAGTGGCCCATATCACTGTATAAGGCTTCAGCACCCGTAGTACAAAGGAAGATGCTGCCTAATAACCAGAAACCACCTGGTACTTCTTTTAACATTACATAGGCATAGTAGGGGTTCAACGCCTTAAATACGCCGGGTTCATGGCTAAGCGCCATCACACCCAATACGCCAATGAACGTGAACCATACAACCATCACGGGACCAAACACCTTACCGATCTTATCTGTACCAAATTGCTGAAACGTGAATAACAGAATAAGAATAACAATGATGATGGGGACCGTATCGATGTTCGGATTTATTTTTTGTAACCCTTCAATTGCAGAAGCTACGGAAATAGGCGGCGTGATAATACCATCGGCCATTAAAAAAGCACCGCCTGCCATGGCAGGGATCAGCAACCACTTGCCCCAGAAACGCCTGATAAGGGCATAGAGTGAGAAAATACCGCCTTCCCCCTTATTGTCGGCCTGCAGGGTGATGATCACATATTTAAGTGTAGTTTGGAAGAAGAGTGTCCAGAAGATGGCCGATAAGGCGCCCAAAGCCACCTCTTCAGTAATGACCCGATGATGAAAAACAGCGTTCAATGTGTATAACGGAGAAGTACCGATATCACCAAATACGATACCGGTAGCAATTAAAATGCCTGCTGCAGTGATCTTCTTGTGAAATACAGCCGGTGATGATGATGAACTCATTTTATTTCCTGTTTTAAACCTGCCGAAAAATGGGTAAGCCTGTACTGTTGAACAGGCTGAGAATTTATTTCTTTCAAACCTATTTTCGGGCTTAATATTAGTGTAGGCCGGATGGTAAATGTTACACTAACCTTTTCATTTTGATAAACCACCCTTCCAAAATGAAAGGGTTTTTATTGCTTGATTAAATGAACACTTGTTAACTATTTTCTTATATCACTTTGTTAATTAACTCCTTGCTGTATTTCCTGCGCTTTTTCATAATACCGGCACTCCATTGGCATTTCTTCCCCGAACAAAAAAATACAACAATGCTAACACTCATTCTTTTTGCATCCGGACTCATGTGTTTCTACCTGTTCTTTCGAACTATTGACTTTTTTGAAAACATATAAAACTATGATCAACGCATTATTTATTTTATCAATACTGGTTTTTGGTTACCTGTTGTATGTATTAATTAAACCCGAAAAATTTTGATGGTGAATGGTCGATGGTGAATGCGGGCATTCATCCAGCCCATACCTCACTGTTGGTTTGCAATCTGTAAGCAGACGGTGTGAATACAAAAAGCGAATTCTGGAAGTTTACTTACCACTGACCACTCACTACTTACAAGTATGAATACAGAATTATTTGGTGTACTAATAACGTTCCTGCTCACGATCATCCTGGCGATTCCGTTGGGCAAATACATGGCAAAAGTTTTTGCCGGTGAACGCACCATCACCGATTTTATGAACCCGTTTGAACGGCTGATCTTCCGCATCAGTGGAATTGATCCCAAAGCAGGCATGAACTGGAAGCAGTTTTTAAAAGCGCTGCTATCTATAAACCTGTTGTGGTTTGTGTACGCTTTTTTTGTGTTGATCTTTCAAAACAAATTACCGCTGAACCCCGATGGCAATCCCGGCCAAACACCCGACCTGGCATTCAACACAGCTATCAGCTTTCTGGTGAATTGTAACCTGCAACACTATTCCGGCGAATCAGGGCTTACCTATTTCACGCAACTGTTTGTAGTTACCTTTCTGCAGTTTGTAAGCGCTGCAACCGGCATCGCAGCACTGGTAGCATTGTTTAATGGGCTGAAAGAAAAAACAACCAGCAATCTGGGCAACTTCTGGAATTTACTGGTAAAATCTACTACCCGTATTTTATTACCATTGTCGATCGTAATGGGTATTATCCTGGCTTTTAATGGCACGCCCGCCAGCTTTGATGGCAAGGATACCATTACTACTTTGCAGGGCGATACGGTACAGGTATCACGTGGACCAGCAGCCGGAATGATCGCCATTAAGCAATTGGGTACAAACGGTGGCGGCTGGTTTGGCGCGAATTCGGCGCACCCGCTGGAGAACCCCAACTACTTTACCAATATTATTGAATCCATTGCCATTTTGCTGATCCCGATGGCGCTGGTGTTTACACTGGGTTTTTATCTCAATCGAAAAAAACTCGCCTATGTGATCTTCGGGGTAATGACCTTTTTGTTTTTGGTGTTTGTAAGCATCAATATCTATTTCGAAACAAAAGGCAATCCTGCTATCGATCGCCTGGGAGTTGCCCAGCACATCGGCAGTATGGAAGGGAAGGAGGTCAGGCTCGGATCTGCAGCCACAGCCTTCTGGAGCATTGCTACCACGTCAACCTCAAATGGTTCGGTGAATGGCATGCATGATAGTCTGACCCCGATATCAGGTGGGGTAGCCATCCTGGATATGATGATCAACGCGCTGTATGGCGGTGTGGGTGTGGGATTGCTGAACTATTATATTTTCATCATTATAGCCGTGTTTATCTCGGGGTTAATGGTGGGCCGTACGCCTGAATTCATGGGCCATAAAGTAGAAGCCCGGGAAGTAAAGATCGCAGCCCTCATTACCTTATTATCAGCTTTCTTAATTAAAAGCGGAACAGCGCTGGCTGCTTATTTCGTATCGCATCATCCGGGCCTGGCATGGTCGGTGAAACCGGCTGCCTGGTTAAACAACCCCTCATATCATGGCTTTTCAGAAATGTTGTATGAATACACTTCATCTAATGCCAATAATGGAAGCGGGTTTGAAGGGCTTGGTGATAACAATATCTTCTGGAATGTAACAACCGGTATTGTATTAATACTTGGCCGGTTCCTGCCCATTATAGGACCGGTTGCTATTGCCGGTTTACTGGCAAATAAAAAATACATCCCTGAATCAGCGGGAACCCTGCGAACCGATTCTATTACATTCGGCGGCATGACGCTGGCCGTGATCATTATTGTAAATGCCTTATCGTATTTCCCGGCCCTGGCATTAGGACCGTTGGCAGAATACTTTAGTCTGAAATAAATGCCGACAAAAAAATAGTTATGTCAAAAAGAAAACACGAAATAAAATTGTTTGAACCGGCATTGGTAAATACCGCGATCAAACAATCGTTTGTAAAACTCAGTCCCCGGTTAATGATCAAGAACCCGGTGATGTTTACGGTAGAAGTTGGCACATTCGTGATGCTGGCGGTGGTATTGTATCAGCTCGGTACAAAGGATAGCACGCAGGGTGCGCTTTGGTACAATATAGTCGTATTTGCCATATTATTATTGACCGTGTTGTTTGCCAATTTCGCCGAAGCATTGGCAGAAGCAAGAGGCAAGGCCCAGGCTGAAAGTTTACGCAAGACAAGGGAAGAAACACCGGCCAAAAAAGTGTTATTGCCCGGTGACATTTTTGTAAAGGAAATAAAAGTGGTGCCTTCGTCGCAATTGCGGTTAGGCGATCGCTTTGTTTGCGAGCCGGGAGATGTAATACCGATGGATGGAGAGATCATTGAAGGAATTGCCACGATTGATGAATCGGCTATTACGGGCGAATCGGCGCCGGTGATTCGTGAAGCGGGTGGTGATAAATCCTCAGTGACCGGCGGTACGAAAGTATTGAGCGACCGTATTGTAGTACAGGTGACCACGCAACCCGGTGAAACATTTTTAGATAAAATGATTGCGCTGGTAGAAGGCGCCAGCCGGCAAAAAACACCTAATGAAATTGCCTTGACCATTTTGCTGGCCGCATTCACACTCATATTTATAATAGTGTGTGTAACGCTGAAACCTTTTGCAGATTATGCCAATACACCCATTACCATTGCCGCATTCATTTCACTGTTTGTGTGTTTGATTCCCACTACTATTGGCGGGTTATTATCGGCTATTGGTATCGCAGGTATGGACAGGGCTTTGCGGGCCAATGTAATTTCAAAAAGTGGCAAAGCGGTAGAAACAGCCGGTGATGTGGATGTGTTGCTGTTAGATAAAACGGGCACCATTACGATTGGTAATAGGAAGGCTACCAATTTTTATCCGGCGAATGGAGTAGGGCAGAAAGAATTTATTGAACAGGTGGTATATGGTTCGCTGGCCGACGATACCCCGGAAGGAAAATCGATCGTAGAGCTGGCTGCCAAACAGGTAAATCCAAACCTAAGCCCCGACCAGTTCCGAGACCAGCATTTAGCTGTTCATAACGCACCGGTCACCTTTATAAAGTTCACCGCAGAAACCAGGAGCAGTGGCGTTGATCTGCCTGATGGCACAAAGATCCGCAAAGGCGCTTTTGACGCCATACGCAATATGGCCCAAAAAGCAGGTAACACCGTTCCGAAAGAAGTAGAAGAGCAGGTGAAAAAGATCTCGAGTGATGGTGGTACACCGCTTGTAGTTGCTGTAAATAATGAAATAAAAGGCGTGATCGAATTGCAGGATATCATTAAGCCCGGTATACAGGAACGGTTTGAACGCTTGCGTAAAATGGGCGTGAAAACGGTTATGGTTACCGGTGATAACCCCCTTACGGCAAAATACATTGCTAATAAAGCAGGTGTAGATGATTTTATTGCCGAAGCGAAACCGGAAGATAAAATGAATTACATCCGCAAGGAGCAGGCCACCGGTAAACTGGTTGCCATGATGGGGGATGGAACGAATGATGCGCCCGCCCTGGCGCAGGCTGATGTGGGCGTGGCCATGAACAGTGGTACGCAAGCTGCCAAGGAAGCCGGTAACATGGTTGACCTGGATAATGATCCTACCAAACTCATTGAAGTAGTGGAAATTGGTAAACAGCTATTGATCACCCGCGGTACGTTAACAACGTTTTCTATTGCCAATGATGTGGCCAAATATTTTGCCATTGTGCCGGCCTTGTTTATTGCGTCTATTCCGGCTTTGCAGCATTTAAATATAATGGGATTGAAAAGCCCTGAGTCGGCGATATTATCGGCCATCATTTTCAACGCCATTATTATTCCGATGCTGATACCCCTTGCATTGAAAGGCGTTAACTACAAGCCGATTGGCGCCAGCGCTTTGCTACGCAGGAATTTACTGATCTATGGCGTGGGCGGGGTGGTCGTTCCGTTCATCGGCATCAAACTGATTGATATGTTGCTGTCGGTATTTATGTAATTAAAAAATGAATAATGAAAAATATTGGGATTGTAATAAAGCTCACACTTATTCTACTTATTATTTGTGCAGGTATTTTTCCCTTGTTTATTGCCCTTGTGGGCAAACTGGAGCCTAATGGTGGCAAGGGAGAAACCATTATCGTAAACGGAAAAGCAGCAGGCTATGCCAACGTAGGACAAAAATTTACTGCCGATAAATACTTCTGGAGCCGCCCTTCTGTGGTGGAATATAATGCCGCCGGTTCTGCGGGTTCTAATAAAGGTGCAACCAATGCCGATTACCTGAAAACTGTACAGGATAGAATTGATACGTTCCTGGTTCATAATCCCGGGATTGAAAAGTCAGCCATACCTGCTGAAATGGTAACGGCTTCGGGCAGTGGCCTCGATCCTGATATTTCACCTGCATCTGCGTACGTACAAATAAAGCGGATCGCTGCCATGCGTAGTTTACCGGAAGATCAGGTGAGATCTTTGGTTGAAGGGCATGTTGAAAAGCCGTTGTTCGGCATACTTGGGCCTTCGAAGATAAATGTGTTGAAACTGAATGTAGCTTTAGATGCATTGAGTGCTAATAAGAAATAGATCAGCAATGAAAAGAATTTTATTTTGGATAGCTGTATTTTATTCAGCTAACACAATGGCTCAGGATACAACGAAAGGTAAGCTGAGCATCAGCGGTTATGCGGAGGCATACTATAGTTATGATCTTAATAAGCCAACAGACAACAACCGGCCGTCATTTTTATATAGCCATAACCGGAGCAATGAATTCAACATTAACCTGGCTTTTGTAAAAGGAAGTTTTTCGGCTGAGCGCGCCAGGGCGAATTTAGCTTTGGCAGCAGGTACTTATATGAATGCCAATTATGGGGCGGAGCCAGGTGTACTAAAAAATGTTTTTGAGGCGAATGTGGGTTTCAAATTAAGTAAGAATAACAACCTATGGCTCGATATGGGTATTATGCCTTCGCATATAGGTTTTGAAAGCGCCATCAGTAAAGATTGTCGTACAGTAACGCGAAGCCTGGTTGCAGAAAACTCGCCGTATTATGAAAGCGGCGCAAAGATCAACTACACTACCAAAAATGGCAAATGGTTATTGAGCGCTATGGCGCTGAATGGCTGGCAACGCATTCAACGAGTGGCCGGTAACTCATTGATGAGCTGGGGTACGCAGGTCCAATTCAAACCATCAGGCAATGTATTGCTGAATTACAGTACCTTTTTAGGCACGGATAAGCCTGACAGCGCAAGGCTTTGGCGATATTTTCATAACTTATATGGCATCATTCAATTGAGTGATAAGGTAGAAGCAATACTGGGATTTGATATAGGACAGGAACAGGTAGCAAAAGGCAGTAACGACACCCATACCTGGTATGCACCGGTTGCCATACTGCGGTACCTGCCGGTAAAACAATGGGCCATTGCTGTGCGGGGTGAATATTATAACGATGAACACTGCATTATCGTCGTCACCGGTACTGAGAACGGATTTCAGACAACCGGTGTTTCTGCCAACATCGATTACATGCCGGTGAAGAACATAGCCCTGCGACTGGAGGGAAGGCTGTTAAACAGCAAAGACAATATTTTTATAAAGAAAGAAAACAGTGCCAGTAATAACAGCGCTGTTACTTTTTCTGCAGCGGTAAGCTTTTAACACATGAGCATATCCAACGATAAAGACGAACAGGTGCAGCATTTCCTCGACCTGGCCAATCAATCGGTTCGGGGCAAGCTCAAAATATACATTGGCATGAGCGCCGGTGTGGGAAAAACGTATCGCATGTTGCAGGAAGCGCATGACCTGTTTCGAAAGAATATCAATGTGAAAGTGGGGTATGTAGAGACGCATAATCGAAAGGAAACGCATGCGTTGATCGAGGGCTTGCCGCTGATTCCCCGGCGACAGGTCTTTTATAAAGGCAAGCAACTGGATGAGCTGGATGTGCAGGCCATTTTGTTATTGCACCCCGAAGTAGTGATCGTAGATGAATTGGCGCACAGCAATATTCCCGGTAGTAAGAATGAAAAACGGTGGCAGGATGTAATAGATATCCTGGATGCCGGTATTGATGTGATCACCGCTGTGAATATTCAACATATTGAAAGCATTAATGAAAACGTTAAACAGATAACCGGCGTAGAAGTAAAAGAAAGGGTGCCAGATAAGTTATTGCAGATGGCCGATGAAGTGGTGAACATCGACCTCACAGCGCAGGAATTGATCACGCGGTTGCAGGAAGGAAAGATATATGACCACAACAAAGTGCAGCAGGCGCTGACAAATTTCTTTCAGCCAGAGAAGATCTTGCAATTGCGTGAACTGGCGCTCAAAGAAGTGGCAGGCCAGGTAGAACGTAAAGTAGATTATACCGTCACTAAGAACAAAGCATGGCAACACGAAAGATTCCTGGCCTGTATTTCTACCTCACATGAAGCCGCACAACGCATTATCAGGAAAACGGGCCGGCTGGCATCGTATTACAATGCCGACTGGTTTGTGCTGTATGTGCAAACACCCAGGGAGGAATTGGATAAAATTCCACTGGCAGCGCAGCGTCATCTTATCAATAATTTAAAACTGGCCACCGAATTAGGCGCCGAAGTGTTGCAGGTGAAAGGCCGGCGCATTTCGCAGGAGATCATTCAGGCGGCCGTAGAAAAAAAGATCACCACCATTTGTATTGGAAAGCCGCATTTGAATTTATTCCAGGTTATCTTGCGTACCAGTCTGTTTAGCCAGTTGTTAAAAACCTTATCGGAAAAAGATATTGATATTATTATATTATCGTAATGGCATTAAAGCTTAAAACAAAACTTGCCCTGGGCATGGGTTTTCTATTTGCGTTGCTGCTGCTGGTTGGCGGCATAGGCTTTTTTTATTTCAATAAGATCAGCCTGGCATCGCAAGATGTGTTAAAGGATAATTACAAGAGCGTGGAATACGGTCGCAAGATGCTGGATGCATTGAATGCCTGGGAAAGAGAACGCGATACGGCCCGTAAAATATTTGAAGAGAACCTTACCGCGCAGGAAAACAATATCACCGAAAAAGGGGAAACGGCTGTTACCCACGTCTTGCATCGCGATTATAACGAATTTCTGAAACACGACGACTCCATGCCATTACAAATGGCGTTACAAAAAAGCATCAGCCGCATCATTCAGATCAACCTGAACGCCATCAATGAAAAGAATGCCTTATCACAACAGGCAGTAGAAAACGCCAAAGTGATCATCACCATGATCATTACTTTTTGCCTGCTGATCGGTTTTACCTTCATTGTAAACTTCCCGGGGTTGATCGCCAATCCTATTACTAAATTAACCGAAGGTATAAAAGCCATTGCCAACAAAAACTACAGCCAGCGTATACACCTGCAACGGAAAGATGAATTTGGTGATCTGGCACAGGCCTTTAACGACATGGCCGAGCAATTGAATACCTATGAGCACAGCAACCTGGCGAAAATTATGTTTGAAAAGAAACGGGCCGAAACTGTTATCAATTCCCTGAAGGATGCCAGCATTGGCATCGATAAAAGCGGCACCGTATTATTCGCGAACCAGCAGGCGCTGCAATTGTTGAATATGAAAGAACCGGAAGTGGTGGGGCAACAACAGTCGGCCATTCAACAACGCAATGACCTGTTCCGGTTCCTTACAAACGAAGATAATGGCATGCCATTCAAGATAGTGGTAAATGATAAGGAGAACTATTTTACCAAAGAGCAAATAGATATTCAGCAGGAGCAGGAGCTGATAGGGCATGTGATCATTTTGAAGAACATTACCCCGTTCAAGGAATTGGATGTGGCAAAAACCAATTTTATTGCTACCATATCCCATGAGTTGAAAACACCGCTGGCTTCTTCTGATTTCAGTTTGCGCTTGCTGGAAGACGAACGCGTAGGCGCCCTGACTGTTGAGCAAAAAGAACTGGTGCAAAGCCTGAAAGATGATAACCAGCGCCTCTTACGTATTTTAAGTGAGTTGCTTGATCTGTCGCAGGTAGAAAGTGGTAAGATGCAACTGAACCTGCAACCCGTACCTGTGCACGAAATTATTGCAAAAGCACTGGCTGCAGTACAAAACGCCGCGAAAGAAAAGAATATCCAGATCAAACAACAACTGGCTGAAAAGTTGCCCGCCATACAAGCCGATGCGGAAAAAGCAGGCTGGATCATCAATAACTTTCTCACCAACGCCATCAGGTATTCTGCGCAAAACGATCACATTGTTGTAAAGGCTACTCAACCCGATGAACAAAATATAGAAATTGGCGTACAGGATTTTGGGATAGGCATCGACGCTTCTCTCCAAAAAAAGATCTTTGACCGCTTTTACCGGGTGCCGGGTATTCATGAAAAAAAAGGCACCGGGTTGGGACTGGCCATCAGCAAGGATTTTGCCGATGCCATGGGCGGTGAGATAGGCGTTGATTCAACTCCCGGTAAAGGCAGTTACTTTTTTTGCCGGTTTAAGGTGGTGTAATATAACAGAGTATTAAAAGATCATTCAGTTAATTAAACCTGCATACACTTAATACAATAATTCCGGCAATAAGTACGAGTTGCACAAGCTGGAAAAACGATAATCGTTTTCTAATATCATCGACAGAAGCAGCCGGCTCACTGTTTAGGCTGCTTTTTATTTTTTTATACGACCTTGTGCTCAATATTCTGAACAGAATAATAATAAGAACCAGTCCGATCTTTATCCTCATCCATATTTGTGCGCCATAGACTTTGTGCATATTGGCCATCATTAAAATGCCTGCCATTACAATTAAACCCAGGCAAATGCCCATTATCCGGCCATATTTGTCGGCGGTGATCAACAACGCTTTTGTAATAGAGGGCTCTTTTTGACTATAACGCCATAATTGATTGCTGGTAATTATACTGGCGAAGAATGTTCCTGTAAATAATGCAAATGCTGAAAGGTGAATGATCAAAAAGAATAAATAGAATGAATGTGGTATCATATGCACGTATTGTAAGTGCAAATAAAACCATGAAAATTCGCATGCACCCGTGATATAGATCACATAATGGCCGGCTTCATTCTTTTGTTCCGGATCCGGCTTAATGTTTCTCTTTTTACACCAAGGTAAGAAGCTAATTGTGAAATAGGGACCCGTTGTAACAGGTCAGGGTCATTCTTTTCTAAAAATTCATAACGTCCTTTTGCGGTGAGTATCCTGAAAAGCTGTAACTGCTTTTCCTGTTTTGCGGCTATGGCTTGCAGGTTCTTTTTGCCTGCAATTTCAATTTCCGGGCATTGTTCGATCGCGTACAACAGGTCTGTTTTGTTGATCTTGTATACGATCATGGGTTCGCAGGCAACAACCGTGAAATCGGAAGTCTTATTGAAAAGGTAGCTGTTCTTATTGGTTACCGTTTCGTACTCAAAATAAAAATCGAAATTTATTTCTTCACCATCCTGGATGTTGTAGGCCCTGCAATAGCCTTTGTCTATTAAAAGCAACGATTGGCAGGGTTTCCCGAAACGGATCAATTCATCGCCTTTTTTGTAGTCGATCCTTGAAAAGAAGGGTAGCAAGATCTCTAAACTGTTTTTTGACAGGTCAGAAAATTGGTTACTATTTTTTATAATTCGTTCCACGTGCTTTTAACAAAATTACCCTGTTTTTTGTTTTGGTGCGTCCTAAGCAAGTCCATTTAAATTATGGGCTACAAAGAAAGTGCTATCTTGTATCCACGGGGATTTCTGAACAGCTTACAAATTATTATAACATGTCGTACCAGAATGCGAATGTAGAAAACATTGCAACTACCGGAGTAGTCAACCAGCAGCGCACAACCAAAAAGGCCTTGTTAGAGAATGTAACGGAAGATATCTGGGCCGTGTTGATGGCGGGAATTATTATTGTGGGCGTATTGGCACTCACAACATTTGTGAATGACTTTAAATTCCAATTACCGTTGTATCAATGGGCGAATAAAGATGAGTTGGTGAGTAAAGTGTTATCGCTCAAAAATATTTTATTGATCGCACAAACCGGGTTGCTTTTCCTGGTATTGTCAGGTGCTGCCATTGGGTTATCAGGTGGCAGCATAAAAAATTACGTAGCAGGTTTTTTATTGATCTATGTATTGGCTGTAATCGCTTTAATTGTAGCAGGCAATACAGCGGTGAGTTACTATGGGTTGGAGTATGTAATATTTGCTTTGTGTCTTGGTTTGTTGATTGGTAATCTAACAAAAGTACCTGCATGGGTGAAAGAAGCGGCGCGATCGGAGTTTTTTATAAAAACGGGGTTGATCATATATGGCACCAGCATTTTGTTTACAGATATTGTGAAAGCCGGATTACCGGGTTTATTGCAATCGGTACTGGTTGTAAGCGCTGTTTGGTTTGTGGCCCTGTGGATCAGCCGAAAACTAAAGGTAGACGATGAATTTGGTGTTATACTTGCCTCTGCTGTAGCCATTTGCGGGGTGTCGGCTGCTATCGTTGCCAGCGGCGCCATCAAAGGCGATAAAAAGAAGTTGTCGTATGTAACCACGCTCGTTTTGCTGGTAGCCATTCCCATGCTGGTGTTGCAACCCTGGATCATCAAAATATTGCACATACCCGAAATAGTGGGTGGCGCCTGGTTGGGCGGTACATTGGATACAACGGCTTCCGTATCGGCGGCTGCGGAATTGGTAGGTCCAAAAGCTGTCAAAGCAGGTGTGATCGTGAAGTTTTCGCAGAACGTGCTGATCGGCATCGCCGCATTTTTTATAGCGCTCTGGTGGACGTATAGAAAAGGTGCAAATAACCAAGCTACAGAAAAACCCGGCTTGGGTGTGGTGTGGGAACGCTTTCCCAAGTTCGTACTGGGGTTTGTTGCTGCCTCGCTGGTTTTCTCCTTTTTAATTCCGGCTGCAACCATTAAAAATGCCAACGGTGTATTGGGCGCACTCCGCACCGTATGGTTTGCGTTGGCATTTGTTGCCATCGGGCTCGAAGCCCGGTTTGCCGACCTGGTAAAAAATGAGGGTGGCCGGCCGGCGCTGGCATTCATCGCTGCACAGTTTTTCAATATCATTTGGACATTATTATGGGCCTACCTGCTATTTAGTGGTATACTGCTTCCTCTTCCTGACCTTCAATAGAAAAGGGCTTATATATTTAAATTACCGTGGCACGGTTGATCATAAAAATCGTACGATTTATGCCCTTAAAGTAACATTTAAATACCTGGTTGTTTACAATCAGCTACCGTGATTTGCTGCGAGATGTGTATTTTGCGGCCCGAAAAAGATTGCTATGCAGTTACGTCCCTTTTCTCTTCTCATTATTTGTGTTCTCCATTGTTTGTATTTTTCAGCGACCGCGCAACCGACACGGGTGCGTGAAGATTTTGACAGGAACTGGACTTTTAACCTGGGAAATGTGTCTCGTGCTGAAGACGCGAGTTTCAATGACGCTTCGTGGCGCAAACTGAACTTGCCGCATGACTGGAGCATTGAATTGCCGTTTGATTCAACGAGCCCGACCGGTACGGGTGGTGGCGCCTTGCGCGGCGGCCTGGGCTGGTACCGGAAAACATTTACGTTGCCGGCTACAGATAAGGGCAAAAATATCTTTATTGATTTTGATGGCGTATACTGCAATAGTGAAGTTTTCATCAACGGTCACTCGCTTGGGGTACGGCCAAACGGGTATATTTCTTTCCGCTATGACCTTACGCCGTACCTGAAATTCGGTAACGAAAAAAACGTCATTGCCGTAAAAGTCGACAATAGCCAGCAGCCCAATAGTCGCTGGTACAGTGGCAGCGGTATTTATCGCAATGTGTGGCTGGTAAAAACAAACAGCATCTATGTAGATAATTGGGGCACATATATCAATACCCCTTCGGTTTCGTCAACAAGGGCAACTGTAAATATTACAACTACGCTGAGCGGCACAGGCGGATATTGTGATGTTACAACTGCCATACTGAATAAAGAAGGGAAAGCGGTGGCAGTGCAAACACAGAAAAATCTGCATGTAGGCGCTTTGCAAACCACGCGACAGGTGTTCAGCCTTCAAACCCCCGTATTGTGGAGTATTGAGAACCCATACCTGTACAAGGCTGTCACGAAAGTGATTTCCAACGGAAAAACGGTTGATGAATATACCACGCCATTCGGCATACGCAGTTATCAATTTGATGTAGATAAAGGATTTTTTCTGAATGGGAAGAAAGTAAAAATTGTAGGCGTTTGCAATCACCATGATTTAGGTTGTTTGGGAACGGCTATCAATACCCGGGCGTTGGAGCGGCAGTTGCAGATCATGAAAGGGATGGGAATTAATGGAATTCGCACTTCGCATAATCCGCCGGCTCCTGAGTTGCTTGATCTGTGCGATAAAATGGGTTTTATCGTAATGGACGAAGCCTTTGATATGTGGAAACGCAGCAAATCGAAATATGATTACAGCAATGACTTTGACGAATGGTATAAAAAAGATCTGAAAGATCAGATCCTGCGCGACAGGAATCACCCATCTGTATTTATATGGAGTGTGGGCAATGAAATACAGGAACAATGGGCCAAAGAAGGCGATACAGCGGGCACTGCTTATTTGCGCGAAATGCAACAAATAGTTCGTAGCCTCGATGACCGGCCAACTGTAACTGCTAACAATGAAGTGCGGTCAATGAACCGGTTGTTGCAATCAGGCATTAATGAGCTCGTTGGTTATAACTATCATCATGGAGATTGGCCGCCGGATTCTGTAACACAAAAATGGGGACGTAAACCTTTCATCGTAACGGAATCGGTTTCGGCCTTGCAAACAAGAGGACATTACGATATGCCATCGGATAGTATGCGCATCTGGCCTCAACGCTGGGACTTGCCAGTAGCGAATGCCAATCCAGATTTAACCTGTTCTGCCTACGAAAACTGTTTTACACCCTGGGGTTCATCACATGAGGCCACGTTAAAGATGTTTTTAAAATATGAAAGCATCAGCGGCATGTATGTATGGACCGGCTTCGATTATATTGGTGAACCAACGCCTTATCCATGGCCGGCCCGCAGTTCATATTTTGGTATTGTAGACCTGGCAGGTTTTCCGAAGGACGCCTATTATTTGTATCAAAGTTTATTTACCACTCAGAACATGTTGCATTTGTTTCCGCACTGGAACTGGCAACCCGGACAAGTGGTTGATATGTGGGCCTATTATAACAATGCCGATGAGGTGGAGTTGTTCATTAATGGAAAATCGCAAGGGGTAAAAAGAAAGACCGGAGATGAGCTGCATGTAATGTGGCGGGTAACATATGAACAGGGCAGGGTAGAAGCGGTATCGAGAAAAGATGGAAAAGTGATAGCCTCCAAAACGATAAAAACAGCCGGAGCGCCAGCGAAAATAGTGTTGCAGGCCGACAGAAGTGCGATACAGGCAAATGGGAAGGATCTGTCGTTTGTAACGGTTAAGGTGGTTGATAAAGATGGAAACCTGGTTCCCGATGCGGCCAATAATATTCAGTTTACAATTGCCGGTGCCGGGGTTATAGCGGGCGTTGATAATGGAAGCCAGACTAGTATGGAATCCTTCAAGGCCAGCGAACGAAAAACATTCAATGGATTGTGTCTCGCCGTGGTTCAGTCGACCGGAAAACCAGGTAGCATTAAACTACAGGCAAAATCAGCAGGGCTTGCACCTGCAACGATTGATATTATAGCGAAATAAGTTTGTTAGAAGGTGGGTAAATGCTTTTGCAAGTGCACCAGTTACAGTTTCTGGTTAGCCGGTTGCTTTTTCATGCACACTGGTTGCTTTTTCGGCCTCACTAATTACTTTTTGTAAGGCGCCAGGCGCTTTTTTCAAGGGCAATACTTGGCTTTTCAAATAAATACATGAACTGGCTTGTAAAACAGTTAACTAACAACGCAAACAAGCATTCTGACGTGACAAACAAGGTTATTGTTCTGCATTATAGTTACTGCCAGGGGAAAAATAGGCTGCCGTCGGCGAAAACTTGTTATGGCCATTGCATTACAAGTTTTCTTTAATACAAAACGACTAATCGTTGCTGCAATGCATGCTATCGTTAAATTAAATCAACTTATGTTGTTGTAAGACATATTATCGTCGATTCAAACCAATCTATCGCTGCTGTAATACATGCTATCGTCAGGTCAAAATAACTTATCGTTGTTTTAAATCAACTTATAGTTGTTGAAAAACATATTATTGTCTATTCAAAACAACTTACCGCTGCTGCAAAACAACCTACAACTCATGTAAAACAACTTACAAGCCTTTACGGTCCACTTGCGGGCTAATACAAAGAACTCAATACACTTAAATACAATTTACAGAGTAGCTAAAGCGATCGAGCCATATGTATTATGGGAACAATCCCTGATACAGACCCTGAAAAGTGTCAACAATCAGTTCATTAAACTTCTTTGATAAAGCTGGATTAGCCAGGGTGCCCTGTTCATTTAATATTACGTTACCAATCTGGTAGTAATTGGTAGTATTATTGTCAAGGACCTTGATTACGCTATTGGCTTTAAAGTAATAAGTCTTACTGAAGTTCAGCGAATCGGTTGTGAACAGGTAATTGGCTTTCAGGATCTCCCTGGTGCCTTTGCTGTAAAAACACTCAACCCAGTATTTGCCTTCACGGGCTTTACCTCTGAAAGATGCATGGTCCAAATACTGGCCTGCCTCGGCCACCTGGACTAAAGAATCGATCTGAAGCTTTTGGTTTTCGAAATTAATAATGGGTGGTGGTGTTGCAGTCTGTGTATTACTAACAGGTTTTACAACATTCTTTACGGTTGTGTTCGGAGGTGTCTGCGCTAAGGCAGTAGCAACTACTGAGGTTAACAAAAGAGTGAGCAATCGAGTTTTCATAACGATGGGTTTTATTAAATGTACACAGGTTATTTTACATCTGCAAGTGCAGACCCCAAAAGAACTTTAAACGGAAACCCTTACTGGTACTAGCTTTAAGGTTGTAGGTGCTGTGGTTCAAGGTGTTGTAGGTGCATAAAAAAAGTTACGGGAAATTTTGCGGAAAAGCTTGTTGGAGGTGGATTTTACCATAAAAAGCCCCTGATTGGAGCTCATTGATTAATATAGTATGTTGGTAGATTATAAGTGCTAAACTGTTAAGCTGGCACAAACCACGTATAATACGACCCCGCTGGCTTATACCCAAGCCGCATCGCCAACCTGGCCGAACGTTCGTTAGCTGCATCCCAATGCGGAATAAGGTTTTGCTCCATAGCCCTTTTTATAGTGCAGGCGGCTGCTACGGCTGCCAGGCCTTGATTTCTGTATGCCGGAAGTGTGATCACATTCAGTTCAATACCGCTGGTACAACGCAAGGCGGCGGAACAGGCACTTGCCAACCCGCCATTTATGTTGATACCGCATGCAAAGCCTTTGGTGGCAAAATCCTCCGGTGAATCATAGTTGAGAAAATGGTATTTATGCCACTCATCGTGTTCCATTGCATATGCTGTGACGGTATCAATCTCCTGTAAGGCATTGCAGTTTGGATGTTCTGCAATGATCTCCTTTAATATAGTTGTATCAATATGCTCATGAGTAAATGAATAGCGTTCAATTCTTTTAATGTTATCTGCATATTTGTTTTGCAACAGGCTTATCCACGTTTCAGGAGATGGTTGAATAGCGCAGGGAAGGTCTATTGATTGTACAAGTGCTGAAGCGGCAGCATGCGACGCATTGCCTGCCAGTATGCCAAACGTTCCATACCTGATCAATGCAATATTGGGATCAGCAGCATTATCAACCACCACCTTTATCTGTTTACCGCTTTGTCCTTCTAAAATGCTTTTAATACCTAGATCTGCACAATGATGATTAACAAAAAGCGGTTCCAGCTTTTTCTTCAATAGGTCATCAACTCTTTTTATGGTATGCATAACCTGAAAATAGAGAATAGTTTAAACGATACCAACACATATGTAATAGTTGCTATTCATGAGCTTGTTTAAATATTTTATATTGAATGTAAGAAATAAGCCCTTGCCAGTACTAACATGATAAAACATACGTGTAGTGACCTTCCAGGAACAGGGATATATATTTAACCAATGGCTCGATCAGCATAGGGCGCTCATCTTTAAAATTGTGCGGGCCTATGGCCGTACGGCTATGGACCAGGACGACCTGTTCCAGGAAATTACGATCCAGGTCTGGCGATCTATTCCAGCTTTCAGACGTGAATCGGCCGTTACTACCTGGATCTACCGGATAGCGCTTAATACGGCCATCAGATGGATCAATAAAGAGCAACAATACCGTAACGCTAATGGAGCAATGGCGGCTATTCCGGAAATTTTATCGCCACCTGTATTTCCTGTTGAAGAACAACTGAACTGGTTATACGAAACCATTCATCAACTCGATGAAATTGATCGCTCGCTGGCCTTGCTACTACTGGATGGTTTTAGTTACAAAGAAATGGCAGCCATATTGGGCATTTCGGTATCGCATGTAGGCGTAAAGATCAACCGTATCAAAAAGCAACTCATTATTCAATCGAAAAAATTCATTGAACATGGAATTTGAAGAATTGCAAAAGATCTGGGATACACAAAATAATCAACCTATGTATATCATCAATGAAAAAGCGTTGCACAATCGCATTGTTACAAAAAGATACCAGGCTATTCATATTGCCGGGTTTACAGAGTGGCTGTTACTGATCGTAAATATAGCTGCCGGAAGTTTTTTAGTGGGAACCAATTTTATGCGCCATAACCATATATTTATTTATGGGTTGGCAGCATGGATGTTTGGCAGTGCATTGTATGTATTGGTAAAACGTATCCGCCGGATGAAAGAACTTCAACGGTACGATCGTACCCTGTCGGGCGACCTGCAGCATGCGTTGGCTGCGGCCAGCTACCAGGTGCGCATTGCCCACATTATGCGCTGGAATGCTGTTCCTGTTGCGATCCTGGTGCTGTTAAGTATTTGGGAAGGCGGAAAGTCGGTTTGGTTAGCGTTGGGAGTTTCGCTCTTTTTTATACTGAGTTTTTATGCCAGCGGTTGGGAGCTTTCTATTTATAAAAACAAAAAGCGGGAGTTGGAAGTATTATGGCAGAAATTGCAGGAGAACGAAAGCCAGCCCTCTGCCTGATTCAGACAGTATTGGGAAGTTCATTGAGTTGCCAATACCAGAACCGTGCTTTATACGTTATAAGCAAAGCGGACTAGGGGTTTTCAGGTAGTGGAAAAAAGTAGGATATAATAGCATACCGGAAAAATGGCATCTCCATTGCTTTGATCACTCCTTTTGACTTATTTTCGCCCGCTGTTTTACCTATGAACCAAAAGCACAAAACCGCAACACACGCAATGAAATCAAATACCTGGTTAACGCGCTCAGGACGGCTCTTAGTTGCTGCCTGTTTGCCGCTCGTTATGAATGCCTGCTCCAGTGGAGAGGCCAATACTGCCGAACCCAAAGTTGCCGACACAACTGCGGCAAGAGAAACGAAAGACACCAAAGAAGTTAAGGAATCAGTAGCTACAGCCACCGCTACCACGCTGGACACAGCTCTTTTTAATCGTAAAAATATTCAGTTGGCCAATGGCGATTCTTCAGGTCGCTGGCCGGTGAAAACTGCCTATCCCAGGCCCGGCGCTATTCTTCCTTTTAAAAGGGTAGTGGCTTATTACGGAAACCTGTATTCCAAAAATATGGGTGCATTGGGCGAATATCCACCAGATGAAATGCTGCAAAGGCTGGGCGCAGAAGTGAAAAAGTGGGAAGCCGCCGATCCTTCTACTCCCGTACAACCCGCCCTGCATTACATTGCCGTAACTGCCCAGGGTAGTCCCGGAAGAGATGGCAAATACCGTTTGCGCATGCCTTTCAACCAGATTGACTCTATTCTGGGTATGGCGGCCCGCATCAATGCCCTGGTTTTCCTGGATGTACAGGTGGGCTTTAGCAATGTGCAGGCTGAAATTCCCCAGTTGGAAAAATACCTGAAAATGCCGCACGTACACCTGGGTATCGATCCTGAGTTCTCAATGAAAACAGGTAAAAGACCAGGCGCCGTGATCGGTACCATGGATGCCTCAGATGTGAATTTTGTTAGCGATTACCTGGCCAAACTCACAAAAGAAAATAACCTGCCGCCCAAGATCCTGGTGGTGCATCGCTTCACCCAAAACATGGTTACCAATTACAAGAACATCAAACTTCAGCCTGAAGTGCAGATCGTTATCGACATGGACGGTTGGGGCGAACCTTCGCTTAAACATGACAGCTACAAAGCCTATGTGTGGAAGGAGCCTATTCAGTTTGCCGGATATAAGTTGTTTTATAAAAACGACATTCGCAAACAGAACAGCCACATGCTAACGCCTGAAGAAGTGCTTGCCGAGAAACCGCAGCCGATCTATATTCAATACCAATAATCGTTGATGCTACAATAGTCATTAACGCTATTGTATCACACCAAAATATTCCCGCATACCGCGCATTCGCCCTGAGCTCAGGGCAATGCGCGGTTTTTTTGTTGCATATTTATTAATGCAACTAACTGGGCGTGCCAGGAGAAGCCCTGAACCGGTTAGAGAAATAGGGTAGAGCCAATTCTCCAGTAATTAAAAGGCGGCAAACACCTCACAACGCTCTTGTTATAAGCCGATTGCACTGGAACCCGCATGCGGCCTGCTTTCTTTTCGTCGGTTCTTTCCTGCAAATTACCGATGCATGTGGCACTATTTGGTCCTTTTATTAATATATTTATCTTCATAACACTGATCCAATCCCTTCCCAATTAAGCCTGTTTTTATTAAATTGTATACCAACCGGAACTATTAATTTTTCGTACAATAGATTACAAGCCTTTATTGTGCCCCTATCAAAACACTGATGAAGAAATATTTATTCTGCTTTGTTGCGATACTTATAGTTATTGCAGGCCGCTCACAGGTGCAAACTTGCCCATCTAATATCAATTTTAGTTCGGGTGATCTGTCGTTTTGGTCTGCCACTACCGGCTTGATGAATGGGGCAACACAAACCTATCCCGCACCTAATTCAGGTGTTGCTTCTATTCCCGAATACACCATCGGCAACACCGGCATAAAAGTGATCACATCTTCTACAAACGATCCATATGGCTTTTTCCCTACCATTCCAACCATAAATGGATATACTTACAATTATTCCATCATGCTGGGTTCCACATCCACTTCGCGCGATCTGACCAGCGGTGGCCGTAGTCCCGGCGGATTTACCAGGGCCATTTCTTATACCATCGATGTGCCTGCAGGCGATCCTTCTATTCCATATACCATGACCTACGCTTATGCCATGGTGTTGGAAAATGGAACACATAATTCAGCAGAGCAGCCGATGTTTAAAGCTACATTAACCACTTCTGCCGGTATTATTACCTGTGCTTCGCCGGAATATTTTCTGCCCACTTTTAATAATGCACCCGGCGGCGGTACGAGCACCGGCGCCACGCTGGATACCGCCGCAGCGCTTGCCAATGGTTTTACCAACAGCCCTGTTCCTTTTTTGTCTTTTTCGGGAAATGGCAACGGTAATGGGACCTTACTGTATGATGTATGGACAAAAGGATGGACAGAAGTGACCTTTGATCTTTCTCCTTACCGGGGCGATAAGGTTACCCTCACTTTTGCGGCAGACAATTGCACCCCCGGCGCCCATTTTGCTTATTCCTATGTGGCCTTGCGTAATGTTTGCGCCGGGTTGGAGATCAGTGGAAAAAAAGTAGCGTGTACCAATTCAACAATTGAGTATTCGGTACCGGCGCTCGCTGGTGCTACGTATAACTGGACAGTTCCCGCCGGCTGGACGATCAACTCTGGCTCTAATACTAATATTATTAACGTAACAGTAGGAAGTAACGGCGGTGTTATCACCAACCGCGAAGTAAATGGCTGCGCCGATCTTACAGCCACTATTGCTGTAACCACCTCGCCGCCCACGGTTGCCGGAAGAGTAATGGACGATACAACGATTTGTGCCGGTATCAACAACTGTCCATTATCGGTAGCAGATGAAGTGGGGGCTGTGTTGAAATGGATTTCTTCAACTGATGGCATTACCTGGAACGAGATAGCCGTTACCGCCGACAATTATACTGCACAAAATCTGTCCACCACCACACGGTACGCAGCCCTGGTGCAAAATGGCAGCGCCTGTAATATCGATACCAGCGCCGCCGCCCTCATTACGGTGGACCCCAAAACGCTTGGCGGTGCAGTGAGCCCCACCAATACGAATGTGTGCCTGGGAGAAAACGTAAATCCTGCACTCTCTTTAGTGAATTATAGAGGATCGGTATTGAACTGGCAATTGTCTTACGACAATAGCAACTGGAACAATATTACGCCTGTTAACAACAGTGATAGTTACCAGGCGGGCGCCGTTACCCGCACCACTTATTACCGTGCCTTGTTGAAAAGCGGCGTTTGTCCGGCCGATACCAGTGGGCTGGCAACTGTCCGGTTTTTCAATGTGCCAGTGCCTGCTGCTTCCATTGTTCCGGATTCGTCTACTATCTGCTTTGGTAAATCGGCGGTGTTGAACGCTACTATTACAACCGGTACCAATTATGCCTGGAGCAATAATGTGCCATTAACGCCCGGTGGCAGTGGAACGGTGTCTGCATTACCATATTCATTAACTGTAACGGCAACGCCGAAAACAACGTCGAATGTTGTATTGACCGTTACGAATGCGGGTTGTCCCAATTCTTTAAAAGATACCTTTCATATAGGCGTCACCGATCCCATCATTGTGAATGCGGGAAACGATACGGCGGTGGTTGTTAATCAACCGTTGCAACTGAATGCTACGGTGAACGATCCGGTTGCCAACAACTGGAGCTGGGCGCCGGCCACCGGTTTGAACTTTGCCAATATTCATGATCCGGTTGCGATGTATAACATGAATGCGCCGGCTGCCATCACTTATGTTGTTACCGCACAAACAATGGCCGGCTGCACCGGTACCGATACTATAACAGTCAAGATCTTTAAAACAGGTGCCGACATCTTTATGCCATCAGGGTTTACGCCCAATGGCGATGGTCGCAATGATGTCATCCGCCCGGTTTTAGTGGGTATACAGCAATTGAACTTTTTCAGGGTATACAATCGCTGGGGCCAATTAATATTCAGTACCAGCCAGGCTAATAAAGGCTGGGATGGAACGGTTGGCGGCAGCAGGCAGGCGACCGAGAATTTTGTTTATATGGTACAGGCCGTTGATTATACCGGGAAAGTGATTATTAAAAGAGGGAATTTTGTGCTGGTGCGTTAACTTCGACTTCGACTCTCTTCTTCGGAACATATACTAACAATAACGAATTCCCTAACCGAGTTATGGGATGTTAAGAAAACTGCTAATTTTCTTGCTTTTAAGGAAGGGGATGTATAACTTGAGGCAGTTACCTTGAAAACCTTATTTCACTGATTTGTCAAATATCCATTACTGTATGACCGATGAGCAAATTATGCAACGCATCATGGATAAAGATCCCGCGGCCTTCCATGAAGTGTATGATAAATTGTATAGGAAATTATTTTTCTTTGCAAAAAGTTTGGTCGGTGACACGGAAGAAGCCAGGGATATTGTTACAGAATCGTTTATAAAGCTCTGGGCCCAAAAAAACCAATTTTCCAACATGGCTCATCTACAGGTATACTTCTATACCGTTATAAAGAATTCATGTATCGATTTTTTGCGGAAGGATAAACTAAGGACTAAAATAAAAAGCAAGCTCATTCACTCAGAAACCTTAAGTGAAAATGCTATTGAGCGGAAGTACCAGGAAGCTGAATTAATTCAAATCTTATACACGCGTATCAGTCAGTTGCCAGAAAGAATGCAACAGGTGTTTAAACTCACCTACCTGGAAGGTTATAGCAGGGCAGAGGTAGCCCAAATGCTGAACTTATCTGAAAACACCATTCGAAATACCAATGCTGCAGCCATGAAAGCGCTTAGGCTTACACTTGGTGTAGAACAATTCGTGATATTAATTTCGCTGGCAGTACTTTTTTTGATGTCACGCTGAACAGAATTGCTAGATATTATAAAACGTTATACGTAGCGTTTTGCCAGGATCTCGTTTCTACGGTAAATTACTCCCAACCAACTATTGCAGATATTTCCAATCCCACTGGTACAAAATTTTTGTTCGTACGTATTCATATAGTCCATAACCCGGATTAGTAATCGTTTTATTAAAGAATGTGTATGAAGGACAATAGTCGCATCAATGATATAATTATTAAAGCCATCACCGAAGAAGAACTTACTTCAACGGAAGGCGTGGCGCTGGAACAATGGCTTATGGACTCCGAAAATCGTAAGTTGTATGAGGGCCTGAAAAATAAAGATTACCTGCTTCAAAAATTGATGGAGGTACATAAAATTGATGTTGAAGGCGATAAGGATTTCATTGAACAAAAATTGTTTATAGGAAAGCGAATAGGTATAAAAAAGCAGTGGAAGATATTTAGAGAGGTGGCAACCACCGCCGCAGCGGTTGTTATACTTACTGCCGCATTCTTTTTTTGGCTCAATACACGCAGGGAGAAAGATAAGCCGGCGCCAGAGGAAAAAAGCGGAACAATAGCTCAAAATGATGTTATCCCTGGTAAAACAAGCGCCTTGTTAACCTTAGCCGATGGTAGCAAGGTAAAGTTGGATAGTTCGGTTGTAGGACTATTGACCCAACAGGGAGAGATGGATGTTGTTAATAATAATGGTACTTTAATTTATCAGGAAAAAAGCCAGGCGAAAAATGAATTACTGTTCAATACCTTAAGTACAGCTAATGGAGAAACCTATAAAGTGGTATTGGCTGATGGCAGTAAGGTATGGCTTAACGCGGGTGCTTCGATACGATACCCGGTAGCTTTTACCAGCAGTGAAAGAAAAGTTGAAATAACCGGAGAAGCATATTTTGAAGTAAGCCCCCTCCCTGCACTCCCCGGTGGGGAAGGAGAAAAGAAGCCTTTCATCGTTCATGTAACGCATCAACGAAGCGCGGGAATGGATGTACAGGTTGTAGGGACCCATTTTAATATCAATGCTTACAATGATGATGATACAATTAAAACAACGTTGCTGGAAGGATCTGTAAAGGTTAGGCAGGATAATTCCGTAACCTTACTTAAACCTGGCCAGCAGGCACAGGTAAATAATGGCATTACCAGGGTGGTAAATGATGCCAATCTTGAATCTGTAGTAGCATGGAAAAACGGAAGGTTCATTTTTAATAATGCCGATATCACTGTTATCATGCGTCAATTGGCGAGGTGGTATGATATCGGGGTAGTATATGAAGGAGCTAAGCCAACTCAATTGTTTGTAGGAGAAATGGAGCGGAATTTATCGTTGGCCCAGGTGATGCGGTTACTGGAATATTCCGGCATCCGTTTTCGCATTGAAGGAAAGAAATTGATCGTAATGTCACAATATTAAATTTTAATCCATATGAACTTTATGATAAACTAAACAAATTTTCTTGCTGCGATCTGTGAAACCAGGTTCAGTAAGCAGGGGTAGCCTAAAAAAAAGCCGGTGCGTTGTCGTGGACGCACCGGTTAAAAAAAGGCTAATAATCAAAACTGTTAGGAATCCAATTATCAAACCTTTCAATTACTAAGGTATGCAATTTCGCAATTACCTGCGGGCTGTTATTTATTATACTGCCGGCAAATCCAAAAACTGTTTAAAAGCCATCGTAAGAAAGCAAGCCTTACGAATTATGAAATTAACTGCGATATTAATAACCATTGTATTTCTTCAGGTAAAAGCCGAGGGGTTTTCCCAAACCATTACTTATTCGGGTAATGATCTGATGCTTGAAAAAGTATTTACAGTCATTAAGCAACAAACCGGCTATGTATTTCTATACACAACAGAAATCATCAAAGACGCAAAAAAGGTCAGCTTACATGTTAAAGATGCTACATTGGAAGATGTATTGGAACATGTCCTGAAGGATCAACAGCTTGGCTATCTCATCGAAAATAAAACCATCGTTATAACAAGGAAAAGGGGGCTGGTTGAAAAGCGGCAAATAAATCAAGTTGATAAAGCGCCGCCAGGGGAGGTAACAGGAAAAGTGATGAATCATAAGGGAGAGCCTTTAGCCGGCGCTAACGTGAAAGTGATAGGAACAGTTATTGGTGGGATCACTAATGTAAAAGGCGATTTCGTATTAAGGGGAGTGGAGGAAAATGCTACTATTGAAATTTCTTACCTCGGATTTGAGACGCAAATTGTAAGATTGGAAGGGCAGGCTTCGATCACTGTACAACTGAAACTGGTAGAAAGTGAATTGGCGGCTGTTTCCGTATCTGTTTATACAGGTTACCAGCAAATTCCCAAAGAAAGAGCCACAGGTTCTTTTATTCAAATTGATAATAAACTATTAAATAGAAGTGCTTCTTTAGATGTTCTTTCCCGGTTGGAAGGAGTAGCCAGCGGGGTGGCTTTTTACAGAAATAGTAAATCTGATCAACCTGTAATAAATATCCGGGGGCGCAGTACCATATTTGCCAATGCGCAACCCCTGATCATTCTTGATAATTTTCCATATGACGGCGATATAACTAACATAAACCCTAACAGTATTGAGACCATAACAATTTTAAGAGATGCTGCGGCCGGATCTATTTATGGTGTCAGGTCTGCAAATGGCGTTATTGTGATCACCACCAAAAAAGGAACTGTAAACCAGCCGGTTCAAGCGCACTTAAATACAAACATAACTATAGGCGCCAAACCGGATCTGCATTATTTCCCTTTAATGTCATCTGATGATTTTATTGAAGCGGAGAAAATATTTTTTTCAAAAGGTTGGTACACCGCTCAGGAAAATAGTGTGTTGAAGTCGCCATTAACGCCTGCGGTAGAACTTTTAATTAAAAAAAGGGATGGATTGATAACCGCCGCCGAAGCTGATCAGCAAATTGAAGACCTTAAAAGGTACAATGTACTGGACCAGGCTGAAAAATATTTTTTAAGGAATAGTGTATTATCACAGAATGCTTTGTCTTTGAGTGGTGGCGGAAATAAATCCCGGTACTTTTTAGCATTAAGTTTCGATAAGGACCAAAGTAGTTTTGAAAGGAATAGCTTTAACCGGTTTTCTGTAAACGCTACAAACAGTTTTACCCCCTTCAGGAATATAGATATTAATACAGGTCTTATATATACCAACACCAGGTTTGTAAATAATAATCCTGGCATAAATGAATTCATTTCAGTGTATGGAAGAAAGTTTTACCCCTACGCCCAACTGGCTGATGAGAACGGCTATGCACTTCCGGTAAATTTCGGTTATCGGGATACTTATAAATCGTTAAAGGAAAGCCAGGGTTTTCTCGACTGGCAGTACCGGCCCCTGGATGAGCTCAATTTGGCTGATAATACAACGCAGCAGCAGTATAACAGGGTAAATTTGGAGATCAGGAAAACATTTAGCAGCAACTTTAATATAGAATTAAAATACCAGTATGAAAAGCAATTGAGGAAAGGAGATAATCTGATGGTTCAGGAAACCTATTTCACCAGGAACCTGATCAATCAGTATTACAATCCAACGGGAACCATTAAATATCCGGTTCCGTTAGGCGGCATATTGGACCAAACTGATGCTGAACTGGAAGGCCATACGGGCAGGGCGCAGGTAAACTTTAATGAAACATGGCAAAAGCATAGAGTAAATGTAATTGGCGGGTTTGAAGTAAAGCAACAGGAAACCAAAAGTAACCAAAGCCGTTTATATGGGTATAGCGATGACGTTATTGTCAGTCAGCCGGTTGATTATGTGACCAGGTTCCCGACTAATCCGAATGGAGCACTTGCCCCCGTACTTTACCCGCGTACTGTAAGCAACCTGATGGATAGATACCTGTCGTATTATGCTAATGCATCTTATTCCTATAATGACAGGTATATTGTTTCAGCCAGCGGCCGTTTTGACAATACCAATTTTTTTGGAATAGAAAGCAATCAACGGGTCGTGCCTTTATGGTCAACAGGTGTTAAATGGAATATTTCGCGCGAGGCGTTTTTCCAGAGTGCGTTGTTCGATCAGTTGGCTGTAAGAGCAACGTACGGGTATAATGGGAATATAAGTAAAGACCTTACCGCTTATACAACAGTAAGGTATGGTACTGACGTATTAACACGGGCTACCATGGCAACGGTAGTTAACCCCCCAAACCCTGAACTGAGATGGGAAAAGATAAGCATGGTTAACCTGGGTGTTGTCTTTGCCTTGAAAAAGAATCTGCTTTCCGGTACCATTGAATACTTTACAAAAAAAGGGGATGATCTGATCGGAGATGTGGTCATGGACCCTACCACCGGAATTACCAGTTTCAGGGGCAATGTGTCGAATATTAAAGGAAAGGGACTTGATGTGCAATTGACAGGTAAAATATTGAACGGGCAACTCGCCTGGAATACAAACGTTTTATTTAGCTATGCAATTGATAAAGTAACCAATTATACCAAAGCATTTTCTGCAGCAGCGTTGATCCAGGGTGGTAGTGGTGATGCAAGCAGCTTTACTCCGTTTATCGGTCATCCTGTTTTAAGTATTTATAGCTATGCCTGGGGTGGTTTAGATCCCACCAATGGTGATCCCCTGGGTGTGGTAGAAGGTCTGAAGACTAATGATTACTCAGCAGTATTGAATAATACCACGCCAGCCGGTTTAATTTATAACGGTCCGGTAAACCCGCCGATCGTAGGTGCTTTCAGAAATGATTTTTTATGGAATAACTTTTCTGTTTCAGTAAATATCACCTGTAAATTAGGGCATTACTTCAGAAGGCCTTCCATTGATTACGGGCAATTGCTCCATTACTGGGCGGGTAATAAGGATTTCGCCGAAAGATGGCAAAAGCCGGGAGATGAAGCATTTACTAATGTGCCATCCATTCCTGCTCAACTTCCCACAATAAATAGTGTTAGAGAGTTCAGGTTTTATGCAAATACCGATATACTGGCGCAAAAAGCAGATCATGTGCGGCTGCAGGACATTGTGATCGGTTACGACATTGATAAAGAGAAATGGACAAGATTGATAGTTAAAAAGATCCATGTTTATTGCAATATTAATAACATAGGTATTTTATGGCGGGCTAATAAATATGGTATTGACCCTGATGCTGTTCCCTATACGGAAGCCCGGGTTCTGCCGCAAGCCCGCAGTATGACGCTGGGCGCCAGGTTTGACTTTTAAAGGATTGGGTCATCGGGAATAACCCTGTAACCTGTTTATCAATTAAAATTATCCTCATGCTTAATCATAAAATAGTACTGTTTGTTTTTGCCGGTATAATGATCGTTTCCTGCAAAAAAGACTGGATAGAAGTAAAATCAAATAAAGCATTGGATGTTCCAACCTCTGTAGAGGATTTCCAGGCTTTATTAGACAATTCGGCCATTATGAATGATGTGCACCCTTCATTGGGAGAAGTCAGCGCTGATAATTATTATCTTCCCAATAATATCTGGCAGGTATGGGCATCGCATAACAGGAACGCGTATATCTGGTCAAATGATGTTTACAATAACACGAATACAGATAATGTCAACTGGAATTATTCATATCGCCAGGTGTTTTATGCAAATGTTGTTTTAGACGGAATAAACGAGGTGGAGGCGGCGTTCATCAATACCCCAGCATGGAATAATGTGAAGGGAAGCGCCCTTTATTACCGGGCAGATGCTTTTTTAAACGTATCGCAATTGTTTACAAAGCCCTATAGCTTAACATCTCCTGATCTTCCTGGAATTCCCCTCCGGCTTAGTGCTGATCCCAATGCTGCTTCTGCCAGGGCGGGTTTGCAGGAAACGTACCAACAGATGCTGAATGATCTCCATGGCGCTGTTCAGTATTTACCTGATTTGCCGTTGTATAAAACCCGGCCTTCAAAAACTTCCGCATATGCATTGCTGGCCAGGGTGTATCTTGTTATGCATGATTATCCCAAATCATTGTTGTATGCGGATTCCTGTTTGAAATTGTATGATTCGTTACTGGATTATAATTCACTCAAAACGAATGTAACATATCCCATTCCCGGGCTCAATAAGGAAGTTATTTTTCAGGCAACCATTTCCGATGACCTGCAGGCGACCATGAATTGCATTGTTGATTCCAACCTGTACAAAAGTTATAATGTGAATGATCTGAGAAAGCAATTGTTTTACAAGGTGAACACGGCTGGCCAGGCAAGCTTTATTGGCACCTATACAGGTGGTACGGTAGGTAATGCAAGTAAGGCATTCGGCGGGATCGCTACCGATGAAATATATCTCATCAGGGCTGAATGCTATGCCCGCTCCGGTAATACAGTCGCTGCCATGAACGACCTGAATAGTTTGATGAGTAAACGATGGAAGGCCGGCACCTTTGTGCCTTTTACTGCCAGCAATGCAACCGAGGCATTGACGTTGATATTGCAGGAAAGAAGAAAAGAAACGCCCTTCCGCGGATTAAGATGGGTTGATCTGCGGAGGCTGAATAGCGAAGGCGCTAATATTACTTTAGTTAGAAATGCGAATGGTCAGCAATATACTATAGCCCCTAATGATCCCAGGTACGTATTGCCAATTCCACCCGATGTGATCTCTCTCTCCGGAATGGCACAGAACGAAAGATAGGTTCATGGAAGAATCAATGGTTGATGCGAAGTAAGCCCAGGCACGGATCTGATGGGGTCCGTGCCCTTTTTTTAAAATTTTGAGCAAGGGTACACCGTATGCTTAAAAGTATACTATATGAAAAACATACCTGCAATAATTTGTTTCGTTTTATTGTTTGTACAAAAGGGCAATTCCCAGTCGGTTAAAAACTTTAAAACGATTGGATCTCCCATAAATAAATTATGTCCAAACTTTGTATTTGATACGCTGATCAATTATAAAAATGAAAAATTAGCTCTTGCTGATTTAAGGGGAAAGTTTATAATAATTGATTTTTGGGGAACTTTTTGCCTGCCTTGCATTGCCGACATTCCGAAACTGGAGAAATTGCAAAAAAGATTTGGTGATACCCTGCAGATACTGATGGCAGTTACAGATGGCATTCAAAGCGCACAGCTTTTTTATGAAAACAGGAAAAAGGGTAATAAGCCGATAACGCTGCCATGTACAGCAGATCAGGAAGCTTGTGATTATTTTCAGGTAAAGTCAGTTTCAACATACGTTTGGATAGATGATCAGGGCTATGTAAAAGGCATTACCGATTATTCGCAGGTAACCGAGCAAAATATTGCTGATTTCGTCAATAAAAAAAATATCCATTTAAGGGGGCTGGAAACAAAGACCAGGGCAGATGATAAACGATACCTTGTTACCATAGCCAATGAAATAGATAGCAGCAATGTGCTCTACAATTCATCACTTACGAAATATTTGAATGGCGTAAAAGGGGTGTATAAATACCCCAGGAAAGGTGTCGGAACAAAAGTGTATGCAACGAACACCTCAGTTAGTTATTTATACCGGATTGCTTTTGGTGATTCATCAGGTGCTGTACCGTATAGCAGAACGCTGATCGAATCTGCTCACCCTGAAAGATATGCTCTTTCTAATAATGAAGATTTTGAAAAATGGAAATGGGATAATACGTTTTGTTATGAATTAACGGTGCCGGTAGCGAGGCAAAACGATATTTTAAGAATAATGCTCGATGATTTAAATAGGCACTTTGGCGGTAGGGTAAATTTTGAGAACCGGACCCAAAAATGTTTGGTATTGACTGCAGAAAAGAACCTACCTGTTCTTACCACCAAGTCTTCAATTCCTAAAAAGGTAATGAATGCCGGTGGGGTAACGGTGATAAACTATCCTTTAGCCGATTTTATAGAAATAATTGAACATTATCTGCCTAAGGAAATAATATTGGATGAAACCGGTATTTCGGGCAATGTTGAAATTATAGTGCAGGCAGAAATGAATAACGTGGAGTCTTTAAATGCGGCATTAAAAAAATATGGGTTACGGCTTCAATATGAAGATAGGCTTGTTAAAATGCTGGTCATAAAGGATCCGCAGTAATGTTCAGATCATACAAAACAACCGATTTGCCATAGATCGCATATAATTTTTTATCAATTACATGCAATTGATGAAGTTTGTTTCCTTTATGTGCAGGGATATAAAAGCTCCCTTTATAGGCGCCGTTTATTAAATTGTAAACATCGATCACAGTATTCTCCATAAAGTCGAGCGAATATTCATTGTCTGCTTTTAACATAGAATGTAAATAGAGCGTTCCTCCTGCCACTGCGCCTGTGTAGTTCACAAATTGGGGCGGCTCCTTCATGGTTAGGGATGACGCCAGGCGGGCAACTTTTATTTCTCTTTTTGTAACCGTATCAATTGTTCTGGCTTTTAACTTTATGTTCAGGTTAGTGTCCATGCAAATAAACCCATTCTGATAAAAGAAAGTATAGCACGCCAGGTGGGAGGTTGAATCATAATATAAAATACCATCGGTAGAAAAGCTGCCTTTTCCGTTTTTCTCGCTAAAACGGTCTTCAACTCTTGCGTTTTCGTTTTTCAAATCAAGTTTTATGAATACCGGATCATTTGTTTTCAGGTCTTTTGTTCTCAGAATAAATTGGTCTTTAGAAAAAACGGCTTCTTTGTTGTAGAAGTATTTTAGTACATGGCTGTCACTGGTGCCGGAATCCAGATCATAGTCTATTATGCCAGGCATATTTCGGCATGATAAATATATATGATGGCCGTTCAGTAACATTCGAACCCCTGAGTTTAATTTGACGTCGGGTGAGATGGATAGTGGGATAATTTTTAAAAAGTTCAGGTCACGATCGGTCAGGTATATTTTGTAGGGGTCATTACCCTGGAAATACAGCTTGTTTTCATGTGATCCAATTATTCTGCTGATAGATACCGGGAATGTGATCTGTTTTTGAAGTTTTAATACGGTATGCAATCGTCTGTTAAAGCCGTTCTTTTTTTCATGAATGTTTTTTGACAGGAAAGCCAGTACGGCGATCATTGCAAAAGCGGCAAGGAATAATGTTGCTAAAATCATTGCCGGTTTCTTTCTACGCATAATAAAAGGGTTAAATACTAACCACTAACCTGGGTCAGTGGTTAGTAAACAATTTGAAAAGTTTCTTACAAATTCTCGATAGGTACTTTTGCAGTGATTATTTCACCTGTGAAATCGTCCTCGCAGCACTCAATATCAGTTTGATTCAAACATTCAGTACCACCAGGATCTACGATGCTACATAATGGTACGTTTTTGTGGGTTTTAGTGGTGTTGGCAGTTGTTGTTCCGGCAATGGCTACAATAAGTGTCAAAGCTGCTAGTGATACTTTTACTTTTTTCATAACTCAACCTGTTTTAATCAAAACAGCAAATTTTAGTTTATTGGTACCTACTCTTTTTTAGGTTTTCGGTGTCCCCTAACTTACGCGTAAATATTTTCTGTATAGGATTATTAACTTCCTGTTTTCAGTAGAACGCCTGTTCCTGAAATAATTACGAAAAAAGCATTGAATAATATATGTTGATTCCAGGATAGCTTTTCCAGTACGCCACCACAAGAACAAGGGATGTAATAACTGAAATTCAACATTATTATTAAATAGGCAGTGAATAAGCTCATAAGGAAGAAAGAAGCATATAAGCCAATTAGCCTGGTTCTTTTAATAACCAAAAGAAGTGCAATCAATATTTCGATAGCTGGGATACTCCAGGCTGTGAAACTGGAATATGAAGTGATAAATGGCGATTTGCTTAATTGAACAGTGAAAAGTTTATAATCTGAAAGTTTATTGAATGAAGCGTATATGAATAATATTATTAGCAGGGAACTAATAATTTCTATAATGGCATTTTTACCCGGCCAGGAATAAAATGTTGATGATTGTAAAATAGACCCGTTGGTTAAGTACCTGCTACTTAACATTTCTTTTTTCATAAAAAAAGGTTTACAAAACGGCCATATACGGCCATGTATTATTTTGAGTTGAAAACTTAGAATTGTTTTATAGGATATGGAGCCTTCCCTGGCGGAGCTTTACTAATTGCCCTGAGGTTTATAACAATTCAAAAAGTGTAGATATATCTGGATTGTAACTGAACTGTGTGCAAATTACGGTATGATGCTTGGCGGATCCGGTTAAAATCATGGCGAATCCGGTTTTTCTAACTTTTAGGATAAAGGTATAGGGAGGGTATTTTGTTACCAGAATTTTTCTTCCTCCATTCGGCGGGGGGCATGCCGGTTATTTTTTTAAACTGCTTTACCAGATTGCTAACATCATAGCCCACTTTAATTGCTACAGCCTTTACTGGTTCATCGGTTGTTCCCAGCATCTCTTTTGCCTTTTCTATGCGGACCTCAATAAGGTATTCATAAATTGTTTTTTGATTGATGTACTTAAAGCCTTTGCGTAATTTACTTTCATTGGTGTTTACGCGCCTGGCAAGATGCGCATGCGTATTGGCGTGCCTGTATTCGTTTTCCAAAATGGCTTTTACCTGCGCAATTTTTTGCAGGTCTTCGTTTGATAGTTTCATTTAAGGTTTATTTAGGTAAAGGTTAAAAATGTACTATTTAAATAATATGCACTTTATCACAAAATAACTGCAAGTAAATAAATTTTGATAGGGGAGAAGATTGCCCTCCTGAGATACGAAGAGCAAATTAACTTGTTTTATTAGTACATTTTATATTAAAATATTGAGTATATATTTTGGCATATATACATTGCAGTTATTAATCCTTAATACAGCGCACTGCCAATCCATACGTCACAGCTTCTTTATTCCGTTGAACGTCTACGAAGCCGGTAAACAGGCGAGGGCTCCAGTCATACATTTCAAAACTTCTGCTGGCCGACCACCAATACCCATTGAATCCCATAGTGTGATACGTGCCACCACTTCCGAAACGGTAGCCTCCCAATCCATTTGTATTTATTTTGCCTGCAGCTGCCGGGTTGTTTTCCAGCCAGGCTTCCAGGCTTGCAATTTCTTCGTCAGTAGGAATATGCCAGCCTGCCGGCGCAATTTTCCGGGAGTCGTTTATGGCATGCCAGTTGTACAGCCGGCCATAACCGGTTGAATGAGAAGCGTCATTGTTGTAATTACAATAAGCGCCGGAAGTGCAGGTGCTCCAGGCCGTTGTATCAGTTATGTTGGGGATTGTATCGCCATTCCGGTACCGGGTCACCCGTAAATTTTCCGCCATCCATATTTGTTTTCCTATAGTGATGGTACGGTACTCGTAACCGTCAATATCAGTTACTGTATTATCCTGTTTGCTGGTTGTGCAGTGAGTGAATAGTAGTAGCGCTATTAACAGCCTATGCAGGCGAATGGTTTTTTTCTTTTTCATTTCGTGTAGAAGGTTTGCAAATTTCCATTTTCCCAGTAATAGATCCGGGTGCGTTCTTCCAGTTCCATCAGGGCAAACCCATTTGATTTTAGTATCAGGGATTGTATGCGCGGGTACGCTACATCAATTTGCGCAGGCGGTGCAACGGCTATGCCTGCTGCCAGGTTATGTTCTTTTTCATTAAATGGCACGTTGAGATCATTCACTGTATAATTGGCGAATGAATGGCTCGCTGTACCGGTACATATAACCAGGCGCAACTGGTTGTCTTTTTTCAACCATAGGGCATAATCGGCTAGCTGGTCATCGTTTATGTCGGTACGTGCCCAACAAGGGTTATAACTGCTGTCGTAAAAAGACCACCAGGTTTTACTGTAGTCGTTTTTTTCAACAACGTGCCATTGAGAAAAATTCGTTTTAATGTGGTCTGCTAATGCCTCGGGTAAGGCGGTTGCCTGTTCAGTAATGTTATTTGCAACTGCCGTTGCCAGGGGCGCCTGCATCTCCCTTTCATTGCAGGCAGCTAAAAACCATAAGGTTATTATCCATAACCATCGAATCATATAACCGGTTCGTTTTATAAAAACCACATAGACACAATAAGCCCCGGGTGCTTTTGCGCCTATGTGGTTAAGAAATGAATTACCATCTGCCGTTGGCGGCTGTATATACCTGGCCATTCACTGCTGTTCTGCAGTTGGAGGTCCTTACATGCTGCACATTGGGATTGCCATTGGAAACAGTTCCGGCATTTACCCGGGTGTTGGAAGCATCTTCTAGAAAAATGCCATGGCTGGTGCTATTGGCGATGTCTACCGTATTCACCGTAGTGCCATTACTGCCGGTTACGCTGAAGAAACCGCGTCCGCTGTTGCGGGAGTATACTTTAGCGCAGGTAACATTAGGGCCATTGCTGTTGGCCACGCGGAAAGTAGCATAACCACCACCGTTGTTGTTGTAGCTGCCGGTTACAGTTCCTACAGAACCGTTCCGGGACTGGTTCAACAATACGGCGCAGCCACCGGTGTTGTTACAGGTAACATTACCAATGTTAAAGCCATTTACGCCATAGGTTTCAATAGCATGGGTGCCTGAGCCGGTAATGTTGATATTTCCATTGATGGTCAAATTGCTGGTAGATGCAGTACTATGGTCAACGCGAATGCCCAAACCAGTTGACAGGGACATAGTGATGTTACTAAGGATCATATTGTTACAACCCTTGAACCATATGCCATAGCGCGGATTACCTGTAACGCGCAGGTTCCTGACTTCTATCTGGGTCTTTCTGTCGCCCTGTACCGGTACAATCAACAGGTCATTGCTGTTGCAGTTGAACGTTGTACCTACAAAATCAAGAATGGTGTAGCTGGGGATGTTTACGGCTTTTATTGCGCCGCCTGAATTGCCCGAGCTGCCTGAGTTTTTGATCGTTACCGTTTCTTTGCTCGTGCGACCGGCCGTAAGACCATTACAGGCAGCCTGAATAGCGGCAATGTAATCGGGGCCGGTATACCGGGTAACGCCGTTGACCCTGGCCGTCCAGGTACCATTGGTAACAAATACTTCACCGGAAGCTTCTGTAGTGGGTGTTCTTTCAATGCCTTGATTTTCTTCAGGCATTTGTTCAACCTGTTTTTTACAACCTGCAGTTATGAGAATGGCAGCGGTTGAAAAACAGACTAGCAATGCAAGCGTTAGTGTGTGTTTTTTCATAATAAGCAAGCGTTTAGTTTAATGGATGCCTACTCTTAAGATTTTCGGCTTCGTCTGTGGATGTTATTTGCAAATATTTCCAGTAAACTAAATGTAAGTTATTGACCTGTTACAAAGCAACCTGTACCATCCTGTTAGTTTGGCCAACCTTATCGGGTGAACATGTGATATAGCTACATACGTATTATAAATGAATGAAAATTTAAATGTCAAACACACATATTAATTGTTAAAAAAGGAAAAGGCTGCCTTATTTGAGACAGCCTTTCCGGGCGCCTAAAAACAACAGGCTCCTTATTGACCTACAGGACCGTTTTTCCAGTATTTTACATTTTTCCAACGGGTTTCAGACCTGGAGCCGGAGATGTTATACACGCCGCATTTGAAGTAATGCGTTGCATTTCCCCGGTCTGCATAGTTGCCTTTTAATGTGTTGTTCAGATATACATAAATTCTGCCGTTGTCTGCATCATGCTGTACATTAACATGGATCCATTTATTATATGCGCTCGTCATCAATGTTTCATTGTCGTATCGTTTTATAGTGCCGCTGCTGGCTGAATGAATTTTAAGCATGATGGCAGTTGCATGCGTAGATCCGCCGAATACCTGCATAATGTCTGTTCCGGCTGAACCTGAAACAATATATACATCGCCTTCGAACTGATGCCTTCCGGAAGTATAATTATTATTCATCCGCAATTCTGAACGAGGTCCGGTTGAACAGCCTTCATATTGACATTCATCGGCTGGGTAGATCCAAAAACGATGTTCCCCGCCTGAATAACTATACCGGCTCGATTGAGGAAGATTCCAGGGCGATTGTATATTATAGGTGTAGGATGTTTGTGTCCACCCGGCGGTGGGATTGGCTTCTGTATTGATCTGGCGTGTTGAAGTGTCAGGTTGGTTTTCTTCAGTGGACGTTCCTGTTTTTTTGCAACCGCCCAATAATAGTGCAGGTAGTATAAGCGCGCTTATACAGGCTTTTAAGTGTAATCCTTTCATCTGGCAAGTTTTAATGATTAACAGTGTTTATGGCAATCGTAGAAATAGCTGATATGGCAAGATGTAATAAACCAGGCGCCCAAGGTTGTATCTGCGGTTATGGCAGCTATTTATATCTGCTAACAAAATTTAGCAATACGCGAAGTATAAAGTATGCAGTTATTGGCATTTTATTCATTCAGATTACCTTATTTGATATATTCGGTCATGTATGAACGATTTGTGAATATATTACGGAAACGTTTCCGTAGATAAATTGCATCATTTTCTACTATCTAAGTGTCTTGTTTCGTTCATAACAATCTAAAATACTCGATTTGCCATGCAGAAAATCTATTTTCTGCTGTTCATCTTAGTATCGTACCTGGATGTATCAGCACAACAAAAAAAGATCTTCGGTAAAGTCCTTTCTTCGGCCAATGCGCCATTACCGGGGATTAATGTTCAACTTAAGGGGACCAATGTACTTACCTCAACCGACAAAACGGGATACTTTGCCATCATGGTCCCAGACAAAGAAAAAGTGGTGCTTGTATTTTCTTCTGTAGGTTTTGCAACCCAGGAAGTAGAAGTTACCAACACCAGTGATGTGCAGATCGTATTACGGGAAGCTTCCACCGAACTCAGCGATGTGGTGGTAGTTGGTTATGGTACATCACGCAAAAAAGACCTTACAGGATCCGTTGGGTCTGTAGGTATGCAAAGCACAGACAAAACACCGGTGTTCGGTACCGGCCAGTTATTACAGGGCCGGGTAAGCGGCGTGCAGGTAACCCAAACGAATTCGCAGCCGGGTTCCTCTTTTACCGTGCGCATTCGCGGTACCAACTCCATCACGCAAAGCAGTGATCCGTTGTATGTTGTTGATGGGTATGCAGGCGCAGACATTACCGCGCTTAATCCCAACGACATAGCCTCCATGGAAGTACTGAAAGACGCTTCCGCCACGGCCATTTACGGAAGCCGGGGTGCTAACGGCGTTGTAATGATCACTACCCGCAGAGGCGTTGCTGGTAAGCGATCTGTTACCATCGATGCATATACCGGTGTGCAGCAAGTAGCCAACAAATTGGATATGATGGATGCACAGCAGTATGCACGCTTCGTAAATGAAGTGGCTACTAATATGACACCTGCGCTGGCAAAGCCTTACACCGATGCCCAGATCGATGCCATGGGCAAAGGCACCGATTGGCAGGATGAACTGTTCCGCGACGCCCGCATCTCCAATTACAACTTAGGCTTTACAGGTGGTACCAGCGATTCACGCTATTTTCTGAGCATGAACTATTTCAGCCAGGATGGTATCATCATCGGTTCCGATTATAAACGAGGCACACTCCGTTTCAATCTCGACAATAAAGTAAGTGATAAAATTAAAATGGGCCTCAGTTCACAGATCTCATACGAATCGCAATTGCAGGCGAACGTGAATACCACGGGCGGCAGCGGCGGTGGTACTTTACTGGATGCGCTGTTGTCGAGCCCCGTTACACCCGTATACGACAGCGCCGGTAATTTCACTTTCAGGAACGGCCCGCAGCCTTATGCCATAGAAGTAGGCAACCCGGTAGCAGCAGCTACGCTGAACAGCGACAAGAACAAGAACACGCGCATTTTCGCCAACGTGTTTGGTGAATATGAAGTAGTGCGTGGACTGAAGCTGCGAAGCAGTTTCGGTGGTGAATACCGTAACTTCCGCAACGACGTGTTCCGTCCAAGTATCACTTACCTGGGTGCGCAGAACAACGGGTATGCCCAGGTAGTTACTAATAATAACTACAACTGGTTGAATGAAAACACTATTACTTTCGATAAGACATTTGGCTCACATGCCATTAATGCCGTAGCTGGTTTTACTTACCAGGAATTCAAGAACGCTTCTGTTACTTCTACGGTAACAGGATTGTCGACCAATAACCTGAATACAGATAACCTGTCGATCGGTACTGCTGCCGGCCAGTCAAATACCACGCTGAACAGGTTGGCTTCTTTCCTGGGCCGTATCAATTACCGGCTGCTCGACAGGTACCTGTTCACCGTCACATTCCGGGCTGATGGTTCATCACGCTTTGGCGCGCAGAACAAATGGGGTTATTTTCCTTCGGGTGCTTTCGCCTGGCGTGTGAAGCAAGAGGATTTCCTGAAAGATTTCGATGCCATCAGCGACCTGAAATTCCGGGCGAGCTATGGCGCTACCGGTAACCAGGACATTGCTTCCTATTTATCGCAGAAACAATACCGCGCCAACAGTTATGTTTTGAATGGCACCCGCGTAACCGGTTTTGCTCCCGGTAATCTTCCCAATGGCGCCCTTTCGTGGGAAGCAACTAAGGCGTTGGATGCCGGTTTTGATCTCAGCATATTGGGTGGCCGCGTTCAGTTAACCGCCGATTATTATAATAAGAAGACCACTAAATTGTTGTTCGACGTAAACCTGCCTACTACCTCTGGATTCACTGCTATGACGCAGAATATAGGAAGTGTGCAGAACCAGGGGGTTGAACTCGCTATCAACACCGTCAACATCGATAAGAAAGCCATTAAATGGACGACTTCTTTCAATATCTCAGCCAACCGTAACAAGATCCTGGAATTAGGTAGCGTGCCTTATCAATTTACCGGCAACGTAAGTTCCAACCTTTTCCCGGGTGGCGGTCGCTTCTCTTCCATATTGCAGGTAGGAAAACCGATCGGTGAATTCTATGGTTATGTGTTCGACGGTATCTGGCAAAGCACTGCCGATATTACCAAGAGCGGTACCAAACAAAATGTAAAGCCCGGTGATCCTATTTACAGAGACCTCAATGGCGATAGCGCACTGGATGCAACCAACGACAGAACCATCATAGGTCATGCGCTTCCGAAATTCACTTATGGTTTTACCAGCAACCTCACCGTAGGACGATTCAATTTGTTTGTGCTGATCCAGGGAGTGCAGGGGGTTGATATTCTCAATGAGAACAGGATAGAAATGGAGAATGGTGTTCCCTTCGCCAATAAGTTTGCTTACGTTGCTGATCAAAGCTGGCGTGGACCTGGAACCAGCAACACATTGCCCAGTGTAGTTAGCACGTACCGTCGTAACCTTGGTGTAACCAGCGATTTAATTGAGAATGGCAGTTACCTGCGGTTCAAAACAATTACGCTGAGCTATGACCTGCCACTTCCCAAACTGACCTCTGTGTTCAAAACATCGAGCGTTTATATTACCGGGCAGAACATCATCACCATCACCGACTATTCAGGCTACGATCCCGAAGTGAATTCCTATTCCAATTCAGCAGGTAATTACACTTCACTGAATGTTGACTATAATCCTTATCCGAACATTAAAACTTATACAGTGGGTATGAAGCTTGGCTTTTAACCTGCGGGGATCGTATTGCTTACTATAAATGAATTATTATGAAAAAAAGTATCTTTCTTATAGCAGGCGCCGGCCTTATGATGATGGCCTCCTGCAAGAAGCAACTGGAAGAACAAGCCTTTAGCTTCCTTACGCCTTCTAACTTTTATAAGAACGCCGCCGATGCACAAACAGCTATTAACGGAGTGTTCAGCGCTATGCAGACGCAAACGCACTACCAGCGTACAGTATGGCTCATATCGGAATTACCTGCTGATAACCTGGTAGGCATCACTACGCAGGAGCGCGCCGATCTGAACCAGTTTAAATGGACGCCTGCCAATGCTGAGATCTACAACTGGTGGCGCAGCTCTTACCTGATGATCAACCGGGCCAATGATGTGATCAAGTATGTGCCCGGTATTAATATGGACGTTACCAACCGCAACCATATCGTAGGCAATGCAAGGTTTCTGCGGGCGCTGGGTTATTTTGACCTGGTGAGAAATTTTGGCGATGTGCCATTGGTGTTACGTCCTATTGAAACAGCCGGCGATTCGTTGTTGTTCCCTTCCCGGGCCCCGGCTGCAGAAGTGTACAAAACAATCATAGAAGACCTGACATTTGCTGAAGCCAATTGCTTGGCGGAGAATAAAATTCCCAGTGGAAATAAAGGTATGGTATCTTCCGGCGCTGCAGCCACGTTGCTGGGTAAAGTATACCTGCAAAGGGCCAGTACCACATTTGCCGAACCCCAGGATAACCAGAATGCGCTGGCTGCCCTCAACCGGGTGATCGCTTCAAAAGTATACCAGTTGTTGCCGAAATACCAGGATGTATTTGACAATGCAAAGAAAAACGGTAGTGAGCATATCTTCTCTGTGCAGTTCGGACCCGTGGCTACCGGCATCACTTCAAATATCATCTTGCGAATGTTATTTCCAACCCAACTGGGTGGCGCAGCCGCTTTCTTCGCGAACAATAATTTTTTCCAGAATGGTTATTCCACGGCCGACAGCATACGTAAAAACTGGAACATGGCCAACAAGGTAGGAAGTACCAACGTTTCCCCCTTTGTTTACAAATACCGCGACCCATCATATGTGAGCAACAGTAATAACTCTAATGTGAACTGGATCGTGCTGCGATATTCAGATGTGCTGCTGATGCAATCTGAAGCAATGAATAATATCAATCCTTCAGATCCTGCAAAATTCGCAGGTGTTGATTCGGTAAGATCGAGAGCCGGCTTAAAAGATCCGGCACAGCAACTGAACTTCACGAATACGGCTACCCAGGAAGCATTCATCGACAGCCTGGTGAAAGACAGAGCCCGTGAGTTGTTCATTGAAGGACATCGTAGATACGACCTGATCCGGTTGAAGAGATACAAACAGGTGATGCAGGCACTGGGCACCACCGTGCAAGATCATCAGTTCTTGCTGCCCGTACCGCAAACAGAACGGGACATTAACCGGAATCTCGGTCAGAATTTGGGCTACCCACAGTAAATAGCAGTAGGTATAGTCATAGCGACCAACAGGGCCGTCTACCATCTGGTGGGCGGCCTTATGCATTATACAATGCCGTATATGAATGGGAATTCGTGACTAACTGCATTTCTCCTGTAGAAATATACATACTAACTTAGCAGTATCATTGTACCATTAACCAGGGGGCCTTTCCCGGGAAGGGTCGCCTTATCCTTTTCAACCACGCTTCGGCGTGGTTGTTTTTTTGTAACGTAAGAGATGATGTTGGTCAATTTTGGGCTGAATAAATTCAGGTATTTCATCTTGCAATTGGGTGAAAACACCTGTTTTATTTTTCTACTGTACCGCTACCTTTATTTCAAATTTGCTATCATGGGTATGAATTCATGGGTATGCGTACAGGATGCTGGTCACATTTACAATGGACTGGAGGCTGAACAGAATGGATATTTTTGTCCAAAATGTCCTTATGGCGAAGGCATATTGGTAAATGCGCAAGGGCAGTTAACTACTGCAAAGCAATCGCCGGGTGGTATTACCATACACAATAATCCTTCCATTCCCCAGGAAGATCTTGGATTAGCGATCTTATTGCTCGATTGTTCCGGCTCCATGAAAGGATCAGCATTTCCTAATCACCCAACTTCCAAAAAAGATCTGGTTGCCCGCAGTGTTTCGGCTGGTATCTTCTCTCTGTCAGGTAATCCTTTACGGGAATTTGCCTATATATTGATCATCGGCTTCGATCACGAGATTGATGTATTATTACCTTATACCAGTATTCAGGAAATTGTAAACCAGTACCAGGATGCGGCCGGTCTGGAACAAATGCTGCGCGAGAAAATGTCAAAGAAAGAAGGCGCAACCGATATTAACCAGGCGCTGAGTGTAGCTTTTAATTTCACCCAGCAGTTTATCAATTCTTCCATCGCTGCATTAGGAAATTACAAGCCTCGCATTCAGTCAGTGCTGGATGACAATATGCAAAGTCACCAGATACCCAATGTGCGTGTTTTGTTATTCACTGATGGAGAGCATTATCTGGGTGAAGATGACAGAACACTGAACCCAAGTCCCTTCAAGAACCTAAAATATAACGGTAAGCCATTCGATCTGCTCATGAGCGCCTATTACGGCAATAGTGGGGAGAATGGTTACTATCAATTGAAAAGCCTGGTGAGTAAATGTCCGCGTCATCCTTCGCAAGACCAGTTTTTCCTTTTTGATGATCCTTCCAAAGTGGCCAACTTAAAAGGTTTGTTCCGAATGGCCAGCGGCGCCAGTGGTTTTTGTCCGCATTGCCTTGTAGAAAGCGGAACGGCTATAAGAGATATTTAACATCAATTCACCAGGTATGTTTGAACGTTTTTTCATTGGGCTACTGGCCTTGTTTACGCTTTTTGGTAGCCAGGTTGTGGCGCAGCAAACAGATACGGCCCATGAGCCTGGTGATATTCCAGATCAGATCATACTTGCGCCAAATGAATGGGCCATTGATACTGGTGAAGCCATCACTCAACACACAAAAGCACGAAATGCCAAAGCTGTAAGAACAAAGGCCCGGCAGGCGGATACGCTTCTGCCAACGATGATCAGTTTTGGTTTTACTCCACACTTACGGTCGCCATCAAAAGAAGAAATTGAACTGGAGCAAAAGCAGAAGGTTCTGGAGCAGAAGGTTCACCAATTGCAAACCAATGAAAATTGGTTGTGGATGTGGCTTCGCATTACTGCTGTTATTATTTTGGTTATGCTGGTTGTGCTGATCATACTGCAACAAAAAATTAATAAAATGGCAGATAATAAAGCCATGCGGGAACAAATTATCGAATCCTATACAGAAGGTGTAAACGGCTTGGATGCCCTTCTTGTGCAAAGAGGGTTTCTGAATATGCAGAACCTCAATGTGAATGATATTGAGGTGCGAAATAAAATGAAAATAATTAAAGAAAGGATCACTGAGTTAATTGATAAATACCTGAATGAAGATGCCAGTAATAAAGCAAAAGATGCGGAAAGGGATGCCAGCGATGTTCAACGTATAGCCGATCGTGAAAAATTACGGGAAGTGTTGGTGGAAAATCATAAGCTGGCTGAAAAATTACAGCATTACGAAAATTCAGGTCATTTATCCAGTCCTATACAATTTGTTCCTTACACTACCTGGCCTGATCCCCAAACGCATATCAAAACAGAGATCATGTTATCGGCAGGGCCGCGTAAAGATGCCGGCAATGCCGATACAGAACTGGGAGAGGATGTGGCTGGCGTTCTATCCCTGCCCAGGCAAACTTTCTTCTGGTTAATGGATGGAACTTCCGATTGCGCCTCCATTAGCGAAGGCGTTACTCCGCATGAAGAATCACATCTCTTTTCAAGCAGGCTCCTGGCGCAAAGTATTGGTCAGTATGTACAAAGGCATATTGCCAAATGCTTCAACGATCAAATTACCCTCAATACGCTTTTGATGCAGGCCAGGGATTATGTGAAACAGGAATGGACCCAACGTATCAATTCCCTGCCGGCCGATAAAAAGCAAGCGATCAAACAACCTATTATTTCCGGATTAAATCCTTTGTGTTCTACCACGGTCATTATTGGCCGCCTGCTCGATAATGGTAACCTGCATGTGCTGCGGTCGGGCGATTCCAAAGTGTTCCCCTTTGTACAGCGCAATGGCGCCGGAACCATGCTCAAAAACGATTTCCGGTTTACCGGGGACCCAACGTTTGATTACGATCGCATCGCTTTCCGGCTTGATTATAATGAAGCCGCCGACGCCTTTCAGATCAAATGCAATGAAATGAAATGGGCTATTGAAACGGCTGAAGATGTTGATGTAGTATTTGTTTTTACCGACGGTATCGGCAGGGTAGTGGAAGCCCAGCTCAGCAGTAACAACCCCGGTATTGTTGAAGCCATTAAACAAAATATTTCCAGGGTCCCACAAAAAACCTACGACGATAAAACATTGATTGTATTGGAAAGAATAATAAACTCCTGATCTATGCAGGTAATGATTCACGGTAGGTCGGTTGATTATATTTCAGATTTTGACCCGGTAGACATTCAAAGCAATGTGCGAAGGAACTGGAAAGTTTCTGCCGGAGATTATTTTAAATTCCCGGTAAAGGTTGGCGATGCTGATTGTTTTATTAAGCGGTTCGATAAGCACGATAATGACATCTCAGGTTATAAGCTTTTATTGCGCCTGAAAGGAAAGAAGATAACCGGGTTGCCCATTGTTCATGATGTGGTGAGAATTAAAGAAGGGAGCAAGGAAGTCTTATACCTTTTTACAGAATACCTTCCCGGAAATACGCTCGAAAACCTGCAAAGAACCGGATACCGCTTTTTACCTACGAAGTTGTGCGAAGATCTGTTCAGGGCGTTGCAGGGTATTCATAAACTGGGTTATTGGTTTTCTGACTTCGACCCTAAGAACCTGTACCGAACGGATGCCGGCGATTTTTATTTGATCGATCTTGATAGTACATACCCATTGGAAGAACTGCCGCGATCTAAAATGTTTGGTTCAAAAGATTACTGGTCGCCCGTATACAACTATTACCGCCACAAGTTGGGATTTACCAGCGACGAAGTGAAACAATTGAAAGGAGATGCTTTCAATACGCTTCATCTGCTTTATTTCATGTGCCTTTATTCATTTTACCTGTATGAAGACGGGGAAGACCTGACCACCACTACCATTGAAAGATTGAATGATCATTTTAACCGGAAACATAAACTGTTCGCAAGCACACTGCGCTTCTGCTTTTTCAAACAACCGAATTCAACTGTTATACACCAAAAGCCATTAACGCCAGAAATACTGACCAGCTTCATCGATACCTGTTTGTTTCCTGAAAAGAAAGAAGTATTCATTTCCAGTCAGCTCAAAAAAGCAGCGGTTATTCAGCAACCTAAAGTGCTGTTTATTCCCGAAGGAAATAAAACCATATACGAGCCCGGAGAAAAGTATGACCTGGTATGGAATGTCAGCAATGTTGATACTGTTACGCTGAACGGAGATCCGCAATTGTTTTCGGGGAGGAAGAGTTTTGTAGCCGGCGCCAATGCACTCCATACCCTGAAAATTGGTTACCGGCAAAACGGCATCCTTAAATACAGCAATTATTCTGTAACAATAAAAGTAGAACCGAAGCCGGAAATCAAACTCTATGCTTCTGTCAAAAAAGTAAAGGCGGGGAAGGATGTTGTTATTCGATGGGAAGTAAAGAACGGAAAGAATATTGCTCTTTATTTGAATGGAAGTGTTCATAAAAGTAATTGTACAGCTAAAGGATCTCTCCTTGTAACATTACCTTTTGATGATAGTACAGCAGGCCCACAGAGATCTACGTTGATGCTTACGGCAGATTCACAGGAGGCATCTATTCAGTACAATTCAGGGCCATTGGATATTGACGTGGTAAGGGCCGCTAAATTCAATTATGCCTGGATTCTTATTCCCTTGCTTTTTATTGCCTTATTCTTGTTTGCCCTGGGTAAAGGTTGTTCAGACGGTGATTACTCAGCAACCGAAGCAAGCGTAGATTACATGCCTTTAGTTGATTCGGCTGTTGATGATCCAACTGTAGACACTGCAGTAACTGCTCCTGCTATTATTGACAGTGCCCCTCCGCTCGTAGATTCTGCTGTTTATCCTGCCCCAATTCCCGATACGACCATTGCTTCGGCAGACAGTACGGTTAGTGCGGTTTACAAGACAAATAAGGAGAATAATTTCTTTGATGACTTTGATTATAATTATAATGGATGGGAGTTAAAGTCTTCCGCATACGTCAAAAGGAATATAGAGGGGGGGAATCTTAATATAAAAATGCAGAGCGATGGGGCTAGTCTTACCGGAAGAAATTTTACTATCGATCTGGAACAGGATTTTACTATTTCTTCAAGGATGAACAGAGGTGTTGAGCTTTCTTCCGGTACTTATGGTGTTTATTTTTGCGGCAATGATCAGGATACCCGGTTCCATCTTTTTAATATCGATAAAAAAGGAAATTATAATATTTATTCGGTTAATAACGATAGCTGGATCTCTCTTGCCCAGGGCAATACAGCCTATTTTCGTCCCGGCAAGTTTAACATTCTGATCATTGATAAAAAAGGTGATAAGGTTGTCTTTAAAGTCAATGGCGAAATTATACACGAACAGAGCTTTAATATGAGAGATGGCCTTAAGTTTGGTATTTATGCAGATAATAATATAGAACTATATGTAGATTATTTCATTCTTAATGGTTATAGCACGAATTAAACACCGGCGGCGCTGCCAATAAAAGAACTTATATGATGCCAGATGTTTTGTGCCAGCGGAACAAGATGTTTTATATTACCCAGGTTGTCGACAAGCGTTTTTCCCAGTATTTTCAACATGCTTTTCCTGGGTTCTTTCTGTTTTATTTGTTCTTTTAGCTCAGCAATGGCGTCCAGGATATCCTCTTTATTGGAGATCGGCTCCTGGGAAGTATGCAGTTTTTCTAACAGTTCATTAAATAGAACAGACAATTGTTGCAGGTCATGATTTGTGTGAGTGGAGTTGTCGTTGATCGTACTGTTTGCACCAACAGCAATATTTTTGGCGTTCACAGTGCCATTGTTAATTATAATACCGTCATTGTTTCCCATAAAAAAGAATTAAAGGTGAGAAGTTTATTTAGCCTTAGCCTTGCCCGGGTTGCCCGGGTTCATCATATTACGGATGGAAGCGCCGATACCCGCTGATACATTCTGACTGGTAAGTACGCCGCCGCTTTGAACTATAATACCATTGTTCATTACTATGTTTTCCCTGGTCTTGAATTCTTCAGTGCTTATGTTTTTGCTATCCAGGAATTCTGTTATGCCATTGAATATTCTTTTATCAATCGTTTTCAGGAATCTTTCTTTATCGAGCTTTTGAAAATGTTGAAAATACTGCGATTGGCATACCATTTCCCTTATGGAAGAATGTGCGCCATAATCATAGTCGGGAGAAATTTTAACTTCTTTTCTCAGTTTGGCTTCAGGCGATATGCCAAAAAGACTTTTTATCCCTTTCGAAATTTGACCGAAAACATAGCTGACACTTCTAATAGTTTCTACTATCGAGATTAGGAACAACTTTGTCATTAATCTTAAAAAATGTCTGATGCCGGAGTCTTGCTTTATCCGGTCTACTGCCCGGTATTCGTCTTTAATAGGCGGCAACAGGTAATAATTGTTTTCAACAAACAATGTCTTTTCTCCTTTCTTGAAACGCAGGAAGGCGGAAAGCACCAGGTCGCCTTCCCAACCCGTTACCTGGATCATTTTATAGAACCTGGCATTCTCTACGCCATAGTTCATGGCTTTCTTTGTATACTCAGAATTTACTTCCGTTACCGGGTGCCTGAAAATATTAGGTAAGATGTCTTTGTTGTTCCTAAGATCCTTACCATTAAAATAGATCTTGTTCTCTATCGAAAGATTTTCCAGCTTCAACTGTAAAAGTTCCTGCGATACAATGTAATACAACTCGTCTTCCTGGAAACTTTTAGGGGCTAACGTTTGACCCAGATCGGTTTTCCCTTTGTCTATGTCAATTACAAATGACCATCCGCCAACTTCATATCCACAACCTACAAAAGGAGAATAGCCGCTGTAGTACACCACGTTTTTGGTGGTGTTCTCCTGAAGTTGATGGATCAGTTCTTTTTCTGATCCATCATATGAAAAATTGTAATTGAAATTGCCTGTAATGAAATGCTCTTTAATGAACCGTTTGTTATTATAATAGCGGACTAATACCGCTAAAAAAATAATGGTTAAAAACAGTAAGGCAATTGGTAGAAGCGGTAAAGTAAGAATGCAAAGCAGGGAAGGAATAAAGAGTAAAGCATAAAATCTCCGTTCCTTGCTGCGGGCATTGAGTGCGTGTTTTAATAACACAACAGGGTCAAGCCCGGGCGGGTGCACTATTGCCTTATAAGGGTTTTTAACAAAGCTGATTATCTTTTCGCTGAGGCCCGGCGTTAAATAAGCGCTGGCGCATAATTGACGGGTTACATTATTAGACATAGTAATTCAAATGTATTGGCTTTTCAAGACTGAATAACCGGGAAAAACACCCATGTTATTCAATTGAGAAAAAAAGGGTGTTTTAACGGGGAGATGCTGTAACTGATTGGCTCTTTATGGAAATTTCCTTTTTTGCGATCTGATAGGTAAGCCAAAGCTGTATTATGAAAAAATGCTTATTTCTTTTGATGGTTTTGCACTCTCTTTTACCAGATTCGTTTTCACAGGCAAGGCCGCTGCCGGTTATTGACATGCATCTTCATGCAGAGCACGTTAAAAATAAAGGGGAAGCAACGCCCTGTATTGGCGCCCCATTCCGCGATCTTGGCTTCAATGACCCCAAAAATGATTTCGGCCAGGTGTTCGAAACCGCTCTGAAAACAAATAGTTGGTCCGACCATTGTCTTCCTTCACCGCGTTCAAATGATTCATTAAAGCTGCTTACGGTAGCCGCGATGAAGAATAATAATGTATATGGCGTAACCAGCGGTGATATAGAAACCGTAAGGCAATGGAAGAAAGAAGCGCCCGATAGGATCATTCCTTCGGTGTATTGGAATTTTAACAGTGCCCAACAATGGGGACTAACGGTTGACTCCCTGGAAAAGATTTTCAAGTCAGGAGAATTTAAAGTGTTTGGAGAAATCACAATACAATATGAAGGCTATTCTCCCAGTGACTCTTCTTTTGCTCCTTACCTGGAAATGGCTGAACGGCTTGACATTCCCGTTGGCATTCATATTGGATGTGGTCCGCCAGGAGCGCCTTATATGGGCACTACCCGGTACAGGGCGCGCCTGCATAGTGCATTGGGGTTAGAAGAAGCGTTGTTACAACATCCCAAATTGAGGGTATATGCCATGCACGCCGGCTGGCCAATGATAGATGATATGCTGGCCACTTTATATACGCATCCACAATTACATGTTGACCTGGCAGCCATCTGCTTCATGCTTCCAAAAAAAGAGTTCTATTATTACCTGGAGCGATTAGTGAACGCCGGGTTTGGCAAACGGATCATGTTCGGTTCTGATAACATGATCTGGCCGGGCGCTATTGAAGCCGGTATACAAACCATTAAGCAGGCAAAGTTTCTTACCGAAAGCCAAAGGCGGGATATCTTGTTTAATAATGCTGCACGGTTTTTACGATTGACGGAATCGGAAATAAAAAAAATGCATTGACTCGCTTCCTGCAATTACGGGTTTTATTTCCTATAAGGTAAACGAGCATCAACTGAAAAACGTCCGGCCCCGGAGTAGATCAATGCTCCTGTCATACCAATAACAAGCAAAAAGAATTCCATCCCTTCCGTTTTTTGATTACCAAACCAGTTCATAAAGAAATAACCGGTAAAATGGGTCAGGATGATGCCTGCCATTACTATTGCAATTGCAATGCTCCAAAGGCGAACGGCGAAGCCTAATAAAAGAGCGAGGGGACCAAAAAACTCAATTAGAATTACCAGGAAGCCTATAATCCAGGGTAGTTTAACCGTTTCAGTAAAATAGGCCATCGTGCCACTAAAGCCAAAACCGCCAAACCAGCCGACTAATTTCTGGGCGCCATGCGGAAAAAGAACGAAGGCAAGAAAAAGACGCAATAAAAACGGAGCGATAGATTGGTCCGTTGAAAATAATATTCTCTTCATTTTCTATAATTGTTGATACAAAATTTGAAGAAAAATGAAGGCCAGCCAATCACCTATGGTAAGAAATTGAATTAACCTATGTTAACAAGCAGGGTAGGTGAGGATATTATTTATCTTTTCTCTGCGCCTGTGACCTAATGCGGCTTAAGCTCTGTGGCGTAATGCCAAGGTACGAAGCTATTTGATTATCAGGTACTCTTTGTTCAATCTGCGGGTATTGAATAGTAAATTCCACGTATCTCTCTGAAGCGTTTTTAATAAGAGAGGAAGCGACCCTATTAGTGGCTGCTATAAACGCATTTTGAATGATTATGCGGAAATGGCGTTCCATTTTTGGTACTTTTTCATAGAGCGCTTCCAGGTTGGGTTTGGTTATTTGAAATACTTCGGTGTCTTCCAGGCAATCGATATAGTATTTGGAAGGCGCTTCAGTCAGAAAACTATAGAGGTCCCCTATCCACCAACCCTCAAGTCCAAATTGAATCACGTGTTCCTGTCCTTTTTCATCCACTTCATAAGTTCTGGTAAGCCCCTTAACAATAAACGTTTCATGCCGGGTAATTTCACCTTCCTGCATTATGTACTGTCGTTTGCGAAAGGTTTTGAAGGAAAACAGCGATGCAATTGCGTTTACTTCCGCTTCCGTCAACGTAACATATTTACTTAATGAGCTAACCAGAGAATTAAGCATAGAATATTCCATTCTCCTGCCAATATCGTGAAAATCAGTTTAATTCTTGTATGATATTTATTGAGTATATTTGCCTGGGTTTTCCCCGGACTATAACATCTTCTCTTCTCTATTCTCCGCAAAGTTCTAATCAAATCGGTTACACTATAAGATCATGATTTGTACTTTAAATGATAACTATCGTTTCAAAATTTTTATTGAACATTTAAAAGTACATTATGCAAAAAGTATGGTTATTGATCCCGATTGGTTTGTTGTGTTTTTATATGTCTATATCTGCCCAAAATGTCAATACAGACTCTCTCTCCTTGGTTACGAAGATTAGCGAAGATCAATTGAAGCTGGAAAAGCTACAAAGTCAGCTTGAACGAAAAACAAAGAATAAACAAGAGGCTGCTGCGGAGGCCCAGCGATCTGCAAATAAAAACTCGAAAGCAGCAGATAAATTAAGCGCTAATCCTGATAGTAAGAAACTGGCAAGAAAAGCTAATAAGAAAGCCAGTGAGGCCAGGCGTGATGCCAGGGATGCAAGGAAAGAATCAGACCGATTGGATAAATTACACAAGGATATCCAGGGCTTAAAGAATAAGATAGCTGAAAATCAGGTCAAATTAAATAAGTATGTACAGCAGGGAAGGGCTGGTCGCCCATAGTAGTTTTGATTGGCTTTACCACTTTACAAACTCACCCGCTGTTTTGTAGCAGCCGATTTATAAATGGCTTCTACAATACGAATGTCGCGCAGGCCTTCTTCTCCCGGCACCAGCATGGGTTTCTTTTCAAGAATGCTTATGGCATCATCATCCATTTGTTTGGCCTGCTGATAGGGAATATTGTAGGGATGATGAATAGTGCCCAGCGGGCTCGTTGCCTTTTGTCCATTGTAAGAAGAATAAGGTTGTACCTTTATTTCTCCTTTTTCACAGGTAATATCGAGGAAGTTGACATTTTCTCCAAAGCTGGTTTTAATATTGGCCATTACGCCGCCGGGAAATTCCAGTGTGGCGATGGTTGTTTCATCCAGCCCATTTTTATAGATCTCCGGCCGCGTGGTGGAAGTTTGCGCCGATACAATGGCAACGGGTTCCATATTGGTGCCCAGCCTTGCTCCCTGTATGGCGTAAACGCCCATATCATATAAAACGCCGCCGCCCATTTCTTTTTTCTGCTTCCAGTGGTCGGTGCGATTATCGCGGTAACCTGCCGCACAATTCACTTTAATGACTTTTCCCAGTTGCTTCTCTTTCACAATACGGCGCCATTCCTGGGTATTCGGCTCATGATGCAAACGGTAACCTATTGCCAGCGATTTTTTGTTGGTTTGGCAGGCTTTGATCATAGCGCTGCATTCCGCTTCTGTCATTGCCATAGGTTTTTCGCACCAAACATGTTTGCCGGCATTGGCTGCCCTGATCACATACTCTTTATGCATTGATGGTGGAAGAACCACGTATACCACATCAATATCAGGATTATTAGCGATAGTATCGAAATTCTGGTAGTTATAAATGTTCTTATCGGGAATGTTGTATTTCTGCTTCCAGGCTTCCGCTTTGGCCGGCGTACCCGTAACAATACCTGCCAGGTAACAATGTTTTGTTTGCAGCAGGGCAGGCGCTAATAGGTCGGTGCTGTAATAACCCAGACCAACAAGCGCCACACCGATTTTATCTTTCTTACGGCGGGTGCCGGTGAGTATTATTTGGGGAGAAAGTAACAGGATGCCGCCGCCGGCAGCAATCGTTTTAATCACACGTCTACGTGAAACAGTACTCATTGTAGCAGGATTTGAAGGTTTATAATAATGGCGCACCACTGGTTGTGTGGCGACATACTGAAGTTAAGACTTTTTTATGTGGATGCTTCAAGGCTTTAATCCATTATATTTTCGAATAAGTTCCCTTGTTTTCAAACCCGACTGTTTCAGGTCTTTTGTATTCCAGTTTCCCGTCGATGAAGCGGTGGGCAATAAAACGGAGCAGGTTTCATCTTTGTCAGATACTGACCACGTTATCCAACTGATCTTGTTTTTCTCCGCCCAGGTGATCCATGCATTCCATTCAGTTTCATTGAGCGGACCATTTCCTGTGGCTTCCATACCGGCTGACTCCGAGATAAAAATCGGTAATCCTTTTTTAAGGGCATAGTCACCTCTGTCCCGCAGTTGTTGCTTATGGGTCCCTGCATAAAAGTGAAGCGTGTACATCAGGTTATCGAACCCTTTAATAGGATCATCGGCAACCAGATGAACATCCTGGTCCCAATGCGGCGAACCAACGAGAATGACATTGTCCGGATCGATCGCCCTGATCGTTTTAATGAGTTCAATTGAATAAGCTTTCACCTCAGCCCACGATTGCTGTTCGGGCTCATTAAAAATTTCGTAAATGATATTAGGCTGCTTACCGTACTCTGTAGCTATTTCAGTAAAGAATTTTTTGGCTTCTTCCTGCCTTATATTGTGGCTATGCCAGTCAACGATCACATAAATACCTTCTTTAATAGCAGCATCGATCACTGCTTTAATTGTTTCCTTCCCCCAGGCTGGTTTATTTATATAACCATGTTCAGGTTCTACTCCCATGGCAGCCCGTACAATATTGCAGCCCCAATCTTTTTTTAACCAGCTTACAGTTCCTGCATTATAAAATCGCGGCCACCAGTTATGCCAGCCAAAACTCATTCCGCGCAGCACAACGGGTTGGCCCTTTTCATTGACAAGATTAATACCTGACACTTTCAACCGGCCATTTTCTTTTACAGGTTGTGCGAACCCAATCGAAAAAATAAAAATGAGCGACAGGGCTGAATACATTTTTTTCATATCCACAAGCTTTGACATATAAGTTGCAATAATTTATTAAGTTAAAGAGAAATAGAGCAATAAAAGCTGATAAATGGATAAAAAAGTAATAAAATGAAGAAAACAAACCATCTGTCGCGGAGCCACCACCACATATATTCCTGCAGGTTATTTATCTGCTTTCATTCTATCGTTTTTTCTAGATACCGATTCAATTGAATAAACCTTCCCGTTGATCATGGTGATAATAATAAATATGTTGGCACTCCCTTATTGTCCCCAGGCAGTAACCACTAAGTTTCTTTGTCCGCCATGGTTACGGTGTTCACATAAGTAAATGCCTTGCCAGGTTCCGAGAGCTAATTGTCCGTTGCTGATCGGTATCAATACAGAACTTCCTAACAATGATGCTTTCAGGTGTGCCGGCATATCATCCGATCCTTCATAATCGTGTTTATAAGCAGGGTCGTTTTCTTTTACTGTTTTATTGAAGAAAGTCTCAAAATCTATACGAACAGTCGGGTCTGCATTTTCATTAATGGTAAGCGAGGCCGATGTATGCAGAATAAATACCTGGCAAAGACCTTTTGTGATATTACCTATTTCCGGTAAAGCACGCACTACGTCCCGCGTTATCAAATGGAAACCTCTTGCTCTTTCGGGTAATGAGATCATTTGCTGGTAAATATGCATAACCTTATTGTTTATTATTTTTACAAATTTGCATAATGTTTTGAACTATGACACCTACGGCAAAAAATATCCTCATTATCAATGGCTCTCTCCGGGGAGTAAACAGTAATTCGGGCGCAGTGGCAAAAGAGGCAGCCCATCTCCTGGTAAATGAAGGAAAGCAACAGGTAACCCTGTTAACGCTTACCGATCCCCAGCCAACAATTCGGGAAGTGTACGACCTGCTGGCTGGTTGTGACGGTTTCCTGGTGGTGACCGGTGTATACTGGAATAACTGGAGTTCGGCTTTGCAGCGTTTTGTTGAAGTAACCACTGCTTTTGAAAATACGCCTGCTTTTTTCGGTAAGCCGGTTGCCTGTGCGGTGACCATGGATTCGGTGGGTGGCATTGAAGTAGCGGCAAGGCTGCAGGCCGTGTTTGGAGGCCTGGGTTGTTGGAGTCCGCCCTGTTCAACAGTGGTGCTGTCGCGAACAGGGCAGGAGGCGATGGAAGCCTCGGTTGGTAAGGAAGAGGATCCGAATGAAGATGTTTGGCGCCTGGATGACCTGCATATAGTTTTGCAAAATCTTGTTACCGCCGCTGCTATGCCCCGCAACAACTGGGTTGCCTGGCCGCATACAGAACTCATTATTCCCGATGGTCCCTGGCCCGATAAGGGGCCGCTCGACATGGGTACGCCCAGGTTTATCCGTTAAATACATATTCTGTTAACTGAGATTTATTCTTTCGCAATAAAACGGGCAGTTCATCGTTAGGTGTCGAAACCAGGGCTTCGCATAATCTTCAACCGATATATTAGCGTTTTATTACCTTTGGCATCGTAGGAAAAAAGTTTCAGGCACAACAATCTTTGTATACCTTAAAATTCCCTTGAACTAACATGTTAAAAACCTGTTTATTACTGGCTGCAACGGCCCTGAGTCTTTGTGCCTGGTCTCAAAAACAATCGATCACCTGGGGTGATGAATTCAAACTTAGAAAAGGAAGCACCAGCGTTAATGTTGTGTACACCGATGCAAGTGGTGTATACCTGGAGGAAGGTCACCTTGCCTTGAAATCTTATTACGTTATTGGCGCTTCCGCACGCCAGTCTGCTTCCCTGGTGAAATTAGATAAGAACCTGCAGGAAGTATACAGAAGCGATTTCAATAAAGAATTGAGAGGAAAAGAATTCGAAACATTCTTTGCATTCCGCGACAAGTTATTGATCATCGCTACCGATTATAATAAAAGTGATAGAGCTCTTGAAGTGTATGCGGCTGAAGTTGATAAATCATCAGGCGAGCTCACCGAATCCTTTAAGCTAATGACGAGCTTGCTGAAAGAAGAAAAGAAAGATGAAATAAGTTTCAAGCTGATACCAAATGCAGACACCTCAAAGATCGTTTGCATCAGCACGGTGTCTGGGAAAGAAAAAAATACTTACCAGGTACAGGAGTTCGATAAAACGCTGAGATCTACTACCAAGCCGGCCATTATTACAAATGAGTTTGAAGCCAAGACTTACCAATTGGAAGATGTATTATATACTGCCGACAGGAAAATAATTCTGGTAGGCCGGGTATTTGAATACCAGGAGGGTAAGAAAAAGAAAGATAAATTCCTGGATTTTGCCAATTACAATATCCGTATCTATAATGATAAGGGCAAACAGGTGAGCGAGATCAATACCAATATCAATGGCAAATGGCTCACCAATACCAAACTGATGATGAGTAAAGGGAAAGACCTGGTGTTGGCCAGTTTCTACAGCAAGGAAAAGAAAGGCGCTACCAACGGGTTGTTGGTTCAACGCATCGATCCTTCTACAGGCCAGGTGATCAGCACTGCTGAAAAAGAAATTAATTACTCCATGCTGACCGAAGAAGGAGCCGAAGAAGATAAGGATGATGATAAAGACAGTGACAGCAAAGCGGAAAGAAAGGAACGGGAAAAGCTCGCAAAGATCAAAGATGAAGGCGAAGGCTTCTCCAAATACATGAGGTTCCGTAACATTTTTTATACTTCTGATAACGGGTTGGTCCTCCTGGCTGAGAATTATCACCAATACACGTATACTACTTCATCTTATTCACCTGGTACCAATGGAATGCCTGGCCGGTGGACTTACTATACCAATTATGTATATGAATGTGGTGAGCTTATGATGTGTAAGATCGATGCAAGTAATAATATTGGTTGGTTAGAAATTATACCCAAAGCGCAGCGTGAGGTTATCCGTACAAACGATGGTTCAAGCGCAGGCGGGCTCAGTATTAGATTCGGTGGTTTTTTTGAGTCGGGCTCACGACCCTTTTATGCAGGTTTTGGTGCTATTCAGGCCAAAAACCAGATCAACATCGTTTTCAATGACAATCCGAAAAACGCCGATGTGCTGAAACCTGGGCAGAAAGTGAGAGGCATTGCAGGTTTCAGGAATTCTGATTGCTTTATTGTTACTTTAGATGAGGTAACGGGAAAATACCAGCGTAAGCTGTTTTTCTCCAATTCAGAAGTTCCCACGGCCATGCCTCGCCACGGTTCGGTAATTGGCCAGGAAATGTACATTGTGGGTAAAACCGATCGTTTATTCGGTAAAACAAAACTGGCTGTAGGAAAGATTGCGTCGAATTAGATAACTTATCTTAGTATATATGATAATATAAAACCCGCTCAGGAAGCGGGTTTTTGTTATTTATAGGGTGGCTTTTGGGAAAATGAATTTTGTTTATATTTGTTTTAAATAATCTCCTTTCTTTTACATTGCCTTTAAATGGCAAAACCACAAGACCATACTGCTGAACTGCTTCAACGAATTATTCTGGATGATGAAGTTTCATTCAATGAACTTTATGACATCTATATTGACAGGGTGTTCCTGTTTGCCTACCAGTTAACCAAATCAAAAGACATTGCGGGGGATATGACCCAGGAAGTGTTCATCAAGCTCTGGGAAATGCGCAAAGAAATTGATACTGCCCTCAATTTCGAAGCCTTTTTAAGAACGGTTACCCGAAACCATGTTTTTAATTACCTTAAAAAAGCAGCACGGGAAAGCCAGCTTCAGCGAAAAATATTTTCAGGCATGCAGTTGCTGGCAAATACAGTTGAAGAACAGTTATTGGAAAAGCAATTAATGCAACTGCATAACGAAGCCGTTGAAAAACTTCCAAAACAGAAAAAAATAATATATATCCTTAGTCGTAATGAAAAGCTTAGCCATGACCAGATAGCAGAACGAATGAATCTTTCCCGAAATACGGTGAAGAACCATATGGTAGAGGCGCTTAAATTTATCAGGGGATATATGAGTAACTCGTTAGGTTCTACTGTAATTATTTTAATAGTTCCCTTTTTCTGATGTCGCCCCGGTCCATTACATATAGCTGCTCAAGCCGCCTTTTTTAAATTTTTTTTTCTCCCACTAGTCCTTCCGCCTCCGGCAATTGTATTTAATATATATACAGACAGTTGAATTGCTAAATTCCTGTTGTAAAAACAGGCAAATTATTTTGTGATGAATAATGACCAGGAACTTGAAGATCTGTACGATAGGTATATTAAAAACAATTTGTCGTATGAAGAACTGCAGTATTTTTTACAGCAGTTGAAACAACCTGAAAACGAGCAGTTATTCAACAGGCTGATGGACAATACCTGGGCTGAAACCGGTAAGCAAAAAGAAACATCGCAAGTAAGCAGCGGAGCCGTTATAAACATGCCATCACAAAAAACACCGCGGTCCTTTTTACCCAGGTGGGCAGTAGCTGCTGCTATTATGCTAATGATTGCTTCTGGCGCCATTTATTTTCTGCTTACCAGAACCAATACGAAAGGCCTTGCCGCGATCCATGATGATCAAAAGGAACATAACGCTATCCAGCCAGGAGGCGACAAGGCAAAATTATTGTTTGATGATGGTACTGCCATTGTATTGGATACGGCTAAAAATGGAATTGTTACACAGGCAAACGGGATCGTTGTTACAAAATCAGGCGATGGTAAAATGGCTTACGTTGCAAGGGAAAATAATAATCAAATTCATTTCGGTACAATGATCACTCCGCGGGGCGGGCAATATCAGTTAACATTGGCCGATGGTAGTAAAGCCTGGCTGAATGCGGCCTCATCTATTAAATTTCCCAGCGCCTTTACAGGAAAAGCAAGGGAGGTAGAAATAACAGGCGAAGTTTATTTTGAAGTGGCTAAAAATAAGGATATGCCATTTAAAGTAAAAGCCAATGGCGTGCTGATAGAAGTGTTAGGCACTCATTTTAATGTAAATGCGTATCAGGATGAAGCTGCTATAAAGACGACGTTGTTAGAAGGATCAGTGAGAGTCATGAAACGGGAAACGGTCCCGGCTAAACCGGAAGCAAAAGAGAATTCGATAATTCTCAAACCGGGAGAGCAGGCAATAGCCGCCGGGCATTCACCATTCACCATTGACCATTCACCCGATATTGACCAGGTAATGTCCTGGAAAGAGGGGACCTTTCGGTTTAAGGATACCGATATAAAAGCCATCATGCGGGAGGCTGCCCGGTGGTATGATGTGGAAGTAGTGTATGCTGGTGAAATAAATAAATCCTTTACAGGGGTGTTTTCTAAAAATATCGGGATAACGGATTTCCTCAAATTTCTTGAAGAAACACAATCGTTGCGTTTTAAAATTGAAGGTAGAAAAATAACTGTAATTCCATAATGCAACTACCCCGGAGGCACCCGGGGTAGTTAAAAGTCAGGCTAATTTTTCAGACGCGAATCTTTATTTCTTAACCTAAACAAACCAAAGCTATGCTTTTTAAAAGAATTGGCAAAGGCGCCCGCCTTTTGCCAGTCCAAACATTGCTAGTTATGAAACTAACAACTGCTTTAATCTTTTTTGCCTGCCTCCAGGTTTCAGCAACCGGAAGCTATGGCCAAAAAATAACACTTTCTGTTAAAAACGCCCCTATAGAACAAGTTTTTGAGAAGCTGCAACAGCAGGCTGGATACATGTTCATCTTCGACTCGAAGGAGATGCAGAAAGCAAAAAAAATAACCGTTGAAGTTAGAAACGCAACAGTAGAACAGGTATTGGAGATCTGTTTCAAAAACCAGCCGCTCACTTACCAGGTTATTAATAAAACCATTATCGTAAAGCCAAAATCCACACAACAGGGCACAGATGAAAATGAAGGGATTCCGCCTTCGCCTATCGTAATAAAAGGTGTTGTTATGGATGAAAACGGCCATCCATTATCAGGTGTATCAATAACCGTAAAAGGTAAAAAGACCGGAACACAAAGTAATGATAAAGGAGAGTTTTCAATAACCGTAGACGACGAAAACACACAGCTTGTTTTTACCTATGTTGGATATGAAGAAGCAAGAGTGAACGTACGTAATGCCGCAATTGTTTCCATGAAACAAACCACGAATGAATTGGCAGGCGTGGTGGTAAATGCCTTAGGCTTCAGAGAAAGAAGCGACAAGCAAGGCTCATCTAATGCAAGAATAGCTGCAACAAGTGTAGTTCGTGCCGGTGAAACCGGGTTATTGCAAAATATGGGTGGTAAGGCTGCCGGGGTGGCTATTACCCGCTCTACCGGTGATCCGGGCGCCGGAGCCTCTGTCAAGATCCGTGGCCAAAATACGATCACAGGTTCTTCACAACCATTGGTTATTTTGGATGGAATTCCTGTAAGCAATACAGAAATTCAGGGGTTTGGCTCAGAAGCATTCGGGAATGGGGTAGCTCAACAATCAAGATTAAACGATATTAATCCGAATGATATTGAATCCATACAAATCTTGAAAGGCGCATCGGCCGCTGCCTTATGGGGTTCAAGGGCTGCCAATGGCGTAATTGTAATTACTACAAAAAAAGGGAAAGCCGGCGGGCTTAAAATTACCTACAACTCTGCTTATTCTATTGATGAAATAAACCGCAAACATGAATTGCAATCGGCATATGGGCAGGGAGATAAAGGTATTTATAACCCGGCAGCTGCTAATTCATGGGGCGATAAAATTGCAAACCGAAGTGGCGCTGCCGATGTGGTAAATACAAGCGGCGCTCACTTTATCGGAGATAAAACAGGAACAATATATTATCCTGTTATTACTAAAAATTCCCGGGAAACTTATAATGATAAAAACTTTGACGGCATTTTTGGAAAGGGGCATTACTGGCAAAATGCACTAAGCCTTAGCGGTGGCAATGAAAGATCCCGTTTCTTTTTCAGTCTCGAAAACCTAGCCCAAAAAGGAATTATAAGAAGCAGCAGTGATTATAACAGATCGTCAATTCGATTAAATTCCGACCATAACCTTAACAAGTATTTCAAAGTTAGTAACAAGGCTACTTACATTAGTGTTTCCTCTGAAAGGGTTCAGCAAAATTCAAATGCAGCCGGTTTGTATCTTGGAATGCTTCGTACTTCGCCTGATTTCGATAATACCGATTATATTGGCACGTATGTAAATGCATCTGGCGTTCAATTCAGGAACCGGCAACGGAGTTACAGAAGATACCTGGGCGATAATGTAAACCCTACTTACAACAATCCGTACTTTACCATTTACAATCAGCAAAACACGAGTAAAGTGAACAGGTTTGTGCTTTCATCAGAAGTTTCTTCCAATCCCTTTCCCTGGCTAGAACTTATTCTGAGAGGTGGGCTGGACGCCAACTATGATAACCGCAATTACTTTTTTCCGGTTGGTACTGCCGGCGACAGGGTAACAGGTTCCTTCCGAAGTGAAAAAATATCAGAAGTAGAAAAGAATCTCGACCTGATTGGTAAAATAACCAGGGAAATATCAACCGGCCTTACCGGCTCACTGGTATTGGGCGGAAATATCAACGACAGGCAAAGGGAAATACAATATGTGAACGCAACCAATTTTTTTGATAACACAACACTGCAGAATTTTATTATTACTTCAGATGTAAACACCCATGCAGAAAATGAATTCAGAAAAATTGGCTCTAACCGGGGATATACAACCGCATCACTGGAATATATGGACCAGTTTTTTGTAAACCTGAGCGGGGCTGTGGAAGCTGCTTCTACCATCAAAGGCAGTTTCTTTTATCCTTCTGCAGATGTAGCATGGCAATTCTCTAAAATAGCATCGCTCACCAATGCCGGGTTCTTAAGCTTCGGCAAGCTTCGTGCTGCCTGGGGCAAAGTTGGGGTACAACCAGGTGCTTATAATTTTGTTACTGTATATCAATCAGGGATGTATAGCACGTATGATGATGTACTGGCTACTACCAATTTTGGTGGGGGGTATATGTTAAGCGGTAATAAGGGTAACGCCAACCTGAAACCGGAAATAAAAACGGAATGGGAAGTTGGCGCCGATCTTCGTTTTTTTAATGACCGCTATAGTTTTTCTTTCAGTCATTATCAGAATAAAATACAGGACATATTATTAAACATCGGGTTGGCTCCTTCTTCCGGCTTTATCAGCCAGTATAAAAATGCCGGTACCATGACCAATAAAGGATTTGAAGCAGATTTTAAAGCAGGTGTTATTAAGACGAAGGATCTTGATGTACAGGTATTCGGAAATTTTAGTACCAATAAAAATAAAGTGACCAGCCTTAATGGCTCGTCATCAGTTGACCTTACAACCGGTGGCGTAAGTTCAAGAGCTGTTCAGGATTATCCTATGGGCGTGCTTTGGGGAACAAGAGCATTACGCGATGCCAAAGGTGGGTATGCTTTGGATGGAAATGGTTTTTTGCAGATAAATCCTTCTCCCGGGGTAATTGGCGATCCTAATCCCGATTGGCGAGGTGGTGCAGGATTATCTGTCAGTTACAAAAACATTGATTTGAATGTGCTTTTTGAAACGGCACAGGGAGGCCAGATTGCTGAGGGAACCAAAACGGTGTTATACAGCTTTGGCATGCATGCCGATGTCAGCAAAGAAGTTACCCTTACTGAAAATCTGAAAAATGTAAATGGGACAACATTTGCAGCCGGTACTGCCGTAAGAGGTAATATCGCCAACTTTGGAGCCGGCAATGTGTTGCTCGATGAGGCCTGGTATACTTCGCGGGGCGCCGGCGTAGGCGCATCTTCAATAAGGGAGCTGTTTATTAGTGATGCAAGCTGGACAAGGCTAAGAGAACTTTCAATAGGCTATTCCCTGAACTCACAAAAATTTAAAAAAGCTACAAAGTTCAGTTCGCTTCGCTTTTCTGTTACGGGCCGTAATCTTTTTTTATGGACTCAAATAAAAGGGTTTGATCCGGAAGTAAATCAAACCGGTGTAAGCAATGGGTATGGACTGGAATATTTTACCAACCCATCTACCCGCTCTTTGTTGTTTTCCATTACACTGAATTATTAAGCGGTTAAAATCATTATGATGAAAAAAATATTAACCATATTACTCTGCACTTCATTCATTATTATATCCTGCACAAAAGTGTATGAAGGAGAAAATGTAGATCCTAATAAACCAACGGAAGCGTCGCCCGAAACTTTGCTGAAAGGAATAGAACTGGCCAATATTATGGTTCAGGTTGGTCACATACAACGCATTACGGGTATGTGGACGGGGCATTACAAAGGGGTAACCTTGCTCTATAAAAACCTGGCAGAATATAATCTGTCGGCTGATGAATCAAATCTTCATTGGCAAACAGTTTACCAGGGCGTTGTAAAGCAGGCACACCTGTTAAGGCAGGGGCTGCCCGGAAATAAAACATTCAGCGGCATTACGAAAATTCTGGAAGCCCATGCATTAGGCAGCACGACCGCTTTGTATGGAAATATCCCGTTTTCGCAGGCAGCAGACGAAAGTTATCCCGACCCTGTTTTTGATAACCAGGCTGATGTATATACAGGAATACAAAAACTACTTGATGAAGCCATAGCAGAATTAACATCCGTACCCTCTTCTGCTACTATTTCGGAAGATTTATTTTTTGCAGGCAAAAGCACATCATGGATAGCTGTTGCCAATACACTGAAAGCGCGGTATTACCTGGAAGCAAAGGATTATACAAAAGCGTATGCTTCCGCTTTGCTGGGTATTAATGCACTTAATCTTTCGTTGAAATATTATCCGCCGGGCGTGGTAACTACAACCGACGCTAACCTTATTTACGAATTTATCAATGTCAGGGGTGGTTACTTATCTACCAACGGCGCTTTTTTGCAGGATGTTCTATTAAAGGCAGGAACGCTGAACACGCGTAACAATGCTAAAACAAATGAAGATGCCCGCTCAAAGTACTTTAAAATTACAGGTACTTCGGCTACTGCCGAATTGGGGGTGGCTAATAAAACAGCCCCAATGCCAATGGTTACTTACGAAGAAAACTTATTGATACTTGCCGAAGCCGGTGTAAGAACATTGGGGTTTGCGGAAGGCCTGGCCCAACTAAATAAAGTTAGGGCGCTATTAAGGACCAATCTTGGATTAGCTGCCATGCCTGCTACCGGAGGAACTATTTTATACAACGATTATGTTGCCACAGATTTTGACCCAGGCGGCATTTGCAATGCAGATAATATAACTCCGTTAAGGGCATTGCTTCGTGAAATAGTGGAAGAAAGATACGTTACGCTGAATGGAACAATAGTTCCCTTCAATGATGCCCGCCGGTTGCGGAAAACAGAGAATGATATAAATGTACCGGTGCCCTTTAACATAAGCACAGCCACTCAATACCCCGAAAGGTTAATTTATGCACAGAATGAAATTAATGCCAATCCCAATGTGCCTGCACCTTTGCCTGGCATTTATATAAAAACACCCGTTAATCAGTAATTCAAGTTCCGGAAGCCTGCTGTCTTTTTGCAGCAAATCTTATTTAAGACTATTTAATACTACATAGATGAAGAGAATTGTCATCCATGCGTCATTGCATGCCCTGTTTATATGTATAACGCTTAACGCTGTTTCGCAAAAGAAAAATGCAGTTATAAAAGATGTAGTTGCCGAAGAAACAATTAAAAGCATCGATGAAAAATATACCTATTATAAAGAGAGGGCTTTAAAAATATGGGAGTATGCCGAACTGGGTTTTCATGAAACAAGAAGTACCGCATTACTGCAAACAACGTTACGGGAAAATGAATTTGCAGTGCAGAACAATGTGGCCGGAATGCCAACTGCGTTTGTAGCCACTTATGGTTCAGGCAGGCCGGTAATTGGTTTGCTGGCAGAGTTTGATGCATTGCCGGGCTTGTCACAAAAGGCGGTGCCTGAAAAAGAAAAAGATGCACTACGGGAAAACGGGCATGGCTGCGGCCATCATTTATTTGGCGTTGGATCTGTAGCGGCTGCCATTGAACTGAAAGAATATTTGAAAAAACATAAGCTGAGCGGCACCATTAAAGTGTATGGAACACCTGCCGAGGAAGGCGGTTCGGGAAAAGTATTTATGGCAAGAGATGGATTGTTTGAAGGTACGGATATCGTTATGCACTGGCACCCCGATAACAAGAACCATGCAAACCCTTATACTTCGCTGGCGAATATCTCTGTAAAGTTCCGCTTTACCGGCATTGCGGCGCATGCGTCGAGGTATCCTGAAAAAGGCCGGTCGGCATTGGATGCTGTAGAAGCAATGGATTTTATGGCTAACATGATGAGGGAACATATGCCACCAGATGCCCGGATGCATTACGTAATTACAAAAGGAGGTTCCGCTCCTAATGTGGTGCCCGATTTTGCAGAAGTATATTATTATATGCGACACAATAACCGGGAAGTACTGGCGGGTTTGTTTGACCGGTTAACAAAAATAGGGGAAGGCGCCGCCATGGGAACAGGAACAAAAATGAGTTATGAGATCACGGGCGCAGTATATGACCTGTTGCCCAACGATGTGCTCTCCCGCATTATGTACAATAACATGGTGAAAGTAGGCGGTGTAAAATACACGCCCGAAGAAATTTTGTTTGCGCAAAAATTACAACAAACATTATTTGATTCGGTTAAGCCCGACATTTCAGGCGTGTATGTTATTCAGCCATATAAAGACATAAGTGAAAAAACTTTTTCTGGTGGAGATAATAACTCAGGCGGGTCAACAGATGTGGGAGATGTAAGCTGGGTGGTGCCAACAGTTGGTTTAAGAGCTGCAGCATGGCCTGCAGGCATCTCAAGCCATAGCTGGCAATCAACAGCCAGCGGCGGTACCGATATAGGAATTAAAGGAATGTTTATAGCCGCCAAAACCTTAACACTAACCGGTATTGATTTACTAACCCATCCTGATTGGGTAGATAATGCAAAGCAGGAATGGCAAAAGGCAAGAGGGGAGAGTTTTAAATACGTTCCCCTGATCGGAAATCGAAAGCCGGCATTGAATTACCGGGATTAATGCAGGTGCTATACATAAAAACAAATTCAATAAAATAAACGATATGCTTGCCATTCTTGGCTTTACAATGGTCATAACTTTTATGTACCTGATCATGAGCGGAAAGCTCTATGCTTTAACTGCTTTGATCCTTATCCCGATCCTATTTGCATTGATTGGCGGCTTTGGAACTACTATCGGGCCCATGATGCTGAACGGGGTAAAAGCCATTGCACCTACCGGCATCATGCTCATTTTTGCCATTCTTTATTTTTCTATTATTACGGATGCCGGGTTGTTCGACCCATTGATAAAAAGAATACTGCATTTAGTAAAAGGCGACCCCCTGAAAGTAACCATTGGAACAGCCGTTCTTGCCCTTTGTGTTTCATTGGATGGCGATGGCGCTACCACCTATATAATTGTAGTAACAGCCATGCTGCCGCTTTACAAAAAGTTGGGTATAGATCCATTGATATTAACGGCTATGTGTATGCTGGCTGGAGGGATTATGAATATACTGCCCTGGGGCGGTCCTACGGCAAGAACAATTACTTCATTAAATCTTGAACCGGCACAGGTTTTTACCCCGTTAATTCCGGTAATGATATTTGGTGCGTTATGGGTATTGTTTGTAGCCTGGCATCTTGGAAAAAAAGAAAGGAAGCGTTTGGGGATAATTGATCTCAAACATCAACAGTCAATTGAGAATAGCATCGGAACAGAAAATAAAAATACCAGCCGCCCTCAATTATTATGGGTGAATTTAATATTGACCATTTTACTGATGATTTCCCTGGTGATGAATATACTTCCCCTGGCTGTGCTCTTTATGATTGCCTTTTGCCTGGCCCTCATTATTAATTATCCAAAACTAACGGAGCAGCGGGAAAGAATAAGTAAACATGCAGCCAATGCGTTATCAGTTGCCTCCATGGTTTTTGCTGCCGGCATTTTTACCGGCATTCTCACCGGAACTAAAATGGTTGATGCAATGGCAGGCAGTTTAGTAGCATTGGTGCCGCATTCATTAGGGCCCAACTTTCCTTTAATAACCGGGCTAACCAGTATGCCTTTCACTTTTTTTATGAACAACGATTCTTACTATTTTGGAATACTCCCTGTTTTATCAAAAGCCGCAGCCTCGTTTGATATCAGCAGCGCGGAAATGGCCCGCGCCTCCCTGCTTGGGCAACCGGTTCATTTGCTTAGTCCCCTGGTGCCTTCCACCTATTTACTAACAGGCATGGCTGGTGTTGATTTTGGCCGCCATCAACGCTTTACCCTTAAATGGGCAATAGGTACCGTATTGGTCATGCTGCTTTTTTGTATACTAACAGGGTCGGTGGTTGTAAGAATGTGATGGTGGTAGTATTGTCAAATTATATTGATTGAAATTCAAAAAGATACTTTCGAATGAAAACAAATAATGTGATCACTTTAACGAAAAAGAGAACTGCTCCGGTTGAGCATGCCGAACTTTTACGATGGGTACAGGAGATCGTAGCGTTATGTAAGCCTGATAAAGTTTACTGGTGCAATGGCAGCAAAGAAGAATATGATGCGCTATGCGCCCGGTTGGTAAAAAAAGGAACTTTTATAAAACTCAATCAACAAAAGTGGCCCAACAGTTATGCCTGTTTCAGTGATGCAAGTGATGTGGCAAGAGTAGAAGATCGTACCTATATCTGCAGCCGCAGAAGAGAAGATGCAGGGCCTACCAATAATTGGATGGAACCCGCCGCCATGAAAAGCATCCTGAACGACCTCCTGCGAGGCAGTATGAAAGGCAGAACAATGTATATAATTCCTTATTGCATGGGACCGGTTGGGTCGGAGATCTCAAAGATTGGGGTGCAGATAACAGACAGCGAATATGTAGTGGTGAATATGCATATCATGACAAGGGTGGGCAATAAAGCATTGAACGCTTTGGGCTCCGATGGTGAATTTATAAAATGCCTCCACTCATCCGGCGCACCGTTGCAAAAAGGTGAGCCGGATAGTAAATGGCCCTGCAACCCAACCACAAAATATATTGTGCATTATCCCGAAGAAAAAAGCATTGTTTCCTATGGTTCGGGATATGGCGGCAATGCATTGTTGGGTAAGAAGTGTTTGGCATTACGTATCGCATCGGTAATGGGAAAAGAGCAGGGCTGGTTGGCGGAACACATGCTGATACTCGGCGTGAAAGATCCGCAAGGGAAAAAAACATATATAGCCGCAGCATTTCCATCCGCCTGTGGCAAAACAAATTTTGCCATGCTGATACCGCCTGTCGCAATGAACGGATGGAAAGTGACTACCATTGGTGACGATATAGCCTGGATAAAACCCGGAAAAGATGGGTACCTGTATGCCATTAACCCGGAGTATGGATATTTTGGTGTGGCGCCCGGCACCAACAAAAAAACGAACCCCAATGCAATGGCGGCTATGCGTAGTAACAGCATTTTTACCAATGTTGGCGTTACTGCTGATGGCGATGTGTGGTGGGAGGGATTAACTCCTTCTCCCCCCGCCGGTATTATCAATTGGCAGGGAAAAGTACATGACCCGGAAAGTGGCAAACCCGTTGCTCATCCTAATGCAAGATTTACAGCACCTGCATCGCAATGCCCTTCTATTGACAGTGAATGGGAAAACCCCGAAGGTATACGCATCAGTGCATTTGTATTTGGCGGAAGAAGAGCAACAACTATTCCATTGGTTTACCAGGCTTTTAACTGGAACTATGGTGTTTATCTGGCAAGCACCATGGGTTCAGAAACAACAGCCGCTGCATTTGGAGAGCAGGGTAAAGTGAGAAGAGACCCTTTTGCCATGTTGCCTTTTTGTGGCTACCATATGGCCGATTACTTTAATCATTGGTTACAGATGGGGCGCCACCTGCCAAATGCACCCCGTATATTCAGCGTTAACTGGTTTAGAAAAGATAAAGATGGAAATTTTTTGTGGCCCGGGTTTAAAGAGAATATGAGAGTATTAAAATGGATCATTGAAAGAGTTAATGGAAATGCGTCTGCTATTGAAAGTCCCATAGGGTGGGTGCCCCGGTATCGTGATATGGATTGGACAGGTTTGGATTTCACCCGGCAACAATACCGGGAAATTATCGAAGTAGACAGGGAGGCCTGGAAAGGGGAATTGCTAAGCCATGAAGAATTGTTCGCACGTATGTACGATAAGCTGCCGAAAGAATTTATTTATATGCGGGAATTGTTGTTATCTGCTTTATGGCGTTCGCCGGAACATTGGGGCTTGCAACCTGAAAGATGATTTTGCGGTGAATGGTGAGTGGTGAATAATACCCTACTGGGCGAGCTTCAAGAATAATAGCGAGGCTCAAAATTGAGCGAGCCCACTCACCACTCACCATTGACCATTCTCCATTGACGATTTATTCTACTTTCCCCTCCAACGACAATAAGAACGCATACTGCCAGGCTTTATCTTTCAGGTAATCAAAACGGCCCGAAGCGCCGCCATGCCCTGCTTCCAAATTGGTCTTGAAGAACAGTTTATTGTTGTCGGTTTTCAGCTCCCGCAATTTCGCCACCCATTTGGCCGGTTCAAAATACTGTACCTGCGAATCGTGCAGACCAGTTGCTACCAGCATATTAGGATATGCTTTTCTTTCAACATTATCGTAAGGAGAGTAGGACTTCATATATAAATACTCCGCCTTTACAGCCGGGTTGCCCCATTCTTTATACTCGCCCGTGGTAAGGGGAATGCTGGGGTCCGACATGGTGGTGATCACATCTACAAAAGGCACATCAGCCAATACACCATGCCACAGGTCGGGACGCAAATTGACTATAGCGCCCATCAGCAAACCGCCGGCACTGCCACCATGGGCATACAGGTGGTCTTTGACGGTATATTTCTCTTTGATGAGGAATTCACCACAATCAATAAAGTCATAAAAAGTATTCTTCTTATTGAACATATAACCCTGGTCATACCACTGGCGGCCCATTTCCTGTCCGCCCCGCACATGCGCAATGGCGTATATAAAGCCGCGGTCGAGCAGGCTGATGATATTGCTGTTAAACGCAGGCGACGTGCTGGAGCCATAAGAACCATAGGCGTACAGTAACAATGGATTGCTGCCATCTTTTTTCACCCCTTTTTTGTACACCAGCGAAATAGGCACTTTTACCCCATCCCTTACTGTAGCCCATAAGCGCTCAGCCGTATAATCGTCTTTCTTAAATCCACCAAGCACTTCTGTCTGTTTTTTCAATTCACGTTGTTCGGTGTCCATATTAAAATCAAAGATGGAAGTGGGCGTGGTCATCGATGTATAGGAGAAGCGAAGCACATTCGTGTTGTAATCCGGGTTTACGTTCGGAAAGGAAGAATAAACGGTTTCGGGAAAAGTAATATAATAATCTTTTTTACTCGTCATATTAATGACGCGGAGCTGGTTCAGGGCATCTTTCATTTCACCAAGCACCAGGTGATTTTTAAATACCAGCAGGCTCGCTATAAATACATTTTTTCGGTGCGGGATCACCTCTTTCCAGTTGGCTTTACCTGTTTTTGTTTCAGGTGTTTCCATCAGTTTAAAGTTCGGCGCATTCCAGTCGGTACGTATATAGAATTTGTTGTTGAAATGCTCGATGGTGTATTGAAGATTTTCCTGCCGTGGTTCAAATATTTTGAAATCGCTGGTTGGGCGGGCCGCTTCCAACAGGCGGTATTCAGTGGAAACCTGGTTCATGCTGGAATAAATAGCAACGTATTTCTTCGATTTGGTGCGATATACACCAATATAAAAGCGATTGTCTTTTTCCTCGAATACCATTACGTCCTTGGCCGGGTCGGTTCCCAGTTCATGCCGCCATACCTGGTAGCCCAATAAAGTGGTCAAATCTTTTTTGATGTAGAAAATGGTTTTGTTATCAGCAGCCCATGCAATACTGTTGCCCTCTACATTAGCGATATTCTCGGGATAAATAGTGCCGGTCACCAGGTTTTTGATCCGCAGGCCATAAATCCTTCTGCTTACAGAATCCACTGTAAATGCCAGCAGTTCATTGTTATCGCTTACAGCCCGGCCGCCAATGGAATAATACCTGAACCCTTCTGCCATTTTGTTCTGGTCGAGCATGATCTCTTCTGCTGCTTCCAGCGTTTCTTTTTTGCGGCAGAAAATGGGGTATTGTTTGCCTTCCTCAAAGCGGGAGTAATACCAGTAACCATTGTCTTTGTAAGGAAGTGATTCATCTTTTTCTTTAATGCGGGCCTTCATTTCATTAAATAGCTTTTCCCGCAGGTCCTTTGTGCTGCTCATCATTGTGTCGAGGTAGGCATTTTCTGCCTTCAGATAGTTCAGCACTTTCGGATTGTCGCGCTGGTTCAGCCAGTAATAATCATCAATTCGTTTATCGCCATGCGCAACAAATTCTTTTGGCTCTTTTTCCACTGTAGGAGGTGTAACTCCGCCAGGCCATTGAAATGTATTCATAGAAAGGGATGGTTGACTTAAGGCCGCCAAAGGAGCAGCGATTAGCAATAATAAAATATTTCTCATGTGTTACTATTCGGTTGCGTTGAAAATACGGAATCCGTACGCAACCATTGCTGCCGTTCATAAAGAAACCAGGAACTCAAAATAGAAAATACAAAACCCGCTCCGGCAGCGGGTTTTGTATTATGAAAATCTTTATGACACTGCTGGTGCTATTTTCAAACCGGTTTACATTCCCATACCGCCCAGCATGCCGCCGGCAACACCTTTCATTTCTTCTTCCCACATTTGTTCGGCATTCTGAAGTGCGCGGTTTAGAGCAGTGATCAGCAGATCTTCCAGTTCTTCCTTTCGTTCAGGAGCAAGTAACTGGTTATCTATTGAAATAGTTTTTATTTCTCTGTTTCCGGTCACCGATACCTTAACAGCGCCTTCACCGGCTTCGCCTTCAATAACTTTATCGGAAAGTTTTTGCTTTCCTTCCTGCATTTTCTGTTGCGCTTCCTGCAATTTGCTTAACAGATCAAACATGGCTTATAATTTTAAGACTACAAAGGTAATGGATTCAGCATTACCAGCTTTTTTGTGCCCGGGATCTGCTTTTTTGGTAGTGCTTTTGAGGTCGTAAAGCCTATTGATAGGTTTCGTAAAATTTATTTTATAAACCTCCGCGGAGTCATATTTCTTCCTAGTGCTGTCGATTGGAAGGATGTCTGATTGTTTAGATATTAGTTGTTTGCAACATATAAGCTGGCAGTATGGGTTGGTATTTTTATTACCGTTATATTAGTCTACTTAAATTGTAGAATAATTTTGACAATACTTTTACAGCGTATATCTTTGTACTGTCGTATACACTCCAGCTTATCAGGTATGGTGCTTATTCCAGCCCGTACTGTTGTTGCTGACTTATTTCCCATTGCAATGATTGTTTGAAATGCTTCCTTTCTTAGGGGCATGACCTTCTATTCCCTGAAACGGAGTAAATATTGAACTACTGTTAACTATAACTATATAAAATGACAAGATTTGTTAGGTTTACTGCTTTTGCTCTATTTGTTCTATTGCCCACATTTATCGTTGCGCAAACGAGAACGCTGCACGGCGTTGTGAAATCGAAAACAACGAAACTGCCGCTGGCAGGTGTTACGGTGTTGGGCAATACAATAAAAAACAACAGTGTTTCTGATTCCGACGGTAATTTTTCCATTACAGTAAGTAAGACTTCGCTAATCACCATTTCTTATATCGGGTACGAAACCCAGCAGGTTGTTGTTGATTCTACAACAGATCATTTAGTGATTGAGTTATCGCCATCCGAAAAATCCCTGGACGCCGTAGTGGTAACAGCGCTGGGTGTTTCGCGGCAGCGGAAATCGTTGGGGTATGCCACACAGGAATTAAGATCGGCCGATATAGCCGAGGCAAAGGAAGCCAACCTGGTAAATTCGTTGGCCGGTAAAGTAGCAGGTGTTCGCATAACCAATACGCAGGGCGATATGGGATCATCGCGAATTATCATTCGCGGAGAAACATCTATTGCGGGCAATAACCAGCCCTTGTTTATTGTGGATGATATTCCGGTCGATAACTCGCAACTGGGCGCCGGCGGTAGCAGAGATTATCGCAATGCCATCGCCGATCTGAATGCAGAGGATATAGAAACCATCAGTGTTTTGAAAGGGCCAAATGCCGCAGCCCTGTATGGTTCAAGAGCAGCGCATGGCGTTATTCTTATAAAGACGAAGAATGGACGGAAAAAGCAGGGATTGGGCGTAACCATTAACTCCAACACTACTTTGTCGAGCCTGTTGATCCTTCCGGAATACCAGAATGTTTTTGGCCAGGGATCGGAAGGAAAATTCAGTTATGTAGATGGAAAGGGTGGTGGTATTAATGACGGTGTGGATGAAAGCTGGGGACCCAAGCTAAACGGACAACTTATTCCCCAATTCTATTCAAATGGAACGCCTGTGCCATTTGTGGCGCATCCCAATAACGTCAGGGATTTCTTCAGAACTGGTGTTACGCTTAATAACAGTATTGCATTGGAAGGTGCAGGTGACAGTTATAATTACCGTATCGGGTTCGGCAATGAAAAGCAATCCGGTATTGTGCCCAATAGCGAAGCCCGCAAGAACAATGTAACCTTTAACGCACAGTTTACGGTTACGCCAAAAATAAAGATCGGGGTTAATGCCAATTACATCGTGAGCAATGCGCCTAACTTACCCGGTTCAGGCGGCAGAAGAGCCACCAGCACCATGTTGCAATTTACCTGGTTTGGCCGGCAGGTAGATATTGAACAATTACGCAACTATAAAGATGCGAATGGCAATACGTTTAACTGGAACAACAGCTATTATAGCAATCCGTTTTGGGTAGCGAATGAAAATACCGTGAGCCAGCGTCGCAATCACCTGATAGGCGGCATTAAACTGGATTATGCGATACTTGAAGGGCTGAATTTCAGTTTCCGAACGGGCAGTGATTACTACAACGACCGGCGGAAAATTCGCGTAGCTTATGGCACCAACGGCACCCCATATGGTTCTTACCAGGAAACCGGGTATACCGTAAATGAAAATAATACTGAGGTAACCTTGCGGTATAATAAGAATATAAACGAAGATTTCAGTATCGATGTGCTGGCAGGTGGTAATATACGTACGAAATATTATGAAGAGAATGACCAGCAGGCGCCGCGGCTGGCAGTAGCAAACGTATATACGCTTTCCAATTCAAGAGATCCGTTGGTGTCTTCCAATTTTTATTCGAAATTAAAAACCTACAGTGCGTTTGCATCGGCACAAATAGGATATAAAAATTATGCATTCGTAAATGTTACGGCGCGTAACGACCGTTCATCTACCTTGCCTGAGCAAAACCTGTCGTATTACTATCCTTCAGTAAATGCGAGTTTCGTGCTGTCAGAAGCCTTTAATTTAAAAGGCTCCGTATTGAACTACGCCCGCATTCGGGGTGGCTGGTCGAAGGTGGGAGCAGATGCCGATCCCTATCAATTGATAAACACGTACAACTTTAATGCGCCTTTCAATGGCAACCCGCAATTAACTACTTCTGGTGTTGACCTGAATCCCAACCTGCGTTCTGAAAGCACCAATTCTACAGAGCTTGGTTTTGAAGCCGGCTTATGGAATAACAGGGTGCGGCTCGATGTAAGCTTGTACAATACCAATAGTATCGACCAGATCTTAAAAGTAGATGTAAGTGCTACTTCAGGGTATACGCAAAAGTTGTTGAATGCAGGAAAGATCAACAACAAGGGTATTGAAGTGCAGTTGGGCATTACACCCCTGAAAACAAAATTGTTTCAATGGGATGTTGATGTGAATTATGCCGCTAATAGAAGCAAGGTTTTGAAGCTGGATGATGAAGGCCGATTGCAGAACTATGTATTGGGAAGTTACCGGAATGTGCAGGTGATCGCGTCAGTTGATAAAGCGTATGGCACCTTGTTTGGTAATGCATACCTGCGCGATGCTGCTGGCAATATCATAGTCAACAATAGCGGTATTCCGCAGGCTGATCCCAATAAGAAAATGCTGGGAAAATATACCCCCGACTGGATAGGCGGCATCAATAATAATTTTTCATACAATAATTTTCGATTGTCGTTCCTTGTAGATGCCAGCATTGGCGGATCGATGTTTGCAGGTTCCAATTCAACCGGTAGCTATACTGGTGTGTTGGCTATGACCTTGCCAGGCCGGGATGCAGATCATGGCGGATTATATTACTATTATCCCGGCAATAATAAAGCGAATGGAACGGTGGCCTTGCCAAAAGGGGGTAGTGCGCCAAATGGAGAAGCAGTTTATGAGGACGGAATGATCTGGAAAGGGGTAACCAACAACGGCAATGCCAACACAGCTATTATTCCTGCTTCGCAATATTATAAAGCGCCCAGAAGTATTGAAGAACAGTTTGTATACAGTTCATCTTACGTTAAACTTCGGGAAGTAAAACTGGGGTACAGCATTCCTGCCAAATGGGTCAGGAAGATAAAGCTGGTAAGCGCTACCGTTTCCCTGGTAGGCCGCAATCTTTGGATCATTCACAAAGATGTGCCCAATATTGATCCGGAAACAGCATTTACCAATGGGAATGCACAAGGGTTGGAAGATTTGACAAACCCCACCGTAAGAAGCTATGGCCTGAACATCAACTTAAAATTCTAAAAGCAAAACAATGACTAATAATATAAACAGGATTTTTATTGCAGGGTTAGTGATGATGGCCGTATCATGCAAAAAAGATCTGGCTGAGATCAACAAAAACCCGAATGCTACGGAAAACCCGCAACCCGATTACCTGCTCACCGCTTCCCAAAAGATCTCTGCTGATCTGTATTGGGGCGCAGACAATAACTTTAATTCCGCCTTGCTGATCATTCAGCATTGGGCAAAGATCCAGTATACAGAGCCAGACCGGTATATTTTTTCTAATAGCAGTTTTACATCGCTATGGAATACAGGTTATGCGCAAAGTATCACCAACCTCAATACCATTATACAATTGCCCGACGAAAGGGCAAATGTAAATTATAAGAACGTTGCATTGATCCTGCGTTCCTGGGTGTTCAGTTTGCTGACAGATGCCTATGGCGATATTCCCTATAAGCAGGCCGGTGATATTAAAAACAATCTTACCCCTGCCTACGATACGCAAAAAGAGGTGTATTTCGGATTGCTGGAAGATCTGAAAAAAGCATCTGCGGCTTTGACAACTTCTGGCAATGCAATTGCCGGTGATATTATTTATTCAGGAAAAATTGATCGCTGGAAAAAACTTGCCAATGCATTGCGTTTCCGCATTGCCCTGCGCATAGCAGACCGGGAGCCTGATAAAGCAAAGCAAACCATCAATGAAGTGCTGGGCGATGCGGGTGGATTGATCAGCAGCAATACTGAAACTGCACAGTTTGTTTACAGCACCTCTCCCCAGCAAAACCCGGTAAGCGCCTGGTTTGATACGCGCGATGAGTTTCGCATTGCAAAAACTACATTGGATAAGTTGACTGCATTAAGCGATCCCCGCATACCTGTATATGCCAATAAACCTACTGATGCATCAGTAACTACCTATGTAGGAGTGCCAAGTGGTTTAACTACCAGTGATGCCAATAACCTGGGCTTTGCAAAAACATCACGTCCCGGTTCTTATTTCTTTGCACCGCAGTCACCGGCCGTGATCATTAGCTATGCCGAAGTGTTGTTCGATAGGGCCGAAGCTGCGGCGAGGGGTTTTACGACAGAAGATGCCAACGCCTTGTACAATGCAGCCATTACTGCATCCTTCAATCAATATGGTATAACCGATGGTACGATCATTAATAATTATTTAGCGCAGGCTGCTGTGAAATACGATGCCGCCAACTTTAAGAAATCCATTGGTGAACAAAAGTGGATTGCATTATATGGACAGGGATTAGAAGCATTTGCAGAATGGCGCCGTCTAGATTATCCGCAGTTAACCCCGGCAGTTGCTGGTGTATTGGATAAGAAAATTCCAGTAAGGTTCATTTATCCCGGTTCCGAACAGTCGCTCAATGGCAACAATTACAAGTTAGCGGTAGCGAACCAGGGTGCAGATAACCTGCTGACGAAATTATGGTTCGACAGATATTAGATAGAAGACCGGCAATTACTACATGATTCGTAATAATAAGGAGCAATTTTGACGTAATGATTATTTTTCGTTTCAGCAGGGCCGCAGTTTCTACTGCGGCTTTTTTTTTATTGAAGCCCGGGGTTCATTCAGTTGCTCCTATCTGTATAATTTATTAGTCTATGTAAATAGTAGAAAATCAACGCGAATGTCCGGCTGATATAGGTTTTTTATGAAAAGTCTACTAAAATAGTGGAATAATTTTTGGTTATATGGAAGGCGCCTGTATCTTTGTGTGGAACGAAAAATAAAGATGGCAGCTTTCTTTATTAAAGTGAGCAGGAGATTCTTTAAAATCGTACAATAATGGAGGCAATTCTTATTTATTACGTTAATGGCCAATGGCGTCAGCCCAATCATCTCAGTTACTGCATGATTGCAGATTACAATTCCTACCGTTGTTGAAAATGACTACGTGATATAGGCAGATTTCCCTGTAGTTAAGAGAAAAACATTTCCTCATAATATTATAACGGCTTCATGAAAATTGGAGCAACTACTCAAGGTTGCATATGAGAGATCATATGCAGGCTTTACTATAGATCTAGCTGAACATAATTGACTTAAACCTTAAATAACTGATACGTTTATGAGATCTTCATTTTTAGTATTGATAGCTTTATTATTTATTGCCGGATCGGTTAAAGCCCAGCATGTTGTAAGCGGTACCATAAAAGATAGCCTGGGGGCTGTTCTGGCAGGTGCTACAGTGGGAATTAAAGGCACAAGTTCGTTTGCTGTGGCAGATGCCAACGGTGCATTCAGCCTCACTACGAAAAAAGTACCACCACTTTTATTACAGATCACTTCTGTAGGCCATAAATTCAAAGAGATTGAAATTACAGCGCTTCCTGATAAGCCAATAGCGATCGTTTTGACTGTTAACAGTGAGTTGACGGAGGTGGTAATTACTTCCCGGCGTCGTGCAGAAACTGCACAGGATGTGCCTATCCCCATTTCAGTTGTAGGCGGCGCCAGGGTAGAAGAAACGGGTGCATTCAATGTGAACCGGTTGAAAGAACTGGTGCCAACAGTGCAGTTGTATTCATCAAATCCTCGTAATACTACATTGAATGTTCGCGGCCTGGGTTCTACCTTCGGGCTTACCAACGATGGTATTGATCCGGGCGTGGGTTTTTATGTTGATGGCGTGTACTTTGCCCGTCCCGCTGCAACTACGCTTGATTTTATTGATGTTGAACAGATAGAAGTATTGCGCGGGCCACAAGGCACTTTATTTGGTAAGAATACAACTGCCGGCGCATTTAATATTACTACCCGCAAACCAACATTCACACCAGGCGCTATTTTTGAAGTAAGCTATGGCAACTTTGGTTTTGTGCAGGCAAAAAGTTCTATCACCGGCGGCATCATCAAGGATAAGCTGGCAGGACGCTTGTCGTTTTCCGGTACACAACGCGATGGCACCATTTACAATGTGGCCACGCAGAAACATGTGAATGATATCAACAACCTGGGCGTAAGAGCGCAATTCCTGTTTACGCCAACTTCCCGCACCAATATCACCCTCACTGGCGATGCAACCCGTCAGCGTCCCGATGGCTATGCACAGGTAGTGGCAGGTGTGGTGGAAACAAAACGTGCAGCCTACCGCCAGTTTGAAAATATTATTAAAGACCTGAATTATGATCTTCCCAGTAGAAACCCATTCGACCGGCTCATTGATCACAACACTTCCTGGAGATCTGGAAATGATCTGGGCGGTGCTTCTCTTAATATCGATCAAAAGATTGGCGGTGGTACTTTAACATCTACAACCGCCTGGCGGTACTGGAATTGGGATCCTTCCAATGACCGTGACTTCACCGGGCTGGCAGTGTTAAGTTTATCGCAAGCTACCTCAAAGCATCAGCAATGGACACAGGAAATACGGTATGCAGGGAATTTCTCTTCCCGGTTGAGTGGCGTAATTGGCGTTTTTGCCATTAGCCAGGACCTGAAGACAGATCCTGTTCATATTGAAGAATCCGGTTCTGCCCAATGGCGTTTCTCACAAAGTTCAACCAGCTCAAAGTGGAAAACACCAGGTCTTTTTGATGGATTTGGTATCCAAACCAGGTCAAGGCTTAAAAGTTTGGGAGCGGCTGTGTTCGCACAGGTTGATTGGGCAATTACAGATCGCCTGCACGTATTGCCTGGCTTGCGTTTCAACTACGACAAAAAAGAAGTTGACTATGAGCGGCAAACCTATGGTGGTCTGCAAACAACCGATCCGGAGTTAATTGCATTAAAGAATGCCGTTTATACCAACCAGGCATTTACAAAAGATGTGGATGAAAATAACTTATCGGGACAATTAACCGTATCTTATAAAGCCTCTGGCAAAATAAATGCTTTCGCAACATTTTCTACCAGCTACAAGCCAATAGGAGTGAACCTGGGCGGATTGCCAACTGCAAACGGTGAAGTAATGCTTGATCTTGCGCAGATAAAACCGGAATATGTAACGCATTTTGAAGCAGGCGTAAAAACAAAACCTTTTGCAGGGGCAACGGTAAACGCAGTATTTCATCATACATCCGTAGACGATTACCAAACGAATGTGCAAACGGCAGAAGTAGGAGTGAACCGTGGTTATCTGGCTAACGCCGGAAAAATAAAAGTGCTGGGTGCAGAAGTGGATGCCAATATTAACGTGAATCAATTTCTTTCATTAAATGGTGCGTTGGCTTATACTGAAGGTGAATATGTTTCCTTTACTAATGCGCCTGTGCCATTGGAAGAAACCGGCTCAGCCAATGCCTTTAAAGATATTTCAGGTGGTAGCCTGCCTGGTATTTCAAAGTGGGCCGGTTCATTAGGTGGAGAAGTGCTGTCCAAACAAACAAAGGCCTTGTCGCAAACAGGCAGGTTTTTTCTGGGGATCGACAGCTATTTCCGGTCTAACTTTTCTTCAAGCCCATCGCCCTCTCAATATTTAAACATTTCCGGTTATGCCTTACTGAATGGCAGAATTGGTTTCCGGGCTATTAATGGATTATCGTTCTTTATTTGGGGGCGCAATCTACTCGACAGGGATTATTTTGAACAATTATTACCGGCAGCCGGTAATGCCGGTCATTATGCAGGTGTGTTAGGTGATCAAAGAACTTATGGTATTACAGTACGGTACTCTTTGTAAGTTCTAATTGTAAATAAATGTAGAACAGTTTCCTAACGAATAATACAACTATAAAAAGGGTGGCCCGTCTCTAAAGGCGGGCGCACCCTTTTTGTGCTTTACAAATGTAAAATTACAAAGCCGCGAAAGGTTTTGGGTTGCTCACACTGAAAAGTTCTACTTCTGACTCCTTGCCACGTAATGTTACTGTATCTATTTTTTCCCAAAGGAAACCGTTCATTTGTTTGAGTTTATTCATCAGTGTTCCCGAAACAAGGCAGTCGCGCTGGTATTTATTGCATTCATTTTGAATTCTTGCAGTTGTGTTTAGCACATCGCCATTATATACGATCTCCCGTTTCAGATCGCCGATTTGAGCGCTTACCACTTTTCCAAAATGTAATCCGGCCTTAAATGCAGGCGTTACGCCAAATTTTTTAAAATAATTTTCACCGTTCCTATGCAGTATTTCCTGGAACATGAAAAAGATCTTCAGGCAATTCGAATTCTTCAAACCATCCTCCATTTCCCACGTTAGCACCACTTCGTCACCCACATATTGATAGATCTCCGCTTTTGTTTGAATCACCGGTTGGGATATTTCGTGGAAGAGCTCATTGAGCAAGGTATAAAAACGAACATGTCCAAGATGCTCTGCTATTGTTGTTGATGATTTCATATCAAGGAACATAAAGATCCTTTCTTCCTCCCGCGGTTTATGGTATTTGCCGCGGATGAATTTCCATAAAACACCTTCACCCAGCAGATGATTGATCTGCAAAAAGAATACAAGGAAACTGTAGATCAAAAGCGTATAAACTACTAATATCAATTGTGCAGGAGATGCAAGATAAGGCTGGAGTTCGCTTAGTTGACGGCCTTCATAGAAGCCTATCAGCGTTGTTGCGGTAACAGTGACCGCGTAAATGACAGCAGTATACAGCAACGTTTTGAATATAAACATTTTTGTAAAGGACCACCGCCGAAACCGCATCTGGGCCCTGGGAAACAGAAATAATTCCAGCAAGCCAAATACAAGGCCTAAAGGGAATCCGAACAAAACGCTATTATAATTGAGGTGTTCTTCATTGATAAGTTGAAAATTCACCCCGGCCAAAGATGTAAAAAGGCAAATAAATGCCAGCAGTTTAAGTTTTTTAACGAAATCTGGTCGCATGTGGAAGAATTAAGCGGTTGGAAAATCTTACTGCTAAGGTACAGGTATGGCAAGACCTGTTACTGACAGTTATTTTGATTATTATTTAATTACAGGGAATTTAAAAAGCAAGAACATACAGGTTTTTCCAAACCCTTTTAAACTGCTGAATTATAGCAGTGTTTCTTTTGCAAATGCAGAAGGAAAAATATTTGCCGCCTCTGTAACGCAAGCTCCGCCGGCGGCAGGAGCTGGCAATCTATTGTTGAACGCCGTAAAACTTTAAGGCTTATAAAACTCCACCAGTTACCCCTTCATAAATCCCTCTCGTTGCCCCTTGTCAAAAAACCGAAAATTTGTGTTTTTAGGCCCTTTTTTGGCCTTTTTATGTAATCGGTTGCTATCTGGCCTGGCTACATTAACCCGCTGTGCAGTTTAGCTGGATAGCAATTTTCACTAGTAATTATTATTTATTCTGTCCTGATCCAGGGCTGAAAATGGGGCAGCCAGGGATAAGTTTTCAGTTAATAAATGTAAACGGTTACATTTGTTTGATTTTTTTCCTACTTTCGTTTGGCAGACGGTCCATTATTGTCTGGCCAAACGATTGAACCCACTTTAAAAATTGCCATATGCAACAGTCTAATTGCTTTTCATCCACACCATTTAGCTATTACATTTCCTTCGTATGCCAGGTTTCGGGATAATTTTTCCCATGCTCGCCTTTGTAGTGTCTTCAGGCATCTGTCCCCTATAGCATTGCCGAACAAATAGCATCCTGTTTACAGCATGCCGGTTGGTTGCATTGTGACGGCACATGGAATTATTAACAATATTGTTTATAACTCAAAAAGATGACTATGAATAAAATTGAACACCCAAAAAAAATTAGCCTGCAAAGGCTGTTGTGGGAAAAAGTGCTTGCGATGATGTTGCTGGTGTTGCTTTGTTGTTTCGCAGGAACTGATACGTTTGCTCAAAATACTGTTAAGGGGAAAGTAACCAGCAACACAGGAGATCCTGTGCCTGGCGCTTCTGTTTCGGTAAAGGGGACCAACATTGGTACCAATTCCGGAGTGGATGGCAGTTTTGCAATTCCGGCGGCTAAAGGCGCCACATTGGTTGTATCGAGCGTTACTTATGCCACCAAAGAAGTTATTGTGGGCGATGAGACCACAATTAATGTACAACTTTCTCCATTGGCATCCGATCTCGGAGAGGTAATTGTGGTAGGTTACGGTACCCAACGGAAAGAAGCGGTCACCGGCTCCGTTGCTTCCATTAGCGGAGATAAAATGCGTGAGGTGCCATCGGCCAACGTTTCACAGGCCCTGCAAGGGCGTATTGCAGGGGTTGAAATTGCGCAAACCTCCACCAGGCCTGGAGCTACCATGCAAATACGTATTCGTGGTACCCGGTCGCTGAGTGCCGACAACAACCCGTTGATCGTGCTGGATGGTATTCCCTTTATTGGTTCTCTTGCCGACATCAACCCGAACGATATCAAAAGCTTCGATGTGCTGAAAGATGCTTCGGCAACGGCTATTTACGGTTCGCGTGGTGCCAATGGTGTTATATTGATCACAACAGATAAAGGGGCAAAGAACAGAAAGCCCCGGATCAATTACAGCGGATATGTGGGCGCACAAACCGTCTTTGCCAAATATCCCATGATGAATGGGCCCCAGTTCGTAGCACTGCGTAAAGCCGCCAATCAATATCCAAACGGACAGGATGAGTCAGACAGTACCAATACCGACTGGCAGGACCTGTTTTATCAAACAGGCATCGTAACCGATCACAGTATCAGCCTTTCGGGTGGTACTGAAACCGGTAGTTACAACTTTGGGGGCGGTTATTACCTCAACCAGGGCGTGATACCTACTCAGCAATACAAGCGTTATTCACTCCGCGGCTCAATCGATCAACAGGTGGGTAAGCTCTTCCGGTTCGGTTTTACTACCAATACCAATTACAACCAAACCGAAGGAAGCCAGGTAGGCTTGTATAGTACATTAAGCATGACGCCTATTTCCTCGCCATACAACGCAGACGGCTCTTTGAGAAGAGGCATCCGCATGGCGGCAGACAACCAGTATGTTTTTACGAAAGACGTGGTGAAGAATTTAAAGAACAATGATCAGTGGCTGAACGAAACACGCGGTTTTGCTACGTACAATGCCATTTACGGCGAAGTAAAAGCTCCGTTCCTCAATGGGTTGAAATATAGAGTGAACCTGGGGCTTGATTATATACAAACGAATAACGGCGCTTATACCGGGGCCGGGGTAGGGGATGCGCTCAATCCGAATACGGCCTCCGCTGCTTCCGTTGATAACAGGCATACGTTTCACTATGTGCTCGAAAACCTGCTTACTTACGACCGCACATTTGGAAAACATTCCTTTAATGCGGTTGCCCTGTATTCTGTGGAGCAGAATAAATACAACAGGTCGAACATGGCGGCACGCGACATACCGGCCGATGCCTTCGAATTTTATAACATCGGGCAGGCGGCAGGACAGATAACTGTAGACCCCGCTAACCAGGATTACCAGTTATGGGGATTGATGTCGGCGATGGGACGGGTGATGTACGCTTATGATAACCGTTATATGATCTCCGCTACGGTTCGTTCGGATGCTTCTTCCAGGCTGGCGCCAGGCCATAAATGGCATACCTATCCGGCCATATCGGTAGGATGGAACATCGCTAATGAATCCTTCATGCAGGACCTTCCCATCTTCAATAATTTGAAATTACGGGCAGGTTTTGGACAAACCTCTAACCAGGCGATTGCACCTTATGCAACGCTGGGACGCCTGGATACAAGACCCTACAATTTCGGCGCTACCAACTATGCAACCGGCGTGTATGTGTCTCAATTGCCAAATGCAAATTTAGGATGGGAGTTCTCCAAGACCTGGAACTTTGGTATTGATTTCAGCATACTCAGGAACCGTTTATCAGGTACCATCGAATATTACATTACAAAGACCGAAGACATTCTGCTGGGACTTGACCTGCCGCCTACATCTGGCGTAACAGGCTATACAGCAAACATTGGATCAACGCAGAACAAAGGATTCGAACTTGGTTTGAATGGAACCATCCTGGATAATGCAAATGGCTTCACCTGGGATGCAGGCATTAATTTCTATGTAAACAAAAATAAACTGGTATCTCTCGCTTCCGGGCAAATCCGCGATGAAGCAAACTGGTGGTTTGTGGGACACAACATCAATGCAATTTTTGATTACGAGAAAGTGGGCTTGTGGCAAAAAGACGATGCCTATTTAAGTACATTGGAGCCAGGCGGAAATATCGGTATGATCAAAGTGAAATATACCGGTGGTTATAAGTCTGATGGCACACCGGAGCGCGCAATTGGGCCGGCTGACAGGCAGATCATGGATGTGGATCCTGATTTTCAGGGCGGCTTTAATACCCGCGTTGCGTACAAAGGGTTCGATCTGGGTATTGTTGGTTTTTACAGGCATGGGGGCATCCTCTTCAGTACCATACATGGTTCAAGCGGCTATTTAAATATGTTGAGCGGTCGTCGAAATAATTTAAATGTAGATTACTGGACACCGGATAATGTGAATGCAAAGTATCCCAAACCCGGAGGTATTGTCAGCAGTGATAATCCCAAATATGGCTCCACGCTCAGCTACTTCGATGGCTCTTTCCTGAAGATCCGCACCATAACTTTGGGTTACGACTTCAATAAGAGCCTGATAAGAAATCCCAATCTTAAAATGCGGATGTACTTTACCGTTCAAAATCCCTTTGTCCTATTCTCGCCATTTCACAAAGAGTCGGGGCTGGATCCTGAAACCAACTCGTTTGGTAATGAAAACGTGTCCTCAACCGGGGCCATCAGTTCAAATCAAAATTTGCTGAGACGCATTCTTACCGTAGGTTATAACAGCCCATCGACCCGTAATTACATTGTTGGCGTTAATTTGACATTTTAAAATTTAACATTATGAAACATCTGCTTATAAAATCACTTATATTATCAGCATGTTCCATGCTGTTATTTTCAGGGTGTAAAAAAGTATTGGAAGAAGAGCCCCGCAGTTTTTATGATCCCAACTTCTTTAAAACTGAAAAAGGCGTGCAGGGCGGCATAACATCACAGTATGCCCACCTTCGCTTCATATACGGACAACCCTATTATTATAATACGCTGGAGACCGGTACCGACGAATATACCTGGGCCTCGTCGGCTGATGCCAATTTTAAGGATGCCGATTTAAGCGGCGTTGGAAATTTAACGCCAACAAGCAGCCGGTCAGATGCATTATGGGGAACCGCCTTCTCGAACATCAATACAGCCAGTGGTATTATTGAGAATGCCGGCGCTGTGGGCACCATCCCGGCTTCACTGGTAGCTGAAGCCAGGTTTTTCCGGGCATTTGATTATTTTCTGCTGGTGCAAACATTTGGCGGCGTGCCACTGGACTTAGGCGCCGGGGAATTGAAGTTTAACACGGCCCCTTCCCGAAAATCGGTGCGCAACACAGTGCCTGAAGTGTATACCAAAGCAATATTTCCCGATTTACTACAGGCAGTAAACGATCTGCCCGATGCGCCCCGGGTAACCGGTGGTGTTACGAAAACAGCAGCGCGTCTTTATTTGGCAAAAGCGTATCTGACGTATGCCTGGTGGTTACAAAACCCGAACAGCATTCCTACTTATCCGCAAACCAACAGAACCGATCCTGATAACCATGATGCACAATGGTATTTTCAAAAGGCTTATGATATAGCTGTACAGGCTATTAACAGTCCCGGTTCATTTGGTCTTGAAACTACGTTTTATGATCTGCACGTAGGAGGTAATGACCGCAACAAGGAAATGATCCTGTATGCCGATCATACACAGGAAAGCGAGTTCTATAATGGCGCCTGTCTTAGTTGCTTTGATTCTGAAAGCGGCAATGGCAGGAACGGTGCTACCTGGATGGTTACCTTTAACTATACAGTGATCAGAAGCTCACCCGATGCTACCGGTACCGGTGCTGGCGTTAGTTCAGTACAGCGCGAAGCGGCCCAGCCTTTAGGCCGCCCTTATACCCGTATGGCGCCAACTATCGGAGCTATTACGAATACCTTTGCCGATAAAACGCTGGATTCGCGTTATGATGGTACTTTTACCACTGTTTTCAGAGGCAATTGGCCCAAAGGCGGAACCCCGAACGCAACGCTTTACAATGCGAACGGTTTACCGGTAACGCCGGGGCAGCCCATCTTAACGTTCCTGGATGATGAATCACTGGCAGCCGGTATTACTTATCCTTCAGGCGCCACGTTTACCAGCAAACCTGCTGCTAATAATATAGGTGCTGGTCAGTTACCGGGCAGGGCCGACTGGGTTGTTACACCCCGCGCTATCAGCAGGATCGTTTTCCCTAACTTATGGAAACTGGGCGTATACAGAACCGATAATGGTTCGGGCCTTGGTCAGCCAAATGCTACGAGTACCCGGCCATTCAAAATTGCCAAATTCTCAGAACTGTATTTTATAGCTGCCGAAGCAGCGGTAAAAGGCGCTACAACGGTAGCCGGTAAAAGCGCCCGGGAACTGATCAATGTAATTCGTGCAAGAGCTGGTAAATGGAAATTTTCAAACAGGAACAATGCGGCATTTGTAGCCGACAACAGTGCCGCAATGACCGCTGCTACACCAGCTACTATCGACATCAATTATATCCTGGCTGAACGTTCGCGGGAATATTTCGGGGAAGGTCATCGCTGGTTCGACCTGGTGCGTACCCAAAAGTGGAGTGAACTTGCAGGTACCTATGAAATTGGCGGCATCGCTTATGGAAATCATACGCCGCAAACGGTAACCCGTACCATTGAGCTTAAACATTATCTCCGGCCTATACCGCAAGCCCAGATTGACGGTATGGAATTGTCGGCTGAAGAAAAAGCAGCCTATCAAAATCCGGGATATCAATAAACTTAACTATAAGTATAATAAAAAGAAAGGCTGTTCTGATGGGGCAGCCTTTTCTTTTTATATGATATGCACGCTTATTCAAGTAGTTTACCCGCTCATTGTGTTATACCTGAAAAGAATAACCGAACATTATTATAATTTATCTGCATGCGACAAAGTGTAAATGATCCATCTGCGGTTTTTTGCGGGTACCATTTCTTTAAAGGTTTTTACACACTTATGGCCTGATTCGACACACTTATTCGGCAAAATAGCACGAATATCAAAAATAGTTGTTACAGAATTCAATTAAATTATATTGCAATAACAAGTTTTTAGTTCGTATGTACTAACAGGTGAAACTTGTGATGTTGAGTTGGTATTGCCTTTAACTCATTAAACCTTATATAACTATGATTTGTAGGTCATTACCCTATGGCAGGTATTCCTTTTTGAGGTTGTCTGGTAAGTTATATCCACTTTCTATTTTATTTGTACTGGTCTTTTCTTCAAATAGCAGCTTTGGGCAATTCTCAATCAAAGGAGTAATAACTGACTCTACTAATTATCCTATACAATTTGCTACAATAATTATATCCAAAGACACTGCCATCGTTACCCGTGTAGTTTCTGATGATAGCGGCCGTTATTCTATTGCTAACCTTCCTGCTCAGGGTTATCTTTTTACAGTTTCTTATGCAAATGCCAAAGATTGGGTCGCTGCTATTTCTTTAGCAGGTGATACCGTTATTAATGTAATGTTGAAGGATAAATATAGGTCCTTGGAAGCGGTAGCCGTTTATGGACAAAAAGAATTTGAACGAAAGGCTGATCGCTTTATATATACTCCTGATAAGAATATAGTTGAGGGTAATAGTGCCATAGACCTGATGCGGCACGTGCCACTTATCGATTACGATGAAAAAAGTAATGCTTTTTCAATAATTGGAAAACCGGGCACTACGGTTTATATCAATAATAAAAAAACAGAGATACCCCGGGAAATGCTCACAGAAATGTTGCGAGCCATGCCTGCTACAAATATTAAGAATGTAGAATTAATTACCAATCCGGGTAGTGAATATGCTGCCAATACATCCGGCGGTGTTATTAATATTAATATAAAGCGTCAATTACATGAAGGGTGGCTGGGAATGGTTTCTTTTACAACACAGCAGGGGCCTTATAACACCTCTTTAGTAAATGGCTACTTTAATTATAGAAAAGGGAAGGTGGGCCTTCAGTTTACACCTGTCATTAGTACCAATTACAATTATTCTACTATAGGATCGAATCTGATCTATACAGATAGTATGCGGCATCATTTATATTACAGGAACTACCGGCGTTATGAGGTATTGGGGAATGGTTTGAAAGTAGACTATGACATCGACAGGAAAAACGCATTGAGTTATAATGGATGGTTCTCTTTTGTAAAAGGGAGATCGCATTCCTCAACCACTACAGGATTTTCAAAATGGCAGAATGATTATATAGACTCTATACACAGCCTTCCCGGTGAAGGGAAAGATATTTACATCTATAATTTTGGCAACCTGAACTATCATCGGAATATAGATCCTGCCGGGAAAAAGTATGTAGATGCGAATATTGACTATAACCATTTTTTTCAACGCCGTGAAAATAGCTGGAATATTAATCGTGTCGATGCTCAGGGCAAACCTATTGATCAGCTTGGACAGTACTCCAACAACCTGCCACAAAAATTTTTCAATCTGTCTGGAAGGTTAGAGTATGGCAAAACAATCCTGAAAAATATCAGATTCATTGCAGGGGCTCAATTAAGTTCCACATCAATAGACAATGACCAGGATTACTATACTTTAAATGGAGACGAACATGTAATAGATAATACGCAAAGCTTACATTATCAGTACAGCGAAAAGTATTATGCGGGTTTTGTTAGTTTAGCCAAAGGTTTCAAACAAAAATGGGACGCCAAAGTTGGCCTGAGAGCGGAGGGGACAAACTACTCTACCCGGGAAATAAAAAAGGCTGTTGCTGTCGATTCCAATTATATTAATCTGTTTCCCAGTCTTTCCTTCGGTTATTCACCTGATAAACATAATCAATTTGGGTGGAGCTTTTCACGGAAGATCAGACGGCCGAATGTTGAATTATTATTTCCCGGGCGAACCTATTTCTCACAGGACTATTTTTTACAAAATAATCCTTTCTTAAAGCCGGTTATATATAATAGCGCAGAGTTTAGCTATACCTTACTCAGTAAATATGTTTTTTCCTTAACGTACGCGAAAAGCTCCAATCAATATGCCAGTTTTATTTTACCCATTGTTGAGGATGGCAAAACCAAACTGAAACAATCCTTCTATAATTATGGGAATGTAAGAAGTTTGAATTTACTATTTAATATCCGCCAAACATTTATTAAGAATTTCTGGGACGTTAATATAACACCTTCATACAATTATGATCAATACTACGGCAAAACGTCAGAAATACCTGTTGACGTGACCAATCATAGTTTTGATCTTTATTTTAATAACAATGTATACATTTCTAAAAAGCGAAAATGGACTGGCTTTGTAACCTTTAGATATAGTAGTCCGGGTACTGATATAAGCAGAGAACGGCTTAATAGTGTGTCTTCCCTTTATATAGAAGTTAGAAAAGTCATTAAAGATTTCTCGTTTAATCTGATTTTTAATGATGTGTATAATGGCAGTTCAAAATTGAATTATCGTTTATACCCCAATTACCTGCTATTGAAAAATGAACTTAACGGCAATGCTTATAACAGGGCTGTTGCGTTTAAGATCAGATACAATTTTGGGAACAATAAACTAAAGACGGTCGGAAACAGATCTTCTGCCAATGAGGATATCCGAAACAGGGTAAACTAACTAAAATTATTTATGCATAAAGAAGGGCGATTCCCGAAAAGCCCATATTAAACAGAGTAGGGATTATTTACCATTTAACTTTTAAACAATGAAAAAATTAAATTTCGAGCAATTTGAACAGCTCACAGAAAATGCAGAAGGACAATTGATCAGTGGTTTTTCTGAAGCCTTTGAAGGAAACTTTATCATGGGTGGCGGAGATACTGCTGCTTCTAACCTGATAAGCTGTCATAACACTAACTGCTCCGGTGGCAATTGTGTAGCCGGATGTGGAAGTCATTAAAAAAGAGAAGCAATAATTGCTGGTACTCAGCAATTATTGCTTCTTCTACGCCAGATTGGGAAAATATAAACAAACTATAAAAGTAGATCTATGAAATTCAGTCAGTTTAACGCAATTATTCCTCATTCAGGAAAATTTGCCTTATATAACTCTTTCACTCAAAAAGTTATTTTTCTTGAAGAAACGTTGAAAGATATTCTGCAGGCTGCATTGAATGAAAATATTGATGCGCTGAATGAGGTGCACCCTACTTTTTACAATTATCTTATAAAGCAGGAGTTTATTATTGAGAACAATATCGATGAGGTTGATAAGGTGAAAAAGCTGGTTAAAAAATATGATGAAAATACGGATAGTTTTTTATTGACAATTAACCCAAGCATGAACTGTAATTTCAAATGCTGGTATTGTTATGAAACGCATGTTAAGAATTCCCGTCTTAACGCCGAAATGATCAAAAAAATAAACCTGTTCATTAATAAAACGGCTAATAAAGAAGGAATAAAAGTATTTACGCTCTCCTTTTTTGGTGGAGAACCTTTGCTTTATTTTAAAAAAGAAGTAATCCCTATTATTGATACTTATGTAGATGCCTGTAGAGCCAATGGCCTTAAGCCGAGTATTTATTTTACAACGAATGGCTATTTGATCAACGACGAATTCATTGCTTACTTTAAAAATAAAGGTATTTCCTGTGGATTTCAGATCACTTTAGATGGGTACAAAGAGCAACACGACCTGGTTAGGTTTGTTAGTGCAAATAAAGGGTCTTATGAGGAGATTATAAAAAATGTAAAACTGCTCATTTCAAATAATTTTCCTGTACGCTTGCGCATCAACTATACAGATAAAAATATAATTGGTACACATAAAATTGCGGATGAGTTTAATGATCTGCCAAAAGATATTAAACAAAGAAACTTGTTAATGGATTATCAAAGGGTATGGCAAGACGATAAGATCGACAATACCTTTGACGTTATTGATGATAATATTAATAAGATCACAGATGCCGGTGTAAACGTTACAAGCACCTATTCTCCCAACAACGTCAAAAACTCCTGCTATGCCGATAAACGTAATAGTGCGGTCATTAACTATAATGGCGATCTTTTTAAATGTACAGCAAGAGATTTTACCACTATAAAAAGAGCAGGCTATCTAAGCGATGATGGAACCCTTGTATGGGAAAATAATTACCTGGAAAGAAGGATGAGTGCAAAATTTAACAATAAGCCCTGCTTAAGTTGCAAAATAATGCCACTGTGTAATGGCGGCTGTTCACAGCATGCAATGGAACACCTTGCTTCTGGCCTTGACTATTGCGTTCATCATGGAGATGAAAACAAAAAAATGCAAATTGTTAAAACCAAAGTGGATGAAATTATTGAGGCGTAAAAACAAGCTAACCTTCTTTGCCCAATTAGAAGGTTCTGATTGTGGACCAGCCTGCCTGGCAATGGTAGCATCGTACTATAAAAAAAGGTATACTGTAAAAGATGTTAAACAGTTTTGCCCTGTTACCAGAATGGGTGTTGCTGTTCAGGATATATTAGGAGGCGCCAGAAAAATGGGATTTGAGGCGGCTGGCGTAAAGTTAACTGTAGAAGAAGTGACAGCAGCCCCATTGCCCCTGATCTTATATTGGAAGCAAAGCCATTTTGTTGTTTTATATGATATTGCAAACCATCGGGGCAATACAACCTATTACATTGCAGACCCCGGTTACGGTAAAATAAAGTTAGATGAAGAAACCCTGATGAAAGGCTGGATGGGGGCTAATTCAAAAGGGGTAGCCATACTAATGCAACCTGCTTCAGCAGGGTTTGTGGAACCAATGCCTGTCCCCCGCATAAAGTTTTATAACCAGGAATTCCTGCAATCTGTTTTTAAATTTATTTCACAATATAAGTGGCGATATGTTTTTTCTATATTATTGATGATAACAGGCCTGGTGGCAAACTGGGCAATCCCTGTCATTTTTCAGCAAACAATAGACAAAGGTATAGGCACTGGGTCACTGCATATTGTATGGGTATTGCTGCTGGCTCAATTAGGGCTTTTTTTAGGAAATTTTGTATCTCAACTGCTTAGCGATCTGGTGCTTACCAAACTCAACTTCCGGCTTAGTATTTCTCTGAAGCAAAATTTTCTTTACAAGATCATGCGGCTTCCAATAAAATATTTTGATACCCGCATGAATACCGATACGTTACAAAGATTGGGAGATCAGTCTAAGATCCAAACCTTCTTAACATGGCGGGCTATTGCAATGGTGATAGGTGTTCTAAACATCATTGCCTTTATTACGATCCTGTTCAACATCAATAAATATATTTTTCTTGTTTTCTTTTTGCTAAGCGCTGTTTCCATAGTGTGGGTGACCTTTTTTTTAAAGGCCAGAAGAGTATTGGAGTATTCGCTTTTTTTACGACAATCAGAGAACAGCAATAGTTTGTATGAATTCATCATGAATATGCCCGAAATAAAAATTAACAATGCGCAGCATACCATGATCACCAAACTTACAGATCTTCAAAAAAAGTTAAATGAATTACAACTCAGGTCGCTTTTTCTGAATATGTATCAGAATATCGGGATGTCATTTCTTTCGAAGTTTAAGGAACTTATTGCTATTGCCATTTGTGCTTTTTTAATTATCAAAGGAGAGTTAACTATTGGCGCTCTATTAAGCATCTCTTATATTTTGGGACAATTAGCTTATCCTGTTAATAATCTTGTGAACTATATAAGAGATGCGCAGGATGCAGATATCGCCCAAAAAAGGATCAACGATGTATATTCGGAAAAAGACGAAAATGCAGGTAATAAAGCACCTGCGCCGACAAACATTAATAAAATAGCGCTTGAGCATGTTACCTTTAAATATCCAGGATCGTTTAGCCCGTTTGTATTGACGAATGTTTCATTTACGATTCCTAAAAATAAAATAACAGCCATTGTGGGCGCCAGTGGAAGTGGAAAGACCACGTTGTTGAAACTCTTATTGTCTTATTATAATCCTTCTGAAGGGCATATCAAACTTAATAATAGCAACCTGTCAACCATACACAGCGAGGAATGGAGAAAGCAATGTGGAACTGTGCTGCAGGATGGACATATTTTTGCCGGTACACTTGCTGAAAATATTGCGATCGCAGATGAGGCTATAGATAAAGACAGAATTACATATGCTGCAAAAGTGGCTTGTATACACGACTTCATTGTAAACTTACCCATGGGATATAATACAAAAGTAGGGTCTGTTGGCATCCAGTTAAGCGGTGGGCAGAAGCAAAGAGTATTGATAGCCCGGGCTGTTTATAAGAATCCTGATTTCCTGTTTTTTGATGAGGCTACGAGCAGTTTAGATGCCAATAATGAAAAACAGATCATGGAAAATCTGAATGAATTTTTTCATGGTAAAACGGTTATTATTATAGCACACCGTTTAAGCACCGTAAAGAACGCCGACCAGATTATTGTTTTGGACAAAGGGCGTATTGTAGAACAGGGTCATCATGATCTGTTGGTAACTAATAAGGGAAATTATTTTGAATTGGTCAGAAATCAATTGGAATTGGGCGTGTGATCCACAATAATATTGACAGTATTGAAATAAAGTGATGAAAAATCTTTTTATAATAATAGTGACCACCTTTTTTAAACGGATCAGGTGGATCGATAAAATTAGAAATAACAATATAAACAGGTTATTTCTCAGGTACAATATTAGGCTCCAGGTTCAACAAGTGAAGATAAAGGGGCTTGCCCGTTATGAGATAAGAAATATTACCATTAAAAGATCAGTTGTCGAAATTGAGATCCGGCGATTAGAGCTATTCCTTAATTTCTGGACGTTAATAAAAGAAAGAACACTTAAGAATGCAATAAAGGTTCAACTTGATAAACTTGAAATAACCTGTCGTTCTTTAAGCAAAGATGCTATTAGTGCAAACGATCCTGTATCCTCAAATACCAAAAAGGTCAGGGAAGAGTGGGAGCGCGAACTCTATCCTAAATATGAGAAGTTCATTAATGCATTTTTCCTTTTTTTCCCGGAACGATTAATGATCCGGGAAGTAAAGATCCGGTTTCCGCAACTGGAAATTGTTGTTGCCGGCAGTATTCTCAGCGTTTCCAATAATTTAATAAAAGCAGATCTGGAAACTTCTTTCAAAAAGAATATAAATAAATACCTTGTAGAGGTTGCAGTTAATAAAAGCGAAAAATCAGTAATTGTTACGATTGACAGCAATGATCTTCCGGTGAGCAATTGCCCGGCTCCCTTTTCATTTACACATTTAAACTTTTCCTTTACTCAAAACGACACAGATCAAAAACGCAAAGCTATAAGAGGGGAATGTAGGATCACTGACCTCTGTATTCACCACCCGGCAATTGGCGCCACGCCTTTATTAATTAACAACTTTGATGTAGAAGTACATATCAATTTCACACCAACTTCATTTGTAGTAACCAAAGAATCGGGGGGTAACATCAATCAAATACCTTTCGCTTTTCAATTCAGTCACGATACAGGAGAAAAAGATTTTTTGAGGCTTGTATTTCATGTTGAGATAGACGTTGAATTATTTAAAAATTCTTTTCCAGCTTTTCACAATAAAGCTATCAGAAGTATTACGACTGAGGGAACCCTGTTGGTTAGATTTCGATTGATATTTTCCATGAGCGATCCACTGCAACATTTCTTTGATATCAATATTTTAAAAAATGATTTAATAATAAAGGATTATGGCGGGTTCGATTTATCATATTTAGACAAACCCTTTGTTCACAAAATTTATAAGGACCATGTTTTCTTAAGGGAAATAATAGTGGGCGATCCGCATAGTAATTTTATGGAAATAGAACATTTCCAGGATAAGCTGCTCAGTATAATTATTGTTTGCGAAGACCCAAACTTTTATTATCACCAGGGCATTGATGTTCTGGCTATTGGCCGTGCCATTGTATCAAATATGATCGCAAAGAAATTTAAAAGGGGGGGTAGTACAATTACCATGCAATTGGCCAGGAATTTATTTTTAAACCATGAAAAAAATATTTACAGAAAAGTAGAAGAAATTATTTTGTCATTACTTATAGAAAATTATTTCAAGATCTCTAAATCCCGGTTGCTTGAAATATATGTGAACATTATAGAGTTTGGCCCAAACGTATATGGAATTAAGGAAGCGGCTATGTTTTACTTTAAAAAATCACCGCTTGACTTATCAATGATAGAGTTTATTATAATGATGTACATTATTCCCCGCCCTATTCATTTTTATGAAGCATTAGTAGCGCAGAGCGCTCAATTGTTTACGAATCTTAAAAAATATGTACAATGGTTAACTAACGGGTTAATGACGCGGGGAATTATTACGAATGAGGAATCGGGGAAGATCTTACATGATATAGAGATTATTTGTCAATCAGGATCTATTATACTTACCAACTACAATTACGATAACGTTCAAATGCAATGACTGTTAAAAAAGAAGTATATCTGACTTTTGATGATGGCATCCAGGCTGGAACAGAGGAAGTATTGAGCATACTGAAACAAACGAATGTGCCCGCCACTTTTTACCTGATCGGGAAACATTTATTTAACGCATATGAAAAGGACCGCCACAAATGTATGTGGCTTCTGAATGAAATATACCAGAATCATTCAATTGGTAATCATAGTTATTATCATGGAAACGATGAATACAGAAAATATTATGAAGAAGGCATTTGTGTGGATGATACTTGGAAATGTTTAACTGTTCTACAGGATTTTGAAAAGAACGAAGATGAGCTGAGGTGGTATTTGCAGGAACTCAGAGATAATTTCAGGGCAAATGGTAATGATATTCATGTAACTCGTAAAACCGTAAAATTGGCCAGGCTGCCGGGTAGTAACTCGTGGGTCTATTCAAAGAAGACAGGCGATGCCGGTAGTGACCTTGTTAGTAAACTGCCTGGTAAACAAACCGGCAGGTGGGCAACGAAATTATTTGATATAGGGTACCAGGTATTTGGATGGGATGTTGAATGGGAAATGAACTTTGATTTTTATAACGAGGCGCTACAGCTAAAGGAAGACCTGTACTGCAGGAATGGTAAAGATAACCCGGATTCCCGATTGATGAATTTCGATATAGACATGTATGCAAATGAGAACGTATTGAAAGACCGGCTCACAGAAACCTGGGAGCAGGTGGCCGGAAAAGTTCTGAAGCTGCAGAAAGATAAGATCGTATTACTAATGCACGACCGGGCTTTTAGAAGGGGAATGGCTTTCGCTGGAAAAGCGGAGGAAACTGAAAAACTTCGGGCGTTAATACTTTACCTGAAGGGCCGCGGTATAATTTTTAAAACACTGGATCAATATTGATTCAGATTCATTAGCTACATTTTTAAAATGATAAAAAGTTGATGATATGATCTCAAGGATTAAAAATGCATTTCGTATTAACCCCTTGTCTGAATTGCTTCGGGTTGATCTTTCAACAAATAATGCAATTAATGCCAGAACTGATCGTCGTTGGGCGCACCCATTAAGTGAAGAAGGTATGCCTAAGGATAATTTAAAAAAGATCAGGTCTGCCGATGCCAGGAAAAAGTATATATACAACGTTATTGAATGGCTAGATGTAGAAGAAAGCCGGCGGTATGCTATGCAAGGAAAAAGTACTTACTGTAATATTTATGCTTATGATGTGGCCAGGTGCTTAGGGGCATATCTACCCAGGGTATGGTGGAATGAAGAATCAATTCTTACAATTCAGAATGGATTAAAGGTGCCTGTGGTATATGCAAAGACTATTTTTGAAATGAATTGTAATTCTTTGGCCGATTGGTTTCTTTCCTATGGCGCCTGTTTTGGATGGAAACGGGTATATGATCTAACTAAAATGCAATCTTTAGCAAATAAAGGGACTATAGGAATTATTGTAGCCCAAAGGAACGTATTATCTGAGGCTGGCCATATAACTGTTGTGCTTCCTGAAACTGCTACATTTTTAGCACAACGTTCCGGAAAGGAGGTTATATGTCCTGTACAATCACAGGCGGGCATGAAAAATTTACGTTGGTTTACCGGAGATACCTGGTGGCAGGATGAAGCTAAGTTTGGTAAATACAGTTTCTGGATTTTAAATATGTAGCATTAATGTATATGCCATACCGTTAGAAAATAAAAATGACGATGTCGGGAAATATATGTTCTGAAATTTATTATTTTTAAAGAGTACGTCAGATCAATGAGTAAGATCAAACCTTATTACTATATGAAATTGTTAACAAAGCCGGCTTTCTGCCATTATCATTTTTCTTCTCAGTGCAGGCTAATGGCTTTAGCAACTCTCTTCCTTACAATACTGTGCCAGTTAGCAACTGCTCAGTTAACCATTACCGGTAATATAGCTAATAAAAACAGGCAACCCCTTCCATATATTGCTGTAAGTATTCGTCAGGGCAAATCCCTCATTGCTACCACAATAAGTGACAGCACCGGGCATTACCGCTTCCAAAATATTCAAAAGGGAGCTTATCATTTACTGATCAGTCACAGTTCTTACAAAGACTCCAGTATACCTGTGCACCTTTGGGCCGACACTACCATCAACCTGCATCTGGATAATGAGAAAATGTTGCAAAAGGTGGAGGTTACCGGTAAGAAGCCGCTGATACAAATGGATTTAGACAGGTTGCGGTTCAATGTGACGGGCACCGAGCTGGTTGTAGGAAATAATATTTGGGATGTAATTGAAAAAACGCCTCTGGTAACCACTTCCTCCGACGGCGGCATCCGGATCAGCGGAACTTCGGGCGTTGCGGTGTATATCAATAATAAAAAGAAAGTGCTTTCGGGTACTGCGTTGAAATCATATTTAAGCAGCATGCCTGCAGATAACCTGGAAGCCATTGAGGTAATCACTACCCCCTCCAGTAAATACGATGCCGAGGGGGGAGGCGGTATCCTGAATATTGTTACCAAAAAGAAAAAAGAAGATGGCCTCGACGGAAGCATAAGCTTAACCGACAGGCAAACCGCCACCAATTCGCAAAGCGCAAATGTTTTTTTTAACAATCGTAGTGGTAAGTGGGATCTTTATTCAAGCAGCTACCTGGTTAACAGGCGAAGAAAACCAGAATCTGATCATAATGTATATTTTCAGCAGCCTGGCAATGAAATACCGTTAAGCAGGCGTATCACCGCTGACGGTTTAAATCGTTCCTTATCGGCTGGCGCCAATCTGGGCATTGATTACCAGTTTAACAAAGACCATATTGCCGGTCTGATAATGGACTATTCGGGCAATGATGACCGCAAGAGGCGCAATGCCGGCAGCCACGATCATTATGCAGGATATGACTCTCTCAGTCATTCAGAAAATACAGATAAGTTGAATTCACATACTTATTCGCTGAACCTGAATTATGAAGGCAGGCTCGATACGCACGGAAAAAAGTTAAATATCGATTTCGACGCACTGAATTATACTTCCAGGAATACTTCGCTCAGTAGAACAAACGCATTGGATGCGGCAACTTATGATCCGTTGTACATAAGTGACTATTTTAGAAGTTCCGCGCCGCAGCATGTAAAGAACCAATCGTTCAAAGCCGATTTCCACTGGCCCCTCAGCTCCGGTGTCAATATTGATTTTGGCATCAGGTCCTCCTTCTCACAAATCGATAACGATCTTGTTTTTGAAAACTATGTAGGAGGTAATTCCTGGGCAAAGGACTTTTCGCGCAGTAATTTATTTTCCTACGACGAAAATATTAATGCTTCTTATGTACAACTGAACCAAAAGATAAATGGTACATGGGCGTACCAGATAGGAACCCGCCTTGAGAATACCATTGCCAAAGGATACCTGGAAGGAGAAAAGGTAGTAAACCGGAATTATGTCAATGTTTTTCCAACCGGTTATCTGAAATATACAACCTCCGGGAAAAAAACATATACGCTGGCGGTATCGAGCCGCATAACAAGGCCGGGCTATTGGGATGTAAATCCCTTCAGGACCTATACCACTAATAAAGCTTATTTTGAAGGGAATCCTTTTTTATCGCCTTCTAAATATTACCGGGAAGAGCTCAGCCATTCACTGAATGCCGGAAAAGGTAGCTATATTTTTCAACTGGCGGCAAGCCAAACGCTCAACGAGATCTACGCGCTGCCTTTTGAAGATTCAGCGGGCGTTGTGATAAATAAAAAAACTAATTACGGTAACAAATACAGTTACTCAGGAGCGGTTATATACTACAACCAACTGAAGAAATGGTGGCAATTGTCTGCCACTGTATTAACGGGTTATATTGTATCAAAAGGGAAGTATAGCAGTAATATTTCCATTGATAACCGGTCATTTCTATTAAGCTTTTCAACCAATCAAACATTTACCATTTCAAAAAAGCAGCGGTTAACGGGCAACCTGATAGCCAATAATACCTTTCCTTTTACCATTGTTAATACCAGGGTAGGTAACCGGCTCGATACGGAATTGCGGATCAGGAAATCGGCAGGCGCCTTCAGCTTTACCCTTTCGGCAACAGACCTGTTCAGAAGCAATAAAGATGTATACCGGGTTCAGGCAGGCGACCTGTTGTTAAAACAGCATTATTATAACGATACCCGCAGTTTGGCATTTATTCTTAGCTATAATTTTGGAAAATCAACCGTAAAGAAAAAAAGAGACAGGGATACTGAATTTGAAAATATCAAGAGCCGGATCATATAACATAGTACCCACAGAAGCGCCTTGTACCGGCGTGGAGTAATACAAATTTGCTTTCATTTAATGTACATAAATGGGAGGGTGAAAGCCACACCCTATAGGCTGGCTATTTTTTAAACTAAAAACATTATTTATGGAAAAAAGAGTAAAGATCGCAACGGATGCAGCACAAAAGAGCATCATCCAAAAAGCCATTGAATCTTCGGAGAACGAACAACTAGACCTGTACAAAGCCATTTTTGGCGGTGCTGCTGGTTCTAATTGTAACGTTGCTGCACCCATCAATTTGTTGCGCGGAAGCGACGATGCTGTAGCTTACGACAAAACAGATCAATTCCTGAGAGCTCCGCTTTAACAGAATCAAAAACTTTTTTATGAAAAAAAAAGTAAAGATCGCAACGGATGCTGCGCAAAAGAGCATCATCCAAAAAGCCATTGAAGCTTCGGAGAACGAACAACTGGACCTTTACAAAGCCATTTTTGGCGGTGCTGCTGGTTCTGGTTGTAACGTGGCTTCACCCATGAATTTGTTGCGCGGAACTGAGGATGTTGTTGCTTACGACAGATTTGATCCATTCCTGAGAGTTGCGCTTTAACAAAAATTGACAATAGCCAGTTTCCTTGTTGCCTGTTCTTCAACCGGTAGTTGAGGAAGCTGGTTATTTATGTCCAGCTAAATCCAAACGGTCATTTCATTTATCAGTCAAATGTGCAGACAATGAAAAGAGTAACCTGTTTTGTACTAAAAAGTGCAAGTCGTTGCAACCTGAATTGTTCCTATTGTTATATGTATAACTTAGGTGATACTACCTACAAAGATCAACCTAAATACATGTCGTTGGATACGGTGACCGCCCTGGCAAAGCGCCTTCATAGTTACGGCCAGGCGGCATCTATCAGGCGCATGCAAATTGTTTTTCATGGTGGAGAACCCCTTTTGCTGGGCCGGGAATACTTTGAAAGTTGTTTGGCCATCTTCAAAAATGAAGCGCCCGGTATTTCATTCAGTTTTATTGTTCAAACGAATGGCGTAAACTTAGATCAAACCTGGTACGAATGGATGAAGGTCCATAACGTGAAAGTAGGGATCAGTATCGACGGGCCCCAACAATACCACGACGCCTTCCGGGTATTTCATAATGGAAAAGGTTCGTATGTCCAGGTAGCCCGGGCCGTTCGCCAGGGAATAGGCAATGGCCTTATGGGGATCTTAAGTGTATTGAACCTCCGTATTCCCGCCAGGGAATATTATGAGGAAATGAAAAACCTGGGTATTGAAAGTTTAAACCTGCTATTCCCAGATGGTCATTACGACCGGCTTCCCGAAGGCATGGCGCCTGAACAATTGGATGATGATGATTACACCCCTTTTGCCAACTGGTTGATAGAGCTTTTCCTTTTATGGAAAAATGACAAACAACGGCCGGCTATAAAATTGTTTGAAAACCTGCTGCAGATCTTGCTTGGCGATGAGCATATAGGAAACCAGGCTTTCGGCTTACAAACAAACGGTGTGTTGATCATAGAAACAAATGGAGCTATAGAGGTGGCCGATTCGCTGCGGGCCTGTTATGAAGGTATTACCCGGAATCATTTTAATGTTCACTCACACGGCATTGAAGATATCTTCGGCGACAGGGTGTTTGATGTATACTACCATTCGCACGAGATGGTTTGCGAAAAATGTTTGAACTGCCCGGTTTATGAATTTTGCGGCGGCGGCTTTTTAGGAAACCGTTTTGCCAATAAGAACGGTTTTGATAACCCAACCATTTACTGCAGGGATATTATCCGGTTAATAAGTTTCCTTCAAAACGATCTTATTAATGGCCTGCCATATGATGCTGCCCGTAATAGTGGAATAGAAAAGGTATCGTTTGAAGAAATTCTGCAGGAACTAAAAAAAGCGCCTGACATTACGATCAGCAGTTCCCTGAAACAAAAGTTAACATCCTTCAAACAACCCGATCTTTTATGCAATTAAAAAAAGGTATCCGCTTATCCAGTGATCTGAGCGATATGGCAGATCAGGTAACTATAAACGATGGCACCATGGTGCCTACGGAAAATTCAGGATTGAGTTATCTTTCCGGTTCCTATATTCCTAAAACTTCATGGCGAAAGCTACACGATAAGGAATCCAGCCTGTTATTTACGCACAGCAAAAAAGCAGACTTCCGGAAAAGCATTTTTGTAGGAAACATTCCATCGCAATTGAAAGCTTCTTTTGAGGAATTGAACCTGCATGCATGTACTTCTGTAGATCAAATACTGCCTGCTTTCGGAAATAAAGAAGAAGAAGTAAAGCAGATCAATAAAAGTATGCATGCCTTTCTAAAAAATTGTTCATCAACCAGCAATTACAAATTTCACCGCATAACCCGTGCATTGCCAAACCGGGATACCACCACCTGTCATTATGTGCGTGAAAAATTTATTTACGTAGGATTGCACATCGACCAGAGCAGGAAATTTACACCGTATACGGCTTACAAATCGGGCAACCGCATTTCTATTAATCTGGGACGGGAAACCAGGCACCTCGCTTTTATAAATCTGTCTATGTTACAGGTTGTGAAAATGATCAGGGAATGCACCGGTTTATCTGATGCCAGCATAGATTGCAATAATATAGGGTACCTGTTCTTCAAACATTTTCCTGAGTACCCGGTGGTAAAACTGGCGCTGAAGCCCTATCAGTATTATATAGCCCCCACAGATAATTTTTTTCATGATGCTACCACGCTTGGTAAAAACGAAATTGATGTAACTATTGTTTATACAGGCCTGTTCGACATGGCCGGATAAAATTGTATGTTATGGAAATAAAAAAAGGTATAATGCTTTATAGTGATTGCAGTACAGGCAATGATGACATTTTAATAAACTCCGGGGTATTGCCAATTAACCAGGTAGAAATTCCCAGGGTTGAATACGGCCATCATTCTTTTGTCCCCTCCTTTGAAGCAGACGCTTTTATTCCCAAAAGGAACTGGCGGCCGCTGGAAACAAAGGAAACCCAACTGCTGAAACCCTCTGGTAAAAGAACGGATGCCAATACTGTTTACATTGGAAATATTCCTGAGCACATGAGACGTTTATTCGAATCGCTGAAACTCAATGAATGCAGGAACAGTGAAGAAATATTCACCAGGTTCAGGAATGCGGCAGCGACCACGGCCGAGATCAATACAGCAATAAATGAATTTTTGCAGCCCAGATCTGAAGGCAAGCCATTTCATTTCCACTACTTAGGAATTAATTTACCCAACCTGGAAGTAGTGGCCAGCGATACCACCCGGCTGCCCAATGGTTTTCAGGAAGAAGACAAAATATACATGGGTATTCATAATGATGGAACAAAATATGTTGCCCTGAACCAGTTGTATAAATCAGGTAACCGGTTCACCATTAACCTGGGTAAAGAAGCCCGTTCCTTTCTGTTTGTGAACCTGACCCTGCAGCAGGCTTTTAATATGTTGAAACAAAAGATCGATGTAAAAAAACATCGGATCGACATCATTAATATTTCCAAGTACTTTTTTAGCTGCTTCCCTGATTATCCGGTAATAAAAGTTACCCAACAACCCTATCAATACTATATAGCACCTACAGATAATTGTCTACACGATGGATCTACTTTTGGAACGAAAGAGTTGGATATTATAATGGTGTATTTTGGTTTTTTCAGGTTTTAATAATACAGTATGAGATTAATAAACGGTATTACTATAAACAATCAATTGCAGGAAGGCTATGATTCGGTAAAAATAAATTCAGGAACGGTTTTTCATACTGAACAGTTAGCCGAGATGGTACATTTTCAGAATTTACATTTTCGCCCCCAGTATGAAGAGGAGGCCTATGTTGTAAAACGTGACTGGAGAAGCCTGACCCCGGCTGAAATAAAGCAATTGCAGCCAAAGGATGAATGCAATAGTTACAATACCGTTTACCTGGGAGAGCTTCCTGAGCACCTGAAGAATAGTTTCAGGGAACTGGACCTGGCCGGTTCAAAAAGCAGGGATGAAGTGTTTGAAAAGTTTTATCGCGATGCCGGTAAAGTGAAAGCTGTTAGCAATGAAATGCATGCATTTTTATCGCCTTTTTCAGATAATAAGCCTTTTTATTTTAACTGTATAGGTACCCAGTTACCAAACCTTGAAATGGTGGCCTGCGAAACTACAAAGCTGCCCAAAGGATATCATCCAAAGGATGTACAATATATGGGCATCCATAACGATGGTAGAACCAAAATGACAGTGCATACAGCCCATAAATTTGGTAACAGAATTTCCATTAACCTGGGAAAAGAAGCAAGGGGATTCCTGTTTGTGAACCTGTCGATGATACAGGCATTGAATATGTTGAAAAAGAAAATAGACATCAGGGCGCACAACATCAATATAAGCAATATCTCCAGCTATTTTTTTAGGCACTTTCCCGATTATCCGGTATTACGGATACAACAAAAGCCCTATCAATATTACATAGCGCCAACCGATAACTGTTTTCACGATGGATCAACCCTCGGAAACTCAGAGTTGGATATTACACTTATTTATTTCGGGTTTTTCAAACGCTGAAAATGTTTAATCGTATATTTCAAAAGCAGCTCGATTCGATGGATTGTGCGCCCGCCTGTTTAAAAATGATCGCCACATACTATGGTATTAAAACCAGTATGCACCAGTTGCGGGACCTGTGCCATACCACAAGGAATGGCACCAGCACGGCAGAACTGGTGCAGGCAGCAGGTGAAACCGGGTTAAGCGCCGGAGTGTTCCTTACTACCGTCGATTATCTTAAAAATAACCTGCCATTGCCCTGCATTTTGCACTGGCGCAATAATCACTATGTTGTTCTGCAAAAAATAAAAGCGGGTAAATACACGATTGCCGATCCTGGTTATGGAATGATCATTTTGCAGGAAAAAGAATTTATTAAAGAATGGAAAGGCCCGGGAGAAAAAGGCGTTGCTATATTTTTAGAGCCAAACGGCGGGCAGGGTAAGAAAGAAGGCAGCCCTGGAAAAGATCAGCTTTCTATATTCCGTCATTTCAGGAACTATTTAAGGTCCCATACCCGGTCAATGCTGGCGCTTGTTTTCATTATGCTTATTGCCGCTTTGATTTCCCTGGTGATACCGAAGACCATTCAGTATATGACAGATAACGGGGTGGAGAAAAAGAACATACCTGTTATTTGGAAAGTGCTGATCTTCCAGTTCGTATTGTTTGGCGCGCTTACCCTCACCAATTACATCAAAAGCCTTATTCAGGCAAAATTAAGTACGGGATTAAGTACAGGCATCATTTCCGATTTTCTTGCTAAACTGCTCAGGTTGCCTATTTCTTTTTTTGATAGCAGAACCAATGCAGATATCCATCAGCGGATAACAGACCACTCACGTATTGAAACATTTTTGGGCACCAAACTGGTCAACTTTTTTTTCTCTCTGTTGCTGATGGCCGTATATATCATTCAATTCTTTTGGTTAGACAGGTACATTGTGATCAGTTTTCTCTTGTTTACCGGGATCTCCGTTATCTGGTTCTTTTTGTTTTTAAATAAACGAAAAAAGCTCGATTACCACCGGTTTAGCCTTGCCGTGGAGGAAAGGAACTACCTGAACGACCTTATTGGGGGTATGACCGAAATCAAGCTTAACAATGCCCAGCATGACAAAATAATTAAATGGAGCGAAATGCAACAAAAGCTCTATGGGTTTAAGCTAAGTAGCCTAAAACTAACAGGTTTACAGCAATACGGCGTAAGTACCATCAATCAGCTCAAAAGCCTGTTCATTACATTTTTATGTTCATATTGGGTGATCAATGAACAGATCAGCTTTGGCGTTATGTTAAGTATTGGCTACATCGTAGGCCAGTTAGCGGTGCCTGTGCAGGACCTGATGCTTTTTTTTCAGGACCTGCAGGATGCAAAAACCAGTTTTGAAAGATTGAACGAGATCCAATTGAAGGATAATGAGAACAATGAAGACAAAATGCCATTTCCGGTCCATTTCAAAAGCGGATTTAGAATAGAAGGGCTTTCTTTTAAATACCCGGGCGCGCATAATCCCTATGTGCTCAGGAATATCGATCTTTTTATTCCCAAAGGAAAAATAACTGCTATTGTAGGAACCAGCGGTAGTGGTAAAACCACACTCATGAAATTATTGCTGGCATTTTACACACCGCAAAATGGGGCGATATGTATAGATGATATCAATTTAAAAAATATCAATACCGAAGAACTCAGGGCAGCGTGTGGGGTGGTAATGCAGGGTGGATACATTTATAACGCCACCATAGCCCAGAATATAGCCATGACCGACAGGAACATTAATTTAAACAGCGTATACCAGGCACTGCGCCTGGCTTGTTTAGACGAATTTGTACAATCGCTGCCGCTTAAGCATAATACTTTACTGGGAAAAACAGGCATAGAGTTAAGTGGCGGCCAAAAACAACGATTGTTCATAGCAAGGGCGGTATATAAAAACCCTAAAATTATTTTGCTCGATGAAGCCACCAATTCGCTGGATGCTAATAACGAACGGGCAATTATGAATAACCTGGCTGATTATTTTGTTGGTAAAACAGTATTGGTGATCGCCCACCGGTTAAGCACCGTTAAAAATGCTGATCTGATAGTTGTGCTGGAAAAAGGAGTTATTACAGAAACGGGCACCCATGCCCAATTAACCAAAAATCAGGGCCGGTATTTTGAGCTGGTAAAAAACCAATTGGAACTGGGCTAGTTATTATTTTTAAATACAAAGAACATCCGAGATATGAATGCCATACCAACTTTTGTAATTAATCTAAAAAAAAGAATAGAACGCAGGGAGCACATCCTTAAAGAATTCAATCAGCGGGAAGAATTTGATGTAACCATTGTAGAGGCCCAGGAACATAAGAAAGGCGCCATGGGTTTGTGGAATACGGTTCAATCCATTTTACAAAAACAACTGAACTCAGCGCATGAATATATCATTATCTGTGAAGATGATCATCAATTTACCGATGCTTATTCTAAAGAACTATTATTTAGCGCCATTGCTAATGTAAGAGCAAAAAATGCCGACCTGCTATGCGGAGGGGTAAGTTGGTTTACAGATGCTTTAGCTATTTCAGAGAGTATTTTTTGGGTAGATAAGTTTTCCGGATTTCAATTTACTGTTATCTTCCGGCACTTTTTTACAACCATATTGCACGCCGATTTCAGAGAAGATGATGTTACTGATCTTAAAATAGCTTCACTGGCCGAAAATAAGTTTTTTCTGTTTCCCTTTATTTCAGTTCAAAAAGATTTTGGCTATTCCGATGTAACGGATAAGAACAATTCTGTAGGAAGAGTAGATGGGTTGTTTGCCAATAGTTCGAATAAAGCGAAAACAATAAATTATATCTGCAATTATTATAGGAATAACGAAAGAAGCGTTCAAGTTAAAAGCAACTCAGCTACGTATGAAAATTTTACTATTCCAACTTATGTTGTTTGTATGCCCGAACGGCCTGGCAGCGTAGATTATATAAAAGCGCAATTTAAGGGGAAGGGTGAATTTGACATTACGCTTGTAGAAGCTTATAAAAACGAAATGGGCGCTGTTAACTGGTATTTGAGTATTCGAAAGATCGTAGAAATGGCTATTGCCAATTGCGATGATGTTATCATTATTTGTAAAGATGATCTTACATTCACTGATTATTATTCAAAGGAAGAATTCCTGCAAAATATTATGGAGGCCTTTTACCAGCGAACCGAAATACTGGCTGGTGGAGTTGGAGAATTTGGTATAGCTATTCCTGTAACAAAAAACCGGTTTTGGATCAACGCTTTTCATTCTGTCCAATTTTTCGTATTATATAAAAGTATTTTTCAAAAAATTCTGGAGCAAAGTTTTGATGACAATATTACTGTAGGCCAACTGTTTACTAACATAACCAATTACAAAATGACGCTTTTCCCTTTTATAGCCAATCAAAATGAATTGGATGGCGCTGATATGACGTGGGATAGGGGAGAGGATGCTGAATCGAGGACATTATTCCCGGCTACCGAAAACCGTTTTGCATTAGTGCAACAGGTTTATGAAAAGTATTCTATTAGTAAAAATGTTGAGGTAATGAGAATTAATTGAAGAAACATCTATTATGTCTGCTTCAAAGGTAAATGTTCCTTGTTAAAATGCGTTCTCCCATTCATGATTATTGGATCCGCAGATAATTTATTGAAATTCTGTATCTTCGTTCCGAACTTATTAAGAATATATTGAATAGGATTCCTTAATAAGTTTCTGCAGGCACTGGTGGCGGGAGATTAGTGCTATACAACCTACATTATAGAACCATGCACGGATTGTGCAATCAGGGCAATAAAGTGGATAATTTTTCAGTAACATCATTGTACTGTTTTATTTGTATTTCATGAAAATGATCAAAACCTTATTCAGGTTACTGAGGGTAAATAACTGGATAAAAAACGTATTAATTATTTTTCCATCCTTTTTTGGAAAAAAGAAAATAACATTTCAGGTTGCAGAAGACCTGCTGCTGGCTATTTTGTTGTTCAGTTTGCTGAGCAGTTGCGTTTATATTATTAATGACCTGGCTGATTTATCCGCCGACAGAAACCATCCTACAAAAAAACGCCGGCCAATTGCTGCCGGTGAAGTGCGTGTTCCTACAGCTATCATTATATGTTTACTGCTATTGGGCGGTACTTTTTTCCTCACATTGCAGGTGCTCAGCAATCAGATAGCTATGTTATGGTTATTGTTCTACCTGTTCTTTAATTTGCTTTATACGTTTCTTCTCAAACATTTGCTGATCATCGAATTTTATTCAATAGCTATATTTTTTGAGATCAGGTTATTTTATGGCGGTTCTATAACCGACATTACCATTTCACCGTGGCTGGCATTGACGGTGTTCTTTTTGGCCACATTAATTGCCATTGGTAAAAGAAGAGACGATGTGTTGTTGCAGGCGAATTCTGAGCAGAACATCAGAACAAATACAAAGCACTATAATATTATATTCCTGGATGCGCTCATTACCATCAACTCATCTCTGCTGGTATTTATATATATCGTGTATTCTGTTTCTGACTGGGTGGTCAATAACTATAGTAAATATTTTTATCTGTCTGATATTTTCGTGATCCTTGGCTTATCAAAATACCTGTACACAGTATTCGTTAATAAAAAATCTGGTGATCCGGTCAAGCTGCTGTTAGAAGACAAATTCCTGTTAGTCTGTTTGACTCTTTGGTTCTTATCGGTTTATAAATTCATATACTATGACAACGGCCTTTTCTAAGATTTTCGAAAGGATCAATATAATTCAGGTTGCATTTTATCTTATCGCTTGCTATTTTACTATTCTGCTTTTAACGTCCATTAGTTTCTTATTCAATAGCTATTGGTTATTGCAGTACAGTTGCGTATTGTCGTTACTGGCTGTTGCAGTAGCAGGTTTTTTTATTGACTATAAAAAACAGTCAAAACCGGTATTTACCGATACTATTCTTAATATTGGTGCATTCCTGGCAATATTGCTGCTGCTTACATTGCTGTCGGTTTTATTTTGGGACAACACCTATGACGGTCAAACATATCATTTGCAGGCGATCGATGAATTGGCCCACGGCTGGAATCCCCTTCACACGGAATCTACAAACATTTTTGTTACGTATTATCCCAAAGCCTTTGAAAAATTTGGGGCTGCTGTTTTTGAATGTACCGGAGAAATTGAGACAGGTAAGGTTTCAGGTCTTATGCTGGTTACGGCTGCCTGCCTTCTGGCATTCTCCTATTTCAAACACCTGTTCCCGGGCAAAAAAATATTGTGGTTTGTATTTACCCTTTTGCTGGTCATTAATCCAATTATTTCCACGCAAAACTTTACGTTTCTGATAGATGGTCAATTAGCTTCAATTTTTCTGATCCTCATATTTTCCTTTTTGCTTTATTTGAAGCAGGCCAGGTTTTCGTTGTTCATCTGGTTATTGACGCTGGCCATCTGTATCGATCTGAAATTTACAGGATTGGTTTACGCGGGCGTGTTTCAGCTTTTTGCCGGAGCCTATTTGCTGTTTATCAGGTTTCGTTTAAGCAGGCTATTCCAGTTTGTTGCATTCAATGTGCTGCTATTGGGTTTATCCATTTTTGTGATCTCCAACAATCCGTATTACACTAATATTAAATCAGGCAAACATATTTTTTACCCGGTGCTGGGAACCCATTCGGTCAACTTCATGGCCGGACCCAATTCTCCGGCTTCCTTTCAATACAGGAACAGGTTTTCGAAGTTCTTCATTGCCAATTTCTCCCGTTCCGGTAACGTGCATGGCGCACTGGTAGCGCCGGAGCCGGAATTAAAGATCCCGTTTTTTCTGTCGTTGAAAGAATTCACTGTTTTCAAAAGCGGCAGTGTTTTATACGGTGGTTTTGGGCCGTTGTTCGGGGGTATTTTGATTGTATCGTTCTTACTCATTCTTTATATACTCACATTGCCTGTAAAGAACAAAAGGGAATTTCTGCTATTGTGTTTATTCCTGCTTGTTACCATTTTCCTTAATCCGGAATGCTGGCTGGCCCGGTATGTTCCGCAATTGTGGTATCTGCCGGTGCTCTTAATGATCTTTATCAAGTGGTCTGGGTACTTATCAAAAATGTTGACCTCTGTGAATAATTTTGTTTTTGTACTCACCGCCATCAATGGATGCATTATTTTTGCGATCAGCATGGCGTCTAATTTGATTATCACAAACCAAATAAGAAGCGAATATGCCTGGATGAAGAGCAGCGGCAAAGAGGTAGCATTAGTTACAGGCGTGTTTAAAAGCACGGCATACCGGTTGGAAAAATACCAGATCAACTACCAGCGTATAGACAGTGCTGATCGCGCAAAATATACCGGATATTATGTGTTCAATCCCATTTCCTCGAAATCGGAGATACTTATACCCGAATCTGTAAAGCCGTATGAACCTGGCAAATTTTTCAGCATGCTGGAATCCTATATCAAAACTAAATAAGGAAAGCCTACCGGGAATCATTGGTGAATGTATTCAAAAAGAAAGCTAATGAAAAAAGAAACGATTGTAGCTTTTGATTTTGATGGAACTATAACCCATTCTGATACTTTTCTCGCTTTTTTACGATTTACCCATTCTGCAACCCGTTTGGTGAGTGGCTTTCTGTTATTGCTGCCCACACTGGTGTTATATAAATTAGGCGTGATCCCCAATTATAAAGCGAAAGAAAGGGTATTTCGCTGGTTTTACAGAGGCTGGCATATTGATCGTTTTGATGGAAAGTGCAAAGAATTTACACAACACATTGAAAAATTGGTGCGGCCAACTGCACGTGATCTTATAACCAGGTATCGTAATGATGGGGCCAAAGTAGTGGTGGTTAGCGCCTCTATAGAAAACTGGTTGCATTACTGGTGCATCAATAATGGGATCGATACGGTGATCGGTACAAAAATAGAAATAGACCAGCAAGGGTATATCACGGGGCGCTTTGCATCGAAGAACTGTTATGGACCTGAAAAAGTGAACAGGTTATCTGCCTTATATCCGGCACGGGAAAGCTATATACTGGAAGCGTATGGCGACAGCCGGGGCGACAAAGAGCTGATCTTATTTGCCGATCGTGGTTATATGAACAAGATCTGATAGAAAGCCGATGGCAGCAATGCGGAACCGGCATCGAACCAAAAAGCCCCTTCAAATCCAATGACTTGAAGGGGCTTTCTAATATGATCTATTTAAATTTTACCTGAAAAATCAATCGTCGCCCCCGGTTACATTATTCTTTCCATATCTGGGTTGTTATCACATTGTTGTCGCTGGTGAAAACAACGAAGTAGGAGCCTTTTGCCAGGCTGGTAACATCAATACGGGTTTTGGTTACACCTGCATAAACAGGAACTGTTTTCAATACTATGCCATCTACACCAACCACGCGTATAAAAGAAGTATGGCTGGTGACCGGGCAGGTAACCGTAACCGCTGTATTGCCGGTGATCAGGCTGGGGTATACATTAAAGGGCCGTGCTTTTTCGTTATTAAAGGAAATAACGCTACTATAGTTGATAGTGCCATTCTTTTCAATCGATTGTAGCCGGTAATAAACACTCCCACCAGGAACATGCATGTCAGTCGCTGTATAGCTATTCAATACCTCTCCTTTGGCCGCTACCTGCTGCACAGGCGTAAACACAATACCGGCTGCGCTTCGCTCTACGATATAATGACTCATATTTATTTCATCGGCCGTTTGCCAGTTCAGTTGAATGGTGCTGTTTTTCCGCTGACCGCTGAAGTGCAGCAGCGTTTGAGGTAATGCCTGGCAGGGGTTCAACATAAGGCTCCTGCTGGTTGTATTGGTACAACCAGCTATGGTGCAGTTGACCGATATGGTATAGGCGCCCAGATCCGATACAGTAACAGGGTTAAGGGTAAGCGTATTTCCGGTACTGGTACTGCCATTGGGGCGCTGCCAGGTATAGTTGTAGAAAGGACTGGCCGGCAGGGTGAACGTAGCAGCACCTCCAACACAGGTACTACCGGTGGTAGCTGCATTGGGTAACCTCAATGTATCAATGGTAATGCTTTGTGAGTAACTGTTGGCGCAGGCATCGGCCATCAGGAATGTGTAAGTGCCTCCCACCAGGCCTGTAAATACCGGGCTTGCCTGCATTGGGCGGGTGGTTGGCCCGGCGAGGATCTGCCATTGATAAGGAGCAACACCCCTGGTACTGTCGGGCACCAACCCAACCTGCCGGGTAGCGCCGCAAAGCGCTACGGCAGCAGTTGAATTAAACCGGGGTTGATTATAAACAGGAATTACGATCGTGTCCCTGATAACATCGCAGCCGGGATTGGTTCCTCCAAAATATGTTGTCCAATAGTTATGTTGATACTGATAGGTCGCATGGTAGGTTCCGGCTGAAAGGTTCGTGAGCGAATCGGTAATACTTACATCCGGACCTATAAAGGTGTTAGAAAATATTGAATTGACGGTTACATGGCCGGGCGCCCATCCCGGACCCGTGGCATTCAGCAGGATCTTGTTGTCGGCTGCGCATCCTTTTTGCAGCGCGGCCGTGAACACCGAATGGCGCACATCATTAGGCCCGAAAGTAATAGTAAGGCTGTCTTTCTGCCCGCACGTGTTGTTGATGGCGTACAACTTATAAGTACCGGGCCCAAAATAGCCCAGTATGCCATATGAAGCAAAATTTTTTGTGGTATCCGGGTAGGTATAGGTATGCACCGTGCCGTCGGCAAACCTCACGGAAGGAGGGCCAGAGGCCAGTACGATATCAGCCGGCTGGTTGCTGTAGTTGAACTGTATTAAGAGGGCTGTTGTTCCCTCCCGGCAGGTAGCGTACGGCAAATTTTGCGTATGGGATATCTGAAATGCAGGCGCCGCCTGCCAGTTGAATGTCACCGAGTCTCTTCTGCAGCAATCCTGCCGAACCACTTTATAACCCGTGCCGGGTGAAAAACCCGAGAACGTAGAATTATTGGTTTGCGTGGCCAACACGGCGCCGGAAGGGCTTACCAGTGTATAGGTAATGGTGCCGCAGTGCAATGATGCAGGATTACGATCGAACATATACGAATATTGACTGCCGCACGCCCCGGGAAGCGTTGGATTAACCGACAGATCCATGTCGGTTGAAAGAATAACGTTACCCGTTGAAGAAACGCCGCACTGGTTGGTAACAGTTACCGGCATTTGCTCAACAAAGCCCGTTGTATGATGAAAGCGTATGCGGAAAGTATCGTTGAAAGAACCGGCGTTAGGAGCGGTGAGCACATGCGTAACAACCGGGCCGGTTGGCGGCGATACCGATATAGTATAGGGTGGCCTGTAGTTGGATATATCGAAGGTAAGGATAACGGCAAAAGAATCGCAGGCCAGGTATTGCATCCTGGAAGTGTTCAACGTAACAGTGCTTGTGGGCGCACTGAGGCTGACCGTGCGGGATTGGAAATTGCCGCAGGAATCGTTTACCCGGCAGGTGTAGGTACCCACAGGCAGGCCGGTAAATACATTGGCCGTTTGCGGGCCCCTGGTAACGGGCGAAGGACTGATCAATGAATAGGTAAGCGGCGCCCGGCCATTGGCAGTAATGGTTATGGAGCCATCGCTGCTGCCGGGGCAGGTGGGCGATTGCGAGGTAACGTTCAATGCGGGAACGGCGTATGTACCGCTAATTGTAAAATTGCGGGTAACAGACGTATTACAGTTATCGGTTACCTGTACGGTATAGTTACCAGGCGCCAGCGACTGTAATATGTTCGAGGATTGCGGTGGCAATAAAGTGGTTCCTGCAATAATGCTGTACGTATACGGAGTTGAGCCGCCCGATACCAACACCGTAGCAACGCCGGAAGCCTGACAGCGGCTTTCGGTGACCGTGATGGAATTAATAACCAATGGTGTGGGGGCAGGGCATTGGGCTTTTGATTTTTGCATGCACACAAATAGCAATAGCATGCAAAGCATAACCTGGCCTGGGGTACGGTACATTTGTTAACGTTTTTCTGGTTAGGAATTGGAGGGAATACAAAGAATATTGGTTCACGTTATTCCCTGTATTGCCGGGCCGCAAGGTATTTTGTTTGAACCTATGTGGAGATAGAAATACTTGGATGTTGTATGGAGTTGATTTTATATATAACAAACGCATATGTTGTGAAAAACATAAGCATCGTTATTTGTTATTAACTTGTAACGAGCTAATACTTTTTTATATGATAATAAAAAAAGGAAAGCCATCGAAGGACAGCTTTCCTTTTTTATTCAATTACTTAATTATTGCGGATACAGGATCTGTGTAGCCAGCACATCGGCTGAAGTAAATCCATTCCAGGGAAGTACAAATGAGTTCATCACTGAATTAGGATCTGAAGTGGGCGTACCAGAAATGTGTATGCCCGAAGTTTGGTTGGTGTGGTGGAAACCAATGGTGTGACCAAATTCGTGTGTAATGGCAAACAATTTTTGGTTGGCTGCCAGGTTGTTGTAATTAGAATTGATCTCCACGCTTACACCCGGCCGGCCGTTAGACGTAGGCAAATAAGCCCTGGCAATCCAATTGGCGGCCTGAAAACCCATAAATACCCGGCAATGTGCACCCGACTGACTGGATACGATAGACATGCCCAATCTTGATGAGGGCACTGCATTCCAGTTATTTACAGCTCCCTGGATCGCAGTTCTCCAATTGGATGGAACGGCAGGATCGATGTAAATGGTAATGTTGCTGTTGTACGAATTGCTAACGATGTAATTGTTCCGTCGCTGTTCTGTTGCAACGGTCTTCCAGTTGGCAATCCGTTGTTGCAATTCGGGAAAACTTAAAATAATGTCCTTTTCTACGATCACCCGGTCGTTGTCGAATACAATCTGCTGTTTGTCGAATCCCTGGCTGGCAAGATAACTGATGATTTCTTCCGTGTTCTCATGATTGTTGGGCGCTTCAGGCTCTTTAGATTTTTTAGAGCAGGAAGCCATCAGAAGTAAAACTGCGGCAAGAAAAAGCATAGAATTGGTTTTCAATTCTCTCATGTGACTTGTAATCATACTGTAAGGTTTTAAATGGTTGGCAATACATTAAAACTACTAATTTTAATGCGCAAGTCATTCGCCATATTTTACACATTTTTAAATCCTTTATAACTGATCTTCTATTATCAGGTAGTAGTCAACGTTGATGTAGAAACGCCAATATGAAATATGCAGGTAATCAAGCTCAACAGCCCATTCGTTCAGTTCAATGAGTTTCGTTCCTTAGGGTTGAGGTTAAACAATTTGCCGGAATTTACCTGACTACGGTGGCCTCTAATTCAATTTTTAACGTTTCGAAAAGGCTTTTTACTTCAATCAATGTACTGGCTTGCTTTATACCATGCTTAGTTATCCATTCCTGAAAAATATCAAAGCAGGTAAAAAGCTCTGCTGATGAGGTTGTAAGTATATTTAACCGAACAATATTTTTACAGTCATAGCCTGCCTCACCGATCACTTTTTCAAGGTTTTGAATGGCCTGAACTAATTGGGTTTTCATGTCGGCGGCACTTGATTTTCCATCAACGCTTACCGCTGCCTGTCCTGAACAATAGAGTGTGCCTTGCGCATGTTTTACTTCAACGGCCTGCACATAACTGCGTTGATCCTGCCATTGCCATGGATTAATAATTCTTTTTTCCATTTTACTTTTTTTTGTTTGTGCTAATACTGGCATATTAGCTATTAAAGCTAACGCCAGGATCTTTGCTGTTTTATTCATTATTACAATTTTAAATCACTACACTGCAAAGCTGCGAATAACGTAGCAATTTTGGTTGTACATACATCACAATTTCAGCGTGATGTAGATCACATTAAGAGGATAATCTGCTTAAGGTTTCGCGGGAAACACCCAGGTACGAGGCCAGCAGGGTTTTGTTTACCCGTTGAATAAGCGAGGGATACTGTATTAGCAATTGTTCGTAACGTTCTTTGGCACTGGTAGTAAGCAAAGAAAGTATTCGCTGTTGAGATGCTATATAACCATAATGCGATTTTGTAAGGAAGAAATGTTCCATCTTGGGAAGGCTGCCGCATAACTTATTATGGTCATCCAATGAAAGGCAAAACACATTGGCATCCTCAAGGCAGTCTAACGACATGGTGGCTTTAGCTTTTGTAAAATAAGCCTTGTAATCGCTTACCCACCAGTCTTCCATGGCAAAGTGCAATATATGTTCTTTATCATTTGCATCGGTATATGATAACTTTAATAATCCTGAAACCACGAAATAAGAATGGTTAACAGAGTCGCCTTCCTGTATCAGGAACTGATGCTTTTTCACTTTCCTGAACGAAAAATGAGAGAAAACGACCGCAAACTCTTCATCAGTTAGCGGTATAATTTTTTCAATATGTTGCCTTAGCTTTGTCTGCATTTCAGATATGGTAAACAGCAAATATAAGCATTGCTTATTTGTACATTTTAAGGGGATGAATATCCTTATAAAGTTGTTTTAACCTAAAAACAAGCTCAATGACAGTTGAACTAATTTCCACATCTAACATAAAAGCGCTTGCTCAACTGATGCTGGAGTTATGGCCAGACAGTTCATTTGATGAAGAATTGGAGAGTTGCATAATAATATTGAATAACGATAATGATGTCTGCTACTTAATTAAGGACAAGGAAACTTATATTGCATTTATTCATTTAACTGTGCGACTTGATTATGTAGAAGGGGCGAATAGCTCGCCTGTTGCATACATAGAAGGACTGTATGTTAAAGAAAATTGGCGACACCTGGGTATTGGGAAAAAAATGATCAATCTCGGAACTGAGTGGGGAAGGCAAAAAGGTTGCAGGCAATTGGCTTCTGATACAGAGCTTAATAATGTCACAAGTATTGAATTTCACAAGAGAATGGGATTTTTTGAAGCAAACCGGATTGTCTGCTTCATAATGGATTTATAAACCGAAAAAATAAAGTCTGTTAAGGCCGGTGACACCCGTCACCGGCCCAATGGCAGTCACATAGTAAGAGCTAACAATGGGGGTTATTGCTTTATTATTTTCCGCGTAGTGGTTTTTCCATTGATCGTTACCTGTACCAGGTACATGCCTGCCAATAATTTACGGGTATCGGGGGTAATCGATATTGTTGTATTACCCAACGCTTCAGCGGATCGGGTATAAAGCAGTTTACCGGTAATATCGAGCAGGTTGATCTTTACTTTCGATTGTACCGGAGTAGCGACGGTGATGCCGAATTTATCGGCAAATGGATTGTTTGTTATGGTGATCGCATTTTCCGGCGCTGTTTCTCTCTTAACGGTCACAACGGTGCTGTAGTTGAACTGCCCCCCTTTATCAACCTGTTTAATACGGTAATATATAACGTTGCCGGTATAGGTTTTATCGGAGTAAGCATATGCATCGCCGTTTGTATGGCCCGAAGCAGGAACAGTGCCTATGGAAGAATATTCTTTACCGGTATAGCTTCTTTCTATTTCAAACGCATCGGTATTGATCTCTGAAGACGTTTTCCAGGTGATACGAACGGCGTTGTTAAGCATTTCACCCTTCACATATTCCATGACGGCCGGCAGTACCGAGGCTGAAATAAAGACGGCGTAATCTTCAACCTGGCCGAAACTGGGGATAAAACAGGCATCGCCTATCGGACTCACATTCCACGAATTACTCGGTTCAGCTATTACCCGCATGCGTAACATTTCTCCGTTCTTTGCTCCCGGCGGTATGGTAAACATGGCGGAAACTGCCGGGTAAGGAGGATTACCACTAAAGTTTGATAAAGTATTTGCAAGAATGATCTGTTCGGTTGCATTATCAAACACGCCATCTTTATTATAATCGATCCAGGCCCTTACCTGTTCATTAGCATATCCAGATGTACTAACGGTGAAAGTATAAGTGCCGCCAGGTTGCAGGGTAAACCTCCTATTGCAATTAGCCGCAAAATTAAGGTATCCGTTTCCGTCAAAGCGGGCGTTACCGGATTCCATCCGAATGTCATTGACCGAAACACTCGTAACTCCGTAGCCGTTAGGAAGGGGTTTAGGGAAGGAGGGAGTACATAGCAGGGGTGGTTCAGCAAAATTGCTTATCCCAGGAACCAAAAGTGCCGGGGATCTGGCAAGAACGGCCAGGCTTGGTAAGGTCATTGCTGCCAGCATCCTGGCTTTTTGCCCGGGGGTGAATAATGTATTGCACCGGGAATAGCTCATGAAATTGTATTCTGTATTCTTGCTGTAGTTTGTGCCTGTACAGGGATTGATACCGGTTCGGCAGGAGGAACGCTCGAAGGTGATGGGATCGGTATCGCAAACTCCGTCGCCCTGCTGGGTACAATCTGTATTGTTCTGGCATTGCGTATTGTTAGCAGAGCCTTCAAACACATGGTACAGGTTCAAACCATGACCAATTTCATGAACCAATACCATTTTTAAGCTGTCCATTTCCCTGGCCACCATAACCACACCATTAGCATTAGATACATTAAAACCAGGAAAAGTGGCATAACCCAAAGTGTTGCCGCTTATTTTATTCACCAGCCAAATGTTATAGTAGAAAGGAGGATCCCATAAGGTGCCCTTTTTTAAATCGTTGTCAGAGATACCGTTTTTACTGTTTTGATTCGGGTCCTGTACACCGCTTGCTACATAAGTAGCATTGCCCGAAAAATCAATTCTGTCGATACCATTGAAGGCCTCACAGTTCCTGTCGCTTTTAGCCAGTACAAACTGTATCTGAATATTTCCTGCTCCGGAAGGGTCCAGGCCGGGATGCGTACCCGCGAAAACGTCATTCAGGTAGTTAATAGCTCCGATGATCCTCGCCTCGGAAGGATTGTTAATGCTTCCTACCGGTTCACCGGTATGCACTACGTGTACTACTACCGGTATGTAATAGAGGGTACTCATTGTACTCTCCGCACGTGCATTGGACCTGCGGGTCTCCTGTTCTTTTATGGCTTTTTGGATCTGTGCTTCAGCTTCAATTACCTGTTGCCGGTATTGAGGATCATTCTTCAGTAAATTCTTATGTAAACCATCAAAGCCGCAATCCTGTGCAAAGGACCGGGAAATAAAGCAGGTTAAAAAAATAAAGCTTAAATGAATAAATTTCATCAGGTATCGGATTTTTGTTAATGTGTAGATTATAACCGTGCAAAAGTGGAGTGTTTGGGGAAGCTGTTTTCTAGTATTAAATGGATTATCAATAACGTCAATGTATGCCGTTCTTCAATGTAAGATTCACTGGATGGGCACTTCCAATGGTTTAGGAAAGCAAAGCCATTGAATCAAATGACAGTATATTTTTAGACGAACTAAATAAAATTGGCACTTCTGATCCGAAGAATGCCGACCAATTTTTTCATTTTACGAGAAAGAGAAGAAAATACCTGGATGCTGCAGATACATCGTGGTTTGGAACTTTGAAAAAAGAAGCAGAAAAATTTACAAAACAAGAACTTAATAATCTTGATAGCGGGATGCTTTTTTCAGGCAAGGTTTTATTACCATAAAGCAAAACCTCCCCAATGCTGGCCTAAACATATAAACAACTCTTTGAACTATCAGTAAGTTCAAATGTCTTTCTGTCGATGCATTGAATTTTCATTTTTCTAGTTTCTAATTTTGGATTGTTAATTAGTGTAACCTATCCCTGTTTCAACTTTTCCATTTCGGCAATTGTTTCTTCCAGCTTGTCGAGTACACGACCATACATCAAACGTACCTCCCATCTGTAAATTCTACCTGAAAAATAAAGTATCAGCAGGGTAGCCACTCCCGTGATGATCCATACAAATAATGGAACACTCCCAATAAAAATTACGTCCGGGTATTTTTGATACATTTTCGAGGTTATTGGGCCTTTATTCCATGCAGACCACATAGCACTTATGACAATCAGAAAATAAAGTGGGTACGAAATACCTAATATTTTCGCATTCTTCGAGATGTTATCTTTAAGCCATCGGTCCAACGACTTGAGATAGTCAAGACTGGTTGTTCCGTGATCCAGTGTTTTGATGCTTCGCTTTTGCCGTTCGCTGTACCAGGCTGTAAGAAGGAGCAGTATAGATACGGCAACTCCTTGCCAGATGACATCCAGGAAATAATACATAATGGGAAAAACAATTGACATGCTGACAATAGCAATTAAGTTGATCCTGTACATCCTTTTCACTTTATCAACCAGGCCCTTTGATTTTTGGTTGTACAAGGCATTAATTTTTGGAGCCACTAAGCTCTTTTCATTCAAAAAGCCTTCTTTCCAAATTTCTTCAATTGATTTTTTCATCGAGTATTTTTTTTAAACGTTCTTTAATTCTGTTCACTCGAACACGTATGTTGTTCGCATTTGTACCAAGGATATCGGCAATTTCATGATAAGAATTTTCTTCCAAATACAGGATGATCAATGCCCTGTCAACTTCTGACAAGTGTCTGATGGCAACATACAATTGGTTCAGGGACTCGTCTTCAAAGGCCCTGTTTTCAATTATTATCACATCAGGTAAAACATCCGAAGTGAAATACGTTTGTCCATTACTTTTCTTTTTTTTGAGTAGCGTTAGGCACACGTTTAGAGAAATACGATAAACCCATGTTGACCATTTGCATTGCTCGCGAAAATTATCTTTGCTTCTCCAAATTTGCAGACAAACCTCCTGGTAGTAGTCCTCAAAATCTTCTTGCGAATTGGTATATGCCCTGCAAATCTTGATGATGATTGCTGCAAACGGTAAAATCGAAGTCGGGTAAAAATCTTTACTCACTTTGTTTGTTTTAGTACCTAACCTTTGCGCCAGGCAAGGAATAAGCACTTCTTCATAATTCTGTTGCTTCTTTATTTAGTGGCTAAATTAAAAGAACATTACACCTCCCTGATTTTTTTTAGTAAGTGGGGATTTATTTGATAATAAATGAATCTTATTCCTAAAAAACAGGCAGGAACTAATAAGACGGCTTGTTTGTTACCCGTTTGTTATTCGAACCAGTTAACACACTGTCAGTCAAAATAAGGCACATTTTGTATTGGGAAATAATCACATGTAACTAGTTGTTTAACTTTAAGCGGTCACAAAATCTAATCTTCTATCTGAAAACATATTAAATTATTTCTAAAGAGGCTGAATTTTTGTATCTCAGGAATTAAAAGAAGAACTGGAGAAAGTTGCGGATAATGAATTGAGTTTTTCTTCGGAATTTACGTTTTTAGGCACCTAACTATGTAGGGTATATTTTTACAATATGGCCAAGGCAGGAGAAAAAGAGGAACATTCCTTCTTAATAAAATCAGGCTAATACCTATCTTTATCTCTTGTTTAACCCCTTTGAAAATGAAAATCAAACACCTGCAAGCGTTCGTCGTTTCCTGCCTAATTATTTCATGCGGCAACAACGCAACCCAACCGGCTCCCACGGGCCAACCGGCAATGAAAGGAAATACCCAAGTTGAGACGGCCCAACTGGCTCAGGCCACCAGCGATACCGCAAAATGGATCAACAGCTTTCGGGAGTTCAGGGATGCGGTTTACCAGCGCAAAAAGGAAAAAGTAAAGCCATTTATTGAGTTTCCTATAGCAAGCCATGAAATATGGTACCTCGTGGGCGATGATAGTAAAACAAATGTACAAACAGATGAAAGCATACCCTTTACCGAAAAGGACTTTGAAAAGCATTACTCAAAACTGTTCTTTAAAGAATTCGTCAATTGTTTGCTGAAAGTTAAAACGGAAGAATTATATAAAAGCGGAAAATATCAAACCCCGTCGATAAAAGACGGTACTACCACCTACGTACTATATTGCACTGTTGACAAAACGGACAACATTTTAACGCTTAACTTAAACAGTAACTCCAGAGTTGACATTGGTAACGGAGAATACGAATCAGGGGAAGGTAGCACCATTTATATCTTCGCTATTTTACCCAATGGAAAGATCAAGCTCAAAAAACTGCAAATGGCAGGGTGATACCTCTTCATTGTAACCCCATACCTCGGCCGTGAATGAAAAATGCTACCCTTCGTATCAACAAGACGAAGGACCGCACATATTTCAGGCTCTTACATTGTCTATCATTTAAATTTTTATTTAGTTGTATTTCAAACAAGAAGCAGATGCACGATAAACCGTCCAGATTCATAATTTAAAATTGTTCCCCCGATTTGTTACAATAACCCATTACCCTACAATGAGGGAGGAAATAACGTTTAATATCGAAGACCTGATAGAAGTTTTATACCCATGTCATATTGAATACATACTTAAAAACTGGCGCCAAAAAGAACAATACATCCAGCCTTATCTAGAAAAAAAGAATAGCAAAATTCACGCATTTATCAGATAGGGACATTAAAAGATTTCTATGATAACGGGCAACTTAAACATGATATGGCAACTTTTGTCTTATTCCTTACTATCGGCTTGAAACATAGAAGCCCTCTATGGACTCACTGAGGAATATTCAGGGGGCACAACATACAATTAACGAATAATCCTTATCCAAGTAATACTAAGAAATAATTTCCCCGGCCGGCCCAAATTTGCATGTTTATGATCTGATACTTATAACAAAAATCCGTTACCTGATGAGACCCGTTTTCCAAAAATACATTGTCAAATGGACTGTAAGAGCCCAGTCGCAGCAATCCCTGAAATCGGCTATGAAAAAGATTTTCTGCCTGATGGTAGTATTCCTGCAATGTAGGGGACGGATGGTTTTTTGTCAGAGTCCCGGCGGGGTAGCTTCAAACCTGACATTATGGATAAAGGCCGGTAGTGGAGCTTCCCCATCTTCGGGGGGCACCCTTACAGGATGGACGGACATGACAGGCAATAACAGCTTTTCCCTGACGTCCACGGGCACGGGGTTAACGGCGCCCGTAGTCGTTCTCAACGGACTTAATTTCAATCCGGTGGTTCGTTTTACCGGATCAGGAACCGACGGTTATCGCCTGCTGGGAAATACGTCGATTACGATGTCGGAGGCCTCGGTAGCCGGTAGTTGGACCGGGAACGTAATGAATAACCGGGGTGCTTTCTTTTCCCCTATCAATAATGGCGGGGGCGGTAATTCCCGGTATTATTTCTGGTCGGCCTCCAAAACCCAGTTGTGGGTCGGATTCGGGCCGGCCAACTCCGGCCCGGGTTATGTAATGGCAACCTCGCCGGATTCAAACGTTCCTGTCGTCCTGACGGCCAGCGGTACCGGCAGCGGCAGCATGTTAAACATGAATGGACTGGATGCCCGTACAGGCAGTGTCAGAGGAGGGTATACTTCCACCACAATGACCGATATTCCCCAGATTGCCGACCGATCTTCCTCGGACTCCAAGATGAATGGCGACATCGCCGAGATCGTCGTCTATAGTGCGGCCAATTCGACTACGCTTCGAAATAAAGTAGAATCCTACTTAGCCCTTAAGTATGGCATTACGCTTGGGAATGCAACCTCTCCCATCAGCTATACCTCTTCGGCGGGCGCCGTTTTCTGGACAGGCCTGGCTGCATACCAGCATAACATTTTCGGCATCGGAACAGATAATGGATCGGGGCTGGTACAAACCAGTTCCAATAGCGTCAACTCGGGCAGCGGCGACGGGACAGGACAAAGCGGGTTGGGCAACCTTGTACTGAAGACTTTATCCCCATTGACAAATGGTCAATTCCTGATGGTCGGCACGGACTCCGCGGCGCTGACGGAGGAAACGATCACGGCAGCCATAGGCCCGGCGGCGGCCATCGGCTCCAAGCGATTGGTGCGCACCTGGAAAGCGCAGAACACCGGAGCTGTTTCTTCCGTCAATCTCAGCTTTGACATGACTGGGCTGACGCTGTCCGGCGCCTCGGTGGCGACAAATTATTACCTCCTTATCGACAACGATGGGGATGGAAATTTTACAACAGGCACTCAAACCTATGTGCCGGCGTCCGGTATCACCGGCAGCCTCATTTCTTTCTCCGGCACCAGTGCACTGGCCAATGGAGTGGTTTTTACCCTGATAACCGTTCCCTCGACGGTGTTTGTTCTTGCCGACAGGTGGCAGGGGTTCACGGCTTCGGCGGCGGGCAGCAGTGTAACCCTTCATTGGAATACGGCACCTGATCTTCCCATCGATTATTTCAATGTGTATCATTCCACCGATGGCACTACTTTTATCCCGATCGCGCAGCTACCCCTTACAACCGTAATGCCGCCGGCAGGGATGTCGTATGTGGTGTCCGAGCGTGGCGCGGGCACTTATTTCTACCGGTTACGGGCAGTGCTAAAAGACGGGGCTGAAAACTACAGTATGATCCGGTCGGTCAGGATATCGGCTTCACAGAGGCTGAAGATACTGTCCAATCCTGTGGTCGGCGGAGAATTGAAACTGCAATTCCATGCGTCGGCAAGTGAGTCGGTGATCGTTTCTCTATTCAGCGCCTCCGGCAGCAGGCAACTCACACGGATCTGGTCGGTGGCGCCGGGAGAGAACTTGTTGACAATGGATATACATCGGTTAGGGAAAGGACTCTATTTCCTTCGACTTGATGGCGGTCATGGCTACGAAACATTAGTCTTCGTAAAATCCACTGGAATGAAATAGGAGTAAGGACGAACCCGTCCGCCATGTGCCGGGCCTTCATCAGCGGATTGTTTGGGAATCCTGAGTCATGGAAAACTAGTTTTTCAGGGACCTTACAGCAAGCTTAAAGCGTTACAGCAGCAATCGGCTATCATTCAAATTAGCACAAATAATAACCAAAGGGCTCTTGAAGTTCTCCGCACAAAGTTTACCACATCTATGAGCCCGCGTGCTCTTATAACAATTAATTATCAAAATGAACAGCAGGTTGCCGCTATATGCAAATTACTGGTAGAAGAGAATATAGACATCTACCAGGTACAATTAGAGAAAAAAGACCTGGAAAATATATTCTTTGAAATTACAAAAACTAAATGAACCAATTTATTCAAAACATTAGCACAGAGTTTATAAAATCAAAGAAAACATTCGCATGGTGGCTGGTGATTTGCGGCGCAGCCTTTATGCCGCTATTTATTTCATTTGTATTTTTAAGTAAATGGAAATGGCTGATTCCTCAACCCAGCCACAACCCATGGGACGATTTCAGTGAAATGTCATGGAAAGGAACGACTTTTATGTACTTGCCTTTCTTTGTGGTTTTGCTAATTTGTTTGTCATTAAATATTGAACACAAAAACAATACCTGGAAACATATTTTTACATTACCTATTCCTAAAGAGCAATAATTACATAAACAAGCAACTGACCTTACTTATATTTATTGCTTTGTTTTATATGATATATATGCCTGTTTGGATAGGCTGCGGCTACTTTGTTGGGTTCATTAAACCTCAGTTACAATTAACAACACATGAACCCGATTATCTATCTTTGATGAGTACATGCTTTCATTCGTTTATAGCTTCACTGGGAATATTTGCCATTCATTTTTGGTTAAGCATCCGCTTTAAGAACATGATCATACCTATTGCCATTGCGGTAGTATGCTGTATTGTTTGGGTATTTTTATACCAGGGCAGGGCAGAAGAAACCTACTACGAGAAATAATAATCCGAAAATCGAAGAGTAACTGTATATTTCACTCCATTATAGCGATTGCGGGCCAGATCATAAAAAGCGAGTTTACCTCATGACAATCATAACCTGCAGCCCTCAATAAAGCTCATTTATATATTCCTTTTCCCCATTTTATTACAGGATTGATCCATTCAATTAAAGGTTTGTAAAGATATCCATGTTTTAACCCAGTATTTAATTCAATTTCTTTATAATGCGGTATAGATAAATTTGTTCTTTGCCTGAACTTTATACATGTGCCTTCTACATCTGTCTTCTCATAAACGGAAAGGATATTACCACAAAATTGTATCTCAGGAAATGTATTCAGGATTTCATCATCACATCCTCCCATGAAAACAAAGTTTACGTTTTTGTTTTTAAGATAAGATGAAGTAAACATTGAAATAATTGCACCTTTAGAAGCGCCGACGATGGTAATGTAGCTGGGTTTAACGCCTTTTTTTAAGAGACTATCAACCTGGCGCTGAATTTTATGAGCATAATCAAAAGGATTGGTACTTTTTGGTCTGGCTTCACTTAACACAATGAAGTTAGCCTTTTTGAAAGCGTCAATGATCTCTTCGTATTTATAAGCTCCATAGCCGTTAACAGTATCAACAGCATGAATGCCCTGCTCTTCTATAATTCGCCCATGCAGATAAAACAGGTAACGTTGAGCAAAAACAATAGTGGGGAGAATAAAGGCGATGAGAAATAAGGTGATTAATTTCATAGTACCCATAAAAATATAAAATTAAGGGTAATTGCAGCTCGCAATACGCCTTTGACATTGGTAACCTGATAGAACACACTATTTGGGCATTGTTTGTCTGATCAGGAGGGCGGAGGACAGGCCGCCCGGCTTTCACATTTTCTTAATAGTCGGGACAACTGGACGGATTTCGAACCTGCTAATAAAGGATTTGAAGGCATTAAGGGAGTTTGTAAATTTCAATGAAGGAATGTACAATTAGGAAATGAAATGTTAAATGAGCTGCCAATATGGCAAACAGGAATGTAATCCGGTGAAACGCAATTTTTATTGTATAAATTTAATATCTATGCGATTCGGCATTTTCAATGCCCCAAATTAAAATTTGTGAAAAATACTCACTATTGTTTCATCAAATTTTTGTAATCTCGAAAACTGGTAGAATAAAACCAAGTCACGAAGAAATGCAACTAATAAATACAATTGAGATAAGCCCGTATGATTTCTCTAACAAAGAATATGACTATCCTAATGGTAGTTCGATTAAATTTCCAGACGAGTGGAATCAATTTTGGAAAAAGTGCATTTCAGATAAAAATTTAGACGTTTAGAGTCAATTAGAAAAGGTTCTTATTTGGTTGATATTAGAACAGTCAATGACAATGAGCTTGTTGAAATTTTAAAGAGTGAGCTTAAAGACGTCGAATTATCGGATTATGATGAACAAGTTATTGGAATATGTGGTGGAATAGTTTTAGAAGAAAATAACACGATATACATAGAGCCAAGTTGCTGTGGAGATATTGGTAATATTAAAGAATGGGAAAGTATTTTCGAAAGTGAGTTAACTAAATGGAATCAACTATGGATAGGACATCCTTGGATCTACTATAGAAAAGACAACAAAATCATTGAATTTTCTAACTACGCTGAATCAAATCCTGAAGACTTTAAAGAAAATGAAATACTAATTAGAGTTTCTCAATTGGAGCTAGAGACCGAATTAAGAAAAGCTCGAGAACAACAAAACAATTTTGAATTTAGGATTCGACACACACTTGAGGAAATGGGAATAGTAAATGCTGAACAAATCTCGAAATTAATGACTGGCAATTCATAAAATGATAACGCATGCAACAGCAATTTTGCAGCAATGACAATCGCACAAACAATAAAAAAATTAACACGAATACCAGGTGTTGGACAATCTATTGCAACCGACCTGTACAACATTGGCGTCAGGTGTATTGACGACTTAAAAGGCAAAGACCCGCAACAATTATATGACAAGTCAAACCAATATGCTGATTGCGTTCAGGACAGGTGCGTACTGTATGTTTTTCGCTGTGCTGTGTATTTTGCAGTAACACCGGCGAATGAACAGGACAGCGAGCAATTGAAATGGTGGAATTGAAAGGATAAAAGATAACTTATAATGGGACTTGAATCATATTTACTAGAAGTCTGTTTTAAAAACCCTGTTCCCCAAACAGACATAAAAGACATTATTGAGAGCGCAGGAGCTAGTTTTCTCGCCGGAAAATCCAATACTGAACCAATTGACACATATCGAAATTTCTATTTTGAAATAAGATCGGATCTCGGTCTGACAGAACTATATATTCTATTGGCTCCAGAAAAAAGGGTTGTGACAAATTTCTCACTACGATTCTCCATTTTAAGTCCTTCGAGTGTAATAGACCAGAGCTTTGCGTTCCTGAATAAATTAAATACAATAAGAAGCATCAAAGTTATAGATGCCGACAATAAATTAAAGGAGGTTGATTTAAGCGCTGATCAGTTCAAACTAAATAAGAACATAGTACGCAAGCGTCAAATTATAATAAACAACAAGACTGGACTGGTTATTGAAGGTGGTGCTGTCACAACTGAATACATTCACAACAATAACCTGACGGAGAAGATTTGGGGACAAAACATAACAAGAACAAGTCCCGCTCGCTGGCTGCGATCTTCATTATTCATACTCATACTGATATTTGGAACTGTCGCAATTTACATTAAGAACAGGTCAATCACACAGAAAACAATCTACTTTGATTTTATCGACTATATCCCCCTGACTGCTCTTTGCGGGCTATCTGTCACTCAGCTGGTTCGACTAATTCTATATTATAAAACTAATGCTGTCAGGGCGATACTGGCATCTCTGGTTGTTGCGGCTATTTGTCTGGGATTCATTGTATGGCATTACAAACACATTGAAAAACTGGATAAATCTCCAACAATATTCACAGCCAGCAATTTTAATATTGGCAGCGATGGTGGATCCAGTTTTTATTTTAAAGAAAACGGTTATCTGATGGCGGAAAGGAGCGACCACTGGCTATTTACTACTTATAGAGGCTCGTATACCATTATAAAAGACACTATCGATTTAGATATCAAACTGGACTTTGCGCTCGGAAAACGTGCCATCCTTAACAACAATACATTAAGATTCATAGACGACACAGTAGTTTTTGAGATCACTAGGCCGTTAGGTCAGTAACAGCGAGAAGCTATAAGCGTTTGAATAATAATCCCAATTTTATTCTTATGAAACGGCTTCATCCTTTAATAATATTGACAATGCTTTCAGCAAAATTCAAATTGTTTGGCTGTTCGGGTCAAACTAAAAAGAAAATCCCTTTTCAACGCAATACCAGGATCGCTCGCTATTCAAGCGAGCTTTTACATTTTCTTAACAGTCGGGGCGGCTGCCTTCGAACCAACACCCTTAAACTGTATCAGGCACTAAAACGGAGCCGGCCCGATAAATCGGGGCAGCTCCGTTTGGATCTATTCCTGAAGGCGCTCAGGAAGACAGATTGATATGTTATTGTATGACTCTCGAAACAACCGGCGAATAGGCCTTTTGTTTGTTAAAGCCAATTACTACAACACGGAACCAGTATCGCTTGTCGGATGTTAATCCCTCGAAGGTGTGGCTGATCGATGAACTACCTATCCCAATCCATTCGGTGTTTGAACCGGCCGGCTCCTTGGTGTACTGGTGTACGTAGGCTTTGGCGCCCGTTACATTTTTGGCGCGGGTGGTAGCCTCACCGGATTGGCCCAGTTCAACTTCCAGTGTTACGATCGAAGGGGGCTCGGTGCCGCGGCTGTGGTCGGTGGTAACATCAAAACCACTTTCCAGGATCAGGGTCCTTTCTCCTTTAGCGGTTTCCGTTACATAATTAGCCACTACCTGCAGCAGATCAAGCGCTTTTGCCTTCTTGTCGTTTTTAATGGACACCATTTTTTTATCGCGTCCTTCGGCTTTCACAAGCGCATCCTGTAACTCAGGAAGCAACTTTTTAAGATCCGCCAGGGCTGCGGGTGGATTGGGGAAAACTGCGTTGTTTTCCATGTTTTCTAATACGCGTTGAATTATTTTTGCTAATTCATCTTCGCGTTTTTGGTATTTAGCTTTCATGATAGAAAGTTTTAAAAGTTATTAAATGGTTTGTACGCGCTACTATCAAAACCTGTAACCAGTTCATATTGTCTCGCACAGCTTACACCAGGCAAGACCTGCCTTTCACCACCGGTGTTCCGGTAATATTGCTTTGGTTCAACTGCCAAAGCCGAGTGACGAACAGTCATTGAACGTTGGTGGATTCAAGGCCGGATGGGAATCCCGCGCCGGCGCGGGATTAGCCAAATACGTGGATCAAGTTGCAAAGCAGTTACGTGTAACCGGTATATTCATCGCTGCCTTACAAGAACAAATATACAGGCTTCAAACACCCCCTTCAAATGCATACTCGGGAATACTCACTAATACTCGGATTTTCTACAAAACGGCGTATTTGTCCATAATAGACGTAATAATCGTAACTACATACTTTAATGCTGGTTTGAAACCGGCGCCAGGACTGGCCCGTATATGATAAAGGGCAGGAAGCAGGGAAGGGGCGCCAAATGCAGGCGCCCCTTCCCGGGAGAGGTTTTATATTGACCATCAATAACTATTCATCCTCATCAAGGCCATCGAAGGATTTGCGTTTATTGGGCTTTATGCTTTTTTTCTTTTTGTCATCTTTTTTTTGCGGGGCTTCTTTTTTTTCATCAGCTCCATTTTTCTTTTGCGCTTCCTCTTCCTGCTCTTTTTTCATAGCTTCCTTTACCTTTCTCATTTCCTCTTCCCAGTACCTGTTGATAGCATCTATTTTCTTTTGCCATTTGGGATCGTTCATTTCTCTGGCATCTCCATCATTCAACAGGCGTTGCACATATTCTTCGTCGAACATATAAGCATCGCAAAATTCTTTTACAGTCACATATCTTTTTCCCAACTTTCGTTTCAAATCTTTGAGTTTCTCCTGCGCATAGCGCTCACAAATACGCATCAGGTAGGCTATATCGTTTACCTTGATGACACATCGCCAGGGTGCAGGTCTTTTACACATTGGTTCGCCACGCGGATCAAGGGACCGCTTATACAGCAGGGCGCGTACGCGTTTGGCAACCATCCTTTTTCCGTGTGATCTCGTTTCCTTGTGCAAAAAACGCCGGAGCATACAGCTTAACTTATGGCGATACTGAATTTTATTATAAAGTAATTTACGCTCCCTGTCTGTTAGTGTAGGATAAACTTCGTGATGATTGGTAGACATATGGCTGGTATTTAATCTTTAAGATTAATACTAATCAGCAGCCTTCAATAACTTCAGTTGTAATAGGATAAAACGGAGGGTATGTAAATCAATTTGCAGCATGCTTTGCTATCTTGCGTTCCGATTTTTTGCAGCTTGCTAATCAGGAAAGCCATTTACTAACTCAGGAGAATCAATTGCAGGAATAGTAAAGGTAATTTAAAAAAGCGCGCTTCTAGAAAAATGATCTTGCGGGTATGCGAAATTGATCAAAAACAAGAAGTACGCATAAGAGTTAGTGAGGTGAGAAAGTCAATGAGTAAGTAACGGTGTTAATGGTACGCATTGTATTCATTCCTGTGTTTCAACTGGTTATGATTTCAAGCAGCGGAAAGCGAGCATGATTTGTAATTAAAAACAGAGTGAAAATAATTATTTATGTATCGTTTTTACGTAAAAACAGAGTGAAAATAATTAATGGAGCCCCATTTTTACGTAAAATCAGTATGTTTTTAATTATTTTGATACCATTATTACGTAAAAAAGTAGGGAAAATAATTATTTATGTATCGTTTTTACGTAAAAACGTAGTGAAAATAATTGGTTGCTTATTGTGCCTGATTGAAAGACCCTCTGGTTATTTTAAGATTCCCCCGCCAATGGCGTAACCTCTTCTGCCGCATTCGATAATATAACCACCGCTAATTGACGTTCGATGTTAAACCCCACAAATGACCTGAACCCACCAATACCGCCGGAAAAAGGGAAGTAAAGGTCTTTGTCACCGATCCTATTTCAAAGATAGTTTTGTTGAGATCAGGCAACTCGTTTTTATTTTTATCTGTTGTGCCGTAACTATAGCGCCTGATTTTGCCATGATCGATGACTGCCAGCACAAGACCAGCGGTATTCCCTTTTTGAATGTAAGGCCGTACAAGCTGTTCTATTCGTTGATCAAGAGTGTCTGCAAGCGGATTGTTGCCCGGCACAGCATAATCTTTTTCACTCACTGATACCGGCATCGCCGCAAAATTCATTCTTTCTATTTTCTGCAGTTCATCCAATTTAACCGAGAACAGTTGCCTAGCTAATTCAAATGCTGCTATATAATTCCACCCTTTTTAATCGGAATTTTTAAATATGAAACCATTCCTCTCACCGGTCTTGACCTTAAACTTTTTCAGGACGGTCGCAAATTGTTTAGCAATCATTTTTGATCCAAAGGTCTCGGATGTCATTCCATAGATCTTTTCCGGTTGTCCGGCATTCACCGCATGTTGAATGATGTTTATTACACTATCATATTGTTCCTTCTCTTCTTGAGCAAAGACACTGGCCCTGATGAAAAGCAGGCATACAAATAAAGCTTGACGAACGGTGGTAAAATTCATTCTGATAATTAAAAGCGTCATACAAATAACAGTATCAAACGACGGGGTAGAAGTGGAGATTACAAATTGAATAAATTATTGGAATAGCACTAACAACACCCCGGTGATGCGGTAATCAATGTTTACCAAGGTAAATACTTATAATATAGGTCAGATTATTCTTCAAAAAGGGTGTTTTTCTGGTATACAGATTTCTGCTACATAAGGTACATTGGGATGGCAAAGTGTTACATAGTTCCTTTAAGAACTTTTACATACAGTTCTTCAATAAAATGTTATGAAAACAAAATCGAAGAAAAAAAAGACCGGAAAGAAAAAAAGCAGCATAGCGCCTCAAAAAAAAGCAGCATTAAAAAAGAAATCGATCAAGAAAACTGTTGCCAAACCTTCCGGCATTAAAACAAAAACACCTAAAAAGAAAAAGGCAGCGAAGAAAACCAAAGAGCCTGTCAGTAGAAAGGTAGTGAAGAAAGCTAAAATGCCAGCCCGTAAAAAGGCCGCAAAAAAACAACTCTTTGAGCCATTAAATAATCTGACGGCATTCCGGCTTGAAGAGCGCTTATCCTTGGAAGTGGTCAATCCAAATTGGCAGGCTACAGCACAATTTGATAATGATGGCGGAAGTCCCATTACTTCCTTCACGTGCAGGATGATAGTGCCTGAAAACCCTGATACCAAATCAGGACAAACAATCATGATCTTTAATGGCCTCCAGTTAGGACGGCGTATTCTGCAACCGATATTACAGTGGGGGCGTTCCCAAATGACAGGTGGAGGTCCGTTTTGGACAGTAGGATGTTGCCTGGCAATGGATGAGTTTACGCTTGAGGAAGCATCCGTGTTAACCCGTGTCAACCCAGGCGATAGCGTAATGGCCGTTATTAATCTGTTGAGTAATGACAGGAATAGATTCCGCTACAGTTGTTTCTTTGAAGGCATAGAATCATCACGCATAGACACCAATGCGATCGATGAATTGACCAATTGCTGCATTACATTGGAGGCAGCCCGTGTAAAGACGCGGCAACATTACCCTACCGATCCTTCCATAGAGGTTACCGAGGTCATCGTCCGGAATAGAAATAGCATTATTACACCCGCCTGGCAAATTGGAGGAGCAAGCAACATTGGCGAACATGTCGAATTGAGACAAATGACGGGGAGTCCCGATGAAATTATTATCCATTTCTGAAAGACCTACAGAATTACTATTTATTAAGACCCCAAATTAACTGTTATGAAGCCTATTATTTTTTGTGCAGCGTTGATGTACTGTTCGATTGGATGGGCGCAACAAACACCCATCATTCAATTTGATGGAGCTGGCAAGATCAAATCTACACTACCTGAAAAGCTCGACAAGAACGATGCAGTAAAGTTCAGCGTCTCCGATTCCAAAGAAACGTTCGATAAATACCTGAAAAAATATACAGCCAAACTAAAGCAGTCCCAGGGCTTACTAACAAAGCTGAAAACAGACAGAGAGAAGTTAGATATAATGAAAAAGGTATATGATATTGATGTAGCAGATATAGACAAAGTGATTAACCAGCTAATTAAGGTAACTACCGATCTCTATGGAGCAGATACCACCAACGTACCAAGGTTTGAGATCGCAGATAAAAATTACTTTGCCATTACTGTTGAAAATACAGCAGTTGGCACATCTTCGATAAATATAGCGCCAAACGACGTATCGAGGTCATTTCCAGTTCTTCCGTTTGGATCAGAAACCCGGATCAACTTTGCGCTGACCAAAAAAGACCCCTTCAAAAAACTCGTGGTAGATTGGTTGGATGCAACAAAAGGTGATTATCAGGGAATGATCGATTATCAGGTATTGCTCCAGTTTAGGGCGGAGATAAAAAAAATGGCAGAGGAAATAAGCCCCTTTGCAGAAAAGGCCCGCCACGAAATGACAAAACTGAAGGCAGAAGCAAAGGGCGGAGAAAAAAATAGAATAATAGCAAAATACAACCCCATATTGGAGGATATAGCACAAAAATGTTCCAGTTACAACTTGAGAATAGATGCGCTGATCAACAACAGGTCAGCGGCAGTTAACCAGCGTGCCAAAAAAGACTGGATGCTTAAATGGTTATGGTATCAGAACAGCCTGATACCAGCCATCAATCCGTTTGGATTTTCTGAATTAGGTAACAGGCCAGATACCACAGAACTTGACATCCTTAGAACCAAATTACAAGTAAGGGAATTGTACCTAAAGAACATTATTGAAAAAACAACCCAGGCCGATTCCTTACTTACAGTGATCTACTCTATAAAGAAAAGGATGAATGATATACAACAGACAGCAAAACAGTTTGACGAAAACAAGGCAAAAAATGAAGAAGCGGCCATTGCTTTCCGTACCACCAGCCAGGACCTGAATAAAGGAATATTATTCGTGGGCGACACAAAGCGTACCATATATTGGATGCGGCATCACAATGCAGCAGAAAATTTCCAGCTCATAAATGACCAGGAAAATGATGAATACCTCGAAAAGGATCGCGTTGTTATACTGGCCCACAACCTCAAAGTTAATGATATCGCATCGCTACATCTGACATTGACTGAGATTACCAACGATGCATCTCTGCTGACTGAAGAACTGACACCGGTAATAACTGAATTATCCGGGGCTTTATTAGGGGTAGGTTCATCAGGAGCAGTTACATTGGATGAACTGATCAAATCGGCAGAAGATGGCATGCAGGAATTGATCGCGAAAATGGAAGCATTGCGGGAATACTATAAATACATCGATTACCTCCTGGCCCAAACCAACCCGCCATTGGAAATCGAAGAACGGATAGATAGATCATTGGCCTACCATTCAGAAGTTACCAACCCGGTTAAAAAGATAAAAGGACCAAAGAAAGCTACCTATTACCTCAAAACAGAATTGGTGGATAAGAATAGCCCCGATTCGGCCAGGATCAACAAACTGCCTGCCGATACATTCAGCTACCGCATTAATAAGCTGTACAGGATATTTCCAATGGCAGGAATTACATGGACCCCCGCTAAATTTACCAATGTCTCCCAGGATTCAACAAGTCAATTTAGTATAAACGAGGAATCAGCCGTTAAATTTATAGTGGGTGTAAAAGTTTACCTTCGGAAAACGGATATCCGGAACGGTAAGATATTTACAAAAAAAGACCACACCGGAAAACAACTTTGGCCCTCCAGGACCAGTTTTAACCTGGCCTTTGATGCAAGAAAACCATTGGATAATGTGTATACTGGATTGGGGTTGGATATATGGCCGGGCTGTTGCGTGAACCTTGGGTGCGTATTCAACAAATACACCTATAAGAACTATAAAAACGGAGAAGTATTCCAGGATAAAAAGCCATACAGACCGGGATTCTATCTCGGGCTCTCTACAGACCTGTCTATGTTTACTGAACTGGGCAAATTCCTGAATTTTTAACCCCTTAAAACCAGAGACATGAAATCCATTCAAACATACATATACAGCATCCTATTGACTTGTTTCACGGTGGCGGCCTGCAACAAGTACAAGGCATTTAGCGGAGAATCGACAATTAGCGGACATGCTTACCTTGTAGACAACGTTTCAGGAGCACTACCCGTACCACTTACCAATCAGACAATTTATATCAATACAGGAACAGATACTTCTACCTACCTGTTCCAGGTAAAAACAGATGAAGTAGGATTTTTCACCTTTAATGCATTATCTGATAAGGAAGATTACACCATATTTACACGTTCTATAAAAGAAGGAATTGAATACAAAGGAGCTAAAGGAGTAGGGAAGAGCGAACTGGAGGATGAAAGAGAAACAATAAAACTGGAAGTTGTTCCTTCCTACACGAATGGAATGTATGTCCTGTTTGTAGATAACCTGGGAGGGCCCTTGCCCAAACAGCCATTCAGAGTATACACAAGCAAAGTAGCCGCAATGGCAGACTCTGCCAAATACGCTACCCATGATACCGTTACCAGCGATCAGGGAGCATTTATTCTCTTCAATGTAAAATCTGTTAAATATTATTTTGTAGCCAAAAACACCTTTGCAGGAACTGAATATAAGTTGTTCGATTCAACAAGTGTACCAGCTTCAGGCATAAAAAAAGATACCATTTACCTGAAACAATAATAACAGGTTGGTTGAAAATTAAAGGAGCCTCAATGGTTATTTGAGGCTCCCCTTTATTACATTCAAACTTACAGGAACGTTCCAACGCCGTCAATTATGCTAATGGACGAATACCAATGACTACATTATCATTTGAATAGGCGCCCATATTACATGTAGCACTTGTACCGCCACCGTTTAAGTTCAGTAGATCGATCGCTGCATTTCTGGCCGGAGAAGCTGATGGCAATTTACCCAGGTTGGCATTATTCCATACAGAGGATACCAACTGCGGATCAGATTGCAACGAAAGATCATCAAATGGTGTGTTGGCTACCCATTGAGCTAATGATTGCGTTCCGGTTCCACGGGAATCAACCCAGCCCCACCTGGTGTGTCCGAAACTCAGGTTATGAGATCTGCTTTGCACCGCTGCATCCGAATGACCATCGTAAGCCAGATTGAATAATGGAGCTGTACCCGTTTTTATATTATTGTGTATTCTCCAACCCGATCCAATATTACCCGCTCCGCCCGTTGCAGTATGAATACCTTCTGTATCTCTGTTCTCTATTGCATTTATTAATGTATTATTAATAACATCAACATCACGAATTGGATGCCCTGCCTGTAACATGCACTTGACGAGGAAATTTCCGCCAACCTGTATGTTTTGGTAAACCTGGTTTCTTCCTAATTCTCCGGATGTATCCATGAAGTTTACAGATCCGGTAGCACGTTCAAACGTGCTTGCACGAACCAGGTTTCGCCTGAATATTATTCCGCCTAATATCCATCTGTCGGCGCCAGCTCCCTTACTGGTTAATGCTGTTTCAACGTTATCGAAATAACAATTCTCTATGGTAATACGTCCTGTTGATGTTGTTGTATTTGAACCTGATGGACTAAACAACTGAATGCCCCCCTCATTACCAAATGCATTCTGTCTGCTATAATTTTCAATCCAGCAATCGCTAACCAGGTTATTCTGACAACCATGCACACTTTCAAAACGAATGGCAGCATGGTTATTGTCGGATCGTGCCTGTGGCCATGTAGTAGGGCCACGATCAATTCTAAAGTAAGAAATTCTATTATAACTGCCAGTGCATACGATGGGTCCTGTATCTGGCATTGTTGGTGCAAGCGATTCAGTAATATAGAATCCATACCAATGGTGACCGGTTTGTAATCCTAAAACAGGGCATCCATAACCTTGTTGTGTTCCATTGTGTTTTAATATACTTCTTCCTGTAGTACTCAATGCAGCATAATTCTGTGCAAAAAATATGATGGGATTGGTTTGAGTGCCATTAGCCGCAATTCGAAAGGAAGGCTCCCATCCTGTACTGGTATTAACACCCGTATACTCACCCGGACCGCAACTAACCCGCCAGCCAGGTTGGGCTAATCGTAATGCCTGTGCGAGCGTATATGGGTTCTGTTGAGTGCCATTTCCTGAACCGGTAGCAGTGGCGCTAACCCAATGCGTTGCTGATAAACGCGCCATGCCGGGATTTGGGCCGGGATCGCCACCTGCATCATCATCGTCGCCACCTTTATCATCCTTGTCGGCAGGATCATTTGTTTTTTTGGTACATGCATTCAGCAGTGCGGTCATTGAGGAAAGGCCGATGATACCGGTTACCCCTTTCTTTAAAAACTCCTTTCTTTTCATAGCGGATATTGTTTATTGTTATGATGTGAATCAGTAAGGTTTATGAATTCATATCATCACGTGTGGATGTGCATAACGAAACCCTTACGGTGTAAGGGTTTCTGTATTCGTGACCGGCCAGTTGGCGAATTTAAACCTGATCATTATAATGGACGAATACCAATGACCACATTATCATTTGAATAGGCACCCAAATGACATGTAGCACTTGTGCCGCCACCGTTTAAGTTTAATAGATCAATTCCCGCATTTCTGGCCGGAGATGTTGTCTGCAATTTACCCAGGTTAGCATTATTCCATACAGAGGATACCAACAGTGGATCAGATTGCAACGAAAAATCATCAAATGTGGTAGCGGCCTGCCATTGAGCTAATGATTGCACGCCGGTTCCGCGAGAATCTACAAAGCCCCATCTGGAGTGTCCGAAACTTAAATTATGAGACCGGCTTTGTACTGCTGCGTCAGATTGACCATCGTAAGCAAAATTGAATAATGGAGCAGTTCCCGTTTTTATATTATTGTGTATTCTCCAACCCGATCCCCTGGTACCCGCTCCACCTGATGCGGTGTGAATACCTTCTCTTTCCCCGTTCATCGCTGCATTGATTATTGTATTGTTGATAATATCAATGTCACGATGGGGATAACCTGCCTGAGCCATGCAAATCACAAGATAATTCCCACCAACCTGAATATTCTGGTATACCTGGTTTCTTCCTAATTCTCCGGATGTATCCATGAAGTTAACAGATCCGGTAACATTATTAAATGTGCTGGCTCTTACTAAATTGCGCCTGAACACAATACCACCCAGTATTGGCCTCAGGGAACCTGCTCCCTTAGATGTTAAAGCAGTTTGAACATTATCAAAATAACAATTCTCTATTGTAAGACGTCCTGTAGATGTTGTTGTATTGGCGCCTTGCGGACTAAACAGTTGAATACCCTGTTCACTACCAAATGCATTCTCCCGGCTATAATTTTCAATCCAGCAATCACTAACCAGGTTGTTCTGGCAGCCATTCGTGCTTTCAAAACGAATAGCGGCATGGTTATTATCGGCGCGTGCCTGAGGCCAGGTGGTAGGGCCACGATCAATTCTAAAGTAAGATATTCTATTGTATTTGCCAGTGCATACGATGGGTCCTGTATCGGGGGTTGTTGGTGCAAGCGATTCAGTAATATAGAATCCATACCAATGGTGACCGGTCTCTAATCCCAAAACAGGGCATCCATAACCTTGTTGCGTTCCATTGTGTCTTAGTGTGCTTCTTCCTGTAGTATTCAATGCAGCATAATTCTGTGCAAAGAATATGATGGGATTGGTTTCAGTGCCATTAGCTGCAATTCGAAAGGAAGGGTCGAATCGTTGATTTGTATTAACGCCTATATAATCACCCGGGCCGCAACAAACCCGCCAGCCAGGTTGGGCTAATCGTAATGCCTGTGCAAGCGTATATGGATTCTGTTGAGTACCATTTCCTGAACCGGTAGCCGTTGCGCTAACCCAATGCGTTGCTACTAAAGGTACCTTACCAGTTGGGTTGGGATTTGGGACGGGATCGCCACCTTCATCATCATCGTCGCCACCTTTCTCATCCTTGTCAACAGGTTCATTTGTTTTGGTACATGCATTCAGCAGTGCGGTCATTGAGGAAAGGCCGATGATACCGGTTACCCCTTTCTTTAAAAATTCCTTACGTTTCATAGCGGATATATTTATTGTTATGATGTGAATGAGTGCAGGATTATAAATTCATATCATATAGCATGTGAGTGCAATTAATGGCAAATACCAAGCCAATAACGTACATATGCATTGCTATACAATGTTTTGCGCCCCCCCTTCTCACAAAAACAACAGGGCTGCACGGCCCTGTTGTTGATGAATGATGGTTTACTGAATGATATGTATAATTGCCGAATGCAATATCTGTTCACTGTTGGTAAGCCTTCCGGGAAACACATATCAACGCCGTCAATTATGCTAATGGACGAATACCAATGACTACATTATCATTTGAATAGGCGCCCATATGACATGCAGCGGATGTGCCGTTCCCATTTAAGTTTAGTAAATCGATCGCCGCATTTCGGGCTGGAGAAGTTTGTTGCAATTTGCCCAAATTAGCATTACCCCATACAGACGATACAAGCTGCGGATCAGACTCTAATGAAAAGTCATCAAATTGAGTGTTGGCTACCCATTCAGCTAATGATTGCGTTGCGGTTCCGCGGGAATGGACATATCCCCATCTGGAATGTCCGAAGCTCAAATTATGAGACCGGCTTAGTACTGCTGCGTCAGATTGAGTTTTAGGAAAATTAAATAATGGAGCAGTACCCGTCTTTATATTATTGTGTATTCTCCAACCTGATCCGGTAGTACCCGCTCCGGCATATGCTGTGTGAATACCTTCTATTTCTCTGTTCATTGTTGCATTTATCAATGTATTATTGATAACATCAATATCCCGGATTGGATAACCTGCCATGCTCCAGCAAACAACAAAATAATTTCCACCAACCTGAATATTCTGATATACCTGGTTTCTGCCTAATTCTCCGGATGTATCCATGAAGTTTACAGCTCCAACAGTATTAGTAGCTGTGCTTGCACGAACCAGGTTTCGTCTGAATACGATTCCGCCTAATATCCATCTGCTGGTACCTGCTCCCTTACTGGTTAATGCTGTTTCAACGTTGTCAAAAAAACAATTTTCTATTATAAGACGTCCTGTTGATGTTGTTATAGTTGAATCATTTTGACTAAATAGCTGAATGCCCTGTTCACTCCTGAATGCATTCTCCCTGCTGTAATTTTCAATCCAGCAATCACTAACCAGGTTATTCTGAACACCAACCCCTTCAAAACGAATAGCAGCATGGTTATTATCGGAAAGTGCCTCAGGCCAGGTAACAGGACCACGATCAATTCTGAAGTAAGAAATTCTATTGTATTTGCCACTGCATACGATGGGTCCTGTATCTGCTTTTGTTGGGGCAAGCGATTCCGTAATATAGAATCCATACCAATGGTGACCGGTAACTAATCCCAAAACAGGGCAGCCATAACCCTGTTGCGTTCCATTATGTCTTAATATGCTTCTTCCGGAAGTATTCAATGCAGCATAATTCTGTGCAAAGAATATGATAGGATTGTCTTCAGTGCCATTGGCCCTGATTTGAAATGAAGTGTCCCATGTATGATTTCTATTAACGCCTATATACTCACCGGGACCGCAACAAACCCGCCAGCCAGGTTGGGCTAATTGTAATGCTTGTGTGAGCGTATATGGATTCTGTTGAGTGCCATTTCCAGAACCGGTAGCAGTTGCGCTAACCCAGTGCGTTGCCGATAAAGATGCCATGGCGGGAATTGGGCCGGGACCATCACCCTTATCATCATCGTTGACAGGGTCATTGGTTTTTTTGGAACATGCATTCAGCAGTGCGGTCATTGAGGAAAGGGCGACCATGCCGGTTACCCCTTTCTTTAAAAATTCTTTACGTTTCATAGAGGATATAATTTATTGATATGATATGAATGGGTATAGGATCATGAATTCATATTATATCAGTTGTGAAGTGCAATTGAGCGCAACAACCAAGCCAATAACGTACATGGGCATTGCTATACAATGTTTTGCGCCACTCTTCACGCAAAAATAACAGGGGCCTCCCGGCCTGTCATTGATAATCAGGAAGAATACAGATTAAAGATCTGTTGAAAACAACAAAGAAGAGTTTTAATTTGCTATCAAAATCTGATTATATATGATTGATAATGTCATCAATACTGTAACGCTCCGCTTCCTTGCAGAGCCGTCTGACGTTAACTTCGGGGGAAAAGTACATGGAGGGGCCGTAATGAAATGGATCGACCAGGCAGGTTATGCCTGTGCAGCCAACTGGAGCGGGCAATATTGTGTGACAGTATATGTGGGTGGTATCCGTTTCTTCAAACCCATTTCTATTGGTGATATGGTGGAAATTACTGCTACGGTTATTTATACCGGTAATACCAGCATGCATATCGCAATTAATGTGCAGGCTGGTAACCCGCGTCGTAAAGACAGGATAAAAACCACCCACTGTGTAATGGTGTTTGCGGCAGTGGATGATCATGGCAAAACAGTATCTGTTCCTAAATGGGTGCCTGAAACACCTGCTGCTATTGAGATGGAGAATTATGCCAAAAAGTTAATGGCGCTGAGGCAGAATATTGAAGATGAGATGAAGCCGTACATGTAAGTACTTTGTTTCTATTCTTTACTTTGGGTCAGGGCATGCCACCTGTTTAATTTCACTGTGTTGTACAACGGGCTGAATGGTAGTGGATTTTAATGTCACTGATAACGGCATCTTTATTTTGTGCTATTCGAATCAAGCCTTTTTTTGTAAAGAATATAACTATTAATCTTTTAATCCTGGTTCATTAATCGAACACTACCGATTATTTTGGTTATCTTACTATAATGTCAAAATATAAAGATGTAGTGGTGACACTCTCTAAAAAACATCCCGAAACCGGCGAAGCAGTGCCGGCCGGACATACTTATGTAATTGGTGTATTGGGCAAGAAAAAGAAATGGTATGAAATTGATTCCCGGTTGTTAAACGAATTGTCAAACGAAGATTTACAAAAGGAGCTGTTTAAGATATTGCATCCACAAACACATCATTAACTACGAGCCGGCAGGCACTTAATTTTTTATGGGGTGGAGGTCCGCCTTTTTTATGTATGTGGTGATTGCAAAAATTTCTTGCTGGTCAGCATTGCTCAGTAGGCAATGGCTATGGCAGGACCTTAGGTTGTGGGGCCGTGATTGGGATTACACGGCAAAAAAAAAGCCCCTTGCGGGGCTTTACAGCTAACAAAAATGACTTTAGTATCTATTTTTATTATAACTATTTCTGTTGTTGAAGTTGCCACCATTACCACGGGAAGGTCTGTCTTCCTTTGGTTTGGCAACAGATACGCTGATGGTTCTGTTTTCTACAGTAGCGCCATCCAACTCAGCGATTGCTTTTTTTGAAGCAGCTTCATCAGTCATTTCCACAAAACCGAAACCTCTGGAACGGCCAGTTTCTCTGTCTGTAATAACTTTAGCTGAAGTAACTTCTCCATAAGGAGCGAAAAAATCCTTTAAGTCTTCATCCTGTACGTCGAAGCTTAAATTTGAAACATAAATGTTCATTCTTAACAAATTTATTATAAAAAATTTTGAGGAAGGCAAGAAGTAAGAAACTAACTATAAAGCAGATTAACTGAGCAATGTAATTAATGAATACTAATGCGAGGCTCAAATTGACCAACTGAAGGTACTACTTATTTTTTACATTCTCACAAATAAATAATAAAGGTGTGCATACACGACAAGTGTAAGCACACCTTCCTGCTCAATTTAAAAAATAGATCAGTTTAGTAAGTCATCTATTGGAATGGCCTCCAGGTAATGGCTTATGGCATTCGCATCCGGCAATACCCGATATTCTTTAATGCTCTTGTCGGATTTGCTGCAATAAGCTTCAACATAGTAGTAGTTGAGCTGAAACAGGAAAACAATTGTGTCCGGGTAGGATCTCTGAGCCAATGCCACTGCATTGTTCATAACAGCGTATTTTTTATCCTCCTCATTTAACAGAATAAATTCAGAAAGCTTCATGACGTTAATTTTAAAAGTTAACTAATAAAGGCTTGCTAAAACTTTAAACGAACTTGAAGAACAGGAACAAAAACTTAATACGATAAATTACTACTGATAAAAGAGAACAAAGGCTGCAATACAATAAGTAAAATCACTATACGTCAGAAAAAAGGAGGCTGATTTTGACGCAAAAAAACACAGGAACCTTGCGAATATAGGAGTTTTAAGGAAAAAAAGATGCATTATTTAAAAACACCTGTACAGCTTTATAAATGAACCTACATCTTCCCGGCTCGGAAGTTAGCCTTTTGTGATCCCGTCGATACAATTTTCCAATAATTTTTTAGGAGTCTTAACACGGATCGCAAAGTTTACGGTTTGACAACCAATTCTTTGTGGGCCTTTTTGTTTGTGGGTATTTAATTATAAAACGAAAACATCGGGGTACCAGGCCCGTCCGGTTTTTTCTTTTCACCTGCGTATTATTTCTGGCAATCTTTCGGGTGCCAAGTCTCGTTTTGCTGGTGAAAAGAAAGAAACCACAGACAGCAAAATTGTTGTGCTGGATGCCCGCCCGCTGGTTGCAATTGAGCTTTTAAATTACCTGCAAAAAAGATGCATTCCGCTTGAAATGGCCGGTCGGTTTTGTAAAGGATTTTTCAACTTCCTTTCTTTCTGCATCGTCAATAAAAATCTAACGGCCCAACTGTTAAATTACCTGGTATTATACTCCCTTTCTTTTTTTGAAAAGAGCCGTTCATTAATTAATATATAAGTGGCGAATTATTATCTTCCAATGCGTATTTATGCAATTATTCTTGCTAACTATGAATTAACCCTCGTTCATTAACATAGATCTGTCTCGTCCTAAAATAGCAATGTCTTAGGCTGTCATTGTGCTGGCTTTATGTTCGGCTATCAGTGAAAACATCTTTTGCTCCTTCGATAAACCATTTGCTTGTTTTTGTTCCATTTGTTTACTTTTTTGATAAGTTCAAAAAGTAAACTTTTTTAAACAGCTTAGTTTTTAACTACTCGGAGGTACACAACTTATCAGGAGTTTGAAAATAAAATGAACGTTGGGCTACTCGGTTTTAAAGGGCCGGGGCATTTCCTTTATTGACGATAAAAAGGTAAAAATTAAAGGGAGTGAAGTAGGTTTTTCTCTTCAGTTTTCAAACCAGTTGAAGATGGATTTAGTTATGCTTTATAAACTTAAGCGTGATTTTTAAATTAATTGAGCGTAGAGCCACAATCAGGGTTTTTTAATAGGCAAAGTCTGCATTTTTAATGCCCCATGAGGATTCTGCGGCAATTTTCATGATATTCTGTCGCAATATTGGCATTTGTGACAATTTAATGGCTGATTTTGACGTATAAATCCGTAAATTGTCGCATAAATTGTAATAAAATGAGCCAAAGTAAAAAGGTGACCCAACAAATTGAAACAATAATAAGGGTTCTTAGCTCATTAGAACAAGGTGCCTCCATTGAAGAAATAAAAGCTTTATCCGGTCTTGATATAGAGCTGCGCACCCTTCAAAGACGATTGGCCGATCTCAAGAAATCAGGGTTAGTAAAAATATCCGGAGATAAACGATCTACCCGATATTATTATGCTTTACCCCGAATAATACAGTCAGGGTCAGGTATTGAAAAAACTACTTCGCCAGAAGATACAAGCTTATTACCCTTGTCCGAAGAAAGTCAGGAAATACGGTCGCTTGTATTGCTTCCTGAACTACGTCGTAAACCTGTTGGATATAACCGTGAATTCCTGGAAAACTATCAGCCTAACATTGACAGCTACTTGACGCCACATGAAAAGCAAAAATTGGCAGAGATCGGAAAAACAACAATAAATGACCAACCAGCTGGCACTTATGCCAAGGAAATTCTAAACAGGCTGCTTATCGATCTATCCTGGAACTCTAGTCGCCTGGAAGGCAACACCTACTCTTTATTGGATACTGAACGGCTTATAGTGCAAGGTCACGCATCAGACAGCAAGTCGGCTATGGAAGCGCAGATGATCCTTAATCACAAGGATGCCATCGAATTTATCGTACAGGGCGCAAATGACATTGGGTTTAACCGTTATACCATCCAGAATTTGCATGCACTGCTTTCAAATAACCTTTTGCCCAATCCGGCAGCATCAGGCAGGCTACGCACATTTGCAGTGGGAATTAGCAAATCGGTCTATACACCGCTTGCAATGCCGCAACTAATCGAAGCGATGTTTGAAAAGATGCTAGAAAAGGCGGAGAAAATTCAAAATCCATTTGAACAGTCCTTTTTTGTCATGGTCCATATCCCTTACCTGCAACCCTTTGATGATGTGAACAAGCGTGTATCGCGGTTGGCTGCAAATATTCCGCTAAACCATCATAACCTTTCACCGCTATCTTTCACCGATGTTCCTAGTAATCTTTACATACAAGGTATGTTGGGTGTATATGAATTAAACCGTATAGAGCTTCTGAAAGATATATTCTTATGGGCGTATGAGCGCTCATCGCTGCGCTATGCTGCAGTTCGCCAATCCCTGGGAGAGCCAGACCCATTCCGCATGAAGTATCGTGAACAGATACGCGCTCTTATAACAGAGATAATTTCAAGATCGCTTGGGCGTGAAATTGCTATAGCTTTAATAAATGACAGATCCTTACAATTACCTTCAATTGATCGGGCCAAATTCATTGAGACTGTGGAGACGGAACTTATGTCCTTACATGAGGGTAACTTTGCACGTTATTGGATAACGCCCACTGAGTTTAAGAGATGGAAAGATGTATGGGATATTTCTGTGTAAAACAGAGCCGGTTACACAAAGCCTCACAGGCGCACAAAGCATTTCAGACTTTACCGATGGAATAACAATTGGTTTGAAATGTTTGGTGTGGCAACCAAATCGGATTCAAACCCAATGCCATTGAAACTAACCTGATTCTGCATAGAAGTTAAAATAGAAGTGATAATATGGCATGAAAAAACCCGCTCTGAAAGCGGGTTTTGGATGGAAAATTTACTTCGTGACCCCGACGATACAATTTTCGAACTTTTTCTTGATGGATTTAATGCGGCTGGCAAACATAGCGGTTTAATACCCAATTCTTTGTGAACCTTTGAACTTGCCCAGGTTTCCCTTCAATATTAAAATGAGCTAAAGAAAAGGCTTTTTCCAAAGGCAGGCGTATTGTTTTTAGCGAAGGTGGTAAGGTTTATGCGGAATGGCCAGACGGACGAATTGAAGAAATAAAGTCGGAGGGTTAATTATGCCTACATTATTTGTTATCGCTGGCCCAAACGGCATTGGTAAAACCACATCAAAAAGTCTTCTAGGAATATCTTTTTTGTTAGGAGAATGGAATTTCGATCTCTGTTCTTAGCACTTCAGGTAAAAGAATGTAACTCAAAAGGGTATATCCTTTTAAGTTTAAAGAGGGGATAGTTTAAGAGAAGGGATAGCTTATAGTATTACTATCGGGGCTGGAAACTTGGGTTTCAATATTTCAAGTTCTTTTTTTATTAAAGGCAATAACTCCTCCCCTAATTGCCATAACTGGGTGCTTCCTGGATTGGGGAAATACCCTGTTTCTTGATAAATTAACTTTGCATTAATAATTGCAGTCTCAATAGCTATGGGATGAAAATCAGAATTGAAACCACCTTGGATGACTTGAGGCAAAAGTGGTTTCCAATCGTTGCACTGGTCTATGTTCCCAAGTTCGGGTAAACGAGCTTTTGCATGAAAATACAACCATACTTCAAAGCAGGGATTGCTTTGTGCTACCCGCCAATGTGGCTGATTATCGCACTCCATACGTATGTCGTGCAATTGTTTTTTCCATCTATCGGTATCAATTACAAACCACAGTTGGTCTCTTTCATCTTTTGCATCTAACTCCTGTTCTATTGCGTTAGCTACATCAATCAATAATTTTGGAGCACTGCCTACTTGACTTGCTACCGAAACTACTTTTACTCGTGAAGATATGCCATCAAAAAATTGAAAATATTCTTTTTCCCGATTTGTGCCTTCGCAAACTATAATAAAAAAGAAAGCATCTCGAAACGGAGCCTTCTTTTCGTAAATAAACTTAATGGGCTTCGGCATATTTTTCCCAATTTAAGTCTTTCAAATTCCCTAAAAAGGGGATACCCCCATATCGACCATTTAAGTAGCCTTTTCTTATATCAATTGTATGATGCTCCTTAAATTCACTCAACGCATATACTTCAGTTGCTCCTTCTTTATTTTTTTCGGCAAACCATATTTCATCAGGGCGGAAAATATCTTGATCCAATAGGTTGGACTCATGGGTGGAAAAAATTAATTGCCCTTGCGTATGCACATCATGCGAAAATTTATTGATTAACTCTTTGATTAATAATGGATGAATACTCCTTTCTATTTCATCTATCAAATAGACCTGCTTAGCTTTGATGGCTGCATAAAACGCAGGCAAATAGTCAAGCAAACGCCTCGTACCATCAGATTCTTCTGCTGCTGTGAATTTTGCCTCGCCTCCATCTGTATCGTGTAAAAAATAGAGTCGCTTAGCCACTACTTTGTTTTTGCGTAATACAAATAATATTTCTTCTTGTGCGGTGAGGAATGGCCTTATTTTATCAGGATTGGCCCTTAATTCAGCCGATATTCTTTCGGCCTGTTGTTTATCATCTTCACCAAAAAAGTCTTCTATGGGAATAGTGTCTACTTCTACGCTTTTAATGCCTGTATTAAATGCGTGCATTACATTGGTTGCAAATTGGTAGAAACCAGCGTCTTCTTCCAAATGGATGGTCAACCCAGTGGGGCGAGCATCAGGCATTACCGGTACCAAATCGTGGGTAAACCATTGCAGAGCTTTCTTGAATGGGTCGAACACTTTGTTTTTTCGGCTAGCCATGTGAAACAATGTTGGTTGGTTTCGTTCCAATACTTCATTCTTTAAAAATAAAGGAAAAATAGAAGCTTCTTTATCATCCATTACTTCTTTGGAAAAACTAAGTTCCAACTCTTTTTTCTCTAACTTATCGGAACGAAAAAAAAGAGTATAATCATCAGTTTTGCCAAGGCCACTTATTTGCAACTCCTCTTCTATTACGATGCCTTGGTTGAAGGTAATACCGTAATAATATGGCGTTTCATCTTTTATGAACTCAACCCCGAGATACACATCTTTGGTGCGACTTTCTATATCAAATTTAAAAGTCTCAACATAAAATTCAATAGGGAGCTTACCTGTTTCTAGAAACGTGCTTAACAATGCCAACGATTTTATGAGATTGCTTTTTCCTGCCCCATTGGCCCCATACATGGCATTAAGCTTAAGCAACTCTACCTCACCTTTGTATATGTGATAAGGCATGCGATTAAAACGACCAGGTAACATGTTAAATTCGGTCAGTTCCTTGAAAGAAAATAGATTTTTTACTAAAAATCGTATTAACAATGCGTGATATTTTCACGCAAAATACCTTCTTTTTGTCAATAATTATATTTATTAACCATTTTTTCGCTTTATTCGTGAAAAACTTACGTTTAAGGTGTTTGCGGCATAATCGAAGCATTGGAAAAAGCTTAAACTCAAAGTGTTTATTGAAAGCGTGTAATTGGAGTAGAGCAAGTTTGAAATGTAAAACGTCTTTCATTACCATTCCCTTGCGATGTGGGCGCGGGTTTCGGGCAAAAAAATGAAACAGGACAAGTGAAAAAAAACGTTTTGTCCTGTCTGGTGACTCCGTCAGAGCTTGTCTCGCATCAGTGGGAATTCAAACCTGAAAACTTCCCGACCGCCAGCTAGCGGACGAGAATGAAAGGTCAAACTGGTGGCCCCCTGAGAAGCAATTTTTGACCATTTCTTGGTTAGCGGTAGACTAACCAAGGTTTTACCACTGCCATTACTCCCCACAAACAGATTTACTCCGGGGGTCAAAATCAACTGAAATATGTGGTTCGATTCGGCATTAAATAAGGGTTCTCCGGAGCTGCAGCAAATCACTCTCTATTATTATTCTCCATTTTCTTTAAAAAGTTTCTGCATATCTCTTTTAATAAATTTGTAAACCCAGTTTCTTAAGACACAAAACTCGTCGACTTTAGGAGTATTGATACGATCGATTGTTTTGAGTAATGGGTAATCATCATTATGAATAATATGGTCAAGCGAGAATGCGTGCAAAATATCTGTTTCTTCGCTAGGAAAGGGTTCATCTGGCGATCTCATTTTTCTGAAATGTACGTTCACTTCTTGGGATATGGACTGCCGATAGCCAAGCATTCCCCATTTAAGGACGACAGTATCTTTCATGTATACAAAGTACTCATGTGGGCCTGTCATATAAAAAGGAAATTGCTCTTTGAAAGTCGGAAAACAAAATTCCACAAATGCTCGATAAGAATCATCGAAATGTTTGAGAAAGGATTCAATATATAATTTCCCTTGCTTTTCACTAAACTGCACAGTTCGAATCTGGGACATTTCAAGTCTTCTTTCTCCTTCGGAAATGGCTTTGACTTCTTGGATCGAAATATCTGGACAAGGCAAAAAATGCTCTTTAATTTCCGTGTAACCTCTTTTTAATAATATATCTACAATTTTTTCCAGTTCCTCTATTGGCGGAAAATCGCCCATAATATTCAACCGAGGAATATCGATATGGCCGTTTAATGCATTACCAATCAATTCGCTTCTTTCTTTGGGATTCAAATGATACTCCCGTCGGTAATATTCACGCACACGAAATTGGTAGGCGCGTTTTTTTACATCTTGAAGGTCAATTGGAAAAATTAGATTGAATCGGGGGAGATAATAATCGTCAAACTTGGAGTTTTGCTGGAGTTCTTTGGAGTAATAATACAGAATAGCTGAGACTTGTTCCAACAGAAGGCTATCCGAATTATATACGCTGAGGCTTCCTTTCTCGATTAATTTTTTGAGCTGTTCAAATATATTTTTTCGAATAGTTTTATCTTGATTTGGCGACAGCAGTGCATGGTTGCTGCTGTGAATGGTGTCCACCCCTTTTTCAAACAAATAATCATAACCACTCGAGAAAAGGTCTCCAATTTGCTCGAATTGAACTTTAGGCTGAGAATGAGAGGGAAGACGAAATAAAGCATATCCATTTTTGTGTAATACATCTTCCGGAAGGTAGATTCCTATGGCTCCATCAGTGTAAGGATCAAATTTTGACTTGAAATTATTAAAATGTTTTTCCAGATAAATGGTATAGCTGTTAACGTATTGAAGAGCTTTATCTTTTTTGAACGATATCATTGTCCGTTGGTGACTACTGCTAGCATTATCAACGTAAAAAGAGATAGCGCTCTGGCCGATGTGATTTTCATAAAATTTATCGAGCAAATCATAGAACGCCTGGTCACTAAGTTTGTCCAGTTGGAACGAATGAAAGCAAATAATATAATCGCGGATCTTGGAATAGTAAAAGGATACGTTATACGAATCATGCTTATTGGATTTAATCAGCAGGTTTCTCGTAAATAAATCTTCCGGTATAGTTTCCGATAAGCTAAAAGCCAATTTCTCCATTAAATGTTCCACTGATATTCCGTCGTCATGATAAGCGTCCTGGGAGCTATAGGTATGATCGAGCAAAACCTTTCCAATTTTCGAAAGAATTCTTAAGCCATATTGATAGTCAAGACTTGTTTTCTCAAGCGATAACTGAATATATCTTCTGATAAGCTGCCTGTCATTTATTTTTTCGGGAATGTTGCGGTGACTATAGACTTCACTGAAAATTCTGAGAAAAAAACCATTGCGTAACGCTTCAAATACGGAAGTAGAAATTTGTCCTTTGAAACCAAAAACTTCTCTGTACAAAGGGATGATACGATGGATCTCCTCATCGCTGAAATTGTCGAGCAGAAGCCCTGGGCAGTTTTCGACACTGGAAATAATGGGGTGAGATTTCCGTAATTCCTCGAATAAGTATGTGGGGGTGTCATTTCTTTTTAAGAGTGCACTCCAGATATTTGATTTGCAGCTAACGCATAATTTAACTTTCTCCAAATTTCTCACTGCCAGAGCCATTTCGCTTAATTCAATGGATAAATTTGAATCAGTGCTTTCGTCTATTGCATCTATGAAGATGAGAATCGTTTTATTAAGAAATCTACCTAATTCATCAAGTTTTTTGAGAACAACATCACTTTCACTTCTGCTGGAAAAAAAACCGTTCAGGTCTTGAGCAATATGTTCTAATGGTGATTTATTAATGATGGCCGCGTTGTAGAAGAAGACGAACTCAGTTTCTAATTTTTTGAGGACCAACGAGCACATAGCGCTCGTTTTACCAACACCGGCAGCGCCGACAATCCCAAAAATGGATGCCTTTGAACGGATAAAGTCATCGAATGTGTTTTCTAAGCCTTGTCTTTGAACATAGAGCTTTTGTACAAATTTTGCATATGGTTTATCAATATCGCCAATAATGGTGCCCATTCGATCCTGAACCTGATCTTCGCAAAACCGCTTCAGGTTCACCGAAGAAAACGACACAAACTTTTTAAGTGCTTCATATCTGATTTGCAGGTCGGTATCCATTGATAGGGTGCAATCATTCTGCCAATAGCTGGACTGCTTAGCAATATTTGTCCCGGTTAATTCGTCTCGAGAGATGGAATCAAAAATCTTGGTGATTTTACCGTTAGTAACAATGGTGAATGGCGCAATATTATCAGTCAGTAGTCTGGCGTAAGAGATGCCTTGGTCGATGTCCTCTTGACTAATGGAGATGGAGTCATTTTTTAGTTCAATAATGAACAGATTTTTCCCATTCCTTTTACATAAAATATCTGATCTGCCGTTAATGGTTCGTTTGGATTTTCCAAATTTGATAGAAAATGACTCTTCCAGTGAAATCTCCGAAGGATCAAAGCCTAAATCATGTAAATATGGCAATAAAAGCTTACCCCTTATTTCTTCTTCATTCATTAACAATATAAATTAAAATTGTACATTGGTTATTTTAGCTGTTTCTAGGTTGACAGGCGTAAACCATCAAATAAAATTAGAAGTCTACTTTTTTTGAATATACATCAAATAGGCTGCTTCCACAAGTTGCTTTTGCTTTTCGTATAGATAAATAAGGCTTCGTCTGGATGGGCCGGTAATGTAAAGTGCTTTCTTCTAAGCTGAATGCTGCTACCAGCCACTCCCATAACATTTCTCGAATATTCTGTAAATGGAACGAGGTAAAAAATAAACGTCAAATACCAGTTGGGGATTCTGCTTGTCTTCTTCTGATCCATGAAGGACGTGTGTTGATGGTACGCATAAATGACTGTATTAATAGTGAATAATACAAATTGAGGATTAAATCGAGTTTATGTTTTCTGTCTTTATCAAAGTGATCATATTATTATCGTCTGTTCCTTTATTAAGCATAATATCCTTGACATTCAATTTTATTTTTGTAAATAGAGTAGTGTCCTCATATTCCTCGTCAAAATCGGGATCCTGATAAAATAAGCATGTAGTCAATTGGGTTCGCCTTTTCAGGCAATCATCAGCATATGAAGTGTTGTGTGGTTGGTACACTGATATGTAACGTATTTTTCTCTCCGTTTCGGAACCGTTGGCGCATACCGATCCTTTTTAAAACAGCCAATTTGATTATTTATTAAAATTTTCTTTAATTACAGAAGCATCGTTATATTAGACTTCTGAATGAAAATCATATACTTATCCTCTTCGCTCTCAATCCTTTTCCTTCTATCTACTTCCATAAACTTTTGATTTAACTGCTTATATATGAAAATTACATGCTTTAAAATTCAAAACTTTCGTCGTTTAAAGAAAACAATAACTGAACTTGAGCCTGATATTTCAATATTTGTTGGCTCAAATAATAGTGGAAAAACATCAGCAGCACACGCTATGGATATATTTATCAATGGCAAAAAAGATGTTCTATCTGTTTATGACTTTACCAGTTACTGTTGGGCTGAAATCAACAAAATGGGGGATGATCCTGAAAAAAGCATTAGGGATGAAATTGAATTGCCTTCAATAACATTGGATTTATGGTTTACAATTGAAGAAAATGACCTACACAGGGTTTTAGACTTATTACCTGACATGTCCTGGAAAGGTACCATTGTTGGTGCCCGAATTCAATTTCAACCCAAGAGTAGTCAAGAAACTTTCCATCGATATATAGAAGCTAAACAAAAAGCTTCTCAACATGCATCTGAAGACGCGGAAAAAAGTTATGCTCCCTGGCCCAAAAATCTTATTGACTATTTAGGAAAACATTTGCAAAATGAGTATGAATTTCGATACTATGCACTGGACAAATCAAGATTCGACGTTAATTTTGGTCAGGATGCCGATTATAATCCTTTTCAATTTCCGCAAGATCGGGGAAAATCGCTTATAAAATCATTACTGCGCATAGACATTTTGCATGCGCAACGATATCTATCAGATCAAGCTGCTAACGGCCGTTCTGAAGATTTATCGAAATGCTTAAGCAGGTTCTATAAAAGAAATCTTGAAAAAAGGGAAGAGGACCACGCCGCATTAAGTGCTTTGTTTGATTCAGAACTTCAATTTAACGACCATCTTAAAAATGTATTTAAAGAAACACTGGAAAAGTTAAAGCAGTTAGGATACCCTGGTATATTAAATCCGCATCTCGTCATTCGATCTGCCCTTAACCCAACAATGATTATGAGTCAGGATACAAAGGTCCATTATTCACTTGATGGAAAAGATGACTCGCTAACATTGCCGGATAATTACAGTGGTTTAGGATTCAAAAACCTAATTTATATGGTAGTTGAATTGTTAGACATCCAAGCCAGGTGGGTCGAAGAAGAAAAAGATAGGGCGTTACTCCAATTAATTGTTATCGAAGAACCGGAAGCGCATTTACACGCTCAACTTCAACAGGTTTTCATACGTCAAATATTAAACATTCTTAAAGTTGAAGGGCAAGATGCTGAATATTATAGTACACAGTTGATTTTAACTACCCATTCTGCTCAAATATTATTTGAAAAAGGATTTAAGCCGATCAGGTATTTCAGACGAGAGGGAGATGCAGGAATCAACCAGCATTCTACGTCTTTGAATATCTCAACTTTTTACAAAAGTCAGCCTCATAGTGACTTTTTGGAAAGATATATGAAACTGACTCATTGCGATCTGTTTTTTGCTGATGCTGCAATTTTGGTTGAAGGTACTGTAGAGCGAATATTGTTACCACTAATGATTGAAAAATGCGCCGCAGACTTACAAAGTTCATATGTGAGTATAATGGAGGTGGGAGGTGCTTATGCTTTTCGATTTAAAAGTTTATTGGAATTCTTAGGCATTCCTGCGTTGATAATAACTGATCTTGATAGTGTAAGGCAACGTAAGGATGAAGAGGAAGATAATGATAACGATGAAAATGGTGAATTTGAGCTTGAATTAGAACAAGCGCCTGAAGTAGAGGGGGGGCAACCGTCCACTGTAAAGTATAGGATCGGCCAAGCATGCATGACCAACGAACCCGAGGCTATCACATCGAACCAAACGCTAGCTAAATGGTTGCCTAAGAAATCATTAATAAATGACCTGTTGACAGCAAAAGTTACAGATCTTTTGCAGGTACCAAGTTCGACGACACGAAGTACAGTTTTCGTTACATATCAGAAAGAAACTTTAATTGAGTGGGAGGAAGAAAAAGCAAGTATTGCAGGAAGAACATTGGAGGAGGCTTTTGCTTTGGAAAATGCAATTTGGTGCCAGGATAAAGAAAGGAATCATTTAGGGCTTAGATTTAAGAGAAAACCAACTACAATTTTGGATTTAGCTGAGAAAGTACATAACCGGGTAAAATCAACTTCATTCAACAAGACTAGCTTTGCATTAGGCGTTTTAGGAGAAAATCCCGAAGCATGGAACGTCCCTTCGTACATACAAGAAGGTTTATTATGGCTGACTAAGGAAATAAAACCGAATGGAGAGCAAGGTAATCTCACAATTGTAAATCCTGCTATTAAAGATGAATCCAAACTTTAAAAATGACTAAAAGAATAAATTCTCCAGATACAGATGCGGATATCAGGCTTCGCGATTGCCTTGACAAACTACCAAGAGTAAGCTTTAATATGATTGCGGGGGCGGGATCCGGTAAAACCACATCACTTGTTAAAGCTTTGAGTCACGCTATAAAGACGAACGGGAACGTATTAAAAATGCGTGGTCAACAGATAGCTTGCATAACCTATACAGAGATTGCAGCGAAGGAAATATGGGATGATGTTGGTAACACACCACTTATTTTTGTTTCTACCATACACAGTTTTTTGTGGACGGTTATTAGGCCGTTCCAAAGGGATATAAAGAAATGGGTGATAAATAGGGTTTCTGAAAAATGTAAAGCGCTTGAGGAGAAGCTTGCAAATCCTCGTATACGGACCCGGGTCAAGACTGAAAAAGAATTGGCCAAGTTAAGAATTCAAGCTGAAGAGGTTGAGAAAATTACATATTTTAATTATGGCACCGGTAGTAATTACTCAAAAGGAATATTAGGTCATGATGATTTAATAAAGCTAGTAACTTCTTGCATAATGGAAAACGAGACATTGAGGAAGATTATCAGCCAAAAATATCCATATATTTTTGTAGATGAAAGTCAGGATACATTTCCGAACATCGTTGAGGCTTTGAAGCAGGTTGATCAAAGCAATAGCGAAAAGTTCTGCTTAGGTTTTTTTGGTGATCCTATGCAAAAAATTTATGTAACAGGAATTGGCGAAGTCCATTCGGAACAAAACTGGGAAATAATAACAAAGCCAGAAAACTTTCGATGCTCTCAAGAGGTGCTGAAAGTTATTAATAATATAAGGAAGCCGGCAGACGGATTGGAACAAACCGGGGGCAGGATTGAAACGATTGACGGGAAGTCTTCATATGTAAAGGGTAGCGCTCAAATATTTGTTCTTCCACTTCAAGAGGAACAACAAAGGACTGCTAATCTTAAAAAGGTACAGCTAGTATGCGCAAAAATGTTGTCCGATGATCAATGGCTTATTGAAAGTAAGATCAAGATTTTCGTAATTGTTCACCGAATGGCGGCTAAACGTTTAGGATTCCCGAACCTATATTCAGCAATGAACGATGATTCCCCTACATCGTTCAAGGAAGGTTTTATGGAAGGGTCAATTTGGCCAATCAAGCCATTTTTGAATTTTGTCTTACCGATAGTCTTTGCACGTGGAGCTAAAGAAAACTCTACTATAATCAGTATTTTACGTTCTCAGAGTCCTAAACTTTCATCCCCTGATATGAAGGGTTCAGAAGTCCGAAAGTCGCTTGATTTTCTTAAAGCCGGATTAGACGAATTGATGCTGTTAATGGAAGAAAATTCAACAGGAACAGTTTTAGATGTACTTAATGTGCTTAATAAATTCCAGCTAACTTCAATCGATGAAAGGATATTTGCACACATGAATGATAGTTTTGCGCCAATGGAGGATGCGGATGAAGATACCGTCGCAAACGAAATCTCCGCAATGAAAAGATATTTCGTATGTCCTGCACGAGAATTTTGGAGTTATAAGAAATACTTTGAACAACAGTCACCCTTCGCAACTCAACAAGGAGTGAAAGGTGCAGAATTTGATAGAGTGATTACTGTCTTAGATGACGACGAAGGCACGCATATCCAGTTCTCTTATGATAAGTACTTCGGTGTTACCGAACTTTCGGACAATGACAATAAAAATATAGAGGAAGGGAAAGATTACGTGATACCGAGAACCAGACGTCTTTTTTATGTATCATGTTCGAGAGCTAGAAAAGATTTAGTAGTAGTCTATTTTACGTCAAATGTCGATAAGGCCGTTGAAAAACTTCGTGAATTAAATATTTTCGGAAAAGACAAAATATTCACAATGGAAAACTTGTAGTTGTTCTAGCTAGTATATCAATATTTCAATATTTTGTTTTTTATCATGGTACATACAAACTAGTGTATCAAAAAAGTTGCATCGAATTATTTACTGCTCATTTTTATATAAGCCTGAATTTAAAGCCATTAATATATCAAATTGGTTAGTTGATTATCATTCAAATGTATCCCTTCGGCTAAGTACATATTGTTAAGCCAGTTTAAATTTGTATGAGTTATTTTTTATAATGATGAGGTAGTAATTCCAAACTGTGTTTACATGGTCTGCTATTTTGTGGTATCCCTTCGGCTAAGTACATATTGTTAAGCCAGTTTAAATTTGTATGAGTTATTTTTTATAATGATGAGGTAGTAATTCCAAACTGTGTTTACATGGTCTGCTATTTTGTGAAGAAAATCTTTCAGTCATTTGTATGGTTCAATGAGTTTGTCAAGCTGGAAACATAGGTTTACTTTGTAGTACAAAAATTATTCATATTCTACAATAAATTCGTTTTCAAGGTCGCTTTTCAATCGTTTCTTTTCTGCATCCCAATAATCTTTATAAAAGTTTAAGTATTCTTCTAATTGATTGGCTTGTTTAATATTCTTTTTTTTGAGAACTGGCATGTTCCGAACTATTATTTTATAATTCTTTTCCTGAAGCCAAGCCAAATCCCTCATGCATTCATCAAGCGCATCCAAATTATTACCAAAATAACCTGGAAAATCGAAACAATCTGCAAACTCTTTTAATAGCCCGTTTTTAGTATTACATCTAAGCGCATTTACTGTGGCAACGAAATATATTCTCCCATTTATGGTTTCAATTGATTTCATGGTACTCTTCAAAAGATTTATAGTGATTATTTGGCATCCCCTTAGGGCTAAGCATATATTGTTGAGCCGGTGTAAAATTCGTATTAGTTATTTTTTATAGTGATGAGGTAGTAATTGCTTAACTCTGTTTACTGGGTAGTCTGCTATTTTATGAAGAACATCTTTCAGCCACGTGTATGGTTCTATACCCTGCATTTTACAGGTACCCAGTAAACTGTAAAGCATTCCGCTTCGCCTGGCAGCTTCGTGGGAGCCGGCAAACAGATAATTCTTTCTGCCAAGAGCCACAGGCCGTATGCTGTTTTCTACTGGGTTATTATCGATTTTCAATCGACCATCGGTAGTATAGACTGATAACTTATGCCACCGTTCTATACTGTAAGCGAGTGCTTTCCCAATGGCGCTTTTGGGTAGTACATGTAAGTATTGCTGTTGCATCCATAACCACATTCCTTTCAATATCGGATCAGCTTTTTTGTTTCGGACAACTTTTAACTCATCGAAGTTCAGATTGGCCTCTTTGCTGATACGCTCAATCGTATATAATTTCTGGATCTCACCCAGTGCATAAGATGCACGCTCATAATCATTGTCCAACGCCTCATTGAACATACGCCTGGCATGGGCCATGCAATGGATTAATGTGATGTTTGGCTTTTTATCAAAAACATCATAAGCCACATAACCATCGGTTTGCAGATAGCCATTAAAATTTTCCAGTATTTCCAGCGGACCTTCACGACCTCGGCCCTCCTGGTAATCAAAAAAGACGATTTTATTAATACTATCCTGATAAACCCAATAGAAGCCGCGATGCGTTTGTCCCTTCTTGTCTTTATCGATTACTTTGATCGGCGTTTCATCTGCGTGCAGATAGCCGCTTTGTAATACTTCTGTTTTGAGCGCTTCAAACAATGGAGTAATGAGGTGACAGGTACTGCTTACCCAGTCGCTCAATGTAGAATAGGCCAGTTTAACACCAGCCCTTTCAAAACGTTGCATCTGGCGATGCAGCGGAAGGTGGTCAACATACTTATCGATCACAACCTGTGCCAGCAATCCTTCTCCAGCCATTGCCTTTTCTATTGGCCTTGAGGGAAGATCTCCTATAATTACACCGGTGTTTCCCGGCCTTGCATATTTAATTCGTTTGTATTGCTTCACATACAACTCTCCAGGTTGATATTCCAGCACTTCAGTGATCTCTTCACCCATTTTTTTGCAACCGGTAATATCAACCTCCGGTTCAATAACAATTTCTTCCCTGCGCAAAGTCTCTGGCAATTTCATTCTGCCAGGATGCTGCACTGGTTTATTCTCTATTGCAACTGTATTACGTGTATAGCTTATCTTTTGAGTAGAGGTAATGGTACCCGTAGCTACGGCATCCGCAGATATATCCAGCGATAGTTGCGGATTGTTTTTGTCCGAAGGAATAAAGCGTTCATGGCGCGAGCCAAAGATCATTTTCTGCAACTGCTGCAATTGTTGCTCCAGGGCAATGATCCTTACTTGCCCTTGTTCATACAGTGTTTTATAATCTGGTGATGAAGTGCTTTGCATAGCCTGCTTGCAGATAAGCCTAAGTTCGGCTTTACATAAGGGCTATGCAACAATAGTTATTCACTATTTGCCTTTTGATGTTGATATCTTTTACGGTATTTGATCTCTTTTAAGGAGATACCCTGCAATATAAAATGTAATTGGTTTGAGGTTAGTTGCATGCTTTTGGCATCCAGGTCAAAAGCTGGTACTTCAAAAGCGCCTTTTTCCAGGCGCCGGTAGAAAATGGTGAACCCGCCTTGCTCATAAACCAGCATCTTCAAATGAGTCCGCGGTTTATTGATAAATATAAATGCATCGCCTTTCGTTACTTGTCGCCCCAACTCGTTAGTTATTATCCCGCATAGCAGATTAAACCCTTTACGCATATCGGTCTCTTTGCGATAAAGGTGGTAGGACCTGTGATCGCCGAGTAAAATCAAACTGCTCATGCTAACAACTCTTTAAGATAAGCAGCACTTACCGGCTGGTATATCTTTATGCTACCCACCTCAGCAAACAATCCGTTGCCGGCAGAAGGAACAACTTCTATAGGTGCAAAACCTATCGTCCCAGTGGCGTCGCTGCCTTTCGAGAACTTATGCTTCCAATGGTAGAAAGTACCCTCCGCAATATTTAGACCTGCGCAAAATGCTTTTACACTTTGGTCACTTTGAGCATGTTCTTTTAACAATCGCTTAATCTCCTGTTTGCTTCTAAATACTTTTGCCTTCTTGTTAGCTGTCGATTCCATGTCGTGATTTTAAAGAACTAAGCTAACGTTTCGATTATTTATTAAAAAGATGTACTTAGCCGGAGGGATACATTCAAATTAGGTTTCTATTCGTATGAAAAAGAATAGTAGTGAGCAGTCGAACATTTTAGAAAAATCGGAACAATTAACTCCACAATTAGTAATGAAAATGCTTAAAGATGAGGGGCAAATAGTCTCTATTTCTGACGCTGAGGCAATACTAGAATTCTTGCGAAAGATGGCAAACATTGCCGTTAGTAACTATCTGAACCAAAACACACTCAACACTGATCAGAATCGATAGTATCCGAGTTTGAATCCTGAAAGGTATATTTATATCTCGTTCGATCTCTGTTGTATTTCACTCTATTATTTCAATTTATGAATTGAAAAAAAGCTAATCTCAATGCAGGATTTTTATTTATCGAACCCCAGGGTATTCAAAAAATAGGGAATCTATCATTGTGTAAGTCAATATGATATGCCAAAAATAAAACAGGACAAAGCGAATATTTCGACTTTGTCCTGTCTGGTGACCCTGTCAGGATTCAAACCTGAAACCTTTTGATCCGTAGTCAAATGCTCTATTCAATTGAGCTACAGGGCCTTTTTTCCTAAATGGGCTGCAAAAATATAACTATTTGGCATTCGCTCCAAAAAGAAATAAAAAGAATTGAAGATCAAACTATAAAAACTGTTTTTTCATTTTATTAGCTGAATTGGTCATATATTAACCAACCCAATGTTTTTGCCTGGCCATCATTTTATTTGCAAACGAACAGATTGAAGAATATAAAGGGAAGTTGAAAGAACTCATTGACAAAGTTGTTCCAAAATCAGGTGATAGAACAAATGAAGAGCCTGAAAATAAGGCCTGATCCTTTTCTGCCAGGGTAGTATTGACCTGCTCATCTTCCCATTTCCCCTTGTTTTTTTCTCCCGGCATTAATTACCTTGCACTGGTATACCAAATGCATTTCATTACTACAAAGAGGCCTCATCATGAAAATTCAATGCTGGTCAATCGGTAAAAACCATGAATCTTATGTTAAAGAAGGCGTAGAGGATTTTACCCGCCGGGTATCAAAATACTTCCCGGTGGAATGGAATATCATTCCCACCCCCAAAAACGCCGGTATGCTCAGTGAAATGGACCTGAAGAAAAAGGAAGGTGAAACCATCCTGGAATGGCTGAAAAAAGATGATTACCTGGTATTGCTCGATGAACGCGGCCGCTCGCTCACCTCACCCCAACTGGCTGAGTTGATCCAGGCCCGGGCCAATGAAAGCGTTAAAACCCTCATTTTCCTCATTGGCGGTATTTATGGGGTCGATGAGGCCGTTTTTAAAAGAGCCAACACGCAATGGTCCTTATCCAAACTGGTATTCCCGCATCAACTGGTACGGTTGATCCTCGCCGAACAATTATACCGGGCCTGCTCCATTTTACGCAACGAAAAGTATCATCATGTTTAGAAGGCAAAGAGTTCGTAAGTTAATGAGTTCGTAAGTTCGTCAGTAAAAACTAAATAACTAAATAACTTAATAACTTAGAACAAAGATCTAAAAACCTCTATAGTAAAGAATCAAAGTAATAAACTCTTTCCCGCTTCGCCGATCCGCCAAAAATACCCAGCCCGTTTTGTACATTTCCGGTAGGAGATACTAACTGATTGGTAGGCACCGAACCAAAATCGGTCTTATACTTCTCATATAACTTCAGATAATTGTACAACTCCTTACTTACCGATTTTAATTGCAACCGGATGCGGCCTTTTTGCTGCGGATCAATAAAGAAGTGCTTATCGATATATACCCTTGTTGTATACCGTTGGCCATTAACCGGGTCGGTAAAGAAAATACGCCTGAATGGATTGGTCAGCTTATCAATGCGGGCATTCTCCGATCGGTCGTCCTGGGTATATACATTCAAACGGATGAACTTGTTTGATCCAATCGTATCGCGCAAAAGATGTACTCCCGGCGTATTTTTTACCTGCTCATACATATTTCTACCGATCTGCGTATCGTAATTATAGCGCTTACCCTGGTAATAAAAATAGTGACTGGTCTTTACCAGTTCTTTTACAGCTTCAATGATGTAGAACTCTTCATTGTCAAGCGAATCTTTCCAGCTTACGTTGGCAGCAAATACTTCTTTGTCGTTAAATGTTGTTGATGACGTATCTATCCCGAACATTACCGGTATTGTCGGGATATGCGTTTCTGCTTTTACCACGCCCAGGGTAGGATGATTGATCTCGATTTTATACCTGGTATTGGCTTTGAAACGCTTTCTGTTGGTAAATACCGACGTAGGATTATTGATGTATTGCCAGGAATAACTGGGTTGTAAAACCCAACTCATATTATTGGTTTCCGTTAGCGTAACCGTGGCGTCATTTACTTTTTCAAACCGTATCAGGCTGCCATTTTCTACTTTAATGGTCTTGCCGATAGGGATCTTCACGGTATCGCCCGCCGTGATCTCTGCCAGTACTACCAGCTTGTCATCCTCGAACTGGTCGCTCGAAAAATTCTTTTTGCAGGCGCTTGTAAAAAATAACAGCAACAAAAACCAGCAGTGCCGGCTTCTATGGGTTACAAAATAATATGACAGTTGGTTGTTCTTCATGTTACTTAAAATGCCACTGAATACGAAACATAAGGCGTCACTTTAAAAAACTGGTATTTGGTGGTTACTACCAATGATCTTTTCCCCAGCGTTCCTTCCAGATCGTATACATACTGGCTGGGTGAACCATATATGTTGTACACGCCTGCTGTTAATCTTGCGCTTAACTTTTTTCCCAGCGAATGATAATTGCTGGCTGAAATATCAAGTCGTTGATAGGGCAGGGTCCTGTACATTTTTGCCATCGACGAATGATAGATCAACCGGTATTCTTTAGGCGCCAGCGGATCGCTGATCTGTTGGGCGTCATCAAAATCAGGATATACCTGGTTGGGCAAACTGTATACATCGCCGGTAGCAATCATCCAGAACGATGAAAAACGCCAGTGTTTATTATACTTGAACGTGGCTGCTGCATTGGCTTCGTGCCGGCGATCGTACTTAAACGGAAATTTCACCCCATTGTTCAATCCGGCAAAACGGCGCCAGTTCCACGACAACGTATAACTTACTTGTAAAAACCAGTTATCAGTAACCCGTTCTGCTTTTGTTTCTAACCCATAACTCCAGCCATTGCCCAGTTGTACTCTTTGACTCCAGTCGGTGGTGTTCAAAAACAGATTTTTGCCTTCTGCGTAATTCGTCACATTTTTCATTTGCTTGTAATACACATCGGCCTGTATAGTTAGCTTTTTTTGATCGCTATACCTGTATCCCAGGTTAAATAGGTCGCTTTCTTCCGGGTTAAGCACAGAGGTACTGGGCACCCAGGCGTCGCTGTTGATTCCCATATAAGGATTGGTGACCAGGTGCATGTATTGGGTCATGTGATTATACGAAATATCCACCTGGTTATGTTCATTCAGTTTGTAAACGGCATACAAGCGCGGTTGCCACGATGTATAATTAAAATCGTTGTGCCGGTAAAAAGAAACGTGTAACCCCGGACGAATAAAGAATTGTTTATCGGGCCTGATCTCGTTCTCGTAAAACAGTACCATTTCGTTAAATGCTAAAGGCGGGAAGGCATTGAAATCGCCCGGTCTGTCAATAAACTCAGCCGATACATTGGAGTCGAACGGACGAATGCGGGTGTAGGATGCTTTGCCGCCTACATGAATACGTACATTGTTGGTAGCAGATATTTCTACAGCCGTTCGTACGTTGTATTGCCTGATGGATGAATACGTATTATATACCCTGTTCTGCACCAGCTTGCCAGTGCTGTCGTATAAGTTATACCTGAAGCCGGCAAGGTTATCGTAATTGGTAAAGTTGATGGAAGAGTTGATGAATGCGCGCGGGCTAAGCACCCTGTTCCAGTTCAGCATGGCGGCTTTATTGCCCCAGCGTTGCTGGTTGTTGGTATAGTTTTGATGCAACTGCAATTCATCGTGGCCGGCATAAGCGTTAAACATCAGCTTATCTTTTTTGCCCACCCACTGCGTGTACTTGATATGCAGGTCGTAAAAATCAACGGCGATGCCCGATTTAAGCATGCGCAGGATCGGGTTGATCCAGCTTTGGCGGAAAGAGAGCATCAATGAGGAGCGGTCTTTCTTTATAGGGCCTTCCAATGTAAATGAACCGGCCAGCAAGCCGGCATTCGCTTCGCCTTGCCATTTTTGCATGTTCCCATCCTTCGTCATTACATCAATTACTGACGACAAACCACCTCCGTACCGAGAAGGAAAATTCTTCTTGTACAAGTGCATCGACTTAACCGATGTTTTGTTGACAATAGAAAGCGCGCCCAATAAATGCGTGGGATTAAAGATGGTGTTGCCATCCAGCAGAAAAATATTCTGATCGGGACTGCCCCCGCGTACCAGCATGCCGTACGTTATTTCCGGAATGTTCTTTACTCCGGGGTCCATATAGAACGACCGCAGCACATCCGATTCGCCCAGAATAATATTGTTGGAGTTTGCCTCTTTGGAGGCTTTATTTTCTTCGGTTTCCGCTGCGTTTGGCGCAGAAGTTACCGTTACTGCTGAAATGTCGCTTTTAGGCGTCAGGAAAACATCCATGCGGGTGTTGCCCTTTAAGTTGATCTCCATTTTGTGGGTATCGTAACCGGCATAAGAGAGATACAATACATTTTGGCCTTCGGGCAGCAGCAACGTATAATAACCGTGATTGTTAGAGTAACTGCCGCGCTGCCGGGCCGGGTGCCAGACAGTGGCATCTGCCAACGGTTCACCGCTAACCGTTTCTTTAACTATACCGTAAATGGAATACCATGTTATGAAAAAATCGTCGGGTAATGGAACCGGCGAGGGGGTAATAATGAGCTTGTTATTTTTTTCGAGCAGGTTGATCTTCTGGTCCTGCAATACCTGTTGCAACACCACACCAATGGTTTCGGGCGAACCTTTGAGGGTAATGATCCTGCCGGTATCTAAAAAGTTGGCCGCATATTCAATGATAATTGAGCTGTGCTGATTGATATCGTTGAGAAAATCGCGGATAGAACCTGTTGAAAATGATGGGGTATATGGACGCGCAAAGAAACTAACCCTTTGAGCCTGGGTTATTTGCATACTAACCAAAAGCGACACAAATATGCAGAACAGTCTTTTCATGCTATAACTCAAGCTATAGCCCGCGGATCACCAGGTTTTTTATGAGCCCAAAAATTACAAAGAACTAATTTAATTTCGATAAAATGTCACTTTATCTTTTTCTTTTTTCACTTGTAAACCAGTGATAAGCGCAATTTCTTCTAACGCCTGCGCTAACGGCTGGTTGTTGAATTGAACGGTTACGTGAAACGTGTGCGCAATTGCATGCAGGGCTGGCGCCAGCTCTATTTGAATGCCATAATAGTGGGCAATATCCTGTAACACTTTTGGTAAAGCAGTATTATTAAAATTGAGCATACCGGTTTTCCAGGCAATAAAGTTGGAATCGGTAACGGGGGAGTGGAAAAAACGGGCATGGTCTAATACGGCACGCTGGCCTTTGGTAATTGTGATCTGGTTGTTGCTTTCTTTTTTGGCTGTTACATTTACTTTACCGGTCACCACTACCACTTCATCCGTTGATTCGGTTGAATTTACGAGGAAGGAAGTGCCCAGCACTTTTACTTCAGCGTTAGGAGTGGCAACTAAAAAAGGCTGGTTTTCATTCGGTTGCACCTGAAAGAAGGCTTCGCCGGATAATTGTACCTGGCGTTCTTTTTTGTTGAATGTTTTTCGGTATTTTATAGAGCTGCCCTTGCGTACCAGAACAACGGACTGATCGGGCAGGGTGAATGTTTCATTTTTCGCGGCGGCAGTGAATGTTTGCCATTGGGCTTTCTGGTACCACCAATACCCGCCACCGGCAATTAATACCAATACCAGAACGACCGCTGCAGTTCTTTGGGTAGAAGAGAACAGGAAGGAAATAATGGTATGGAAAGGCAGTTTGGTTTTGGGGTTTGCATGAGCGATCTTATCATCCAGCTTCAGCCAGGCAATGTCTGCATTAAATTGGGGGTTAGCCAGTAAAGGGCCGCTTTTTTGCCAAATGAGTACCATGTCATCGTATTCCTGCTGGCAGGCGGCATCCGATTTCAGCCAACGCTGAAGTTCCTCTGCTTCCTGTGCAGTTGCCAAACCCTGTAGTTGTTTGGCAATAAGATGTACCATATGTTCTTTTTCGTTCATATAGGTCTTCCTTGTGTAATAACATTAAATTGTTGTATACCCCTACACTATGACGTCAAAAACAAAAAAATTATGCAGGCAATAATTAAAAAACCTTGTTTTTGCCTGATGTAAGTACGCAGTATTTTGAGCGCCTTACCCATTTGATTTTCAACCGTTTTTATTGAAATGCCCAGTGAATCACTGATCTGTTTATAGGTCAGGTTGCTTACCCGGCTTAACACGAATACTTCGCGGCACTTAGGTGGTAAATTATCGAGGGCTGTTTTTAACAGGGTATCAAAATCAATTTCCTCCCTGGTGGAAGAGGAGAGGCGTTCGACCGGCGTTTCAATTACTTCCTGGCCGTTGAATTCGCCCAGTACTGTTTTTTGCTTTTTATCAAGAAAGCTCAGGCAATTATTACGCACGGCAGTATACAAATACCAGGTGAGCTCTTCTGAGCCAATGAGATTTTGTTTCTTTTCCCAAACACGCAAAAAAATTTCCTGAACAATATCCTCACAGCTATGTGGTTCTTTCACAATGGTAAAAGCATACTTACAAAGCGGTTCGTAATATTTGTAAAAAGTTTCCTGGAATAACCGGTATAATTGTTCAGGCTCCTGCATAACCGTTTTCGGAGATCATTTCATTAAATGTAATAAAAAGATACATTGATTAAGATATGGGTCGTGGCCACAATATACAAGTTACCCGCCAATGCACAATGAAAGCCTGTTATCGATTGCAGCACAATGAGTAATTGGTTTTGTAATATTCATCGTGGTTAAATAACATATATATGACGGTTACGTGAATAACGGTTGTTTTTTATACTAAACTTATTTTGGACATTTGCTTTAATAATCGATATTCGTCTGTGAGTTATACTTAAAGAAAAAGGGGATTATTAATAACTGCATAAATTTCAGCCACCCTGGTTGAGGGGACAGGGGTGGTAAGCATTGAGGAATGAAACATAATTTTCAGGAAAAGTCTCTTTTACAGGAATTTAAGAGCGGTAATACGCATGCGTTCAGAGCCGTGTATGATATGTTTTTCCCAAGCCTTTGTTTCTTTGCAAAACGGTTGGTTGACAATGATGGCGAAGGGGAAGACATAGCTGCTGATAGTTTTGTAAAACTCCTGAACCGGCATGATTCCTTCGATACGCTCCCTAATATTAAAGCCTTTTTATACATTACTACCCGTAACGCCTGCCTGAATTATCTACGCCACACACAGCGCACGCATTCCTCAAGAAGAGAGTTGAACAGGTTGCAGGATAAAGCCGATGAACATGCACTAAGTCAAATAGTTCATGCAGAAGTACTGCGCGAAGTAGAATTTGAAATTGAACAACTGCCCAATCGCTGTAAAGAAATTTTTAAATTGTTCTACTATGAACGCAGATCGGCCGACGACATTGCCGAATTGCTTGGTATTTCCATCAATACCGTTTGGGTGCAGCGGGCAAAAGCCATCCAGTTAATACGTACCAACCTATTAAAAAAAGGAATGCTATCTATTTTGCTGTGTTTTTTGGCAATGAATCGTGAAAACAGCTAAAAGCTGCAAGCCGAAAGCTGAAAGCAAATACAACTGCGTTTTCCCCTGGAACCTGGAACTTGAAACCTGTAACCGGTAACTGGCAACTGAAGCCCCCGGCAACCGGTACCTGGCAACTGGTAACCCGTTTTTATTTCCAGATTCTATAAAGGAACGGGATCGAAATGGTGTTTTTATAAGGTACATCACGCAATGGCATTATGGATACTGAATTGAATTTACAAGGTATGGAGGAAGCGGATTATTTAGCAGGCCTGCTGCTGAAGCAGTTACGGCATGAAATAACCGAAGAGGAACTGCAATACCTCGAAAACTGGAAAGCGGGTGATCCTTCTCACACCCAGGTAGCAGAGCGGATAAATAATGGTGAGCAATTGTTAACCGACCTGTTGGCAATGAAACAGGTTGATATGGAAGGCTGGTGGCAGAAGATCAGTGAACAAATAGAAACGGTAAAAAAGCCAATCCCCTTTTATCGCCGGTGGTATACCTACGCAGCAGCCGCAGTGGTATTACTGATTGCCGGTGCAGTAACCTGGCAATACCTGACTCCGCCCAAGTCGCCACAAGTAACCGAAAAACATACACCAGCTGTTATTAATATATTACCGGGTGGAAATAAAGCTACACTAACTTTATCGAATGGTGCGGTTGTTAATTTGGCCAGCGCTGCCAATGGAACGGTGGCGCAGGAAGGGAATAGTAAAGTGGTTAAGTTACAGGACGGTGAGCTGAAATACGAACCGGCAATCGGTACCGCAAAACGGGAGCAATCGGCAATAACCGCCCATAACACGTTAAGTACACCTCGTGGTGGCCAGTATAGCCTGGTGTTGCCCGATGGCAGTAAGGCATGGTTGAATGCGGCATCTTCAATTACGTATCCCACACAATTTGCGGCTGGTGAGAGGCGCGTAGCCATCACCGGCGAAGTGTATTTTGACGTAGCCAAACAAAAAATCCCTTTTATAGTTAGTGTAAGATCTTCAACAGGCAATGATCTCACCAAAGTGGAAGTGTTGGGAACACAGTTTAATATAATGGCGTATGATGATGAGGCTGCGCTCAAAACTACTTTAGTGAGTGGGAAAGTAAAAATAAGTACAACGAATAGTTTCAAGCTGTTAACACCGGGACAACAGGTACAAATACCGCAATCGACTGCGGGCGTTGCTGGAAGCAATGACATTAAAGTAGTTGATATAAATGACACGGAAGAGATGGACGTTGCCATTGGTTGGAAGAACGGATCTCTTACATTTAATAAAGCCGATATACGATCCATCATGCGCGTGCTTTCCCGATGGTATAATATAGAAGTAGGTTACCAGGGGAAAATACCCGATTATAGAATTTCTGGTTCCTTCCCGCGTACCGAAAACATCTCCTCCATTATAGCGGTACTTGAATTCGAAGGGTATCACTTTAAACAAGAGCAAAATAAGATCATTGTCACACCTTAAGAATTTGGGGATTTCGGGATTGGGAGATTTTGAGATTTGAATGCAAAAAGCAATACTGAATTAAATGAAATCTCAAAATCCCAAAATCTCAAAATCAGCAATCAATCGACGTTTACACGGGGCGCAACACTAGGCTCTCCCTACTAGCCACTCTCCACTTACTGCTAGCTTTAAAAAAAAACATGCGCCGGTAATGTGCATATTGTATTAAACCGGAGATGATGTTCGATAGGAGCGAGTGTTATGAGCAAGGCCATGCAAACCCTCACAATAGCATGCATTGGCTTAACCAATTCCGGTAACAGTTAATATGCGGTCACTACCAGCGCAGGAGTTATTCACTATACATCCAATACCATGATAAACCTTATCTTATGAAATGTAGACGATGATATGCACGCTGTTTATTTCCTGAATATAAATACTGGCAACCTTCAGGCAGGTGATTGGTTTTTTAGAGAGTGTCGGATTGGAATTTGGATTCAGAGTAGTATAACTAGGATCATCACCTGATACAACGCCTGTACAAAGGTACAACGCAACCAACCCTGTTTCCAAATTTCACGCACGGAAAGATTTTGCCAAAAAAGCGAAAATTGAATATTTTTTTAAAGCCTATGTATAATTTATTATTTTGCCTGTATAGTAAAGCTTCATACAAAAAATGCAGTTACAAGTTTCAGGTTGCAGGTTTCAGGGAAATACAAGTGCATTTCACCATTATCTTGAGTGACGCTCCCCTGTAACCTGTAACTTGTAACCTGTAACAGAGGAGCTAAAATTCAATACGCAATCTCAAAATCCCCAAATCTCAAAATCCCCCAATCACTCAATTCTTTCCTTGCCACGTTCCCTGGCCGTTATATTATAATACTTCTTAAATGCCTTCGAAAAGGCGCTTAAATTGGTATAACCTACTTCTTCAGCTACCTGCGACACCGAGCGTTTTTTGCCCGATAACAAATGCCAGGCCTTTTCCATGCGTATATCGCGCAGGTAATCGGCCGGGCTGCTATGATAGAGCTGGTGAAAGCCAGTCTTTAGTTTATAATCGTTCAATCCCGTTAGCTGGGTAAGCTCTTTAATGGTCCATTCCTGGTGCAGGTTTTCCTGCATATGGGTCCTGGCCATGTATATAACCTGCGCTTCCTCCATTGAAACCGATATGGGTTCCCAAACAGGATGTTCAGAAATGCTTTCCAGGCACTGGTGTAATATCGCCAGTGATTTCGAATGCAAAGTGGCGCCCGGTCGTTTGCCTGTATATATCAACTGGTATAAATGCGTCAATAACGACCGGCTGGCTACCTGGTTAACCGGCACCAGCATAGCCGGTTGCTGGTGTATAACTTTTTTCTGAAAATCATTCATTAAAACTAAAGGTGGTAGTTTTTGCGACAGCGTGCAAACCGGGTAATGAATGTCAATGGAAAAGTATACACCGGCCTCCTGAAAATGTAGGCGGTTATTCAAATAAGGAATGTATAATAAATTATATCCCTGTTCGTAAAACACCAGGTTGCCCAATCCTTCAATATGATACTGTATATGGTTGGTAAGGTGGAAACGCAGCTTTAATAAAGGTTCATACTCCAGCATGGTAAACGTACAGCTCCGGTTCAGCAAAAAATGTTGTAATCGTATTAATATGCCGTTGCTTTGTATATGTTGAAACAATACGTTACCAAACGCCCCCGATGCCGCTAATGATGAAGCGCCCGGCACCAGGTAATCATCCAACGTATCCGGAAGCTGATCAGTAAAAGCCAGCTCTTTATAATTGTCGGCAATTAATTTTATTTGCATACCTGCAGAGATTTAATGGGCCATTTTCACACAGAATTTCCTATGCTGCGGTATTGACAATAGCATGCACCGTAAACAGGTGAACTGTTATGCTTTTTTGAAAAATAGCGTCCTGTAAATGATTACCAAACAGGTGAACACCTATTGCCAAACGTTAGTGATATTTCCGCTATGCAGTGCTGTCATCAGGCCCTTTGTGGGAAGTTGTAGGTATGCTATATTATGCATGTAGAGGAAAGCAACTGCACTGACTAAAGGTAAGGGAATTTTTTTCCACACAATTACGAAATCGGGTTTAATATTTTGCAAATAGTGGCCGTGTAATGTCAGTGCCGGTCATGCAAATTTCATTGGTAAAGTAGGTGTATACGAATATGTTCGAATAGTGGGTATAGATAGTTTTTAATGCATTGCTATCAAAAGTTAAACTGTTTTAACAATAGCGTATCGAAACAGGTTACCTGTTTTGATGGTTGTTCAAAAAAAATAGTTTGGATTGTTAAAGGCGCTCAAAACCGCCACCAGAGCGGTTTTAGCATGTTCAGAAATGGCACCTTTATCCGGTACCCCGATTTTTTTTTGAAAAAAATCATGCTATCTTATGTTTTATGACAACCTCATCCCCGAATTCCCTTTGCCAATCCCTCAATGTAAGGAATGTACAACCCATTGTATTGCATAAAGAGCTGATGCCGGATTGCCGTATCAGCCTGCGGCCTGTATGTATTCACTCTAATAACGACATTAACGCCATTCACGAATGGCTGTCAGATGGTTCCCCGGGCCATTTGCCGGTTGACCAGTTGCGTGTTTTTTTTATTTTGCTGGCAGAGTGTACCTATGCACAGGCATTCATGGTGTTGCTGAATGATGATACGCCCATTGGTCAGTTTGAAGTATACCAGGTATTGCAGGACGAATTAAAAGATTCAGTAAATGGCGGTGAAGGCGATTATAGGATATATATACCGGTAATGCCCGTGATTGCCTCCTTCCCCGATATAACAATACAGATCATACAAACATGTCTCCACTTTTTTTTCTCCTGTTCCGAAGTAAAACGGGTGTTTTGGGTAATACCGGTAAATGATAAAGAGCGGATCAAAGTTGCAATCAAAGCAGGGTTCAGGATCTTCAAACCTGCCCGCGAAGTAGCCATCGATGGCGATCAACCGGCGAATGTATATCAATGCACGCTGGCAAATTTTTTGAATGCCTGAACGCGTTTGTATTAAATGATTTTATTATTTGAAATGGATTTGGCCTTGTAATTAGATAGAGGGATTCCCAAGTTTACGATATCATTTTTTAATAATGTTTGGGTAATGGGTTACTCATTTTGGGGTAACGTGGCCTAAATGGGGTTGATTTATGAATTTTTTGACTAACTGTTTATGAAAAAAATGAGCAAACGCTGTATGAATTACTTCCTAAAAAACGGAACGCCGTTTGAATCACAAATGAGCAATATTGTACCGTGCAAAACCACTAACCCGCAACACCGAAGATTGGCCGGGTGGTTACCGTACAAACCTTCTTGCAACCGGTTACTAAACATTAATGTAAATTCTTAAAATACCTGATTATGGCGCGTTCAAAACCTACTACTAATCGCTCAAACCGCCAGGATGTAGCAGCGGCAGTGCCCCCGAATGGAAAGCTCGTTTCTCCAAAAAAGAAATCCCAGATAGTAAGCGAAGTAGAAACAGAGGCTACTCATCGCCAGTTAAGCGGTTTTTTAGATTCACGCGAACTGTTGCATGTGCTTACCCAGGTGAAGAATGGGAATTTTAGTGTGCGTATGCCCATTGATCAGGTGGGTATCAGCGGTAAGATCTGCGATACGCTCAATGAGATCATTTCGCTCAATGAAAAAATGATGATGGAATTTACCCGGGCCGGCAATACCATTGGTAAGCAGGGTAAACTGAACCAGCGTATCGAATTGCCCAATGCCCGCGGCGCCTGGCGTACCGGGGTTGAATCGCTGAATATCCTGATCTCTGACCTGGTTCACCCCACTATTGAGATCGCTGATGTGATCAGTTCGGTGGCCAAAGGAAACCTGTCGAAAGAAATGCCGCTCGAAATAGGCGGGCACGTATTACAGGGAGAGTTTGCCACCATTGCCAAGGAAGTGAATGACATGGTGAAACAGTTGAACCTGTTTTCCATGGAGGTTACCCGTGTGGCGCGTGAAGTGGGTTCGGAAGGTAAGCTGGGCGGCCAGGCTAAAGTAAAAGGCGTAGGTGGCGTTTGGAAAGACCTGACCGATTCCGTGAACCAAATGGCCAGTAACCTTACTGGCCAGGTGCGTAACATTGCCGAGGTGACCACCGCGGTGGCAAAAGGCGATCTGTCGAAAAAGATTACGGTGGACGTAAAAGGAGAGATCCTTGAATTGAAAAATACCATCAATACGATGGTTGACCAGTTAAACTCCTTCTCCTCGGAAGTAACGCGTGTGGCGCTGGAAGTAGGAACGGAAGGAAAGCTGGGTGGTCAGGCGCAGGTAAAAGGCGTGGCCGGAACCTGGAAGGATCTGACCGACTCGGTGAACCAGATGGCCAGTAACCTAACCGGCCAGGTGCGCAACATTGCCGAGGTAACCACTGCGGTGGCAAAGGGTGACCTTAGCCGTAAGATCACCGTGGATGTAAAAGGAGAAATTTCTGAATTGAAAAATACCATCAATACCATGGTTGACCAGTTGAACTCCTTCTCTGCCGAGGTAACGCGTGTAGCGCGTGAGGTGGGGTCGGAAGGAAAACTGGGCGGACAGGCAAAAGTAAAAGGGGTAGGTGGCGTATGGAAAGACCTGACCGACTCCGTAAACCAGATGGCCAGTAACCTTACCGGCCAGGTGCGTAACATTGCAGAAGTGACCACCGCGGTGGCAAAGGGTGACCTTAGCCGTAAGATCACGGTGGATGTGCGTGGGGAGATCCTGGAGCTGAAAAATACCATCAACACGATGGTAGACCAGTTGAACTCATTCTCCTCGGAAGTAACGCGTGTGGCGCTGGAAGTAGGTACCGAAGGAAAACTGGGCGGTCAGGCGCAGGTAAAAGGGGTAGCCGGCACCTGGAAGGACCTGACCGACTCGGTAAACGGTATGGCCAGTAACCTTACCGGCCAGGTGCGTAACATTGCGGAAGTGACCACTGCCGTGGCAAAGGGTGACCTTAGCCGTAAGATCACGGTGGATGTGAAAGGCGAGATCCTGGAATTGAAAAACACCATCAACACGATGGTAGACCAGTTGAATTCATTTGGTTCGGAAGTAACGCGTGTGGCGCGTGAAGTGGGATCGGAAGGTAAACTTGGCGGACAGGCCGCAGTACCGGGCGTAGCCGGAACCTGGAAAGACTTAACGGATAGTGTAAATAAAATGGCCAGTAACCTTACCTCCCAGGTGCGTAACATCGCCGAGGTAACAACCGCGGTGGCTAATGGCGACCTGAGCCGCAAGATCGATGTGGATGTAAAAGGCGAGATCCTGGAGTTGAAGAATACCATCAACACGATGGTGGACCAGCTCCGCGGTTTTGCATCGGAAGTAACGCGCGTGGCGCGTGAAGTGGGCTCGGAAGGTAAACTCGGCGGACAAGCGGAAGTACGCGGGGTGGCCGGCACCTGGAAGGATTTGACCGACTCGGTGAACATGATGGCCAGTAACCTCACCAACCAGGTGCGTAACATTGCCGAAGTGACCACCGCGGTGGCAAAGGGTGACCTTAGCCGTAAGATCACGGTGGATGTGAAGGGGGAGATCCTGGAATTGAAAAACACCATCAACACAATGGTTGACCAGTTGAATGGTTTCGCATCAGAAGTAACGCGTGTGGCGCGTGAAGTGGGATCGGAAGGTAAGCTCGGCGGACAGGCCGATGTACCGGGCGTTGCCGGAACCTGGAAAGACCTGAACGATAGCGTAAATAAAATGGCCAGTAACCTTACCTCGCAGGTGCGTAACATTGCCGAGGTAACAACGGCCGTGGCCAATGGCGACTTAAGCCGCAAGATCGATGTGAATGTAAAAGGCGAGATCCTGGAGTTGAAGAATACCATCAATACGATGGTGGACCAGTTGCGCGGTTTTGCATCGGAAGTAACGCGTGTGGCGCGTGAAGTAGGTACCGAAGGTAAACTGGGCGGGCAGGCAAACGTACCGGGTGTTGCCGGAACCTGGAAAGACCTTACCGACTCGGTAAACCAGATGGCCGGTAATCTTACTGTTCAGGTGCGTAACATTGCCGAAGTGGCCATTGCGGTAGCAAATGGAGATATGTCGAAAAAAATTACGGTTGACGTACGCGGTGAGATCCTGCAGTTGAAGGAAACCCTGAACACGATGGTAGACCAGCTCCGCGCCTTCGCTTCCGAAGTAACGCGTGTGGCGCGTGAAGTAGGTACCGATGGTAAACTGGGTGGTCAGGCATTTGTACCCGGTGTAGCGGGTACCTGGAAAGATCTGACCGACTCCGTGAACCAGATGACCGGTAACCTTACTGCCCAGGTGCGTAACATTGCCGAAGTGACCAAGGCGGTGGCGAGCGGCGACTTGTCGAAAACAGTAGCCATTGACGTTAAAGGAGAGATCCTTGACCTGAAAAATACCATCAATACGATGGTGGACCAGTTGCGCGGTTTTGCATCGGAAGTAACGCGTGTGGCGCGTGAAGTGGGAACGGAAGGTAAACTGGGCGGACAGGCTGAAGTGCGTGGTGTAGCCGGCACCTGGAAAGACTTAACGGATAGTGTGAACATGATGGCCAGTAACCTCACCAACCAGGTGCGTGGAATTGCCAAAGTGGTGACCGCCGTGGCAACCGGCAACCTGAAACAAAAACTGACCATCGTATCGCGCGGTGAAGTAGCGCAACTGATCGATACCATCAATGAAATGATCGATACGCTGGCCACCTTTGCCGACCAGGTAACCACTGTAGCCCGTGAGGTGGGTGTTGAAGGCCGGTTGGGAGGGCAGGCGAGCGTACCAGGGGCGAGCGGTATTTGGAAGAACCTTACGGAGAACGTGAATCAGTTGGCGCAAAACCTTACCACGCAGGTGCGTTCCATTTCTGAAGTGGCATCGGCGGTTACGAAAGGCGACCTTACCCGTACCATTCGCGTAGAAGCAAAAGGAGAGGTGGAAGCCTTAAAAGATACCATCAACCAGATGATCACCAACCTGCGCGAAACAACCTTGCGTAACCAGGAGCAGGACTGGCTGAAATCGAACCTCGCTAAATTCGGTCAAATGCTGCAGGGCCAGCGCGACCTGAAGACCGTAACACAGAAAATATTGTCGGAACTGGCGCGGGTAGTAAGCGCGCATTTTGGCGCCTTCTATATTCTGAAACAGGATGAGGATACACAAAATGTAACACTGAGCCTGTTTGCGGCGTACGGTTATAAATCTGATAAAAATATTATAACGGAGTTTGCCATCGGTGAAGGGCTCGTAGGCCAGGTGGCGTTTGAAAAAGAACGCATCATCCTCACCAACGTGCCGGCCAATTATATCCGCATCAGTTCTGCATTAGGCAAAGCGAAGCCGGCCAATGTGATCATTCTGCCGGTATTGTTCGAAAACAATGTAAAGGCGGTTATCGAACTGGCCTCGCTGGACACCTTCAGCCAAACCCACCTCGACTTCCTAAGCCAGCTTACAGAAAGTATCGGTATCGTATTGAACACCATCGAGGCGAATACCCGTACGGAAGAGCTGCTGGCCCAGTCGCAATCACTGGCCAGTGAGTTGAAAGTGCAGCAGGAAGAGTTACGCAGGACCAACGATGAGCTGCAGGATAAAGCCCTGTTGCTGGTAAAACAAAAGAACGAAGTGGAAGCAAAGAACAAGGAAGTAGAAGAAGCCCGCCGCTCGCTGGAAGAAAAAGCCGAACAGTTAACACTTACCTCGAAGTATAAATCGGAATTTTTAGCCAACATGTCGCACGAGCTGCGTACGCCATTGAACAGCTTGCTCATTCTTGCACAGCAATTGTATGAAAACGCCGAAGGCAACTTAACGGAAAAGCAAATACGCTACGCCAAAACCATCCACTCCTGCGGAGATGACCTCATACAACTGATCAACGATATCCTCGATCTGTCGAAGATCGAATCGGGGTTCATTACCGCCAATTTTGCGCCGGTACGGTTCTTCGAGATCACTTCCTTTGTGGAAACCACCTTCAAGCCGATTGCCGAAGCAAGGCATTTGCGCTTTACCATTGAAACCGATACGCGGTTGCCAGACAATATGGAAACCGATATTCAACGGTTGAACCAGATCTTGAAGAACCTGTTGTCGAACTCCTTCAAGTTCACGGAAAAGGGAGAAGTAAAACTGAAGATCTATGAAGCCCTCAGGAACTGGAAGCCAGGCAATTCATCGCTCGACAATGCACAACGCGTAGTGGCCTTTGCCATCAGTGATACCGGCATTGGTATTCCATTGGAAAAACAAAGCATCATCTTTGAAGCGTTCCAGCAGGCAGAAGGAAGTACCAGCCGTAAGTATGGCGGCACTGGCCTGGGCTTGTCGATCAGCCGCGGCCTTACTGAATTGTTAGGCGGTACTATTGAACTGGAAAGCCAGCCCGGACAGGGAAGTACGTTCACGTTATTCCTGCCAATAGAAAATGTATCGGGGATGGTAACGCGCGAAGCTCCCGCCAGCCTCAGTGAATACCAGTATCAACTGGGCACAGACAGTGGTGAAATTGATACCTTGTTGAATTCGATCAGGGTTGCGGGCGAAGGCACCGAAACGGCAGGCTTGCATATAGTGAATGAAATGATCAATGATACCGGCGATGACCGGAATAGTATACAATCGAGCGATAAGGTGATCCTGATCGTTGAGGATGATATCCGGTTTGGCAAGATCATCATTGAAAAAGCACATCAGTATGGATTGAAAGCAATAGTGGCCACCAACTATATTGAGGTGTTTGACTTTATCAACCGCTTTACGCCCATCGCCATTACCCTCGATGTGAAGTTGCCTGATACCAGTGGCTGGAAGGTAATGGAACTGTTGCGCAATGACCTCAGCTACCGGCATATTCCCATTCATTTGATTTCGGGAGAAGAGAACCGCTCCCTGGCCTTGAAACGCGGCGCCCGCAGCTTCAAGTTAAAGCCATTGGATAATGAATCGTTGAACGATCTGTTCGATGATATTGTGGCCTTCAATAAAAAAGAAGTAAAACATATCCTGGTAGTAGAAGATAATGAAGTGGACGCTTCGCAGATCGTAAAATTGTTGGGAACTGACATCATGCAGGTAACCCTGGCTGAAACCGGTGAAAAGGCCATGCATGACATCAACAGCAAGGATTTCGATTGTATTATCCTTGATTATTCACTGCCCGACCTGCCGGGACATGAGCTTGTAAACCTGGTTTCGGAAAACAAACCCAGGCTAACACCGGTCATTGTTTATTCGGCCCGTGAGTTCAATAAAAAAGAATTGCAACAATTGAATACAGTTTCCAATAAGATCCTCCTGAAAGGCGTGAACTCACTGGAACACCTGTTGGAAGAAACGGTATTACACCTGCATATCAATCATAAAGACCTGCAGGCCGATAAACGGAAGGTTATTGAGAACATCCGGAAGAAAGAAGATATCCTTACCGGGAAGAATGTGTTGGTCGTAGACGATGACGTACGTAACCTGTTTGCACTAACAACGGTATTTGAGCGTTATAATATTAATGTGATCACGGCTGAAAGCGGCAGGGAAGCCATTAATATTATTAGTGAAGACAGTCCCAAGATTGATATGGTGCTAATGGATATTATGATGCCTGAAATGGATGGTTATGAGACCACGCAAAAAATAAGGCGGGAGCATAAGAACAGTTCCCTGCCGATTATTGCTGTAACGGCAAAAGCGATGAAGGGCGACAGACAAAAATGTATTGAAGCCGGCGCCTCGGATTATATCACCAAACCGTTAAAGATAGATCAGTTGTTATCGCTGATGCGAGTATGGTTCTATAAGTAATTTGATAATGTGCTAATTTGAAAATTTGAAAATGAAATACAACGGTTGCCGGCAAAAGCATTTTCAAATTTTCAAATTTTCAAATTTTTGAAATGCGTCCAAAAATTCTGTTAGTAGATGATCGGGAAGACAACTTAATGTCTATGGAAGCCATACTGGCGCCCGATGGGTACATTTTTGTTAAGGCCAGCTCAGGGAGCCAGGCATTGAAGATCCTGTTGAGCGAAATTGACTTTGCGCTTATATTGATGGATGTTAAAATGCCTAATTTGAATGGATTTGAAACGGCTGCCCTGATCTACGAACGGGAAAAGCTGAAGCATATTCCCATTATTTTCATTACGGCCAATAATTACGGCGAAGAGAACATTTTCAAGGGCTACCGTATGGGTGCGGTAGATTATATCTATAAGCCTATTAACTCCGAATTGTTGCGGGCCAAGGTGAACGTGTTGGTTGATCTGTACAGGAAAAACCATCGCCTTATTGAGCAGGAGAAACGGCTTACAGTGATCAACCGGAGCCTGGAAATGGAAGTTACCGAACGCAAGGCCTCGGAAGAACGGATAAAAGAACTGAACCGCCAGTTGCTCGAAAATATTGCCCTCCTCGAATCGGCCAACCGCGACCTCGACCGGTTTGCTTTCATGGCCTCTCATGACCTGCAGGAGCCCTTGCGCAAGATCCGCACCTTCAGCGATCTGCTGTTTGTAAAATACCAGACGGTGCTCGATTCGCCCGCCATCAATTATATTAACCGCATACAGAATGCCGCTGTTCGCATGCAAACGCTCATCAGCGATATCCTGGCATTTTCGCGTATCAATAACGAGAAAGACACTTTTGTTAATTACAACCTCAACCTCATTTTACAGGAAGCGCTGGATGAACTGGATGGGACCATCCAGGAAAAAAGCGCCAGTTTTGAAATAGAGGAACTGCCTGCCATCGATGTAAATCCGGGACTGGTACGCCCTCTTTTCGAGAACCTGCTGAGCAACGCGCTTAAGTATAGCAAAAAAGAGGAAAAGCCGGTGATCAAGATCCGATCGGAAATCATTACCGCAACCACTTCCAATAAAGAACCCATAAAGTATTGCCGCATTTATGTGCAGGATAATGGCATCGGGTTCGACCAGGTATATGCCGAACAAATATTTGATATGTTCAGGCGACTGCATGTACATAGTGAATTTGAAGGCACGGGCATTGGCCTTACGCTTTGTAAGAAGATCGTTGAAAAGCACAATGGCTTTATCTCTGTGCAAAGCAAGGTAAACAAAGGTTCTACCTTTATAATTTCATTACCTGTTCACCAGGTTACTGCTGAAAATGCCGGCGAACCCGGTGGCGATACCGCTGCTTTTTTATTGCTGGGGAAAAAGTAAGGTATAGTTTGTGGTTTGTGGTTTGTGGTTTATGGTTTGTGGTTTGTGGTTTGTGGTTTATGGTTCTTTATACTCGTAAAGTCCTTGTAGGCTGCGGCCTAGCCATGTTGCCGGTTATGCTCTTTCAAAATAATAGCGAAGCTCAAAGCGGCAGCAACCACAAACAACAAACTACAAACCACAAACATTTATTGTGGATTTAGTACAAACATGGAACGGGGTGGAAAATAAAGTACTTTTTTCCAGTCGATGCTGAAGATCTTCTCAAGAATTGTTTTTAACTCCTGCAACGTATGCGGTTTAACAGCATACAAATTAGATCCCTCGCGATAACAAAATTCAACATTCTGCAGATCACTTAACGAGGAATATACGATAATGGGAATAGAATCATATTTCCTGTTTGCCCTGATCTCGCGCAAACACTGCCGTCCATCCTTGCATGGCATCAGCAAGTCAAGGAAAACGATGTCGGGGTTATTTTCATCCAACAATTTGAAAAGAATATCGCCGTTTTCTGCCCGTGACAAGATCACTTTAAATGAAAGTTCTTCAATCGCCAGTGAAAAAATCAGGTAGTCCTCGTCGTCATCCTCCGCAATTAGTACATTTGTTGGATACTGATTAGAAACATTCATATATATTTTTTTTTACCTGCCTTTCCCGCTAAAAGCGGGAGATCACGAAACATCTTAACACACTTTTTGAATGAAATAAGCAAAAAGTTACGACAATAAGATCACCGAAAATACAATCAAAATTGCAATGATGGAATACAATTTTTAGTTTATTGTTCTATAAAAACAGTACAGTATGCAGGCAAAATCCAGGTATATTATATTGTTTTACGACCACAGTGAGAACGTACTCGGTATGAAACAGTTGTTGCAGCATCTGCCGATCCCTGTTGAAACAGATTGTGTAGAGAATTATCAACAACTTATGGATTTTCTAGATAGCAGGATTCCGGACCTTATCATTGTATATGTTAATAATCCTGAAAAAAGGTACATCGATTATCTGAAAGACCTGCGCGTAAACAATGGAATGGATGAGATTCCGGTATACGTGTTTACCGAGTTACCAGAGAAGCAAACTTTAATGAACCTGGTAGTTAATTAAGAGAGTTGGCGGTTTTGTTACTTATGTATGGTTACGTGCAGTTGCATGTTGCAAGTTACAGGGCCGAAATACAAAAGGGCAATTTCGTGCGAAATTGCCCTTTAATTATTAAGTTGGTTACTATGTCACGATTCCCTGAAACCTGTAACTATTAAAAATGCCACCGTACAAATGCTTCCATCGCTGCGTACTTGGTAAGCCCTAATTGAGCATACAAATTAGCGGTGTTGGAATTGCGGTCTTCAGCGCGTTGCCAGAACTCGCGGCTGTCGCTTCCCTGGAAGGGGACCATATCTTTTTGCGACTGGTGAATGAAAATACCGAAACGCTTTTTGAGTACCTGGTCGGGGCTCATGGGAATAGCCATTTCAATTTCGCTGAGGTCCCATTCCTGCCAGGCGCCTTTATACAACCAAACCCAGCAATCTTTAACCCAGTCGTCACCGGCTTCTTTTATGCGGCGTAATGATTCGAATACGATATCCAGGCAAACCTTGTGCGTTCCATGCGGATCGGCCAGGTCGCCGGCGCAATAGATCTGGTGCGGTTTAATTTTGCGCAACAGCTCCATCGTTAGTTTAACATCGGCTTCACCCATCGGATTTTTTTCGATGGTGCCGGTTTCGTAAAAGGGCAGGTTTTGAAAATGGATGTTATCGTCTTTAATGCCCACATAGCGGCAGGTAGCTTTTGCCTCGCAGCGGCGGATCAATCCTTTCACCGATCTGATCTCAGGCGTATCTATCTGGTTCGATTTCTTGAATCGCAGGTATTGACGGGCTTGTTCCAGGATCGCTTTTGATTTCTTGCTGTCTACGCCAAACATATCTTCAAAACCTACAGCGAAATCCATAAAGCGGGTCACAAACTCATCGGTTACGGCAATGTTACCTGATGTTTGATAAGCAACATGCACATCGTGCCCCTGGTCGTGTAAACGTTGGAAGGTGCCTCCCATTGAAATGATATCATCATCGGGGTGGGGAGAGAAGATAACACAACGTTTGGGATAGGGTTTGGTGCGTTCAGGATGGTTGGGCAAATGCAGATCGGGTTTGCCGCCGGGCCAGCCGGTGATACTGTCGCGCAGCATATAGTACACCTGCAGATTGATCGCGTACGCGTCGCCTTTTTCAACCAGCAGATCGCCTAAGCCGCTATCACGGTAATCGATATTTGTTAAACTTAATAATGGTTTGTTTATTTTCACCGCCATATTCACCACTGCTTTGCGGATCATCTTGGGTGTCCACTCACAATCACCGGTAAGCCATGGTGATTTGTAACGGGTAAGATCAGCTGCGGCCACTTCATCGAGTATAAACAAACTTTCGTTATGTTGTTGTAATAAAGAGGCGGGTATTTGTTCCGTAATGTTATCCTCAACCGATTTTTGTACAACGGCTGCTTTTGCAGGGCCCCAGGCCATTAATAAAATGCGCTTGGCTTTTAAAATGGTACTGATACCCATGGTGATCGCCAGCCGGGGAACATCGGAGATGTTGGCGAATTCATGCGAATTAGCGATGCGGGTTGAAGTGTCTAACGTTACCAGCCTGGTGCGTGACATAATGCTGGAGCCAGGCTCGTTAAAACCGATATGGCCATTGTTACCAATGCCCAGCACTTGCAGATCAATGCCACCTGCTTCTTCGATCATGCGTTCATATGCCACGCAATGCGCTTTGATCTCTTCCTTGGGTATTTCACCGTTAGGAATATGAATGTTTTTGGGATCGATGTCAATGTGATCGAACAGGTGCGTATGCATAAAGCGATTATAGCTTTGCAGTGCATCGTTTTCAATTGGGTAATATTCATCCAGGTTAAAGGTGATCACGTTCCTGAAGCTTAATCCATCTTCTTTGTGCATGCGTACCAGTTCGGCATACATGGAACGTGGTGTAGAACCTGTTGCCAGGCCTAATACACAGGAGAGGCCGGCCGCTTGTTTGCTGCGGATGAGTTCGGCTATTTCCCTGGCTGCGAATTTTGAACCTTCTTTCAGATCGGGATAAATACGTACAGGTATCTTCTCAAACGAATCAACCATGCTCATAAAAAAATCGGTTTTATAGTTGCGCGAAATTAAAGTTATTTCCAATATTCAGGCGGATTTTGCGGTTCTTTTCAGGTATAAAAATATCTCAAACGATTGTGTAATCACCGCGGATCACTCAAACGCTTTATTATAGTTAGTACCCCACAGATCGTAACGTTTGCATTGTGTTTGCAGGCGGTTTTCAAAGTCGCTCCAGTTGCGCTTTTCCGAGGGGCTCCATAATACTTCACTCAATGCGCTTACACGTGGAAAGATCATGTATTCCACCTTTTTAACATTCCCCATGTATTCGGTCCATACGTTACCTTGTGCGCCCAATACATGTTTGCGTTCTGCTTCATTTAATTCTTTCGGTAACGGTTCGTAACCATATATTTCTTTAACAGGGGTATAACCACCGATGGTAACAGAATCTTCTTTCTTGGTTTGTGAATGGTCGAGGTAAACAAAATCACCAGGCGTCATAATGACATCGTGATTTTGTTTGGCCGCTTCAATGCCGCCTTTCTCACCGCGCCAGCTCATTACAACTGCATTGGGCGCCAGGCCGCCTTCCAATATTTCATCCCAGCCGATCATGGTCTTGCCTTTGCTGTTGATGTATTTTTCCATGCGCTGCACAAAATAGCTCTGCAGCTCATGCTCATCTTTCAATTTATTATCTGCCATTCTCTTTTGGCATTTGGCACATTTTTTCCAACTCTCTTTTGGACATTCATCACCGCCAATGTGTACGTATTTCGCAGGGAACAAGGGGATCACTTCATCCAATACGTTTTGTAAGAAAGTGAACACGGAGTCATTGCCTGCACAAAATACATCGTCGAATACGCCCCAGGTTTGCTGTACCTGGTAAGGACCGCCGGTACAACCCAGGTATGGGTAAGCTGTCAATGCTGCTGAAGCATGACCAGGCATTTCAATTTCAGGAATGATGGTAACATAGCGTTTGGCAGCATAATCAACTATTTCTTTCACTTCTTTTTGCGTATAAAAGCCACCATGACGAATGCTGTCGTTACCGGTACCGGGATAGCGGCCTATGATGGTGCCATTGCGCCATGCCCCGGTCCTGGTAAGGTTGGGGTATTTCCTGATCTCGATGCGCCAGCCCTGGTCTTCCGTTAAATGCCAGTGGAAGTAATTCATTTTATGTAAAGCGATATAATCGATATACCGTTTTACAAAAGAAACGGGAAAGAAGTGGCGGCAAACATCCAGGTGAAGGCCACGGTATTCAAAACGCGGATAATCTTTTATTGTGAGATAAGCTACAGGTAATGATGTTGATTTTTCTACCGGTAATAATTGCAGCAGGGTTTGTACGCCGTAAAAGGCGCCGGTTGCATTATCGCCGCCAATATAAACCCCTTTGGCGTTTATTTCCATATTGTAGGCGCCGGGTATCGGATGGTCTAACCGGTCATAGTTCAGTCGAATAGCCGGGACCTTGCTTTCCTTTTTTATAATAGGTAAGGTAAAACCATACAATTGTTTCAGGTATTCATTCAGAAAACGGGCAGCATTTTCGAGCCCGGATCCCTGCAGGATAATAGGCGTTTTAGCCGTGATCACAAACTGGCCCGCATTTTCCGGCATTTTTAGTTCGGCCGGTTGGGGAATAATGTTTACCTGGGCATAGGTGCTGATGGTCAGGAGTAAAGAGGCAAAAACCCAAACTTTTTTCATAATGTGTAAAATGTTAATACCCTTTGGCACTAAATAGTGTCAATAGCGGGTGTTTTGTAATGAAAACAAATGTGATATACCACGCAGGCGCGGTACTGTGTGTATTCAGCCTGGTTTTAAGCGTTGAGAATGTATATGCTGTGCATCAGCCAACAACAGAGAAACTGCAAGGTAATTAATTAGTTAATAAGTTAACAGGTTGACAAGGGAAAAGAAAAGCCGTCCCGGTTAAACCGAAACGGCTATCGTGATCAAACTGTTTGTATTTCCGTGTTAACTTGTCAACTCAAGCACCTATTTTAAAATGGGAAGTACTATATTACTGCTATTCGATCCATCATGATAGATCTTAATAACCGCCTTCTGGAAATCGCTGTCATTACATTCGTAAATGTTTACGAATTTTTGTGGGTTACGGTCGGCCAGGGGAAACCAGCTGCTCTGGATCTGGATCATTAACCGGTGTCCTTTTTTAAAGGTATGCGCTACATCGGGCAGCTCAAATTTTACCTGCTCAATTTTATTCGGCTTAAAGGCTTCCGGTGTGGTAAAGCTCTTACGGAAACGGCCGCGCATAATTTCGCCGCGTACCAGCATCTGGTAGCCGCCCATTGGGTAGGCGCCACCGGCATCACGGCTTTGATTTGCGTTGGAGCCGGCATACTTAAAATCATCGGGGAATACGTCGATCACTTTTACAACGAAATCAGCATCCGTAGTTGAAATGCTGGTGAGCAGGTCAGCCACTACGGTGCCTCCCAGCGTGAGGTCATTGCTCAGTACATCTGTTTCAAAAGTCAATACATCTGTACGGCGACTGGCAAATCGCTGATCATCGGTCATATAATCGCGCGTGCGGGTGAAGTGTACATTTTCGGTATAAGGTACCGGGTGCGCAGGGTCGCTGATGTATTCGCTAAAACTGTTTTTAGCAACGGGTTTTTCCCAGGTCAACTTACCGCCAGGCTGCAGGTAAATGGGTTCATCTTTTTTATCGGCAGGCGGCCATTGCTCCAATTGTTTCCATTCATTGGCGCCGGTAAAGAATACTGTAGCTTCTGCAAGCTTCTTCAGATCTCCTTTTCCTTTCAGGTAATAATTGAAGAAGGGGATCTCGATATTATTCTGGTACCAGATGCTGGTGTTGGCGCCAAACTGTACATTGCCGAGGTGGGTACCATCGGTAGATGCCCATTGGCCATGATACCAGGGGCCCATCACGATCTTATTATTATTCTTTGCTTTTTGTTCAATAGCTTCATACGTTCTCCAGGCGCCAAAGCAATCTTCAGCATCAAATACACCACCAACAACTAAAGTAGCCGTAGAAGCGGGTACATTATTTACAAAATTCCTTACGTTGCGGGCTTTCCACCAGTCGTCGTAATTGGGATGCGCATACAGGTCTTTCCAGAATTGCAGGCTATCACCCGTAAGCTTCATGAAGTTTTTTAAAGCGCCGATGTTTAAATACGATTCATAATTATCATTGGATGGGATACGAATATTTTGACGGGGCCCCACTTTGGTTGGAGCAGGGCGGGGATAACCAAAGCCGCCTGAATAGAAAGAAAAGCCATCCATAATAAAGAAAGCGCCGTTGTGATGAAAGTCATCGCCGATGAACCAATCGGTTACCGGCGCCTGTGGACTTACCGCTTTTAATGCCGGATGACCACTGAGGGCTGCCATGGTTGAGTAAAACCCAGGATAGGAAATACCCATCACGCCTATATTGCCATTGTTGTTCTCCAGGTTTTTTATCAGCCAGTCGATGGTATCGTAGGTATCACTGGCCTCATCTATATCCTGGTTGGTTTTTTTATTGGGGTTGAACGGACGTACATCTACAAAAGTTCCTTCGCTTGCCCAGCGGCCGCGCACATCCTGGAATACGATGGTATAATTTTCACGTACATAATACTTGAAATAACGCATGTAAAGGCCGGCGTTGAAGTTATTTTCTCCATATGGTGAACAGGAATAAGGCGAACGCAACAACAGGATTGGGTGCTTTTCTGTTGCATCTTTTGGCACATACATGGACGTGAACAGTTTTACGCCGTCACGCATGGGAATGGTCACTTCTTTTTTAATATAATTTTCACATAACCAGGCTGAATCCTGTTCGTATTGAGCGTTAACAAAACCTATAAACTGTAATGCAATAATTAAAAGAAATAATTTTCTCATGTTTAGCTCTTAATTTAGATGCTTAAATGTAGGTTGAAAAGTTGACAAGTTAACACGTAGATGAGTTAATGCGTCCTTGTCAACTAGTCAACCTGTTAACTTATTAACTTAAACAACCATGTCAACGCGTAGGAAGTTTTTACAAACATCATTCCTGGGTTCATTGGGTTTTTTTTCAGGAAAAAAGATCCTGGCTCAGTCAGACACTTATTATCCAACTATAAAGAATGAACCCATCGTTCTTTCTACCTGGGATTTTGGTAAAGAAGCCAATGCTGAAGCCTGGACTGTTTTAGGAAAAGGCGGAAGAGCGCTGGATGCGGTAGAAGCGGGTGTAAAAATACCTGAAGCTGATCCCAATAATCAATCAGTAGGATACGGTGGTTTACCCGACCGCGACGGCCGCGTTACACTCGATGCGTGTATCATGGATGAACATTACAATTGCGGTTCTGTAATGTGTTTGGAAAATATTATGCACCCTATTTCGGTTGCACGGCTGGTTATGGAAAAAACACCACATGTGGTGTTGGTGGGTGACGGTGCTCTGCAGTTTGCATTAGCGAATGGTTTTAAGAAAGAGAACCTGTTAACGCCGGAGAGCGAAAAAGCCTGGAAGGAATGGCTAAAGACATCTAAGTATGAGCCCATCATGAATATCGAGAATAAATTGCATAAACCATCGGGTGGCGGTGCTATGCCTGGCGGTCCTGATAACCATGACACCATTGGCATGATCGCTATGGATGCCAAAGGTAATTTCAGCGGCGCTTGCACTACCAGCGGTATGGCTTTTAAAATGCACGGCCGGGTAGGGGATTCGCCCATCATTGGCGCCGGTTTGTATGTTGATAATGAAGTGGGCGCTGCTACTTCAACCGGCGTAGGCGAAGAGGTTATTCGTATTGTAGGTTCGCACCTGGTAGTGGAATTGATGCGCCAGGGATTACCACCTGGGGCGGCTTGTAAAAAAGCGGTAGAGCGGATCATTAGCCGCAATCCGGCCAAAGCCAAAACCCTGCAGGTTGGATTTATTGCCCTGAATAAAAAAGGTCAGTACGGCGGATATGCTTTACAGAAGGGATTTACGTATGCGGTGAAAACAGGGAAGGAAGAGAAATTAGTTCCTGCCAAGAGTATTTATTAGTTTATGGTTCATTGTTTGTTGTTTGTGGTTGCTGCCGCGCTTTGAGATTCGCTATTTATTTTGAATCACTTTACATGCAGTAGCATAAAGGCAGACCGCCGTTTAATAATGACTTTACGAATTAATGAACAACAAACAACAAACAACAAACCATAAACAACAAACCACAGACCATAAACAGTTTAATATGTTACTGGAAGTATGTGCGTTCAACCTGCAATCATCTGTTATTGCAGAAAAAGCAGGGGCTAAACGCGTAGAGTTATGCGAAAATCCGGCGGATGGCGGCACTACGCCCTCTTACGGCACCATAAAGCAAACCCGCGAAAAAATAGGCATCGCTTTATATCCTATCATCCGGCCAAGGGGTGGTAATTTTTTTTACGATGAAGAAGAATTCGCCATCATAAAACAGGATATTCTGCTGTGCAAACAATTGGGCTGCGATGGTATTTCAACCGGCGTGCATAAGCAAAATGGTGAAATTGATACAGACCGGTTAAAACGCATTGTAGAATGGGCTTACCCCATGGGTGTTACCTGTCATCGTGTGTTTGATGCCACGCCTGATCCTTTGCAGGCGCTGGAAGAGATTATATCGAGCGGGTGTGAGCGCATTTTAACCAGTGGTCAAAAAAGTGCTGCTCCCGAAGGAATACACATGCTGGCAACATTGGTGCAACAGGCCAATGGCCGCATTATTATTATGCCGGGCGCCGGGGTACGCGCTGCTAATATAGAAACGTTGATCAAAGGCACGGGGGCTACCGAATTTCATACCTCGGCCAGGATCACAGCGCCTGATCCCGTAACCTTCCGCAACCCCGCCATCACTGATGCCGGCCCATGGTATATTGCAAACGAAGAGGAATTAAAGAAGATAATAAATGTATTAAATAATGAAGCCAAACCGTAAGTTGAGTGGTGAATGTTGAGTGGTGAGTGGCGAATAGTGAGTGGTGAATAGCTCGCGATTAATTGAAATTAACTCCTAACCTGGGCTGCCGGAAATCCACTCACTGTTGCCGTGTGTCCTCATTGTCTATTGTCTATAGGTTTTCCTCGTTGCCTTTATGCCTTTATGCCTTGTTGCCTTGTTGCCTTTATGCCTTTATTCCTATTGCCTATTTGATCTTAGTTCCCAGCCAGTTGTTACGGAATTCCATCATTTCAGTAGTTGTTTTTAAACCACCCTGCTCGAATGTGGTGAGCGTGTAGGCAGGGTTTTCGGCCAATGTAATGGATGCTGTTTTTACTTCATTGCGATGTTTGAATTGAATGGCAAGCACATCACCGGGTTTATGATTGTTGAGTATTTCATTAATATCTGCCGACCGGGCTACCAGTTTGCCATCCAGTTGAACGATCACATCATCAATGTCGAGGCCCGCATTGTATAATGGGGTACCCATCACTGTATTGGAGTTGATGGTGGTGGTTCCTTCTTTGAATTGTACCCTGCCGATCCAGGCTTTACCCGCACTTTGTTTTTTCAATATTAAACCGGCTTTTTCAAGCAATGGCGCATAATTGAACGATTCATGACCGGTAATATACCTGGTAAAAAAATCAGCAGCAAAGGCTTTGTCGCGGGTTGTTTCTGCCAATACTTCTTCAAGCCCCGGGATGGTATAAGCGATCTCGGTTTTGCCAAAGCGTTTCCATAAAGCCGCCATATAATCATCCAGTGTAAGCTTGAATTTAGTGCGCAATTGCAGGTCAAGCGCTAAGGCAATGGCGCCGCCATACGGATAATAAGAGCTGTACATGTTCGGGTAATTGGTGCGGTCGACCGATACGCCGGCATCAACAAAAACAGCATGACGGCTTGCTTCTACGGGAGAGAAGCGTTTGGCGCCTGTTCCATTTTCTTTGGTGTTTATTAAACTGCCCAGTGAAAATAACAAAGTTTCTTTGGGTATTAACCCGGCGCGGCATAACAACAAGTCGCCATAATATTGCGTAAAGCCTTCTGCACACCAAAGTTCATTGCTCATGTTGCTCTTCTCAAAATTGAAGGGCTCTAAAGTTTTTGGACGAATGCGTTCTACGTTCCAGCAATGAAAGAACTCATGGGCAAACACGCCCAACAGGTTGCTGCCACCATTAAATGCATCTGGAATGCTGATCATGGTGGAGTTGCGGTGTTCCATGCCATCGCCTTCCACATAGGGATTAATGCTGGCAATAAAAGTATATGTGCCGTAATCAAAAGCGGGCACTTCACCGAATACGGTTTGCGCTTCTTCGGTTATGCGTTTTACTTTGGCCGCAAAGGCGGTTGCCACAGTGTCGTGGGCTTCCGCTTCCAGCGCCAACCGGAATTTGTAACTATTGCCATTCGGATTTTTAATGCTCCATTCCTTCCAATGGAGCTGGCCGATTTTGGTAGGGCAGTCCATGAAGTATTGTAGGCCCGGCGCGGTAAATTCAATAGGATTATCAGTTGGTTTTAATTGGGTGGCGATCGTCCATTTTTTATCGGCAGGAATATTAAATGTAACGGTGATCGGCGCTTTGTCAAATCCTTTGATCCATAGGAATGTTGCAGGCATATTCAGGTGAACGCTGCTTTGATCGATACCTGAATAGGTACCGTCGGGATATGCCGCGTAAAGCGTATAATCAACCCGCACAAACCCGTTTTGCTTTGGTACTTCGTATACATCGCCATCAATGCGATTGATCACAACAGCATTACCGTTTTGGTCGAATGCTTTTACTTCGTACACATTTTTTCCGAACTCATGCGTGGCGTAGCGGCCCGGTGAAGAACGGCTCATCCGGAAAATGGCTTTACCTGCGGGAATGCCCGATGCTGCCAGGCTGATATGGGCTTCGTGATGAACAATATTGGGAAAGGAAACTACGTAGTTGATCTTTTGAGCATAGGTATGCGAAATCCATAGTACGGCCACGAGCAGGACAAATCTTTTTATCATAGTAGTGGTTGTGTTACGAGTGCACAATATTAAGGATATTTACAAAGAAGGGGGACAGCCATCCTCTCCAATGCTCGCAATTTTCAATTAAATTTGATAGTAAAAGGACATAATATGACGGATCGCGAAAATAAGTTTATGCAGGCTGCTATTGACCTGGCGAGGCAGGGCATGAATAATGGAGTAGGAGGGCCGTTTGGTTGTATTATTGTAAAAGGTGATACGATCGTGGGCGAAGGCTGTAACAGCGTATCAAGTTTAAACGATCCTACTGCACATGCCGAAGTGGTGGCCATTCGTGATGCCTGCAAAAATTTGCAAACTTTTCAGTTAACGGATTGCGAAGTGTATACATCCTGCGAACCTTGCCCCATGTGCATGGGGGCTATTTACTGGGCCCGTCCAAAGAAGGTTTATTTTGGCGCTACCCGGCATGATGCCGCCGCTGCGGGTTTTGACGATTCGCTTATTTATAAAGAATTAACGGCTCCGCTGGATGATCGCATAATTGAAATGGTTAACCTTGGGCGGGAGCATGTTGTGAAAGTGTTCGAAGAATGGATAGAGAAGCCGGATAAGATAGATTATTAGTTATTGAGTTATTGAGTTATTGAGTTATTGAGTTTGAAAGGGGAAAAAACGGATAATCGCAAAGAACTAATGAACTCAATAACTAACGAACTAATGAATTCGGCTGATGACCATATATGCCAGGATAATGATAATGAGAATAAATGCAATGGCGGTATACACCCAAAAGCCATTGTTTATTTTTCTTTTTTCGCGCCGGTCTTTCTTTTGTTTGATGTACTGATGTAATTCTTTGTTAAGCTGATCAACATATCCTTCCAGCTTTTTATTGCCAGACATCTGTTGCAGCCCTTCCAGCGCTTCATTTTCAAAGTCATTGTCAATCATCCACATTTCCACCTCATGTTTTTCCTGTTCGGAGAGTTTGCCGCTCAGGTAGTCCATCAACTTCTGGTTGTCAATGTCTTTATTGCTATTAGATAATATGTTCAGTAAATCGTTATTCATTGTTCATGTCGTCAATGTACATTCATTAGACCTCAGGTTTTAAGATTGGTTTAGTTTTCGTTCAAGCAGGATCTTCAGGTTGCGTTTGCCATTCTGGATATAGCTTTTGACCTGCATGAGTGAAAAGCCTGTTTGGTCGGCAATTTCATTGTACGACCGTTTTTCAAGATAGAACAAAGTTACGCACTGTTTTTGTTCTTTGTTCAGTTCCCGGATGCAATCATTCATCAATTCAAGCTGCCGGTCTTTTTCCAGGTGGGGCGCCAGTCCGGCGTCTTCTTCCTGGGCAATGGTCATTTCCTCCCTGATCTCAGCCGGCGTACGGGCCTGTTTGTCGCGCAGCTTCATCAGGCAATGGTTCTTGGCCACCATATACAGCCAGGATTTAAAATATTCCACCCGGTATTTATGCAATTCGGTAATGGCTTTTAAAAAAACCTGTTGTACGCAGTCTTTGGCTTCTTCCTCATTTTTCAGGTATTTCATGCAAACACCCAGTAATAACAGGGTATAACGTTGCAGTAATATCCCCAGCCAGTGGTTGTCGCGACTGGAATAAAAGGAGTTGAGTAATTGCTGATCGCTGATATGTGAATTAGGGTCTGGTTTCACCACGCGAAAATGCTGTTTTCTTATTACTATGATGCATGAAGTTCAAATTTCCACAAATTTACTACGACGCTCTAAACGGAAGAAGTCATTCTTTATTACCCCCTGCCCCCTAAAGGGGGAAAAACAGTTGCCGGTTATCAACGTCAATGGTGAATGGTGAGTAAGGCCGCCGAAATTTCAGCATTCCTAATATTCGGGAACCCACTCACCACTCACTGTTTTCGCTTTCAGCTTTCGGCTTTTGGCTGTATTTGCTTGCCGCTTGCTGCGTGTGGCTTGAAGCTTTTCCTGGCGTTTGTCTTTTGGAATTTGGTTCTTATTACTTTTGCCCCCAAAATAACCCAATCTATGGCATATGCTGTTTGCAGGGTGCCGGTTGCTCCCTTACGGGCCGCACCCACGCATAAAAGCGAAATGAACAGTCAGTTGTTATTGGCAGAAGCGGCGCTTATCCTGGAAGAAACAAAGGATTTTATAAAACTGCAATGCATGCACGATGGGTATGAAGGCTGGTGCCAGCGTGCCCAGGTGGTGATTTCCGATACCTGGACGAACAGTACTCCATCGCAATTATATACAGCCGATTGGCTTAGTACAGTTACCATTAATAAGGTGCCGGCGCATATACCCATGGGTATACCGGTTATTGATAAAGACAATGCCCGGCAGTTATCTGCTGTGTTGCAGATCGATTATGGCAAAGCTGCAACGTATAATGCAACCAATAGTAAACCCGAAGCGGAAGCTATCCGTGCCCGGGCCGAACTGTTTTTGAATACGCCCTACCTCTGGGGCGGCCGAACGGTTTTTGGCATCGATTGCAGCGGTTTTGCCCAAATAGTGTTCCGGTTTTTTAATATTCCCTTGCTACGCGATGCCTGGTTGCAGGCCACCCAGGGGGAAGCCATTGGTTTTTTACAGGAAGCCCGTTGCGGCGACCTTGCTTTTTTTGATGATGCCGAAGGACAGATCATCCACGTTGGAATTTTGCTGAACGACCATGAAATCATTCACTCCTCGGGGCATGTGCGCATTGATAAAATTGATAATGCCGGTATTGTGAATGCAGAAACCGGCGTACGCACGCATCAGTTGCGGATCATAAAGCGATTTATTTAGCAGATTGAATTACCCAGGATAGCTTGCCCCATAGGGTAAACGGAGATGTTGTAATGTTGTGGAATAGTGCTGACCCATGAACTTTTTTGCTGAACGCAGGGCCTATTTATCCAGGAACAGCATTTTGCCGGCTACTAACAGCAATACGACCGCAAAGATTTTCTTTACGGTTTCCTGGGGAATGGAGAGAGAGAATTTACTGCCGAGCCAGCCGCCTATAACAAAGGTTACGCACATAATGGCTACTACTTTCACATCAATGTAACCCTGTTTGTAATAATTCATTACGGCAAGGATGCCTACCGGCAACAACAACAAGCCCAGTGAAGTGCCCTGGGCCTGTAATTGGTTAAAACCTAAAATATACACCAGGGCAGGCACTATAATAATGCCACCGCCAATGCCTACCATTCCGCTTAAAGCGCCGGCAGCGAGGCCCACCAGTACCAGTAATAAAACGGTTTGTATATTCATAGTTGTATTATTATCAGAAGCAGAACAAAAAAGTTAGTAGCTAGTGGTAAGTAGCAAGTAGGGCTTACATTCGAAGCGAACTATTCATATTTGCATTCCCTACTAGCTACTCGCTACTTACTACTCGCTATTCTCTTATTTCGTTTTTCTGAATTGCTCTTTGTACAAAGCCAGTGCGTCTTCGATGATCAGCAACGCCGTGGCTTTATCACCGAATTCGTTTACGGTTACCGATTTGTTCTCCAGTCTTTTGTACTCTTCAAAGAAGTGACGCAGTTCCTCGAAGAAGTGGGGCGGTATTTCTTCAATGTTATTATAGTGATTAACGCTCGGATCGTTGGCCGCCACGGCAATGATCTTATCATCGGCATCGCCGCTGTCGATCATTTGCATAACACCAATTACTTTCGCCTGCATCAGGCACAATGCCTGTACGGGTTGAGAAGTAATTACCAGTATATCGAGCGGATCTTTATCGTCGCCGTAGGTTTGTGGAATAAATCCATAGTTACACGGATAATAGAACGAAGAATAAATGACCCGGTCTAATTTTAACAGGCCACTGTCCTTATCAATTTCATACTTAGCCCTGGACCCCTGCGGAATCTCAATGACTGCATTTACAATCCGTGGAGCCTGATCACCAGGAGGCACGCCATGCCAGGGATGGGAAACAGTTATCATATTGTGTTTAAAATTTAAGCAAATCTATAATAAGTTCTGTTTCAAATGGCAATGTAATCATGAATCGGCAATACCAGGGTTTCAGGAACTTAAAACTTAAAACTAAAAACTTAAAACTAAGAACTCACTAACTGGTACCCGAACCAGGTTGCCAGCAGGCCGAGGATGACACTGGCTGCGGTGTACAGGATAAAATACATTACCTGGCCGCTTTTGAGCAAATTAAGGTTTTCGTAAGCAAACGTTGAGAAGGTGGTAAAACCGCCGCAAAACCCTGTGGTAAGCAATAAACGCCATTCGGGTGTAAGCAGGTTCCCTTTATCGGCCAGGGCGCAAAATAAACCAATTAAAAAACATCCGGCAACATTTACTATCATGGTCCCGAAGGGAAAGGGGTGGGGGTACCATTCATAAATGTATTTCTGACATAAGAATCGCGCAATGCTGCCCACACCGCCGCCTAAACCGATCAGTAAGATGTTTTTCCAGAGCATGCCTTACATTTTTATGATCGATTTAAGATCAACCAGCCAGGTATCCTGGCGGCGTACGATGCGTAAGGTGGTGGTATCTGTGGGGTTTGATGTATGGTAATATTTATACTGAACGGTAGAGTCGTTCTCTCCGGTGATGGCAACCGGCCTGATGGTAGCCGCTTTGTACTGGCTTTTTTCTTTACTGCTCATTTCCTTGTAATTAGCCTGTTGTTTTTCAAACAGCATTACATTGGTGGAATCTTTAAATAAATAAAATGCCGCTTTATCATAATCACCATCCAGTGAAGCGCGGATGAACTGGGTACCGGCATCCTGTGCATCTTCTGCTTTTTTATACCCGGATTCATTGTTCGAATTACAGGATACAGCGGCTGCAATGCAAAAACTGGCAATTAATTTCTTCATAATCAACAAAAATAAACACAATGAGGCATATATGGGAAGGGTTTTTTGCGAGCAGTAAGTGGCGAATAGCCAGTGGGGGAAGAAATTGCTGATTAGAGATTTGAAAATAAAGAACCCCAAATCCCTAAATCCCGAAATCGGAAATAAAAAAAGTACGAGGTATGAATTCGTGATCTTCATACTTCGTACTTCCTGCTTCTTATTTCGATTATTATTTCTTCTCTTCGGAACGATTATTTCTTTCGCGCCATTGCTGTTGCTGCGGATGTTCCTGTTCATTTTCCCGGTGTTCGCGATCGTATGCCTTGATAATGGCTTTTACTAACCGGTGACGTACCACGTCTTCTTCATCCAGTTCAATATGCGCAATGCCATCTATATTTCTCAAGATCCGCACTGCTTTGTCGAGGCCGCTGCGTTGATTTTTCGGCAGGTCGATCTGTGTTAAATCGCCGGTAATAATGGCTTTGGCGTTTGAACCAATACGGGTGAGGAACATCTTTATCTGCAAGTCGGTCGCATTTTGCGCTTCATCCAGAATGATGAACGCATTATCGAGCGTACGACCCCGCATGTAGGCGAGCGGCGCAATTTCAATTACGCGTGTGCTCATATAATAACCCAGTTTATCGGCGGGTATCATATCGTCGAGCGCATCATATAATGGACGCAGATAGGGATCGATCTTCTCCTTAAGGTCGCCGGGTAAGAAACCAAGGCTTTCGCCAGCTTCTACCGCAGGGCGGGTAAGGATGATCTTTTTAACCATTTTGTTTTTCAATGCCCGAACGGCCAACGCTACTGCGGTATAGGTTTTACCGGTACCGGCAGGACCAATGGCAAACACGATGTCGTTCTTCTCCGCCACCTGCACCAGTCTTTTCTGGTTGATGGTGCGGGCCCGCACGGTTTTTCCATTGGGACCAAAAACAAGAATGTCGTTGGGATTGCGATCGATGAAGTTGTCAACTGTTTCGGCGTCATCGCCACCGAGAATTTGCTCAAAATAGTTCTCGCTCATATGGCCATTACGCTCAAGGTATTGAACTATCAGTTCAATTTTTTCCTTGGCGCTTTCAACCTGTTCTGGCGAGCCGCTCAACTTAATTTGGGTACCTCTTGAAAGGATTTTTAAAAGCGGGAATTTCTTTTTCAGAATATCGAGTTTTCCATTGTTGACACCGAAAAACTCAATAGGGTTTACAGTTTCAAGGCTAATTATAGTTTCTGTCAATGCGCATCAATTTAAGTTTCACAAATACAGGATAGTTTCCTGGTATCTTCTGTCTTATTTCATCTATTCCAAATATAATTATTTGGAACAGCATTTTCGTAAAGTTACTTATTCACAACATGTGGAAAATCGAAATTGTTGTGCTCTTTTCGTTAAATAATTCCGGGTATTTTCACAGGTGATCGTCACTCGAAAAAAGTAATACTTTGTTTAATGTATTGTGAACTCAAAATGCATGTCGCGACAGGCATTCGCCAAATGAAAAATGTCCTTCCGGGGTAAACCGAAAGGACATTTTTCATTATGATAGTAAGTGATTTACACTTATTTGCTTCTCTTTGTTTCTACTATTTTTACCGGTATTCCATTTTTATCATACGTATATTCTGTGCAATGCTCCAGAATGTTCGGCTCACTTACATCTTTAGAGCAGATCCTTACCAACTGGTTTGCATCGTTATAGAAATATTCGTTGAGCGGAACTCCGGTCATATACGGCAGCGTAGCGGTACGGGGCTTTGAGCTGCTGTAATAATCCCACATAGGGAAGATGAACGGCACTTTCTTTTGTTGACGGGCATCTACTTCCCAGTTATCATTATCAAATTGTAATACTCTACCGGGAGAACTGATCTTTTGCAGTTTATCGCCGTTATATGCGTATGTCCATGTATCGGTTTCCTGGCCGCCGCCGAAAGGTATTACCTGTACTGAAGTGATTTGACCACTTGAGTTGAAATTGTATACCAGGTCGTATTCTTTCTGAACGGAAACAGCCCCACCGCCGCTTACACGGGCAAAGAATTTTTCAATTTTTACTACACTTGATCTTTTCTTAGTGATAAAAGCACTATTGGGCATGAAAGGCAGGCCGGGATGTGACGAAAGATAGAAATTGATACCTGCATAATAATTGCTGGTGCTGAAATCAAAAAAGTCATCAGGACCGGCAGCCATAGTTTTGTAATTTACCGGAGATGTTGATGACACCTTAGTGTATACTTTCTTGGCGCCGCCGTTTGCATCGGTAATGGTTTTGCCATCAGCCGATACGGTCAATGACATTTTGGATGCATCTGGTTCAAAGTGTACCAGCTCATCGCCGCCGGCGCTGAGGGTAAACGGTAAAAATTTGGCTTTGCTGGGAAAATAAACGAATAACGCGGGATTACTCTTTCCACTTGCACTTACTAACAGGCTATCCTTTTGGTCCTGGGTTTTCCATACTCCTTCAACCTGGCCTTTTTGACCGAAGCTGACAGCGGAGATGATGAGCAGAAGTGTGGTTAGGGAACACTTACTTATCATAGAACGGTTTTTAAATAATTGATAAAAATAATTGAAACTACTATTGTTTTAAAAGTTCACATTTTTAATTGGTTTAAGGGCGCCAGGTGTTATCCGAGCGGGGGAATCCGGATGTTCCTTTTTCCCATTGTTGCACTATTATGGACCATTTTTCACTTTGAAAAGTTGTTGCAATTTTGTTTTTGTCTATTGAACCTTATGTAAAGTCTTTTGTAAAAAGAACTTCAGTGATCAGGTTGTTATTATAAATAATATAATTATCCGTTAACGGCCTCACGCATTGTTACGCGATGCGCATTAGCTATATTAAAATTGAACACTAAATTATTTGATGAATTACGGGCGTAATTGAATATCGTAAGAGGATTAGCGCCACCCGGATAACCAGACATGTTTTCTGTTGGTTTTTCCGGCTTCCACAGTCCAACTATACCGTGTCGCAGTAGATCAGCGAAACAAGGTATGGTGATAACACATTTTACAGAAAGTAGAATTATATTCATCATAGGGTATTAGTATGCTGCGGCAAATTAGTAAATTAACTAATTTAAAAAAGGGTAATTGTTTTTTTTATTATAAAATGATACTGTTATTATTAATAGATTACATACAAAGTCTACCGAAATAGTACTTATTCCGGTATAAAGATATAACGCAGAATTTAAATCGGCAGTATACAAGTTTTGAAATATGTTACAACAATTTACATTGTGTAGGCGCTTATTATATTTGTTTTTAATGGCTAAACAGGGCTAAGTAAGCTGAATTGGCATTTACCAATCCTCATTATTCTTTTTTCCGGCCCTGATCATTTGCCCGTAATCCCATTTTTTGCCCAGGGCAACCAGGATCCTGGTAAGCCGGTTGGTTTTGGTGGCCTCGGTTTTAGCGCTGTCTACCCATTTACTAAAGTATAGTTTATGGCTCTTAGCCAATGAGTTGAAATATGCCTGGGCCTCGGGATCGTCCTTCAAACACTCCAGCAATTCTGCATTTATCGGCAATTCGGCTTTATCTTCCTGTAATTGTACTTTTACCATCGCACCTTTACGTTTGCCAATGCCTTTTCTCATTGCGGCATTTACGGCCAGTATAAAATTTCCCCCGCCCATGGGCATTACCGCCACTGATTTTATGGAGAAACTGTCTATTTTACCTTTAACACGGAATGATTTCTTGTTGCCGGGCTTTATTTTTTGTGCAATATCTGCCGGAATATCAATGTAAGTCCAGCCGGTTTTTTCGCCCTGCTGTTCAAATTGGAGTAGCGTAGTGGTAAATGATACCATTGTGCTAATTTATAGTTTTTCTGGGTTCATAGTTTGTTAGTTATTAAGTTATTGAGTTCGTTGGTTCTTAAGTTCCATATTTTCTATCAACTTATTAACTCACCAACTTAATAACTCAATAACTTCGAAAAAAACAGGCGATACTAACCAATGTTAGCACCACCTGTTCTGTTCTGCTTTCAACTGTGTTCATTCCTGCTACCGCTTAATGATCTTTATTGTTTGCAGTTTATTTTCCTGCTCAATTTGTACGGTATAGGTCCCTTGTAATAATTTTTGTCCAACCTGTGTTTTATTTTGTCCATGGCCTCTTTCAACCAATCGTCCCAACTGATCGTAAATGTTATACCTGAAATCGCTGATGGCATTTATCACAAATACATTGGTGCTCGGATTTGGTACAATGGTGATGGCGTTCGAACGAACGATTGCCGTGGTAGCGGCCCTTGCTGCGGTACAGCTTACGCCCGTTACGGCAGAACCGTCCTGTATACTTATATTATCAATATTGCCCAATCCGCCACTGCCGGTTGCCTGCAATCTTATATTGTTGGTGCCGGCATTCAGGTTTACAACCGCAGATACCGTGTTCCAGGTTGTCCAATCGGTAGTGGCGGGGAAACTAATAGATGATACTACGGTACTGCTGTTGATCAGCAAGCTTGCGGGCCGGTCGGTTCCGCCGCCATTTGAATATCGCCAGGTGAGGATATAGCTGCCGGCAGCAGGTACAGAGATGCGCCAGCTTACGCCGCTGCCAATGGCATTGTTCGTGTTGGCAAAACCTGCGCCGGTAAAGCCGGCGTTGTTATTATCGATGGTCCCATCTACACTGCAAAAACCGGTAGTGCTTTCCTGGATGGTAACGGTTGAACCGCTGCCTGCCAGGTAAATATTAGGCACCGGCGGTGCGGCCATATCGCCCCCCAAATAAAAACCGGGATGCGGCGGCTGGTTATACGCTGCATTTTGCCAGGCAATGGCTACGCGGTATTGCGGATCGTGCATTAATGTATAAATGCGGTTGGTGGCAGTAGTGGTAGTAGTGAAGATGCGCAAGGCTGAATTATCTGAAGTTCTCAAAATAACTTCTTCCCGCCAGTCGCCCAGGATGTCGCCCGATAAACACGGTGTAGCCTTGGTGCTGTTATTAGAAGCGCAACCGGTAGCAGTTAACAGCGCGCTGGCGCTGCTGGTGCTGTAATTCCATTTGCTGATGGTAATGTTATCGAGCAGTTCGCGCTGCAGATCGGCATCCCACCAAACGGCAAAGTTCATGGAGGGTTTGGAAGTAGTAATGCTGGTGCCTGTGCACGAATACAAGTTGCCACGCGATGCCCACATTTCATACCCTTTATAACGTGGATCAACATCTGCTGCCAGGCCGCGGCCTACATCGGCTGAAGCTTCTGCAACAGTAAAAATGCGCGCACCTGTAGAGGCGTCTACCAGGGCGGCGCCTACCTGTCCGTTGCCTGGTGGATATTCATATGGTTGCCAGATCTCCAAACCGGGGCGGTCGGGGTTCATATCACTCATGTGCAAAGCATCGCCATGGCCCATGCCATTGGCCCAGAAACCGGAGCCATTATCATTTACAGCGCTGGAACCATTGAATACTTCATCCCGGCCATCTCCATCGGCATCGCCTACTGTCATTTGGTGATTGCCCTGACCGGCATAGGCGCTGTTGCCTGAGTTGTTGCTGTCGAACGTCCAGCGTTGGGTAAGGGCCCCATTGCGCCAATCCCAGGCCACCCGTACCAGCCGCGTATAGTAGCCACGGCCGAATACCATGCTTGGGCGTTGTCCGTCGAGGTAAGCAACGGCGGCAATAAATCGATCAACGCGGTTACCATAGGTATCGCCCCAACTGGAAACCGTACCCCGTGCAGGCAGGTAATTGGTGGTAGCCATTGCAGCGCCGGTTTGTCCATTGAATACGGTCAGGTACTCAGGACCGCTCAGCACATAACCGCTGGAGTTGCGGTAATCGGCGCTGGAACTGCCAATAACCGTACCTTGTCCGTCAACCGTAGCATCGGCAGTTTTACAGGCTAGTTCTGCTTTGCCATCGCCATCAAAATCATACACCAGGAACTGGGTGTAATGGGCGCCGGCGCGAATATTTCTACCCAGATCTATTCGCCACATACGCGTACCGGTTATTTGATAGGCATCGAGGTATACGTTACCTGTATAACCTGATTGCGAATTGTCTTTTGCGTTGGTAGGTTCCCATTTCACAATGAACTCATAGTCGCCATCGCCATCGAGGTCGCCTACGCTACAATCGTTGGCGGTGTACGTATAGGCTACGCCGTCGGGGGTGGTACCACCGGCGGGTATTTGCAATGGCACCTGCAAATAATTTTGCGACCAAACGCTGGCCGCTTCCGAAGCGGTTTGCTCAACTCCATTGATCACCGGGCGAACCGTGTAGGCGCTGTTGGTGGTAATGTTGTCGACAAAGTTGGTTGAATTGGTAATAGGGGTTGCATTCAGCAAGGTTGAATTTCGGTATACATTAAATCCTATACCTGCGGGATCGTTACCGAATAATCGCCACCCAATGTACACCTGGCTGGTGCTGAGCCGTACGGCCACTACGCCGCGGTTTAACCGTTCCATTTGTTTTTGCGCAGCCAACCGGCCGGGCATCAAAAACGTCAATAAAAGAAAAGTGAAAAAACAACTGCAGGTTGTTGTGGAAAGTTTGTTGCGAAAAAGGCATGAGGAATCCCTTTTCGCAGGGAATGTAAATGCGAACTTCATATGGCTGAGTTTTGGTTAGAAAATCATTGGAATAATTTTATTCCAACTGGCCTGGGGCCGCCGGGCAATCGTTGTTCTGATAGAAATACGGATAGTGAAGAAAGTTAGCGGCAGAAGCCGGCAAAACCATCCTGCTCTTACCGGTTTCCGGTTGCCAGGACCTTAATGCGGAATGTTCGCCTGTAATCAACCTGCTATTAATTTAAGCCCCGGAAACTGGCACCTGGTAACCAGTTTTGCATTCAGCACTAAAAGTTTAATTGTTTAAAAAACCATAATACATTGTAGTTATAACCTATTTACTTTTGCAAAAAAACGCATGAGAATATATACTGCTCTTATAACCCTGTTTTGTCCCTTGTTGCTGGTTGCCCAGGTAGACATTACGCAGCATGTTGTGCCCGGCCGTAGCAATAGCGCCCAACAACAGCAAAAGCCTTATGTGATCCTGATTTCGGCCGATGGCTTTCGGTACGACCTGGCCGATAAATACCATGCGAAAAACCTGCAACAACTACGCAGCAGCGGGGTGGCGGCAAAGGCCATGATCCCTTCTTATCCCTCCCTTACTTTTCCCAACCACTATACATTGGTGACCGGTTTGTACCCATCGCATCACGGACTGGTTGATAATAGTTTTTACGATAAAAAAAGAAATGAATGCTACCGGCTCGGCAATCGCAAAGCTGTTGAGGACAGCAGTTGGTATGGCGGCACACCATTATGGGTGTTGGCAGAACAACAGCAAATGGTTACGGCCTGCTTTTACTGGGTAGGGTCCGAAACCGGGGTGAAGGGGGTTCGTCCTACATATTATTACCGGTATAACGATTCTATTGATATTGATGCCCGCATACAGGTGGTAAAAGAATGGTTAACGCTGCCCGAAGAAAAGCGGCCGCACTTCATTACTTTTTACCTGCCCGAAGTAGATCATGAGGAGCATATGTATGGACCAGATTCAAAACAAACGTCAGAAGCGGTGCATTTTATTGATGAGAGCATTGCGAAGATGGTGCGGATGACAGATTCGTTAAAGCTGCCGGTGAATTATATTTTCTTATCAGATCATGGCATGATCGCGGTTGATACGGTTAACCAGTTGCCGATGCCTTCGGCCATCGACACATCTAAATTTAAGGTACCCGATAGCGATGTATTGGTACACCTGTATGCTTACAATGCCAAAGATGTACAGCCTGCTTATACAGCGCTGAAACAACAGGCTGATGGTTATGATGTGTACCTGGCCAGTGAAGTGCCGGCCCGCTGGCATTATGGCGCAAAGGATGATTGGTACCAACGCATTGGTGATATTATATTAGTGCCCCGGGCGCCCAAATCATTTAATTTCCGTAAACGCAAAAGCCTGCTCGGCAAGCACGGGTTCGATAATGCCCTGCCCGAAATGCATGCTACTTTTTACGCCTGGGGGCCTGCCTTTAAAAAGCAATTGCAAATAGATGCCTTTGAGAACGTACACGTGTATCCGTTGATCGCTAAAATACTTGGACTGGATATTACAGAGAAGATAGATGGAGAGTTGAAGGTGTTGAAACCGATATTGAAATAGAGTACTGGGAAATTAGAAATGACGAATTAAAAATGGGGAATGAGGAAGTGAAGAAAAAGGCAACGAGGCAACAAGGCATAAAGTAAAGCGCAATATGTATTTGCTTGCAGCGTGTAGCTGTATTTTTTGACTTTCGGCTTATAGCTTACAGCTTATAGCTTACAGCTTGCATCTCGCATTCTTTTTGCATCTCATACCCCACACTACTACAACAATGCAACATTCAATCCTCATTATAGGCGCCGGCGCTGCTGGTCTTTTCGCTGCCCGGAAGTTATCGGCGGCCGGTCATCCGGTGACTGTGCTGGAAGCCAGTGACCGCATTGGCGGCAGAATTCATACCATTCAACCTCCCGGTTTTGTTCGGCCTATTGAGGAAGGAGCGGAGTTTATGCATGGCAAATTGCCCTTGACCATGCAATTGCTCAAAGAGGCGGGGGTAGACTACCAACCGGTAGCTGGTAAAATGGTCCGGATAAAAAACGGACAGTGGTTGCAGCAGGAGGAATTTGTAGAAGGGTGGGATGTGTTGATCCATCGCATGCAGGAATTGACATCCGACATGACCCTGGCCGATTTTCTGCAGCAATATTTCAGTGATGATAAATACACGCCCTTACGACAATCTGTACAACGTTTTGCCGAAGGGTTCGATGTGGCCGATATTCACCAGGTGAGTGTAATGGGCATTCGTAATGAATGGATGCATGAACAGGATGAACAATACCGCATACCCGGCGGGTACCAACAGCTCATGCAATATCTTCAGAAAGCAAGTGCGGCCAATGGCTGTATCATTCATACTTCTCACACGGTAAAAACAATCCGTTGGCAAGCCAATAATGTACAGGCGATCACCGCCGATGGACAAACATTTACCGCTCAAAAAGCGATCATTACCGTGCCGTTGGGTGTGTTGCAATCAGGGCCAAAACATGTTACTGCCATTTCCTTTGAACCGGCAATCGATGCGCAATATCAGGCCATACAGCAAATAGGGTATGGCTCGGTAGTGAAAGTGGCCTTGCAGTTTACTGAACGGTTCTGGTTGTCGTATCAAAAAGAAGCCGGCTTTTTATTAAGTGAAGAATCAATTCCTACCTGGTGGACCTCATTGCCTGCTACCGATGCAATATTGACCGGCTGGCTTGGCGGACCGAAAACCGCCCGGTTTACGGAGGCCGATGATGAAACAATTCTTCAACACGCGTTCCAATCTCTTTCAAATATCTTCAGGCTCCCGGCAGATCAGTTAAAAGCATTATTAACCGCCACGCATGTTGTACGCTGGCAAACCAATCCTTATTGTTTGGGCGCGTATAGTTATAGTAAGTTATTTACCACGGCTGCCCGAAAATTATTAAATGAACCCATTCAAAACACGTTGTTCTTTGCCGGCGAAGCTTATTACGATGGAGAAGCAGGGGGAACAGTGGAGGCGGCGTTTGCTTCGGTTAATAAGTTAGTGAGTTCACACTTCTGAGTTATTAAGTTATTAAGTTATTAAGTTAACAAGTTACAAGCGAACTTACAGCTTGCAGCTTACAGCTTACAGCTTACAGCTTACAGCTTACAGCTTACAGCTTACAGCTTACAGCTTACAGCTTACAGCTTACAGCTTACAGCTTACAGCTTACAGCTTACAGCTTACAGCTTACAGCTTACGGCTTACTGCCTACAGCTTGCAGCGTGTGGCTAAAATAGGAACTCAGAACGCCCGGCCATCGGCTATCGTAAATTTACTACTTCAACAAAAGCATTGATCATCCTTTATATTAGTTTGGATATTAAAGTGGAAGGAAAGAAAAAAAATTGCTGATTTTATGGTTACAGAACATTACAAGTGGCAGCATTTTTGTTATATAGTGGTCGACTAATTGTTACCTATGAAGAAGATTGGTGAGGCAACCTTTCTGATAGTAGCGGATGTATTTCTCTTTGTTCAATTTCCCATCCGTTGTTTACTTTTTTTCTGTAGCAGACCCATTGTTTATGAAGAACAGTCTTCTTTAAGGAAGAACTATTCCCGAGATAGTGTCTTCTGTAGTCACGCCCTTTTTTGAATATCCCCCTTTAGAATGTTTCGTCAAGGTATTCCTTTGTATTGCCATAACAATATTTAGAGTATCGCTTAACTCTTTTGTTTAATCCATACCCCTTATCTGGGGCGTAGCCGCCGGAGATCGTCGGCATACCGGTTTGCTACGCCCATTCATTTAATTGTATTACTTACAATAAAAGCGTGTTTATTTTGTATTGGTAATACCCTTTAGCTATCAACATGCAAACGCAGGGAGTTTTACTCTCTGCGTTTTTGTTTTGTTGAGTTGTGCGTTGCTAAGATAAGATGCGTATAATTTATTCATTTACTTGCTTAAGAAGCCATCAATTCCTATATAAATACAGGAGGCGACGAAAGTGGTGATCAGGAACACCACGAAAGTGATCAATGCTATTTCCTCCGAGTTTTTGTTTAAGTCCCTATTTCCACTGTATCTGTTAGCCGGTTTCATGATTTAATGTTTCCCTTATATAAGAGAAAAAGATGCCACCGGTCAACTTGTATTGATATTCAGCTGTTTGCGAAAATGAAGTGTGGAAAAGGATTGTTAAAACCGGGGAAGGGAAGACACAATTTGATAATGGCTAAGGTGCAAATCAGCTTATGGTGGGGAATAGCTATTGGAAAATTGCTGATTTGGTGATTTCGGGATTTTGAGATTTGGAAATGCCGGCCGAAATGGAAATCCCAGGCAGAAATTGCTGATTTGGTGATTTCGGGATTTTGAGATTTGGAAATGCCGGCCGAAATGGAAATCACAGGCAGAAATTGCTGATTTGGTGATTTCGGGATTTTGAGATTTGGGAATGTCGGCCTAAATGGAAATCCAGAAATCGCAAAATCTCAAAATCAGCAATCCCGGTATGCCAACCAGTCAGCTTTTAACAAGCAATATACGCCTAATGCCCCCGCTAAAAGGCGCGGGACCAGGCTTTGAGGGGGAACAGGATCCCGATGGTTTCCGATAGTTATCGGAACGGGAGGTAAGCGGCGATGTATTATATATTCCGCAGCTCTTCTTCGATCAGGTCATGAAATGTATTCTCTTTTTCCATCACCCAATTTGGCAGTTGCTGTGGTAATATTTTCCAGGTGTCTTGTTCTTTTTGCATGCGGAACAGGATGCGATTACCCCTGTCGTCGCTAACATCCACCGTAAAAAGACCTTCATTGTGGCCGCCCAATTTCCTGAAGTTAAACTCCTTCAACCTTCCATTCACTTTCACCAACTTGGTGAAGTGTATATTTTTCTTTACTTCAATTCGCATAGTCCAAAAAATAACAAGTGAAACACAAAGGTAAAAGCAATTCTCATGCTACGATTATAAAAAAATACTATTTAATAAAATTTTACACGCTAAACACCGCTCCACGCCTGCATTTTACGCGGCACGCGCTATTTTTTGATCTTCGACAAGAAGAATAGAGCTTACAATCATTTGTTACACACTACAGGCAAATGCAGAAATAGTTGCTTCATTGATGTAAAAATTTTTTCCCACTTTGTAAGTAAAACGGTTTAGGGAGGCTGTTAGTGAAGGGCTTCAAGCTATAAGCTGCAAGCAAAATACAGAGACGCAGTTGATATAAAATATTAAATGCTTTACGCCAACATGACAAATCCACTTATGTAGCGTTTACAGCTTACCGCAAACCACTTTCAGCTTTTGGCTTTCGGTTTTAGCCTTTAGGCTTGAAGCTTTCAGCTTAAGGCTTGCAGCTGCTTTCTTCTTAAAACAATTTCTCCCTGATCTTTTTGTCATGCTCATACACATCCTGTCGGAAGTTTAAATGCCCGGTTTCATCAACCCAGGCAGTATAATAAGTAATAAATACTTCCGCTTTATCTTTCAGCCTGACCGATTTTTGTTCTTTGGCATTCATGGCTTCCACTATTTTTTCAGTATTCCAATTGGGATCATTGCGTAAAAGGTACTCTGCCATCTTTTGCGCATTGGCCAGGCGAATACAACCATGACTGAACGCTCTTTTATCTTTACTGAATAAACTTTTGGCCGGGGTATCGTGTAAATAAATGTCAAAGCTGTTCGGGAAGAGGAATTTTACCTTGCCCAGCGAATTTTTGTCGCCGGGTAATTGCCTGATCTCCGGAATGCCATCACCGTCTTTATCGCCCTGGTTTTCCATCTCATTCTTCGCCAGGTAATCTTTATCTTTTTCTATTTCGGGTAATATTTCATCGGTCACGATCCGCGGCGGAATATTCCAGTAGGGAGCAAATACAACCTGGTTCATGGTGCCGGTAAATTGCATGGTGCTGTGTCCTTCTTTTCCAACAACAACATTCATGTCAAAAACCTTATTGCCATTTTCGAGCACATGTAAATTAAATTCAGGAATATTGACGATAATGAGCGTTCCGTTCGATTGCGAAGGCATCCAGCGCATGCGTCCCAGGTTGATCAATAATTGTTCAATGCGATCGCGCACCGGTACATTCATTTCAGTGATCAGGTCTTTGCTTAAGGTGCCGGTGGTTTTCAATCCAAATCGTTGCTGTATTTGAGTTATACCCTGCGCCAGTGTATCGTTGAAAACGGCAGAGGTATCATTTCCCGGCATATCGCCGGTAATGGCCAGGTATTTTTTTATCAGGGTAACCTGCGGCGAAGAAGCGCCTTTCTTTAGTGACCTGGCTTTGTCGGGGATCACCGGCCAGCCGCCCTGCTTGTGAATGCTGACATATTGCTGCAATTGATCTTTTAATGCTTTGTACGAAGCATTGATGTCTTCGAAATACTTATTGTCTTTATGCTTTTTCGATAACAGCGAATCGGCCAGTTGTATAGGATCTGCTTTTTTATAGGGCACGAACCGTTCCAGTTCTTTCCGCTTTACATACCCTTTCTCAAAATTCTTCAGGGCGTAACTGATAAGGCTTTCTGTCAACTGTATTTCGGTCTGCTGATAATTTTTGTCTTTCGGGCTTACGCTAAAGCTATCGCCCAGCAGGCGGTTCATCTGTTTTTCGAGCGGTTTATTGGCAAGCGATGTGTCGCCGGAGTAGGTAAGGTAATGATCGAACAGGTTCCAGAAGGCTTGCGCCTCTTCTGTAAAGCCGTCGCTGGTGAACCAGGCATACTGGTAATTGCGGGCGTTGTAAAAGCTGGTCATGCGATTCGCGATGGAATCGGGTACCTTGTTTTTGGCAATAAAGGCAACGAGTGCGCTGCTGTCGAAAAACAGGTCGGAGTAAGAATTGGCTTTGGTAATATTATAATCGCGCGATGAAATGTTTTTCGGTTTGGCGGGTTCACCGCCTTCTTCGGTCGTGTTTTCGGCATTGTTTAAACAGCCGGTAAACAATATGGTTACTACCCATATATAAACAATGTGATGTTTCATGCTATAAGCAAATGAAATCTTGTACCGTTGCGCTAAACCCGGGAATGGCTATATTTTACCGGCGAAGGTGTGGAATTAGTTCTACAGCAACTTGTCTTTACCGGCTTTATCCGGTTCTTAAGTGGTTTTTGTGTTAATCTGTAGGGACTTAAAAAGGAGGTAACAGGGAGCTTACAGGGATAAAATGCCTGTGAGGTCCCTGCGAGGTCCCTGTGAGGTCCCTGTCAGGTCCCTGTAAGACCCTAAAAAGAACCTGCACCGGCTCAACCAAAATCTCCAGGTGTAACAACTTCATTAGCACATTAGCACATTCCTCCTCCTTATCTTTATCTTACAAAACACCTAACATGAGAAGAATACTGCTACTGTCTTTTTTCATGTGCCAGTTCATATTCCTTCAGGCACAGCAAACGCAAAAACCACCGCTGCACGCAAAAAACTGGATGGCCATTACCGGTAAACCGCTGGCGGCTACCGCAGGCGCTGCCATTTTTCAGAAAGGCGGTAATGCCGTTGACGCCGCCTGTGCCATGATTGCGGCTACCTGCACCATGTGGGATGTGCTTAGTTGGGGCGGCGAAACCCAGGCCTTAATTTATAATCCGCATACAGGAAAAGTGATCGGCATAAATGCCCTGGGCGTGGCGCCCACCGGCGCTACGGCCGCGTTCTTTAAAAATAAGGGCATGCATTACCCGCCGGAGTATGGGCCGCTGTCGGCAGTAACCCCCGGCACGCCCGGTGGCATTTGCACCATGCTGGCCGAATACGGCACTATGAGTTTGAAAGAAGTGCTGGCGCCGGCCATGCAAATGGCGGCGGGGTACCCCATCGAGGCGCAGACCGCCAACAGTATGGAAAGAGGAAAAGCGCAGATAAAACAATGGCCGTATTCAAAAGCGGTATTCCTGCCCCATGCCGGTCAGGTACGGGAAGCGCCGGAGGCAGGGGAATTATTCAAACAGAACGACCTGCTTGAAACGCTGCGCAAAATGGTAGAGGCGGAACAGCAGGCATTGAAGAAAGGGAAGAACCGGAAAGAAGCGATCTATGCGGCGAACGCCCGGTTCTACACCGGTGACATTGCCAAAGAATTTGTGCGCGGCTGTAAAGAACAGGGTGGTTTGATCACCGAAGATGACCTGGCCCGGTGGAAAGTGCAAATTGAAGAACCGGTGAGCATTAATTATAAAGGTATTGAGGTGTACAAACTACAGCAATGGACGCAGGGGCCTGCCATGCTGCAGGCATTGAACATCCTGGAGAACTTTGACCTTAAAAACATGGGTTATAACTCAAGCCGCTACATTCATACGGTTACCCAGGCCATGCAATTGGCTTTTGCCGACCGCGACTTTTATTATGGCGACCCTTATTATGCCCCGCAGGAGCCCATGAAAGGTTTGTTATCGAAGGAGTATGCCAAAGAACGGGCGCGGCTGATTGATCCGGCCAGGAATTTGTGGCCTGCATTACCTGGTGATCCGTACACATTTGAAGGAAAATCAAACCCGTTCAGTCATTATTTACGTTTATGGAACACCGATAAGCCGTTGGCCTATGCACCGGTTGATGACCAATACCTGGAGCAGTTGTGGCGGGGAACTACATCGGTGGAGGCTGCCGACTCGGCGGGTTGGGTGGTTTCCGTTACCCCCAGTGGCGGCTGGTTGCCTGCCTGTATCGCCGGCCGCACCGGTATTGGTATGAGCCAGCGGATGCAAAGTTTTGTGCTGGATTCGGTATTTAATCCATTTAACGTGGTAGAACCGGGGAAGCGGCCCAGGGTAACGCTTACCCCCACACTGGCCTTAAAAGATGGTAAACCGTTTTTATCATTCGCGGTACAGGGCGGAGATACGCAGGACCAAAACCTGTTGCAGTTCTTTTTAAATGTAACTGAATTTGGCATGACGGTACAGGAAGCCGTTGAAGCGGCCAATGTAAATACTTACCAGTTGTACCTGTCGCTGGGTGGGGAAGATCGCAAGCCCAAACCGGGTTCAATTTTAGTGAATAGCAATACGCCCGACTGGATCCGGCGCGAACTGATAAAGATGGGCTATAAGTTAACGTTTGATGATCGTACATCCGGCCCTGTTAATGCCATTTACTTCGATCGCAAGCATGGAACATTCTGGGGTGGATCAAGCAATCATGGTGAAGATTATGGGGTAGGCTGGTAAGAAAATCGTGGAAAATTGACTACATATCATACTGTTACATATGCAAAATGGCCTCATAAGGCGCTGGCATAATTTTGTTAATATTATTAGAAATAAGCAATGAGGTGCGGAACATGAAGAGAGTGATAAAAACGGGATGTTGAAGGAATTCAATTCAAAAATAACGCATGGAAGAATAGAGATGTGGTAGCACGCCGGGTGTCTTGATAGGCATCCGGCTTTCTTTTTTTGAAAAGGCAACGAGGCAACAAGGTTGCCGCAAACGCTGAACTAAAAATCCCTTTCTTCCAATACATTCCTTCGCTGTACCATTAATCTTTGCAGTAAATCTTTTTCCGTTTCTCCAATATTAAGCAGCCTGGCTATCCGGGAAAGCAATGCTTCCTCTTCAAAGCTCATGTCATGATCACTTATGCAAAGCTCCATACACCAGGAAAGCAACGCCAGCGAGTAGGCGGGTTTAATGATGCTGATCAAGTATTTCAAATAGGCTTCTTCATCCGTGATACCGTTTATGTACGATTTGTATTTTTGCATCTCATCTTTGAAGTTGAGTTTTTTATGCAGATCTATAGAAACCAGTTTGTCGGAAATAGTATCCAGTTCTGATTCTTTAAATGCGCCATCTTTCATGCAGCAATAATAGAACAAGTGGCATACTCCCTCTTCGGGGGCTTTAAGCAAACCGGTATACATAGGTTTTTGTTTTAGTGAGCATTTATTCAACTATGGTGCCAGGGAACGTGTAGGGTGAATGGTGAATCGTGGATCGTGAAACGGCTAACCTGCAACTGGCAACCATAATGTTGATAAAGAAATTTACGATTTTTACAGGCAATTGCCGAAAAGAAATACATCAATTTGTTATATTTACTTCAGCGCATCGTTACGCAGTATAGCATCAGGTTGTATTGCCAAATACAATTCTACATGACCTGCATCAAATTTTGCTAAGCCAGTCCTCGTTCAAACCTTATCTGATCCCGCAAGGCGGGATAATTTCTGCGAATTTCATCTTTCTTTTCAAAAGCTTTATCCGGTTAATCATTGTCTTCAATTTTTTAATTATGCTCATGACCCTAACACCCCGTAACCGCCATGGTATTGCCGATTTTAAAAGCGGCAGCTATATCGCTGTAAAAGAATTATATGATGAACATTATTCCCCCCTGGTAGATTTTGCCGGCCAGTTAATTATTAATAAGCCGGAAGCCCATCATATTGTACAGGAAACTTTTATCAAGTTGTTTCTGCTGCGTGACAGGTTTGATACAGAACCCGATATCAAGGCTTTTTTGTATATAACGGTACGGAATATCTGCTTTGCCTATATTAAGTCAGAAAAAGAAGATGAAACTAACCGCGAACCGCACTGGTATATACAAGCGCTGAAAGCGGTTACCAGGCACGACGATGAAAATATTCGTAAAGAAGCGATTTGCAAGATACATAACCAGGTTGCAGGATTGCCCGAACCGGAAAGAAAAGTATTCCGGTCACTTTTTTGTGATCACCTCACCATACCGGCTGCCGCCGAACAACTGGGTGTTACACCGGTGTCGGTTGTACAAAGCCGCATACAGGCCATCCGGTTGTTACGCGAAAAATTGGTGGCCGTCGATTTATTTTCCATTCCCCTCTTTATTTATTTTGTTGCCGTTTCCTGCGGCGAAAAATCGTGAATGGTCAATGGGCAATGCTTGCGCGTCCGTCATTCACCATTGACCATCGAAAACTTTGACTTTCAGCAAGTATGAAATAAAGCATAATGAGTGAACACTCCGAAATGCCCGCCTGCAGGGGATTACAGCCGCATTAAAATCAGGGCTGCTCTTACATTTTAGCATAAACGTTTGTAAGTTTTAAAACTTTTTCTGTACATTAGGCATCCAATCCGCTGTTAAATAATCCAGTACAACGAGAAGACCTGAATGATGATGCCTGAACAGGCATGGGGGAGAAGTACGCTATAATAGTATGATCGTACCAGTTCTGAAAATGACTTCAATTGCTTGTCGTAACCTTACTTACTTAATTAGTATGTACAACTTTGCCTGTACTTACCAGGGTTTTAAATTAAGATCCTGATCGTTTTGTCGGCTAAAGCAGTACCTGCCAGCTAGGTATGTTAGGTGTTGGTATATTTAAAAAAACGGAATGCACAAACCATAGCAACTCATTTCCGCGCCCGTCATCGTAAAGTATGCACCTGCTCAAGTTAGCAGTGCTTTACGTTTATGTACCTGGTCGAAAGACTGGTATATAAAACTTAACTATTAATGGCCTAAAACTAAACGAATGGGTGCTGAAACAGACCATATCCTACTGCAATTGCTTAAAACATCGGACCCACAAGGGTTTAAAGCGCTATTTCAAAGGTATTACAAATCGCTTTGCATACAGGCATACCTGTTATTACAGGATGAGGGGGAAGCGGAAGACCTGGTGCAGGATGTTTTTGTAAAGTTTTGGCAGGAACGCAAATTTGAAATTGTACAACAATCACTGGGTTCTTACCTCACCACTATGGTAAAGCATGCTGCTTTAAATATGCTGAAGCATAAGAGCAGAATAAACCGGAAAGAAAAGACTTACCAGGAACGCATTGACATTATTGAAAATACCCACGTAATGGAGATCCAGGAAATGGCTCAAATGGTACAAGGTGTTATTGCTCAGCTTCCTGAGCAATGCAAACGTATTTTTGAGCTGGTTTGCGTGGAAGGCAAAAAATACCAGGATGCTGCTGTTATTGCCGGTGTAACCGTTAATACGGTTAAAACGCAGTTGCGCCGGGCATTTGCCAAGCTCCGGGAAAGTCTGCGCGACTATTATTATTTTACCGGCTTGTCACCCGTTTTATATATTTTATTGTCTTAATATAACACCCCCTGATGTTTCATTTAGCAACTTGCCATGAACAATTATATTGATATGAATGATGTCGAGCAACTCATAATAGATAAACTGACGGGCCAAATTGGTGAAGAGGATGATTTAAGGCTTGAAGACCTCATTGCCAGGGACCAGGAGGTTGAACAATTATGGCAGCAAATGCAACAGGTGTATGCCATGCGTAAAGCTGTGAGCTTTGAGCAATCATTCAAAGTAGAAGATGCGTGGCTGGCTTTACAAAAAAAGGTGAACATCCCTGATCCGGTAGCAGAACCCGTTACCGATACCGTAGCGATCCCAATCCGCAGATCAAACACTTCCTGGCTGCGGTATGGCATGGCCGCTGCCGTTGTGGGTGTTATTATTATATCAGTATATTTTCTTAACGGGTTGTATCGTTCGCAGGATGCTGTTACAAAGAATATACAGATCAAACTGGCCAATGGTAATATCGTGCATGCTTCAACGCAGGATTCACTTGCCGGCTGGATGCAAAAGGCCCGCGACGCTAAAGTTGATCCCGGCGCCTGGAATACCCTGACGGTGCCTGCCGGTAAAAGTTATGCGTTTCAACTGGCCGATGGCAGCAAGGTTTGGTTGAATGCGGTTTCCGAATTACGATTCCCGCTTTTGTTTACACGTGCCGAACGCACGCTGGAATTAAAAGGAGAAGCCTATTTTAAAGTGGCCCACCAGGCAAGCCAGCCTTTTACCGTACAGGTGAATGGGTTAACCGTACAGGCATTGGGAACGGAATTCAATATCAAGTCGTATAATAATGAATCAACTTTTATTTCACTGGTAAAAGGATCGGTAGCCGTAACCAATGCCAAAGGCGAACGCGTTGTACTATTGCCCGGAGAAGGGGTGATAGCTGCAAACGGCCACAGTTTTTTACAAAAGCAACAATTTGATGAAACAACCGTGCTCAGTTGGATGCAGGGCCTGTACTTTTTCAGGAATGAAAAATTACAACAGATCGCCGTTGTGGCTGAAAGATGGTTTGATGTACGGGTACAACTCCAGGATGCTTCTCTGTCAGGTCTCCACTTCACCGGAGCTATGGACCGCAATAAACCCGTGAACAATTTCTTCAATATGCTTGCCTCCTCGGGCGACATCCGCTATGAAGTGAAGGATGGAAAGGTTGTTATTAGCAGGAATTAAAATTGGTGAATGAAACGCAAGTTAACCCTACGTGTTGGGGCAGGTTCCAGGTTTCAAAGAAAACAAATACCTGTACTCCCGGCACTTTGGGCATAACCCCTGCGACCTGACCCCTGTCACCGGATTTCCCTGTAACCTGAAACCTGTAACCTGCAACCTGCAACCTGCAACCTGCAACCTGCAACCTGCAACCTGCAACCTGCAACTTGTAACCTGTACCTATTATCAATGTTCCTCCAATAAACACTGTTACCAATAACCGTAAATTAATTTCTTTCTCTCTCTGCGTTTTTCTGCGACCGTATTTCATGCAACATTCCTTCGCGTTGAATAGAAAAAATAAAAATTAATTAATTGTTGTCACCCATTTCAAAAGATTGCTTGTCTAAATAGTATAACCGTTTTATAAAAACTGATTGCATTATGAGATTCCCCTCCGGACGTTGTTCCAACAATATCCGGGTAATGAAATTGTTTTGGATATCCATCAGCATTATGGTTATTCTTTCAACATTACCCCTTTCCGTACTGGCCGATCCTGCACAGGAATTTAAAGTAACGATACGGTCTAAACGTACTGCATTGAGCGAGGTATTCAGTGAAATTCGGCGCCAAACAGGTTTTGTAGTTTTCTATAGTAATGATCTGTTTAATGATAAGGAAAAGATAAGTGTGAACTTTATTGAAGCCGGGTTGGATGAAGTAATGCGAAACCTTTTGCGGGGCCGGCCTTTAGGGTATAAGATCGCTGAAAATTTTATCATCATTATCAAGGCGATCGATAAAAAGAAAGAAAGCAAAGCCAGTATCGTGAGCCCCGCACCGCGTGTAACAAGTATAGATACAATCCCTGATAAACAACTTAAAGGAAAAGTGACCGGCAAAGAGGAGGATGCGCCGCTCGGGCAGGTATCTGTCGAAAACCTCAGTGATCACAAAGGGGTGTTCACCAACGGGAAGGGCGAATTTGTAATCAATGCGCAACCGGGTGATAGCATCCGGTTTTCGTACGTGGGAAAAGCACCGCGGGTTATCATATTTAAAGGACAATCGTTTTTAAGTGTTGAACTGAACAATGAAGAAGAAAGGGTACTGTCGGAAGTAATTGTAACGGGTTTTCAGAATATCGATAAGAACAAGTTTGCGGGTGCGGCTGCGCACCTGAAAGCCGATGAAATAAAACTGCAGGGTGTTGCTGATGTGAGCCGGATGCTGGAAGGAAGGGCGGCCGGTGTTTCTATTCAAAACGTATCTGGCACTTTTGGCACCGCTCCCAAAATAAGGGTACGCGGCGCTACTTCTATTAACGGCGATAATAAACCATTGTGGGTGGTAGATGGCGTAGTGCTGGAAGATATTGTAAACATTTCAAACGATCAGTTATCGAGCGGTGACCCAACCACTTTATTAGGTTCGGCTGTAGCCGGCCTGAACGCCAATGATATTGAAAGCTTCGATATTTTAAAAGATGCATCGGCTACTGCATTATACGGTGCACGAGCCATGAATGGGGTAGTGGTGATCACAACCAAAAGAGGAAAGGCTGGCCGGTTCTCTGTTAACTATACAGGTAACTACAGTACCCAGTTCAAACCCGTTTATAATGACTACAACATTATGAACTCTGCCGAGCAGATGTCGATGCTGGCTGAACTGGAAAGAAAAGGCATTCTTAGTCCAAATGTACTCGACAGGCCAAACAATGGGGTGTATGGAAAAATGTACGATCTGATGAATGCCGTTGATGGCAGTTTCCCTTTAGAAAATACCCAGGAGTCGCGTAAAGCATTCTTAACGCGCTACGCCATGGCCAATACCGATTGGTTCGATGTGTTGTTCAGAAATAATTTTGTTCAGGAGCATTCGATCAGCATTTCAACCGGAACCGAAAAGTCGCAGTCGTATTTTTCAACCAGCTATTATGGTGATAATGGCTGGACCATAGCCGACCGCGTTAAACGCTACACGCTGAACTATCGTAATAATTATAAATTTAACGATCGCCTATCAAGTGGATTCGCTACTGTTGGGTCGGTGCGCCAGCAAAGAGCGCCCGGTGCATTGGCCCGCAATAGCAATCCTGTGGAAGGAAAGTTTGATCGCGATTTTGATATCAATCCCTTCAGCTATGCATTAAATACCAGTCGCACCATTACGCCGTATGATAAAAACGGCAACCTCGAATATTTCAGAAGAAATTTCGCACCCTTTAACATTATTAGCGAACTGGATAATAATTACCTCGATTTGAACCTGATCGATCTGCGGCTGCAAGGCGATGTGTCTTATAAAATATTTAAAGACCTGAAGTATGAATTTGTAGGCGCAATTCGCTATGTAAAATCTTCGCGCGAGCACATTATTACAGAGCATGCGAATATGGCCGAAGCCTACCGGGCCGCGGGTACTGCTACCATCAAGCGTAACAATAAATTTTTGTATCGCGACCCGGATGATCCGGAGGCGCAACCGGTGGTGGTGCTACCTTATGGCGGTTTTTATAATCGCACGGAAGACATGTTGCAGAACTATGATTTCCGTAACAGCTTAACGTATACAAAAGTTCTCAGGGATAAACATAATATTAATATCCTGGCCGGGCAACAGGTGAAATATGCCGATCGCCAGCGTTTCTCCAATACCGGCTATGGATACCAATACGACAATGGTGGTACTCCTTTTGTTGATTACCGCATTTTAAAGCAGACCATAGAAAATAATTTCCCTTATTATGGCATGAGCCGGGATTACGATCGCTTTGTTGCTTTTTATGCATCGGGCAACTATACATATGATCTCAAATACAACCTTACAGGTACCATCCGCTATGATGGGTCAAACAGGCTGGGGCAATCGAAGAAAGCCCGCTGGTTACCCACCTGGAGTGTGGCCGGTTCCTGGAATGTAGAGCAGGAAGCCTTTATGCAGAATGTGCCCTGGACCGATTACCTGACGGTTCGCGCCAGTTATGGCCTGACCGCCAGTATGGGACCTGCTACCAACTCAAGTATTGTACTGAAGAATATCAATACCCGTCGTCCTTATTTAACAGAGGTTGAATCGGTGATAAATCTGGCTAACCTCGAAAATTCCGATCTCACCTGGGAGAAATTGTATACTACCAATTTGGGACTGGATGCGGGCTTTTTTAAACGCCGGTTAACCATGAGCCTGGATGTATATCAACGCAGGAGCTTTGATCTGATAAGTTTGATCAAAACATCGGGTATTGGCGGAGAAACGCCAAAAGCGGCTAACTACGCCGATATGGAATCAAAAGGCCTTGAGCTACTGGTAGGCGGTGAAGTGATAAAACAAAAGAACTGGGGTTGGAAGGTGAACTGCACTTTTGGGTATAATACTACCAGGATCACCAATGCAAGAAACAATCCACTCATCTTTGATCTCGTTGTTGCAGAAGGCGGTAACCGGCAAGGGTATCCGGTGAGAAGTTTGTTCTCGCTGAATTATAAGGGACTTGACCATAGGACCGGTAAACCTACGTTTGCCGATCAAACCGGGAAAGTAAGTTCCGACGTATACCTGCAGGATGATAATATCAATTATCTCGTACACGAAGGTCCGGTTGACCCTACCATAACCGGTGGCTTTTCAAATACATTTACTTACAAATCATTTTCACTCAACATCTTTCTTACTTACCAGGCAGGCAACAGGATCCGGTTGTACCCGGCCTTTCAAACCAATTACTCCGATCTGGATGCAATGCCCAGGGAATTCCTAGATCGCTGGATAATGCCTGGTGATGAAAAATATACCGATGTGCCTTCCATACTCGATGCCTTTACGCAAGCGCAATTAGGTGGGGCATATCCATACAACAACTATAACTATTCAACCCAACGGGTAGCCAAAGGTGATTTCATACGATTAAAAACAGTTTCGCTGACCTATAATTTGCAATCAGGCTGGTTTAAAAAAGCAGGCGTGAACAACCTGTTGCTGACAGCGGCTGCTACCAACCCATGGTTGATCTATGCCGATGATAAATTGAAAGGACAGGACCCCGAGTTCTTTAATTCGGGTGGGGTGGCGCAGCCTATTCAGAAGCAGGTGACGTTGTCGTTGAAGGTAGGAATTTAAGAAAAGCAGCGATGAGCAGTGAAATGAGAAATGAAAAATGAGAAATAAGAAACAGAGAAAGTGAATACAAATATCGAACGTCGAATATTGAATAACGAATGTAGAAGTGAAAACAAAAGTAGGAAATTCCTGAATTGAAGATAACAAACCATAAACCACAAACCATAAACTGATTCATGGAATGAAAAAATATTCAATATATTTCTTAGTTATTTTATTATCGGTTGGTTGTAAAAAATTCCTTGAACAACCACCCGATAACCGGGCTGTGTTGAACACGCCGGAAAAAGTATCGCAGTTATTAGGAACTGCGTATCCGCAGGCCAACTACATGGCATTTACTGAATCTATTTCAGATAATGTAGCCGATAAAGGTATTGGCGGTTTGTATCGAACCAATATCGATCCTTATAACTTTAAAGATGTTTCCAGTAACCAGCAAGACTCGCCTGAATTTTACTGGAACGCCTGTTATGCGGCCATCGCTGCAGCCAACCAGGCTTTGGAAGTTTGTTCAAAAGCAAGCAACCCCGAAAGCTATGCTGCGCAAAAAGGAGAGGCCCTGGTTTGCCGGGCTTATGCACACTTTATGCTGGTTACGTTTTTCTCGAAAGTGTTTGATCCGGCTACAGCCGGCAGTGATCCCGGTATCCCTTATGTGCTCAAGCCTGAGAAAGTAGTATTTGAGCAATATGAAAGAAAAACGGTGCAGTATGTATATGAAATGATCGAAAAAGACCTTACAGAAGGACTGCCGCTGATCGATGACAAGCAATACAAAGTGCCGCGGTATCACTTCACCAGAGCAGCTGCGCATGCGTTCGCTTCCCGGTTCTATTTGTTCAAAAGGCAATATGCCAAAGTGGTGGAACATGCTTCAAAGGTTTTTCCCAACGACAATGTAATTGCCATGCTGCGTCCGTGGAATACGGAGTATCGTGTATTGACCTATAATGAGCTATGGGCGCGCTATGCGAAAGCTACCGAGTCGGCCAATTTGTTGCTGGTAGAAACGCCATCGCTTTGGGCAAGAAATTATGTTGGCGTACGCTATGGGCTGGATGCAACAAAATCAAACGAGATCTTGCTGGCGCCCAATGTAAGTGGCGGCACATGGATCTTCAGGTATCAATTGTATACAGGAGGTACCAATAATTACTTTATTCCTAAGGTAAATGAATATTTCGTGCGGGAATCAGTGAATGCCGAGATCGGTTGGCCCTATGTGATGGTGCCGTTGTTTACGGCGGAAGAAGTAATGTTCAATCGCGCCGAAGCCAATGTGTTCCTGAACAACATCACGAATGTATTGGGTGACCTGAATGCTTATGCCAGCACCCGTATTTATAATTACAGTCCGGCTTTACATACCATTACAGAGAGCAGGATCAAATCATTTTATAGAACTGGAAATGCACAACAAGGCGCGCTTGCAGCGGTATTGGATTTTAAGCGCGCTGAGTTTGTGCAGGAAGGCATGCGCTGGTTCGATCTGCTTCGGCATAAAGTGCCGGTTGTGCATGCAACCGTTGAAGGCCCCACGTTCACCCTGGGCGCCAATGATCCCATGCGGGTGTTCCAGATCCCGGATGTGGCCAAACTGGCGGGCATAGCGCAGAACCCGAGATAGGAAATGTGAAATGAAGAATGAGAAATGAAAAATGAAAAAGTGGAAAACCACAAACAACAAACTTCAAACCTTAAACTGATTCCTGGAATGAAAAAGATCACATTATATCTCTGTATCATTTTCCTTGCTGTTGCCTGTAAGAAAAGTGAGAACCTGGGTAGTGTAGATGATATTCCCGGCCTGGGTGGCGATACCTGGGTAAAAGGCCCCATCGATAACTGGGTATACGACAATTTAACCAAACCCTTTAACATATCTGTGAAGTATAAGTGGGATCAGTTTGAACTGGAGTTGAATAAGAACCTGGTGCCGCCGCGCGAAGAAAAGATCATACCGGTAATGGAAGCGGTGAAAAAAGTGTGGATAGATACTTATATCGAAGAAGCTGGGGGTGATTTCATGCGTACCTATTGTCCGAAATTTTTTGTGTTGTGCGGCAGCGCCAGTTGGAATACAGATGGCACGATTACGCTTGGTACGGCAGAAGGCGGACGTAAGATCGTATTGTATGTGCTGAATGATTTCAGAACTAAAGCGATGCCTGGTTACAGGCCTTCCGATTCATTGGGAATAAAGCAAATGTTTCACACTATAGAACATGAGTTTGGTCATATCCTTCATCAGAACGTGTTATATGCCGAAGATTTTAAACGGATAACACCTGGCTTTTATACCGCCAACTGGAACAATGTGTCTGACAATGCTGCCCGGCGGGATGGTTTTGTTACGGCTTATGCCATGAGCGCCCCCGACGAAGATTTTGTAGAAATGATCTCGATGATGCTCGTAGAGGGAAAAGCAGGGTTCGATAAGATCGTAAACTCCATACCCCCCGGTACCAGCATCAACGGCATTACACAGGCAGATGCCATTGCCAAATTACGCAGGAAGGAAAATATGGTGGTTTCCTATTACAAGGACGTGTGGGGGATGGATTTTTATAGCCTGCAGCGAAGAACGCGGGCGGCAGTAGAGAGTTTGATGAAATGAGAGGGAATAGCTTAAAAGCCAGTAGTAAGTAGCGAGTGGCGAGTAGGAAAAGCCAAAAGAAAGTAGCGAGTTATGAATGAAAGCCTACTAGCTACTAGCGACTCACCACTAGCTTCATCAAAACACAACAAAGATCATTATGAAAAGAATAATATACATAGGAGTAATACTGGTTACAATAATCTCCTGTAACAAAGACAAAGCTGCCTTTGATAAAGACGCGGATGATCGCATCAATGAACAGTTGAGCAATTACCAGTCTGTTATAACAGGCGCCGCCAATGGCTGGACGGCCACCCTGGTTACCCGGCTGGGCAATACCTATAGTTTTTATTTCAGGTTCAATGAAAGTAACCGGGTGTTTATGTATTGCGATTTTGATACCGCAACCGCCGGTGTGCAAAAGGAAAGCAGCTATCGATTAAAATCGCTGCAACAGCCCTGCCTGCTTTTTGATACATATTCCTATGTTCATATGCTGGCCGATCCCGATGCCGGTGTCAATGGCGGTTACCCTGGTAGCGGCCTGGTATCGGATTTTGAATTTTCTATTGATACGCTTACCGCAGACAGCATTAAACTAACCGGCCGCTTTAATGGCAGCAGCGCCATTTTACGCAAAGCATCTGCACAAGACCGCGCAGCCTGGGAAAACAAACAGGTGCGCGACAACCTCATTGGGCTTAATAACCTGGGAAAGATCCTGAATTACTTTAAACGCCTAAACTATAATGGTACCGAATATGAAATTCAAATTAACAGCATATTTAAATTCGCGGTCATTACCTGGAAGGATGCTTCCGGTACGCCACATACAGTTACTACCCCGTTTTACTTTTCCCCGGTGGGTGTTCAATTCCGCATACCAGTGGTTAACGGTAGTACAACCATCAATGGTTTTGCCATCACCGGTTTTAACACAACAACGAATACTTTACAGGTAAAGGTCAATAACGCAGATGCTACAATCGCCGGCGCCATCAGGCCTGTTAATCCCGATGTACAGGCAGGCAGGCGCTGGTGGCAATGGGGCGCACAGGTGCAGAGTTACTGGTATTCAAGAGATGGATTTCATGTAAATGGTGTAGATGATGCTTTTGGAGTGAAAACGTTACAAACAGATACCAGCCAATATTATTATTTCACATTCTGGCCTGGCGTTCAACCTGCACAGGGAGCCCCCTTTGATGCGTTGATCCCCTTTTATTATGTGCCGGCCAGTAACGAACTCGATTTTACGTACGGCACTGCGCCAAAAGCTAATTTTCAATCAGACGGGCGGGTAATATTCACTTTACTGGGCGACCTCACTGTAGGACCGTACCCGGTAACCGGCCCCGCTTTTAATACCAAAGTTCAATTTATTAGCACGAATGGATACTGGTTTGTACAAACCGGAGAGAATAGTTATGACATGGTGAGTGCTAAAGATGCCAAGGCCTGGATCACCTGGCAAAATTAGCTGCAAGCTGCACGCTATAAGCTTCAAGCCGAAAGCCGAAAGCATAAAATGGTTGTATGTCCTATTTAAAACCTGCCGGTGATTCGGCCCCTATGGAAACGGTTGCCGGTTACCTGTTACCGGTTGCCAGGCCTTCATTGCCGGCTTGCTGTCAATTCTCAGCCGGTCATTGATTTATGTCCCCGGTAACAGGAAACTGGCAACAGGTAACAGGTAACTGATAACGGAACCCTGATATTCCGAATGGAAAAAACTATAAACCAAGATTCATAAAAGAAAACACTGCTCCATGAGAAACGGGTACGCATACAGGTTTGTTAAACAAATAGGCTGTTTGTTTTTGATGCTTTTCATCGCCTTACAATCAAAAGCCCAGATCGACATTACTATTGGAAACGGTACAACCGGAAATGCCACCACGGTTTATCCCTGTCCTATTCAGGACTGGTATGAAGGAAGCCGTTCGCAATATTTGTACCTGGCTTCAGAACTCACTGCGGCGGGTATGGCGGCCGGTACTATTCAAGCCATTAAGTTTAATGTGTTGAATGTAAATAATGCCGGGGTAACAGACAAGCTGGTAATGAAAATTGGCGGAACAACTGTGGCTACCTTATCTACGAACAGTTGGGATGCATTCACCACCACACCGGTTGAAACAGCGCCAACAGATTACCAGGCGGTGGTTGGTTCCAACGTGTTTACTTTCCAAACGCCATTTTTCTGGAATGGTACGGATAATATTCTCATTGAGATATGTGATGGTGATCCCGGTAATAATGTTGGTGAATGGTATATAGAAAATCCCACTATTGCATGGACGACGGGTTTGTCGTTTAATGGCTCACATACAACAATTTCGGATAACCAGGGCAGTTTGTGCGGAACCACTGCCACACTCAACTCCGGTTTGCAAACTACCCGGCCCGACATTGTGCTGGCCTGGGTGCCGGCAACCAACTGTGCTGGTAAACCAAATGCTGGTACAGCCTCCAGTACGTTGACGAATGTATGCCTCGCCCAGAACTTTACAGTAAGCTTAACGGGCCAAACAATTGCTTCGGGTATTACTTATAAATGGCAGTCATCAACTAATAATACAACGTGGGCCGATATTCCCGGCGCCACAACTTCATTTTATACAGCCAGTCAAAGCGCCACACACTGGTACCGGGCCATTGTTACCTGTACCAATGGTGGTTTAACCGATACTACGAACGCGGTGCAGATTGTATCGCCGGGGTTGGTTGGGGGAACCTTCACCATCAATAGCGGACAACTAACCGGTGGCACGAATTTCCAAACGTTCGCCGATGCCATCAACTATATCAAATGCGGCATTAACAGTGCGGTTGTATTTAATGTGGTAGCTAACAGCGGTCCTTATGCTGAACAGGTTACCATACCCCATATTGGCGGCTCTTCCAGTGTAAATACCATCACCTTTAATGGTAATGGAACAACCCTGGCGTACAATACGTCTGATGCCAATAACCGGACGGGTATTATCCTCAACGGCGCCAAACATATCATTATAGATAGTTTGAATGTAGATGTGTCGGCGGGTAGTTACGGATGGGGTATCGTACTGATGAATAAGGCAGATAGCAATATCATTCGAAGATGTACGGTCACAACCAATACTACGTCGAGCTCTACAAACTATTCAGGCATCCTCATTAACGGGTCTGCTACATCCACTTTCATAACAGGTAACAATGGTAACGGCAACCTGATAAGTGGTAATACCATAATAGGTGGGTACTATGGTATTTTCCTGTATGGCAGTACGAATCCGTATAATGCCAACAACATCATTGAAAAGAATAAAGTGCTCGATGCTTACCTGTATTCTGTTTACGTGTATGGTAATACGAATTTAACCATAACGGGAAATGATATCTCGCGCCCTTCCCGTACCTCGGTTACCACCGGCTATGGCATATATGTTGGCACCAATACAGCCACGCTGATAGAAAAGAACCGCATTCATAACCTGTTCGATGGAGCAACAGGTACAAATAATACCGCTTATTGTATTTATGTGGCCGGTTCCGGCGCTTCTGCCGCTCAACCCAACCGGGCTGAGAACAACCTTATTTACAATATCAATAATGGCGCTGGCGCTATTTATGGTATATACAGTGCGGGATATAACAACTGGAATTTCTATCATAATAGTATTGTGTTGGATGATGCCGCAGCCACTGCCGGTACAACCTATGGCTGTAATGTGAATGGTTCCAATGTGAATGTGAAAAATAACCTGATCTATATAACCCGCGGCGGTACGGGTACAAAATATTGTTTATACTATGGCACTGCTGGCGTAACATCTTCTGCCAACAACGATCTGTACATGAATGCGCCGGCTGGTACCAATGCTGTTGGTTTCTTCAACGTTGCCTGGACAACCCTGGCGGGCTGGCAAAGTACCGGCTTCGATATCAGCAGTATAGCATTCGATCCGCAATTTGTAAATGCAGGCAGCGGCAATTACCGGCCAACGAATGTATTTGTAGATAATATGGGAGCAGCGTTGGGTGTAACCAGTGATATATTGGGCTTCACAAGAAGCAGTACAACGCCCGATATCGGTGCTATTGAATTTACGTCAGCGGCCTGTACTTCGCCACCTGTGGCCGGTACGGTGATCAGCACTACTAATCCGGTATGTGCGGGCGTGAACTTTACACTGAGCCTTACCGGTGGTACGGCCGGGGCCGGACAAACCTACCAATGGCAATCATCGCCTGATAATACTACCTGGACAAATATAACAGGTGCTGTAAGCGCTGTGTACACAACATCGCAAACAAACAGCACCTGGTACCGGGTAGCCGTTACCTGTGGCAGTGCTACTGTATTATCTGCTCCTTTACAGGTAAATACCACGTCTGTGTCGTATGCCACCCTGCCGTTTACTGAAAGTTTTGAAAGCACCTGGATAAACGGCTGCGACAATCGCGACATTCCAAATAATTTCTGGCGCAACCAGCCGGCTACAGGTAATAACTCCTGGCGCCGGTATGATGATGGCGCCGCCGGGGCTTGGGTGAATCCTGCAAACGGCGCTTACACACCGTCTGCTTCGCATGGTTCCTATTCTGCCCGTTTCCATAGTTATAATGCATCTGCGAACGCAAAAGGTTCATTAGACTTCTATGTAAACTGTAATACGGGTGTTGCCGCCAAGCGTTTACGGTTCGATTATATCAATACAACAGGTAATGACAGTATGGAAGTATTGCTGTCTACCGACGGCGGGTTAACGTTTACCTGGCTGAATGGCTATACCGTTAATGGAAGCTGGGATAGAAAAGTGCTCAACTTTACGTCGAACTCAGCAACTACGGTTATCCGTTTCCGGTCAACTTCTGATTTCGGCGGCTCTGATATTGGCATAGACAACCTCACTATGTTCAACCTGGAAAATTGTTCCGGTACGCCTGTGCCCGGCACCACCGTATCAAGCAATACCATGGTATGTCCGGGTTCTAACTTCACGCTCAGTGTAAACGGGCTGCCCATGCAAAACGGGTTAACCTACCAGTGGCAGGCATCGCCAGATAACATAACCTGGACAAACATCTCCGGTGCAACCGGTGAAGACCTTACCACTTCACAAACAACAGCTACCTGGTATCGCATCTTTATTACCTGTACCAATGGTAATCAATCAGCCGGTTCGGTACCGGTATTGGTTCCCATGCGCGCTCCTTTATATGCGCCATTGCCCTATACAGAAAGTTTTGAAAATACCTGGGTCAATGGTTGCGATACCAGGGATATACCTAATAATTTCTGGAACAACAATCCGGCAACCGGCGATGAATCGTGGCGCAGGAACGATGATGGCACTTCCGCCCTCTGGTCTTCTGTCAACGGCGCCTATGCTCCGGCGGCTGCACAAGGTTCGTATTCTGCCCGCTTCCATAGTTATGATGGCAGCGATGGCGCACAGGGTAAATTCGATCTGCACCTGAATGCCAGTACAGGCGCTCCCAATAAACGATTAACATTTAGCTATATCAATACAAGCGGCGACGATAGCCTTACGGTATTGGTATCTACGAATGGTGGCACCAGCTTTACACGGCTGGATAGTGTAGGCATCCGCGGGGCCTGGAGTCAAAAAGTACTTTATTTCAATTCAACATCAGCCACTACTATAATTCGCTTCCAGGCAACTGCCGACTTTGGCTTAACCGATATTGGTCTGGATGATATCCTGGTAGCCGAATGGCCCGACTGTTCGGGTACACCTAATGCCGGTACCGCGGTTACTACAAACAGTACTGTTTGTATAGAGCCATTTACCGTAAGTGCAACAGGTATCAGCACCGGCAACGGCATTACCTACCAATGGCAAAAATCAACAGATAGCGTAACCTGGAATAATATTTCCGGCGCAACAGCTATTTCCTATACAACCTCACAGGTAGGTACACACTGGTACCGCCTGGTTACAACCTGTACGATCAGCAGCACATCAGCCAATGCTGCGCCAGTTAAGGTGGTTTCACCCACACCGGTTAACGGAACATTTACCATTAATAATAACCAGTTACCCGGCAACGGCAACTTTACCTCATTCAATGCTGCTTACGATTATATCAAGTGCGGTATTGACGGACCAGTAACCTTTAATGTACATACCGGTACCGGCACGTACAACGAACAGTTGACGATGATCGCTGTACCGGGCGCCTCGGCTGTTAACACCGTAACCTTTAAAGGCGTAGGCAGCGGCGTTCTTGGGTTTGCTTCTACCAATACCAACGAACGGGCGGTAATAAAACTGAAAGGAACCAAACATATCATCTTTGACAGTCTTATCATAAATGCCAGCCTGGGTACATACGGCTACGGCGTACAAATAATGAGCAACACCGACTCGAATGTGGTGAGGAACTGTACCATCAATCTGTCTACTACTTCAACTGCTCAAAACTTTGCCGGTATTGTGGTGAATGGTTCCGATGCAGGGCCTGTATCAACCGGAGCTGTTTTGAGTGACGATAATATCTTCTCGGGCAATACCATTACCGGTGGGTATTATGGTATTACCCTGGTGGCTACGTTCAACAACGGCGCCAACGGGAATAACAAGATCATAAAGAACACCATAAAAGATTTTTATTCTACAGGTATTTATGTAGCCGGCAGTTATGGAACGCTGATAGAAAAGAATATTCTCAGCCGGCCTGCACGTACCAGTGTAACCGACTTCTATGGTATCTATTTCACAACGGAGAAAAATACGGGTTGTATTGTTTCCAAGAACCGTATCTCCAATCCGTTTGGAGGCGCGCCAATCAGCACTGCAGCGTTTTATGGTATTAACTTTAATAATTCCAGCGGTTCAACCGGTGGTACGTACAATGAAAATGTGGTCAGCAATAACCTGATCTATGACATCAACGGTAATGGCCTGATCTATGCCATTGCGAATACAGCCTCGGGCTACGCCTGGTATTTCCATAATACCATTTCATTGGATAATATTACGTCTACATCCACTGCGGCTACCAGAGGTTTCTATCAAACCACGGCCGCCAGCGGTTTATTCTTCTACAATAATAATATTTCCATTACCCGGGGCGGAACCGGTACTAAGTATTGTATCTACCTCGCTACCAACCTGCTTGCCGGATGCGATAACAATAACTATTATATCAATGCAGCAGCAGGTACGAACGGCGTAGGATTTTATACTGCGGCCCGTACGCAGTTAAGCGCCTGGAGAACGGCAACTGGTTTAGATGCAAATTCTTTATCAATTACGCCGGCCTTTGTAGACCCTGCCAGTGGAAATTTCACCCCGGGCAATGCCGGTATCGACAATAAAGGCGCAGCCATTGGTACTGCCGATGATATCAATGACCAAACACGTAGTGGCCTTACACCTGATATTGGTGCGTATGAATTCTCTCCATTGCCTTGTGCTTTACCGTTGGTGAATGGTAAAGTAGATATTTCACCCGATACTTTATGTCAGTTTAAACCCGTGTACCTGCATTTGAATATCGGTGCATTCGGTTCGGGACAAACCTTCCAGTGGCAAATGGCAAAATCGTTGGCAGGCCCGTATACCAACGTAGGTACACCGATGCTGACACCAGATACGACCATCATTGCCGATACAACCAGTTTCTACCGGGTACAGATCACCTGCGGTACCAATACGGTGTATACCGATACGGCGCTGCTGGTAGTGAACCCGGCCCTGCCTACAGGTATATATACCATTAATAAGAATGGCCAAAGTACCTACGAACCGGGTAAACCTGGCGGTAACTTCCTTTCCTTTGCCGATGCAAAAGCCGCTATGGGTTGTGGTATTGGCGGTACAGTAGTGTTTAATGTGCAGGCGGGATCGGGACCTTATACCGAACAATTAATACTCGATAGCATTGCCGGTACATCGGCCATTAATACCATTACGTTCAATGGCAACGGCAATACGTTAACATATAATGCAAACAGCAACAGCCAGCGGGCCGTTTTAAAATTGAATGGCGCCGACCATATCATATTCGACAGCCTGCAGATCGAGGCGGGTGGCGGTACGTACGGTTATGGCATTCAACTGATCAACAACGCCGACTCCAACACCTTCCGTAAATGTATCATCAATACGTCTGTTGCGTCAACCAGTAACAATTACGCCGGTATCGTTATCAATGCGTCTGATGCCGCCGCCGTTACAACAGGCAATACCTTAAGTGATGGCAACGTGTTCGACCGCAACAGGGTAACAGGTGGTTACTATGGCATTACCCTCGTGGGCAATACCACTACTACCGGTTTCCTGAATAACAACAGCTTTACCAATAACACCATACAGGATTTCTATAACTATGGTTTGTATATAACCGGTACCAACAATACAGTTGTTGCCGGTAATACATTCACCCGGGCTGCGCGTGCCAATACGGCTACCAGTGTGTACGGAATTTATATGACAACGGCTGCCAGCAACCGGTTAACCATTTCTAAAAACAGGTTCACGCGTTTCTTCGGTGGTATTACAGCCAACACCGCATCGTTCTACGGCGTTTATCATAATTCCGTATCGGCTGCTGGTGAAGATACCGTAAGCAACAACCTGTTCTATGATCTCGATGGCAACGGGCCTGTATACGCCTTGTACAATACCGGTTCCAGCAATGTGTGGTATCATCACAATACCATTTCTATTGATAATACCACCAGCACGGCTACCGGTGCAAGTGCGGGCTTTTATCAAACCACTACAGCAAACGGGATCCAGTTCGTCAATAACATCGTTACCATCAGCAGGGGAGGAGCCGGCGCCAAACACGCCATCTACCTTAATGCAACCACCAGTGAAATCCTGTCGAACTATAATGATTTTTATGTAACCGGCACGAACGCTCACGTGGGGTATTATACCGCCAACCGCACTACGCTGGCTGACTGGGTAACAGCCAGCGGCAAGGATAGCAGTTCACTTAACCATAATCCGCTGTATACCGATCCGGCCACCGGCAACTTTATGCCTATGCTGGCTGCGTTGGATAATAAGGGTACACCGGTGAATATTGCTACCGACATCCTCAATGCGGTGCGTTCTGCCACTACACCAGATATAGGCGCTTATGAATTTGCACCAGCGCCTTGTCAAACACCGCCAATCGCAGGTACGGCTTCGGTAACGCCTTCATCAGGATTATGTCTTGAAATGCCGATTGAATTAACCGTGACCGGTCATTCACCACTGGGCGCTATTACCTTCCAATGGCAATCATCGCCCGATGGCGTAACCTGGACCGACATCAGCCCGGTGCAATACTTCCCGCAATACAGCACCAAGGCCGGTTTGAGCACATATTACCGGGCTGCGGTAACCTGTACCGGCAATACCGTGTATACAGCACCGGTACAGGTGACCCTGAATAATATTTTACTGAAAGGGCTCTATACCATCGATCCGTCGAAGCCTGCCACCTTGCCGAACTTTACCTCGTTCCAGAGTGCGGTAGACGCTTTGTTATGCGGTATCACCGGCGCCATCGTGTTCGAAGTAGCGCCCGGTACGTATAATGAACAGATCAGGATCCCTTATATTCCCAATACATCAACCATCAATACGGTGACGTTCCAGAGCGCTAATGGCGTAGCCAGTTCCGTGAACCTGACATTTGATGCAACCAGTACGAACAACTACACGTTGAAGCTCGATAGCACCCGCCACTTCATATTCAAAGACCTGACCATTTCAGGTACCAATACTTCGAATGGCAGGGTAGTAGAGCTGGCCAATACAGCTTCATACGATAGTATTTTGAATTGTATTATAGCGGCTCCGGTTGCTACAGCCGCTTCCAATAGTATAGCCGGTATTTATGCCTTCCAGTTAAAAGGGACCAGCAACGTCATTAAAGGCAATACGATCAGTAATGGTTCCAGTGGAATTTACTTTGCCGGTACCGGCACAGGCACTGGTCTTTCTCCAGATCATGTTATTGAAAATAATACCGTAAGTGGCGCCTGGCAGTACGGAATATATGCCAGTAACCTAAAACGCGTGCAACTCAATAAGAATATTGTTACGGTGAACGGTCCGGTGAATGCAACCGCTTATGGTATTTATGCCACAGACTGCGATTCTTCGTATAGTGTAACGGGTAACAATATTACCGTGAGCAATGCTACTACCATTGTGTATGGATTGGCGCTTATTAATTCCGATACCGCCAGAAATGCCCGCGGTAAACTGGCCAACAACATGGTAACGGCTGTAAACAACAATACCGGCGCGTTGTATGGCGCTTACCTGTCGAACTCGCCAGGTGTAATAGTGCAGAACAATACCATTGCTATCAATACGTCCGGTGCGGGTTCTTATGGATTATACCATAACAACTTCAATGGGGCCGATTATTTAAACAATACAGTAAATAGCACCAGTACAACAACAACGAATAACCATTCCATGTACCTGCTGAACACAGCGGCCAGTGGCGTTCGGATGCGTAATAATATATTCTCAAACAAAGGCGGCGGTACTGCCTTGTACGTAAACAACAGCAGCCAGTCGCTGACAAGTGATTACAATATGTTATACACCAGCGGCAGTACGCTGGTACAACGGGGCAATCCTGCAGGAACTTTCGCTACCCTGGCCGACTGGAGAGCGGGTTCTTATTGGGATAAATATTCGATCGGTTATTCGCCTGCTTTTGTAAGCGATAGCGATCTGCGTCCCGACCTGGTGAACCCGGATGTGTGGGCCATGCATGGCCGTGGTGTGCAGATAGCCGGCAATGATCGCGACATAAACGACAGCACAAGACCCGTAACATTGACGCAAGGCGTGCCCGACCTGGGAGCGTATGAGTTCTACCCAACGGCATTGCCAACAGTGTTAACCGCTACACCATTAAAACCTGTGGTAAACCAACCACAAACATTCATGTATGGTACCGATACGGTGATGAGAATTACGTGGGGACCAACAGTACCGGATTCTGTTGAAGCCAGAAGGTATTCCGGTGTAGTGCCAGCCGGATTACAACCACGCCCCGACTCTATGTTCTTCTATACAAAAGTGGAAATGCCGGGCGGTGGTAATTATGATTACAACATGGAGTTGTTCTACCTCGATCCATGGCAGGGTTCTGTTCCTGATCAAAATATGCTTGGGTTAGGAAAAACAACCGTGTCCAATGCGTGGGTGGTAGGCTTTAGCAGCCGCGTGGATGTGATAAAGAAAAAGATCTGGCAGAATTCAGTGAATTATATGGACCGCTTTACCGGCCTGGTAAATCCTTATGCGCCGCCGGTACTGCCTGATAAAGACAGTTCGAACCGCGGTAAGCGATTCTGGGTGGGTTACCAGCGCAGCTATGACTTTAACCCGGGTGTTAATTCGCAGGAAATGGTATTGTATATGAGCACCACCGATCAACCGGCCAACGTACAGGTTCGCATCAACGGAACCAATTGGGTGCGCAACTACGTCATTCCGCCATACACAACAAGGGCTTCGGATTATATGCCGAAAAACGGCCTCGATGATGCCCGCCTGTTGGATGAAGGATTGTACAACCGGGGTATCAGTATCGTCAGCGATGTGCCCATTACAGCGTACGCACATATTTTCGCCAGCGCTAACTCCGGTGCTACCATGTTGTTCCCGGTTGGGGTATGGGGTTATGAATATTACTCGCTGAACAACAGGCAAAACTATTCCACAACCGGCGCGTATACTACGATTATGGTAGTGGCCGATAAAAATAATACGGTGGTAGAAATCACGCCTTCCGTTCCCACACTGGCAGGAAAACCGGCCAACGTTCCATTCACGGTTACGTTAAACGCCGGAGATGTGTACCAGGTGCTGGGCGCCATGATGAGTGGCAGCGAAGGGTATGATCTCACCGGTTCTATCATAAAATCGCTTCCAAATTCAAATAACGAATGTCACGCAATAGGCGTGTTCACCGGAAGTTCGCGTACAGGTTTAGGCTGTGGTACCTCTGTGGGCGGCTCAGGCGACCTGTTCTTGCAACAAACCTTCCCGTATTCAGCGTGGGGTAAAACGTACCTGACTGCGCCTACTTCTACCAGCGCCAATATCAGCACCCGGATGACCAATATTTACAGGGTGTTGGTGAAAGATCCTGCAACGGTGGTAAAACGGAACAACATTACATTAACCAATATTATAAACAACCGCTACTACCAGTATGAAAGCAATACCGCTGACATCATTACGGCTGATAAGCCGGTTACCATGGTACAGTACATGTCCTCTTCAGGCGCTTGTGCCAATACCGGTGGTGACGGGGATCCGGAAAGCAATATTTTGAGCCCGGCAGAACAAGCCATCAGTGGTTTCTCCGGTTTCTATCGCAATAATTTAGAAGCTATCAATGTCAATTATCTCACGCTTATTCTTCCCGACAGTGGTATGAATTCGCTGAAGATCGATGGCATACCCTGGAATGCAATACCTGCAGCAACCAAACACAGTTATGCACACTCGCAACCAGGCTATACAGTAGCTATTAAGAGATGGCCGGCCGGTGCAGGACAAAGCTCAGTAGAAAGTGATTCTGCTTATCTGGGTCTGGTGTATGGATTGGGCAGTGTTGAAAGTTATGGTTATAACGTGGGTACGATGGTGAAAACGCTGCAGGGATTGGGCACTATTTCCAACACATTGAACAATGGCAATAAGGCAGATTATACCTGTGCAGGAACCCCATTCAGGTTCACCGGTTACCTGCCGTTCATACCCAATACATTGACCTGGAAACTCAGTCGCGTACCAGGCTTATCGCCCAATGCCGATGTAACGGTGAATGCACCAGTACCTGGCGACAGTATACTAATAAATGGAGTTAAGAATTATTTATTCCCGCTTAACCAGGATTATACGTTTGCGAACCCGGGTGTATATACTATAGAGATCGTCTATGATCATCCGGATATAGAAAGTTGTGATCACACCGGCCGCGACCTGATCTATGTACAGGTGGTACCGGCGCCGAAAGCAGACTTTACGGTGAACTACTCGGGTTGTGTAAAAGATATAGCAGAGTTTGTTGGTGCACCTAACGCACAAAATGGCATTGCCGTGAACCAGTGGAAATGGGAATTCCATGATGGCAGCAAGGCCAATGGTCAAAAGGTTACTTACACGTATAATACAGCCGGCACGTTCACGGAAAAACTGCAATCAGTTACCGCAGATGGATGTGTGGGTGATACTACCAAACAAATAGTGGTGAACCCGGTACCGATCGTGAAAGTGAATTCAGTAATCGTATGTACCGGCGCCGATACCACGCTGCAGGTTGAGAACCCCGCTGCGGGCGCTACTTACACCTGGTATGCATCATCAACCGGTGGCGCTGCAATAGGAACCGGCCCCACATTGAGCCTTACAAACATAACCGCTGGTACCGATTACTATGTACAGGAAACTTCAGCAGCCGGTTGTTCTTCTGAAAGGACCAAAGTATCGATTGCTGTACAAACCAGCATACTGGAACCCATCGTGTCGGTTGATTCGGTAGCTGCCAACCTGGTACGCTTCAAATGGACGGCAGTGCCCGGCGCTTCAGGTTACGAAGTGTCACTCGATGGCGGTAATAACTGGACGACGCCATCTTCCGGTTCAACAGGACTTACGCATACGGTAGCAGGCCTGCAACCATTACAAATAGTGACCATAATAGTAAAAGCGCTCAGTGGTTGTACAGATAGCAGATCGTTACCGGTATCGCAACAGGTATTGCCCGATGGTATATTCATCCCGAACAGCTTTACACCAAATGGCGATGGTTTGAACGATGTGTTGAGGGTATACGGTTACAAGATCAAAGAAATGAAGCTGGTGGTATTTAACCAGTGGGGTGAGAAGTTGTTTGAGTCTGCAGACCAGAGCAGGGGATGGGATGGTAGTTATAAAGGCAAAATACAACCCAGTGGTGTGTACATGTATGTGTGCCGCATGATCCTGACAGATGGAACCACAATGGATAAGAAAGGGGCTATCAATTTGATAAGGTAGGCGAGTGGTAAGTAGTAAGTAGCGGGTAGGGGAAATAGGACCAGGCATTTAAAGAAGTTTTAAAAAATTAGACTATATGACGAGAAATGGAGAACATAAAGCGGGTAAGCGCATACTGTACGGGGTATGTGGGCGCATGTTGTTGGGTTTTGCGTTTCTTTTGAATGGCCTGTTTTCTTTGGGGCAAAACGTATCGAACCGGGGAACTGAGTTTTGGGTAGGGTATGGCCACCACCAGTTTATGGAGCAGGGCGGCAATAATATGAACATGGTATTATACCTGAGCGCCGAAGATCAGCCTGCAACGGTTACCGTTACTATCGATAGCAGCGGGCTGTTCTTTCCCAACTGGTGGCGAAAGACGTATACGATCCCTGCCTATACAGTCATTGCTACAGACATAATACCCAAAGGAGTGGTGAATGTAGCAGCGGCGCCCGGTGATCCGCTCAGTGATCCCAATTATGATGCCCGCCTGTTCACTGATCCGCCACCTGCCGGCACCGGCGGTGCTGGTGTGTTCAGAAAGAAAGGGATCCATATTGAAAGCAATGTGCCGATTGTAGCCTACGCACATATTTATGGTTCTGCTTCATCCGGTGCTACTATGTTGTTGCCGGTGACTGCCTGGGGATATTCTTATGTGTCGTTGAACAGCCGGCAAAGCTATGGAAGCGATTGTTACAACTGGATGTATATAATAGCCAGCAAAGACAATACGGTAATACAGGTTACCCCTTCTGTGCGAACAAGAGCGCAGAACATTACCGGGCTGCAACCCGGGGTAACTTCTACTATAACATTAATGAAAGGCCAGATCTACCAGGTAGTAGGCGCCAACGACGGAGCCGATGCTAATGGTAACGGTGGTAGTTCCGGAACAGGTAAGGAGCTAACAGGTACCATTGTACGGTCAATGGCCAATGGCGCCAATAATTGTAATCCCATAGCCGTATTTGCCGGTAGTAGCCGAACGGCCAACCCGGCCTCCTGCGGCAGTGGGGGTGGCGATAATGATAACCAGCAACTATTTCCGCAGCATGCCTGGGGTAAACGGTATTTGACCGCGCCGTTCTCAGGTTCCAGCACGCCATCTTCATTTGCAAGAAGTACCTATAAAATAGCGGTGCGCGATCCGGGCACTGTCGTGCGGGTAAATAATAACCTGATCACTGGTCCGCCTTATAACGCCACGCTCATCAACGGGAACTTTTATGTATATGAGAGCGGTACTGCCGATATAATTGAAGCGGATAAGCCCATAGAAGTAATGCAGTTCATGACCGGTGGCAGTTGCTTAGGTAACGGCGGATTAGGCGACCCGGAAATGGTGGTACTTAGTCCGGTTGAACAGGCCATTACAAGAGTTGGCTTCTTCCGGAATAATAAAGAATCTATATCTGTCAACTACGTAACCGTGATTGTGCCAACGGCCGGGGTGCCTTCATTACGAATTGGCGGCAGCGCAGTGTTTAATCATACGTATCCGCATACCAACATGAATGGATATACGGTGGTGATAAAAAGATGGGATAGCCCATTACCACCTGCTGCGCCTTTAGGGCAATGCCTGGTAACCTGCGATTCGGCTTTCACCGGTATTGCCTATGGATTGGGTAGTGTGGAAAGCTATGCTTACAATATAGGCACGTACCTGAATAACCTGAATGCGATAAGCAGTGTTCACAATGAACCCGACACTACCAATGGCGGAAAGAACAGCCATAAATTCACCTGTGTAAATACGCCGGTTAAATTATCTGCCCTCATTCGCTATCAACCGCTTAAGCTGGTATGGGGCCTTAGTGCACTGGGCGCTGTTACAACACCGCCAGCTACTGATGTTACGATTGATCCGGCCTCTAACGCTTATGATGGCACTGTTACCATCAATGGTATTACTTATTATAAATACACGTTGCCTGGTACGTATAACTTCAATACGGCCGGCACCTATACCATTCCAATTAAGTCATCCAGTTTATCACTCGATAACTGTAATAATACAGAAGAGTTGAAGATAACCGTGGAAGTAAAACCAAAACCCACGGCTGATTTTACCTTTTCGCATCCCACCGGTTGTATAAAAGATACGGTGGCATTTAGCGGTCCCGCGTCAACAGGCGCCTATACCATAGGGCAATGGAAGTGGACGTTTCCCGATGGCAGCACCGCCGGCGCGCAGAATCCGTTGAAATTACTGTCTGCCACCGGAACGCAGAATATACAACTGGCCGTAGTTACAACTGATGGCTGCGTGTCGAACGTTACCAAACCCATTACCGTATATGCGCCGCCGGTTACTACCATTAGCGCTGCCCCTTTAGCTATTTGTGAAGATGGCAGCATTACCTTCAGTGAAACCCATTCATACGGCGGTCCGGTGCCCATTAATACCTGGTATTGGGATTTTGGAAATAATACCATAGTTACTGCTACCAATGGCAATGCGCAAACAATACCTTTCCCTGATTACGGAACGTTTACCGCAAAGCATGTAGTGAAAGTGAGCAATACCTGTGTGAGCGATACGGCGTTTGTGCCGGTTACCGTGTATGCCAAGCCTAAACCGGGTTTCAGCTATCCGGCAGGTTGTTTGCCTGATAATGGCATTGTGCAGTTCACCGATACCACTAAGGTGCCGGATAATCAAGCGATCAGCAGTTGGAGCTGGAACTTCGGCGATCCCAATGCCACGCCGGGTAACCCGAATACATCAACGCAACAAAATCCATCGCATACCTACACCTTTGGCAATTATAATATTCATTTCAGTGTTACTACTGCCAATGGTTGTACAAAAGATACTACGGTAGCCGCCACGTTTAGTTTGCGACCCCGGTTAAACTATCCGGCCCTGCCGGCCATTTGCGCCAGTGTTACCACGCCTGTGTCTGTGGCTACGGCTACGGTTACCAATGGCGTACCAGGCACCGGTGTATACAGTGGTGCGGGCACTACAGCGGCTGGTATGTTTACACCTTCTGTTGCCGGCGCCGGAGCGCATTTGATCACATATACCTTTACCTCATCAGGTGGCTGTACGGAATCTATAACAAGCACGATCACCGTATACCCCAAGCCAACGGCTGTTTTTACAGTCGAAAGCGATATCTGTTTGAATGAGTCGGCAACGATCGACGATCAATCGGGCATTACTTCCGGATCCATTACTTCCTGGAGGTGGAATTTGGGTGATGGCAACTGGGTGCCCCATACCAATGGAAATTCGTTTTCACACACATGGTCTATATATAACACGTACTCCGTAAAGCTGGTTGCAGTGAGTGATCAGGGGTGCACCAGTGATACGGCAACCCGGACTGTAACAGTACATCCGCTGCCGGTAACAAATTTTAGTTTACCTGCAGCGGTATGTATGCCGGGTGGTGTTGCTGATTTCAAAAATGCCACTACGGTAGCAGATCTGTCAGCACTTGGTTACACGTGGAATTTTGGCGATAACAGCGCGGTGGTTCATACTACCGATGCCAGTCATCCGTATGCTGTTGCCAAGCCTTACGTTGTTCGCCTGGATGCTACGTCTGCCTGGGGATGTGCCAGCAGCGCTTCAAAAACATTCAGCGCGTTTTTTGATAAGCCGGTTGCCGCCTTTACGGTTTCACCCGATACTTTATGCCAGGGTTCCGATAATGTATTCGATGATGAAAGTACTTCCAATAACAGCACTATTCAGCAATGGAGCTGGAATTTTGGCGATGGCAGTTCTTCCACTAAGCAAGACCCGGTGAAACGCTACCAGCTACCGGGTAACTATACCGTACAATTGCAGGTGATCAACAGCGCAGGTTGTACTTCGCAAATAGCTACCAAACAGGTAGTGGTTTACCTGCAGCCTGTTGTTGATGCAGGGCCTTCGTTCACGGTGCCGCAGGGAACGGTGGTGCAATTCAATCCAACCGTAAATGATTCAACAGTGCTATCGTTCAGTTGGGCGCCGGCTTCGGGTTTAAGCGATGCACACAAGTTGCGGCCTTTGCTGCAGGCGATGTTTGATGAAACCTATACGCTTACGGCTACAGGTGAAGGGCAATGCACCGCATCTGACTTCCTGAAAGTAAAAATATTAAAACCGGTTTTAGTGCCTAACGCATTTTCTCCTAATGGCGATGGCATTCATGATACCTGGAATATTACGAACCTGAGCGATTATCCTGGTTGCACGGTGGAAGTATTCAACCGGTATGGCCAGCGGGTGTATTACTCATATGGGTATGCTACACCGTGGAATGGAACTGTAAGTGGTAAACCATTGCCGATGGCTACTTATTACTACGTGATCCATTTGAAGAATGGGTTTAAACCGAGAACGGGTTCAATAACGATAGTGAAGTGAGGGGTAAGTTGAAAAGTTAACAAGTTGATAGAGGAGAAAGTAAAAAAATAAATAAACAAAACGATACGCAATGAGAAACAGCATAATATTACTAACGCTTTTTTTAAGCGTTCAAGCGGTGAAGGCGCAGGTAGATCCGCATTTTTCGCAATACTATGTCTATCCTGCCTGGCTGAACCCGGCCTTAACAGGAGCATTTGATGGCGATTACCGCATCTCTGGCATCTATCGGTCGCAGTGGGGGAATATCAGTAGTCCTTTTACCACGCCGGGTGTGGCCGTTGATTTCACTACGAACAAGAATTCCAACTTCGGCGCCAGTGTGTTGAACCAAACGGCTGGCGATGGCGGTTATAATTATCTCACTGCCTATGCCAGTTATGCCTATAATGGGGTACGGTTCGGGCCGCAGGAAAATCATCGCGTGGTGATGGGGATGCAGATCGGGGTCATTCAACGGCGGTTCAACCGGTCGAAACTGACGTTTGGCGATCAGTGGAACCCGATCACCGGTTATAACCCGGGCGCTATTTCTGCAGAAGCGTTCAGTAAAACTTCTTCCACTTCATTTGATGCGGCTGCCGGTATTCTGTATTACGATGCTCAGCCGGGTAAAAGAATGAATTTATTTGGCGGTTTTGCCGTATCGCACCTTACGCGGCCCGATGATAAATTCAGTGAGTCAGGTAAAGCCCGCCTGCCCATGCGATATACCGGTCATGCAGGTGTTAGAATAACGTTATCGGATGTTCTCAGTTTAACGCCTAATATCTTATACCTGAAGCAAGGTTCGGCAACGGAAAAAATGGTGGGCGCGTATGCCCGCTTAATAGCTGCCCCCGGCACCGATGTAATGCTTGGCGCTAATTACCGCTTTAAAGATGCCTTGTCTCCCTTTGTTGGCTTTGCTCATAAAAATATTGTGCTGGGTGTGAGCTATGATGTGAACACATCTACCCTCGGAAAGATGGCGAATGGCTCCAACAGCTTTGAAATATCATTGTCCTTTATTGGTAGAAGATCAGTAAAGACACCCGAAGTAGATTTTGTCTGTCCGCGCTTATAGTCATAGGTACACCAATGTCCGGCGGTTGGTTTCTACCAACCGCTTTTTTCCCTTCGACTTTTCGGCTTCGCTCAAAGCGAGCCCGCTCAGGAACAATACCCTGTCAATATATACAAGAGCGATTGCTGCCTATGAAAACCATGGTAAGAGGTACGTAATAAAAACTAACACATGAAAAAGTTATTAGCCACCGGAATTATTGGTTGTAGTATGTTAGCTGCCAATGCACAGTTTACATACGATTATTTGCGGGCAGCGGATAATTATTATAAAAAAGCAGATTATTATTCTGCCGCCCAGTATTATGAAAAATATTTAGGCACTGCCAGTCAAAAAATTAAGACGACTGAATATAGCCCCTATACGGTACCTAATTCGGCGAAGAAGAAAGATGTTCCGGTAAGCAGCCGGCAGTTGGCGGTTTACCGCGTGGCAGAAAGTTACCGGTTGTTGCACGACCATGCCAAAGCGGCCACGTATTACGGTCAGGCGGTTGATGCGAATAGTGGCGAATTTCCACTGGCCCGCTATTATTATGCTTTAGAATTGCGTGCGCTGGCAAATTATGAGCAGTCAGAAAAGGAATTCAATCGTTTCCTCGATGAACATAGGTCCGATGATCAGTATGGCGAATCGGCGAAGAAGGAATTGATGAGCCTGCGGTTCATTCAAACCCAATTAAAAAAGAAAGACCTGAAACTGTACAGTGTGCAAAAGGCCGGCACTCCGTTAAATACGGAAGGCGCTAATTATGCACCCGTATGGTTGAACGAGAATACCTTGTTGTTTACCTCTACCCGTGTTGATAGTACTTCTGGCAGGAACCAGTCGCACATTAACCGGGTGTATACTACGCCGGTAACGGATGGTTTAACCGGTGAAGTGAAACTGTTGCCATTACCACAGGCGAATGCCATGCACCAGGGCGTAGTAAGTCTTACGCCTGATGGGAATACGTTGTTCCTGACCCGGTGGATGATCGTGGGTGGTAAAAAAGTGTCTGGCATTTACAGCAGTCGTAAAAACGGTAATGGCTGGAGCGAACCGGTGTTGCTGGATAGCTTCATTAATGCCACTGGTTTTAGTGCACAACAGCCTTTTGTGATGCCCGGCGGGAATTACCTCTTGTATGCAAGCGACAAAAACGGCGGTTATGGTGGGTTTGATCTGTGGTATGCCGAACTGGATGAAAGTGGTAAACCGGTGCGTACAGCCAATTTGGGCGATGTGATCAATACCGCTTATGATGAGCAGGCGCCGTATTATCATGCCCCTTCTTCCTCCCTTGTTTTTTCCGGCAACGGAAGAGTAGGGATGGGCGGCTATGATTTTTTCTATAGCAAAGGCTCAATGGATGCCTGGGCGGCGCCGGTAAACTTTGGCTACCCGGTAAATTCGGTTAAAGATGATATTTATTTCGTAAGCAAAGGCGGAGTGAAGAATGTGCTGGAAGATGTCTGGCTTAGCTCTGACCGCGAGGCCACCTGCTGCCTGGAACTGTTCTATTTAAAAAAGGTAATACCTAAAAAGCAGGTGAGCGGACAAGTAGTGTCTTGCGAGGATAAACTGCCGTTGTCGGGTGTTGCTATAAAGATCATAGATACTATTCAAAATAAAGTAGTGTATACGCAGACCACTGCGGTTGATGGAAATTATTCCTTTACGCTGGATGAGTTTCAACCGTTGAAGGCTGTGGCTTCTGTAAGTGGCTACAGCGATGGCTCGCTGCCGTTCTATGCGCCGCTGGATGAAGAAGCAGAACAGTTGACCAACCCGGCTATTTGCCTGGTGAAAGATGTACCGCCGGTTGATGAAGTGATCGTGTTGGATAATGTGTATTATGATTTCGATAAAGCTACCCTCAAAAAAGAATCGCATGCTTCGCTTGATAAACTGGTAGCCATGATGACCGCTCATCCGGAGGTTGTTATTGAGCTCAGCGCCCATACTGATAATAAAGGGAATGATGCATACAATCAACGCCTGTCTGAAGCAAGGGCCCAGGCTTGCGTAGCATACCTGATCAGCAAGGGCATCGATAAGGACCGCCTGCAGGCAAAAGGATATGGTTCAACACAGCCTATTGCTCCGAACTCTAATGATGATGGCAGCGATAATCCAGAAGGAAGGCAGCAGAATAGAAGGACGGAGTTTAAGGTATTAGGGAAATAGCAAGTCGCTAGTAGCGAGTGGGGAAAAGCGGGGATAGGGTGGTAGGTATATCAGGAACTTTGAATAAAGGCCCTACTAACCATTTACTACTAGCTACCAGCCGGTATAATAAAAACGTAGCACATGAAAAAGTTATTATTCAGTTGTTTGTTCGCAATTGTAAGCATACAAACTCAGGCACAACAAAAACCGCACTACACCCAATATATCCTCAATCAGTATATCATAAATCCGGCGCTGACGGGTATTGAAAATTATACTGATATTAAAGCCAGTCACCGGCATCAGTGGGCAGGTGTGCAGGATGCGCCGGTTACCACGTATGTAACCCTTCATACGCCCATCAATAAAAAAGATTTTCGCACCACAGCGACCTCTTTTGAGATGCCGGGCGAAAATCCGCGCGGTAAGCGGTATTGGGAAGAATACACGGCTGCCGAACCGCATCATGGTGTTGGGTTGCAGGTGATCAATGACCGCACCGGTCCGTTGAATTATTTCTCTGCTTACGGCACCTATGCCTATCATATAGGCATCAGTGTAAGAACTACGCTGGCGGCCGGTTTTGGCGCCGGGTTCACCAGTATCAGCTTAAATAGCAGTAAACTCGATTTTGGCAATGTGCAGGTTGATCCCGCAGTATATAATAATGGCATGATCAATACCATGAAGCCCGATTTTATGGCCGGTGTATACCTGTATTCAGCCGATTATTTTGTGGGGCTTTCTGCACAACAGATCATTCCGCAGAAAGTGAGCTTTTCAGACAATGCGGTGAAAACAACCAATGGCAAAATGGTGCCGCATTTGTTTGCCACTGCCGGGTATCGCTTTTTATTGGGAGAAGATTTCAACCTGATCCCTTCGGTGATGGTAAAATATGTGCAACCGATGCCCATCCAGTTCGATGTGAATGCGAAGCTGCAATACCTCGATGTAGCGTGGTTTGGGGCAGGTTACCGGTTTAATGATGGCTTCGCCGGGATGGTTGGCCTGAATATCGGTCACAAATTCAACATCGGGTACTCTTACGACTATACCACTTCCGGTTTAAACATAGTGAGTAAAGGCTCACACGAAATAATGGTGGGCTTTCTACTCGGAAATAAATACGATGATGGCTGCCCGAAGAATGTATGGTGAGGGAACGTGAAACGGCATACGTGAAATCGGGCCCGACAGCTATCGGGGCGGCAATTTCTGTAACCTGCAACTTGTAACTCCTGTCAACCGGTACCCGGTAACTGGTAACAGGCAACTAGTTTATTCATCAAATACAAAATAAAAACCAAGAACATGAAACGCACAAATCAAATTAGCCTGCGCCTTATCTTTTATTACATGCTGGCTATTGCATTAACGGTTACTGCCTGCAAAAAAGGGGATACTGGCCCGCAAGGAGAGAAAGGCGACAAAGGCGAAAAGGGTGACAAGGGCGACAAAGGCGACAAGGGTGAAACCGGGTCCGCCAATGTACAGTATTCGCCCTGGTTAGATCTTGCTTTTGCGCAGGATGCTACCAGCGGTGTTTTCTTTACGCAGATCACTGAGCCAAAGGTTACCGATAATTTATTGTCGAACGGGGAAATAAAAGTGTATATCAACTTTGGTACTGCCGCTAATAAAGTAATAACACCGTTACCATTCCGGGAAGGCAATGCCCAGATCACGCCTTTTTATGCAGTAGGCACTATTGAGCTGGATGCCAATGTAAATGCTTCTACGGGTACCGATCAGGCCACCGGCGCTAAATTCCGCCAGTACCGGTACATCCTTATTCCGGGTGGCGCCACCGTGCGTATGGGCAAACAGGTTGACTGGAATAATTATGAAGAAGTTAAAGCATATCTCGGGTTAAAGGACTAATGATCTTTTACCGTGCTACGGTTTGGAACCCTGGCACGGTTAATAGTCATAACGTAACCACGCTACCGCATTTAAATTGGTATGGGCAGTGCTTTTTCTCGTGCGTTACGTTTGGCCCCGGCGAACAGCCGGGGTTTTTGTATTTTAAAGAGTATTCGTTATCCCGCTAGGTAGTTATATTTATTGTTGCTATAAGCCGTTCATACTGTATCATTATCCAATGTTCCATCCCGTTATCTGGTATGAACCAGAACTTATGAGTAACTCCTTATTTAAAAAAATCAATATCTTCCTCAAGGTCAATGAACAAACCATCGATGGCTACTTCAATGCCAATGACCCGGCGCCTATTTATAAAAGGCAATTGAGCCAGGAGTTTGAGGAGTATATTATGAACTATGCGCCCAGCATAAAAAGATATTCAACCGTTACCTATAAATTGAACTGTGTAAGTGAATCTGATAAAGAATATATAGAACCGTTGGTGCATGCCATTCGCCGGCATTTTTCATTAAAAAAATCCATTAAAGAGGCGGAGTTTAAAAAATTTAAAAAGCGCAACTGGATGCTCCTGGCATTTAGTCTCATTGTTGTTATGTTCTTTCAGGGGGTAATGCCGGTCTTGTTTAATGAGGAGCATCGCATACATTCTGCCTTTAGCAACGCATTGGATGTATTTAGCTGGGTAATACTTTGGAAGCCTATTGAAAAACTCATCTTTTACTGGAACCCTTTCTTAAAAGAGATCTCCATTTTCGATAAGCTCATCAATGCGCCCATCATAATCGTAGGTGAGAAAAAGAAAATGGAACCGGAACCGGTGGAGCATGCTGCATGATAAAGCTTCCTTCCATATTGCTTCTCTTCCTGGCGTTCATGAGCCGGCCTGGCTTTAGTCAGTCAGCCGTCATGTTAGAACAATATCACCTGGTAAACAGCGGTCAGCCCTATTTATATATGCCGGTTATGCATTACCAGCATTCGAAGAACTGGTATGCAGAAGCGCGCTACAATTATGAAGATGCAGAAACCTTTTCGCTCTACCTGGGCCGCACCTTTTCGGTTCAAAAAAGGGACTTTAACTTTTCCTTCGTGCCCATGCTGGGCGGATCGCTGGGGCGGTTCAAGGGTGTGTCAACCGGGTTGAACATTGATATGGAGCTCAATAAATTCTTCTTTTCTTCCCAATCACAATATTCACGGTCAACCGCCGTCTATGGCGATTACTTCGTGTATAACTGGTCTGAGGTGGGGTATCAAAGCCTGAAATGGTTTTACGCAGGTGTGTCTGTTCAACATACGCACGACCGGGTGATCGGCAATGAGCTGCAACCCGGGGTAATGATCGGCTTTACCTTTAACAGATTCACCATTCCGGTGTATACATTCGAGCCGTTTAACAGTGGAAGGAACTTTATCGTTGGTGTTACCATGGAATGGACCCGCAAAAAGAAAAAACAGCCTGCATATCCTGTAGTAAAAGGCGATCCGCCGCCTGCTGTCAGCAATGCTGCCTATTAAGCCTGTAAGTTAGTTTGGATAAGCATTTTTACTTAGTGTTGTTTTAGGAAACCAGTAATTCTATTTTTCGAAACAATTAGAAGCGAAATAGCAGGTGATAGACTCCGTTATTTTGTGGTTATAAACCATTAATTGAAATCTGATTGTCTGATGTCCTAAAGATAACCGTATGAAACAACGCTTTACTTTTCTCTTTGCAACCTTGTTTGCCGTATATGCAAATGCCCAGGTGAAAATCGGAGATAACCCGAACACCATAAATGCCAACTCCCTGTTAGAGCTGGAGAGCACCAATAAAGGATTTTTACCACCCCGTGTAGCATTGAACAGTACCGCTTCCATAGCGCCCTTAACCGGCACCGTAACCGCCGGGATGATGGTATACAGTTCAGGCGGTACATTGGCCGATGGGTATTATTACTGGAATGGCACCGCCTGGCGGCTGCTTGAAACCAGCGAACTGAACACTGTGGCCAAATCAGCTACCACTACATTGACCAAAACAGAAACATTTGTTTTAGCCAGCAATGATATCACTCTTACGTTGCCTGCCATTACAGCTTCTGATAACGGATTAAGTATTACCGTTAAGAACGTAGGTTCGCATACCCACCTGGTTACGGTTGATGGGGATGGCGCCGCTACTATCGATGGCGATACGATCAGTACGTTAACGCGTTACATTGGACAAACGTTTGTTGCCAATGGCGGTAATTGGGTGATAAAGAATAAAGAAAAGAGACCTGCACACCTGCTTGATGTAAATGTGCATAGCAGCTGGACCACCTTGCAGGAAGTGGTTGAATTCCTGGATGCCCATATGACTGCGCCTACAGTAGTACGGTTAGATGAAGAATCATACAGCGTAGCCTCTACGCTGGTGATCGACCTGGATTACCCGGTTACTTTTCAGGGACCATCATATGGCCATTCTACCATAGCGGCAGCCAGCGGTTTGGCCGGTAATCCGATGTTCCGTTGTGTGTCGGACTGTTATTTCAAAATGCTGCAATTCAATGCCACTACTTTAAGTGGTTATGGAACATCTGCAAACGAAGATGCCATCCATTTTGCAGGCAGCGGCACTTATAATGAAATTAAAGATTGCACGTTTGACCGTTTTTATAACACCATTTACGATTCAAGCAATGCCGAGATCTGGGTATTTGAAACAGATATTTCCAATGCACGCCGAAGTGGTATCATGGTGCATGGCAACGCATCGGGCGTAATTGTAAAAGTTGCTGAAACAGATTTTATTGCTTGTGCAAGAGGTATCAACCTCGATAAGGCTACCAATGCCACCATCCAGTTGGCTTCCGGAGGATATTATAATGCCACCGCCACCGATACGGCTATTGTATACAACCCCTCAACCTTCACTGGTTTTGCCAGCATTTCCATTACCAATAATTCCTGGAACAACACCGGGAAATACATTGAAGGATTCGATTTTACCCGTACCGATGGCCGGGATGCCAATGCGATCCTGGAAGGCAATGCCGGTATGGGTGATAAGAAACCATACGCATACCTTACTGTATTGAACAATACAACCAATACGGTTGCTATATCACCCGCCAACGCATGGGCAAAAGCGAACTGGGGCACTAATACCAGTTCCACCACCTGTAAATGGACGATCGTTAACAACAAGATCACCTTTCAGCCTACAAACAAACGGAATGGCTGGTTCACGATCACCGGTAATTTGTCGGTTGATGGCTCCAACCGGGTGATCTCCATTGGTATAGTGAAGAACGGGGTAAGTACAACCCGATTTGGGGAAACCACTATCCGTACCAATACAGCTAACCAACCATATCCTTTTGCCTTTGTGGTGTATTTAGAAAATATTTCTCCTGCCGATTATTTTGAAGTGTATGTTTCATCCAACACCAATAACGACGTAATTAAAATACAGGATATTCAATGGTTGGCAAATGCGCAATAATACCGCATCTGTTACCATTCCAAACAATTGTTTTAACCATTGAATAAAGTCGATACTATGAAAAGGATGATACTACCTGTTGCCTTGTTGTTGGCAGCGGCCGGTGCAAATGGCCAGGATGTGTTGCATAACAGCGGCAACTTACAGGTGCATTCGGGTGCTTCTTTATGCAGCCATGCAGCTTTTACCAATTCATCATCCGGTGCGTTGGTGAATAATGGCAGCCTGTATGTAAAAGGAAATCTCACCAATGACCAGGCTGCTATGTCGGCCGGCAACGGTGTATTGTATATGAACGGCAGCGCTGCACAAACTGTGAGCGGAACGCAGTCGTTTAAAACTTATCAGTTAGTTACCAATAATGCTGCCGGCATTACATTAAATAACAACCTCAGCGTGGCCAATGTGCATACGTTCACCAATGGAATGATCGTTACGTCAGCCACGCCCAATTACCTGGTATATGAAGCCGGCGCTTCGTATACCGGCGATGCCGATGCCCGCCATGTGAATGGTTGGGTAAAGAAATTGGGAAATACTGATTTCACTTTCCCTGTAGGCAATGGCACGTATGAACGTACAGTGGCTGTAAGTAATTTGTCGGCCAGCAGTGAATTGAATGCCAGGTACCGCTCCGCCACGCCCAATAGCACGAGTGTGCAATCGCCAATATTGTTGGTGAATACCAATGAATATTGGGAGATCAACCGCATAAGCGGTGGAACGGCACAGGTTACGCTTAACTGGAACCATAGCAAAGTCGCTTTCCCGAATTATTTACTGTCAGAGGTCCGGGCTACGTATTACAATACAAGTATGTGGGTAAACGAAGGTGGTTCTGCAACGGGTACCGTTACTACTACCGGTAGCGTTACCTCAAATGCGGTTAACTCGTTCGGGTATTTTGCCATTGGCAGCGTGGGGTATGTGCTTCCAATGCATTTCATAAGTGTAGCGGCGCAACGGAAGACCGGTACTACGGTTGTACGCTGGAAAACAGCGCGGGAATCAAATGTTGACCGGTATGAAGTAGAGCGGCTGAACACCAGCGGCAGCTTTAGTAAAATAGGCAGCGTGAAAAGCCATAACAGCCAGGATGAAACAAACTATGAATATATCGACGACCTGCCATTAGTGGGTACAGCCATGTATCGCATCCGCTCGGTTGACCGGGACGGACAGCAGAGCTATTCCCGTATTGTATCTGTTTCTGAAAACAACAATGCCGCTTCCTTCCTGGTGCTGAACAACCCTGCGCACGAAGCCATTTACCTGTCTTGCTCAGCGGCCTTTAAGGGCCAGTATCAATACGAGCTGTTCAATACATCAGGGCAGTTAATGCAAAGCGGCACGTTGAAGATAAATGGTGTTGATATTGTAACGATACCGCTGGCTATGAAAATAGCGCCCGGTATTTACCTGCTGAACGTTAAGAATGAAGCCTTCCGGTTTGCGAAGCGAATTTTGGTGAAATAGGGGGAGCAGGAGGTAAGAAGTAAGAGGTAAGAAGTTCGTAAAGTTGAAAAGGAGATGTAAGTAGTTAATGTAATAGGTATATAATAAGAATAGGTTATAGGTATAGGACATCACATCAGGAACAAGCCATCCGTCATCAGACGGGTGGCATTTTTTTTAATGATAAGCTGTCCTGTTTATGAACCGGCATAAAATAATAACGCCCCTGCAAGAGGGGCGTTGAGTCAGCATATAGTATTGGTTAGTAAGCAAACAGACCGGCTTATACCGGGTGCGCAATGCTATATTCCTAATCCTGATTTCATTTTTTGGAAAAACGACTTTTTAACTTCTTTCTGCCGCGGTTGGTACAATTGTTCAACCCGTTGCATAATAGTGGCCATTTTATCGGGGCTTAAAGAGGATTTAACCACATAATCGAGTGCGCCATGTTTATGAGCTTCTTTCGCTACCTGGCTGTTTTCCTGGCCGGAGATAATATACACCATGATACCGGGATTGATAGCTTTGATCTTTTTCAACACTTCAATACCGTTCATGCCTTCCATATTATAATCCATAATAACAAGGGCCGGTTCTTCCTTGATCTCCTGCAGGCACTCATCACCGCAGTTAAAGGAAACTATTTCAGTATAGCCCAGGTTCCGCAGGAATTGCTCATACAGCGTAAGGCAAAATATATCATCATCTACAATAAAGATCTTCATATCGGGATATTGGGCCATGGTTATAGGGTTTTAAAATGGTTAACTGTTTAATCGTACATGTGCCCGGCGTAATACCGGTAGAACATGTTATAGGAAAACGCCGTATGTGCGCTGCTATTGCGGTTTAATTACCAGGGAAGTATAAAACTAATACTTGTATTAGCAGGAGGATAAGGGTTTGTGCTTAATGTCGGTTACCGGTTTCCGGTTCCCTGTTCCCGGGCCCATAGTGCGGAATGCCAGCCTATAGTCAGCCTGCCATAAATTGAACCCCGGTAACTGGTACCAGGTAACTGGTAACCCGCCTGTTATCTGGCTTATTGCCTATTGCAAATTGCCTGGTGGTTACTGTATCACGATCGGCTGCACGTAGTGATTGTCGCCATAGCGGATAGCAATTTTATAAATGCCCCTGTCAAGGTAATGCGGCAGTTGAACCGTATGGGTTGAATGTAAGTCGGAATGATTCAGGAAGTGTTTAAAAACCTGCTGGCCGGAGAGTGAATAAATGTGAACTGTGAAAACACATTGTTCTATGTTGTACAGTTGTAGCCAGAATTTTTTCTGTGATACCAGGTTGGGGTATACAGTAATACGCTGTACGCGTTTTTTCGAATGGTCGGTTAGAGGCAAGGTGTTCATGGGAAGCGAGCGGTATTAGGATATTGTGATTAGTTGCGCGCGATGAAGTTAATAATTATACCGATTGATGCCAATAGTATACCTACGAGTTTTATCTCGTACCCATCTTGTCCACCTGTTATATTTAGAGCTATATTAATATGAGATTAACAGTTCGGTTATACCATCATGGTATTTACCAATGGTTTATAGCTTATTTACTGCGGGTTATTGCAAAATACCCTGTGTTATCTGCGTGTTATATATTATTTTATTATACGAATCAGTTGAGGGGTTACTTTCTTCTGCAACAGGTATTGTTGAAAAGTTTTGATCAATATTTCACCACCTGCCAGGTAAAAGGTCGCGTTTTGCCAGGCCATCCAGCAATGGGGATGCATTTCTTCCATCCATTCAATAGCATTTTGTGCAGGCTCACCGGGTAACTCCGGTACGCTGTCGACCAGCAATTTCAGCATGGATAAAACAGCCTCATACTCCGGGTGTAACTCCAGTATCCCAAAATATTCATGACCTTTTTGTAAGGCGATTTCTTTTAATGCGTTGAATAATTCAACGGTAGTTTCATCACCCACGAAAAAATGATGTGTAGCCTGCTTATCGTATATATTGTTTGCCAGGGTAATGGTTACAGGCTGATCGTCACCAGCAATAGACAGGTAATTGTTTTCAGGTTCTTCATGCTGCCAGGTGACTATTTGTTTAGATATATCAAACATTGTTTATGTTTTGTTTACGAAACAGATATTTTACCTTTACAAAAATAGAAAGGGGGAGCCTGGGCGTTTTTATATAAAACGGATTAATATTTACACCAAACGGATTTTATGGGAGTTAATGTCTTCGACGAGTTTGGCAAGCTGTATTTTGTAGGCGAAGTTTTTTCGAACGAAACTGTAGAGCAGCCGCTTGTTACAGAACGACGGGAGGTATATAGTTTTCCTTTTGGTAATGCTGAAATAGTGCAATTGGCTTTTTCAGGCATTTACATCGTATATGGAGATATGCTCTTATATAAAGCCCAAAAGCTGAATTTTGAAATTACCGGGGATATTGACCTGGTGGAAATGCATTTTTCCCTGGCCGGCGATGGGAGGATGAAAAACCTGCTTACCGGAAAAGAGTTTCATTTCAAAGCCAACGAACATAACCTGCATTATACACCTTCCTTTACCGGTACGGGCGAATACGGAAGCACTAAACACTATAAATTCTTCGAAGTACATTTTACAAAACGCTTTTTCATTGAGCTGGCAAAAGACAGCAGCCCCTCACTGATGCAGTTTGCCGAAAAGATCGCTAAAGGAAAGGAAAATGACCTGAGCCGGGAGAACATGCCTATTACCTTTGCCATGCACCAGTGCATAAACGATATCATGCATGCAAATTTTACCGGCGGCCTGAAGCTGTTATACCTGCAATCGAAATGTATTGAACTGCTATCCATGCAGGCGCAGATGCATGAAGATGCGGCCAGCAAGGCTGCTTCCCTTATCTGCAAACCGGGCCACGACACTGATAGTATACACTTTGCCAAAGAATATTTGCTGCAACATGCTGCACAACCACCATCCCTGACCGAGCTGGCAAAGATTGCCGGGATCAATGAATTTAAATTAAAGCAGGGTTTTAAGGCTTTGTACAATAACACCGTGTTTGGTTACCTTTCTGATTATAAATTAAACCAGGCGCGGGATCTGCTTGTTAGTAAAAGTTCCATTAAAGAAGTGGCTGACCAACTGGGGTATTCTTCCGTGCAACACTTCAACAGCGCCTTCCGGAAAAAGTTTGGTCTTCCGCCGGGAAAGGTGAAGAAGGGTTGAGGGGAATCGGCAATCGGCAATCGTGAATCGGCCGTGTTTTTCACGTATTTTGAAAGCGTGATTTGTGTCATTGCGCTTATAAGGGTCATCTTTGCTTTTGCAGTCGCCAGATCTGTATGTACGGAAAGCAATTGCCTGCGCAACAATCTTCCGGTTTCTGTTTAGGCCGGCCGCAATCGCACCAGAACTTTTTATTGGCATACAGCATGTAGGCATCCAGTCCTCTGGCGGTACCTTTAATTAGCGTATCAGGACCGCTTGCATGCATTACTTCCCAGCCGAACTGACCGGGTATTTCTTCCAATTTATTGTTCACATAAAAGCGCCAGGGATGTTTGTGGGTTTGATCGGCCCAATACACTTTCAGGTCTGAGGTGTTCCTGTGATCCAGGGTTAACAGCGCGGCATGATAGCCATCGCACACAGAGACGATAAATACACTAAAGCCCCGTTCTTTGCCCACCCGCGAAAGCAACGTGTTCCATAAACTTCTTTCCATGGCAACCGGTTGTAAGCCGCGGCTTACAGGATCGGCTTTTGTAATGGGCACCCACTCGCCTTTACGCATAGATAAAAAGCGAACGGTATCGTAACTGCGGATGTAAAAACTATCTTTTAACCGTTTGGCCAGTGCGTTAATGTCATTGTTGAGGAAGTTGCCGTTTAAAACCGCCTTGCGGCTATAGAGGCTATCGGGTATGGACGATTCGCCAAAAAGCAGCATGTCTAACCCCGCCCTTACCGTATTAATACATTTATGCCGGAAACCGGGCCGCCAGTTTGAATCTTTGGGTTGTTCTTCCAGCGAAGCGTTGGCGATGAAAAATTGCTTTATGCGTTCTACATCTTCTATGGAGAATACCGGTGTTCTCAGAAGGGAGTCTTTTTTTGTGGTGCTGTTTGTCTTGCCGTTTCCAGGCGAATTAAAGGCAACATGCAGGCTACCGTACAAAACAGCTACAATAACAGGATACACGATCAGCAAATGAAATTTCATAAGGTATTGGGGTTTCAGAAACGGTTATTTGATCGCAATATCATACTTATTTAGCAATCCTATAACGCCGGGATAAGAAAATTGTGCTTTTTTAATCCGGTTCATATCCGGGTCAATGATATAATTGAAGGCAGTACGAAAATCAACTTTTTCTAAATTCGTGTTCTCGAATTTTGCATTGGTGAGATCGCATTTGTCAAAGATGCTTTGGGTAAGGTCAGCATCCGTAAAGTCAACTTCCTGCATAGTGCAGTTGATAAACTGCGTCTTTATTAAAGGCCGTTTATAGAATGATGAATAATTGATCACGCAGGTATCGAAACTCACGGAGAACAAATAGTGATCGCAATTCTCAAAGTTAATGCCCAGCATTTTGCAGCCGGTGAATTTAATATCATTGAGCGAGGTTTTCAGCACTTTGATATTGCTCAGGTTACAGGTGGTGAATGTGCATTCGGTGAATTTAAAACCCGACAGGTCGCCAGTTGAAAAGTCGCAGTTCACAAAAGAACAATATTCATAATGGCCTTTGGTTAGTTTGCCGGAAGTAAAAGGTATGCTTTCAAATACCTGGTCTTCAAAATAAGTTTCGTTCATGGTATGCCTTTAATAAGGCCTAAAATTAGCAAGATGACAGTGGTAGCAAAGGGTATTATACAGATATTTTTTTCATATAAGGGTATCTATTTTCCCCTGAATACTTTGTTTTTCTGTTTGTGTTTTCGCCAGGTCATACGCATTTTTATAATAGGATAGGGCTTTTTGATCATTGAGGTTGTGGTATAATTCACCCAGCAGCAGATAATAAAAATGATTATTGGCGTGCGGTAATTGTTCCGCTTCCTGTATGGCAGCTTCTTTTCCTTTTGCCTTATATAAAGCAAATATCCGGTTCAGCGCTACCACCGGTGAATAATTTATCAGCAACAACTGGTCGTATAAATGCAGGATGTTTTCCCATTTAGCCTGGGTATCTTCCTTGATGCAATGCCAATAGGCGATGCCTGCTTCCAAATGATAAGAGCTTACTTCATCACCATTAGCGGAGTTATTTAAAAAATGAATACCCTGGTTGATGAGCGCTGTATCCCACAAGGCAGTATCCTGCTGTTCGTACAGCACCAGTGTATCATTGTTATTTTCCCGGGCATTGAACCTCGACGCGTGAAAGCTCATGAGCGCCAGCAGCGCATTTGTTCTTGGACGGTTGGTGCGCTCGTATTCAGTAAGCATAACGCCGAGGCGCATAGCTTCCAGGCAAAAGTCTTTGCGTAGAATGGTGTTTTCCGTCTGGGAATAATACCCTTCGCTGAAAAGCAGGTAAATGATGTGCAATACGTTATCGAGCCGGTTAACCAATTCCTGGTCGGGCATGCCGCCATCAATAGGAACCAGTTGCACGTTCTCATTCCGTAGTTTTTCCCTGGCCCGGAATAATCGTTTGTTGATGGTTTCTTTATTGGTTAGGAAAGCTTCGGCAATTTCATCGATGCCAAAACCGCAAAGAATGCGCAAGGCTAACCCGATCTGCGCTTCGCTGGCAATGGCCGGGTTACAAATGGCGAACAACATTTGTAACTGGCTGTCTTTGATATTCTGTTGTGAGAAGTTCACTGCTTCGGCTTCTTCTTCTGTTGGTTGTTGGGCTTTAATTTCGGGGACTACTTTTTGTTCGTAGATCTTATGCCGCCTGAAATGATACAGCGTTTTTTGTTTGGCCACAGTATACAACCAGGCAGCCGGGTTGGGTGGTATGCCTTTTATGCCCCAGGTTTCAGATGCTGCCAAAAAAGTTTCACTCACGATATCTTCAGCAATTTCAATATGTTCCAAGCCATATTGCTTACTGATAACCGCCACCATTTTAGCAAACTCCTGCTGAAATAATTGTTTGAGTGATTCGTGTTCTTTCTTCATAGGAAAAGAGAAGGTGAGCTTTCCGCTTGCGAAAACTCACCTTTTTAAATTATTGAAATACCGGCCTTACTTCAACACTGCCATCGGCATCCAGGGCCGGACAGCCATGCGCCAATGTGAGCGCGTCTTCTATATTTTCTGCTTTTACAACCAAAAAACTGCCAAGTCTTTCCCTGATCTCAACAAAAGGGCCATCGGTAATAACACCACCGGGTTTCAGCACTTTGCCTTCGGTAGCCAGGCGGATACCGGTAGTAGCTAATTTTCCCTGTGCGGCAATGCCACCTACCCAGTCCTGCCATTTTTTCGTAAGCGTCTCCATTTCTTTAGGCGAAACATTATTGTAGTCATAGCTGGGTTGACGGAATAATAACATGAACTCTTTCATAATTTTTTTTATTTATAGTCCCGCTTTTCGACGGGGCAAGTTAGTAATTAAAAGAACCAAAAAGCAAATCACAAGAACCAAAAAACAAGTTCCCTAAAGCAAAAGATAAGTACCAGGGAAAAAGCTACAAGTTGCACGCTGCAAGCAAATACAGTTGAATGCCTAAAGCAAATGCGGAATGCAAGCCAGGATCAATTTGTAATAAACAATTTGCAATAGGCAATGGAAAATTGTGAACTAAGAACAAGAACCCCCGTTAGGCATATTGCCCCGGAGTGTATGTGCCCACCATAGCAGGGTTAGGGAATGCAATGTTTACCCGGTTATAGCTGTTGATGGCTATTATGGCAAAGGTGAGGTCGATCAGTTCTTCATCAGAAAATTGTTCGCGGGCAGCTTCATGTGTGGCCGCATCTACATGTCCGCCTTTGAGTTTTGTCAACGCTTCGGCCAATGCCAATGCAGCCCGTTCGCGTTCGGTGTAAAAGGGGGCTTCGCGCCAGGCATCCAGTACAAGAAGGCGTTGTGTGGTTTCGCCACCTGCCAACAGGTCTTTCGAATGCATGTCGAGGCAGAAAGCGCAACCATTGAGCTGCGACACCCGGTAATAAATTAAATGTAAAAGAGGCTGTTCTACTACTGATTTGTGCAGATAGGCGCCCAGGCTGTTCAAAGATTTCAATGCGCGTTGTCCTTTTTCGTGTACGTTAATGGTTTGGCTCATTTGTTTTGAATTTATCATTATTGAATGTTGTGTTTATACATCAATAATGACCGGGACAAACCAAATTGGACAGGCTCGGAAAATTATTTTTAAATTTTTTTTGAACTGGTGGCGGGCGGCCGGTTATTCGCCCTGACCGGGCAGGAAAAAAGATTGCCCCGTTGAGTACAACAAAAGGGGGCAATCCTGTTATTAGGCGTTGAAACACTATTATTTACAGTGAATTCAGCTGCTCGTTGATAGCAACGGAAATAACCTGGCCATCGGCTTCCAGTTTGGGAAGGTCGGTTTTCTTAATATCTGCAGTAAAAATATTTGCCGTTATTTTTTTGCGCAGTGACAGCCAGGACGGTACATAGTTGGGTTCGCGCACATTAATAATGACATTCAACACCGGGTTGGCATCGTTTGCCGACACCTTACCCGTCACTTTCGACTTGCTTAGTTTGTGCTTATCCATATCCTAATTTACAAAAAAAAACGGGTATCGCAATGGATACCCGTTGATTATGTAATGCATTGATTTATAATGCCCGTTTCCGCTTTGTGCGGCTCGATTTCTTGGCGGTTTTAGGTGGCGTTTTCTTGGGTTGCTTTTTGATCAGTTCGCCCGGCGTAGCATCAAATGCCTTTACCGCGGCAGTCTTTACGCCTGATAGTAAGCCGATCATATCTGGCACAAAAATGCGACCATAACCGAACCGGCTATCCCATGCTGCATCGGGCGGGTTTAACCGGCCTTTCTTCGTAATAATAGTACGCAGTTCATCAATAGTAAGCTTTTTTCCGGCGGCGGCAGCGGCTGCGTATAACAGGGCAATACAACCGGTAACAGCGGGTGCAGCCATGCTGGTGCCCGACATCAGTGTTCGCTCTTTTTTAGTGGTTGAATTAGCGGCCAGTATATTGCTGCCCGGTGCTGAAATTTCAGGTTTATGCCGGCCATCACGTGTGGGGCCTTCACTGCTGAACCAGGAAATTGGAGAGCCTTTTTTGGTGGCGTCATATGAAGCAACGGTAATGGACTTATGGCTGCACGAAATAGAACCCAGTGTATGGGAGTTGTCACGGGCGCCGCCGAATGTAGATGGGCCGCGGTCGTCGCGTTCTATCCAGCCATGGAATGGTACTGCTTTAGAATTGTTGTTGATGAGTCGAACGGTCCAGTTACCGGGGTTGTGTTCTTTTAGCCAGATGCCAATCACATTATCGTGGTTATTGGGATCATTAAGGCGGTTGCTGATCACCAGTTGAACCTTACCGTTGGAATCTTTTACCTGCCCGGTTTCGTCGGGTTCCACCGTTCCCAGGCTTTGTCCGGTAGGGTCAATCACTTCAACCAATAGCTGGTCAGAGCCTTTGTACCAGATCTCCAATTCATTTTCGGTAAAATCGTTACCGTCTACCAGCCAGCTAACATCGTACGTACCGTTGCCGGGCACCTGGCCGGCAGTATGAATGCCATCTTCATGCGAATTGGCAGCGGCTATTACTACCGCGCGGTTAGGCTTTTCCTGCAGCATGCCATCGATGGCTTTTTCAACGAGGGTAGAACCGTCGTGCGGCCCGCCGTTAGTGCCGAGGCTGATATTGATAACGCAGGGTTTGTCGCCGGCTTCATCAAAAATAAAGCGGATGGCCTCAACCAGGTTTACCGAATCGCCAAAGTTTTTGCCTACAACATCAGGGCCTTCCCAGGGAATATTGCTGGTGCTGAGCTGAACAAAGATCAGGTCGGCGGCAGGTGCAACGCCCGGGAAGCCGGAGCCTTTACCATTACCGGCGGCAATATCCATTACGTGCGTGCCATGGGCGCCGGGATGCAATAGATGGCCGAGGGTTTCATAAGGCTTAGCGCTTTTGATGGCTTTGTTTATATCGTTCGGTAAGTGTAAACGGCCGTAAGGAACACCGTTGCCGTTGGTGCTGGCTGTTTGGTCCCAGAATTTTACCAGGCGGGTTTTGCCGTTCTTATCCAAAAAGTTCTGGTGTGCGAAATCGCAGCCGAAATCGATGATGCCAACCAAAACGCCCTTGCCGCCGGTTTGTTTTGCCGGGGTAGAAGCATATTTGTTGGCGCCCACATCGGGAACTGTTTTGTGCACAGCCTCTGTTACTTTGCGGGCCGCTTTCAGGCTTTTTACAAAAGGCAGGCTACGAATGTGTTCAATGCGTTGAATGGGGATGCGGCCGGTTACAATGGCTGGTTCATTACCCCTTGCCCTGGTAATTAAAGTGGGGTTTCTGACTTCTTGTTGATTATTCCAGCTTTCTGTATCGGTTACGCTTGCAATAACCGCCAGTTCATTTTCGCTGGTAGAACTGGTAGGTGATTTGCGGATGCCGCTACGGTGCAGCAGGATGGCTTGTTGCAGCTTAGGGTCCATGGGAGTAAGCTTTTTTTCACCGGTAGCGCTCCGGCTTTTTGTTACGGGTATGTAACTGGTTAGGCGGGTAGTTACTTCGGTGGTAATAATTTGATTTGTTTGTACCACAGCAGTATTCATAGTTGGGGTACTTTTTGATGATTTAGCCATGTCAATACATTTTTTAGCGATTACTAAATGGCGTTTTCGGGAGGTATGGGAGAAAAATGCTATCAATCAGAGAGGAACAGGCGTTACGATAAATGTTAGTCTAATATTACATCAATCAGGATAAATAAAAAGGCGTGTTTTTCACGTATTTTGGATGACTGGGGTGTGGGGATCGAACAGCGTCTTTCGAAAAGGGGCAGGTTGGTGAAGTGAAAGTAGTATTTAAACAAGTGCCATGCAATACCACGTTAGTGGTAGCTATAACAGGCAGGTGTGTTGCTGTTACGCGCTATAATTCCTTCTCCATATAAATAGCGCCGGGTATGGGGTTGAAGCGATAAGGTTCAATTTCCCGGAAACCGAACGATTGGTACAATTTGATGGCGGCGCGCATGGAGGGAACGGTATCGAGCCGGATGGAACGATAGCCCATTTGTTTGGCTTCATCGAGCGCCAGTTGCATCAGTTGTTGCCCGAGTTGAAGGCCGCGGTAACCGGCATCAACAAACATTCTTTTAAGTTCAGCGGTATTGTCGTCGATCTTTCGAACGCCCGCACAGGCAATGGCTTTATCGCCATCATAGGCTAATAATAATACGCCGGTAGGGGCGTTGTATTCAATGGCAATTTGTTGCATTTCTCTGTCCACATCCTGGAAGGTCAGTTCAAAATCCAGTGACCGGATATACTGCATAAAAAGCCGTTTCCCATTTTCAAAATCCATTTTCGTTTCCGCTTTTTGCAGCGTACAGGTATTGCCGGTATTCATACAATGCTTTTCTGTAAGCGCAAAGATATTATTCCCGGTTCAACGGAAACAGGAGCAGATGGGGAAGAAGGGGGTGGATCAGAGGATTGTCTTAATTCCCCACATTTTTGTTTATTGTCTTAAAACCCATTATTTTAACTGCGGCAACTGAACTGCGATAACCCCAAAGATTGATTGAGATCAAGGAAGCCAGGGTGAAATGCGGTTTTTCCCTAAATTTAGTTTACCAGTCCATTAAACTTTCCCCTTAAGTCTTATCCATTCATTTCAAACCCTATCCAGCCTCGTTACAAATAAAACAAGAAAAGATTGTAAGCCATTTGAAGCGTACATGATTGAATATGCTTGATGTTCAAGACGATATTATTGTGGCATTTCGACAGGGCGACCGTGCCGCGTTCAATACTATTTACCTGCAACTCCGAAAACCCATTATTACGTTTTGCAAGTATATGGTACCCCTTGATGATGCCGAAGACATTACATCAGATGTTTTTGTGCGGTTGTGGAAATTCAGGGAGCAATGGAACACCATAAACGATGTAAAGGCGTTTTTGTACGTTTCGGCTCGTAATGGCTGCCTGAATTTTCTGAAACAGCAAAAGACAAGGTCCGATAAGCAAAAGGAAATTGCCGGCTTCCTGGAACGGCAACAGGAAATGATCCTGCAATCACAAATAGAATCAGAGCTCATTAGCCTGATCAAAACGGAAGTAGATAACCTTCCCGACACCTGCAGAACCGTATTCACCCTGTCGTATTTTGAAGGCTATGAAAATGCAGAAATTGCCGAAAGACTAAGCATAAGCGACAAAACCGTTAGAAATTTAAAGTCCATAGCCTTAAAGACCATCAAGAAAAACCTCGAAAGCAAGGGTTTACAACTAAGTGGCATTTTGATGCTGGTACAAATGATAAAACGGCTGCCTTAGCTGTTGTAAATTGTATTTTATATACGCCATTGGTAAATGGCTGATTGAGCATTATCAATCAATTGCAGAACAATTTCCACTACTTTTTAGGAAATGCATTTTAAAGTGTGAATCATGTAATTCTTTTCTAAAATTATATAATATTAAGGCACAGAAAGAAGCTCACCTTTACAGGAATTATGCTTCTAAAAGTTACTGGATTCCGGGATTAAATATATTTAATATGTCAAACCGAGATATGGATACCATAAGTACTGTCCTTAATATGCTAAAACTAAAAAAACAGGACAATGAATTTCTAATTAATGGAACAGGACAGTTAAGCCTCAATGGGAAATCTTATAATCAGCATGACATTAAAATTATTAAAACTTACCGTTTTGAGGGAGAGTCTGACCCTGCGGACGCAGCTATAATATATCTCATTATGGCTCGTGATAGCGTTATTGGCTATAGTCTGGATGCGTATGGTGTGTATACAAATCATACGAATGATGGATATGCCGATTTGATTCAAAAAATGGCCATAAAAATAAAGTAAAGCATTTCCATTATTCATCCATTATAAATCTGCTCATTAAATAAAGAGCCTATAGCCCGGTATTGAATAAGCCATATGAAAGAAATCCCTGTCACCATAAAACGTTCGCTTGAAATCCTCGGGGTTTTTCTGATTGGAGTGATAATTGTACTTGGAAAAGTAATCATAATGCCCCTGCTGATGTCTTTTTTCATCAGTATTATGCTGCTACCGGTTTTCCGCTTCTTCAGAAAACGAAAATTATCTGAAACAATAGCTATTCTTTTACCGATATTATTAGTAATCATCATAGCCGCACTTATAGTATGGCTATTCTACAACCAGATGAGATTTCTCCTGCACGATTATCAGAAAATAGAGCAAAATTTAACCATACATCTTAATGCGCTGAGTTTATGGATCAGCCAGGTTTTCGGCTTCTCGCCCGCAGATCAATTAAATTTTATCAATCAGCAAAGCAACAAACTTTTTAACTATGCAGCCAATATTCTAAGCGGTGCAGCCGGCTCAGCAACAGGCATATTGATATTCTTTGGATTATTGCCTATTTACACCTTTCTGTTAGTAATGTACAGAAGTATTTTTATGAAATTCATCTTAATGTGTTTTGAGCCCAAAGAACATGAAAATATAGAGGCCGTTATGCAACAAATTGAAAAGATGGGTAAAAGATACCTGTTAGGCTTGTTGATTCAGCTTTGTTATATTACTATTCTGCTATGGGGAATACTGGCTGTTTTCGGTATTAAACACGCACTGTTAATAGGTATTGTCTTCGCTTTCTTAAATCTCATCCCCTACCTCGGCGCATTGATAGGTAACATTTTAGGCGTATTGATTACATTGGCTTCATCGGAAAGTATTGTTGACATCCTGTTTGTTGTGGGTTCTATAGCCGTGGTACAATTCCTCGATAATAATATTTTAATGCCACGTATCGTAGGTTCCCAGGTAAAGCTCAATCCGCTCATTTCAATAATAGGTATTTTCATTGCCGGAGTTATGACAGGTATATCCGGTATGTTTCTCGCGTTACCGATCATGGCGATTTTAAAAATTATATTCGACCGCACTGAGCAATTTAAAAAATGGGGCGTGCTATTAGGTGATGAAAGACCTGCTAAAAAGCCTATGCGTTTTCCAGCTATCCGACGCCGATAAAATAAGACTACTCTGTTTTGCTGTTCCCATCAATTATAACAAATTTGCAAAAGTATGATACTTGAGTCTAAATTACCTTTTAAATATTTGATTGGCATTGTTAAGTATGAGTTGATAATAGTATTGACGGTAGGAATATTAACCCATTTTAGTGCCATAAGACTTACCGCGTTTCTTCCCGAGATGCCGCTTGCCATACCAGCTTTTCTGGGAACGTCCATTTCAGTACTCCTTTCTTTTAAGATGAATCAGTCTTATGACAGGTGGTGGGAGGCCAGGAAAGTATGGGGAGCAATTGTCAACGATTCGAGGAGTTTGGTGATTCAGTTACAATCGTTTCTGAATTCTGATCAGACTGATAATATTAAGAGAATCTCCTATCGGCAAATCGCATGGTGTTATTCACTTGGAAGATCATTGAGAGGCAACCTTAATTCGATTGAAAATTTAGATCATTTGATTACTAAAACCGACCAGGCTCAAATTTCAAAACACAATAATTACAACCTCGCTATATTGCAATTAACCGCAGCAGATATAAAGGAATTACGATTGAATGATGCTATTGATATGCATGGTCATATTCACCTGCAGGAAACAATTATCCGCCTGACAGACTCAATGGGGGGTGCAGAAAGGATCAGTAAAACAGTTTTTCCATCTACATACCGTTTAATTCTTCATTTTATAATTTACCTTTTCGTTATAACACTTGCTATTTCTTTAAAAGGAACCAATAATACCTTTGTTATACCTCTTCTGTTATTAATTTCTGCTGGGTTCTTTTGTATAGAAAAAATAGCCTATCATTTACAGGATCCTTTCAGAAATCTTCCAAGTGATATACCTGTAACAGATATAGCAAATACAATTGAAATAAATATCAGGCAGTTGCTAAGTGAAGAAATAAGCAAAGGCGATAGTAAAGCAAACGATTATTTTGTAATGTAAAACTTAATTAAACATAAATAGATCCTGAATGCTAAAGAATTTAATTTCTTCCCGCCAAAAGTTCTTTGCTAATGTGGTTTTCAAAATCTGTAAGGAAAGCTTTATTGTTACGGCACGATTCAAATAACGATTCCAAATTTGAAGTTTTGAAAAAACCGGAAGTAATAATTCGGGAGAGTGCAGGGTTGGCTTCAACCCAATCGGTTTTCAGGGAGTGGTCTTTTAGGTAAGATATAATGATCTCAACTTTGAAATAAATGGCGATATGTGATATCCCCTGATTTAAAACGGAGAGTTCATGAAACGCTTTTGGATAGTTTGCAGGACTAAACTTCTCGAGGTCCTTAATAATGGTACTATTGATATTGTTTGACATAAATAAGGTTTGATTGATAAAATGATGGAAAATCTACAAATAACTTTCAGAGTGGGTTGTTTTTGGAAGTATTGCAATGGTTTTATTGTTTGCTGCCGGTTGGAAAAAACCGCCCCAAAATTTAATTCAGGACGGTTTCCCGTTGTCTAAACTAGTTTGCCCGAATATCTATTGTTTGCTTATTAATTTGTTCTTGCTAATAGGCACTTTATGTCCTTTTTTATCGATCCAATAATATTTTGAATGCTTGTCAATATAAATGGTTTCACCATTTGGGCCTTCCTTATCCTTATAAACTTTGTCGGTAATAGCATTTTTGCCTTTTGAAGCCAGTTCGGCTGTTTTATCGCCAACTTTCACCGCACTTTCTTTGACTTTTGTTGTTACATTTTTAGCTGTATCCTGTGCATTGGCCGAAAAAAATCCTACCAGCAGGGCCAGGATTGAAATACCTATAAACTTTTTCATGATTTTGATGTGCTGCAATGATTCTTACATCTTTTTAATTTTACTATTACTATTACACATTACAACATGATGCAAAACTGAGTCTATTAGTCCAAACAACTGTTATACAATTAGATAATTAAGTTATATCATTCACACATTTGCTGGCATGCGGATTAATGAGGGTTCCGCACCTCGTGGTATGAGTTTAAAATCAAGATAGCCCCATATCAGTATCAATTACTTGCCTAAGTAGATTATAACGAAGATTTTACGTACATTTAAGTACGGACCGCCTCATATCCGGTCTATCAGATTCCCTCCCATCCAGACTGGCATATATGTATACCCATATTAATTTAATAAACAATCTTCTTTGAAACTATACATTAAAAATATGGTTTGCATCCGCTGCAAGATGGTAGTGAAAGAGGAGCTGACAAAATTGGGATTGCATTATACTTCAGTGGAATTAGGGGAAGCAGAAGTTTTGGAAAAAATTTCAACCGAACAACATGATCAGATCAGGGCAGCGTTGTTGAAATCGGGCCTCGAATTAATGGACGACAAAAAGAGTGTATTGATACAGAAGATAAAAAATGTTATTATTGAATTGGTGCATTATTCAGAGGAACCATTGGCCATAAATTTTTCTGAATTTCTAAGCCAGAAATTAAACCACGATTACACCTATCTTGCCAATCTTTTTTCAGAAGTGCAGGGCACCACGATTGAACAATTCTTAATCGCTCACAAAATTGAGCGGGTAAAAGAATTACTTGTATATGATGAACTGAATCTTACGGAAATCGCTTACAAAATGCATTACAGCAGTGTGGCGCATCTTTCGGCTCAGTTTAAGAAAGTAACCGGCCTCACTCCTTCGCATTTCAAACAACTCAAGAACAAACGACGTTCCATGTTGGACGATTTATGAAATGTAACTTATTTAGAGTTCAGGCACTATTTTAAAAAGATTGTAACAATAATAGAACCATTTCGTATTTAAGGTAATTCGCCCCGGAAAGGAAACTTCACTGAATATGTTTACGGCGAAAAATATTGTTTGCCTTTGCATAGCTTTCTGTTTTACATTGCTTCCTTATTGTTGTTCGTATGCTCAAATAAAGGATTCTACGGTACATCACTTACCCAAAAAGAATATATCCTTTTCTCGGTTTCTATTAAATATAATAATACGAAGAAATGTAGATACATCCATGCAACGGGGTATGCTCATCAGTAAAAATGAGTCGTCTTTTCTGCCTCACCAGGGCAAAGGCATCAGGCATATACAGATCAAAGAATTCGGGTTTGATAAAACACTTACAGATACGGCAAAAGAAATCAGTTATTTCGGTAAAGATTTTGTAAAACACCTGCATAGGATCACAAAAGAGAGGATAATACGCAACAATCTTTTCATTAAAGAAAAAACTGCGCTCATTGCTAATTTAGTCGCAGATAATGAACGATATCTTCGTTCACTGGATTATATACATGATGCACGCATATTCGTAGATACGATTGCGAATGAACCTGATTCTATCGATTTGATAGTTGTTACCAAAGACTTCCTTAGTATTACATTTCAACTCAGCCGCGCTACCAAAGAACGGTTTAAAGCAAGAGTAGGGGATGCCAATATAATGGGAACGGCACAAAAAATTCAGTTTACAACGTTGCTCGAAAAAAATCGCTATCCGCATTTTGGTTATGAAATACTATACAAAAAAAATAGTATCGGCAGAACGTTCATTAATGCAACCATTGGCTATTCAAAGATCCAATCTGATCTGTACGACGGTACCACGCATGAACATTCGTGGCGTATAGCCATCGAAAGGCCACTGGTATCACAATACCTGCATGTTGCTGGTGCTATTAAGCTTGCTCATAGCCAAACTTATAATAACTACGTAAAGCCTGATAGTCTGTTCTATTATTATCATTATGATACGTATGATGCATGGATTGGGTATAACCTGGGCGTACATAAATTCCTGTTCCTTAAAAATATACTGAACAGGCAATTCATCAGCGTTCGTTATTTTCGAAACAGGTTTAACCGGGTTCCCTACCAGGTAAACGACGGATTCAATTTCAGGTTCAACAATCGGGAAGCCATCCTGGCCCAGTTCACTTTTTTTAAGCAAAATTTTTATAAAACCAATTACGTTTTTGGTTTTGGAATTACAGAAGATGTTCCTTACGGTTATAATATTGCTTTAACTACAGGCTGGTATAAACAGTTGCACATGGAAAGGCTCTATACCGGAATCGACGCCAATCTGTATGATGTAACTAATAGGGGATATGTGAGGCAGTACTTTTTACGAACAGAAACATTTTTAAACAAAAGCAAAATTCAGGATGCAACCATTTTAATGGGCGCCAGCATCTTCAGCCGTATTTTTAGCTACAGAAACTTAAAAATACGGCAATACCTGCGATTGAGTTATACGAAGCAATTTAACCGCATTGGTCTTGAACCGCTGGGGATCAATAATGTATTTGGACTTCAATATATTTCTTCTGATTCAGCAAGCGGGCACCAGCGTTCGAGTGTGCACTCAGAAACATTCTTTTTTCTAAAATACAAAATGTTGGGCTTTAAATTCGCAACATTTGTATCTGCCGATATTGCACTCTTCACTCCTGAACATAAAAATACTGAAAATTCAGGCTTTTATTTTGGTGTAGGCGGGGGTATACGAACACGCAATGAGAATATATTGTTTGGTACAATAGAATTACGGTTCATGTATTTTCCCCGAAAATCACTACAGCACAATGCTTTCAAACTCACCATTGATACCAACCTGCGTTTCAGGTACAATAACAGTTACGTAAAAGAGCCGGACATTATTCAGGTTAACAGCGATAATAGTAACAATATTTACTGAGCGTCCAACAAATCCGTTTTATTGGACCAGCCTATGATTTTAAACAGCCTGAGGATAACCGACGCTCCAGGCCGGGCGATAAGTGAAATTGTAACCTTTTTTATGCATGTGTGAATCATGTAATTCTTTCGTACGCAAATGTAACAAGTATTAAAATAAAAGTGCTCACCTTTACAGGTGTCTATATCGGCACTTAATAATTATGTATATGCCATTTTATTACTACTTTTTTTTATTAATAATGTTAGCAATCATATTCCTTGTATTTCGTTCTTTGTTTTTACGGAAAAGGAATATTTCCGTTGAATTATTTGTTAAGGCGCTAAGGAATGAAAATAGCGGGCATTTTGAGGAAGCAGTAATTAATTATGAATGCGCCCTGCAGGAAGTTAAAAAAATCAGGTTTCACAGTAGTCTGAAAAATAAAATTATTGAAAAGCTTAAGGTGTTACATACGTTTATTGAATACAAAAATAATGTGACAATCAAAACAGGATTAAAAGGAAACTGGAATGAAACAGAAGACAAAACTACGACAGCGTAATGTGCCTTAATTCTTATGAATATTCTTCCTTAAAAAAAAAACATTACTCGAAGTTATACTAATACTGAGGCGTATCGGGTGTTGCGCGATTAGCCCCATTTTGTATGTGCTTATTTAATTTGACTTGATTATCAGCTATCCTGTTTTTTAGATCCTGGATGTCCTTATCCAATTTATCCAATCTGTCAGATTCTCTCCTGGCATTTCTGGAATCGCTCTTGGCAGCACCTGCTTTATTATTGGCTTTTCTGGCCAACTTCTTATTCTCAGGGTTATCGCTTAATTTATCTGCTGCGTTTGAATTTTCATTCGCAGATTTCTGTGCCTGCTCTGAAGCGTCTTGTTTGTTTTTTGTTTTTTGTTCAACTTGATTTTGTAGTTTGCCCAGTTGCAATTGATCCGAGCTAATTCTAGCTACTAAGGAAAGGGAATCTGTATTCACCTTTTGCGCAGATACAGACATACAAAAAACCAACAAACTAATCGAAGTTAATAACAGTACTTTTTGCATAATGTGTTTTTAAATGTTCAATTAAAACTTTGAGATGATAATTATCGTTCAAAGCACAAACCATGATTTTATAACTTAACCGATTGATTAAAACTTTGCGGAGAATAGAAAAAAAGAGGAGGGCTTATGATCATTCCCTGTATTGTCAATCTTACTATATTCTGGGAAAATTTAAACAAAGTTACTTAAAAAATGTCACTCGACTTCCAGTAATTCAAACACTAAATAGCTACCACGCTTATATGTGTGAATGATGTAATTTATTTGTTTAATTATGTAACAATTATCATCAAAAACAGGTTCACCTTTACACAATTAGCTTTTATTAAAAAACAACGTAAAATGACAATCAACTCAGGATTAAAAGGAAACTGGAATGACCAGAAATCAAAACTTAAGAAGAAATTTCCTGCACTTACAGATAAGGATTTGTTTTTTGAGATAGGCAGGAAAAACGAAATGTTAGCAAACCTTCAGGTTAAACTGGATAAAACCAAAGAAGAATTGCAACAAATTATCGAGGCTCTGTAGCTATCCTTTCCTTTTACAATCAACCGCTCGTTTTATCCATCCAACGGCGATTTTTTCCAAACTTAAGTTTGGAGAATGAGATCATACGCAACAGAAGAATAATCACAACCGAAGATGATCATCGTCATGCAAGTGAGAATAATCAGGTTCGTCAGTACTATCTACTGACGATTCTTTAATTAATAATAAATAGTTTTTATGAGGCATTTATTCTATATCGTTGCTTTCATCTTCATTATTGGATGGCTTGTTGGAGTTCTTGGATTTCATACCGGGGGCGCCTTTCACTTGCTGCTAGTTGTTGCAATTGTTGCCGCACTACTAGGCCTTATGCAGGAGAAAACAGTCCATTAGATGTCACCTTGCGCATTGGTGAAGCATAATGCGCAGGCAATAACCGCTTTAAATGAGTAATGTGTGAATTATATAACATATTTAAATAATCATATAATGCGCCATGAAATCAGGCCACTATCTTTGTTCTGGTTTTTCATAGGATATTGGATTAAATCAGGGCTGGATCTTTATCCTGGCCCTTTTTTATTATAGTACAACTTCTTCACATGACGATTCTATGGAAATAAGGATCATTCAAATAAATTTCAGATTATGGATAACGAAAATAAAAACCAGAGATCAGAAAATATAGAACTCGAAAAATCAAAATCACACATCATTGTTGAAATTATTGAGTATGTACCTAATTCGGTGGTAATCAAAACAATTATCAAAAAATCAACCGGAAACATAAGTATAATGTCTTTCGACAGTGGAGAAGGGTTAACGGAGAAGACATCTCCCTTTGATGTTTTTGCCCAGATCATTGAAGGCAAGGCAGAGATCGTTATTGATAACATAACTAATTTACTCCAATCAGGCCAGGGAATTATCATACCTGCACATTCGCCAAATTTTATAAAGCCTAACGGGCGGTTTAAAATGATTTTGACTACGATTAAAAGCGGGTACGAGTAAATGCATTAATTGAATGTGTGAATTATATAATTAATTCATAGAATGCTATAACAGCGCTGCGAGTAAAAATCGCCACTTTTGCTATACCTGGTTAAAATAGCATATTATGAATATACCAACAATTTCATTTAGGGGTACGACTGCACCTGATTATCATCCTTCTATTTTATTCCATTCATATAGAGGTATGGTCACCGACAATGATAATATTTTTACACCCCTGATTCCTGCAATATTGAAATATTATCGCGGCCAATTTGTTTATTTGATGGCGCAGGAAGTCCGGAATCTATTGGGCCATATCAATCTATCGGTTGAAATGCTTGAGTCTTTAATAGAGGACAATGACCTTAAAATGTACCTGGATGTTATTACGCGTAACTCGATTCGAATAAACAATGTGGTAAATAAGTTTATTACATATCAACAGGCGGCTACTTCTGCGCATTTTAATTTGGAAATGATCCGGAACACATTTAGCAAAACAATTTTGTGAATAATAGCGCCATTTAATCACTCGAATCTCCCACTACATTTACAACATTATATTACATCAGTCATAGCCCAGGTAATAAGTTTGAACATGATCTTTCGTTTTTCCCCATGTACGAATATGTATACAGGACAAGTTCTCCCTCTTACTGAATGAGCAACAGAGATTTAAAACCGGGTCGATTGACTTGATCCGCAACATCCCCCAACTTCAACCTGACCTCTCATTAAGCTAACATTATATTTTTTTTATTTTTTCGGGACAACGGCGACTTTCAACTGTCTTATTGATAATAAGCCTTGAAAAGGACTTATTGTGACTAATTGTAATGCCAGTTAATTAATCTTTATGACAGACATCGCATTGCTGATACATAAGTATCTGAAAGAAGAACTGAACAGCCGGGAAAGGCAGGAGCTGGAAGAATGGAAGACGCAATCAGAAAGCAATCAACACATATTTGAAAAATTAACCAATGATGAATATTTGTTATCGGCAATAAGCGACGCTTATAAAATTGATCCGGATGAAGTAGCGCAGCGAAAAATAAATGCATTGATTGATTCGGATCAACAAACGACAGCAACTAAAATAAGATCGATCTGGCCCAGGCTTTCCGTTGCGGCAGCCATTCTGGTGCTGCTTTCAATAACTACTATATATATACTCAGAAAAAAACAAGAACCTGGTACCGACTTAGTTAATACTTCAAAAGCAAAACAAGATATTACACCAGGTACGCATAAAGCCACGCTGAAACTATCAGATGGCAGATCAATTGTATTGGATAGTGCAGCATTGGGACAATTAGCCAAACAAGGTAATGCACAGATAATAAATAAGAAAGGGGAACTGGTTTATTCCGCGCCCAACAAGGGAGGGCAGGAGGGAGCCGTTCTTTGGAATACTTTGTCAACAGCCAAAGGGCAGACTTATCATTTAAAGTTAAGCGATAACTCAGTCGCATGGTTGAACTCCGAATCATCCATCCGCTTTCCCGTTTTATTTACAGGCGATAAAAGGCAGGTGGAAATTACGGGTGAAGTGTTTTTTGAAGTAGCTCATGATGCCGACAAGCCTTTTACTGTAATGGCACGAGGTATTTATGTAAATGTGTTGGGAACGAAATTTAACCTGAATGCTTATGAGGATGAAGAGGCTGTTAAAACTACACTGGTTGAGGGTTTGGTAAAAGTATCGAAAGGAGATCAGGGAAAGCAGATAAAACCCGGACAACAAGCACAGGTTATCGCCAATGAAATAAAAATTCTGGATAATGTAGATGTAGATAAAGTTACAGCGTGGAGGCAGGGATATTTCAGGTTTAAAGAAGACAAGCTTTCGGAAGCCATGAAAAATATTGCCCGTTGGTATAATATAGAGGTTGTGTTTGAAGGTAGTGCGGCGAATATAGAGATCAGTGGAAATATTCATAGAAGCTCGAATCTTTCAGAGGTCTTAAAACTCCTTGCTGCCATTGATGTAAATACCAGGATTGAAGGGCGGAAACTGATCCTGAAAGCTCAATAAATAAGATCCGTAATACATAGCGCCTCAAATTTTAATCAAGCCTTATTCCCACCTATCCACATCGACTGACGCTTGCAAACCACTTGAAGATAATAACCATTTCAACCTAACCTACGAGTTAACCTTGCCTGATAAGGATAAAAAAACCGGCAGTTCCGTTAAAACCACCGGTGTAAAAGGTTAACCAACTATACTGACTGGTATTTATTAATTAACCCAAACTAAAGTTATGCAAGATTTTGTTCCTTGCAAAGCGCCGGTTTTTGCCGGTACTGAACCGAAACTATTTCTGCTAAAAAGAGAAATTCAAAAAATTGGATTGGTTATGAGAATAACCGGCATTTTACTACTGGCTGCTACACTCCAGGTTTCTGCCAAAGGTTGGGGGCAGGAAAAGATCAGCCTTTCATTTAATAATGCGCCCATTGAGCAGGTCTTCAATGCAATAACCACGCAAACTGATATTGCATTTCTTTACCGGCCGCAATATGTAAAAGGCAAAAAGGTTACCATTCAAATTACCAATGCCAATTTAAAAACGGTATTGGAAATATGCCTGAAAGACCAGCAATTAACGTATGAGATCGTTGGGAAGAATGTGGCGATACGGCCGGTGAAGAGAGAGCATTCCATCTCAGGTTTAGAAGTAAATGAAAATGCTCCTCCATTTATAGATGTGAGGGGGCGGGTGGTAAATGAGAAAGGGGATCCGGTGGAGGGGGTGACCATTACTGTTAAAGGAGCTTCCAAAAGTGCGGTTACCGATCGGAATGGAGAATTTTCGTTGGTTACTGTTGATCCGAATGCAATACTTGTATTCACACATATTAGCATGGAATCTTTTGAGCTGAAGGTAAGTGGGAAGTCGGAGTTGGTAATAAATTTGAAAACTAAGATCAGCGCATTGGACGATATTACAGTTACCTTAAATACCGGGTATCAACAGGTTCCCAAAGAAAGAGCAACAGGTTCCTTCGAATTCGTGAACAATGAAGAACTTAACAGGAAAGCTGGAATAGATATTTTGAGCCGGTTGGAAGGTGTCACAACAGGAGTTTTATTTGACAGACGATCCTCAAACCCCAATCAGATTTTTACATCAGCAAATTCTATTCTAATTAGAGGTTTGAATACTATGACGGAGTCCATCAAGACGCCACTGATCGTCGTGGACAACTTCCCTTATGATGGAGATATTAATAATATTAATCCTAACGATATAGAAAGTATTACTATTCTAAAAGATGCCTCAGCAGCATCCATTTATGGTGCAAGGGCTGGTAATGGAGTCATTGTGATTTCTACCAAAAGGGGAAAGTATAATCAGGCTTTCAAATTAAACCTGACGAAAAATGTACAAATCATACAGCGACCTGATCTTTTTAAATATCCTACGATGAGTCCTTCGCAATACATTGACTTTGAAATTGGGCTTTACAAAACTGGATACTTTAATAGCATTTTAACCAATCCAAATTATCCGACAGTATCTCCCGTAATTGATATACTCAGAAAGCGAACGATCAATGCCATTTCGCCGTCTGACTCAGCAAATCAAATCGATACTTTGCGAGGTGGAGACGTTCGCAATTATTTTGAAAAATATATTTATCGGACAGGTGTTAACCATCAATATGCTGTTAACCTCAGCGGAGGTGCTTCACTACTAAAATATTCTTTGATGGCTGGCTATGATGAAATGAAAAGCAATCAAGTAGGTAATCAATACCGGCGGCTTACGATGAGATCCAACAATTCATTTTCACCCATTAAAAAGTTAGACTTAAGTCTTGACATTGCATTTACCAGTAGCAGCGCCAACAACAACAGCCTCGGCAACTTTGGAGACAACGGTTATAACACCGATAGCAGGAGGTTGTACCCTTACGCCTCCTTAGCTAATGATCAGGACTTGCCACTGGCAATCGCAAAAGATTACCGTTCAGGATACACTGATACAGCGGGTGCAGGCAAACTCTTAGATTGGAAGTTCCGGCCACTTCAGGAATTGCAAAATGCAGATAATACATCCAGATTGCAGGATTTGCTGCTTAATGTGGGAGCCAACTACTCGCTAATGAAATTTCTTTCTATTCAAACCAACTACCAATATCAGCATACGAACGGTACGCAGGATAATTTTCTTAGTAAGGAAATGTACTTTACCAGAAATCTAATAAACTTGTACAGCCAGATAAGCGGGAATAATATTATCTATAATATTCCTCGCGGTGGTATCATGAATTCGAATGTAACGGATCTGACCTCCCACCAGGGTAGAACCCAACTTAACTTTAATAAATCCTGGAATACAAAACATCAGATAACTGCTATCGTAGGTTCTGAGCTAAGAGAACGAAAAATGAGTATACGGGTTGAAAGGCTCTATGGTTTTGATCCTAATACGTATTCAAACGGTAATGTTGATTATATTAATAACTATAATCTTTATGGAGGCAGAGGTACCTCTCAAATTCCTAATGTATCAGGTCGTACATTAACTACTGATCGGTTTGTATCTATTTACGGAAATGCAGCCTACACTTATGGAGGGAAATACACCCTAAGCGCCAGTGGAAGAAGGGATGCTGCCAACTTGTTTGGGGTTAACATTAACAACAAATGGAAGCCTTTGTGGACAGTTGGTGGAGCCTGGAATATTAGCGACGAATCTTTTTACAAATCGAAACTTTTAACGTATCTAAAACTCAGGGCCACTTTTGGCTATCAGGGTAATGTCAACAATTCTCTCTCTCCAAGAACAATCATTACCTATATACCGGCCAATACCCCAGGTAATGTCATTAATCAAATATCTGCTAACATTTCCAGTATGGCAAATCCTGAACTTAGTTGGGAGACGCTCAGACAAATTAATCTGGGTTTTGATTATAGGCTTGCTTTCCGAGTAGGTGGTAGCATCGATGTGTACAATAAAAAGTCGAAGAATTTGATTTGGGACGCCCCAATGGATGCTACTACTGGAAGAACATCAGTAAAATCTAATAGTGCTTCAATGACCGGTTTTGGTGTAGATGTTAATATTAATTCTGCCAACTTAACCGGGAAATTTCAATGGAACACAGAGTTAGGTTATAGTTATATCTCCAATAAAGTAACGGGCTATGCAGACGCCGACCAGTTGGATAAAAATAATCCGGTGTCAACCATTGTTGCTTCAAGTGGGATGAGGATTGCTGCATTTCGAGGGAAATCACCTTATTCAATTTCCAGTTACCGGTTTGCCGGTCTTGACCCTACCAACGGAGATCCTATGGGTTATCTTGGAACTAAAGTATCGAAAGATTACTTGAAAATTTTCAACCAGCCTAACTCTGATACTGCAAATATTATCTATCATGGTTCGGCAATACCAACATCCTTCGGCTTTTTCAACAATGTTTTTAAGTATAAAGGGGTGTCACTCCTCGTGAATATTAATTATTATTTAGGATTCTATTTTCGCAAAAGTAGTATCACTTATACTGGCTTGATCAATGCCGGTATTACTCATACAGACTATTCAAAGAGATGGATGAATCCGGGCGACGAGGAATTCACCACCATCCCAAGCCTTTCATATTCGGTTTCAACTACCCGAAGGGATGATTTTTATGCTTATTCCTCTGTTAATGTTTTGAAAGGAGATCACATCCGTCTGCAAAATATCCGGATAGGTTACGATCTTCTGACCCAGAGACGTAAAGCCTTTCCTGTAAAGCAAGTTCAGGTGTATGGAAATGTAGAAAATCTGGCCATCATTTGGAGGGCTAATAAGGAGGGGTTGGACCCAATTTATAATTCTGGAAATGCTTTGTATCCTGTTCCCAAAACGTTTACGGCTGGGGTGAAAGTGGATTTTTAACAACAACCTTTTCATTGACAAATTACCTTAAACAAATGAAATACCCATATATACTCCACATTATACTTTGTAGTTTACTTTCAATAACCTGTTTTTCATGTAAAAAATATTTGGATGAAAAGCCAAATCAAAATCTTTCTACTCCTGAAACTATTACAGATTTACAAGCCTTGTTAGACAATGGTGAATTTTACAGAAAAGGAGCAGCCCGAATGGGAGGAACAGCAGCAGATGAGTTTTATGTTATCTACTCCGATTGGGAATTTTTGGATGAGCTTCGAAAATACGGTTACATATGGGACACTAATGTTGACGATATTTCAGACTGGAACGTGTTTTATTTAAACGTTTCGCTAGCAAATACCATTCTTGATAACTGGCCAAACATCGCTGCCAAATCTCCTGGTACTCAGGCTGATGAAATAAAAGGCGGCGCTCTTGTTCACAGGGCCAATTGCTTTTATCAACTTGCTCAAATATTTGCACCTCAATATGATGCTGCTACAGCAAATTCTGATCTTGGAATTCCCCTCCGTATCGATGCCGATTTTAATAAGCCTAGTAAAAGGGCAAGTGTCTCACAGACTTATGATCAAATAATAAGTGACCTTACAGCAGCCACACAGTTGCTGCCAATTACCACACAGTATAAGACCAGGCCCAATAGGGCTGCCGCTTTGGCTTATTTGGCAAGGGTATATCTGCAGAAAGGAGACTATTCCAATGCAAGAAACGCAGCTGATCAGTGCTTACAGTTGTATGCCACGCTTATCGACTATAATGACCCGCAACAGATTGATACCCTACTTACGGAGCCATTTAAAAATAAGGGCGTATTAAATCCTGAGATCATCCTCTATCTAAATGACGAGGCTTCCCTCACTTTCAGTTCCAGGGCTAAGCTTGATACGACAATTTATACTTCCTACGCTAGTAATGATATCCGTAGGGCTGCTTTTGCAAGGAGCAATTCTGACGGTTCAAAAAGGTTTAAAGGTTCATACAATGGATCCGCAGGTCTATTTGTAGGGCTTGGAACGGCTGAAGTGTATTTGATCCGCGCAGAAGCCAACGCAAGATTGGGAAATAAAGATGCGGCCTTGCAGGATTTAAACACGTTACTAGTAAAGCGTTTTAAAACCGGAACCTATGTTCCAATCACCGCCCCTTCGGCCGAGGTAGCTCTGGATATTATCCTAAAAGAAAGAAAAAAGGAAATGTTATACAGAGGTGTCAGATGGTCTGATATAAGAAGGTTAAATAAAGAGCCGGGAAGGGCAATTACTTTAAAACGCAATCTAAATGGTCAGATTTATACCCTCATACCTAATGATTCGAGATACGTTTTTTTGATACCTCAGAGTATTATGCAATATAGTAGTCTACAACAAAATCCCCGATAATGATTATGAAAAAAATAATGCAATTTGCAACATTGTTTTGGGTTTGTCTTTTTTCCGCCAACTTGATACAGTCTCAATCAAATTTAAAATCAAAGGAGCCGGTTAAAGTAGTAAACTGGAAAAATAAAGCCATGTTGATTATCGATGAAATTTGGGAACAAGCAAAAAATGAAATTGTTTTACAAGTAGGAGAAGAGAAATATAAAGAGATCCGGAGGAATTATGATTGGAAAAGCATCCCAAGCCAAATGACTATATTTGATGGTAATAGAAGGAGAACAGTGATTGAATTATCAAAAAAGCTGGATAGCTTGAAATGCCTGTATAAGATTGCTACTTTTAGTGCACAAGCAAAAGGAGGCATTCCGATTAATATAGCGATCGTTGAAGTTCCCTATAAAGGAAATGAAGACTGGGACCCGAAAGCAAAATGGAATGTTGTTTATTTTCTTTTAAATGTTGATGATATTCAGGTTATAAAATAATAGAGCATTATAAAATAAGCCGGTTAGGGTTTTAATCCTGTACCGGCTTGTTTATTTTACTAGTCTTCTCTTTCTAATTGGTAGTTGCCAAAGGTTCCTTCTGTATCTGACGCGTCATTCAAAGATGAATTGGGTGTAGTAGATCTGTCCAAAACATCATAAGCAGCTGCAAATTCATCGGTAGTAATAGTTCCATTATCGTCAACAATTTTGATCCAAGCCAAGAAACTGTCTCCAGATATTGGGTTTTGTACACTTGCAGGATAAGTGTAGTTGCCTAATACGTCGTGATTGCCGCTACCGTTATAGTCCAGGTAAACCGTTACTGTTTTCTTTGTAGTAAAAGAGCTGATAGTAATTGCTAACACTAAGCTTAAAATTCCTAATAGGTTGCGTTTCATAAAAGAATCAAGTTTAAAAGTTAATGAATGTTTGTGCCTACTCTTTTAAAGGTTTTCAGCATTCCCCTTTTCCTTAAGGATTAGCGATAAGGGATCGCTTCCTGACCGTAGCCGGCCAACCCGGTCAGGATTATTGGCCAATAAAAATTTGAGTATTATTCTTCTCCTTTTTCTATTTGATATTCTCTGCCATTATATGATTCCTCGCCTTCTTCATCATCATCCAGTGTATTCAGCGAATCATTAGTTACGTCCATAAATTCAAATGCGTCATTAAATTCAGTATCGGTAACTGTTCCATTATCATCACAAATGCGTATCCAGATAAGGATCGCAGTTCCTACTACTGTCGATTGGGCGGTGCTGGTTTGTGTATAATTTGATCTGACATTTTGGGCTCCGCTGATATAAATAAAATAAATGTCGATACATGATTTTGTTGTAAATGAACTTCCTGCAATACCAAGGATCAATGCAATTAAGGGGAAAAGATGTTTTTTCATAAACAAAGTTTTAAGGTTATAAATAAATGATTTGCATAACTAAGGCCGGCTGTTAGTAATGAATCAGGTATAAACGATTGATTGAGATTCGGATTCTGTTTTATTATTTTCCTTTTTTATCAGAAGAATTCCTGTTATGGATAGCACTAACAGTAAACTATATAGCAGGATTTGTTTGGAACTGGAGAGATAATTTATTATTCCTCCGAAATCATGCGGAAAGTGCGGGTACTTTAGAATTATATATCCTGCTAATAGCGAGGATAAAATACTTGCAATAAATCCGATTTTTCTGGTTTGTGGGAAGTAAAGAAGTGTCACAATTATAAATTCAGATACTAACATTATCCACGCTATTGCATCTCTGTTAGAGGTATAGAAGCCCAATAAATTTTTGAGGCTTTGTAGCTGAACATAACTGCTGATTAGAGTATGAACAAAGAAGATCAAAAGCAATGAAGCAATGATTTCTGCAACAAGTTTTCTTTTTGGCTTATTGCCAGACAAGGTTATAGCGCTCATAGAATGGTAGTTAAATTCTGATAATGGAATTATTATAATACTATACAAAATAAATGGACTAAATAATCAATAAATTTCGTTGTCCCTAAATTCTATATGCAAGTTATAAAACGAAAATGTTGCTATCTGCACAGTTTAGTATGAGGAATGCACTTTTTTTAAAAACAGGTTAGCATTACAGTTATGATGTAATTTATCTTGAAGTACAAGCCAGAAAGGGTAATTGTATAATTAAAAAAGGACCATCATTGCTGATGATCCTTTTTGGCTGACCGGATAAGCTTGATTTATTTTCTTATAGGCCTGCTGGCATCGGTTTTATCTGTATAATCTGCCAATTCCGATTCATTATCAAAAGCACGCGTAATCACAATACCCTTACTGTTGATATTCGAAAACTCATGCAAAAGTTCAACATAAAAGGTATTGACAATATATAGAAACAACCTGTTACCCGATACAACCCTGTCTGCAAGGAATACACCATGCTCTTTAATTACCTGAATTTGTTCGTGTTTGCTTAGTTCTTGAAATTCCTTGATGGTCATAAATATGTTGTTAAGAGGAAACTTTGTACTGCAATAATAACAAACTTACTAAATAGTATACAAAAATAGTAGACTAAAAAATAAAATTGTTTGTTTAATTTATTTAACTTCAAATCAGGTTCACTCTTGTGATTTTAGAAACCTACAAAAACAGTAGGCAATATATGCGAATTAATATGTATTCGTCTTTGGGGGTAAGGGATTGGCCGTTATACATCTTACATTGATCATTTTTATTCTTTCATATAATCTTTATGTCATGGCTGAATTAACAAAAAAACTAACTGCCCTTGGCGACGTAGCGGCGCGGCAATTGGCGATCGCTACCCGTACAGTTCCTCAGATGATCACCATTACACCCCGTTGGCTCACGCATTTACTTAATTGGATACCGGTGGAATCTGGTATTTACCGGCTCAATAAAGTAAAGGACGCCAGCAGTGTGCAGGTTGATTGTTCCGCTCGAGATGAACGGGAGTTGCCGCAAACCTATGTTGACTACATCGAGGCGCCCCGGGAATATATGTTAAGCGCCGTTAACACAGTGCTGGATGTGCATACCCGGGTTTCTGATCTGTACAGCAAACCTTACAATCAAATTGGTGAACAATTACGCCTTATCATTGAAACCATCAAAGAACGTCAGGAAAGTGAACTGATCAACAACCCCGAATACGGTCTGTTACACAGCGTTGCGCCGCAACAAAGGATAAGTACCCGCTCTGGTGCTCCTACACCAGATGATTTGGACGAATTGATTTCAAAAGTCTGGAAACAACCGGGGTTCTTTTTATTGCATCCAAATGCTATAGCCGCGTTTGGTAGAGAATGTACCCGCCGCGGAGTACCACCGCCCACAGTTTCATTATTTGGTTCTCAGTTCCTTACCTGGCGTGGCATTCCCTTAATTCCATCCGATAAAATTGCTATTGAAGATGGTAAATCAAAAATATTATTACTACGCACCGGTGAAAGCCGCCAGGGTGTGGTAGGGCTTTATCAGCCCAATTTGCCGGGTGAACAGTCTCCTGGTTTGTCAGTTCGCTTTATGGGAATCAACCACCAGGCAATTGCCTCTTATCTCGTTTCATTGTATTGTTCATTGGCCGTATTGGTCGACGATGCCCTTGCGGTACTGGATGATGTTGAAGTAGGAAAGTATCATCAATACAATTATTAATGTATGAGCACGAATCATCAACATTCAAATGGGGTGGATTCAAATGGGGGGCCTGATGTAAAAATACTGGAGCAGTTAGCCAACCGGTTTTTTAAAGTACTACCCAATGAGGACATTCCAAAATCAATAGCGGGCAGTGGTATTTCGCCATCCGCATTAGAACAGGGGAATGCGTTTAGTATAAATGAACCACAAACCAGTTTGCCCGACCCTCATTTTGTGGATGGGCAAATTCCCAAATCAGTTGCCGGTAGCGGCATTTCTCCTTCACTAAAAAATACTGACACATATGCTGCGAATGCGCATTCGCAACCAGGAACGCAATACACCAGGCAGGAACCTTTTGTACACTCTCCATTTCAATTTGAAACCCTGTCATCTTATGAGGTTCAATTGCAGCAGGTGCTGAATAATATCAGTTCATACAATCCTGATGCGCAATTGCCAGGTGTTTCAAATCTTTCTGAACCGGTTTTTTATTTCCTGTCTGGTAAACAGTCAATACAGGCAATTAAAAGCTTACCCGCAAATGCGCATGCGCCATTTGATGTAGAAAGCATTAAGGCTGATTTTCCAATACTTCGGGAAAGGGTTAACGGCCGGCCATTGATATGGCTTGATAATGCAGCTACCACGCAAAAGCCTAAACAGGTTATTGATCGGTTGAGTTATTTTTATGAGCATGAGAATTCAAATATTCACAGGGCCGCGCACGAACTGGCTGCAAGGGCCACAGATGCCTATGAAAATGCCCGTAAAAAAGTACAGGCGTTTCTGAATGCTTCATCGGTAAATGAAATTGTATTTGTGCGTGGATCAACTGAAGCGATCAACCTCGTGGCGCAAAGCTGGGGAGATGAAAACCTCCGTGCTGGCGATGAAATTATTATCAGTTACCTGGAGCATCACGCCAATATTGTGCCCTGGCAACAACTGGCTGCCAGAAAGGGTCTGGTACTGCGTGTTATTCCGGTTGACGATGATGGCCAGCTTTTACTAGATGAATATGCAAAATTGTTGAACCCAAAAACCAGGTTAGTATCATTCACACAAGTGTCTAATGCGCTGGGTACGGTAACGCCTGCAAAAGAAATAGTAGCCATGGGGCATGCCGTTGGTGCAAAAGTGTTAGTAGATGGCGCGCAGGCTGTATCACATATGCGCGTTAATGTACAGGAGCTGAATTGTGACTGGTATGTATTTTCAGGGCATAAAGTTTTTGGTCCTACAGGCATAGGCGTATTATATGGCAAGGAAGCCTTGTTGAATGAAACGCAACCGTGGCAGGGTGGGGGAAACATGATAAAGGATGTGACTTTCGAAAAGACCGTATATCAAAATTCACCAGCGCGTTTTGAAGCTGGTACCGGCAATATTGCCGATGCCGTTGGTTTGGGCGCTGCCATTGATTATGTAACAAAAATTGGTATTGATTTAATTAATGAGTATGAACATTACTTGTTAGTATATGCAACTAATTTACTGAAGCAGATTAAAGGCTTACGCCTGATTGGTACCGCTGCCGAAAAAGCCGGTGTGTTATCTTTTGTGTTGGATGGATTTAAAACAGAAGAGGTAGGCGCGTACCTGAACAAGGCAGGCATTGCGGTGCGTTCAGGGCATCATTGTGCTCAACCTATATTACGCCGTTTTGGGGTGGAAAGTACGGTGCGTCCTTCGCTGGCAGTGTATAACACCTGCGCTGATATTGATGCGTTGGTAGATGCATTGTATAAGATCCGTAACAAAGTGTATTGAAGTTTTAATTTTTCAGAACAATTTTATTTTTTGAATAAAGGAAATTTGTAGTTAGCTGTTTCTATATGGTAATGAATTAGAATGAAGGTTTGCTATAACCAGGAAACCTGTTTCCTGGAATTTATTCTTCATAGTAAACCTATCCTCATGACCAGAAAGGAAACAGCTAATTTTATTCATCTTGCTGCGCTTTCCGTGCAAAAGGCAATAGACAGTAATCCATTAAGCCGTAAAAGCGTAACTCAATTGGTGCCCGACTTATATGTGGGCAGAAATCAACTGCAAACAGCATTTAAGCAATTAACAAAGCAGACCATAAAACGATACCGGCTCATCAAAAGAATGGAAGCCGCCAGGGACCTGTTAAGCTCAGAGGTTGAAAGTGTAAAAGAAGTGGCATTGCAATGCGGCTACAGGAACCCGGGCAATTTTAACAAAGACTTTAAGGAGGTTTTTAACAAAACCCCCGGTGAATGGTTAAATGATAATTTAAAAAATAAGTATAACGGGTACAATCAAAATAGTCATGGCGATGGTTAAACGATGCCGTTGAATTGCTTCCTGAATTGTAAAGGCGTCAGGCCAACCGTTTTTTTAAAAACCGAAACAAAGCTGCTGCCGGTACTATAACCACTCAGTGATGCTATGACCTTCACTGGTTTTTGCGTAGTAAGCAACAATTCCTTCGCTTTTTTTATTCGTTTCTCGATCTGAAACTCGTATATGCTAATTCCATATACCTGCCTGAACCCGTATTGTAATTTCGTTCGGTTCAAGCCAACTTCCAGGGCTAATCCTTCAATGCTGATGTTGGGCGGAGGATCTTTTGATAATAATATATGTGCCTGCGTGATGCATTTAAAGTCATGGCTTTTTAAATTTAATGCAATCTTTTTGGGTAATTCATCAGATGGTTGTGAAGTTTGTTTTGTGTTCATGCGTAATTAATTTAACTGTTAATAAATTCCTCAAGAGATAGGAATTACAACAGCCAAAAGAAGAGGCATGAAACGAAAAAGAAGCAAATGAAGAAAATGAATTGGCACGTTTGTCAGTGGGAATTACCCAAATAGGTAATTGGGAAAAAGGCTTGGAATGGCGCAGCATAAGGTTTGTTTTTATAAAAGTCCATCTAAAAGATGGACAAATATAAGTAAAAAGTTAAACGTCCGCAAATTTTAGGGTACCGGACATTCCGGTTGTGAAATTACGATGAAACAGTTGCGCGTTACCTTGATAACGTAATTGATTTCGTTTAAATAATGTTTCTTTGCAGCGGTTGTAAAGAACTCCTCAAATTAATATTTGCCATATGCGTTTGCTGTTTCGCTTTTCGCTTTCATTATTGTTTTCGTTTCCCTGTATTTTAACCGCGCAGGATTTTCCACTGGTAAAAAATGGAAAAGGAGTAACGATTATATACAGCAAAGAAGGACCAACACTTGACTCCATTGCAGCTTATAGTTTGGCCGGGGACATTAAACTGGTAACAGGCAAGCAACCCCAGGTTGTTACAGCTGTTGCCAATGCAAGAGGCAATGTAATTGTGATCGGCAATATCGCATCAGGTATTGTTCAACAATTTATTGGACAACAGTCATCGTTACATCCAGCGCTGCAAGGGAAGTGGGAATGCTTTGGGTTGAAAGTGATCGATAATCCGAAAGGCAATATTTCAAAAGCATTGGTGATCGCCGGTAGCGATGTGCGCGGTACGGCTTACGGCGTTTTTACATTTTCAGAAAAACTGGGCGTATCGCCCTGGTATTGGTGGGCCGATGTACCCGTTCAAAAGCGAAAAGAAGTAACGATACAACAGCCGGAGTTTATTTCAACACCACCTGCTGTAAAATTCCGCGGCATTTTTATCAATGATGAAGATTGGGGATTGCAACCCTGGGCGGCAAAAACATTTGAACCGGAAACCGGTGACATCGGTCCGAAAACTTATGCAAAGGTGTTTGAGTTGTTGCTGCGGTTGAAAGCCAATCTTATTTGGCCGGCCATGCATCCCGGTACAAAAGCATTTTTTCACAATCCAGGCAATAAAAAAGTAGCGGAAGACTATGCCATTGTCATTGGTTCATCACATGCGGAACCCATGTTGCGCAACAATGTGGGCGAATGGGATGAAAAGACGATGGGACACTTTAACTACATCACCAATAAAGAAAAAGTGTATCAGTATTGGGAGAGCAGGATAAAAGAGTCGACGAAAGTAGATGCCATTTATACAATGGGTATGCGCGGTGTGCATGACAGTGGGATGGAAGGGGTGAAAAATGCAAAAGAGGCTGTGCCTTTGTTGGAACAAATTATAAAAGAGCAGCGTGAAATGCTGTCAAAGTACCGGGGGAAAGAAGTGACGACAATTCCGCAGGTATTTACAGCATATAAGGAAGTGCTTGATATTTATGACAACGGTTTGAAGATCCCGGATGATATAACGCTTGTATGGCCCGATGACAATTATGGTTACATCCAACGCCTGAACAATGAAGCAGAGCAATCGCGATCCGGTGGTGCAGGGGTTTACTATCATGCATCTTATTGGGGCCGTCCGCATGATTATCTCTGGTTAAGTTCCACCCATCCATCGCTTATTCGCGAAGAGATGTTGAAAGCCTGGAAAACAGGCGCCAACAAATTATGGGTGCTGAACGTGGGCGATATAAAACCGCTCGAATACAATATAGACATGTTCCTGCATATGGCGTACGATCCGGAACACTTCGAGGATAGCCGGCATGTAAGAAGGCATCTGGAAAATTGGGTGAGTAGCATATTCGGAAAAGACCAGGCGCAAAATATAAGCGATGTGCTTTGGCAATATTATCAACTGGCATTTGAAAGAAAGCCCGAGTTTATGGGTTGGAGCCGAACTGAACCAACTACGCAAACAACCAACACCCAATACAATCACTTCTATTATGGCGATGAAGCGCAGCGACGAATAGATCGATACGAAGCATTGGAAAAGCAGGTAAAGGGGCTGCGGGCGAAAATGCAGGGAGACCAGGCTGATGCATTTTACCAACTGGTATATTACCCCGTAGTGGGTGCATCGCTGATAAATAAAAAATTTTTATATCGCGATAAAGCCATCTTCTATACAAAACAAAACAGGTTAAGTGCAACTGATTATGCCGCCTTATCAAAAGCGGTATACGATAGTATTATCCGGGAAACCGAATATTATAATACCCGGTTGGCAGGAGGCAAATGGAATGGCATGATGTCGATGAAGCCGCGGAACCTGCCCGTTTACCTGGTGCCGGTATTGCCGGAGATCACTATTGATGGATCAGCGGGCTGGAGCATTGCGCCGGAAGGTTTTGTTACAAAAGACTCTTCCCTGACAGATGCGGCTAATGTAATGAAGTTGCCTGCTTTTGATAATTTAAATCAGCAGCGGTATTTTATAGATGTTTTTCTAAACGATCCAAAAACAGTTGCCTGGGCAGCTACTGCATCTCATAAATGGGTCCAGCTTTCAAAAAACAACGGAACGCTTGCGCCAGGGTGGGGGAAGAACCAGGTACGCATCTGGGTTAACATTGATTGGGAAAAAGCGCCTAAAGGCAATCAATTTTCAGGCGGCATTTTATTTAAAGGAGGCGGTAAACAAATAAAAGTAGACGTGCAGTGCCGCAATGAAAAAGATCCGGGCTTTAATGTCAATGAATTTGTTGAAAATAATGGATTCGTATCTATGTTGGCGGCCAATTACACCAGTGAAAAAAGTAAATCGACTTATCATTGGAGCATAATACCTGGTATCGGGTATAGTGGAAAAATGGTGCAGGCATTACCGGTCAATACAAAAGGTGAAGAAGTATCAACGGACCCGGAGACCATTAAAAAGAACAACTCTTATGTTGAATACAGCTTTTATACAGTAACTGCGGCCACGCCCACAGTTAATGTTTATACCTTGCCTACGCATCCGCTTAATAACAAATTCAGCATGCGGTATGCAGTTTCAATAGATGATGGTCCGGTTACGGTCGTTGATTTTAAAACGGTGGGCAGAAGTGAAGAATGGAAACGAAATGTGTTAAGCAACAGGGCGGAACGCGAAATACAGATGCCTATGCTCAATAAAGGCCGGCATACCTTAAGAATATATTGTGTAGACCCGGGTGTTGTATTGGATGAAATCCGGATCAGTTTAGGCGGATTGAAAAAGGCGTACAGCGCGCTTCCCGAAACAACACCGGCGCACATGCGAGGTAGGCAACAGCGCTAGATTGGGCGGCAGGTTTAAAAATTCAAAAACGTAACTGGTAAAGTAGTTTGAATTGCGTCACGGCCGGTATATGAATAATATTTAATAAAAAACGTGAATAGACGGTATTTTGAGGCCATTGTGCTACCTTTCCAATACCATTTATTTTTATGCAGATCCTGCCACATCCGGCGTTAGCTCACCTTGTCAGGCATTACCTGATCCTGGATGAATTGCAACCTGTTAACAGCATGCACCGGTTGTTTGCAGATGGTAATACCGGATTGGTTTTTAATTTAGATAATGCGGCTTTATGTGCTGCAGGCAATAGTCCGGCTATATATTCCTGTTGGTTATATGGACAGGTAAAAACCTTTCACAACCTTTCCGTCGCGGGTAGCATCAATTGGATCGTTGTTGTATTACAGCCTTATGGCGCCCACCAATTATGGGGTGTTCCGGCTATGGAATGGTATAATTGTTTCTTTCCTGCGGTGGAAATAGTAGGCACTCGCATAGATTCAATAGCAAATGCATTGTTGAACGCAAAACAATTGAATGAACGGATTCGGTTGTTAGATAATTTCCTGCTACAGCAGGTTGATCAACGAACGCCACCAGATCCGGTGATCGTTCAGGCGGTACAACATATAATTAAGCAGGAAGGAATGGTGTCGGTTGAATCGTTGCACCAAAGCTTATGGGTGAATGAACGAACGCTCGAAAGAAAATTCAAACTACACATTGGCATTTCACCCAAACGTTTCACCGATATTGTTCGGTTAAACAGCAGCGCCAAAAGAATGCAACGAATGAAGGGAAAGCAACCACTAACCGGTGTTGCCTATGAAAGCGGTTACTTCGACCAGGCGCATTTTATCAAGGAATTTAAAAAATATACCGGCATTACTCCCCAGCAATACCAGGCCCAGGCGCGTCCGTTGGCATTAAATTTTCTGGAATTATAATTATGTCGGATTTATACAATCTGCCCCACAGAACAGCATATAATTTTACATTACTATGCAACCGATAAAAATTGCAACGGCACAGTTTGAAAATCGTAATAATGATAAAGCATATAACCTCGGCGTTATCCGCGCCCTTGCGCTCCAGGCAAAATTGCAGGGTGCACAGGTGATCGCTTTTCATGAATGTTCCCTTACCGGCTATTCCTTTGCCCGGCATTTAGATAAAGCTCAACTGGCAGCCATTGCAGAAGTGATCCCGGAAGGGGAGAGCATCCAGGAATTGATTACAATCGCTAAAGAAATTGACATCGTTATTTTAGCCGGCCTATTTGAAAAGACCACCGATGGAACGCTGTACAAGGCGTATGTATGCGTTGATAGATCGGGATTGGTTGCCAAGTACCGCAAATTGCATCCGTTCATCAATCCGCATCTTACACCCGGTGATTCCTACGTGGTATTCGATCTGTTGGGTTGGAAGTGTGGTATATTGATCTGTTACGATAACAACATCATTGAAAATGTACGAGCTACAACTTTATTGGGCGCCGATATTATTTTTATGCCGCATGTAACGATGTGCACGCCAAGTCCCAGGCCAGGTGCCGGCTTTGTAGATCCTGCGTTGTGGGTTAAGCGCGAAGAAGATCCAACTACGTTGCGGGCAGAATTTGACGGGTTAAAAGGTAGGGGCTGGTTAATGAAATGGTTGCCCGCACGAGCGTACGATAATGGCGTTTATGTCGTTTTTTCTAATCCTATCGGTATGGATGATGATCAACTGAAGAATGGCTGTTCTATGATCCTCGATCCTTTTGGGGATATAATTGCAGAATGCCGGCAGTTGGGAAATGACATTGCCATAGCTACGCTTACGCCCCGAAAATTGCAGCAATCAGGCGGTTATCGTTATAAAAATGCCAGGCGCCCGGAGTTGTACGGAGCAATCATATCGGCGCCGCATACCGCTGTGCAAAAAGTGGCGTGGTTGAAGGAGGAGTAGGGGGACGGTTTAATTTCAATGAACCAGTTTCAAATGCTGGCGTCGGATAACGCAATAGACTGACGACATTTGATTGAGACCCGTTCATGAAGCCGAAGGTCAGGTGCCAGGGCTGGCTCATTCCTTTATGATTTCCCATTTCGAAACGATCATTAAAAAATTGCCATCATCTTTAGAGTTCGGATCTGTAATAGTCAAACTTCCATCTTTGGCTTCCACCATAAGCGTTATTTGTGTTGTGCTGCCGTCCTGTTGATTTATATATCCATTATAGGTCACCTGGCCTGCAGTCAGATCGGAGTTTAAATGGCAATCAATGCCTTCAATAACGACATTAAAGCTTACTTTTTCCTGCTCCGGAGGTTCGCTCGATATATTGATCAGCTTGTCCGAAGGATTAATAGTGATTTCTGTATTGAAACTTTTTTCCTGTCCACTATTGACCATTCTTATTTTTTCTGAGTAATATTTAATTGTTTGGTCGCAACTGCTTATGGCCTTGGATTGGTTGCCATTTTGCGCCTGGGCGACTTTGGTTGATTTGCATGCAGAAAATAGGATCAGGGCTGTGCCCAGGATCAGGTGGAGGAGGGGGGTAATTGGTTTCAAAAGAGCATTCTGATGATCGATAAGGTTTTTTGCCACGGGTTTGGGTGTTAAAGTTGGTTAAGGGTTAAGCGAAAATACTTCAATTAGTGCAAAAAACACGCGCGGATATTAATACAAATTGTTGAAAGAAAAATGGTTAGATAAAAATATTTATTTCGATAGTTTTTTTGTCAGTTTAATTCCTACCCCTATTTTTGCCCCGGAGAGATGGCAGAGCGGTCGAATGCGGCGGTCTTGAAAACCGTTGACTGTCACAGGTCCGGGGGTTCGAATCCCTCTCTCTCCGCCGATAAAAACTTAATACGTAAAGCGCTGAATTTCAGCGCTTTTTTTTATTATTCCCACCCACAAGTAAGCGGAGAGAGTCGAATTCAACCCGGGACGGAACCGAAACGGAACTAATACGGAATCAACAAAAAATAACTGAAGAGATACAACCAATAGCCTAAATCGGTTGGTCTTGATTAACAGATACATATTCAGTTAAAGAACTACAACAGTAATCTACTACAGCTAGTAGACTTCATATTTAAATTATTTTAAATTATTATCATTTTGCCCTCTATGTGTTGTTCATAACCTATAAAAAATAAAAAAAATAATAAAAAAATTTAATCAAAGAGTAGTAAAAATGAGTGCTTTCGTTGTTTCTATATATACGTGGGGGATAAAATCTATTGAACTGAATAATTAAATTAGAAAGTTTTATTGGGATGAAGCCTTTACCGAAAAGCTCTTAGCACGTAGGCTTGGAGCGAGAAGTTTCTATTTTTCAATCAAATATAAACGGATATTATGAATGATTCAAAAATTCAAATCAAAGTAGGTAATGTAGAGTTTTCAGGGGAGGGTGATCAAATATGGTTAACTTCTCAACTTGATAAAATTCTAGAAAAGGTACCTGAATTAATAAAAATTGAACCTAAAACTTTCAACGGGATTTCAAGAATTGGCGACGAGGCTAATGGTAACGTAATAAGCAACGGAAGTAGGTCATCCACTTTAGCTACTTTTTTAAAGGAAAATAATGCAACGGTACACCAGGTAAAAAAATATTTAGCTACCGCCGCATTTTTACAGCTTAATGGAAAAAATCGGTTAAGTACATCTGATGTAGTAGAAGCGTTAAAAAATGCTAATCAATCCAGGTTAGGTAATCCAAGTGACTGCCTCAATCAAAATGTTAAAAAAGGGCATTGTGAAAAGGATGGGGGAAAGGAATTTTTTGTAACTGCGGATGGTTTTAGAGAATTAGGTTTGGAAGTCTAAGATTGTAAAATTTACTAACGCCCCTCTGAAAATTGTAAAAATTTAAGATTTTAATATTCAGCTATAACCAAAACAAAAACTGCAAAATGTCAACAACTACAACAGCTGCAACAACAAAAAAGCATGACGATTTAGAAGCAACAAAAGCTATTATTGAAGCGCTTGAGCCTTTTGAGGCTAAGGAAAGAGAAAGAATAATTCGATGGGCTTGTGAAAAGCTCGGGATTATTCAGCAAACAGTTGTGCAAACAGCACCGCAGAAAGAAGTTATTGTACAGCCTGCTGTAACACCAGGTGCACACGCTATTCAACAAGGGCAATCACTAACAAAAGATTTAAAAACCTTTTTGTCTGAAAAATCTCCTAAAAGTAATAATCAACTGGCAGCAGCGGTTGCTTATTATTATATGTTTGAAGCCCCTCAAAATGAAAGAAAGCATTTTATTGTTAAAGAGGATTTGCAAAACGCATGCAGAATAGCAGGACTTGAAAGATTAACAAAACCTGAAATGACTCTTTTTAATGCCTATAACGGTGGGTTGCTTGATAAAGGGGCAGAAAATGGGACCTACAAAATAAACTCTGTGGGCGAAAATTTAGTTGCTATGACAATGCCCTCTGCCAATGGAAAGTCAAATAGTAAAAGGGCCGCAACTAAAAAGAGTTCAAAAAAAGCAGGTAAGAAAAAGTAAAATAATACATGAACGACGCACAATCTACGATTGAGGCATGCATTAATGAGGTTGATAGGCTTAGAACGATCTTGAAAAAAGTAAAAGCAGTACAGGTAAAGAGTGCTGATGAAAAAGCGATAATAAAGGCCACATCTTTGAGTTGGTTTAATAATCACAGAATGCCTCTTGTAAATATAATAGGGGAAGAATCTTTAAGTGTAATTGATAACATATATAGAAAAATTTTAGCACTAAGCGATAAATCTGGCTCAAGAAAAAAATTTGATACAAATTTAAAAGATTTAAAAACTTATCTTTCCTCAGTACGATCGGAAACGATAACTAAACTGGCGGATACAAAAAATGCCAGTAATGATAAGGCTCCGGATTTTATGGCGCTTGTTCGAGATAGTGATATGGTCACCATACTTGAAAGAAGGTGGAGTGAATGTATAATTTGTGTGAACAGTAAAGCACCATTATCTGCAACGGTAATGATGGGAGGGTTGCTCGAATCCTTGCTTCTAACAAGGTTTTTACAATTTTCAGATAAAAGGCAAGTTTTTACTGCAAGTAGTTGCCCGAAAGACAAAACCGGAACCGCTTTACAATTTAAGGAATGGGTTTTACGCAATTATATTGATGTAGCTCATGAACTTGGTTGGATTTCCCAAACTGAAAAAGATATAGGTGAGGTTTTGCGTGACTATAGAAATTATATTCATCCTTTTAAGGAAAAATCACATGGCATAATAATGCAACCTAAAGATGCCGTGATTTTATGGGAGGTAACAAAAAGCATTTCTAGGCAAATAATAAACTTTACACCGTAATTGTTAGGCATTAGTAATTAAAAGGTAAATAGTTGCTCAATAATCAACCAATTTTTTTAATGGTACGTTTAGTGCTTCTGCAATAGAAATTAGCGTATCCAATGTTACGCTGTACTTTGCATTTTCAATCCGCTGAATTGTAATCTTTGATACTTCGGCTGTATCAGCCAACTCCTGTTGGGACATACCGGCTTTTTCCCTAAGTACTCTTAGATGTGTTGCGAACGCTTTTATTGATGCCGGATTTTTCACCGGCCAAAAATCGTTTACTGATAAAATTTTATGGATACATATATGTATCCAAATGCCTATATTTGCAAATAAGAAGAAAATATGCCTTCTTTTAAGAAGAAGCGTTATACAACACCAGTCATTTGCCGGCATAATAATGACCTATCAAAAGATTGGTATGTGTTCTTTCGTTTCAAAAATGAAGGAAAAATACATAGGTATAAACGCCGGGAAGGCATTAACCGAATAATGGAGTTGAGCGCCAGGCTCACCGCTATTGCAGAACTTCGCAAAGAAATTGAGTTCGATTTACAGAACGGCTGGAATCCCATTACAGACCCCAAAAGGGAAGTAGACTACAACCCGTTTTTAATACGTGTAAACCCTACGAATAAAGATGGCAGTAAGACACAAACAAAGAAGCAGCGTAAAGAAGAACTGTATACGTTACTTCTTAATAAAAGGCTTTAAATTTTCAAATTAACCAACAAAAAAACTATTAAAAATGAATATAAGAAACTCGCGAAGCCCTTGTCCAATAAGGCTTTCAGCGAATTCATAAACCCGGCACTAAATCCGGCACAAAACACATAAGAATAACAAAATTAAAATTTGGAAGGCGTTGCAAATGAGCAAGTTAATAAGATAAAAAGGTATGACCGAGAATCCCTCTCTCTCCGCTGAAAATTGGAAAAACCTTCAAGTCTTTGGATTTGAAGGTTTTTTTGTGTTCGAATGATTTTTATTTGATTAGCCCCTTCTTGAATTAAAACTTTGACTATCAAATAATTAATGGGTTCGAAGTATTGGTTAGGCTGGCATACCCGCGGTATAAAAAAACGGTTCTTTTGCGCAACAGCGTTGGGAAAGGTTCGCATTGCTGCCGAGTATTGAGCCAGTTGGTGATACTTCGTTCTATTGTCCTGCTTGCGCCAAACTCCCTATTGTATGAATTTTCAATGGTACATTTCCAAAGCATATTGGACGTTCTTGTTACCTAAAGCACTCAGTTGTTCCAACCGTTCGTTTGCTTTTTTTGAGTTGATTGCCTTTAGCGCATGTACGCACTTCCTCAGTGTGGCTTCTAATTCATCGTCGTACTGCCTATAAGGTTCTGGCGTGACAGCAACAGTGAACAAATCATCCGTAAAATCATCGTCCTTGAGTTCACGGATATAATCCACCACGTCTTCATGATAGTCATGCCATTTGGCAAGAACAAGTTGCTTTAAAATCGGTTTGTAGGTTTCGTCCATTCCATCCCGATGTGCAATAGCTAAATAAAACTCCAGGTCTTGTGTGTCTTGCTTACTGATTTTTGTTTCAAGTATTATTATAAGCTGCCTTTTATACCTTTTTGTTCCATGAAGGATATTGTCAAATAACTTGGCATTGCTGAAAGGGTCGAATGGCGCTATCTCAATTGCCTTATACTTCTTTAATATTTCATCGAGGGTCATTGCTTTTGCATATTACGGTTTATCGAAAATTTCGCACAACGGCCAGGGCTTGGTACTGTGGCGGTATTCCATGATCGTTCAGCCCGAATCACAGATGAATAAAGTTAATGTAATTGATGTTATATTCTGTTGCTCGGTTTTATTCGTCAGCTGTCTGAGCGAAATCCTGCACTTCGTCTAAGAAGAAATAATTATTCTTGTCTTTAATAAATTTATCTTTCAAATATGCATTCAGATCTGTATATGTTTTAATGGAAACAAATTCGTCCAGTTCCATTGAAACGGTATCAAAGATGCTGGGCCACCGGAACCTAAGAACTACACCGCATTATGCGAAGATCCTGGATAAGAAGATAGGGGAGGATATGAAGGGGTTGAAAAGTAAGTTTATTTAGTGTTAGTATACTAGCTGCGCTATAGTGCTCTATTAAATTATCCTACAAAATTGAATGCTTCGTTTACTGGGAGCTGTGGATAAAATTGGATAGATTTCGGTTAGTACAGAAGGGTAGTTAAGTTGTTTTAATTAATAATACCAATAATCAATAATATGGAAACTAATCAACATTATACGCAGTTATTACAAGATCTTAAAGTTCGAATTTCGCACAGTCGTTACATTGCCGCTCGGCTAGTTAACCGTGAGCAACTGATGTTATATTTTAATGTCGGTAAACTACTTTATGATAAAATCACTGAGCAAAATTGGGGTGATAAAGTGTTAGAACAAATAGCAAGTGATTTAAAAGAGCAAATGCCCGACTTACGAGGGTTTTCTGCTAGTAGCCTCAAAAAAATGCGACAATTCTATACGGCATATGAAAGCCATCCAATTGGACCGTTGCTGACGGTCCAATTGCAAAGTGCTGATAAACAAAGTGATATAATTGGGCCGTTGCTGACGGTCCAATTACAAGGTGTTAAGGCTGACAGTTGGAATACTGCGACCATACAAATGGAGGATTCTCTTTTATCAAATTTTTTCTCTATTACTTTTACACACCACTTAATTCTGCTTAATAAATGTAAAGCGCAGGAAGAGCGAATGTTTTATATACAAAGGGCTGCGGAAGAGTATTGGTCAGTTTCTGTACTCGAACATCATATAAAAGAGAACTTGTTTCTGCAAATCGGAAAGCTGAACCATAATTTTGATGCAACAATTGACGCCATTGACAGTACTACCGCTGCGGAGCTATTTAAAGATAAGTACCTGTTGGACTATCTTCAATTAGACGACGATCATAACGAGGGCGAAATTGAGCATCGCATCGTTTCCAATATAACCGAGTTTATTCTGAAGATGGGAAAAGGCTTTACTTTTATTGGTAATCAGTTTCGTCTCGATGTTGACGGTCATGAATTTTCAATTGACTTACTTTTCTACAATCGTATTCTTCGACGGCTGGTAGCTTTTGAAATTAAAAAAGACCGTTTCAAGCCAGAGTACACAGGTCAATTACATTTTTACCTGAATGTGCTGGATGACAAAATAAAACTTCCAGATGAACTTCCAAGTATTGGCATCATTCTTTGCAAAGAAAAACAGAATTCAATTGTACAATACTCTATCAGAAACATGAATACGCCGATGGGAGTTGCCACATTTATGAACTCAAGTGAACCGCCAGCAGAAATACAGCAGGTGTTGCCAGATAGTGATCAACTAAGAAAATTAATTTAATCAGGATTAATGATGGGTAAAATAAATAAACAAAAGATAAAGGCTAAATCCAAGGTAGCCAGTAATACGTCGGTTAGCGATTATGCCAATGATCCCTACTTTGTTAAAAAAAGAAAAATGGCGACAGAGTTTCTGAAGAAAGTAGGGTTGCCTGAATCTTATATAACAATACCATTATGCGTGACAAGATAGACTACTTAGCCCTCGAAAGGAAAAACCATAACGAAGGTTCGTTTAATTCCATGGTAAAGAATTTGGAAACTGCAATTCATTTAAATTCATTGATTAATGCTTGTGATTTCTGGATTGCATCAATATATTCAGTTAGGGCGATATAGAATAGGTTTGTTAGTTCTGTGTTACTAAAGCAGTAGACTTCATTTAAGCCGGATGATGATTTTAAGTGTATTTCTCCATACACTACTATTGGAATTTGGTAGTTATTGGAAAATCGTTTGTCCGGAGACCCATCTTTGTTGACTTTAAACCATGTTTTGTCCACTACTTTGGTGTCAGCCGGTATCGGATCTGTTTCTATAAAGCGAACCTGATTGAAATCAATTTTGAGATCTGTGTAACTTATTATTGCAAAATCAGCATTTGATTCATATACTATCAAGAATCCTGGGTATAGAAACAGATCGCCTCCGTTTATATTATGAAAGCATAGGGCAGGTACCTCTGTTCGTATTATTGGTAGGTGCCTTTCCGAAATTTTAATCTCAGACCTGGTTATTGTGTTTGCAGCGGAAGTTCTTTCTGCGATACGATTGGTTTGTCGCGAACTTGTAAAATCCCATTTTTTTTGAGAACTGTTTAGCAGGCTGAATGCCTTCTTTACATTTTTATAAAGATCAGCGAATGTATCTTCGCTATCTATCTCTAATTGTACAGAAGAATATCGTAATTGCTCTTTTAGTTCTTCGACTTCTTCGTTTAATAATGGTAAATCTTGTTCCATTAGATTAATCTTCTTTTTGAATAGAAACTTAAAAAAGCTTTTTTTTAGGTTGGTTAGCTTTTGTGTATGATTATTTAGGAGTGTAGTTTTTGTGGTTAAAATTAAACTGGTTTCATTTGAAGCCTTATCTGAGGCTAATAACAATGCTTTAAAATCCTGCAGTTCTTTGGATGTTAATTTGTCAATGGATGCACTTTTGATTTCATGTTGTGCTTCGTAAGGTTTAAGAATACTGTGCTTCAGTTTTTCGGTTTCAAATTCTATGTCAGTAGCAAGGGGTTTGATTTCGGTATGAATTCCTCCTTTGCCGTATTTTAAATAGATACCTGGCATGACTTGAAAATCTTTTCTGAATTTCCATTCCATAACAATGAGTTGAGTAATGTTTAATAAAAGGAAATTTATATCATTAATAAAACACTAGACTACATATAAAATCCATTTTATAAAAAGGTGTTTTTCTCGTTTTTTTATTGGAAAAAATTTATAAAACGCTTTAAATGTAGCGAGGGAGTAATGTGTACATATGCAGGGTGGGTCGGTTAAGAGACTAACCCGTTAAGTTTAGTCCCGGATGTTTCAATCCGGGACTTTAAAATCTACAAGCGATGCCGGTGTTTTTTCTTTTTTTGACGTTTTATCCATTCTGGCAGCGTATGATTATCGGTTTGTTCTTGTTGGTTTAAAGTAGTCAACAGGTCGGCCGCTTTTTCAATAGCCTGGTGTTTAAAATCATCATCCAGGATGCTACTTTTTGGAGTTGTATTTTTATTAAGGACTTTCGGTTTTTCCTTAATAGTTTGGTATTGGGATTTCTGTTGTAAAATTTGCTTCGGTTTTAAAGTTTGCTCAGGTTGTTCAACCTGTCGTAAACAGCGTTCCTGTATGGCCTTTGCACTATATTCTTTTCCAATATCACTACCATTAAAATCACACTGATTGCGGTGGTCAATATAGGTGATGCCATACAGCACTCCCTGGGCATTGTTGCATGTAAGTATCGGCAATGGCTGTGAGCTTTTGTTTGTCAAGTTGGTCGGCACCATCGAAATTCAGGGAAATATGAACGCTGTTGGCTTTCACATTTTCATTTAGTGCGGCCTGATGTTCCAGTCATCAATGAATTAAAAGATTCTTTGTGCAGTACATTGAAATTGACATTATTCCTTTTACCGATCAATTACCCAACTTTAACAACAACAAACAAAGTATATTTTACGGTTCGACTACGATGGGTCAACTGCTTTATAAGGACCGCCACCTTTATAAAGGTTACTTTTTTGAACAAGATTCTTTTTCAATAGAAAATTATTTTGACAAATGGGGTAAACATATGCTGAACTATGGCGCCATGGTGACTTCCTTTTATGAGTTGATGTCTAAAGACTATGAGGCGGATAAACTGCTCTTTATAAGACCCGATGATGACAGCAAATCATTCTCCGGTGAAGTAAAAAAGTATAGTGAAATAAAGAACTGGTTCGACCAGTTAAAAATATTTGACAATACCACTTTGTCTTTAAGCAGTAAAATTGTAATATCTGAACCCTACACAAAAGAACCCACCAGGTATTTGACTTGTTCCGAAAAGGAAGCACGTAAGTATCATGAGGAATAAATTGTAATATTGTTTCCTGCTTGCAGTAAATATTAGTAGAAATGCAAGTATAGCAGGTGTGGTGCAATTGAAAGTTAGCTGTTCAAAAAACAAAATGAAGACACTTTTAACATTCGTTCTTTTAGTAACGTCAACCAGTTCCTTTTCTCAGTCAATCTTTCCTGGTTTAAGCCCGAAGGGAAGGATCGAACAAACGATAGGACTCACAAACATCACCGTTGACTATGAGCGCCCCGCAGCCCGGGGGCGTAAAGTATTTGGTGAATTGGTTAAATATGAAAAATTATGGAGGACCGGGGCAGGGAATTGTACAAAGATCACATTCAGCAAGCCTGTTATTATTAACAATATAAAAATAAACCAAGGCACTTACTCGCTCTTTACGATCCCAAATGCGAAGGAATGGACTGTAATCCTGAATAGTGACACATCGCTATATGGAATAGCCTCTTATGACGAAAGAAAAGATTTACTTCGTTTCAAAGCAAAGCCGCAGTCAACAAACCGGTTTTACGAGTCATTGACAATAGACATTGACGTGGTACCTAACAATGCTGTTGTTTACATAGCATGGGAGAAGACCCAAATTTCATTTCAGGTAGAAACAGAAACTGATAAAGTTGTGAATGACTTTATACAACAAAATTTATTCACAGACAAGTCAACGGATCCTGACGAGTATTCTACGGCAGCAGAGTATTATTTTTTCCTGAACAGGGATTTGGACAGGGCTCTAATGCTCATTGATAAAGCAATTAAAATGAAAAATGAATCCTGGTACTACCGGCAAAAAATTGACATCCTGGAGAAACAAATGAAATATAAAGAAGCGATTGACTGTGCTACTCTTGCTATTTCATTAGACCAAAAAAGAACCGAGTGGGATTTAAAGACGAAGCAACAAAGTGAAGAAGAATATAAAAAGCGAATTGAGTTTTTTAAAAGCAAACTAAAAAAATAGGCGGGGTTGCACCCTGCTAACATCGGAACAATAGCTGCACAATATTCAACTAAAAAGCCTGCGAAATCGTTCAGTTCGCAGGCTTTTTGATTTTCAGGCATACCTGGGGTGCCTCTTTTATGGAGCTATTGCCCATGGCGAACCCTGAACAACAGGTTATTCTTTCTGTAGTTTAAAGCTTTTTCCGTTTATCTGAAGCAAATACATACCGGCATGCAGATCTGCCACATCCAGCGATCCATCTGTAACCCGGCCGCTTCGGATGATCCGGCCCTGTAAATCGAACAATACAAACGGCAGATTATAGGCCCCGGTAATAAATACGGTCCTTTTTGTGGGGTTGGGAAAAACTTCCATCTCCAGGTTCTGCTTTGAACCCACCAGCATAACAAAAGAATAATTCTTTGAACCATCAATATCGGTCGATTGAATGCGGATATAATTTTTACCCGGCAGGCTGTTGATAACAGCGCGATAACTGTTATTCGCACCGTTCTTCGCCGGAACAATGGCCTGTGTTGTATAATCGCTGCCGTTGGCGCTTACCTGTATTTCGTACTCCTTAACATTGCTTTCTTCTGCTGTAAAGAACTGAACAGCTACACCGGTTGAGGTAGCCGCTGCCTGTACCTTTACAAAATGCAGGGGTAAAGTAGACGGCGCTGCAAGCGTCATCAACAAAATGGAAAGCGTGCCCTGTGCATCGCTTCCGGATGGCACCAGGCGAATTTCATCAACATTGGAAAAAGCTGCATTGGCGCTAACGTCTACAGTCACCGTATTGGTTAACCCGGTTGCGGTTATAGCCGAAGATACCGCGGTAGCGCCCGACACCATTGAGCCGTTTCTATACCCGGTAACTGTTATGGTTTTGCCTACAAAGGGAGTTGTCAATACGGCAAACTGGAAATTGTTCAAGCGGAACTCACTTCCGTCTGATGAACCAATGCGTGCTTCCTGCCAGATACCCGTTGTTAGCGGGGTTGTAATAAAATTAATATGCCCGTCGCTACCGCTGCCTGTAGCATTGTTCATGGCGCAATTGACGCCCGAGCGAAGGGTAAACTGAAAACCGAGATAAGTAACAGTACGGTCGGAGGTACAGGCTCCAGTTGCTGCCAGGGTAACCGTGCTGGCTGTTGCAAAAGAATTTGTTCCCAAAAATGGTTGGGCTTTAAGCCCGCCGGTGAATGCAATCAGGCAGGTTAATGACAGGCAACCGCTGGAAGAAAAACGATAAAGCGGGCAATTGGTGGCGCTTAAAAATTTCATGAAGGGGATCATGGAAAGGAAAGTTTATTTATTAATTATAATTTAAATATAAGTGTTATTTCTTATTGGCGCTGATAAAAGACAGTCAGGTTTGTATTTTACTCAGTTACCATTAATGGTTGCTTCCCAGGTTACAGTGAATGGGGATAATTGCGATATGTGCTACGGTTACCATTAGCTCTCTTTACAGGTTGTCTGCTCTATTGTATAGAGCGGTAGGCGGGGTTCCCATGTTGCCATTATTGAATACGGATGATTTAGCGTTGGTTCACAGGTGATCGTTTGGCTGCCATTAACTGAAACGCCTTCAAATTGTTGAATTTGAAGGCGTTTTTTCGTTCGAAATATTATTGTATCATGAGCTTAACATGCTCACGCATCTCCTCTCCCTCTATGAGTACCAGGTATACCCCTTTGGCCAGCGTGGGCAGATTCAGTTTATACGACTGACCGATATTATTCAATTCATAAGCATGTAAAACCTGTCCCTGGTAACTAACTAGCTTCACCGTCGCCTTTCGGCTGAGAGAACGGGACAACTGGATCGTTATCTGATCAGACGCTGGATTAGGGAATAGCTGTATATGAGTACGAGCGTCATCTCCGAAATAAAGCCAGTGCGTACGGC